>NZ_CM173488.1:310000-3357500 GCF_057782475.1 Clostridium sp. LIBA-8841 | reverse complement strand
GAGGGAAAGGTGAAAAGAACCCCGGGAGGGGAGTGAAATAGAACCTGAAACCGTGTGCCTACAACCGCTCAGAGCCCCTTATGAGGGTGATGAGGTGCTTTTTGTAGAACGAGCCAACGAGTTACGGTATGTAGCAAGGTTAAGTACTTAAGGTACGGAGCCGAAGGGAAACCGAGTCTGAATAGGGCGACTAGTTGCATGCCGTAGACCCGAAACCGGGTGACCTATCCATGGCCAGGTTGAAGCGAGGGTAAAACCTCGTGGAGGACCGAACCACGTTGCTGTTGAAAAAGCATGGGATGAGCTGTGGATAGCGGAGAAATTCCAATCGAACCCGGAGATAGCTGGTTCTCTCCGAAATAGCTTTAGGGCTAGCGTCGAGTATGAGTAGTGGAGGTAGAGCACTGAATGGGCTAGGGGGCATAGCGCTTACCGAACCTTATCAAACTCCGAATGCCACATACTTTGAGCTCGGCAGTCAGACTACGAATGATAAGATCCGTGGTCAAAAGGGAAACAGCCCAGATCGTCAGCTAAGGTCCCAAAGTGTAAGTTAAGTGGGAAAGGATGTGAGATTTCTAAGACAACTAGGATGTTGGCTTAGAAGCAGCCACTCATTAAAAGAGTGCGTAATAGCTCACTAGTCGAGAGATCTTGCGCCGAAAATGTAACGGGGCTAAACTTACCACCGAAGCTACGGGCTTGAACTTAGTTCAAGCGGTAGGAGAGCGTCGTAACCGGGCTGAAGTCGTACCGTAAGGAGCGGTGGACTGGTTACGAGTGAGAATGTTGGCATCAGTAGCGAGATGTGGGTGAGAATCCCACAGGCCGAAAACCTAAGGTTTCCTCAGGAAGGTTCGTCCGCTGAGGGTTAGTCGGGACCTAAGCCGAGGCCGAAAGGCGTAGGTGATGGACAACTGGTTGATATTCCAGTACCACTACCATCGTTATTATCGATGGCGTGACGCAGGAGGATAGTGTGTGCTAGCTATTGGATGCTAGTCTAAGCGTTTAGGCAGTGAAAGTAGGCAAATCCGCTTTCATAATGCTGAGGCGTGATGGGGAAGGTTCTACGGAACCGAAGTACATGATTCCACGCTGCCAAGAAAAGCGTCTAGAGAGAGAAGTAGTGCCCGTACCGCAAACCGACACAGGTAGGTGAGGAGAGAATCCTAAGGCCGGCGGAAGAATTACAGTTAAGGAACTCGGCAAATTGACCCCGTAAGTTCGCGAGAAGGGGTGCCTACGAGAGTAGGCCGCAGAGAATAGGCCCAAGCAACTGTTTAGCAAAAACACAGGTCTCTGCTAAAGCGTAAGCTGATGTATAGGGGCTGACGCCTGCCCGGTGCTGGAAGGTTAAGGGGAACACTTAGCGCAAGCGAAGGTGTGAACTTAAGCCCCAGTAAACGGCGGCCGTAACTATAACGGTCCTAAGGTAGCGAAATTCCTTGTCAGGTAAGTTCTGACCCGCACGAATGGCGTAATGACTTGGGCACTGTCTCAACTGTAAATCCGGCGAAGTTGTAGTGCGAGTGAAGATGCTCGCTACCCGCGATTGGACGGAAAGACCCCGTAGAGCTTTACTGTAGCTTAGCATTGAGTTTTGGTATTGTCTGTACAGGATAGGTGGGAGACTAGGAAACCAGGGCGTCAGCCTTGGTGGAGTCATCCTTGGGATACCACCCTGACAGTACTGAAATTCTAACTGGCGGCCATGAATCTGGTCACAGGACATTGTTAGGTGGGCAGTTTGACTGGGGCGGTCGCCTCCTAAAAAGTAACGGAGGCGCCCAAAGGTTCCCTCAGAACGGTCGGAAATCGTTCGTAGAGTGCAAAGGCAGAAGGGAGCCTGACTGCGACACCCACAAGTGGAGCAGGGACGAAAGTCGGGCTTAGTGATCCGGTGGTACCTCGTGGGAGGGCCATCGCTCAACGGATAAAAGCTACCTCGGGGATAACAGGCTGATCTCCCCCAAGAGTCCACATCGACGGGGAGGTTTGGCACCTCGATGTCGGCTCGTCGCATCCTGGGGCTGAAGTAGGTCCCAAGGGTTGGGCTGTTCGCCCATTAAAGCGGCACGCGAGCTGGGTTCAGAACGTCGTGAGACAGTTCGGTCCCTATCCGTCGCGGGCGTAGGAAATTTGAGAGGAGCTGTCCTTAGTACGAGAGGACCGGGATGGACTGACCTCTGGTGTACCAGTTGTTCTGCCAAGAGCACAGCTGGGTAGCTAAGTCGGGAATGGATAAACGCTGAAAGCATCTAAGCGTGAAGCCAACCTCAAGATGAGATTTCCCATAGCGTAAGCTAGTAAGATCCCTTGAAGAACACAAGGTTGATAGGTCGGGGGTGTAAGCATGGTAACATGTTCAGCTGACCGATACTAATAGATCGAGGGCTTGACCAAATATAGTATTAATTATGTGCAATTTTGAAAGAACAAAATCTTTCAATAAAATGTTCCTCGGTAGCTCAATGGTGGAGCACTCGGCTGTTAACCGATAGGTTGGAGGTTCGAGTCCTCTCCGAGGAGCCATTTTTTTTATTCAAAATTAATTTAAAATAGATAAGTAAGTTATGAATTAATATTTTATTAGTTTATAACTTTTTTTGTATTTAAAATAAAAATTTTATTTAATTCGATATTTTTAGTGTAAGCTATTTGTAATTAAAGAAAGTTCAATATTGTATATAATAAAAAAGAATATGATAATAATATTGAGAATGTTTATTGAAATTTAAATAGTTTAAATATGTTAGAGAAATTTAATGGAATATAAGGAGTTGTAGAGATGAAGATTTTACTTGTAGAAGATGAAGAAAGCATAAGAGGTTTTTTAAGAATAAATTTTCAAAGAGAGAAATTTCAAGTTATAGAATGTGAAAGCGGAGAAGAAGGAGTAAGAAAAGCATTAATAGAAAAGCCAGATATAGCTATATTAGATGTTATGTTGCCTGGAATGAGTGGCTTTGAAGTATGCCAAACCTTGAGGGAAAGTTTTCCTAAGATGGGCATAATAATGTTAACTGCTAAAGGGGAAGATATGGATAAAATAATGGGGCTTCAATTTGGAGCGGATGACTATGTCTTAAAACCATTTAATCCATTAGAAATAACTTTAAGAGTGAAAGCTTTAATTAGGAGATTAGAGGGAATAAGTGAAGAAAATAATAGTGATAGCATAGAAGTTGATAGCTTCAAGTTAGACTTATATTCTCAAAGTTTATATAAAGAAGAGATAGAAATAGATGTTACACCTAAAGAGTTTCTATTGATGAAAATATTCATGCAAAATCCAGGTAAGGCATTTACTAGAGATGAATTATTAAACTTGGTTTGGGGAATTGATTTCTTTGGAGATCCCAAAATAGTTGATGTTAATATAAGAAGATTAAGAGCAAAAATAGAGGATAATTCTTCAAAACCTAAGTACATAGAAACTGTTTGGGGAACAGGCTATAGATGGAAAAGATAGTATTTAAGGTTACCTAACTTATTAAAAGATATAGAGGTGAAAGATAGGAGTATAGTTTATGAAAAGTATAAAGACTAGGCTAATGAAAAACTTTTTAGTTGTTTTGTTATCAACTATTATTATAGTTTCAGCCATGTTCTTGATTTTTATTTCTAGGTATTATTATCAAAATACAGAAGAAATATTATTAAGTCAAATAAATATATCTGTTGATTTTTATAAGAGATATTTATCAAATGTTAGTTTAGAAGAAAATGTTTATGAAGATGTGGATATATTTTGGAAGCAAACAGAGGCTCAAGTTCAAATTTATGATTTAAAAGGGCAATTGATAATGGATTCTATAGGACTAGAGCAAAAAGAGAATACTATACCTATAGATGTAAAAAGAGCTTTAGAAGGAGATACCGCTAAATGGGTTGGAACGGCTCCAGATTATACTGGTAAGGTAATGGCTATTTCAGCACCATTAAGAAATTCGTCTAATGAAATTGTAGGAGTTATAAGATATATAAGTTCACTTAGAAATGTTGATAATTTTATACTAAACTTTTTCTTAGTATTTATTGTAATAGGACTAACAGTTTTAGCTATAGGTATAATATTAAGTTATTTTTTAGCTAATAGTATAGTAAATCCAATATCAGAATTAATAAAAGTTTCAGAACAGATGGCTAAGGGAAATTTAAAAGTAAGGAATAAAATTGTTACCAATGATGAGATTGAAAAGTTAGCTGATAGTCTTAATATAATGGCTGAGGAAATCGAAAATAGAGAGAGATTAAAGAATGAATTTATATCTTCAGTTTCTCATGAACTTAGAACACCATTAACATCTATAAAAGGGTGGGCTATAACTTTAAATAACGAGTTTACGGATAGAGAAACATTAAAGATGGGCTTTGACATAATTGAAAAGGAAGCTGATAGACTAAGTAATATGGTTGAAGAACTTTTAGACTTTTCAAAATTCGTTAGTGGGAAAATTAAATTAAAATATGAAGAAATAAACTTAAAAGATTTTATAGAATACTTAAAATTATATATGAATCCTAGAGCGGAAAGAGAACATAAGCAGCTTATTCTAAAAGGAATTGAAAAAGAAGATTTTATAATAGTTGGAGATAGGGATAGGCTAAAGCAGGTATTCATAAATATACTAGATAATGCGTTTAAATTTACTCATGAAAATGAAAGTATAATAATAGATTTCTTATATGCTGATGAAGGTATATATATTAATATAATTGATACTGGATGTGGAATAAGTAAAGAAGAGTTACCTAGAGTAAAAGAGAAATTTTATAAGGGGAAAAATTCAAAGTCACAAAATGGTATAGGATTATCTATATGTGATGAAATTATAGCCCTACATGAGGGAACTTTAGAAATATATAGTGAACTAGGTAAGGGAACAAAGGTAACTATATATTTACCTAAAAAGTTAATAAGCAGTGTGGAGGATGAGTTAAATTAATTAAAAGAGGTGTTTTATGAAAAAAATTTATATAATCTTCTTTATGATTATTAGTATTTTTATGACAGGATGTTCTCAAAATGAATCTTTTGATGTATCTAAAATAACTCCACCAGAGTCAGATAATATAAAGATATTAGGAGAATGGGAAGTAGTAAGTAAATTACATGATAATAGTCAAAACAATATAGAGAGTACAGATGGAACTTTTCGCTTTGAAAAAGGAGAATTTATTAATATAAGTAAGAATGAGTTAGTAGTAAATGGTGTAAGCATTATAGCAAATCCTAATTTTAAGTTAAAAAGAGTAGAAAGAAATGTGTTCTTTAAAGAAATAGATGATTTAGAAATTAAGAAGGAAATAAAGGATACAATAAAAAGTGATTATATAGATGTTACGGCCATATATGATAGCAATAAAACATATTTAAATATGATTTCAATTAATGAAAATGAGGCATATATATTATTATCTGATAATCTAATTAAATTAAAGAAAGTTTCTAGTGTTCCACAGGCATCTACTAAGAGTTCAGAAAAGGTGGTTGTAGACCAAGGAAATACGTATTCCGTAAAAAGTATAAGTCCAGAATATTATCAAAAGGATGTAGGAATTTTACTTGGGCTTAAAGAGCCAGCTCACGTAGAAAAAGATGATTTTGAGAAGGCTGATTATAAAACATTATGGATATCTGTAATTGATAATGAACTTCAGCCTATAATGGTTTTAGAAGACTCTTTATTATTACCAAGAGTTAATGGATTCTCAAACATAAGTTTAGATTCAAATTTTGAAAATGGTGTAATGGAAAATAAACTTGAAGTTACAAGTAGAAAGAAGGATCCAAATGATAAAAAAGAAGTAAAAGGTGAACAAACTAAAAAAGGAATATATGAAGAAATAACTTTTGTAGGAAATGATTATATTGGGTTAGAATCTTATTCAGGAGATGACTTCAAAGGAAGTTATAATGAATATAACATAATACCAATTGATACTATGAATACATATAAAAGTATGGACATAGTTAATCTTTTTGGAAAAGAACAAGAGGAAAATTATAATAAGAGTGAAGAAAAAGCTATTCAGAAATATAATATAGATGGAAAAGAATATTATACTAAAAATAAATATTCTAATATAACTCTTCAGAGAAAAAATGGAAATTGGCATTTAGAAGGTTTATTAAATGAAAAGAAATCATTTGATAATTCTGAACCATTTGATATAAATATAAATCCAGTGCCTATATTGATAAACTATGATACGTTAGCGGTTCCTTGGAGTCAAGTTTCATCATTAGGAAGAGATGTTAGAGATGTTGTGACAGCACCAAATGGAAAAATAGCGATAACCTTAGCTAAGGATAAATTGTCAATATATAAGATTACAGATGGCCGTTTAGGTGAAAGGTTAGGAGAGATTAACATAAATAGTGATGAAAAAATTGTTATGGCTGAATGGGCTGTAGGGGATTACGTTAAGTACTGGAATGAAACTGTTGAAAATGTATATGGAGCTAAAAAAATAACCTAATAAAGATTAAAGAAAGAGCTGAATTTAAAATATTAAATTCAGCTCTTTTCTTTAATTATTATTAGGTATCTTATCTTTAAAGTAATTAGCTCTAATCATCTTATCAGATAAATCTAATGAATTACCTACTATTTGTTTTTCTTTATCTGTAAGTTCTCCTTTTACAGTTCTATCAGTTAAGACTGCGTAAGATCTATTAGTATTTAATAAGTTTCTACCTAAAGCTGTATTTTGATATACATTGTTATCAACACCTAATAAGTATAAAAGTGTTGGCATTATATCTATTTGGCCACCATAAACATCATCTTTTACAGGAGTCTTAACACTTGGGTTATAAATAACTAATGGAACTGTATGATTTCCATTGTCTAGCCACCAAGACTCTGGGTTAGATAATGATTCAATATTACTATTGTAATATTTATGAGGACCAGTATGGTCACCTTCTATTGCAACAACAGTGTTTTCTAAAAGGCCTTCTTTTTCTAATAAGTCTATGAACATACCTATTTGAGCATCAGTGTAATGAACACTTTGGAAGTATCCTCCTAAAACATTATTATCAAGTTCAGGACTAAGTTTTAATTCACGGTAATCTTTTGGTAAATCGAATGGTCCGTGGCTTGTTAAAGTGACTGTAAATGCGTAGAATGGTTGTTTCATTTCTTTAAGCATTGGTGCAACTTGTTTGAAGTAGCTTCCGTCACTTATTCCCATTCCAATAGTTTCATCGTGATTAAATGAATAGTAATCTACAAACTTATCAAAACCTATGCCAGTTAATCCTTGAGCATAGTTCCAGAATGAACCTTTATCTGGATGAATAGCAATAGTACTGTATCCGTCTTTTTCTAAGATGTTAGGCATTGAGTTATAAGTTGTAGCTGGATTTCTAAAGAAAGTACTTCCTTGTCTTAATGGAAGCATAGAAGTATTAACCATTAAGTCAGAGTCAGAGCTTGTACCCTCATTAACCTGTTCGAATATATTAGGGAAATAAATAGAATTATTTAATAACTTATTTATGTTTGGAGTTATTTCTTGTCCATCTATTTTTTGATTTATAACAAAGTCTTCAAGAGATTCAACTTGTATTACTACTAAGTTCTTTCCTTTGAACATTCCCTTGTATTCATTATCAGGTAGATTTTCATTTTTAAAATCATAGTATTCTTTTATTTGTGCTTGATCTTCTGCTGTCATTTCATACGGTTTAGAATTTTTGTAAACATTATATATGTCAAAAATATGATAACCGACTGGTGAAAAATACTCTACTGTATCAGTTGGGTCATAGTTGCTAAATAAGTATGAGTTTTTAACATTTTCTCTTTTTAAAACATTAACGTTAAAAGGAACATAACCTATGTAACAAATTGAGATAATTAAAACAACTAAAGTACCCTTCCAGTTAGACTTACAGTTTTTAAAGCTTTTTCTAAAAATTATGAAAGCTATTATTAAAATAATAAAGTCTACGAAAAATAGTAAGTCATATGGAGTAGCCATGGAAAAAATACTATCTCCAAGATTATCTAAATTAGCAGTTTGCTTTAATAGCATTATTGATGGAACTGTTTGGAATCCTCTAAAATACCAGATATCCATCATTGTAAGTATAGAGATAAATAAGTCTACAATTATTAATGAGAAAAATTTACCTTTGTTTTTAAATAAGAAACATATACTTATGAATATTGCTGCAAATGCTATGTAATAATTTAAAAAATAACTAGCTTGTCTATATCCTAATCCAAAATTAAGCACACGTGGATCTTGATTTAGAGAGAAACCTAAAAAAAGCGCTCCTTTTAAAACTACGGCTATTAATGTGAATATATAAAAACCTAGTCTTATTAAAGCATTTTTATTAAGAGACTCTTTTAATTTAGCAAGACCGTTATTTACCTTTACTTTTTCTTGCATCAAAACACCCCTTCTTTAATTATTAAAAGCTAGTTAATATTATATCATAAAATAATATGTTAATAGTATGAAGGAATTATTACAAAAAAGGTTAAAAAGAACTTTTTTAGATGAACTTTGATTTTCTCAATTCATAAAAATATGATATCTTTATAGTATAGATTATTTTAAGAGGTGAGGTCATGAAAAAAATAGATTGTATAGGTATGGCTTGTCCGATGCCGGTAATAAATACAAAAAAATATTTTGATTCAATAGAAGAAGGTATTGCAGAAGTAGTAGTTGATAATGAGGTGGCTAAAAATAATATCTGTAAATATGCTGATGGTTGTGGATATACTTGTAATGCTATAGAAAAAGACGGAAATTATATAATTAATATAGAAAAGAATGGTGAAACTAAAGTTGCAAAGAATGAAGATGATTTTGTAATTGTGGTAAGTACTGATAAATTAGGAGAAGGAAATGATGACTTAGGAACTATCCTTATGAAAGGTTATTTATACACATTATCAGAAAATGATATTATACCAAAGGAACTTATCTTCTTAAATGGCGGAGTTAAACTTACAGTTAAAGAGTCAGAAGTATTGGAGTCATTAAAAACTTTAGAAAAACGTGGCGTTAAGATTTTAAGCTGCGGAACATGTTTAGATTTTTATGGAATAAAAGAAGACTTAGCTATAGGTGAAATAAGCAACATGTACACTATAGTAGAATCTATGAATACTTCTAGTAAGGTTATAAAATTATAATACTTTTGAGAGGAGAAAACATTTTTGTAATATGGAGAATATTTTATGTGAATATGACGTTGTAGTTGTAGGTGGCGGAATAAGTGGTATGGCTGCAGCTATAAAATCAAAAGAAAATGGCATAGATAGAGTTCTTCTTCTTGAAAGAGAAGATGTTTTAGGCGGAGTTTTAAACCAATGTATTCATTGTGGATTTGGAAAAGAAACTTTAGGAGAAGCAGTTACTGGCAGTGAGTTTGTGGAATACTTTGTCACTAAGGTTCGTGAACTAGGTATTCATGTTAAGTTAAATACCACTGTATTAGAAATAACTAAAGAAAAAGAAATAAGCTATGTTAATCCTGATGAAGGTATGAAAAGGATGAAGACTAAAGCAATAGTTTTAGCTACTGGAAGTAGAGAAAAGTTTAAGGGTAACGTAAGTGTTCCTTTAAATAAATTCACAGGCATATATACATCAGGAACAGCACATAGGTTTATAAACCTTTATGGATATCTTCCAGGTAAAAATATAGTTATAATAGGTTCACATGATAGTGATATGATTGTTGCTAGAAGACTTATTATAGAAGGTGCTAAAATAGGAGCTATTATTGAGAGTAAAGAGTATCTTAATTCTTCTCAATATATTGCTGAAAATATAATTGAGGAATTTAATATTCCTGTTAAGCTTGGATACACAGTAAATGAAGTATTAGGTACTGAGAGAGTTGAGGGAGTAATGATAAGCAAAGGTGGAGAAGAGGAGAGTTTTATAAAATGTGATTCTCTTTTAATATCCGTTCCATGGATACCAGAAAGTGCTTTAGGCAAAAAGATGGGATTAAGAATATCAAATAGTAGCGAAACTATTTTGGTTAATGAAAATTTTGAAACATCAGAAAATGGTATATTTGCTTGTGGTAATGTATTACATGCCTATGAACTATCTGATGTAGCAGCAAAAGAAGGATATAAAGTTGGAGATTCTGTAAATGAATATTTAAAAAATTAATTTTTAGTATTAATCTAATATTGTATGTGCTATAGCCAGTAACTTTAAGATTATTGTCTTTTCAATCTGTTATGAAGAGTTTCTAAGCTTTAGATAAAAAAGACTAAAATTCAGAGTGAGCTTAATGCAAATTCTGAATTTTAGCCTTTTTTTATATATAATTATCTAAAGCTCTTTTTACCAATTGAGATAATAATATGTTTCCTTTTATACTTAGATGTAATCCATCAGTATAATTTGAAGAATCCAAAGGGAGATTATTATTTATATCTATAAATAATAAATTGTTTTCCTTACAAAATGAATTTAATTTATTAGAGTATTCTTCAAGCTTAGAATTACATTTAGGGTAGTTTATAGAAGAATCCCATCTTTCAAGAGCTAGTGATTCATATATTTTAGGTGGAGATAATATTAATGGCTTTATACTTAAAGAATTACAATCATCAACCATTAATTTAATGTTTTCAATTATAGAATCAATTGATTTGTTCATTAAAATATCATTTGAACCACACATTATTAAACAAATATCTGAGTCATTTGATTTTAATATTGAATAAATTCTAGATAAAATTCCTGTGGAAGTATCTCCATTAACCCCTTTGTTTAAAAAATTATTGTTTTCATCATTTAAAAGTGAAACCCATGAATTATCTTGACCTACACCATAACCAAAGGTTAAAGAATCACCTATACAAATTATGTTCATATAATCACCTACATTCTTAGTAAACATTTTTTACAAACTATAGTTGTCCCTTTATTAGCTGTAATAAAATCATTGCCTATAATAGCTTTATTGCAAATAGAGCACATTGTGCTTGTATTTTCTTTAGCCATAGAAGATTTTTTTTGTTCTTTAGTATTATTAGTAATTTTTCTTTTTTTATTAGGTGGTGGTGAATAAAGAATTTTTTCAGTTTCTTCCTCACGTTTTTCTATATGATAATTAAAGCTATATGAACTTTCTCCGAAAAGTTCTAATTCAAACCTAGGATTCTCTTTATCATAAAACTCCTCTGTTATTATTCTTCTAATTTGCATATCATTTATTATTAAGCCGCTTTTTTCAATTCCATCAAATATACTTTTAGTTATATTACTAGTATCTGGATGTCTTTTAGAACTTTTGTAATAAACTTTTAAAACCGCAATTAAGGACTCTTCTAAAACCACATTAGGATTTTGTATTCTAGCCTCATAAGCTATTTGTTCCTCATACAAAGCATATCTATCATGATATTTTCCAGAATTGGATGGTAAAATAGCTCGCCCTTGAGCGTTTGATAGTTTAAAATTTGATTTAGTAATAGGTGAGCCTTTTACTATAACTTTTGCATATGAATTCATAGTAAACCCCCAATCATATGATATAATAATATAGATTATATCATAATGTAACATTAGGTATTTACATTTCTTGAATGTATTTAACAGATAAAGTATAATACTTTATGTTTACATGAAAAATTGAAATTAAGAGGGATTAAAATGGATAGAAAAATTATATTAGCAATAGAAAGTAGTTGTGATGAAACAGCAGCAGCTGTTGTAGTTAATGGTAGAGAAGTTTTATCAAATATAATATCTTCTCAAATAGATACACATACTAAATTTGGAGGAGTAGTACCAGAGGTTGCATCAAGAAAACATATAGAAGCTATAAATGCTGTAGTTGAGGAAGCACTTGAAGTTGCAGGGGTAACTTTTGATGATATAGATGCAATAGCTGTTACATATGGTCCAGGATTAGTTGGAGCTCTTTTAGTTGGACTTCAATATGCTAAAGGATTAGCATATTCTTTAGATAAACCTTTAATAGGTGTTAATCACATAGAAGGGCATATAAGTGCAAACTTTATAGATCATAAAGATTTAGAACCGCCTTTTGTTTGTCTAGTGGTTTCAGGAGGTCATACTTTTGTAGTTCATGTTGAAGATTATGGAAAGTTCGAAATAATAGGGGAAACAAGAGATGATGCTGCTGGAGAAGCCTTTGATAAGGTAGCAAGAGCTGTTGGTTTAGGATATCCAGGTGGACCTAAAATAGATAAATTAGCTAAGGAAGGTAATAGGGATGCTATAAAATTCCCAAAAGCTAATTTTCATGATGATACTTTAGATTTTTCATTTAGTGGAGTTAAATCAGCTGTACTAAATTATTTAAATAAGATGGAAATGAAGAATGAAGAAATTAATAAAGCTGACGTAGTAGCAAGTTTTCAAAAGGCAGTAGTTGAAGTATTAACTGACAATGCTATAAAGACATGTAAGATGAGAAAAGCAGATAAAATAGCAATTGCAGGTGGTGTTGCTTCAAATAGTGCTTTAAGAGAAAACCTTCTTAAAGAAGGAGAAAAAAGAGGAATAAAGGTATTATTCCCATCACCAATACTTTGTACAGATAATGCTGCCATGATAGGTAGTGCTGCATACTTTGAACTGTTAAAAGGAAATACATCTGAAATGAATCTTAATGCAAAACCTAATCTAAGATTAGGAGAAAGATAGGGGCTGAATTATTAATGAAGTTTATTCCGTACTCCAATGGATTTCATAAATTAAATAAGAACAGAGAAATAAAGCCTATGAGTGTAATAAAAAATATATTTTTATTTGTGTTGGTTTTAGTACTTATAGGCTTTGCTTATCAAATCATAGTAAATAAGATTGATAGTAGTAAAATAGAACCAGATACTAAGTATGTAAGAATCGATAGTAAGAAAAATTATTTTAACTTTCAAGGTGAAAGTAAACCAACTATAATCATGGATTCAGACATAGGTTTAGGTATAAGTGAGTGGGAGAAGGCACAAAGTCTTATAGAAAAGGAATATGGATACAGGACATTTACATATGATAGACCTGGATATGGTTTTTCTGAATCAGTAAAAGATAAAAGTGTTAAAGAGCAGGCCCAGCAGCTTAGAATGATTCTTAAAAAAGTTGGAATTGGTGGACCATATATACTTGTAGGAGAAGGCTATGGAGGGTTAGTTATGTGCAACTTTGCAGAACTTTATCCAGAATTAGTACAAGGAGTTATTCTTATAGATCCAATCAGTGAAGAAGCTTTAAATAGTAAAGATTATATGAAGCAGTTTTCAGATCAAAAATTTAGTAGAGCCATACAAAAATACGGTTCTTATTTTGGTTTAACATCAATAATGAATAAGTTTGGTATGCTAAAAAATCCTACTGGATTAGACTCAAATTTAAGTCAAGAAAGCCTTAAGACATATGATATCCTAAGAACTAAGAGTGACTATAATAGTGCATATTATAGTGAACTTACAAATATTTTAGAACAAAGTAGTAATTCACAAAAATCTGGATTATTAAATGGTAAGCCTTTGAGCATAATAGTAAATGATAATGCTTTTGTAAATGAACAGGAGAGTTTAAAGAAGCTTACTTCAGAAGGTAAGGTACAAATAATAGATGCTAAAAATAAAACAGATGTTATACCTTTAGAGAAACCTGAATTACTTTTAGAAAGTATAAAATTTATTCAGGATAATAGTCCAGAAGAGCAAAAATAAGCCGAAATAAACATATCCTATGACACTAAAATGCCATAAATATGCCATTGAAATGACACAAAAAATGGTTATTATAAACTCATGGAATTTGAATATTTAGGAGGGTATGTACTAATGAGTGATTTTAATAAAAAGGATGAAAATTTAAATGACTACTTTGGGTTTGATGATAAGGAAAATAAAAATTTAGATTCAAATAAAGATACGGAAAAAGAGACAGCAAAAGAAGAAAATATAAGTTTAAATGATAATACTGCTCAAACAAACATGGATAAAACACAGCAATTAAACATAGATGATAAGATTACTTCAGATGAAGAAGTTAAAAAAGAAGAGAATCCATTAGATTCTAATGAGGAGAAAAATGAAGAACCTAAGGAATCAAAAGATAATGGTAAAAAGAAAAAAGCAAAGAAAAAGAGCGGATTCAAAAAAGGATTAGGAATAATAGCAGGGGCTATTATAGTTGCTATGCTAGGTGGAGCTATAGGTGCTGGCGGAGTATATTATGCTTTAAGAAATAATACCAAAACAAATACTTTAGGAAATATAAATAATAGTAATTCAGCATCTAATCCACCAGCATTTAAAAGTGAGGAAGGTGCCTTAACAGTTCCTCAAGTGGTTGAAAAAGTTACACCAGCCGTTGTTGGAGTATCAACAAAGAGTTTAGTTAGAGATCAATTCTTTAATGTTAAAGAACAAGAAGGATTAGGATCAGGTTTCATAATAAATGAAGATGGTTATGTTGTTACAAACTATCACGTTATAAATGGAGCTCAAGAAGTTAAAGTAATATTCTCAGATGGAAAAGAAGTTAATGCTAAGGTTGTAAACTATGATGCAGAAAGAGATATTGCGGTAATAAAAATAACAGATGATGTTAAGATGCCTGGAATAGCCCAATTAGGAGATTCAGCAACAGTTAAAGCTGGTGAAGAAGTAATTGCTATAGGAAATCCATTAGGAAAAGAATTTAGTTCAACAGTAACTAAAGGTATAGTAAGTTCACCAAATAGAAAGATGAGTACAGAAAACGGAAATGTTTTAGATTATATACAAACAGATGCAGCTATTAACCCTGGTAACAGTGGTGGTCCATTAATAAACTCTAAAGGAGAAGTTATTGGAATTAACACAGCTAAAAAGGTTGGGGAAGATATAGAAGGAATAGGATTTGCAATTCCTATAAATGAAGTTAAAACAAGATTAGGTTCATTATCAAAACCAATATTAAAGATGGGAATTCAGGCTAGAAATATTACTCCAGAAATAGCGAAGGAAAACAACTTAGAAGAAGGTGTTTATGTTGTTGGAGTACAAGAGTTTAGTCCAGCTGAAAAAGCCGGATTAAAAATTGGAGACTTAATAGTTGAGTTTGGTGGAAAGAGAGTAAAAACTGTAGAAGAATTAAATGAAATAAAAGGCCAATACAATGAGGGCGATACAGTGCCAGTTCAAATAATTAGAGATGGTAAAAAAATGAACGTACAAATAAAATTAGTTTCTTAATTAATGATTTATAAGAGAACTCAGATTTCTGAGTTCTTTTTATTTTTAGTAAAGTAAAAATAAATTACATATAAAAAATAGTTGTAAAAAGATAAATAAAATGTAAAATTTTAAATAAAAATAAAATATATTACATATAATTAATTGTTAATTATTATTTTTGGTCATAAAATAATAATATATAGTTTTTAGTCTTAAAGATAAATAATTATATATTATATACTAAAACACATTAAAAAGTTAAAGGGTAGAAACAAAAAGGGTATTAATTCATTGGGAGGATTAAATATGAAAAGAATAGTATTGTTATGTACATTGGGAATGTCTACATCTTTATTAGTTTCTAAGATGAGAAAAGCAGCAAAGGAATTAAACGTTGATTGTTCTGTAATTGCCATAGGAGAATCTGAACTAAAAAAATATGAAAAAGAAGCAGATATAATAATGTTAGGTCCTCAAGTAAAGTACTTGTTTAATAAATTAAAAAAAGAGGTTGGTCATGATATACCAATAAGCCTTATAAATAGTGCTGACTATGGCACTATGAATGGTAAGAAAGTTTTAAATCAAGCTTTAGAGTTAATATATAATAAAGAATTAGCAATAAGTAATCTATAAAATAATAATAAAAAAAAGGATTGTATTACTTAAAATTTTTAATACAATCTTTTTTTATATGTTTAATAAATTGAAAATTTAAAGTTATATGTATTGAATTGATTAGGGGAGTAAAATATACTAAAAAAATAGAGTTTTAAGGGGGCGAGAGTTTGGAGAAGATTGTTCTTGGAATAATAGGAATTTTTTTCGTGCTTAGTGGAATTGACTACATAAATAATAATAAAATAGGTTTGGGAGAAAAGTTTAAAGAAGGTATGCTTTCTATGGGATCAATAGCGATATCTATGGTAGGAATATATTCACTTTCACCGTTTATTGGACAAGTTATAGGATTTTTATTAACTCCAATAGGAAATTTTTTAGGTATTGATCCATCTATATTTCCATCAATGTTTTTAGCAATAGATATGGGAGCACTTGGAATAGCAGAAAGTTTATCTTCTAATATTGAAATGTATTGGATTTCAGGCGTAATAATAGCCTCTACTTTAGGTGCCACAATAAGTTTTTCCATTCCATTAGCTTTGGGAATTATAGATGAGAAATATCTTGAGGATTTAACAACAGGATTATTATATGGGATAATGACATTACCTATAGCGCCTATAGTTGCAGGGATATTTTTAGGAGTGGATTTTAGATTATTGTTGTTTAATATTCTACCATTAATAATATTTGCACTTATACTAGCTTTTTGCATGAATAAATTTAAAAATAAGACTGTTAAGATTTTTATAAAATTAGGCAAGATAATACAGTTTGTCAGTATATTAGGACTTTTAATTTTAGGATTTTTATCTATTATAGGAATAAAGCCTATGGGAGGTATTTTGCCTATAGATGAGGCTTTAAGCGTTGTTGGAAAAATAGCAATATTCTTAGGTGGAGCATATCCTTTAATTAACTTTATAACAGAGAAATTTTCAAATGGATTAAGTAAGATTGGAGAAAAGATAAATATAGATGAGTTTTCTATTGCAGCATTTTTAGGAACTCTTGCTTCAAATATAATATTATTTCAAAGTTTTGATAAAATGAGCTCTAAAGGAAGAGTAGCTTTAACTGCCTTTAGTGTTAGTGGAGCTTTTGTTATTGGAGGACAATTAGGCTTCGTATCTCTTAAGACACCAGAAATTATAAATATATACATAGCTTCAAAGTTAATAGCAGGTATTGCCGCTATGGTTTTAGCTTTATTAGTATATAAAAAATCAGCTGAGTCTAGCAAGGAAAAGGAGAGTTGTGAAGAGATAACTACTGCTATAGAGTCTTAATTTATATAAAAAAAGTAAAGTTTAATCAAAAATTTTAATGATTATGATTTGTTTATGATTATAGTAATAATAAAAATATAAAGAGGGTGTATCAAGACTTAAAGTAATAATACTTATAAATTTTTAGGACCATTCGGTAATTCTCTAAATATATTTATAAGTTTTATTTTAAGTTATTTTTGATACAACCTCTTTTTTAATTTACTATTACAAAGGAATCATCAAGTAATTTAAAATTATTTTTTAATCCACTTGATATAAAGACTTCCTTTGATTTAGTTACAAATATTCCTTCTATGTTTTCAAGAGACTCTACTAATTCTAATCCCTCTAAAACCCCCATGCCAAAGGTTGAAGTTGATAGAGCATCTCCATCTATAGATTTAGAGGAGACTATGGTTACAGAGGCTAAGTTATTATCATATGGATAACCTGTTTGAGGGTTAAGAATGTGATGATATTTAATATTGTTAACCTCCAAATAACGCTCATAAATTCCAGAAGTAACTACTGATTGATTGGATATACTTAAAGTTCCTAATGGAGCACCTCTATTTTCAAAAGGATTTTGAATTCCTATTGTCCAATTTTCATTTTTACTTTTTTCTCCTAGAGCAAAAATATTACCTCCTAAATCTATAATAGCTTTAGTTACTCCGTCCTCTATCAATAGTTCTGATATAACATCAGCTATATATCCTTTAGCAATGGCACCTAAATCTAAAATTATATTATTTTCAGTTAAAAATACAGAGCTTTCTTCTTCATTTAAAATAATATTTTCATAATTTATTAGATCAAGAGTATCCAAAATTTCAGTATCATTAGGCAACTTAGCATTTTCACTTCCTATTCCCCAAAGCTTTACTAAAGGACCTATGGTTATATCAAAATTTCCATTAGATAGTTTAGAGTATTCAAGAGATTTTTCTATAACATCAAAGGTAATAGAACTTACTTTTACTGGTTCTATTCCAGCCTTGTTGTTTATTTTATTAATTTCAGAGTCTTTTATGTTAAGACTAAGTAAGGATTCAATTTCGTTTATTTTATTAAACACCTTATCTAGTATTATTTCATCAAATTTATCATATAAAGTTATGTTCACTATTGTCCCCATAAAAAAACTAGATTTACTTATGGGTTCTTTTTTAGTATTACATCCGTTTAAACTAAAAATTAAAAACATAGATAAGAAAATGCATATATGTCTTAAGTATACCATTTTACCCTCCCTTAATAAGATACTATGTTATCTCACTATTCAACTAAAGTTGCTTCTTTTTTCCCTTCCTCAGCATCTTTTAATACTTGTTCAGCTAATTTTTTAAATTGGTTAGAAGAGCTAGTAGCACCTGTAATAGTATCTATGTCAGAAGATTGCTTTTCTACTAAAGCTTTTTCAAGTTGAGGTTCATAATCAGCAGGACCAATTCCAGAAACCCCTGTCATTTTTTCATTATAACCTTTATCATCACGTTTTATTGCATTAGTTTCCCCATTAAATTCGTTGTATTTTGCTTCTGTTATTTTTCCATCTTCTACTTTAATGTTTAGCTTAGCTTTATAGCCATGATCATCAGCCTTAGCTGTTTCAACTGAATATTCACCATCCTTAAGTTTGGAATCGTTTGAAGAGCCACAAGCTACGAAGCTAGAAGCCACCAAAGTCGAGAGTATAATAGCCAAAATCTTTTTTTTCATAAAAATCCTCCTAAATAATCTTTTTACTATAAATATATTTTTAAAGGTAAAAAAAATACCTTAAAGAATAATAAAATAATAATTTAAGTTTTAAAATCATATATACATAATAAGGAATTGTTAAATAGGAGAGTTATTATGAAAAAGTGGGATTTTTTAATAATTATAATTTTAGTAATAATATCTTTAATGCCATTAGGACTTATTATTCCAAGCAATATTGAGGGAGAAAATATGAAGGTAATTATAAGTGTTGGTGGAGAGAATTATAAAGTATTTGAGTTAAAAGAGGAAACAGATGAAAAAATTAGGGTTGAGGAAAATGGAGGTGTTAATGAGATTTATATAAAAGGGAAGGATGTATATATGCATGATACAAATTGCACAGATAGAATTTGTATTAGGCAAGGAAAGATAAGTAAAGTGGGTGAAAGTATAGTATGTTTACCTAATAGAGTATTTATTGAAATTAAGGGTGAAAAAGAGTCGGAATATATACTATCTTATTAATTAATAAATTTATGAAGTTTGTGGATTAAATAAGTATTGTTTTTTAAAATGCTCAATAGGAATATAGAAATTAACATTCACTTAAAATTATAGTTCAAGGGAGACTTAAGTGAGTTTTAAGATTAAATATTTCATTATCTATAGTATTAAAAAGGGGATAGATATTATGAAGACAAAGAAAATAATTTATATAGGAGTGCTAGTTGCTCAAGCCTTAGTTCTATATATTTTTGAAAGTATGATACCAATGCCTTTTATTACTCCAGGAGCAAAATTGGGACTAGCTAATCTAATAGTTGTTATAGGGCTATATACTTTAGATAATTACAAAGAGTGTTTGTGGTTAGTGTTTTTAAAATTGATTCTATCAACCCTTATTATGGGATCAGTATCTACTTTTATTTTTGGGCTAGGAGGAACAATTTTAAGCTTTTTATCTATGATTTTAATTAAGGAGACTTTAAAAGATAGAGTTTCTGCCATAGGGGTAAGTACAGTCGGTGGAGTATTTCATAATCTAGGGCAACTAATAGTTACAGCTATTGTGATTAAGAATATAGGAATATTGAGTTATCTACCATTTTTATCATTGGCTGGCATAGGGACGGGAATTTTTATAGGAATAACAGCAAATTATTTATTAAAGCATATAAGAAGTTTAAGTAACTTAGATTATCATAAAAATATGGTTAGATAAATAAGAGTTTAAACAAAGGTATTGTTTTAAGTGAATGTTGCTTTTTAGCTAGCCCTTCAGACCTAGCTTAATTTCGCAAAGTATTGCTATCATCTACTTCAGAATAATAGCTAAAGCTTTTAAACTCGCTCCGCTCAAACAAAAAAAGCTTCTTAACGCTATTATTCTTACGTATATGATGCAATAATAACTGCTTATTAAGATGGTCTTACAGTTCTATCTAAAAAGAAACATTAGTTTAAAACATAGCCTAAGATATAAATAGGAACTATATAAGAGTAGAAATAAGATAAAACTTCTTATTAATTGCCTCTATATAGTTCCTTATTTTTATAAAGGAGAATTCTATGATTTTATTACAGAATTTTTAGAGATTTCTATTATCTTTTTATAAACTTCTAATGTTTTTTCAGCTGTCTTTTTCCAAGTGAATTCTTTACTTCTTTCAAAACAAAGATTTTCTATGGAACTTCTAAGCTTTGAGTCATTTAGTAGGTTTTCAAGCTTTAGAGATAATTCTTTTTGATTATTAGGATTTACTAAAACTTCATTAAATGGAACAACCTCAGGAATAGAAGTTATATTTGATGTTAAAACGGCTGTTTTACAACTCATGGCTTCTAATGGAGGAAGACCAAATCCTTCATAAAGAGAAGGATAAACGAATAATGTAGTTGCGTTATATAAAGTTGGTAAATATTCATCTTCAATAAATCCAGTGAAAATAACTTTATCAGCAATTGGAAGACTTTCAGTATATTCTTTTAATTTTAGCCCTTCATCTCTCAAACCTCCAACTATCAATAATTTATAGTTATCATCTATATTTTTATGAATTGAACTAAATGCATCAACAAGTCCTCTTACATTTTTTCTTAAGCTAAAACCACCAATATACATAATAAATGGGCCATTAAAATTAAATCTCTTATTAACATCGAAAAGGCATTTCTCCTTATCTAAGGGTTTATAGCTTTCATTAGCTGCAAGTGGTGTTACAAATATATTTTCAGCTGGAAAATGAGGGAAGAATCTTAAAATATCATTTTTAGAGTATTCAGATACTGTAATTATACCTGTTGAGTTATCAATTATATAAGGCATACTTTGAAGAAATTTTTTTAGGTAACCTTTACCGACTGTTTCAGGTAAAATATATGGGATTAAATCATGAATGGTTACAACTTTAGCAAAATCTCCTTCAGAGTTAAGTCCCATTCCGTTTTGGGGAAGATGAAGTAAATCTATTTTTTCTTTAATTCCATAGGTAGGGATATAATAATCTTCAAAAAACCTTTGATGTTTTCTTGAAGACATTATTATTTTTGTATTTTCAGCCTCAAATTCAGGAATTTTTTCTCCAGAACATACTAAATCATAAGATGATTTTTTATCTATTTTTAATATGTTTGTTAATAAGTTGTATGTGTATGTTCCTATACCTGTACCTCTATACCAAGTTGCTCCTCTTGCATCTATTAAATTATACATAATAAGATTCCACTCCTTAGAAAAATAATTATCATAATTAATAATATTAATAAAGAATATAAAATGTGCATGTAACAAGAGGAATTTAAAAAACATATACTAATTAAAAAGTGAAAGTAGGAGTAGGTATGGATCGTGACTATATAAAGAACAAAATCTTACTTAACTATGGAATAGATAGCAAAGAAATAATAAAGGTTAAAAACACATATAAAATTATAACTAGTGATGAGGAGTATTGTTTAAAGGTAATAAAATATCAATATCCTCATTTTTATTTTATAGTTTCTGCTCAAAAGCATCTTATGAAAAATAACTTCAATTCAATACCTAAGATAATTGATACAGTTGAGGAAAAGGATTATATAGAATTAGATGGCAAATTAGCTTATTTAACTCCCTGGGTAAAATGCAGAGAGTGTAATTATAAGAATAAGTTAGATTTAAAGCTAGCAGCTGAAAAGCTTAGTGAGCTACATAACTGTAGTGAGGGGTTTGTTATAAATAGGAGTCTTAAGCCAAGAATAGCTTGGGGGCAGTGGTATAAGGTGTTTAAAACAAGAGGTGAAGAAATACTTGATTTTAGAAAAAGGATATATCAAAAAGCATATAAGTCAGAATTTGATAAGCTTTATCTTTCTATTATGGATGAGGAGCTACAGAGAGTAGAGAATACCCTCTATCATATAGAAGATAGTGGTTATTTTGATTATATGAAGAAAGAGGTTGGAAAACTAGGCTTTTGTCATCATGATTATGCAGATCATAACGTACTTTTATTAGAGAATGGGGATGTAAATATAATTGATTTTGATTATTGTATTTTAGATTCCCATTTGCATGATTTAAGCAGCATATGTGTTAGAACTATGAAAGAAGGAGCATGGAATTTAGAAATATTCAAATATATAATTCATAGCTATTCAAAAAATAAAGAAGTGTTAAATGAAGAATTTCCAATGATGGCAGCTTTTATTGAATTTCCTCAAGCATATTGGCAACTAGGACTTCAATATTATTGGGAGCAACAACCTTGGGAAGAAGAACATTTCTTGAGAAAGCTAGGTAAATATAAGAAGGATAGGGAACTAAGACAAAGTTTTGTTCAGGAGTTAAGTAATTTTACTTTGAGGTGATTTAAAGTTGAATCAAGAGTTAGAAATATTTTTAAATAAAAATAATATAGAAGTATTACCTAGAAAAGAAATAACTGAGGGAAAAAAAGAGATTAAACTTTACGATACAAGAGAATATATAAATACAATAAATGAACTTCATCATATTTTTTTGAAGGAAAATAATAAAATTAGGTTTAAGTTTAGAAATGATATATGGAGGATAGTTCAAACTTTTAAGCTTTGGAATAGAAGAGCTGAAAGAATAAATATAAATAATAGTTTTTTTAGACTAGTAATAGAGGCGTCGAAAAAAAGTGTAAATAGTATTGAAAGCATTGATTATATAAGTTTGATTAAAAGAGCTATGGAAAGAGAAGAGGTATGCACTGGAAGAATATATTATGAAATAAAAGAGGGATATAAAAAAGTATTTATAACAAATTTAGATAATATAAAGTTTAATATGAGAGAAGATGATTATTATACTTATTTTAAAAAAATAAAAGGAATTTATAAAAATGAGCTTGATGATTTAATTAAAGTAGCTGTAGAGAAGGAAGAGTTAGATTTTAAAAGCTATATTTATATAAAAGCTTTAATAGAATATCCTTACAATTCTATGAAGTACTTGCAGGATATATATGTAAAAGATATAGAGTTTGAAAATAAAGCTTTAGAAGGGTTATTAGCGAGAGATTATTTAATATAAAAGGAGGAGAGGTATATGAATAAAATTAGATATAAGGATGAAAAGTATTTGTGTAAATATGATTTGGATATGAAGTTATTTGAGTCATTAGGATTAGAGATTTTTGACTTAAGACCAAATAGAAATGTATTCTTATTAGATACCAAACAAGGTAAGAAAATATTAAAAATGATTAACTATGATGATGAGAGATTAAACTTTATAATCCATTCTACAGAGTATTTAAGAGAGAAATATGATGGAATATTAAATATAAATAAACTTCCTAATGGAAAAAATAGATTTCAATGGAAGGGGAATAGCTATATTTTATTAGATTATTTTGAAGGTACTGAATTTAATATTGCAAATCCAGTAGAATTAGAAATAATAACGGAGGCAGTAGCTAATCTTCATAATGCAGGTATGGGAATTCAAGAGGCAACTTCAAAAGAAATGAGAGAGAAAAATAGTGAACTTTTTAAATTAAATGAGCATTTTATAAATAGCAAGAAGAGCTTAGAATGTTTAAGAGAATTAGTAATGAATTATAAATACAAAAATGAGTTTGACGAAATATTTTCAAAAGAAGTGGACTATCACTTAAATGATATAGATATTTGTATAGAGCTATTAGAAAAGAGCAAATATAATGAATTGTGTAATGATAAGGGAAAAATAACTCTTTGCCACAATGATTTGGCATATCATAATATACTTTTTAATCAAAATAAAGTGAGTTTTATAGATTTTGATTATTGTAATATAAATTTAAGAGTTATAGATTTATGTAATTTTATAAGCAAAAGCATAAAGCGATTTGGTTTTAGCTTAGAAATGTGTGATTCAATAATAAAGAAATATGATGAATTAAATAATCTATCAAAAGAAGAAAAAGAATTAATGTATGTATATTTAAGATTTCCACATGATTTTTATACAATATCAATGCAATATTATTATAAATTAAAAGATTGGAAGTATGAATCTTTCTTGAATAAATTTGAGAGAAAATTAGAATATACTAAGGAAAAGGAAGTATTAGTGAATCATCTAAAAAACAATATAAAAGAATAAAAAAATAGGCTATATGTAAATAAGATTTTAAACTTATTTATACATATAGCCTTTGTTTTTATTAGGAAATATTCTTATAAGCATCAAGAGTGTTATAGGCTGTTTTCTTCCAATTAAATTTGCTTGAATGGGTTAATCCTTTATAAATCATAAGTGAATAGAACTTAGGATGATTTAATAACAATAATATATTTTCTTTTATTTCATCAACATCATGAGGGTTAACTAAGAGGGCAGCATCTTTACATACCTCAGGTATAGCTGTCAAATTTGAAGCTATTACTGGGGTGCCACAGGCCATACATTCAATAGGAGGTAGACCAAATCCCTCATAAAATGAAGGATATACCAAAGCTTTACTTGCACTATAAAATATTGGCATATCTTCTATAGGAATAAATCCTGTAAAAATAACAGAGGAAGTTAAATTTAATTCTTCGACTTTTTTTCTATAAATTTCATAGGAAGGTCCTTTTGATCCTAGGATTACTAGTTTTAATCCTTGTTTGTAAGAAGCCTTAACTAGATTAAATGCTTCTATTATTCCAACGATATTCTTTCTAGGGCTAAATCCTCCTACATATAATAAAAAATCAGTGTCTATGTTATATTTTTTCTTTAGATATTGAGATGAGTGATATTTATTTAATGGTTTATAAATTTCCTCAGCAGCTAAATGAGTGACAAAAATCTTCTCTTTAGGATAAGAAAAAGTTTTACTTATATCTTCTTTAGAAAAATTAGAAACAGTAATAATTCCATCTGAGTTATCTAAGATATTTTTTATGTTGGATTGGAAAATCTTTAAGAAAGTGTCACTAACGGTTTCAGGCATTTTCATGGGAATTATATCATGCAGGGTAATAACTGTTTTAATATCATTAGGTTTAGAGAGTCCTATGCCATTTTGAGGAATATGATAAATATCACCTATAATATTTTCTTTAGAATTAGGAGTATTTATAAATTCCCAAAAATTTTTTTCTTCATTTGTGGTTGAATTTAAATAATTAAAGTTATTTTTATTTGGTAGGTTTAAGGATGATGATGGGGGAATAAGTATATTATAGTCATTTAAAAAGTCTATTTGATGTAAATTATTTATTATTTGATAAGTGTAGTTGCCAATTCCAGTACCACGATACAGCGTGGCAGCTCTTCCATCAATACATATTTTCATAAGTCAAATCCTTTCGGTATAGAGATATATTATTATTATATTTCTGTATGGAATAAAATGTTAATAAAACCGAAGGTTGATACATATAAATATGGTAGGGGGTGAATAGATATGATGAGAGAGTTTGAAATAGAAAGACAATTTGATATTAAAATAGAACAGTTAAAGCCTAATAAAGGTGTATATTACTTGAAAAGCAACATGGGTGAAAGATGTTTAAAACGGATAAATTATGGGACTCAAAAGCTTCTTTTTGTTTATGGGGCAAAGGAACACTTAGCTAAGAATGGTTTTGACCATATAGACAGATATTTTTTAAATATTGAAGATGAGCCTTATGCTTTAGTAAATGAGGATTTATATACTCTTTCAAATTGGATAAATGGAAGAGAGTGTGATTTTACTAATATAGAAGAAGTTAAATTAGCTGCTAAAAAATTAGCGGAATTACATGAAGCTAGTAAAGGATATGATCCACCTGAAAACTCTAAGCTTAAAAGCGATTTAGGAAGATGGCCATATCTTATGGAGAAGAGGGGAAAAGCCTTAGAAAAAATGAGAGGCATGGCTAGAAAAAAGAATTTGAAAAAAGATTTTGATATTCTTTATATAAAAAATATTGATTTTTATAAAGATTTAGCAATAAGGGCTGCGAAGGTTTTAAATAATTCAAAATATCTAAGTTTATGTGAAGAGGCTGAGACTGAAAAAGTATTTTGTCATCATGATTATACTTATCACAATATAATAATTGGAGAAGATAATGAAGTTTATATAATAGACTTCGATTATTGTAAGAGAGAAATAAGAACATATGACATAGCCAATTTCATGAAAAAGGTTTTAAAAAGAGTTGATTGGAATATTGAATATGCAGAGGCTATAATTGATGCATATAATTCAGTAAGTCAATTAAAAGAGGAGGAATATGAAGTTTTATATGCATACTTATTATTTCCTCAAAGGTATTGGAGACTAGCTAATAGATATTATTATAATGAAGTTATATGGGGACAAAATGTTTTCATGAATAAAATGAACAACATAATTAATGAGAAAGAAAGCTATATAAAATTCATTGAAGATTTCAAAGCTAAATATAATCAAGTTGGATAACAGTGGTTTAGGTGCCTAGGTTTAGGCACTATTTTTATTGAAAAAAATTAGCTTCATCACAATTATAAACCAATATTCATATTATGATAATGGGATTATATAAGTTAGGAGAAGACATATGAAAGTTGGAGATCTAGTAGTAAGAAAGTCATATAGTAAGGATATAACTTTTAAAATTATAGATATAAAAGATGATGATGGAAGAATAATTTATATTTTAAAAGGGCTTCATATTAGGATAATAGCTGATTCACAGGAAGAGGATTTAATAAAGGTAGAGGATAGTTTTGCTGGTGATAAGGATAGAGCTTTCGATTCAAAGGTGAATGATATTATTAAAAAGGTTTTAATAAGTAGAGAGCAACGAAGCAGTGAATCTATTACGAGAGATGATGAAAAGATTAATGAGAGTAGAGCTGCAAAGGATAATGGTTTGGTTTTTGGGAGGCCAGGAAGAATACTTCATATAGATGGTGATCCATCTTATATGGAAACATGTTTGAAGGCATATAAGCAATTAAATTTAAATGCTGTAGGCATAGCAATATCTGAAAAGGATCAGCCTTTAAAAGTTCTATCTTTAGTAAAGGAGTATAATCCAGATATAGTTGTGCTAACTGGACATGATGGTGTTCTTAAGGATTCAAAAGGAATGCTTGATTTAAATAATTATAGAAATTCAAAATATTTTATTGATGCTGTAAAAATTTTAAGAAGCCATAATTCAAGTTATGATGAACTTGTTATTTTTGCAGGGGCTTGTCAATCCTGTTATGAAAGCATTTTAGAAGCAGGAGCTAATTTTGCAAGTTCACCGAATAGAGTACTTATACATTGTTTAGATCCAGTTTTAGTTTGTGAAAGAATAGCATATACAAGAATCGATGAAATTGTATCTATAAAAGATGTTATAGAAAACACAATAACAGGAATAAAAGGTATAGGAGGGCTTCAAACTAGAGGGAAATATAGGGAAGGATATCCCAAATCACCGTATATAAATTAATAGAATAAAATAAAAGGTTTCAGTTAATAATATAATTGGATGTTTTAGTTTAAATGTAGTATATTTTTATTGACAAGACACGGCTTTATATAGTAAAATATTTTGTTCTATTGAAAAAACATCCTTTTTAGTGTATAATATATAATAGAAAGAGGGTGTTAAAATGAGTACCAGACTTACATTGAATTCCATCAGAAAAAGCATAGAGGATCACGTAGGTGAGAAAGTTAAACTAAGAGCTAATGGTGGAAGAAAGAAGATTTTGGAAAATGAAGGAATACTAGAAAGTGTTCACCCAAGTATTTTTGTAGTTAGATTACAAAAAGACACCCAAAGGAAAGTGACATACAGTTATTCAGATGTACTTACAAAAACAGTTCAACTAGATTTTGTTGGTTAAATAAAAAGGCTAGCTAAGTAAATTAGCTAGTTTTTTTATTTAAATTAATTTTCACAAAAAAAAAGAAAGATGGTGGGTTTCCATCTTTCAACTATGGTATAAAAGGGTATTGAGAATTTATGAGAGGTTATATGGTCAATAACCATCTTTATAATACGACATTTTTTTTAGAGTGTCAACACTTTTTATAAAAAAATGTCGAAAAAAACAATGTTTTTTTTAATTTTACTTTAAAAATTAATGTAAACGTTTATAAATTCAAAAGATAAAATAAAAATAAATAAAGTAATAATAAGAAGAATTATCATAATGGTACTGTCAT
The DNA here is from genome assembly GCF_057782475.1 of Clostridium sp. LIBA-8841. NCBI lineage: Bacteria > Bacillati > Bacillota > Clostridia > Eubacteriales > Clostridiaceae > Clostridium > Clostridium sp. LIBA-8841. The sequence continues at coordinate 3,329,072 of NZ_CM173488.1, read as the reverse complement.
ACATATATATTATAGTAGTAGATTATTTAGGAGGGATAGATTTGGTTAATTTAGATATTATTAAAGAAAGTCTTGGATTTGAAAAAATTTTAAATGAAAATTCGTTAGACATACCATTTAGAGAAGAATACTTAATACCAGATACTCAGCCAGATGTTCATGAAGTGCTTTCAGTAGATACTAATGTATTTGTACTTAATAGAGAAGTTCAAAGTGATAGAGTTTTATTAGAATATGAAGTTGAGTGTAATGTTATGTACTTAGCTAGAGAAGAAGAGGGATTAGGTGTAAATAGTGTTGTTTACAAAGAAAAAAATTCTAGCTTTATTGATATAGCTGGTGCCGAACATAGTATGATGTGTGATATGGAATGTAATTTAGAACATATCGATGCGAACATAATCAATGAAAGAAAGATAAGAGTAGAAGGAAAACTTAAAACTAAATATAGGGTTTATAAGGAAGAAAAAATTGATGTTGTAAAAGAATTAGATGGCTTAGGAGATTTACAAATAAAGAGAAAACCAGAAAGTATAGAAAAAAATATAACTAACATGGTTTGCTCAATGAATGGACAATTACCTATAAATATAGGAATGGATAAGCCTCAAATAGGAAAAATAATAAAGTGTGGATATATGCTTCATAGACAAGAAGTTAAGTTAGGGGAAGATAAGGTACAAGTATCATGTTTAGCTAAAATAAATATTTTATATAGAGCTTATGATTCAAGAGAAGTTGTAGCATTAGAAGAAGACTTATACCTATCAAAGGAAGAAGAAGTTGTAGGGGTAAATGCTGATATGAATTGCAATGGATATTTTGAAATAAAAGACCATGATGCAAGAATATCTCAAAATGACTTAGGGGAAAGTAGAGTAATAGATGTAAATTTAGCTGTTGATGCTAATGTTAGAGTATCTAAATTAGAATTAACAGAAACTGTTGAAGATTTATATTCTCCAACTCGAAATATAATGCCTTTAAAAGGAAACTGTAAGGTTAATATGTCAGTTAGTGAAAATTCAAATGATTCAACAATAAGAGGTAATATTAATTTATTAAAAGATGGTGGAGATGCTACTCAAGTAATAGACTGTACTGGTAATATTGTTGGTATGGAAAGTTATTTTGCTGACTCTAGGGTAGTTATAAAAGGTAATTTAGCAATTAAGGCAATATATAAAACAACAGACGAGGAAAAAGGACTTAATAAAGTATGTGGAGAAATACCTTTTGAGTTTGCATTAGATATGCCTAATTCACAATCAGGAATGACCTTTGACACTAAAGCAAATATAGAAGATTTACTATGTAGCATAGAAGGAAATAGCATAGCTGTAAAAGCAAATATATATTTTTATGCTAAATGTTCAGATATGTTTGACAAAGAATATGTAAGAGATGTTGAGCAAAATGATGATAAAGTTGAAAAAAGAGCATCTGTAACAATATATATAATACAAAAAGGTGATACTTTATGGAGTTTAGCGAAGAAATATAGAACTACAATAGATGATTTAGTTAAGCTAAATAACATTGAAAATCCAGATGTTATATATGCTGGTGAAAAGATTATGATTCCGGGAAGAGCAATATTATAGAAAAAGAGTTTTATGGTTTTATACCATAAAACTCTTTTTTTATTATGAATAAATATAATATTTGTGGCAAAAATAAGAAATGCATGATTTGAGGTGAATAGTTTTGAAAAGTAGTAGCAAAAAAAATTTAATAATAATAGGTGGAGCAGAAGATAAGAAAGGAGACAAGATTATATTAAATTTTGTAGCAGATAGGTTCAAAGAATCCGATGGAATTATGGTAATAGCAACCATAGCTACAGAATCTCCTAATATAGTCATAGAACAATATAAAAATATATTTTCAAGTATGGGAATAAGAGAGATTAAGGAGCTTCGTGTTATAGAAAGAGAAGAAGCTTTTGATGAGGAAAATATTAACTTAGTAAATGATGCTTCTGTTATATTTTTTACAGGCGGTGACCAGCTTAGAATAACAAGTTTAATAGGAGGAACACCTCTTTATGATATTTTGCAAAAAAGAAGCAACGAAGGTTGTTATTTTGTTGGAACATCAGCAGGAGCATCAGTTATGAGCGATGTGATGATTGTTGGAGGAGAAGAGGAGGAATCCCCTAAAAAGAGCACGTTAAATATGTCAGCAGGACTAGGGCTTATAAAAAATACTCTTATAGACCAACACTTTGCACAAAGAGGAAGAATAGGAAGATTATTATCAGGTGTTTGTCAAAATCCAGAAGTATTAGGGGTAGGTATAGATGAAGATACTGCCATAGTAATTAATGATGATGAATTAATGGTTATTGGAAGTGGAGCAGTTTATTTTGTTGATGGAAGAAAAATAGAATATACCAATGTATCTGAAAGAAAACAAGATGAAGTTTTTAGTATATTTAATGTTAAGTTACATGTATTAACATCAGGCAAAAAAATGAATTTATTAACTAGGGTGCCTTTTGAGGAGGAAAGAAATAAAAATGAAGATAAATAATCAACGTATCTTTGAAGGAAGAAACATTTATTCACATAGAAGTTGTGTGAGATTAGATGTTGATTTGGAAGGATATTGTGAAACGCCTACAAAGGATATTGATGGATTTAATGAAAGACTATTAAATTATGTTCCAGAATTATATACGCATAGATGTGGAATAGACATAGACGGAGGCTTTGTGGAACGTTTAAAAGAAGGAACATATTTAGCTCATGTTTGTGAACATACAATAATAGGAATACATAATAAGTTAGGCATAGACGTAAAGTACGGAAAAGCAAGAGAGATTAAAGATGATTTTTATTATATAATCTTTGAATATAAATTAAAGAAAACAGCTATTTTAATTGCTGAATTAGCTGTAGATTTAATGAACGCTATAATAAAAAAGAAAGATATTAATTTTGATGAAAGATTAGAAATAATAAAAAGAGTTATTAGAGAAGAAAGTATAGGGCCATCAACAAAGGCAATATGTGATGCTGCTAGTGATGTTGGTCTTCCTGTTGTTTCTATAGGAAATGGAAATTTATATCAGATAGGTTATGGAAAAGCTGGAAAAAGATTTAGTGCTACAATTGGTAGCAATACAAAGGGAATAGCTGTAGATATAGCTTGTGATAAGATGCTTACAAAAGAACTATTAGATATTGAAAATTTACCTGTAGCTAAAGGGGAAAAAGTTTTTAATACATTACAACTTCTTGAAGTGGTAAATAGGATAGGATATCCAGTAGTCTTAAAACCTCAATGGGGAAGTAAGGGCAATGGAGTTTTTGTAAATATAAATAATGAAAAAGAGTTATTAAGAGCATATGCTGAATTAATTAAAGAATGTAAAGAAGTAATGATAGAGGAATATAAAGAGGGAAATGATTATAGAGTCATGCTAGTGGATTACAAAGTAGTAGCAGTATCTTTAAGAAAACCACCTTTCATAATAGGGGATGGTGTAAGAAGTATTAAGGATTTAATAGATGCCATGAATGCTAATCCTCTAAGAGGCGAAGGACATGAAAAGCCTTTAACAAAGGTTAAAATAGACGAAGAATTAATGAATAGATTAGAGAAATTAGGATATTATCTAAATTCAATTTTAGAATATGGTGAAAAACTTATTTTAAGAGGGAATGCTAATCTTTCTACAGGAGGAAGTGCTGAAGACTACACAGATTTAATATGTAAAGAAAATATTGAAATTTGTGAAAGAGCAGCAAAAGTCATTGGTCTAGATATATGTGGTATAGATATTTGTACAAAATCAATATCAGAACCCTTATATGATACTGGTGGAATAATATTAGAAGTAAATGCAGCACCAGGAATAAGAATGCATCATTTCCCAACAGTAGGAAAAGAAAGAAATGTAGGTAAGAAGATTTTAGATAATATGTTTAAAAACGGATATGATAATATCCCTGTTATATCAGTTACAGGAACAAATGGAAAGACCACAACAGTTAGATTAATATCCTATATTTTAAAATTAATAGGATTTAATGTGGGATGTACAACAACTTCGGGAGTAAAAATAGGAGATAAATATATACATAAAGGTGATGATACTGGGTATGAAAGTGCAAAATCAGTATTATTAAATCCAGAGGTTGAGGTCGCTGTTTTAGAAAGTGCAAGGGGAGGATTAGTAAGAAGAGGATTAGCCTACAACTTAGCAGATGTAGGAGTAATAACAAACATAAGAGAAGATCATTTAGGCATAGATGGTATAAATGATTTAGAAGATTTAGCTTTTGTAAAATCATTGGTAGGAGAAGCTGTAAAAGATAATGGCTATTCAATTATAAATGCTGATGATGAGTGGAGTATAAAAATTTTAGATAGAATAAAAAAACCTAAAATATTATTCTCTATGGATGAAAATAATAAGTATATTCAAGATAACTTGAAAAATGGAAATCCAATTGTATTTTATAGAGATGAAACTATATATGTGAAGAATAGAGGTAAGGAATACAGAATAGCTTCTGCTGAAGAAATGAAGTTCACTATAAATGGGAAACTTAAACATAATATAGAAAATGCAATGGCAGCTTGTGCAGCTTTAGTTGGAATAGAGGTTGATTACTGTATCATCTCAAAAGGATTAAAACAATTTAAATCTTGTGAGGAAGATAATAGAGGAAGATTTAATATATTTGATGTTAATGGAGTAAATGTAATTTTAGACTATGGACATAACATAGATGGGTATAAGGTTATAATAGAATCACTTAAAAATATTGGATTTAAAAATATAACTGGGATAATAGGAGTTCCAGGAGATAGAGATTTAAATACTATAAAAACAGTTGGAAAATTAAGTGGTGAATTTTTTGATTCTATAGTAATAAAAGAGGATAAAGATTTAAGGGGAAGAGAAAAAGGAGAAGTTGCAAATATCATGCTAGAAGGAGTAAATGAAGCTTCTAGAAAAAACTTAAAAGTTTCAAAAATACTATCAGAGGAAGAAGCACTTATAGAAACTTTAAAAACGGCTAAAAAAGGTGATACTATAATAATGTTTTTTGAAGATTATGAGCCACTTTATAATATAATAAATGAATTTAAGAATAATGGAGTAAAAGGATTAAAAAGTGCTAGTTTATAAGAATGATAGGTTTACAGGAGAAATCTTCTATTAGTAATTTAGAAGATTTCTCTTTATTTTAATTAACTCTTTATGTTTTTGAAAGAAAATAATATAATTATATTTAGCTTTAATAATGTAAGAAGGGTGATTATATGAAAATGAAAGCTTATGCAAAGGTAAATATAGCTTTAGATGCTATTGGAAAAAGAGAAGATAACTATCATTTACTAAGAATGATAATGCAAACAGTAGATTTATATGATGTTATAGATATTGAGAAAAGTAATGATAGTAGTATAAGTATTTCTTGTAATAAGCATTATGTCCCTACAGATGAAAGAAATTTAGCTTATAAAGCAGCAGTGTTATTTAGAGAAAATTTTAATATAAAAGGTGGAGTAAAGATTAGTATTAAAAAGAATATACCTGTTGCTGCTGGAATGGCAGGAGGAAGTACTAATGCCGCTGCAGTTTTAGTTATGATGAATAAACTTTTTAAAGTTAATGCTAGTTTAGAAGAGTTAAAAGAATTAGGTCTTAAAATAGGTGCAGATGTTCCTTATTGTATTGAGGGAGGAACTGCTTTATGTGAAGGGATTGGAGAAGTTATAACACCTTTAAAACCTTTTGAAAATAAAATTTTAGTTGTACTAAAACCTAACTTTGGAGTCTCCACTAAAGAGGTATATACAAACTTAGATATAAATAAGATAAGAAAACATGTTAACATAGAAGAATTAATAGAGGCTATGGAAAATGATGATTTAAACTATGTTGCAAAGAATATGAAAAATGTGTTAGAAAACGTAACTTTAAAAAAACATAGTGTATTAAAAACAATAAAAGAAGATATGAGAAGAAGTGGTGCTTTAGGAGCTATGATGAGCGGAAGTGGTCCTACTGTATTTGCTTTTTTTGATGACATGTTGACTGCTCAAAAATCTTTTGAGTTTTTAAAGAATAAATATAAATATTCAGATGTATACATAACGAGAACTATAAGCAATAATAATTTATAAAAAAATAATTCTTTAGTGTATATAAAAATGCTCTTTGGTAATAATCAAGGTATCAGGGGGTGTTTGTTATGAAAAAAGTATTATCAATTTTATTTTTAGGAATTTTAGTTTTTAGTATTGTTGGAACATCTTTAAATAAGAGACAAGCTTTAGGTGTTTCAGAAGAAAATGTTGTTGAGGATATAAGTGAAAAGTTAATAAGATTTCATGTTTTAGCCAATAGTGATAGTAACATAGATCAACAGTTAAAAATGAAAGTTAAGGATGAAGTTCTTAAATATATTTTGCCTATATTAAATGAATCTGAAAGTTTAGAAGAATCAAGAGAGATTTTAAAAAGAGAAGATGGTAATATCATTGAAATAGCTGAAAATTGTATAAAAGAAGAAGGTTTTAATTATACTGTTGAAACTACTTTAACAAGAGAAAATTTCCCAGTTAAAGAATATGGAAATATAGTTTTACCACAAGGTGAATATGAAGCTTATAGAATTTTAATTGGAGAAGGAGAAGGGCAAAATTGGTGGTGTGTTATGTTTCCACCTTTATGTTTTATAGATGTTACTAAAGGACAAGTAGCTTATGATGAAACAGAAAAAAAGATGAAAGATGTTTTATCAGAAGAGGAGTTTAAGCAAGTTAATAAAAAAGAAAATGATGTAAATTTTGAATTAAAAATATTTGATTTATTTAAATAAAAGAATTAACATATGATAATAAAGTGATTTTTAGGAGGAAAAAATATGACTAAAGCATTAGCCATGGTTTCAGGTGGATTAGATAGTATATTAGCTGCAAAATTAATAAAAGAACAAGGAATAGAAGTAATAGGTATTTGTTTTAGATCTTATTTCTTTAATGAAGAAAATGCTAAAAGAATGTGCAAACAAATAGATATGCCTTTAGAGGTAGTTGATTTTTCAGATGAGCATTTTGAGATGGTAAAAGACCCTAAACATGGTAGAGGGAAAAATATGAATCCATGTATAGATTGTCATGCTATGATGATGAGATATTCAGGGGAATTACTAAAGAAATTTGATGCTGATTTCATAATAACTGGAGAGGTTTTAAATCAAAGACCAATGTCTCAAAATAGACAAGCCTTAAATACTGTAAAAAAAGAATCAGGATTTAGTGAAAAAATATTAAGACCTTTATGTGCTTTAAATTTAGAGCCTACAGAAATGGAGCTAAATGGATTAGTAGATAGAGAAAAATTATTAAAAATATCAGGTAGAAGTAGAAAGGCTCAAATGGAGCTTGCTGAAAAATGGAATATAGTAGACTATCCATCACCAGCAGGTGGATGTAAGTTAACAGAGCCAGGATATGCTATAAGATTAAGTGATTTACTTGATAACCAAGAAGAGGTAGCTAAAGATGAAATAGGACTTCTTAAATATGGTAGACATATGAGAATTTCACCTAAAAATAAAGCTATAATAGCTAGAAGTGGTGATGAGTGGGAAGATATAGTTAAATTTAAAAAAGATAGTGATGTTTTAGTTACACCTAAGAATTCTACTGGAGCGCCTGTTATATTAAGAGGTGAATTTAACCAAGAGGATTTAGAAGTTGCCGCTAGAATATGCGGAAGATATTGTAAAGAAAAAGACAGTGATGCTGTTGAAATAAATTATGAAAAAGATGGAGAGATAAATACAATAACAATAACTCCATTTAAAGATGAGGAACTTAAAAAGTATATGATAAATCAATAATTGATTTAGAAAGGATCATTAATATGGGTAAAAAAGCTATAATATCAATATGTAGTACTCAAGAAATTGATGAACAAGAAAAGATAGAAGTTGTTACTGTTGGCGAATTTTCTACTGATGGGGATGAATTTATAGCTACTTATGATGAAACTGAGATATCAGGAATGGAAGGAACAAAGACAACTTTAAGAATAAAAGGTGACAAGGTTGTATTACATAGAGAAGGAACAACAAGTACAAAGATGGAGTTTGAAAAGGATAATACATCAGTTGCCCTTTATAATACTCCTTATGGAATGTTAGAGCTTAAAACTTCAACAAAAGAGTTAGAGTTAGACGTTAATGAAAATGGAGGAAATATATCCATAAAATATCATCTAATAGCTGGAGGACAAAGTCCTATACAAACAAATCTTGATATGAAAATAAAAGTAGAAGAATAATTTATAAATTTAAATAAGGCTATATTTTTGATATAGCCTTATTTTTATAAAATTTTATTTATAATTAAAATAAAAAAGTTGAAACTAATTTAAATAAGTTTCAACATATAAATTCAAATATTAATAAGTAATTCTGCTAAAGCTGAGCAAAATATAAATAGTAAACGTTCTACAAATAAAAAAATTAAAAAAACAAAAAAAAGTACTAGACTTCCACATTAAGATTTGGTAGAATATCTACTATGTTATTAAAACAAGCAATAAAAAACCCATTCTAAATGAGGTAATTATCATTATAAATGAAACAAAGAACGATGTCAAGCATAATTTTACATTAGGAGGAAGATATATGAGCAAAAATACTAAGTACGTATTCGTAACAGGTGGAGTTGTTTCTTCATTAGGAAAAGGAATAACAGCTGCTTCATTAGGTAGATTATTAAAAAATAGAGGGTTAAGTGTAAGTATTCAAAAGTTTGACCCATATCTAAATATTGACCCAGGTACAATGAGTCCATACCAACACGGAGAAGTTTTCGTAACAGATGATGGTGCTGAGACAGACTTAGATTTAGGTCACTATGAAAGATTCATAGATGAAAACTTAACTCAAAACTCAAACGTTACTTCAGGTAGAGTTTACTGGTCAGTAATATCAAAAGAGAGAAAAGGTGAGTACTTAGGTGGTACTGTACAGGTTATACCTCACATAACTAACGCTATAAAAGATAGAGTTCACAGAGTAGGAAAAGAAAGAGATGTAGATGTAGTAATCACTGAGATCGGTGGAACAATTGGTGATATCGAATCATTACCTTTCTTAGAAGCTATAAGACAAATTAAGTATGATGTAGGTAAAGAAAATGTTTGTTTCATACATGTTACATTAGTACCTTACTTAGGAAAAGCTGGTGAGTTAAAAACTAAACCAACTCAACACTCAGTTAAAGAATTAAGAAGTATAGGAATTCAACCAGATATAATAGTTTGTAGATCAGAAAAAGAATTATCAGAAGATATCAAGAAGAAAATCGGATTATTCTGTAATATAGATGCAAGTGAAGTTATCCAAAACTTAGATGCAGAACATTTATATGCTGTTCCTTTAATGTTACATAAAGAAGGTTTAGATAGATTAGTTTGTGAAAAATTAAGCCTTGGATGCAGAGATATAGACAATGCTGAATGGATAGACATGGTTCATAGAATAACTCACTTAACTCACACAACTAAGATTGCTTTAGTTGGTAAATATGTTGAGTTACATGATGCATACATATCAGTTGTTGAAGCTTTAAATCACGGTGGATTAAGCAATGATACTAACGTTGAAATAGAGTGGATAAACGCTGAAGATGTAACTAAAGAAAATGTTGATGAATTATTAAAAGGTGTAGACGGAGTTTTAGTACCTGGTGGATTCGGAGACAGAGGAGTAGAAGGAAAAATAGAAGCTATAAGATGGGCAAGAGAAAACAAAAAACCTTTCTTAGGAATATGTTTAGGAATGCAATGTGCTGTTATAGAATATGCTAGAAACGTATTAGGATTAGAAGGAGCTCATTCATCAGAATTAAATCCAGAAACTCCATTCCCAGTAATCGACTTAATGCCTGAGCAAAAGGATGTTGAAGATTTAGGTGGAACAATGAGATTAGGATTATATCCATGTAAATTAGAAGACGATACATTCTGCAAAGATGTTTATGCTTCAGATTTAATCTACGAAAGACATAGACATAGATATGAATTCAATAATGAGTACAGAGCTCAATTATTAGAGTCAGGATTAACTATAGCTGGTACTTCACCAGATGGAAGATTAGTTGAATGTGTAGAAGTTAAGGATCATCCATGGTTCGTAGCAGTTCAATATCATCCAGAATTAAAATCAAGACCAAACAGACCACATCCATTATTCGTAGGATTTGTTGGTGCTGCATTAAACAATAAATAATTAAATTTTATAAAAGGATACCTAACTTTTGTTAGGTATCCTTTTTTGACTAATTAGTTATGGGAATAAATGTTAGGAAAATATACTATATATAGATTAGATTTTATGTGATATGATAATAATATAAATATTTAACATAATTAGTTTATATATTTTTTAAAGAATATTCGAAAGTTTCTATATATTAAATTCTTAAGGCAATCTAAAATAACTTTTCTTTACCTTATTCCACTAATTAAAAAAAGCAGGAGGTGCTTAAATTGAATATAGAACAATATGAAAATATGACTTTAGTCCAGTTAAAAGAAAAGGCTAAAGAATTAGGAATAAAAAATATAAGTAAAAAGAAAAAAAGCGAATTAATTGAAGAATTAAAAGCTGTTTTTGATAAACAAAATAATAATACTAAAATGATACATAAAGATGGTGTTGTTTTAAGAGAAAAAATATCTCAAAAAGAGCAAGGTGGAAGTAGAGAAAATACTTCTAATGAAAGAAATTTTAGAAATAATAATAGTTATAGTAATAATAATAGTTATAGTAATAACTACAGCAACGGCAATGATGAAGGTAAAAAAGAACAATTAAAGGATATGATAAGTTCATCAGACTCAGCTAAAGGAATACTGGAAATATTAGATAATAATAATTTTGGTTTTTTAAGATGTAGAAATTATTTAACAAGTGAAGATGATATATATGTTTCACCATCACAAATAAGAAGATTCGGATTAAGAACTGGTGATGAAGTTCAAGGTAAGGTTAGAATTCCAAAAGAGGGAGAAAAATTTAAAGCTCTTCTTTATGTGGAAAAGGTAAATGGAGAAAGTCCGGAAAAAGCAGTTGGAAGAAAGAAGTTTGAAGATTTAACTCCAATTTATCCAAAAGAAAGACTTAAATTAGAAAGCGATAATAGTAGGGATTTAAGTTCAAGACTTATGGATATAATCTGTCCAATAGGTAAGGGACAAAGAGGTATGATTGTTGCACCACCTAAAGCTGGTAAAACAACATTATTAAAAAGAATAGCTCAAAACATATCAAGAAATAATCCTGAGGTTAAACTTATAGTTCTTTTAATTGATGAAAGACCTGAAGAAGTAACAGATATGAAGAGAAGTATTGATGGAGAGGTAATCTATTCAACTTTTGATGAAGAACCACAAAACCACGCTAAGGTTTCAAGCATTGTATTAGAAAGGGCTAAGAGAATGGTTGAACAAGGTAGTGATGTAGTTATATTAATGGATTCATTAACAAGATTAGCTAGAGCTTATAACTTAACAGTTACTCCTTCTGGAAGAACTTTATCAGGGGGATTAGATCCAGGAGCACTTATAATGCCTAAAAAATTCTTTGGAGCAGCAAGAAAGCTAGAAGAAGGCGGAAGTTTAACTATATTAGCTACTTCATTAGTAGATACAGGAAGTAGAATGGATGATATGATTTTTGAAGAATTTAAAGGTACTGGAAATATGGAAGTACATTTAGATAGAAAACTTCAAGAAAGAAGAATATTCCCAGCTATAGATATCTATAAATCTGGTACAAGAAAAGAAGATTTATTATTTAATGAAGAAGAAAGAGAAGCTTCATATAAAATAAGAAGAGTATTACAAAGAGAAAATAATATAGAAGATGTTGCTGAAAAGCTTATAAACTTATTATCAAAGACAAAGAATAATAAGGAATTTTTACAAGTTGTATTAAAGAGTAATTTGGAATAATTAAATATTGGTATTTAGGAAGTTTTTAGATTACATCAAATAATTTAGTGAAAAATAATATTGTTATAATTGATAGAAAAATAAAAGAAGATATTAAAGTTTTAACTTTAATATCTTCTTTTATTATAAGAATTATTTAGCATATTGGTACAAAGTTTAACTGTCTCTTCTGGAGAATATGAACTTAATACTTCTAAAATACTATTTCTCATATTAATTAATTTATTATTATCTGTATTGAATTCGTCAATTACCGTATTTAATTCTTCCAAGTGATTGATAGCAATTGCACAATTGCTTTGTGATAAAAAGTCTCTATTTTCACTTTCTTGACCTGGAATTATAAATGGAATTATCATCGGTAAATGACTTAAAAGTGATTCGGTAGTAGTTAATCCACCAGGCTTTGTAATGATTAAATCAGAATTTTTCATTATTTTAGGTATTTCCGTTGTATATCCTAAAATATTTAATGTTTTATTCCCTTTTACATGTTCATATTCTTTACATAAATGTTCCTTTAACACAGTGTTGTTTCCACAAACAATAGTTAAATCTAAAGGGTTCTCATTTTTCATTAGAGTTTCTAAGACTTTAGATATGTTATCTAAACCCATGCCGCCTCCCATTAAAAGGAGCTTTAATGGTGGTTTGGTAATATGTTCTACATAATTATGATAATCTGCTTCGTAAAAATCTTTTTTTGTAGGGATACCAAAAGGCGATATTTTTTCTTTAAGTATTCCTTTTGAAGCTAGATTTTCTTTTGTGAATTCAGAAGCAACTATGTAATGATCAATTCTTTTAGATATATAAGTATAATGACATTTAAAATCAGTAACAACAGAGATAACTGGTACTGTTATAACTTTTTTTCTTTTTAAATGAGAAAGAATACTTATGGCTAAAGGATGCGTTGTAATAATTAAGTCTGGATTAAAATTATCAATAAATTTAGCTAACTTATTTGCAACAGGCAAAAATAAAAGACTAGTTAAACTATTTATAATTCTTATATTACTAATTTTGTAAAGTAGACCATAAAGAGTTCCTAGGGAACTTGCACATAAATCGTATCCATTTACTATTGATCTATCAAAGAAACGGTTCTCCTTAAGAAAATCGTGTATAAGAATTTCTGTATCATCATTCTTTATAAGTTCCATTAAAGAGTTAGCTGCTTGATTATGACCATAACCAGTAGATGTACTTAAAATAAGAACTTTTTTCATCATATTCACTCACTTTTACTAAAAATATGTTTGTAAAAACAAACTTTATTTGAAAAATATTCCTTATAAACAAAAATGGGAAAGATTTGAGTCTTTCCCATAAAGAAATTATTTATTAAGATTAAATCTCTTGTTGAACTTATCAACTCTTCCGCCAACATCAACGATTTTTTGTTTTCCTGTGAAGAATGGGTGGCACTTAGAGCATATTTCAACTTTAAGTTCTGGTTTAACTGAACCAGTTGTGAAAGTGTTTCCACATGCACACTTAACCACTGTATCGTGATGGTATTCTGGATGTATGCCTTGTCTCATGTAATTCACCTCTTTCAAAAATAAAAAAATGTTGCTAAACAACTATTTACAAGTATATCATGGGGTTATTTAATCGTCAATAGTTTAAAAGCGTTCTTATTTAAGTTATAATCATATTTAGAATATTATAAGAGGATAAGGAGTTTAAAATTAATATGAGCAAATTATATTTTAGATATGGGGCAATGAATTCAGGTAAATCTACACATCTTATGCAAGTGGCACATAACTATGAAGAAAGAGGTTTGGAAGTTATCATAGTTAAGCCATCAACAGATAAAAAAGGTGGAGACAAAGTAGTTTCAAGATTAGGTGTTGAGAGAGTTGTAGATATTTTAATAGATGTTAATGATAATATTATAGAGATGATTGATGAAAGACTTGAGAAGGGGAGAAAAATAGACTGTATAATAGTTGATGAGGTTCAATTTTTAAAAGCTCATCATATTGATGAATTATTTGAGATTGCAGTTGGAAAAGGTATTCCAGTAATTTGTTACGGATTAAGAACAGACTTCCAAATGAATGGCTTTGAAGGAAGTGAAAGACTTTTATTATTAGCACATAGTATTGAAGAAATGAAAACTATATGTAAATGTGGAAGAAAAGCTATATTAAATGGAAGAATGATAAATGGTAAGTTTACATTTGAAGGAGAGCAAGTTGCTATAGACTTAGTTGATAATGTAGAATATCAATCATTATGTGGACAATGTTATTTCAATTATAAATATGGTAAGGATTCTAATAATTAGTTAGTGAAAGGATAGGGTTTAAATTATGAGAAAATGCCAAGTTGGCGGTCAAGCAGTATTAGAAGGCGTTATGATGAGGGGCGCAAAAGGAACAGCTACAGCGGTTAGAACTCAAGATGGAAATATAGAGGTTTCTTTTGAAAAAACAATACCATATACAAAGAAGAATAAAATTTTAGGACTACCATTTATAAGAGGATTTGTAACTCTTGTAGAATCTTTAATTGTAGGTTTAAAATCTTTAAATTATTCAGCAAGTTTTTTTGATGATACAGAGCCTTCAAAATTTGAAGATTGGTTAAATAATAAATTTGGTGAAAAAGCTAATAATGTAATAATGACTCTTACAATTATGCTTTCTTTTATATTTGCCATAATTCTTTTTGTAGCAATACCAACGGGAATTACTTTTTTACTTAAAAAACTTAGTTTCCCAGCCTGGACTTTAAGTGCTATTGAAGGTTTAATAAGTATTGGGATGCTTTTAGGATACATGTACTTAATGGGAAAATTAGAAGATATAGAACGAGTATTCCAATATCATGGAGCAGAACATAAAACTATATTTTGCTATGAAAATGAAGATGAACTTACAGTTGAAAATGTAAGAAAATACCCTAGATTTCATCCTAGGTGTGGAACAAACTTTTTATTTTTAGTTGCTATTGTAAGTATATTTATATTTTCTTTTACTAATTGGGATTCAGTAGTTCAAAGAACGGCTATAAGAGTAGCAATGTTGCCAGTTGTAGCAGGAATAACATATGAACTTATAAGATGGCTTGGGAAATCACAGGGAAGTTTCGCTAAAATAATAGCAGCACCAGGTTTGCAGTTGCAAAAATTAACTACAAGAGAACCAGATGATTCTCAGATTGAAGTAGCCATAGCTTCTTTAAGGAGGGCTGAAGGATTGAAAGAACAAAATAAAAAAGTTGGAGAATTATTAAATTTAGGAAATGAAACTCTAAAAGAAGTTGGGATTGATACATATATATTAGATACTCAACTATTATTAGGTAAAGTTCTTGAAAAAGATAAGATTTGGCTTATTACTAATAAGAATGAAGAAGTTAAAAAATCTGATGAGATACATTTTTTAAATTTATTAGAGAAAAGAAAAGAAAAAATGCCTATGCAATATATTTTAGGAACTTGTGAGTTTATGGGATTAGATTTCTATGTAGAAGAGGGAGTATTAATTCCAAGAGGGGATACTGAAATAATTGTAGAGGAAGTATTAAACAATGTAGATGAAGATGCAAATATAAATGTATGTGATTTATGTTGTGGAAGTGGGGCTATAGGATTATCTTTAGCTAATTATAGAAAGAATATAAATGTAGATTTAATAGATATAGATGATATACCAGAAAAGGTTACAAGAAAAAATATAAGAGAGCTAGAATTATCAAAAAGATGTAATTTTATAAAAAGTGATCTTCTAAGTGAAGTTATAAAAAAAGAAAACAAGTATGATATTTTAGTTTCAAATCCACCATATATAAGAACGGAAGTTATAAACACTTTAATGGAGGATGTTAAAGATTATGAACCTCATTTAGCTTTAGATGGGGGAGAGGATGGTTTAATATTTTATAGAAGAATTATTAACGAATCTTTAGAAGTATTAAAGCAAGATGGTATATTAGCTTTTGAAATTGGACATGATCAAGGAGAAGATGTTAAAAACTTAATGGTTAAAAAAGGATACTATGATGTTAAGGTAATTAAAGATTTAGCAGGCTTAGACAGATGTGTTATAGGAAGAGTAAATCTTGAAAGATAACATAATAGTGTGTTATAATTGTAAAATATGAAAATCTGTATACGGAGTGATAATAGATGATACTTGATAGATTAAATTTTATTGAAAATAAATATGATGAACTTTCAGTCAAGATAAGTGATCCTTCAATAATGGCTAACCAAAAAGAGTGGAGAAAACTTTGTAAGGAACATGCTGACTTAGAAATTATAGTTAATAAGTACAAAGAGTACAAAGAAGCTATAGAAGATTTAGAAGCTAATAAAGAGATGCTTTCAGAAGAAAGTGATCAAGAAATGAGAGAAATGATAAATGCTGAAATTAAGGATTTATCAGAAAGAAAAAAAGAATTAGAAGACGAAATACAAATTCTTTTATTACCAAAAGACCCTAATGATGATAAAAACGTATTTGTTGAAATTAGAGGTGGTGCTGGTGGAGACGAGGCAGCACTATTTGCAGCTAACCTTTTCAGAATGTACACTAAATACGCTGAAAAGAATAGATGGAAAGTTGAATTAATGAGTTCAAATGAAACTGATATTGGAGGTTTCAAAGAGGTTGTATTCATGATAAAAGGAGCAGGTGCTTATTCAAAACTTAAGTATGAGAGTGGAGCACATAGAGTTCAAAGGGTTCCTGATACAGAAAGTTCAGGAAGAATACATACTTCAACTGCTACAGTAGCTGTTTTACCAGAAGTTGACGATGTAGAAATAGAAATAAATGATAAAGATATTAAAATAGATGTATTTAGAGCATCAGGTAATGGTGGACAGTGCGTTAATACAACTGACTCAGCTGTAAGATTAACTCACTTACCTTCAGGTATTGTTATTTCATGTCAAGATGAAAAATCACAGCTTAAGAATAAAGAAAAAGCTATGAAAGTATTAAGAGCAAGATTATTCGAGCAAGCTGAAGCAGAAAGATTAGCTGGTATTGCCGAAGATAGAAAGAGTCAGGTTGGTACTGGAGATAGAAGTGAAAGAATAAGAACTTATAACTATCCACAAGGAAGAGTAACTGACCATAGAATAAACATGACTTTATATAAATTAGATAGCTTCTTAGATGGTGATATAGACGAAATATTAAATGCTTTAATCACTGAAGATCAAGCTCAAAAAATGAAAGCAATGGGTAATACTGAATTTTAATATATAAAGCCTTACATGAATAATGTAAGGCTTTAAAAATACATGGTTTTAATATGTTGATTAAAGAGGAATATACTTATGAATATAGATAAGGCTATAAAAAAACAAAGAAAATCATATAAAAGATTCATGTTTATTATGGTAATACTTCTAATACTATTACCTCTTTTAGTTTGGTTTTTTGAAGTTTATAAGGAATTTCTAATAGTTTATTTAATCTTTTTAGAAATTTTTATAGTTATTGTTATGGTTAAAAATTTTAATAATATAAGGTTAGAGTATTCTTGTGAAAATGGAATTTTAAGAATAAAACCTAATGTATTATCTAAATATAAACACATATACTGTGACAGGGTAGTTTTAGTTCATACAGAAAATGAGTTAGAGGATATGAAAATAATTATAGTCTTTTCTAATAAAGGTAGAAAAGGTAAATTTGGGAAGCCTATTGGAGATTATTTTTGTAAGGTTCACCAAGGGTTAAGTGATGACTATAAAAAGATGGTTAGATTAAATAAAGGAAGCCAATGGTATTACATAATAATAAAAAGAGGAGCTTTAAAGAAATTTAAGCTTTTAGATGACATATATAAAAGTTGTGTTACAGCAACCTATACAAGTGATAGTATTGAAAATATAAAGATTGCTAGAGGTCAAAAGAATTTATAAAAGATGAAGGTGATATTGTTTTATGAAAACAAAAATACAATTCATAAAAGATATAGATAAAGATATAAAACATTTAGAAGAAGCTGCTAAAATTATAAAATCAGGTGGAATAGGTGCTTTCCCAACTGAAACTGTTTATGGCTTAGGTGCAAATGCTTTAGATGGAGAAGCAGTTAAAAAAATTTTTGAGGCAAAGGGAAGACCTCAAGATAATCCTTTAATAATACATATAGCAAAAAAAGAAGATATTGATAAATATGTTGCTGAGGTACCAAAGTTTGCAGAGGAATTAATAGAAAAATATTGGCCAGGTCCTCTAACTATTATCTTAAAGAAAAAAGATATAGTTTCAGATATTACATCAGCAGGATTAGACACTGTTGGAGTAAGGATGCCAGATAATGATATCGCATTAAAATTAATTGAATTATCTGGAGTGCCTATTGCAGCACCATCAGCTAATATATCAGGAAGACCTAGTCCAACTGATATAGAAAGATGTGAAGAAGACTTAAATGGAAGAGTTGACTTCATAGTTGGATCTGAAAAAAGTAAAATAGGGGTAGAATCAACTATAGTAGATGCGACAGGTGAACATTTATGTGTTTTAAGACCTGGAGGAATAACTTTAGAAATGTTAAAAAGTATAGATGAAGGTGTATATATAGATAAAGCTATATTAACTACTTTAGATGAGAATACAAAACCTAAAGCCCCAGGAATGAAGTATAAACATTATGCACCAAAGGCAAAAGTTAAAATGGTTCAAGGACCAATAAATAAAATGGTTGAAAAAATTAAAGAAATGGTGCATAATTACATAGATGAAGATTTAAAGGTCGGAATTATGGCAACTGATGAAACTGTTTCTATGTATGATGAAGGGATAGTTAAATCATTAGGAACTAGAGAAGATTTAACTTCTGTAACAAAAAACTTATTTGAAATGCTTAGAGCCTTTGACGATTTAGGAGTGGATATTATAATAACTGAAGCTTTTGAAGAAAAAGGATTAGGTGTGGCCATAATGAATAGATTAAAAAAATCCTGTGGATTTGATATAACAATAGTTTAAGAAAATATATGGAAGGAGCTAGATAAGAATGAAACTTTTGAGAAAAAGGAATTGTTTTGAATTTACATTTTTTAAAAATTCTATATTTGTTTTTTTTGAAAGTTTAATATCTTTATTTAGTGTTCTTCCAATTAATAAAAAAAAGTGCTTTTTTATTTGACTTACTATTTAAATTTTTATTTTAAGTAGTGTTATTAGTCATTGAAAGAGCACTTTTTTTAAAATAATATATTTTAAAATAAACAGGTATAATGGAGGTTAATGAAATGAAAATAGCAATTGGTTGCGATCATGGTGGATTTAATTTAAAAAACATAGTGATGAAGCACTTAGAAGAAAAAGGTATTGAGTTAAAAGATTTTGGTACATATAGCACAGATTCTTGTGATTATCCAGATATAGCTATACAAGTTGCAGAAGCAGTAGCTTCAAAAGAATTTGAATTTGGAATATTAATTTGTGGAACTGGTATAGGAATATCAATATCAGCAAATAAAGTTCCAGGAATAAGAGCTGCTCTTTGTTCAGACACATTTAGTGCTCATGCAACAAGACAACATAACAATGCAAATATATTAGCTATGGGTGAGAGAGTAGTAGGTCCAGGATTAGCTTTAGATATAGTTGATACTTTCTTAAATTCAGAATTTGAAGGTGGAAGACACCAAACTAGAATTGATAAATTAACTGAAATTGAGAAAAAATATTCAAAATAATTAGTCAAAAAATTTTTTATATATAGATTTTAGGAGGAAGATACAATGAGTAAAGTAACAGAAATAACACACCCACTTATATTACATAAGTTAGCGTTCATAAGAGATAAAAATACAGGTTCTAAGGATTTCAGAGAATTAGTAAGTGAAGTTTCTATGCTTATGGCTTATGAAGTAACAAGAAATCTTCCAATGGAAGAAATCGATATAGAAACTCCAGTATGCAAAACTAAATGTAAAGTTTTAGCTGGTAAAAAAGTTGCTATAGTTCCAATATTAAGAGCTGGATTAGGTATGGTAGATGGTATGCTACAACTTATACCTGCTGCAAAAGTAGGTCACATTGGACTATATAGAGATGAAGAAACGCTTCAACCAGTAGAGTACTTCTGTAAATTACCACAAGACATAGCAGAAAGAGATATAATCGTTGTTGACCCAATGCTAGCTACAGGTGGTTCAGCAGCAGATGCTATAACTCTTTTAAAGAAAAGAGGAGCTAAGCAAATAAGACTTATGTGCTTAATTTCTTCACCAGAAGGAATAGAATTTGTACAAAAAGCTCATCCAGATGTTGATATATATGTTGCATGCATTGATGAGAAATTAAATGATCATGGATATATAGTTCCTGGATTAGGTGATGCAGGAGATAGACTATTTGGAACAAAATAGTTATAATTTAAATAGCTACTTAATATATAAGTAGCTATTGATTATTTTTGGAGGTAAATGATTCATGGAAAAGATAAAAGTTTTAACTATCTTTGGAACAAGACCGGAAGCTATAAAAATGGCTCCACTAGTAAAAGAATTAGAGAAAAGACCAGAAATAGAGTCAAAAGTTTGTGTAACTGCTCAGCATAGAGAAATGTTAGACCAAGTTTTAGAACTATTTGATATAAAACCTGACTTTGATCTAGATATAATGAAAACTCGTCAAACTCTTACTGGAATAACAAATAGAGTTTTAGAGGGATTAGAAAAAGTATTCACTGAAGAAAAACCAGATATGATACTTGTACATGGAGATACAACTACAACTTTTGCTGGTGGATTAGCAGCTTTCTATCAACAAATAAGAGTTGGGCATGTTGAGGCTGGACTTAGAACTTTTGATAAATATTTCCCATTCCCAGAGGAAATGAATAGAAAATTAACAGGTGCTTTAGCTGATTTACATTTTGCTCCTACTAAAGGTTCAAAAGCTAACCTTTTGAGAGAAGGAATAAATGAAAATGACATAAAAGTTACAGGTAATACTGTAATCGATGCTATGGAACATACTGTTGAAGAAAATTATGTGTTTGAAAATGAAGAATTAAACAACATAGATTTCCAAAACAAAAAAGTTATCATGATAACTGCTCATAGAAGAGAAAACTGGGGAGAAGGTATAGAAAACATCTGTACAGCTTTAAACAAAATAGTTGAAGATAATAAAGATGTTGAATTAGTTTACCTTGTTCACTTAAATCCAGTTGTAAAAGATGTTGTTTATAAAAATCTTGATGGAAAAGAAAGAGTACATCTTTTACCACCACTTGATACAAAAGAAACTCATAACTTAATGAATAAATGCTTCATGGTTATGACTGATTCAGGTGGATTACAAGAGGAAGCTCCTCACTTAGGAAAACCAGTATTAGTTTTAAGAGATGTAACAGAAAGACCAGAGGCTGTTGCTTCAGGAACTGTTAAGTTAGTTGGTACTGATGTAGAAAAAATCTTAGAAGAAGCTAATTCACTTATAAATGATGAAAAAGCTTACGCAGAAATGAGTAAAGCTATAAATCCATATGGAGATGGTAAAGCTTCAGAAAGAATAGTAAAAGCTATCTTAAACTACTTTGGAAAAAGTGATGAATCTGTAGAAGAATTTGTAAGCAAATAAGACTTTGTTAAAAAGTTTGATAAATATAATTTGAATAATTGGGATGAATAGACAGATATTTAGAATAATATAGAAATTTTAATGGTATATTTCTATAATGAAGCTAAAATATCTGTCTTTTTTTATAAAAAGCAAAAAATAATAAAAAAGATTGTTTAAAATTTAACAAAATATATTGAAAGCTAGTAAATTTATGGTTATAATTAAATTGGTTAGAAAAAACATATATTTTTGATAAATTTTTACCTAAATGGGAGGTTTTTGATATGAGAGAGGTAGTTATTGCAAGTGCAGTAAGAACAGCATTAGGATCATTTGGAGGTTCATTAAAAGATGTTCCTGCTGTAGATTTAGGAGCTTTAGTTATTAAAGAAGCTTTAAATAAAGTTGGTGTAAAACCAGAATGTGTTGATGAAGTTTTAATGGGTAATGTAATCCAAGCAGGATTAGGACAAAACCCAGCAAGACAAGCAGCGGTAAAAGCTGGTTTACCAGTTGAAGTTCCTGCAATGACAATAAATAAAGTTTGTGGTTCAGGTTTAAGATGTGTGGCTTTAGCTGCTCAAATGATAAAAGCAGGAGATGCTGATGTAGTAGTAGCTGGTGGTATGGAAAACATGTCACAAGGACCATATGTTTTAAAAACTGCAAGATTTGGTCAAAGAATGGGCGATGGCAAGATGATAGATGCCATGGTTAATGATGCATTAACAGATGCATTTAATGGATACCATATGGGTATAACTGCTGAAAATATAGCAGATCAATGGGGATTAACTAGAGAAATGCAAGATGAATTTGCTGCAAATTCTCAAATTAAAGCAGAAGCAGCTATAAAAGCTGGAAAATTCAAAGATGAAATAGTACCAGTAGTAATTCCACAAAGAAAAGGTGATCCAATAGTATTTGATACTGATGAGTTCCCAAGATTTGGATCAACTGCTGAAAAATTAGGGAAATTAAGACCAGCATTCAAAAAAGATGGTACAGTTACAGCTGGTAATGCATCAGGTATAAATGATGGTGCCGCTGCTTTAGTAGTTATGAGTGCTGAAAAAGCAAAAGAATTAGGAGTAACTCCAATCTGTAAAATAGTTTCTTATGGTTCAAAAGGATTAGATCCTTCAATCATGGGATATGGACCATTTTATGCTACTAAAAAGGCATTAGAAGGAACTGGATTAACAGTTTCAGATCTTGATTTAATAGAAGCAAACGAAGCTTTCGCTGCTCAAAGCTTAGCAGTAGCTAAAGATTTAGATTTTGATATGAGCAAAGTTAACGTAAATGGTGGAGCTATAGCTTTAGGACATCCAGTAGGAGCTTCAGGAGCTAGAATATTAGTTACATTACTTCATGAAATGATGAAAAGAGATGCTAAAACAGGCTTAGCAACACTTTGCATAGGTGGAGGAATGGGAACAGCTTTAATCGTAGAAAGATAATAAGTTTACCATTATTATATATATTTTTAGATGCTATCCATTTAATAGGATAGCATCTTTTTATTTTAAAAATTAAATTTATACATTTTATCATCTTAATATAAAGAATATATTAAAAAAATATGCACAAAAGTAATAATAAAAATTCATATTATAAAATATATATTTTATTTAGATTTTATATAAAAAGTATGAATAATAGAATAAAGAATAGAAAAAAATAGGATTAAGGTTCCGAAAATATTAAAAAAAATAAGGATTTTAAAAAAAAATCAAAAAAAATGTGAATAAATATTAAAAAGGTTATTCAAAACCTTTTAAGTTGTATATTTTATTCTAAATAGTGGTTTGAAACTTTTTTGATAAAAAAGGTGATAAAATATACGATTTTATAATAAAAACTTTTAAAAAAGGATTTCAAAATCGAAAATAGTAATCGAAATTTAACTCAAGATAATGAATAATAATTAAAAAATTCAGAAAAATGAAATAGTATATTCAAAAGCATTCAAAAATAATTGAAAAAAGAGTAAATGAGAGTTTTTGAGAGTAAAAATGAAGGAAATGCTTAAAAGTACTTTAAAATATCAGAATATTAATAAATTCAAGCAAAATTTAAATTTTATTAATATTAAATTCAGGAATATAATTAGTAAAGTAACATTGCGGAACTATGGAGGTTATACGTGAACGCTAAAATCAAAGATTTAGTTTTTTCAGTAATGAAAACTAATATTTTATTGACGATAATAGCAACCCTAGTAATTAGTTTAGTTAATTTTAAATTTGGGGTGGCTTTTTTAGTTGGAAGTATAGTTGCTACAATTAATTTTACGGTTAATGCAATTGTAATCCACAAGGTCATAAATAAAAGAAGAGGAGCTTTAAAAATTCAAATAAGCTTTGTATTAAGAATGATTCTAATTCTTTTATTTACACTAGTATTTATGAGAAATGTTAAAGAGTTAGCATTTTATCTAATTGGATTTATTTCACATCAGATATCAATATTTATTTATACCAAAAAGAATAAGGCCTTATCACAAAATAAATAAATATTTATATACATATATAAATTAATACTAAGATAGAAAGGGAGTGATTCCGTGGATATCTTTGCACCAATGTTTACAGTTAAGGTTGGTAGTTTGACAATTAGTAGTACAATTATTTTTCAATGGGCAGCAATGCTTGTTATAACAATATTTGCTATAGTATCAACTAGAAACCTTAAAAATAAACCAGGCAAGTTACAAGTTGTTTTAGAGTCAGTTTATCAAACAGTTTATAACTTGGTAAAGAGTAACATGGGGGAAAGTTATATTGGTTTTGTACCTTATATAGGAACATTAGCAGTATTCCTACTTGTCTTAAACCTTTATGGATTAATAGGGCTTGCACCTCCAACTCAGGATTTAAGTGTTGCAGTGGCATTAACAATTACTTCCTTTGTTGTTGTTCATGCTAATGCATTACGTAAATGTCATCTTGGAGGATATATCAAAGGATATTTCAAGCCATATCCAGTAATGTTACCTTTAAATATAATGGAGAGAATAATTTTCCCAGTATCTCTTGCACTACGTTTATTTGGTAATATGTTAGCAGCCACTCTATTAATAGACTTAATGTACTCAGGTCTAGCTCATATAGGATGGATTGCACAAATAGGTGTGCCAATACTAGCACATGGTTTCTTCGATGTATTTGATGGAACAATACAAATGATAGTATTTACAATGTTAACAATGGTAAACATTAAAATGTTAGCAGATCACTAAGAAAAATTAGAGGAACAAATCAAAATAACTTTAGTTTGATTTAAAAAAGGAGGAATTTTTAATGGATATGAAGTTATTAGCAGCAGGTATAGCTGTATTAGCAGGTATAGGAGCCGGAATAGGTATAGGGATTGCAACAGCAGGAGCAATAGAAGCAACTGCAAGACAACCAGAAGCATCAGATAAAATTCAAAGTTTATTCATCATGGGAGCTGGTCTTTCAGAAGCAACAGCTATATATGGTTTAGTAATTTCAATAATCTTATTATTCGTTGTTTAATATCAAATTGCGTAACTTTTTATTAAGAACTTGTAGTAATTAATAAATGAAGATAATAGAGTTAATATAATTGACTCCGAAGGGAGGCTGTGATTGATATATGGAATTAAATTTTATGAGAATATTAGCTACAATCATTAACTTTATAATCTTAATTCTTATACTAAAACATTTTTTCTGGGACAAAATCAAGAGAGCCATCGACGCAAGACAAGAGGCTATAGATGAAACAATCTTAAAAGCTGATGAAGATGCAGAAAAAGCAAGAAGATTAAGATTAGATAATGAAAGAATTCTTAAATCTGCGAAGGAAGAAGGCAGAAAGCTTAGAGAAGAACAGAAAAAAGAAGCTGACAGAATTTATAAAGAAATAGTTGATGATGCTCATAGAGAAGCTGAGGCTATATTAAATAGAGCTAATATTGAAATTCAAAGAGAAGAAGAAAAAGCGAGATATGAATTAAAGCAACAAGTAGTTGATATTTCTGTAATGCTTTCAGAGAAAGCACTTGGAGAATCTATCGATGAAGCTAAACATAGAGATTTAATAAATGACTTTATTGAAAAGGTAGGTATCTAATTATGTACGAATATTTAGATCGAAGATATGCCTTAGCTCTATACGAAGTTGCTGAAGAAAAGAACAAAGTTGAAGAGTACTTAAATGATTTGAGAGAAATTTGTGACATAGTTTATGGTAATACAGAGCTTTATGAAATAATAAAGCATCCTCAAATAAGTACTGTAAGAAAGAAGAAAACTTTCAAAAATATATTTGAAGGAAAAATAGATGAAGAGTTACTTTCATTCTTAATGGTTCTTATAGAAAAAGATAGAATACTTTACCTAAAAGAAAAATTAAAAGAAATGGAAAAAATTCATCTAGAAAGAAACAATACTTTATTAGCTGAGGTTAAAAGTGTTGTTCCACTAACAGAAGATGAAGTTAAAAGACTTGTAGAAAAGTTAGAAAATAAATATTCAAAGAAAATATTATTAAAGCAAGATATAGATAAGAGTATCATTGGTGGACTTTATGTTAGAGTTGGCGATGATGTTATAGATGGTACTGTTAAATCTAGACTTGATGATATGAAACTTATAATGCTTAAGAGAGAATAGAGGTGAGTCTATGCATATTAAACCAGAAGAAATAACTTCTATAATCAAGAATGAAATAAAACACTATGAAAAAGAGCTAGAAACTGTTGATTCTGGTACTATCATACAGATAGGTGACGGAGTTGCCAGAGTTTACGGATTAGAAGAATGTATGGAAGGTGAACTTCTAGAATTCCCTAATCAAGTTTTCGGTATGGCTCTTAACTTAGAGCAGGATAACGTTGGTTGCGTTCTTTTAGGATCAGAAGAAGGTATAAAAGAAGGAGACATCGTTAAAAGAACTGGAAAAATAGTTGAAGTACCAGTAGGAGAGGATCTAGTAGGTAGAGTTGTTAATTCACTAGGTCAACCTATAGACGGAAAAGGTCCTATCAAAAATGATGGTTACAGAGCTATAGAAATACCAGCACCAGGTATATTAGAAAGAAGTTCTGTTAATGAGCCTCTACAAACAGGTATTAAAGCGATTGACTCAATGATACCAATAGGTAGAGGACAAAGGGAATTAATTATAGGAGATAGACAAACAGGTAAAACTGCTATAGCTATAGATACTATAATTAACCAAAAAGGTAAAGACGTTATATGTATATATGTTGCTATTGGACAAAAACAATCAACAGTAGCTAATATAGTTAACACTTTAACTGAAGAAGGAGCTATGGACTATTCAATAGTTGTAACTGCATCAGCATCAGAATCAGCTCCATTACAATATATTGCACCATATGCAGGCTGTACAATGGGTGAATATTTCATGAACAAAGGTAAATCTGTATTAATAGTGTATGATGACTTAAGTAAGCACGCAGTTGCTTATAGAACAATGTCATTATTAATTAGAAGACCACCAGGAAGAGAAGCTTATCCAGGTGATGTATTCTACATACATTCAAGATTACTTGAAAGAGCTGCTAAGTTATCAAAAGAAAATGGTGGAGGCTCATTAACAGCGCTTCCAATAATAGAAACATTAGCAGGAGACGTAACAGCATATATCCCAACTAACGTTATATCAATAACAGACGGACAAATATTCTTAGAAACTGAGTTATTCAACGCAGGACAAAGACCAGCTGTTAACCCGGGTATATCAGTTTCAAGGGTTGGAGGAAATGCTCAAATAAAAGCAATGAAACAAGTTTCTGGTACATTAAGACTAGAACTTGCTCAATATAGAGAGTTAGCATCATTCGCTCAATTCGGTTCTGACCTTGATAGGGATACTCAAGCAAGACTTGAAAAAGGTAAGAGAATTATTGAGATATTAAAACAAGACCAATATAAGCCAATGGCAGTTGAAAAACAAATTATGATAATATATGCTGCAGTTAACAATTTCTTATTAGATATTAAGGTTTCAGATATTAAGAGATTTGAAAAAGAATTCTTAGAATATATGGATACTCATCATAGAGAAATTGGTAAAGCTATATTAGATAAGAAAGTTTTAGACGATGAATTAAAATCTGCTTTAGAAAGCGCTATAGTAGAATTTAAAAAAATATTCTTAATATAAAATAAGAGCATAGCTTTTTAATTAAAGCTATGCCCACATTTTTAAGAATGGAGGTGGAGCTTAAATGGCAGGTGCAGGACTTTTAGAAATTAAAAGAAGAATAAAAAGTATCAAAAACACAAGAAAAATAACAAAAGCTATGGGACTTGTTGCCACTTCTAAGTTAAGAAAAGCTAGACAAAAGTTAAATGAAAATAATCAATATTTTGGAAGTCTAGATGAAATTGCTAGAGAATTAATCGGATCATTAAATAGCAATAATAATCCTTTACTTAAATCCAATGATAATCCTAAAAAGTTAATAATATTATTAGCATCAGATTCAGGATTATGTGGTGGATTTAATGGTAATACTGCTGCTTTTGTAAGAGATAAGTATGAAGATAATATTGAAAATATAGAAGCAATAGTAGTGGGGAAAAAAGGTATCCATTATGTTAAGAAAAATAGGATTTCTACTTTAGCAGAATATGTTGATTTAGGAGATACACCGAATATTGGTGATGCATCAACTGTAGTAAATAAAGCTGTTAAAGAATTTACTGATGGAAACTTTGGAGAAGTAAATTTAGTTTATACTAAATTCTTTTCACCTGTTAAACAAGAGGTTGTTGAAGAGAGATTATTACCTTTAGATTTAACTGGAGAAAAAGGAAAGGTTTCTTTTTTAATTGAACCAGATGAGGATGAAATAATAGATTCATTAGTTTCATCATATTTAAAAGGTAAATTCATGAATGCTATGTTTAATTCAAAAACTAGTGAACAAAGTGCTAGAATGCAGGCAATGGACGGAGCAACTAAAAACGCCGATGATTTATTAAACTCATTAGATGCTAAGTACAATAGAATAAGACAAAGTATCATAACTCAAGAGATATCAGAGATTGTTGGTGGAGCAGAAGCACAAAAATAAGGAGGTACTCAAAATGTCTAATAATATAGGTAAAGTAGTTCAGGTTATTGGACCAGTTGTAGATATAAAGTTTGCAAATGATGAACTTCCTAATATATTTAATGCAATACACATAAAAATGGACGATGGAAAAATCTTAGTTTGTGAGGTAGAGCAACACGTAGGAGATGACATAGTTAGAACTATAGCTATGGAAGCTACTGAAGGATTAAGAAGAGGTATAGAAGCTGTTGACACTGGAGCACCTATATCAGTACCCGTTGGTGGATGCGTATTAGGAAGAATATTTAACGTATTAGGTAAACCACTAGATAGTGGAGCAGAAGTTAATAATGAAGAAAAATATCCAATTCATAGACCAGCTCCATCATTTGAAGAGCAATCAGTTGTTCCTGAAATGTTTGAAACTGGAATAAAGGTTATAGACCTTTTAGCACCTTACCAAAGAGGGGGTAAAATCGGTCTATTCGGAGGAGCCGGTGTTGGTAAAACAGTTCTTATCCAAGAGCTTATTAACAATATAGCTAAAGAGCACGGTGGAATTTCTGTATTTACAGGAGTTGGAGAAAGATCAAGAGAAGGTAATGACCTTTACTACGAAATGAAGGAATCAGGAGTTATAAAAAATACTGCACTAGTATTTGGACAAATGAACGAACCACCTGGAGCAAGAATGAGAGTTGCGTTAACAGGACTTACAATGGCTGAGTACTTCAGAGATCAAGGTCAAGACGTGTTATTATTCATAGATAATATATTTAGATTCTCACAAGCTGGATCAGAGGTTTCAGCTTTATTAGGAAGAATACCATCAGCTGTTGGTTACCAACCAACACTTGCTACAGAGATGGGTGCTCTTCAAGAGAGAATTACATCAACTACTCATGGATCAATTACATCAGTTCAAGCAGTATATGTACCTGCTGATGACTTAACTGACCCAGCTCCAGCTACAACATTCAACCATCTTGATGCTAAGACAGTTTTATCAAGAAGTATAGCTGAGATAGGTATTTATCCAGCTGTTGATCCACTAGATTCTTCATCAAGAATACTAGATCCAAGAATTGTTGGAGAAGAGCATTATGAAGTTGCTTCAAAAGTTAAACATATATTAGAAAGATATAAAGAACTTCAAGATATAATCGCTATCCTTGGGGTTGATGAACTTGCTGACGAAGATAAACTTATTGTTGCTAGAGCAAGAAGAATACAAAAATTCTTATCACAACCATTCACAGTAGCAGAACAATTCACTGGAATGCAAGGTAGATATGTTCCAATAAAAGAAACTATAAGAGGGTTCAAAGAAATATTAGAAGGTAGATACGATAATGTTCCAGAATCAGCTTTCTTATTTGTTGGATCAATAGATGAAGTACTAGAAAAAGCTAGAGAAATAGCCCAATAAAAGGGGTGAATAAAGATGAGTAAATTCAATTTAACTATAACAACACCAGAAAGAGTTCTTATTTCAGGTGAGGTTACAAGAGTTTTATGTAAAAATGCTCTTGGTGAGTTTGAAATATTAGCTGGTCACCAACCTTATATAACAGCTACTACTCCAACAGTTACAAGAGTAGATGATGAAAATGGTGAAAGTAAGTACTTATTTACTTCAACAGGATTAATGAAGGTTCAAGATAATGAAGTTACATTTTGTGTAAATTCTGCAGAATGGCCAGAAGAAATAGATCAAGCGAGAGCTATGGAGGCTAAGCAAAGAGCAGAAGAAAGATTAAAAAAAATTGCTGATGAGACAGATGTAAAAAGAGCTAAGTTAGCCTTAGCAAGAGCTATGTCTAGATTAAAGTTAAAAGAAATGTAGATTATTTAAAGCATACAGGAAACTGTATGCTTTTTTTTGGTATAACAAATGTTTTTATGTAATTTAATAGAACTTTTTCAGGTGATTTTAATATATTGATAATATGAAAGGCAATTATTGTATAAAAAAGCTATCCCTGACAATAATTAAGAAGAAAGGTGGGATAGTGATGAATAAAAATATTTTTACAATGGTATTATTTTGTTTCTCTTTTATTTTTTGTCCAAGCATTAGCAATTTAGAAAATGAGGTTTATACTAAAGTATCAGAAGAACTTTGTGATATAGAAGAGTATGGAATAAAAATAGAATATCTAACTAATGAAAGTATCAATAAAGAATTGAATAATTTATATAATTCTCTTAAAATTAAAGATTTCAGTATTGTAGAAGAAAGTGAAGGTGGTTTATATTTAGAGAATTCTAGTGATGAAATTAAATTAAATATTAGTTTGATAAAAGAAAATGGGAAAAATAGAGTTCAAATAGAAATATTTTCTAGATATAGAATTGATTTTAATTATATTAAGGAATATTTTCAAGTTATTCATAATAAAAACATATCAAATATAAAATATTACACTTATATAAAAGGTAATATTAGAGAAAATAATAATATAGATGAAATTGAAAAAAAAATTATAGAATCAATTGGTAAGAAGCATGTAATAGAATCACAAAGTATAAATTTAGAGAATGGAACTACAGGAATAATTAATCTTAAGAGTGATTATCAGTTTAATTACTCCATTATGACATATGAGGAAGATAGGAAGTTGATTTTAGGCACTCCTATTATATTCACAACATATTAAAATAATTTTAATGGAGGATAATATGGATAAAATAGTAGTAAAAGGTGGAAAAAAATTAAATGGAGAAGTAAAAATTAGTACAGCTAAAAATTCAGTTTTACCAATAATTGCAGGATCTATATTAGCTAATGATATTATAACTATAAATGAATTACCAATGTTAGAAGATGTGTTTACTATTTGTGATGTTATGGAACAATTAGGTTATGAATTAAATATAGATAAGAAAAATAATAAATTAATTGTACCACCATTGCAAAGAGAACCTTTAATCCCAAATGAGAATTTAGTAAAAAAAATGAGAGCTTCATTTCTTATAATGGGGCCAATGATAACTAAATATGGAGAATTTAAATTAGCTAGACCAGGTGGATGTAATATTGGTTCAAGACCAATAGAATTGCATTTAAAGGGTCTTAGAGCTTTAGGTGCAGAAGATAAAAATTGTGGTAATGGATTTGTATGTATTCAAGCTAAAAAGTTATTTGGAAATAAAGTATATTTAGACTTTCCTTCTGTTGGTGCAACAGAGAATATAATGATGGCAGCAACTATGGCTAAAGGTACTACAGTGATTGAAAATGCTGCTCAAGAACCAGAAATAATTGATTTAATTAAATTTTTAAATTCTATGGGAGCAAAAATTTATACTGAAAAACCAGGAGAAATAGTAATAGATGGTGTAGAATCTTTAACTTCAACAGAATATACTCCTATATATGATAGAATAGAAGCAGGTACATTTATGGTTGCAGCAGCAATAACAGGTTCAGAAATAAAATTGAATGGTGTTAATTCAGACCACTGTGCAGCCACAATTTCTAAATTAAGAGAAGTGGGAACAGAATTCTTTAAAATTGATAATGAGCCGAATAGTATAATAGTAAGAGGAAATAAAGAGATAAAACCAATTAATATAAAGACAATGCCGTATCCAGGGTATCCTACTGATATGCAATCACAAATGATGAGTTTATTGAGTATAGCAAAGGGTAGTAGTATTATAACAGAAAGTGTTTTTGAAAATAGATTCATGAATGTTGATGAATTAAGACGTATGGGTGCAAATATACAAGTAGAAGGAAGAACTGCTTTAATTGATGGTGTAGATAATCTTACAGGGTGTGAAGTGAAGGCAACAGATTTAAGAGCAGGAGCAGCTTTGGTTTTAGCTGGACTTATAGCAAAGGGAGAAACAATAGTTACTGATATACACCATATAGATAGAGGTTATGTTGAAATAGAAAATAAGTTCAGAGCGTTAGGCGCTGACATAAATAGAGTTTAAATCAACAGCATATGCTGTTGATTTTTTTGTTTTTAAATAATTTTAATATGAGTTCGAGTTTCAAGATACTTAGCATATACATAAAGTGTATTAATAAGTTTTTGGAGGATTTATGAGAAATAAAAGAATTTTAGAAGCAGTAATTTTTATAGGAGCTGTTATATTAAGTATATTTATTATACCTATATTATTTGGGTTTTTATCAAGCTCCAGTATAGCTGAAAGCAATAGTACTGAAATAAAGAAAAATCAAAGGTTATCTGAAGTAGTTAATATAAAAGAAGTTGAAGTTTACATATCTAAAGAAAATAAAGTGGAAAAGGTGTCTTTAGAAGATTATGTTTTATCTGTAGTTTCAAGTGAAATGCCTGCTTCTTTCCATGAAGAAGCTTTAAAAGCTCAGGCAGTTTTAGCTAGAACTTTTGTTATAAATAAAATGATTGCTGGATGTAGTAATATTAAAGAAGGAAATATTTGTGATACAACTCATTGCCAGGCATATTTAAATATTGATAAAAGAAAAGAAGCTTGGGGGGAAAATGGAGATGAGTATTTGAAAAAGATAAAAAAGGCGGTAAAGGAAACTGAGGGGGAAGTTTTATCTTATAATAAAGAATTAGTAAGATATCCACAATATTTTTCTACAAGTTCGGGAAATACTGAAGATGCAGTTTCTGTTTTTTCAGAGGATGTACCATATCTAAAGTCTGTTGAGAGCCCTGGAGAAGAGATATCACCTAAATATGAAAGTGAAGTTAATATTCCAATAAATGATTTTAAGAATACAATTAAAAAAGCAGTTTCTAATAGCAATTTAGGAGATAATATAAAAGAAGATATTCAAATTTTAAATAGAAACACAGGTGGAACTGTAGATGACATAAAAATAGGAGAGGCTATAATTAAAGGAAAGGACTTTAGAAAAATATTATCTTTAAATTCAGCCAATTTTACACTAGAGTTTTCAGAGAATGTAGTAAATATAAAGTGTTTAGGATATGGTCATGGGGTTGGAATGAGCCAATGGGGAGCAAATGTAATGGGTAAGGATGGAAAAAAATATGATGAAATATTAGAACATTACTTTAAAGAAAGTAATGTAGAAAAAAGTAATAAGGTTTTTATGTATAAGTAGTTAAAACAACAAGCAAATATTTATTTGCTTGTTGTTTTTTTTATAAAAAAGATTTTTATATGTGTATTAATTTAGGATAAATGGACAGAATTAGTAACGGAGGTGTTGAAAATGAATAAAAAAGACCAATTTAAGAGATTTATTAAAAAGGATGGATTTTATGTAGTTTTATTTGTTTGCCTATGCTTAATAGCAACAGTTGGAGTAGTGGTAGCAAATAAGAGTGCTAATAACACAGTAGATGAAAGCATAGTAGAAAATACAGAGGATAATAGTACTACAACTGGTAATACATTTGATGATGCAGAGCTAGTTGAAGGAAAAACAGAGGGGACAGATAATTCAGAAGAGACTACATCTAATACAGATGTAGAAGAAAATAGTGACGTAGTAAATCCAGAAGCAAAAAATACAGATGATTCTGTAGCTACTTCAAACCAAAATCAAAGTTTTATATCACCGGTTAAAGATGGAGTTATAACAAGAGGATATAACTTAGAACCTAGATTAAATGAATCAGGTCAAAGTGCATCTGTTTATAAAGGTATAGATATTGAAGTTGCTGAAGGAACAGAGGTTTTAGCAATTGGTGATGGTAAGGTTGTAGAAGCTGGAAAAGGAAATTCAAAAGAAGGATGCTTTGTTAAGATAGAGCATCAAAATGGTGTAGTTGGATTTTATGGAAACTTAGATCCTGAAATAAAAGTTAAAGAAGGAGATACTGTTAAAAAAGGAGATCCTGTAGGTAAGGTTGGGAAAACTATCCAAAATAGTCCAAGTGATAGAGTTTCTGAAACTTATTTAATGTTCCATATGGAAAATTCTAAAGAACCAGTAGATCCACAAAAATATTTAAAGGATATTCCAGTAAGAGAATAATTTAAGAGATAATCAGCTGCCTTAAAGGCAGCTGATTAAATAATAGTAATATTTTTAAGGAGGTAAGGTTCTTGAAAGATTATATTGAGGAAAGAGTTTTAGAAGTAGCGCAGTACATTATTTATTCAAGAGCTACTATACGGAAAACAGCTAAGGTTTTTGGAGTAAGTAAGAGTACTATACATAAGGATATGACTGAAAGGTTGCCTAAAATAAATCCAGATATAGCTGAAGAGGCAAAAAGTATATTGGATTTAAATAAGGCTGAAAGACATATAAGAGGTGGAAAAGCTACTAAGTTAAAATATAAAGTTGTTGAATGATAAAAATATTCCTTATATAATAAAAGTTAGTATTTATGTATAATTTTATAGGAAATAATAATTTTATTATATATTAGGGAGTGTAAATATGTGGTTTTGGAGAAAAGGTACAGATATGGGTATAGACCTTGGAACAGCAACAGTTCTTGTCTATATGAAAGATAAAGGTATAGTCCTAAAAGAGCCATCAGTGGTAGCTATAGACAAAAATAAAAACAAAGTTTTAGCAGTAGGAGAAGCTGCAAGACAAATGATTGGTAGAACACCAGGAAATATAGTAGCATTAAGACCTATGAGAAATGGTGTAATATCAGATTATGAAATGACAGAGGCTATGCTAAAATATTTCATTAAAAAAGGTGTTGGAAATAGAAGAATATCAGCGCCAAAGGTTATGGTATGCATACCTTCTCAAGCAACTGAAATAGAGAAAAGAGCAGTTATAGATGCTGCTAAAAATTCAGGAGCTAAAAATGTATATCTTATAGAAGAACCATTAGCTGCTGCCATAGGAGCTGGATTAGATATATCAAAAGCTAGTGGCCATATGGTTGTAGATATAGGCGGAGGAACAGCAGACATTGCTATAATATCTTTAGGTGGAATTGTTATTAGACAATCTGTGAAGGTCGCTGGTGATAAATTTGATGAAGCTATAATCAAGTTTGTTAGAAATAAATATAAACTTATGATTGGTGAGAGAACTGCCGAAGAACTTAAAATAAATGTTGCTACAGTCGTAGAAGGAAATAGAAATGAGTTCATGGAAGTGAGAGGAAGAAATTTAATAACTGGTCTACCTGGAGTTATAAAAGTAGATAGTGAAGAACTTAGAATGGCATTAAAAGATCAAGTAAATATAATTGGTGAAGCGGTACATTCTGTTCTTGAAAAAACGCCACCAGAGTTAGCTGCTGATATAATTGAAGAAGGAATTCTTATGACTGGTGGAGGAGCTTTACTAAATGGTTTAGATAAATTCATTGAGCAAAGAACTGGCGTTAAGGTTAATGTAGCAGAAGATGCTGTAAGGTGTGTAGCGGAAGGAACTGGAAAGGTTCTTAAAGCCTTTGAAAAAATAAACTTAAGTACGGACGATTTAGAAGTAAAATTAATTGATGAATAAAATTAACCATATATCTCTTAATATTAAGAGATATATGGTTAATTTTTTTTTGTACTTAAATAATAAGCATGTATTAGAGCATCAACGATAACTTTAGCCATGTCTAATATGAAGCTTAATCTAATAGGTCTAGTAGTAAATAAATCTATATTTTCCGATGAATCAACTATTGCAATAATAGAAGTATCACCAACGCTTCTTAGAGTTTTCCCAACACCTTTTCCTGGGTGTATAGGCTCGTTTCTAGTATGAATTTCTCCAATAGATTTTGAATCTCCTAAACAGGCATCTATAGCTATTATTTTATATCCAGGATAATTTTTTAATATCTCAGTTATTTTTTTATCAAGATTAAGTGCATGTATAGGAGAGTCAAGTGTACCAAATATATTTAAAGGAAAGAATTTTTCTTTCAATAGAGTTCCAACTAGTGGTCCTAAACAATCACCTATACATTTATCTGTACCTATACATACTATTAATGTTTTTTCATCTATATTATCTTTTAAAAAATTTGAAATTTCATAATATGCTAAATAATGTTCGTAATAAGTCTTTATTTTATTCAAGGCTTCACCTCCTGATTAATTATATGAAAGGATAGTAAGAAATATTAAAGAGAAGTATAAAAAAGATTTTAGGTGGCAATTATTAAAAGAGGAGGTGAATATGTTTATGAATAGAGGATTTTTAAGTTTTCTAATACTTTTCTTTACTACAATTACAATGGGGATTATGTTGTACTTTGTTAATTTAAATTTTGAGCATAGCCCAAAATTTGAAGTTAATAGTATAGAAAAAGAAAAGAAGAATCATTTAGATGAAAACAGTAATGAAAATAAAGAATATAATAAAATTGAGGAAAAAAAAGAAAAAGAAGATAATAATAAATTAAATCAAAATAATAATTCTGATAAAAAAGAAGATGATATTTTTGATGAGTATGAACTTGAAATAGAAGAAAATGAAGATGAGATAGAAGAAAAAATCGGAGAGGCAGTAAAAGATATTGAGAAAAATAAAGATAATAATAATTTTGAAGTAAAGGATTCTTTGGAAGAAGAAAGCAAAGAGGTCTTTAGGATGGATAAATATTCAATTCCGAAAAAAATAGCAAAATCAGATAAGCTTAAATTGATGTCTATAGCTAAAAATTTATCTATATTAGATTATGGAATATTATTAGAGCATATTAAAAGAAGTGATGAGCTAGATGCTGCAGTTGATATATTTAGAATTTTAAAGGATAGATTAGAGGAGAATGAGTACAAGGAAATGAAAGATATATTGAGTCCATACATAAATATTGAGTTGATTGAAGAAAATATATAATTAAAAAAGAAGTAAACAAAAGATATATAGAGAAAATTCGAAATAACTTAACATAATTATCAAAAATGGGCTAAAATTGAGTTTGAAATAAAAAGCGTAACAATATATACTAAATCTTGTCGATTGGCGGTGAGTCAAACCGACAAAGAAAAATAATAAATATGCTGGTGTGGCTCAATTGGCAGAGCAGCTGACTTGTAATCAGCAGGTTATCGGTTCAAGTCCGATCATCAGCTCCATAAGTGGTGGAATTCCCGAGTGGCCAAAGGGGGCAGACTGTAAATCTGTTGTCGGACGACTTCGAAGGTTCGAATCCTTCTTCCACCACCAATAAGGTCGCATAGCTCAGCTGGGAGAGCACCTGCCTTACAAGCAGGGGGTCACAGGTTCGATCCCTGTTGCGACCACCATTAAAAATAATAAATATGCTGGTGTGGCTCAATTGGCAGAGCAGCTGACTTGTAATCAGCAGGTTATCAGTTCAAGTCTGATCATCAGCTCCATAAGTGGTGGAATTCCCGAGTGGCCAAAGGGGGCAGACTGTAAATCTGTTGTCGGACGACTTCGAAGGTTCGAATCCTTCTTCCACCACCATTTATTTAAAAGAAAACAAAATATTAATATGCTGGTGTGGCTCAATTGGCAGAGCAGCTGACTTGTAATCAGCAGGTTATCAGTTCAAGTCTGATCATCAGCTCCATATGTGGTGGAATTCCCGAGTGGCCAAAGGGGGCAGACTGTAAATCTGTTGTCGGACGACTTCGAAGGTTCGAATCCTTCTTCCACCACCAGCAAGAGACACTTGGAAATAGTGTCTCTTTGTTTAAAATAATATCTCAATAAAATAGAATATTTAGTATTTATATACTCTTATCCAGAGAGGTGGAGGGAAAAAGGCCCTATGAAACCCGGCAACCAGTGAGAAATCACCACGGTGCCAATTCCGGTAAAGAATTTTCTTTACAAGATGAGAGAAGATAAATTTAGTGTATAACTAGAATCTCTTCTTAAATCTTT
Organism: Clostridium sp. LIBA-8841; assembly: GCF_057782475.1. NCBI lineage: Bacteria > Bacillati > Bacillota > Clostridia > Eubacteriales > Clostridiaceae > Clostridium > Clostridium sp. LIBA-8841. Next base: position 3,290,685 of record NZ_CM173488.1, on the reverse strand, counting down.
TAAAGATTTAGAAGAGATTTTTTTGTTAATAAAATATATCTTAAAAGCGCGCATTAAGATATGTAATTTTTAAAATGAAAAAACTAAAGATATTATTTTATATAGTTGGAAAGAATAATTTAATAAATAATTAAAAAATGAAAGGGGTGAATCGGCTATCTTATTTAGCATAGTAAGATAGCATTATAGCCATGAGAAGATTATTTACATCAGAATCAGTTACTGAAGGACATCCAGATAAAATATGTGACCAAATTTCAGATGCAGTTTTAGACGCTATATTTGAAAAAGATCCAAATGCAAGAGTTGCTTGCGAAACAGCTGTTACTACAGGATTAGTAATGGTAATGGGAGAAATAACAACTAATTGTTATGTTGATATTCCTAAAATAGCTAGAGAAACTATCAAAAATATAGGTTATGATAGAGCTAAATATGGTTTTGACTGTGAAACTTGTTCAGTTATGACTACAATTGATGAGCAATCATCAGACATAGCTATGGGAGTTGATGAAGCTCTAGAATCAAGAGCAGGAGAAAAAATTGACATAGATGCAGTTGGAGCTGGAGATCAAGGAATGATGTTTGGTTTTGCTACTAATGAAACTGAAGAATTTATGCCAGCACCAATAGCTATGGCTCATAGATTATCAAGAAGATTAACAGAAGTAAGAAAGAACGGAACTTTACCTTATTTAAGACCAGACGGAAAAACACAAGTTACTGTTGAGTACGAAAATGATAAACCTGTTAGAATAGATGCTATAGTAATTTCAACACAACATGGTCCAGAAATATCTCAAGAGCAAATTCAAGCTGATTTAATGGAACATGTTATAAAAGCTGTTATACCAGCAGAATTATTAGATGAAAACACTAAATATTACATAAATCCAACAGGAAGATTTGTTATTGGTGGACCTCAAGGAGATTCAGGATTAACAGGAAGAAAAATTATAGTTGATACTTATGGTGGATATGGAAGACACGGTGGTGGTGCTTTCTCAGGAAAAGATCCAACTAAGGTTGATAGATCAGCTGCATATGCTGCTAGATGGGTAGCTAAAAACTTAGTAGCTGCAGGTATTGCAGATAAGTTAGAAGTTCAAGTTGCTTATGCTATCGGTGTTGCTAGACCAGTATCAATCATAGTAGATACTTTTGGAACTGGAAAAATATCAGATGAAGAAATAGTTAATATAATAAATAAGGTATTTGATTTAAGACCAGGTGCTATAATAAGAGACCTAGAATTAAGAAGACCTATATACAAACAAACAGCAGCTTATGGACACTTTGGAAGAACAGATTTAGATCTTCCATGGGAAAAGTTAGATAAAGTTGAAGAGATAAAAAAACATCTTTAAGATAAATAGAGTTAAAGTTCAGAAGTTTATATTCTTCTGAACTTTAACTTTTTTATGTTGATCTAAGCAGGAAGAGATAGCTTAAAATCAACCTTTACTTAAAACAGAGCCTAATATTATTTTGATTATTAAATTAATGTTTTATGAAGTTAGATGATAGTTAATATGGTTTATAAATAAAAAAATACTTTGGATTAATCCAAAGTATTTTTTTATTTATATTAAGCTTTATGAACTAGTTTTCCATTAACTATTACATATTTTATGTTTATATCTTCATCAAAGATAATTAAATCAGCATCATAGCCTTCTTTAATTAATCCTTTTCTATCTTCAACTTTACAATGTCTAGCCCCATTATAAGTAGCCATTTTTATAACTTCATAAAGTGGGTATTTTGTATTGTTAAATACATTTTTAACAGCTACATCTAAAGTTAAAACTGAACCAGCTAAAGAACCAGTTAATAATCTAGCAGCTCCATTTTTAACCTCAACATCTTGACCACCTAATGAGTATCTTCCATCTGGCATACAACAAGCCATCATAGCATCAGTTATTAATAAGACTTTATCTGGTGTTTTTTGGTTATAAGCTACTCTTAAGCTTGGGAATGAAATGTGAATACCATCAGAAATTGTTTCTGTAGTTATATCGCTATCAAACACAGCACCTACAACACCTGGTTCTCTATGAGTAAATGGAGTCATAGCATTGAAAAGGTGAGTAGAGTGAGAACAACCACATCTTATACCTTCCATAGCTTCTTCGTAAGTAGCTTTAGTGTGTCCCATTGAAACAACTATTCCTTTTTCGCTTAAGAATTTAGTAAGTTCTTTAGCCCCATCTACTTCTGGAGCAAGAGTTATTGAAACAACATCATCTTCAAAAGCTCCAACTAATTTATAGAAGTTTTCTTTTGATGGAGGTATTAAGAAATCAGGATTTTGAGCTCCTATAGCACTTGGACTTATGAAAGGTCCTTCAAGGTGAGCTCCTAAAACATTTGCTCCATCAGTTCCTTCAACTTTAGCTTGGTGTATAGCTCCCATTGATTTTAAAACATCTTCAGCAGCTACCGTCATTGTTGTTGGTGTGAATGAAGTAGTACCATGCTTAACTATTACTTTTGAAATTTCATTAATAGCTTCATAAGTACCATCCATAGTATCGTGTCCACCAGCTCCATGTATATGAACATCTATAAATCCAGGAGATACATAAAGTCCTTGTCCATCTAGTATTTCACAATTAGTTTCTTCTTTCGGGTTTATAGCTTTGATTTTTCCGTTTTCTACTAGTATATTTCCAGGTTCAATCCTATCTAAATATACTATATTACAATTTTTTATTAACATACGAATCACCTTCCTCATAATAATCTTAAGATTTAAATTTGACTAAGTCAACAAAATCAGCTTCATGATTTAAAATTAATAATTGTGATATAATTAATAGTAATAACAATTTAAGAGAAACCTTTTAGGAGGTAATATGGAAGCATTAAATGGAATAGTTGAAAGTATAGTATTTAAAAGCTCTGATACAGGGTATACAGTTATAAAGTTTAGAGAAAATAATAATATTCATACAGCAGTTGGTGTATTACCACATGTAAGAGAAGGACAAAATTTAAAACTTTCAGGAAGTTGGGTTAATCATTCTCAGTTTGGAAAGCAGTTTAAGGTAGAAGAATGTGAAGAGATATTACCAACTTCAAAGGATGGAATAGAGAAATATTTATCTTCTGGAATAATACAAGGTATAGGTCCAGTTACAGCTAAAAAGATTGTAAATAAATTTGGAGAAGATACGCTTAATATTTTAGATAATAATATAGAAAGACTAAAAGAAATAGAGGGGATTGGTAAGAAAAAATTAGAGACAATAATTGAATCTTATCAAGAACAGAGAGAATTAAAAAATATAACTATATTTTTACAAACACACGGATTGAGCGTAAATCAATGTTTAAAAATTTATAAAAAATATGGTTCTAGTTCAGTTGAGACAGTCAAGAATAATCCTTACGTACTTTGTGATGAAATTTCAGGAATAGGATTTAAAACATCTGATAAAATAGCCAGAAGTTTAGGAGTAGAAATTGATTCTCCTTTTAGAATTCAAAGTGGTATAAGATATGTAATAAATGAATTTTGTGCAAATGGGCATACTTTCATGCCTAAGGATGAACTTATAAAAGAAGCAAGCAACGTGTTGACTGTAAGTGGAGATATAATAGAAGAAAATATAAAGAATGCGGCTTTAGATAGAAAAATAAAGTTAGAGAAGGTTAACAATAAAGAAGGTGTTTTCACAATACCTAACTATTATTGTGAACTTGGAATAACTAATAGAATTTTAACCTTAGCTATAAGCAATTTTCAAAATATAAATGTAGATGTAGATCATTTAATAGCTCAGTTTGAAAATAAAAATAATATAACTTTTGCAGAATCTCAGAAAGATGCTATAATAAGTGCTTTTCAAAATGGAATAGAGATAATAACTGGAGGACCAGGAACAGGAAAAACTACTATAATAAAGTGTATAATTGAAATTTTTGAAACTTGCGGATTAAAAGTTCTCTTGGGAGCACCTACTGGAAGAGCTGCAAAGAGGATGAGCGAATCTACAGGAAAAGAAGCAACGACAATACATAGAATGCTTGATATGGGAGTTTTTGAAAAGGAAGAAAGTGTTTTTATCACTAACACAGAAGAACATTCATTAGAAGCAGATGTAGTAATAATAGATGAGGCATCTATGATTGATATAACACTTATGAATGCTTTACTTAAATCTATTAAGGTTGGAACTAGACTTATAATAGTTGGTGATGTTGATCAGCTTCCATCAGTAGGAGCTGGAAATGTTTTAAATGACTTTATAGAGAGTGGATTTACTAAAGTTGTACGTTTAAAAGAGATTTTTAGACAGGGAAAAGAAAGTATGATTGTTGTGAATGCACATAAAATAAATAAAGGAGAAATGCCTAAATTAAATGAAAAAGGAACTGATTTCTTTTTTATAAAAAATGATATCCAAGAAGGAATATTAAATACAATAATAGATTTAATAAACACTAGATTGCCTAAGTTTAATTCAAATTGGGATAAGTTAAAAAATATTCAGGTTTTAGTTCCTATGAAAAAAGGTGTTTTAGGGGTTACAAATTTAAATGAAAAAATACAAAATGTCTTAAATCCTAAGGCGACATATAAAAATGAAAAAGAGTTTAGAAGTATGATATTTAGAGAGGGAGACAAAGTTATGCAAATAAAAAATAACTACTCTCTAAAGTGGACTAGAATAGCTGGAAAAGGGGAACACGAAGGTTCTGGAGTGTTTAATGGAGATATGGGATTTATAGAAAGTATAGATCTAGAGGGGAAAAAATTATCTATAATCTTTGATGATGAAAGAAAAGTAATCTATGACTTCATGTATTTAGATGAATTAGATTTAGCCTATGCAATTACTATACATAAAAGTCAAGGAAGTGAGTTCCCAGTAGTAATAATACCTGCTTATATGGGAGCACCATTACTTATGAATAGAAATTTATTATATACAGGAATAACAAGAGCAAAAGAAATGGTAGTAGTTGTTGGAATACCAAAAGCATTAAAATATATGGTTGATAACACAAGAAGTATGGAACGTTATTCTTCATTAAATTGGAGAATAAAAGAAGTAATATCAAATGAGGTTTTTGAACAAGATTAAATTAGGGGGATTTTAATGTGAGTTTGTATGGCGATAATTTCAGAATGGAGAATAGGTATGGTAATATATTAAAAAGGTGGTATGTAAAAGGGGATGAAATATTTATAAATTTGATATGTGAGCCATATCAAAATTTGAATTTTATATGTGATTTGATTAGTGAATGCTTAAGAAATAATGAAAGAGTACTGTACGTAGGGAAAAATAGAAAAATCTGTAGTAGTGAAGAGTTAAATTCAATCAATTTCCAGTTTGAATCATTTAATAATATTTTTAATATTAAAAAGAAGTTTGACTTAATAATATATGATGATATAAGTTTTTATTCGAATAAAAGCAGTATGGAATGTAGTGAGGATTTAATATATTTAAAGCGTTTATCTAAAAAGATAATAATATGTTCAGTAGATAAGGTTTTTAATAATATAAATCACATAGAAATATTAAACCAAGAAAGAAAAACTCACTTTTTAGAACCAAGATTAATAACAACTAGATTGAACTTAATAAATTCAATGCCTTATGCTTTATATAATTATATTGAATGGTTTATAAGAGAAAAGAGAGTTTTAGTTGTGTATGTTCCAAATGAAGTTAATTTAAATAGAATATATGAATATTATACTGAGGATTTAAATTTAGAAGATAAGGTTAAAATAGTAAAAGAGGATAAAAAAAATTCTCTTTTACAAGTAATAAATGAAAGTATATTTAAAAAAGAGGGAATTATTTTTATAACAGACTCGTTGCATGAATATTTTGATTCTATTCCTAATTGTGATTTAATTATTTATTCTTTTGAAAAAGAATTTATTGATTACAAAAAAATAATATTTGCATGTGGGGCTTTATGTAAAAATAAGTGTATAGGAAAAGAAATAATATTATTAAGCAATGATGAAAATGAAAATATAGAAACTGCTAGGAGGTTAGCAAGAAGCTTTAATGAAACTTTATGGAGATATGCAAAAATAAGGTAAACTATTTCTTCCAATGCTTATTAGAAGCTATTTATCCAATAGAAGAAAAATGCTATATATGTAATAAGGAAAGTAAGAAAATAATTTGTGACAAATGTAGAAGAGAAATACCAAAGGCAAGTGATATATTGATTATTGAAGAATGCACAATGATGGTTTGCTCCTATTATTCTTTTATAGTTAAGGATTTAATATTAAGACTTAAATATAAAGGTGATTTTCACGCTGGAGAAATATTGGTGCTACTACTTGAAGAAAAGGTGAAAGAAGCAAATTTGAATATTGACTTTATAACATATGTTCCAGTAGCAAAGGATGCACTTAAAAAGAAAGAGTTTAATCAATGTGAATTTTTAGCTAAGGAATTAGCTAAGCAGTTGGATGTTAAAGCTATAGAAACACTAAAAAAGAAAAATAAAGTTAAAGAACAGAAATCATTATCTAAAGAAGAAAGAGAAAAAAATGTAAGAGACGCCTTTAAACTTAAGGAAAATAAATGTTTAGAAGGAAAGAGCATTATACTTTTAGATGATGTCATGACAACAGGTGCTACTCTAAAATCTTGCATAAGGGAATTGAAAAAAATCAAAGATATTAAAATTTTTTTATTGACTATTGCAAAAAGTAATATATAATAGTAATGTAGCTAGGTTTGTGGTTGAAAGTCGATGCCAGTCGCAGGCGAAACGATCCACGTAAGTTAAACAAAGTTTTAATGAGCATGGTGCGGCTTAGAAGTAAGACCTACCAGCCAATAAAGGCTGAGAGGGTTAGTAGTGAGAGGTTGATTCCGGGTAGCAAAAGCTCCAGTAGGCGAGTGTGGGGTCAAAAACCAGGTCAACTAGCTATAAAAAAGGACTATGATTTTCATGGTCCTTTTTTAATTTTGTCAAGTTACATTAACTATAAATAATTTAAGCAAAACGAAGATTTAATAGGACATGTATTCACTAGATGTTAAAATTTTCAGTAAATTGAGATAATTTAAACTTGTATAAATAGCTATAAGGGAGTACAATTATATTATAAAGTTAAAACCTTTACATTAGTTAAGGTTACTTGTTTTTTTTGAAAGGGGCTGACTATATGAAAGTAACAGTATATGCTAAAAATATAGAGTTAACAAATGCTTTAAAGGATTCCGTAGAAAAGAAGATATCCAAATTAAGCAAGTATTTTGAACCAGAAGTTGAAGCAAAGGCCACTTTAAGCGTAGAAAAAAATAAACAAATCATAGAAGTTATGATTCCTTTTAATGGAATACTATTAAGAGGTGAAGAATCTACTGACGATATGTATAAGTCAATAGACTTAGTCGAAGAAAAAATCGAAAGACAAATAAGAAAGCAAAAAACTAGATTATCAAAGAAAAATAGATATGATTCATTAAGATTTGCTCATATAGATCCAATAGAAGATTTAAAAGAAGGAAAAGAATCAACAATAGTTAAAACTAAAAGATTCGATCTTAAACCAATGGGAGCTGAAGAAGCAGTCTTACAAATGGAGCTTATAGGTCATGATTTCTTTGTTTTCCAGGATGCAGATTCAAATCAACTAAATGTAGTTTATAAAAGAAAAGATGGAAATTATGGTTTAATTGAACCAGGATTAGGCGAAGATTAATATTAGTGAATATAAGAAAAGATGTGGTTTAAACCCACATCTTTTTATTTTTATGTAAAAGTTTTATCTAAATTATTACATTTATTGAAAATTGGTTACTATAAATGTTATAATCGAATAAGAATTATTTTAAATATTTTCTTAGGAAAAGTTAGAATATTGTATATATATGTTATAATTAAATAATTATTAGAATATTAAGCATATAAGAAAGTAGAATTGAGGGATAGTATAATGGGATTATTTGATAAAATATTTGGAAGTTATAGCGATAGAGAAGTTAAAAGAATAACACCTATTGTAGACAAAATAGATTCGCTTGGACCTGAAATGGAAAAACTATCTGATGAAGAATTAAAGCAAAAAACATTTGAGTTTAAAAATAGATATGCTAATGGAGAAAGCCTTGACGATATGCTTCCAGAAGCTTTCGCAGTTTGTAGAGAAGCATCAACAAGAGTTTTAGGAATGAAACACTATAGGGAGCAATTAATTGGTGGTACAGTATTACATCAAGGAAGAATAGCTGAGATGAAAACTGGTGAAGGTAAAACGTTAGTTGCTACTTTACCTGTTTATTTAAATGCTTTAGCTGGCAAAGGTGTTCATGTAATCACAGTCAATGACTACTTAGCAACAAGAGATAAAGAATGGATGGGTCAATTATATGAATTCTTAGGATTAACTACTGGAGTTATAGTTCATGGATTAACTAATGACCAAAGAAGAGAATCATATAATGCAGATATAACTTATGGAACAAACAACGAGTTTGGGTTTGATTATTTAAGAGATAACATGGTTATTTATAAAGAGGAAAGAGTTCAAAGACCATTACACTATTGTATAGTGGATGAGGTTGACTCAATTCTTATAGATGAAGCAAGAACTCCTCTTATAATTTCAGGAGCAGGAAGTAAATCAACAGATCTTTATAAAATAGCAGATTTCTTTGTTAAGAAATTAAGAGAAGAAGAAGATTATACAATAGATGAAAAGGCACATGCTGCAATGCTTACTGATAAAGGGGTTGAAGAAGCAGAAAAAGCTTTTGGAATAGAAAACTATGCAGATGCTAATAATATGGAATTACAACATCATATTACTCAAGCATTAAAAGCTAACTATGTAATGAAGAGAGATAAAGATTACATGGTTAAAGATGATGAAATAGCTATAGTTGATGAATTTACAGGAAGACTTATGGAAGGTAGAAGATATTCAGATGGTCTTCATCAAGCTATTGAAGCTAAAGAAGGTGTTAAAGTTCAAAGAGAATCTAAGACTTTAGCAACTATAACTTTCCAAAATTATTTCAGAATGTACACTAAATTAGCAGGTATGACAGGTACAGCTCTTACTGAGGAAACTGAGTTTAGAGAAATATATGGATTAGACGTTGTTGTTATTCCAACTCATAGACCAATTCAAAGAGAAGACCATTCAGATTTAGTATTTAAAACTGCTAAAGGAAAATATGATGCTATAGTAGAAGAAATAATAGAAACTCATAAAACTGGTCAGCCAGTTCTTGTTGGTACAACAAGTATAGAAAAATCAGAATATCTTTCAGCTTTATTAAAGAGAAAAGGTGTTCCACACAAGGTATTAAATGCTAGATACCATGAACAAGAGGCTGAAATTGTATCTCGTGCAGGTGAATTAGGTAACATAACAATTGCGACTAATATGGCTGGTAGAGGTACAGATATTAAGCTTGGAGAAGGTGTTATAGAAGTCGGTGGTTTAAAAATCATAGGTACTGAAAGACATGAATCAAGAAGAATAGATAACCAGTTAAGAGGACGTTCTGGTCGTCAAGGAGATAAAGGTCATTCAAGATTTTATATCTCTTTAGAAGATGACTTAATGAGAATATTTGGTTCAGAAAAACTTCAATCTGTTGTTGATAGATTAGGTTTAGAAGAATCAGAAGCTATTGAAAGTAAAATGGTTAGTAAATCAATAGAAAATGCTCAAAAGAAAGTAGAAGGTAACAACTTTGATATAAGAAAGACATTATTAGGATATGATGATGTTATGAACAAACAAAGAGAAGTTATCTATAAGCAAAGATCTCAAGTTCTAGAAGGAGAAAATCTAGAAGATAGCGTTCAAGCTATGATTGAGGATGTAATATCTTCAGCTGTTCAATCTCACTTAGGAAACATAGATGAGAATGAGTTTGAAAAAGAACTTGGTGATTTAATCACGTATTTAGAGGATATAATGTTACCGCATGGTAGATTTACTGTTGAAGACTTAAAAACTTCTTCAGATGAAGAAATAACTAGAAAATTCATTGAATGTGCTAGAGAAGTTTATAAAGAAAAAGAAGAGTTCGTTGGCGCAGAGCAAATGAGAGAAATTGAAAGAGTTATAATCTTAAGAGTTGTTGATACTAAGTGGATGGATCACATAGATGATATGGATCACTTAAAACAAGGTATTGGTTTAAGAGCATATAAACAACAAGATCCAACTCAAGCATACCAAATGGAAGGTAGTGCTATGTTTGATGAAATGATAAATAACATCAAAATAGACACAGTAAGATACTTATTCCATGTAAAAGTTGAAGCTGAGAAGCCACAAAGGGAAAGAGTTGTTCAAGAAACAGGAGCAAGTCATGGTGGAGACTCATCTGAAGTTAAGAAAAAACCAGTTAAAAAAGAACCTAAAGTAGGTAGAAATGATTTATGTCCATGTGGAAGTGGCAAAAAATATAAATCATGCTGTGGAAGAGAAGTAGTTTAATATAAGAAAAAGCCTTTGCAATTAATGCGAAGGCTTTTTGTTTAGAGTTATATATTATTTTTAAAACAGATATCATTTTATTGTTTTAAATAACAGTAAAATGATATACTCTATAATATGAAAAATAATTAAAGATAGAGGTGAAGTTTTTATGATTATGGAACTTGAAAATCAATTATCAAAGTTGCATGAGCTAAAAAATAATTTAAAGGAAATGGGGGCTTCACTTTGACTTAGCATCTTTAGAGAAGAAAAGTGAAGAACTTGAGTTAAAGATGCAAGAGGCGGGATTTTGGGATGACGTCCAAAAGGCTCAAGAAGTAACCCAAGAAGCAAAAAGAACAAAGGATAAAATAGATAAGTTTAAAAATTTAAATGAGAGAATAGATGATGTAGAAGTTTTAAAAGAACTTATGGAAGAAAATGATGAGGAAACAGCTCAAGAAATAATAAGTGAAGTTAAAGCTTTAAGTAAAGAAATAGGCACATTAAAAATAGAAACTATATTATCAGGTGAATATGATAGAAATGATGCCATATTAACATTACATACAGGAGTTGGTGGAAGCGATGCTAATGACTGGACTGAAATGCTTCTTAGAATGTACACAAGATGGTGTGAGAAGAAAGGATATTCATTAGAAACTATTGACTATCTACCAGGAGATGAAGCTGGTGTTAAAAGTGTTACTTTAAAAGTTAAGGGTGAGTTTGCTTATGGTTATTTAAAAGCAGAAAAAGGAATACATAGATTAGTTAGAATATCTCCTTTTAATGCTAATGGAAAAAGACAAACTTCTTTTGCTTCAGTAGAGGTTTTACCAGAATTAACATCAGATCAAGATATTGAAATAAATCCAGTAGATTTAAGGATTGATACTTATAGAGCAGGTGGAGCTGGTGGTCAGCATGTAAATAAAACGGAGTCTGCAGTGAGAATTACTCATATTCCAACGGGAATAGTAGTTCAATGTCAAAATGAAAGAAGTCAGTTTTCAAATAGAGATACTGCTATGGCAATGTTAAAATCTAAGCTGATAGAACTTAAAGAGAGAGCACATAAGGAGAAAATAGAAGACTTAACAGGTGAATTAAAAGATATGGGATGGGGAAGTCAAATAAGAAGTTATGTTTTTCATCCATATTCAATGGTTAAGGATCATAGAACTAATGTTGAAACATCAAATGTAAATGCTGTTATGGATGGAGATATAGATAACTTTATAATTGCATATTTAAATTCATAATAGAATTAAAAAAGAACTAAAAGCTAATATAGTTTTAAAAAGCTTTTAGTTCTTTTAATTTTGACTTTCACTTAAAATTAAGCAGGTCTGAGGAGCTAGTTAAAAATCAATATTCATCTAAAAAATAGCCTAAATCTAAATTTTAAGTTTTAATATTATACAAAGTAGAACTGATAATATTAAAAGCACAAGAATTCTTAAGTCTAATAAAAATAATCCTGATGAGGAGTAGGAGGTGGAGAAAATTTCACTCCATACTACCGAGAAACTTCTATCTATAGCTGTAGGACTTATATACTCAATTGTATCTTCAGGAGTATGAATTCTTGTAATATCTCCATCATTTATTGTTATTGAGTCAAGGCCTTCCTTAATGAAACTAGCATGATCAGAAGAATCTTTGTTTTCTATTATGGTAGTTATTTTTTTTTGATTACAAATTTCACAAAGTCTATCTAGAAGATAGCTATGAGCACAATTACCTTCACCGTTCATAAAAGTAAGAGGGACGTTTTTATCGCTACCTATCATGTCAAAATTTATAACTGTTGCTCCTTTTAATAAAGATTTATTTTCTTCAGCAAAGTTTTTAGAACCTAATAATCCAAACTCCTCTGCATTTAATGAGACCACAATAATATCTCTTGATGGTTGAGGCAATGAAGCTAGGAAAGAGCTTAATTCTAATAAAAAGGAAGCACCAGAGGCATTATCTAAAGCTCCTCTATAGATTTCCCCGGAAATACCTTTACCCATATGATCAAAATGAGCTGTTAGAACTAAAGGGGGTAAAAGTGGATTCTTACCTTTTATAACTCCAGCAATATTATTTACTTCTTTTTCTTCAACTTTATAAGGAAGAAAACAATCGATTCTATATCCTTTATTCAAATAGAATTCTAATTCTTTTATAAGATCTGGAGCAACCAATACATATAAATCACAAGGTGTATTTTCAATAAAAGAACTTCTAAAATTAAAAGAATCTATTGGTGATGAAAGAAAAACCACACTATTATTAGAAGATGAGGTTCCTTTTATTGCAGAAGGCACTGCTTTAAATTCATTGGTGTTATCAAAACTTATATTATTTACTCTAAAATTTATGAATGCTTCTTTAAAATCTACTCCATACTTATAAGAAACTATTAAGTTGTTATTCTTATCATAAACTTTAAGATAGGGATCACCTTCAATCAATATAGGAGCTTTTACTTTAAAATCTTGAAGATAAGTAGAGTTAAATTCTTTTATATTAGACTTAATAAAAGATTTTTCAATAAAATCTTGAGCTAAATAATTTCCTTCGTTTCCACAAAGTCTTCCTTCCAATTCATCAGAGGTTAAATATTCTATATTGTTTAAAACATCTTCCTTTTCAAAGGGGTTAAATTTATTTCTGTAAACTAAAGAGAAATTTATCATAAGAATAAGTGCACAAAGAAGCACATTTATAATTGTTATGTATAATCTTTTCATATTTTCCTCCTTAAAGATTAGGTTATAATTAAAGGTATGAAATATAAATTATGTTTATTCAAAAAATTACCATTAATCTTGAATTAATAATTGGAAGTAATATAATAATAAAATGAGGTTTATTTTAAAAAAATTTATTTTTACTGAATTTTAGCGGTTTAATATAAATTTATTTAGATTAATAACAACTTTAAAATCAATTTATAAAGAAATAATTTAATTATGTTTAATGGTTAATGAGATAGAGTATAGGAGGACATTATGAACAATATACATGAGATTTTATCAAAAGAACTTTGTATTTCATTAAAACAAGTAGCAAGTGTTATAGAGATGCTAGATGAAGGAAATACAGTACCTTTTATAGCTAGATATAGAAAAGAAAGAACCGGTGGGTTATCAGATGAAATTTTAAGAAAATTTAATGAGAGATTAACTTATTTAAGAAATTTAGAGAGTAGAAAAGAAGACGTTTTAAGAATTATTGAAGAACAGGATAATTTAACACCAGAATTAAAGTTGAAAATTGAAAAAGCAACTACACTTACAGAGGTTGAGGATATATATAGACCTTTTAAACCTAAAAAGAGAACAAGAGCAACTATGGCTGTTGAAAGAGGGTTAAAACCTTTAGCAGAACTTATATTATCAGGAGATTTTAAGGACGATATAATTGCTGAAGCTAGTAAATACATAAAAGAAGATAAAGAAGTTAAAGGTGAAGAAGAAGCTATTCAAGGAGCAATGGATATAATAAGCGAAATAATATCTGATAATGCTGATTATAGAAAGTGGATAAGAAGTTTTGTACAAAGAGATGGAATTTTAGAAGTTAAGGGTGGAAGTGAGGAACAAACACCTTATGAGATGTATTATGACTATAAAGAGCCAGTAAGAACAATTCCATCACATAGAATATTAGCTGTTAATAGAGGAGAAAAAGAAAAGATTCTTTCTGTTAAGGTAACATGTAATGAGGAAGTTATTATAGACTTTTTAAATAGAAAAATTTTAAAAAATAATAATATTACTGATAAGTACTTACAAGAAAGTATAAAAGATTCTTTAAAGAGACTTATTTATCCATCAATAGAGAGAGAAATTAGAAGTGAGTTAACTTCAAAAGGAGAAGAGGGAGCTATTGATATATTTAAAGCAAATTTAAAAGCTTTATTAATGCAAGCCCCTATAAAGGGAAAGGTCGTAATGGGATTTGACCCTGGATTTAGAACTGGATGTAAGGTTGCTATTTTAGATGAAACAGGAAAATTTGTTGAGAATACAACAGTTTATCCAACGGCTCCTCAAAATAGAATTGATGAGACAATAGCTACATTAAAAAAACTTATTAAGAAACATGGGGTAGATGTTATATCTTTAGGAAATGGGACAGCTTCAAGAGAATCAGAAGAAGTTATTGCAAGAATGCTTAAAGAAATAAAAGATGAAATAGGAAAAGAGTTATTCTATGTTATAGTATCAGAGGCTGGAGCTTCTGTTTATTCAGCATCAGAGCTTGCTAATAAAGAATATCCTGACTTAGATGTAACGGTAAGGGGAGCAATATCTATTGGAAGAAGACTTCAGGACCCATTAGCAGAGCTTGTAAAGATTGATCCTAAAGCTATAGGAGTAGGTCAATATCAACATGATGTAACTCAAAAGAAATTAGATGAGTCTTTAGCAGGGATAGTTGAGGATTGTGTTAATAATGTTGGAGTAGATTTAAACATAGCAACGCCATCTCTATTAAGTTATATATCAGGAATAAATGCTACAATAGCTAAAAATATAGTTGATTATAGAGAAGAGAACGGTAAGTTTAAGAGTAGAAAAGAATTATTAAAGGTAAAAAGATTAGGACAAAAAGCTTATGAACAATGTGCTGGTTTCCTAAGAGTTATGGAAAGTAAAGAACTTTTAGATAATACTTCTGTCCATCCAGAATCATATGGAGTAGCAAAGGAACTTATAAAAATATTAGGTTACAAAGACTCAGATTTAAAAAATGGAAATTTAGGAGATATTGATGAGAGAGTAAAGCTTAAAGGATTAAGTAACTTAGCAAATGAATTAGAAGTTGGAGAGCCTACTCTAAATGATATTATAAAAGAAATTAAAAAGCCTGGAAGAGACCCAAGAGAGGAACTACCTAAACCAATATTTAAATCTGGAGTAATAGATATGAAAGATTTAAAACCAGGTATGATTTTAATGGGAACAGTTAGAAACGTATCTGACTTTGGTGCTTTTGTTGATATTGGAGTTCACCAAGATGGATTAGTTCATAAGAGTCAAATGGCTGATAGATTTGTTAAACATCCACTTGATATAGTTAAGGTTGGAGATGTTGTAGAAGTTAGAATTTTAGATGTTGATTTAAAAAGAAAAAGAATTTCTCTTTCAATGAAAAAAGAAAGTTAAAATATTAATTAAAATAAGTGTAAATTTTAATATATTTCAGTATTTAATATATTGAAATTTAAATAAAAAAGAGTTAAAATTATAACAAATAAATAAAAAGTCTTCAGGGCGGGGTGTAAGTCCCCACCGGCGGTAAAGCCCGCGAGCTAAATTTAGCATGATTCGGTGAAATTCCGAGGCCGACAGTATAGTCTGGATGAAAGAAGATGAGTGTTTAATGATTTAAATTCTGAATCTATATGCCCTGATATAATTACGTATCAGGGCTTTTTTATGCTTGAATGAAGTCATTAAAGACTTAGTAGCCCCAGAGGAATTAACTTTTGGGAGGGGACAAAATGAAAACAAAAACCTTAAACACAAACAAATTTATTAAATTATCACTTTTATCTGCTATTGCAGTAATTCTTATGTACATTGATTTTCCAGTAATACCAATATTCCCGTGGTTAAAGATCGATTTAAGTGATGTGCCTGCACTTATGGGAGCATTTGCTTTCGGTCCATTATCAGGAGTCATAATAGAACTTATGAAAAACTTATTAATTTTAATAGTAAAGGGAACTGGAACAGGATTTGTGGGAGAAATTGCTAATTTCTTAGTTGGAGTATCTTTGGTGTGGCCAGCAGCAATGATTTATAAGAGAAATAAGACTAAGAAAACTGCTATATTAGGAATGTTAGTAGGAATATTAGCTATAGAAATAGTAGGAATATTAGCTAATGTATATTTATTACTTCCAGCCTATGGTATGGCTATGTCAAAGGCAGAATTAATGCAGTATGTAACAGTTGGATTAATTCCATTTAACGGAATAAAAGCGATTTTAGTATGTGGAATAACATATGTACTATATAAAAAGCTATCTGTATCAGTGTTCAAAGTTGAACCTATGCTAGACAAACCTATGAAAGAAAATTTAGGATAATAAAAAAGAGCTCTAATTTAGGGCTCTTTTTTATTTAAATATTGTGTCTCCACATTATTATGGCGTTTTCTTTGGGATTGTGGTAGAAGTTTTTTCTTATCCCTTCCTCTTTGAATCCATGTTTTTTATAAAGATTTTGTGCTGGAAGGTTTGATTCTCTTACTTCTAGAGTAAGAGAATTTATGTTATTTTCCTTACATAAAGTAATTAGATTATCCATTAATAGATTTCCAATTCCTTGCTTTCTATATTCTGGATGAACAGCTATGTTTGTTATATCTCCTTCACCAAAAACAACCCACATTCCAAGAAAGCCTATAACCTTATTCTCATCTAGAGCCACAAGGTATTTTGCTAACTTGTTTGAAAGCTCATTTTCAATCGATTCTATATTCCAAGCCTCCGTAAGGCTAAGTTTACTTACTTCAAAAACACCTTCTATATGAGAAGAGTTCATAGGTTCTATTTTATAAGAACTCATTATTTTAATCTCATTCTTTCTTCGTATTCTCTTTCAGCTTGAGATTTTCTTAAGTAAACTGGAGCATATGTATTTAAATCATGATAAACTCCATTTTCTAATAATCTTAATCCTAATTCTCCAACTGATGCTGCTCTTGGATAAGCTGAATGATTAGGTGCGAAAGAACAGTTAGGAAGAGCTTCTTTTAGGAAAGCTTTGTGCTTAGTTATTCCGTCTCCAACAAAGATAACATCTTCATTTCTCTCTTTAATTTTTTCAACTAAGTCATTTAAGGAAATACATTCTTTTTCACTAAGGGAAATAAGCTCATCTCCGTCTTTTTTATAAAGAGAAGCATATACATTTCCTCTAAGAGCATCTATAATTGGACAGATTATCCCTTTAAAGCCTGATATGTTATAAGCTAAGGTATCAAGAGAAGAAATACAAACAGAAGGCTTTTTACTTCCAAAGCTTAACCCTTTAATAGTTGCCATTCCTATTCTAAGACCAGTAAATGAACCAGGTCCTTCGCTAATAGCAAATCCATCTAAATCTTTGATTTTTAAGTCGTTATATTTAAGTAAATCATCTATTAAATCCATTAATAAAACGGAGTGTTGTTTTTTATCATTTAAGTTTATTTCTCCTAGAACTCCCTTTTCATTTACTAAGGCACATGTAGCAGTGCTAGAAGAAGAGTCAACAGCTAATACTAACATTCTTTTATCTCCTTTATGTAGTTATATCTATCTCCATAACTATTAATAGTTATTTTTCTAAAGTTTTCACCCATATCAGGTAATTTTTCTATTTTAATATGTATATATTCTTCTGGGATAAGTTCCTCTATATAGTTAGCCCATTCAATTAAGCTTACGCCATCACCAAAGATATATTCATCAAATCCTATTGCTTCAATTTCATCTGGATCATTAACTCTATAAACATCAAAATGGTAAAGAGTTAATCTTCCACTATGATATTCATTAACTATATTAAAAGTTGGACTAGTTATATGCTCATCAATTCCTAATCCTTCTGCAATTCCTTTGCTTATATGAGTTTTGCCAGTTCCTAAGTCGCCAGTTAAACAAAGAATATCTCCTTTATTTACAAGAGAACCAAGTTGTCTTCCAATATGCATAGTTTTCTCTACACTATCTACTATAAATTCCATAAAGAACTCCTTTCAAATTAACACTCTTTAATCATTCTATCCAAATTTAAAGAAAAAGAAAAGAGATGCTAGATTTAATAAGATATTTTAAGTTTTATTATGTGTTTTAAATGATTCAAATTTTCTATGAGATTTAATAAAACATACACCTATAAAATTATTATAATATTAACCTTTAAAGGGCAAAAGACTCTTTAATTGATACTTTTGTAAATTTAATATAATTAGATAATTATATAATGGGATAATAGTATAATATTATTATAAAGTATGTAAATTTAGGAATTGGGGGGATTTGTATGTTAGTAAAGGCTGTTATGACAAAGAAGGACAATCTTGATTTGGTTACTTCTAAAACTATACTTAAAGATGCATTAAAAATTATGGATGATAATAATTTTTTATCAATTCCTGTAGTAGATGGCAATAAATTTAGGGGGGCAGTGTCTAAAAGCTGTATATATGAGCATTATTTTAAAAATAATTTAAGTAAAGAAGAGTTATTGAATAATGTTACTGTGGGAGAAATTTTTAAAACAGAAATTCCTATAATAAGTAAGGAAGAACATATAGAAAAAGCAGTTGCTATGTTAGAAAAAATGAGAATTTCTTTTGTTGCTGTTGTAGATGAATTTGATAATTTTAAGGGAATATTAACTCATAAAGCTGTATTTAAAGAGTTCAATAATGCCTTTGGCCTTAACAAGGGAGAAAGAATAGTTATAAGAACTTTTGATGTTCCAGGACAATTATCAAAGATGACTAAAATAATATCTCAAGAAGAGGGAGATATATTAAGTGTAGTTATTATAGATACAAAAAGTTTAACTGAGGTTAAAGAAGTCATTGTTAGAATTAAGAATGGAGATATTAATAATATAAAGAAAAAATTGAAAGATTCAGGATTTAAATTAGCATAATAAAATAGTTAAGAGTATAGAGTAGAGTATATTTTAAAAGAAATTTTAGTAATCCTTATTTATAGGTTTGAAAATAGAATATACTCTACTTTTATGAGTAAATATAAGACTATTTTATCAAGGAATTAATATGTATTTTTTATTAAAAATAAAATTTTACATAAAAAACCCTTGCGTTAAGTTTATTTTTAATATATAATAAATTCTGTGTTCAGGGGTATGGCTCAATTGGTAGAGTAGTGGTCTCCAAAACCATTGGTTGTGGGTTCGAGTCCTACTGCCCCTGCCAATTAACACAAATTATAACATAATATTATAGGGGTATGGCTCAATTGGTAGAGTAGTGGTCTCCAAAACCATTGGTTGTGGGTTCAAGTCCTACTGCCCCTGCCAGAAAATCAGTAAATTAATTTACTGATTTTTTTTTGCTTAATTTTAAAAAAAATATTGGTTTTTGTAAAGATGTTTATATTATAAAATGTGTAAAATATATAAAAATTGTAAACGATTTTAAAACGATGTATAATATTATCTGTACAGTTTAAAAGTAAAGGGGATAAAGAATAGTGAGAAAAATTATTAAACCATTAAGTTTTGCTACAATTATGTTTTTATCATTAAATCTATGTTTTTTTAATGATAAAGTCGTTAAGGGGGAGGAAATTTCTAATGAAACTAAAGTTACTATTTTAGGAACTTCAGATATACATGGAAGATTTGTTCCTTGGGATTATGCATCAGATACTGAAAATAATTCAGGAAGCTTATCACAAATATCAACAATTGTAAAAAAAGAAAGAAAAGAGAATCAAAATGTAATTCTTGTAGATGCAGGTGACTCAATTCAAGATAACTTTGTTGAAACTTTTAATAAAGGACCTAAGCAACCTATGGTTTTAGGTATGAATAAGATGAAATATGATGTTTGGGAAATGGGAAACCATGAATTTAACTTTGGATTAGATGTTCTTAAGCATGTAACAAATCAATTTGAAGGAAAAGTATTAGCGGGTAACATCTATAATGACGATGGAACAAGATATATGGATGGATATACTATAATAGAAAGAGACGGAATAAAAATAGGCATTATAGGAATGGATACTCCTATGATAAAAGAATTTGAAAAACCATATAATATAAAAGGAATTGAGTTTAGAGATCCAGTTAAAGAAACAAAAAAGATTATAAAAGAATTAGATGGAAAAGTTGATGCTATGATTGGCGTTATGCATATGGGCTTAGATAATGAAAATGAAATCCCGAATACAGGTGTTAGAGATATTGCTAATCAGTGTCCTGAACTTACAGCAATTATAGGTGGACATATGCATAAACTAGTTGAAAACGATATTATAAATGGAGTAATTATAACTGAACCAGGAAAATATGGACAGGCTGTCTCAAAAATAGATTTAACATTCAAAAAAGAAAATGGTAAAAATGTATTAAAAAATAAAAGCACTAATACTATTTCAGTGGCTAATGTAGAATCAGATAAAGAAATAGAAAATCTATTAAAGCCTTTTCACGAAGAGTTGCGTAAAGATGCCAATTCAGTTATCGGAAGACTTGAAGGGGTTAATATGGTAGATGAAGATTACATAAAAGGAATACCTACAATACATATAGAAGATACTCCATTAATTGACTTCTTTCATGAAGTTGGAAAGTATTATAGTAAGGCTGATGTAATAGCATTAGCTATAGATAATGATAAAGCTAAGTTAGATTTAGGAGAAATAAAGAAAAAAGATATAGCGTATAACTATAGATATACTGGTGGAGAAATAAGCGTTTATGAAGTAACAGGAAAAGACTTAAAAAAATACATGGAATGGGCTGCTGGATATTTTAATACATTAAATCCAGGAGACATTACTCCAAGTTTTAATCCTAAAAGAAGAGCATCTAAATACAGTACTAATGATATGTTTGGTGGAATAACTTATAAAATTGATTTAAGAGAAAAAGAAGGAAATAGAATTAAGGATGTTAAATATAAGGATGGAAGGGAACTTAAGGATACAGATGTCTTAAAATTAGGAATGAATTCATATAGGCTTGGACAATTACAAGGAAAGGGAGGAATCTTTGAAGGTAAAGATTTTAAAAAACTTTGGGATTCTAAAACTGCTTATGGAGAAGAAGAAGGAACAATAAGAAATTTAGCTATAGATTATATTAAAAATGTTAAAAATGGTGTTATAAATGCAAAAAAACAAAATAATTGGCGTTTGCTAGGTATAGATCCAAACTCAGAAAACTATAAAAAAGTTAGAGATTTAGTTAATTCAGGAGAGTTAAAAATACCTAGCTCTGAAGATGGAAAATATACTAATTTAGCATCAATAAATGAGAAGGATTTGCCTGTGGATAATAATACATCTAAAGAAGATGTGGATAATAATATACCTAAAGAAGATAAAGAAGATGCTAATATAAATTCAGATAAAAACAAAGAAAAAAATAATGAAGGAAATAATGAGGCTAGTAAGGAAGAATTACCTAAAGTAGATGAAAATGTAGAAAATCAAAAAAATAATGAAAATAAAATAGATAATAATCAAGAAGATGTTGAAGAAAACAACAAAAAAGAAAATGAGATTCCTAATACAGGATCTCCTATAGGTGGAGAAACTGTAGCACAAATAGCTATGTTATTAATAGGATTAGGTGTAGTATTAAAAATTAAAAGATAAATAATTATATAGAGGTTTTAGGTGAATTTTCATTGGTAGTTACTTTTTAAGAGTCTAAATTGCTTTGAAAGAGAGTTATATTATATTGGCATTATATAGATAAAAATCCTTCTATTTCATAGGTTTATAATCTGCATTCTGGTTAATATAATAGTGTAAGCAAGAGATAAACAAATTTCAAGCTTACAAATTACCAAAGCCAAAGGAGGAATTAGAAATGTCAAAAACATTAGTTCCAGAAGCAAAAAATGGATTAAGTAAATTCAAGACTGAGGTAGCTAGAGAGCTAGGTGTACCATTCTCAGATTATAATGGAGACCTAAGTTCAAGACAATGTGGTTCCGTAGGCGGCGAAATGGTAAAAAGAATGGTAGAAGCTTATGAAAGTCAGTTAAAATAATAACCCTTTCGCTAGTACTTAATTAAACCAAAGATTCATTTGAAAGTAGGAGGTAATATATATGGGCATTGCAGAAACAAACGCAGAAACGACCATTGAAGATAACCTACATAGTGATTCTGAAGATATAGCAGGAGGAAGTGTTATGGAAGGTAAACCACCAAAACATGAAGCTTAAACTTCTACCGCAAAAAGCTATCTAGAGGATGTTACATCCTCTAGATAGTCTTTTTTTTTGACATTCTCTATGATAAAATTAGAATAAATTGGAATAAGCGAGGTGTCATGCTGTTGAAAAAGGTAAAAATATTACATTGTAGCGATATTCATTTTGATACTCCTTTTAAGGAATTACCAAAAGAAATAGGTGTAATGAGAAGAGCAGAATTAAGAGAATGCTTTAGTAAAATAATAAATAAAGGAATAGATGAAAAAGTTGATTTAATTCTTTTAACAGGAGACCTTTTTGACAATGATACTGTGGAAAAGAGTACTCTTATTTTTATAAAAGATCAGATGGATAAACTAAGTAGGCATAATATAAAAGTATTTATTGCTGCTGGAAACCATGATCCTTATAATAAAAAATCTTTTTATAACATGATTAGTTGGGGAAAAAATGTTTATATATTTAATAATCAAATGGAGAGGGTAGAAATACCTGAATTAAACACAGTGGTATATGGAGCATCATTCAATGATAAGTATATTAGGGAATCACAACTAAAAGATTTTAGAGTGGAAGAAGATGATAAAAATTTAATAAAAATTATGCTTCTACATGGAGAGTTAGGAAATAATGAAGTTGGAGAATACAATCCTCTTTTATTTAAAGAGATAGAAGCTAGTAATATGGATTATATAGCTTTAGGTCATATTCATAAGTTTTCAGGAATAAAGAAAATCGGTAAAACTTATTATGCGTATGTAGGTTGTCCAGAGGGAAGAGGGTTTGATGAAGCTGGAAACAAAGGAATAATATTAGGAAATGTAACTTTAGGAGCAGTAGATTTAAACTTTGTAAAAATGAATAAAAGAGAATATTTCATAAAAGAAGTTGATGTATCAGGATGTGAAACTAAGGAAGAAATAATCGAAAAAATATTAAATACTTTTTCAAAAGAATCAAGAGTAAAAAATTTATTTAAAGTTATATTAAAAGGAAATATAGAGGAGCATTTTAAAATTGACACTGATTTATTGGAAAATTTAATTAGAGAGAAATTTTTTTATTGTAAGATTGAGAACTCTACTAGAATTAAAATAGATATAGATGAGCTTAGTAATGAATATTCAATTAAAGGTATTTTTTGTTCCCTAATAAAAGATGCTTTTGAATCAGGAGAAGAGGATGATGAAATACTTGATATAGCTTTTAGATTTGGTATGGAAAGTCTTTTAGATGGAGAAGTGAATTTAAATGATAATTAAGAAAATAAATGCAAAATCCTTTGGGAAATTAGAAAATAAAGAATTAGAATTAAAAGAGGGATTTAACATAATTTATGGTGAAAATGAAAGTGGTAAAAGTACACTACAATCTTTCATAAAGGTTATGCTATATGGCGTTGATAACAAAAAAGGTAAAAAATCTTTAGCAGATAGAGCAAAATATACTCCAATAGGAAAAAGTACATTTTCAGGAGAGTTACTTATAGAAGTAGAAAATGAAGAACTTTTAATAGATAGAAGCTTTGGAAAGACTAAGAAATACGATGAAGGAAATATTTTTAATAATATAACAGGAGAGAAAATAAATAAATATTCTTGGCAAGAGCCTGGAAAAGATATATTAAATATTTCAGCAGATGGATTTAAAAACACTCTATTCATAAGTCAAATGGGATGTAGTGTAGAAAATTCTAAACAAGATGATGTCTTAAATAAGATTATAAATATTTTAGAGTGCGGAGCAGATGAAGTTTCTTATAAAAAAATAAAAAATAATTTAAATGAAAATAAAAAGCAATTAACCAATTTAAGAAAAACAGGGAAGCTTGATTTATTAAAGGTCAAAGAAAGCAATCTTTTAGAAGAACGATATAAAAGAATAGTTATTCATGAAGAAAATATAGAAAATGAAGTATATTTGAATAAACTAAAATTAAAAAAAGAGGATTTAAATCTTAGAATTAAGGAACTAGAACAAGCAAAGGAACATCTGAAAAAATCAGAACTAAAAAATGAGTATGAAAATATAAATGAATACTTAAATAAAAAAGAAGAGTTAGAAAATAATCTAAGAACTTTATTGGAAGAATTAAAAGATGTACAAGCTATATGTGACCTAAAAAAGATTAATGAATTAAAAGAAGAATTCAGAAATCATGAAGTTCTAAAAAATTCTATGAAAGAAAAAGAAGAGAAAATAAGTGAATTAAAAGACTCTATAAATGAATACAACGAAAAATTAAAAAAATATGGGATTTTAAATGAGTTATCAAATAATTTAGAAACTAAGCTAATTGAGTTAAGAGTTGAGGAAAGTAAGCTAAAGGAAAACTATGAGGTTATAAAAGAAATTAAGAGTGGACTCTATCAATTAAATGAAAAGAAAAATGATTTTTTAAGTCATTTAAATGCTTTAAGATTAAATGATAGTTTAGTAATTGAAATAGAAAGTGATTTAGAAAAATATGATTTAGAGAAAAGATATAATTTAGGGAAAAATGATTTTAAAGATGATTTAGAAGAATTTCAGGATAAAGACAATAGCTTTTCAAAGAAGATTCTTTTATGCAGAATAGGAGAAATTATAAGTGGAGTAATTTTTCTTTTTTTCTTTTTCAATTATTTAAAGAGTGAAAATATAATAAATTTAGCATTGGCAATAGTTGGAATGTTATCATTTATCTTTTTGTTAGCTAAAAGCAATTCTTATAAAAAGGAAAAAAATAATATAAATGAGATAATTAGTGAAATAGATAATTCTATAAAAGAAAAAGAGGAATTAAAATCATTAGAAAATAAAATTAATGAATATAAAAATTTTCTTAATGTAAAAAATGATTATGCTATTAAGGAAACATTAGAAGATTATAGATTTATCAAAAAAGAATTAGATATTCTTTCAATTGAAATCAAAGAAAAAGAAAAAAGTTTAGTTCTATTGAAAGAAGAAGAAACTAAGGAAATATTATCAAATAATCAAGCTTTTATAGAAAAGCTTCTAAAGGTTACTAGAGCAAATTCTTTAGAGGAAATCTTGGAGCTTTCAAGAGAAAAGAAAAATCAAGAAGATTTGCTAAATAGAAAAAAAGCAGAATTGAAAGAAGTAGAAGAAAATTTAAGTGAGTTAAATCATAATATTCTAAGCTTAGAGAGTAGAATTAGAAATTATTTAATCAATACATCTTTACAAAACAAGGAATTAAGGGAAGTATATTTTAGTTTAGATGAAATATTAAAAAAGATAGAATATAAGGAAAGTTTAGAAAATAAACTAAATGGGGTAATGGAAAGTTGTAAGCTGTTACTTAAAGGAAGAGATGTAGCAGAAGTTAAAAATGGACTTAAGTATGAATTAACTAAGGATATTGAGGAAGATTATTATAGTGAAGAAGAAATTTTAAAGGAAATAAAGAGCAAAAATAATGAATTATTGAATGTTGAAAAAGAAATAAAAGATGTAGAATATCTAATAAGTAGTAAAGAATTAACCTGTAGAAGTTTATTTATAATAGATGAAGATTTAGCAGAAGTAAAAGAAAAAATCAAATTGTTAGAAAAAAATTTAAAAGGTATAGAGATTGCAGCAAAGTATATGGAGAAAGCTTTTAAAGAACTTCAAAAGAGCTTCGGGCCTGTAATAAATAAAAAAGTAGAAGAGGTTTTTGGAGAAGTAACTAAGGGAGTATATAAGGATTTAAAGGTATCAGAGGATTATAATTTAGTTGTTAAAAATACAAAAAATAATGCTATTATGGATACTAATTATCTTAGTAGTGGAACTTATGATCAAATATATTTAGCTCTTCGAATAGGTATTATTGATATAATATTTGAAAATAAAAAAGTTCCTATAATACTAGATGAAAGTTTTACTCAATATGATGATAAAAGATTAAAGACTATGTTAGATATAATATATAGAAGATCAGAAAAGAATCAAATAATTTTATTTACTTGTCAAAAGAGAGAAATTAATCTTTTAAAGGAAAGAGAAAATATAAATATAATAGAGCTTTAAAGTTTAAAGAGTATAAGACTTTATCAAAGGAATTAATGGTAGAGTCTTATTTTTTTACTTTCTATGATAGTTTTTTTATAAATATTGACAATAATAGAAAAGTAATATAAAGTTTATATTATAATAATGCAAATCATTTGCAAACTGGAGGGAATATGGGAAAGAAATTAATTACAGTTTTTTTAGGTATAATTATGGCAGCTTTTTTTGTTGGATGCCAAAGTGCTAAAACTGCTGAAAATAACAAAGATAACGGAAAAGTAGATGTAGTTGTAAGCATTGAGCCTTTAAGAGAATTTACTGAAATAATCGGTGGAGATAAGGTGAATATAAAAACAATGGTTCCTAACGGAGCAGAACCACATGATTTTGAACCTAAAACTCAAGATTTACTTGAATTAAATAAAGCGAAAGTTTTTGTTTATAATGGATTAGGTATGGAACATTGGATAGATCAAGTGCTTAATACAATAGAAAATAAAGAGGTTAAAACAGTAGATGCATCTACTGGAGCAGATGTATTAAAAGAAGGGGATAAAGTAGATCCTCATCTTTGGTTGAGTTTAAATGGAGCAAAAGTGGAAGCATTAAATATAAAAAATGCTTTAGTTGAAGTGGATCCAGAAAATAAAGCTTACTATGAAGAGAATTATAATAAGTTTTCAGAGCAAGCTGATTCTTTAGCAAATGAGTATAAAGAAAAGTTCAATGGATTAACTAACAAAGATTTTGTTACTGGGCATGCAGCGTTTGGATATTTATGCAGAGAATTTGGTTTAAAACAAGTTAGTGTTGAAAATCTTTTTGGAGAGGGAGAAATAACTCCTCAAAAAATGCAAGAAATAGTTAAGTTCTGTAAAGAGAATAATATAAAAACAATCTTTATGCCTGAATTAGCTAGTGAGAAAATATCACAAACATTAGCAAATGAGGTTGGAGGAAAAATTGAGAAAATATATACATTAGAAAGTAATGAAGATGGTATAAGTTACTTAGATGCTATGAAAGAAAATCTTTCAAAAATATACGATGCATTAGCGTCACAAAAATAAAGTCGAAAGATGTAGATAAAACGAATAAAAGCTTTACAGAAGCAAAATCTGATGCTATAATTACAGTGTAATTATAGAACAGGATTGTTACTGTAAAGCAGGCAATACCTAAATTAAGAAAGGTACACTATTTTCTTAATTTAGGTTTTTTATTTTCTCAAGACCAAGGAGTTGACAAATCTATGATCATAGAGAAAATTCTTAATAATAATGTAGTAGTATCAATAGACCCAAAGACTAAGAAAGAAGTTATTTTAATGGGGTGTGGAATAGCTTTTAAGAAAAAAGTAGGTCAAGAGATTGATAACAGTAAAATAGAAAAAACATTTACTGTTGATAAACGTGGAGTAGGAGATAAGATAAAAAGACTTATTAATCAAATTCCAGATGGTATTTTTCAATTAGCTCATGAGATAATAATACATGCTGAAAAAACACTAGATAGAAAGCTTGATAAACAAGTTTACATTTCTCTAGCAGACCACATTGCTTTTTCAATTAAAAGATATCAAAAAAACATTAAAATTAAAAATGAATTTTTACATGAAATAAAAAGGATTCATAAAGAAGAATTTGAAATTGGACTTTGGGCGGTAGATCATATTAATTCAAAATTAAAGATATCACTACCTATTGATGAAGCTGGATTTATAGCATTACATATAATAAATGCTACCTATCAAGAGACAGCAAGTCAATCAACAAAAATGACTAACATAGTAAAAGGAATTTTAAATATCATAAGATACAATTTTTCAGTTGAGTTTGATGATGACGATATAAGTTATGATAGGCTACTTACGCATTTGAAGTATTTTGCAAAAAGAGTTATGACAGATACTCAAAGCGAAAATAAAGAAAATTCATTTTTAGAAGTAATTAAGGTTAATTACAAGGATGCATATGAATGTGCCGTAAAAATAAAAGATTATATGGGCACAAAGTACAATTATAAAGTTAGTGATGACGAAATATTATATTTAACAATGCATATTCACAGAGTTATATCTGTAATAAAAGAGAATAGCTAGGATTGTTACTGGATTAGCAGGCAAGACTTGGATTTATTATTTTAATACCTATTGAATCATAAAATAGGTGTCTTATAGGAATAATAAATTTGAGTCTTTATTTTTTATATATTTTGAGGAATTATAAAGAAAGAAATCATTTAAAAAAGGAGAGATTAAGATGAAGAAAGCTTTTGGAGTTTTACAAAGAATAGGTAAAGCCCTAATGTTACCAGTTGCTTTATTACCAGCGGCAGGTTTATTACTTGGATTTGGTACAATGTTTCAAAATCCAGATTTCTTAAACATTGCACCAGCGTTAAATGCAGGATGGTTCCAATTAATAGCAACAATAATGACTAGTGCTGGAGATATTATATTTGCTAACTTACCATTAATCTTCGCAGTAGGTGTTGCTGTAGGATTAGCTGAAGGAGACGGTGTTGCAGGGCTTGCGGCAATCGTTGGATTCTTAATACTTAATGTAACAATGGGAATCGGTGCTGGAGTAACTGCTGATGTAGTTGCAAATGTTAAAACAGGTATGTATGCAACCGTTCTTGGAATACCAACACTTCAAACCGGTGTTTTTGGTGGTATTATAATCGGGGTTGTAGCCTCAGCTTTATTTAAGAAATTCTATAAAATAGAATTACCTTCATATTTAGGATTTTTTGCTGGTAAGAGATTCGTTCCAATAGTAACAGCTTTAGCAGCATTAATTATAGGTGGAATCATGGTATTTGTATGGCCACCAATACAAAATGCTTTATTATACTTCTCAAAGAGTATGATAGATGCTAACCCAACAATAGCAGCTTTCTTATTTGGAGTTATAGAAAGAGCATTAATTCCATTTGGATTACACCATATTTGGTATAACCCATTCTGGTATCAATTTGGAGAATACACAAACAATGCTGGTCAACTAGTAATGGGAGACCAACAAATATTCTTTGCTCAATTAAAAGATGGAGTTCCATTTACAGCAGGTACATTTATGACTGGTAAATTCCCATTCATGATGTTTGGATTACCAGCAGCGGCTTTAGCAATGTACCATGAAGCTAAACCAGGTAAGAAGAAAATCGCAGCTGGTATCTTATTCTCAGCAGCATTAACTTCATTCTTAACAGGTATTACTGAACCTTTAGAATTTGCATTCTTATTCGTTGCACCAGTGTTATTCGCAATACACTGTGTATTAGCAGGTCTTTCATTTATGATAATGCAAATATTAAATGTTAAAGTTGGTATGACTTTCTCAGGTGGTCTTATTGACTTCATGTTATTTGGTGTAATACCAAACAGAACTAGATGGTGGTTAGTAATAGTTGTAGGATTATGCTTCGCAGTAGTTTACTACTTCCTATTTAGATTCTTTATTAGAAAGTTTAATCTTAAGACTCCTGGTAGAGAAGATGACGATATATTTGATGATATAGATAATGAACATACAACTTCAAATGATGATTTAGCGGCTGAAATTTTAATAGCTTTAGGTGGTGCAGGTAACATAAATAAATTAGATGCTTGTATAACTAGATTGAGAGTAACAGTTAATGATTCAAGTAAAGTTAATAAAGACAGATTAAAAGAGCTTGGAGCAGCTGGTGTAATGCAAGTTGGAGAAAATATTCAAGCTATATTCGGTGGAAAATCAGACGTACTAAAAACTCAAATTAAAGAAATTATGAGTGGTATGGGGGGAAAGTAGTAAAATCAAAGAAGAAAAAGATAAAAAAAGGTAAAACTTTGGATGATATAATATTATCGCCTATGAGTGGAAAGATAATTGACTTAGAAGAGGTTGATGATGAAATATTCTCTTGTAAGCTCATGGGAGATGGTTTAGCCATAGAACCTTCAGAAGGAGTACTTTGTTCTCCGGTTAATGGAAAAGTAACATGGATTTCTAAGACTAAGCATTCTATTAAAATAGAAAGTGATTTAGGAAGAGAGATTTTAATACACATTGGTATTGATACAGTTTCATTAAAAGGATTAGGATTTAAATCTCTAGTTAAATTAGGTGATATGGTTAAGAGTGGAGAAAAACTTATCCTCTTTGATTTAAACTGCTTAGAAGAAAATAATATACTAAAGACTACTCCTATAATATTTACAGATTTAAAAGAAGATGAATTTATTTTCTTTAAAAACGGAAAAAAAATAAATATTGGAGATAAGCTTTTAGAAATACACAAAAGATAAAAAAAAGGCTCTGTACTATTTGTACAGGGTCTTTTTTGCATTAGTTTAAAACCTGCCTTGTATTAAAATATGTTAACTATGGTATAATATTAAAAAAGTAGTTTGAGAGGATAAATATGGATAATAGAAAAAGTGTTTATGAGAAAAGAATAAAAGAATATTCAACTAGTTTAAGTAGATTAAGAAGAGATTATAATATAATAAGTGCATTGAGATTGCTTGTTTCTTTGAGTATTTTATTTTTTATATACTATGCATATAGTATAAGCTCCATATCATTTGGGATTATATTATTTTTGCTTAATTCAGCATTATTTCTATATTTAGCAAAGGTTCATGAGGGGATAGTTAACAAAATAAATAAAAAAGAAGCGCTTATAGATATAAACAAAAAAGAAGTTTTGAGATTAGAAGGGAAATGGAGAGAATTTAAAGATTTTGGTGAGGAATATTTAGATAATGAACATCCATTTATAAATGACTTGGATATATTTGGTAAAAATTCTTTATTCCAGTGGATAAATGAAACTGGCACTGTTTATGGAAGAACTAAGTTAAGTGATTTATTAAAATTAGAAGAGCTTCCAAGTAAGGAGGAGATTATACTTAGACAAGAAGCCTTAAAGGAACTTTCTAAAAAGGTTGACTTTAGACATGAATTTATATCATCTCTGAAAGATAAAAAAGGAAAGAAGGAAAAGTATTTAGGAGATTGGCTAAAAGATAATCATAAGGGCATATCACCTTTAATAAACATTTTACGAATATTAATGCCTTTAATAAATATTGGAATTACAATTTTAGTAGGCATTAATATTGTCACTTGGCAAATCTTATTGATTTCTCTCTTAGTAAGTTATGTGATTTTAAAGATTGGCAATAAGGATGTTGTTAAGGGATTAAATATTTTTGAAGATTTAAAGTATAGAATAAAAACATATGTAGATGCTTTAGGGTTAGTGGAAAAAGAAACCTTTGAATCTAATAGACTTAATGAGATAAAAAGCAATTTAAGTAATAAGGATAAAAGTGCAAGTGGAGAGTTAAAGAAATTAGAAAGAATAACTGGATGGCTTTATGATAGAGGAAATGCTTTTTATGTTCTACTAAACTGTTATTTACTTTGGGATTATCAAATTTTATCAAGGCTTGAAACTTGGAAGAAGAATAATAAGGATGAATTTGAGGGGTGGATGACCGCATTAGGTGACTTTGAAGCTTTAGTTTCTCTAGCTGGATTTACTTATAATAATAATGGATGGGCTATGCCGGAAATAAACAATGGATACACCCTTAAAGGAAAAAATCTTAGTCATCCTATGCTAGGTGATAAAGGTGTAGGAAATAGCTTTGAAATAACTAAAGATAAGCGAGTTATTTTAATTACAGGATCTAATATGTCTGGTAAGAGCACATTCTTAAGAACAGTAGGTTTTAACTGTATATTAGCTTATTTAGGTTTACCGGTAAAAGGAGAAAGCTTTGAGACACCAATATTAGAAGTATATACATGTATGAGAACTGGAGACAATCTTGAGGAAAGTATATCATCATTCTATGCTGAGATACTTAGAATAAAGATTATTGTTGAGGGTGTAAAAAGAAAAGAAAAGATTTTATTCTTATTAGATGAGATATTTAAAGGTACCAATTCTTTAGATAGGCATGAAGGTGCAGAGATTTTAATAAATCAGCTTTTAAAAGGAAATACCTTAGGATTAGTATCAACTCATGATTTTGAACTTTGTGATATGGAAAAGGAAAATTCAACTATTCAAAATTATAATTTTAGAGAATATTATGAAGATAATAAACTAAAGTTTGATTATATTTTAAGAAAAGGTGTTTCGCAAACAAGAAATGCTAGATACTTAATGAAAATGGCCGGAATAGATATTAAATAAAAGAAAAAATTGCTATTTATGTATATAAAAATAGCAATATAACTTAATTTTAGACAAATTAAATTAATTTTGTTATAATAAAATAATGATGTATTTTATGAAAAAAAGCCTTAAATGGCTTTTTTTCATGAGTAGGATTATTAAGTAAAAGAGCACTTTAAATAAATAGCAAAAATTTAGGAGGCATGTATATTTTGTTTACAGAAAAGGTAAAAGCAAAAGAATATTACATAAAGGATTTATTAAGTAATAAGTTCTTATTTGAAATTCCAGATTATCAAAGAGCGTATTCTTGGACTAAAGAAAACTTAAAGCAATTAGTTGATGATATCTGGGAATCAGTAGAATTAAATAAAAGCAGAGGTAGTAAAGAGTTTGATCAATACGAGCCATATTTCTTAGGTAGTATTGTTTTATGTTCTAAAGAATATAAAGATGATGGATGTGGTATATATGATGTAATAGATGGACAACAAAGACTTACATCAATCATAATGTTAATAGCTACTATAAGAGATTTAATAGATAATGAAGAATATAAAAAAGTATTATCTGATTTAATATACCAAAAGCCAAATGTTCTTATGGGAATTAAAGAAAGCATAAGAGTTAAAGCTAGAGGAAAAGAAGAAGAATTCTTCAAAAAGTACATATTAAATGATGGTGGAACTGATTTAGTTAAAGATTTAGACATAGCAGAACTTTCAGAAGCTAAACAAAATATGGTTAATGCAATAGAAGTATTTAGAGCTAATTTCTTCAATGAAGAAGGAGATCTTTTAGAAGAAAAGTTAAATGAGTTCATAGTTTACTTACTTCAAAAAGTTGTACTTGTTGTAATAACAACTGAATCATTTACTTCAGCATTTAGATTATTCAATGTAATAAATGCAAGAGGATTACCTTTAACAGATTCAGATCTTTTAAAGAGTGAAAACTTAAGAGTTATAGATCCTGAAATAAGAAAAGAATATACTGATATTTGGGAAAATCATGAACAAGATTTAGGTAAAGAAAAACTTGACCAAATTATAGGATTCATGAGAACAATGAAGCTTAAAAATAAAGCTGAAGAAAGTGTATATGAGGAATTTAGCAAGAAGATATTTAGAAATGAGCCTGGATATTTAGGAGTTAACTTTGTAAATCACTTAACAGCTATAAAGGCATTATATGATAAGTACATAATAGATGGAAATCTTGAAGGAGTATCTGAAGAGGACAAGATCTATTATAAGAATTTAATAAATATAATGAGAGAATTACTACCATATGATGAATGGATGGCAGCAATTATTAGATTTGCTGAGAAGTTTAATAATGATAAATTAGTTTTAGATTTTGTTAAAGTTCTAGAGAAAAGACTTGTTATTGATTGGGTAAATGGAAACTCATTTGCAGATAGATTAAATAGAGTTTATAAAATTTTAGAAGTTATAGAAGAAAAAGATTCTTTAGAAGAAATAAAAGAAGAATCAGTATTCTTATATGATTTAGGAAGAACAACAGCATACTTTGAAAAT
This sequence comes from Clostridium sp. LIBA-8841, assembly GCF_057782475.1. Lineage (NCBI taxonomy): Bacteria > Bacillati > Bacillota > Clostridia > Eubacteriales > Clostridiaceae > Clostridium > Clostridium sp. LIBA-8841. Next base: position 3,256,590 of record NZ_CM173488.1, on the reverse strand, counting down.
GCTTTAAATGATATAGACTTCTATAGCAAAGGTAGAATGATGATACCTAAATATATTTTCGTAAGACTTGATATGGAAAAGAGACCAAATGAAGTATTAGATTATAGTGATAAGATTATGATAGAGCATGTTCTTCCTAGAAATGCTAAGGAAGCTTACTGGAGAGAAAACTTTACAGCAGATCAGAGAAGAAACTGGGCTAATAAATTTGGAAACTTAGTTATAATATCAGGAGCTAAGAACACAAGAGCTAATAATAAGCCATTTGCTGAAAAAGTTGAACAATACTTAAGCAAAAAGAGCGATTTTGCTGTAACTAAGGAAGTTTTAGAGTTAGAAGACTGGAATATGGATTCATTAAAAAATAGACATGAAAATTTAGTTGAAAGAGCATTAGAACTTTGGACTAAATTCTAAAATTTTTAAAGCACTGAACAGGAAAAAAGTTCAGTGCTTTTTATTTAAATAAAAGTTTAATTTTGTCTATTGAAAATTATAATATAACTCAATAAAATAAAAGTTATGAGATAAGATAAAAAGGGATTTATGTTGAGGATTTTGGTTAAAAAATAATAATAACTTGATTTTAATGAAAAAATTAGAATTTCGTGGCATAATTATATATGGATATAGATAGTGAGAGGATGTAGAGAATGGGGTATGTAATAATAGACCTAGAATTTAATAATATGCAAAATATTACAAAATTTTATCCTAATATTTATAATGAGCACAAGGAATTAAAGGAATTAGATTCCTATAATGAAATAATAGAAATTGGGGCTATAAAATTAAATAAATTTATGCAGAAAGTAGATGAGTTTAAAACATATATTAAGCCATCAGTATTTAGAGTTTTAAATCCTAAGATAATTGATATAACAGGAATAACTGAAGAGAATTTAAAAGATGGAATTAAATTCGAGGATGCTATGGACAATCTTAAAGATTTTATTGAAGAAGATGATATACTTTGTTCATGGGCAACTGATGATATTGTTCATATAGTTAATAACGCAAAGTATCATTCCTATAACAATATAAGTTGGATAAAAAAATATATTGATATACAAAAATATTGCACTAAAATTTTAGCTCATAAAAAATCTTTAAGTTTAAAGCATGCCTTAGAAGAGTTAAAAATAAAAATGGATAAAAGTAAGCTACATGATGCATTAAATGATGCTGTTTATACAGCTGAGGTTTTTAAAAGACTTTATAATGTTAAAAAAGTAAAAGAGTATATAGTAGAAGATGTATATAATATGCCGTCTATTAGAGTGAAAGATTTAAAAAATTATAGTTTAGAATATGAAGATGTAGAGTTTAAATGTCCAAAATGCAATGTGAAAGTAGAAATGGAGCATCCTTTTAGACTATTTAGTTGGAGATTTGTATCTATAGGAAAATGTCCAAAATGTAATAAAAATGTGAGACAAGAGGTTGTTTTGAAAAAGACTCTGTCTGGAAATTTAGTTTATGAATCTACAAACTCTTTAATAAACGATACAGAATATATTGATCTTGATTATAAATTTAAAAAATTAGCTAAATGACAACATATTGTCACTTAAAAAACAATATGTATGATAAAATAAAAGTAGAACAATTACTATAAAAAATAGGGGAACTGATATATTATGAATATTGCTTTTTTTCTAACACCAAAAAGTGAGGTAGCTTATGAATATACAGATGCAACAATGAGACAAGTTATTGAGAGAATGGAGCATCATGGATATACGGCTATTCCGCTTATAGATAAAACAGGAAAATATATAGGTACTTTAACAGAGGGGGATTTGCTTTGGACATTGAAAAGAAATCCAGAGCTTAATTTTAAGAATACTAATACTGTTAGTGTAAGAGACATACCAAGAAGAGTAAAACATAAAAGCGTTTGCATTAATGAAGATATGGAAAGTTTAATATCATTAGCCATTTCTCAAAACTTTGTACCAGTTGTTGATGATAATGGCATATTTATAGGGATAATAAAAAGAAGTGATATAATAAATCACTGTTACAATAGTATATATAAAAAATAATTTAAGGTCTTTTGACCTTAAATTTTTTTTGTTTTTAATAGAAAAAAATATTGATTGAATCTTCTGAAAGTATTATTATTAAGTATATTTAAATAATTTTATAATAATATGTTTAGGATATTTTCAAATAAAATTATTTTATTATATAATATTTTTAATCAAATTAATGAAGAAAGAGGTGATACTTATATTAGCTTTATTATCGCCTGCAAAAACTTTAGATTTAACTGAGGTAAAGTTAGATTTAAAAACAAGTAAGCCAAAATTTATTAATGAGGCTGAAACTATAATGGATGACTTAAAAGAGTTAGAGGTTCATGACTTATGCCCATTAATGAAAATAAGTGAAGATTTAGGAGTTCACACATTCACCAAAATTCAAGATTGGAATACAATTTATTATGGTGATGAAAAGCCTTTCGTATTATCATTTAAAGGAGAAGCCTATAGAGGGTTAAATGCAGATGATTTTACCAAGGAAGAATTAGAGTTTTGCAATGAATCTCTAAGGATATTATCTGGTCTTTATGGTGTTTTAAAACCACTAGATGGAACAAAAGCATATAGATTAGAAATGGGAACAAAAATTTCAATTGATGGCTTTAAAAATCTTTATGACTTTTGGGGAGATAAAATAATAGATGCTATTTTAGATGATTTAGAAAATCACGATGAAAAGGTTGTTATAAACTTAGCTTCTAATGAGTATTATAAGTCAGTAAAAAAAATTGAGAAAAAAGTTAGAGTTATAACTCCGGTATTTAAGGAAAGAAAGGGTCTTGAATATAAGGTGGTTACTGTATATGCTAAGAAAGCAAGAGGAGAAATGGTAAGATATATAACTCAAAATGGTATAACTAAATCAGAGGATATTAAGAAGTTTGATTTGGATGGATATGAATTTAACCATGAGCTTTCAGAAGGAGATACATGGGTATTTACCAGAGGTTAGTTAAAAATCATAGATATTAAAAAGTTATGAATAATATCTATGAATTATTATATAAAATTCAAGTATATTATATAAATAAATTAAATTTTTAAGGAGAGATTTTTTTATGAGCAAACTTATTTTAGAAATCGATGGAATGTCATGTTCAAATTGTGTTAGACACGTTCAAGCAGCTTTATTAGATGTTGATGGGGTAGATGTTTTAGAAGTAGAAGTTGGTAGAGCTGTAGTTGATACTGAAGTTGATGAAGACACTTTAAGAGAGGCCTTAGAAGAAGTTGGTTATGAATTAGTTTCAATTGAAGATTAAGTGATTTAATTACCTAATAATAGAATATTATTAGGTAATTTTTATTTGGTTAATAATGTAATAAATTATAAGTATTACTTGTTTTATCCTATATAGTTATGTAAAATATTTTATAAGGTAAACCTTAAATAAAGGAGATGTAAAAATGAGTGAAAATCTTACAATGTCAGATTTAATGGATAGCTTTGAATTAAAGCATTTTCATAAAGGTGAAATAGTTAAAGGGAAAGTTATAAGTGTAAAAAATGATGAAATAATAGTTAATATTGGACACTTTGCAGATGGTGTAATACCAAGAAATGAAATTTCAAGTGACAAAGATTTTGATATAAATTCAATAAATGTAGATGACGATATATTTGTAATGGTATTAAGCGGTGATGATGGAGAGGGAAATGTTCTTTTATCAAAGAAAAGAGCAGATGCCATAAAGGTTTGGGATGATTTAAAAGAGGCCTTCGAAAAAGAAGCATCAATAAAAGTTACATTAAAAGAAGTCGTTAAAGGTGGAATAGTAGGAGACTTTAATGGTCTTAGAGTATTTATGCCAGCTTCTCAATGTGCAGGAAGAAGAATAGAAAACTTAGAAGATTTAGTTGGAAAAACTTTAGAGGTTAGAGTTATAGAATTCAACAAGGAAAATAGAAAAGTTGTTGTTTCAAGAAGAGTAATAGATGAAGAAATAAGAAATAATGAAAAGAAAGCTCTTTGGTCTTCAATTAAAGAAGGAGAAAAGAGAACTGGAAAAGTAACTAGGTTAGCTAAATTTGGTGCTTTCGTTGATATCGGTGGAGTAGAAGGGTTAGTTCACTTAAGTGATATGTCATGGTCAAGAGTACATAAACCAGAAGAGGTTGTTGCTATTGGTGATGAAGTTCAAGTTTTCGTTTCTGAAGTTAATATGGAAAGAGAAAGAATAGCGCTTTCATTAAAAGATGTTGTTAAAAATCCATGGGAAACACTAGAAGGATTAAAAGTTGGAGATGTTGTTCCTGGTAAAGTAACTAACTTTATAAAGATTGGAGCTTTTGTTGAAGTTTTACCTGGTATTGAGGGATTAGTTCACATTTCAGAAATCAGTGATGAAAATATAGCTAAGCCATCAGATGTATTATCATTAGGTCAAGACGTTAAGGTTAAAATCTTAAACATAGATGATGAAAATAAGAAAATGAGCTTAAGCATAAAAGATGCTGTAGAAACTTCAACTGAGTATATGCAATATAATGACGAAGAAGAAGGTTACTCATTAGCAGACTTATTTAAAGGGTTAAAATTATAAATATTTTTAAATATAAAAAGAAGTTCTAATTAAAAGCTTTATATATGAAAAGGGCTAGTATAAATTACTAGCTCTTTTCATATGTTTTATTAGATTTTTTCTATTTTTAGCATGTTTGTTCCGCCAGTTATTGATGTTGGGAATCCAGCGGCTACCATTATGTTATCTCCAGCCTCAGCTATTTGGAATTCTTTTGCTACTTTTCTAGCTTCCTCTATGATTTCATCTGTACTATTAAAATAAGCACATTTCTTAGAAATTATTCCGAAGTTTAAAGCAAGGCTTCTTCTAACTCTTTCATATGGAGTAATAGCCACTATTGGGCAGCTAGGTTTGTATTTTGATAATATCTTAGCTGTCGCACCAGTTTGAGTGGCTGCTACAATAGCTTTTGTAGGGAATTTACTAGCTGTTTTTGATGCAGAATAACTTATTGCATCTGCAAAAGCATTTGGATCTGGATTTGGATCCTTTAATCTTCTTAAAAGATATTGATAGTCTAAGTTAGCCTCAGCTTTTTTAGCTATTTTAGACATTGTCATTGCAGCCTCAATAGGGAAGCTACCAGAAGCACTTTCACCACTAAGCATTACGGCATCTGTACCATCAAATATGGCATTACACACATCGGAAGCTTCGGCTCTAGTTGGTCTTGGGTTTCTTATCATAGAGTCTAACATTTGAGTTGCTGTTATAACTACTTTACCTGCTTGATTACATTTCTTTATAATATTTTTTTGTATTACAGGTACATTTTCAATAGGAATTTCAACACCCATATCTCCTCTAGCTACCATTACACCATCAGTAACTTCTATAATTTTATCTATGTTATCTACGCCTTCTTGATTTTCTATTTTTGATATTATTTTTATGTCTTTTCCATCATGAGAATCTAATATTTCTCTAACTTCAAGTACATCCTCTGGTTTTCTTATGAAAGAAGCAGCAACAAAGTCAACTCCCATTTCACAACCAAAAATTAAATCAGATTTATCCTTTTCTGTTACAGCAGGAAGCTTAATTTTCACATTAGGTACATTAACACCTTTATGGTCTTTTATTGTACCGCCTTCAATAACTTCACATATTATATCAGTTCCACGGACTTGTTTTACTTTGAATTCTAAAAGTCCATCATCAACAAGTATTGATCCACCAGGTTGTATGTCTTCATATAGTTCTGTGTAAGAGATTGAACATTTAGTGTTATCACCTAATATTTCATCTCCACAAGAGAATATGAATTCATCACCGTCTTTAAGTTCAGCTTCACCATTTTTAAACTTATGAGTTCTTATTTTAGGACCTTTTATATCTAGTAAAATAGCTGTAGCTGATTTTTCCTCTTTTCTAAGTCTCTTAATAAGTTCAATTTTTTCTTTATGACTTTCATGGTCACCGTGAGAAAAATTTAATCTCGCAGCATTCATACCAATTCTAATAAATTGTCTTAGAATTTCTTCTGAATCACTTGCAGGACCAATTGTAAATATCATTTTTGTTTTTTGCATAAAAACCACCTCATTTTGTTTAAACTAAAATAGTTTAGTGATTGTTTTAAAAGTTTGATATAATAGAATAAATTATTAAATTAATTATATTTTACCACAATAAAATAGGAAAGGATGAGTAAAAATGAATATATTAAAAGGTTTAGAGCCACAAAGCGTTTTAAAATATTTTGAAGAGATATCACAAATTCCTAGAGGATCAGGAAATGAAAAAGGAATTAGTGATTTTTTAGTTAACTTCGGAAAGAGTTTAGGCCTTGAAACAATACAAGACGAGGCATTAAATATAATAATAAGAAAGCCTGCAACTCCAGGTTATGAAAATGCACCAGGTGTAATAATACAAGGTCATATGGATATGGTATGTGAAAAAAATAAAGATACTATACATGATTTTGAAAAAGATCCTATCGAACTTAGAATAGATGGTGATTATATATATGCAACTGGAACTACTTTAGGAGCTGATAATGGTATTGCAGTAGCTTATGGAATGGCTGTTTTAGCTTCAAATGATATAGCACATCCAGCTATAGAACTTTTAGTTACAACTGATGAAGAAGTTGGAATGGGTGGAGCAATAGCTTTAGATGGAACTCTATTAAAAGGTAAGTATCTTTTAAACATAGATTCAGAAGAAGAGGGAAAACTTTTAGTAAGCTGTGCAGGTGGAGCTAGAAGTGAAGTTACTTTACCAATAAACTTTGAAGAAATGGAAAAAGACTTTGAAATTTATGAAATTATGTTAAGAGGACTAAAAGGTGGTCACTCTGGAATGGAAATAGATAAGCAAAGAGGAAATTCTAATAAGTTAATGGGAAGAGTATTAAATGATATTAATACTAACTGTGATATTAGATTAATATCAATTAATGGTGGATCTAAAGTAAATGCTATTCCAAGAGAATGTGATACTTTATTAGCTGTTAAGAAAGATGACGTTAAGAAATTAGAAGAATTAATTCAAAAGTGGGATTCAATATTAAAAGATGAATACCATGCTAATGATAATGGTGTTAATGTAACTTTAGTTAAAAAAGATGAAAATCATAAAGTATTTTCTAAAGATACTACATTTAAAGCAATAAAAATAATGAACTTAATTCCTGATGGAGTTGATACTTATAGCATAGAAATGAAAGGATTAGTTCAAAGTTCAACAAACTTAGGTGTAGTTATTACAGAAGCTGATAAAATAGTTTTTGCTAGTTCAACAAGAAGCTCAGTTGAAACTTTAAAAACTAAGCTTCTTACAGAGATAGCTGATGTTGCAGATGTTTTAGGAGCACAATTTGAAATACAAGCACCATATCCAGCTTGGCAATATAATCCTGATTCAAAAATAAGAGAACTTTGTAGTGAAGTTTATAAGAATATGACAGGGGAAGAGCCTGAAATAGTAGCTATTCATGCTGGATTAGAGTGTGGATTATTAGGAGAAAAAATAGATGGATTAGATATGATTTCATTTGGTCCTAATATGTATGATGTACATACTCCAAATGAGCATGTTAGCATATCTTCAGTAAAAAATGTTTGGGATTTCCTAGTTGAAATATTAAAAGCTATAAAATAATAACAAATAATTTTAGGTTAAGTATTTAATATGCTTAACCTATTATTTTATTGAATTAGTTAGTAAATAATAAAAATAAACATAATAGACTTTAGGAGGAAATAGACATGGATTTAGTAAGAGCAGATTTACATATGCATACTAGAGCTTCTGATGGAACACTTATGTCAAAAGAATTATTGAAAGAAATAGTTGAAAAAGATATAAAATTATTTTCTGTAACAGATCATGATTCCATAGGAAGTCTAGATGAAATGCAGGAAATGACTAAGGAAATGGATGTTAAATTCATACCTGGGGTAGAGATTTCAAGTATAATAAATGGAGAGCAATTTCATATATTAGCTTATAATTTTGATAAGAATAATAAAGAATTAATGGATTTAATAGAAAATAATGATAGGTTACTTCAAAAGAAGGATGATGACTCCATAAAACAATTAATTGATGCAGGATATGATATAAATTTTGAGGATTATTTAGCTTATGAACATGATCCTTCAAAGGGAGGATGGAAAACCCTTAATTTCTTAATTGATAGAGGAATATGTAAAAACATAGATGAGTTTTTCAATAAAGTATTTGTGGGAGAAAGAGCTTTAAAATATCCAGATTTTCCTCATCCAAAAGAGGTTATAAAAACAATTAAAGAATCTGGAGGAATTGTTGTTTTGGCTCATCCTAAATATGGGAAATCACAATTTGAATTAGATGAGATGTTAGAATTATTTAAGGAATGGGGAGTTCAAGCAATAGAGTGTTACCATCCTCACCACGATGAAGAGACAATAAAATATTTAGTGGATTATTGTAAAAAAAATAATTTAATAATAACAGGTGGATCTGATTATCATGGAGGATTAATTTCTAAAAGAAGTTTAGGAACTCCAGAATTTTATACAAGAAGAGATTTACTTGATAAATAAATTTTTATATTAGCTTTATTAGAACTTAAGCTTTAAGAAAATCTAATTGCATTAGATTTATTAGAGTAGGTTTTAATAAAGCTTTTATTTGTTATTAAAATGTTAAATTTAGGAAAATGGCATTTAAAAGAAGGAATTTTACAAAATTTGTAAAATAAATATATTAAGTAAAGTTAAAATCAAAGAAAGGTTGGGGGAAGGGTGAAATACACTAGAATTGATGTAAAAAATAAAAAAAGGAGTAGTGGGAATAACAACAATAATAATAATGATGGAAAAAACTTCATACTGCTTTTTGTTGGAGTTATTGTTGTAGCTCTTGTAATATCAACTATAATGTCTAAATTTATATGGCCAGAGGGCAAAAAGACAGCAAGTAAGGAGCAAATAGAAACAACTACTACTGAAGGAGAAAAAAAACCGGGAGAAAATAATGGAAATCCAGGTGGAGAAGAAAAGCCAAAGGATAACAAAGTTGTTTCTGAGGGTACGGAAGGGCAAGAATATGTAATGGTTCAATGTGGATTCTATTCAAATAAAGAAAATGCTAATAGTGTAAAAGCAGATTTGAAAGAGGATTATATAGCGGTTTCTTTAAGTGAAGCAGAAAACTATAGGGTAATAGTTCATATTGGAAATGAGGAAGAGGCTACTAAACTTTCTAATGAATTAACAGAAAAAGGAGTAAGTAATACTAAGGGAAGATTTTTAATTCCAAAGGCTGATACATGTAGTAATGAAATTATAGAAATAGTTAATGGATATGTAAATATAATAAATAAATTAAAAGAGGATTCTGTTAAGGGAGTTAAAACAACTGAATTTAAAGAATGGGTTAATGGTTTAGAAGAAGATAGTAAATCTGAATATTTTCCAATATTTAAAGAGCTAAAGACAGGAATTAATGAAATTCCTGACGAAATAACTAAAGAAAATATAGAAGGAAGCTATCAAATAATCTTTGATACTTTAAATAAATTTAAAGTAAACAAATAATTGTAATTTATTTTTAATTTATAGCAATATATTTTTAAATTATAATAAAAATGAAAGAGCTTAATTCTCTTTCATTTTTTTCTTTATAATTTGCGCTACATGTATATTTATACTTGTTTATAAAAATAATAAATGATAAACTATATAGGATAAGAATACAAGGCCTTATTTTAGGAAAAAATGAGATTATTTAAAAGCTTTTTATATGACAAGGTAAGGTGAAAATATGAAAGTTATTTTAGCATCAAAATCTCCAAGAAGAGTTGAGATTCTTGAAAAATTAGTTAAAGAATTTAATGTTATTGAATCAAAGTTTGATGAAAATACTATAGACTTTAATGGGGATGTTGAAAAGTATGTTAAAGATTTGTCTAAAAATAAAGCTATAGAGGTTTCAGAAAGAGTAACGGAGCCATCTATAGTTATTGCTGCGGATACAGTTGTTTTCCAAGATGGAAAAGTTTTGGAAAAGCCTAGGAGTGAAGAGGATGCCTATAGTATGTTATCTTCATTAAGTGGTAATACTCATAAAGTATATTCAGGTATTTGCTTAATAAATACTGAAGATGATACTGTAATGACTGATTACGACTGTACGGAAGTAAGATTTTCAGAATTAACTCATAGACAAATAAGAAATTACATAAATTCTGGTGAGCCTATGGATAAAGCAGGAGCTTATGGAATTCAAGGCTTAGGTGGTGCTTTTGTAGAGGGGATAAAGGGATGTTATTACAATGTCATGGGATTGCCCTTGAATAAATTATATAAAGCATTAGAAAAATACGACATAACAATACTTTAGAATTACTTTCAATGGGCATGTTAATTTCTAAACAAGGAGTTGTAATATGTCTAAAAACTTAAAAATTAGTGAAATTCCGTCATGTGAAAGACCAAGAGAAAAATTGCTTTTTTATGGAGCACAATTTTTATCTAATGAGGAGCTTTTAGCTATAATACTTAGAACTGGAAATAAGGATTCAAATGTAGTTGAATTGTCTTATAGAATAATACATAGTGTTGGTGGATTAAAAGGGCTTTTTAAAGCTTCTGCTAAGGAGCTTATGGAAGTCAAAGGTGTCAAAGAAGCTAAGGCAACTCAAATCTTAGCTATGTGTGAGTTATATAGGAGATTTAAAGCTTCTGAATTTACACAAATTAAAATTTCAAAGCCTTCAGATATAGCTGAATTGGTTTTAGATGAATTAAGAATGCTACAGCAGGAAGTGTTGATGCTAATAACTCTTGATACTAAGAACAAAGTAATATCTAAAAAAGAGATATTTAGAGGTGGATTAAATTCATCTTTAGTACATCCAAGAGAGATATTTAAAGAAGCTGTGAAGGACAGTGCAGCATCTATAATTATATGTCATAATCATCCTTCAGGCGACCCAACACCGAGTAAAGATGATATAAACATAACAACAAGACTCAAAGAGTGTGGGAAAATGATGGGTATTGAGCTTTTAGATCATTTAATAATAGGAGATAACAGATTCATAAGTCTTAAAGAAAAAGACATATTGTGATTAGGAAAGGGGATTAAAAATGGGTTTATTTAATTTTGGAATGACAAAAGACATGGGTATAGATTTAGGAACTGCAAATACTCTAGTGTTCGTTAAAGGAAAGGGGATCGTTTTAAGAGAACCTTCAGTTGTTGCTATAAACAACTTAACAAAAAAATCATTAGCTGTTGGTACTGAAGCTAAGCAAATGATAGGTAGAACACCTGGAAATATAGTTGCTATAAGACCATTAAAAGACGGAGTTATCGCAGATTTCGACGTTACTCAAACAATGCTTAAAAGATTTATCGAAAAGATAACTAATAAGAGTGCATTCACAAGCCCAAGAATAATAGTATGCTTCCCTTCAGGTGTAACTGAGGTTGAAAGAAGAGCAATCGAAGAAGCTACTAAACAAGCAGGAGCAAGAGACGTAATATTAATGGAAGAGCCAATGGCGGCTGCAATAGGAGCAGGACTTCCAGTTGATGAGCCTACAGGAAGCATGATAGTTGATATCGGTGGAGGTACTACTGAGGTTGCTATTATATCATTAGGTGGAATAGTTACTAGCAAATCATTAAGAGTTGCTGGAGATGAATTAGATCAATCAATCATAAACTACATTAAGAGAGAATTTAACTTAATGATTGGTGAAAGAACAGCTGAGCAAATAAAAATGGAAATAGGATCAGCTTATAAAGTTGATGAAAATGAAGAAGAAGCAACAATGGATATAAAAGGAAGAGATTTAATATCAGGACTTCCTAAAGTTGTTGTTGTTGATGCAGGTCAAATAAGAAACGCTTTAAAAGAGCCAGTTTCATCAATAATAGAATCAATCAAGACTACTTTAGAAAAAACACCACCAGAATTAGCAGCTGATATCATGGATAAAGGAATAATGCTTGCTGGAGGCGGAGCTTTCTTAAAAGGACTAGACGCACTTATATTAAAAGAAACAGGAATGCCTGTTCATATAGCAGAATCACCTCTTGACTGTGTTGCCTTAGGTACAGGAAAAGCTTTAGATAAGTTTGATTTAATAGTTAAACAACAAAGAGGATAGAATATGAAATTCTTCAAGAATAAACTGGCAGTAACTGTTATAGTACTGTCAGTTGCCTTTTTAGGAATAATTGTGTTTACTGTTAAGAGTGATTCTAAAAACCCAATTTCAGGTGGAGTTGGTACTGTTTTAAACCCTGTGCAGAAAGTGGTTTACACTATAAGCGATAAAGTTCATGATGTCTTTGATTTCTTTTATAACTTTTCTAATGTTAAGAATGAAAATAATGATTTAAAAAAGAAAAATTTAGAATTAGAGAATCAATTAGTTGAATATAACGAGTTAAAGCGTCAAAATGATGTTTTAAGAGGAATAGTTGATTTTTCTAAAGAAAATAACCAATATAAATATGTTGGGACAAACATAATAGGAAAAAGTGGAGATAGTTTTGTTCAAGGATATACAATTGATAAAGGTTCAGATCAAGGTATTAAGAAAGACTACATAGTAATATCTCCAGAAGGGCTAGTTGGAGTTGTTACGGAAGTTCACTCAAGCTGGTCAAAAATACAAACATTATTAAATGAAAATGTGGCTGTTGCATCTACAGTAGAAGGGGAATCTAACTCTGGCGATGGAATAGTTAAAGGATATAGAAGCGGAAATGAAATGCAAGTTGAAATAACTAACTTACCTATGAATTCCACAATAAAAGAAGGAGATGTAGTTGTTACATCAGGTCTTGGAGGATATTATCCAAAGGGAATAAAAATAGGCCAGGTAACATCAGTACAATCAGACGATGTTAAAGTTATGAAAACTGCGACACTAAAAACATATGTTGATTTTAATAATTTACAAGAATTATTTGTAGTTGTACCACCAGCAGAAAGAGATGGTATAGTTCAGTACTAGAAAAGAGGGAATAAATTGAAGAGATTAATACTAATATTAATATGTCTTTTATTATTTATAATAGATAATACCCTAATGCCCTTTTTTGCAATAAAAGGTGTTTATCCTAGTTTATTGTTCACCTTTGCTGTTCTATATGCTCTTCTGAGTGGTTATTGGGAAGCATTGTTTATAGGAGTATTATCTGGTTTTCTTCAAGATATTTATTTTGTAAATGTCTTTGGAGTAAATATGTTGGTAAATATGTTAGTATGTTTAATAGCAGCTTATATTGGTGAAAGTGTATTTAAACATAAGAAGATGATTCCAATATTGTCAGTAGGTCTACTTACCATAATAAAGTTTTTTGCGGTAGCTCTTATATTAAGATTTATAAATATAAGAATAAACTTATTAAGCTTTTGGATTATGGCACTTTACAACGTAGTTATAGGATTCTTTATGTATAATTGGATTTATAGGTTATGCAATAGAGAGCTTATGAAGAGAGATTGGAAAATAAGTAAAAAATAGGTGGTTGCATGAGAAGTACGAAGAGTGGAAGAGCGTCCATAGATAGATATAAAATTCTCATAGGAATAATGATAATAGTATTTGTGTCTATAGTAGTAAGGTTAGTTTATCTTCAAGTATTCAATTATGATGAATACAAGCAGAGAGCTGATACTAGATCTATGAGATTTCTATCAGAGCAGGCTCCAAGAGGTAAAATTTATGATTCAAACGGGGACATTTTAGCTACCAATAGACAGACATATACATTAACTTTTACTGAAACAGATGAGTCAAAGAAGAATTTCTACACTACAATAGATAAAGTTTATGCTATTTTAAAGCAGAATAATCAAGCTATACTTGATAACTTCAAGCTTAGAATTGATGAAAATGGAAAACTTTATTTTGATGTTTCAGGAGATGCAGAAAAATTAAGATTTTTAAAAGATAGAGGGCTTGGTGATGAGGTTAAAAATACTCTTTACAAAAATAAAGAGGGAGATTTAACAGCAGAAGAAGAAGATAAAATAGACCAAGAACTTCTAAAGATTACTCCAGAACAAGCTTTTGACTATTTAGTTAAGGAGTACACATTATATGATGTATTAAATCCAAGTGAAGAAGAAGCAAAAGCGTATACAAAAATGAAACCAGAAGAAATAACTGATATTATTTTAAAGAAATATTCTCTACAAGATATAAGAGGATATATGGTTGTTAAAGATGCTATAAAAATGCAAAGTTTCTCTGGATATAAACCAGTTACAATAGCTAAGGATATAAATAAGGATACAGCATTTATATTCTATCAAAGACTTAATGATTTACCAGGTATAGATGTAAGCATTGAACCTATGAGATACTATCCATATAATGAATTGGGGTCTGATGTTTTAGGGTATGTTTCTTCAATAAATGGAGATCAAAAGGCAAAATATGAAGCTAGAGGGTATGATGCTTCTACTGATTTAATAGGAAAGGCTGGTATAGAAGCAGCCTTTGAAAATGAATTAAAAGGGGTTAAGGGTGGTACTACAGTTAAAGTAAACTCATCTGGTAGAAAAACTGATGAACTGTATGACTTAGAATCTTACCCAGGAAATAATGTTCATTTAAGTATAGATAAAGATATCCAATACTCAGCAGAGACTATGATGAAGTATACTTTAAATTATCTTCAACATCAATCTCCAGGCGGTGGTGTAGATACTAGAAATGCAACTAGAGGAGCAGCTGTAGCTATAGAAGTAGATACAGGAAGAGTTTTAGCTTTAGTAAGTGAACCAGGATTTAATCCAAATGAGTTTGCTAAGGGAGAACTTGATCCAGCAGTTGCTAAGGAGTATTTCCAACCAGATTATGAGGCATTTGCACAACAATTAATATCTAGAAATGGCTTGAATAAAACTGTTGATGATCTATTTCCTAAGAATCCTAAAACAGGAGTAAGGGAAGACGTATATGACTTGTATCCAAAGAGATTCTATAACTATGCTACTTTAGGTATGGTAGCTCCAGGATCCACATTTAAACCAGTAACAAGTGTTGCAATGCTGGAAGATGGAGTAAGAAAACCAACTGATACTATGGTTGTAAGTGAAGAACAATTTGGAAGAAGTTATCCTGAGATTTTTGGTACTAACTCTGCTAACTGGCCAAGAGATAAGAACTATATTGGGACAGTTGATTTATATACTGCTTTAATGAAATCATCAAACTCCTATTATTTTGATGGTGCTGTAAGGCTTTATTATAAAAATGGAGGAGATCCATATGGTGATGGAAGATATAAGAAGAGTAGTATAGAGGCCTTAGATTCTATTGCGAAATATGCATGGCAATTTGGATTAGGAATTGATCCTAATTCAGATCAAAAGGCTTCAACAGGACTTGAAATATCTGAAAACTTTGGGCAAGTTTATAACTTTGAATCCTATAAAAAACAAACAATATCACTTATGAGATTTACTTTAGTTGATTCTCTTGAAAAGGGAACATTTGTAAATACATCTTCTCCTGAGTTCCCAACGGTGAATATTGGTGTTAATGATAGAGATTCTAAGGAATTAGCAACAGCTAAAGAATCTATAAAGAAGGATATAGAAGATACACTTAATAAAATAGGTGATGGAAATACTGTTGATGATAAAGTATTAACAGAAACATTAACAAAGGACTTTAAAAATCTTTATAGTGTTTATCCAGAATATCAAGAGAGCGTTAAGAACTTTGGTGGAATAAAAGCTAAGGATGAAGATGAAAAAGTTGATAAAGCAATAAACTTAACTGTTCAAAAAACAGTTGCTTGGGTTATTGGAGATATTGCTTACCAAATAGTTTCACCAAGAAACCTTACTGACTCTGCTATAGGACAGAGTATAAGTAACTTTACTCCAGTACAACTTGCAAGCTATGTTGCAACCCTAGCAAATGGGGGAACAAGGTATAAAACTCATTTAGTTGATAAAATAACAGATGCTCAAGGTAATATAGTAGAAGAGTTTAAACCAGAAGTTTTAAATAAAGTTGATATGTCACAATCAACGTTAGATGCTATTAAAGAAGGTATGAAAAGAGTTGAACAGACTGGTACAGCGTCTCAGATAATGGGAAGTTTTCCGATATCTACTGCTGGTAAAACTGGTACAGCAACCTTTAGAAATGACCAATCAGATTATGGAAGAACAGACTACGGAGTTTATATTTCTTTTGCTCCTTTAGATAATCCTAAGATAGCTGTAGCAACAGTAATTTATGATGGTGGTCATGGATATTTTGGAGCATCAGTAGCCAGAGCTATTTATGAAACTTACTATAGAGAACAATTAAAGGGGATGGGATATCAACCACGTACTATAGATGGTGTTCCATATGATTATTCATTAAATCCACCTTTAGAGAGTATAAAGGATGGAAATATAAATAGTAAGGTTGAAAATGCAGAATTAGATTCAACAGGAAAGCCTGTTGAAAATACGCAAAATAATAATTCTGAGAATAAACAACAAAATAATGCTCAATAATGAAATATAAAAAGTTAAATTATAATTAATTAATTTGAAGCCTACAGAAATAATTTCTGTAGGCCTTTTTATATTAATTTTTTTATAGATAAGGCTAATAATTAAAGATACTGGCATTAAGTTTTGAAAATATGGTTGTTTTTTTCAAAATTTTACTACATTATTTCATAAAGTCCTTTTATAAATTAAAAATAATTTATATAATATAAAGTGAGAATTAAATTAATGTATATAGTTTACCTTAAGAATAAAAGGGGTTGGATACTTGGAGGATAGTAATCTACTATGCGCGATGATAGAATTTTTATAAAAGGAAACAAACAAGGAATAAATGCCATAATCAATATGGATAAATTTGGGGATTTCGATGAAATGCTTGATTCTTTAGTTGAAAAGTTAAGTAGAGGGAAGAAATTCTATAAAGGTGCTACTTTAACCATAACTACTGATTTAAATTATATAAATGAGAGACAGATATCAAAGTTAAAAGATGTACTTTTTGATGAAATTCTTATAAAGGATTGTATATTTGAAGAACGATTAGAAAAGCAAAGCAATGTTTTTTCAGGGGTTTATGAAGGAAGAACGAAGTTTATAAGAAAAACTGTTAGAAGTGGTCAATGTTTAAATTATGCAGGCAACTTAATAATAATTGGTGATGTTAATAATGGTGGCGAAGTTAGAGCACATGGAAATGTAATTGTCTTAGGCGATTTAAAGGGAAAAGTTTTTGCAGGGGATAATGGAAATGAAAATGCTATTATTGCTGCATATTCTTTAGAACCAGAGCTTATTTCTATATCAGGCAAAATAACAATATCACCAGATGATTTTGAAAGAACTGGATATCCAGAGGTTGCTAGATTAAATGAAAATAATATAATTGTAGAGCCGTATTTACCGGATAAATATTCTTATTAAGATTACATATTTAATGGAGGGAAAGTAATGGGAGTATCGATAGTAATAACATCAGGAAAAGGTGGAGTTGGAAAAACAACTACTACAGCCAACATTGGGACAGCATTAGCAGCACAAGGAAAGAAAGTAGTTGTTGTTGATGGAGATACAGGTTTAAGAAACTTAGATGTGCTAATGGGATTAGAAAATAGAATTGTTTATACAATAGTTGATGTAATTGAAAATAGATGTAGAACTAAACAAGCATTAATAAGAGATAAAAGATTTAATAATTTATTCTTATTACCAACAGCTCAAACTAAGGACAAAAATGATATAAGCCCTGAGCAAATGTTAAGATTAGTGAATGAATTAAAAGAAGAGTTTGATTATGTAATTTTAGACTGCCCAGCAGGTATAGAACAAGGATTTGAAAATGCTATAGTTGGAGCAGATAGAGCTATCGTAGTCGTTAATCCAGAAATAACTTCTGTAAGAGATGCAGATAGAGTTATTGGAAAGCTTGATGCTAAGGGATTAGAAAACCATGAGGTTATAGTAAATAGATTAAATTATGAAATGACTAAAAAAGGTGATATGTTAGACATATCAGATATTATAGAAACTCTTTCAGTAAAACTTTTAGGAGTTGTACCAGATGATAGAAATATAACAGTTTCTACTAATAAGGGTGAACCAATAGTTTTAGATGAAAAAGCTAGTGCTGGACAAGCATTTAGAAACATAGGAAGAAGAATAACAGGAGAAGATGTTCCAATAATGGATTTAAATACAGAACATCAAGGTATATTTAGTTCAATATTAAAATTATTTAGAAGAGGGTAGGTGAGAAAAAAATGAGTTTTTTAAATGTTTTTTCTAGCAAACCTACACCAAAACAAGTTGCTAAAGATAGATTGAAAGTTATTCTAATCCATGATAGGGGAGAATTATCTGATGAAGTTTTAGATAAAATAAGATTAGAGATATTAGATGTTCTTTCTAAGTACGTTGAGATTGAAAATGAAGATGTTGACATAACTGTTACAAAGTCAAATGCAATAGAAGGGGAATCTCCATCTTTAGTAGCCAATATTCCTATAAAGAATATAAAAGGAAAAGCTAGATAAGGTAAAAAATATAAGCTATTTCAAGTTTATTGAGATAGCTTTTTATTAATCTTTTAAAAAGTTCAGAATTTTGTAATTCAAAATAGGTAAAAATAAAGTATTATATAAATAGTCATGTTAAATAAATAAAGTTTGTGGAGGTACTATAATGCTTAGTAGACTAAAACTAGATAGTAAACTAAGAAGAGAAATTGATTATAAGCTTTTAGTATCTATGATAGTAATAATACTCTTTGGAATATTAAACATATATTTAGGAACAAGATCTCAATGGGGAGTATTTTTTGCTAAGAAACAGTTCATATGGTTTATAATATCAATGTGTGTTTTGTACATATTACTTTTGTGGGATTATAACATAATCTACAATTACGTTGAAATATTTTATTGGGGTTCCATAGTATTACTTATAATAACTAGATTTGCAGGTAGTGTAATAAATGGTGCTAGAGGATGGATTGTATTAGGACCAGTAAGTATTCAACCCTCGGAAATAGCCAAAATAGCTATGATACTTATGCTGGCCAAAAAGATGGAAGAAATTGATTTGAGAATAAATGACTTGAGGAATTTTCTTAAAGTTGCAATGTATGCAATAATACCAATGATATTTATAGTTGTACAACCTGATATGGGTATGACTATGGTTTCATTTTTCATAGCACTTGGTATATTCTTTGCTGCTGGATTAGATATGAAAGTAATCGGTGCTGGTCTTTTATCAATAGTAGTTGCAATAGCCTTAGTTTGGAACTCAGGTCTTATAAAGGATTACCAAAAAAACAGACTTGTTGGTTTTTTAAATCCTGATGGGGATGAGTTAGGTATAAATCTTCAATTAACTCAATCTAAAATAGGTATTGGATCAGGTGGTTTTTTTGGAACAGGATTAGACTTAAATAGTGAAAGTGGCGGATATTCTTCAGAATTCGTTCCAGAAAGACAAACAGACTTTATATTCGCTGTAATAGGAGAGCACTGGGGTACTTTAGGAGGTATATTCCTTTTAACATTGTATGCCATAATGATATATAGAATAATAATGACAGCGAAGACCGCCAAGGATATATTTGGTTCTATAATATGTGTAGGATTCGCCTCCTATTTCATATTTGCTATATTACAAAATATTGGTATGACAATTGGTATAATGCCTATAACAGGAATAACCTTGCCATTAGTAAGTTACGGAGGCAGTTCTCTATTGACAACTGTAATGACTGTTGGGTTAGTTTTAAATATATCAATGAGAAGGAAAAAGTTAAAATTCTAAATAAAATCAATAAAAGCATGGAATTTATTTTAAATTTCTATGCTTTTATTTTTTTGTCTGTTCTTTTGAATATTTTAATTAAAGGCTCTGTTTTAGGTGGATGTTTAAAATAGAGCCCTAATTAAAATTAATGAAAATATTCTTTAAATCATTTTTCAGTTTATATTAAATAGTTCTATAAAATACATATAAAAAATATATATTAAGTATCATTAAAGATTAAAGAAAGGAGAAGAAAATGGGGAATTATAACAGAGAATATGAGAAGTATTATAGAAAAATAAATAAAGTTGACAAAACTTCTCCTACTTATGAAATGAAATTAAATAATGAGAGAAATTACAGAAGAAAAAATAAAGAAAGCTTAGGAAAATATGTAGTTAAAGATATTTTATTTTCATCAATTTTTAGCTGTTTTATTTTTTTTAGCTTTTTTATAATAAATCAAGTAGAAAATGAATCTTTAAATGGCTTATGCAATAAATTTAAAGAAGTTATATCAACTGATGGATATTATAAAGAACTGGCACTAAATGAAAGCAAAATAGTCTCTGCTATTAGCAAAAGTATTGGTGATAATGGAAATTTAAAGAAAGTAAACGTGGAAAGTGAAGTAAATAATCTTCAAGAAGAAAAAAATAAAGACTCTAACAAAGAAGATAATAAAGATATAATTGGATTCAATAATTTTGAAGTAGTTGAAAAAAATTCTATGGATTTTTTAAGAGAGAGTAAGGTTATTCCTTTTAAGGGAAGTGTTAAGAAATTAGAAAGTTCTGATTTAGAAGGAGAAAAACTATATTTAAATGGTGAAAAAGGAGAAGTAAAAAGTTTATTAAAAGGAACTATAAGTAAAGTTGAGAAAGTGGAAGAAACATATAGCGTTAGGGTGAAGCATGGAGATGATTTAGAAATTTTATATCATAATCTTGATGATGTAATAAAAAAAGAAGGGGATAGTATAGAGGGGGATGAAGTGATAGGAAGTTCTTCTGAAAATAAAAAGGCAGAAGGATTAATACTTCAGGTATTATTAGAAAGTAAGTATGTTAGTCCAGAGAAAAACTTAGGTTTTCTAGGAGTTGAAAGCAGTGACAATAAATAAAAAAATTGTGGCTCAACTAATAATATTTTTTACTTTAGGATTTATATTTGATTTATCCCTAGCCTTTTTTTGGATTATAATACATGAGTTAACTCATTATTTCGTTATGTTAAAACTAAATATAGAATCTGAAAAATTTAAGCTTCATGTTTTAGGTGCTAGATTAGAAATTAAAGACTTTGAGGATTTAAGCTCTAGAGAAAAATTAATAATATGCTCAGCTGGGCCAATTTTAAATTGTGTTGCAGCTATTGTTTTCTTTTGTATTTATAAGGTATTTTTTAAAAGTGAATATATTTATTCTTCTTATGAAATAAATCTAGTTCTATTTATTTTTAATTTGCTACCGACGTACCCTTTAGATGGGGGGAAAATATTAGGTGCGATTTTAGAAGAAAAAATGATATTTAAAGACGTTAATGATGTATTGATTAAGATAAGCTATTCATTCGGAATAGCCTTTATTTCACTTTCTATATTAGGAATTTTGATTTTAGGCAAATTTAATATAACAAGTATATTAGCAGGAATATTTATAATATATTTAAGTTATAATGAAAGAAGAAAGGTAATGTATATAATTATGAGTGATATAACGAAAAAGAAAGAACGATTAATTAATAAAAAATACATAGACAGTCGAATCACTTCAGTATATTGTGAACAAGATATGGTTAATCTTCTTAGAATTATTGACAAAAATAGATTTAATATATTTTACGTTTTAGATGAAGAGATGAATATACTTTATATTTTAAAAGAGAATGAAATAATAGAGATATTAAAGTCAATTGGGAATATGAATTTAAGAGAATATTACACTAAGTATAGAAAAGAATAAATATATTGGTTATAATTATTCTTTGTGATAGAATATAAGTTGTTAATATTAGAGAAGTATAGTAGGTATACTTCTCTTTTTATTATAGATATTAGCTTTGATATTTTTATAGAAATGTAGGAGGAAACTAAATGGTAAGAATAACTGATGATATTTTATATAGAGTTGAGAAACCATCTAGATATGTAGGTGGAGAACTTAACGAAGTGATAAAAGACCCAAAAGAAGTTGACATAAGATTTGGATTCTGCTTCCCAGATGTTTATGAAGTAGGTATGTCTCACTTAGGTTCAAGAATTTTATATCATGTTTTAAATGAAAGAAAAGATACATATTGTGAAAGAGTATATGCTCCATGGCCAGACATGGAAAAACTTATGAGGGAAAATAATGTACCATTATACGCTTTAGAAACTAAAGATCCTATAAGTGAGTTTCAATTTTTAGGTTTTACTCTTCAATACGAAATGAGTTATACAAACATATTAAACATGTTAAATATGGGTGGAGTTAAGTTAAGAGCTTCAGAAAGAAAAGGTAATGATCCTATAGTTATTGTTGGAGGTCCTTGTGCATACAACCCAGAACCAATATACGATATAGTTGACATAGTTCAATTAGGTGAAGGTGAAGAGGCTATAAATGACTTATTAGACCTTTATCAAAAACATAAAGATAACTTTGATAGAGATGCTTATTTAAGAGAAGCAAGTAAGATTCAAGGTGTCTATGTTCCTTCATTATATGATGTTACATACAATGAGGATGGAACTATAAAAGAGTTTACTCCTAAGTATGATGATGTTCCTAAAACAGTTAAGAAGAGAATAGTTAATAACTTTGATAAAGTTGAATTCCCAGATAGCTTAATAGTGCCTTATAGTGAAATAGTTCATGATAGAGTTGTTTTAGAATTATTCAGAGGATGTACTAATGGATGTAGATTCTGTCAAGCTGGAATGATATACAGACCAGTTAGAGAAAAAAGTAGAAAGACTTTAGTTGAGCAAGCTAGAAAGATGCTTAAGGCTACAGGATATGATGAGGTTTCATTAGTTTCATTAAGTACTTGTGATTACTCAGATATACAAGGGTTAGTAACAGACCTTATAGAAGAACATGGAAAGAATAATGTAAGTGTTGCTTTACCTTCAATAAGAGTTGATGCTTTTTCAGTTGATTTATTAAAAGAAATTCAAAAAGTTAGAAAAACTGGTTTAACATTTGCTCCAGAGGCTGGTTCTCAAAGAATGAGAGATGTTATAAACAAAGGTTTAAGCGAAGAAAGGATATTAGAAGCTGCTAAAAATGCCTTTGAATCAGGATGGAGTACAATAAAATTATACTTCATACTAGGAGTTCCTTATGAAACAGTTGAGGATGCAGCTGAAGTTGGATTATTAGCTGAAAAGATTGCAGATCAATATTTTGCAGTACCAAAACATATAAGAAATAAAGGACTTAGAATTAATGTAAGTACTTCTATTCTTGTACCAAAGCCATTTACACCATTCCAATGGGCTCCAATGGAGAAAATGGATGTTGTAACTGAGAAAATCAAGGCTGTTAAAGGTGCTATAAAATCAAGAAGTATAAACTACAACTATCATGAGCAAAAAACATCATACATGGAAGCAGTTTTAGCAAGAGGAGACAGAAGACTTTGTGATGTTTTAATAAAAGCTTATGAAAAAGGTGCTAAGTTTGATGGTTGGTCAGAATACTTCAACTTCGAAACATGGCAAGAAGCTATGGCTGAGTGCAATGTAGATGGAGATTTCTATGCTTATAGAGAAAGAAGCTATGATGAAGTTTTACCTTGGGATTTCATAGATATTGGAGTTACAAGAAAGTACCTTGAAAGAGAGAATGAAAAGGCAAGAACTGCCGACCTTACTCAAAACTGTAGAAAAGGATGTACAGGTTGTGGAGTAAATGTAAACTTTAAAGATGGGGAGTGTTTTGAAGGTGCGATACTTAATTAAATTTACTAAAGATGCAGATATAAAATTTATTTCTCACTTAGATTTAATGAGAACAATTCAAAGAATAGTAAGAAGAGCTGGGCTTCCAGTTGGATATTCAAAGGGCTTCAATCCTCATATGGCTTTAGCAATAGCACAACCTTTATCAGTTGGTGTTTATTCAGAGGGGGATTATTTAGACTTAAATCTAGAAGAAGATATGAATGTTGACGCTGTAAAAGAACAATTAAATGAGTTCTCAGCTAAAGGGATTAAATTCTTAGAGGCTTCAAAAAGTCCTGTTATCCATAATATTAAGAGATTACCACCTGCAATGGCTCTTTTAGATGCTGCTAACTATACAATAAAAATAAAGTATAGTGATGTTTCTAAAGCTGAAGAAGAAGTTAATGCTTTAATGACTAAAAAAGAAATAGTAACAATTAAAAAGACTAAAAAAGGTGAAAAAGAAGCTGATATAAAACCATTTATAAAGGACTTCAAATGTTGGACTAAGGATGATTGCTTAGTTGTTAATGCAACAATTAGCTGCGGAAGTAGAGAGAATCTTTCAGCAGATCTTTTAGCTAATGTTATAAAGGAAAATACTTCAAATGTTAATGAAGAAGCTTTCGTAGAAATAAAAAGAGTTGAGATGTACGCATACAAAGGAGATATATTAGTTCCTTTATATAAATACATATAAAATTTAGGAAGTGAATTCATGAGAGATATATACGTAGAAAGAAGAGAAAATTTATTAAGAGTCGCCATAAAGAAAAATAATCTTTTAAGTGAGTGCTATATAGAAGAAGAGAGCCTAGAGCCAGTTCAAGGAGAAATCTATAAAGGTGTAGTTAAGAGAGTAGTTTCAGGAATAAAAAGTGCCTTTATAGATATAGGCTATAACAAACAAGCTTATATGGTAATTGGAGAAGAGGATAAAGATTTAAAACAAGGTGATGGAGTAATTGTTGAAGTATTAAAGGAACAGCTTGGAAATAAAGGAGCTAAGGTTACTTCAAAGATTTCTCTAGCAGGAAGATATTGTGTTTTAGAGACTTCAACAAATGATATTTCGGTTTCAAGAAAAATAGAGAATTTAGAGTTTAAACAAGAGCTTGAGAATTCATTGTTAAAACCAAGTGAAGTAGGAATTACAGTTAGAACTAAAGCTCAATTTGCAACTCTAGATGAAATTCAAGATGAAATTGAAGAGTTATATAGAATTTATAAAGATGTCATAAGAGAAGGGAAATTTTCACTAAATCCAAAAAGATTATTGGGCAAAGGGGACCTTATAAACAAGATAATTAGAGATGACATTGATGCGGATACATCTTCAATAATTGTTGACTCATTAGAAGACTATGAAAGAATAAAGGATAGTATTTCTAACTCAGAGTATTTAAAGGTAGTTCTATATGATGAGGCAAGAAGTCTTTTTGATTATTACGGAATAGAAAAAGAAATTCTTAGCCTTAGGAACAACAGAGTTAATTTAAGTTGTGGTGGAGATATAGTTATTGAAAAGACTGAGGCAATGTATGTTATAGATGTAAACTCAGGAAAGAATACAAATCATAAAAATAAAGAAAAGACTGCCTATGAAACTAATAAAAATGCAGCAAAAGAAATTGCTAGGCAAATTAAAATTAGAAACTTAGGTGGAATAATATTAGTTGATTTTATAGATATGTATTCAAAAGAGAACAAGAGAAAAATTTTGGAGCTTTTAAAAGAAGAATTTAAAAGTGATAGCCAAAGAGCTAAGATATTCCCTTTTACAGAGCTTGGTTTAGTACAAATAACTAGATATAGAAAAGGGAAAAGCATTTATGAGTATATAGAAGAAAATTGTCCAGCATGTAATGGTCATGGAAAAAGATTGAAATTATCTTACATAAATCTTCTTTTAAGAAATGAGATTTTAAAGAAAAATGGGGAAGGAAATATAAAAGACTTTCACATAGAAATAAACTCTATTTATGAAAAAGATATTAGAGGAAATATTTTTGAGTTTTTAAAAGAAATTGGAGCATTAGATTTAAACATCTACTTGAATTTTCAAGAATTCAAAGATTTTTATAAAGTAGAACCATTAATCTTTAAAAATCAAATAGAAAGCGTAAGTGAGTATTTGGTGAAGAATATCGAGAAATATTAAATTTAGCTTTACAAAAGATGGTGGCTGTGATAGAATGGCTTTTGTAAACCGCTCGCGAATAGGTTTTAAAAATAACTTTTGAAGTTATACCTTAAGTGGCGAGACCGTTATGAGGAGGTGTTTTAATGTACGCAGTATTAACTACAGGAGGAAAACAATACAGAGTTCAAGAAGGAGACGTATTATTCGTTGAAAAACTTAACGCTGAAGTTGACTCAACAGTTGAATTAACAGAGGTTCTTGCAGTCGCTAAAGACGGAGAAATCAAAGTTGGTGCACCAGTAGTTGAGGGTGCTAAGGTTGTAGCAAAAGTATTAGCTCAAGGAAAAGCTAAGAAAGTTGTTGTATTCAAATACAAGAGAAAGAAAGACTACAGAAGAAAAAATGGTCATAGACAACCTTACACTAAGATCGTTATCGAAAAGATCGAAGCTTAATTTTCTGATATGATTAAGGTTAAATTTCAATCAAGAGAAGATAACATAATTTCCTTCACTATAAAAGGACACGCGATGCAATGCAGAGATGCGGTTCTAGCTGGAGAGGCATACGATATGATATGTAATTCCGTATCAGTATTATCTCAAAGTGCAATCATTGGTTTAGATGAAGTGTTAAAGCTAAATGTAAACTATGAAATGAGTGATGGATATTTAAAACTAGATCTAAATGGGTTTACTCATGAGGAGATAGTTGAAGCTCAGGTTTTACTTAAAACTTTTGAAATGAGCTTAGCGAGTCTAGTCCTAGGGCTGGATAGCAGTTTAGGAAAGAAAACGCGTTGTAAATATATAGAGATAATAAAAGAGGAGGTGTAGACTATGTTAATAATGAACCTTCAATTATTTGCACATAAAAAAGGGGTTGGTAGCTCAAAGAACGGTAGAGATTCTGAGAGTAAAAGACTTGGTGTTAAATGTGCAGATGGACAATTTGTTCTTGCTGGAAATATATTAGTAAGACAAAGAGGAACTAAGATTCATCCAGGTGCTAACGTAGGTAAAGGTGGAGACGATACTTTATTCGCTAAAATCGATGGTGTTGTTAAATACGAAAGACTTGGAAGAGACAAGAAAAAAGCTTCTGTTTACCCAGTAAACGTAGAAGAAGTTATAGCTGAATAATATATTTAGTTTTATAAAAGCACCCTTACTTAGGGTGCTTTTTGATTAAGTATAAAAATTTTTTATCATATGAGAGCATGGCACTTAAAAAAGCTGTGTTTTTATATTAAACTAAGGTTATAATATACTAAAAAGGTATATTTTATAGAGAAAGCAAGGTGAGAAAACATGTTTATAGATACAGCCAAGATATTTGTGAAATCTGGAGATGGTGGTCACGGTTCTGTTTCTTTTAGAAGAGAAAAGTATGTTCCACTTGGTGGGCCAGACGGTGGAGACGGTGGTAAAGGGGGAAATGTAACTTTTAAAGTTAACCCTGGAATGACAACTCTTTTAGATTTCAAATATAAGAGAAAATTCGTAGCAGGCAGAGGAGAAGACGGTCAAGGCTCTAAATGTTACGGAAGAGATGGAGAAAATTTAATAGTAGAAGTTCCAATGGGAACTATCATAAGAGATGTTGAAACTAATAAAGTAATGGCAGACCTTTCTCATAGAGATGACGAATTTACTATCTGTAGAGGTGGTAAAGGTGGTAAAGGAAACTGCAAATTCTGTACACCAACAAGACAGGCACCAACTTTCGCTGAACCTGGAATGCCAGGAGAAGAAAGATGGGTTGCTTTAGAGTTAAAACTTTTAGCAGATGTTGGTCTTTTAGGATTCCCTAACGTTGGTAAATCAACATTCCTTTCAGTTGTTACTAAGGCTAAACCAAAGATAGCTAACTATCATTTCACAACTTTAAAACCTAACTTAGGTGTTGTTGCAGTACCAGGAATAGAGCCATTTGTTATGGCAGATATACCAGGTATTATAGAAGGAGCTTCTGAGGGAGTTGGACTTGGATTAGACTTCTTAAGACATATAGAAAGAACAAGACTTTTAATACATGTTGTTGATATATCAGGTATTGAAGGAAGAGATGCTGTAGAAGACTTCAAGAGAATAAATGAAGAATTAAAGAACTATAGTGTTAAACTTTGGGATAGACCTCAAATAGTTGTTGCAAACAAAAGTGATATGTTATTTGATGAAGAAGTTTTTGAAAACTTTAAAGCTGAAGTTAATAAAATGGGCTTTGATAAAGTATTTAAAATGTCAGCAGCTACTTCACAAGGAGTAGAGGAAGTAATCAAAGAAGCAGCTAGAATGCTTAAAGATATTCCTGTAACTGACTTAGAAATCCCAGAAGATGAAAGATTCATCCCAGAGGATAAGAAGTTTACATATACTATAAACCCAATAGAAGAAGATGGATTAAAAGTTTATGTAGTAGAAGGTTCATTTGTAGACAGATTATTATTAGCTGTTAATGTAAATGATCCAGATTCATTAAGATATTTCCATAAAGTTCTTAATAATAAGGGAATATTCCAAGAGTTAAGAGACATGGGAATAGAAGATGGCGATATGGTAAGATTAAATGACTTTGAGTTTGAATACTTACTATAATTAATGGAGGACAAAGAATGATAACAACAAAACAAAGATCATATTTAAGAGGATTAGGTGCTAAATTAACTCCTATATTCCAAATAGGAAAAAACGGAATAGAAGAGAACTTCTTAAAGCAAGTTGATGATGCTTTAGAAGCAAGAGAGATATTAAAGATAAACGTTCTTGAAAACAGTGGATTAGAGACAAGAGAAGCTTCAAATTTCATCTGCGAAAGATTAAACTGTGAAGGAGTTCAATCTATAGGAAATAAGATAGTTCTTTACAGAGCATCAAAAAATAATCCTAAGATAGAATTACCTAAAAAAGGGAAGTAATATGAAAAAAATAGGAGTAATTGGGGGAACCTTTGACCCAATACATATAGGTCATATTTATATAGCCTATGAAGCCTATAAAGAACTAGAATTAGATGAAGTTATATTTATGCCAGCAGGTAATCCTCCGCATAAGAGGAATAAGGATATAACTGATGAAATAATTAGATATGAAATGGTTAAAAAAGCTATAAATCCATATAGCTTTTTTTCCATAAGTAACTATGAAATAGAGAAACAGGGATTGAGCTTTACTTATGAAACTTTAAGATATTTAAATGAAAGTTTTGGAGAAGTAGAGCTCTATTTCATAACTGGAGCAGATTGTCTTTTAAATTTAAATTCATGGAAAAATATAAGCGATATTTTCAAATTTAGTAATTTAGTTGTTTTTAATAGACCTGGATTTAATAAAAATGATTTATTAAAAAGGAAAAAAGAGTTTGAGAAAGAATATTGTACTAATATAGTATATTTAGATTTACTTAATATAGAAATTAGTTCTACTTTTATAAGGGAAAGAGTAGCTAATTCCTTAGAAGTAAAATTCTTTCTACCACCAGGTGTAATGGATATAATAAATAAGAACAATTTATATAGGAGAAAGTAGCTATGTGGTCATTAGAAAGAATAAATGAATATGTTAAAGAGACTCTTAAGGGAAGTAGATACTCACATACCTTAGGTGTGGTTGAAACTGCTAAAGAACTTGCTAAACTTAATGGTGAGGACGTTAATAAGGCAGAGTTAGCTGCACTAATTCATGATGTAGCAAAATATGTACCAGTAGGTGAACAAATTAAAATTTTAGAAGAGAGAGATTATGATTTAGATGAAATAACTTTAAAATCTCCTCAAGTTTTACATGGGTTTGTTGGAGCTATAATTGCTAAAGAGAAGTTTGGTATAGAAGATGAGGATGTTTTAGATGCTGTAAAATACCATACTTTAGCTAAAAGAGATATGAGTACTTTAGAAAAAATAATATATATAGCTGATTATATTGAGCCAGGAAGAGATTTCCTAGGAGTTCAAGAACTAAGAAAAATAACTAAAGAAGACTTAGATGAAGGCGTATTAAAGGGATTAGAAAATACAATCTTGTTTGTGATAAAACAAGGTAATTTGATACATCCTTTAACTATAGAGGCAAGAAATTTTTTAATAATGAATAAAAATGCTTAGTTAAATAATTGGGGGGATTATATGGGGAATGAAGAAAATAGAGTTGAAAAAAGAAAGAATAAAGAGAAGAGCAATAAGAAAAGATTAATTAAAAGAATAATTCTTTGCACTTTAGCCTTTATTCTTATTTTTTCAATAAGTGTTTTTGGATATGTTTATTTTAAATATGGTAGTTTTCTAGGGCAAGTTTTTGATATAGTTAAGGACGTAAAGCAAGATGTAATAAAAGTTGAAGAGCCAATAAATGTTCTTTTATTAGGAATGGATATTGGTGATACAAATGATGTTGGTAATAAAGATATAAAAAGAACCGACACAATAATATTAGCTAATTTTGATCCTATAACTAAGAAGGCTAAACTAGTCTCTATTCCTAGAGATACTAGAGTTAAAATAGGAGGCAAGTCACAAAAGATAAATGCGGCTTATCCTATTGGAGGCGAAAAACTTGTTAAGGATATTGTAAGCAATATGTTAGATGTTAAGGTTAATTATGTTGTTAAAGTAGATTATGAAGGCTTTAGAGGCATAATAGATGCTATTGGTGGAGTGGATATGTATATCGAGCAGGATATGAATTATGATGATCCAGGGCAAGATTTACACATACATTTTAATGAAGGTGAAACTGTACATTTAGATGGTCAAAAGGCTGAAGAGTTCTTTAGATGGAGAAAGAATAATGATGGTACAGGGCTTGCAAATGGAGATATTGATAGAATTAAAAACCAACAAAAACTTATGAATGCTGTTATAGATAAGGTTCTATCATTCTCTATGATAACTAAAATAGATAATATAGCTGATGTTCTTAATGAAAATATAGAAACTGATTTACCTTTAGATGTTACTGTTGCATATGGTCTTAAGGCGTTAGAGACCGATAGTAGTAATATACAAATGGTTACTTTACCTGGAGAAGGAAAGTATATTGGGGATGTTTCTTACTATATTCCTGATGAAAAAGCTACTAAGGAATTAAAAAGTGAATTAAATAGTAGTGATTTAAGCGGTAGAAAAAATGTTATACCTAGTCTTGCTAGAGAGGAATTATCTATAAAAGTTTTAAATTGTACTAAGATAAATGGTTTAGCAGGTAATGTACAAAAGCAGTTAAGTGAAAATGGATATCCTAAAGTTGATGTTGGAAATGGAGAGTCAAGAGAAGAATCTCAGATTTTAATAAAGGATGAGAGTTCTAGAGCTTTTATGGAAAATGATTTAAAGATAAAAGATATTAAAAAGGGAATACCATCTAAGTATGATAGTAATGGAACTTATGATGTAGTAATCTTACTTGGAAAAGACTTTAAAAATTTCGGAGAGATGCAATGAGTATTTTAGAAAGTAAAATAACTAAAGAATATGACAAAAGAAAGATAAGAGAGTTCTTAAAGGAAGAGCTAGGATTATCTTCAAGATTAATAAGAAGTGCTGCCATAGATAAGAGAATTAAAGTAGATGGTGTTGCAGTTAAAATGAACTATGTAGTTAAAACTGGTGAAGAGATTAAAATTGAACTTTCAAAGAAAGAATCTCAAAATATTGAACCAGAAAAAATGGATTTAGAAATAGTTTATGAAGATAGTGATATATTAGTTTTAAATAAAAAACCGTTTATGGTTGTACATCCTACAAGAAGTCATCCTAATGGAACTTTAGCTAATGGTATATTATATTACTTCAAAGAAAGTAATCAGGATTGTATAGTTAGGCTAGTTAGTAGATTAGATATGAACACTTCAGGACTTATAATCATAGGAAAGAATCAGTATGCTCATATGGTTTTATCTAATGAAATGAAAACAGATAAATTTCAAAAAAGATATTTAGCTATAGTTCATGGAAATTTAGAAGAAAAAGAGGGAACTATAAATAGACCTATTTATAGACCAGAAGAAGATACAATAAAAAGAGTTGTTGATGAAAGAGGACAAGAGAGCATAACCCACTATAAGGTTATAGAGAGTTATGATGGAGCTGACTTAGTTGAGTGTTTATTAGAAACAGGAAGAACACATCAAATAAGGGTTCATTTAAGCAGCTTAGGACATCCTATATTTGGTGATTCACTTTATGGAACAGAGGATGCTGAAGATATTTCAAGACAGGCGTTACATGCTTATGGATTAGATTTTTATAGCCCTAAGACGAAAGAGCCTTTAAGTTTAAGAGCAGATCTTCCAGAAGATATGAAACTTTTAATAAATAAATTAAAAAATAAGTAGTTTTAAGCATTTGCTTAAAACTACTTATTTTATTATTTAGCTTTGTTTTAATAGAATGTTAATTTTTATCTAATTTTTCAGATTTATCTAAAACAATAGTTTGAAATAGAGCTTTTTATTTATATAAATATGAATTACGCTTTTTTCTATTTCTTATTCTCTTTATGGTTGAAATAATTCTTACTATAAACAATATTAAAATAACGGCAAATATAAGCCCTATAATGGTTAAAGCAACATAAAAACCACTAAAGCTTTTAAGTTTTATAATAAGTTTTTCGAAATTTGTATATGTTATATCATTGCCATTTAAAAGATCTAAACTTTTATAAGGCGTGTTTCCAACCATAATTGTTCCAACAAAATGAGTATTGTTTTTTAATATATCTATACCCCTGGATATTGGAGTAGTAGAATTAACTGAAAAATCTATATTTAAGTTTTTCTTTATATCACCTACAGATAAATTTTCTATATCAGAATTTTTAAAGGTTTTATAGATATCTTCTGGTACAACTAGAGATAGTGTGTTTTTATCATCAATATAATATTCTTTTGCAATATCACCTTTGGAATATATTTTTACTAAGGAGAAATTATCAAAGCCATAGTTTAAAAGTGACTTGGTATCTTCATAATATTGTTCCTTAGTATCGTATCCAAAGAGAGTAAGAACTAATTTTCTATCACCTTTTTTAGCTGCACATGCAAAGGTATGTTTAGACTTAGTTGTATATCCTGTTTTATTGCAGAATATATTTTCATAATAATAAGGGCTTGTTGTATGAATAAGTTGGTTATTATTATTTGCCCATATATTTTCTCCACTTACAACGCTTTTAGGCATTTCATGAGCCACTTTTTCTGTTGTTTCACAGATAATAGGATTTTTTGAAGCATAGTCCATTATTAAAGCTAAATCATAAGGTGTAGTTAAATGATCTTCTTCAAAAAGCCCACTGGCATTAACAAAGTGAGTATTTTTAGCGCCAAGTTCTAAGGCACGCTTATTCATAAGTTTAGCAAATTCTTCTTGTGATCCAGATATGTGCTCTGCTAAAGCCACAGCGGCATCATTAGCAGATTGTATCAATAATGCATTAAGCAATTCTTCCACTGTATATTTATCTCCTTCTTGAAGTCCAACGCGGGTACCTTCAGCTAAGGGAGGATTTTTTCCTATAGTAACAACATCATCTAGCTTAGCTTTTTCAACTGTAAGCAAGGCTGTCATAGTTTTTGTAGTAGATGCTGGAGCCATTTTTACATTAGCATTTTTCTCAGCTAATACCTCTCCAGTAGCGCCATCCATAAGTACCATTCCTTCACCATGAATCTCAGGAGCAGCAGTTTCAGCAAAAACATTTACATTTAAAATTAAGACGAATAGAAAAGCTATTGATATTATAAATGCAAATTTTTTCTTTAGATTCTTACAATTTATATTCATAAAGCCTCCAATTTTTTTTAATTTTGGTCGCAACAATAATTATAACAATAAAACAGCATATTTTCTATGGAATTGTATGAATTTGGTACTTAAAAATATTGGAAATGTCAATAATATTAGATAAATTTGAGAATTTATAATTTTTATACTTTAATTAAAAAATAAATTCGCAGTAAATTTATGTTGGGAGGCGTCATGAAGAAAAAAGAAAAAATTATAGGAAGCTTAATAATTGCTGTAGTAGCTATAGGGTTTTTATTTGTTGGTTATTCAAAGACAAATGATAAAAAAATAAGTGAAGATGATATGGAAAGATTATTTTTAAGTACTGAAAAAGAAGAGGAGCAAAGTGAATCAAATTTAAAAGAAACTAAAAAGAATGATGATATTGAAGAAAATGAAAAAGTGAATAGCAATGAAAGTAGTGAAGAAGAGAGTAGTAATATAGAAAAAATAGTTGTAGAAATTAAAGGAGAAGTAAAAAATCCAAATGTCTATGTATTAGAAAATGGAAGTAGAATTTACGAGCTTATAGAGAAAGCTGGTGGACCTACAGAAGAAGCTGATTTAAGCAATATAAATAGAGCTTTATACTTAAGTGATGGACAATGTGTAGTAGTTAGAAATATAAATGACGTTCAAGATGAAACAGAAGACTTAGAAGAAGCGTTAAATGATGAAAATTCTAAGAATGTCAGTAATAATTCACCGGAAGAAAAGATAAGTAGTAGTGATGAAAGTTCAACTATTAATATAAATACTGCTTCTAAGGAAACACTTATGACTCTAAATGGTATAGGAGAAAGCAAAGCACAGGCTATAATAGATTATAGAGAAGAAATAGGTGGATTTAAAAGTGTTGATGAGATTACTAATATAAGTGGAATAGGAGAAAAAACATTAGAGAAGATAAAAGATAAAATTTCTATAAAGTAATATGATATAATGAATATTATTATTTAGAAAAGAGGTGGAGTTTTATGATAGAAAAAAGATTAACTGAACTATCAAAGACTTCTGGCTGAGCAGCCAAAATAGGGCCGGGGGCTCTTTCAGAAATTTTAAGTAAATTACCAAAAATGAATAATGAAAACTTAATTGTTGGAATAGATACATCTGATGATGCGGCAGTATATAAATTAAATGATGAGATGGCAACAATTCAAACCTTGGATTTCTTTACACCAATAGTAGATGATCCATATACTTTTGGGCAAATAGCTGCAGCAAACTCTTTAAGTGATGTTTATGCCATGGGAGGAAAGCCTATAGTGGCATTAAATATAGTTTGTTTTCCAAATTGTCTAAATATGAATATATTAGGTGAGATATTAAGAGGGGGAGCAGACAAAGTTTTAGAGGCTGGAGCCGTAATAGTAGGAGGTCATACAGTTCAAGATGATGAGCCTAAGTATGGTTTGTCCGTTACAGGAATTGTACATCCGGATAAAGTTCTTAAGAATTATGGTGCAGAAACAGGTGATATCTTAATTCTAACTAAGCCTATTGGATTAGGAGTAGTAAATACAGCGATTAAAGCTGGAATAGCTTCTAAAGAAGCTTATGAAAAAGCAGTAAAAGTAATGGCATATTTAAATAAGTATGCAGGTGAAATAATAACTGACTATAATATAACATCATGTACGGATATAACAGGATTTTCACTAATAGGTCATGCATATGAAATGGCAGAACCATCTAAAAAAACATTTAGAATCTTTAAGGATGCAATTCCATTTATTAAAGAGGCTAAGGAATATGCTAATATGGGATTAGTACCTGCTGGATGCTATGAGAATAAAAGATATTTAGAAGGAAAATATCTTTTAAAGAATGTTGAAAGTTGGATGGAAGATATATTATTTGATCCTCAGACATCAGGTGGATTATTAATCAGTTGTAAAGAGGATGAATATATAGATATACTAACTAGATTAGAAAAATTAGAGGTAGAAAGTGCTGTTATAGGACGTGTCGAAGACTTCAGTGATGCATATATAGTAGTAGAGTAGTTTTTAGGAGGATAACATGACAAAAGAACTTCTTAGAGCTTTGCCTAAGATAGATGAAATACTTGGTATTTTTAATGAGGACTTTTTAAATAAAAACGGGAGAGAAACAGTTGTAAGTACTTTAAGGGATATAATCAATGAAAATAGAATGGCTATTTTAAGTGGAGAAGCAAATTATGCTTTAACAAAGGAAGAAGCCAAAATTAAATGTGAAGATAGATTATTGAAAAAAAGAGAAAGAAATTTAAAAAGGGTTATTAATGGAACAGGTGTTGTTATTCATACTAATCTAGGAAGATCTTTGTTAAGTGAGGAAGCCACTGAAGCAGTTGCTTTAGCAGCTTCAAGCTATAGCAATCTAGAGTATGATTTAGAAAAGGGAGAAAGAGGATCAAGATACTCCCTTATAGAAAATATCATAAAAGATATTACAGGAGCTGAGGCTGCTTTAGTTGTAAATAATAATGCGGCAGCTATAATGCTTGTATTAAATTCTCTTTGTGAAAATAAAGAAGTAATTGTCTCAAGAGGGCAACTTGTTGAAATAGGCGGTTCTTTTAGAATTCCAGAAGTAATGAATTTTTCAAGAGCTAAGCTTGTGGAAGTAGGAACAACCAATAGAACACATTTATATGATTACGAGGATGCCATAACTGAAGAGACCGGAGCATTTTTAAAAGTTCATAGTTCAAACTTTAAAATAGTAGGATTTACTAAGAGTGTAAGTGCTCTTGAGCTATGTAATTTAGCAAAGGAAAGAGATATACCTGTAATAGAGGATATTGGTAGTGGTGTTTTAATTGATTTAAGTAAATATGGACTAGAAAAAGAGCCAACAGTAATAGAAAGTTTAGAGGCCGGAGTAGATGTTGTAACCTTCTCTGGAGATAAAATGCTTGGTGGAGCACAAGCTGGAATTATTGTAGGTAAAAAGAAGTTCATAGACAAAATAAAAAAGAATCAATTAACTAGAGCTTTAAGAGTTGATAAATTTACTTTAGCTGCTTTAGAAATTACTTTAAAACATTATTTAAATGAAAAAGAGGCAATTGAAAAGATACCAACTCTTCATATGATGACTTTAGATTTAAATGAAATAAGAGAAAGAGCTGATAGGCTTTATAATGAATTAGAAAATTTAAATGGATTTTATAAGTTTTCTATAGAAGAGGGTGAATCAACAGTTGGTGGTGGTTCAATGCCAGATAGCAAATTAGCTACTTATCTACTTAAAATAAGTTCAGAAAATATAAATGAAGTTAATCTAGAAAGAGCTTTAAGGGAGTATAAGATTCCTATAATAACTAGAGTTTATAAAGGAGCAGTTTATATAGACCTTAGAACTATTTTAGAAAATGACTATGAAGTTATATTCAATGCTTTAAAGGAAATAGGTGAAAAATAGATGAAACATGTGATTATAGGAACATCAGGACATATAGATCATGGTAAGACAACTCTTATAAAAGCTTTAACAGGGAGAGAAACTGATAAGCTTGATGAAGAAAAGAAGAGGGGAATATCTATTAATTTAGGTTTTACATTCTTTGATTTACCATCAGGAAAAAGAGCTGGCATAATAGATGTTCCAGGGCATGAAAAGTTCATCAAAAACATGTTAGCAGGAGCTACATCATTAGATGTAGTTCTTCTAATTATTGCCCTAGATGAAGGAATAATGCCTCAAACTAAGGAACATTTAGAAATATTAGAGCTTTTAGAGGTTAAAAAATGCATAGTTGCTCTGACTAAAAAGGATTTAGTTGATGAAGAATGGGCGGAAATGATAAAGGAAGAAATAAAGAACTATTTAAAGTCAACTAGTTTTAAAGATGCAACTATGATAGAGGTTTCTTCTAAAACAAAAGAAGGAATTAATGAATTAATAACTGAGATAGATAAATCTGTAGAAGAAATAGAACAAAAGGATAAGGAAGGTCACTTTAGATTAGCTGTTGATAGAAGCTTCTCAGTAAGTGGATTTGGAACTGTAGCGACAGGAACTATATTAAGTGGAAGTGTAAAAAATGGAGATATGGTTCAAATTAATCCAAGTGGAATAGAAGCTAGAGTAAGAAATATTCAAGTTCATGATGAAAATGTTGAAATTGGAGAAGCTGGTCAAAGATGTGCATTGAATTTAGCAGGTGTTACTAAGGATGAGGTAGTTAGAGGAACTGTGGTATGTACAGTAGATACAATAGAGCCATCTTATATGATAGATTGTAAATTTAAATACTTAAAATCTAATGAAAAAAATTTAATTAATAGACAAAGAGTAAGAGTATATCATGGTACTTCTGAAATATTAGGAAGAATAGTAATACTTGATAAGGAAGAGGTAGAGCCGGGTGAAAGCTCATATATACAATTAAGACTAGAAAGCGAAATATGTGCTCAAAAAGGCGATAACTTAGTTATAAGAAATTACTCTCCTATGATAACTTTAGGTGGTGGCAAGGTTATAAACCCTGTAGCTAAAAAGGCTAAAAGATTTAAAGAAGATTATTTAAATGAATTAAAGCTTATGGAAAAAGGCAGTATAGAAGAAGTTGTTGAAAATGTGGTTTTATCTTTAAGTGAAAATTTCCCTAATTCACAAGAAATAATAAAGGGTTTAGGAAGAAATGTAGATAATATGGATTCCATATTAGAAGAACTTTGTGAAAATAAGAAGATAATAGGAATATATAATGGCAAATTTAGTGTTTTCATACATAATAAATTCTTTACAAAAAAGAGTGAAGAGATATATGAAGTATTAAAGAATTTCCATGAGGAAAATCCTTTAAAGGTAGGAATGAATAAAGAAGAACTTAGAAGTAAGAGTTTTTCTAATAAGGTTAAACAAAAGATATTCCAAAACTTTTTAGAGCTTATTAAGGAAAAAGAAATTATAAAAGAGGGAACTAATATAGTTGCCTTAAAGGAATTTGAGATAAAGTTAACAAAAGCTCAAAGGGGTATAAAAGAAAAGATATTAAAGACTTATTTAGAAATTGGAATAACTTCTCCAAAAATAAAAGATATAATAGATGATAAAAAATTAGAAAAGGAATACCTTAAAATATATAATCTTTTAGTTGAAGAGGGAACTTTAGTTAAGCTTCCAGAAGATGTGGTTATGCATAAAGAAGTCATAGACTCTGTAAAAAATAAAATAATAGAGTGGCTAAATAAAAATGGTTCTATTACATTGGGAGAAACCAAGGATATTTTAGGAGTCTCAAGAAAATACTTAGTTGCAATTTTAGAGTATTTAGATCAAGAGAAAGTAACCAAAAGAGTAGAAGATAAAAGAGTTCTTAATAAAGAAGATTTAGTCTAAAAAACTATAGAATAAAGATAAAAAATTTAAAGTAGATATTAAATTAACTTTAAAAATCAATAATATAATAAAACATAATAATTAGTATTATTTTAGCGATCTTCTCATACAAATTTATTAGGAGTTAACTCCAATAATTTTGGTGGGAGGATTTTTTTTATGCAAAATTTAGATTATTGCTTAGAATGTAGAAGACTGTTTTTAGAAAGTGAAGAGTGTGAGTTCTGTGGTTCAAAAAATATTAAGCCTATAAAGAAGAGTACATCAGTAAATGTAATTGGAAGCAAAGTTAAGGGTAAGGTTTTAAATTGTAAAGATGGAGTAGTAAATATAATTGTTGTTACTGAATCTAAGGAGAGAGTAATTAAAAACTATAAAGTAAAAGAATTAAGAAAAGTTCTTTAGTTTTAAAAGGAGTAGTATTATAAATGAAAAGAGGAAGAGTTAAAATAGCATTGCTTTTAATTGGAGCTTTTTCACTTGGAATAATATCACCTTTAAATACTTATGAAGCTAAAGCGACTGAAAATAAAAAAAATATTGAGGTGAAGAATAAAAAAGATTTAGCACCAACACCTCCGATGGGGTGGAATAGCTGGAATACTTTTATGGGAAATCCTAATGAAAAAGTTATAAAAGAGACTGCTGATGCAATGGTAGAAAAAGGCCTATTGGATGCAGGATATGAATATTTAGTATTAGACGATGGGTATATAGAACCTAGAAGAGATGAAGAGGGGAATTTAGTTCCTCATAAAACTAAATTCCCTAATGGATTTAAAGGGATATCAGATTACATTCATGAATTAGGATTGAAATTTGGAATGTATAATTCAGCAGGAACAGGAACTTGTATGGGGTTACCAGGTAGTTTTGGAAGGGAAGAGAAGGATGCCAAACAATTTGTTGAATGGGGAGTAGATTATTTTAAATATGATTTTTGTAATAATCCACTTGTAGGAACTAATATGGCATATACTCCAGATATAGATAAGGTAATATTAAGTAGAAATAACTTTGAAAAAGAAATTGAAGCTGAATCAGGAGAATTAGTAGGAAAAGCTAAAGTAAATAATGGCTTTGTTGGCTGGATAGGAAACAATGAAGGAGAGCTTATATTAACTTTAGATGTGCCTGAGGATGGAGAATATAATTTAGCTTTTAAGTATATTGGAGCTGATGGAGATAGAAAAGCTAAGATAGATGTTAATGGAGTTGAAGGAGATGTATATAGTTTCCCTAGAACAAATGGATGGGGAGTTGATGATGCTAAAGAAAAAAATATAACGCTTAATTTGAAAAATGGAGTTAATAAAATCAGAATTTATAACCATGGAAATGATGAAGAATATAATATGCAAATGGCATATAAAAGTTATAAGGCTATGACTAATGAGTTTCTTAAATATGATAGGGATGTTGTATTTAGCATTTGTGAATGGGGAAGTAATAATCCATGGTTATGGGCAGGTGACTTAGGACATTTATGGAGAACAACATATGATATTACAAGTTCAGCAGGAGAGGCATCTTGGTCAAAAATAATGCAAATATATGATGAGAATGTTGTTTTAGCAGAGTATGCAGGGCCAAATGGATGGAACGATCCTGATATGCTGGTTGTAGGGTTAGATGGAATTAACTATGAGGAAAATAAATCTCATTTTAGTTTATGGGCTATGATGGCAGCACCTCTTATGTTAGGAAATGATATTAGAAATATTAGCGATGATGTGTTAAATATAATAACTAATAAAGAAATAATTGCCTTAAATCAGGATACCTTAGGAAAGCAAGCTGTTAGAATTCGTGATGATGGTGATTATGAGGTTTTGGCGAAACCATTAGAGAATGGTGATGTTGGCTTATTACTTTTTAATAGAAGTGGAGATACAAGCAATATAAGCACAGATATAAATGAAATCATACGAGGAATAGATATAGTAAATGAGGGTTCATTTGAAGAAGCAGAAAGCTATAATTTAAAAGAATTATGGGATAATACTGAAAATACTATTACTAATGAAATATTAGGAGAAAATATTCCTGCACATGGAGCAAAGGTTTATAGAATATCTCCAAATAATAGTGATATAAAAAGTGATTTAAAGGTTGAATTAGATTTAGCGGAAGGTAAATTAAGTGAGGCTGAAGAGGGAATAAAAAATTGGCAGTATCATTTAGGAAGCAAATTAAGATTAGAAGAAGCTAGAAATAAAGCTAAAGAGATATATGATAATAAAGATGCCTCTACTGAAGAAGTAATAGATATCATAGAATATTTAAAGGCACAAATAGTATTATTTGATAAATGTTTAATAACTGAAAGCACTGGTGATGTTAATGGAGATGGTAAAATCAATGTTGGTGATTTATCAATAGCTTCTCGTTACTACAATAAATTTAATGAAGAGGATCAGTTAAACGTAAAAGCTGATATAAATTTTGATGGAAAAGTTGATTCTTATGAATTAAATTTTATTTCAAATAGAGCATTAAATTAAGATTAATATAATAAAGAGAAGCTTTTAATTTAAAAGCTTCTCTTTTATTACATTAATAATGAAAATGTAATAGTTTTGCCATAATAATACACTATAATTAAATAGATTTGATTTACATAAGATAATAAATATAGTATATTTAATTAATGTATTTCAGAATAATATTTAATGCTTTTAGGAGGATATTATGGACGATAACAAATTCACTAAAGAGCAAGATGATGCTTTAAAAAGTGATGAAACATCAACAACAAATGAAAATGGAAAAATGGACTCATATGAAAAAGAAGCAGCAATACTAGAGACTGTATCATTAGATACAAATACTATGGCTATTGATAATGAGGAATTTATGAATAAAAAAGAGGATCACAAAAAAGATATTGGTGAACAAGGGGAGAAAAAAGTATCTTTCTTAAAAAGAATACTTGAAGGAGTTATAGATCAAACAGTAGTATTATTATTATCTTTAGCAGCATTCTTCATAGTAGATTTATTAATGAGACCTTTTGGGTATAAGATATCAGTAGAAGGAAGAATTCCTTTCTACTTTGTAATATTTGTTATTATGAACATACTTTACAGAGCTATAATGGAAGGTAAAAAGTTCAAATTAACATTAGGTGAAAAGGTATTTAGAAAATAAATAATTATTAGTAAGGGAGACAACTAATGAGAAAAGGTAATGAAATAGAATTAGTAATAGAGGGAATAGAATTCCCTGCTAAAGGATTCGGATTTGTAGATGGCTTAAAAGTCTATGCTAAGAATACTTTCCCAGGGCAAAAAGTCTTTGGAAGAGTAACTAAGAAAAGAAAAGAGTATGCAGAAATAAGAGTTTCTGAAGTTAGAGAAAAAGCTAGTTATGAAGAGAATAAAAAATGTTCTCACTTTGGAGTGTGTGGAGGATGTTCTTCACAAACAATTCCTTATGAGAAACAATTAGAGCTTAAGGTTGAACAAGTTAAGGATTTATTCAGAGAAGCTGAAGTTCCTACTGGAGAGTTTTTAGGAATAGAAACTAGTCCAACTCAATGGGAGTACAGAAACAAAATGGAGTACACTTTTGGAGATGAGGAAAAAGGTGGTTCTCTTACTCTTGGAATGCATATGAAAGGAAAATCTTTTGGAATAGTGAATGTTGATGAGTGTGTATTAGTTGATGAAGATTTTAGAAAAATACTAGATACAACTGTTAAATATTTTAGAGAAAAAGGATTACCTTTCTATAAAATAATGCCTAGAACAGGATATTTAAGATATTTAGTAGTAAGAAAAAGTGTTAAAACAGAAGAGGTTCTTGTAAACTTAGTTACAACAACTCAAATAGATTTTGATTTAACAGAGTTTACTGAAATTATTAAAGGATTAGATTTAAAAGGAAAATTAAAATCAATAATACATACAGAAAGTGATGCTTTATCAGAGGCTGTTATACCGGAAAAAGTAAACATTCTATATGGAGATGATTTTATAACAGAGAACCTTTTAGGGTTAAACTTTAAAATATCACCATTCTCATTCTTCCAAACAAACTCATTAGGAGCTGAGAAGTTATACAGCATAGTTAGAGACTTCATGGGAAGTGCTGATAATAAGGTTGTATTTGATCTTTATTGTGGAACAGGAACAATAGGCCAAATAGCTGCTGGAAAAGCTTCAAAGGTTATTGGAATTGAGCTTATAGAAGAGGCTGTTGTGGCAGCTAATGAGAATGCTAAATTAAATGGATTAGATAATTGTAACTTTATAGCAGGAGATGTAACTGAGGTTATAAAAACAATTAAGGATAAGCCAGAAATAATAATTCTAGACCCACCAAGAAGTGGAGTGCATCCAAAGGCTTTAGACTACGTTATAAAATTTAATGCACCACAAATAATCTATGTTTCATGTAATCCTAAGACTTTAGTAACTGATTTAAAAGTTTTAGAAGCTAAGGGATATGAAATAGAGAAAACTCTACTTATGGATATGTTCCCTAACACTCCACATGTAGAGACTGTGGTAAAGCTTAATAAAAGATAATATTATATTAATGAAAAAAGATTAGGATATTTTTATTCTAATCTTTTTTTGTTAAAGATTTATATAATGTTTTAGATTGATAATAAAGAAAGTAGCATAAATTTTTATTAAATTAATCTTAAATATTAAGCAAATATTCTATATGAAAAATTAAGGTTTAAAGATTAATTTACTGATTTATATAATAAAATTTAATTATATGATTTGTTTTTTAATAAAAAGAAGTTTATATAAGAAAAAGAGCTATTATTTTACAAATTAAATATCTTTGAAATATAAGAAATATTTTTGACACAATTAATACCATTTAATATAATGTTAAAAATATTCACATAATAGTAAAAGTAATTTGTAAAGGAGATAGTAATATGAATAAAACTAATTTTTTTAAGTTTGAAAATAAGGAGGATGATTTTCCTTTTTACAATGATGATAAGACAGCATTTACACCTATTCAAAGTCTTTTTTTAGTTATGGCTTCAATTGGAAGTGTAATATTATTTATATTTTTAGGGGCAACAAGGTTAAATTTTTTAACCCCTTTTATAAATATTATAGTCCCTCTTGGTTCATTAATGATAGTTGTTAAATCAAATTGGATTAAGCTTTTCAGAAAGGTTCATTTTAAGGATATAATATTAGTAATATTAGTATTGATAACTAATTTGATTGTTACTTTTATAGTTGGATTTTTAACTGTAAAATTCGCAAGTGCTGATGTAAATCCAGCAGTACATATTATTCAAGGGAATTCTCCAATTAATAATCTTAAATTTTTTCTTATGATGATACCCATGCTTTTCGGAGAAGAATTGATAACTATTATTCCATTCTTGGTTATCTTACAGTTTGCTAAAAGAAATTTAAAGACTTCAAGAAAAACTGCTATTATAATAGCCTGGATTGTATCTGCTTTAATTTTTGGTGCAATGCATTTGCCAACTTACAATTGGAATATTATTCAAGCAGTTTTATCAATAGGAATAGCAAGATTAATACTCACTTTCCCATATATAAAAACAAAAAATATTCTAATATCTCTATTTGTACATATATTAAATGATTGGATTCTTTTCTTACCATTCTTATTAATGAGTTTTAGGTAAAAGGATTTTTAAAAATAAGATTTTTTATAGTTAGAATGAGGATAAAATTGTTGATACTTTTTAGATTAAATAGTTAATTAGCGTTATTAATTTTTATAAATTTATATTGAAATTCACAAATAAAAGGTTTTATTT
Source organism: Clostridium sp. LIBA-8841 (assembly GCF_057782475.1). Classification (NCBI taxonomy): domain Bacteria; kingdom Bacillati; phylum Bacillota; class Clostridia; order Eubacteriales; family Clostridiaceae; genus Clostridium; species Clostridium sp. LIBA-8841. The sequence goes on along the minus strand of NZ_CM173488.1, from coordinate 3,211,775 downwards.
GTAACACCACTAAAAATATAGAGTACATTAAATTAAGAGTTCTATTTAAGAGGTGAGTAGTCATAGAAGTAAGTCAATGTCCTAATTTTTTAAGTGCAGATTCTCCAGATTACTTAGTGGAATATAGAGGTAACTTAAAGGAAGAATTAGAAAAGATTCCATATGCTTGTGGAGAGGCAATTAATGATACATTAGGTGTTGTCTCAACTCCACCACAGTATTTGAAGCAATTAAGAAAGGATGTTCCATCAATTGTTTATATACAAACAAGAGTACCCTATGTATTGCAAGATGTGTCGCCACAAGATGTTGATAATATACCAACAGTAGTAAATAATCCTTATTTAGGTCTTAATGGTAGTGGTGTTGTGGTAGGAATAGTAGATACTGGGATAGATTATCTTAATAGAGAATTTATGAGGGAAGATGATAACTCAAGAATATTAACTATTTGGGATCAAAAAAGTACAAAAAAACCAGATCCATCAGTTTATTTAGGGTCTATATTTACAAATGAAGATATAAATAATGCAATTAAAAGCAAGATGAATGGAGGAAATCCATATGATGTTGTTGATAGCAAGGATGAAATCGGTCATGGAACTAAGTTAGCTAGCATAATAGGGGCAAGAGGATACAATAGGATTGTTAAGGGAATTGCTCCTAATTGTGATTTTGCTGTAGTAAAGTTATTAACATCACTTAGTTATGAAAAAGAGTTCAGAGAGAATGGGATAGAGAATGTTCCAATTTATAATGAATCTGAGATTATAGCTGGAATTGAATATCTTAAGAATTTTGCTAAGTCTATCAATAGACCTTTAGTAATTTGTTTAGCAATAGGATGTACTGAAGCAAGTCATGATGGAAGAGGACTTTTTTCTAGGTATTTAACTACTATTGGATCAATAAGAGGGGTGGCAGTAGTTGTTGGTGTAGGAAATGAGGGTGCTGCACAGGGACATGCTGCTGGAATAATAAAAAGTGAAAATAGCATTGAAAAAATTGAATTATTAATACCTAGAGAAATAAAAAATTTTAATCTACAGTTTTGGATACAAAGACCTGATATTATGTCATTAAATATAATATCACCTAGTGGAGAAGCATCTTCATTTATAGATGCTAAGATTTTCTTAGAAAGGTCATTTAAATTTATACTAACTAATACAAGTGTTGATATTAATTATTATACGCCTGATACCTTTACAGGTAATGAACTTATTGTAATTAGATTTAAAGATATAAAACCTGGAATATGGACATTTGAGTTGAGAGGAGATTATATAGTTAATGGTAGATATGATATATGGCTATCCCCAAGTATCTTATTACCTGAAAATACTAGATTTCTTAAGCCGGATCCATTAAATACTCTTATGGTACCATCTACTGCTAGATATTTAACAACTGTAGCTTATTATAATAGTCAAACGCAGTCATTGTTATCTGAATCTGGTAAAGGATTTAATGTAAATGGATGGATAAATCCAGATATAACTACTGCTGGAAAAGATATATTGACAATATCCCAAAATAATCAAGTTGTAAGGATGTCAGGATGTTCACCAGCCACAGCAATAGTCTCTGGGGTTTGCGCTTTATTATTACAATGGGGAATTGTAAATAGAAATGATATAACTATGAATTCAAGCAAGGTGAGAAGTTATCTTGTATATGGAGCTGTCAGAACTCAAGGACAAACATATCCTAATGAAAATACTGGATATGGATTTTTAGACCTATATGAGGTATTCAAAAATATTACAGCAGTACCATTAACACCTTTTAGAAGTAATCAAATTAATAAAAATTATGTTGAATATTATTTTGGAAGGTTATTTATTAGTGTACCTTCTGACTTATATTAGGGGGGAGTAGAATGGAATTTAAATCTTCAGCTCCAAAAGATATATTTAATAATGCAAATTATGTAAGTTATTTAGTTCAGTATCAGGGAGATATCATAGGTGAATTTTCTGGTGTGAAAGGAGTATTTCCTACTTTAATTAATAATAGATATGCAATAATAACTGTAGATAGAAATCTACAAGAATATGAAAATGACTTATCGATGATTAGATATAAGAAAGAAGATGGAAGGTATGTAGAGGTTGAGACTATTACTTATATACAAAACCCAGAGGCTTATGTGCTTCAACAAATAAGCCCTTTAGAGGCAGCTAATGTAGAATACGTTCAGGTAGAGTCATACTTTAATTTAACCGGAAAAGGAGTAATTATTGGCATTTTAGATACTGGAATAGATTATTTAAATGAAGAATTAATGGATTCCAATGGGAATACAAGAATTTTAGGTATTTGGGATCAAACCATTTCAAGTAATAATCCAAATGGACAAAATTTACCTTATGGAACTTTTTATACAGAAGACGAGATAAATAGAGCCATAAGATTAAGTAGGGAAGGAGGAGATCCATATACAATAGTTCCATCAAAGGATGAAATTGGACACGGTACATCTATGGCTGGAATAATTGGTTCAACAGGGAAAAATCCTGATTTAAAGGGGGTTGCTCCAGATTGTAAATTTTTAGTTGTAAAACTTGCGCAAGCAGCCTACTATAAAAAAGCATATGATATAGATATACCTGTTTATAATGTTACGGAAGTATTTACAGCTGTACAGTATTTATATTCATATTTCTTAAAGGTATCACAAAGTATGATTATATATATGCCTTTAGGAACTAATAGAGGAAGTCATAAAGGAACCAGTGTTTTGGAAGAGTTTTTAGAATCTATATTAATAAGTAGAGGAATTGCAGTAGTCACTGGAGCAGGTAATGAGGGGACAGCATTGATACATGGATCTGGAATTATAAAACCTGATAGGCAAGTAACTACTCATGAATTTATTATAGATAAAAATCAGAAGAAAATTAATATTGAAGTTTGGATAGAAACACCTGTTATAGCATCTTTAGAAGTTATTTCTCCAACAGGAGGATCAACAGGAGAAATTCAGCCTTTTTTTGGTAAAGGAGTTAACTATAATTTTATAATTGAGCGAACTACAGTCTTAGTAAGTTATTATATACCTGAAGAGCTATATGAAGATGCTTTAATACTTATTATACTAGATAATGTTCAACCAGGAACATGGAATTTTAAGTTTAGAGGTTTAAAAGAAATAGAAGGTAGATATAATATTTGGTTGCCGGCAAGAGGGATAAGTAAACCAGATACTAGAATGATACCCCCAGATCCATATGGAACTATAACTACTCCAGGAACAAGTTACTCTGTTATAACTGTAGCGGCATACAATCAAGTAAATAATACTTTATTAAATTATTCAGGAAGAGCTTTTGTCAATAATTATATTGATGTAATAGATGTTGCAGCTGGAGGGACAAATGCTCTTACTATTGCGCCAAATAATAAAACAACTCTTGCAAATGGAACAAGTGTCGCGGCGGCTGTTGTAGCTGGAATTTGTCTGTTGCTTTTCCAATGGGGAATAGTACAGGGAAATTATCCTTATATGTTCTCTCAAACTTTAAAGTCTTTTATTGCCAGGGGAACAAGAAAAAGAAAAGGCGATACTTATCCAAATCCACAGCTTGGTTATGGAATAGTAGATGTATTCAATATTTTTAATCTTACAACTTAAATTTAGAATAATTATTAATATAGAAAGCGGGATTTTAGTATAGATAAAATTCCGCTTAAAAATAATAAATAATTTAAATAATATATAGATTAATATTAATAACAATTTAAAAGGAGATTCATATTTGCATGAAATAAATGTAAAAAAATATTCTTAAATCATAATTTTTGGTGTAATATAAAGTAAAGTAACACAAGTAAAGAGATGTGGGAGGAACTATTATGATAAAAAGCATTGATAACATAGAGTTAAAAAAAGAATTAGCTTATAACCTAATAAATGATTTTAAGGATGAAATTCATAATAAACATATTGTTGAAAGAATAATTGAGGAAATAGAGAAAATACCATTTTATACATACATAGAAAATAATAGAGAAATAGGATTTCTTTCAATGAAGCCTTTAACAGAAGAATCTGCAGAGATTTATTTTATTAAAATGCTTTATGGATATGAAGAAAGAGGTTTTGAAGAAGAGCTTATAAATAATGTGGCAGCTTTTTATAAAGAAAAAGGATATAAACTTTTAAGAGTTAAGGTTTTAGCAGATGGAAATCATGATGAATTAATAAGTTTTTATAGATCAGTTGGTTTCTTTAACCTTGAGGAAAGAGTTGAATTAGAGGATAAGGAAAATAAAATTTTAGTTATGATTAGACCTTTAGTATAATTTTAAAGCTCTTTTTTAGTAGTGATTTATTTTCAGCTAGACCTTCAGATTTAATTACGCTCAAACAGAAAAGGCTTCTTAACGCTATTATTCTTAATTATATGATGCAATACTAAATGCTTATTAAGATGGACTTATGGTTCTAGCTAAAAATAAATACTAGTTTAAAATAAAAATAGAAATAATAATTATTTATATAGTTAAATTTTATTTTGAGAATATGGCTGTACACCATTCTTTAGTTTGGAATTTCTCATTAAGCTTAAAGCCTTTTGCTTCAACTTTCTCTCTAACCCAGTCAAAGCTCCATTCAACAAGGCCAGAAACTAGAAGCTTACCAGTATCTTTTATGTGTTCATCAATAAAATCCATAAACATTTCAGTTTCTTCTCCACCTATATTTATGAATATCCAATCAAATTTTTCATCTAAAGTATAGTCCTTATCAAGAACATTTCCTACAATCACTTCTATATTTTCTAATTCATTTAAAGAGGCATTTAAAAGAACTTCATTTTCTACATTTCTTATATCAACAGCCATAATTTTTGAAGCTCCTTTTACTCCAGCAGCAATAGAAAGAATTCCTGAACCAGTTCCTAAATCAAGAAGAGATTTATTTTTAAAATCTTCTCTTATTATGAACTTTAATATATCTTGAGTAGTTTCATGTAAACCAGTACCAAAGGCACCTTGAGGAGTAAAGAATATTACATTTTTATCTTGAAAATTTTCTGTTGGAGCACATAATACCCAGTTTTCGTTTAGGTGGATAGGAGCAATATAAAATTCCTCGAATTCATTTTTTACTTCATCAATTGAAGAAGGCTCTTCATTAAGTAATTTTGAAATTTGATTTTTAAAAGTTTCAAAGTCTTCTAAATTACCATCAAAAGCAACCTTTAAATCAACGATAACACCTTCTTTTTCAACATAACCATAACCAAACATATCAGTTGTTATATCTAAAGGGGATTCATAATAAACATTAAAAATATCATTGATTTGAAGTAACTCTATTTTTTCATCCACAAGTTCTTTTGGAATTTTGTAAGTAATTATAAACATTTATATATTTCTCCTTAGATTAAGATTTATTTTATCAAATTTTATGTACGTAGATATTATAGCATATTAAAAGTCTTGACTAATTTTTTTAATATTAAATCAATTATTTGAAGAAAATATTAGAAAGATAAAAATTAAATGATTTGTTATGTTAATAGAAAAAGATTACAATTAAGCTATAGGTTAAATAATAGAAAATTTTAACTTGGAGGAATTTTAATGAAAAAAAATGCAGCTCAAAGGGAGTATAAAAAGTTATCTGGACAGATAAGTCAAATAGAAAATATAGTAAGGCATTCAAAAGCTGGAGCGCTTTTTGAACATGAATCAACTTTAAGAAAAAAAATATTACAATTAAAAGAGATGAAAGACCACGGCTTAAAAGGATATGAAGCTCTTTATGATAGATATGAAGAATTATTAGAAGAAGTAGGTAAAAGAATTTTAGAAGGCTATAACAATAAAAATGGCACAAATTTTGATTTTTATGAGGTGCTTAGAAATAACTATAATGTATTTTTAAATTCAGGAATAATGACTCTTTTGGTAAAACATCATATTCCAGAATTAATATCAAGAGAGTTTGATGAAAAATTCCCAGCAAATCCAAAGGATGAATATCTTCATACAAGAAGATTAAAAAGAAAATTCTATCTTCATTTAGGAGAAACAAACACAGGAAAAACTTATACAGCTATGCAAAGGTTAAAAGAGGTAAAAAAAGGTGTATATTTATCACCACTTAGAATTTTAGCCTTAGAAAACTTTGAAAGATTAAATAATGAAGGCGTTAAATGTAATTTACTAACTGGAGAAGAAGAGATATTATTTGAAGATGCAACTCATGTATCATGTACTATAGAAAAAGCTAATATTCATGAAAGATATGATGTGGCAGTAATAGATGAAATACAAATGATAAATGATTCTCAAAGAGGATATGCTTGGACTAGAGCTTTGCTGGGATTATATTGCAATGAGATACATATATGTGGAGCTTTTAACGCTAAGAATATATTAAAAGAAATAATTGAAGACTGTGGAGATGAGTATGAAATTATAGAATATCATAGGGATATTCCATTAGTTGTGGAGGATAAAAGTTTTCATCCTGCGGATGTTCAAGAGGGAGATGCTATAGTTTTATTTTCTAAGAAAAAAGTTCTTCAAATGGCAGAACAATACTCACAAATGGGGATTAAATGTTCAATAATTTATGGAGATTTACCTCCAGAGGTTAGAAGAAAACAATATGAGGAATTTATTACAGGAAAAAATAAGATTTTAATAACAACTGATGCAATTGGTATGGGCGTTAATCTTCCAATAAAGAGAATTGTTTTCTTATCAATAAGTAAATTTGATGGAGAACAAATGAGAGAATTAACTTCTCAAGAGGTTAAACAAATTGCAGGAAGAGCTGGAAGAAAGGGAATATACAATACTGGATATGTAGCTACATATAGAGATAATAAAGAGTTTATTGAAGAAAGGCTTGAAGAAGAAGATATTATTATAAAAAGGGCTGTTTTAGGTCCATCAGATGCAATATTAGAAATAACTAGTCTACCTTTAAATGAAAAATTAGCCTTATGGAGTACGAAAAAAAGTGAGGTTCCTTACTATAGAAAAATGGATATAAGTGAATATTTAATAATATTAGAAAGATTAAAACCATATAAGCTTCTTGAGGAAATACAATGGGAACTTTTAAAGATTCCTTTTGATATATCTAAGGATGATTTAATGAATCAATTTTTAAATTTTGTAGATCAATTATTTTTAAATGATCAAGAGGAAATTTTTAAACCTCAATGTTATTCAGGAACATTATATGATTTGGAAACTTACTATCAAATGGTTAATATGTACTATTCATTTAGTAAGAGGTTTAATTTAAATTTTGATTTAGAGTGGATAGAAAATGAAAGACGTACTGTAAGTGAAGAAATAAATAATATTCTTATGAGAATATAAATAGGTGATTATATGAGAGTTTTAAATTTAAGAATAACTTTAAGAGCTTCTTGGGTACATTCTCTAAAAGAAAAAAGAATGGTAGTAAAGAGTATAGTTCAAAGATTAAAAAATAAATTTAATATTTCTGTTGGAGAAGTTGATGAACAGGATATTCATCAAACCATAGTTATAGGTATATCAGTTGTATGTGGAGATTCTAAACAAGTTGATTCAACCTTAGAACATTTAATAAGCTTTGTGGAAGAGAATACAGATGCAGAAATAATTGATATAGAAAGTGATAATTATATATTTTAAGAAAAAGCTATATTTTAAACTATGTTGCTTTTTCACTAGCCTTCAGACCTAACTTAATTTTAAGTGAAAATCAAAATTTTAATTTTGCGTTTTGAACTTACACCTTTGAATAAAATGAGATTGTATTCCTTTTTGATTACGTTTAAACAGAAAAAGCTTCTTAACGCTATTATTCTTACGTATATAAAATGAGACTTAATTCAGAGAGAGCTTATGCGAACTCTGAATCTTAGTCGAATTTATCTAGAGCGTAGGAACTCTTAATGACAGCTTGAATAAGCTGGAATCTTAGAGTTACTAGCTATAGGAGATGCAATACTAACTGCTTATTAAGATGGTCTTGCAGTTCTATCTAAAAATCAATATTAAAATAAAGCTTAATTAAAATATTAGGTTTTGTTATATGTTAAAAATGGAATTTTATATTCCAAAACTATATAAGTATAAGGGCTTAAAGAGAAGGAAAAACTAAAATAAAATAAACAAGCTTTAGGAGGAATTGATATGAACCCATATGAAGCGCCAGTAAATAATTATGTTTTAGTTATGCCTGAAGGAAGAGTTATTGGTTTTGAAGAAAGTGATATGGCTCAGGCCTATGTAAACAGATATTATCAAGAAAAAATTTCTCTTTATTGTGAAAAAGTAGATTTTTCAGAACTTGATATGACTGAATGGAAATCAACAGGAAGTATATGCAGTGTAGTTGGAGCTACTGAAGGATTATGTATTCTTTATAGGCTAGATGAATTCATAGCTAGCATACAGAAATCATCAATATTTGAGGATGAAAAGAATGAGCTTATAGCTAATTTAAGAGGAAAAAATATAAATCTAAATATAAATGATTATCAAATAGATGATATATTAGCTAATGTTGATGGAATAATATATCAATAAAAAAATAAAAAATAATGCATAATTTTATTTTCGCTGGGCAATATAATAATGTAACAGGGAGGAAGTCACGAGGGCTTTCCAAAGTTACAATTTGCATAGGCAAAACTTAACCTAACTTAATAATTAATTATTATTAAGGGTCGACAAGTGACAGCGAGTTTAGTCACACAAAGGAAAGTTGTGAGTTAAAATTTTAACTCACAACTTTCCTTTTTTATTGAAACTAATGAATTTAATCTAAAACAAGATATAGAATTAAATACAAAAGTACGCTAATATAGATTATAGGTAGTAAAATATTCTTTAAATTACATTTATTACATTTATTACATTAAATGAGTGATTTTAGAGAAAAATTAGTGTTTAAGGAGTACATATGAAGAAAAAGAGAAGTTTAAAAGTTTTAATTATGATATCTATTATGTTATTAGTTAGTGTGCTTATTTCTTGTGGAAGTATTAATAATGGATGGAAGGTTATTTCCTTAGAAGAAGCTAATAAAGAAAAGGAAGAAATAAAGGTTACAAAAGAAGAGAGTTTAAAATCAATACCTGACGGTTTAATCTATGATAAGACAGTACCTATTGATCAAAGTAAAATGATATATGCTCCTTATCAGTATATAGTAAATGATATAGGAGATGAAAAAGAGAGTATAGAAAATATTCAAACTGGTAAAGAAGTAACAGTAAATAAAGAAAAGTTTGGTAATGATAAAGAAGTTAAATCAATATTAGCTGGTGGGCAAGATGGATTCATTATAGGTGATTATGTAATAGTGTTTTTAAAGAATCCAAATTATAAAGAAAATAAAAATCATATTGGAGAGTTTAAAGAAATCAAATGGTATAATTTAAAAACTGAGGAATGGAACAAAATAGATCTTAAAGATGATATGAATGTAAGTACTATTATAATAGGATTTAATAATGATGAATTATTTACATTATCATATGATGTAAAAGGTAAAGAATTTGATGAAGTAAATGAAAAAATTTATTCATTAAACTTAAAGACTGCAAAATTAAGAGAAGAAAGTAATTTAGAAGTTAAAGGAGCTGCGTATTTAGATTACGAATATTTAAATGATAATAAAATCATATTTACCAATGTTCCTAATCCTAATACTGTAGTAAGAATATTAGATTTTAAAAATAAAATATTTAGTGAGTTAATGGACCAAAATCTATATTACACTAATGATTCAATTTATATGCTTAATGAAACTTTATCTCCTTCAAAGGATAGATTTTTTTATGAAATTGAACAAGGGGGAGTAGTTTCAGTTTGGGTATTAATAATTGGAGAAGATGATAAAGTTAAGGCTGAAGGAAAAGTATATGAGTATTATAAAGGAGATAAAACTCATATTAATTGGAGCAAAGATGGTAAAAAATTAGTTATAAGTGAGAAAATTAATTTTAATGGGGAAGCAGAAAATTATAAGATATTAGAATTTAATGAGTAGAATAAAAAAACTTCTATCTAGAGTTTAGATAGAAGTTTTTTATTTTGGTAAAGAGTTGATAACAATTGAAACTTCCTAATATAGTAAAATTAAAATGAGTCTTAATTTAAGGAGCGGATTTATGGAAGAAAGAATTTTAATAATTGAAGACGAACCAGATATTCAAAATATTTTAAGATATTCCTTTATGAAAGAAGGATTTAAGGTTAGATGTGTTGATAAGGGATTGCAAGGCATAGAGATTTTTAAGAGTTTTGATCCTAGTTTAGTTCTTTTAGACTTAATGTTACCAGATATAAGTGGTTTTGATGTTTGTAGAGAATTAAATAAATTGGATGCAAATATTATAATGCTTACAGCAAGAGATGATATTGTGGACAAGGTTTTAGGACTTGAATTAGGAGCAGATGATTATATAACTAAGCCTTTTGATATAAGAGAATGTGTCGCAAGAGTAAAAGTAGCCTTAAGAAGAAAAGATAAATTTTTAAGGGAAAATAATAAAAAACTAGTTAAAGATGAATTGATAATTGGAGATATTAAAATAAAAAGACAGTCAAGAAAGGTTTATTTAAATGAAGAAGAGATAAAGTTTAAACCAAAAGAAATAGAACTCTTATTGTATTTCTTGGACAATCCTAATATAGCCCTATCTAGAGATCAAATATTAGATGGTGTATGGGGAGATGAGTATTTTGGAGATTTTAGAACTGTTGATGTTCATGTGAGAAGATTAAGACAAAAGCTTAAAAATGAGGAAATAATAGAAACTATTTTTGGGTTAGGATATATGTTTAAGGGTGAAAAAGATGAAAGTTAAACATAAATTTTCAGGAGGATTTTTAATAATATTCTTAATTGCATTTATAATTTTAAACTGTTTCTTAAATAGAGCTTTTATTAATTATCATGAAAATAAAATTAAAAATGAAATGGATTCTTTATATAAAAGTAGTTATAGTGTCTTAAGATTATATTTTCAGGCAAATAACCTTGAAGGAAATAAAATAAATTTCAATAGATATATTCCTAAAATATCAAATAATATTAGTGAACAAGGAAACTGTCAAATTGATGTTTTTAATGAATCTTTAGAGAAAGAATATAGCTATTATTTGGATGAAATTTCTTTTAATTATGGAAAAGATGGAGTAGAAGATGTTTTAGAAGAGGCAAATAATAATAAGGCAGCTTTGAATATTTATAGAAATAAAAATCGTGTTACAGCATACTTAGCTTTTCCGGCTTATATTGATGAAAATTTTTTAGGTAATATACTTTTAAGCAAAGATTATTCAAAGGAATATTTAGATTTAATGGGGTTAATGAGCAATATAAAAATTATTGTTTTAATAACATTTTTGCTTGTATTAATTTTTACTTATTTTCTTTTTGAAAAGATAGTAAATCCTTTAAGCTATATAAAAAATTCCTTTAAGAGAATTGGTGATGGAGATTATAAGATAAATTTAAAAGTTAATTCAAAAGATGAGATAGGAGATTTAGCTAAAGGTGTAAATAAAATGGCTAATAAGATTGAAGAACAAATTGAGAAAATAAATGAAGAAAAGGAAAAGGTTTTAACCTTAGAAAAAACCAGAACAGAATTTTTCAATAATATTACTCATGAATTAAAAACGCCATTAACTAATATTTCGGGATATGCTCAAATTATGATGGAAGAAGATTTTAATGATGATGAGTTTAGAATATTTGCTTTAGAAAGAATAGATAAAGAAAGTAAAAGAATGCATGAGCTTATAGTAAGTTTGATTGAAGTTTCTAAAAATAAAAGTGATATAGAAAATAGAGAATTTGAAAATATAAATCTAAAAAAATTAATAGAGGAGTTATGTGAAGATTTTAAAGTTAAGGGAGAAAAACATGATATATACATTTCTAAGAATTTAGAAGATGTTGAGTTTATGTGTAGAGAAGATGAAATACGTAGAGTTATTATAAATCTTTTAGATAATGCAATAAAGTATTCAATAAAAGGTACTGAGATAAAGGTTAATCTATTTAAAAATAAAGAAGAAAGATATATAGAGATAGAGAATTTCAGTGATGAGATTAGCAATGAGGGATTAGAAAAAATATTTGAACCATTCTATAGAGAAAATACTAAAAAATCTAGAGAATTAGGGGGGAATGGTTTAGGACTTTATATATGTTCAGAGTTAGTAAAAAAATATAATGGAGATATTTCTTTTAGTTATTCTAATGATAAGGTGAAGGTTATGATTATTTTCAAATAGGCTATGTTTTAGTTGAGTGTTGATTTTTAGATATTCCCGTAGACTTAACTTAATTTTGCAAAGTATTGATATTATCTACTTCAGAATAATGTAATATTGAGTACTTATTAAGAGGATCTTACAGTTCTATCTAAAAATCAATACTAGTTAAAAAAATAGTCTTTAAATGAGATGTTATCTAGTATAAATTTTAGGGAATTATTATAAAAAAATAATTTTAGAAACATTTTGGAAATAAGATTTAATTTTTTAGAAAAAACTCCTGTATAAAATAAAAACAAAGAGTAAGGAAATAAAAGAGAAAATTTTAGAAAGGGGTATTTATGAAAAAGGGTAAGGTTTTATTATTAGTTTTAGCGGGAATTGTTACTACAGGTCTATTAATTAATTCTCTTATGAGATATGAAAATACTAATAAATACGGAGGAGAATTATATATCTTATCTAATAATGCTATTGATGACTCAGAAAATAATAAAATAAAGGTTCTTAAAGAATATGATTTTAAATTAGAAGAAGGATCTCATAATTATGAGTATTTGTTAGTAAGAGATGGAAAACTCTATTTAGAGACTAGAAATAGGGAGGGAGATATTTTAAAAACAGAGGAAATTATTTTTGAAGGAGAAAATTCTAAAAGAGTTGAAGTAGAAAATTTAAAAGAATCTCCAAACCTCAGAGATATTGAGTTTATTTTAAGTAACTGTGAATTTGAGGATTTAGGAAATGGAAAGTGGAGAGTTTTTAGTAAGGATTATGGAAAAGAAGAAGTAGTTAATATAGAAAAATTTAATAAGGATAAATTTGCAGAAAATACTCTTACGGAGTCAGAGGAGTATTATGTTTTAGAAAACTATTTGTTATTTTTAATGGATAGAAAGTTTTATTTAGGAGAGGGAAATGTAGAAAAGGATGGAGATTATAAAGAAATAAGATGGTACGATTTTGACAATGAATTTTGGGATAGTATTGAGGTACCTAAAGAAGTTTATTTAAGTGGAACTTTGATAGGAGTTGTAGATAGTAAAGTTTTTATGCTAGGAAATAGTATGAAGGGAGAACAGTTTTCAAGCAAAATTTATTCCTTAGATTTAAAAGAAAAAGTTTTAAAAGATGAAGTTGATTTATTGGAAAAAGGAGAAGCTTATTATGATTTAGCTTTTTTAAATAAAGAAAAAATTTTATTTCATGTTATGAGTAATAGTGGTGAGAAAATTAAAATGGTAGATTTGAGAAATAAGATTACAGCAGATTTATGCAATTATGAAATAGATGGAGAGAGATTCTTTTTATCACAGAAAGTATCCCCTTCAGGAGATAAAATTTTTTATCTTTCCCAAAATGGAAATAATATGGAAGTTAAAGTTTTGAAAATAGGTAATAACAAGGTTATAGCTGAGGGAAAAGTTTATGAATATGAATATAATAAGGCAGATTTAATAAATGAATATGGAGAATATTATAGTGATCCAACACCACATATTTTATGGAGCAATGATGGGGAATATTTAATTATAGGGGTAAGAGAACAAACTGGTTCTAGAATATCTAATATAAAGGTTTTAGAGATAAGCTAATAGTATATTAAGAGAATGTGAGAGTGAGTTTATATGAAAAAGGGAAATTTACTACAATGGCTTTTATTTAGTTTAGCTTTAATAATAGTAGTTGTTTTACTTGTAGATTTTAGAGAGGAAGAAAATAAAGGGGCTTTATTTCATAACTTTATTGAAGAAGAGAACAATTCTGAATTTCATGTATTAAATGAATTTAACTTTAAAGTTAATGATACAGAAGGAATTTCAGGTGAGTTAGTTAAGAATGATGAGAAATTATATTTACAAAAAAGAAATAATGATTATGAGATTATAGAAAAGTATAAAATTATATTTGAAGAGGGAACGGCTAAAAAAGTTAAATGTAATGACTTAAAGGATGAAACAATAAAAGAGGAAATAAATGAAGAAGAATATACCTATGGCTATAAATATGAGGACTTAGGAAATGGAAAAGGAAAGTTCTTCGATAGTGATTATAATAAAGATTTTCATGTTAATTTGGACAAGTTTAATAAAGATGAAATGGCTCAAAAAACTTACGGAGAATATGAGTATAGTGATATTATTGAAAATAAACTTCTGTTTTTTATAAGGAGAGATCCTGGAAAAATAAAGTTGTTTTCAGATGATGATAGTAGATATAAAGAAATAAGATGGTATGATTTTGAAAAAGAAATTTGGGATAATGTTAAAATATCAAAAAATCAGCATATTTCAAGTATTATAGGAATAGTTGATAATAAAATTTATTTGACAGGAACTAAAGAGTGGGGAAGTCAGTTTCCAAGCAAAATTTATAGTGTTGATTTAGAAAAAAAGAAGGTAAATGAAGAGAGAGGGCTACAGCATATTGGAGATAGTTATTATGATATATGTAGTTTAGACAAAGAAAATATTTTGGTTGAAATTGGCACATCAGAAGGAGGGAAAATAAGGGTTATAAATTTAAGAGAAAAAATTTTTTCTGATTTATTTCAACATGAATATTCTCAAGAGGTATGGCTAAATGAGATATTATCTCCAAGTAAAGATAAAATTTTTCATCATTTAAAGTATGATGGAATGGGAGAAATAAAAGTTATTGATATAAAGGAAGGAAAACCTAATGGTGCAATAAAGGTTTATGAGTATGAATCAAGTTCAGCCAGTAGTTGTGAAAGATATAAACCGCAAGTCATTTGGAGTAAAGATGGTAGGTATTTAATCATAGCTGAATATAAAACAGAAAAAAATGAAATATTTAATTTTAAAATTTTAGAATTTAATCAATAATTACATGCATATAATTTTAAAAAAAGGACAATATAATATTGTAACGTGGAGGAGATAACATTAGACTTAATTCATAATAAGTTCTTACTTCAATTGAATTTTAGTTGAATTTATTTAGATTCACCTCATTCCATAACTAATTTATGATAATGAGCATTGCTAAATAAAGATGTCTGCCGAAAGTTACATTTAAAAATCTTAGTGTATGGCAAGGTAAGGATTAATTTTCTTACGGAAGTGGCGTAACTAAGATTTTAGAATAAGGAAGTCTTAATCAGAAGAGATGTTTACTTTTACTGAGATAAGATGGATATATTCTAATGTATGGAAGCTCTTTGATGGTTTTAAAAAGATTAATCTTAGAGTTTTCATCTTAAATAAAGGTATTAGGTAGTTTAATTAATATGAGTTTGTTTAAATTATTTGGTGCTTTTATTTAATAGGGAAGGAGTAAGTTGTTTGTTTAGCATCTTACTCCTTTTTAATTTTATTTAAGTACTCTTAAAGCTAGTGTTGATTTTTAGAGATAAAAATTCAATGTTAAATATATTTAAAAGAAATAAATTTTAGAATTATGATATATAATATATTTAAGAAATACAAATGAGTAGGTGAAATAGTATGGCAGTAGATAAAAATAGGGTAAACAAAGATTTAAAATTTATATGTGAGAATATTAAAAAGCTAGAAATACTAAATAGATTAGAGGAAGATGCATTTTTAAAGGATTTTAAAAACATTGATAGTACAAAATATTTATTAAGAAGTTCTGTTGAGGCAATGGTGGATCTATCAAATTACATCGTTGTTTCAAATGGATGGGCTATGCCAGAGCATATTGAGAAAACTTTTAAAGTACTTAGTGAAAAAAATATAACAAAAGAATGTGATTTTGAAGATTATATGGAGTTAATAAACTTAAAAGATAAACTTACATTTATGTATGCTTCTATAGAAGATGAGTTTATTTTTAATGAGTTAAAGAAATCAATTATAAAGTTAAAAAAGATAAAAAACTCTTTAGAGAATTTAAAGTAATGCTCTGTTTTAGGTTAAGGTTGATTTTTAGCTAGATATGAAGAATTAAAAATCTACATTAGTTTAAAACATAACCTAAAATATAGGAAAATAACTTAGTAATAAGTAATTTATCTTTTTTACTAAGTTATTTTTATGTTTAATCTTTTCTAAGAAGTTCAGAAGTTTTTATATATGGATTTTTATATCTATTTTTCTTTTGAGTTTTATTTCCTATGTTTATGCATTTGTGAGGGCAATTATTTATGCATCCCATACAATCGCAACAGTTCCCTTCCCATTTAGGTTTTTCATTTATAATTTCTATATTTTTATTTGGACAAATTTTAGCGCAAATTCCACAGCCTGTACATAATTCGTTAGTATTAAAGTTTTTATCTTTATTTTTAAATTTATCTTTCCAAAGATTATAGAAAAGTAAATTTATCTTTGCATGTTTTTCTTTTAAATCTTTAGTTTCTCTATTAATTATAGAAAGCATGAAATTTTCTACTTTAAGATTATTTGAATCAATTACCTTCTTAGCATCTTCTTCTACTTTGGGATTTCTCCCCATTCTAATATAATTTGAATTAAGTAAGAATTTTTCACCATTAGATAGAGAAAGACCTTTAGGTGATAATAAAGTATTAATCATGGTAAAAGTTATACCTTTTCCGCCACCGGTACATTCAGCTGCAAAAATATAAACATCCTTATTTAATTTTAATTTAGAGATAAAATCGCTTACCATAGGAGGCAGTCCTCCAGCATAAATTGGATATACAAAACCTATTGTTTCTGCTTCATAAGAAAAATCTTTTTTATAAAAAGCATCAACTATTGAAATGATTTCGACATCTTTTAAATGAGTAGCAATTTGTTTAGCTGTATAAAGTGAATTCCCTGAAGTTGAGAAATAAAAGATTAAATTTTTTTTCATAAATATCCATCCTTATTTAAAAATAATTCATTATATTCATTTTATTCTTTAAAATACATAATTTCTATATAAATCCAAAATATAATTAATATAAAGCGAAATCAAAAGTTGACAATTTCGATGGGAATTAATATAATTTAAACTATATTAAAACGGAAAGAGGTTAAGCTAATGAAGAAAAAATTAATGTTATTATTTCTAACAATAAGTATTTTAATGACTGTATTAGTTGGGTGTAGCAATACTAACAATACTAGTAATAACATTCAAAAAAATAGTACTAATAAAGAAAAAATAACAGTAGCAACTTCAGGAACATATTATCCATTTACTTTTCTAGAGGGTGGAGAACTTAAGGGATTTGAAGTTGATGTATGGAATGAAATAGGAAAGAAATTAGGATATGATGTTGAGTTTAAAACAGCTTCTTTCAGCGGATTATTTGGAATGTTAGAGAGTGGAAAAGTTGATACAATAGCGAACCAAATAAGTGTAACACCAGAAAGAGAAGAAAAGTATTATTTCTCAGAACCATATGTATATAGTGGAGCTCAAATAATAGTTAAAAAAGGTAATGATTCAATTAAGTCTTTTGATGATTTAAATGGTAAAAAGGTTGGAGTAGACCTTGGAAGTAACTATGAGCAAATAGTTAAGGATAAAGACAAAAATGGAGATATTAAAGTAATAACTTATCAAAATACCGATGCGGCTTTTAATGAACTTTTACTTGGAAGAATAGATGCCGTAGTAATAGATAGGGTATCAGCTATAGCTGCTATAAAGGAAAAAGATTTAAACTTACAGTTAGCTGGAGAACCAATAGATAAGATCGAGAATGCTTACCCATTTGTTAAGAATGAAAAAGGTAAGGATTTATCAGCAAATGTTAATAAAGCTTTAGATGAGATGAGAAAAGATGGAACGCTTAAAGCTATCTCTGAAAAGTGGTTAGGAATGAATGTTACTGTTCCTAATAATCAAGAAAATAATAATCAAGTGATAAATAATAAAAATAATAATAGCATAGGTTTTGATTTTATGTATTCATTAGATTTAGTGCCTATGTTATTAAAAGCGGTTAATGTAACAATATCTTTATCAGTTTTTGGTATGATATTAGGATTAGTTGTTGGAATAGCTCTTGCAATGATAAGAATTTATAAAATTCCTGTACTAAAGCAAATAGCTGAGATTTACATATCATTCTTTAGAGGAACTCCTCTTTTAGTACAATTATTCCTACTTTATTTTGGTATACCACAGGTAATTCCTGCACTTCAAAATATGAGTGCATATACTGCAGCATTAATAGGATTAGGACTTAATGCATCTGCATATATAGCAGAGATATTAAGATCATCAATAGATGCTATAGATAAAGGACAGATGGAAGCATGTCTTTCATTAGGTATGACAAGAGCTCAAGCTTTAAGAAGAATTGTTTTACCACAAGCCTTTAGAATAGCTGTACCACCTTTAGGAAATATCTTTGTAGATACAGTAAAAGGTTCTTCTTTAGCATTTACTCTAGGGGTTGTAGAACTTTTAGCTAAGGCTCAAATGGAAGCTGCGGCTAGTTACAAGTTCTTTGAAAGTTACGTAGTTGTAGCGATTATGTACTGGATAATCATAGGCTTCTTTAACTATCTACAAAAGATTTTAGAAAAGAAACTTTCAGTTTATTAGTAAAGGGGGAGAGAAGTCATGATAAAGGTTAAAAATATTAAAAAAAGCTATAGTAACCTAGAAGTATTAAAGGATATTAATATGGAGGTTAAAAAAGGCGAAGTAGTTGTTATAATTGGACCGTCTGGTTCTGGTAAATCAACATTTTTAAGATGCTTAAACTACTTAGAGACACCAGATAAAGGAGAAATCCAAGTTGGAGATGTTAAAATTAATGCTGAAAAAGTTACTAAAAAAGAAATAAATACTTTAAGAAAACAATCAGCAATGGTATTTCAACATTACAATCTATTTAATAATAAGACAGTATTACAAAATGTTACGGAAGCATTAATTGTAGTAGATAAAATGGATAAGAAGAAAGCTGAGGAAGTTGCTTTACAGAACTTAAAGAAAGTAGGAATGGTTGATAAAAAAGACAATTATCCAAGTACTTTATCTGGAGGGCAAAAACAGAGGGTTAGTATAGCAAGAGCTATGGCTATAAATCCTAATGTTACTCTTTTTGATGAACCTACATCAGCTTTAGATCCAGAATTAGTAGCAGAAGTTTTAGCTGTTATAAAAGACTTAGCTAAAGAACATAAAACAATGATAATAGTAACTCATGAAATGAGTTTTGCTAGAGATGTAGCAGATAGGGTTATATTTATGGATGGAGGAGTTGTTGTTGAAGAAGGAACTCCTGAGGAAATATTTAAAAATCCTAAGAATGAAAGAACAAAACAGTTTCTTGAAAGATTTATAGTTAATTAAATAGAGACTAATCAAAAATAAAAACTATAATGGCTTAGAGCAAAGTTTCTATGCCACTATAGTTTTTTTACTTTGTTTTAAACTAGTATTGATTTTTAGATAGAACTGTAAGCTAGATATGAAGAACTAGCTAAAAATTAACATTTACTTCAAAAGCTTTTTATTTTATTTCTGTAAATAATTCAAAGGCCTTCTTTTTAGCTTCTTCTAATATTTCATTACCTTCTACTGTAATACTATAATATTTTCTTATCTTACCATCAATTAGTCTATCTTTTCTCAGTAGTAGACCATCACGTTCCATATTGTGAAGTATTGGATAAAGAGTTCCTGGGCTCATAGAATATCCATGTTCACGAAGTTCTTCAATCATCTTTGAGCCGAAAAAGGGTTCAACTTTTGCATGATGTAAAATATGAATATGTATAAAACCTAAAAATAGCTTTCTTAAAACTTTTTCTTGCATGGGGTCATCTCCTATAATACAATATATATAAATGCGATATCGAAAATCGATTGTTATTAATGTTTTCTATTATATTATACTATTTATTTTTTAAAAATCAAAAATAAATATGCTGTATTAATCTTAAATTTTAATGGATTAGGGGGAATTAAGGTGATTAGCTTAGAGAAGGTAAGATATAAGGGAATATTATCGGTAGATTACTTAAATATTGAAGAAAAGAAGATAACTTTTATTGTTGGGGAAAGTGGAAGTGGAAAGAGTACATTGCTAAAGTTAATTAATAATATGATAAGTGCCAATAATGGAGATATATTTTATAAGGGAAAAAATATAAATAAAATAAATCCTATAGATCTTAGAAAAAAAGTAGTAATGGTGCCTCAAAATATAATTATTTTTGATGGAACTATTAGAGAAAATTTATTAAAAGGACTTGAACTTAGAAAAGAAACTTTAGTAGATGATGAGATTTTAAAGAATATATTAAAGGTAGTTTGTTTAGAAAAGAGTTTAGATGAAAAAGCTCAAAAGTTATCTGGTGGAGAAAAACAAAGATTAATATTAGGAAGAGCATTAGCTTTACAGTGTGATGTATTAATGCTTGATGAACCAACAGCATCATTAGATGAAAAAAACTCAGAGATGGTTTTTAGGAATATAATTAGTTTTGCAAAGGAAAGAGAACTTTCATTAATAATAATTACTCATGATTTAAGGTTAGCTAATATTTATTCTGAAAGAACAATAGAAGTTATAAAGGGAAAAGTTTTAGGGGAGTAAGGGAGAATACTATGGATAGTGGCTATGTAAATTTAAGTTTGCTTCAAATAATAAGTGCTTATGTATTTATATTAATATTACTTTTAATAGTTAAGGTTAAAAAGATAAATAGAGAAAAAGAAATTCTTATAAGTTCAATCAGAATGACTTTGCAACTTATAGCAATGGGATATATATTAACATATTTATTTGAAAACATAAATCCAATATATACAGTTATTGCAATATTACTCATGGAATGCTTTGCTATAAATAATATAATAAAAAAATGTAAGATTAAAGATAAGAGATTAAAAAAAATAATTTCATACTCAATAATTATAGGAACTTTAAGTAGTTTAAGTTATTTTATTTTAGTTGTTATAAAGTTACCAACTTGGTATGATCCAAGCTATGTAATACCTTTAGCTGGTATGTTAATTGGTAATTCTATGACAGGAATATCTTTAGGGATAACAACTTTAATAAATGGTATGGAATCAGAGCGTGAAAATATAGAGACATTATTGATGCTAGGGATAACAACTAAAGAGGCATGTAGAGGATTAGTTAATAAGTCATTTGATGCAGCTATTTTACCTACAATAAATTCAATGATAGGTATGGGAATAGTTTTCTTGCCTGGAATGATGACAGGACAAATTTTAGCTGGAATAAATCCTATAACAGCTATCATGTATCAAATAGCCGTAATGCTTGGTATTGTAGGAAGTGTATCTCTAAGCGTAATAATATTAGTTCAACAAGGTTATAAAACATTCTTCAATGAAAAACATCAATTAATTTAAGTTCTGTTTTAGGTGAATTTAAATTTAGGCTATTTCCTCAAAAAAATAATCGCTCATTAAGATGGCCTTATAGTTATATCTAAAAATTCATATTAGTTAAAAAACATATATTCACTTTAAAATAACAAAAAAGAGTGCAGTAGCACTCTTTTTATTATTGTTTTTTATTCATTATAGCATTTCTGATTTTTTTGAATTGTGGGAAAGCTTTTTTATAAAGTGTATATATTCCGTTATCAACAACAATATCAAACTCTCCTATGAATTCTACGAAATTTCCATTAAATCCTTTTTTGAATTTATAAAGTCCATATAGTGGGTTTTCAGGATTTAAATCACCAGAAACACCTCTAAAGTCATATACATCACAACCTAAATCTATAGAGTCACAAATCATTGACCATTGCATAGCAAAGTTAGGCATTGTATCTCTTAAGATATTTTCTGAAGCACCGTAAAGATACCATGCTTTATTTCCATAGTATAGGTATATTGAACCTGAAAGATATATTTCTTGTCCTTTGAAAGGTTCTATATCAGCAATTTTCTTTTGGAATCCTTCTATTTGTCTTTCAGCTTCTTTAAGTCTCTTATCTTGGTCATTTAATTTCTTTTCAACTCTAGACTTCTTATCTTCATCAGTCTCAGCATCGAATTTAACTTTAAGCTCTTCTATTTTCTTAAGAGCTTTAACTTTAGCATCTTCTTGTTTTTTTAATTTTTCTGATAATCTACTAAAGTCATTTTCGTAGCTGTACTTAACCATATATAATCTACAATGTGGGTATAAGTAATCTATCATGTCTTTAAAATATTCTCTATGTCTTACTAAGAAGTTATCTCTTTTACCAGTTGTAACCATTATTTCGTGGAATCTATCTAAGACATCTTCGTTTAAAGTTTCTTTGTCATAAACTTCAACTGATAAACCTCTTTCTTCAGCAACCTTTATATTATATCTAGTTTTACTAGAGAACTTTTTGAATACAGCCTTTTTAATGTCCATCTTATCCCCTTCAGTTGGAAGTGGAAGTCTAAATACAAAGTTAGGTTGTATAGCTTCAAAGTTTTTACTATCAGTATTTTTGTAACCTAAGCTCTTTAAGAAGTTCTTTATTTCAGCACCTTCTGTAAGTTCTTTTTCATTTTCGTTTAAGTGTATATCTGGATCTATTGTTATAAAGCTTATATTATTCTTTTTAGCAAAATCTCTTAGATATTCAGTAAATTCTATTAATAATTTTTTATTATTATAATCACATGTAAAACTTCTTGGAATGTATCCCATATATTTATTTATGTATGGAGCTTTTCTTAAAAGAATAGTAGCAGTTATAACTACGTTATTATCATTATCATACCCAGCTACGAATTTTGATTTCCAATCTTTCTTTAATTCAGCCCAATAAGATGTTTGAAATATGTGACCTTTTCTATTAGATTCATTAAATTTATCAATTTCTGATGAATTTATCTCTACAAATTTATACAATTTAGTTTCCTCCTTAAACTTCATCAGTTCTAAACATATATATGAAGACATAATAAGTATATTGTAATATGAAATAATTTTCTGTTCAAGTACAACATTGTTATTATATAGGAATATTACGGCTTTGTGTAAAATTTATAAAAAAATAAAAGCCAACATAGGTTGGCTTTTATTTATGCTTGAGAACTCTTTGTCTCTAAGCTTTCTAAAAGATTTTTATTTAAAAACATTACTAAATAAGATACTATGCTTGCCATAAAGACTACTGTTGTTCCAGGATTAATTTCAAATAGCATAAGTGCAAATAAAAATACTACTATATTTCCTATAGAAATAATTGGTTTAGTAAAAGTTAATATTACACTAGCTCTTAAAATTTCCATTGGACTCATAGAAAATCTCGAAATTAATACAAACATATAAGTTGTAGCTAATAAAGTTAGTACAATTAAAACTATAAATACACAACTAAGAATTAAATTATAATAAACTGTTGAGAATATTCTTAAGTTAAAGCTGAAAAGGAATATTAAAATTAATTCTCCACACCACATTAAAGTAGATTGCTTCCAGTTGTATTTTAGTCCCTTAATAAAGTCACTAAACAAGTCTAAATCTTTGTATTTTACAAGTTTTCTCATGCAATAAAGTAAAGCTGTAAAGCTCGCTCCAAAAGGAATTAAAGAAATTAAAAACAGTGGTAAGTAAGTTGTTACATTTCTAATTCCTACAAATAGGAAGAACAAGATTACAGGTATATTCAATATAGAAAAAAATATATTTAGCATAAAAAACCAAAAGATATAATTAAAAAAAGTAAGTAGTTTTTCAAGATTAAAAAATTCACTCATTTTTATCACTCCATAAAATAATGTAATGGTTTTACTATTTTCTAATTATAGTTTAAGATAAGTAATATATAAAAACAATTAAATATGCATTAATTTTAAAGGAAACCATAAAAAATACATGAAAACAATAAAATGTCATAATTTGATAAGCTTTTCAGATAGATGGGAATGTGATTTAATAAAAATTGACTAAGATAATATAGGGGAAAAGGGGATTTAAATGAGATTTAGCAAATCAAATCTTTACAGAAGGTTATTTGTAACGTACACAATAGTGATATTATCTGTAGTAAGCATTTTATATTTATATTTCTTAACTAAGACTTCAGAAGAGGTTAAGAGAAATACTCTTTATATAAATGAGAAAATACTGCAAGATGTAAATGAAACTTTAGAATATAATAACAGCACATCTAAAACAATAATGAATATGCTTTATGAAGATGAATTTAGATTAAATGATGTTATTAATTATTTAAATACGGATTTAGTTGACTATATAAAAGGAAAATTAGATTATTATAGTGCAAGTGATAAACTTTATTATAATGGTATAGAAAATTTTGTTAAGAGTTCATTTCAACTAAATAATTTTTTAAAGAATATATCTTTTGTTAGTTATTCAAGAAATGAGATATCAATTTTCAATAGAAAAGGTGAAATAAAGACTTATCCTTTTAATTCAAATAAGTTATTAAATAATGGTGAGCTTGAAAACACAATTTATAAAAAAGATGAGATTAACATAAGTAATGAGATAAGAGATTCAGCATCTTTAAAATCAGAGGGAATGCTTATAACCACTTATGATATAAGTTCAATTGGAAATATAATAAAGAAATATAGAGATACTGATTCAGAGGTTCTTATATTAAATAAAAATGGTATGGTTTTATATGATTCCGAAAATAAATATGATTATGAATATTATCCATACTTTGATAGATTAAAAATAGGAAATCAAGAAGTAACTCTAGAAGAAAATTATTATGTTGACATGTTACCTGATAATAATGGATTAATATCTGTAGTTAGAATAAAAACAAGTGATGCAACTAAAATTCCTTTAGTATTTAAGATATCGGCTTTTTTAGTTAGTCTTTTCTTATTCATAATTGCAGAGTGTGTTCTTTACCTAAAATTTAAAAATTTAAGTAAAAGAATGGATGAACTTATTTTAGCTATGGAAAAAGTTGAAAATGGAGAGATAGACACACATATTCCTTTAGGACATGAAAATGATGAGATAACTTTTATTGCTGATAACTTTAATAAAATGTGTCAAAGGTTAAATGATCATATAAGAAAAAGCTATTTAGCAGAACTTCATCAAAGAGAAGCTGAGATTGTAGCACTTCAAAATCAAATTAATCCGCATTTCCTTTACAACACATTAGAGTCTATAAGGATGAAAGCTATTTGTAATGGAGATAAGGAAGTTGGAAAAATGCTATATAGCTTAGCCTTTTTGTTTAGGAATCAAGTTAAAGGTAAGCTCATAGTTTCAATTGATCAAGAAATAAAATATTGTAATAAGTATTTAGAGTTATTTAAATTTAGATATGATGAAAAATTTAAATTTAGTATAGAGTGTGAAGAAGATTTATATGATAAGGGGATTGTTAAGTTCACTCTTCAACCTTTAATCGAAAACTATTTTGTTCATGGTATAAGATTAGAGAGAGATGATAATGAACTTAGAATATATATTTATAAACATTTAGATGACATAGTTGTCGAGGTTATAGACAATGGTAGGGGGATTCCTAAAGAAAAATTAGATGATATAAATAGGAGAATTAGAGAATGTGATCATTCTAGTAAATCGATAGGGATGCTAAATGTTCATGAAAGGATTAAAATTAAATATGGGGAGCCTTATGGGTTAACTGTTACTAGTGAAGAGAATAAGGGAACTAATATGATTTTAAGGTTCCCACTTAGAGAGGTGGAATAGTAATATGTACAAGGTTATGCTAGCTGATGATGAGAATTTAATTTTACAAGGACTAGAGAATATTATTGAGTGGGAAGAACTTGGCTTAGAGATTGTAAATAAGGCAAGTAATGGACAAGAAGCCATAGATAAGTTTAATGAAAATCCAGTTGATATAGTTGTAACTGATATAAATATGCCACAGGTTACAGGATTAGAACTATTAAAAGAATTAAAGAAAATTAATTCAGATGTAAAATTTATAATAT
This sequence comes from Clostridium sp. LIBA-8841, assembly GCF_057782475.1. NCBI lineage: Bacteria > Bacillati > Bacillota > Clostridia > Eubacteriales > Clostridiaceae > Clostridium > Clostridium sp. LIBA-8841. The sequence goes on along the minus strand of NZ_CM173488.1, from coordinate 3,185,675 downwards.
TAAGTGGATATGACGATTTTTCTTATGCTAAAAAAGCAATAGAATTAGGGGTTGAAAATTATATATTAAAACCTATAGATGAAGAAGAATTAGAGAAAACTCTAAGAAATACTATAAATAAAATAAACCAAGAAAAAGAAGAAAATAAATCAAGCTTAAGTAAGCATAATTTACTTATTAAACTTATTAAAGGTAAATTAGATCAAGGAGAAATAGAGGAAAATAAAGAAAGTTTTTATATTGATTTAGATTCCAAGATGTATTCGTTATGTATTATAAACACTAGAAGTAGATATGATAGTGAAGAAGTGTTACATAATATAGTTGATGTAATAAAAGAAAATACTCAAAATAATTTCGAAATAATATATACATTAGACGAGGAGCTTATTTTAATAAATTCTTGGGATAAGTCTTTAAATAAAGAGGCAATAAAGAAATATTATAATACCTTAAAAGAACGAATTATAAATGAGTATGGTATAGATGTATTTTTAAGTATAGGAGAGCCAGTAGAGAGTCTTTATAAAATTAGTGAAAGCTATAAAGAAGCAAATAATCTAAAAAAATATGTTCTTACTTTAGGATACAACAAATGTATAACAATAGAGGATGTTAAGGATATTAATGAGCAAAATATTAACTTTAGTGGAGTTTTAGATAAGCTAAATAAAAGAATAATTGCTAAAGATATAGATGAAGCAGAAAAGATAATTGAAGAAACTGTTGAGGATAAAAATCTAACTCCAAGAAATATCTATGACTTAGCAGTAAAAATATTATTCTTATTAGACAAGGTTGTTGAAGAGTTTAAAGTTGAAAAACAATATTCAGGAAATAGCTTAGGAGAAGAAATTATTGCACTTTGTAGTGAGGATACAAGAGAAGATATAAAAACTTTATTATGCAGTGAGGTTAGAGAAGTTATAGAACTTATGCATCCAACTACTATAAAATATAGTCCTGTAATTCAACAAATAATAAGTTATGTAAATGAAAACTATTATGAAGAGGTTAGCCTTAAAACTCTAGCACAAAAATATCATATAAATACATCTTATTTAGGTCAAATATTCACTAAGGAAGTAGGATGTTCATTTTCTGAGTATTTAAATAGAACAAAGAATATGAAAGCTAAGGAACTTATATTAAATACAAATATGAAAATAAATGATATAGCTAAGAAGGTTGGATATTTAGATACTAGTTATTTCTATAGAAAGTTTAAAAAGTATTATGGAGTTTGTCCATCAACATTAAGAAATATAAAAAATTATTAATGCAATACTAGCTACTCATTAAGATGGTCTTAGAGTTCTATCTAAGAATCAACAATAATTAAAAGTAGAGTAAGATATAGGGTTGTATTCAAATATATAAATTTGAGTACAGCCTTTTTTATATAAACTTTGTTAAAAAAATAATATTTTTAATTAAAATTAAGTAAATAATAAGAAAATCAACTGCAATAAGTAATTAAGATTCATATTTAAGTTTAGAAAATATGTGATAAAAATCACATTTTACAAGGTTTTTGAATGATAAAATTTAAACAATTGAAGTGGTTTTAGGAAAAATATTATATTAAAATTAAACTTATAAAAGTAAGGTAGGTGTTTTTTAAAGATGTATAAATTAGGAATAATAACTAGTAGCGATAAGGGATATTCTGGTGAAAGAAAAGATGAGAGTGGCTTAGTAATAGCTCATATTGCAAAAGAAAAAGGATTTGAAGTAGAAAAATACATAGTGCTTCCAGATGAAAGAGAGATGCTTAGAGATGAGATGATTCATATGGCAGATGAATTAAAGGTTGATCTTATACTTACAACTGGAGGAACTGGATTTAGTAAAAGAGATATTACTCCGGAGGCTACTAAAGATGTAATAGAAAAAGAAGCCTTAGGAATTCCAGAGGCAATAAGAAGTTATAGTATGACAATAACTAAAAGAGCTATGCTTTCTAGGGCAACTGCTGGTATAAGAAAAGACACTCTTATAGTTAATATGCCAGGAAGTCCAAAAGCCTGTAGAGAAGTTATGGATTATATTTTAGATGATTTAAAACATGGAATAGATATTCTGAGAGGAGATGCAAGTGAATGTGCAAGAAAATGAGCCTAGCAATAATAATGGTAATAGGAGTGTTATCATTATTATTTGTAGGATGTACGAAGAATAATGGTGATAAAACCTTAACTGTAAGTATTGCAGCAAGTCTTCAAAAACCTATGGAGAAAATAGGAGCAGATTTTGAAAAAGAATATGGAGTAAAGGTTCAATATAATGTTGGTGGATCAGGAACATTGAAAAAACAAATTGATGATGGAGCAGATGTAGATTTATTCTTCTCGGCTAATACTAAATATGCACAAGATCTTATAGATTCAGGTTTAGTAAATAAAAATGAATCTTATAAAATTTTAAGGAATGAACTAGTTTTAATTGAAAATAATGATTATAACCAGAAAATAAATTCATTAGAAAATCTTAAAACTGCAGAAGGTAAAATTGCTATGGGTGATGTATCCACAGTTCCAGCAGGTCAATATGCTAAAGAGAGCTTAGAGAAATTAGGGATTTTTAAGGATATTGAAAGTAAGTTGGTTTTTGCTAGAAGCGTAACAAGTGTTAAAACATATGTGGAAAATGGAGAAGCTAATCTTGGATTTGTTTATAAAACTGATGCTTTAGACTTAAAAAATAGTAAAATAATTTATGAAGTACCAAATGATTATCATAAACCTATAGAATATGAGTTATGCTTACTAAAAAATAGTAAAAATAGTGAAGAGGCAAAGAAATTTATTAATTACTTAGAAAATAGTAAAAGTAAAGAGGTATTTAGTGAGTATGGTTTTGAGGTGAACTAGAGAATGATATTAGAAGCTTTCTTAATATCTTTAAAGGTTGTTTTTGTATCTGTATTGTTAAGTTGTATTTTAGGGATATTGCTTGGCTATTTAATGATAGAGAAGAATTTTAAATTTAGAAATATAGTTGAAACAATAATAATATTTCCTATGTTTCTCCCTCCTTCTGCTGTTGGATATTTGATTCTTTTGATTTTAGGCAAGAAGGGAATAATTGGTGAGTTTCTATATAATAATTTTGACATGAGCATTATATTCACATGGATAGGAGCAGTTGTTGTTGGAATAGTTGTTTCAATACCAATTATGTATCAGAGTTTAAAAACTTCATTGATTGGTGTTAATGAGGATGTAAAAAATGCTGCAAGAGAAATGGGTGCAACGGACTTTAAATTATACAGACTTATAAGTTTACCTCTTTCTAAAAAAGGATTGTATACAGGGATTGTACTTAGTATAGCAAGAGTTTTTGGAGAATTTGGAGCAACTATTTTGGTTGCTGGAAATATTCAAGGAAAGACTCAAACAATTCCTATGGCTATGTATTATGCCATTGAAAATGGTGATTCAGGATTAGCAAACAAGATATTAATACTTATAGTAGTGATCTCAGTAGTTTTAACTTTTTTTTATAATAAAATAATCAAGAGAATAAAATAGAAATTTTTACGGAAATATTTATTGGATAGGAGAGTATAAGTATGGATAATAAACTAACTCATTTTGATAATAAAGGAAATGCAGTTATGGTAGATGTAAGTAATAAAAATGAAACAGAGAGGGTTGCCATTGCAACAGGAACTGTAAAAGCATCTAGTGAGACCATAGAGTTAATAAAATTAGGCCAGATAGGAAAAGGCGATGTTTTAGGCGTTGCTAGGGTCGCAGGCATAATGGCAATGAAAAATACTAGCAATTTAATACCTATGTGTCATCCAATGATGATTACAGGATCTGGTATTGAATTTGAAATTGATTCAGAAAAAAATGAAATCATAATAACTGCCACTACAAAGGTAGTTCATAAGACAGGAGTTGAAATGGAAGCTCTTACTGGAGTGTCTATTGCTGCACTTACAATTTATGATATGTGTAAAGCTGTGGACAAAAGAATGGTTATAGGAAATATACATTTAGTTAAAAAACTAGGTGGAAAAAGTGGAGAATTTAATTTTTAAAGAAATAATATGAAAAAAAATTAGAGCTAGGGAGTATTCTTTAGCTCTTTTTTATTCCATAAAAAAGTATATAAATTATATATTATTTGGATTTTCTATGGATATAATGCTATTTACTTGTTGGTAATTGAAATTTATACAGTAAAACTAAATATTTTCAACTTTTCCCAAATTGTATATGGTGTTAATATTTTAAATGTAAGAAACGTTTACAACAAAAGGGGGAAGAAGTGTGAAGAGTAAAGCTAAAAAGCTTCCAAAAGAGAAGCTTACAATGAAAGATAGAATGAAACGTTTTAAAAACAATAAAGAACTTTTACTACTTACTATACCGGGAGCAATATGGTTCTTAGCATTTGCTTACTTACCAATGTTTGGAGTAGTTGTAGCATTTAAGAGATGGAGAATTCATGGTGGCTTCTTTGAGAGTTTAATGAAGAGTGAGTGGGTTGGATTTGACAACTTTAAATTCTTATTCCAAAGTAGTGATGCTTGGTTAATAACTAAGAATACAGTTTTATACAATCTTGTATTTATAATTTTAGGAATAGTACTTCCAGTAACATTAGCAATTTTATTAAATGAGTTATTAAATAAAAAACTAGCTAAGTTCTATCAAAGTAGTATGTTCTTACCTTATTTCTTATCATGGGTTGTTGTAAGTTATTGCTTATATGCATTCTTAAGCCCTGATAAAGGATATGTTAACAGTATTATAACATCAATGGGTGGCAGTGGTATTTCATGGTACACAGAACCTAAATATTGGCCATTTATTATAATCTTTATGAGTCAATGGAAAGCAGTTGGATACGGAACAGTTGTTTACTTAGCTTCAATATGTGGTATAGATAAGAGTTACTATGAAGCAGCAATGATAGATGGAGCAAGCAAGTTCCAACAAATAAAATATATAACAGTTCCATTATTAAAGCCAGTAATGATCATAATGTTCATAACTTCAATCGGTGGTATGTTCAGAGGGGACTTAGGTCTATTCTATCAATTACCGAAAGATTCAGGTGCTTTATATCCAGTAACAAACGTAATCGATACTTATGTATATAGAGGTCTTATGAACTTAGGAGATATCGGTATGAGTTCTGCAGCAAGTTTATATCAATCATTTGTAGGATTAATACTTATCGTAACTTCTAACGCTATAGTAAGAAAAGTAGATGAAGAAAACGCATTCTTCTAAAAAAAGGTGGTGTAATGTGTGTTAGAAACTATTAAACAAAAAAGACTTAAGAAAAAAGCGGAACCGAAAGAAGAGGTAAGCAAGTTTAATGCTGTCTCAAAAAAGAGTAACTTTTTATTAAATGTTTTATTCGCAATATTAGCTTTCTTAGCAATAATGCCATTCGTATTCGTTATAGCTATCTCATTAACTAGTGAGCAATCATTACAGTTAAATGGATATAAATTTATACCAGAAGAATGGAGCTTAGAAGCTTACAAATATATTTTCTCATCAGGTAGCCAAATTATGACATCATATGGGGTTACAATTATAGTTACAATAGTTGGTACTTTAATTGGATTAAGTATAATGTCAATGTATGGATATGCTTTATCAAGAAAGAGTTTTGCTTACAGAAAATTCTTTACTAAAGTAATTTTTGTACCAATGTTATTCTCAGGTGGTATGGTTGCTTCATACCTAGTAGTTACAAGATTCTTGAACTTGAAGAATACAATATGGGCACTTATACTCCCAATGTGTGTAAGTTCATTCCATATAATCATATTAAGAACATTCTTTAAAACATCAGTACCAGACGCTATCATAGAATCAGCTAAGATAGATGGAGCATCAGAGTGGAGATTATTCTTAAGAATAGTATTACCAATCTCTCTTCCTGGTATAGCTACAATAGGATTATTCTTAACTTTAGGATACTGGAATGATTGGTTCAATGCTATGTTATACATCGATGAACCAAACTTAATACCATTACAGTACTTATTAATAAGATTAGAAAACTCAATGGAGTTCTTAGCAAACAATGCAACTTCACTTGGTGCAAATGCTATAGAGGCTACTAAGAACATGCCAAAAGATACTGCTAAGATGGCAATAGTTGTTATTTCAACTTTACCAATCATTTTCGCTTATCCATTCTTCCAAAGATACTTTGTAAATGGATTAACAATTGGGGCAGTTAAAGAGTAATTAAATAAAGATAATTAAGTTTAAAAAAGCACCTATAAATCAACTCTGTTTTATAGGTGCTTTTATTAGGATTTAAGATAATTTACATAATTTATAGATAAGGAGAAAGATTATGAGATTTATATCAGAAAGAATAAGAAAAACTTATGAAGAAATAGGAAGATATGTTTATTCTAATACTTTGAACATAGACGATTATAAATTTATAGCAGGAAAATACAATAATATAGATGAAATAAAAAATGCACCTGAAGATGGATGGGTAGATTTTAAAACAGGAGATCTTTGGGGAGAAGAAAGTCATGGATGGTTCAAAACTTCTGTCAAAGTTCCAGAAGAGTTTGCAGGACAAACTATTGCTTTAAGTTTCCATACTTTTTTAGGTGATTGGGATAATACAACAAATCCACAATTTATTCTTTATGTAAATGGAGAACATATTCAGGGGTTAGATGTAAATCACCAAGAGACAATATTAACTCATAATGCTGTAGCAGGAGAAGTTTATGACATAGACTTACATGCTCATATAGGAAGAATTGAAGGTAAAAAATCAACTTTACATGGTAAGTTAGTAACAATAGATGAAGAAGCTAGAAAATTATACTTTAACCTAAGTGTTCCTCATATAGTAGCAACTAAGTTACATGAAGAAGATAAAAGAAGAATAGATATGCTAACTGTGTTAAATGACACAATAAACTTAATTGATTTAAGAAGACCTTTTACTAAAGAGTATAATGAAAGCTTAAAAGTTGCTAATAAATATATAGAAGAAAATTTCTATGATAAAATGTGTGGACATGAAGATATGGTAGCGACTTGTGTTGGACATACTCATATAGATGTAGCTTGGCTTTGGACCGTAGCTCAAACAAGAGAAAAGGTAGCAAGAAGTTTCTCAACAGTGTTAAAGCTTATGGAAGAATATCCAGAGTATATATTTATGTCTTCTCAACCTCAACTTTATAAATTCTTAAAGGAAGATCATCCAAAGGTTTATGAGAAGGTTAAGGAAAAAGTAAGAGAAGGTGTTTGGGAACCAGAAGGAGCTATGTGGCTTGAGGCTGATTGTAATGTAACTTCAGGTGAATCATTAATAAGACAAATATTACATGGAAAAAGATTCTTTAAAGAAGAGTTTAATGTAGATAATGAAATACTTTGGCTTCCAGATGTTTTTGGATACTCAGCAGCTCTTCCTCAGATATTGAAGAAATCAGATGTTAACTACTTTATGACAACTAAGATTTCATGGAACCAAATTAATAAAATGCCTTATGACACATTTATGTGGAAAGGAATAGATGGAACAGAAATATTAACTCACTTTATAACAACAACTTATCCAGATCAAGATCCATTTAAAGAAACAATGACAACATACTGTGGAAATATTCATCCAGGTTCAATAATGGGTGCTTGGAATAGATACCAACAAAAAAATATAAATAATGATGTTTTAGTTGCTTTTGGATTTGGAGATGGTGGCGGTGGAGCTACTTATGAGATGCTTGAAAATGGAAAGAGACTTGCTAAAGGAATACCAGGAGCACCTAAGGTTAAAATAGGTAAAGCTAAGGATTACTTCAATAAGTTAGAGGATACTGTTAAGGATAATAATAAGCTTCCAAAATGGGTTGGAGAATTATATCTTGAGTACCATAGAGGAACTTATACTTCAATGGGAAGAAATAAGAGAGATAATAGAGTTTGTGAAAATTTATATACTTCAGCAGAAAAGTTTAACTCAATGGCTATGCTTTTAGGAAAAAATTATCCTTTAGCTGATTTAAATGCTGCATGGGAAACAATACTTTTAAATCAATTCCATGATATTTTACCAGGTTCATCAATCAAAGAAGTCTATGATGTAACTAAGGAAGAGTATAAGGATTTAATTGAAAAAGGAAATGATTTTGTAAGTTTAGCAGTAGATAATATAACATCAGAAATAACCTTAAAAGAGAGAAGTGTTGTTGTATTTAACTCTTTAGGATTTGAAAGAGATGACATAGCTACTTTTGAGGTTCCAGAAGATATAGAAAATCCTGCTGTATTAGATGGAGAAGAAGAAATTATTTGTCAAAGAGTAGATGATGGTAAAAAGGCAATATTCTTTGCTAAAGGAATACCTGCAAATGGATATAAGAGCTTTGCTATAGTTGAAGCTAGCAATAATGAAGAAGTAGAGAATATTTCTTTAAGTGAAAAAGAAGCTGAAAATGAATTCTTAAGAATCAAATTTAATGGAGCTGGAAATATAGTTTCATTATTTGATAAGAGAGCAGGAAGAGAAGTTCTGAAAGAAGGAGCTTTAGGTAACCAAATTCAAGCTTTCGAAGATAAACCTATGGAATATAGCAACTGGGATATAGATGTTTATTATAAAGAAAAAATGTGGAATGTTGACGACGTTCAAAGCATTGAGGTTGTTGAAGAAGGACCAGTAAGAAGTACATTAAGAATTGAAAGAAAATTCTTAGAGTCTACTATAATTCAAAACATCTATATTTATAAGGATTTAGATAGAATAGACTTTAACTCATATGTTGATTGGAAGGAGCATGAGGTCTTATTAAAAACTTCATTCCCAATAGATTTAAATGCTACTGAAGCAACTTATGAAATTCAATATGGTAATGTTAAGAGACCTACTCATAGTAATACATCATGGGATGAAGCTAGATTTGAAGTTTGTGGTCAAAAATGGGCTGATCTTTCAGAAGGGGATTTTGGAGTATCATTATTAAACAACTGTAAGTATGGTCATGATATACAAGATGGTGATATGAGACTTACTCTTCTTAAATCAGGAACACATCCATGGACTGAAACAGACCAAGAAGAACATTTCTTCACATATTCTATCTATCCTCATATGGGTACATGGAAAGATGCTGATACAGTTCAAAAAGCTTATGAACTTAATCAACCTTTATATACTAAAGTTTGTGAGAAGAATGATGGAGAGTTAGAGACTTCTCTAGGCTTAGTTAAGGTTGATAAAGATAATATTATGATTGAGGTTATTAAGAAAGCTGAAGATACAGATCATTTAATTGTAAGAATGTATGAATTTTATAATAGTAGAACTAAGGCAAACTTAGAATTCTCAAGAGAAATACAAGAAGCTTTTGAATGTAACTTAATGGAAAGAAATTTAGAAGAGGCTAATATTGATGGAAATAAAATAAACTTCACTATAAATCCATTTGAAATAAAAACATTTAAAGTAAAATTAAAATAATAATATATAAAAAAGTCCAAATTTTTAATTTGGACTTTTTTTCTTTCTATATTTTAACCTTATAATTTGCAGCTTAAGTATATTTCAAATATAGCAAATATTATGAAGTAGATACCTATTATATAAGGTGTTGCTATTAAGAATGAAATAGGTTCAAATAATATTAGTAATCCTAAGATTATTAATAATACACAGTAAAGTGTGGATATGTTGAAACCAAATGTTTTGTAAGTAAATTCACCAATAAACATAAATATACCATTCACTAATGCCCATGCACCATAGAATATAATTAATACATCAATGCTCTCCATTGGTATGAAGCATAATGTTAAACCAAATAATATTGCTACTATACCTGTAAATATATATAAGCCTTTTCTTGAAGATTTGAAGGCTCTTATTATTCTAAATATTCCTGATCCTATTATTAATATACCAGCTATGATTGTGAAATATAGTAGTGAATACATAGGTTTAATAAAGAATAATACTCCTACTATTGCCATTAAAATTCCTTCTAATATACAGAAGGATTTACTTTCTCTTTCCATAGAAATCACTCCTTTATAATTAATTTAATATTTGTAAGAAATATTTGAATTATTACTATAATAGAATAATACCATTTGTTTAAAGAATGTTCACATTTTAATTTTTATCAGATGTTATTAAATAGGCTGATAAATTTGACATATTATAATAGATAGGTAAAAAAAAATAAAAATATTTTTGTTTAATCTTTATTTCTAAATCAAAGCGTTAAATATTCCATAGAAGACAATAAAATCCATAAAGGTGTAAAAAATATACATAGAGAATGTCAAATAAATATAAAAAAACTCCACTATGAAAATGTTTAAATGGACTATATAATAAACTTGTAAACGATGTTAAGGGATTTGAAAAACAAAGGTTTGAGAGGGAGGAAAACGAAATGTTAAAATTTAAGAAACTAATTGCTTTGACTGCATGTGCAATGCTTACTACTTCAGTAGCATTAACTGGGTGTGGAGCTGATAAAACAGCTAGCGCTGGTGAAGGGGAAACTGTAAATCTTACTTGGTACACAATAGGACAAACACCAAAAGATTTAGAGATGGTTCAAGAAAAAGCTAACGAGTATTTAAAGGACAAGATCAATGTTACAATTGATATGAAATTTATTGATTACGGTGATTACACTCAAAAAATGGGAGTTATAATAAATTCAGGTGAACCATATGATTTAGCATTTACTTGCTCATGGGCTAACCCATACTTAGAAAATGCTAGAAAAGGTGCTTTCTTAGAACTTGATGATTTAATAGATTCAAAAGGTAAGGAAATGAAAGAGACTATAGATGAAAGATTCTGGGCAGGAGCTAAGATTGATGGTAAAACATATGCAGTTCCAAACCAAAAGGAAATCGGAGTTGCACCTATGTGGGTATTCACTAAGGAGTATGTTGATAAATATAACATACCATACCAAGATATCCATAGCTTAGAAGATTTAGAGCCATGGTTAAAAGTAATAAAAGAAAATGAGCCAAACGTTACACCTTTATATATAACTAAAGGATTCTCAGCACCAGCTTACTTCGATCAATTAGTTGATCCAGTAGGAGTTGAGTATGGAGACGAAAGCTTAAAGATTCAAAATATGTTTGAAACAGATAAAATGAAGAGTGAATTAGAAACTTTACAAAAGTACTATGAAGCTGGATATATAAATCTTGACTCAGCTACAGCTAAGGATGATAAGGCAGTTAAGAGATTTGTAACTAAAGCTGATGGACAACCTTATGCTGATGGATTATGGTCAAAAGACTTAGGATATGAAGTAGTTTCATCACCAATAATGGATACTCATATCACAAACGGTTCAACTACAGGTTCAATGATAGCTATTTCTAAGACTTCAGAGCATCCAGAAAAAGCTATGGAATTCTTAAACTTATTAAATACTGATGTATATTTAAGAAACTTACTTAACTATGGTATAGAAGGAACTCACTATGAAAAAACTGGTGATACTCAAATAAAATTAACTGATAAAGCTAAAGATTACTCAGTTGGATACTATACTTTAGGTAACTTATTCATAACTTATACTTTAGATAATGAGCCAGTTGATAAATGGAAAGAATTCGAAGCATTCAACGACGCTTCAGTAGAATCACCTGCTTTAGGATTCAAGTTTAACACTGAAAAAGTAAGTAGCCAAATTGCAGCTATAAACAACGTTCTTGAAGAGTTCAAGGCAACTGTATACAGTGGATCAGTTAATGAAGCTGAATACATAGATAAGATGAACAAGAAGTTAAAAGAAGTTGGAATAGATGAAGTTATTTCAGAAATGCAAAGTCAAATAGATGCATGGAAAGCTGAAAACGGAAAATAATATAACTTGTAAATAAGTGTAAACTCTATGCTTCGCATAGAGTTTACTTTTATCAAAACAGTAACAAAAAAACATATAAATAAAAAACTGAAAGTATTCTTACATAATCTAATGGAGAGATTATAGAACGATATATATAGACAGGGAGGGTGTTTTTATGAAAAAATATGTTGTCATCGATATAGGTGGTTCAAGCATAAAGCATGCTTTAATGACTGAAAATGGAGATGTTTTAGAAAAGGGTAGTATAAAAACAGAAGGAAATGACATAAATTTATTCATAGAATCAATTGGAAAAGTTGTTGACTCATATAAAGAAAATAACGAGATTTATGGCCTTGCATGTAGTTCGCCAGGAGCTGTAGATGTTAAAACTGGTTTTATAGGTGGAGGAAGTGCAGTACCTTGCATACATGGACCAAATATAAAAGATCTTTTAGAGAAAAGATGTGATTTAAAAGTTTCTATAGAAAATGATGCTAACTGTGCTGGATTAGCCGAAGGATGGATTGGCGCAGCTAAGGATGTTGAAAACTATGCATGTGTTGTAGTTGGTACAGGTATAGGAGGATGCATTGTTATAAATGGAGGAATTCTTAGAGGAAAGCACCTTCATGGAGGAGAATTTGGATATATGTTCACTAGAGATAGTGAGGGATTAACAGATAGAATCTGGAGTGAGGTTGCATCTACAAATGCTTTAGTTACAAGAGTTTCAAAACTTAAAGGAATAGAGAAGTCAGAACTTGATGGAAAGAAAGTTTTTGAAATGGCTGAAAATGGAGATGAAGCAGTTAAGAATGAGATAGAATCATGGTACATGGATCTTGCAAGAGGAATGTACAACATTCAGTATATAGTTGACCCAGAGAAAATAGTAGTTGGGGGAGCTATAAGTGCTAGAGAAGGATTTGATGAGAAAATAAATGAAAAACTTGCTTTATTAAAGAGCGATATAGCAACATTAGATATAAGGGTTGAAAAATGTAAGTTTGAAAATGACTCGAATTTAATAGGTGCGCTATATCATTTCCTTTATGTTAGTAAATAAGATTTAAAATTAGAATATAGGCTTTGCTAAAATTGAAAACTTGATTCAAACAAGCTATTAAGTGATTTAATATTACTTAATGAACTTATACTTTTTATAAAAAGTTAATTTGGGTTAAGTTTTTTTAGCAAAGCCATTTTTATTATTTAAAATAGATTAAAGGGAGAAAAGGGTTATGAAAGTTCTTCAATTTTCGGAGCTTTGCAATGATAAGAATAATATACATGTAGCAGATTTAATATTAGTTAGAAATGAATCTACAACTTTACATAGTCATGATTTTTATGAGCTTTTTGTGATTTTAAAGGGGAATTTTAGACATAGTTATAATGGAGAAATTGAAATTTTGAAAGAGGGACAATTTAAAATAATAAATCCAGAGGATGAACATTATTTTATTGGGAATGGAGAAAAAAATATTTTAAGAAATATAGCGATTCGCTCAGAGTACTATTATTCTCTCAAAAATAATAATTTGGTTGATATGGAAAAGAAAAACTCTATATATTCTTTAAATGATTTTGTGGTTAATAGTTTTAATTATAAAAGTAAAATGTTAATTGATGTGGAAGAGAGTAAAAAAAGATACATAATGGAAAGTTTATTTAGTGATCTTATTATAAATGCTTTTTTAGATGTATCTTCAGATAGTAAAATACCAATTTGGTTAAAAAAATCATATGAAGAAATGAAGCAAAAAGAAAATTTTTTAGAAGGAATAAAGAAGTTTGTTGCTTTAAGTGGAAAAACACAAGAACATTTAACTAGGGAGTTAAGAAAATATTATAATGTAAGTCCATCAGAATATATAAATTCATTAAGATTAGAGAAGGCTACTAACCTTTTAATTCAAAGTGAATTACCTATTATAGATATAATTCTAAATTGCGGATTTAATAATATTGGATATTTTAATAGAAGTTTTAAAAAATATTATGGAATTACTCCTAGAGAATATAGAAAACTTAATAAAAAATTGTTTTGAATAGTTTAATCGTTTTTAGAATTTATCTTAGTTTACTATAACTTTTACACTTTAAGAATAAATTCATATTATTTACAATTTAAATTGAAAACGATATAGATAAAGGGGAGAGCATTATGCCACAATTAAATTATAGAGAAAACTTAAATAAGAAGTTTAAGGCTTATAATGGAGGGTTAAGAGTCTTCAAAAATTATGAGATTAATGATAATAATGTAGATATTTATTTTTCAAATATGAAAATAGCTCTTACTATATTAGAAAATGATGTAGTTAAGGTTTTTATTGGGGATAAATATGAAGAAAGTATCCCAACAAATGGAGTAATAGATAAGTTAGGAAAAGGTGAGTTTTCTATAGAAGAGGATTCAAATTTTATAATTATAAAAGGAAAGAATATTTTAACTTTTGTAAATAAAAATACAACAGAAATAAGCTTTAAAGATTTAAATGACAATACAATATGTGAGGATTTTCAGCCTAGTTTTAAAGATGAAGAAGGGCATGTGTACATATCAAAGGTTAATGATTGTTTAGCTTATTATGGGCTTGGAGAAAAAGGTGGAGATTTAAATAAAAAAGGGTGTTATACGGAAAATTTCAACACTGATGATCCAGAAACCGATGATGAATCAGTAACATATTATAAAACAATTCCATTTTATATAGCTTTAAAAGAAGAATTTACTTATGGATTGTTTTTTGACAATAGTTTTAGAAGTTACTTTGACATGGGAAAAGAGATGGGAGATAGAATATTCTTTGGAGCAATAGGTGGACAAATCCAATATTACTTCATTCCAGGTGGAAATATTAAAGAAGTAGTTACTAATTATACAACTTTAACAGGAAGAATGGAAATGCCTCCTCTTTGGAGTTTAGGATATCAACAATGTAGATTTAGTTATTTTAGTCAAGAAGAGGTTAGAGAATTAGTAAAGACTTTTGAAGAAAAAGAGATTCCATTAGATGTTGTGTATTTAGATATAGATTATATGGATGGCTTTAGAGTTATGACTTTTAAAACGCCTAACTTTGATAATGCGGCAGGCCTTATAAGTGATTTAAAAGAAAAAGGAATAAGAACTATTACAATTATTGATCCAGGCGTTAAAGTAGATGAAGAGTATGATGTATTCAAAAGGGGAAAAGAAGGAAATCATTTTACTAAGAAGTTAGATGGAGAAATGTTTATTGGAGCAGTTTGGCCAGGAGACAGTGCTTTCCCAGATTTCTCAAATAAGGAATGTAGAGAATGGTGGAAGAGTGAACTTAAGAAATTCATAAGTGAATATGAGATGGACGGAATTTGGAATGATATGAATGAACCATGTGTGTTCAATAATGATCATAAAACAATGTTAGAAACTTGTCTTCATAATAGCGATAATGGAATTATAGAACATAAAGAATTCCATAATAGATATGGATTCGAAATGAGTAGATGTTCTAAAGAAGCTCAAGAAGAATTACATCCTAATGAAAGAGGATTTTCAATGACTAGAGCTACTTATGCTGGAGGACAAAGATATTCTTCGGTTTGGACTGGAGATAATATGAGTCTTTGGAGTCAAATGAGAATGTCTATATCAATGAATGCTAACTTAGGAATTAGTGGGTTCTCTTTTGTTGGAAACGATGTTTCAGGATTTGGATTAGATTCAAGTGAAGAATTATTCATAAGATGGATGGAAATGGGACCATTTATTCCTATATTCAGGAATCATTCAAATATGTACACTAGAAGACAAGAACCTTGGGCATTTGGACAAAGAGCAGAAAAAATAGCTAAAAAATCTATTGAATTAAGATATGAACTTTTACCATATATATATAATCTATACTATTTATCTCATAAAGAGGGATTACCTATATTTAGACCAATGGTAATGGAGTACGAGAAAGATATGAATGTTTTAAATATTAGAGAGCAATTTATGCTTGGAGAAAATATGATTGTGGCTCCAGTTTTATATGAAGGTGAAAGAAATAAAACTGTTTATTTACCAAAAGGAACTTGGTTTAACTATTTTACTAAGGAAAAACTTAAAGGTGGAAAATGGTACAAGCTTCCTTGTGAGTTAGATGAAATTATTGTCTTTGTTAAGGAAGGAGCAATAATTCCTACTTATAATAAGAAATTCAGAAATGTTAAGGAAAGACCAGACAGCATACTTATTAAGGTATTTGGTGAAAATGCTAAGGGATTTCATTATAATGATGATGGACATACTATGGAATATATAGAAGGAACATATAATTATATAGATATAGAAGTGGCAAATGGAGAGGTAGAGTTAAAGTATATAAATAACAGTTATAAAGAAGAAGGGATTGAAATTGAGATAATCAAGTAGTTTTTTACCCTAGTATTGAATTTTATGAATTAAATACTAGGGTAATTTTCGTTATTTAAACTATTTAGTATAAAAAAATTCTTCTTAAGTAGGATTGTTTAGTAGAAAATTTTTGAAAGTTTTTAGAAATATGAATAAATATATTAAAAAACTTTCAAAAAATACATGTGTTTTCAAAAGAAAAACAAGAAAAAAGGAGAATATAAAAGAATTAATAAGGTAATTAATAATAAACTTTATAAATTTAGTTAGATAAAGAATTTTAACGATATTGCGTAAAATTTAATAGAGTGTTAAAATTAAAGGGTAATATTTAACGTTAAAATAATTTGTAAAAGATTTTCTATGAATTGTTTTAAAAATGGACAAGTATTTTTAAGAAGATTTATAGGGGAATTATTGTGAAAGAAACAATGAGGAGGAGAAAAGCATGGGCAACAACAACGATGGAAAGAAGCTTATGTGGTATAACCTTGGTTTAATGGCCTTCGTGTCAGTTTGGGGTTTCGGTAATATCGTAAACAACTTTGCAACTCAAGGATTAACTGTAGTAACTTCATGGATATTAATAATAGCTTTATACTTCGTACCATATGCACTTATGGTTGGAGAATTAGGTTCAACATTCAAAGACAGTAAAGGTGGAGTAAGTTCATGGATAGGTAAAACAATGGGACCTACATTAGCTTACTTAGCAGGATGGACATACTGGGTAGTACATATTCCATACCTAGCACAAAAGCCACAAGGTGTAATAATTTCTTTAGGGTGGGCAATTTTCCAAGATGGAAGTACTATAAATAACATGAATCCGTTAATTATGCAAGGATTATGTTTATTAATATTCTTATTCTTTGTATGGATTTCATCAAGAGGGGTTAATTCTTTAGGTAAGATAGGAACAGTAGCAGGAACAGCAATGTTCGTTATGTCATTACTTTATATATTGCTAGTTTTAACAGCACCAGCTATGAGGGGAACTCATATAGCTACTCCTAATATGACTTCAATTAGTACATATATACCAAAATTTGATTTTACATATTTCACAACAATAGCAATGTTAGTATTTGCAGTTGGTGGAGCAGAAAAAATATCACCATATGTAAATAACATGAAAGATCCTGTAAAGGGATTCCCAAAAGGTATGATAGCATTAGCTGTAATGGTTGCAGTAACTGCGTTACTTGGATCAGTAGCTATGGGTATGATGTTTGATGCGAACAATATTCCAGATGACTTAATGATGAATGGTGCTTATTATGCTTTCAAAGAATTAGGAAATTATTATGGAATAGGTAATACATTCTTAATTTTATATGCATTAGCAAACTTTGCGGCTCAAATATCAGCTTTAGCATTCTCAATAGATGCTCCATTAAAGGTTCTATTATCAGATACTGATGCAAGATATGTACCAAAAGCATTAACTAAGACTAATAAACATGGCGCACCAATAAATGGATACATTATGACTACAATATTAGTTGGTATATTAATAGTAGTTCCAGCTTTAGGAATTGGTGATGTTAACGCATTATTTACTTGGTTATTAAAATTAAATGCTGTTGTAATGCCAATGAGATATTTATGGGTATTCTTAGCTTACATTATGTTAAGAAAAGCTATAAAAGGAAAGTTCAAATCAGATTACAAATTTGTTAAAAATGATAAGTTTGCAATGATAATAGGAGCATGGTGTTTCGTATTTACAGCATTTGCTTGTATATTAGGTATGTTCCCAACAAATGTTCCAGCATTCTCAAAAGACTGGATATTCTTATTAGCAATGAACGTAGGTACACCATTTGTATTAATAGGTTTAGGTTTAATTTTACCTAAGATAGCTAAGAAAACTAATGGTAAAGACTATGATGATGCAGTAAGAGAAGCTGCGGCAACAAAAATGGAAAATAAATAGTTAAAATATAGGCACTCTTTTAGAGTGCCTTTTTTAATTGTATAAAAACCTAATATTTTCAAGTAAGATGGCCTAATAGTAATGACAAAAGCTATTAAATATGTTAATATGTAAAGTACAATATATTTTGATAATCAAACAAAAAGGTTAAGGAGAAATCAGAATGATAGTAGAACCAAAGTTCAGAGGTTTCATATGCACTACCTCTCATCCAACGGGATGTAAAAAGAATGTTGAAAATCAAGTAGAGTATGTAAAAGAAAAAGGTAAGATAAAGGGAGCTAAAAGAGTACTTGTTTTAGGGGCTTCAACTGGATACGGATTAGCAAGTGCTATAGTTGCTTCAGAAGCATGTGATGCTGAGGTTTTAGGCGTCGCATTTGAAAGAGAAGCTTCAGGTAAAAGAACAGCTTCAGCAGGTTGGTATAATATAGAGTCATTAAAAGAATTTGCATCAAATGAAGATAAGAAATTTATATCAGTAAATGGGGATGCTTTTTCTAATGAAGTTAAAAATGAAGTTATAGATTTAATAAAGGAAAATATAGGAAAAATAGATTTGGTTATATATTCATTAGCAGCTCCAAAAAGAAAGGATCCTGTTACAGGGGAAGTTTATAGTTCTTGCTTAAAAACTGTGGGTGAACCTTTTACTAGTAAAACTTTAGATTTCCATACAGGTGAAATCCAAGATGTTACTATCTACCCAGCTACAGAAGAAGAAATAGAGGGAACTAGAAAAGTAATGGGTGGAGAAGACTGGATGCTATGGATTAAAGCTTTAAAAGAAGCTGATGTTTTAGAAGATGGTGTTAAAACTATTGCTTATTCATATATTGGACCAGAGGTTACATATCCAATATATAGAGAAGGTACAATAGGAAGAGCTAAGAATGATTTAGAAAAAACTGCAGGAGAAATAACTGAAGTTTTAAAATCATTAAATGGAGAAGGTTATGTATCTGTGAACAAAGCTTTAGTAACTCAAGCTAGTTCAGCCATTCCAATAGTATCTTTATATATTTCAATACTTTATAAAGTTATGAAGGAAAAAGGAACTCATGAGGGTTGTATTGAGCAAATATATAGAATGTTTGAAGATCTTTATGAAGGAGAACTAAATTTAGATTCAGAAAACAGAATTAGAATAGATGATTTAGAAATGGATGAAGATGTACAAAAAGCTATTGAAGAAATATGGCCACAAATAAACAGTGAAAATATCTATGAATTAAGTGATGCAGAGGACTTTAGAAAAGAATTCTTCAAATTATTTGGATTCGGCTTAGAGGGTGTAGATTACTCACAAGAAGTAGATATAACAAGAGTTTAATAGCTATTAAAAATAGATAATTTAGAATTAGATTAAATTCTAAGAAATTATGAAAAGGCGTTGATTTAAGTAAGTTAATACTGAAGCAACACCTTTTTTGTTATATTAAAATATATTAAGCTGTTTGAAAAACTCTTTAAAAAATAATAAATAGAGCTAATAAGATTATTATTACCCCGGAAATTAGATTACTATTATCAGCTACCTTTTTATTCTTTATTGTTTTAGAGAGGTAGAAGCCAAAGGAAATAAATATTAGGGAAACAAAAAAGGTTGTTATAGTTGTAAATGGAATATTTAGTCCTGAAAGACTAGCACCTATTCCTAAACCGAAATTATTTATTGATAAAGCTATTGCAAGTGCTAGAGATTCTTTAAAATCTATAGTACCAGATTTATCTTTATCAGCTATTTCTGGGTTTTCTAATATAAATATTGGTGAAGGAGTACTGTCACTATTATTTGGCGGTAAAGCTTTTTTCTCTTTAAAATAAGAGTATATAGAATAAAAACCTATTCCTAATAAAACTAATCCACCTATAATATCACCTAACTTTAAAGGTATTGCACCTAAAAATAGTTTTCCTAATATCATGGAAATTAATGTTCCTAGAGCCGAGATAATCGCTATTACAAGGGTACTTGAAAAATTTATTTTTATGTTTTTTAAACCATATGCAAAGGAAACAACAAGTATATCTAAACTTGCAGCAACTACAAAAAGAATTATGCTTAAAAAGCTCATTTTTTTGCCTCCAAAATTTTACTGTTAATCCTAATATATTTTAATTACATATAAAATGTGACAATACTGGAGACAAAAATAGATTAATTTCTAGAAAAATAATAAGATAATTCCATTGGTGGAATTTCTATTTTATTTGTGATTTTTTTTAAGTAAAGCTTAGCTTTTTCTAATTCTTTTCCTTTAATAAGAGCTTTAAAGTGAGAAACTTCTCTTTTGCTCATATAGTTTTTAAGTATATTAAAGGCTAAGTCTAAAGAGTAGTTAAAACCTACATTATCATTGGGTTTTAAAAGAAGATTATCTATATAAATATAAAAATCTATTATGTTATTAGATAGTTTTTCAATGGTATGATGAAAGTTTTTATCATGTTGAAATAGAAGTAGTTTATAGTTTTCTACTTCTTTTATAAAAGCTTCTAAAGGTAGGATATTATTCATTTCCTTTAAAGCGTTAATACATTTAATAGAGGATATATCCTTATCTTTAACTTCTAGCATTATATCTGGATTAAAATTTTTGATATTATTATAATAATTCAAAAATTCATTTATAGAAATTGAAGAGGAGTGAGAGCCTTTCTTTTTAAACATATCTTGTTCACTATAGTGAACTTTTATATTTCCATCTAAATCTTTATTCCAAGTATTTATTACTAAGGAGTAAATTTCTTTTAAGGTGTATGAATTATCTCTGAAGCATATATTATGTAAATTATCAAATATTACAGGAATATTAATTTTATTAGCTATTTCTAATACATCATCAAGAGAAAAACTTTTTTCATCATTTTCAATAACTAAGCGCTTTTGGCAGGAAGACGAGAGCTTATTAAATCCTTGTATAAAATTTTCTTTTGCCAAAGGCTTATCTCCATAAACACCTCCTATATGAAGGATTATTTTATTTTTATAATCTAAGTTTAAGGAATCTAAGAATGCACAATGATATTCAATATCCCTTAAAGATTTTTCTAAAACATCCTTCTTAGGAGAATTTATTACTGTGTATTGCCCAGGATGCATTGAAACGCGTATATTATTTTTTTTTATGAATTTTCCTATAGTGTTTAGTTGGTCTTTAAATTCTTTTTGCCAGTTGAAATTATTTATTTCATGAGAACCTAAAGGAATTATGTCTGAACTTATTCTAAAAAGAAAAATATCGTTTTTAAAATTCCATTCTAATATTTTATATAAATCATTTAAGTTTTTATCTATGACAGAAAATAAACTAGGGTAAGAAAAGTCTTTTAAAAGTATTTTACGATTTATACGAGCATTAGTGGTTAAAGGTGTACAAGCATATCCTATTTTCATTTAATCAATCCTTTACTAAAAATATTAATTATATTTTTTACAATTAAATAAAAAATACAATAGAAAATCTCTATTTAGTTTAAACAGGTTAAGAAAATAAATAAAAACTATTTTATAAAATAACTTATACTGAAAATATTATAATTATTTTAACAAAGGTTTATAGAATCTGTTTAATTTAAGATATAATGTAAAGTCATAAATGATATGTGTAAAGTATTTTTAAATTATAAATTAAGAATTTTGTAATAATTGAGGAGGGTGTTATATGGCAAAATTATATTATGAAAAGAATACAGATTTAGATTTAATAAAGGATAAAAAAGTTGCAATAATTGGTTATGGTAGTCAATGATGTGCATATGATTTAAATCTAAAGGATAGTGGTGTTAATATAACCGTATGGTTATATTAAGAAAGTAAGTCTTTGGAAGAGACTGAAAGAGAAGGGGTAAAAGTTTTAAAGGTTAGTGATTTATTTAAAAATTGCGTTATAGTGATCTTAGTATAAGATGAAAAATAAGCAAAACTTTATAATGAAGAAGTAAAAGAAAACTTATCAAAAGGCAAAGCGTTAGCTTTTGCTCATGGATTTAATACCAATTATGGATAAATTGAAACACCAGAGTAGGTGTTCTAGAAACAACATTCAAAGATGAAACTGAAACTGATCTTTTGGGAAAATAGGTGGTATTATTTAGATGTTTTATGACCTTCAAGTAAGGCAGGATTTGAAGTATGATATGCTCCGAAAAATGCTTATTTTGAATGTTTACACAAAATGAAACTTATAGTAGATTTAATTTGTTAAGATGGATTAATCACCATAAGATATTCAATAAGTAATACTGCAGAATATGGCGATTATATGGTTAGTAAAGCAGAATAACAGACAACACTAAGAAAAAATAAAAATATTCTTAGGACAATTCAAGATGGAACTTTTGCAAAAAACTGGTTGTTAGAAAATTTACAAGGTAAATAAAAATTAAATGCTATCAGAGAAAAGAACATGAAACTGAAAAGGTTGGAAAAGAATTAAGAATAATGATGAGTTGATTATATACAATATTTTAAATTTTGGTGCAATTGATTCATAAAATAAATTGTATTTTATGAATCAATTGCTATGAAGATTTTACAAAGAATATCAACTCTAACTTATTAAGTTTATTCCACTTTAAAGTTTTTTTGATAGTTTATTAAAGAAATAACAAAAAATATATTTTACAAAATGTATAAACAACTGTTATAATGTCAAAGGTTAATTTAATTTATAGGAGTGGAATTTATGGAAAAGTATATATTTTGGGTAACAGCTATTTTTCAAGTAGGCGTATTTGCTCTAATGCTATACTATTTATTCATAGCGCTATTTGGATTTTATAAGAAAAAAGACAAAAAGGTTTTTGAACCTCAAAAGAAATTTGCAATGCTTGTAGCAGCTCATAATGAAGAAGTAGTTATAGAAAATTTAGTTGAGAGTTTAAAACATTTAGATTATCCAAAAGAATTATATGATATATTTGTTATTGCAGATAACTGTACTGATAATACTGCTAAGATTGCTAGAGCAGCAGGAGCAAATGTATTTGAGAGATTTAATAAAGAAAAAAGAGGCAAGGGATTCGCATTAGAATGGATGTTCGATAAAATATTTAAAATGGAAACTCATTACGATGGAATAGCGGTTTTCGATGCAGATAACTTAGTAGATAAAAACTTCTTAAAAGAAATGAATAATAAGATGTGTGAAGGCTTTAAGGTTGTTCAAGGATACATAGATTCTAAAAATCCTCAAGATTCATGGATAACAGAATCTTATGCAATAGCATTCACATCAGCAAACAGAATGCTTCAATTAGCTAAAAGTAATATAGGTTTATCAGCTCAAATAGGTGGAACAGGATTCGTTATAGATACTGCAACTCTTAAGAAGTTAGGATGGGGAGCAACTTGCTTAACAGAAGACTTAGAGTTCAGTTGTAAACTTATATTAAATGGAGAAAAAGTAGGTTGGGCACATGATGCTATAATATATGATGAAAAACCTTTAACTTTAAAAGCTTCATGGAATCAAAGAAAGAGATGGATGCAAGGATTTGCAGATGTAGCTACTAGATATGGAATGAAACTTTTAAAGAAATCTATAAAAGATAGAAGCTTTGTTGCTTTTGACTGTACTTTATACGTAATGCAACCATTTGTTACTTTAGCAATGGGATTAGCTGGATTATTAACATTCATACAAATAAGAGCGGTAGACGGTCTTGGAATATTCGTTGTAAGTTATTTATTTAATGCGACAGCATGGCAGTTATTCTGTGTATTCCAATTCTTATTAACACCATTTGCTTTACTATTTGATAAGAAGATGAGCGGAAAATTATTCGTAGTTTTAGGACTATATGCATGTAACGTATTTATACAACCATACTTAATAACTCAATTAGGTATATTAGATAATGTAATGTTATTAACATTATTCAATGTGGCTTATATAGGAATATTTTTAATAGGAACATTATTATTCCTAGGAAAGAGAAATTTCCAAATATTCTATAGATATTTAATTTATCCATTATATATATTAACTTGGATACCAATAACAATCCAAGGTATAATAGATAAAGATAAAAAAGAATGGTCACACACTAAACACGTTAGACAAATTGGAATATATGAAGTTTAATTATTATAAGACATCCTTTTTCGGATGTCTTATATTTTTGCCATAAAACAATGATTATGACTATAAAAAGTTGACAATATTATTAGAGAGTATTCATTTGGACACAGTATATTTTTGTATTTTAAAATCTTTTGATATAATTAATAATCGTGAAGTACTATGAAGGTTCAATAGATGGGAACAAATGTTTGACAATGTATTTTTAAAGAATTATACTATTTTAGTAAATTGAAAGGATGATATATAAATGTTTGGATTAATAAGTTGCGAGGAGATATATGGACATGAGGACGAGTATATCTTTATAGATGTTAGAAGCCAAAAGGAATCATTTCAAGAGCCTATGGTTGGAGCTATAAATATTCCTGTGCTTTTAGATGAGGAAAGAGATGTAGTCGGAACTTTATATGTTAGAGAAAGTACGGAAGCTGCGAAAGAGCAAGGAGTAGAATTTATCTCTAGAAGATTACCAGAGATATTTAAACAAGTTCAAGAGCTTTATAGAAATAAACATGGTAAGAAACTTGTTCTTTTCTGTGCAAGAGGCGGAATGAGAAGTGGAAGTTTACATTCATTACTAAATAGTTTAGGTATAAATTGTTACAAATTAGAAGGTGGATATAAATCATATAGAAGTTTTATTATTAATAAAATAGGAGAATTCTCAAAGGAAATTGATTTTATAGTGCTATATGGAAACACTGGTGTAGGAAAAACAGAAATGTTATATAAATTAGAAGAAAAAGGCTATGATGTCTTAGACTTAGAAGGATGTGCAAATCATAGAGGATCCATTTTAGGTGGTGTTGGTTTAGGTGATTGTAACACTCAAAAGAGGTTTGATGCATTGGTTTACGATAAACTTAGACACAGAAAATCTAACATTGTATTTATAGAAGGAGAAAGTAAGAGAATAGGAAGAATTTTAATTCCAGATACTTTATTTGAAAAAATGTATGAGGGCTCTAAGTTAAAAATAACTGCAGATCCTGATGTGAGAGCGGAAAGATTAGTTAAAGAATATACTGCATTTGAAAATGTAAATGAACAACTAGATGAAGCCTTAGGTGTTCTTAAAAAGCATATAAGTCCAGAAAGAGTGGAACAATATAAATGCTTGGTAGCTAAGGGAGATTATAAGCAAGTAGCCTTAGAGCTTATGGAAAAATATTATGATCCTAGATACGGAACAAGTGCAAAGAAAAAAGCTTTTAGAAATGAATTAGAGATAAATGATATAGATAATGAATTATTTAAATTAGAGGAAATATACAAAGAGATTTCAGAAGAATTAAGGGAGGATGTATATGAGCAGTAGAAATAACAATTATGATGTTACTTCTTTAACTTCTTTAGAAAAGTTAGAGCCAGTTAGAGTAAGACCAGGAATGTACATAGGTTCTACTGGAAGCAAAGGACTTCATCATTGCATATGGGAGATACTAGATAACTCTATAGATGAAATATCAAATGGATATGGAAATAAAGCTAAAGTTATTTTAAATAAAGATAAAAGTGTAACTGTAATAGATAATGGAAGAGGAATTCCTACAGGAATGCATCCAATAAAGAAAAAGACTGGTGTTGAAATGGTATTTACTGAACTTCATACAGGAGGAAAGTTTAATAACCAAAACTATAAAACATCAGGTGGTCTCCATGGTGTTGGAGCTGCAGTTGTTAATGCTTTATCAAGATGGTTAGAGGTTGAGGTAAAGCAAAACGGTAAGATATATAGAGAAAGATTTGAATATGCCTATGATAAAGAGCTTAAAAAAGATATGCCAGGAACTCCTGTAACTCAATTAGAAGTTGTAGGAAAATCAGATGAAACTGGTACAAAGGTTACTTTCTTACCGGACAGAGAAGTTTTTTCAACATCTGATTTTAAATTTGACATAATAGATGAAAGATTACAAGAACTAGCTTTCCAAAATAAAGGAATAAGATTAGAGCTTATTGATAATAGAAAAGAAGAAAGCGTATGTAAGGAATATTATTCTGAAAGAGGGCTTTTAGATTTTATAGATTATTTAAATGAAAGCAAGACACCTCTTCACCCAGTTCCTGTTTTATTTGAAGGAGAAAGAGAAGTAAACAACATACAAATGTATGGAGAAATATGTCTTCAATTTACTGATTCAACAACAGAAAATATAGTAAGTTATGTAAATAACATACCTACAACAGAGGCTGGTACTCATGAAACTGGTTTTAAAACAGGTATGACTCGTGCTTTCAAAGAATGGGCTAAAAAGCTTAATCTTGTGAAAGAAAAGGATAAGGATTTTGAAGGTGATGACTTAAGAGAAGGTATGACAGCTATTGTTAGAATAAAAATCACAAATCCTGTCTTTGAAGGACAAACAAAGACTAAGCTTGGAAACAATGAAGCTTATACAATGATGAACGATTTAGCTTATACTAAGTTTGGTAACTGGATTGAAGATAATAAAGAAGTTGCAACTATGATTATAAATAATGCTTTAGATGCAGCTGCGAGAAGAGAGAAAATTAAAAAGATTAATGATGCAGAGAGAAAAAAAATAGGAAAAGGAACAGCCCCTTTAGCAGGTAAGGTTGCTGTATGCACATTTAAAAATAAAGAAGTTAATGAGTTTATAGTAGTTGAGGGAGATTCTGCCGGTGGTTCAGCTAAACAGGCTAGAGATAGAAGATTCCAAACAATAATGCCTTCAAAGGGTAAAATAATGAATACAGAAAAGCAGAAGTTAGAAAATGTTATAGCTTCTGAGGAACTTAAAATATTCAATACTGCTATAGGTACAGGAATACTAGATAATTATAATGAAGATGATTTAAAATATGACAAAATAATAATAATGAGTGATGCTGACGTAGATGGATATCATATAAGAACTCTTTGGATGACATACATCTATAGATATATGAGGCCTCTTATAGCTAATGGTCACTTATACTTAGCACAACCACCTCTTTATAAGGTTGCAAAATCAGGAAAAGGTAAGGATAAAATACTTTATGCTTACAGTGATGATGAATTAGAGGCAGTTAAGAAGAAAATTGGAAAGGGAGCAACAATTCAAAGATTTAAGGGACTTGGAGAAATGAACCCAGATCAATTATGGGAAACAACTTTAAATCCAGAAACAAGAACTTTAGTACAAGTTACCATAGAGGATGCTGCTAAGGCAGAAAAAATGGTTTCTTTATTAATGGGTGATGTTGTTCAACCGAGAAAGAACTACATGTACAAATATGCTGAGTTCTAAAGGAGGAGATTAAATGGCTAAGAAAAATATTGAAATACCTAAGGATAATAATATTGTCAGAATGCCTCTTGAAGAGGTTATGCCTGATAACTATTTACCCTACGCAGTAGAAGTAGCTAAGGATAGAGCACTTCCAGATGTAAGGGATGGATTAAAGCCAGTACACAGAAGAATCTTATATGGAGCTTATATGTTAAAGGCTTTTCCAGATAAACCTTATTACAAATCAGCTAGAATAGTTGGAGATATACTAGGTAAATATCACCCTCATGGAGATAGTTCAGTTTATGACGCTATGGTAATTCTAGCTCAAAACTTTAGTACAAGAGCTCCTTTAATTGATGGACATGGAAACTGGGGGTCTATAGATGGAGATGGTGCAGCTGCAATGAGATATACTGAGGCTAGACTTTCAAGTATATCTATGGAGATGCTTAGAGATATAGAAAAAAATGTAGTAGATATGGTTCCTAACTATTCAGATTCAGAAATGGAACCTAAGGTTTTACCAGCTAGATATCCAAATCTTTTAGTAAACGGAACCTTTGGAATAGCTGTTGGACTTTCAACTAATATACCTCCACATAACTTAAGAGAAGTTATAGATGGTACATTAGCTTATATAGATAATAATGAAATAACTACTAAAGAACTAATGAATTATATAAAGGCACCAGATCTTCCAACTGGAGGAGTTTTAATTGGACAAAAAACTCTTTTATCTGCTTATGAAACAGGAGAAGGTAAAGTTACTTTAAGAGCAAAAGCTAATATAGAGAAGTTAGAAAATGGAAGACTAGGAATAGTTATAACAGAGTTCCCTTATAGAAGAAATAAGGCCAGAATACTTCAAACTATCTCAGATATGACTGGTGATAAGAGACATGCAAAAGCTTTAGATGGAATTGCTGATATTAGAGATGAGTCTGATAGAACTGGTATAAGAGCTGTTATAGAATTTAAGAAGGCTATTGATCACGATATGGCTGATAAGATTCTTAAATATCTTTATAAGAAAACAGATCTTCAAGGAAATATAAGCTTTAATATGGTGGCTTTAGCTGATGGAAAACCAGAAACTATGGGATTAAAAACAATAATAACTCACTACGTAAATCATCAAAAAGAAGTTGTTATAAGAAGAACAAAAAGAGAGTTAGAGGTTGCAGAAAAAAGATTCCATATAGTTGAAGGATTTATAAAAGCTATAGGAATAATGGATGAAGTTATAGCTACAATCAGAGCTTCAAAATCAAAGAAAGATGCTCATGAAAACCTAGTTGCTAAGTTTGGATTTACTGATTTACAGGCAGAAGCAATTCTAGAGTTAATGCTTTATAGATTAACTGGTTTAGAAATAAAAGTATTCCAAAAAGAGCATAAGGAATTATCAAAGAAAATAAAAGAACTTAGAAGAATTTTAGAAAATGAATCAGTTCTTTTAGGTGTTATAAAAGATGAGTTGAAAGAAGTGGCAGAAACTTATGGAGATGAGAGAAGAACAGCTTTAGTTGAGGATGAAAGCGAAGCTAAAATAGATTTAGAAGAACTTATAGTAGCTGAAGATGTTATGGTTACTCTATCCAATGAAGGATTCATAAAGAAAATACCACTTAAAACTTATAATCGTTCAAATGTTGATGAAAATGAGATTGAGTACAGAGAGGGAGATTATTTAAGATTCCTTATTAAATCAAATACTAAAGATACTTTAGCTATATTCACTGATAAAGGAACTGTTTATCAAATAAAATGTAACTCTGTAGTAGATAAAAAGTGGAAGGATAAAGGAGAAAGACTAGAAGATTTAATCAGAGGATTAAATTTAGAAGACGAAAAAATTGTTGCAATGGAATCAATTGAAAACTTCCTTCCAAATAAGTGCTTTAAATTTATAACGGCTAATGGATTAATAAAGAAAACAACTTTAGACAAGTTTGTTACAGCCTACTCAAAACTTATGGCTTTAAAACTTAAAAACGATGATTCTTTAGCAAGTGTATCTTTAATAGATTCAGAGGATGAAGAAAGATTTGTTGAGATTGAGACAACTAATGGATTAAACTTCGTTGTTTCAGAGCCAGAATTAGAGTTCACAGATAGAAATATAATGGGAGTTCAATTAGTTCCATTAAAGAGTGATAATCAAATTAAGAGCATAAGGTTTGTAGATAACTATGAATACAAAGAGTTTATTATAGGTATAAAGAAAAAAGGAAGTATAAAGACCTTCAATAATATGAATAGTAGTGCTTATGAAAAGGTCAAAGTTAATTCATTTAGGAATATAATTGCTTTTTCAAATAAAGGAAAAGTGTATAAGTTCCCATCATATCTACTTCAAAATACAGAGGAAAGCAATATTTCAGATTTAGTAGATGGATTTGAAAAAGATGAAAATATAATAAAAGTTGCTTCTATAAATGAGTTTGGAAGAATAGGCGAAGATTTATTTGTTTACTTCTTCTCAAGGGAAGGTTTAGTTAAGAAAACATCTTTAAGAGAATTCTTAGGAGAATTTAGCAATCAAGTTGCATATAAATTTAAGACTTCAAATGATGAATTAGTGAACGTAGATATCAATTTTGAGGATGCCACAATAATATTAGTGACTAAAAATGGTATGGGAATTAAATTCTCAGCTACGTCTATTAATCCAATGGGGAAAGTGGCTTCTGGAGTAACAGGAATAAGCTTAAAAGATGATAACAAAGTTATTTTTGGTAAGGCAATATCTTCAGGTGAAGGTGTTGATAGTGCAACTTTAGAGGCGTATAATGACTATAAAAAAGAATTATCTAATAATTACGAAAAACTTGTTTTAGAGTCTAAGCAAAAAGAAAAAGCTGATGTTAATATTGATGATATTAAACTGCAAAATAGAGCGGGAAGAGGAAGTAGTTTAATGATTGTAGTATTAGAAGACTATATCAAGGATGTAATTATTAAATAGGAGGTATAGTCATGAAAAAAGTATTAGTATTTTTAGCAGAAGGTTTTGAAACTATAGAAGCTTTATCTGTTGTTGATGTTTGTAATAGGGCTAATGTAACTTGTCATGCATGTAGTCTTACAGAAAACAGAGCCGTTAATAGTGCTCATGGAACAATGGTACTTTGTGATAAGTTAATATCAGATACAGATTTAGAAACATATGATGCAATAGTACTTCCAGGTGGTATGCCAGGCTCAAGAAATCTTAGAGATAATGAAAAAGTACAATCATTAATTAAAAAATATAATGAAGAAAATAAAATTGTAGCAGCAATATGTGCAGCACCAATAGCATTAGCTAAGGCTGGAATTATTGAAGGAAAAACAATTACAAGTTATCCTGGATTTAAAGAGGAACTTGGAAATGTTAATTATGTTGAAGATGAGACAGTAGTTGTTGATGGAAACATAATAACAAGTAGAGGGCCTGCAACTGCATTAGTATTTGGATTAGAAATATTAAAGCAATTAGGATATGGAAAAGAAGCAGATGAAATAAGAGAAGGAATGCTTATTAACTTTTTCTTAGAAAAAGAAAAAAATAATATTTTAATAAGATTTATTTAAGTTAAATATTGATTTTTGGCTAGTCCTTCAGACCTAACTTAATTTCACAAAGTATTTATAATTAAGATAATCTTACAGTTCTATCTAAAAATCAGCATTAATTAAAAATAACTTTAAAAAGTGTATTTCTAGTATGTAGAAATACACTTTTTTTATATTCAATAAGGTTTTATAAAAATTAATTATATATGTTAAAATATAATGAGATTTAGAGTGAATGAAAATATTTTTATTATAGATAGTAGAGTTTTTATTTAAAATATTATTTTGGAGTGATGATATGAAGAGGATAACTTTAGATAACGGAGTTAGATTATTATATAAGTTTAAAGACATAGAACATACATCTTTTTGTATAAGTTTAGAAAGTGGAGCTAATTCGGAGAGAAAAGACGAAATTGGTATGGCT
Organism: Clostridium sp. LIBA-8841; assembly: GCF_057782475.1. NCBI lineage: Bacteria > Bacillati > Bacillota > Clostridia > Eubacteriales > Clostridiaceae > Clostridium > Clostridium sp. LIBA-8841. The sequence continues at coordinate 3,154,182 of NZ_CM173488.1, read as the reverse complement.
CATGCTTTAGAGCACATTTTGTTTAAAGGTACTAAAGAACTTAAAGAAGATGAAATAAATGAAAAGTTAGATGATTTATTTGGCTTCAGTAATGCTATGACTAATTTTCCATATGTCATTTATTATGGTACTACTGCTAAGGAAGATTTTGAAGAAGGATTTTCTTTATATACGGATATAGTGCTACATCCGGCCTTTGAGAAAAGTGGATTTTCAGAAGAGTTAAATGTTATAAAACAAGAAAGTGATGAGTGGAAAGAGGATTTAGAGCAACATGTCGAGGATATTGCTTTAATGAATGGATTATCAGAGGAGAGAATAGGAAATTTAATAATAGGAGAGAAGAAACACATAGAAAAAATAAACTTACAGAAATTAAAAGATTTTTATAATAGAAATTATGTTAGTGAGAATATGGTTGTTTCAGTTGTTACTTCACTGCCTATAGAAAAGGTGAAAGAAATAGTAGAAAAAAACTTTAGTAAGGCTAGAGAGGGAAGAGTTTTTAAAGAACATGTAAAAAGAAATATGGAATGTGAGGTTTTCACTGAAAAAATAGAAGGAAACAGTGGTTCTAAGATATGTTGTTTATTTGATATAGATTCATTAAGTATGGAGGAAGTTACCATGCTTAAAATATTTAATCTTTGGTTTGGTGAAGGAGTTAGTTCTGTATTATATGATGAGATTAGAACTAAAAATGGACTTGCCTATGAAGTCTATAGTGAAGTTAAATATGAAAAAGGAATAAGATTATTTAAAATTTATTTAGGAACTTCAAAGGATAAGGAGGAGCAAGCTTTAGAATTAATTAAAAAGTGTATATCAAAGGCTAAAGATATAGAAAATTACTTGGATAAAGGTAGTTTAAATAAACTAATAAAGAGATTTAAGCTTAAAAATTCATTGGATCTAGAAAAAAGTATAGTTATGGCAAATAGAATGTCTATATATGAAACTATGTTTAATAAGGGAGACTATATTTTTAAAGAGTTAAGCTTAATTGAGAATTTAAATTTAAAAGATATGAAAAATTTAATAGAAAGAGTTTTAAAAAAATCCATTGTGCAAATAATTAATTAAGGGGTGATGGTGTGAGAGAGCAATGGCTACTTAAACAAAGAAATAGAGAAGAAATAGAGAATTTAAAAGAAGAATTAAATATAGATTTATTAACATCTATTCTTTTAGTGAATAGAGATATAAGGGATAAAAAAAATGCAAAAGAATTTTTATTTGGAGAAATAGAGAATTTAAATGATCCATATCTAATGAAAGATATGAAAAAGGGAGTCATGAGAATAAAAGAGGCCATAGAAAACGGAAGCAAAATTACTATATATGGTGATTATGACTGTGATGGTGTATCAAGTACTTCAATATTATATAAGGGATTAAAAAGATGTGGAGCTAATTTTAATTATCATATACCAGATAGAGAAGATGAAGGATATGGTATGAATTCTAATAGAGTTAGAATTTTAAAAGAAGAAGGGACTGAATTGATTGTAACATGCGATAATGGAATCGCTGCCTTTGAAGAAATAGCATTAGCAAATGACTTAGGAATGGATGTTGTCTTAACAGATCACCATGATATTCCTTTAGTTAAAAATGAAGAAGGCGAAGTTAATAAGGAAACTCCTAAAGCTTATGCGGTTATAAATCCTAAGCAAGAGGATTGTAATTATCCATTTGAATCTTTATGTGGAGCAGGGATTGCATTTAAATTAATATGTGCCTTATATAAGGAGCTAGGAATACCACATGAGGAGGCTTTGAAGCTTTTAGAAATTTGCGCTATTGCAACAGTCTGTGATGTAGTTGATCTACTAGGTGAAAATAGAATAATAGTTAAAAAAGGTTTAGAAATGTTAAACAACACATCAAATAAAGGACTAATAGCTTTAAAGAAGTACACAGGGCTTACTGATAAGGAAATCGCACAATATCATTTAGGCTTTGTTATAGGACCTTGTATAAATGCTACAGGAAGACTTGAAACAGCTGATTTATCTGTGGAATTGCTTCTGACAGAAGATGAGGAAAAAGCAGATATGTTAGCTAAAGAACTTTTTGAACTTAATCAAAGAAGACAAGATTTAACTAAAGATAGTGTAGATATGGTTATAAAGCAAATAGAGGATAATAATATGGAAAATGATAAGGTAATTTTAGTTTATAATCCATATATACATGAAAGTATTGCAGGAATAGTTGCTGGAAGAATAAAAGAAAAATACAATGTTCCTACAATAATAATGACTAAAGGAAAAGATATGCCAAAGGGATCTGCAAGATCTATTGAGGAATATAATATATTTGAAGAATTATCTAAGTGCAAAGAGGTCATAAGTAAGTTTGGTGGTCATCCTATGGCTGCAGGATTATCGGTTGAAGAAAAAAATATACCTATATTAAGAAATATGTTATTAGAAAACTGTAATTTAACAGATTATGATATAATACCTAAGGTTAGAATTGATGTAAAATTACCTTTGGAGAATTTAAATTATGGAATAATAGATAATTTAGATAGATTAGAACCTTTTGGAAAAGGAAATTCTAGTCCTTTATTTGGAGAGAAGGACGTTAAGGTAAGCAGAGTATGGATAATGGGAAAGGAACAGAATGTAATTAAATTTAGGTGCAAATTAAGAAATAGCTATAAAACAATAGATGCCATAGCTTTTGGGAACAAGGTTGAGGAATTCAAAGAGGATTTTTCTAATAAGTATGGAAAGGAAGAATTGTTAAGAGTATTAGATGGTGGAAGCTGTAATTTTAGTGTTGATTTAATTTATTATCCCAATATAAATGAGTTTAATGGGAATAAAACTATTCAAGCTAATGTAAAATATTTTAGATTATAAAATTAAAGGAGCAATATAAAAAATATTGCTCCAGTGTTTTGTATATAATTAGGCATAAATTAATTATATACAGTATCAATATTAAGTTTTATTTATTTAGTTGTAGAATTTAATTGTTAATTAAATTCCTCTTTCGTATTGTTCTACCATTCTTTTAACCATTTCTCCACCAACGCTTCCGCATTGTTTTGAGCTAAGGTCACCATTGTAATCTGAGAATGGTACTCCCATTTCATTTGCTACCTCATTTTTGAATTTTGCTAATCCGTTTTTTGCTTCTGGAACTAATTGTGCCATTTTGAATTCCTCCTTAGTTATTAATTGAGTTTGCATTTATATATTGTGCAGAATAGAGTAAAATATGAGAGGGAATTAAAGGAGTTATTACAAAAAAATATTTACAAAACCATAGATTAATAAGGGAGTTGATTTTTTGAAAAAGTATAAAATAATGATGACTGGTGGAGGTTCAGCTGGTCACGTTACCCCAAATTTAGCATTAGTACCTAAATTAAGAGAATTAGGTTTTGAAATAAAGTATATAGGAAGTAAAGATGGTATAGAAAAAGAAATAATAACTAAAGAAAATATACCTTATTATTCAATATCATCAGGAAAATTAAGAAGATATTTCGATATAAAAAATTTTACTGACCCTTTTAAAGTTTTAAAAGGTGTTTTAGACGCTTCAAGAATATTATCAAAAGAAAAACCAGATGTTATATTTTCAAAAGGTGGATTTGTTACTGTTCCTGTTGTTATGGCAGCTTCAATGAAAAAGATACCTGTAGTATCGCATGAATCAGACTTAACTCCTGGATTAGCAAATAAAATAGCTTCACCATTTTGTGATAAGCTTTGTGTTACATTCCCTGAAAGCCTAAAATATATAAAAGATAATAAGGGTGAATTAACAGGAACACCGATTAGAGAAGAACTTTTAAAAGGTAATAAAGAAAGAGGAAGAAAGTTCTGTAACTTCAAAGAAGATAAAAAAGTTCTTATGATAGTTGGAGGAAGTTTAGGTTCTAAAGTTATAAATGATAATGTTAGAAAAATTCTAAAGGAAATATTAAGAGATTATAATGTTATACATTTATGTGGAAAAGGAAATCTAGATCAATCATTAACAGTATTAGAAGGTTATAGACAATATGAATATATATCAGATGAGCTTCCAGATTTAATGGCTTTAGCAGATTTAGTTATATCTAGAGCAGGTGCAAATACTATATTTGAATTATTATCACTTAGAAAGTTAAATATATTAATACCTTTATCAGCAAATGCCTCAAGAGGAGACCAAGTTTTAAATGCTAATTCATTTGAAAAAAGTGGTTTTTCTAAGGTTATAAAAGAAGAAGATTTAACTTCAGAAGTTTTACTAAATGCTATTAAAGAAGTAACAAAAAACAAAGAAAAATATTTAAGCTCTATGAAAACAAGCAAAATAGGCAATGGAGTGGATAATATTATAGATATAATAAAGAAATCAGCAAATATGTAAAATTTTATCGCTAATCCTTAGGATAACAGAGATGTTTAATAGCAAATAATAATAAATTATTAAAATATGTTTTAAAATATCAAAATATGTAGCTTGAAAAATTTTTTCCAAAGAGTATAATTATTAATGTCGAGTAAAATTAGTTTTGTATTAAATAATATTGGGATTTTAGATAAACTATATTATCATGTATAAGAGGTGTTTTTTATGAGTAAAGTATCAGTAATATATTGGAGTAATGGTGGAAATGTTGAAGTATTAGCAAACACTATTGCAGATGAATTAACTGATTTAGGAGCAGATGTTTTAATAAAGCATGTTTCAAACGCTAAATTAGAGGATGTAACTGAAGCGGATGCAGTAGCTTTAGGTAGCCCTTCAATGGATAATAATAGAATAGAACAATACGATATGGAACCATTTGTTAATCAATTTAAATTAACTCCAAATAACAATAAAAAGATGATTCTATTTGGATCATATGGTTGGGATAATGGAGAATTCATGACTGCATGGGTTGAGAGAATGAAAGATTATGGATTCGATGTTGTTGGTAGCTTAGCTGTAAATGAATCACCAAATGATGATGAAATTAATTCAGCTAAAGAGTTAGCAAAAAAACTAATAAAATAAGACTCAATATGCTAATAAGTAATTTTAATTAATTACTTTAAATATATTATAATTTTTAATATTTAATTTATATATCTACAAAATTAATGAAAGAGAGGTCATCTCAATGGCAATGAGAAAAATGAAAACTATGGATGGTAACACAGCTGCCGCTTATATATCATATGCGTTCACTGATGTTGCAGCAATATTCCCTATCACACCATCATCACCAATGGCAGAATGGGTTGATGAAAATAGTGCAAGAGGATTAAAGAACATATTTGGTCAAACAGTAAAAGTAATGGAAATGCAATCAGAAGCAGGTGCTGCTGGAGCAGTTCACGGTTCATTACAAGCTGGAGCTTTAACTACTACTTACACAGCTTCACAAGGTTTACTATTAATGATACCAAACATGTATAAAATAGCTGGTGAATTATTACCATCAGTATTCCATGTATCAGCTAGAGCATTAGCTACTTCAGCATTAAACATCTTCGGTGATCACCAAGACGTTATGGCTGCAAGACAAACTGGATTCGCTATGTTAGCAGAAGGATCAGTTCAAGAGGTTATGGATTTATCAGCAGTTGCTCACTTAGCATCTATTAAATCAAGAATACCTTTCGTAAACTTCTTCGATGGATTCAGAACATCACATGAAATACAAAAAGTTGAACTTTTACAATACGATGAATTAAAAGAATTAGTAGATATGGAAGCTGTAGAAGAGTTCAGAAGAAGAGCTCTTAACCCTAACAAACCTGTAACAAGAGGTACAGCTCAAAACCCAGACATCTACTTCCAAGAAAGAGAAGCAGTAAACAAATTCTACGATGTAGTTCCAGAAATAGTTGAAAGCTACATGAAAGAAATAACTAAGTTAACTGGAAGAGAGTACAACTGTTTCGATTACTATGGAGCAGAAGATGCTGAAAGAGTTATAGTAGCTATGGGATCAGTTACTGATTTAGTAGAAGAAACTGTAGATTACTTAAACGCTAAAGGAGAAAAGGTTGGATTAGTTAAAGTAAGATTATTCAGACCATTCTCAAATGAAAGATTAATAAAAGCAATGCCAAAAACTGTTAAGAGAGTTGCTGTTTTAGATAGAACAAAAGAACCAGGTGCTGCAGGAGAGCCTCTATACTTAGAAGTTAAGAATGCATTCTACGGATTAGAAAATGCTCCTGAAATAGTTGGTGGTAGATTCGGATTAGGATCAAAAGATACTATACCAGCTCATATCATTGCTGTTTACGAAAACTTAAGCAAAGAAGAACCTAAAAATGGATTCACTTTAGCTATAGTTGATGACGTAACTAACACTTCATTAGAAGAATCAGCAGAAGCTCATGAAGTTGATACTACTCCAGAAGGAACTAAAGCTTGTAAGTTCTGGGGATTAGGATCAGACGGAACTGTTGGAGCTAACAAGAGTGCTATCAAAATCATCGGAGATCATACTGATATGTATGCTCAAGGATACTTTGCATATGACTCTAAAAAATCAGGTGGGGTAACAATTTCTCACTTAAGATTTGGTAAACAACCAATAAAATCACCTTACTTAATAAATAAAGCTGATTTCGTTGCTTGTCATAACCAATCATACGTTCAAAAATACTTCGTTTTAGACGGATTAAAGAAAAACGGAACATTCTTATTAAACACAATCTGGACTCCAGAAGAAGTTGCTGAACATTTACCAGCAAGTTATAAGAGATTCTTAGCTGAAAACAACATTAAGTTCTACACTTTAAATGCTGTTAAAATAGCTCAAGAAGTTGGATTAGGTGGAAGAATCAACATGATCATGCAATCAGCATTCTTCAAACTAGCTAACATAATACCTGTAGAAGACGCAGTTAAATACTTAAAAGACGCTGTTGTAACTTCATACGGTAAAAAAGGTGAAAAAGTTGTTAACATGAACCACGCTGCTATAGACAAAGGAATCGACGCTATCGTTGAGATCAGTGTTCCAGCTGAGTGGGCTAACGCTAAAGATGAAGTAGTTGAGACTAAAGAAGTTCCAGCATTCATCAAAAATATCGTTGAACCAATGAACAGATTAGAAGGAGATAAACTTCCTGTATCTGCATTCAATGGAATGGAAGATGGTACTTTCCAACAAGGTACTGCTGCTTACGAAAAAAGAGGAATTGGTATAAACATACCAGAATGGATAGCAGACAATTGTATCCAATGTAACCAATGTGCTTACGTTTGTCCTCATGCTACAATAAGACCATTCTTATTAACTGAGGAAGAAGTTAAGAATGCTCCAGCTTCAACTAAATTAATACCTGCTAAAGGATTAAAAACTGAAGAGCCAATGGAGTTTACTATGGCTGTAAGTCCACTTGATTGTACTGGATGTGGAAACTGTGCTCAAGTTTGTCCTGCTAAGGAAAAAGCTTTAGTTATGAAACCACAACACACTCAAGCAGATCAACAAGAAGCTTGGGATTACTGTGTAGAAGAAGTAGCACCTAAGAAAAACCCAATGAACAAGAATACAGTTAAAGGTAGCCAATTTGAGCAACCATTATTCGAGTTCTCAGGAGCTTGTGCTGGATGTGGAGAAACTTCATACGTTAAACTTATAACTCAATTATTCGGAGACAGAATGATGATAGCTAACGCTACTGGATGTTCATCAATCTGGGGTGGATCAGCTCCTTCAACTCCATACACAACTAACCACAATGGTCATGGACCAGCTTGGGCTAACTCATTATTCGAGGATAACGCTGAGTTTGGATTAGGTATGTTCTTAGGAGTTAAAGCTATAAGAGAAAGATTAGTAGATCTTGCTGGAAAAGCTATAGAAGCTGGTGTTAAACCAGAAGCTAAAGAAGCTTTAGAAGCTTGGATAGCTGAAGTTGATAACGGAGAAGGAACTAGAGATAGAGCTGATGCTGTTATAGCTTCATTACAAGGTGAAACTAACGAATTCGCTAAAGAAATATTAAAAGACCAAGACTACTTAGCTAAGAGATCACAATGGATCTTCGGTGGAGACGGATGGGCTTACGACATCGGTTACGGTGGAGTTGACCACGTTTTAGCTAGTGGAGAAGATGTAAACATACTTGTTATGGATACAGAAATCTACTCAAACACTGGTGGTCAGGCTTCTAAATCAACTCCAACTGCTGCTATCGCTAAGTTTGCTGCTGCAGGTAAGAGAACTAAGAAGAAAGATTTAGGAATGATGGCTATGAGCTATGGTTATGTATATGTTGCTCAAATATCAATGGGTGCAGATAAGAACCAAACTCTTAAAGCTATAGCTGAAGCTGAAGCATACAAAGGACCATCATTAATAATAGCTTACGCTCCATGTATCAGCCACGGATTAAAAGCTGGTATGGGTAACTCTCAATTAGAAGAGAAGAGAGCTGTTGAATGTGGATACTGGGCTATGTACAGATTTAACCCAATGTTAAAAGAAACTGGTAAAAACCCATTCTCATTAGACTCTAAAGAACCAACTGGTGACTTCAGAGAATTCATAATGGGAGAAGTTAGATATGCTGCATTAGCAAAAGCATTCCCAGAAGCTGCTGAAGCTTTATTCGAGAAGACTGAAAGAGATGCTAAAGAAAGATTAGAAGGCTACAAAAAACTTGCTGGAAAGTAAGAAATAGTAGATAACTAATTACGGTTAGATATAAATTTAGATTGAAGTATAATTATAAGAGCTAGAATAGTAATATTCTAGCTCTTATTTTTTTGTCTAATGAAAACTATTTGATATCAAAATGTGTTCAGAAGGATTTTAGTGATGTAATAAAAACTTCCTTTGTTGAAATGAAAGCAGTTTCAAAATTTAAAATTGCAAGTATGGAAATAGATATATTGATCCGGCGTATTTTATATTAATACTGCAGAAAGGTATATAAGAAAGCAAGAACTAGTTGCTTAAGTAAGCATATAGAACCTTTTAAGAAGAGTAAATAGAAAAGTATATTGATGACTGAATAGTTCAAACATCTTAAGATTCAGAATAGTTATGGGATTTTTATAGAGCTAAAAAATATCACTAACTAAATTTGTGAATTTTTATTAGAAAAGATAATTTTTTATTTAAAATATTAATAAGATTTAAATTAAAATAAAAAACTAGATTATTAAAAAAAATAAAATTATTAATAAAAATATGATAAAAATATATTTTTATTAATGATTATTAACGAAATGTTAAAAAGTTTACGGTTTACACTGATATTGAATTAATTTGTTAGATAATAAGAGGAAAAGAGAGATTTAAAGAGAAAAACTTACTAAAAATTAAACTGAAAAATGTTAATAGCTTAAAATAAAAGAATGAAAGTTTTGAATAAATTGTTAACAAGGTTTATGATTTATACATAGTTAGTAGCTATTATTCAAGACAAAAATTTAGGAGATAATAAATCTTTGTCTTAGATAATAGTTGTTAATTGTTAAAATCTATTTTAAACAATAACAACAAGGAGGCGTTTATTATGCCAAATAATTCAAAGGCAAATGCAAAAAAACTTAGTTTGTTTGGATTCTTTGCAATGACAGCATCTATGGTAATGACTGTCTACGAGTATCCTACATTTGCAACATCAGGATTTCATTTAGTATTTTTCTTAATTGTTGGTGGAATTTTATGGTTCTTACCAGTTGCATTATGTGCAGCAGAAATGGCAACTGTAGATGGTTGGCAAGAAGGAGGCATATTTGCCTGGGTAGGTAATACTTTAGGTGAAAGATGGGGATTTGCAGCAATATTCTTTCAATGGTTCCAAATAACAGTTGGATTCGTTACAATGATTTATTTCATATTAGGAGCCCTTTCTTATGTTTTTAATTGGCCTGCATTAAATAGCAATCCATTAATAAAATTCATTGGTGTTTTAATTATTTTCTGGGGATTAACATTCTCACAATTTGGAGGAACTAAAAATACTGCTAAGATAGCTAAAGCAGGATTCATATTTGGAGTAGTAATTCCAGCAATTATATTATTTATATTAGGTATAATGTACATAGCAAAAGGTAATCCAGTACATGTTGATATGAGTGCTCATACTCTTATACCTGACTTCTCAAAAGTAAATACATTAGTTGTATTTGTTTCATTTATATTAGCTTATATGGGAGTTGAAGCTTCAGCTTCACATGTTAATGAATTAGAAGATGCAAGTAAAAACTATCCATTGGCTATGTTTGTACTTGTTGTAGTAGCAATAATTCTTAATACTATAGGTGGATTAACAGTAGCAGCAGTTATACCAGCAGATCAATTAAACTTAAGTGCTGGGGTTGTTCAAACATTCCATCAATTAGTAAGTATTAACTTTGGAGATGGTTTTGATTGGATAACAAGAGTAGTTGCATTATTATTAGCTGTAGGTGTTATGGCAGAGGTTAGTGCTTGGGTTGTTGGACCTTCACAAGGTATGTATGTAGCAGCTAAAAAAGGCTTATTACCTAAAAAATTAACAGAAGTTAATAAACATGATGTACCAGTACCATTAGTATTAGTTCAAGGTTTAGTTGTTACTATATGGGCCGCTGTATTAACATTCGGTGGCGGTGGAAATAACGTTTCATTCCTTACTGCTATATCATTAACAGTTGTTATATACTTAGTTGGATATTTATTATTCTTCATTGGATATTTAACACTAATAATAAAACATCCAGATTTAAAACGTGCATATCAAGTTCCAGGTGGTAAAACATTCAAAATGATAGTAGCGATTGTTGGATTCTTAGTTTCAGTATTTGCTTTAGTAATTTCATTTGTACCACCATCACAATTAACTGGTAATAGTGTTTCAGAATACTTAACTATATTATCAATAAGTTTTATAATAACAGTTTTAATTCCATTTATAATATATGCTCTACATAATAAATGGAATGGTAATAAAACAAATTAAATTTATTTTGAAGTAGTTTATTAATTTAAACTACTTCAAATAATTTATCTTTATATATTAACGAAAAATTAAATTGTAAAAAAATTAAATTATATTTAAAGTGACCCTAAGGAGGACTTAAAAATGAAATCTACAGATGAGAAAGAGATAAAATTAGGAGAGAGTTTTACAACACCTATATTTGGGACAAGTGCAAGTAACAAATCTATGCCAAGTGATAAGATGGGAGAAAAATCAATAGCATCTGATGTAGCATATAGACTTATAAAGGATGATTTATTAGATGAGGGAAATGCACGTCAGAATTTAGCCACATTCTGCCAAACATACATGGATGACGAAGCAGTAAAATTAATGTCAGAAACATTAGAAAAGAATGCTATAGATAAATCAGAATATCCTCAAACAACTGATTTAGAAAATCGTTGTGTAAATATAATAGCAGGTTTATGGCATGCACAAAAAGATGAAAGTTTCATAGGAACATCAACAGTAGGATCATCAGAAGCATGTATGCTTGGTGGTATGGCTATGAAATTTAGATGGAGAAACAAAGCTAAGGCTTTAGGAATGGATGTAACTTCAAGAAAACCTAACTTAGTAATTTCTTCAGGATATCAAGTGTGTTGGGAAAAATTCTGTGTTTATTGGGACGTTGAAATGAGAGTAGTTCCAATGGATAAAGATCATATGAGTATAAATGTAGATAAAGTTTTAGATTATGTTGATGAAAATACAATTGGAGTAGTAGGAATACTAGGAATAACTTATACTGGTAAATTTGATGATATCAAAGCTTTAGATGAGAAACTTGAAGAATATAATAAAGATCATGATTTAAAAGTTCATATTCATGTTGATGCCGCTTCAGGTGGAATGTTTACACCATTTATAGAACCAGACCTAAAATGGGATTTTAGACTTAAAAATGTTGTTTCAATAAATACATCAGGTCATAAATACGGTTTAGTTTATCCAGGAATAGGATGGATAGTATGGAGAGATGAGGAATTCCTACCAAAAGAATTAGTATTTGAAGTAAGTTATCTAGGTGGAAATATGCCGACAATGGCAATAAACTTCTCAAGATCAGCTAGCCAAATTATAGGTCAATATTACAACTTCTTACGTTATGGATTCAAAGGATATGAACAAATACATCAAAGAACAAAAGATGTTGCTATGTACATATCAAATCAACTTGAAAAAACAGGTTTATTTGAAATATATAATAATGGTGAGAACTTACCAATAGTTTGTTATAAATTAAAAGATAATGCAAATGTTCAATGGACATTATATGATTTAGAAGATAGATTATTAATGAAGGGATGGCAAGTGCCAGCATATCCATTACCTAAAGACTTAGAAAATATAGTAATTCAAAGAGTAGTTTGTCGTGCAGATTTTAGTCATAATTTAGCCGATTTATACATAAGAGATTTAAATGCTGCAATTAAAGATTTAAATGAAGCAACAGTATTAAGAAAAGCAAATTAAATATAAATATAAATATAAATAAAATCAAGGAAATTTATAAATAAATTTTCTTGATTTTATTTATAGTAGGAAATGAGGTTAAAGTTATGAACTACTATATGAGTATATTATTCAGAGCTATACCGCTATTTATGGGAGCCATATGTCTTACTTATGGATTATATATTAATACTTTAGGAGATAAATTAGGATCAGGATATATAGTTGCTAGTCATGTAATAATATTTTTTACAGCAATATGTATAGCCTTATTTGCTACAGCTGCAACAATAATAAGACAACTAACAAATAAATATAATTCTTTTTTTAAATTTATTTTACCAACAATAGGATATTCATTTTCAGCTATAAGTATGATTGGTGGATTATATTTTGCTTTAAATGATGGTGGAAATTCTGCATATTTTGTATCCGGAAGTATAGCCTTTGGTATAGGTCTAATTTCTTGTTGCATTTCAACAGTAGCATTATCATCAACAAAGTTTTTACTTATCCCTAATAATAGTAAAAATTTAAAAGAAGGTGAAAAACCAGATGGATGTTTTACAGAAGGTTTTTCAAAATTTTTAATTGCTATTCCTATAGTATGTACAATTATTGGATTATCAGTTTCAGCATATCTTTTAAGTGATACAAAGAATATTTCTAGTTTAGTTGCTGGATTTGTTGTATTTGGTATATCATTAGTATGTGCTAGTTTAATATCATTAGTGGCTAGTGTAGCTAGACAAATACAAAATACATTTACAGAGAAAGAGCGGTGGAAATGGTCTATATGGGTTTTAGTTTTAGGAAGTATAAATGCAATTCTAGGTATATGTATTCTTTTAATTAGTAAAAATCAAGCATTAATAGCACCTGGCTATGTTTTAATTGGATTAGGCTTAGTTTGTTACAGTATATCTAGTAAAGTTTTGTTACTTGCATCTGTTTGGAGAAGGAAAAGTGAATTAGCTAAAAGAATTCCTCTAATTCCAGTTATAACAGCGTTAATATGTTTATTTTTAGGTGTTTATTTATCAGAAGCTGAATTAGTTAATGTATCATATTTTGTGCCAGCTCATGTTATGATTGGATTAGGAGCAATATGTTTTACCTTATTTTCAATAGTATCAATACTAGAAGATGGTACAGAAAGTTAAATATAGTTTTATAATTTATAAGAGTGAATAAAAATTTTATTCACTCTTATTTTTGTTTAAGAAAAACTATTTATTATGCAAATGGATTAGGAGAGTTTTATCTAAGTTGATGAATTTTTATTATTTAGATAAGTAAAAGAAGTATATTAAATGATTTTATAAATAGTAAAAGAATATAAATACATTCTTAATTTGAGTTTTTGAATAAAATGTTAATTAATTGTGTGCTATTTTTTGTGATTCTATTTTTTTATTAGTAAAATATATTGAATTTTAATAATATCATTTTGATATAAATACAAAAAAATATACTATTATAAATGATATTAATAAAAAGATAGAGCTTTTATTAATATTATACTAATAAAAATAAAAGTTCATTATGTTATGAAGAAAAATGAAGAAATAATTAGAAATTTAAAGAACTAACGAGGTAATTTAAAAATGAACAAAAAGATAATAAAATATTAACAAAATGTAACGAATTAAAGAATTTTAATTAATTAATAAAAGGTGTATTATATAAATAACTTGATGAGGCAATCATCAAAAGAAAAAATAATATGAATGGTTACTAAAAATTAATCTTAATTTCTTGAGGTCACGTTGAAGAAATTAAGAATGGTTTTTAGGTGAACTTAGGAGGTTTTTGAAATGCTTTTTGGAAAAAATGGAAATGAAGGATTAGGAAAAAATTTCACAACACCAATATTTGGAACAGTAGCTAGTAACGAATCTATTCCAAAATATGAGTTATCTAAAGACTCAATAGCTCCAGATGTTGCTTATAGACTTATAAAAGATGATTTATTAGATGAAGGTAATGCTCGTCAAAACTTATGTACTTTCTGTCAAACATACATGGATGACGAAGCAGTAAAATTAATGTCAGAAACATTAGAAAAAAATGCTATAGATAAATCAGAATATCCTCAAACAACTGATTTAGAAAATCGTTGTGTAAATATAATAGCAGATTTATGGAATGCACAAAAAGATGAAAGTTTCATAGGAACATCAACAGTAGGATCATCAGAAGCATGTATGCTTGGTGGTATGGCTATGAAATTTAGATGGAGAAACAGAGCTAAGGCTTTAGGAATGGATGTTAATTCAAAAAAACCTAACTTAGTAATTTCTTCAGGATATCAAGTATGTTGGGAAAAATTCTGCGTTTACTGGGATATAGAAATGAGATTAGTTCCATTAGATGAAGAACATATGAGCATAAATGTAGATAAAGTTTTAGATTATGTTGATGAATACACAATTGGTGTAGTTGGTATATTAGGAATAACTTATACAGGAAAATATGATGATATAAAAGCTTTAGATAAAAAATTAGAAGAGTATAACAAAACAGCAAAAATATCAGTTCCAATTCACGTTGATGGAGCTTCAGGTGGTTTATTTGCACCATTTATAGAACCAGACTTAGAATGGGACTTCAGACTTAAAAACGTTGTTTCAATAAATGCATCAGGACATAAATATGGATTAGTTTATCCTGGTATAGGTTGGGTATTATGGAGAGATAAAGAATACTTACCACAAGAATTAATATTTAAAGTAAGCTACTTAGGTGGTGAAATGCCAACAATGGCAATAAACTTCTCAAGATCAGCTAGCCAAATTATTGGTCAATATTATAACTTCTTAAGATATGGATTTGAAGGATATAGACAAATACATCAAAGAACAAAAGATGTTGCTATGTATCTATCAGATGAACTTGAAAAAACAGGTTTATTTGAAATATACAACAGAGGTGAAAACTTACCAATAGTTTGTTATAAATTAAAAGATGATGCAAATGTTCAATGGACATTATATGATTTAGCAGATAAATTATTAATGAAAGGATGGCAAGTACCTGCTTATCCATTACCAGAAAACTTACAAGATACAATAATTCAAAGAGTTGTTTGTCGTGCAGACTTTAGCCATAACTTAGCTGAATTATATATAAGAGACTTAACTGCAGCTATAAAAGATTTAGATAATGCAAGAATTTTAAATAAAAAAGCTAAAACTGGAGTACAAGGATTTACTCACTAGGATTTAATGAAAACTCTCTTTAAAGTAATTGCTTTAAAGAGAGTTTTTTGTTAAAATTTTATAAAAAAAATAAATATAACTTTTTTTATTGATTATAATTTTGTATTGTGTTAAGAATATAATTAAATATTATAAAGAAAGTACTTTTATTATTTTGTATTTAAGGTTACAATTAGTATAAAGTAAATTTTCCACAAGGGAGGAAAGATTATGTCAGATAAAGATTTAAACAAATGCTGCGGAGGCAACTGTGGTTGTGGAAGCGAAAAAGAAGAAAAGCATGAAGGATGCGGATGTGGTGGACACGGTCACGATCATGGACATGAACATCATGAAGGATGCGGATGCGGAGAAGAGCATGTAGAGCATTTCGTTGTAGACTTAGAAGATGAAGAAGGAAACACAATAACTTGTGATGTTATTGATGCTTTTGAATATAAAGATGAAGAGTACGTTTTAGTACAACATCCTGATGAATCAGTTTACTTATTCAAATCTCAAGGTGAAGAAGGAGAATTAGTTCTTCCTTCAGAAGAAGAGTTTGATGAAGTTGTTAAATTCTACGAAGAAAATGTAGCAGAATAATTAAAAAAAAGGTGATGTTTTACATCATCTTTTTTTTAGTTTATAATACTCTTGATAAATTTTACGTGAAACGTGGGGAATAACATGGAAAAATTAGCTATATTTGATGTTGACTTTACTTTAACCAACAAGGAAACTTTACTGCAGTTATTTAGATTTCTAATAAAAGAAGATAAGAAAAATTTGAAGTTTATACCAAGAGCTGCTTTTTCAGGTCTTATGTATGGATTAAAGTTTTATGATGAGAAGAAAGTTAAGCAATCATTTCTTAAATTCATAGATGGAGTAGAGGAGAAGGATTTAAAAATTCTTGTAAAAAAATATTATGATGAAGTTTTAAGTAAAATCATTTATAAGGACTCCATTGATATGATGAGAAAGTTAAAGTCAGAAGGGTATAAAATTTATTTGATATCAGCTTCACCAGAGTTTTATTTAAATGAACTTTATAATATAAAGGAAGTAGATGTTATAATAGGAACAAGATTTTCATTTAATGAAGGAAAATTTGAAAGAAAAATGTTAGGTGAAAATTGTAAGGGAGAAGAGAAAGTTAGAAGACTTAAAGAGTATTTAAAAGAAAATAATATAGAAGTAGATTATAAAAACTCATATATGTTTTCTGATTCATTATCAGATAAACCTTTATTAGACTTAGTAGGAAATGCATATTTAATAAATTACAAGAAGAAGAATGATAATTATAAAATTTTAAATTGGAAATAAAAAAAGCAATCTCTTTTTGAGATTGCTTTTTATTTATTTTAAATTATTTACTAACTCTTGTTGTTATAGTTTGAGTTAATGGTGGTACAACTTGTTTCTTTCTTGAAAGAACTCCAGGTAAGAAAGTAGTTGAATCCTCTAATTTAACTTTAAAAGCTTCTTCAGCAATTTCAGGACTTCTTCCAGCCACTAATATTTGTGAACCTTCATTGATTATGTCAGTAAGTAATAACATAATCATTTCTAATCCCATTGATTCAGCTTTTTGATTCATGTAAGCTAACATTTCATCTTTTAAAGGCATAAATCCTTCGATATCCATTGTATTAACTTGAGCAACACCTACTTTAACACCTTCGATTGTGAAAGGTTTGAAGTCAGCATTGAATATTTCTTCAATAGATTTTCCTTTTAATGAAGTACCCGCTTTAAACATTTCTTTAGCAAATGTTTCAGGAACTATTCCTGCTATTTCAGCAAGTTTTCTACACATTTTCACGTCTTGTGGAGTACAAGTTGGTGATTTAAATAATAATGTGTCTGAAATTATAGCTCCACATAAAAGTCCAGCAGCTTCTCTTGACGGTCTTATGCCATTTTCGAAGAATCTCTTAGCAACTATTGTTGAAGTACTTCCAAGAGGCTCATTTCTGAAGTATATAGGATTACCAGTTTGTATGTCAGCAACTCTATGGTGATCTATGATTTCTAATACTTCAGCATCCTCTAAACCATGTACTGATTGACCTCTTTCGTTATGGTCAACTTGAATAACTTTCTTTTTATGAGTAGAAATTAAGTGGAATCTTGCGATTGAACCAACCACTTTATTATTTTCATCTATTACAGGATAGTTACTGTATCTAGTTTCACTCATTGTTACTTTTACATCTTCAACTAAATCATCAGTAGATACTGAAACTAAGTCATCTTTAGTCATAACATAGTCTACAGGTAAACTTTGAACGATTAATCTTGATGCAGTAAATGAATCATGAGGAGTTGTAATAACAGTTATGTTATTTTTCTTAGCAAGAGCTATTATTTCCTCTGAAGGTTTATGACCACCAGTTATTATTAATAGAGATACATTTAATTCTATTAATTCAGCTTGTATTTCAGATCTATCACCAGCTATTGCGATATCACCTTCACTTATGAATTCTTTTAAAGATTCAGCTTGCATAGCAGCAACTACAACTTTTCCAGGGAATATTTTAATTTCTTCGTTTACGTTTTGTGTTTCAGCAGATAATGTATCTAATATGTTATCTAATGAAGTAGCACTTTTAGCAAGTATGTTGCTATCCCATACATCCATGTATGTTGCTGTTATATTTGATGTTGATAACATTCCAAGTAAGTGATTATTCCCATCAGCAACTGGAATTGATTTTAAGTTTTTATCTCTCATTATATTCCAAGCCATCTTAAGTGACACTTCTGGAGCTAATGGAGCTATTTTATCCATTTCTAAATCTTCAACTTTTAGCTTAACAGTTTCTAAAAATTGAGGAGCTTGAACACCAAAATAATCAAGTATGTATTGAGTTTCTTGGTTAACATTTCCTAATCTAACAGGTATAGCTGGAATGTCTTGTGTTTTATTTTTAAATTCAGAATATGCTAAAGCAGCACATATTGAATCTGAATCAGGATTTTTATGTCCTGTAATGTATATAACATCCTTCATGCAGGTTGCCTCCTTTGTAATTTAAATTTTTTTTAATTCATGAATATATTTTAATTCCTAAATTATGAAAAGTAAAGTTTAACAAAACTCATTTTATCATAGTTTAAGAGAATTTTCTATGAGATGAAAGCAGAGAAATATTATGAGTGTAAGATGTTACATAAGAATTTTTTTAGTTCTAAAAAGAAGCGAATTAAACATATATTACAATAGATTGCTAGGAAAAAAAGGAGGAACAAAAAGTTATGCAAGAGAAAGAGCTCTTTAGAGGGTTAACAACTCAAGAAGCTAAAAACCGGACAGAGAAGTTTGGATTAAATGAAATAACAGAAAAGAAAAAGGTATCGGCTATAAAAATATTATTACAACAATTTAATGATTTTATAATATGGGTTTTAATAGGAGCCACTATTATATCTGGACTTATGGGAGATGTAGCAGATGCTATTACCATCTTTGTTATTGTTATAATAAATGGTCTTCTAGGATTTATACAGGAATTTAAAACAGAAAAGTCTTTAGATGCTTTAAAATCTTTAGCAGCACCAACCTGTAAAGTATTAAGAGATGGAAATATTAAAGTTATTAATGCCAATGAATTAACAATAGGAGATATTGTAATTCTTGAAGCTGGTGATAGAGTTCCAGCTGACGGAGAGATATTTGAATGTACAAATCTTATGGTTGATGAATCATTACTTACTGGAGAGTCCTTAGGAGTCAATAAAGCAAGTAATTCAAAAGAAGCTTCTTTAACTTATATGGGGACTAAAGTATTAAAAGGTAAAGGAAGATTTAGGGTAACCGCTATAGGAATGAATACAAAAATGGGTTCAATAGCTGATATGCTACAAGATATAGAAGAAGAAAAATCTCCGCTTAAAGAAAGATTAGATGGATTAGGAAAAATTTTATTAGTATTATGCCTTGGAATATGTACTTTAGTAACTATTTTAGGTATTATCAGAGGAAATGATTTAACTGAAATGTTCTTATTAGGAGTAAGTTTAGCAGTAGCTGCTATACCAGAAGGACTAGCTGCCATAGTAACAGTTTCACTAGCTTTAGGTGTTTCTAGAATGCTTAAGAAAAATGCTTTGGTAAAGAAATTACCAGCAGTAGAAACTCTAGGATGTACATCAGTCATATGTAGTGATAAAACTGGTACATTAACTCAAAATAAAATGACTGTTAAGGAAATATTCGTTGAAGGAAAACATTGTAGAATAGATGTTGATAAGATTCCAAATTCAC
Source organism: Clostridium sp. LIBA-8841 (assembly GCF_057782475.1). NCBI lineage: Bacteria > Bacillati > Bacillota > Clostridia > Eubacteriales > Clostridiaceae > Clostridium > Clostridium sp. LIBA-8841. The sequence continues at coordinate 3,134,302 of NZ_CM173488.1, read as the reverse complement.
CTATACTTATGAAGGCATTTATTTATTGCAATGACTGTAATTACGATTTTTCAAAAAACAAAGTGGAAGATGTTTTAAATGGAGATCCTACTGAAACAGCATTAATAAAGGCATATTTTAATAATGTGGATACTTTGAAAAATACAATATCCAATATAAATAGGATTTTTGATATACCTTTTGATTCAAGTAGAAAAATGATGTCAGTAATAGTTAAAGAAAATGGCAAAGAAGTTTGTTACGTAAAAGGAGCTCCAGAGAGGCTTATAAATAAATGTAGATATATACACGAAGAAGGAAGAGTTAAATTATTGACTGCTCAAAAGAAACAACAAATATTAAATGTTGTTGAAAATATGAGTAATAGAGCCTTAAGATGTATAGCTGGTGCATATAAAATAGAAAATTTAACAAGAGATGAAGGATTAGAAAAAGACTTTATATTCCTTGGGATTGCAGGTATTATAGATCCGCCTAGACCAGAGGTTAAAGATTCAGTAATAAAATGTAGACTAGCTGGAATAACCCCTGTAATGATAACTGGCGACCATAAAAATACAGCTTTTGCTATAGGGAAGGATTTAAATATTGCTAAGTCACAAGAACAAGTAATAACTGGAGAAGAATTGGATAAGTTAGATGATAATCAACTTAAAAAGTCAGTTAATAAGCTTAGAATATTTGCAAGAGTTACACCTAACCATAAGTTAAGAATAGTTAAGGCTTTTAAACAAAATGGTAATATAGTTGCTATGACGGGAGATGGAGTAAATGATGCGCCAGCTATAAAAGAGGCGGATATAGGAGTCGCTATGGGAATATCAGGAACTGATGTTACAAAGGAAGCCTCTGCAATGATTTTAATGGATGATAATTTTGAAACCATAGTATCCGCAGTAGAAGAGGGAAGAATAATATATGATAACATAAGAAAGTTCATAAGATATTTATTGTCATGTAACTTAGGAGAGGTATTAACGATGTTCTTAGCTACAATCTTCTATCTTCCAACACCTATGTTACCTATACAAATATTATTTGTAAATTTAGCAACAGATGGATTACCAGCAATAGCTTTAGGAGTAGACCCAGCTGATAAGGATATAATGAATCAACAACCTAGAAGTAAAAAGGAAAGTATATTTGCAAGAGGACTTACTGAAAAAATTCTAGTAAGAGGATGCTTGATTGGAATATGCACATTATTATCATTTATTGTAGGTGGATTATATGGAATGGATTTAGATACATGTAGAACAATTGCTTTATCAACATTAGTTATGTCTCAATTACTACATGTTTTTGAGTGTAGATCTGAAAGACATTCTATATTTGAAATAAAATTATTTACTAATATGTATTTAGTGGGAGCTGTTCTTATATCAATAGTAATGTTATTAAGCATTATTTATATTCCTTTCTTTAGTAGTATCTTCCATACTACTATTTTAGGAATAAACCATTGGCTAATAGTATTATTCTTTTCAACAATAATTTTCTTTATAAATAGCTTATACTTATTTATAAAGGTGAAAAAATAAATATTAAAATAGAAAAATAAAGTTTATTTAAAAGATAAAAAGCTGTATTATTATACAGCTTTTTATCTTTGTTTAAATTGTTGTTGTTGTCTAGCTTTCTTTAATTGTGAGTGATCAACAGGTACTAAATCTTGTTTAGTCGTTAAGTTAAGTACGTTATTAAGTACAATATATTCTTTTTCATTTTCTTTATTTGACTTAAGTCCTTGAACTATAACACTATTTCCTTTTTTCACATTTATGAAAGTAGGTTTTTTAAACCAACGATTCTTTTTATATACGCATTTTATTATTTGCTTACTTCTTTCAGGTTTAACTATTAAAGTAACAACTAACTTGTGGAATATCCAAAGAATAGTTTTTTCTTCGATTTTTTCAGAGATTACGCTTCCTTGAAGTTGAGCCATTCTATCGCCGTATTTTTCAAGATAAGAATCAGTGTAATATTTAGATAATTTTTCTTTGAAACCCATAATTATAACTCCTTTTAAGTTGACGAATTTACATTTATTATTACTATAAATACATATTATATGATAGATAGTATTATAACATAATATTAAATATATTAAAATAGTTTGATAATAGCTGAAAGCCTATAGAATAAGAATTTTATATAAATATATTATTTAATTTTTTATACTAAAATTATTCAATGTAAATATTTAAATTATGGACTTATAAGAATTTATATTCTATAATAATAGTATAATGAAAATGTTATCTTAGGAGGAAATGTAATGGATAAACAACAATTAGCAAGAATGATAGACCATACTATATTAAAACCTGAGGCTGATAGAGCATCAATAGAAAAGCTTTGCAAAGAAGCTTTAGAATATAATTTTGCATCAGTTTGTGTAAACCCTACCAATGTAGAATTAGCAGCTGAGCTTTTAAAAGGAAGCGATGTGAAAGTTTGTACAGTAATAGGTTTCCCTTTAGGAGCAAACACTATGGAAGTTAAAGCTTTTGAAACTAAAGATGCAATATCAAAAGGCGCAGATGAAGTTGATATGGTTATAAACATAGGTAGATTAAAAGATAAAGATTATGAATATGTAGAAAAAGATATAAAAGCTGTTGTAGATGCGGCTGATAAGAAAGCGCTTACAAAAGTTATAATAGAAACTTGTCTTTTAACTGATGAAGAAAAAGTTAAAGCTTGTGAATTAGCTAAGAAAGCAGGAGCAGATTTCGTTAAAACATCAACTGGATTCTCAACAGGTGGAGCAACTCCAGAAGATATTAAATTAATGAGAGAAACTGTAGGACCAGAGATGGGTGTTAAGGCATCAGGTGGAGTAAGATCAACAGAAGATGCTGAAGCTGTAATTAAAAATGGTGCTACTAGAATAGGAGCATCAGCTTCAATCGCTATATGTGAAGGAAAAGTTTCAGATTCAACATACTAATATATAATTAAATATTTTTAGTTTATTAAAGCCTATAGAAAAGTTTTTTCTATAGGTTTTTTTGTCGAAGAAAAAAATAAATAAAAAAATGAAAATGATGGCTAATTTTAAACTTTTAGAATATTAATATAATAAAGTACTTATAAAGAGGAGGTTACTCTATTAAAGCTAGTATTAGTTTTATGAGTGAATTTATATGAGAAGAGAGTTAACTCCACAAGAAGTAATTTATAATGAGGATTTTACAAGTAGGATAGCTAGAAAAGAAAACAATGGTAGTGAATACTCAGAGGTTTTTAAAAGAATTGATGAAGCATTAAGTATAAATAAAGAAGGGTTTAATGTTTACTTAATCGACGAATTTTCAAAACAAAAGCTTAAGGATATAATTCTTCATTTAGAAGAAAAAATGAAAGGAAGAAATAAACCTAAAGATATATGTTATGTAACTTTGGATGATGTTAAAGCACCTAAAGTTATATTTTTAGAAAATGGAATAGGAGAAAAGCTAGAGGAAAGATTAGAATATGTAAAATCTTTTTATTACGAAGAGATTTATGCCTTTTACAATTCTTCTATAAATAAAGATAAGGAAGATATTATTAATGATATACAAAAAAAGAGAAGTGATTATATAGGTGATTTAATAAAGAGTGCGAAGCAAGAAGGCTTTGATTTAAAAGCTACATCTTCTGGCTTTGCATTTATTCCTCTATTAGATGGAGAGGCTATGACGGAGGAAGAGTTCGATGATTTAGAAGAAAATAGTAAAGGTGATATATCGATAAAAGCTGGCAAATTAAAAGAAGGAGCAGAAGATGTTTTAGAAGAACTTAAAAATATAGAGATAGATTCTATTGAAAAGTTAAAAGTTATACTTAGAACTTATTTAGAAAATAAATCATCATCTGTTAAAGAGAAAATAAAGAGTGATTTTGAAAATGAAGAAGATGCTTACAATTATCTTATAGATGTATGTGAAAGCCTAGAAAATTTATTGATTGATAATTACACAATAAATTTTGATGATGATGAAGAAAAAATAAATGAAATTATTTCAAAATATATTTGTAATATTATAAAGAATAGCAAGGGACAAGAAACACCTAAAGTAATATTTGAAGAAGATCCAAGTCTAAATAATCTTCTAGGAACAATAGAGTATGAAAATCATAATGGAGTATATTCAACAAGTGTAAAGCTTATAAAATCAGGTTCATTGCTTGAAGCTAATGAAGGATGTCTGATAGTTAGATTAAGTTCTTTGATGAACAATGCTAATAGCTACTATTATTTAAGAAGAGCACTGTTAAATGAAAAAATAAATTATGATTTTAACAGAGGGTATTTAGAAGTACTTTCTTTAAATGGACTTAATCCAGATCCAATACCAATTAAGGTTAACGTTATTTTAATTGGAGATTTTGAGAGTTATGATGTTTTATATAATTATGATGAAGATTTCAAGAAGATATTTAGAATTAGAGCAGAATTTTCAAATTTAATAGGTATAGATAAAAATAAAAAATCTTTATTAGAGCTTGTTAATAAAATCATAAGTGATAATGACCTTTTAAAGATTTCAACCTCTGGCGTTAATGCTATAGGAAAGCAGTTAGCTAGAAAAGCTGGAACAAGAAAGAAGATGCTTTGGGATATTGATGAAATAGAAAGATTATTGCTTCTTGGAAATGAATCAGCTAAGAATAACAATAAAACACTTATAGATAAAAGTTCTATAGAATCTGTTATAAATCAATGTGGTGAAATTCAAAAAGATTATTTAGAAATGTATAAGGATAAAAAGATAATCTTAGAAATAGAAGATAAAATTATTGGAAGTGTAAATGGGCTATCTGTAATAGATTTCGGATACATGAGTTTTGGAAAACCTATGAGGATAACATGTACTTGCTATAAAGGTAGTGGGAAAATTATGGATGCACAAAGAGAGAGTAATCTAAGTGGAAGTATTCACAATAAATCTCTAAGCATTTTAAGAGGATTTTTAAGTAGCTTTTTTAATGCTTATGAAGTTTTACCTGTAGATTTTCAATTAAGCTTTGAACAGCTTTATGGAAAAATAGAAGGGGATAGTGCGTCAGTTGCTGAGATTATAGCTATGATTTCTGCTTTGAGTAAGATCCCGGTTAATCAAAGTATTGCCGTAACTGGGTCAGTAAATCAGTTTGGTGAAGTACAACCAATAGGAGGAGTGAATGAAAAAATAGAGGGATTCTTTAATGTTTGCAAAATAATAGGAACTCATGTAGGAAAAGCTGTTTTAATACCAGAAAGTAATAAGGATGAACTGATATTGAATAGTGAAATAGAAGAGGCGATTAAAAAGGGTGAATTTAAAATTTATATAATGAAGAATATAAATGAAGCACTTACCACCTTACTTCTAGATGATATGGTTATTGAGGATGTTGCCACTAAAATAAATGGAGAAATTAAAAAATTTAAAGGAATATGATATTAAATAAGCTCATGGAATTTTGCTTCTATGAGTTTTATTTATTTTAGTATTATTTGACATAAAGAATTAAAATATGTTAAAATATGGAAAAGAAAGTGTATAGGAGGTGGAGCTCAATAAGAGTGAGCATATGTGGTTGGATTTTGAAAAAAGAGGAAATGTTTTAGTAGTGAGTTTAATTGGAGAATTAGATCATCATAGTGCTGAAGAAGTAAGAGTAAAGATTGACGATAGAATTAGCAGAGAGAACGTAAGAAAACTTATATTAGATTTTTCAGGCGTAACATTTATGGATAGTTCAGGAATAGGGGTTATTATAGGTAGATATAAAAGGCTAAGTATGCGTTCAGGAGAAGTTAACATAATATCTGTTAATAAAAGTATAAAGAGAGTTTTTGAGTTATCTGGAATATTTAAGATAATAAAATATTACGAAAATTTGGATGAAGCTCTAAAAGTGGGTTAATGGAGGGTTAAATATGGATAATAAAATGAGATTAGAGTTTTTGGCTAAATCTGAAAATGAAGGATTTGCAAGAGTAAGTGTATCAGCTTTTATTGCTCAATTAGATCCGACTATTGAAGAATTAACTGATATTAAAACTGCTGTTTCTGAGGCTGTAACTAATTCTATAATTCATGGATATGAATGTGATGAAAGTAAGTTAGTTATTATTGAAGCAACTTTATGCGGAGATGAAATAAGTATAACTGTAGAAGACAATGGAATAGGAATAGAAAACTTAGAAGAGGCAAGAGAGCCCCTATATACATCAAAGCCAGAGTTAGAAAGATCAGGTATGGGATTTACAGTTATGGAAACATTTATGGATTCTTTAGAAGTTTATAGTGAAAAAGGCAAGGGTACAAAAATAATAATGAAGAAAAAAATGAATACATAGGCAGGTGAAGAAAGTCTATGGATATTAGTAGTATTGAGAAAGATAATTTTAATTATGATAAGAATACAGCTCTCATAGTCCTAGCAAAAGAGGGAAATAAGGAGGCTATGAATAAACTTATAGAAGTTAACACTCCTTTAGTATCTTCCATATGTAAGAGGTTTATAAATAGAGGATATGATTATGAAGATATATTCCAAATTGGCTCAATGGGGCTTGTCAAGGCTATAAATAATTTTGATGATGGTTTTAATGTTAAATTTTCTACCTATGCAGTACCTATGATTATAGGAGAAATAAAAAGATTTTTAAGAGATGATGGTATAATAAAGGTTAGTAGGAGTACAAAAAGTTTAGCTAAGAAACTTCATTACAATAAAGAAGAATTAATAAAAGAGCTAAATAGAGATCCTACTATAGATGAATTAGCAGAGTATTCTGGAGTGAACAAAGAAGAAGTTATAGTAGCCTTAGAATCTGCAAATAGTATGCAATATTTATATGATACTATACATCATGATGAAGGAACACCTGTACTCCTTATAGATAAACTTAGTGAGAAGGGTAAAGATGATGATATGGTAAATAAAATAGCTTTAAAAGAGGCTATAGGGTCCTTAGATACAAAAGGAAGGCAAATTATAATGCTTAGGTATTTTAAGGATAAAACTCAAATTCAAGTTGCTAAAATGCTTGGTATAAGTCAAGTGCAGGTTTCTAGAATAGAAAAAAAAGTATTGAAACTTATGAAGGAAAAATTAGAAGAGGATTGATTATAAATGGAATATTTTGTGAGCATTATTTTTATGAATCAAATCATAGAAAATAATGCTTATTTTTTTGTATATATTAGGGAAAAGAAATTAATACTATATGTATAAAATAAAAGAAAGGGATGGTTAATATGGCTACTTACCAAAGTGATGAAAAAATAAAAAAGAAATTCAATGAACTTGAACAACAAATAAGACCACAGCCAAAGACATTAAAGAATTGTATAATGGCATTTATAATTGGTGGGTTAATCTGTGTTATTGCGCAGTTTATAAGAAATTACTTATTATCTAATGGATTTCCAGAGGAACAGGTTTCAATTATAACTCCAATGACTATGGTGTTCTTAGCAGCTCTTCTAACAGGTCTTGATATTTATGACAAGATTGCAGCTGTTGCAGGAGCAGGAACTATAGTTCCTATTACAGGTTTTTCTAATGCTATGGTATCACCAGCTATAGAATTTAAAAAAGAAGGTTTTGTAATGGGAGTAGGTGCAAAAATGTTTACTATTGCAGGACCAGTAATAGTATATGGCGTAGGAACATCAGTTATTGTAGGAGTAATATATTATTTATTACTTAGATTTGGATTTATGGGGTGATTTTTAATGAGTAATAATTTGAAGAGAGTGGGTAAACAAACTGTAAAATTAGAAAGTAAACCTAGAATAATATCTACATATAGCATTGTTGGGCCTAAAGAGGGAGATGGTCCTCTAAAGGAATATTTCGATAAGGTTTTACAAGATGATTGCAATGGATGTGAAAGTTTTGAAAAGGCTGAGAGTAGTTTAATGATAACTTCTATTGAAGAAGTTATAAAAAAGAGCAAAGTTAAAGAGGAAGATGTTGATTATCTTTTTGGAGGAGATTTATTAAATCAATTAACTTCCACTAACTTCGTGGCAAGAGAATTTAAAATACCTTTTTTAGGTGTATATGGAGCTTGTTCAACTATGGCAGAATCATTAAGTTTAGCATCTATGGTTATAGATGGAGATTTCGCCAGATATTCAATAGCAGCTACATCTTCCCACTTTAGCTCAGCTGAAAGACAGTTTAGATTTCCTTTAGAATATGGATGCCAAAGAAAAGAATATTCACAATGGACTGTAACTGGATCTGGAGCTATGCTTTTAGGTAGAGAAGGAGATTTTCCATATGTAACCTATATAACTACAGGAATTGTTAAAGATTATGGAATTAAAGATGCTGATAATATGGGAGCAGCTATGGCACCAGCAGCAGTAGATACAATATACAAACATTTTGTTGATACCAATAGAAAACCGGAAGATTATGATGTAATAGCAACTGGTGACTTAGGAAAGGCTGGAAGAGAACTGACTGAAAAGTTATTAAAGGAATATGGTTATGATGTAAGTAAGGTTTACATAGATTGTGGAGAAAAAATATTTGATAATGAAAGACAGAAAACATTCTCAGGTGGTAGTGGATGTGGATGTTCTGCAGTGGTAGGATGTGGATATTTATATAAAAAACTTATGAAAAAGGAAATTAAAAGAGTGCTTTTAGTTTCAACAGGAGCTTTATTAAGCTCAACATCTGCGCTTCAAGGAGAGAGCATACCAGGAATAGCACATGCTGTTGCTATAGAATATATATAAGGAGGATGATGAACTTGCAAAGTTATATAAATGCATTTTTAGTAGGTGGAATTATATGTGTAATAGGTCAATTATTAATGGATAAAACAAAATTGACCCCAGCAAAAATATTAGTTCTTTTTGTAACATTAGGAACCATCTTAGGCGCTTTAGGTATTTATGATAAACTAGTTCAAATTGGAGGAGCCGGGGCAACTATACCTTTGCCTGGATTTGGATATGCTCTTGCGAAGGCGACTATAAAAGAAGTAAATGAACAAGGATTATTAGGAGCTTTCACTGGAGGATTAAAAGGTGCAGCAGGAGGGTTAACAGCTGCTATATTCTTTGGATACATAATGGCATTAATATTTAATCCGAAAACTAAATAAATGATTATAATTCTTAGAAAAGGTCAATAATTTTCTCGAAGGAGAGATTCTATGAGAAAATTTGAAAAGATTATTATAAATAGACCTTTAGGATTAATTTGTATTTTTGTTACTTTAGGAATTTTAACATATTACCTTAGTAGTTTTAATTTAATAGGTACAGCTTTTTTAGTTGTGCCTTTAATTTTTATATCATATTTTTTATTAGGATTAGATTATTTTAATATAGGTATGGTGTTTTTTCTCATAGGAATATTAAGTTGTACAATTTATTATGAACCTAACTTTCAAGAGATGGGAGTACAAGAAATTAGAATAGTAGATATTAATAATAAATTTATACTCGGAAAAATAGATGGAAGAATGGTTGAAATAAGAAATCAAAGTCAGGTTGAACTTGAATATGGAGAAAAAATATATGGGGTTTGTAAATTTAAAAGAAATGTTAATTTAGAGAGAGGTTATGTTGGACAGGTTTTCTTAAAGGATGTTATAAAAAGTGAAAAAGATTTAGTATATAAGATTAAAAATATACCAAAGAAATATTATGAAAGATTAAGTGAGAATTTTTCATCTTCAGAAAGTGCACTTTTAAATGCAATTTTGTGGGGAGATAAGGATAATCTAACCTATAATCAAAAAGATTTTTTATCTGATTTAGGAGTAATTCATCTAATATGTATATCTGGATTTCACATATCACTTTTATTTTCAATGATATATAATAAGTTTTCATTTAAAGTTGCTTTAGTGATTTGCTCCATTTATGTTATTTTAGTTGGAGCATCTAGTTCGGCTTTAAGAGCACTTATAATGATAACTCTTTTAAAAAGTTCTAAAAAAGTATTTAAAACCTATGATTCTTTAAGTACTATTTCTTTAGCAGCAATAGTACTTATGATTTTTAAACCATATAACCTTTTTAGCATGGGGTTTTTATTATCCTTTGGAGGAACCTTAGGTATAATATTATTTTATAAAAAATTATTAAATGGCTTTTATATGCTACCTCCAAAAATCAATGAGTATTTAAGTTTGGGGTTGTCAGCTCAAGCTTTTATATATCCTATTTTAGTAATTGTTTTTGGCAAGTTTTCTATTAATTTTTTGATATCAACATTTTTAGTAACACCAATAATAGTGTTAGTTTTACAAATATTATTATTCTCTATTTTGACAGGAGGAAATTTTATTGGGATTATAGTATTTTTACTAAATATAATTTTTATGATTTTTAGAGGGATTTTGGTCTTTTTAGATAAGGTAATATTGGTTACTCCATATCTATCACCAGTTTTTGCAGTAGCATATATGACTATGTTTTTATCAATTTATATGAGTGTTAAAGGATTTAAGAGGTTTAGAATAGGAGTTTATCTGGTTATACCAATTCTTATTTTAGATATACATGTATTAGGGATTAAGATAAGAGTAGTTGAAGATAAATGGAATAAGGCTGTAGTTATAGAATCCGGATTTAATAAAGTTGCTTTAGTAAATAATGATAGTGATTATTTTAGAAAGGCAATTATGAAAAAAGAATATGTGAATGAGGTTATTCACTTAAAGAATGAGGCACAGTTTGAGGTTTCAAAAAAATATTCTATTTTAATAGAAGATAATTTTAATAGTATAACTTTAATGCCAGAGAAAAGTGATTATGATATAATTGATTTGATTCAAAAGAAAAGTGCGTATATACTTTAACTTATGTAAATAAGTATCTGGGATTTGAAAGGTTGATATTTTAATGATAGATTTAGATGGTTTATATGATAATTTGAAAAAAGGAAAATTAGAAAAAAGCTATATATTAGTTGGACTAGATGAGCTTTTAATTAAAGAAGGTATAGAAAATATAATTGATAGTGTATTAGATGATGGATTTAAGGATTTAAATTTAATTAGGTTAGATGGTAATAATCTTAACTTTGATGACTTTATGAATGCTTGTGAAACATTGCCTTTTATGAGTGACAGAAAAGTTGTGGTTTTAAATAGAACTAATATATTTAGAGATAAACAAGATAAGGAAACTGAAAAATTATATAAGCAGTGTGTAGAGTATTTTCAAAATACACCTGAACATTGTATCTTAATCGCATATACAACTTTAAAGGATAAGAGAGATAGAATTAATAGACTAAGCAAGCTTAAAAAACTTGAAAAGAATAGTTGTATAGTTTCAGTTGAGAAATTAAAAGGAGCTAAATTACAACAAAAAGTAGGGAAAATTTTTCAGAGATATAATAAAAACATAGGTAAGATAGAATTAAAATATTTTTGTGACTCAGTAGAAAACAACTTTGATATTATTGAAAGAGAAGTTGATAAAATAGTAAATTACACAGGGGATAGGGACATAACTAGAAAAGACATAGATTTATTACTTCCTCCAAGATATGAAGATGATATATTCGATTTAGTTGAACTTATTTCAGTTAAAAGAGCGAAGCAAGCAATAGATTTAATGGACGAATTAATTGGAAGAGGGCAAGATCCTATATTTATATTAAGTCAAATAAGGGAGCAGTTTCAAAAATTGCATAGGGTTAAGATAAGGCTTGCTGAAAAGTACAGAATTGATGAGATAAAAAAAGATTTCTTAGAGGTTAGTAGAATAAATTTACCAGACTTTGTAATAGAAAAATTTATAAATCAAAGCAAAAAGTTTTCGACTAAGCAATTAAATAAATGTATTAATTTATGTTTATATACAGAAAAGAAACTTAAAAGTAATTCAAATTTAAATAAGAAAACAGAGCTAGAACTTATGATAGTAAATACTGTAATATAAAAAATCCAGATTAGAAAATTCTAATCTGGATTTTTTACTTGAAGAAATACTTCTAATAAAAGAAAATGGTGTTAGAAATTCTAACACCCATATAATTAAGCCATAGCGTTTAACTTAGCAGCTAATCTTGATTTCTTTCTAGCAGCCATGTTTTTATGAACTACTCCTTTAGAAGCAGACATATCTAAAGCTCTAGCAGCGTCAACGTATAAAGTCGCAGCTTCTGCTTTGTTTTTAGCCTCAACAGCTACTTCAAACTTCTTTATAGCAGTTTTAAGAGCTGACTTAATCATCTTATTTCTTAAAGTTTTCTTTTCAGTAACTTTTATTCTTTTCTTTGCTGATTTAATATTTGCCATTCTAGTTCACCCCCTTCAACTTTTATAGCGTATCTGCAGTTTTGGGGAATCTGCGTACGAGTTCGTTATTTAACAAAGGTAATTATAACATCATAAATATAGAAGTTCAAGTCTTTTTTCGTGTTTATCGACATAATTATCATTTTTAAGGAAATTATATATGATATATCAATTTAAATTAAAAAGAGGTGGAAAAATGTATAATGTAAGAACTGACTTAGCTGTTGAAAGTCGCGAAATTTATAAACATAGATACAATAGAGAAATTGATGGAGTTATTTTTGAAGAAAAAACTGTAGATGATGATATTAAGGTTACAAATGTAGACATAATAAACGCAGAAGGTGCCAAAGCTATGGGAAAACCTATTGGAAGATATGTTACCATAGATATTCCTGAATATACTCATTATGATGGAGGGATAATGGATGAAGTATCCCATGTAGTGGCAAGTTCTTTAGAGGAGCTTATTAATTTACCAGAGGATAGAACAGCCTTAGTTGTTGGACTTGGAAACTGGAATGTTACTCCAGATGCTATAGGACCTAAGGTAGTAGGTAAGCTTATGGTTACAAGACATTTAAAGAAGGTTATGCCAGAAGTAATAGACGATTCTGTTAGACCAGTATGTGCCATTGCACCGGGAGTTTTAGGTATAACAGGTATTGAAACAGGAGAAATTATTAAATCCTTAGTTGATAAAATAAAACCAGATTTGGTGGTTTGTATTGATGCATTAGCTTCAAGAAAACTTGAAAGAGTTGCAAGAACTATTCAAATAAGTAATACAGGAATATCACCTGGGGCAGGAGTTGGTAATCATAGAATGCAAATTAACGAAGAGAGTTTAGGTATTCCAGTTATTGCATTAGGAGTTCCAACGGTGGTAGATGCGGCGACAATTGCCAATGATGCTATGGATTTAGTTCTAGATGAAATGATAAAGCAAGCAGAAGAGGGAAAAGAATTTTATAATATATTAAATAATATAGACAAAAATGAAAAGGGAATTATGATAAAAAGTCTTTTAAATCCTTATGTTGGAGATTTAATGGTTACCCCAAAGGAAATAGATGATGTAATAGAATCAGTTTCAAAAATAATAGCTAATGGAATAAATATATCACTTCAACCTAACATGGTTTTAGAGGATATAAATAAATTTCTTAATTAAAAAATTAGGAGTTTTTTGTTGGAAGTTATGAGTGATTTTGAAGAATAATAAATTTAATATTTACTATTATAGAGTAACATAATATTTATCCTAATCTCATATAAATGAAAATATGAGGGAGGGGATAATGTGAGAGGTATTAATAAAAGAGAGATACCAATAGGAATGCTTGTTCTTTTAATTTTACTAATAATGTTTATGTTTAGATTTATGAAGATTGCAGCAAGTAAAGATATGAGAGAAAACTTGTCATATATACAACTTTTGAATGCAGGTATGCCTATTGCCAAAGGAACATATTATGATGAGGATGCTTACTTAGAAAGTAATATTACATTAAAAAGTTTAGCTCTTGAAACTTTGAATATAAAGCCTTTAGACCCTATTGAATTAGTAATGAATGAAGTACCCTATTTTGGGGCAGCAAATAAGATAGCTTCAATTGATAAAGTAGGGTATGTTTCCGCAGAGGATGTATCTTCCTTTGATTTAAATACCGATAGTATAGATGAAGTGTCTGAGGAAGAAGCAAATGGTGGGGAAGAATTAATAGCTAGCAAGAATAATGAAGTTTATGATGAAAGCTTAAAAAAGGAATTAGATCAGTCTAAGCCAGAGGTACTTATTTACCATACACATAATTCAGAGGGATATAATGAGGAAAGAACTTCAAATAATGAAGCATACAATGTTGTTGGCGTGGGATCTTTAGTAGCAAAAGAACTTGAAGAAAATTATGGAATATCAGTTATTCATGATAAAACTAATCACTCAGCAGCTTATGAGCAATCCTATAATAAATCCGGAGAAACAGTAAAAAAATACGTAGATCAATATGATGAATTTAAAATGATAATAGATATACACAGAGATTCTGTAGGAGAGCAAAATAAAAAGAATTTGACTGCTAATATAAATGGAGAAAACGTGGCTAAAGTCATGTTTGTTACAACTAAGAATAGTAAATATTATAATGATGCAGAGAGTCTAGCAAATAGATTTATAACTAGAGCTAATGAGCTTTTTCCAGATATTTTGAGAAGACAGGAAACCTATAAGTATAATAGGGGAAAGAATGCTTTTAACCAACAATACAATAAAAATTCAATGCTAATAGAGGTTGGAGCAGAAGTTAATACTTCGGAAGAGGCACAAGGCACTGCTAAATATATAGCTAGATTAATAGCAGAAGAATTAAACGGAAAAGGTGAATAAAAATAAAGTTTTTTGAACATCCTTATAGATAGTAATCTATGGGGGTGTTTTATTTTGAAAAAGTTTACAACAATGGGAATGCTTAGCTTAATATTTTTTTCTATAATTTGTTGGGGCATTATTGGAGTTAATATAGAAAATACAGAGGCTTTTAATAATCAAAATTATGAATCCAATGAACAAGTTGATTATGAAAGGATAAAAGAAGAAACAGGAATGGATTTAACTGTATTTAGTGAAGATAATAGCCCAATAAAAATATACGAAAATAAAGATGAATTTTATTTGGTTTTTAAAGAACATACTTTAAACCTAAATAAAGGATTTGTAGGGAATATATTGATTGGAACTTTTAATTTGATGAATAATTTAATAAATAATATTAATCAATTCATAGAAAACAATATAATAATGTAAATCAAGTATATTGACAGTTTAATGGCACATTGTGATATAATGTAACTTGACTTATTCTACAATGTGGGGGTGAAAACTGTTCAAGAACTTTAGACAGTTTGGAGAGCAGGTTTAGATATGGATAAAAAGAAGTATATAAGAAACTTTTCAATCGTAGCGCATATAGATCATGGTAAATCAACATTAGCAGATAGACTTTTAGAGAAAACTGGTACATTAACTCAAAGAGAAATGGAACAGCAAGTACTAGATACTATGGAGCTAGAAAAAGAAAGAGGAATTACAATAAAGTCTCAGGCAGCAAGACTTATCTATAAGAGAGATAACGGAGAAGAATATATATTAAATCTTATAGATACTCCAGGTCACGTAGACTTTACATATGAGGTTTCAAGAAGTTTAGCAGCTTGTGAAGGTGCAATACTTGTTGTAGATGCAACTCAAGGAATACAAGCTCAAACTTTAGCAAACTGTTACTTAGCATTAGATAATGACTTAGAAATAGTTCCTGTTATAAATAAGGTTGATTTAGCTAGTGCTAGACCAGATGAAATAAAGCAAGAAATAGAAGATGTTATAGGAATAGAAGCAGAGGATGCACCTTTAGTATCAGCAAAAACAGGATTAAACATAGAAGATGTTTTAGAAGAAATAGTAGAGAAGGTTCCAGCACCATCAGGTGATGAAAATGCTCCTCTTAAAGCTTTAATCTTTGATTCTTACTATGATAGTTATAAAGGTGTTGTTTGTCATGTTAGAGTTATAGATGGTGAAGTTAAACCAGGTACAAAAGTAAAATTGATGTCAACAGGTAAAGTTTATGAGGTAGTTGAAACAGGGGTGTTCACACCCGCTTTAATGCCTTTAAAAGAAGGATTAAGTGCAGGCGAAGTTGGATATATAACAGCTTCAATTAAGAATGTTAGGGATGCCAGAGTTGGGGATACTGTGACAGAGGCGGCAAGACCAACAGAAAAAGCATTACCAGGATATAAACCTGCTATACCAATGGTTTATTCTGGTATATACCCAGTTGATGGAGCTAAATACGAAGAGTTAAAAGAAGCTTTAGAAAAGCTTCAAATAAATGATGCTGCATTATCATTTGAGCCAGAAACTTCAGTAGCTTTAGGTTTTGGTTTTAGATGTGGATTCCTAGGATTATTACACATGGAAATAATTCAAGAGAGAGTTGAAAGAGAATTTAACTTAGATATAATCACAACTGCACCATCAGTTATATACAAGGTAACTAAAACAAATGGAGAGTCATTTGATTTAACAAACCCAACAAATCTTCCTCCAATGACAGAGATAGAATATATGGAAGAACCTGTTGTTAAGGCTTCAATTATTACTCCAACTGATTATACAGGAGCCGTAATGGAATTATGCCAAGACAGAAGAGGTAAATTCATAGATATGCAATACTTAGAGGAAACAAGGGTTGTTATTCATTATGAAATACCATTAAATGAAATAGTATATGACTTCTTCGATACTCTTAAATCAAAAACAAGAGGATACGCTTCATTAGATTATGAATTAAAAGGATATGAGCAATCAAAACTTGTTAAGTTAGATATATTATTAAATGGAGATAACGTAGATGCTTTATCTATGATAGTTCCAGAAGTTAAGGCTTACCAAAGAGGTAGAGCTATAGCTGAAAAACTTAAGGAAATTATTCCAAGACACATGTTTGAAGTTCCAATTCAAGCAGCTGTAGGTTCAAAAATCATAGCTAGAGAAACAGTTAAGGCTATGAGAAAAGACGTATTAGCTAAGTGTTATGGTGGAGATATTTCAAGAAAGAAAAAACTTCTTGAAAAGCAAAAAGAAGGTAAGAAGAGAATGAGACAATTAGGAACAGTTGAAGTTCCACAAGAAGCATTTATGTCAGTTTTAAAAGTTGACTAATTAGCTTTTAAATATTAACAAAGAGGTAGTGTTTGATACTATTAAGTATCAATGCTACCTTTTTTTATGTTTAGTTCTGTTTTAGATGAATTTTGATTTTAAAGAAATTAGGATTAATAACATTAATTTTATAATGACTTTTAGTAAGAAATTCATAAAATAAATATTTTTTTTATTTAGTCATTAAAGAGAAATCCCTTCAATATATTTATAGTAAATTAATAAAACTTATGTAGAGAAGGGGAGTTGTTCTTATGTTACAAGCAAATAAAAGAGATGTTAGAGTTAAGTGTAGAAAATTTAGAAATGCTGGAAAAGCAACTGGTGTTATAAATAGAAAAAATGGAGAAAATATTTCCGTAAGTCTTAAAATTTCTGATTTAGATAAGTTTTTAGCTAAATATGGAGATCATAGTAATGTTGATATAAATTTAGAAGGCGAAATAATAAAAACTTCTATTATAGAAGTTCAAAGAGATTTATTAATTCATAATGCTATAAACATAAATTTAAGAGAAATATAAAAATAAGTTTAAATATATTTTAAGACTTGAACTTGTTTAGATAAATATTGATTTTTAGCTTAAAATGTAGTTTGAATTAAAAATTAAATTGCGTTTATATGAATGTTTTAAGAAGCTTATGAACAAAATTTAAAATAAGTAATTTTGTATTATGAAAGTATCATATAAAAGTCATGAGTTTATTCACTCGTGACTTTTTTTGTTGTAATATGAAAGTAGACTAAAGAACTTATATATTAATTAAATTGAAAACCAAATAATAGTAGAGACTTTAGTTTGGATTTTTTATTTATTTTAAGATGGAGGTAATTAACCATGGATAAAATTTCTTTATATATACACATTCCTTTCTGTGCACAAAAGTGTCTTTATTGTGATTTCCCTTCTTTTGCAAGAAAAGATCATTTAAGAAAAGAATACATAGATGCATTGAATAAGGAAATAATAAAATTTAAAGAAAAATATAGTAATTTAGAAATAAATACTATATTTATTGGTGGAGGAACACCAAGTGTTCTTGAATCAAAGGAGTTAGAAACTTTATTAAGTGAAATAGCAAAACTTAATATATCAAAGGATGTTGAATTTTCTATGGAATGTAATCCTGGTAATTTAACAGAAGAAAAATTAAATGTAATGAAAAAATATGGTGTTAATAGAATTAGTATGGGTCTTCAAGCAAAGCAAGATAGTCTTTTAAAAGGATTAGGAAGGATACATAACTATGAAACCTTTAAAGAGAATTTTCTTTTAGCTAAAAAAGTAGGGTTTAACAACATAAATGTCGATTTAATGTTTGGCTTACCAAATCAAAAAGTAAATGAATGGGAAGAGACTTTAAGAGAAATAATATCTTTAGAGCCAGCACATATATCAGCATATAGTTTAATCATAGAAGAAGGAACTGCTTTTTATAATCTTTATGAAAATGATAAGTTAAAGCTTCCAAGTGAGGAAGAGGAAAGAAAAATGTATCATTTAGCAAAAACTATTTTAGAGGAAAACGGATTTAAACAATATGAAATTTCTAATTATGCTAAAAGAAGAATGGAGTGTAGACATAACTTAGCCTATTGGAATATGGATAATTGGATTGGTTTAGGATCAGCAGCAGCTTCTTATATTAATGGCGAAAGAATTAAAAATCTAAGTAGTGTAGAAGAATATATAAAAGCAATGAATGAAAAAGGAGAAGCTATAGAGGAAGTAATAACTAATTCTAAAAATGATGATATGGAAGAATTTATGTTTATGGGACTTAGAAAGATTAATGGAATAAAGGAAAGTGAATTTGAAGAAAGATTTAATATGAATATAAATGATGTTTATGGAGAAATAATAAGTAAGTATGAGGATAAAAATCTATTAATAAGAGATTCAGGAAGTATTTATCTTAGTCAAAAAGGAATAGAACTTTCAAATATAATAATGGCTGATTTCTTATTTGAATAGTTTAAAAGTTAACTTAGAAAAAAGAAGAAATTGAAAGGAAATTAAAGATAATAAAAACTAAATATTAGTAAATAAATAATTTTTAAATTAAATGATAAAAAATGGGATTGACAAAAAACTTGAGAGGTAATATATTAATAGTGTACTAGTTAGCACTCATTAATAGTGAGTGCTAATAAAGAGGTGAGATTAGTGATAGATGATAGAAAGCTTCAAATATTAAGGGCTATAATTCAAGACTATATATCTACTGGAGAGCCTGTAGGTTCGAGAACTATCGCTAAAAAGTATAATCTTGGAGTAAGTTCAGCTACCATAAGGAATGAAATGGCTGACTTAGAAGAAATGGGATTTTTAGAACAGCCTCATACTTCGGCAGGAAGAATTCCATCAAGCAGAGGATATAGATTATATGTTGATAGAATGGTTGAATTCGAAAGATTATCTTCTGAAGAGGAATTGCTTATTAGAAGTTCAATAATAGATGGTACCTTGTACGAAGTTGATAAGATAATCAAACAAACTAGTGCTCTTCTATCGGAACTTACTAAAATGACTTGTATAGTTAAAGCACCTTCAGTTCATAAGAGTTTTATAAAATCAATTCAACTTTTAAAAGTTGATGATGTAAGTATATTATGTGTTTTAGTAACTGATAATGGTGTAATAAGAAATACAGTTATAAAAGTAAAAAGTGTTCCTTTATCTGAAGAACTTATTAAAATTAGTAAGATAATAACTGAAAGGCTTAAGAACCTTACTATTGAGCAAATAAACCTAGAGGTTATAAGTAATCTCAATAAAGCTTTAGAAGGATATGAAGATATAGTGAATGCAGTTCTGCCAGCTCTTTATGAAAGCTTGAAAGACGATGGAACATCTGAAGTGTTCTTAGAGGGAACAATTAATATATTTAATTATCCTGAATATAATAATATTCATAAAGCAAAAGAGATTTTAGAGCTTTTACATGATAAAAAGTGTATTTCAGAACTTATAAGTGATAGCGATGATATGACTATTAAAATAGGTGATGAAATATTTGTACCAGAAGCAAAAGAATGCTCTATAATATCAGCTGGATATCATGTAGGAGATAAATCATTAGGTACTATAGCTTTAATAGGTCCTAGAAGAATAAATTATTCTAAAGTATTATCAATCATGACTGAGGTTATGAAAGAATTAAATGAAACTTTAAAGAATAAGTAAAGTAAAAAAAGAGAAGAGGTGGGCTGATTTATGGAGGATAACAAAGAGTTTGACGAAAAGTTAAAGGAAAATATCCAAGAAGAATTCGATAATGAAAATAAAAAAGAAGATCCTAGTGTAGATAAAGAAGTAGAAGAAGTTTCAGAAGAGATTAAGGCTGATGAAAAAGTTATTGATTTTGAAGAATTAAAGGCTTTAAAGGAAGAAAATAATATGTTTAAAAATAAAACTAAAAAGTTAGAAAATGAATTAGAGGCCTTAAAAGATAGATTATTAAGAATTTCTGCAGAATATGAAAACTACAGAAAGAGAACTGATAAAGAAAAAGAAAGAATATACACTGATGCTTGTGAAGATGTTTTAATAAAAATGCTTCCAGTATTAGATAACTTAGAAAGAGCATTAGCTGTAGATGGCTCAGTTGAAGACCTTAAAAAAGGTGTTGAAATGACAGTAAGACAATTTGAAGATGCTTTAGAAAAACTTCAAGTTGAAGAAATACCTACAGAAGGAGCTTTTGATCCAGAGTTACATCAAGCAATGATGGTTGTGGATCAAGAAGGTTCTGAGCCAAATCAAGTGGCTCAAGTATTCCAAAAAGGATACAAGAGAGGGGATAAGGTTATCAGACATTCAATGGTAACTGTAACTAAATAATTAAGCATATAATCAGAATTAATATATAAAATTGTTAGAGGAGGAATTAACAATGAGTGATGTAAGAACAAGTAAAATAATTGGTATAGATTTAGGAACTACAAATTCATGCGTAGCTGTTATGGAAGGTGGAGAACCAGTAGTTATAACTAACTCAGAAGGGGCTAGAACTACTCCATCAGTAGTTTCATTCCAAGCAAATGGAGAAAGATTAGTAGGACAGGTTGCTAAAAGACAGGCAATAACAAATCCTGATAAAACAATAATGTCAATAAAAAGACATATGGGAACTGACTACAAAGTTAACATAGATGGTAAAGAATATACTCCACAAGAAATATCAGCAATGGTACTTCAAAAATTAAAAGCTGATGCTGAAGCTTACTTAGGAGAAAAAGTAACAAAAGCTGTTATTACAGTTCCAGCTTACTTCAATGATGCTGAAAGACAAGCAACTAAGGATGCTGGTAGAATAGCTGGATTAGAAGTTTTAAGAATAATAAACGAACCAACAGCAGCTTCATTAGCTTATGGTTTAGATAAAATGGATAGCAATCACAAAATCTTAGTATATGACCTAGGTGGTGGTACTTTCGACGTATCTATCTTAGACTTAGGAGATGGAGTATTTGAAGTTGTATCAACAAACGGAGATGCTAGATTAGGTGGAGATGACTTCGACCAAAGAATTATAGACTATATAGCTGAAGACTTTAAAGCACAAAATGGAATTGATTTAAGACAAGATAAAATGGCTCTTCAAAGATTAAAAGAAGCAGCTGAAAAAGCTAAAATTGAGTTATCATCATCAACTCAAACATTAATTAACTTACCATTCATCACTGCTGATGCAACTGGTCCAAAGCATATAGATATGACATTAACTAGAGCTAAATTCAATGAATTAACTCATGATTTAGTTGAAAGAACAATAAATATAATGAAAGAAGCTTTAAAATCAGGAAATGTATCATTAAATGATATAGATAAAATAATCTTAGTTGGTGGATCAACTAGAATACCTGCAGTTCAAGAAGCTGTTAAAAACTTCACTGGAAAAGAACCTTCAAAAGGAGTTAACCCAGATGAATGTGTAGCAATGGGTGCTGCAATCCAAGCTGGTGTATTAACTGGTGATGTTAAAGACGTATTATTACTAGATGTTACTCCATTAACATTAGGAATTGAGACTTTAGGAGGAGTTGCTACTCCATTAATCGAAAGAAACTCAACTATCCCAACTAAGAAAAGCCAAACTTTCTCAACTGCTGCAGATAACCAAACATCAGTTGAAATTCACGTAGTACAAGGTGAAAGACAAATGGCGGCTGACAACAAGACTTTAGGTAGATTTACATTATCAGGAATCGCACCAGCACCAAGAGGAATTCCTCAAATCGAAGTTACTTTCGATATAGATGCTAACGGTATAGTTAAGGTTTCAGCAACTGATAAAGCTACTGGAAAAGAAGCTAATATTACAATCACAGCTTCAACTAACTTAAGCGACTCAGAAATAGATAAAGCTGTTAAAGAAGCTGAACAATTCGCTGAAGAAGATAAGAAGAGAAAAGAAGCTATAGAAGTTAAAAATACTGCTGAGCAAACAGTTTACCAAACTGAAAAAACTTTAAATGAACTTGGAGACAAAGTTTCAGCTGAAGAAAAAGCAGAAATAGAAGCTAAAATAGAAGAAGTTAAAAAAGTTAAAGATGGTGATGATATCCCAGCTATACAAAATGCTATAGAAGCTTTAACTCAAGCATTCTACAAAGTATCAGAAAAATTATACCAACAAAATGGTGGATCAGAAGGCCAAGGATTCGATCCAAACAACATGGGTGGAGCTAATGCAGGTGCTGGAGCTACAAACAATGATGACAATGTTGTAGATGCTGACTTCGAAGTTCAAGATGATAAATAATAATTAAAACTATCACAAGACTTAAAGCTTTGATATAATATAAAAAGAATTAATAGAGGGAAGGCTCAATAGTCTTCCCTTTTTACAAGTAAAATTATAGGTGGTGAATAACAGTGGCTAAAAGAGATTATTATGAAGTGCTTGGTCTTCAAAAAGGTGCTTCAGATGATGAAATAAAAAAAGCTTTTAGAAAAATGGCTATGAAATATCACCCGGATAGAAATCCTGGAGATAAGGAAGCTGAGGAAAAATTCAAAGAAGTAAATGAAGCTTATGATGTATTAAAAGATCCTGATAAAAAAGCTAAATATGATCAATTTGGTCATGCAGCCTTTGATGGAAGTGCTGGATACGGTGGTGGCGGATTTGGTGGATTCGATGCTGGCGGATTCGATTTCTCAGAAATGGGCGGATTTGGAGACATATTTGAATCATTCTTTGGCGGCGGATTCGGTGGTGGCGGATCAGCTAGAAGAAAAAATGCTCCACAAAGAGGTGCTGATTTAGAGTATAGATTAAATATAACTTTTGAAGAAGCTGTATTTGGATGTGAAAAAGAAATATCAATAACTAGAACTGAAACTTGTGAAACTTGTCATGGTACAGGGGCTAAACAAGGTACATCTCCTAAAACTTGTCCAAAATGTAATGGTTCAGGTCAGATAAGAGTTCAAAGACAAACTCCATTAGGAAGTTTTGTTTCTACAACAACTTGTGACCAATGTGGTGGAACAGGTAAGATAATAGAAGATCCATGTCCAGATTGTAAAGGAAAAGGAACTGTTAGAAAGACTAGAAAGATAACAGTTAAGATACCAGCAGGTGTAGATACTGGTAATATCATACCTTTAAGAGGACAAGGTGAACAAGGATTAAATAATGGTCCTGCAGGAGATTTATATATAAGAGTAAATGTTGCTCCATCTAAGATATTTAGAAGAGAAGGTTCAGATATTTACTATGATTATAAGATAAGTATGGCTAAGGCTGCTTTAGGAACAGAAATAACAGTTCCTACAGTTGACGGAAATGTTAAGTACAAGGTTCCAGCAGGTACTCAACCTGGAACTAAGTTTAGATTAAAAGGAAAAGGTGTTCCTCATGTTAATGGTGGGGGAAGAGGAAATCAATACGTTCATATGGTAGTAGAGGTTCCAAAACACTTAAATAAAGAACAAGAAGAAGCATTAAAAGAATTCATGAGAGCGTCAGGAGAATCAGTTGACGATATAGATGAAAAAGATGAAGGTTTCTTCTCAAAATTTAAAAAGAAAAAATAATAAGTTTTAAACACTCTAGTATTATAGCTAGAGTGTTTTTTTACGTTGTTTTAGATTATCAATGATTTAAATTTAGTTATTTATACATATAGTTTAATTTAAAAAAACTCATGATTGGATTATAAAGATTTTAAAGTTAGTATATTGAAATTATTAAATTAAACTTTAATAAGAATGTGTTTAAACAGAAAAATATTTATAAGGTAATATTTAATGTTTTAATGAAAGGTGAAAATAGAATAATAATTAAAATAATATTTTGAATATAGCAGTAAATCAATACTATTAAAAGTTATATTTCGGTGAAAATACAAAAAAAGTAAAATATATCATTTACAAGGATGTGTACTAATGCTATAATACACTTAAGGTTAGTGTATTAATGAAGTAATACACAGATACAAATAAATTAAATTAGTGGTTTTAGGGGTGAAAATATGATAGAAGTTACTGAAATTAGTAAAAGTTTTAGACGTAAAAAGGTTTTAGATAGTATTTCTTTTAAACTAAATAGGGGAGAAATCACAGCTTTACTAGGAATAAATGGAGTTGGAAAATCTACAACATTAAAAATTATTATGGGACTTATTAAGCAAGATAGTGGAAGTGTTTTAATTGATGGAGAAGAATTAACTTATAAAAATTTAGATAAATTATCTTTCGTTCCAGATGTGAAAAATATTTTCAAAGGAATGAAGATAATAGAAAGTTTCGAATATATGGAGTGTTTTTATGATAAATGGGATAGTAAAAAAGCTCATGAAATGCTAGAAAAATTTGAATTAAATAAGGAAGATAAGATAGATAGATTGTCAAAAGGAAATTTAGCAAAAGTAAAAATAATTTTGGGTTTTGCGCAAGGTGCAGAATATATTCTTATGGACGAGCCTTTTTCAGGAATTGACATTTTTACTAGGGAAGATATTTTAGAGTGTTTAATAAATTATATCAATGAGAACAAGGGGATTCTTATAACTACCCACGAAATTTCCGAAATAGAAGGGGTAGCAGATAGAGTAATACTTCTTAATGAAGGAGATATAAAAGAAGATTTTTATGTTGAAGATATGAAATATAGTGAAGGAGTTTCTTTAATTGATAAGATGAGAGAGGTGTTTTTAGATGAGTAAGAAAAAAAATAAATTTCTTTCCTTGCTTCAATATGAAGCTTCTAGAAATTTTAAGGTAATAGCCTTAAATGTTTTAATAACAATGGTTATAACAATAGCTCTTTATTATATAGAGAGCTTGGCTGTTGTAGGTAGTTATGAGAATAATGTTTTATTTCAAGGGGTTATTTATGATATGGCTATAAGGCCTTTAGGTATGAACCGTGGGAAAACATATATCTTCTTTTTAGAAATATTATTAATTATTATATTTTCTATATTTATTTGGGCTAGAGAATTTTATTCTGAAAATAAAACAATATATAGATCATTAAGTTTACCAATTAAAAAGTGTAATTTAATTTTAAGTAAAAGTTTAGTTGTATTACTTTTCTTCGGAATGTTTCTATTAGGACAATTTTTATCAATAATTATTAATTGGCTTATGTTAAAAATAAAGCTTGGAAGTAATTTTAATATAGAATTAAATGTTTTAACTGAAGCACTATTTAATAATATTAGTTATGGTTTTATTTCAATGGATATGGTCAATTTAACAGTTATGATTATTTTTATATTTTTAATAAGTCTAATTGGAGCCTTAGCTGTATTTTTAAAACAAAGTTTTGGAATAAAGGGGATAGTATACTGGATCATATATGTAATCATAACAATATTTATTTTTTTCTATGTTCCAGTAACAAAATTACATCTCTTTGCTATAGAATTCCTTTTATTATATACAATAGGTCTTTTAATTTATATTGGAATTACATTTATGTTAAATAATTACTTAATAAATAAAAAGATTAATGTTTAGAAAGAGGGAGAGATAGTATGAATAAGAAGTTTTCAAATATAATTTTTATTAGTGCTTTAGCTATACTTGCTATAATTTTAGGCATTAATATTATAAATGGGTTTAGAAATATAGAAGTTAAAGATATATATGGGAATAGGTCAGAATTAGGAGATGTTAGCTTTTCTGTTAAAAAGAATTTAGGGAGTTTTTTTTATAAAGATTATAATATTGGAGCAGATTCCATAAATTCTAAAATGATGTTTGTTGATGAAAGTGATCAAGGAGTGGATTTTTATAAAAACAAGGATGCTTTAAGAGGTATCTTCATTAGTAGCTCTAACTCATATGAAGGAAAGGATTATTTAGCTGTTGTAAATACAAAGTATGAAACAAATATATTAGAGCTTGTACTTAAAGATAAAAAAACTGGAGAGGTTAAAAAAACATCTATTGAAAATGATGGAGGGTCAAACATTTTAGCTGTTTATGGAGAAAAAGATAAAATAAAAATATTGATGCCTGAAAGTGATAGTAAATATTCATGCCCTTTAGTTATAAAACAATATAATTTTGAAACAAAAGTTTTTAATGAGGTTGAGAAATTTGGAAGTTATTCTGAAAAGATGGGATTAGAATATAAGGACGGAGATAATTTTTATATTGGAAAAATAATTAGGAATTATGATGAGAAAAAAAACATTGAAGAGATTACTGATTTAAATATTTATAAAGTTAATTTAAAGGATAATTCATTTAAAGATTATGATGTAAGAAAAATATTAGAAGAAAATAAAATAGATTTAAATGGGATAGCATTAGAGTCAGTAGAATGCGATGGAAAGTCAATTTGTGTGAAAATGTCAGATTCAACGGAGTTAGAAAAGACATTTAATGATGAAGAAAAAATGAAAAAATATAGGGGGATTAAATCAGAAGTTCCAAGAGTATATTCAGTAGCTACTATTAATTTAGAAAACCTTACTGTTGATTATTATAAAAATGTTATAAATGAAAATGAGATTGAAGAATATGTAGGTAGAGAAACTCAACCAATGTATTTAAAGGTACTTAATAATAAATTATATTTTTTATCAAGTGTAGAAAATAGCAGTTTATCAATTATTGGAGTTGTAGATTTATCAAATAGTAATTTAATTTATTTAGGTGAAATGAATAATGTTAGGTTAAATGGATTTAATGATAAAAATTAAGAAGAGAGGTGAAAAAATGCTTGAGGTTAAAGATATAACAAAAAAATTTAGACGAAAAGAAGTTTTAAATAATATTTCATTCCAAGCTAAAAAGGGAGAAATAACAGCTCTTCTTGGAATAAATGGAGTAGGGAAATCAACATTATTAAAAATAATTATGGGACTCGTTAAAGAAAACAGTGGAGAAATTCTTTTTGACGGAGAAAAGAGAAGTTATAAAACTTATGAAAAAATAGCCTTTGTACCAGATGTTATTAATACTTATGGTGGAATGAAAATAAAAGATGCTTTTGAATATATGAGTGTAATGTATGAAAGATGGGATATGGCTAAGGCTTATGAAATGCTAAAGGATTTTAAGCTTAATGAAGAAGATAAAATAAATCATCTTTCTAAAGGTAATATAGCTAGGGTTAAAATAATTTTAGGATTTGTAAGAAATCCAGATTATTTGTTGTTAGATGAACCTTTTTCTGGAATAGACGTATTCACAAGGGAGAAATTCATAGCATCACTTATTTCATATATGAATGAAGATATAGGTATTATATTAACTACACATGAAATAAAAGAGGTAGAAAATGTGGTTGATAAGGTTGTTTTCTTAAGCAATGGAAAAATTAAATGTGAATTTTATGTGGAAGATATTAGAGCAGAGGGCTTATCTTTAGTTGATAAAATAAGGGAGGTGCATAAAGGTGGTAAAAAGTGATTTTAAAAGGTTTTCTTATCTTTTAAATTCTCAAATAATAAGAGATTTGAAAATAACTCTAGGAATAGCTATAGGACTAATGATGTTAAATATCATTTGGTTTATCTATAATTTAAATGGGTATTTAGATGGGTTTTTAAAAAAAATAGAAAATTCTACAGAGATATTAAATGGTGGAGTTAATACATTTTCATCATTTAATATTAGTCATAATAGAATGGCTATATTTTTCACATTAATTTTATTAATATGTTTTTGTTTGTATTGTTGTTACTTATGGTTTAGAGAATTTTGGGGAGAGAATAAAAGTGCATATACTCTTTTGAATTTACCTATTTCTCAAAAATTAATTGTTTTATATAAGGTTTTAGCAGCAATGTTTTTCTATATATCTTTAGTGTTTTTTCAAATAGTAGCTGTTATTATAGAATATTTTATTTTTAATGTTAAGTTTCCAAAGGAATTTTTGAAACATGAGAGTATTAAGGAATTAATAATATATTCAAAAATAAATTTTAGATATATTATTCCAGATGATTATTTAAATATTATTTGGCTTATTGTGAGCATAGTAGCATTAATTTTAGTAGCATTTTTGTTTTCGCTTTTGACAAAGAGCTTTGGAATAAAAGGAGGAATCTTAGGAGCTATAATAGGGTGTTCTTTAATATTTATTTATTATGTATTACCGAGCATTATAAGATTATATTCTGTTGAAAGATTCTTTTGGATGATAGGAACAAGTATAGTTTATATAATTATTGGATGGTTTGGTTCAAATTATTTGTTAAAGAACAAGGTTCATGTGTAGGTGAGGTGAGTGTATGAAAAAGAGAGTACCGATAATTTGTACTATAATATTTTTATTGGGTATATTTACCTGGTCAGGTATAACTATAGAAGCTAATGAAAGTAGTATTAAGTTTTCTAATTTATATGGAGAAAGAAGTGAATTAGGAGATGTTCAGTTTAATTTAGCAAAAGACAAAGGAGTAAGAGTAGAAAATCTAACTGTTGATAGTAATGATGTGAAAAAAGAAACTTCGTTTTTTGAAAGTGGATTTAATGGAATAAATTCTAGTGTTAATGTATTAGAAGATAAAAAGTTCTTTAGAGGATTACTTGTTATACCTGAAACTTTTTATGAAGATAATGAGGTTATGGTTGATGTTACAGATCAATCTTATGGTGTTGATCCACATTTAAAAGTAAGGATTAAGGATAAAAAAACTAATACTTATGAAAATTTTCAGGTTGAAAATAAAACAAACTTAAATCAAGATTACAGAATAAATGGAATTTCTTATAAGGATGGTAAAATAAATATTCTTTTTATGAAAAATACTTCTAATGAAACTATGATTATATTTGGTGAAATTAATATAGATAGCAAAGAACTTGAAGTATCAGAACCTATGAGTTTAAATAAAGAATTAGATCTGGACAATTCGTATATATTTAATGGTAATCATTTCGAATATAGTGATAATATTTATTTTGAAGTATTTGAAGATGAAAAAAATAAAAATACTATTTTAGAAGGAGTACTAGAAATAGATTTAAATACTAAAGAAATAAATATTTATAAACCAGATGAGAAAATAAATAATGAAATTAAGGAAATCTATAAAGATGGCGATAAGGGACAATCATATATTCAAGATGAAAATATATATTTTTCTTTCTACGATAGTGACAGAAGTAGCGTATCAATATTAAACTTTAATTTTAATACTAAGAAATTTACTTTTTATAAAAATCTTATAGAAAAAGATAGATTTGAAAGATATGGTGTAAGCTTTAGTGATATAAGTAATATTCTTATAAGTGGAGATAAAGTATTTTTAAATTTAACAGATTTTAATGAGGATAATTTAATTTATTATAAGGGGTATATAAGTGTTGTTGATATAAATAGTAAAAATCCACTTTATATAGGAGAATATGAGGATGGAGTAGTAAATAGCATTAAGGTGATAGGAGGTAAGTAAAAATGTTTTTTGAAGTAAATGATAGGGAACCAATTTATCTCCAAATAATAAGACATATAAAACAATCTTTAGTTATAGGGAATTTAAAACCAGGGGAGCATATACCATCAAGAAGGGAGCTTGCAGAGATGTTAAAAGTAAATCCAAATACAGTTCAAAGGGCGTATAGAGACATGGAAACTATGGGGCTTATAGAAACCGTGAGAAATAAACCAAGTACTATAACAGAGGATGAGGGAATTTTAAAGAACATAAGAAAAGAACTAGTAGAGGATGCCTTAGATGGATTTATAGAAAGCATGAAAGCTATAAAATTAACTAAAGAAGAAGTTTTAGAGATTATTAAAGAGAGATATTAAAAATTGAAGTGAAAAACTATAAATAGGTTTTAGAACTTTGTATGTTTTTTAACCTATTTATAGTTTGTTTTATTAACTTTAATTAATCTATAAAAAGATTTGTAAATATTTATTTAAGAAAGTTTTTTTATTATTAGTAAGTGGGTGAGTTCAAGTGAAAAAGAGAGTAATTAACTTTTTATTTGTAATAAGTTTTATATTCTATATTTTATTTTTGTTATGGAATATTCTTTTTAAATATGTTTCTCCTATTGAGTTATTTAGTAGTCAGAGAGAATTTCATAGAAGTATAAACTTAATTCCTTTTAATGATATTATAAACGGATATTATAATCAGTTAGATATTGTAGGAAATATTATTTTATTTATACCTTTAGGAATTTATATAAGTATGTTTTTAAATAATTCTAAAATTTATAAGCAGATAGGAGTAATAGTACTAATATCTTTGGCTTTTGAAGTTGGTCAATATATATTTGCTATAGGTGCGAGCGATATAACTGATATAATAACCAATACAATTGGAGGAATTATTGGTGTAGGAATATATTGGATGATAAAAAGCATTTTAAAAGAGGAGGGTAGAATTAAAAGTTTTGTGTCTATCTGTAGCACATTGGTCATGATACCCGTTGCTTTTATTTTAATAATGCTTTTTGTCTATAACTAATTTTGGATTTTTACTTAAGTCTAAGGGGGATGATAATATGGGTCTATTAGTTTCGGCGTTTGTTGGAGTTTTTATATACTGTATTTTTTTAATACTATATTTAAAAAAAGAAGAAGTTGAGTTTTCAAAGGTATTTACACTTGGATTATGCATCTTTGCTTTTTATATAGTAACTGTTCTTAGTATTACAGGACCAGGACATATATTAGACATAGGAATTGAAAGAGAAAGAACAATAAGTTTGGTTCCATTTAAATTTCAAGATGGGAATTTATTTGGAATGATAACAAATATTATTTTATTTATTCCGCTAGGAGTATTTTTACCTAGTCTTTGGAATAAGTTCGAGAAATTTTTAAATACTATTTTAGTAGGATTTTCTTTTAGCTTAATAATAGAAGTGCTTCAATTATTAAATATGAGAGCCACTGATATAGATGACTTATTAATGAATACTTTAGGGGCAGCTATAGGGTATTTAATCTATATATTATTATTTAAGAAGTTAAGTTCTAGGATTAAATTAAATAATCTTTCCAATAAATTTTGGATCAAATATAATGGTGAATTAATTATTATTTTAATTTTAGCTTTAGATTTCTTTATAGCACCATTTATTGAAAATTTTTTGATTAAAACTATATTTGGAATTTAAAATTAAATGAAATTAAGTTTAAAGGTTATGTCAATAATAGACTATAGCCTTTAATTTTTTTATATGTGATAATGAATAAGAGTGGCTTTTAGAAAAATAAGATTTTTAGAATTATTATGTAATAGTAAATTGAAATTTATAAATTAATAATCAAGTATTGTTATCTTATAAATTTTAACAATGAATATGAAACATAATAGTGCTTATAAGCTAGACAGATACTAGACTAAAGTGTAAAATAAATTATTAGTCAAAGTAGCATAAGAAAGGATTGATACATAAATGGAAGGAACTTGGATTGAAGTTAGAGTAATAACTAAGAGTGAGGCATTAGAACCTATATCAGGAATATTTTACGGATTAGACTGTAAGGGTGTTGCTATAGAGGATCCAAACGATATATTAGGAAGAGAACAAGGACCTTTAACTTGGGACTTTGCAGATATAAACATATTAGAACATAAGGGAAAGGTTGCTGTTGTTAAGGGATATTTCTCAGAGGAAGACAACATAGATGAAGTTTTAGCTTATGTTAAAGATAGAGTAGCTGAGTTAAAAGAGTCAGGGTTAGATATCGGTGAAGGTACAGTTGAAGCTGAAAAAATGTTTGAAGAAGACTGGGCTAATAACTGGAAGCAATACTACAAACCAATAAAAATTGGAGAAAAAATAGTTATAAAACCAATATGGGAAGAGTATGAAGCTACTGGAGAGGAAATGGTAGTAGAATTAGACCCAGGTATGGCGTTTGGTACTGGTGACCATGAAACTACAAGAATGTGTGTTCAGGCTTTAGATAAGTATGTTAAGGCTGATACAACTGTATTTGATATTGGAACAGGTTCAGGAATACTTGCTTTAGTTGCTTCTAAACTTGGTGCAAAACATGTTGTAGGGGTTGACCTAGACCCAGTAGCTGTAGACTCAGCTAAGGAAAACATATCATTTAATGATGTTAATAACATAGAAGTATTATACGGAAATCTTTTAGATGTTGTAGATGGAAAAGCTGATATAGTTGTTGCTAACATAATAGCTGAAATAATCTGTATATTAGTAGATGATGTTAAAAAAGCATTAAATAAAGATGGTGTTTTCATAACTTCAGGTATAATCCATGAGAGAAGACAAATGGTTATAGATAAGTTAGAACAAGAAGGTTTTGAAGTTATGGAAGTTAACAAAGATGGAGAATGGAACTGTATTGTTGCTAAGTTAAAATAATTTAGTAGGGGAGTATGAAATTATGCATAAGTTTTTTACACCAGCTCATATGTTTTCAGATACTCATGCAGTGATAACTGGTGAGGATGTTAAACATATTTATAAGGTTTTAAGAGTAAAACCAGGTGAGAAGGTTGTTGTAAATAACCTTGAAAGTGAAGAGTTTTTAGGTGAGGTAGAAGAGGTCAATAAACAAGAGGTTTCTATCAAAATCTTAGAGAAGCTTGATGTGAACAATGAAAGTAATCTACATATTACTTTGTTTCAAGGAATGCCAAAGGCTGCAAAAATGGATTTAATAGTTCAAAAGTGCGTAGAACTTGGTGTTTCAGATATAATTCCAACAATAACTGACAGAGTAGATGTTAAGTTAAAAGGTGAGTTTAAAAAGTTAGATAGATTAAACAAAATAGCTTTAGAAGCTTGTAAGCAAAGTAAAAGAACTGTTATACCAACAGTATCTGAGCCAATGAGCTTTCAAGAGGTTTTAGATAAAATAGATGAACTAGACCTTATGGTTATTCCTTATGAAAATGCTACAGGATACGGAATAAGAGCTATGGTTAATTCTATAGGGGATAAAAATAGTATAAAGAATGTTGGAATAATGGTTGGACCAGAAGGCGGATTTGAAGAAAGTGAAATAGAAGCCCTAAAAGAAAAAGGAGCTCATATTGTAACTTTAGGACCAAGAATTTTAAGAACAGAAACAGCAGGATTTACTTGTGTTTCAATTATTCAGTATGAGCTTGGTGATTTAGGAGGAAAGATTTAATGAAAGTTGCATTTGCTACATTAGGATGTAGAGTTAATACATATGAATCAGAAGCTATGACTGAAAAATTTGTTAGAGAAGGATATGAAGTTGTAGATTTCAATGAAATCTCAGACGTGTATGTAGTTAATACTTGTAGTGTAACTAACATGGGAGATAAAAAATCTAGACAAATAATAGGAAGAGCTAGAAGACAAAATCCAGAAGCTATTATAGCTGTTGTTGGATGTTATGCTCAAATAGCACCTACAGAAGTTTCAGGAATCGAAGGTGTTGATGTAGTTTTAGGTTCAAGAAACAAAGGTGAAATAGTTTATTACGTAAATAAAGCTAAAGATGAAGGTAAGCAACAAGTTAAAGTTGGTGCTGTTTTAAAGAATAAAGTTTTTGAAGACTTAAAAATTGAAGAATACAACAATAAGACTAGAGCATTCTTAAAAATACAAGATGGATGTAATAGATTCTGTGCTTACTGTTTAATTCCATACACAAGAGGTTCTGTTTGTTCAAAAGACCCTAAAAAGGTATTAGAAGAAATTAGAAGCTTAGCAGATCATGGATTTAAGGAAATAATATTATCAGGAATTCATACAGCATCTTATGGTGTAGATTTAGATGAAAAGATAACATTAGTTGATTTATTAGAAGAAATAGAGAAAATAGATGGAATAGAGAGAGTTAGAATAGGTTCAATAGATCCTACATTCTTCACAGAGGATGTTGTAAGAAGAATACTAGCTCTTAAGAAATTATGCCCTCATTTCCATTTATCACTTCAAAGTGGATGTGATGCTACATTAAAGAGAATGAATAGAAGATACACTGCAAAAGAATACGAAGATATAGTAAATCTTTTAAGAGATAAAATAGAGGATGTTTCTATAACAACAGACGTAATTGTTGGGTTCCCAGGAGAAACTGATGAAGAGTTTGAACAAACTTATGAATTCTTAAAGAGAATTGCTCTTTCAAAAACTCACATATTTAAGTATAGTCCTAGAAAAGGTACTAGAGCAGAAAATATGGAGAATCAAGTTGATGGAAATAAAAAAGACGAAAGAAGTAAAAAACTTATTGAATTAAATAGAATTAATGAGAAAGCTTTTGCAGAAAA
Organism: Clostridium sp. LIBA-8841; assembly: GCF_057782475.1. Taxonomy (NCBI): domain Bacteria; kingdom Bacillati; phylum Bacillota; class Clostridia; order Eubacteriales; family Clostridiaceae; genus Clostridium; species Clostridium sp. LIBA-8841. The sequence continues at coordinate 3,099,634 of NZ_CM173488.1, read as the reverse complement.
ATACGTAGGAAAAGTTATTGATGTTTTGTTTGAAGAGGAAGTTGAATTAGGTAGTGGTGTTTATACTGGATATACAAGAAATTATATAAAGGTAAATGCTAAGGCTGATTGTAATGTTTCAGGTAAAATATTAAACGTAAAAATAGACTCCTTTGAAGATGAAGTAGCTCATGGAGAAATAATATTATAAAAACATAATTTTACATTCAAAATGAGGTATAATATATAAGAATAGATTCATACTTTGGGGAGGTGAGAATGTTGTCAGATTGTATTTTTTGTAAAATAGTAGCTGGAGAAATTCCAAGTAAAAAGATTTATGAAGATGATAAAGTTTTAGCTTTTCATGATATAAGTCCAGAAGCGCCAGTACATTTTTTAGTTATTCCAAAGGCGCACATAGCTAGTTTAAATGAAGTAAATGAAGAAAATGCAGAAGTATTTGCACACATATTCAAAACTATTAATAAACTAGTAAAGGAACAAGGAATCGCAGAAAATGGCTATAGAGTTGTTACTAATTGTGGAGAACAAGGTGGGCAAACAGTAGGCCATATTCATTTTCATGTTCTTGGAGGAAGAAATTTAAAGTGGCCACCGGGCTAAAAATTAGATTTAACTTCTTGACATTAAAGAAGCCTGTGTTGTATAATATAGCGTGTGTTATTTAGCCCATGGCTGTGAATTACATTAATAATTTACGCTAGCGGAGGGAGGGATAAAGAATGTCAGAAATCAGAGTAAAAGAAAACGAATCATTAGAGCAAGCATTAAGAAGATTTAAGAGACAATGCGCTAGAGCTGGAGTTCTTTCAGAAGTAAGAAAAAGAGAACACTACGAAAAGCCAAGCGTAAAGAGAAAGAAAAAATCAGAAGCTGCAAGAAAGAGAAAATTCAAATAGTTTTTGGTTTAAATTTATAGAATAATTTCTTTTGAAAGAAGGTATACAAATGCCAACTATTAAAGAAAGACTTCAAGAAGACTGGAAGCAGGCTTTAAAGGCTAAGGATAAGTTCAAAGCTGGAGTTCTAAGCACTGCTAAGTCAGCAATACTTTTGGTTGAAAAAACTGATGGTGTTAAGCTTGAGGATGAACAGGTTATAGAAATATTAGCAAGAGAAATCAAGCAAAGAAGAGAAGCTGCGCTTGAATTCGAAAAGGGAAATAGACAGGATTTAGTTGATCAAAACAATAGTGAGATTGCAATCTTGTTAGATTACCTTCCTCAGCAGTTAAGTGAAGAAGAAATAAAAGATATCATAAAAATCGCAGCTGAAGAAGTGGGTGCAAATAGCATAAAAGACATGGGAAAAGTTATGTCAAAGGTTAGACCACAAACAGTTGGTAGAGCTGATGGTAAACTTGTAAGTCAATTAGTAAAAGAATATTTAAATAAGTAAGAGAGTTCTAAGGAACTCTCTTTTATTTTGGTTAAAGAAATAAAAATTTGGAAAATCCATTTTATTATTTAAAAGGCATATGAATGGCTTAAAAGGCTATTTGTATGCCTTTTTATTTGTTTTAACTATTTTTATCTAAGAATAAAAAAAAATAAATTTTCATAGATTAGTATGAAAATATTTTGTAGGAGGTCTGAATGTGGGAGATAAATTAAGACAAGTAACTAATAAAATTGCTGAAGAGTTAGATTTACCTAAAGAGATAATTAATGGTGAGCCTAAAATAGTTGTGCATGGAAAAAGCGAAATTGTTATAGAAAATCATAAGGGTATAGAGGTTTTTAAAGACGACGAAATTAAAGTAAATAGCATTTTAGGTCTTATCAAAATTGAAGGAGTAAATATGGAAATAAGGTTTATAGGGGCTGGAACCATTGCCTTAACAGGAAAGCTTAAGAATTTAAGTTTTGAGGAGGCTTAAGATGAGATTAGATTTTTTGAAAAAAGGACAAATAAAAGTTGAAATTAAGACCTTTGATATAAATAAACTTTTAAATGTTTTATGGAAGAATGGTATAAATGTTGAAAATGTAAGAAAAATAGATGTAGTAACTGTAACTTTAAATATTGATTATTCTGACTATGGGAATTTAAAAGGTTATGTTAAAAGATTAGATGGAAAAGTTAAAATAATTTCAGCTAAGGGAATGATATTCTTCTTAGCTAGAGCTAAAAAATCCATAAGTGTATTTGTTGGAGCTTTAATATTTTTAATTGGGTTATATATTTATTCAGGATTTATATGGAGAATAGACATAGAAACTAAGAAGAATATAGCTCCTTTTGAAATTAGAACTATGCTTAATGAATTTAATATTAAACCTGGGGTCAAGAAAAGTAGTGTTAATGTATATGGATTAGAGAAGAAATTAGAGAATGGACATGGAGACATAATGTGGGTAAATGCCCGTATAGAAGGTGGAACCTTGAAAATAAAAGTTGAAGAGAAGGTCAGTCCTAAAATAAGAGAAGAAAATGAAAATAAAGAATTAAAAAATATTGTGGCCTCTATGGATGGAGAAATTAAAAAGATATATACAACTTCAGGGACAGCAGTTGTTAAAGAAGGAGATATAGTAAAAAAAGGAGATGTTCTTATAATTCCACAACAAGGAATAGAGGGTGGTGAATATGAGGTTGATGCTAAGGGAGAGGTTACAGCAAATACCTTTTATGAAAAGTCTATTGAATTACAAGTTGCCGGTAAAAAAGAAGAACGTACAGGAGAGAAAGATAGTGATATATACTTGGAAATAATGGGTAAGAAAATTTATCTAAAAAAGCCTACTAAAGAGTTTGCTAAGTATGATAAAATAGAAAGTAAAGGAAAGTTTGTGAATAGAAACATATACTATGAAAAGATTGATAATGATATAGCTGAAGATAAGGAAACCATAATAAATAATGCTGTTGAGTTAATGAGCAAATCTATAAATAAAGAAATAAGTAAGCAAGCTAAAATAGTAGATAAAATAATTACAACTGAGGATTTAGGTGAAGGCAAGATTAAGTTAAAGGTTCTTTTCGTAGTAGAACAAAATATAGCTTTAAATTATTAGATAAAAGTATGACCTAATGAGGAGAAGATGAGTAGTTATGGGGAAATTTAAGAAAAAGATAATTGATATATTTAAGGATTATAAAAAGATAATCCTATATATCGTAACATTTATAGTTTTATACTGTACTTTAATGACTGGTATAATAACTAGAAAATATGACTTGAAAGTTGGAGATATACCAAAAGCAGACATAAAAGCCCATAGAGAAATAATTGATGAATCGGCTACTGAAGCAAGAAAAAAAGAAGCAGAAGAAAAAGTTGATAAGCAGTATTCTTTAAGAACAGATGTTCAAAAACAAAGTGAAGAGAAGATAAGGGGATTTTTTGCTACTATTGATAAAATAGTTATTCAAGATAAAACAGAAGAAGAAAAGGCTAAACTTATACCAAGAGTACCCTTTAAAATAACAGATGCAGAGGCTAATATACTTGCTTCTATGAATGAACAAGAGGTTAAAAAGTTAGAAAGTACATGTGTAGAAGGTTTAAATAAAGCATATGAAACTCCTATTGAAGATGGAAATACACAGGATTTAAGTGATGCTAAAAAGGTGTATACAGATTATATAGCTTCTAGTGATCTAAGTGATTCAGCAAAGGGAGTTGCCCTAAACTTTATTAGTTTAATAGAACCAAACTTTTTTTATGATAAAGAAAAAACTGATGATCTTATAAAAGAAACTTTAAAACAAGTTCCACCAGTCATGATAAAGAAAAATCAAATAGTGGTTAATGAAGGAGAGCCTGTTACAGCTCATCAATTAGAGCTTTTAGGTACCTTAGGATTACTAAATGATTCAGGCTCAAGCCTATATATTTATTTAGCTTTAGGAGTTTTGGTAATTATAGTTATGTATCTTCAATATGGATATATAAATAAATACTATCCTGATATCAATAAAGATTTTTCAAAAATAGTTATGATAAGCATATTAAATGTATTTCCAGTTATATTGGCTAGATTATTTGGTATGATGTCAAATTATATAATACCATTAGCATGTATGCCAATGTTAATAACACTTCTATTAAATTATAAAATATCACTGGTATTTAGTATGCTAAATGTAATTCTAATAGGTGGGGCAGTAGGATTTAACCCAAACATAATAGTTCTTGCTGTTTTAAATGTTGTTTTAGGAGGAACATTATTAAGAAAAATGCAACAGAGAAATGATATCCTATATTCTTCAATAACTGTTGCTGTATTAAGTTCAATTTTAACCTTTAGTGTTGGGACTTTAACAACAAATAACTTTATGGAAATACTTGCAGATAGTACATTTGCAGCAGCTGGAGCTGTACTTTCTGGAATACTTACAATAGGTGTATTACCATTTTTTGAATCAACTTTTGATATAGTAACTAATGCTAAGTTATTAGAATTATCTAATCCTAATAATCCATTACTTAAGAAATTACTTATGGAGGCACCAGGAACATATCATCATAGTATTTTAGTTGCTAACTTAGCAGAGTTAGCAGCAGAGCAAGTAGGCGGGAATCCTCTATTGGCAAGAATTGGTGCTTACTATCATGATATTGGTAAAACGAAGAGACCATATTTCTTTAGAGAAAATCAAATAGGAAAGAAAAATCCTCATGATAGGATAAAACCAGAGGTAAGTAGCAAAATAATACTATCCCATGTTAAGGATGGTTCAGATTTAGCAAAGGAATATAATTTACCTAAAACCATACAGGATTTTATAGTTACTCATCATGGAGAAACTCTAGTTAAATATTTTTATTTAACAGTTAAGAATAATTCTGAAAACCCAGATGAAGTTAAGGAAGAGGATTTCAAATATCCTGGTCCGAAACCTATGAGTAAGGAGCAAGGGATATTAATGTTAGCGGACTCCACAGAGGCAGCTGTTAGATCGATTAATGAACCAACTGAAGAGAAAATAGAAAAAATGATCAATAATATTATTGATGATAAGTTAGCAACTGGACAATTAGATAATTGTGATCTTACTCTTAGAGACATAAGTAAAATAAAAAAATGTTTCTTAAAAGCTTTAAATGGAATACATCATGAAAGAATAGAGTATCCAGATGATAACAATAAAAAGGAGAATAAGTAATTATGATATTCATAGATGATAGACAGAATAAATTTGAAGTTACTGAAGAGCTAACGAAAAAACTAGAAGAGGTTATATCATTTGTATTAAAAGAAGAAAAAGTGAAAGAAGATTGTGAAGTTTCTTTAGTTTTTGTAGATAATGATGAAATAAGAGGAATAAACAATGAAACAAGAGGAATAGATAGAGCCACAGATGTTTTATCATTTCCAATGATTGATTATCCAGAGGATAAGGTTTATAAGGATGTTTACTTAGAACATGAGTTTGATAAATGTTATTTTGATGGAGATGAGCTTATATTAGGTGATATAGTTTTATCTCTAGAGAGAACTAAGGAACAGAGTATTGAGTTTAATCACTCATTTGAAAGAGAGGCTTGCTACTTAGTGACACATTCAGTTTTACACCTTCTAGGTTATGACCATATGGAGGAAGAAGAAAAGGCTAGAATGAGAGGAAGAGAAGAGGAGTTACTTGGTAAGTTAAATATAACAAGAGAAAGCTAAGGTATGAATTTGTTTAGGAGAATATTATGAAGGTAAGAAAACTTATTGATAGCTTTAATTATGCAATAGATGGTATAATATATGCCTTAAGAACTCAAAGAAATATGAGAATACATTTTATAGTTGCTTTAATTATATTATCAGCTTGTTTTGTTTATGATATAAGCAAAATAGAGTTTATAATATTAGCTATAACAATAACCATGGTAATAGCGGCAGAACTTATTAATACCGCTATAGAAAGTGCTATAGATTTAAGCACAAACTATTATCATCCTTTAGCTAAAATTGCTAAGAATACAGCGGCTGGAGCAGTACTTATAACTGCTATAAATGCTGTCTTAGTAGGGTATATTATATTTTGGGATGAGCTTAGCAATATAACTTTTAGAATTATGGATAGGGTCAAGGCAACAGAGCCGTATATCGTATTCATAGTCTTAACAATAGTATGTATAGTTACAATTGCTGCAAAAGCTTATTTTGGAGAAGGAACACCTTTAAAAGGTGGTATGCCATCAGGACATAGTGCAATAGCCTTTTCAATAGCTACGGCTATATCACTCATAAGTAACTCTCATATTATAATAATACTTAGTTATTTAATGGCTCTAATAACAGCCCAGAGTAGGGTCGATTCAGAGGTTCATAGTGTATGGGAAGTTATTGCAGGGGCCTTATTAGGAACGCTTATAACAATTTTAATATTTAAAATATTTAGTTGATAAATTTAGTGTCTAAAATTAGAATGGAGGATGAATTATATGAAAAATGAACTTATAAAAAAAGCTTTAGAGGCAAGAGAGCAAGCATATTGCCCATATTCAAATTTTAAGGTGGGTGCTGCTGTTTTATTTGAGAATGGTAAGATATATACAGGATGTAATATTGAAAATGCATCATTTGGAGCAACAAACTGTGCTGAGAGGACTGCAATATTCAAAGGAGTTTCTGAAGGAGCAAAGGTTATAAAGGCTGTTGCTGTAGTAGGAGATTTAAATTCATATACATATCCATGTGGTATATGTAGACAGGTAATAGTAGAATTTGCAGAAAATAAAGATATAAAGATATTCATAATTAAAAGTGAAGATGATTATATAGAGACAACATTAGATAAAATTTTACCTGGATCATTCACTAAAGAAGATCTAGAAAAATAGGAGGAAGTATGTTTAAATCAGGATTTATAACAATTGTTGGTAGACCAAACGTAGGTAAGTCAACATTAACAAACTTATTAATGGGAGAAAAACTTTCAATTGTTTCTAATAAACCACAAACAACAAGAAATAATATCCAAACAATACTAACTGGAGATGACTATCAAATGGTTTTCGTTGATACTCCAGGAATACATAAGCCTAAACATAAATTAGGTGAGTATATGGTAAATAGTGCTACAGATTCTATAAAAGATGTAGATTTAGTATTATTTTTAAGTAATCCATGTGACGAGGTTGGTAGAGGTGATAAGTTCATAATAGAGCAACTTAAAAACCAAAAAGCCCCTGTTATATTCGTATTAAATAAGGTGGATGAGAGTTCTCCAGAAAAGGTTGCTAAAACTTTAGAGTTATTCTCAAAGGAGTATGACTTTGCAGAAATGATTCCTATATCAGCCATGAAAGGTAAGAATACAGATAAGCTTCTAGAGCTTATGGTTAAATACTTACCAGAGGGTCCTAAATATTATCCAGATGATATGATAACAGATGTTCAAGAGAGATTTGTTGTGGCTGAGATAGTTAGAGAAAAAGCTCTTAAAAACTTAAGTCAAGAAGTTCCACATGGTATTGCTGTAGATGTTATACAAATGAAACAAGATACTAGTGGAAAGTATAACATAGAGGTAGATTTAATATGTGAGAAAGCATCACATAAAGGAATTATAATTGGAAAGAATGGTCAAACACTTAAGAAGATTGGTTCAACAGCTAGATTTGAATTAGAAAGATTTTTAAGAGAAAAAGTTAATATAAAAATATGGGTAAAAGTTAGAAAAGAGTGGAGAGATAATACTTCACTACTAAAGGAATTAGGATATAAAAAACTTAAATAGGAGGGATAGCTTCTGGCACTTATAGAGAGTGGTGGAGTTATCATTAAGGCTCAAGATTATAAAGAGAACGATAAATTGCTTTGGATTTTTACCGAGAAAATGGGTAAGGTAACAGCTATAGCTAAGGGTGCAAAAAAGAGTAAAAGTAGACTTTTTTCATTAACGCACCCTTTATGCTATGGCGATTATTTATTATTCAAGGGAAAAGGTTTATACAGATTGTCTGAAGGGAAGATAAGGACTTCTTTTCAGACATCTTTAACTGACCTAGAAAAGCTTACTTACGCATCTTACTTATGTGAGCTTATTGATATATCACTACAGGATGAAGAGGAAAATTTCAACTTATATAGGGAGTTCATAACATGTCTTTATTTATTAAATACAGAGGCAATAAGTTATGAACTTTTAATAAGGGCTTTTGAACTTAAATTATTAAAATACACAGGGTATGGATTAAGATTTGATAACTGCGTATTTTGTAAAAGTAAATTAAATGTTTCAAACTATATTAGTTTAAGATACTTTGGAGGAGTATGTGATAAATGTCCAAAGGAACATGGACTTTATATAAATAAAGCTACATATAATGCTCTTAGGTTCTTAAATAATACTTCTTTGGATAAGGTGTATAGATTAACATTGACAGAAGAGGTAAGAGATGAGCTTTTCAAAGTAACTAGCTTCATAATATCTTCTGTTTATTCAAGAAAACCTAAAAGTTTAGAAATGTTAAAGTTTATAAAGGAGTGATTTAGATGAGTCAAATAACATTAGAAAAAGTAGACCAAGTAATAGAAAGAACATATGCTACTTATGCAGAAGCTAAAGAAGCGTTAGAGGCTTGTGATGGTGATGTGGTAAATGCTTTAATATATATCGAGAAAAAAAGAGAAGAAGAGAGCAAAGTACAAGAAGAAAAGGTAATGGAAGAAAAAGCTGAGAGCTTTGAAGAAATAAAGAAATTCTTAAAAGATTTAATTGATAAAGGAAATGTATCAAGAGTAAGAATACTTAAGGATGATAAAGTTTTAACTGATATACCAGTTAATGCAGGTATAGCAGCAGGAGCAATTGCTGTGATATTCCCAAGCATATTAGCTGTAAGTGTTGTTGCAGCCATAGCTACAAAAATAACTATAGAAATAACTAAAGCTGATGGTAGTGTTGAGGTTGTGAATAAAATAGTTAAAAATGCGGCTAGTGATATTAAAGGAAAAGCATTTGGACTAAAGGATAAGGCTTTTAGTGTAGCAAGTGATATGAAAGAAAAAAGAGAAAATGGAAAAACAAATGAAAGTAAAATAAACAAATTTCATAAGCATCATAATAAGCTAGAAAATGAAACAAATTTTACATATACAGTAAAATTTGATGATGTTGACTAGCAAGTAGATGTAAATTAAAGGAAAATGGAATAAAAAGGAAAAAACCAAAGGAATTTAAGTGATAATTATCAGATTTGAATGATTTTTCAGAAAATTTGCTATACTAAAAAGATTTATGTTGTGTTACAATTAATATATAAAAAATCACTTTAATAAATTCCTTTTTGTTCCTAGTTTGTTTAAAGGAAGGAGCATTCAAATTGAAATTAACACCAAGGCAGGAAGAAATAGTTAGACTTGTAAAAGAGGGTCAACCCATAACTTCAGAAGCTTTAGCAGGCAAGTTAGGGGTTACAAGAGCAGCCTTAAGACCAGATCTTGCAATACTTACAATGATTGGCGTATTAGATGCGAGACCAAAGGTTGGATATATATATTCAGACAAACCCTCAAACAGTTTCATCTATGAAAAGATAAAAAATATAAAGGTTAAAGACATTATGTCTAAACCGATTACAGTATGTGAAGAAACTATGCTTCATGATGCTATAGTACATCTATTTTTGAATGATGTAGGAACTATGTTTGTAGAAAATGGAGGAGTTCTAACAGGAGCTGTTTCCAGAAAAGACTTTTTAAAGGTCGCTATAGGAGGAACAGATATATATAAGGTTCCTGTTGGTGTTATCATGACAAGAATGCCTAACATAGTATGTGCTGTAGAAGAAGACTGCGCTTTTGATGTAGCAAAAAAAATAATAGAACATGAGATAGACTCCGTACCAGTTGTAAAGAGAATTGAAGAAAATGAAGGAAAAGAGAGATTAGAGATCATAGGAAAAGTGTCTAAGACTAACATAACTAAGTTATTTGTTAAGCTTGGAGAGAATTAAAAAATATGGTTAAAAAGAAAGATCAAATGGGTAACTACCAGAGAGTATTCTCTGTTAGTATATAAAAATTCAACTATAGTATTGAACGGAGGAGTATTGAGATGGAGAAAAAGCAGTATGTTTATCTTTTTAAAGAAGGTAACGCAAGTATGAAAAATTTATTAGGTGGAAAAGGTGCTAACTTATCTGAGATGACTATTTTAGGAATACCAGTTCCACAAGGATTTACAGTAACAACTGAAGCATGTAATAAGTATTATGAAGATGGTAAAAAAATATCTCAAGGCATTATTGAGGAAATTGAAAATAAAATGGCTGAGTTAGAAGAGATAACTGGTAAAAAATTTGGTTCTCTTGAAAATCCTTTATTAGTATCAGTTAGATCAGGTGCAAGAGTTTCAATGCCAGGTATGATGGATACAATTCTAAACCTTGGATTAAATGATGAGTCAGTAGAAGCTATGGCTACTTTAACAAATAATCCAAGATTTGCTTATGATTCATATAGAAGATTTATTCAAATGTTTGCTGATGTTGTAATGGGTGTTGAAAAAAGGCTTTTTGAAGATTTATTAGATGAAGTTAAAGAAGAAAAAGGATATAAAATAGACACTGATTTAACAGCAGAAGACTTAAAAGATTTAGTAGGAAAATTTAAGGTGCTTTATAAGAAGGAAAAAGGAGAAGATTTCCCAAGTAATCCAAAAGAGCAACTTATAGAGGCTGTTACAGCTGTATTTAGATCATGGAATAACCCAAGAGCTATTGTTTATAGAAGATTAAACGATATTCCAGGGGAATGGGGTACAGCAGTTAACGTTCAAGAGATGGTATTTGGTAATAAGGGAGAAACTTCAGGAACTGGAGTTGCATTCTCAAGAAACCCAGCTAATGGGGATAATGAGTTATATGGTGAGTATTTAATGAATGCTCAAGGTGAAGATGTTGTTGCAGGTATAAGAACCCCTCAACCAATAAGTCATTTAGAAGAACAAAATCCTGAAATATATAAGCAATTTACAGATATAGTTAATACATTAGAACAGCATTATAGAGATATGCAAGATATGGAGTTCACAATAGAAGATGGAAAATTATATTTCCTTCAAACTAGAAATGGTAAGAGAACTGCTCAATCAGCTTTAAAAATAGCTGTTGATTTGGTTGAGGAAGGAATGTTAACTAAGGAAGAGGCTATATTAAAAGTTGAGCCTAAACAATTAGATACATTACTTCACCCTGCTTTTGCTGCTGATGGCTTAAAAGAGGCTACAGTGGTTGCAAAGGGCTTACCAGCATCACCAGGAGCTGCATGTGGTAAAATAGCTTTCACAGCTGAAGAGGCTAAGGAAAGAAAAGCAAATGGTGAAAAAGTAGTATTAGTAAGATTAGAAACTTCACCAGAAGATATCGAAGGTATGATAGCTGCAGAAGGTATCTTAACTGTTAGAGGAGGAATGACTTCTCATGCAGCTGTTGTTGCAAGAGGAATGGGTACTTGCTGTGTAGCTGGATGTGGAGAATTAAAAGTTAATGAAGAATCTAGAACTTTAGAAGTTGACGGTAAGGTATTAACTTCAGAAGATTACATTTCAATAGATGGTTCAACAGGAAATATCTATGCAGAGCAAGTTAAGACAGTATCTCCTGAAATTACAGGGCATTTTGCTACATTCATGGGATGGGCTGATGAAATAAGAAAATTAAAGGTTAGAACTAATGCTGATACACCAAGAGATACTAAACAAGCTGTTGAGTTTGGTGCAGAAGGTATAGGATTATGTAGAACTGAGCATATGTTCTTTGCTGAAGATAGAATCTTAGCTGTTAGAGAAATGATATTAGCTAAGAATGAAGATAGTAGAAGAGTTGCATTAGAAAAACTTCTACCAATGCAAAGAGAAGACTTTATAGGAATGTATGAAGCTTTAGAAGAAAGACCAGCTACAATCAGATTCTTAGATCCACCTCTACATGAATTCTTACCAACTGAGGAAGCTGATATAAATACATTAGCTAAGGAAATTGGTGTTAGTGTAGAGGAAATTAAGGCTGTAGTTGCTGAATTACATGAATTTAACCCAATGATGGGACATAGAGGATGTCGTTTAGCAGTATCTTATCCAGAGATAGCTGAGATGCAAACAAGAGCCGTTATAGAGGCTGCTATAGAGGTTAAAAAGAATAAAGGATATAATATAGTTCCTGAAATAATGATTCCTCTAATAGGTGATATAAAAGAATTAAAATATGTTAAGAATGTAGTTGTTGAAACTGCTAAGACAGTAATGGAAGAAAAAGGTGTTCAATTAGATTATAAGGTTGGAACAATGATTGAGATTCCAAGAGCTGCTTTAACTGCTGATAGAATAGCAGAGGAAGCTGAGTTCTTCTCATTTGGTACAAATGACTTAACTCAAATGTCATTTGGATTCTCAAGAGATGATGCCGCTAAGTTCTTAAAAGATTACTATGAAAAAGGAATATATGAGCAAGATCCATTTGCTAAACTGGACCAAACTGGTGTTGGAGAGCTTATGAAGATTGCTTGTGAAAAAGGTAAGATAACAAGACCTGATATTAAATTAGGTATATGTGGAGAACATGGTGGAGATCCTTCATCTGTTGAATTCTGCCACAACTTAGGATTAAATTATGTAAGTTGTTCACCATACAGAGTTCCATTAGCAAGACTTGCAGCTGCACAAGCACAAGTTAAAAATAAGAGATAATAAATAAAATAATATAAGAGGAGTATTCATTATGAATACTCCTTTATTTATAATTTAACTTTAAATTCGGTTAAAAATAATATTCTCAATTCTTCAACAAACCTAACTTGGGCTGATGTATTATTAGCTACTTCATTAAGAGATTCTATAAACATTGATTTACTACATTTTTTCATGTTATTATAATAATCTTTAGATAAGCGCCAATATTTTTGAGGAAATGATAGGTATGAGAAGATATATTTAAGATCGTCCTCAGTAAATGGTGTAATTAAATTGTATGTCTTAAGTATTTTTTTAGTTAATTCTATGTCCCAATTAGTAGATGTTCTTTTTAATAAGCGTCTCATAAAATAACATAAGTCGTACATAGAGTAATTAAGAGAAGACTTATCAAAATCTATTACCCAAACTTCAGAATTATTAATTATTAAGTTTTTATTTACATAATCACCATGACAAAGAGATTTGCTAAGTTTTTTATCATCTATAGAGCTAGAAACTAATAGTGCTTCTTTGGCTAAATAGAGGTTATCATCAAAGATATCTAAGAATATTGATGAAAATTTATCCTTATTTTCAATTTTTGTAGCCATATTAAATGATGAAAGAATTTTGTTAAAATGCTTTAAGGTAGATATGTAGATACTATCAAACCCAGTTTTAATTGAACTACCTTTAATTGGTTTAAAATTTCTTGAGCAGCTATGCATTTTAGCTAGATTTTCTATAGATAGTAGAATATGTTCTAAATTATCAAAACTACATTTTTCTCCTTCAACCCATGGAGAAAGCATGAAAAGCATGTTGTTTGCTTTAACGAATCTACCATTAACTTTTGAAGGAAGAATTTTTGGAAGTTTAATTTCGTTTCTAGCAAACCATTCCATAACTGAATATATGAATAATAAAGTACCCTCATCATAATAAACCTTCTTTAAACAGAAAATGTTAGTAGGATTATAGATATTATCAATAAGTTTATAAACAGCTCTATTTTTATCTGTATTTTTAAATTTTATATTTTCTATTGAATAATTTTCTAAGTTATACATAGGTAAAACTATGGTTTTTACAGCACTTAAAACTTCATCGGCTTCATTAAAACGGTTAGAATGCTTTCCCATGATTGACCTCCTAATAAAAATTCCTTAATATAAGCATATTATCATTAAGTTTAGATTATACTTTAAAATGTGAAATAGTTTAGTTATTTAAATAAAATAATAGTTAAGTTGGTAAATTAAATGGTTAAAAAAGCATAATATTTTAGATTTTAAAATATAGATTATAAAATTAATGGCTATTATATAAAATTTATATAATATAAAAGGATTTTAAATAGGGGAATAGAATATATATAATAGGTGATGCTATGAAAATAAGAGAGAATATTGAAGTTTTCGAAAGAATAAAGTTAAATAAAGTCGCAAAGTTTTCAGAAGAATCAATAGGAAGAGAAAGATTTGAAGAGCCAGATGATATAAGAACTTGCTTTATGGTTGACAGAGATAGAATAATCCATAGTAAATCATTTAGAAGATTAAAGAGAAAAACTCAAGTTTTTATAAGAACTTATGGTGATCATTATAGAACTAGACTTGTGCATACTTTAGAGGTTTCTCAAGTAGCAAGAACCATAGGCGTAGCTCTTTCATTAAATGAATATTTAATAGAGGCTATTGCTTTAGGTCATGATTTAGGTCATGCAGCTTTCGCTCATATTGGGGAAGATGTTATAAACGATTTTCTACCAGGTGGTTTTAAGCATAATGAGCAAAGTGTAAGAGTTGTTAAGAAGATAGAGAAGGATGGCTTAGGACTTAATCTAACAAAAGAAGTTTTAGATGGAATATTAAATCATAGTGGCTTTTCAAATATTAGTAAAGTCGCAGGAACGTTTGAAGGACAAGTTGTTAGGTTTGCAGATAAGATAGCTTATGTAAATCATGATATAGACGATTCAATTAGAGCGGGAATTTTAAAAGAAGAAGATCTACCTAAGGAAATAATTAATAAATTAGGTAATAGTGGGAGTAAAAGAATAGAAACTTTAGTTAAAGATTGTGTTTTTAATACAATTAAAAATATGGAACAAGGAGAACTCAAGGTATCTTTAAGTGAAGAAATAGGATATGCCTTTATTCAGCTTAGAAAATTTTTGTTTGATAATATATATTTAGGAAAATATTTAGAAGATGAGAGGAAAAAAGCTGAGTTTGTATTGAGTAAGGTCATAGAACATTATTATAAGAATTGGAATGAAATGCCGAAATTATATAAGGATATATGTGAATCAGAAGGAATACATAGAGGGGTAGCCGATTACGTAGCTGGAATGACCGATGATTACTGTACAAATGAGTTTAATAAGATATATGTTCCAAAGTTTGTGATTTATTAAATATTTTTGGAATAATTAGAACTAAATGTTGCCAAAATATAATTGTTATAAATTTAGACTTGAAAAATAATAAAAAAAAAGTTATATTTAAAATTTGAGAAGGAATTTATCAATTGATGTCGAATAATAATTAATTGTCAAAAAATATTAAGAAGGTGAGTAGAGTTCTTGCGAATTTCAGAAGAAATTATAGAAAAAGTTAAAGAGCAAAACGATATTGTTGATGTTGTTTCTGATGTTGTAAGACTAAAAAGAGCAGGAAGGAATTTTTCTGGTTTATGTCCATTTCATCATGAAAAGAGTCCGTCTTTTAGTGTTTCTCCTGATAAACAAATATTTAAGTGCTTTGGATGTGGAGAAGCTGGAAATGTAATAAGCTTTGTTATGAAAACTAAAAATTTGAACTTTGTGGATGCTGTTAAAGAATTAGCTGATAGAGCTAACATAATAATTCCTATAGAGGATGGAAAACAAAGTGAAACACAAAGAAAAAAACAAGTTTTATATAACATAAATAAGCAAGCTGCTAGATATTACTTTTCTAATCTCCAAAACAATAAGGAAGCTAAGGAATATTTTTTAAGAAGAGGAATAAAAGAAAATATATTAAAAAGCTTTGGACTTGGATACGCTAAGGAAGGATGGCAAAATACCATAAACTATCTTAGAAAACAAGGATTCAATAATGAAGCTATTGAAGCTGCTGGATTAGGAATTAAGAGTGAAAAGGGAACTTTTTATGATAGATTCAGGAATAGAGTTATTTTTCCTGTATTTGATTATAAAGGGAGTGTAATAGGTTTTGGTGGTAGAGTTTTAGATGATTCAAAACCAAAATATTTAAACTCTCCAGAAACACTAGTTTTTCACAAAGGAACTAATTTATATGCTTTAAATTTTGCTATAAAACATGGATTAAAAGAAAGAACATTAATAATAGTTGAAGGATATATGGATTGTATATCACTTCACCAATATGGAATAACTAATGTAGTTGCTTCTCTAGGAACTGCATTAACAGATAATCAAGCTAGGTTATTAAAAAGATATGTAGACAGAGTAATAATCTCATATGATGCAGATATTGCTGGACAAATGGCTACTATACGAGGACTTGAGATATTGCAAAATGCTGGATTAGATGTTAGAGTACTAACAGTACCAAAAGGTAAAGATCCAGATGAATTTATAAGAGCAAATGGTAAAGAAGCTTTTATAAAATTAATTCAATCTGCCAAAAAACTTATAGATTATAAGCTTCATAGAGCTAGAATCGGTATAGATTTTTCAGATAACAATGGATTAATAAAGTATGCTGAAAGAGTTGTGGATATATTATCAGATTTAAATCCAATAGAAAAAGATGTATACATAAAGAAAATTTCAGAAGAAACATCCATAAAAGAACAAGCATTTTATGATTTATTAAATAAAAATTTGACAAATAACAATAAAAACCATGAAAATGTGAATAATAAGGAAGAATATGGAACAAAATTATATGTAGAGCCTCCTTATGTTAAATGTGAAAGAAGTGTTTTAAAACTTCTTTGTATGGAGGAAAACCATTCATTAGTAAAAAAATACTTAGAAGAGGATGATTTAATATCTCCTAATATTAAATCATTAGAAAAAATAATCAATGATTCCATAAATGAAGTGGGATTTGGCGATTTAGAAAAGCATGTAGAAGCTAAGTGTGAAGATCCAAAAGTTTTAAAGGAATGGTTAGAAGTAAAAGACTTACTTATTCTAGATCATTCTTCTAATATAGAAGTTCTTGTTAAGGACTATGTTAATCTTATTAAAAAATATAAGTTAGAGCAAGAACAGACTACTGTACTTAAAGAACTAAAAATTTGTGAACAAAACAATATGTTTAAGGAATCACTTGATTTAGTTAAAAGAGCTAAAGAAATAAGTGATAAACTAAAAGAACTAGAAAGGAGTAAGTAGTTTTAATGGCGGAAGGAGGTAATAAAATGAAAGCTAAAACAACAAAAGCGAAAAAAAGTGAAGGTAAAGAAGTAAAAGAAAAAGTTGACAAAATGGTCTTAGTAAAAAGGCTTATAGATAAAGGGAAAAAAAGCGGTTCATTGACTTACAAGGAGATAATGGATGAACTTGATGAAATAGAATTAAACCCAGAACAAATAGAAAAAATCTATGAAGTTCTAGAATCAATGGGTATAGAGGTAATAAGTGAAATAGAGCAAGAAGAGGAAGAGGAAGAGGAATTAGATCTTTCTGTTCCAGAGGGAATTGCTATTGATGACCCAGTAAGAATGTACTTAAAGGAAATAGGTAAAGTTCCACTATTATCATCAGAGGATGAAATAGAACTTGCTAAGAAAATAGAAGAAGGAAGCAACTATGCTAAGAAAAAATTAGCAGAGGCTAACTTAAGACTTGTTGTAAGTATAGCTAAAAGATATGTTGGTAGAGGAATGTTATTCCTAGATCTTATACAAGAAGGTAACTTAGGTCTTATAAAGGCTGTTGAAAAGTTTGACTACAGAAAAGGATATAAGTTCTCAACATATGCTACATGGTGGATAAGACAGGCGATAACTAGAGCTATTGCTGACCAAGCAAGAACTATAAGAATACCAGTTCATATGGTAGAAACTATAAACAAACTTATAAGAATTCAAAGACAATTAGTTCAAGAGTTAGGAAGAGATCCATTACCAGAGGAATTATCAAAACAAATGGATATGCCAGTTGATAAGGTAAGAGAAATCTTAAAAATAGCTCAAGAACCAGTTTCATTAGAAACTCCAATAGGTGAAGAGGAAGATTCACATTTAGGTGACTTTATACCTGATGATGATGCTCCAGCACCAGCAGAAGCAGCTGCATTCACAATGTTAAAAGAGCAATTAATCAATGTTTTAGATACTTTAACTCCTAGAGAAGAAAAAGTATTAAGACTAAGATTTGGATTAGATGATGGAAGAGCTAGAACTCTTGAGGAAGTTGGTAAAGAATTCAACGTAACTAGAGAGAGAATTAGACAGATTGAAGCAAAAGCTTTAAGAAAGTTAAGACATCCAAGTAGAAGTAAAAAATTAAAAGATTATTTAGATTAGTACCTTTATGGTACTAATCTTTTTTTATATTTCCATAGATAATGAAACTCTAAGTTGCTTATTAAGATGGGCTTACAGTTCTATCTAAAATCAACATTGGTTTAAAATACAATCTTATTTATAAAGAATTTGAGGTAGAGTTTAAAGAATTCATTTTATTGAAGGAGCAGATAAATTTTATTATTCATATAAAGTATGTACAGTCTATATGAATAGAGAAGAGTGAGTTCTGAAGAAAGCTTTATTTTATGATATAATTACAATGAGGTGAAGTAGTAAATGACAAAATTTAAGGCTAGAAGAGGCCAAGGCGTATTTGAAGTTTTGGCATATTTCTTATTAGGAAATGTATTGTTAGCAATACTAAATGACATAATGAATGGTTATTTAGAAAGAAACCTAGTAATAGTAGCAAGCTTTGTTTACAGTATTATATGCATTTATTATATTCTACTGGATTTATCCTTAGTTTATGAAGTTAATGATGATTACATTGAAATAAACTGTTTTAAAGGATTAAAAAAACTTAGGATAAATTTTAAAGATGTAAATGGTTTTTTAGAACAAGATAAGTTTATAAATGGATTTAAATTATCTGGTTTTGGAAAGCATAAATATTGTTTTGGTAGATGTGTTGTTCATAATGTAGGGCTTGCGCGTATGTTTGTAACTTCTGGGAAAAAGGTTATATACATACACACTGAAGAGATAAGTTATGGATTATCTCCAGATGAATTTGAAAAGTTCAAAGAGTTAATAATATCAAAAGGCATAAAAGAAGAAAGTTTTAAGGTAAAGATTAATAATGCAAGGGCAATAATAAAGGATAAGGGATTTTATATTCCATTTATAATAACATCATTAATAATATTAGCAATTATTTTGATACCTTCTATATTATATTTATCTGGGATTATGCCTGATAAAATGCCAATTGACTTTAATGCACATTTTATTCCTTGTACTTTTGGAAATGCAAAGGATTTTGCTGTAAGGCAAATTATATATGGCATAATGAATATGATTTTGTTAGTATGTATTTATTATGCAAGTCATTTTTGTGCTAAATACGATAAAAAATTAGCTCAAAGATATATTTATGTGTCCTTAATAATATCATTGGTGTTTTTGGTTTCTCAGATACAAACACTATTAAATTTTTTGTAGAAAGTGGGATAGGATGGAACTAAGTAAAAGATTAAAAAGAATAGCAGAACATGTTGATAAATGTGAAAGTATAGCTGACATTGGTACGGATCATGGATATATACCAATTTATTTAGTTAAAGAAGGAATATGTGAAAAAGCTATAGCTTCAGATATAAATAAAGGTCCTATAGAAAAAGCAAAGGTTAATGTTGCTTTTGAAGGAGTTAGTGATAAGGTTAAGTGTCTTTTAGGGCCTGGTCTTAACCCTTTAAAGCTTGGAGAAGTAGATGGTGTTATATTAGCTGGTATGGGAGGAAACTTAACTAGAGATATATTATTAGCTGATATGCCAAAGGTAAAGAAATATGATTTTCTAATTTTACAACCAGCTCAAAATCCAGAAGTTTTAAGAGAGTTCTTATATAAAAATAATTATGAAATAATAGATGAGGATTTAATTAAGGATGAGGGAAGATTTTATGAGCTATTTAAAGTTAAATATAATGAGGATTCAGAAAAATTAATTTTTGAAGATGAAATAGATTATGAAATCAGTCCTATTTTAAGAAAAAAAGAACATCCATTATTCAAAGAATTTATTGAAGAAAAAATAAATAGATGTGAAACAATATTAAGCTTTATTAAGGATGACACAGAGGCTGCAAAAAAGAGAAAAGCTGATTTAGAAGAAAAGATAAATAAGCTTAAGGGGATGATATAATGAAACTAGATGACATTATAAAAATAATAGAGGATATAGCCCCAGTTAATTTAAAAGAAGGCTTTGATAATGTAGGTCTTATGGTTGGGGATAGAAAGAAAAATATAACTAAGGTTTTATTAGCTTTAGATTGTACTGAAGAGGTTATTAGAGAGGCTAAGGAAATGGGAGCAGAGCTTATTTTAACTCATCACCCACTTTTATTCAGAAAACCTCAATCAATAACAACAGATACTTTGTTAGGAAGAAAAATTATAGAATTAATAAGAAATGATATAAATCTTTATTCAGCTCATACCAATTGGGATTCTGTTAAAGATGGATTAAATGATACCTTAGTAAAAATGTTAGGTTTTGAAAAAGGTATTATAATGGAGAAAAATCAATTTGATAATGAGGCTGGTATAGGAAGAGTTGTTGAATTAAATAAAGAAATGACTGTCCTTGAAATAGTAGAGAATATTAAAAATTCTCTAGAAGTTAAAAATTTAAGATATGCAGGAGATTTAAATGAAGTTGTTAAGAAGGTTGCCATTGTAAATGGTAGTGGTCAAGATTTCTTTGGAGATGCAAAAAAGCTTGGTGCAGACTTAATAATAACTGGAGATACAACATATCACTTTGTTTCAGATTATAAAGAGATGGGACTTAATATACTGGATATAGGACATTTTAATTCAGAGTGGCCTGTTCTAATTAATGTAAGTGAAAAGGTAAAAGAAAGATTAGATTCAGATGTAGAATTTGTTATTTCAAAAGAATCAAAAGATCCATTTGAATTTATATAATTTTGATATATAATAGGTATGGTGAAATATACACCATACCTAAAATTTTATAATAGATCATGTTTTAAACAAGTGTTGATTTTTAGATAGAACTGTAAGATCATCTTAAAATCAATATTTACATAAAACATAGCTTTATAATAAAATCCAAGTTCACTTGGTAGAGGTTCGTAACCATCCCTCTATAAAAAACTAGGACTGTAACTGTATTGTAGGATAGTTATACTCTTTAGTATGCCTGTAATATAGTTTTTTATTATTTTCAGAAAGATTTTACAAGGAATAAGGAGTGTTTTTGAGAGTAATAACAGTGCCTTTTGGTTAATTTAAATCAAAGGGAGGAATTTAAAATGTATAAGAGAAAGGTGATTATTGATTGTGATCCAGGAATAGACGACGCTTTAGCGCTTATTCTTGCATTAAAATCAGAAGAGATTGAGGTCGTAGGTATAACAACTGTATCAGGTAATGTTGAAAGTCTACAGGGAGCTAAAAATGCTTTAAAGGTACTTAAGCTTTTGAATAGATTAGATATACCTGTTTATTTAGGGGAGAGTACTCCTATTAAAAGAGAACTTGTAACAGCTCAGGATACTCATGGAGAAGATGGTTTAGGAGAAACTTTCATTCCAGAAATTTCTGAGGAGTATATTAGAGAAGGGGCCGTAGATTTTATTTTGAATACCTTAAAAAATGAGGAGAATATTAGCATAATAGCTTTGGGACCCTTAACAAATCTGTGCATGGCTATAAGAAAAAATTCAGAGGTTTTTCATAGAGTTAAAGAGATTGTTTCAATGGGAGGAGCTTATAAAAGTCATGGGAATTGTTCTCCAGTAGCGGAGTTCAATTACTGGGTAGATCCTCATGGAGCAAAGGAATTCTTAAATCAGTTTAATGGCGAGTTCACCATGGTTGGTTTAGATGTTACGAGAGAGATAGTTTTAACACCAAATTTAAGAGAGATTATACATCAATTTAAAGATGAAGTTGGTGATTTTATATGTGATATTACTAGATTTTATGTTGATTTTCATTGGGCTCAAGAGAGAACTCTTGGTTGTGTTATAAATGATCCATTAGCTGTAGAATATTTTGTAAATAGAAACCTTTGTGAAGGTTTCAAGGCTTATGTAGATGTAGCTTGTGAGGATATAGCTATGGGACAAAGCCTTGTAGATGTTGCAGATTTTTATAAAAAGAGAAAAAATGTTTTTGTTTTAGAAAAAGTAAATAGTAAAGAATTTATGCTTAGTTTTCTAAGTAAAATATTCCTTCATCATAAAGAGGATATTAAAAATGTAATTAATAACGAAAAATATGGTGTTTAATAGGGGGATATTAAGATGAGAAGTTCAAAAAGTTTAAAATTAACAATAGTGGGAATTGGAATAGCTTTAAATATAATAGGTGCTTTTATAGCTTTAAATTTAAGGTTACCAATTTATTTAGATTCTTTAGGTACAATAATGGTTGGATTTGTACTAGGACCAGCTTATGGAGTAGCTACAGGTATATTAGGAAGTGTAGTTAGTGGAATAACATTTGATATATATTCTTTATATTTTGCACCAGTTCAAATATTTACTGGATTTTTTGCAGGATATTTTTATGATAAAGGTCTTATGAAGGGGAAAAAAATATTTTTAAGTGTACTTATAATGACTATATTTGTAAGTTTTACTGGAGCTGTTCTAACAGCCTATATATTTGGAGGAATAACTTCTTCAGGATCTAGTTACATAATAGTGATTTTAAATAATTTAGGGGTTAACCCTGTAGTTAGTGCTTTTATAACTCAATTCTTAACAGACTATTGTGATAAGTTAGTAGCTGTTTTAATAATGGTGCAAGTTGTAAGAAGATTACCTAAGAATATTTTATTAAGAGCACAGAATGAATAATTGGAGATGAAAGAATTGGATAGATATAATGTTATAGATAATAAAAATAATAGAGAAATAGTTCTTTTAAAATCTTTTCCTTGTGTATGGGGAAAATGTGCCTTTTGTGATTACATAGAAGATAACTCAAAAAATACTGAGGAAATAATTAAGTTAAATAAAGAAGTACTTAGTAAGGTCAAAGGAATTTATGGAGTTTTAGAAGTTATAAATTCAGGAAGTGTCTTTGAACTTCCAAAGGAAACATTAGAAGATATAAAAGAGATTGTTATAAAAAAGAATATTAAGAAGATTTTTTTTGAGGCACATTGGTGTTATAGAAATAGATTAAAGGAAATAGAAGAATATTTCGGAGTTCCTATAATATTTAAGACAGGAATAGAAACCTTTGATGATGAATTTAGAAATGATGTTTTAAATAAAAATGCTAGATTTAAAGATGTAGAAGAAATAAAAAAATATTTCAAATCAATATGCTTAATGGTTGGTATAAAAGGACAAACCAAAGAGATGATAAAAAGAGATATGGAAATTCTTTTAAATAATTTTGAGTATGGAACAGTTAATATATGGACTGAGAATACAACTAATTTTAAAAGAGATGAAGAACTTATAAAATGGTTTGAGAATGAGTATTCATTCTTAAAGAAAAATAATAATAACATAGAAGTATTATTTGAAAATACTGATTTTGGAGTTGGAGATTAGAATTAATTAATAGCTTCAAATAAAGAAAAAAATCGCCTGCTTTATGGATAAAGTAGGTGATTTTTCATATAATAATGTATAAATAATACTTAGGATTGAATATTATGGGGTCAAATTCAAGAAAAAATTCTAATAATGATTGTTTTAAAGACTTAAAAGATGATTTTTGTAAATTGATTAAAAATTTTAAAAGAAATCGTTGTAACTGTGGAAGAGTAAAGAAGAATAATAGCATTAAGAATGCTTTAAAATGGGCTGCTGTAGGAGCAATTTTAACATTATTAATAATGAGTCAAATAGGAATACCTCTAGCTTTTATTCTCATTGCAATAATAGCTATTGCTGTTATTTGTAGTAAATGGTAAAAAAAATAATTTGAAAAAAATAATTTTATATGTTAATATTAATCTTGCGAGTAAGCCAGACAATCGCTGCTAGTCTTAGAACTAGGAGAGGAAAGTCCGAGCTCCATAGGGCAGGATGCTGGATAACGTCCAGTGGAGGTGACTCTAAGGATAGTGCAACAGAAATAAACCGCCTAGATTTATCTAGGTAAGGGTGGAAAGGTGAGGTAAGAGCTCACCAGTGTATAGGTGACTATACTGCTATGTAAACCCCATTCGGAGCAAGACCAAATAGGAGGACATATAGGGGCTGCCCGTCCCGTCCTCGGGTGTGTCGCTTGAGCCTATCGGCAACGGTAGGCCTAGATAGATGATTGTCGAATACAGAACTCGGCTTATAGACTTATCTCGTATTTTGAAAACACTTAGGTAAATAACCTAGTGTTTTTTATTTTACAAAAAAATATAAAAAATACACTAGTTATTTATTTCCTAATTGCCTTTTATCTTACAGTATTAATTTGAGTTTATTGGATATATCTAATAGAGGAGATTACAAATTTGAAAGTAATTTGTAATCTAGAAAAATATGATTACATATCTAATAAATATATAATTATTTTGTAAGATATTAAAAGGAGTTGAAACAAATGAAGAAGATATTTGAGGTTATACAAGTTATATTTTTTGTTTTGTTCTTAGGATATGATGAAAGAAAATTTAATTTATAAAATGGAATATATTGTAATTTTGAAAGCTTATGGAAGGTTCATGAGCTTTTTATTTTAAAAAAATATGAAAATTTAGTAGAGAAATTTGTATAAAGATAAAACTTTGTAATAATATTGTATAAAAAATAATGTATAATGGATAAGTG
Source organism: Clostridium sp. LIBA-8841 (assembly GCF_057782475.1). Lineage (NCBI taxonomy): Bacteria > Bacillati > Bacillota > Clostridia > Eubacteriales > Clostridiaceae > Clostridium > Clostridium sp. LIBA-8841. The sequence goes on along the minus strand of NZ_CM173488.1, from coordinate 3,075,008 downwards.
ATACTGTAAAAAAGAACAAAGTGTACGGGTAAATTGGTTTTGGTTACAAATGAAAATGGATTATTTTAAATTAAGGAGGAGCAATGGGGAAAGATAATAGAAAAAAGAGGAGAAGTAAAAAGAAGTGGAAGACCTTAGCAATGTTTATTGCTTTTGAATTAATCTTTACTGCTATTACAGCACCTTTTATACTTTTATATGGACCGTTTCAAAATGCTAAGAGAACATATGTAGGGGCAGCCATGACAAGTTTTAGCCATCAATGGATGGCAACTACATTTTTATCAAATGAAAAAATTAACGAGATATTAAACTCTAATGTTGAAGAGACAAGTGCAAGTTATAAAAATGCTAAAACAAGTGTTAATCTGCCAACTAAACATGATAATAGTATAGAATTATACTCTTTTGATAACTTTAAATATAGTGGATACTATATTGTAGTAAAAGATCCTACTAGAGTAAAAATAGGGGTTTCAAAATATCTTGGACAAGAAGGACAAACTACTTCAGAAATAGCAAAAGAAAATAATGCTGTTGCAGCTATAAATGGAGGAGCCTTTACGGATAAATCTAGTACAGCACAGTGGACTGGTAATGGAGGAACTCCAGCAGGTATAGTTATGTCTGAAGGTAAAGTTGTATATAAAGATGTTCCAGATGATAAAAAAATTGAGCTAGTCGGAATAACTAAATCAGGAAAAATGATTGCTGGCATGTATTCAGTAAATGATCTTAAGGAATTAGATGTCCAAGAAGCTGTAAGCTTTGGACCAGTTTTAGTCAAAGATGGAGAACCTACACCTATGAAAGGTGATGGCGGATGGGGAGTTGCACCAAGAACAGCTATTGGACAAAGAGCCGATGGAGCAATAGTAATGTTAGTTATTGACGGTAGAAGCTTAACAAGTGGTGGAGCAACTTTAAAAGAATTGCAAGAGGTATTGTTAAATACTTGTGATGTTGTTACGGCTATAAACCTTGATGGTGGTAAATCAACCACAATGTATTTAAATGGAAAACTTGTAAATAATCCAGCATCTAATGTAGGGGAAAGATCTATTCCTTCAGCTGTGATAGTAAAATAACAAAGGAGAGTTTTATGAATAAATTGAAGCTGTTTATAAAGTGGGGACTTTTGTCTATAATTTTACAATGCTTGGTTTTATTTGTTTTTGATAAATTTTACTTTAAGTTGAATTCTAATGTAAATGTAAAAGCAATAGATATAGCTAGTCAGCATACAAAGGAAAATAAGGATGTAAAGTTACCAAGTGATATGTTAGATAAGAAAATATCTTATGATGGAGAATATGTAGCATATTTTAATAAAAATCAAGATCTTAAGGTATTTGATACAATTAAAGAAGAAGAAGTTAATGTGGATTTAGAAAACGAAAAAGCATCATATTATACTTGGCTTAGAGATAGAAATAGATTGCTTGTAACTACAGCTACTAAAGATAATAATAGACATAATACAGTAAATTTATATTCTGTTGATGTGGATACCAATAAAACTAAGAAAATTGAAATTGGAAATGTAAACTCAGCTTATAAAGTTAGTGAAATAACGGCATCGACTAAGACCGGAGTTATATATATTAAGTTTACTAATGAGGATACAAAAGAATCTATAGTTAAGAGAATAGATAACAATGATGATGTAACTGATGTAAGTTTAGTAACAGAAACACCAGGAAATATTGAAATAATGCCAAGAGCAGATAGATTGGTATATGATAGTGAAAAGGGATCTGGAATATATCTTACACAACCAAATAAAAAGTTAGGTATTAATCCATCATATAAAGTTAGACTTTTAGGGGTTGATGAAACTGGAAATGTGTACTTTGGTGAAGTGAAAGAGGACAAGGTATTTAAGATAGTTTATGGTGATGTTGAAAAGCCAATTGATAGTTGGAATAAGATACCTTTAGAACAGACCTTAGATTTAAAAGACATATATATAGGTGAAGATGGAGAAATATATGTTTTAGAATCAAGTCAAAATTTAGTTAAAGATATTAAGAACGGAAAAGAGTATAAATATGAAGGTGAATTCTTACAAATGTATTCTAATGGATTTGCAACAATTGTAAATGGAAAAAAACTTCATAGAATATACTTTGATTCTAAAGGAAATAAATAAAAGTTTATTATAAACAATTTAAAATCTCTAAAGGATATTCCTTTAGAGATTTTTTATGTAGATAGAATACTTAAATATACAAAAAAAGCAGAGGGTAGTTTATGAAGTTAAATAAACTACTCTCTGCTTTTTATTTAAAAAATTTACTTAAAATGCCCAGTTACCATTTTTGAATACAGGAACTTCAACATTATCATGAGTTAAACCTGTGATTTTTAAGTCTTTAGTGCCTATCATAAAGTCTACATGAGTTAGTGAGTCATTAGCACCTGCTTTTTCAAGTTCTTCATTAGTCATGTTTTCTCCATTTTTTAAGCAAAGAGAATATGCTTTACCAAAAGCTAGATGACATGATGCATTTTCATCATATAGAGTGTTGAAGAAGATTATTCCTGAGTTTGATATAGGAGAATCATAAGGAACAAGAGCAACTTCTCCTAAATATTTAGCTCCTTCATCAGTATCTAAAAGGTGTTTTAAAGTTTCATATCCTTCTTCAGCTGAGAAATCAACAACTTTTCCGTCTTTAAAAGTAACTGAGAAGTTATCAATTAAGTTTCCACCATAGTTTAAAGGTTTAGAACTAAATACTGTTCCATTAACTCCAAATTTAGAAGGCATAGAGAATACTTCTTCAGTAGGCATATTAGCTATGAATTCAACTCCGCCTTGAGTATATTCAGCTCCGCCAGCCCAAAGATGATTTTCAGGTAATTCTATAGTTAAATCAGTTCCAAGTGAATTTTCAAAATGAAGAGATTTTAAATTCTTTTTATTTAAATAATCCATATGGTACTTTAAAGTTTCTTTATGTTTATTCCAAGCTTCAACAGGATTAGATTTATCAACTCTAACTATTTTGAAAATTTCATTCCATAATTTATCTACAGCTTCTTTTTCTGATAGATCAGGGAAAACTTTTTTAGCCCAAGCTTTAGTTGGAATAGATACTATTGACCAAGCGTTTTTATTGCTCATTAAAAGTTCACTGAATTCTCTTAAAGCTGTGCTTGAAGATTTTCTAAAAGCTGCTATTTTAGAGGGATCTATATTTTTTAAAAGTTCTGGATCAGAGGCAGATATATTTAAGAAACAAGCTCCTTCTTTAGCATAGCTTAGCCTTGATTCTTTCATCCAATCAGGAAAGCTTTCAAAAACTTCTAAGGGAGAGTACTCGTATTTTAGCTTACCACATATTTCATCATTCCATTGAACAACAACATCTTTTGCTCCTTTTTCATAAGCAGATTTAACAAGCATTCTTGTGAAATCTACACATTCTACAGGAGAAGATATAACAAGGGTTTGCCCTTCTTGGACATTTACTCCTATGTGAGTAGCTAGTTTTGCATAATTCTCTAACATACTTTCAAATGTGTTCATAATATCAGACCTTTCTTTACAAATTCTTACTATTATTATAATGCACTAAAAATTATAAAACAATTGAGTAAGAAATATTATTTTATAAAAGTCCTTTTATTTTCATAAGAGAGTAATAATATAGGTCTCCATCTTCAGAAGTACAGCCATAATCAATTAAATAATAATTATCATCTACAATTCCCCAAGAACTATGGACATATAAGTCTTCTTTAAAAAGAAAATATTTATCTCCAAGTGTACTTATATCATCTTCAACAGAGTCTTCTTCTCTTAATTCCTTTAAATCAACAAAAGAGTTTCTTTTTACATAGGGAAAAATTTCTGCCCTAGGCATGATTAGAATTCTTTTATCATAAAGTAATACCGGACATAAATAGCGTTTAAGCTTATAAGGAGCATTTTTGAAAACATATGCTTCAACAAAGTTTTGGTGTAAGCCATCTTCATTTTTAGCTACCTTTATAACTAAATTTTTATTTAAAGCAAAAACTTTTCTTGCAATTCCTTCACCTAAAAAAGTAAGATTTTTTTTATATTCTTTCATTGGAACAGTGTTTAAATATTCCATTAGTATATTAAGATTATTTATATTCATAATAACAAACCTCAAAGCTTTTTATTATATTCTATGAGTGAGGTTTAATAAAAGTTGCTTAAGATATGAGTTATTTAACTAGGAAAAAAATAAGTTGTTAAAGTTTTTTATTATATTAGAGATAAGTATCAAAAGTATATGAAAAAATTTATAATAATTAGTTTAAAATGTTATAATGTTTATATATTAATTATTAAGTTATTACACTATAAATTTTAGACTAAGGAGCGAACTAAAGTGAAAAATTTTCTTGAGAGTTTAATAGAAAATAATAGACAGTATGTAGAACATGGAAAATTAGCATCATATATTCCAGAGTTAGAAAAAGCAAATAAAGAAGATTTAGGTATATATATAGTTACTCTTGATGGAAAAGAGGTAGGAGCAGGAGATTATGAGAAGAAATTTACTATTCAGAGTATATCAAAAGTCATAACTTTAATGCTTGCAATTTTAGATAATGGAAAAGATAGAGTGTTTTCTAGGGTAGGTGTTGAGCCAACTGGAGATAGTTTCAATAGTATAGTAAGTTTAGAGAGAAAACCTTCTAAAAAGCCTTTTAACCCAATGGTTAATTCAGGAGCAATCTTAACAACATCTTTAATAGAAGGGGATACAGAAGAAGAAAAATTTAATAGAATTTTAGAGTTTACTAGAAAAGTAACAGGAAACGATACTATAGAATTAAATGAAGATGTTTATTTATCAGAAAAAGAAACTGGTGATAGAAATAGAGCATTGGCATATTTTATGAAAAGTAACGGAGTTATAGAGGGAAATATAGATGATATATTAGATTTATATTTTAAGCAATGTTCTTTAGAGGTTAATGCTAAGGATTTAGCAAGAATGGGAGCTATGCTTGCTAATGATGGGGTATTACCTTGGAACGGAGAAAGAGTAATATCTAGAGAAATATGTAGAATAATAAAAACTATAATGGTTACTTGTGGTATGTATGATGATTCAGGTAAATTTGCAGTACATATAGGAATTCCAGCTAAGAGTGGAGTTGGTGGCGGAATAATGGCTGCCGTTCCAAGAAGAATGGGAATAGGAATCTTTGGACCTTCTTTAGATGACAAAGGAAATAGTATAGCAGGAACACATGTAATTAAGGATTTATCTGAAGAATTAGATTTAAGTATTTTCTAAAGTATGTTAATATTATTAGAACTAATGGGAAAAATCATTAAAAGAGACGATTGTTTAAAAACTTTAAAAATAAAATTATAAATATATTCTGAGAATTACTAGGCTTCATTAAAAATTTATCTAGATATTCTTGTCATACCATTTATAATTTTATTTTAACCACTTTTTATATAATAGATTAGAAGTAGAATTTATTGGGGATAAAGTTTTTTATTAGATCAATAGAATATATTGGAGGATTAGAATGAAAAGATTATTAATATTAGACGGTAACAGTCTTTTAAATAGAGCCTTTTATGCGGTGCCCTTATTAAGTAATAGTGAGGGAACTCATACAAATGCCATTTATGGTTTTACAAATATGCTTTTCAAAATGAGAGATGATATAAAACCAGATTATATAGTTTGTACTTTTGATAAGAAAGCACCAACGTTTAGACATTTAGAGTATGAGGATTATAAGGCTGGTAGAAAGAAAATGCCTCCTGAATTAGCAGAGCAGTTTCCTATTGTTAAGGAAATGCTAAAATTATTTTCAATAACAACATATGAGTTAGATGGATTTGAGGCAGATGATATAATAGGAAGTTTAGCTAAGTTTGCTGAGGATGAAGGAATAGAAGTTTATGTTATGACTGGGGATAAAGATGCACTTCAATTAGCATCAAAAGATATAAATGTGTGCATAACTAAAAAAGGTGTTTCTGAGGTGGAAGTTTATAACTATGACAGAATGGTAGAAGAATATGGGGTAACTCCTACTCAATTTATAGATGTTAAAGGTCTTATGGGAGATAAGTCAGATAATATTCCAGGAGTACCAGGAGTCGGAGAAAAAACAGCATTTAAACTTATTAAAGAGTATGGCTCAGTAGAGGCCGTTTTAGAAAATATAGATAACATAAGTGGTAAAAAGTTAAAAGAAAATTTAACTGAATATAGTGAACAGGCTATATTCTCTAAGAAGTTAGCTACTATTATGACTAATGTTCCTATAGATTTTGACTTAGATGAGATTAAATCTAAGGATGACTATAATAAAGATGAATTAAAGGCTTTATTCACAAAGCTTCAAATGAAATCAATCTTAGATAAATTATCAAATGGAGAAGAGGAAGAGCCAGAAATAGAAGTTAAAATCACTAATATAGAGGAGCGTAAAGAATTAGATGCTTTACTTAAAAATATAAAGGGTGAAGTATACATTAACTTTACTTACTTAAATAAAGAAAAGTATTCTACTCTAGAAATCGATAAAATATTTATTAATTATGATGGTAAAAATTATTCAATTAGCTTTAAAGAATTAGTTAAGGAAGAAAACAATACTAAATTATTTAAGGAATTCTTTGAGAATGAAGAGATATTAAAGAATGGCTATAGCATAAAAAATGCTTTAACTGCTTTAAGAAAATTAGGAATAGAAGTTAAAGGATTAGCTTTTGATTGTGAACTAGCAGCATATTTAATAGATTCATCTAAAGGAGAATATAATCTTTTATCACTAATAAATAATTATCTTTCAAAATTCCCTAATATAAAAGAAGGAGAAGAAGATTTAGTTGGAATTTCATTTATGAAAGATCTAACTTTAGTTCTAAAGAAAAAAATAGAAGAAGAAAAAATGGAAGAATTAATGTATGGCATGGAGCTTCCTTTAGAAACAGTTTTATCTTCTATGGAATCAATAGGATTTAAAGTAAATAAGGATATTTTAGATGAGTTATCTATTAAGTTCAAAAGAGAAATAGAGGAGACTCAAAAGGAGATATTTGAACTTTCTGAAGAAGAATTTAACATAAATTCTCCAAAGCAATTAGGTAAAATATTATTTGAAAAGTTAGATTTACCAGTTATAAAGAAAACTAAAACTGGGTATTCAACAAATGCAGAAGTTTTAGAAAAGCTAAAGGACAAACATCCTATAATAGAAAAAATAACATATTTTAGACAGCTTTCAAAGATATATTCAACTTATGTTGAAGGATTAAAAGCTGTTATAGATACAGATGGCTCTATACATTCAACATTTAATCAAACAGTAACTACTACAGGTAGACTTTCATCAACAGAGCCTAACCTTCAAAATATACCTATAAAATATGAAATGGGTAGAGAAATAAGAAAGGTATTTATACCAAAAGAAGAAGGTGACCTATTAATATCAGCTGACTACTCACAAATAGAACTTAGAGTACTAGCTCATATTTCAGGGGATGAAAATATGATAAATGCATTTAATCACCACTCAGATATACACACTAAAACAGCTTCAGAAGTATTTAAGGTTCCAGTTGAGGAAGTAACATCATTAATGAGAAGTAGAGCTAAGGCCGTAAACTTTGGTATAGTATATGGAATTAGTGATTTTAGTCTTTCACAAGATTTAAATATTTCAAGAAAAGAAGCTAAAGAATACATGGATATATATTTTGAAAGATATCCTAAAATACAAGAGTATATTTCAAATGTTATTGAAGAAGCAAAAACAAAGGGATATGTATTAACTATGTTAAATAGAAGAAGATACATACCAGAAGTAAATGCTTCAAATAAAATAGTAAAAGCTTTAGGAGAAAGACTTGCTATGAATGCTCCAATACAAGGAACAGCAGCAGATATAATAAAGCTTGCTATGGTAAATGTTTATAATAAAATAAGAGAATTAAACTTAAATAGTAGATTAATATTACAAGTACATGATGAACTTATAATAAATGTTGTTCCAGGAGAATTAGAGGTTGTCAAAAAACTTCTTAAAGAAGAAATGGAAAATACGATTAAATTAAGTGTACCATTAGATGTTGATGTTAATATTGGAGAAGATTGGTACAAATTAAAATAAGGGGGTACTAATTCTATGATTAAAGTAGGCCTTACAGGAGGAATATGTTCAGGTAAAAGTACGATTTCCTCTATGATAAAGGATACAGGAATACCAGTTATAGATGCAGATATTATTGCGAGAGAAGTATTAGAAAAATACCCTGATATACTTTTAAGGGTAAGAGTTACTTTTGGAGATCATTTCTTTGATTGGAGAGGTGACTTTAGAAGAAGAGAATTTGGTAACCACATATTTAGATTTCCTAAGGAAAGACTAAAATATGAAGAAATAATAATGCCATATATAAAAGATGAGATTGCTATGAAGCTTGATGAATATGAAAGATTAGGTACTAAGTTAGTAGTAATAGATGGGGCAACTCTAATAGAAAATAATATGCATAAAGATATGGATATGGTTGTTTTAGTTTGGGTAGATAAAAATAGTCAAATAGAAAGAATAGGCTTTAGGGATAAGTTGAGTAAGGGTGAAGCTATAAATAGAATAAATTCTCAGTTAAGTCTTGAGAAGAAGAAAGAGTATTCTAACTTAATAATTGATAATAGTGGTAATTTAATGAAGACAAAGGAACAAATTGATGATTTATTAGAGTTTTTTACTTTGTATCAATAGGAGAGTTATATGAAGAAAATTATAAGGCTAGTAATAATTGTTTTAGCCATATATTTGTTGTTTTTAGGGAGCGGATATATATTACGAAATGTTGTATTTCCATTAAAGTATATGAATTATGTAGAGAGATATAGTAAAGAATATGATTTGGATCCATATTTCGTTCTAGCTGTAATGAAGGCGGAAAGCAATTTTAATGAAGAGGCAAAATCAAATAAGGACGCTAGAGGGCTTATGCAAATAACCACATCTACTGGAAAATGGATAGCTGAACAGCAAGGGATTATTGATTTTAATACTGACTTATTGTCAGAACCTGAGGTTAATATAAGGTTTGGATGTTGGTATTTAAACAATCTTCATGAAGAGTTTAATAATTGGGATCTCGTAATTGCGGCTTATAATGCTGGTAGAGGGCGGGTTCAAGAATGGTTAAGTAGTAATGAGCATTCTAATGATGGAAAAAATCTTACTTACATACCATTTAAAGAAACTGATAAATATGTAAAAAAAGTAAATGTTTATTATAATATATATAGGTCACTTTATACTTAAGTGACCTATATGTATGTTTTTTAATATACATAGAAATAATATAAAGATTCTTAGTATTTTAGGTATTATATTTTTAATATGTTACCGCTAATTTTGGAGGTGATATTTTGAAAAAACGGGGAATAGCTATATGTGTAATAGTAATAATAGCTATAGGAGTATTATTTTTAAATAGAGAATATTTAAAACCAGTACATATGACAGTAGATTGGAATGATAATTTTAATCCACCACAGGAAAAAATGTTGTTTGATTTTATAGAGAATGATTTAAGCGAATCTGGATATGGAATCTATACAAATTATTTAGATAAGAGTTCTGAAGGTGATATAACTAAAGGTCATTCAGTTTTATCAGAATCAGAAGGACTTATGATGCTTTATGCAGTAAATGCTAATAATCAAGAGCTATTTGATGAGCATTTTGATATAGTTAAAGATATGCGATTAAAAAATGGACTTATAAGTTGGAGAAAAGATGGAAGTGAAAACTCTCCTTCTTCTGCAACAATAGATGAGCTTAGAATAATAAAGGCACTTCTTTTAGCAAATAACAGATGGGGAAACTTTTACTATAAGTTTTATGCCATAAACATTGGTAATTCTTTATTAAAACATGCAGAAGAAAATGGAACATTAGTAGATTATATAGATAATTACGGAAAAGGAAATACAACGACTTTATGCTATTTAGATTTGCCAACTATGAAATTATTAAGTCAAGTTGATAGGAAATGGGAACGCATTTATGAAAAATCTAATTCAATAATAGAGAATGGAAGAATATCAGAGAACTTGCCTTTATACAGAAAAGTATTTTATGAGGAAACTCAAAAATATGATGAAGATAAAAATATTGATTTATTATTATCTACAATAGTAATTTTAAATAGAATTGAAGTTGGAGAAAATGAAGATGCATCTATTAATTGGATAAAAGAAAAATTTAAAAAGGATGGATTTTTAGTAGCTACTTATGATTCAAAGAGTGGAAAAGCAACATCACAGGTTGAATCACCATCAATATATTCTAATGTAGCTTTAATAGCAAATTATATTGGAGATAAAGAATTATTTAATAAGGCTCTTGAGGGGGTATTGCTCTAAGGGTGTGCGGGTTCAAGTCCCGCTATCTGCACCAAATGACTAATTTCTAATTATAGAAATTAGTCATTTTTTATTTTATTAAATGTATAATATAGTATTAAGCACTTATTAATAAGAGGGGTAAAATGAGCAAAAACTTTGATTATAGTCTTAAAAATTTAAGCTATACATTAGAAAAATCTTTAAGAGAGGGTTCATTTTTAGGAGAAGGACATAACGGAGTAGTATTTTTGCTTGAAGAAAATAAGGTTATAAAAATATTTAGAAGAGTTACTGTTTGGAATGATGAAAGTAGTATTTTAAAAAGAGTTGGAAAATCTAGATTTTTCCCTAAAATGTATGAATCTAAGGAAGGATATATTGTTAGAGAATATGTTGAAGGAATTCGCTTAGATAAATACTTAAGAAGAAATAGTTTAGATGAAAGTTTATGTAAAGAACTATATTTAATGATTTTGGACTTTGAAAAACTAGGATTTAAGAGAATTGATATAAGATGTAAAGATATATATATACAAAATGACTATACACTTAAAATAATAGATCCTAAAAATAATTATAAGAAGAGAGTATCTTATCCAAGACATCTTTTTAAAGGGCTTTATAAAAGAAATGAACTAGATAGATTTTTAAATTATCTTTTTAAGATGGATAAAAAGAGAGCTTTAGTTTGGAAGAATAAGTTTGAAGAATATGCAGAAAGAAAAAACTTATCAACGAGATATTAATAATTTTTAAAAAATAGTAAATTAATAAAGTTAGTTGTTTAAGGGAGCGGAATTAAGTAGTATCTTATACATAAGAAGATTTTTAAACTATATAGTCTAAAAGGGGAGCTGATGAAATTGAGAGAAAGTTTTGCATTTAAAGATAGTGAAGGATTAGAATTACAAGGATATAAATGGAGTGATGGTAAAGAGTTCAAAGCGGTGGTGCACATATTACATGGAATGACAGAAGATGCAATTAGGTATGATGAGTTTGCAGAAAGACTTGTTGAGGAAGGTTTTTTAGTTTATTCTCATGATCATAGAGGGCATGGCTTTACTGCAAAGGAATTGGATTCTTTAGGATATATTGCTGATGATGAAGGCTTTGAATGGATGGTTGAGGATGCCAAAATACTAATAGAAAATTCTAAGGAAAAACATAAAGGATATAAAATAATACTCTTTGGTCATAGTATGGGTTCATTTATAAGTCAAAGATTAGTTCAAAAGTATAATGATTTAGTAGATATGTTAATTTTATCAGGAACTAATGGAGAGCCAGACAAATTAGCTCCTATTGGAGAAGTAATAGCTAAAATAGAAAGTAAGTTAAAGGGGAAAAAGCATAAAAGCAAATTAATGGATAGCTTAATTTTCGGAGGTTTTAATAAAAATTTTAAACCATGTAGAACCAGCTTTGATTGGCTTTGTAGTGTAGAGGAAGAAGTGGACAAATATATAGATAATGAAAGATATGGATTTATATGTTCAAGTTCATTCTATTATGATCTATTAAGAGGGTTAAGAAGCATACATAAAGTTGAAAATATGAGTAAAATAAATAAAGAAATGCCTATATATATTTTTGCTGGTGATAAAGATCCAGTTGGTAATTTTGGGAAAGGTATAATTAACTTAAGAGATAAATTAAAAGAGTTCGGAGTAAAAAATGTTCAGTATAAACTATATGAAAATGGTAGACATGAAATGTTAAATGAAAAAAATAAAATAGATGTTATGGAAGATACCATTGCATGGATGTTGAAAAATATTTAAAAGATATATATAATAAATTAGAGTTTTAATGGGAGCGTATCAAAAGATTGATACCTCCTTTTTTAATTTCTATAAATTAAAAAAAATTTGATATAATAGATTAATATAAATAGATTAAAAAATAGGAGAAGATATGGATAATGATTATAGAGTTATAGATAATTATATACGTAGTGGCGATAAAGCACATGATGAAGGTAATTTAATAAAGGCATTAAATTATTATTTAAGAGCAGAGGAGCTTTTAGGGGAAGAAAAGGATATTGATTTAATAATAAGTATAGCTTTAATGTTAGATGAATTAGGTGATACTGAGAAAGCTAAAGAAAAATATGAAGAGGCTTTAAGTATAAATAATTGTGAATTTAGAGCTTATTATGGTTTAGCTGTAATATATGATGAAAAAGAAAATTATAGAAAAGCTATAGAATTATATAAAAAAGCTATTGATATAAATTCAGTATATGATAGAGCTATATTCTTTTTAGCAAATTCATTAGATAATGTTGGAGATAAGGAAGGTGCTATAGAGTATTATAAAAAAACAATAGAAGTTTGTCCTGAAGATTTTTGGGCATATACAAATTTAGGATCAATATATGAAGAGCAAGATATGCTTCAAGAAGCATATAGAATGTTTTCTAAAGCACTTCAGATAGATGGAGAACATTATTTAGCACTATTTAATATGGGAGTAATATATAAGAGGCTAAATGTTTATGATAAGGCTAAGAAGTTTTATGAAAAATCAATAAAGAAGAATTTTGGATATGCTTATACATTTTTAAATTTAGCTGTAATATATAAAGAAGAGAATAATATTGAAAAAGGAATAGATATATTATCATTAGGTTTAAGATTTAATCCAGAAAATCATTTCTTATATTACAATAGGAGTTGTTTTAAGGCTATTTTAGGAAAAGATTTAGATGATGCTACAAATGATTTGATTAAGGCAGTTGAATTATATCCTGATTTTGTTAAATATATAAATAAGGATAATGATCTAATTGAGGTAAGAAATAGTAATAAATTTAAAGGTTTTTTAGAGACGTTAAATATTGGCTAAGACCAGTATTAACGTCTTTTTATTAATTACAATTTAATACAATAATTTACAAAAAAATAAATAATTTCATTTGCTTTTTATGATAATGTATATTTGTATGATTATTTTTAAGAGGGAGTGAAGATGTTGGAATGTATGGGAAATGATTATATGTATTTAAATTTGAGTAAAGTACGTAGTTTAATTAATATTTTTATTGGAATAATATTTCTTTTATGTACATTATATATTTTTAATCCATATGCTGCTATTGATATATCTACAATTATTGAAACTATATTGATGTTTGCTACAACGTTTATTGCTACAACAGTGTTTAAATTTTCTAATAAGAAGATTTTTAAGTTAATAAGTATTTACTTATTGATTATTGCTTTATCAAAGTTTAATACATTAATATATTTAATAATATCTTTTAGAGAGTATGAAATACTGGAATATACTAAGTTAAAAAGTGTTTCTGTATGTGTTATTTTAGAAAGTATATATTGTTTTCTAGTTATAACATATGTAAAAAATATAGAATCAAAAACTAAGAAAATAATTTATTTTTTAGCTAGTATTGCTTTCATTAGTATATTTTTTAATAATATGTATATTTTTTGGAGTATATCCATAGTATTACTTTCAATGATTTTATATGTTTTGAGAGATTTTAAGCTCTACGAAAATAATTTATTAAATCATTTAAAGCTATTAGTTTTAACAAACTTCTTATTAATAATATTAGATTTTTTGACTTATAGATTTAGTTTAGAATTTTTGATTTTATTAAATGATATATTGAAAATATTAGTATATTTTATTGTATATGTTTGGATTTCAGATATGATGATTAGAAAGCCCTATGAGACTTTACATAGGGATGTAATTGATAAAAATCAAAAGCTTGAAATATTAAATAAGCGTATGGAAGAAAGTAATAATGAGTTTAAAGAATTTAAGAAGAAAGTAAGGGATATGGAAAGTTATTTTAAGAATTTTTTAGATAGTATACCTATGTCTATGGTAATTTTGAAGAGTAGTAATTATAGAATTTTTACAGTAAACAAAAAATTATTACATGAATTAAAGTTAAAAAATAAAAGAGAGATTATAAATAAAAATTTATTTAAAATAATAAATGTTAGGAATAAAGAAGAGCTTCTGTTAACAAGAAAAGGAGAAGCTTCACTTGTGGTTTGTGGAGTAGAAGTATTTTGGGAATTAGAAGTTTTAATGGACAAAGAGGATTATTTAATAATAGCATTAAAAAATATAACTGAATTAAAATGTTCAGAAAAGATAAAAGATAATTTAAGGAAAAGGACTTTAGAGGAACAAATAAAAAATGATTTTTTATCAAGTATTTCTCATGATTTAAAAACTCCTATAAATGTTATATATTCGTCAGCTCAGGTACAGGAAAAGTTTTATATTGAGAAGAATATTAAAAAAGTTGATTATTATAATCAAGTTAATAAAGAAAATTGCATAACCTTGATGAGATTAGCGAACAATTTAATCGATTCATCGAAAATTAATTATGATTATTTGAAACCAAATTTAAAAATTTATAATATAGTAACTTTGATTGAAGATTCAATTGGGAATTTATCTGAATATATCAAGGAAAAAAAATTAACATATATTTTCGATACTAATGAAGAAGAAGTGTATGTTAAGTGTGATCAAGAGTTTATTCAGAGAATAGTTTTAAACTTAATTTCAAATTCAATAAAGCATACAATTGAAGGTGGAATTGGAGTAGAGATTAAAGCAAGCAAAAATAAAGTTGTTATTAGCTTTACAGATACAGGGGAAGGCATGGATAAGGAGTTCTTAGAAAGAGCTTTCTTAAGATATAGCAAGGGAAATAAGAATAAAAAGGGTTTGAAAAACAAAAGCACAGGTATTGGGCTATATATTGTTAAGAACTTAGTTGAATTACAAAATGGAATTATAAAGATAAATTCAATTAAGGATACAGGAACAAATATAAGATTGGAATTTAATAGGGAGAAAGAATGTGGAATATAAAGTAGAATATGAAAATCCTAAGTTACAATATTATATCTTAAGGTTAATATATATAATAATAATAATATCAGCATTATTGTTTAGAGGAACAGAAAAATATATCTCATTTTATAAATTTCTAGATTTAGCTACAGTTGTAATGTTAGGCACTACATTACTAATAGGAATAAGTAGTAGGATAAATAATAAAAATAATTTAATTTACTTTGTTAATATAGGAATTTATTGGTTCACTATACCGAAATTCTTTTATTTGATTACTAAAGCAGAAGCATACGTAACGGATAGCATGGTAATTTATAAAGTAATAAGTGTACTACTTCAATACTTTGTTACGCTTGTAATAATTCTAGGTAAGAAAAAGAATATAGACTTTAAAAAATTAAATATTATTTTATTAATATCAAATATTGTTTTTAATATTATTTATGTAATTATAGCAAATAACGTAAAATTAATGAGAGCTATTCTTAAGGAGGTAAATATAAATAATTTTATGTTTATATTTGTTGTTCTTTTATTTGTAGTATTACTTATAATGATTTTTATGGATGAAGGTAATACATCTGATAAATTTTTTTATTACTTAATTGGATATATTTTGTTATTTTCAGTAGGTAATATTATACTTTTAAATAATCTTGATGATATCAAAAATACAAGTATATTAGATGTTTTTTTTAGTCAAATATTAGATTTTTCAGCCTTTTATATTTTAGTAGAAGGAATAATAAGATTCTCATTAAATAAGAATTTTAATGATATTAATAAAATAATGATCTTAAAAAGAGAAGAATATAAAAAGAATAAAAGGTATTTACAGAAGAAAATAGATGAACTAAAAGAGTTAGAGAGGCTTCTAGGTAGAGAAGAACGATTATTTAATAAAATAGTTTCTATAATTGGAGATTATATCTTTATTTTTAAAGAAGAGAAACTGTTCTATTTAAATAATGAAGCATTGAATTTTTTAGGAATTAGTGATAGAGAATTTATTTTATCTGAAAGTATGGAAGTTTTAAAGAAAAGAATATTAAAAAAGCAAGTTTATTCAAAAGAAAAGAGTAGTATAGATTCGCACAAAGAAATAATTTTTAAGAATATTAATGGTGGATATTCTAATGGAGAAGTTTATAAAATACCTTTTGGAGATAATTATGAATTTATAATTATAAATGATGTTACGAAGAAAAATAATATTTTAAGAATAAATAAATATTTAACAGAAAAATTAGAGGAAGAAAATATAAAGGGAGAATTCTTTACTAATATATGTCATGAATTAAGGACTCCTATAAATGTAATAAATTCAGCTCTTCAACTAAATAATTTAAATATAGAAAAGCAAAATATTGAATCTATAGAAAGAAATAACTTAGTAATTAAACAGAATTGTTTAAGACTTATAAGAACAATAAATAATTTTATTGATGCTAATAAGATATCAGAAGGGCAGATAGAAGCTAATGTTATGGTTCTTAATATAGTTGATGTTGTTGAAAATATATTAGATGCATCCGCAGAGTATATAAAAAAGAAAAAAATTAATTTTATTTTTGATCCAGATTTTGAAGAAATATTTGTAGCTATTGATAGAGAGTTTTTAGAAAGAATAATATTAAATATATTGTCTAATTCAGTTAAGTATGGAGAAGTAAATGGAAATATATATGTAAAGATATATTTTGAAGAGAAAGACCTTGTAATAATGATAGAAAATGATGGAATTGCTATAAGCTATGATGAGCAAAAATATATATTTGACAAATTTACAAAAAATAATAAAGCTTTAAATAGAACTCAAGAAGGCAGTGGATTAGGACTTTATATAAGTAAGTCTTTAATGAAAATGCAAGGAGGAGATTTAAGGGTAGAAATACATGGAGATTATGGTAATAGATTTAAATTGTATTTTTATGATGTAGATTTATTTAAGGAAACTGAAAGAATAGAACATGTATTTAATAATAATTACTATAATTTAATGGAAAAAGCTGAAATTGAATTTTCTGATATATACATATAATATATATCAGAAGAAACACATATAATTACCTGAGAGGTGATATATGTGAATATCTTTAAGGTCAATGGAAAATTCAATTTAGGAGATATCATAATAAGTTTATTAATAACACTAGGTGGCGGATTTGTTATTGGAAGGTTTATAAAAGGAAGTACAGAAATATACGATAACCTCAATAAACCATGGTTTGCTCCTTCATCAGAGGTATTCCCAATAGTATGGACTATTTTATATATACTTATGGGAATCGCAGCTTACAGAATATATTTAAGGCATAAACAAGGAGAAAAGACAAAGGCTGCACTTTGGTTTTATATTGTACAACTCCTATTAAATTTTGCATGGAGCATAGTATTTTTTTACTTTAAACTATACGGATTAGCATTTATAGAACTTATAATACTATTAATATTTATAGTTATAACCACAATTAAGTTTTTTAAATTTGATAAAATAGCAGGAATTTTAATGATTCCTTATATAATATGGGTTTCTTTTGCTGGAGTATTGAATTTTTTCATATGGATGCTAAATGAAATGTAATTAAAAATCCCTTTTATTTTTATAGAATAAGAGGGATTAATTATTTAGTGCTATAATTAATAAATAAAAGGGGGAGAAAAGATGTTAATTAGAAATGGAAAGATATTTACCTGTGAACAAAGTAAAGTGTATGAGAAGGGTGATATTTTAATTAGGGATGGAAAAATAGATAAAATTGCGGAAGATTTAAGTCAATACATAGAGGATGAAGAGGTTATTGATGCCCATGGATTATTTGTTTTTCCAGGTTTTATAGAGGCTCATTGTCACCTTGGATTACATGAAGAGGGGAATAAGGGAGCTGGAAATGGAACAAATGAAATGAGTGATCCTATAACGCCACAAATGAGAGCTATAGATGGAATAAATCCATTTGATGGAGGATTTCAATGTGCAAGAAAGGCAGGAGTTACTACAGCTGTAATTGGACCAGGAAGTGCTAACATAATAGGTGGGCAATTTGCTGCAGTAAAAACAAATGGAATATGTATTGATGATATGGTTATAAAAGAGCCTGTGGCAATAAAGGTTGCTTTTGGAGAAAATCCAAAAAGAGTTTATTCAGGAAAGAATAAGATGCCTAATACAAGAATGGCTATTGCAGCTTTATTAAGAGAAACATTAACAGAGGCCATTAATTATAAAAATAGAAAGATTGATGCTGAAATAGAGGATAAAGATTTCAATAAGAATTTAAAATATGAAGCTCTTCTTCCATTACTTAATAGAGAAATACCTATGAAAGCTCATGCACATAGAGCAGATGACATTTTAACTGCTATAAGAATAGCCAAGGAGTTTAATCTTAAATTGACTTTAGATCATTGTACAGAAGGACAATTAATAAGTGATTATATTAAGAAAGAAAATCTAGATGCTATAGTTGGTCCAACTTTAAGTTTTAATGGAAAAGCAGAAACTTTAAATAAAACATTTAAAACACCGAAGGCATTAGTTGAAAAAGGCATTAAGATTGCCATAACTACAGATCATCCAGTAGTAACAATAGATAATTTACCACTTTGTGCAGCCATGGCCATGAAAGAGGGACTTACTTTTAATGAAGCATTAGAAGCAATAACAATAAATCCCGCTGAAATAATAGGCATAGATGAAAGAGTTGGAAGCTTAAAAGAAGATAAGGATGGGGACTTAGTAATTTTAGATGGAAGTCCTTTTGAAATAGCTACAAAAACCATTTATACAATTATAAATGGAGAGGTAGTTTATAAAGACTATGAATAAACGTCATTTTATATTATAATAAATAATGTTTTGAATTTAGTTTAAACCATAGCATAGAATTAATATATTTTAGATAAATGAATACTCACAGTCTTGTAGGCTGTGAGTTTATTATTTCAATAGAGTGAAATAAATTTTTAAATATGTCAAAGATAGATAATAGGGAGTACATAACGATTCATAGAACAAAAGGATGATAATTAGGAGTGATACTTTGAAGAAGGTAATAATTGCAGAGAAACCATCTGTTGCTAGAAATATTGCAGATGCTTTTAACATAAAAAAAAGAAAAGATGGATATTTTGAAGGCGAACAATATCTTATAACATGGGCTTTTGGACACTTATTGCAGTTATTTGATGCAAAGGATTATGATGAGAACATGAAGGGATGGAGGATGGAAAAGTTTCCTTTCATTCCAGAGGTATTTAAATATAAAATAAAACAAGATTCTTTAAATAGAAATATGATTGATAAGGGTGCCGAAAAGCAAATAAAGATAATAAAAGGACTTATAGATAGAGATGATGTAGATGGAGTAATTTCTGCTACTGACTTTGATAGAGAAGGACAAGTAATTGCAGATGAAATTTTCCTGTATTTCAAGGAAAAGAAACCTGTTTATAGACTTTTATTAAATGAATGGACACCGGATGAAGTTAAAAAAGGAATGGAGAAGTTAAAGCCTAATGAAGATATGCAATCATTACAAGATGCTGGTATAGGAAGACAGTGGGCAGATTGGATAATAGGAATAAACTTAACTTCTGTTACAACCATAAAGTATAAATTAAATGACGGACAAATATTAAACATAGGAAGGGTACTTTTACCTACTTTAAAAATAATTTATGATAGAGATAAAGAAATAGAAAACTTTAAATCAAGTGCTTATTATAAGTTAAATGGCACATTTAAAACTTCAAAAAATGAGGAATTTGAAGGAACTTATTATGAAAATAACTCTGAGAAGTTTGAAGATAAAAAAGTTCTAGATGAAATAAAAGAAAAAATAAAAGATAAGAATGCCGAGATAATTGAGAAGCAAACAGAAAGAAAAAAAGAATATCCACCATTCTTATTTAATCTTTCTAATCTTCAAGGATATGTAACAAGTAAATATAAAGGATGGACTTCAGATAAGGTTTTAAAAGTAGCTCAGTCTTTATATGAAAAGAAGTTTATAACTTATCCTAGAACAGGAAGTATGGCCTTAGAAGAAAGTTTAGTTGATAGGACTAGAAATGTCCTTGAGAAGCTTAAGGTTGGATTACCTTATGAGAATCAAATAAAGTTTGTTCAAAGTAAAAGAGTTTTTGATAATTCAAAGGTTGAAAGCCATAGTGCTATAGTACCAACATATATGAAACCTAATAATTTAACTCAAGATGAGAAAATAGTCTATACGGCAGTAAAAAATAGATTTTTAATGCAGTTTATGCCTGTAGCTGAATTTGAAGAGACTAAGATAACTTCAAAGGTAAATGATTCAGAAGTTAAAGGGGTATTTATTTCAAAAGGAAAAGTTCAGCTTATTGAGGGATGGAGAGTTGTTGAAAAGATAGATAGTAAAGATACAATACTTCCAATGGTAAATGAAAAAGAAATAGTTGATTTAGTAGATAGTAAAATAAATAAGGTTACTAAAAAACCACCTAAAAAGCATACAGAAAAGACATTACTTAGAGTTATGGAGACTTGTGGTAAGAGTTTTAAAGAAGATGCAGAGGAAGATAGTGAAGAAATGATGGCTTCAATATTAAGTGGATTTAGTATAGGAACACCAGCTACTAGAGCTGAGACAATTAAAAAGCTTAAGGACGTAGGATATATTACTACAAAAGGTAAGAGTTTAACTTGTACAGAGCTTGGTAGAACAATAGTTGAAATATTCCCTGTTAAGGAACTTCTAGACTTAGAGTACACAGGAAGGTTAGAGAAAACCCTTTCAGATATAGAAAGAGGGAAGGTTAAAAAGGAAGATTTCCTAGAACTTATAAGAAGCTTTACTATAGAAGGTGTTAATGCTATAAAGAAAGATGATTCTATGGCAAAGCATTTTAAGGTTGAGGCACCGGAAGGAGTAGAGGTTTTGGGAACTTGTCCTAACTGTGGAAATCCTGTTGTAGAAGGAGAAAAAGGCTTTGGATGTGTAAACTGGAAAAATGGATGTAAATATACTATATGGAAAAATGATAAGTATATAACTTCCTTTGGAAAACAAGTTACTCCTCAAATGGTAAGACTTCTATTAGCTAATGGAAAGGTTGGGTTTAGAAATCTAAAAAGTAGAAAGGGAAATACTTTTGCAGCATATTTCATATATGAAAAAGATGAGGAAAAAGGTTATTTCACATGGAGAATGGAGTTTATTTAAGTGAATAACTTTATAGAGGAAATTAAATAAATAGAGATTTAAATATTAAAAGAGTATAAAGAAAATCTATAAATATATTTAAGAGAATTATAATATTTTTCTAAGATTTTATAGCAATTAATTTAAAGGCTTTGCTAACCATTGAAAACTTAAGTGTAAATACAAATTTTTGATTTTGTATCTTAAACTTAATATATTTTTATTAAAAGAAAAAGTGTTTAATACTAATAAAATTTCATTGGCTTAAGGCAAAGGCTTTTCTTAATTACTTAAATTCTAAAATTTATACGGAAATTCTCTTTAGACTATTTATAGATTTTTTTATTATAAGTTTTTAAATATAATCAAAAGTGAATTTATAAGATAATTTTGATAAGTCCTTATCTTGTAAATTGTAAAAATCCTTTTCTATAGGGAATAAGATTTTTCTTCCCTGTTGAGGGGGAAGACCTTTAGGGATAACAACACTTTTAAAGGTTTTATTTAAAACTTCTTTATCATTAGCATCATAAACTGAGATATTAAAGTTTTCTAAGTTTTCGAAAGTGGTACTTTCAGTTGTGTTTAAAAAATAAGCATCTATAAAGAGTGCGTTATCTTCCTTGAATAGCTCATTAATTATTAGATTCAAAGTATTCTTTTCTGTTGTGAAAGCTGTGATTTCATATAGAATCTCTTTGTTTTGAGAAGAAGATTCCTTTTGAAATGTACTTGCATTTAAGGTTAGAGTATTGGGATTTAAAAGGACTGCTAAGGCAAAAAATCCTAAAAACTTTTTTAATATTTTCATTTTTAATTCTCCTTAATTTATAGATTTATATTTTTAGTATTTCTATAATTAAGGAATATAGTCTTTAAAAATAAAAAAAACAGTGAATTTTTATCACTGTTTAGGATTTAGGCAAATTTTAATATGAATGCTGCTAGCATATATATTGGTGGTGCAAGGAAAACTGTTATTAATCCAGCTACACCTATAGATAATGAACTCATAGCACCATGAGTTTCACCTATTTCTAATGCTTTAGTTGTTCCAACAGCATGGGCAGCGGTTCCAATAGAAATACCCATAGCAACTTCATGCTCAATTTTAAGAACTTTACATACCATAGGAGCTATAACTGCACCTGTTATACCAGTTATTATTATAGCTATAACTGTAATTGATGGTATTCCACCAAGTCCACTAGCTACTTCAACACCTATTGGAGTTGTAACTGATTTTGGAACTAAAGAAGCTATAAGCTCGTGGTTTATTCCTAAAAAATATCCCATTATAACTACACAACACATAGAAGCTAAGCTTCCTACAATGATTCCAGTCATTATTGGTACAAAATGATCTTTTAGAAGTTGTAACTGTTTATATAATGGAACTGCTAAAATTACAGTGGCTGGTCCTAAAAATGCGTTTATAAAGTTACCACCAATATTATAAGTTTCAAAGCTTATATGGAAAGTAACTAACACTGCAATTACAATAGCAATCGCTATTAATAGAGGATTTAATACTGGAATTTTAGTCTTTTTATAAATGGTCATACCAATTTCGAAAGCAAAAAGAGTTAATAAAATTCCGAATAAAGGGTTACTAACAATGCTGTTCATTAACTTCATCTCCTAGTAATTTTTTTTCTTTTCTTCTTATTAAAGCTTGGACAACTAAACCTGTAACTCCTATTACAACAAAAGTTGAAGCTATACATATAAATAATAATTTAAGAATATTTCCTTCTAATAGCCCAACGGATGTCATAAGTCCAACCCCTGCAGGAACAAAGAAGAAGGCCAAATGGTCTAAGAAGAATTGAGCAACAGAATCAATAGCTTCTACTTTAACAACCTTAGTACATAGTAAAACTAATAATATTAACATACCTATAATATTACCAGGCACACTATGTATAAAACTTTTAGAAATAAATTCTCCTAAAAAGTATATAAATACTACAATAAGCATTTCTCTTAAAAGCTTCACGAGATAATCACTTCCTTTTTAAATAAAAAAATATAAGGAACCACTTTTAAGTTCCTTATACATTATAGAATGAAATTAAAATTTAAGCTATAATGAAATATCACAATAATTAATGATTTATACTTATTAAAGCGTTTTCTATATCATTTTTTGATAGGTTACTTAGAATAGACTCATCATACTTAATAGCTTTGTTTAAAAGCTCTTTAGCCTTGTAAGAATCATCTTTTTCTTTTGATATAATTCCCATAAAATAATAAGGTTCTGAAAAATTTGCACATTCATCTATTAATTCGTTGAAATAAAAGCAGGCTTTTTCAATATCACCAATTTTATAAAAAACTTCTCCAAGGTTAGCTCTTATTATTTGACTTAAATCATCAATTTTTAATCCTTCATTACTTATTGAAATTGCTTTTTCAAAATTTTCATCTTGGATTAATACATATCCATAAACTTCATAGAAATCAAGAGAATTAAAATTATTTGCCTTTAAATCATCAAGAATTTGAAGAGATGTTTTAATATCTCCTAGTTTCCAATAAAGTATTGCTTGAAGTAAGTCAAGTTGATTGGCAGCATCTGCTAGGAATTTTCTTTTAGATATTATTGATTTTAATGTTTCTAAAGCTTCCTCGTAAGAACCTGTCTTTAATTCTAAGAATACATAGGTTTTTATGGCTTTTACATTAGAGCTAGAACAAAGAGCAGCTTTTCTATAGCAAGATAAAGCTTCTTCTAAATTATTAGCTTTTAATTGTTTGGCTCCTTTAAACATATGTATTAGATGTTTGTTTATTGTTATCTTAAATATTATAAATGATACAAGTAAGATGCTCCCCATTGGCAAGCTTACTTTAACCATTAAGAAAAATATAGCAATTACTGCTAAAACATTTAGTAAGGTTTTTAAACCAGATTTTTTCATAATGATTATCCCCCTTTTAAATATTAGCTTATTAAGAAGATTATACTATATTTGTAAGAGGGATAATATTGAATTTTTAAATATTAAAGTTAATTTAAAAGATTAAGTTAAGTGAAAGTCAAAATTTTAATTTGACAACTTAAACTTATGCAATTCAATATAGTGAAATTATATTCCTAAAATCAACACTGGTTCAAAACATAACTTATTTTATAAATTAACTTAAAAAAATGCTAGAATATTATAATAAATGTATGTTGTTTTCTTCACATTTTCTTATCATATCTTCATCCCACATAGAAGATTGAACTTCTCCAATATGAGCTTTTCTTAGGAAGAACATACAAATTCTTGATTGACCAATTCCTCCGCCAATAGTGTATGGTAATTTTCCTTCAAGAAGCATTTTGTGGAATGGTAAATCTTTTCTATCCACACAGCCTGCAATTTCTAATTGCTTTAAAAGACTTTCTTCATCAACTCGTATTCCCATTGATGAAAGTTCTATTGCTTCATCAAAAAGAGGGTAGTAGAATAATAAGTCTCCATTTAATGTCCAATCATCGTAGTCTGGACTTCTATCATCATGCTTTTTACCAGAAGCTAGCTTTCCACCTATTCCGATTATGAATACTGCTCCAAATTCTTTACATATTGCAGTCTCTTTTTCTTTATCAGTAAGGGTTGGATAACGATCCTCTAACTCTTGTGATGTTATGAATTTAATTTCTTTAGGAAGAATTTTTTCTATATGAGGATATTTAGAGGCAATAAAATCCTCTGAATCTTTAAAAGCTTTATATATTGATTTTACAGTTTCTTTTAAAGTTTCTAGATTTCTTTCTTCTTTAGTTATTATTTTTTCCCAGTCCCATTGGTCAACATAAATAGAGTGAATGTTATCTAAATCTTCATCTCTTCTTATGGCATTCATATCAGTATAAAGACCTTCACCATGTTCAAACTCATATCTATGAAGGGCTAGTCTTTTCCATTTAGCAAGAGAGTGGACTATTTGTATGTTAAGCTCTGGCATAGCTTTCATATCAAAGCTAACTGGTCTTTCTATTCCGTTTAAGTCATCATTTAATCCTGAACACTCATTTACAAAAAGTGGAGCAGAAACTCTTGTTAAGTTTAAGTTTTTCGCTAAAGAATCTTCAAAAAAGTCCTTAAGTTCCTTAATAGCAACTTCAGTTTCTCTAAGTGATAATAAAGGTTTATAGCCCTGTGGTATAAATAATTTTTCCATTTAAAACAACTCCTTAATTAAATAGTGTAGATATGTATAGATTTTTTACTACACCTTATTTTTAAATAAATCTTTTTGTTTGGCCCCAAACATGTTCTTAAAATTTATAAAATGTTTTTATACGTATAAAAAAGAATGAAATTCAATATGTGGTTTTACTGAATTTCTAAAAGAAGACAATAAAAAAAGCCATCATCCTATATTAATAGGACGAAGGCTGTATAATCATCTCCGCGGTACCACCTATGTTAGTACAAAAGCACTCACTTAATAACAGTGCATCTTAACACTGTCCTTCTTTTAACGGAAAGAAACCCGTCTAAGTCTACTAATCAAAATAAATTTTGAAGTTCGGTTAGAAGCTCAAGGATGTTTTTCATCAAAGGTATAGTATGAGGCTTCCACCGTCCCTCAATCGCTGCAACTCTTTCCCAGGATTACTTCTTCCTATCAATGCTTTGTACAATTTGTTTATTTAATAATTAATATATACTATAAATCTTAATTTGTGAAGGGGTTTTTAAAATTTTTTTTAATTTTATGATATAATTATTGAAAATAATACAAATTTTTAAGTTAGAAAAGGAGACTCTTATGATAAAGGCAGTACTATTTGATTTAGATGGAACACTGATAAATACTAATGAGTTAATATTAAAGTCATTTCAACATACATTTAAAACAATGTTAAATTTAGAGCCAACAGTTGAAGAAATTACCATGAATTATGGTAAGCCATTACAAGAAACTTTTAAGGCTTATGATGAAAATAGAATAGAAGAAATGATAGATTGTTATAGAAAAATAAATTTAGAATTACATGATGATGAATGTAAGGATTTTAATGGAGTAGATTTAATGTTAAAAACTCTAAAGAGTAATGGAATTAAACTTGCTGTGGTAACATCAAAAAAGAGAGACATGGCAGAGCGTGGTGCAAAGTTAATGGGTATATTTGATTATTTTGATGCCTTTATAACACCTGAGGTTACTAAAAAACATAAGCCAGAAAGTGAGCCAGTATTAAAGGCTTGTAGTGATTTAGGAGTAACTCCTGATGAAGCAATTATGGTAGGAGATTCACCTTATGATATTTTATCAGGTAAAAATGCTGGAGTTAAAACATGTGGTGTTACATACACAGCATTACCTCTAGAAAAATTAAAGGAAAGTAAGCCGGATTTTTATGTAGACAAGCCTTTAGATATATTAAAGCTTATTAAAGATTTAAATTCATAATAAAAAAAGATTTAGTCTTAGACTAAATCTTTTTTATTTAAAATTAAAATATATTTCTTCTACGTCTTCTACGTTTTCTTAAGTTTATTCCTCTTATGATAAGTAATATTAATATAACTATAACAACAGCTATAACAAATATTCCTAAGTAGCTTAAGAAGTTAGCTTTTATAAGTGTAAATGTACCTATATCAGCTTTAACAGGATAATCCTTAGTGTAAGCTCTTTCTTTTACAGTAACAGCTGCTGAATCAGGATGAGAAGCTAATTGCCAAGCATTCATACCTTTTAAGTTTATTGACTTAGAAGTTTCTTTTTCATTTACATAGTTATCATAATAGTCTATATTTTCAGTTGCAACAAAAGGTACATCTATTGTTTTAGTTGGTCCAAACCATCTGAAAAGTTTGTATTCAACAGGAATAGTATCTATTGTTGTTCCTGATTTTATGTAAGGAACTTTATCTACAGAATAACTATAATCAATAATTTTCTTCATATCATTAAATACAATTTCGTCCTTAGCATCATATTGAGAATCTAAAACAGTACCTATTATTTTTCTACCATTTCTTTCGTAAACTGATACTAAACATCTACCTGCTGGAGTTGTAAAACCAGTTTTACCACCAATATTTCCGTCGATACCAAGTTCTTTATTTCTATTTTCTAAAAGTACTTTTTTCCCGTTTACAGTTATTGAACTTTCTTTAAGTCCCATAGTTTCGCTTACCCAAGGGTTCTTATAAGCATTTTGTAAAATAACAGCTAAATCATAAGCTGTTGAGTAGTGATCATCATTATGTAATCCGTTTGGAGTAACAAAATGAGTATTTTTCAACCCAAGTTTTTTTACTTCTTCATTCATCATATCACTGAATTTTTGCGCGCTTCCAGCTACACCTTGTGCAATTACGTAGGCTGAATCGTTAGCTGAGAACATAAGTAAAGCTTTCATTAAATCATCAGCATTCATTCCCTCACCAACAGGTATTGGACCAAAGCTATCATTTAATGTGTATGGTTGTTGGCTTTTGGCTTCTGCAGTATATGGAAAAGAATCTGTCTTTGTAGCATGTTCAGCAAAGATAAGGCTTGTCATTACCTTTGTTGTACTAGCTGGATAGGCTCTGTCATCAATTCCTTTCGCATAAATAATTTCTCCAGTATCGTAATCAATTGTGACAGCATATTTACCAACTATATCAGGCTGAGGAGTTTCAGCAGCTTGTACAGTTGTCTTTACTGGTGAAAATAATGATACTGATAAAGCAACTAATAGTGAACTTAAAAGCTTTTTCTTAAATTTAATCAATTTTCATCTCTCCTAATTTTTAAAGTCTCATTAAACTTTTTTAATTATAACATCTATGGGGGATAATAACAATAATAATAAGAGTGGAGGTGTAAAGCTTTAATTATGGCATTTATGGTATATATCTTATATAATATAAGATATTTCAAGTAATTAATATTTAGGATGTGATATTATGGCAGTTCTAACTGTAGATGATATTTTAAAAGAAAGTGAAGTAGGAACTTTAATACCACTTTTAGTAGAAGTTAATGATAGAGTAGTTCCAATAATTTTCGTTAAAGATTATTTATATGCTTTAAAAGAGATTGGAGACAATGTTTTAGTAGCCTTAAAGAGTAGTATTATAAGCAATAAAAAATTAGATTTACTTCTTATAATGATTAGATTTGAGGATAATGAAGAAAATACTTATGATTTATGGCTAAATTATGGATTTAACTGGCATTTTGAGTTTTTAAATAATTTAATTAACTCAGAAAATATACTTATAGATTTTAGAGACGAGGATAATAATAGAGTTAAAACTATTGAGGTGGAAAATACTATAAGAGAAGATTTAAAAAAGTACAAAGAGCTTTGTGAAGAATGTGTACTTATGAAAGAAGGAAAAGAAGATAATATAATAAAGGTAAATAAAATAAGAAAATGTGAAACTTGGAATAATGAAGATGCTTTAGAATTAATGGATGAAGTTTTAGATGACTATGATAGCATAGAGGATATGTGGGAGAATTTATAATCTATCTTATGTTTATTACAAAAAAAGTGATGAGTTTGATACTAATGGTAGTGTAAGGTATGGAAGAGAGCAGGATACTTGTGATATTTAGTTGATACAAAAATAAAGGGTAAATCTAGTTTTGATTTACCCTTTATTTTTTAGTATGTAGAAAATCTTTTTTCACGTGAATCAACAGGTAGATCTTTTTCATCAATTGATATTATTTTAGAAAAACCATTTCCTTTTAAAATATTTGATTTAAATTTTTTTATTGAGGTTTCATCTCCTTGTATTTCTATAAATACGCTACCATCTTCTAGATTTTTCGCATAACCTGTCAAGGACAATAAGCTTGCTTGATATTTACAAAAGAACCTAAAGCCAACCCCTTGAACTCTACCTCTTACTAAAAAATCTTTTCTAATCATGGAAAACACCTCCTATAAATAATATTATAATTAGAATATTAAGTAAAAAGTATGTATTTTTACATTTAATATGGAAATAATAAATTAACAATGAATAATTATATAAATTTCTCTGTGAATGTTTACATAAATAGGAAATTATATGTATAATATATCTAAGGGAAATAATTTTGAGGAGGAATTTTGATGAGGTTAGAAAAAAGTCTTGTTTTAATAAAACCTGATGCTGTTGAAAGGGATTTAATAGGGAAAATATTAGAGGTTTATGAAGGAGCAGGACTAAAGATAAAAGCTATAGAAATGAAGCGTATAACTAAAGAATTTGCTGAAAAACATTATGAAGAACATAAGGGTAAGCATTTCTTTGATTCTTTAATTAAATATATAACAAGAAGTCCTCTTGTAGCATTAGTTCTTGAAGGAGAAGATGCTATAAAAAAAGTAAGAACCCTGAATGGTGCAACAAATCCAGAGAAAGCTGAATTTGGAACAATAAGAAGAAGATTTGCATTAAGTGGTACAGAAAATTCAGTTCATTCATCTGATTCAATAGAAAGTGCAGATAGAGAAATAAAGTTATGGTTTCCAGAGGTTTTTTGTAAAGAAATTTGTGGGTAATAGAAAATGCATGTGCAAAGCACATGCATTTTTTTAATAGGTACACTTGATTTCTAACCAAGCTTCATCATATTTTCTAAGTATTTCTGATGGTAAATCAACAAATACCTCACAGTTTTTTAGTGAAGCTTCATCAGGATAAGCAACCTTATCGTCTCTTATATCTTCAGGCAATAAATCGTATGCCGCTGTATTAGGAGTAGAATATCCTATGTACTCTACATTTTGTTCAGCATTTTCAGGCTCACAAAGGAAGTTTATAAATTTTTCAGCATTTTCTTTGTGCTGAGCATTTTTAGGTATTGCAATGGCATCAAACCATTTGTTTGAACCTTCCTTAGGAATAGCATAAGATAAATCAGGATTTCTTTCTATCATTGTAACGGCATCTCCAGACCAAGCAACAGCTAGAGAAGCTTCTCCGCCAACCATAGCATCTTTAACTTGGTCAACCATATAAGCTAAGATTAAGCCATCTTTTTTCTGAGTCATAAGTTCATTCTTAGCTGCTTCTATTTGATCAAGATTTTCAGTGTTTAGAGAGTATCCAAGTTTCTTCTCAGCAATTGCCATAGCATCTCTAACACTATCTGGCATTATTACTTGATCTTTATACTTAGTGTTCCAAAGTATATTCCAGCTGTCTACTGGGTCAGTAACTTTTTTTGTATTATATATAATACCTACTGTTCCCCACATATAAGGTACGGAGTATTCATTAGTTGGATCATAAGCTAAGTTTTTAAATTGTTCACCAATATATTTATAGTTAGGAATGTTAGAATAATCTATTTTAGCTAACATATCTTCACTTTTCATTTTTTCTATCATGTAATCAGAAGGAATTATTAAATCATAAGATACATTACCACTCTTAAGTTTTTGATACATTATCTCATTAGTATCAAAAACATCATATTTAACATCTATTCCAGTTTCATCTTCAAATTTTGTAATAAGATCAGGGTCAATATAGTCTCCCCAGTTATAAACATAAAGAACGTTACTATTGTTATCTTGAGTGACTTCTTCATCTTTTTTTGGCCCACAACCTATAAAAAGAGAAGCTGAAAGTAGTGTTGTACAAGCTAATGCTAAGAATTTTTTCATTTTCATATTAACGCTCTCCTTTCACTAAAGATTGCTTCTTATTAGCAATAAGAAGTAATGCTAAGACAACAATAAACATTAATGTTGAAAGTGCATTTATTTCCGGAGAAATACCTCTTCTAGCCATAGAATAAATTTCTATAGAAAGGTTTGAAACTCCTGGCCCAGTTGTGAAGAAACTTATAACAAAGTCATCTATTGACATTGTAAATGCTATTAAGAATCCCGCTGCTATACCAGGCATTATTTGAGGTATTATTACCTTTCTTAAAGCATAAGAAGGTGTAGCTCCTAAATCTAAAGCCGCATCAGTTAGGTTTGGAGGCAATTGTCTTAACTTAGGTAAAACAGATAATATAACATAAGGAATATCAAATGTTATATGAGCTAAAAGCATAGTTCCAAAACCAGGCTTAAGACCAAATAATGCGCCAGCAAGAGCAAATAAAGTCATTAATGAAACACCAGTAACTATATCAGGATTTAATACTGGTAAGTAGTTTACGTTTAAAAGTAAGGCTCTAGGACCTCTTTTCATATTATTAATTCCTATAGCACTTATAGTACCGATTATTGTAGCTATAACAGAAGCAAGTACTGCTATTAATACAGTATAGTAAAGTGCCTCTAATATTCTTTCATTTTGAAGTAGGGAAGTGTACCACTCAAAAGTAAATCCACCCCAAACAGCCATAGACTTAGTACTGTTAAATGAGAATATCATAAGAGTTACTATTGGTGCGTATAAAAATATAAAGACTATAGCTAAATAAAATTTAGAAATAAAATCACCTAACTTTTTTACCATAGCTGTTTACCTCCTTCTTTACCACTTTTTTCATATCTAGACATGAATCCCATGGAAATTAATATTAATATCATCATAAAAATTGATAAGGCTGAACCGAAGTTCCAGTTACCTATAGTTGTAAATTGTTGTTCTATAAGGTTACCAACTAGCATGTATTTTCCTCCACCTAGAAGGTTTGGAATTACGAAGTTTGAAACTGCTGGCATAAATACCATTGTTATTCCAGAAATTATTCCAGGAATACTAAGTGGTAATATAACTTTTCTAAAAGCTTGAGCCTTGTTTGCTCCTAAATCATAAGCAGCATTAACTAAGTTTTTGTCAATTTTTATAAGTACAGTATATATTGGTATAACCATAAATGGTAAGAAGTTATATACCATTCCAAGTAAAATTGCTCCATCAGTATATAGCATTTTTATAGGACCTATACCTATATAGCCTAAAAGTGTATTTATAAGACCATCTGTACCAAGTATAGCCATCCATGCATATGTTCTAAGTAAGAAGTTCATCCACATTGGTAATATAAATAAAAGTATTAAAATATTCCTTTTCTTCATAGGAAGCTTAGAAATTATATAAGCTATTGGATATCCTAAAATTAAGCATAATACTGTAGATAAAACTGCAAGCCATATAGAACGCACAAAAACTCCAAAATATATTGGCTCAAATAATCTTTGAAAGTTTTCAAGAGAGAATACAAATCTTCCATCAACTTTACTTGTAAAACTAAAGAAAACTATTAAAAGTAAAGGTATAACTATAAATATAGCACTCCATACGACATATGGATAAGCTGCAAAGGATAAATTTTTATTATTACTTTTCATTTCTAAACATCACTCTCTTTTTTCATTATATGTATGCTTTCAGGGTCAAGAGATAAGCCTATTTTAGCTCCAACTTCAGCATGTTTTGTATTGTGTAATATCCAAGTGTAGTTTTCATCCTTTACTTCCATTTCATAGTGAACACCTTTAAAGATAACTGAAGTAACAGTTCCTTTTAGCATACCTTCTTCATATTTAACCATTTCAAAGTCTTCTGGTCTTATTACAACTTCAATAGACTCATTCTTTTCAAAACCTTTATCAACACAGTCAAAAACTTTTCCTGCAAATTCAACCTTAAAGTCATCTAACATAGTTCCATCAACTATATTACTTTCACCTATAAATTTTGCTACAAATGAGTTAGCAGGTTCGTTGTATATATCCTCTGGACTACCCATTTGTTGGATTTCTCCTTTATTCATAACAACTATTGTATCTGACATTGTTAGAGCTTCTTCTTGGTCATGTGTTACAAAAATGAAGGTAATACCTAATTTTTGTTGTATTCTTTTAAGTTCTATTTGCATACCTTTTCTAAGTTTCATATCTAATGCGCCAAGTGGCTCATCTAATAAAAGGACTTTTGGTTCATTTACTAAAGCTCTAGCTATAGCAACTCTTTGTTGTTGTCCACCACTAAGTGCTTCAATATCTCTCTTTTCATATCCTTCAAGAGAAACTAATTTAAGCATTTCTTTAACTTTTTCATCTATAACATTTTTAGGTAATTTTTTTAATTTTAATCCAAAAGCTATATTTTCATATACATTCATATGAGGAAATAAAGCATATTTTTGGAATACAGTGTTTAACTGTCTTTCATAAGGTGGTATATCATTAATAATATTATTTTCAAAGACCACCTGACCACTATCTGCCGTTTCAAAGCCAGCTATAATTTTTAAAGTGGTTGTTTTACCACATCCACTAGGTCCTAAAAGAGTTAGGAATTCATTCTTTTTAATGTTTAAGGAAAGATTATCTAAAATTGTATCTTTTCCATATGATTTAGTTATTCCTTTTAATTCAATAATATTATTATCTTTCAAATCTAACACCTCTGCTTTCTAAATGTTTATATTAAAATGATGGTGGAGTACTTATCCAAATAACTTTTGCAGAGACTTTCCCTGCATTAGAAATGTAGTGATTAGCCTTAGGTTTAAAATAAAAACTCTCACCTTTTCTCACTTTTACTTTTTTATCTCCTAAATGAAGATATATTGCTCCTGATAGAACATATCCGAACTCTTCTCCTTCATGAGGTTCTTCTTCAATATATTGACCTCCTGGCTCAAGAGTTATCATTATAGGTTCCATATCGTTTTTCTGAGCATTAGGAACTAGCCACATAAGATTGTACTTTAATTCTTCATTTTCAGTTTCAAACATATCATCCTTTGAGAAGGCTATTTTTTCATTTGTATCCTCACTAAAGAATTCAGTTAAATTAGTTCCTAATATATCTAATATATCTATTAAGGTAGCTATAGATGGGGATGTAAGGTCATTCTCAAGTTGAGAAATAAATCCTTTAGATAATTCACATCTATTTGCTAATTCTTCTTGAGTTAACTGTTTGGCCACTCTGAGACTTCTGATTTTATCTCCTATTTCCAAGTTTTACACCTCAATTTCATTAACTATAAGTTTTACTAAACTTTAAGTTTAAAATTACTAAACAAACATAAATAATTATAAATACTTTTGAAATAAAAATCAATAAAAAAATGAAAAAATATATTTGAAATGATATATCCCTCAAAAAGAGTAAACTAGCAACTTTGAAAGGAAATATATGTTATGCAGTTTAGATAAGTTTATTATTAAATTTAGTATAACTAAACAAGAAAAGAATAATTCTTAAATACTGGTAAAAAAGTTTCACAGCTTGTGGTAATTTATGATAAAATACTCTTGAATTAATAAATGATTGGTGTGGTAATGTGATAGAAAAAAGAAACTGCTATAGAAGAGAGGGAAGAAAAGTTTATATAAGAACACCGTACTTGGAAGAACTAAGCTATACTGAAAGATTATGGGGAGATATGGACAGTATGACTGACGTAGGTAAAATAATATCTTTTCCTAGGTATAAGTGGGATAGTTTCTATAAAAAGATGGTGAGTCCTACAGATGGAAGAAATCTTTATTGTTTAGTATTTGATTATGATGATAATCCAGTTGGGGAAGCAAGTTTTCATGGGTATGATTCTATGACTAAAACTGCTAGATTAAATGTTAGAATAGAAAATTCACATAGAGGAAAAGGATATGGAACTGAAGCTGTACAACTTATATTAGAATGTTTCTTTTATGAGTTCGGTGGATTATATATGTTAGATACAGTTTCTTTAGATGGTAAAAGAGAGAGGTTAGAGAAAATAGGCTTTAAGATTATGTATAAAAACAAGGATGGATATTCATATAGATTATCTAGAGAGGATTTTACTACAAATGTTAAGGCTTTAAAAGAAAGAAAAATTGGAATTTTTGTTTATGATCAAATGGTTGTTAGTACAGTTATTTCATTTTTAGAAATTTTTGAAAGTATAAATAAAACCTTAAATAGAGAAATAATTTCTGTAGAATTAGTAGGAACGCAAAAGAATATAGTAAATAGCGGAATATATAATATAAATTTTGAAAATTTAAAATCTATAGAAGATGTGGATTTAGATGTTATAATTGTTCCAGGAAATAAGAGTAATAACTTTAAAGAAAATGATGATTTTAATAGTCTTTTAATGAATATCAATGGTTGTGAAATAGTATTTGTATTAGGAAATAGTATAATACCATTTATAAAAAATAAGTTTCTAAGAGGGTTAAAAACTTATTATTCTCAAGAATGGATTGAAGATATAAAGGAAGAATTAGCATTAACCACCTATTCAGAGGAAGATATTATTGATAATGGAAGGCTTATAATGGTTAAGAAAAAGTCTCTTGAAGTGGAAGGAATAAAATATATTATAAAAAAATTGTTTGGAGAATCAATTTTAAGTAAGTTTGATTTATAGATTTTAAATGAATGCTATATTTCATAGTATTATGAATAGGAGTTGTTTATTATATGATAAACATAAAGTTAGATGAAGATAAGAGAGGCAAGGTTATATTTAGAGCGAATATAGATGAGTGCCATAAAGAAGATAGAATATTAAAAAGAGCATTATTTGAGAGTAGAGTAGTTAATAATGAATTTAAGTATAACATACCAATGAAATACTTTTGGCCTATATTAAATAATATGGACAAGAAAATATTAAGCTTAAGTGAAGACAGTAAAAAAGAGGTATTAGAGTTTTCAGACGAATATGAGGAAGTTTATTATTATAGTTATAAAGCTACACCAGCTTATATGAAAAAGTGGAGAGAAGAGGGTTGCCCTCAAATTTTTAAGATTACAATAAATCAAGAAGATTTAAGTATTGAAAAAAAAGTTATATTTGAAAGATTAATATAAAAAAGCTTTGAGAATGAAATCTCAAAGCTTTTTATTATTGCCATTCTTCTACGTTTTCTAATCCAGGTATAGAAGATGCTTTAAATACAGGTTCCTTAATACCAGCTTTCTTTTGAGCCGTATAATCTTTAAGAGCAAGGAAAGCGTATTTTCCTAGGAATAGTATAGTTATTATGTTTAATATAGCCATGAGACCCATGAAAAGATCCGCTAAATTCCAAACTAAATCAACTTTTGCAACTGAGCCAAATAAAACCATACCTATAACAAGAATTCTGTATGCATTTAATAGCCATTTTTTTGTGTTCATAAATTCTATATTTGTTTGACCATAATAGAAGTTACCTACAATAGAACTAAAGGCAAATAGTAATATACAGATTGCTATAAAATAAGCTCCGAAAGGTCCTATTTCAGATACAAGTGATTGTTGAGTTAATTCTATACCTGTTAATGTACTATCAGCATATTGACCAGAAACTAATATTATGAAGGCTGTACATGAACAGATTAATAAGGTATCAGTAAATACACCTAAAGTTTGTATTAAACCTTGTTTAACTGGGTGTGAAACATCTGCTGTTGCAGCCGCATTAGGAGCACTACCCATACCAGCTTCGTTAGAGAATAAACCTCTCTTAATACCTTGCATAACTGCAGCACCAAGTCCGCCGGCTGTTAATTGTTTTATTCCAAAGGCTGATTCAAATATAAGTTTAAATACTGATGGGATTTCAGTTATGTTTAAAACTACAACTACAAGAGCGATAAGTATATAAAGAACCGCTAGGACAGGAACGATTATTTCTGAAACTTTAGCAACTCTATGAATACCACCAAAGATAACTACGGCTGTTACTATTGCTAAGATAATACCAATAGCAGCTTGTGAAATACCGAATGCACTACTGAATGCAATACTTACTGTGTTAGCCTGAACTGCGTTAAATACGAATCCGAAGCAGATTGTAATAAGAATTGAGAAAATAATTCCTAACCATCTCTTTCCAAGTCCTTTTTCCATGTAGTAAGCAGGACCACCTCTGAAAGAATCTTTATCTTTAACTTTATATATTTGAGCTAATGTACTCTCTACAAAGCTAGATGCAGAACCTATTAAAGCTATAAGCCACATCCAAAAAACTGCACCAGGACCACCTACGGCTACTGCTATAGCAACACCAGCTATGTTACCAGTACCAACTCTTGATGCTGTACTTATACAAAAAGCCTGAAATGAAGAAACTCCACCTTTTTCTTTAGTTGACTTTCCTATACCGTCACCTAAAAGACGGAACATTTCTTTTATGTATCTAAATTGAACGAATTTAGTTTTAAAAGAAAAGAAAAGACCTGTACCAATTAATAAAATGATTAATATATTACCCCAAAGAAAATCATTGACGCTAACTATCATATTGTTTATTATTTCCATAAATTCCTCCTTCTGTTGATATAACATTTTAAATTTTACGTTGCATTTATAATTAATTTTAATATGAATAATAAAAAAATGCAAGAACTAATATTTCGTTATTCATATGTGTGATATTTGAAAGGAGAGGAATAAGTTAGAATATGAATGAAATATTAATAGATTATTCATTAAAAGTTAGAAAATTACATAGGTTAAGGTAGTAGTATGAGATAAATAAAGCCACTATGAAATTTTTATTTCATAGTGGCTTTATTTTAATGATAGTTAAAATGCAAGAAAGATTTAGCTTTATTGCGTAATATTATTATTGTGATCATTTTGGTTTGTATTATTTCCATTGTTTACATTTCCAGGTGGAGTAGTATTATTACCACCGTTATTATTTGAATTATCTCCTGGTGGAGTTAATGGAGGTTTAATATTACCATTATTGTCACTTAAATTATCACCTGGAACTTCTGGTTTAGGATTTTCATTTGGCTTATTTTCATTAGCATTATTATTACCATCATTTGGTTTGTTTTCATTAGGTTTATTTTCTTCTGCTGGTAAAGAAGTAGTATTATCATATGAACCAGGAGCCATATATTTTGAATCTAATGTTTGACCTAAAGCCCAGCTTCTTCTTAAGAACACTTTTTCAGTTACAAGACTAGCTGGAGTGCTATCTGAAGCAAGCTTATTATTTAATTTGTTTACTCTTACTTTTACATGATTATCACAGTATTGAGTAGGAGCAGTTCCATCAACAAACCAATCATAATAAACTCTACTACCTCTAGGATCTTGAGCACAAAGTGAAGTTGGCTTAAGGCCTGAATCCTTACATACAGCAACCTTGCTTATTCCACTTGGTTGTTGAATTTCTTTATATTCCAATCCATTATGAGCTATACCCATTATTTTTCCGAATATTGGAGAAGTAACAGTACCACTACTAGTTTTCATTTCTCTAGGTTGATCATATCCAATCCAAATGGCTGCAGAATAATATGGTGTTAATCCTGCAAATAGATAATCTTTATCTCCAGTAGTTGTTCCAGTCTTACCAGCAACAGGTATGTTACCAAATTTAGCTGGCTTAGCAGAACCAGAGTCTACTTGTTCCTTAAGCATATCATAAACTATATATGCAGTTTGAGGACTAAATACTTTTATTTCTTCTGGAGTACTTGAATCAAGAAGTACGTTTCCTTGAGAATCAAGTACTTTATTGTATAATTTAGCATCTGTCTTAACTCCGTTATTACCAAAAACTCCGAATGCAGAAGCAAGAGTATATGTGTTTCCACCATCAGGGTTATTAGGATCATTTTGGAATTGACCTAATGCTGTTGTTGAAACTCCTCTAGAATTAGGTCCATAAACCATACCTAGTTTTTCTCCGTAAGCTATAGAGTTTGAAGTGCCAACGTCATTAGCAACTTTTATAGCACCTAGGTTACTAGAAATTTTTATTGATTCTCTAAATGTTAAATAACCTTTGTAGCTATTATATTCATTTTTAGGTTGTTCTTTGTAACCAGTAGAAGCTAATTGTTTATTTGTTAATGGAGAATCATCTACTACAGAACCAGCACCACCAAGACCTAAATCAATAGCAGGCCCATAAACAGTTAATGGTTTTGTTGCTGATCCTATAGATTTTAAATCGTAGTAAGCTCTGTTATGAGACATTGGAGGTTGTTCACCTCTTCCTCCTACTAAAGCTTTAACATGACCAGTTCTATAGTCTATTATTGTAGCTGATGCTTGTAGTTTATAAACCCCTTCTTCGTTTTGTTCATTAGGGTTACCTGTTATAGCTTTATAGTTACTTGGATCATCTAAGACTTCCTGGACACTATTTTGAAGATTTCTATCCATAGAAGTATAGATTTTTAATCCACCATTAGCTATAAGTTTATCAACTTCCTCTTGAGTGTATTTATATTTAGTAATTAAATCTTGTTTAACCTGTGTTATAGCAGGTCTTGTAAACCACTCAAAGTTAGTTTTGCTTAATTTAGTATTAGGGGTGAATTTAATACCATTTGTATCAATTTCATTTATTGCATTGTTATATTCTTCGTCTGTAATATATCCTAGTTAATGCATTTTAAATAGTACAGATTTAGTTCTATTTAAATATCTACTTGGATCAGCTTTATTAGCTTCTGAAAGACCATCATAAGCAGTAGGTGCTTGAGTAAGTCCTCCTAAATAAGCACATTCAACTAATGTTAAATCTGAAACATTCTTGCTGAAAAATCTTTGTGCAGCGGCACCAACACCATATTGATATCCACCCATTGGTATTGTATTTAAATACGTAGTAAGAACTTCATCTTTTGAAAGGTGCTTCTCTAATTCTAAAGATAAGTACATTTCTTTTATTTTTCTTTCGTAACTAACTTCGTTTGTAAGGACTGCATTTTTTATAAGCTGTTGAGTAATAGTTGAGGCCCCTTGAACCGTATTACTTCCTGATAGTTTATTTTTAACATTAGAAACTATAACCCCAAAAATTCTTCTAATGTCTATTCCCTTATGCTCATAAAATCTTTCGTCTTCAATAGCTACAAAAGCGTTTTTCAAATTGTCAGGGATTTCTTCAGATGTAACTACATAACGTTGTTCACGAGTAATAACATTATCCATAAAATTTCCCTGATCATCGTAAAGAATGGATGGCTGATTTAGAGATTGAATTGCCTGAACATCTAAATCTGGAGCAGAACGTATAATTGAAAGAACGTAAACTCCAACTACTGTTGCGGCAGTTATCCCTAGAAGCAGAATTCCTATAAAGAACCATTTAAAGAATTTTTTCACCTTCGATTGATTTTTATCTGATTTTTTCTTCTGCTTTCTATCTTTATGCTCTCTTTTTTTGTCAGTCATTTTTTCCTCCTAACATAATAAAACTTTCTATTTCTAAAAAACTAAATGATTATATTATTATATATTTAAAGAAATATTATATATTATTATAGCATAATAATATTAAGAGTAAACCAATTTATAAGAGGTGTAGCCTTTGTATTATGTAAAAAAAAATAAACATATAAATATAGATTTTAAAAAATATTTAATAATAATCATAATAATCATTATTGCCGGTTTTATAAGTTTTATATATGCTTTTGATAAAATAATTGCTCCTACAGTTTTACTTGTAGCAGATTCTGAAATGAGAGCTAAAACATTAGATGTTATAAATAAAAATATAGTTGAGGTTTATACAGAAAAGTTTGATTATGATAATGTGATAAATGTTGAAAAAGATTCTTTAGGAGATATAAAAATGCTTAAGGCAGATACAATAAAGTTAAATGATTTAGCAACAGAGGTGGCTATAAAGTCACAAGCTGATATA
Source organism: Clostridium sp. LIBA-8841 (assembly GCF_057782475.1). Classification (NCBI taxonomy): domain Bacteria; kingdom Bacillati; phylum Bacillota; class Clostridia; order Eubacteriales; family Clostridiaceae; genus Clostridium; species Clostridium sp. LIBA-8841. The sequence continues at coordinate 3,034,047 of NZ_CM173488.1, read as the reverse complement.
AAGGAGATTGGTTCAATAGGAGTTAAGATGCCTATTGGTTATATAACTAAAAATAATATAATGTCTTATTGGGGACCAAGTATAACTGTTAAGATGGAACCAATAGGAAGAGTAGAGGTGTCTTATGACTCTATTTTTGAGAGTGCAGGCATAAATCAGACTAGGCATAAAATTTTAGTAGATGTAAAAACTAATCTTAAAATAATATTACCACTCCAATCTAAAGAGGTTGAAGTGGTAAATCAAATTCCGATCTCTGATACAGTTATAGTAGGAGAGGTTCCGAAGAGTATGTGGGGTAGCAATATACTCCAAGGAATTAATGAAAATGTGGAAGATAATAATTAGGCGTTAAAAAAGGAGGAAAATCCTCCTTTTAATTATTTTTCCCAGTTAAATATGTAAGGAATATTTCTGTAGTGGTCACCATAGTTTAATCCGTAACCAACAACAAATAAGTCTTCGATTTCAAAACAGCAATAATCTGGTTTTAAATCAACTTTTCTTCTAGATGGTTTATCTAAAAGGGTGCAAGTTTGAATTGATTTAGCACCTAATGATTTTACATGGTTTATAACAAAATCCATTGTTATACCTGAATCTATGATATCATCAACTATTAGAACATCTAAACCTTCAATGTTATCTGGAATATCATTTACAACTTTAACTATTCCAGTACTTTCTTCACCGTGACCATAACTTGAAGTAGTCATAAATCCTATTTGAGTTTTAGTATCAATTGCTCTAACTAAGTCAGCTGCAAATATGAAACTTCCTCTTAATAAAGATAAAACATAAAGATTCTTATCTTTATAATCCTCAGTTATTTTTTTTCCTACAACAGCTATCTGCTCTTTAATTTGTTCTTCAGAAAGTAATATATTTCTGTTCTTATCTTCCATGATTTTCTCCCCTAACTATTCCGTATTATTTACAATATTGTATTTATAGTATAAAATTAAATGAAAATTGTCAAGAAACATAATAAATATTACGAGGTGGTAATATATGATACATGGAAATACTGATGGTATAAGGAATTCAGTGTTAAAAGAATTAGAAGAACTTTATAAATTAAACGTACCTAAATATAGTGTTTGTACAGAAGATATAATAAATATTATTTCTAGATTATCTTCTCAAATAGAAAGAGAAATTAGTGTAGGAATAAATAGAAAAGGAAAGGTAATCAGTGTAGCTATAGGAGACTCTTCAAGTGTAGAGATTCCATTAATAGATATACATGAAAAAAGATTATCTGGAATTAGAATAATACATACTCATCCAAGTGGAGTTTGTAGACTTTCAGCTTTAGACATATCTGCACTTATGAAATTAAAACTTGATGTAATAATGGCTATAGCTGTGGAAGAAGGAAAGGCTAAAGATGCTTCTTTAGGATTTTGTTATGTAGAAAATGAGCTTCTTATAAATGAAGAGTATCCTCATTTAACTATAGATCAATGTCTACAAATTAATATTTTAGATAAGATCAACCATGTTGAAGAAGTTATTAAAACAAGCAACGTTGAGGAAGATGATAGTGAAAGAGCTATTTTAGTTGGATGTGACACAAGAGAAAGTTTAGATGAGTTAGAAGAACTTGCTAAGGCTTGTGATATCCCTACTTTAGAGAAAGTATTCCAAAATAGAAGTAAAATTGATGCTGCCTTTTATATAGGAAGAGGTAAGGTTTTAGAGATTGCTAATATAAGGCAGTTAACAAGAGCTAACTTAGTAATTTTTGATGATGAGTTATCAGGAGCACAGGTTAAAAATCTTGAAGCTAACTTAGGAGTTAAGGTAATTGATAGAACAACTCTTATTTTAGAAATATTCTCAAGAAGAGCTAAAACACGAGAGGCTAAAATTCAAGTAGAGCTTGCTCAGTTAAAATATAGAGCAGCTAGACTTATGGGGCTTGGTACTGTAATGTCTAGAACTGGTGGTGGAATAGGAACAAGAGGACCAGGAGAAAAGAAACTTGAAATAGATAGAAGACATATAAAAGAAAGAATATATGATCTTCAAGCAGAACTTAAAAAGATTAAGAAAATAAGAGAAACTCAAAGGGAAAGAAGAAGTAAGGATAAAACTTCACAAGTTTCATTAGTTGGATACACTAATGCAGGAAAATCTACTTTAAGAAATACTTTATGTGAAGAATCTGCCTCAACATTAGCTACTCAAGCTAAGGATAAAGTTTTTGAAGCGGATATGCTTTTTGCAACCTTAGATACTACAACAAGAGCCATAAAACTTCCTGATAATAGAGATATAACTTTAACTGATACAGTTGGATTTGTTAGTAAATTACCTCACGAATTAGTTGAAGCATTTAAATCAACTTTGGAAGAGGTTATATATTCAGATCTTCTATGTCATGTTGTGGATGCATCTTCAGATAATGCACAAGAAGAGATAGTAGCTGTAGAAAAAGTCTTAGGTGAATTAAAGGCCTTAGAATCAGCAAAAATATTAGTTCTTAATAAAATTGATAAAGCTGATGAAGAAAAATTAAATGAATTAGAGGAAAAATATTCTTCAATATATAATAAGGTAGTAAAAGTTTCTGCTAAGGAAAGAATAAACTTAGAAGAATTATTAAATGCTATAAGCGAAGAACTGCCATATACTTTAAAAAGTAAGGAATATATAATTCCATATACAGCACAACAAGTTGTAGCTTATCTTCATAGAAATGCAAATGTAAGTGAAGAAGAATATAGAGAAGAAGGCACTTATATGAAAGCAGAGGTTGATGAGGAAGTAGAAAATAGATGTAGAGAGTATGAGTTATAATAATATTATTATTTAATCTATAATAAAAGCTAAATTCTAATTGAATTTAGCTTTTATTCTTAAAATAGTTACATCATAAAATATACTACATATAAGTATAATAATAATAGTACTAATTTTTAGGGAGATTATATATGGAGACAAATGATTCTTTAGATAATGATAATATAAGAGGAATTAGAGAGCGTGATCGTGGATTAACTGATGAAACAATACCGACACGGCCAATTCTAAATAATAGTCAAAGTATTCCAAGTGATGAATGTAATAATCCATGTTTAGATGAAATAAATAAAATATACACACAAGTTCAGGATCTTCTCTTAAAGGCATCAACAATACAAGCTAGTGCAGCTACTTTAGCTGTAGGTGATGAATATAAAGTCTATTATGATAGAATTGTTAGACCATCATTAGACATTATTTATCTCTTAAGTTTTTCAGTACAAAATACTGCTGCTGCCGCAAATTTATATCAAACTAATACTTATGGGAAAAAGGGAGAGACTAAGAGGGCTTTAGATGTTTCTTATGATATACTAGAACAAATAGAATTAAGCTTAGACCTATTAAGAAATTCTTTAGCATGCTTGATAGAGAAAAGTAAGTGTTTATAAATTTTATTAAATATATGAAATATGAAATGTGAAGTTTTTAAAGGAGGGAAAATCTTGAGTGAAATAATATTAAAATATCAAAATTCTTTTAAATCAGTTATATCTGACCTTCAAGAGAATGATGAAGTTATTGGAGTTACGGCTTTTGGAAGTATAATAAACGGAGATATATGGGAAGGGTCCGACATAGATTTATTTGTTATTGTAAATGGAGAGTTTAAAGGGATAAAAGATGTTTATGGTGAAGAATTAGGGGTATCTCTTCATTTGAAGATAATATCAAAGAAATTTTTAGTTAATTTCAGTCAAGAGGAGATTACAGGAAGTACAATACATAGAAAATTTATATCATCAAAGTTGATTTTTTGTAAGGACCAAGAAATTGCAGATAAATTTACTTCAATAAAATATTATATAGATGCTCACAGTGAAAAATGGAACTTAGTTTATTTTGCAGAACTTCTACAGGATATGAATTTATATAAAAAATGTATTCATAATGAGAATTTTTACGCTGCCTTTGAATCCCTTATGTACTCAGTAGATAGCTTCAGTAAACTTTATTTAAATTTTAATGGATATTTAATCACAAAGAGTTCTACTGGAATGCTTATGAAATTAGATGAGAAGTTTGAAAATATGATTAATAGCATATTTAAAGCATCAGATAAACAAGATTTAGAATATGTACATTTTTATATTGAAAGTTTCTTAGAAAGAAATATTATAGGAATAATAAAAGCATTAATAGATTATATGAAAAAACAAGAGGATTATTTAAGTTCAGAAGAGATAAAGAAATCAGAAGAATTTCAAGGATTTAAAATAGATTTTGAAGAGATATTAGGATATCTTTGTAAGAAAAATATAGTAAAGAAAAGTGGAAGAGAGAAATTTTCAGAATGTGGTCATAAGCTTATAACAGAAAAGGTGTACTTAATAAAAGAGAATATCTAAATAAATCAAATAAGGTGTGAAGTATGAATAAATTTAGGGTGGTTTTTACAGAGGGTGTATGTAAATACTTAATAATATATGAAAATATTAAAAAGCTAATTGAAGGAGGAAAAGTATTAGAAGGAGAAAAGTTACCTACCATAAGAGAATTAGCAGATTTTTTAGGGGTAAATAAAATAACTATAATTAATGCTTATAAAAAACTTACTCAAGAAGGATATGCATATCAATCTCAAGGAAGTGGAACTTATGCTAAAAATAAGGATGTGGGAAGAAGTTTCAAACATGATTATAATGATATTTTTAGAAAAATAGCTTCTGGAGATTTAAAAAATTGGATAGATTTCACTGGAGAGACAACTAGTGCAAACTTCTTCCAAGTAGAAAAACTTAAGAAGGTTTTAGATAATGTATTGGTTAGAGATGGAGTAGAAGCATTAATATATAGCGATCCTTTAGGATATTTAGAATTAAGAAGAAGTATAAATGATGAGTTTTGGAATGGTAAAAATAATTTGGATAATATACTTATAATTTCTGGAGCGCAACAAGGAATAGATATTGTAGGTAAATCATTAGTTAACATAAATGATAATATTGTAATAGAAAGACCAACCTATGGGGGAGCACTTCTAGTTTTTAAACTTAGAAGAGCAAATATATTAGAGATTCCAATGGAGAAAGATGGCCCTAATATAGAAAAGTTTGAAGCATTATTAAAGAGAAATAAAATAAAATGTTTTTATACAATGAGTTATTTCCAAAACCCAACAGGAGTAAGTTGTTCCTTAGAAAAGAAGAAAAAAATAATAGAGTTATCATATAAATATGATTTCTATATATTAGAGGATGATTATCTTTCGGAATTAGTTTACTCAAAGGATTTAGAGTACATACCTTATAGAAGTTTAGATTCTGAGAGAGTTATATATATAAAAAGTTTTTCTAAAATTTTTCTTCCAGGAATAAGAATGGGGTATTTAATAGCTCCGGATAAGTTTAAGGAAGAGTTTCAAGCTTTAAAGGTAAATACTGATATAGCTACTTCAAGTTTAATGCAAAGAGCACTTCAGGATTACATTGAAAAAGGATATTGGAAAGAGCATATAGAAATATTAAATAAGGAATATTCTAAAAGATACAATTTTATAAAAGAGCTTATAAATAATAAATTAGGAAACATGGTTTCATTTCAAGAGCCAAAGGGAGGACTTAATTTATTTTTGAAAATAAATAAGAAGATAAACATAACATCTAAAGAGTTATTTTATGAATTAAAAGATAGACAAACCATAATAACCCCAGGTAGTATATTCTTCAAAAATCCTAAGGATGGAGATAAAAGCTTTAGAATTGGATTTTCTCAGATAGATTATAATAAGATAGAAAAAGGGATAGATAATATATACGATGTTTTAAAAGGTAGGTAGATATTATGAAGTATATAACGGTAAAAAAAGCAGCTGATGATAGATTCGAAGAGAAAAAATCAGTTTTTATAGGATATGTTAAAAGAGTTACAACGGAGGAAGAGGCTAAGGAATTTATAGCTGAAATTAATAATAAGCATAAGGACGCCAGACATAATTGTTATGCTTATGTCATTGGCTCTAATATGGGAATACAAAGATATAGTGATAATGGAGAGCCTCAAGGGACGGCAGGAATTCCAATATTAGAGGTGATAAAAAAGCAAGGAATAACAGATTGTGCTGTAGTGGTAACTAGATACTTTGGGGGAGTTTTATTAGGTACAGGGGGGCTTACTAGAGCTTATACTAAAGGGGCTGCCATAGCTATAAATGCCGCTGGTATTGTAGAAAAAGTAGAAGGAGAAATGCTTTGTACTGAAATAGATTATGATCTTTATGGAAAGATTCAATATATATGTGGTCAAAATAATTGGCATATAGAAAATACAGAGTTTACTGATAATGTTAAGATATATATATTAGCAGAAAAGGATCTTATTCCAGAAATAGAAAAAAGCTTTACTGAAGCTACAAATGGAAAGGCTATAATGAGTACGGATTTAGAAGCAATATATTTTAAAGAGGGAAATAGACTTTATGAAAGTTTCGATGAATAGACCATAAGTAAAGAGAATAGCTAAGTTGAAGAGAAAAAATCTCTATGATATAATATTTAGGTATTATTCAAAGAAATTCAAAGAAATTTAAACTATAGTTTACATATATGTTAGGAGGAATAAGGATGTCAGGACACTCAAAATGGCATAATATACAAGCTAAAAAAGGTAAAATGGATGCCAAAAGAGGAAAAATATTCACTAAGTTAGGAAAAGAGATAGCTGTTGCAGTTAAAGAAGGTGGAGCTAGCTTAGATGGAAACTCAAGATTAAAAGATGCTGTAGCAAAAGCTAAGGCTGCAAACATGCCAAATGATAATATAGAAAGAGCAATAAAGAAAGCTGCTGGAGAAGGAGATTCAGTAAATTACGAATCAATAATTTATGAAGGATATGGTCCATCAGGAGTAGCTGTTATGGTAGAAGCATTAACAGATAATAAAAATAGATCAGCTGGTAATGTAAGAAGTGCTTTCACTAAGGGTGGTGGAAACATGGGTACATCAGGATGTGTTGCTTTCATGTTCCAAAAGAAAGGTGAAATCATAATAGAAAAAGCTGATTTAGATGAAGACGAAATAATGATGATGGCTTTAGATGCTGGTGCAGAGGACTTCTCATCAGAAGAGGAAGTATTTATAGTTACAACTTCACCAGAAGATTTTGGTACAGTAAGAGAAGCTTTAGAAGCTGAAGGATTAGAATTCTTAGAAGCATCAGTTAAAATGATACCAGATACTGAGACTGCTATAAATGAAGACGATGCTAAGAAATTCCAAAAGATGTTAGACTTACTTGAAGATGATGATGATGTTCAAGAGGTTTACCACAATGCTGAATTCCCAGAAGGATGGGATGAGTAAGATTTTACTATCTTACTTTAAATGTTAATTAGTAAAGTTAATTTTTTAGGTTTGGATAGTTTAAAAATACCTTTTGATGTACATAAGATACAACAAAAGGTATTTTTAATATAGGGGGATAATATGCAAGCACTAGCTATGGTGATATCATTTATGATTTTGGGGTTAATTATAATACTATTATTATCATTTATATTTATAGAGGTATTTTGTAAGAAAAAAACTTTTAGTGAAATAATGCTTATTAGTATCCAAATGACATTAGTATCAATTTTTTTAATGCTATGTAGAGATGATTCAAGTAGTAATATAAACACTTATTTGAGTTTAATAGGTGGAAGTATATTTCTAATAGCTTTAACAATAAATATATATGGATTAATAAAGAATGGGAATTTAAAGAAAATCAAAGATGCTTTTTTTATAGATTAATACTATTAAATAAATATTATAACATGTAAATAAATATTATAACATGGAGGAAAAGAGTTTGAGTAAAAACATAGATTTGATTTCATATCCATTTTTAAGTGAAGATTTTGGATATGTTGATCATGAGGTTATGACGGATCACTTAAGTTCTTTTTTAGGAAGAATTTTATCAATGAATACTCCTTTAGAAGAGGAAACTTTTTGGATGATGGATAGGGTACTTCATTTAAACGGTTCTTTAAGAGGAAGACTTGCTATATTTCCTGAAGATATAGAAAAGGGATTAGAAATATTAAATAAATATAGAAATTTAAATAAGGATAGAATAAGTTCCTTTGTTTACCCAACAGGTCATCCTTTAGCGTGTGAATATCACGTAGCTAGAGGAGAAGCTAAAAAGGTTTGTAGAAATCTATACAAAATAAAAAACTCAGGAAAAGAAGTTCCTGAAATATTATTAGATTTTAGCAACTTAATAACAAATATTTTATTTGTATTTTCTCTTGAAATAAATAGAATTAATGGAATTGAAGAAAAGGTTTTTGTTTCAAAATCATATTAAATCGTTAAAAATCTTAATCTAATAAATATTAGAAATTAATAAATATATACAAAGGAAAGGTGGAGACTAAAGTGAAGAAGTCAGTACTAATAAAGATTGTTATAGCTATTTTAGTAATAATAGGGGCTGTTTTTGGATACAAATACATAAATAATAAAACAGCACCTAATGGAACTAAGGGAGATAAAACAATAACTGTAACAATTAAGGATGAGGAAAATAATAAAGTTATTGTTGATAATGAGGAATTCAAAACTAATGCAGTAACATTAGGTGAATTTCTTAAGGAAAATACAGATAGATTAAAGGTTAAAATGGATACTAGTCAGTTTGGAAGTTTTGTAGTAGGACTTGAAGGAATTGAAACTAAGGATATGAAAACAGGTCCATGGTGGATGTATTCATACAAATCACCAGAACAAAATTTAAATTATAAAATTGGTGAGGCTCCAGGGGTAGATAGTATAAATATTCAAAATGGAGATAGTGTACAATTCGTATTTACTAAATCAATGTAATGGATACTAAAAGAATTACACAAGGAGCATTACTTGCAGCAATACTTTATGCAGTTTATTTTATGGGATCTTTTGTTCCATATTTAGAACTTGTTAGCTTTGTTATTTTACTTTATGGAACATCTCTTCCAAGAAATCTTGGGTGGTATTCTGCTTTAGTATTTTCTATTTTAGTTATATTAACAAAAGGGTTAGCGCCATGGAGTCTCATGTATATAGTGGTGTTCCCACAATATGTACTTATATATAATTTTATAGCTAAAAAAACAGAGTCGGAGTATGTATATGCTTTCTTTGGAGCTATACTATCATTTTTAATGGGCTCACTAATTCAGCTTCCTTACTTTTTAACAGCTGGATTAGGAGTAAAAGAACTTTGGGTAACTATTTTATTGGGTTTTCAAGTTTCTTTAGGAAATGCAGTTTGTACAGTAATTGCAACATTATTTTTATACAAACCATTAAGTAAGGTTTTAAAAAAGTCAATTTAAAATAAAAAGGTATTTTCTTACTTAAGAAAATACCTTTTTTATTTTATTTACCTTTAAGATGGATGGGGGCCATCTCCTACCCAATCACCTTTTCCTAAAATCGTTTTACATTTATCACATCTAAATGCTCCATCTATACCTTCGGTTGCAGTTGTAGGGCCGCATTTAGGACATTGCCAAGCATGAGGATAATCGAAGGTATTTTCATAAGTTTCTTTAACATTTAATGAGGTTAAGTTTGGATTTTTCCACTTTTTTAGTTTCATAGATTCTTTTCCCCTTTTTATATGAAATATAGTTTAAATACTACCATTATTTGTTAAAATTTACAATGTGAATTATATTAAATATATTTTAATAATATCTAAAGTTTATTTAGTTTATACACTAAGTTTATAAATATACAAAATTAGTATATTTACCTCATAATGATTTTAGAGGTAATCTTTTTATAGGATAAGCTAATAATGGAGTTTGGAGGGAGAAAATCATAAGAAAAAAAGTATAATATATTTATTATTTCTACTTATTGATAATCAGAAGTTTAACATTATAAATGCTTTAAGCAATATGAAAATAAATACTGAAAACTTATATTGCTTTAAGGCTTATTAGTGTATAAGTGATGCAATAATAATTTTTTATTAGAATGATCTCTTACAGTTCTATTTAAAAATCAAAACTTATTTAAAATATAGACAAATAAAAAAATAAAAGCAGTAATATTTTAATAGACTTATGACTAAATAATTCTATATAAATATCACTGCTTTTACTTATTATCAATAGATAAAATAAATATTAAGCTTTAATGTATTTATTTTTCTTAGTTTTTCTTAGTCTCTTTTAATGAGGTTGAAAAAGCTGTTATAAGCATTATTAAAAAAGTTAATATAAATAATAATTCCATATGCCCTCCTTAAGTATAAATAAAATTAAACTTAATTGGATTTTTTGCTCTAAATCTAATTTACTTATTACTATATTAAAAAGTATCTTTTAATTATATAAAGTAAAACCTTAATAGAATTTTGTATATATAAATACATTAATAGTTAAATAATATAACAATATTTTAACATACATAATATGGAAAAATATTAACTCTTTGTAAAAAAAACTTTCGTATTTATAAAAACAAAGAAAAAATAGAGTATTATAGAAAGTTAACAATTGAAAAAAATAAGTAGTATAATTAAAAAAAGAAATATGGTTATATGAGGAGATGATATTTTATGAAAAGTTTGAATGGAAATTTAATAAGAATCTCTAAGGATTTATTAAAGATAACATTAAATAAAGAAGTTACTGGTACTTTATATTATTCAGAGAAGATAGATGGAGAATTAAAATTTATTAAACATATAGAAAAAGAAAATGAGCTTGAATTTAAGGATCCAGATCCTAAAAATAGAACTTTTTATTTCATAAAATGTGAAGATGAAGAGTTGATTTTAGCAGAAAGACTTTTGCCATTTAAAAAGTTTTGTAATTTTAGAGATTTAGGTGGATATGAAACTAATGATGGAAGAAAGGTTAAATGGGGATTGTTCTATCGTTCAGAAGCGTTAAATAAATTAAAAGGAGAGGATTTAGAATATTTCAATACTTTAGGCATAAAGTATATTTTTGATTATAGATCATTGGAAGAAGTTAAACTAAGTCCAGACAGAAATGTTGAAGGTACAAAAAATATAAATATATCTGCTATGAGAAATTTAGATAATCAAAACTTAAATATGGAATCTTATTTAAAAGGTATATTATCAAAAAATAGTAATCAAGAACCACCTGAAAAAATATTGATGGATGGATATATTGAGATGCCTTTAAATAATTTAGCTTTTAAAGAACTTATTAAAACAATAGAAAATCCTAAAAATTTAGCTATCTTACAGCATTGTACATCAGGAAAGGATAGAACTGGATTAGGGTCAGCCTTAATATTATTACTTTTAGGTGTGTCAGAGAAAAAGGTAATAGAAGATTATATGCTAAGCAATGAATATAGAAAAGGAGAAAATCATAGAATACTTCAAGCGTATGAAAAACATATATCCAATGAAAATATAAAGGAATTAATAGAAAATATTTTAGGTGTGAAAAAGAAATTTATAGAATTAAGTTTAAATAGAATAAAGGAAACCTATGGTAGTTATGAAACATATTTTTTAAAAGAGTATGGACTAAATAAGGAAAAAATAGAGTTTTTAAGAAATCAGTATTTATATTAATTCTTATAAGAAAATAGAAGTTAAAATACTAGATTTAAAAAAGAATAAAGGGTTATATAAAAGGCAGTAAAGCAAAAAAACTTTACTGCTTTTTTTATATTTAAAGGATTTAAACAAAAATATTAAAAGTATTTAAGCATATGATTTATTTAACGATTAATATTATGGTAAAAAAGTTAAATAAAGTTAACGGATATTTAACAATAAAAGATTGAAAAATATTCGTAAAATAATGTACAATACATATTGTATAAAATTTACTTTTATAACAATAGTAAACTAAATTAGGGGGAAAAATATGCTTAAAAAAGTAAGGGAAAAGAAATTTACAGCATTAGCAGTGGCCACGTCCATGATTTTTGGTATTGCATCACCGTTAACTACTGTAAAAGCTACTGAAAATTTAGCACCAGAAAACTTAGAGAAGAATGAAGTGGTGAACACTAATGTAAATGAAGGTGATGTAACTATTCAAATTTTAGGTACATCAGATCTTCATGGTAAATTTATGAATTATGAGTATGCTAGTAATCAAAAAGCTGATGGTGGATTAAATCAAATATCTACTTTGGTTAATAATGCTAGAAAAGAAAATCCTAACACAATAGTTGTTGATAATGGAGACACTATACAAGGAAACTTTAATCACTTATTTAAAGATGGTCCTAATCCTATGATTACTGGAATGAATGCTATAGGATATGATGTTTTCTCTTTAGGAAATCATGAATTTAACTATGGAATGGACAATCTAAATAATGTGGTAAGTCAAGCTAATGATAATTTAGATGTATTATGTGCAAATCTTTATAAAGATGGAGAGAGAGTTTACAAAGGGTACACAACTAAAGAACTAGATGGAGTTGAAGTTGCTCTAATCGGTGTTGTAAGTCCTCACATAATGAAATGGGATTCTGAAAACTTAAAAGGATATGAAGCTAAAAATCCAGCAGATGAAGTTGGTTTCGTAATAGATGAAATAGAGTCTAGACCAGAAGGTGGAGCAGATGTGTACGCTGTAGTTTCACACGTTGGAATAGAGAGTGAGTATGGTGATGGAGATAGTGCTAGAGCAATAGCTGAGCAAAATCCAGAGGTTTCTGCAATACTAGCAGGGCATAGCCATTCAACTGAACAAGGAAAAGAAATCGGAAATGCTATTGTAACTCAACCTTCAAGTAATGGACAATATGTTTCTCAAGTAGAATTAACTGTTAGAAAAAATGGAGAAGATGTAGAAGTTGTAGATAAAAAATCTAAATTATTAAGTACAAAAGGGGTAGCAGAAGATCAAAAATTAAATGATTTACTTGCTAATTTCCATAATACAGCTATAGCTGATGCAACAGCACCGGTTGGTCAAATGGTTGATGGAAACCTTGCTGATAAAAATGAAATAAAAGATATACCACAATCTTTAGTTGAAGATCAAGGTATAACTGATTTCATAAATGAAGTACAATTATATAATAGTAGAAAGCACTTAGAATCAAAAGATATAAATCCAGATAATGTTTATCATGTTTCAGGAGCAGCTTTATTTAGTGCTTCATCAAATCTTTATGAAGGAAATATAAGCAAAGCAGATATTTCAAAGATTTATAGATATGATAATAAATTATATACTATAAAGACAACTGGAAAACAACTTAAAAAATATATGGAAGAAAATGCTGAATATTATAATACTTATAAAGAAGGCGATTTAACAGTATCTTTCAATGAAGATATTAGAATGTATAAATATGATATGTTTGATGGAATAACTTATGAAATAAACATATCTAAAGAGCCAGGTCAAAGAATTGAAAATTTAAGATTCGAGAAAGATGGTAAGGTGGTTGAAGATTCAGATGTACTTTACTTAACAGTAAATGATTATAGATATAACTCAGGTTTAGCTGCTGGAATTATGGATGAAGGTCAACATGAAAAGATATATGATACAAACAATGATCCTATATCAGATATGAGAGACTTAATAGTTGATTACATCCAAAATGTAAAAGGTGGAAAAGTTACTAAAAACGTTGATAATAACTGGAAGATTACAGGGAACGATTGGGATTCAGAGCAAAGAGATTTAGCTGTTAAGCTTATAAATGAAGGTAAAATAAAAATACCTGTATCAGAAGATGGAAGAACTCCAAACGTTAAATCTGTAACTTGGAATGATGTATTAGAAGCTTTAGGAACTAAGGAAGTTGAAATACCAATAGTTACTTTTAATGATTTCCATGGTACTTTAGAGGAATCTAAGAGTGAGGTTGGAGCTGCTAAATTAGTTGGAGAAATAAAGAGAGTAAAAGGTGAAAATCCGAATACTATAGTTGTTACAGGTGGAGATATTTATCAGGGAAGTGCTATGTCAAACCTTCTTAAAGGAGAGCCAGTTACTGCAATGCTTAGAGAAATAGGATTAGATTTCTCAGCAGTAGGTAATCATGAGTTTGACTGGGGATATGAATATATACCTGATTGGGCTAAGGTTGGAGAATTTGATTTCTTAGCATCAAATATATATGAAAAAGAAACTGGAGAGCCAGTTGAGTGGTCTAAACCTTATGGTGTTATTGAAAGAGAAGGAAAGAAAGTTGGATTTATAGGACTTGCTACTCCTGAAACTGCATATAAGACTAAACCAGACAATGTTGCTCATTTAGAGTTTAAGGATCCAGTAGAAGCTACAGAAATTTGGGTTGATTACCTAGAAAATGTAGAAAATGTAGATGCTGTTGTTGTTTTAAGCCATTTAGGAAGTGAACAAAATAGAGAAACTGGAGAAATAACTGGTGAGGTTGTTGATATAGCTAAGGTTCCAGGGGTTGATGCTATAATATCAGCTCATAGCCATCAAAAGGTTGAGGGTACAGTTAATGGTGTACCTATTATACAAGCTTATAAAAATGGTAGAAACTTAGGTTATGTTAATTTAAAATTTGATTATAATGATGAATTAGTTGTTACAACTAAACTTGATGATATTTCTAAGAGAAAAGATACTCTTCCAGTTGATAAGACTATGGAAGATATATTAGCTAAATACAATGCTGAGTTAGGTCCTATAATGAAAGAAAAGGTTGCTGATTTACCAGTTGATTTACCTCATGATAGAGACACTGGAGTTAGTCCTATGGGAGCAACTGTGGCAGAGGCTATGAGACAAATAGTTGATGCTGATATAGCAATAACTAATGGTGGTGGAGTTAGAGCACCTTTAATGGCTGGAACAGTTACAGTTGGAGATATGTACACAATACTTCCATTTGATAATACTTTAGTTACAATGGAAATGAAGGGTTCAGATATAATAAAAGTTTTAGAACATGGAATAGAGCCAGAAAACTTCGGATGGGGACAACATGCTGGAGTTAAAGTTTGGTACACTCCTGATGCTGAAAGAGGAGAAAAGATAACTTCTGTTAGATTAGCAGATGGAACTAAAATAGAAGAAGATAAGTATTATACAGTTGTTACTAATGATTTCATGGCTGTTGGTGGAGATTCATATGACTTCTCAGCTGCTAAGAATGTTGTAGATACAAACTTAGTTATAAGAGATGAAATGACAAACCATTGGAAAGAAAATGGAATAAATCCTATAACTGATTTATCTACTTTATTAGCTAAAGGTGAAGACACAACTGTTGATCCGGAAAATCCAGAACAACCAGAAAACCCAGAGAATCCTGGTAATGGTGACAACTTACCTAACACAGGTATGCCATTTGGAACAGGTGTTGTGGCTACTATGGGAACAGTCTTAACAGTTGGTGGATTAGTTGTATTAAAAAAGAAAAAGAATAATGCTGCTTAATAGCAAGTGATTTTAGGGGAGTGAAATATAATCACTCCCTTTTTATATTTGAAGATAATATATGTATTATAGAAGATTTATATAAAAGAAAAATAATATGTATAAAAATAGGAATAATGTCAATAATCACCAATGAGGTGATGGTATGAATTTCAGTAATATAAAAAATAACAACAAAATGAAAACTTTAATATTTATTCTTTTGGGTATATTTATATTTTCAAGCAGTTATATGATAGCTTATTTCTATAATAATAAAAAAGTTCAACAAACTAATATGAAGATTACAGAAAAAAAAGATGGTGAAGTTTTAGCGGCGGATATGGACGTAATCTTTACAAGAAGAACCTTAGATGATCATGTCGTAGTTGATTATAAAACTACTATTGGAGAGATGATTAAGAATGAAGAAATTAAAGAGCAAAATCTAGATGAGCTTATTTCAGCTGTAGAAAAAGATGGTTATAAATTAGTTTCATCTAACTCAGAAGAAGCAATATTTTTAAATGACATGGGAATTTTAGACGCTGGAAAATATTATATTGGCGAAAAAGAAGGATACATAGCAATATTTAAGGCTGGAGAAGATGGAAGACCTTTTATCGAAAATCCAGAAGATGTTAGTACGAAGAAAATAGATGATTTACCAGAAGTAGATAGAGAGAAGATAAGTAACTTTGAAAAGAAATATGATACAAGAGAAGAATGTGAAGAAGAAGTAACAAATTATATAAGCTAAGAAATTAATAAAAGTGATAATTTAGTTTCTTTATTTATAAACATATTATCACTTAATAGTAAAGTTAGTTTAAGTATTTTAAAAATTAATATATCCTATAATATAGGAAGATAATAATTCTGTAGATTAATGGCTGTATCTTATTTAGATATGGCTTTTTTTATTTATTAAATAAAACTGTAACCTTGAAAAATAGAGTGGTTAAGGGGTCTTTAATGAATAGTAAATTTTGTTGAATTCATTGATAATATTCCCTCTTCATGTTAAAGTATTATATAGATTTAAAGAACTTATTATACATAGGAGCATTATTATGTACGAATATATAAGAGGTCAATTTCAAGGAATAAATAAGGATTATGTTGTAATAGAGTTAAATAATATAGGATATAAAATTTTCACTTCTGGAAATACAATTTCTAATATGCCTAAGGTTTCAGAAGAGGTATTACTTTATCTGGAGCAAATAGTTAGAGAAGATTTTATAGGATTATATGGCTTTACAACAAAAGAAGAGTTAGAAATGTTTAAGCTTTTATTGTCCATAAATGGAGTAGGGGCTAAGGCAGCTTTATCACTTTTATCAATAAGTACTGTAAATAATTTGAAGTATGCAATAATGATGGGTGATGAAAAGCATATAACAAGAGCACCTGGTATAGGAAAGAAAACAGCTCAAAGAATTATTTTAGAGCTTAAGGATAAATTAAAACCAGATGAACTTGTTTCAGAAGAGGGACAATTAATAGAAGGTATTGATGATAATACTGACTATAGTTTCAATATAAATGAGACATTAAGTGCTTTAGTTGCATTAGGATATACAGAAAAAGAAGCTCAAAAAGCTTTAGAAAAAATCGATAAGACATTATCTTTAGAAAATATGATAAAGGAGTCTTTAAAGCTTTTAATGCGTTAGGAGGTGTAATTAAATGAGTGAAAGGTTAGTTACCTCTAATGAGATAGGAATAGATTCGGCTAATGAATATAGTTTGAGACCGGAAAGAATTAATGAATATATAGGGCAAGACAAGGTCAAGGAGAGATTAAATATATTCATAAAAGCTGCTCAAAGAAGAGAAGAGGCTTTAGATCATGTAATTTTATATGGACCACCAGGACTTGGAAAGACTACATTGGCTAATATTATAGCTAATGAAATGGGTGGGAATCTTAAGATAACATCAGGCCCTGCAATTGAAAGAGCTGGGGATTTGGCTGCTATATTAACAACCTTAAATACCAATGATGTTTTATTTATTGATGAGATACATAGATTAAATAGGAGTGTAGAGGAAATACTATATCCTGCAATGGAAGACTATGTACTTGATATAATTATTGGTAAGGGTGCTGCTAGTAAATCCATAAGATTAGATTTGCCTAAATTTACTTTAATAGGTGCGACTACTAGAATTGGAATGTTAAGTTCACCTTTAAGAGATAGATTTGGGGTTTTGTGTTCCATGGAATATTACACTAATGAGCAATTAAAGGAGATAATAGTTAGAAGCGCAGAGATTTTAGGTTGTGATATAACTAAAGAGGGAGCCTTTGAAATTGCTAAAAGATCAAGGGGAACTCCGAGAATTGCTAATAGACTTTTAAAAAGAGTAAGAGATTTTGCAGAAGTTTTATATGATAATGAAATTACAGAAGATGCTGCAAAAAAATCCTTAGAGCTTTTAGAGGTTGATGGGGAAGGCTTTGATAGAATTGATAATAGAATTCTAGAAGCCATAATAGATAACTTCAATGGAGGTCCTGTAGGAATAGAAACCTTAGCATACTTTGTTGGAGAAGAGTTAGATACCATAGAAGATGTTTATGAGCCATATTTACTTCAAAAAGGGTTTATAGTTAGAACACCGAGAGGAAGAATGGCCACAGATAAAGCATATAAACATTTAGGAAGAGTTAAATTTAATGAATCTAAAATAGATTCTAAACAATGTACGTTATTTGAAAAATAAAATAGAGAAGGTGTAATTAATGAAAGTAAGTGATTTTTATTTTGATTTACCAGAAGAACTTATAGCACAGTGTCCTCTTGAGAAGAGAGATGCTTCAAGGTTAATGGTTTTAGATAAGGAAACTGGAGAAATTGAACATAAAAAATTCCATGATATATTAGAGTATTTAAAAGAAGGAGATACTTTAGTTTTAAATAACACGAGAGTGTTACCTGCTAGGCTTATAGGAGAAAAAGAAGAGACTGGTGGTAAAATAGAATTTCTTCTTTTAAAAAGAATTGAAGGTGATAAATGGGAATGTTTAGCTAAACCAGGTAGAAAAGCTAAAGTAGGAACAGTTTTCACTTTTGGTGAAGGAAAGCTAAAAGCAATAGTAAGAGAGATTGGAGAAGAAGGAAATAGAATAATAGAGTTCATGTATGATGGTATATTTGAACAAGTGTTAGATGAATTAGGTCAAATGCCACTTCCACCATACATACATGAAAAGCTAGAAGATAAAGAAAGATATCAAACAGTTTATTCTAAGGAAAAGGGATCAGCAGCTGCACCGACAGCAGGATTACACTTTACTGAAGAATTATTAGAAGAAATAAAAGCTAAAGGTGTTAACATTGCATATCTAACTTTACATGTTGGTCTTGGAACTTTTAGACCAGTAAAGGTTGATGATATTAATAATCATGTTATGCACTCAGAATATTATCATTTAGATAAAGAAAATGCTGACATTATCAATAAAACTAAGGAATTAGGAAATAGAGTAATAGCAGTAGGAACAACATCAACAAGAACTTTAGAGACTATTGGAGATGAAAATGGAAGAGTTAGAGAACAAAGTGGATGGACAGATATATTCATATATCCAGGATATAAATTCAAAATAGTTGATAATTTAATTACAAACTTCCACTTACCAGAATCAACTTTAATAATGCTTGTTTCTACTTTAGCTGGTCAAGAGAACATAATGAATGCTTATAACACAGCAGTAAAAGAAAAATACAGATTCTTCTCATTTGGAGATTCAATGTTTATAAAATAAAAGGAAAAGGAAGGACTTTTTTCATGACTAAAAAAAGATACACTCTTTTAAAAAAAGACGGAAAAGCTAGAAGAGGTGAGTTTGTAACCCCTCATGGTACAGTTCAAACTCCTGTTTTTATGAATGTAGGAACTTTAGCAGCTATAAAAGGTGCAGTTTCTTCAATGGATTTAAAAGAAATAGGATGTCAAGTAGAACTTTCTAATACATACCATTTACATTTAAGACCAGGAGATAAGGTTGTAAAGCAAATGGGTGGATTACATAAATTTATGAATTGGGATAGACCAATATTAACAGATTCAGGTGGATTCCAAGTTTTCTCACTTGCTAGTATGAGAAAGATAAAAGAAGAAGGAGTTTATTTTAACTCACACATAGATGGAAGAAAAATATTCATGGGACCAGAAGAAAGTATGCAAATACAAAGTAACTTAGGGTCAACAATAGCTATGGCTTTTGATGAATGTATTCCAAATCCATCAACTAGAGAATATGTTGAAAAGTCAGTTGCAAGAACAACAAGATGGCTTGAAAGATGTAAAAATGAAATGGATAGATTAAACTCATTAGATGACACTGTTAATAAAGAGCAAATGCTTTTTGGAATTAACCAAGGTGGAGTTTATGAAGATATAAGAATAGAACACGCTAAGACTATAAGAAAAATGGACTTAGATGGATATGCTATAGGTGGTTTAGCTGTTGGGGAAACTCATGAAGAAATGTACAGAATAATAGATGCTGTAGTTCCTCACTTACCAGAAGATAAGCCAATATATTTAATGGGAGTTGGTCTTCCATCAAATATATTAGAAGCAGTAGAAAGAGGAGTTGACTTCTTTGACTGTGTATTACCTGCTAGAAATGGAAGACATGGTCACGTGTTTACTAAAGAAGGTAAAATAAACTTAATGAATGCTAAGTTTGAGTTAGATGCTAGACCAATAGATGAAGGATGTCAATGTCCAGCATGTAAAAATTACACAAGAGCATATATAAGACATTTATTCAAAGCAAAAGAAATGTTAGCTATGAGATTATGTGTTCTTCACAACCTATATTTCTACAATAAGCTTATGGAAGATATAAGAGATGCTATTGATGGCGGATACTTTGCAGAATTCAAAGCTAAAAAGTTAGAAGAGTGGAACGGAAGAGCTTAATAATATAAATATTACATAAAAGAAGGGAGTGGCAAAGATGGGCTTTCAACAAATAGCAGCAATGGTATTACCTTTTATTTTAATGTTTGGTGTATTTTATTTCTTACTTATCTTACCTGAAAAGAAAAGAAAGAAAAAATATGATGCTATGCTAGATGAGCTAAAAGTTAATGATAAAATTATAACTAGAGGTGGAATCATAGGAAAAATATTAAAAATAAAAGACGATAGCGTTGTAATAGAAACAACTCAAGATAGAACTAAAATCGAGCTTTCAAAACAAGGTATAAGTTCAAAGGTTGACTAATAATTATTAAAAAATAGTTGTTTTAATGCATAAAATGCATTGAAATAGCTATTTTTTTGGTTTTAGGTATTGAATTTTATTTTATAATGTGAAAGAATAAGGATGGTAAATCAAATAAAGCTTTCTAAAAAGAACTTTAAAATTAAACCTTCACATGGTATAATATTAAAGATAGTTTTGATTGGAGGAAGAGTAAATGAAGCGTATAAAAACAGTAAACAAGTCAAGCTTAAAAAAGAGCTTATGTAAACCAGCAGATTGCAGAGAGTGTGCTAACTCATGCCAATCAGCTTGTAAAACATCAGCTACAGTAGCAAACTTAGCTTGTGAAAATTAATTATAAAATTTTTTAAGTGGCAGTAACTTTTAAAGTTGCTGCCATAGTTCTTAGTTAGGAGGAAATATTGTGGCATTAATTCATAAATTTATGCAAGGTGGAGAGTATTACGTAGTAGACGTAAACTCAGGAAGTGTTCATATTGTTGATGATCTTATTTACAATATGATAGATAATGATAATAAATTAAGCAGTAAGGAATGTTTAGTTGAAAAGTTAAAAGATAAATATCCAGTTGAAGAGATAGAAGAGGCTTATGAGGATTTACTTCAATTAGTAGAAGAAGACGCTTTATACTCAGGTGATTTATATGAGGAGGTTGCTAAAGAAAGCGATAAGGCACCTTCATACATAAAAGCATTATGCTTAAATGTTGTACATGATTGTAACTTAAGATGTAAGTACTGTTTTGCTGACGAGGGAGAATACAAAGGATGCAGAAAACCAATGAGCGCTGAAGTTGGTAAAAAAGCTATTGATTTTGTATTAGCAAATTCAGGTGGAATAAAAAATATAGAAGTTGATTTATTTGGTGGGGAACCACTAATGGTATTTGATACTATAAAAGAAATAATTGATTATGGAAAGAAAAGAGGACAAGAAGAAGGTAAGAATGTAAGATTTACAATGACTACTAACGCAACTCTTTTAAATGATGAAAGAATTGATTATATAGATAAAAACATTGGAAACATAATTCTTTCAATAGATGGAAGAAAAGAAGTTAACGATGCTGTTAGGATAAGAGTTGATGGTTCAGGAAGCTATGATAGAATACTTCCAAACATCAAGAAAATGGTTGAAAAGAGAGATCCAAGTAAACAATATTATGCGAGAGGTACATTTACAAGAAATAATACAGACTTCTTCCAAGATGTAATGGCTCTTGCTAATGAAGGATTTACTGAGATTTCAATAGAACCAGTTGTATTACCAGATGAACATGAACTATCTTTAAGAAGAGAAGATTTACCAACTATCTTTGGAGAATACGATAAGCTATATGATGAAATGGTGAGAAGATTAGAAGAGGGAGATAACATATTCAAATTCTATCACTTTAACATTGATTTAAATGGTGGTCCTTGTGTTTATAAGAGAATAGCAGGTTGTGGAGCAGGTCATGAGTATATTGCTGTAACTCCAGATGGAGAAATATATCCATGTCACCAATTTGTTGGAAATACTGATTTCTTATTAGGAAACATCTATGATGGAGAAATAAGAAAAGACCTTTCAACAGAATTTAAACAAGCTCATATATACAACAAGCCAAAATGTAAAGAATGTTGGGCTAGATTCTACTGTAGTGGTGGATGCCAAGCTAACAACTTTAACTTTAATGGCGATATTCACGTTCCATATGAAGTTGGATGCGAGATGCAGAAAAAGAGAATAGAATGCGCTATTGCACTAAAATCAAAGACTATGGAAACTGAATAATAATATAGTATTAACAATTGTTGCCATATATTGACTATATGGCAACAACTTAATATAATTTAGTTTATCAGAGAAATTTTTACAGAGGGGGATAACCATGAAATCAAAAGTAGGTAGCTTCATATTATTCTTTATCTCCATAGCAGTAATAAGTTTTTTAGCTCTAGCAGGGTTCAAAGGATTTACTTTGGGGAATTATCAATTTAAAACGTTTAATGAGGTTATAACTAAAGGGTTGGATCTACAGGGTGGAGTTTCTGTTCTTATGGAAATTCAAAGTGAGGACGTATCAGTAGATCAATTAAACACAACAAAGGAACTTCTATCTTTAAGGGTTAATAAGGTTGGAGTTTCAGAAACTGTAGTAACAACAGAGGGAAATAACAGAATAAGAATTGATATTCCAGGACAATACGATTCTAAAGCTATAGTTGAGTCTCTTCAAAAAACAGGAGAATTAACATTTGTAGGTCCTGAAGATGATGTAATTTTAACAGGAAAAGATGTTAAAAAATCAAGTGTATATATAGATCCTCAAACAGCTAAGCCTGATATTAAATTAGAGCTTAACGAAGAGGGAAAGAAAAAGTTTGCTGAGGCAACAGAAAAATATAAAGGTCAAAAGATAGCAATCAAAATGGATAATGAAACACTAACAGATCCAGTGGTAAATGACATAATAACTAACGGTGAAGCTATTATATCAGGAAATAGATCAATGGAGGAAGCAGAAAAAATATCTGGAATAATAAATGCAGGTGCATTACCAGTGCCAGTTAAGGCTGTTTCAGTTGAAACTGTAGGAGCACAATTAGGTGCGAATGCTCTTCCTAATGCTATGAAAGCAGGAGCTATAGGTGTAGCTATAATATTCATATTCATGCTATTATACTACAGAGTTCCAGGACTTATTGCATGTATGTCATTAAGTGTATATATATTAGCAGTTCTTTACACATTTGTATCAGTAGGGGTAACTCTTACACTACCAGGTATAGCAGCATTCCTTTTAACAGTAGGTATGGCCGTAGACGCCAATGTGCTTATATTTGAAAGGATTAAAGAAGAACTTAGAAATGGTAGAAGTATTACATCAGCAATGAAAATTGGTTTTAGCAATGCATTAAGATCAATTATTGACTCTAACATAACAACTCTTATTGCTGGTTTAGTATTATATTTCTTTGGATCAGGTCCAGTTAAAGGATTCGCATTAACATTATTAATAGGTATAATGATCAGTATGCTTACTGCCGTAGTAATCACAAGATTCTTTATGAACTTAGGATACAACATGGGAATATTAAATAAGCCTTCAATGTTTGGTCGTATAAAAGGAGGTAAACATAATGCTTAAAATTGTAGAGAAGAAAAAAATATGGTTTACTATATCGATTCTTGTAATTGCTATAGGTTTTGGATTTATGTTTACTAAAGGAATGAACTTTGGAATCGACTTTAGAGGTGGTACTCAAGTTGTAATAAACATGGGAACAGATTTTAATAAAACTGATGTTGACAAGATAGTAGAAGAATATTCAAAGGATGCTGTTACAAATCAGGTTAATGGTACTGAACTTCAAATAAAAGCAAAAGAGTTAGATAGTACTCAAGTTGATGAAATATTCAAAGCTCTTCAAGAAAAGTATGACTTAAAAGAAGAAGCTTTAGTATCTCAAAATGAGATAGGTGCTTCAGTAGGAAAAGATTTAACAACAAACGCTATAATAGCTCTTATAATAGCAATTATAGGTATGCTTATATATGTAATTATAAGATTTGAATTCTCTTTTGGTATTGCAGCAATAATAGCTCTTTTACATGACGTATTAATAACTATAAGTGTTTACGCTATATTTGGAATAACAATAAATACTCCATTTATAGCAGCTATACTTACAATAGTAGGTTACTCCATAAATGATACAATAGTTATATTTGATAGAATAAGAGAAAATAGAAATAAACTTAGAGGAAAATCAACAGAAGAAATTGCAGACATGAGTATAACTCAAACAATGTCAAGATCTATAAATACAACACTTACAACTTTAATTACTATAGTTTGTGTTTATATATTTGTTCCAACAGTTAGAGATTTTGCTTTTCCTTTAATAGTTGGTATAGCATCAGGAGCTTGTTCTTCAATATTTATAGCAAGTCCAATATGGTGTATGATAACTAACAGACAAAAAAAGAAAAAAGCAAGAAATAAGTAAGAATTTAAAATTGCTAGAAGTTATAAAACTTTTAGCAATTTTTTTATTTTAACTTTAAAATCTTCTAGATTTTAAAGAAAAACGCTAAAAAATAATAAAAATATCTAATGAATACGTATTTATTTGAAAAGTATTTGTCAAAAAGACAATTTTAAATTATAATATACTTGTTTTCTTAATTTTATGGAGGAGTTAAATTATGCAGAAGGCTTGGAAAAACATATATTGCACTAATTACATATCTGGGTATAGCCCTTTTAACATTAAAAATATGAATAAAGCAATAGAAAGACTAGCATCTGCAATTAACAACAGAGAAAAGATAGTTATATATGGTGGATGTGATTTGGATTCCATATGTGCAATATCATCTTTAATGCTTATACTTAAGTATTTAAATGCTGATGTTGAATATTGTGTAAGTTCAGATTGTGAAGAGAAAAACTATGATATAGATGAATATACATTAAAAGAGGATATCGCTTTTTTAGGTGCAGAACTTTTAATAACCGTAGGCTGTGGCCTTGAAGATAAAGGTGTTGAAAATCTTTGTAAAGTATTTAATATAGATTTAATCATAATGGAAAATAAACGCACAAAATGCATATATGATTCAACATATATAAACCCAAGCGAAGAAAATTGTTCATATAGATACAAAGATTTGACTAACTCGGGGTTAACTTTTAAGTTAATGCAAGCTATTGCGATATACTATAATATGAAAAGAATAAATAAGTATTTAGATTTAATACTTATAGGTAGCGTTTCTAAAAACGTTGAGAATAAAGGGGAAAATGGAATAATATTAAAAGAAGGCATTCAATATTTAAGATATACCAATAGTATCGGATTGAATGCTATTAAGAGTTTCTTTAATATAAGTGATATAAATATAGATAGTATAAAGAAAATAGTTAATGAAATAACTCCAAGAGAGGGTGCTATTAGCAAAAAGGATAATGCTAGGATAATAGTGGAATTATTAACTACAAACGATAAAGATAGAGCGGAACAGATAACTAAGTATATTTATAATGAAAAAATTAGGTAGTAATTAAAATTTATATATTTATTAATTTTGGAGGCAAAGTAATGAGTTTAAAGGATAAAATAAGAGTTATAGAAGATTTTCCTAAAAAAGGAATAAGTTTCAAAGACATAACTACTTTAATAGCTGATGGAGAAGGTTTAAAAGAATCTGTTGATCAAATGGCAGCATTTTTTAAAGATAAAAATATAGATGTTGTAGTTGGGCCAGAAGCAAGAGGATTTATATTTGGAGTTCCTGTAGCATATGCTTTAGGGGTTGGATTTATACCTGTAAGAAAACCAGGTAAACTTCCAGGTAATACAGTTAGAGTAGAATATGATTTAGAGTATGGAAAAGATGCTTTAGAAATACATGAAGATGCTATAAAACCAGGTATGAGAGTTGCTATAGTTGATGATCTTTTAGCTACTGGTGGTACAATAGCGGCTGTTGCTAAATTAGTAGAGCAAGCTGGTGGAGAAGTTGCTGGATTAGCATTTACTATTGAGTTAACAGACTTAAAAGGAAAAGATAAGTTAGAAGGATACGATGTAACATCATTAGTTAAGTATGATGTTTAAGATTCTTGAATTTTGTAAAATATTATAATAGGATTTTAAATGGCTGGTTTATTGACCAGCCATTAATTTTATTGTTGGTTTATTTTATTTTTTTGTTATATAATAATATAATATATTAAAAGAAATTTTAAGTAGGGGAGAATAATCCAGTATGTTAGAAGAACTAATTTCTAAAATAAAAGCTAATGGGAACAATGTTGATATAGATTTAGTTAAAAAAGCATATGATTTAGCTTTTGAAGCACATAAAGACCAAAAAAGAGCATCAGGAGAACCATACATAATTCATCCCGTTAGTGTAGCTATGATATTAGCTGACATGGGGATGGATACAAATACTATAGTTGCAGGACTTCTTCACGATGTTATAGAGGATACGAAATATACTTATGAAGATATAAGTAAAATTTTTGGAAGTGAAGTTGCAAACTTAGTAGATGGAGTAACAAAATTAGGTAAAATAAAATACAAGAGTAAAGAAGAACAACAAGCTGATAATATAAGAAAAATGCTTTTAGCAATGGCTAAAGACATAAGAGTTATAATAATAAAATTAGCTGATAGACTTCATAACATGAGAACGCTTAAACATAAGAAGCCAGAAAAACAAAAGAAGACAGCTCAAGAAACTTTAGATATTTATGCTCCTTTAGCTCATAGACTTGGTATGTCTAAAATAAAATGGGAGCTAGAGGATTTATGCTTAAGATATATAAATCCAACAGAGTATTATGATTTAGTAAATAAAATAGCAGAAAAAAGGGTAGAGAGAGAAAAGTTTATTTCACGTATAATTGAAGAATTAAACGAAAATTTAGATAAGGCTAATATAGATAGTGATATAGAAGGAAGACCAAAACATTTCTACAGCATATATAGAAAGATGGTAAATAAACATAAAAGTATAGAGCAAATCTTTGATTTAACGGCTATAAGAATACTAGTTAATACTGTAAAAGACTGTTATGCAGTATTAGGTATAGTACACACCATATATAAGCCAATACCAGGTAGATTTAAAGATTACATAGCTATGCCTAAGCCGAATATGTATCAATCCCTACATACAACGGTAATAGGAAGTGAAGGAAAAACTTTTGAAATACAAATAAGAACCTTCGATATGCATAGAACAGCTGAGTACGGAATTGCTGCTCACTGGAAGTATAAAAGTGGAGTTAGTGGAACTGATTCAAAGGATATGACTTTTGAAAATAAGTTAACATGGCTGAGAGATATACTTGAGTGGCAAAAAGAGGCTGTTGATGCAACGGAGTTTATGGAAGGATTTAAGCTTGACTTATTTTCAGATGAGATATTTGTATTTACTCCTAAAGGAGTAGTTATAAATTTACCAGCTGGAGCAACTCCTATTGATTTTGCATATAAGATACATACAGATGTAGGTAATAAGTGTGTTGGTGCTAAGGTTAATGGAAAAATAGTAACATTAGACTATAAACTTAAAACAGGTGAAATAGTTGAAATACTAACTTCTTCATCATCTAGAGGTCCAAACATAGATTGGTTAAATATCGCTAATAGTAATCAAGCTAGAAGTAAAATAAAACAATGGCTTAGAAAAGCAAGAAGAGATGAGAATTTAGAAAGAGGAAAGGAAATGCTTGAAAAAGAATGTAAGAAGCAATCCTTAGTATTTTCTGACCTTTGCAAGGGGTCGTTATATGAAAAATTATTAAAAAGATATCATTTAAATAACATTGAGGAAATATATGTTGCTGTTGGAGAGGGAGAACTTCTTTCATCTACAGTAATATCAAAACTTAAAGAAAATATTGTAAAACAAGTTAGTGAAGAAGAATTAAATAAGAATATTGAAGATCAAATAGCTAAGACAGAAAGACAAACTAAGAAAAAACAAAGTTATGGAGTTACTGTTAAGGGATTAAACAATATAATGGTTAGATTTGCTAGATGTTGTAATCCAGTGCCAGGTGATGATATAGCAGGATATATAACTAAAGGAAGAGGCGTTTCTGTACATAGAAAAGACTGTTCAAACTTTAAGGCTATAGTTGAAAAACAAGGAGAAAAGGTTGTAGATGTTAGTTGGGGAACTGAAAAGGGAGCTGCATATGTGGCTGAACTTGAAGTTAAAGCAGAAGATAGAATGTGTTTATTATCTGATGTTATGTTAGTTATAACTGATTCTAACCTTAGCCTACTTTCTTTAAATGCTAAATCAGGTAAAAATGGAGTAGCTAATATAAACATTCAAGTCAAAATTGATAATATAGAACAATTAAAAGACTTAATGAAAAAAATAAGAAGATTACAAGGAATATTAGATGTTTATAGAGTAAATAAATAAAAAAAGGGGCTGTAATAATGAGAGTTGTAGTTCAAAGAGTAAATAAGTCCTCTGTTAAAGTGGATGATGAAATAGTTGGAAGCATAAACAAAGGCTTTAATGTATTAGTTGGAATAGGGAAAGATGATACCTTAGAAGACTTAAAGTATATAAAAGATAAGGTTTTAAATCTAAGAGTCTTTGAAGATGAAGATGATAAGATGAATTTATCTTTAAAAGATGTGGAAGGAGAACTACTTCTTATATCACAATTTACTCTTTACGGAGATTGTAAAAAAGGAAGAAGACCAAACTTTATGAATGCTCTTGGAGGTGATGATGCTAAGAAACTATTTGATGAGTTTGTAAGCATGTGCAGAGAAGAGGGAATAAAGGTTGAAACAGGAGTTTTTGGAGCTCATATGATAGTTAGTATAGAAAATGATGGGCCTGTAACTTTAATGATAGATAGTAAAAAGAATTTCTAAACAAATATTACTATTTTAGCAATAAAGCATTATAATAGATATAGGATTTTAGAATAGTTAAACATTTATTTGTTTTGTGGGAGTTTAGCTTATTAGGTTAAACTCCTATAAATACGGCTAAATTTCAGTAAAATATATATTAAATTAAGCTTAATTTTTTAGGAGGGATTGATATGTTAATAAAAACAATTCCAGTAGGAATGTATCAAGCTAATTGTTATGTTGTTATAGATGAAGAAACGAAGGATTGTGTAATTGTGGATCCAGGTGAAGAGGCATCAAGAATAGAGCGTGTAATAGAATCTTTAGGTGCAAAGCCAAAAATGATTTTATTAACTCATGGACATTTTGATCATGTTGGAGCTGTTAAAAAACTTTCAGAAAAGTTTAAAATACCTTTTTATATAGATAAAAAAGATGAAGAAATGGTAGCAAGAAATGTTGACGTTTTTGGAAATCTTCCAAAGGCAAATGGATATTTAAAAGATGGAGATATTCTTAAGTTATCAGATAACTATGAAATAAAATGTATAGAAACTCCAGGGCATACTCCAGGTGGAATGTGTTTCTTAATAGATAATTGCTTATTCACAGGAGATACTTTATTTAGAGAGTCTGTTGGAAGAAGTGATTTTGAAGGGGGTAACCATGCAACTCTTCTTAAGAGTATAAAGGATAAAATTGTACCATTAGGAGATGAAATTGCTGTATATCCAGGTCATGGACCAAGCTCAACAATAAAGCACGAAAGACAAAGAAACCCATTTTTAGCAGGAGATTTTTATGTATATTAAAATATATCTTAACGACTTAAAGTATAGATATGATGTTTATCAAATGTTTAATATATTCTATACTTTTAGGGAGTTAAAGTTTGTAAATGAAGATGAAGAGAGAGACTATGATGTCTTTATATCTGAAAATATGGTGAAGTTATCAGATAAAGAGAATAGTTTTCCTTATGAGTTTAAAGAGGGATACGGATTTAAAACTGAACTTAAAAAAGGAATATTTAAATTCTTAGCTGACACTCTTAAGGATGAATATCCTTGGGGAACTTTAGTTGGAATAAGACCAAGTAAGATTGCTCTATCTCTTATAAGAGAAGGAAAGTCAGATGAAGAGATAATAAAATATTTTGAAGATAATTACATGGCAAGTGAAGAGAAAGCTAAGCTTTGTATAGAGGTTGCAGAGAGAGAAGAAAGCTTTGTAAACAAAGATGAAAAAAATATAAGTATATATGTAGGTATGCCTTTCTGTCCTACTAGATGCCTTTATTGTTCTTTTGCAGCTAATCCTATTGCTGGGTGTAAAAAAGATGTAGAACCTTATTTAGAAGCTTTAAGCAAAGAAATTTCAGCCATAAGTAAGTATGTAACAGAAAGAGGATTAAGCATAGAAACTGTTTATTTTGGAGGAGGTACTCCAACCTCAGTAAATAATGAACAATTTGAAATCTTAATGAAACATATATATGATAGTTTTGTTAAAGATAAAGAAATAAAAGAATTTACTGTTGAATGTGGAAGACCTGATTCAATAACAGAAGAAAAGTTAAAAACAATGAAGAGATATGAAGTATCTAGAATATCTATAAATCCTCAAAGTATGAATGATAAAACCTTGAAATCTATAGGTAGAGGCCATTTAACAGAGGATGTAGTGGATAAATTCAATTTGGCAAGAAGCCTAGACTTTGATAACATAAATATGGACATTATAATAGGGCTTCCAAATGAGGATATTTCAGAAGTTTCTAACACATGTTCAATGATAAAGGAGCTTAATCCAGATAGTTTAACTATTCATGGAATGTCTATTAAAAGAGCTTCAAGACTTCATGAAAGTTTAGTTTTACATAATACTATAACAATTGCAGATCAAAAAAATCTTAATAAGATGTATGAAATGAGTAAAGTCTTAGGAAGAGAATTAAATATGCACCCATATTATATGTATAGACAAAAGAATATGGTTGGTAATATGGAGAATGTAGGATATTCAAAAGCTAATAAAGAATGTATTTATAACATTCAAATGATTGAAGATAAGCAAACTATAATAGCATTAGGAGCAGATGCAGTTTCTAAGGTGGTATTTTTAGATGAAAATAAAAATCGTATAGAAAGATTTGCAAATGTTAAAGATGTAAAAGAATATGTTAAAAGAATAGATGAAATGGTTGAAGGTAAGATAGAATTACTTGATACTTTATATAAATAAAAATTAAATATTGTGTAGGAGGAGTAGTTTATGGCGATACAAGCTCAAAAGGGTACGAAAGATATGTTACCTAATGACGCTTATAAATGGCATTATATAGAAGACAAATTAAGAAAGATATCAGCAGAATATGGCATTAGAGAGATTAGAACTCCTATGTTTGAAGCAACTGAACTTTTTAAAAGAGGAGTAGGTGAAACTACTGATGTTGTTCAAAAGGAAATGTATACTTTTGAAGATAAAGGTGGAAGAAGTATAACTCTTAAACCAGAAGGAACAGCTCCATCAGTTAGAGCATTCGTTGAAAATAGCTTATATGCTGATGCTCAACCAACAAAAATGTTCTATTTTACTCCATGCTTTAGATATGAAAAAATGCAAAAAGGAAGATTAAGAGAATTCCATCAATATGGAATAGAAGTTTTTGGTTCACAAGAAGCTTCTATTGATGCAGAAATATTATCTTTAGTTATGAGAGCATTAACAGAGGATTTTGGAATAAAAGGATTAAGCTTAAATATAAATAGTTTAGGATGTCCAACATGTAGAGCTAAATTCAATGAGGCTTTAAAACAATACTTAAAAGAGAACTATGAAAATCTTTGTGAAACTTGTAAAACAAGATTTGAAAAGAATCCTATGAGAATCATAGATTGTAAAGAAAAAAGATGTAAGGAAATAGTTAAGGAAGCACCTTCAATATTAGATTACATCTGTGAAGAATGTAGTGATCACTTCACTAAGTTAAAAGCTTACTTAGATGTTATGGGAATAGAATATAATATAGATCCACAAATAGTAAGAGGATTAGATTATTACAGTAAAACTGTTTTTGAAGTTATAAAAGATGGATTAACAGTTTGTGGTGGAGGAAGATATGACTACCTAGTAGAAGAAATAGATGGCCCTAAAACTCCAGCAATGGGATTTGGATTAGGACTTGAAAGACTTCTTTTAATTCTAGATGAGGAAGGAATAGAGATTCCTGAACCTGTTAGATGTGAGGTTTATATTGGATCAATGGGAGATAATGCTAAGTTAGAAGCTATGAAGTTAGCATTTAATCTTAGAAAAGCTGGTGTTAAGGCTGAAATAGATCACTTAGGAAAGAGTGTTAAAGCTCAAATGAAATATGCTAATAAAATCGGAGCTAAATTTACTTTTGTTATAGGTGATTCTGAAATAGAAGAAAACAAAGTTAAAATTAAGAGAATGAGCGATGGAGAACAATTCGAAGTCAGCTTAGATATAAATGAAATAGTAAATATAGTTAAGTAATAGACAGGAGGAGAATTAAAATGGGTGAAGCTTTAAATGGCTTAAAGCGTAACATAATGTGTGGCGAAGCTAGAGAAAGTCACATTGGACAAAAAGTAACCGTAATGGGTTGGGTTCAAAGAAACAGAAATCTTGGAGGTCTTCAATTCATAGACTTAAGAGATAGAGAAGGAATTTTACAGGTTGTATTTAATGATGATTTAGGAGAAGAAATCCTAGAAAAAGCAAAATCAATAAGACCTGAATATTGTATCGCTGTAACAGGTGAAATAGTTAAGAGAGAGTCAGTAAATCCAAACATGCCAACAGGAATGGTTGAATTAAAAGCTGAGGAATTAAAGATTTTATCTGAATCAGATACTCCTCCAATATATATAAAAGAAGATTTAGATGCTGCAGAAAGCATTAGATTAAAGTATAGATACTTAGATTTAAGAAGACCAGATATGCAAAACATCTTCAAGATAAGACATAAAACAACTAAAGCAATAAGAGATTATCTTGATAAAAATGGTTTCTTAGAAATGGAAACACCAATACTTACAAAGTCAACTCCAGAAGGAGCTAGAGACTACCTTGTTCCATCAAGAAACTATCCAGGAATGTTCTATGCATTACCTCAATCACCACAATTATTTAAACAATTATTAATGGTATCAGGATTTGACAGATACTTCCAAATTGTTAAATGTTTTAGAGATGAGGACTTAAGAGCTAACAGACAACCTGAGTTTACTCAAGTTGACTTAGAAATGTCATTCGTTGAACAAGATGACGTTATGGCTTTAAATGAAGGATTAATAAAACACGTATTTAAAGAAGTCTTAGGTGTTGATGTAAAAACTCCAATAAAGAGAATGACATTTAAAGATGCTATGGAAAAATACGGTTCAGATAAACCAGACTTAAGATTTGGAATGGAAATAACAGACTTAAGTAATGTTGTTAAAGAATGTGGATTTAAAGTATTCACAGATGCTGTAGCTAATGGTGGTTCTGTTAGAGGTTTATGCTTAGAAGGCGGAGCTTCTATGGGAAGAAAAGATATCGATAGATTAGGAGAATTCGTTAAGACTTTCAAAGCTAAAGGATTAGCATGGATTCAATTAAAAGAAGAAGGTGTTAAATCACCAATAGCTAAATTCTTCTCAGAAGAGGAATTAAATAAAATAATCGAAACTATGGGAGCTAAAACAGGAGATTTAATTCTAATAGTTGCAGATAAGAACTCAGTAGTTCTTAAAGCTTTAGGAGAATTAAGATTAGAGCTTTCAAGAAAATTTGACTTAGTTAAAGATAAGAGTGAATTTAACTTCACATGGATAACAGAATTTGATCTTCTTGAATATGATGAAGAAGAAGGAAGATACTTTGCTGCTCATCACCCATTCACAATGCCAATGGATGAGGATATTCAATATTTAGATACTGATCCAGGAAGAGTTAGAGCTAAAGCTTATGACTTAGTATTAAATGGAGAAGAGTTAGGTGGAGGATCTATAAGAATACATGATACTAAACTTCAAGAAAAAATGTTTGAAGTATTAGGATTTACTCAAGAATCAGCTTGGGAAAGATTTGGATTCTTATTAGAAGCATTTAAATTTGGACCACCACCACACGGCGGATTAGCTTTCGGTTTAGATAGAATGATAATGTTCTTAGCGGGAACTGAAAATATTAAGGACGTTATAACATTCCCTAAAAACCAAAATGCATTCTGTTATTTAACTGAAGCACCTAATATAGTAGATGAAGAACAATTAAAAGAATTAGGAATTGAAACAATAAAGAAAGAAGATACGGCAGAATAATTTTTGAGCAATCTAAATTTGAGATAATAAATTAAGCTTAATTAGCGTGGGTTTTTACTCACGCTAATTTTAGTAAAATTTATATAGGTGGTAAAAATCAAAACTTAAACTTTTAAAAGTAAAAGTTTTTATGAACTTATCAGTTAAAAATGTAAATCTTGATTTTAGATTGCTATTTTTATTGACTTTCAGGGAAAAATTAATGTATATTAAGTAATTAATATGAAATAATAATATACATTAAAAATAT
Organism: Clostridium sp. LIBA-8841; assembly: GCF_057782475.1. Lineage (NCBI taxonomy): Bacteria > Bacillati > Bacillota > Clostridia > Eubacteriales > Clostridiaceae > Clostridium > Clostridium sp. LIBA-8841. The sequence continues at coordinate 2,999,452 of NZ_CM173488.1, read as the reverse complement.
TATATAGTAAATTATTATAATTGTATGAGGTGTAAAATTTGAATGATAATGAAGCTTTAAGAAAAGATATATTAGTAAGATTAAGAAAAATCGAGGGTCAAGTTAAAGGAATTCAAGGGATGGTGGATAAGGATACTTGTTGTAGAGATGTATTAACTCAAATATCTGCCATAAGAGCCGCTATAAACAAAGTTGGAGTTCTTCTTATAGAAAATTATGCTAGAAATTGTATGGGCATAGGAGAAGAAAATGAAGAAGAATTAGCTTCCTTAGAACAATTAATAAAGACATTAAATAGTTTCATAAAATAATAGACCACCAATGTGGTCTATTTCTTTTTAAAGTTTATATTTTTTTTATTTCTTAATTTTTTAAATAGTAAAATATTTTTAGGGTTCAATGAACCATGGGTGTAATGTTTTTTTCTAGTATTTATTAAACGAGTAATTGTAGAGACAAATAAAACTCCTAAGGCTAAGGCTCCTGATGATGAAATTGTCATTATTGCTTGATTCCAAGTAGACATTGCATCACCTTGTATTGCTTCAAACATAGTATTATACATACCGCTTCCAGGTACAAGAGGAATCAAAGCACAAACAACGATTGTTGTCACAGGGGTTTTTAAAATTCTTGCACATATTTCAGAGTAAGCACTAAATACAATGGCTGAAAAGAACATTGACAATATAACACTTAATCCACAATATAAGCATATCTTATATACTAGCCATCCTATAGCACCGCCTATTCCAGCAAAAAATAAATTTTTGCCATGTATATTAAATAATACTCCAAAAGCAATAGTGGCTATAAAAGTAGCTAAAACTTCTTTGATTAAAACCAATTATATACCACCTCCAAAGTAAATCCAAATACTCATTACCATACCAGTTCCAACAGCTATGGAAACAGCAACTAAAAATGCCTCTGCAGCTCTTATAAGTCCTGATATTAAATCTCCAGCAATTGTGTCTCTAATAGCATTAGTAATAGATAAACCAGGAACTAATAACATGATACTACCTATTATCATTGTATCTAAATTACTACCAACGCCTAGGCTGTATGCTATCAAGGATAGAAGTGCTGCAATAGCTCCACCTAAAGTATTTATAAAGAAGGCATTTATTCCTAGTTCACCAGCTTTAAAAGTAGCTATTTTTACAAACATTCCAACAAAAAAAGAAACTAAACAATCTTCAAGATTACCACCTAGGATAGTAGTAAACCCGGCTGCACCTAAGGCTGAAAATATTAGGATAGTTTTAAAATCATACTTAGGGCAGTTTTCGTCTATATCTATTAATTTTTCTAGAACCTCATCAAGAGAATACTTTTCAGTATAAATACTTCTTGAAAGTGAATTTACTAAGTGAACCTTTTGTAAATCGACAGTTCTATTAGTAACTCTTTTTACTAATGTAGTTGTATAATTATTCTCGTCATATACAGAAACCATAATTCCCGTTGGAGTAACAAAACTCTCTGCATATCGAACTCCATAAGCAGCACAAATTCTGCATATAGTTTCCTCAACTCTATAGGTTTCGCCACCACTTTCTAGTATTATTCTTCCTGCAAAAGTTGCAATATGTAATACCTTGTCAAAATCCATATTATCCGCCCCTATGTAAATTTATAATCAATACAGTAATTATAACATATGAAAAGTTAAAATAAGATATATAAACTCATATTAGTTTAATCATATTACAAACAAATTATTTTCTATTGATAAAAATAATTAATAAATTTATAATAGTTAATATATATTTTACGTTTGGGGTGAAGAAAATGAATTTTGAAAATTTACAAAAAGAAGATGAACAGATAGCACATCTTGTTGAAAAAGAAAAGGAAAGACAAGAAAATAGTATAGAACTTATAGCTTCAGAAAACTTTGTTAGCAAAGCTGTTATGGAGGCTATGGGATCATATTTAACTAATAAATATGCAGAAGGTTATCCTTCAAAAAGATACTATGGTGGCTGTCACGTAGTTGATGAGGTTGAAGACTTAGCAAGAGAAAGAGTAAAAAAATTATTTGGGGCTGAACACGCTAATGTACAACCACACTCAGGATCACAAGCTAATATGGCTGTTTATTTCTCAATATTAGAGCCAGGTGATACTGTTTTAGGAATGGATTTAAGCCATGGAGGTCACTTAACTCATGGTTCACCAGTTAACTTCTCAGGTAGATTATTTAATTTCGTATCATATGGTGTTGATCCAGAAACTGAAATGATAAATTATGAAACTGTAAAAGAATTAGCTCTTAAACATAAACCTAAATTAATAGTAGCAGGAGCTAGTGCATATTCAAGAACTATAGATTTTAAAACTTTAAGAGAAATAGCTGATGAGGTAGGAGCTTATTTAATGGTAGATATAGCTCATATTGCAGGTCTTGTAGCAACAGGATTACACCCATCACCAGTTCCTTATGCTGACTTTGTAACATCAACAACTCACAAGACTTTAAGAGGTCCAAGAGGAGGATTAATACTTTGTAAAGAAAAGTTTGCAAAGGCAGTAGATAAAAATATATTCCCAGGAATTCAAGGTGGTCCTTTAATGCACATAATAGCTGGTAAGGCCGTTTGTTTTAAAGAAGCATTAGAACCAAGTTTTAAAACATATATGGAGCAGGTTGTTAAAAATTCAAAGGCTCTAGCAGAGGCATTAGAATCTTATGGATTTAAGTTAGTTTCAAATGGAACTGATAACCACCTAATACTTGTTGATTTAACTAATAAAGATATAACAGGTAAGGATGCAGAAATTCTTTTAGATAGTATAGGAATAACTTTAAATAAGAATACTGTACCAAATGAAACAAGAAGCCCATTTGTTACTAGTGGAGTTAGAATAGGAACACCTGCTATAACAACTAGAGGATTTAAAGAAGAAGAAATGAGAGAAATAGCGTCTATAATAAACGATGCTATTGAACAAAAAGATGGGGATTTAGAGCCATTAAAATCTAGAGTTAAAGCTTTATGTGATAAATATCCTTTATATTAATAAGTAAATAATAGATAATTTATATGCCATGTTACAATTAAAATTTGTAACATGGCTTTAATTTTTAAATAATAATATTAGTACAAGGCAATAATTTAAAAAAAGAGAGATTTTTGATATATTTTATATTGTGAATAAAATTATACTAGTTAGATGAAAGAGGTGAACTTTCATAGGAAAATTACCTATGAAGATTTTTATGAAATTTATAGATTTTCATTGTGATACAGCATCACTTATGCTTCAAGGAAATAAAAAGCTTTTTCAAAATGATTTAAAAGTTGATATAAAGAAATTAAGAGAGGGAGAAGCTTTAGCACAGTTTTTTGCCTTATTTATAGACAAAGAGTACACTAAAGACACTTATAATTATTGCAAAAGAATGTTAGAAAATTTAAAAAAAGAGTTTGAAGAAAATTCAAAGGATATAGTTTTATGTAGAAATATATTGGATTTAGAAAATGCAGAAAAAGAAAATAAGATAGGAGGCTTTATTACAATTGAGGAAGGGGATGCTCTTAGAGGAGAAGTTGAAAAGTTAAGGGAATTTAAAAACGAGGGAGTTTCTTTGATAACATTAACATGGAATTATATAAATGATTTAGGGTATCCAAATTATAAATTTAAATATAAAGATAATGGACTTACTAAAAGAGGAATTGAAATTGTAGAAGAGATGAATAGATTGGGTATGTTAATTGATGTATCTCATCTTTCAGATGGCGGATTTTATGATGTTATAAAATATTCAAAAGATCCTATAATAGCATCTCACTCTAATAGTAGAATTCAAACAGGTCATAGTAGAAACTTAACAGACTATATGATTAGACTTTTAGCTAATAAGGGAGGATTAACAGGAATAAATTTTTGTAATGCCTTCTTAAAAGAAACAGAAGGAAATGATTCAGATTTAGCTTTGATAAATGATATGGTTAGACATATAAAGCATATAAGAAATATTGGGGGAATAGATGTTATTGGGTTAGGCTCTGATTTTGATGGAATAGAAAATGAGGTTGAAATTACTAATTCAAGTAAAATGGGATTACTTTTATATGCTTTAGAAAAAGCAGGTTTTAAAGAGGATGAAATAGAAAAGATATTCTATAAAAATGCAAAGAGAATAATAAGAGATGTTTTAAGATAATTTTATAATTCAATTATAAAATAGGTTGTATCAAAACTTTATTAAGTTATTTTTATACAACTTCTTGAGAGATTTTAATATTTGTGAAGAAAAGGATGAAGGATTAATGGAGAAAAAAGTATTAGGTAAGATAGTTTATATAACAGGGGCTTCAAAGGGAATTGGAAGAGGAATAGCAAAGGAATTTGGAAAAGAAGGGGCTTTTGTTTTAATTGGATATAATAGTGATTTAGATGGTGCCAAAGAAACATTAAATATGATTAAGAAATTAGAGGGAACAGGAGAGGTTCTCGGAGGAAATGTAACAAATAAGGATGAGAGAAATAATATAATAAGTACTATTAAAAATAAATTTGGTAAGCTTGATGTATTAGTTAATAATGCTGGGATATCAAAAATAGGATTATTTATGGATGCAAGTGATGAGGAAATAGATTCTATTATGAATGTTAATTTAATAGGAGCTATGAAGCTTACAAGAGATGCTATTGACTTATTAAGGGAAGGAAAAAATGCATCAATTATAAATATATCATCAATATGGGGAAATGTAGGAGCTTCCTGTGAGGTTTTATATTCAACAACTAAAGGAGGAGTAAATTTATTTACTAAGGCTTTAGCTAAAGAGATTGCACCGTGGGGGATAAGAGTTAATTGTATAGCACCTGGAGTTATAAATACAGAGATGAATTCATGGCTTAGTCAGGAAGAAAAAGAAAGTTTGGAAGAAGAAATACCTATGAATAGATTTGGTGAGGTTGAAGAAGTAGGAAGAACAGCGGTGTTTTTAGGATCAGATGATTCATCATATTTAACAGGACAAATATTAACTGTTGATGGTGGTATGCTATAAAAAATTTAGATATAAAAAGGCTATTATGTTTCCATAATAGTCTTTTATTTTAAACATCTTCTATTATATCTACTTCTTTAGAGCTTTTTAATGTAAAGTAGAACTTAACTCCATTTTCTGTATTCATAGCACCGAATTCACTTCCATGAGCTTGAAGAAGATTTTTAACTATAGATAATCCAAGACCTGTACTTCTAGCACATCTATTTCTTGAGCTATCTCCCCTATAGAATTGAGTCCAAATTTTACTTAATTCTGTTTCAGGAATGTGTGCACCTGTATTTTCAATAGAGAAATAAATTTTATTTTCTTCAATCGGTTTTATGTCTATTATTATTTGATTATTTGGTTCTGAATATTTTATAGCATTAGTCACAAAATTAGTTAGAACCTGTTCAATTTTAAAGTCATCTCCTTCAACATAGAAATCTTCATCAGGAGAATAGTTCTTTATGACAGTTAAATTATTGTTATTTATATCAACAGCATTTTTTACTAGAACTTCTTCAGTAAGGTCAATAAGAGAGAAGTCTATAAGATGTAGATCAATTTTACCTGCCTCAAGCTTTGAAAGTTCAAGCATATCCATAACTAATTTATTCATTTTTTCAGCTTCATCTATTATTATGTCTAAATAGACGCTTCTGTCATTATCATCAACTATTCCATCTTTTATACCTTCAGCATAACCAGAAATTATTCCTATTGGAGTTTTAAGTTCATGAGAGGCTCCTGCAATGAAATCTTTTCTAAGTTTTTCTAATTCTCTCTCTTTTTCTATATCTTCTTCTAGTTTCTTATTTTTAATTTTCAAATCCTCTAGGGCATTAGAAAGATTTTTTGACAAAAAGTTTAGGGTTTTTGCCAAACTGCCTATTTCATCTTCTCGATTAATATTACATTTTTCAGAGAAATCCATAGCACTCATCTTCTTAGCAGATTTATTTAACTTAACTAGAGGTTTTGAAATTAAGTTTGAAAATACATAAGATAAAATTAATCCAATTATAAGAACAATTATAATTATGTATTTATAGAAATCTTTTATTAGTACACTTGCTTCTTCAATTGGTTGGAATGAGGTTATTGCTATAATAATAGAATCATTCTTAGAATTGAAGGAGAAAGGAGCCATATAAACAATGTATTTTGTGGCATACTTTCTACTATTAAAAACTGTTGTTACTCCAGAATCTGAGTTCAAAAGTGTTTTAGCAAATTTAGGATCGCTATATAATTCATTGAATATATCATTTAATAAATCAGATGCTTCTGAATTCTGATTATCAGTATTAGGAAGGTATTTAGGGGTACTGTCAACTGAATAAATACCTATTTTAGCATTATTTTCTAACTCAAAAAAACTTAAAGCATTATATAAGGAGCCAGTATTTTTTATATCATAAGAGTAAAGAGCTCTAAATTTTAAAACTGCATTACTTAAGTCAGCACTTTTTCTTTTAAAGTAAAATTCTTGGAAAAATGTCATTTGAAATAACATAGTAAATAGTGTTAAAAATATTATTATACCAAAGGTTATAATAAATAGTCGTTTTGAAATACTTTTCTTCACTATTTCACCTCGAATTTATAGCCACTTCCTCTAACAGTAGCTATGTAATTAGATTTATCCATTAATTTTTCTCTAAGTCTTTTTATATTTGTATCAACTGTTCTTATATCACCAAAGTAATCATATCCCCAAACATTATCCAATATCTTATCCCTAGATAGTGCTATACCTTCATTAGAAGAAAGGTAAATAAGTAAATCATATTCCTTAGGAGAAAGTAGAATTTCTTCTCCATTTAATTTTACTTCGTGAGAAAGTTTATTTATGGTTAGTCCATTAAAGTCTAAAATATTTTTATCATTTAAATTACCAGTTCTTTTTAACAGTGCTTTAGCCTTTGCCAATAAGACTTTAGGGCTAAAAGGTTTAGTCATATAATCGTCAGCTCCAAGTTCATAGCCTAAAAGTTTATCTTCTTCTTGGCTTTTAGCTGTTAATAATATTATAGGAGTATTGGAAACTTCCCTTATATTTCTACAAACAGCAAGACCATCTAATTTTGGCATCATTATATCTAATATTGCTAAATCAACTATATTTTCAGAAAATACCCTAAGAGCTTCTTCACCATCAGAAGCCTCTAATACGTTAAATCCCTCTTTTTTAAAGTAATCTCTTACAAGAAATCTTATACGTATTTCATCCTCTACAATAAGTACCGTTTTATTCATATAACCACCAACCTTTAAAAAATATTGTTTTAACTTACTTAATATTATACAATGAAAACAGCTTTACGTTTAATTTTATTTTGTTTTTACAAGGGATTTAATATTATATAATTAAAGTTAAGGTTTATATAAATAATTTTAGGGGAGTTTTTAATGAAAAGATGGACATTTGATGAAAATACCATTATTTTACCCAATGGGTTAAAAGTTATAACAATAAAAAAGGATACGAGATTAGCTTCTATAAATATTGGAGTTAATATAGGATCTTTATATGAAGATGAAAAAGAATTAGGTATGAGTCACTTTGTTGAACATATGCTTTTTAAAGGAACAAAAAATAGAAGTAATGAAGAATTAAATAGAGAATTAGAATTTTTAGGTGGAGATTATAATGCATATACAGATTATATATCAACAGTATATAGCGTTAATTGTTTAGATGAAGAATTTGAAAAGGGCATAGAGTTATTAAGTGATATGATTTTAAACTCTTCCTTTGATGAAAAAGAAATGAAAAAAGAAAAGGGAGTTGTTTTATCAGAAATAAGAAGCGATAAGGATGATATTGAGGATTTAAGTTTAAGTAGAGCTCATGAATACGCTTTTGATAAATCTGCTCTTAGAAATTCCATAGCAGGAACAGAAAAACATGTTAAAGGCTTTAAAAGAAAGCAGGTTTATGATTTTTATAAGAAATATTATACTCCAGATAACTGTGTCATTGTAACAGTTAGTGCTTTTAGTCATGAACAAATGCAAAAGATAATTTTAGATTTCTTTGGAAAATGGGAAGGAACTTGTCATAAGAAAGCAAAGATAATAAAAGAAAAAAATAAACCAATAACAAAAACAACATATAAATCTCAAGTTGAACAAGGGACTGTTACTTATCTTTATACTTTTGAAGAAGTTGAAGAAAAGGATAAGCTTCCATTAAAAATATTAAGCTATAAATTAGGCGAAAGCTCAAACTCAATATTATTTAGAGAACTTAGAGAAGAACGTGGTTTAGCTTATGATGTTTATAGTCAGATGGATTTAGATGAAAATGTTAATACAATGAATATTTTTACTTCCGTTAGAGAAGAATCAATAGATGAAGTAATAGATGTAATAGATACAGCTATTGATGATATAAAAAATAAAGTTATAAATTTTGATGAAGATATGCTTTGTATGATGAAGAAAACTCATAAGACTGGAGTTGTTTCTACTTTAGAAGATTGTAGTAGTCTTTGTGGGTATGTTCTAGTACAAAGTTTGGCGGGAAAAGATATAACAGAATTTATAGATAGTATGGAAGAACTAGAGAAGATGACCGTTGATGATATATATAGGGTTTGTGATAAATACTTAAACGATCCTACTATACACATATTAAAACCAATGGAGTAGATAAAATGGGAAAAATAACAAGTATAGAAGTTCAAAAGAGAAATACAAACAGGGTAAATGTTTATGTAGATGAAGTGTTTACTTTTGCTTGTGATGCTGAACTTATCTATAAGCAAGGAATACAAAAAGATGTTGTAATAGATGTTGAATCCATTAAGGAAATAGTAAAAGAAGATGAGTTCATAAAATGCAAGAATTCAGCACTTAGAACAGTTGAAAAAACATATAAAACAGAAAAAGAATTGAAGGATAAACTTTTAGGAAGAGGCTTTGAAGAGGATACAATTAGAAAAGCTATAGACTTCTTAAAGGAATATAATCTTTTAAATGATGAAAAATATGCAGAAATGTATATAAAAGATAGACTTAGAACCCAAGGAAGAAATAAAATAAAATATGCTCTTATAAGAAAGGGCATTAGTGAAGAAATACTATTAGATAAGTTATCTAATGTTGATGAAGAAGATGAAAATGATACTGCTTTTAAATTAGCAGAAAAAAAATATAATATACTAAAGAAAAAAGAAAGTGATAAATATAAATTATCTCAAAAATTATTTAGATTTCTTTTATCTAAGGGATATGACTATGACTGTTGTAATAGTGTAGTCAGAAGATTAACAAATAATGAATATATGGAGTAGGTAAAATGAATTTCAACTTAGTAGATATAATTATAGTTTGTTCTTTTATACTGCCATTAATAGTTGCTTACAAAAGAAAGTTTAATATTATTAAGATAAAGCATAGCATTGAGGAACTAGGGGGATATATAGCATTCTTCTCAGCCTTATATTTAAGTTTTATAGTAATAAAGAAAGTAGATATAATAGAAAGAATGTTCTCTATTATTGTAGTGGATTTTAATTCTCTTATATCAAAATTTAATATATCACCACAGGTGATAATAATATTAATAGTATTGGTTCTTACACTTGTACTTTATTTTGTGGTAAGATTTATACTTATTATATTTAATTTGATTATTATAAATCCAATATTGAGATGGCTTAAAAAAGCAGAGTCTAGAAGAGGAAAGAATTTTGGAAAAAGTGCAGCTTTAATAATGAATATACCAAAGTCTATTTTCTATATGGCAATAAGTGCTTTAGTTATTGTAATCTTAGGAAGTAACGGATTTTTAGGAAATAAAATGGAAAAGCTAACTTTAAATTCAAAGGCTTATGAGATAATAAACAATAATAAGTATTATGCTGCTTTAAATAAAGAATATGAGGCTTTTCATGATGAATATAAAGATGCTATAAGTAAAAATGTATTTACAGAGGAAAGCAATAAAGAACCTATTAATGAAAAAGTGGTTGAAAATAATAGTAATGTTATAAATCTTTATAATGGAGTAACTCTAGAACAAGGTATAAAATCAAATGAAGCTATTAATGAAAAAGCTAGAGAACTTACTAAAAATGCAAAGAATGATAGAGAAAAAGCTAAAAGAATATATATTTGGATAAGCGAAAATATTAATTATGATGATAATAAAGCTGAAAATATAAGTAAGGAACCATCAAAGTATAAGTCTGGTGCTATTGAAGCTTTTGAAACTAGAAGTGGTATATGCTTTGATTATTCATGTCTTTATGTTGCCATGGCAAGAGAAGCTGGACTAAAGGTTAGGATGGTAACAGGAGAAGGCTTTAACGGCAAAGAATGGGGACCACATTCATGGAATGAGGTTTATTTACCAGATAAAAATGAATGGATAACTGTTGATACAACCTTTGGAAAAGCCGGCAACTATTTTGATAGTAGAAAAAATAATGATTCACATAGAAATGCCAAAATAATAGGTGAGTGGTAAAAAAATAACCAAGCAAAATGCTTGGTTATTTTTGTTGGGATAATTTATAATTTTAAAGTGAATCGGGTTAGGAGTATAATGTTATTTTTCAAGCTTTGATAGGATTAAATCTATAGCTTTTCCGCAGTCGTTATCTGCATTATCTAATGCCCAAGCTAAATTAAAGTATCTTAAAGCTTTAGGATTATTATTTATCATTGAATAGCAATAGGCTAAATTAAAAAAGTACTTTGAGTCTTGATGAAGCTCTAAAGCTTTATTAATCATTTCAATAGCTTTTTCATATTGCTTTAATTTTATGTAGCAAACACCTGCATTATAATAGCTATGACATTTGCATTCATCATTATCTAAGGCTTTTTTATAATAATTTATGGCATCAGAATAATTTCTAGTGTTGTATAATTCGTTACCTTTAGAAAAATTACTCATTTTTGACCTCCTAGAAAATATCTATTTTAATTATTAACTTATTTTGGAATAATATTCATAGGATGAAAATATTATAAATTTTATATATATATTTGATTAGACTCCCTTGACATAGGTTAAAATAATGGTATAAGATATATTTATAATTTGAATAGTGATATAAACAGTGATAAAGAGGAGTAAAGGTAGGAAAAACTTTTAAGAGAGGAAATCCTTGGGTGTAAGATTTCTAAGTTTGATATCTTGAAGGTAGCTTTTGAGTTTCTTTGGTGAAATTATTAAAGTAATCAAAGACGGCAATTTCAGTCGTTAGTTTTTGAGAGCCCTTATTTTGAGGGAAAAAAGGTGGTACCGCGAGTTTTCGTCCTTTTATGGATGAGGGCTTTTTTTATTGCCCAAAATTACTTTTAAATTAAAAATAATCGCTAAAAGACATTTCAAGATAGTTTTTGGAGTGTTTTAAATAAATACATAACTGTGTTTGAATTTTAAGGAGGTTAGTCTAATGGATAATAAAAATATTTCTACAACGTATAATCCTAAAGAGTTTGAAGAAAGACTTTATAGCAATTGGCAAGAAAAGAAGTACTTTACTCCTGTAATAGATAAGAGTAAAAAACCTTACACTATAATCATGCCACCACCAAATATAACTGGTAAATTACACTTAGGTCATGCACTTGATAATACACTTCAAGATATGCTTATAAGATTTAAGAGAATGCAAGGATATTGCACTTTATGGTTACCAGGACAAGACCATGCTAGTATAGCAACTGAGGTTAAAGTTGAAAATGAACTTTTAAAAGAAGGTCTTTATAAGAAAGAAATGGGAAGAGACGCTTTCTTAGAAAAAGTTTGGGAATGGACAGATGAATACAGAGAAAGAATAAGAGAGCAGCTTAAGAAAATGGGGTGCTCAGCAGACTTTACAAGAGAAGCTTTCACAATGGATGAAAACTTAAGTAAGGCTGTAAGACACGTATTCGTTAAATTATATAAAGAAGATTTAATATATCAAGGAAATAGAATAACTAACTGGTGTCCTAAGTGTCAAACTGCTTTATCAGATGCTGAAATAGAGTATGAAGAAAAAGAAGGAAACTTCTGGCATATAAAATATCCAGTAGTTGGTTCAGATGAATTCTTAGAAATAGCTACTACAAGACCAGAAACTTTACTTGGAGATACTGCTGTTGCAGTTAATCCAAATGATGAGAGATATGCTCATTTAGTAGGTAAGATGTTAAAATTACCTTTAACTGATAGAGAAATCCCTGTAGTTGCTGATGACTATGTTGATGTAGAATTCGGAACAGGAGCAGTTAAAATAACTCCAGCCCATGATCCTAACGACTTCGAAGTTGGTAAGAGACATAACTTACCACAAATAAGAGTTATGGATGATAGTGGTGTAATTAATCACTTAGGTGGAAAATATAAAGGCTTAGACAGATATGAGGCTAGAAAACAAATGGTTGCTGACTTAGAAGAGTTAGGATTATTAGTTAAGATAAAACCTCATACTCATAATGTTGGTACTCATGATAGATGTGGTACAGTTGTTGAGCCAATCATATCAAAACAATGGTATGTAAAAATGCAATCATTAGCGGATCCTGCTATAGAAGTTGTTAGAAATAAAGGAACTAAATTCGTTCCAGAAAGATTCGAAAAAACTTACTTCAACTGGATGGAAAACATTCAAGATTGGTGTATTTCAAGACAATTATGGTGGGGACACAGAATACCAGTATTCTACTGTCAAGATTGTGGAGAAATTATGGTTGAGTTAGAAGATCCAACTAAGTGCTGTAACTGTGGATCAGAAAACATAGAACAAGATAAAGACGTTCTAGATACTTGGTTCAGTTCTGCTTTATGGCCTTTCTCAACTTTAGGATGGCCAGATAGAACTGATGATTTAGAGTTCTTCTATCCAACTTCAACATTAGTTACAGGATACGATATAATATTCTTCTGGGTTGCTAGAATGATATTCTCAGGTATTCATAACATGGGAGAAACTCCATTTGATACAGTATTAATTCACGGTATCATAAGAGATGCTCAAGGAAGAAAAATGAGTAAATCATTAGGAAATGGTGTTGACCCATTAGAAGTTATAGATGAATATGGAGCTGATGCTTTAAGATTCATGTTAGTAACAGGAAATGCTCCAGGAAATGATATAAGATACATTCCTGAAAGAGTTGAATCTGCAAGAAACTTTGCTAACAAGATATGGAATGCTTCAAGATTCGTTATGATGAACTTAGACAGAGAGCTTATGGATAAATACAAAGACTGCAAAGAATACAGCTTAGCAGATCAATGGATATTATCAAGAATGAACTCATTAATCAAAGAAGTTACAGAAAATATGGAAAAATACGAGTTAGGAATAGCTCTTCAAAAAGTACATGATTTCTTATGGACAGAGTTCTGTGATTACTATATAGAATTAGTTAAGCCAGTATTATATGGTAATGATGAAAAAGCTAAGGGAGTAGTATTTAATGTACTTTACACTGTATTAAATACAGGATTAAAATTATTACACCCAGTAATGCCTTTCATAACTGAGGAAATATATACTCACTTAAGTACTGAAACTGAGTCAATCACTATAGCAGAGTGGCCAACATATGATGAAGCTTTAAATAATGAAAAAGCTGAGAAGGATATGACATTCATAATGGAAGCTATAAGATCATTAAGAAACTTAAGAGCTGAAATGAACGTACCACCTTCAAGAAAAGCTAAGGTTATGGCTTATGCTTCAGAAGAGGCTAAAGATGCATTCATAAATGGTGGAGCTTACTTAGAAAAGCTTGCATCTGCATCAGAAGTTACTTTCTTAGATAACAAAGATAACTTAGATAATAACTTAGTATCAGTAGTTGTTAAAGGTGGAGAATTATTCTTACCATTACTTGATCTAGTTGATAGAGAAAAAGAATTAGAAAGATTAAACAAAGAGAAAACTAAACTTGAGGGAGAAATCTTAAGAGTTGAAAAGAAACTTTCTAATGAAAGATTCGTAAGCAAAGCACCTGAGGCTGTTGTTAATGAAGAAAAAGCAAAAGGTGTTAAATATAAAGAAATGTTAGAAGCTGTTCTAGAAAGAATAGACGCTTTAAAATAGTTTTTAGCAAGTTGTTTATTTTTTACTAGACTTCAAGAACTACTTAATTTCGTAAAGTATTGCTATTATCTATTCCAGAATAATAGCTAAGACTTCTAAACTTAAGTGAAAGTCCAAATTTTTAATTTGGTATCTTGAACTTATGCAATCGAACTTTTGTGAGATTGTATTCCTAAGAAAAACAGAAGAAGCCTCTTAACGCTATTATTCTTACATAGATAAAATGAGACTTAATTAATAGGAAGCGTTAGCTTACTATTAATTTTAGTCGAATTTATCTAGTAGCTTAGAAATACTTGATGAAAAGTATTTTGAATCTTAGTATTTCTGCTAATAGGAAATGAAATACTAATTACTCATTAAGATGTTCTTTCCGTTCTAGTTAAAAAATAAATATTAGCTAAAAATAGAGAGTGTGTTGATAATTAACTTTAATGGGTTAGTTTGATACACACTCTATTATTATATTTAGGAGGGCTATAGGTATGATGAATTATGATGAAGCTATGGAGTATATTGTTACTGCATCAAGATTTGGAATGAATTTAGGATTAGATAGAATAGAAAAAGTTCTAGAGTTTTTAGGAAATCCACATAAGGATACTAAGTTTATACATATTGGGGGAACAAATGGTAAGGGATCAACTACTGCTATGATAAGCTCAGTCTTAAAAGAAGCTGGGTTTAAGGTTGGAATGTACACATCTCCTTATTTAGAAGAGTTTGAAGAGAGAATACAAATTAATGGAGAAAATATAAAAAAAGATGATTTAGCTTTGTTTATGGAAGATGTTAAGGAAGCTATTGATAAGGTAGTAGATCTTGGATATGAAAGTCCAACTCAATTTGAAATAATAACAGCCTTAATGTTTTACTATTTTTCAAAGAAAAAAGTTGATTATGCTGTTTTAGAAGTTGGTTTAGGTGGTAGATTAGATGCAACTAATGTAGTTATACCAGAAATAGTTGTATTAACTTCAATAAGTTTAGATCACATGAATATTCTAGGTAATACCATAGAAGAAATAGCAGGAGAAAAATGTGGCATAATAAAGGCTGGTGTTCCAGTTGTATCCTATACACAGGAAGAGAAAGCATTAAAGGTAATCAAAAAAAAATGTAAAGAATTAAATTGTAATTTAGAAGTAATAGATATTGATGATATAAAAAATGTAACTATAGATAAACAAAAATATATTCAGAAAATTAAAGTTTCAATGGATGATGAAACTTTTGAAATAGAATTAGCTTTACTTGGAGATCATCAAGTAAAGAATTTCCTAGTAGCATTAAGAACTTTATTAAATTTAAGAAAAAATGGAGTTAATATAAGTGATGATGCTATTAAGAATGGAATGAGAAGAGTAAGATGGATTGGACGAATGGAAGTATTAAATGAGGGGCCTTTAGTTGTAATAGACGGAGCTCATAATATAGATGGAATAAAAAATTTAAGAAATAGTATAGATAAGTATTTTAATTTCAAGAACATAACGCTAATCTTAGGGGTTCTAGGAGATAAGCAAGTTGAAGATATGGTAGATGAAATAACAACAGAAGTTAACAAAGTTGTTGTTGTAGAGCCACATAGTGATAGAGCAGAGGATATTGATGACTTATATATGAAAATAAAAAGTCGTGGTAAGGAAGCCTTTAAATTTAAAGATTATAGAGAAGCTTATGAAAAAGCTTATAGTCTTACAGAAAAGGAAGATTTATTGTTAATTTGTGGTTCACTGTATATGGTTGGTGATATGAGAAAAGCCATAAGGAATAAGGAGAATACTTTCTTAAGAAGTATAAAGTACTAGACTTAAGTAGATAAAGTAGATTTAACTGGATAAATAGCATTTAATAAATTTGAATCTTTATTAACAAAAGGTATATAATTTATTCATAAAATGTTTATGGATGTGGTTAAATATGGATATAGATAAAGAGATAAAAGGTTTAAATAATTTAGAGTTTAAAATAATAATACAAGGAATAATTGTAGGTTTAATTGTTGGTATCATAATAATGATATACAAGATTATTATAGGTTTTGGTATGGATTGGTTTAATAAAGTATATTCATATACAAGAGATAATCCAAAATTTATGATACCTTTATTTTTAGTTCTTATATTATTGGCATATATAGTTGGTCTAATAGTTAAGAATAACCCAATGATAGGGGGAAGTGGTATTCCACAGGTTGAAGGAGAACTCAGCGGTAAAATAACTATTAATTGGATAAAGGTATTTAGAGATAAATTTATTGGAGGAATAATATGTATGGCATCTGGCCTTTCATTAGGTAAAGAAGGACCTTCTGTTCAAATTGGAGCCGCTATTGGAGAAGGCTTTGCTAACATATTTAAAAGAAGTGATTTTGAAAAAAGATTACTTATAACAGGGGGAGCAAGCTCTGGCCTTGCAGTAATATTTAATGCACCTTTATCAGGAGCTATATTTGCTCTTGAAGAGGTTCATAGAAGTTTTTCATTACCTGTAATGTTAGCAGCATTATCAGCTTCGCTTACTGGTGTTTTCATAGATAATTTTATTTTGGGAAACCAGTTTACCATACAAATTCCAACGGTAGATACATTGCCAATAAAATATTATTGGACTTTATTAATATTAGGTGTTATATTAGGCTTAACTGGATGTGTATTTAATAAAGGACTTTTAAAAACACAAGATTTTTATGAGAAAACTTTAAAATTTATACCAGTACAATTTAAACCAATAATTCCTTTTATTATGACTGGAATTTTAGCATTAACTATACCACAGGTAATTGATGGAGGAAACTCATTAATTGAAAATGTGATAAGTGGTGGAATAGCAATAAAATTATTAATATTAATTTTAGTAATAAAATTTATATTTACCTTCTTCAGTTATTCATCTGGAGTACCAGGAGGAATATTCTTCCCGTTATTAGCTTTAGGAGCTTTAGTTGGAGCAATATATGGGTTAGCTTTAAATAAGTATTTTGGAATAGATAGCTCTTTAATAACTAACTTTATAGTCTTAGCAATGGCTGCACAATTTGCATCTATAGTTAAAGCACCTATAACCGGATTAATGCTTATAACAGAAATGACAGGTACTCTTAAACATCTTTTACCTATAGCAATAACAGTTACAGTTGCATACTTAGTTTCTGATATGCTTAATAATAAACCTATATATGAAAGTTTATTAGAGAGATTATTAAGAAAAATGAATATAAAACTTAACGAAGGAGTAAAGAAAAAAGTAGTTTTTGATTTTGAAGTAAAAATAGGATCAGAATTAGAGGGAAAATATATAAAAGATGTAAAATGGCCTAAAGAGAGTCTAGTAATAACAATTTATAGAGAATCAAAAGAGATAATTCCAAATGGAGAAGTACAAATTCAAGCAGGAGATGTATTAGAAATAATTTTTAGTAAGTCAGATGAATCTCAATATTATGATGAACTTTCTAAAAAAGCTTCTTGTGATATGTGTTTAAAGAGTGACTAATACTAAATACATAAAGGAGCTGTATCAAAACTTTAAATAATAAAACTTATAAATAGTATGCAGATAATATATAGTAATTATCTGAAGATATTTATAAGTTTTATTTTAAATTACTTTTGATACAGCTCCTTATTCTTTTATCTAGTTAGTTTTTCTATTATTTCTTTATGTTTTGGATATTTCTTAAGTAAATCTTCTCTTTCAAATAATTCAAAGTCTTTAAAGTTAAAGCCAGGAGCGACCATACAGCCTACAAGAGAGAAGCCTTTTCTATTCATAGAAGAACCAAAGATATAGTCTTTAGGAACTAAAACTTGAGGAGATTCTCCCTTTTCTATGTTTAATCCTAGTTGCTTTTCTATAAGTTCTCCTTCTGGGCTTATCATGTAAATAGTTAAAGGCTCTCCTGCATGGAAATACCACATTTCATCAGATTTTAATCTATGAAAGTTAGAAACCTCACCAGTTCTTAAAAGAAAGTATATACTAGTCCAAAGATATCTTTCTTCGTTTATATGTAATGTATTTGGAGCAAGTTTACTATCA
Source organism: Clostridium sp. LIBA-8841 (assembly GCF_057782475.1). Taxonomy (NCBI): domain Bacteria; kingdom Bacillati; phylum Bacillota; class Clostridia; order Eubacteriales; family Clostridiaceae; genus Clostridium; species Clostridium sp. LIBA-8841. The sequence goes on along the minus strand of NZ_CM173488.1, from coordinate 2,981,331 downwards.
GAAACAAATGATTCCTTAAAATATCCACCTTCAGGATGAGAAGTCATGTCTAATGATTTTATAAAATAATCAGCTAAGTAACTCATTTTAATTCACCTTTCAAATAAATTTATAAATTATGGTTTAATAATAAATCATAAATGGTATAATTACAAATATAACTTTTAATAAGAAATATATGAAATAATATGATAAAGGGGGATTAAAAGCATTGAATGAAGAATTAGACTTTTATACTACCGGAGAAGAGATTGCTAATGCTATAACACATGGTATTGGAGCAGTATTAGCAGTTGCAGGAGCAGTTTTACTTATAGTTTTTTCATCCCTAAGTGGAGATATTTATAAGATAATAAGTTTCACTATATTTGGGATAACTTTAGTGCTATTGTATTTAGGATCTACTTTATATCATAGTATTCCTAATAAAAGGGCAAAGAGAGTTCTTAGGATAATAGATCATTCATCTATATATCTTTTAATAGCGGGAACATATACACCATATGTTTTAGTATGCTTAAGAGATAATAAAAAGGCAATGGCAATATTTATTATGATTTGGGTTATTACAATACTAGGTATAGCCTTTAAAACTTTCTTTATAAATAAGTTTGAAAAGCTGTCTACATTACTATATATATTTATGGGATGGGCTGTTTTGTTCGTTGTTAAGGATTTATGGAATGCAGTGCCACATATGGCTATATTATGGCTTGCTATAGGTGGATTATTTTATACGCTAGGATGTATATTCTTTGTTTTAGATAGAATGCCATACAATCATGCTATATGGCATTTGTTTGTAATAGGAGGAAGTGTAAGTCATTTCTTTTCTGTAATATTATATCTTTAAATTATAAAAAGAGAGCTATATAAAAACTTATGTTAATAAACTTAGTTTTTATACAGCTCTTTATTAATTAGATTAAGTATTATTTTCTGTATTTACATTATCAGAAGATTGGTTTTCCCCATTTGATAAATTATCTGAAGAATTATTATTATTTTCATTTCCACTTCCAGTAGTAGGTGGAGTAGCAGGTTTTTCCTGAGGAGTTTCCGGCTCTACTGGTATATTAGGCTTCTCAGGAGTAGTAGGTTTATTAGAACCATTATCTGTATTTGGTTTATTAGTAGGTTTTTCTACTTTATTACTGGAATTATTACTGGAATTTGAATTATTGTTGTTATTTGAACTAGATTTTTTGTTATTTTCAAAGTTACCATTTGTATTGCTATTAGGTATATACTCATAATCAGGGTGAGAAGTATCATCTTTTATATCATAGCTATTAAAACATTTGTCTATAATTGAATTAAAATTACTAGTATCAGGCTCATAATCTTTATTATCATTAAAGATAAATTCTTGAAGAGCCTTAGATGTTTCAACCGTATCTATAACAAATACCCAACCCTTATTATCAATTATTCCGCCTTTAGAAATACTATCTAGAGGAATTCTAAATTGTTCTATTTCAAAGTTACATTGCTTTCCTACATTTAAAGCTGTGAAACCATAATTCATAGCATCTCCCAAGGAAATATTAGTTTTTACATATGGGAATAACTCATTAAGTAAAGCAACAAGTTTAACAGGAGACATATCCTTAACTTTTTCTAAAGCAAGCTGGATAACAGCTCTTTGTCTTTCAGTTCTTTCATATTCTCCATCACCAACCTTACGTATTCTAGCGTAAGATAATGCTTGATATCCATTAAGGTTATATGTGCCAGGGGTGGGAAGTAAATCTTTTTCTGACCCACCGCCATCTATAATATATTTATTAAGTTCATCTAACTCATAATCTTTTATAGTAACTTCAATTCCACCTATAGCATCTATTACTTTAACAAAGCCACTAAAATCTACTATAACATAGTTATCTAACTTTATACCAAAGTTATTCTGAATAGTTTCAATAGTTTTAGTTGGACCACCATAAGCAAAGGCATGATTTAATTTTTCTTCACCATGACCATCTATTTCTACTAGCATATCTCTCATTAGAGAAGTTACTTTTAATTTTTTATGAATATTGTCTATTGTTAATATCATTATTGAATCAGACCTAGAGACATCTTCACCAGGTCTAGCATCGCTACTAAGTAAAAGAATATTGGTGATACCAGGAACCTCTGTAAATTTAATATCTTCATCTACAACATTAACTTTTGCAGGATCGTTTTTGGCCTCATAAGAGTGATTATAAAATCTAAAAACAAAAAAGCCTCCTACAGAAATTATTAAAGCTAGAATAGCTAATAAAGAAAAAAGAGTTATTTTCTGTTTATTACTAAAATTAAAGCGCTTTTTTTTATCCATAAGTACTTCCTTTCAATGATTATTTAAACGTTTTAATAATTGTCAAAACTTAATGTATTTAATAATAACATAATATTGGTAATTTAACATCATATTTAAAAAATTATTAACAATTAGTTAAATAATAAAGGGATATACAAAATGTATATCCCTTTTAATACAAGGTTCCTTTAAGAACTAAGGTCCTGTTTTTTGATTTCTAATCTATATTCAATAAATTTCTCAGTGTATATTTTGATTAATGCTATTATAGGAACGCTTAAGAACATTCCTAAAACACCAAATAGTCCGCCACCAACTGTAACTGCAAATATTATAAACAGTGGAGAAACTCCAACTTGATCTCCAAGTATTTTTGGTCCTAAATACCAACCATCAAATTGTTGAAGGATGAATATGAATAGAAGAACCCATATTGCTAGAGATGGTTGAACAATAAGTGTTAATAAAAATGCTGGAATCATTCCTATGAACGGTCCAAAATATGGAATCATATTTGTTAATCCAACTATGAATGCAATAAGTACTGCATATTGGCTTCCCATTAAGAATAATCCTATATAACAAAGAACTCCAATTATAAGAGAATCTATAATTTTACCTATTATAAATCTACTGAATACAGTATGAGCCTGACCCATAAAACTAATAAAAAGTCTTGATGATTTTTCAGAAGGCATAACAGCAATTATAATTTTTTTACAACCTGAAATTAAAGTTTCTTTATCCATCAACATGTAAATGGATATTATGAATCCGAAAACAAATTTTACAACGGATGAAGTTATCTTTAAAGTTTGAGTTAATACTCCTCCAAATATAGTAGATAATAATGCTGATGTTTTAGAAATAAATTCTGCAGCAGAAGTATTCAGATGAGTTAAATCTAATGGAATATTCATACTTGCTAAGCTGTTATTAATCCACTCTTCAGCAGAAGAAGCATATTCCGAAATATTACTAAATAATTCTGATACGCTATTGATTATTGTAGGAACAATAATAACGATCAATATGTAAACACAAATTATAACTAAAATATAACTTATTATTAATGAAAAAGCCCTCTTAAGTTTAAATTTTCTCTCTATTAACATCATAAGAGGATTTATTAAGTAGGCTACTCCAAAAGCCCAAAAAAATGGTGTTATAACTGATAAAAAAGGTTGAATCCCTTCACTAAATATGCCTCTAATATTAAAAATTAACATTATTAAAACTGTTGATATTAATATTAGTGGGAGCCAATTAAAGTGAAAATTATGTTTTTTAAACAATTGTAATTTCCCCCTAAAGTATATAAATTTTATATTGATTTTTGCTAATAATAATAGCAGGATTATTAATCTTCTATAAGAGCATGAATTATCTTATTGTATATATCAGAAGAATTGCTTTGCCATTTGCTACAAATAGCTTTAGCTTCAGTTTTGGAAGGAACACTTACATTTAAATCAATTATTATAGTATTATTTTCTATTGCTTTAAGATTTACTATGAAGGAACTATCTTCACCAACTGTATAATCAGCAGATATACTTAATTCTTTTTTTATTTTTTCAACATGCTTACGCACATAGCCATCTATAAGTTTTAGCTTATTTGGAGATATTCTATCCTTAAAGAAGAACAAGACCTTATCTCCTTTGGAAGTAAGTACTAAAATTTCTTTATTATTATCTTGAGTTTCATATTTTAAAAACTCAGAAGAAATTAATTCAGATACATATTGCTGTAACATGAAGTAATTTATAAAGCTATTTTCTAAGACTATATCTGTTAACTGAGTATTAGATATAGGGTATTTTATTGATTTTATTATATATAAAAGAAGTAATTTATTCTCGGCTAGTTCTAATGTGTTATCATACATTTATGTTTTCCTCCATAACTGTTTTGAAATAATAATCCTATTATACCATATATGTTTTAAGATAATAAAGTTATTTGATTAATATTAAAGATTAAGGAGTGAGTACCTTGAGATGTACTAATAAGTTTTTTATTGATAAAAGTTTTGGTATTAAGATTACTTTAATTGTTATTATTACCATATTTACCTTAACTATTAGTGTTTTTGCTAAAGGAAAGATACCTATTTATTCTGTAGAAAGAGATGATAAAAAAATAGCACTTACTTTTGATGTAAATTGGGCAGAAAAAGAACATATATATGAAATTTTAGATTTACTAGATGAAAATAATATAAAAGCTACATTTTTTGTAATGGGAAAGTGGATAATATATCCTGAGGGGAATAAAGAAAAGTTAATAGAGATAAATAAAAGAGGTCATGAAATAGGTAATCATAGTTATTCCCATCCAGATTTCAAGAATATAGGAAAAGAGAGAATTATTGAAGAGGTCAAAAAGACTGAAGATATTATAAAAAATGAAATAGGAATAAAAACTAATTTGTTTAGATTTCCTAGTGGTTCGTATAGAGGGGAAAATTTACAGTTTATTGAGGATTTGGGGTATAAAAGCATACAATGGGATGTTGACAGTGTAGATTGGAAAGGAGAAAGTAAGGAAAAAGAATTTAAAAGGGTAATGAATAATGTGAAAAGTGGTTCCATACTTTTATATCATAATGATGGTAAATATACTGTAGACAACTTAAAGGAAATTATACCTAAATTAAAGGCGGATGGATATGAGTTTGTAAAGGTAAGCGAAATAATATATGAAAATAGTTACGAAATAGATGACAATGGAAAACAATTGTTAATTAAACAGAAACAAAATAATAGTTGAAATCGTTGAACAAAATGTATTATAATGGAAATAGTTATTAGATATACAGATAAATATAAAAAAACATATTAAACTTATATGATTAAACACTAATGGGGAGAGGGGTTTAGGTTAAAATGGATAATTTAATGTTAAACAACAAAATTTATTTAGAAGGGACTGTAGTATCAGAACTAGAGTTCAGTCATGAAATGTATGGAGAGGGGTTCTATACATTTAATTTAGAGGTTATGAGGTTAAGCGATTCAAAGGACTTATTAAATATTACTGTATCAGAGAGATTAATAACAACAATGGATCTAAAAGTAGGGACAGATGTAATTGTTGAAGGACAATTAAGAAGTTACAACAAATTTATAGATGGAAATAATAAGCTTATCTTAACAGTTTTCGCAAGAAATATAGAATACTGCGATGAAAGAAGCAAGAATCCTAATGAAATTTTCTTAGATGGATTCATCTGTAAAGAACCAATTTATAGAACAACTCCATTTGGAAGAGAAATTGCTGATTTATTATTAGCTGTAAATAGATCTTATAACAAGTCAGACTATATACCAACTATAGCATGGGGAAGAAACTCAAGATTCTGTAAAACATTAGACGTAGGGGATAACATAAGAATCTGGGGAAGACTTCAAAGTAGAGAATATCAAAAGAAAATATCTGAAACAGAAGTTATTAAGAAAATAGCATATGAAGTTTCAATTTCTAAAATGGAAAAAGTAAGTGATGAAATAGAACAAACTGATTCTGGTGAAGAAATATCTTAATAAAAATGCCATGAGAAAAAATTCTCATGGCTATTTTTTTATTATTTTCTTAAATCATCTAAGATTTCGGTCTTATCTTTAGTCTTTTCATCAACAGACTTAATTACTTTGGCAGGAGTTCCAGCTACAACAACACCAGCAGGTACGTCTTCAACAACAACTGAACCAGCTGCAACAACTGCCCCTTTTCCTATTTTAACGCCTTCAAGGATAACAGCATTAGCTCCTACTAAAACGTCATCTTCTATTATACATGGAGTTTTGCTAGGTGGTTCTAAAACACCAGCCACAACAGCACCAGCACCTAAGTGAACTCTTTTTCCAAGTTTTCCTCTAGCACCAATAACAGCATTCATATCTACCATTGTGCTTTCACCGATTTCGGCACCTATGTTTATAACAGCACCCATCATTATAACAGCGTTATCTCCGATTGACACTTTATCTCTTATTATTGCGCCAGGTTCTATTCTAGCGTTTATGTTTAAAAGATCTAACATTGGAATAGCAGAGTTTCTTCTATCATTTTCAAGTCTAAAGCTTTCAATTCTTTCTTTGTTTTCAGTTAATAAAGTAGCAACCTCATCGCTTTCACCAAATAATACATAGAAACCATTATTTCCATAACATTCTATTGAGCCTAAGTCTATACCTTCTAAGTTACCTTTAAGATAAACTTTAACAGGAGTTGATTTTTTTACTTCCTTTATGAATCTAGCAATTTCATATGGATCTGTAAAGTTATAACTCATATCAAATTACATCCTTTCTTTTATAATGCATTTTAGTCTTATATATTTATTAAAATATAACACATAATATAAATTATTATAAACAAAAATGATTATCAATAAAAGAGAAAAAAAGAAAAATTCTATTATTTAATAAATAGATTGTGTAAATAAATGAAATATATTATAAAATATAATTTAAAGGAGTGATAAAATATGGCGAGACTTAAAGAAGGATATGTTCAGGTATACACTGGAAATGGAAAAGGAAAAACAACAGCGGCAATGGGATTAGCTTTTAGAGCTGCTGGTGATGATATGAAGGTAAAAGTTGTTCAATTTCTTAAATCATGGAAAACTGGAGAGTTAGAGGCTGCTAAGAAATTTGAAAATTTAGAGATATTAAGATTTGAAAAAGTTAAGGGTTTTACTTGGGAACTTGATGAAGAGCAATTAGCTCAATTGAAGTCAGAGGTTAGAGTAGGCTTTGATTTTGTTAAGAAACTAATTGAAAATAGAGAATGTGATATATTAATTTTAGATGAGATAATGGCTGCAATTTCCGCAGGTTTCATAGGAGAAGATGAAATTGTAGATTTAATAGAGAAAAAGCCTAAAGATATGGAATTAATACTTACAGGTAGAAATGTGCCAGAAAAAATTATGGATAAGGCTGATTTAATTACAGAGATGAGAGAAATTAAACATTATTATAAAAAGGGAGTTCCAGCAAGAGAGGGGATAGAATTTTAATGAATAAAAATGTTATTGGGGTAGAAATATCAGGGATAAGAAAATTTTATAATGAGGTAGTAAAATTCCCAGAGGCTATATCATTAACTTTAGGTCAACCAGATTTTCAAGTTCCAGAAAAGGTTAAAGAAGCAATGATAAGGGCTATTGAGGAAGGAAAAACCACTTATACTGCTAATGCAGGTATAGTTGAATTAAGAGATGAAATATCGAATTTATTAAAAAATACTTTTGATATTGATTTTAATAAGGATGAAATTATAATAACTGTTGGTGGAAGTGAAGGATTATATGCTGCTATGACTGCAGTCTTAAATCCAGGAGAGAAAGTTCTAGTTCCATCAATTGCATATCCAGCCTATGAAAGTATAAGTAAAATAATAGGTTGTGAGGTTGTGAATTATGAATTAAATGAAGATTTTTCAGTTAATATAGAGAGCTTAAAGGAAGGTATAAAAAAAGGAGGAAGACTATTAATTCTTTCTTATCCATGTAATCCAACTGGGGCATTACTTACTAAAGAGAGTAGAGACGAACTTATAAAGATTATAAAAGAAAATGATATTTTAGTATTAACTGATGAGATTTACTCATCTCTATGTTTTGAAGAAGAGTATTATTCAGTGGCTCAATGTAAAGACATAAAAGATAAATTAATATATGTAAATGGATTTTCAAAGATGTTTTCAATGACAGGACTTAGAATTGGGTATGTAGCTAGTGTTAAGGAAATATATAATCAAATTATAAAGGTTCATCAATATAATGTTTCATGTGCAACTTCTATAGCTCAATGGGGAGCCTTAGAAGGGATAAAAAGCTGTATGAATAATGTTGAAAAAATGAAGGAATCTTTTAAAGAAAGAATGAATTTCACTTATAAAAGATTAGTAGATATGGGATTAGATGTAGAAAAGCCTAAGGGAGCTTTTTATATTTATCCTAATGTAAGCAAGTTTGGATTAACATCAGAGGAGTTTTGTCAAAGACTTCTTAAAGAAGGTGGAGTTGCTTGCGTGCCAGGAGACGCCTTTGGAAAAGGTGGCGAAGGGTACATTAGAATATCATATTGTTATAGTAAAAATGAGCTTGAAAGAGCTTTAGATAAATTAGAGGCTTTTATAAACACTCTTAAAAAATAGTTAAAAACAAAATAAGTTGTATCAAAGTTAATTTAAAATAAAACTTATAAATAGTATGAAGAGAAATCTAGTAATTCTCGGAATATATTTATAAGTTTTATTATTTAAAGCTTTGATACAACCTTTTTATTAGAAGTTTAATTGAAGGACATCGTCCATTGAATATTTTCCAGCTTTAGTTTTATCGGCCATGTATTCACATGCTTTTAAAGCACCTATAGCGAAAACATCTCTTGAAATAGCTTTGTGATTTATTTCTATAACTTCACCATCTCCAGCAAAGATAACTTCATGATCACCTATTATTCCGCCACCTCTTACTGTATTGACACATATTTCATTTTTTTCTCTTTTAGCCATTCCTTCTCTTCCGTAGATCAGGTTTGTTTCTTCATTAAGAGAATCTTGAATAGTATGAGCTAATAAAAGAGCAGTTCCACTTGGAGCATCAACTTTTTGATTGTGGTGTCTTTCTACAAGTTCAATGTCAAAGTTTTCATAAAGAACAGGGGCAACTTTCTTTAATAAATTATTTATTAAATTAACACCTATGCTCATATTAGCAGATCTAAATAGAGGAATTTCTTTTGAAGACTCTTCTATGAAATTTAAATCTTCAGGAGTATATCCTGTTGAACATAGTATAAGTGGCTTCTTAGTTTTCTTCGAAAACGCTATTAAGCTTTTTAAAGCATCTGCTCTTGAAAAATCTAGTAATACATCATATTCAACATTACAATCCTCTGGTTTTGCAAAAATTGGATATGGTCTTTGAGCTTGAGTATTATTATCTATACCAGCAACTATTTCAACATTAGGGAATTTTGTTTCAGCTAAGTTTGAAATTACGCTACCCATTTTTCCAGAACAACCATTTAATATAACTTTAACCATAATTGGTACCTCCGATATTCATTTTTAAATAAGCATAATCACCTGTAACTTTGTAGGTGATTATGCTTATTATATAATAGATTATTTTATTAAACCATTAACTTCTAAATTTTCTTCTAATATTTTTAGGTTAGAATCTTCCATTTCGCATAAAGGTAATCTTAAAGGTCCACAGTTAAAGCCCATTAAATTCATAGCTGTTTTAACTGGGATTGGGTTAGTTTCTATGAATAAAGAGTTTACTAATGAAAGATATTTAAGTTGAAGATTACGAGACTCAATTACTTCTCCTAAGAAATATTTTTCACATATATTGTGAGTTTCTTCCGGAAGAACATTAGCTAAAACTGAAACTACACCAGCTCCACCTAGTGAAAGGATTGGAACTATTTGGTCATCATTACCTGAATAGATAGAAATTCTATCACCACATAATTCAGCCATTTTAGCTACTTGTGAAAGATCACCACTAGCTTCTTTTATAGCAACAACATTATCTAAGTCAGCAAGCTTATCAAGCATTAATGGAGTTATATTCATTCCTGTTCTTCCTGGAACATTATAAAGCATAATAGGTATATTTATTGCATCATTTACTGCTTGGAAATGAGCAAATAATCCTTTTTGAGAAGTTTTATTATAGTATGGTGTTATTATTAATACCATATCAGCGCCAACTTTTTCAGCGTATTGACTTAGTTCTATTGAAGCTTTAGTATTATTTGTACCAGTTCCAGCTATTACAGGAACTCTTTTGTTTACAACTTCAACAGAGAATTTTATAACTTCTTTTTTCTCTTCTAAAGTCATAGTAGAACCTTCACCTGTTGTTCCACAAACTAATATTGCATCAGTATGATTTTTTATGTGCCATTCTAATAAATTTCTTAGCTCTTCATAATTAACCCCGTCTTCAGTGAATGGAGTTATTAAAGCTACACAAGAACCTTTAAACATAATATTACCTCCAAAATAAATTTATTTTTCTATTAGTATTTCAGCAATTTGAATTGCATTAAGAGCAGCACCTTTTCTTATATTATCAGCCACAACCCAAAGGTTAAGACCGTTATCTAAGCTAAAGTCACGTCTTATTCTTCCAACAAATACTTCATCTCTTCCACTAAGTTCAAGTGGAGTAGGGTATTTTAAGTTTGCTACATCATCATGAACTATTAATCCTTTTGAAGAGTTAAATAAATCAATTATATTTTCAACTTCAAATTCAGAATTAAGTTCTACGTTTATACTTTCACTATGAGAGTTTAAAACAGGTACTCTAGCTGTTGTAGCTGTTATTCTTAGGCTATCATCATGAAGTATTTTTTTTGTTTCTTCAATCATTTTAATTTCTTCTTTGGTATATCCGTTATCTAAGAATACATCTATATGAGGAATTATATTACCTAATATAGGATATGAGAATTTTTCAGTTGTTCCTTCTTGTAAATCTAATATACCTTGAAGGCCAGCTCCTGAAACTGCTTGATAAGTTGAGTAAACTATTCTTTTAATTCCATATTTATCATGTAGTGGTTTTAAAGCTACTACAGCTTGAATTGTAGAACAGTTTGGGTTTGCAATAATTCCTTTATGCCATTTAACATCCTCTGGGTTAACTTCTGGAACTACTAAAGGAACATCCTTATTCATTCTCCAAGCACTACTATTATCTATAACTACTGCTCCGTGTTTAGAGAAAATAGGAGCGAATTCTAAACTTACACTTCCACCAGCTGAGAATAATGCAAAATCTATTTTTTTATTTTCAATATTAGCCTCACATAATTCTTCAACTACTAAGTCTTCACCTTTAAATTTTAAAGTCTTTCCTGCTGATCTCTTTGATGCAAATAAATATAATTCTTTAACTGGGAAATCTCTTTCTGCCAGGATTTCAAGGAATTTTCTTCCTACATTTCCTGTTGCCCCAACTACTGCTACGTTATACACGTTATCCCTCCTAAAATTAATCTTAATATATTGTATTTCTATATATTAAATATAGTTCAAGAACAAACACTTTATCAAGTTTATTTTAAGATTAATTTGAAGGATTTAAGTAAGTTAACTTTCATATTTAACAAAATATGAATATTTAAGCTTATAGGGGTAAATAATAGTTTTAAAAATAAATTTAAGGTAGGGGAAGAAAATGAGTAATACACCATTAAAAAAAATAATAAAAGGAAAATTAAAATCCAATAAAGAGTTAAGTCCTGCAGAACAGCTAAGAGAAAAAATGAAATATGAAATAGCTGGAGAATTAGGCTTAAGCGATAAGGTAGATAAACTTGGATGGGGAGGATTAACCGCAGAGGAAACAGGAAGAATCGGTGGATTAATGACTAAGAGGAAAAAAGAGTTAAAATTGCCTAGTAATGATGAAATATTAGGTAGAAAGAAACCTTCCGTTGACGAAAAGTAAAAAAAGTATATAATCTTTAGGTAGAATAATACATGGGGGATTTAAATTATTATGAAGAGTTATAAAATGATGGCAAAAGTTTATGATGAACTTATATATGAAGATGTAAACTATGAGAACATAGCAGAATATGCTTTATCAAAGTGTGATAAATATGGTGTTAACAAGGAAATGTATTTAGATTTAGCTTGTGGAACTGGAAATGTTGGTGTTCATGTAGGAAAATCCTTCAAAGAAAATTATTTTGTTGATCTATCTCAAGATATGCTTATAGAAGCTGATAAGAAGCTTAGAGAAAATAGGGTTAGAGGTAAAATAGTATGTCAAGACATGTGTGAATTAGAACTAAATAGAAAGTTTGATTTAATAACATGTGTTTTAGATTCAACAAATTATATTTTAGATGATGAAAGTGTGGAAAATTATTTAAGAGGAGTATATAATCATTTACAAGAGGATGGTTTATTTGTATTTGATATAAATTCATACTATAAGATATCAGAAGTTTTAGGCAATAATGTCTACACATATGATAGTGAAGAATTATTTTATGCTTGGGAAAATATCTTTGAAGATGAAATAGTAGAAATGAACTTAAATTTCTTCATAAAAGATGGAGATACATATGAAAGATTTACAGAGGTTCATGAAGAAAGAGCTTATAAGGAAAGTGAAATAGAAAACATTCTTAAGGTAATAGGCTTTAAAATAGAAGAAAAGCATAATGGTTATACAGAAGAAAAAGTAACACCAGATACTGAAAGAATAGTTTATATAGTAAAAAAATAACGGAGGGATTAAATATGAGTGATAAATTAATAAGAGCCATAGCTAAAGATGGTATGATAAGAATATTTGCAGTAGAAACTACAGAGTTAGTTGATGAAGCATCAAAAATACATGATTGTACACCAACAGCAGCTGCTGCTTTAGGAAGAATGCTAACAGCTGGTACTATGATGGGTGCAATGTTAAAATCTAATAAAGAAGTTGTAACACTACAAATAAACGGTGGTGGAATGGCTAAGGGAATAACTGTTACTGCTTACTCAGATTGTAGTGTTAAAGGATATATAGGAAATCCACATGTTGATTTACCTTTAAACACAGAGAATGGAAAATTAAATGTTGGAGAAGCTATTGGTAAAAATGGTGGATTAACAGTAATAAAAGATTTAGGATTGAAAGATCCATACGTAGGACAAGTTCCAATATATAGTGGTGAAATAGCTGAAGATTTAGCATATTATTTCACAGCTTCAGAACAAATACCTTCAGCCGTTGCTTTAGGAGTGTTAGTAGATAGAGATCATTCAATAAAAAAAGCTGGTGGATTCATAATTCAATTATTACCAGGTGCAGATGAACTTTTAGGAGATTTATTAACATATAGATTAGATGAAATACCTTCATTAACTACAATGTTATCAGAAGGAAAAACTATAGAAGAGGTTATAGAGTTCATTTTTGATGGAATGGATTTAAAAATCTTAGAAGAAGAAACTCCAAAATATAAATGTGATTGCTCAAGAGAAAAGGTAGAAAGAGCATTATTAAGCATAGGATATAAGGATTTAAAAGAACTTTATGATGAGGGTAAAGAAGAAGAATTAAAATGTCACTTCTGTAATAAATCATATAAGTTTACAAAAGAAGATATAGGTAAGTTATTAGAAGAAAAAGAAAATGCTATTGCTGATGAAGTTTCAGAAGAAATGAAAAAGGCAGAGGAAAAGGAAAAAGAAGAGAATAAATAAAATTTAAAAAAATAGTTGACAAATTTTATTTAAGTTAATATAATAATAAATGTCTTGAAGAGCTCAAGACATTTGGCTCGATAGCTCAGTCGGTAGAGCAGAGGACTGAAAATCCTCGTGTCGCTGGTTCGATTCCTGCTCGAGCCACCATTATTGCGGGAGTGACTCAATGGTAGAGTGTCACCTTGCCAAGGTGAAAGTTGCGAGTTCGAGTCTCGTCTTCCGCTCCAATGCGGGTGTAGTTCAATGGTAGAACACCAGCCTTCCAAGCTGGATACCCGGGTTCGATTCCCGGTACCCGCTCCATATGGCGCTATAGCCAAGTGGTAAGGCAGAGGTCTGCAAAACCTTTATTCCCCGGTTCAAATCCGGGTGGCGCCTCCAAAAAAACATCTATAAGATTACTTATAGATGTTTTTCTTTTTTAGATCAAAGATTTTATTAACTTTTCACCAAAATTAGAGAAGTTAGTTTCTTTAAATACCTTTCTTAATGTAAGATCACAAATAATTTCATTATCTACAAAATCTATAAAAGAGTCTTTTAAGAAAAGCTTTATTACTTGAGTATCTCGATATTTAAACCAAGTTAAAACGGCAACAACATCTTTATCTACCGGTTTTTCAGAGGTTTTAAAAGAATCTCCTTCTTGAAATACTATTAAATCTTTATGAGATACTGAGTAAAATTCATTTGAAGGACAAGTGTATTGAATTAATTTTACATTATCAATAGCTATTAGCAAATCTAAATTCTTTTTTTCTCCTAAATCGTTTGTAACTTTTTTTTGAAGTTTCATAACTTTCTTCATAAAAATATCCCCCTACAATAAAATGATGAATTTGGGTAAAGGTTTACAAAAACGTAGTAAATTATCAATAAAGTGAAGTTACAAGCATATAATATATTAGATTGTAACTCACAATATAATATGTTTTATAATGTTAGAAAATTACATCAATGTTTATATAAAAATACACTTAATAATAAGATAATATTTATTGTATTTAAATTTTAGAAGAATCTATTTATTGATACTGATTAAAAAGTAAGTCACATAAGTTATTAATTAAAATTTTAGTAGCTATAATATAAAAATGAACTTGTTAGGGGGAATAAAAATGTCTTTGGTTATTATAATTATCTTAGGTTTATTTTTAACTTATTTAATTGTAAAAGATGCAAATGAAAACAGGAAGATTAAGAAAAACATAAATAAAGGATGGAAAGCCACACCCTATATAAACTTAAGAATAAGTTGCTTTGAAAATCGAATTGATTTAGAAAAAATGCGTTTAAAAGAATTGATAAAAAACACTATAATTTTAATGGATAAAAATGCAAAGATTATAGATAACAATAACGATGGATTTTATATAAAGAGTAAAAATGAATTAATATATTTACAATTTCTATGTTTAGAATTTCTATCTATAGAAGAAAAGCCAAAAGAAATTAAAGCATATGCTTCTTTAAAAAATAATGAAATAATAAATTTAAACACTTATAACATTATAAAAAGAATACTTGGAAAGCATATATGGTCTTGGGAAGAAGAAATTATAGACTCATTAGTGAGTAAGTTTTATTTGAAATTTTCTAGTGGATATATTGTTATGAGGGTTAGCAAAGAAGATGAAATGATTTTTATTGAAGATAAGAAAAATGATTTTCTTAAAAGATGAATTATCTTAATAAAAGAATATATAGTATTTTTTAGGATAAATGTAAGGGGAACTTTATATTTATCCTTTTTATGTGTAAAATTAATATATATTATTTAACAGTAGTATGAAAGGAGTATTGAAATGAAAATAAAAGATATAAAGAAATTAACTGATTGCAAATTTTTAAACTTATATAAATTAGATATTGAGAATAAGGTTGGAAATTCTAAAGAGTATTTTATTGCAAGTAGAAGAGAGAAAGAAGATTTAAGCTGTGTTGTTAACAATCATAATAAAGCAGATGGAGTTATGATTATTCCAATAACCGAAGAAGATGAGTTTGTTTTAATAAAACAATTTAGACCGGCTATAAATGATTATATATATGAATTCCCAGCAGGGCTTATAGATGAAGGTGAAGATGCTATAAAGGCTGCAACAAGAGAGCTTTTTGAAGAAACAGGGCTTTTAGCTAATGAATGTGAATACCTAATAAAACCTAGTTATACCTCTGTTGGAATGTCAGATGAAGCTGTAGCCGTCGTTAAAATGAAGGTTCATGGAGAGGTATCAACTGAAAATTTAGAGGAGAACGAAGAAATAGAAGTTTGTAAGATTCCTATTAAAGAGGCAAAAAAATTTGTTGAAGATAATAATGTATCTATAAAAACTGCTTTAGTTTTAACTTTTATGTAAAAGAAAAATGCTGTATGAAGTTTCTAAGGAATTTCATACAGCATTTATTTATTAAACTAGAATTTCTTTTGGTTCTCTAGCTAAGTTTTCTACTACACCTTCTGGAATTTCACCAGTATGAAGTTTTAAAGCATTTAATGCAGCTCCTTTAATAGGTGGTAAAATAGGTGCTTTTAAATTAAAGGCGGTATAATTATCTTGAAGATATTTCTTTAATGGTTTTAAAATAAAATCTTTTGAGCTAAAAACACTTCCTGAGTAAGAAATGTTTAATATTCCTTTAAAATCAAGTTGATTTGTTATTCCGTTTACCATTAGAAGACATTCTTTAGCAGCCTGTTTATAAATATCTAAAGCGTATTTATCTCCTTTAAGGGCAGCTTCATAAACTAACATTGCAAGCTTACCAACTTTAGTTCTGTCTTGGTTATATTCATCTTTTATAAGGAATATTAAGTCAAAATCATTTTTTAAATTTAATTCCTTTTTAAATATATCATATAGGGCGGTTCTTTCTAATCTATAATCAGATTGTTTACCAAAGATTTCAACGCCTTTTTTAGCAATCCAGTATCCAGAACCTTCATCGCCACAAATATGTCCCCAACCACTAGTTCTAGTTGTTTTTAAATCTTCAGTTATACCAGCAGCAATAGCTCCTGTTCCTAAGATTATACATATTCCTGGTTTGCCAGCTAAAGATCCAGCTAGGGCAACTTCTACATCGTTTCCACAAGAGAATTTATTTTCTCCTAAAATTTCAGCTATTATAGAGTTCATTTCTAATTTTTCATTTTCATTTTCACCATATGCAGGTAACCCTAAAAATGAATAATTAAGATCTTCTTTAGAAATATTAATTTGACTACAAACTGTATTTATTCCTTCTTCAATACCTTTTCTAAATCCATCAAATCCTACTTGATGAATATGACATGTACCACTATTGTAAGTTGATAAAACATCTCCTAAATGGTTTATAAGCATAAATGATGTTTTTGTTCCACCAGCATCAATACCTAAATAAAACATAGTTCTCCCCCTTTTAATTATAGTTGTAATTACCACTTTAATTTATTTTACTATATTATTAATTAGGTAATCAATGGAAAAAGGAAAGTATGAATTAAAGTAAAAAATAATTCAAAAAACATTAAATTTGTTCACTTCAAATTAGAAAAAAATACATTAAAATTGTAACAATAAATGTGATAAATATAAAAATAATATTTATATGCTAATTTATTAACATTTATTACTATCTTGAGTAAAATATATTGATTATTAAAAGATTAGGAGCTGCCTAAAGTGAATGTCGATTTTTAGCTAGCTCTTCAGATATAACTAAAAATCAACATTAGTTTAAAATATATTCCAAATTTAAAGGGTTAAAATACTTCCTCGATCTATTAGCTTTGAATTAGAAAGATAAATTGGTTTAACACCGTATTTAACTAAAAAGTTTTTTATATCATCTCCATAAGAATGTTTTTCTAAATTGCCGAAAAAAGCCATTTGATCTTTTGAAATCAAGCCACAAGTTCCACCTATGAAACCATAGTCTAATCCAGGAAGAGATATATCACCACTAGGAATTAAAAGAATATCAAAGCCATAAGGTGTTAAAGCTTTATAAATTCCTTTATCAGAAGTTATTAATGCTTTTTCTGAAACTATTGCTATGGAGCATTTAGAATATCCTTGCTTTATGTTTATTAATTTTTTTTCTTTAATTTTTTCAAGTAAATTCTTATCAGTAAATTTTAAGTTGTGTATAAAATAATCTTTTAAATTTACAGCATTTAAAGATACATTTTTAGGATATTCATCTTCTAATTGGCAAGAACTTTTTATAACATTAAGGTTTTGAGGAATAGAATCAAATAATTCCTTTGATGAGTTTTTAGCCAATATTAAAGTGTTTTTATTTATAATATTTATTTGAATATCTGGGTGTCCGTTTATAGCATCATATAGATTAGGATGCTTTGGTACCTTAATTAGGTTAATGCCTAATTTTTTTAAATTTTTTTCTTCTATTTCTGAAATTCTATAATCGACAAAACAATTTCTCATAATAATCTCCTTGTTAAACTTTTTATACTCTAATTTTACTAAAAAATTGAATAAATTGTCGATTAATAAAGTTAGCTTTTTGAATATTAGATGTGAATTAATACATACTAAAAGTAAAGAAAGGAGTGAGAAGAATGCTTCTAATGACATTATGTTGTGAGGATGAAAAAAATTTAATACAAGATATACAAAGTATTAAAAATGTTTTAAAAAGCAAAGATATTATAATTGGAGTATCAGAAAGTATCTCGGATGGAACTCACTTCGTTAAAATATACTATGAAAATAGTCACTTTGATGAAAAAGAAAGAGAGACCATAATGTTATATATAAGTAATGTTATATATAATGTTATAATTGAACACTATAGAGAAAAGGAAATGCTTCATTATATGAATGAAAATTATTTCTTTTTAAAGCATGATGAAATCTTAGAAATTGATTTAACAATAAGTAAAATATTAAAAGGTGAACAAAAGGTTTGTAGTGATAAAGATTTCTATTGTTTAAATAAAGTAAATGACATTATAGAAAACATAAAAGCCTTTATATTAGAGAATGACTATATAAATATAGAAGGTTTTATAACATTTAGGATGAAATCTTTATTAAAAGATATCGAGTGTATAATTGATAAAGTTGTAGAAGAATATATGATTGAAAAAGAATATAATGAATTTATAAAATTGCTAAAGTATTTTGTTGATATACAAGAATGTAAACTAGAAGAAGTAAATATTGTAATTCAAGAAAATGGAGTTTATGAAGTTAAGGATGATTTTGGAGCAGATGTGTTTAAAGAATTTTTAAATGAAATTACAGATATGTCTGAAGAGGGAATAGTAAATGTAGAAGATGTTATTATTAGTGGATTAATAACTAACTCTCCTAAAAGAATAAAAATATATAATGAGCAGGAATGCTTAAATAAGGAATTTTTACAAACAATAAAAAGTGTTTTTGGTGATAGAGTAGAAACACACAAAAGCTATAATTTAAACGATATTATAAAAAAATAAATAATATATAAGAGCAATTTTAGAGTTTAAATGATTAAAATATAAATTAATAGAGAAAATAAAAAATAGTAATAATATTTTTTAAAAGAAATTGATGAATTATGTTGACAATAAAAAAAAATAGTGATAAGATAACTGATGTCAAGAAGAAACAGCCGTTTCTCACCTTACAGCTAAAAATGCTAGTTAGGTCATGAATTTTATTACTTTTGATTTTGGTAATAGAGGACGGCTTAAAGCCGTCCTTTTTTATTTATATATTTGTGTTGGCTAAATTCTATCGGAGGTGAACAAGATTAGTAAAAATTTTGCAATCAATCAAGAAATAAGAGAAAAAGAGGTTAGATTAATTTCTAGCACAGGAGAGCAGCTGGGTGTTGTATCTGGAAGAGATGCACAAAGAATGGCAGATGAAGCTGAGTTAGACTTAGTTATGATTTCGCCAAATGCTAAACCACCAGTTTGCAAAATAATGGATTTCGGTAAATTTATTTATGAGCAATCCAAAAAAGATAAAGAAGCAAAAAAGAAGCAAAAGGTTATCAGTGTTAAAGAGATAAGAGTTAGCCCAACTATAGAAAAGCATGACTTAGAAATAAAATCTAAAAATGCTAAGAAATTCTTAGAAGCTGGAGACAAAGTCAAGATAACTGTAAGATTTAGAGGTAGAGAAGCTGAGCATGCAAGTGTTGTTGGTAAAAAGATATTAGATAATTTCTTATCACAACTTGAAGAAATATGCACAGTAGAAAGACCAGCTAAATTAGAAGGTAGAAACATGATAATGATTTTAGCTCCTAAAAAAGCGTAACTTGAGAGGAGGATACTTACAATGCCAAAAATGAAAACTCATAGAGGTGCAGCAAAAAGATTCAGAAAGACAGGAACTGGAAAGTTAAAGAGAGCTCACGCTTTCACTAGCCATATCTTAACAAAGAAAAGTGCTAAAAGAAAAAGAAATTTAAGAAAAGGTGCTTACGTTTCAACTGCACAAGAAAAAGCAATGAAGAAATTATTACCATATCTATAAGATAAAACACGGAGTAGGAGGTCTAGAAAATGGCAAGAGTTAAGAGAGCGGTAAATGCTCGTAAAAATCATAAAAAAGTTTTAAAACTTGCAAAAGGATACTATGGTGGAAAAAGCAAGTTATTCAAAACTGCTAATGAGTCAGTAATAAGAGCATTAAGAAATGCTTACGTTGGAAGAAGATTAAAGAAGAGAGATTACAGAAGATTATGGATAGCTAGAATAAACGCAGCTACAAGAATGAATGGTCTTTCATATTCAAGATTCATGAACGGAATGAAATTAGCTGGTGTTGATATAAACAGAAAAATGCTTTCAGAGATAGCTATAAATGATCCAAAAGCATTTGCTGATTTAGTTGAATTAGCTAAGAAGCAAATAAACGCTTAATATCAGATGCGAGTTTATCTCGCATTTTTTTTATATACTATTTATATTTTATAAGTTTAATTTTATTCAGAATTTTTATCTGAATAAAATTAAACTTATTTGCAATTACAATTAAATAAAAATTACTTTTGACTTCTAAAAATAAGACAACTTTACATATATAAATTAAAATTAAGATATAATAAAAATAAAAGATAGAATATTTAGTTTAAGTTGGGGGTTTAATTATGTACATTAAACTGACAAAAAAAATAAAATTTAGTGCTGTTCAGATTTTAGCCTTAGGATTTTTTATTGTTATTTTCTTAGGTGCTATAATATTAAGTCTTCCAATATCTTCTAAGAGTGGAGAAGCTACTGCATTTTTAGATAGTTTATTTACTTCAACATCAGCAGTGTGTGTTACTGGACTTATAACTTTGAATACGGCAGAACATTGGAATTACTTTGGAAAAACTATAATAATAATCTTAATACAAATAGGCGGATTAGGATTCATGTCATTTACAACCTTGTTTGCTTTAATGGTTAAGAAAAAAATAACATTAAGAGAAAGACTCCTTATACAGGAGGCTATGAACACATTTGGAATACAGGGATTAGTTAGAATGATTAGATATATACTAGCATTTACATTTTCAGTAGAGATGTTAGGTGCATTAGTATTATCAACTCAGTTTATACCTAAGTTTGGATTCCTAAAAGGAGTTTATTATAGTATTTGGCATTCAGTTTCAGCTTTTTGTAATGCTGGATTTGATTTGTTTGGAAATAGCTTAGTTGGCTATGCTGATAATAAAACTGTAGTACTAACAATTGCAGCCTTAATTATTATTGGTGGATTAGGATTTACTGTTTGGTCAGAATTATATAATTTTAAAGGATATAAGAGATTATCTTTACATTCTAAGGTTGTAATAATGATAACAGCAATTCTTTTAATTGGTGGAACTATTCTTATGTTCATTTTTGAATATAATAATCCTAACACTCTTCAAAATATGAGTTGGGGCGATAAAGTTACTAATGCCTTCTTTGCTTCGGCAACAACAAGAACTGCTGGCTTTAACTCAGTATCTACTACTGATATGACTTTAGCAGGAAAATTCTTAACTATATTATTAATGTTTGTAGGTGGTTCACCAGGGTCAACAGCAGGTGGTATAAAGACAGCAACATTTGGTATAGTAGTTCTTACTTTAATCTCTATAATAAGAGGTAGAGAAGATACTGAAGTATTTAAGAAGAGAATTTCAAAAGAATTAGTATATAAGGCTTTTGCCGTTTTATTTATAGGTTTTGGTATAGTCGTACTTGGAACATTAGTTTTAGCAGTTACAGAACCAGGATTCTCACTAGAATATATACTGTATGAAGTTACATCCGCATTTGCAACAGTTGGTTTAACATTGGGGATGACTCCATACCTTTCAGCAATAGGAAAAATAATAATAATGATAACTATGTATTTGGGAAGAGTGGGTCCTATGACTGTAGTTCTAGCTTTAACTAATAGAAGGAAACCTAGTGCATACAAATACCCAGAAGACAAAATATTAATAGGATAAGTTAGGAGTGTAAGGCTTATGTCAAGTAAACAATTCGTTATTATAGGATTAGGAAGATTTGGATCATCAGTAGCTAAGACTTTGTATGCTTTAGGTCATGATGTTTTAGCAATTGATTCTAATGAAGATTTAGTTCAAGAAATATCAGATAGTGTAACTCATGCAGTTCAAATGGATGCAACAGATGAAAATGCTTTAAGAACTTTAGGATTAAGAAACTTTGACGTTGCAGTTGTTACTATAGGAGCTAACATACAAGCTAGTGTTATGGCAACATTACTTGTTAAAGAAATGGGAATAAAATATATTATAGCTAAAGGTAATAGTGACTTACATGCTAAGGTTTTATATAAAATAGGAGCAGACAGAGTAATTTTACCTGAAAAAGATATGGGTGTTAGGGTAGCTCATAACTTAGTTTCTTCAAGTATTTTAGATTATATAGAACTATCACCAGACTATTCTATAATTGAAATAGAAAGTCCAAAAGAGTGGTATGGAAAGTCTATGAAAGAATTAAGTTTAAGAAGTAAATACGGAATAAACGTAATGGCTATTAAGAGACAAAATGAAGTTAATATATCTCCAGATGCAGATGATGTTATTAATAAGGACGATATAGTTGTGGCTATAGGTTCAGCAGAGGACTTAACAAAATTAGAAGGAAAGATATTTAAACATTAATGTCTTTTAGGAAAGGATTATTTGCTTTGTTAGAAATAGAAAGTAAAAATAATAACTTATTTAAAGAGATAAAAAAATTAAAAGAAAAGAAGCATAGAATAAAAAGTAATAAATATCTTATTGAAGGTCTAAGATTTGTAGAAGAAGCTATTAAAAGTAAGGTATCCATAGATTCAATAATATTTACAGAAGGTTTTAAAGAAAAAAATCCAGAGTTTTTCCTAAAGATTAATCAGGATATAAGACTTATACAAATGAATGAGGCTCTTTTAAAACAACTTTGTTCAACAGAAAATCCACAAGGAGTTGTTGGTGTTGTAAACATGCAAAACAAGGAATTAAAAAGTGGGGAGCTTGTTGTTTTAGTAGATAAAGTTCAAGACCCAGGAAACATGGGAACAATTATAAGAACAGCTCATGCAGCAGGGGCAGCTGGAATAGTTATGACTAAAGGTACTGTTGATATATATAATGATAAAACATTAAGATCAACAATGGGTTCAATCTTTTATATTCCAGTTGTTGAGGATGATTCTTTAGAATATGTAAAATCATTAAAAAAGAATGGATATAGACTCGTGGTAAGTTCTCTTCAAGGGAAAAATAATTTCTTTGAGGAAAATCTACAAGGAAAGATTATGATTGCTGTTGGCAATGAGGGAAATGGTGTTAGTGATGAGGTATATGAAATTGCTGATATAAAGGTTAAAATTCCTATGCCAGGTGAGGCAGAATCACTAAATGTAGCTGTAGCTACTTCTGTAATGATATATGAAAAAATAAGACAATCATTTAAATAATTAGCTCTATTTTAGAGGAGGATTTTATTTTTAGTTAGCCATTTAGATTTAGCTAAAGATAAACACTAGTTTAAGAGATAGCTAAGTAATTAAAGTTAAATTAAGAGGAATATAATTCCTCTTAATTTTTTTTAGGCTTTAGTTGTTATTTTAGGAAATATGAATCATAAAAGGTTAAAATATAATAAATACCTTGATTATGCATACTATTATATGTATAATATACTTTGAATTGAATAGATAAAAACATTGATAGAGAGAGTAGATGTAGTAATTTCTTTTCAGGGAAAAAATGCCAAAGACTGAAAGCATTTTAAGAAAGCTATATTGAAGTTCACTCTGGAGTTCTAACTGTGAAATTTAAAGTAGTAGTTAGCGGCATAGTCGTTATTTTAAATTAAGTGAGTACTAATTTATTTTAGTGCTAATTAGGGTGGTACCACGGATATGAATACCCCGTCCCTTGTGTTTATAGGGATGGGGTTTATTTTATTTTCTTGGAATTGTGTCAATACTAGGAAAGTGATAATAAAAGAGCCATATAACCTTACAACACTTAAAATAAGGGCTAATTTAATAAAAGAAGATTTTTATATTTAGATAAAACATACTTTAATTCAGTAGAGGTTTTTAATTATATTGAATTCGGGTTTACTTTATCTAGGCAAATAGAAAGTTTAATAGGAATATTAAAGTTTCTAAGAGCTTTAAGATAAAATCTAATATATTAAGTATATATCAGGAAAGGAGAATGAAAATGCAAGATAAGTTAAATCAAATTAAAGAATTAGCTTTAGTGGAAATTAAAGAAGCTAAAGATAGTTCTACTATTGAAGCAATAAGAGTTAAATATCTTGGTAAAAAGGGAGAGCTTACAACTATATTAAGAGGAATGGGAGCTCTATCTAAAGAGGAGAGACCAGTAGTTGGTAAATTAGCTAATGAAGTAAGAGAGGCTTTAGAAGTTGAGTTAGAAGCTGTAATAAAAGCTGTTAAAGAAGCTGAGAAACAAGAAAAGTTAAAAAATGAAGTAATAGATATTTCAATGCCTGGAAAGAAACAAACAATAGGAAAGAAACATCCATTAGAGCAAACTTTAGATGAAATGAAGAAAATATTTGTTTCAATGGGATTTGCTATAGAGGATGGTCCAGAAGTTGAGAAAGATTACTACAACTTCGAGGCTTTAAATATTCCTAAAAATCACCCAGCTAGAAGTGAGCAAGATACATTCTACATAAATGATAATGTAGTTTTAAGAACTCAAACTTCTCCAGTTCAAGCTAGAGTTATGGAAAAACAAGAACCACCAATAAAAATGATATCACCTGGTAAAGTGTTCAGATCAGATGCAGTTGATGCTACACACTCACCAATATTCTATCAAATGGAAGGTCTTGTTATAGATAAAGATGTAACTTTCGCAGATCTTAAAGGAACTTTAGAATTATTTGCTAAAAAGATGTTTGGTGATAAGGTTAAAACTAAGTTTAGACCACACCATTTCCCATTCACTGAGCCATCAGCTGAAATGGATGCTACATGCTTTGTGTGTAACGGAAAAGGATGTAAAGTATGTAAAGGAGAAGGTTGGATAGAAATACTAGGTTGTGGTATGGTTCACCCTCAAGTTTTAAGAAACTGTGGAATAGATCCAGAAGTTTATAGTGGATTTGCTTTCGGTTTTGGTGTAGACAGAATGGTTATGCTTAAGTATGGAATAGATGACATAAGATTATTATACGAAAGTGATATGAGATTCTTAAATCAATTCTAGTTTTAAAATAGGAGGTAAAAAAGATGAAAGTACCATTTAATTGGCTTAAAGATTACGTTGATATAGATATGACAGCAGAAGAGTTAGGCGATGCTTTAACTTTATCAGGATCAAAAGTAGAAGAGGTCGTAACTGCTGGAGCAGAAATAGAAAATATAGTTACTTGTCAAATAGATAAGATAGAACAGCATCCAGATGCTGAAAAACTTAAAATTTGTCAAGTAAACATAGGGTCAGAAATGATTCAAATAGTAACAGCTGCAGATAATATGAAAGAACATGATAAAGTTCCAGTAGCTTTACATGGTGCAATATTAGCTGATGGAAGCAAAATCAAAAAAGGTAAATTAAGAGGAGAAGTTTCTAACGGAATGTTCTGTTCAGAAGAAGAACTAGGAATCGCTGACGGAAAAGAAGTTATAGGACTTATGATTTTACCAGAGGATGCTCCAATAGGAGTTTGCATAAAAGAATATTTAGGACTTAATAAACAAGTTCTAGATTTCGAAATAACTTCAAATAGACCTGATTGTTTAAGTGTTCTTGGAATGGCTAGAGAAACAGCTGCAACAACAAGAAAAACTTATAGAATGCCAAATACTAAGTTTGAAGTTAAATGTGATAAAAACATAAATGATGAAATAAAAGTTACAGTTAATGATGAACTTTGTAACAGATATATGGCTAGAGGAGTTAAGAACGTAAAAGTAGCCCCATCACCAACTTGGATGCAAGAAAGATTATTAGATGCTGGTGTAAGACCAATAAATAACATAGTTGATATTACTAACTTTGTTATGTTAGAGCTTGGCCAACCAATGCACGCTTTTGATAGAAGAGAATTAAAAGCTTCTCACATAGTAGTTGAAAGAGCTAAAGATGGAGAAAAATTCACAACTTTAGATGAGGTTGAAAGAGAATTAACTTCAGATGTTCTTTGCATAAAAGATGGAGAAGAAATCGTTGCTTTAGCTGGTATCATGGGTGGATTAAACTCAGGTGTTAAAGATGATACTACTGAAATAGTATTTGAATCAGCTAACTTTGATGGAACTAATATAAGAGTTAATTCTAAAAATTTAGGATTAAGAACTGAAAGTTCATCAAGATTTGAAAAAGACATAGATCCAAACTTAGCAGTTTTAGCTTTAGACAGAGCATGTGCTTTAGTTGAAGAATTAGGCTGTGGAGAAGTTATGGAAGGAACTATAGATGTCTATAACAAAGTTAAAGAGGAAAAGACTCTTGAAGTAAGTGCTAGCTGGATAAATAAATTCTTAGGAACTTCATTAGAAACAGAAGAAATGAAAAAATGTTTAGACAGCGTAGATTTAAAAACTACTATAAATGGAGATACATTAAAAATCTTAGTGCCTACATTTAGAATAGATGTTGATATAAGAGAAGATGTTGCTGAAGAAGTTGCAAGAATTTATGGATATAATAATATTCCAACTACATTAATATCAACTAGTACAGAAAAAGAAGCTAAGGACAAAAAACAATTATTAGATGAAAAAGTTATAGATGCAATGTTAGCATCAGGGTTAAACCAATCTATAAGTTATTCATTTGTAAGTCCAAAGGTATTTGATAAAATATGCTTACCAGAAGATAGTGAACTTAGAAATGTTGTTAAGATAAAGAATCCACTAGGAGAAGATTATAGTGTAATGAGAACTTCAACACTTCCTTCAATGATGGAGTCTTTAGCTAGAAACGCCTCAAGAAGTAATGATGTAGTTAGATTATTTGAGATAGGTAAAACTTATACTCCAAATGCAGATGAAAATGAATTACCAACTGAAAGAAACATATTAACAATCGGTATATATGGACAATGCGATTATTTCGACTTAAAAGGAATAGTTGAAAACTTACTAGATACATTAGGACTTAAGAGTGCATCATTCAAGAGAATGAGTGAAAATCCAAGCTACCATCCAGGAAAAACTGCTGAATTAGTTTTAGGAAGAACTTCACTAGGAGTTTTAGGAGAAATTCATCCAGATGTTAATGAAAACTATGGAATAGATGTTCCTTGTTATGTAGCGGAATTAGATTTAGATGCTATGTACAATTTCTCAAAAACTGAAAAAGCTTATAAGCCATTACCTAAGTATCCGGCAATAACTAGAGATATAGCTTTACTTGTTGATGATGCTGTTTTAGTTCAAGAAATTGAAGAGACTATAAGAAAAGCTGGTGGTCAAGTAGTTGAAAAGGTTGAGTTATTTGACGTTTACAAGGGAGCTCAAATACCAGAAGGTAAGAAGAGTATTGCTTACGCTATAGCTTATAGAGACCCTAGCAAAACTTTAAAAGATAAAGATATAAATAAAGTTCATGATAAAATATTAAGATCTTTAGAATATAAGTTAGGAGCTCAATTAAGAGAGCAATAATAGTTTTAAATATGTTATGTATATGTTAAAATGTACATAACATATTTTTTATTATGGAAGTAAGAGGTGTTTAAGGAAATATGGCGACTGTTACGGTAACAATAAACGGCGTTGAATATAATTTAAAAGGCCATGAAGATGGAACATATTTAAAAAAAGTAGCTGAATACGTAGAAGAAAAAACACAAGAGATGGCAATAAAAAACAATAAGTTAAGTGCTCTTGGGGTATTATCTTTATCCGCTTTAAATATAGCAGATGAATTATTTAAAGGAAATGAGGAGTATGATCAGCTAATAGACTATTATGAGAAAGTTAAAGTTGAATTAGAGAAGTCAAAAAAAGAAATAGAAGAACTAAAAAAATTAGAAGGTGAAAGTCTTTCTATAAAGGAAGAGTTAGAAAAATCTCTTTTAGAGAAAGATGAACTAGAAAAGACTATTAGTGAGTTGCAAAAGGAAAAAGAAGAACTTGAAAAGAGTGGACAAGAACTAAAGAGTCAATGTAATAAGTTAAATAGTGAAAATTCTAATATCAAAGAAGAATTAAGAGTTTCAAAAAATAATTTCAATAATTCAAAAACTGAAATCTCTAATCTAAAAAAAGAAATAGAGAGATTAAAGAATGATAATAACAATCTAAAAGCTTCTAGAGATAAAAATAGAAATGAAGTTGAAAGATTAAATAAGGAATTTAAAGAAGTTAAAGAAAAGAATACTGAATTAACTAAAGCTATAAATGATTCAAAGGTTAAGGAAGGAAATTTAAATACCGAACTTAACAATTTAAGAAATAAAAACAGTAATTCAGAAAAAGAGCTTAGAAATCTTAGAGAGAAAAATACTAGTTTAAGTAATATAGTTAATGAATCAAAGAAAAATTTAGAAGATTTAAATAAAGAAATTCATAGCTTAAAGGAAAGAAATAAGGCTCAAAAAGAAGAAAATGATAAGTTGACTTTACAAGAGGAAAATTTAAAGGTTAATTGTAAAGAGATTGAAGAGCAACTTGAAGATTTAAGTAAAGAAAATGTAGAACTTAAAGAAATTTCAGAGCATTTAAGCAAAGAAAAGAATTGGATTAAAGATCAAAATAGTAGTCTAAAGAAGCAATTAATGGAATTAGAAGAAAATCTTCAGTTAGCTTTAGAAGAAAAAGATGCCTTAGGAAAGAGAATTTCAGAAGATATGACTAAAGAAATAAATTCTTTAAAAGAAGAAATTCAAAGAGTTAAAGCTGAAATGGATATTTTAGAAGAAGAAGCTAAGAAAATAAAGAAAGAAAAGACTCTTTTATTCGAAAACAATAAAGAGTTAAGACGTAATTGGCAAACGGCAAAATATAAGCTTTTAGATTTAGAACACAAATATTTAGATTCTCAAGTGAAATTGGCTGCTACAAAGAAAAAAGATAATGTGTTATTAAAGAAAAGATAATGAAAAGGGACTGTATCGAAATTAACTTTAAAAAAAACTTATAAATATATTCTGAGAATTACTATTTATAAGTTTTTTTATTTAAAGTTTTGATGCAGCCTTTTTTTTATATATAATTTAAAATAGACTTAATTTTTAGATGGAAATGGGACAAGGAATAAGTTTTCTATTTTTAAAGTAACAAGGGGTTAATTTAGTTTCTTCTAAAAATTTATTAACTTTATCAAAATTTCTTCCAATATGAGATAGCATATGAGAATCTGATCCAAGTGTTATATAATTTCCACCAAGTTCTCTATAATATGAATAAATCTCTATCATATTTTTAAATGAGGTTTCATTATCTAAACGACTTGTATTAAGCTCAAGAATCTTATTTTTCTTTATTAAAGCTTCGAATATGGCTTCGAATTTAGGTTTAAAGTCTTTAAGAGTCATTTCTTTATCATCATAAACACTGTATCTACAAGGATAATCTATATGTCCTAATGTATCAAAGATATCATAAAATTCTATGCATTTAAGTACATTATCAAGGTACTCTCCATAAACAATTTCTTTTGGTCTAGTATCACTTTTTAAAAATCTAGAAAGAGTAACTCCATTTATGGAATGAATAGAACCTATTATCATATCAAATCTATCTTTGTATTTTTCATAAAAAGAAAAGTTTTCATCAATATTATTCATAGCAAGTCCCAGTTCAACACCTTGTTGCATATTTTTTCCTCTATATTTTTCATAGGTTTCTAGATAACCATCAATATCAAGTTCTGCAAATTGAGGGTGAGTTGTTAAATTATAATCTAAATGTTCTGTAGTCAGTATTCCAATATTTTTTTCTTTAGCCTTTTCTAGTATATCTTTAATTTTTAACCTAGAATCAGCTGAAAACTCTGTATGCATGTGACAATCGTAAAGCATTGAGTTACCTCCCAATAAATATTTCTACATTTTAATTTTATCACAATAGAAAAATATATTAAGAGAAATAAGCTTTTTTAACTTACTTTTAAAATGGTTTTTGATAATTACGTTTTAGGGTAATATATTAAAGTTAATATTAAGCAAGCATTATATTAAAACATATTTTAAAGTTTTGGTTAATTTAAATATCAATTTAATTATTTGACTCTGTTTTAAACCAGTGTTGATTTTTAGATAGAACTGTAGGACACTCTTAATGGTGTAATACTTTACGAAATTAAGAAGATCTGAAGGGCTAGCTAAAAAACTAAGATTCACCAAAAATAGAGCTATGTATTTAATGCAATAATAACTAAAAGTATTGTTAAAAATTAATATTAATTAATAGAAAGAGAAATAGTGAAATGTAGCATTGTAATGTGTAATTGTGTATAATACAAAGTATTGAGTAAATTAACTAAGGAAAACCCTAGTTGACTTTTAGGAGAGATGAATTTTATGGAAAGAATAGAATTACTGGCACCGGCAGGAAGTATGGAGAGTTTAATTGCTGCCATAAATAGAGGTGCTGATGCTATATATTTAGGAGGAAGTAAATTCTCAGCAAGAGCATATGCTTCTAACTTTGATAATGAAACAATGGAAAAGGCTGTAGATTATGCTCATACTTATGGAGTGAAGGTTTATGTTACAGTAAATACTTTAATTAAGGAAAATGAGTTTCAAGAAGCTATAGACTACATAGGAGTTTTATATAAAATAGGAGTTGATGCTTTAATAATTCAGGATGTAGGTCTTGCTAAAAGAATAAGAGAAGTATATCCAGATTTTGAATTACACGCTTCAACTCAGATGAGCATACATAATGGAGAAGGAGCACTTTTCTTTAGAGAAAACGGATTTTTTAGAATTGTTTTATCAAGAGAGCTTACTTTAGAAGAGATAAAGTATATATCAAAAGATCTAGGAATAGAAACAGAGATATTTGTTCATGGAGCCTTATGTGTTTGCTACTCAGGACAATGTTTAATGAGTAGTTTAATAGGTGGTAGAAGTGGTAATAGAGGAAGATGTGCTCAAAGTTGTAGACTTCCATATACATTAATTAGAGAAAAGGATAAAAAAGAAACTAAAGGATTCCTTTTAAGTCCTAAGGATATTTGTACTATTGAAAATGTAGGAGATTTAATAAAGACAGGAACTAGCTCATTAAAGGTTGAAGGAAGAATGAAGAGACCTGAGTATGTTGCTGGAGTTATAGAGTCTTATAGAGAAGCTATAGATAATTCTTATAGAAATATTAAAAAATCACAAGAAGGAAATAAACTTAAACTTAAAAAGTTATTTAATAGAGAAGGTTTTTCTACTGCATACATGTATAAAAATGTAGGAAAAGATATGATGGCTTTTAAAACTCCAAGAAATACAGGGGTTTTACTTGGTGAGGTTTTAAAATCTGGAGAAGTACTTTTATTAGATGACCTTTCATTAAAGGATGGAATAAGAACTAATGACGATGGGTTCACTGTAAGCAAAATACTTATTGGAAATCAAGAAGTTACTGAAGCTAAAAAAGGAGATAAAGTAAAAATATTTCCTAAAAAATATAAAGCTAATGATAAACTTTATAAGACTTCAGATACTAAGCTTTTAAATGAGTTAAAGGTAGCTTATGAAAATCCATATGAGAGAAAGATAAATTTAAAAGCTTATATGAAATTTAAGGTTAATGAACCTATGGAACTTACTGTAGAATACAATGGAAACTACTTCACAAAAGAAGGAGATGTTGTTCAAGTTGCAGTAAACAGACCTATGGATAAGGAAAAGGTTGAAAAGAACTTAAGAAAATCAGGAGATATTCCATATCAAATAAATGAAATAGAATATGTAGACTTTGAGGATGGATTCTCAGCTGTATCTTCAATAAATAACCTAAGAAGAGAAGTTTTAGAGGAGATAAGAAACTCTGAAATTAAAAAGTATAAGAGGGTTATAGAAAAACAAAAGAATATAGACCTTGATGAAAAGACTGGTGAAATGCCAGCAGTTTTAGTTGTTGTAAATACTAAAGAACAACTAAAAGCTGCTATTAATTGTGGAATTAAGGACATTGCCTTAGATATCTTTGGAAAAAATGAAGGGCAACTTAATAAAAATGCTATAAAAGAATTCAAAGGTGAGGGAATTAATCTTTACATAAAAGCACCTACAATAATAAAAGAAGAGTTTGAAATAATAAGCAATATAATAGAGGAAAATCTTAATTTAATAAAAGGTTTAGTTACAGCTAATACTGGAATAATAAATAGATTTAAGGATAAAACAAATATTATAGGTGATTATAAGCTTAATATATTCAATTCTTATGGTATGAAGTTTTATAATGAACATATGATGGGAAGTTGTTTAAGCTTAGAGTTAAATAAGAAAGAATTAAATAAAATGCTTAGAAAGTATTCTAATGGAGCTCAAATGTTTGTTTATGGAAGACCAGAGGTTATGGTTAGTGAATACTGTCCAATAGGAAGTACCTTTGGTGGAAAATGTACTTCAAAAAATTGTGATAACCAATGCGTAAGCAGTACATTTACTTTGAGAGATAGAATGAATCAGGATTTTGTTATAAGAACTGATATATTCTGTAGATCACACATATACAATACAGTACCTGTTAACTTAATTCAGGAAATTGATGAGATAAAATCTTTAGGAGTAAATTCCTTTAGATTAGATTTTGTGGATGAAAGCTATGAAGAGGTTAGACAGGTAATGGAAGCTCTAAATAAGGAAGAAGCTTTAAGATTAAAGGATTATACTAAAGGTCACTTTAAAAGAGGCGTTGAGTAAAGGGGATTAAAGTATGAACGATAGAGTTTTAAGAGTTTTAGAATTTAATAAAATTAAAGAATTGGTTAAGGGATATGCCATTACAAAATCAGCTAAAGAGATGGTTTTAGATCTTAAACCATATGATTCTGTTTACGATGTTAAGGAACACTTAGAAGAAACAAAAGAAGCTTTAGATATTTTAATGAGAAAAGGAAATCCTCCTTTTGAGGGGCTTTATGATGTTAAAGAAGCCATAACAAGAGCAGGAAAAGGTGGAGTATTAAGTATAGAGGGATTACTTAGAATAGGAAATATGCTATCTGTAACAAGAAAGCTTTCTGAATTTCTAGCTAGAAAAGAAGAGGAAGAAGAGCATAGAATCCTAGAAGGGATGAGAGAAGGTCTTATAGTACTTAGAGGTGTTGAAAGTGCTATATCAAAAGCTATAGTAAGTGAAGAGGAGATTGCAGACTCAGCAAGTGATAAACTTTATAGTATAAGAAGAAGCTTAAAAGAAAAGAACTCATCTGTAAGAGATAAGGTCAATTCTATAGTAAGAAGTAATGCTCAATATCTTCAAGATGCTTTATATACAGTTAGAGGAGATAGATATGTTATACCTGTAAAGGCTGAATATAAATCTCAAGTTCCAGGACTTGTTCATGATCAAAGTTCTACAGGGGCTACACTTTTTATAGAACCAACAGCTTTAGTAAATTTAAATAACGAAATAAAAGAACTTATGCTAAAAGAAAGAGCTGAGATTGAAAGAATACTAGCAGAATTATCAGCTTTAGTATATAAAAATATTGATGTTATAAAGGTTAACTTTAATATAATAGTTGAATTAGACTTCATATTTGCGAAAGCTAAATATGGAAGTGATTTAGGTGGAACAATGCCTATAGTAAATGAAGAGGGAATAATAGATTTAATGGATGCAAGACATCCACTAATTCCTAAGGATAAGGTTGTTTCTTCTGACATTTATTTAGGTAGAGAATTTACAACACTACTTATAACAGGTCCAAATACTGGTGGTAAAACTGTAACATTAAAAACTACAGGACTTATTGAACTTATGGGATTAAGTGGTCTTTTAATACCAGCCAGTGAAAATTCAAGTATAAGCTTCTTTGAAGAGATATTTGCAGATATAGGAGATGAACAAAGTATAGAGCAAAGTTTATCAACATTCTCTTCTCATATGACTAATATAGTCGGAATAATGGAGAAGGCAAATAGTAAGAGTTTCGTGCTTTTTGATGAACTTGGAGCAGGAACAGACCCTACAGAAGGAGCTGCACTTGCTATTTCAATATTAGAAAATTTAAGAGCAAGAGGATGTAGAATAATGTCTACAACTCACTATAGTGAATTAAAAGGATATGCATTAAAGACTGAAAATGTTGAGAATGCTTCTGTTGAGTTTAATGTTGAAACATTAAGACCAACTTATAGACTTTTAATAGGAGTACCAGGTAAGTCTAATGCTTTTGAAATTTCAAGAAGATTAGGTCTTAAAGATGAAGTAATAGAGGAAGCTAAGGAAGTTATTTCTACTGAATCACTTCAATTTGAGGATTTAATACAATCACTTCAAGAGAAGAGTATAAAAGCAGAAAATGATGCTAGAGAAGCTGCTATATTAAGAAATGATGCAGAAAAATATAAGAATAGATATAAAGAAAAATTCGAGAGAATTGAAAGCGTAAGAGATAATGTATATGCAGACGCTAGAAGAGAAGCAAAACAGATATTAGACTCAGCTAAGGAAGAGGCTGATGCTATTCTTAAAAATATGAGAGAGCTAGAAAGAATGGGTATTTCTAGTGATGCTAGAAGAAAACTTGAAGCTGAAAGAGGAAAGCTTAGAGATAAGATAAGTGATGCAGAGGCTAGACTTCAAAAGAAAAAAGAAGAGAAGCAAGGGGAAGAGCTTAAGAAGATTGAGGTTGGAATGGAAGCATTATTACCTTCTATAAACCAAAAGGTTATAGTTCTTTCTAAACCAGATAATAAAGGTGAAGTTCAAGTTCAAGCTGGAATTATGAAAATAAATGTTAAGGCTAAGGACTTGAGAGTTGCTAAGGAAACTAAAGAAGAAAAGAAAATTAAGAAGAGAGAAGCAAGATTAAACTTAAGACAGGTTGATCCATCAATAGATTTAAGAGGAATGGATTCAGAAGAGGCTTGTTATAATGCAGATAAGTATTTAGATGATGCTTATGTTGCTGGTAGAGGCGAAGTAACTTTAGTTCATGGAAAAGGTACAGGAGTTTTAAGAAAAGCCATAAATGAAATGCTTAAAAAACATCCTCATGTTAAATCTCATAGATTAGGTGAGTATGGAGAAGGTGGAACAGGGGTTACTGTTGTAATTTTAAAATAGAATTTTTATATTAGGAGTTTATCTAAAATTTTAGTAGAAAGTAAGGAACTTTTAAACTTTCTATAAGGAATTTTTGATAAACTCCTTTTTATATACAATTTATTAAAAAAAGGGCATAAGTATTTATGATATAATCAATTTAAACTTTGAAAATTATGTAAAATTAATTATATAGGAGGAAATTAGGTGAAAGAAAAAAAGCGTGGTAAAAAGAATAGACTTAATGAGGGTAGAGTACTAATTTTTTTATTGGCAATAGCAATAATATTCTTAAGCTTAGTAGGAAAGTTGATTTATATAGCACTATTTAGATCTAAGGATTATAAGGCTATGGCAGAGGAACAATGGACTAATGAAATACAAATAGATGCTAGAAGAGGGCGAATATTAGACAGAAATAACAGAGAGTTAGCCGTTACTGCAAATGTATTTAGAGTAGATTTAGATTTAGTGACTTTAAGAAAATATATTGAGAATAAAGAAACAGATAATATTGAGGTAGCTAAATCATTAGCTCAAGCATTAGAAATGGATGAGGAAGAAGTCTTATCAAAAATAGAGCATACTTACCCTTCTGGAAATCCGGCAAACTCTGCAACCTTAATAAGAAGGGTAGAGAAGGAAAAGGCTGATAAGGTTAAAGCCTTAAAAATAAGAGGGGTTATAGTATCAGAAGATACTAAGAGATATTACCCTAATGGAGATTTTCTTTCACATACACTTGGGACAACTAATGCAGATGGAGAAGGTTTAAGTGGAATAGAGCTTTATTATAATGAAGAACTTATGGGAATACCGGGGGTAAGAGTAAATGAGGTTTCAGGAGATAGTTCTTCTAATCCTTATTCAGAATCAAGCTTTACTCCACCTGTAGATGGAAAAGATGTAAGTTTAACTATAGATGAAAATATTCAATATTTTGTTGAGACAGTAGCTGAAAAGGCATTAAAAGAACATGATGCTGATTCTGTTAGTATTGCAGTTATGAATCCTAATAATGGAGAGATACTTGGAATAGTCAATAAACCAGGATTTGATCTTAATAATCCTTATGATGGAAGTGAGAATTTTAAGGGAGAAAATGAATCTGCTAAGCTTCAAAACATGTGGAGAAACACAATAGTTTCAGATGCCTTTGAACCAGGTTCTATATTTAAAATAATAACTTCTATAGCGGCTGTGGAAGAGGATATAGCTGGAGAAGATGAAGTTTATTATTGTGATGGAAGTTTAAATGTTTCAGGAAGAAACATAAAATGTTGGAAACCAGGAGGTCATGGAATACAAAACTTTAATCAGACATTAGAAAATTCATGTAACGTTGCCTTTATGGAAATAGGACAAAAGTTAGGAGCAGAAAAATTAAATGCATATATTAAAATTTTTGGCTTTGGAACTCAATCAGGAGTTGATTTACCAGGAGAAGCTACTGGAATAGTGAAGGATACAGAAGATATAAGTGCCGTTGATTTAGCTACTATATCATTTGGACAAACTAACACAGTAAATGCTATTCAGTTTATGGCCGCCTTAAATGCTGTTGCAAATGGAGGAGATTTAATACAACCTCATGCTATGAAAGAACTAAGTCATACGGATGATAATGGAACAAAGATTATAGATGAAGTATTCATGCCAAAAATAGAAGAAAATATAATAAGTGAAGAAAGTACTATAAGAGTTAAAGAGGCTTTAGAATCTACTGTATCAAATGGTTCATCAAAGGATGCAGGAATTGAAGGTGTTAAGGTAGCTGGTAAAACTGGTACAGCAGAAAAGGTTGATCCTGAGACTGGGACTTATGGAGCTGGTTATATATCATCTTTTGCTGGTTTTGCACCCTATGATAATCCTCAGGTATCTTTATTAGTAATAATAGATAATCCTAAGAATGGAGAACATTTTGGTGGAATTGTTGCTGCTCCTTTTGCTGGAGAATTATTTAATAATATTTTTAATTATATTTCTTTAAATGAGGGAGAACTAGAAGCAGAAGATAAAAGTGTAATAATACCAGATTTACGAGGAAATAAGGTAACTGATGCTGATAAAATATCTAAAGAATTAGGGATAAATTGTGTGATAGAGGGAGATGGAACTTTTATTACCTCTATGAAGCCTATACCTGGGTACAAAGTTAAAAAAGGAGATACTATAACTTTGTATGCTGGAAGTAGATTTGATAGAAATGAAAAAGAAGTTGTAATGACTGATTTTAGAGGTCTCGAAAAGGCTGAAGTAGAAGAGATACTAAAATCATTAGGACTAAAAGGTGAATTTGAAGGAGATGGAAAGATCAAAGAACAGAGCATAAAAGCTGGTGAGATAATAAAGATTGGAGATAAGATTAAATTCACTTTAGGAAAATAAGATATGTTTATAAATTAAAATTTCTCTTTAAATTTAGAAGGTTATTATCTAAAGGGCTTACTAGAACTTTGACTTGTGAAATTAAAGGTTCTAAGTAAAGTCCTTTTGCTATTTAAAAAGTCTTTCTAGGAGAAATACTTTTTTTATACAATTATAAGGATTATAATAAAATAAGATTTGTTAATCTAAAATTAAGATGGTTTTTAGATATTAGATATTTGAATATTAAGCTGTATTTTGAGTAAAAGATGTATATGAATTTTATTTAGTTTTAATAATTGTTTGGGAGGCGAATTGTATGATTTTAGTTAGTGGATGTTTATGTGGAGTCAACTGTAAATATGATGGTGGAAATAATTTGAATAAGAACATATTAGAACTTCTTAAGGAAGGAAAAGCAGTTATTGTATGTCCTGAACAATTAGGAGGACTAAAAACACCAAGAATACCAAGTGAAATTGTTGGTGGAACAGGTAAAGAAGTTCTAGACGGTAAAGCTAAGGTACTTGGTAAGGATGGTTCCGATGTTACAGAGGAATTTCTTAAAGGCGCTTATGAAACTTTAAATATTGCTAAGAACATAAATGCAGAGTATGTTATATTGAAAGGAAGAAGCCCATCTTGTGGCTTAGGAGAAATATATTCAGGAAAGTTTAATGGGGAAAAAAAACAAGGGAATGGTGTAACCTGTGAACTTTTACTTCAAAATGGATTTAAAGTTAAAACAGAAAATGATTTTTAGGAGGTATATATAAATGAATAAGGATATGAGAGATAAAGCAAGAGAACTTTACAATGGAAGTTGTAGAGTATGTAAGGTATGTAATGGAGTAGCTTGTGCAGGGGAAGTTCCTGGCATGGGGGGAAAGGGAACTGGTGATTCTTTTATAAGAAATGTTAAGGCATTAGAAGAAATAAAGCTTAATATGAGAACAATTCACAATGCAAAAAATCCAAGTACATCTACTGAGTTTTTCGGAAAGACAATGGAATTACCACTTTTTGCAGCTCCTATAACAGGAACAATGTTAAATATGGGTGGAAAAGTTAGTGAAAGAGAGTATATTGAGGGCGTTGTTAAAGGATGCTTAGATGCAGGTATATATCCTATGGTGGGAGATACTGCAGTTGATTTATGCTTAACTACTAACTTAGAAGTAATAGAAGAGTACAATGGACAAGGAATTGTATTTATAAAACCATGGAAAAATGAGGTTGTAATAGAGAAAATAAAGATGGCAGAAAAAGCAGGAGCTTTAGCTATAGGCGTAGATATTGATGCAGCTGGTCTTATAACTTTAGCTATGCATGGAAAGCCTGTTGAACCTAAAAACTTAGAAGAAATAAAAGAATTAGTTGATTCAACTAATTTACCTTTTATATTAAAAGGAATAATGACACCAGATGAGGCTGAATTGGCAGTAGAAGCAGGAGTAGATGCCATAGTAGTATCAAATCATGGAGGAAGAGTTTTAGATCAAACACCAGCGACCTGTGAAGTATTACCTGAGATAGCAGCTAGAGTTAAAGGAAAAGTTAAGATTTTAGTTGATGGTGGAGTTAGAACTGGTGTTGATATATTAAAGATGATAGCTTTAGGAGCAGATGGTGTTTTAATAGGAAGACCATTTATAACAGCTACTTTTGCTGATGGAGCTAAAGGTGTAGAAGGGTACGTTAATGACTTAAAAGGTGAATTGAAATCAGCAATGGTATTAACAGGATGCAATTCAATAGAAAATATAGACAATAGAGTTATCTATAAAAAGTAGGTTTTGTATGGTTTTGATTTTCACACAGAGATTTATTTGTGTGAAAATCAAAAGTATTTTAAAGCTAGTTAAAAAATATCTTATTGTTAAGTAAAGTAAGTTATAAAATTTATGGAGGAAAACTATATGAAAGTTTTTGCACATAGAGGGCTTAGTGGCAAATATCCAGAAAATACTTTATTAGCATTTAAAGAAGCTTTAAATTTTCATATATACGGGATAGAGCTTGATGTTCATAAGAGTAAGGATGGAAAATTAGTAGTTATACATGATGAGGATATTAAAAGAACCTTTAATGGCAAAGGAGAAATTAAGGATTATACATTTAAAGAGCTTAGAGAGTTTAATTGTAAAAAAGAAGGCTTTCAAAATAATAATGAGTGCAGAATTCCATTATTAGAAGAAGTCTTTGAGCTTATAAGGAATAAAGATGTAATTTTAAATATAGAAATTAAAAATGACATAATAGATTATGAGTATGTTGAAAAAGATATACTAGAGTTAATAAATAAATATAAATGTTGGAGTAAAATACTTATTTCAAGTTTTAATCATAAGGCATTAGAAAGATTCAAGAGTTTGAAGCATGATGCAAAACTAGGAGTTCTTTATGAAGAAGAGATACCTAACATAATTGAATATGCTAAGGAATTAGGAGCTTATGCAATACATCCAGCCAAATCTCTTGTAACAGAAGAATTAGTGAAAAATGCTCATGAAGTAGGAATAAAGGTTAATGTTTATACTGTAAATGAAGAGGCAGATATTGAAAAGTTAAAAAATTATGGAGTAGATGCTATATTTACTGATTATGCAGATAAAGCATTAGAGTATTTAAAATAAAAAAATATCTAGGATATTTTAATCCTAGATATTTTTTTTATTGTTTTGGGGGTTTAGAAACAAGAATTTTTTGTGCTGATGATTGAGGCGGTATAGAATTAGTAAAGGCATTACTAAGAACTATAAAAACATAATCACCCTTTTCAATAGTAGGTTTTTCATTTGAAGTATTTGTTTCACAACCTTTCAAGTACTCAGTTTGATCTCCTACTATAGCTATAAGTTCTTCTTCGTAAACAGAGCAGCTTTTTAGATAGCCTTTAACTCTTACCATTAGAGTTTTTCCATCGGATGCAGTATTAACTTCAAGAACTCTTCCCATAAACAGTGGAGGTTTAAGTTCTTTAGAAGAAACAAGCACACTAGTAAACAATAGCATAGCTAATAAAGTAAGAGTGAATTTTTTAAATTTCATAAATGCACCTCCTTAAAATAAATGATAAAAATATTATTACTTACTTAAAATTTTTTATTCATTTTATTATGTTTATTTTTTAGAAAAATTTAGCTTTACATATTTTATTTGTTGTAATAAACATGGCTTTATTTGAATAAACATATATAGGAAAAATATGATTTGAGGAGGAAGTATGAAAGTTAAAGCTATAAAAAGTTTTTTAGCAACTACAATGGCAATGACTTTTCTGGTTAGTGTTGGACAAGGAGCTGTACTAACTAAGGCAAATACTAAGAATAATATGAAATATGTAACAGAAGCATTTGGAGCAATTCCAACGAAAGAACAAGTTGATTATCAAAAAGAAGAGCTTACAGCATTTATACATTTTGGAGTGAATACATTTACAGGTAGAGAGTGGGGAGATGGCACAGAAAACCCAGAAATATTTAATCCAACTAATTTAGATGCAGATCAGTGGGTAAGTACTTTGGCTGAAGCTGGTTTTGAAAGAGTAATATTAACAGCAAAACATCATGATGGATTCTGTTTATGGGATAGTGCTTATACAGATCATGATGTGGCAAGCAGTCCTTGGAAAAATGGAGAGGGTGATGTTGTAAAAGAGGTTTCTGAGGCCTGTGCTAAATATGGTGTAAAATTTGGAGTTTATCTTTCACCATGGGACCAAAATTCAGAGAATTATGGAGAAGGTAATGGTGGAGATTATAATGAGTTTTATATGAACCAGTTAAGAGAGTTATTAACGAATTATGGTCCTATAGCTGAAGTTTGGATGGATGGAGCTAAGGGATCAAATGTAGAACAAGAATATAAATTTGAAGAATGGTTTGATCTTATAAAAGAGTTACAACCAGAGTGTTTAATATTTAGTCCACAAGGACCTGACATTAGATGGATTGGAAATGAAAAAGGATATGCAGGCGAACCTTGTTGGTCAACTATAGACATTGAAAAAATGAAGGAAAGAGAAAATCCAACTTATTTAAATCATGGAGAAGAAGGTGGACCAGATTGGGTAGTTGGAGAGTCTGATGTATCAATACGACCAGGTTGGTTCTATCACGATTCTCAAGATAATGAGGTCAAATCCTTAGAGAAGATGATGGATATTTATTTTAAATCAATTGGAAGAAATTCAGTATTGTTATTAAATGTACCTCCTAACAAAGAAGGAAGATTACATGAAAATGATGTTAATAGATTAAATGAGTTTGGAAATACAATTAGAGATACTTTTGATGAGGATTTAGTATTAAATAAAGAAATAACTGTTGATAGTTTTGTCAATAATGATGAAGCCTATGGCGCTAGCAAAATTGTAGATGGAGATTATGATACTTATTGGGCTCCTGATAATGGAAGTAGAACTGGTGCTATTGAAATAGATTTAGGTGAAAGTAAAGAATTCGACGTTATTTCAATACAGGAATATATTCCATTAGGACAAAGAATATCTAGTTTTAATGTTGAAGTATTACAAGGAGAAACTTGGAATAAGGTTTATGAAGGAGAGACTGTAGGATATAAGAGACTTATTAGAATACCGCCAACTAAGGGTCAAAAAATAAGAATAAATATAACAGGTTCATTAGAGGTTCCATTAATAAATAATATTGGAGTTTATAAACAACCTGCAAACATAGAATTACCAGCAGGTCCACCAGCAGGATTAAAAGTATTAAATGATGATAATAAGGGAAATGAATTAGAGCAATTTAATTTTAGTGATGGATGGGTATATGAAACTGCTCATGGTGATAATGATTTAGGTGGAGATGCTCATTATACAACTAAATCAAATGCTACAGTTAATATTAAATTTAATGGTACTAAATTTTTCTTATCAGGAACAAAGGAACCAGGTCATGGAATAATGGAAGTTTCCATAGATGGAGGAAATCCTGTAGAAGTTGATCTATATTCTCCTGATAGAAAATCTAAACAGATAGTTTTTGAAAGTGAAGATTTAACTAATGGAGAACATGAAGTTACTGTTAAATGTACAGGTAGAAAGAATTCAAATGCTAGAGGAACAGCTGCTCATTTAGATGGAGCTTATGTATTAGACAATGATGGAAAAGGTATGGTTGAATTTGAACAAGTTAATTATGAAGTTAGTGAAGGTATAGGAACTGCAACTTTTAAAGTTGTAAGAAAAGGTGGAAGTAATGGAAAACTTGAAGTGAATTATGATACCTTATCAGGAACTGCTTTAAATGGAGTTGATTATCAAACTTGGTCTGGTACCTTAGCTTTTAATGAAGGGGAGACAGAAAAAACTTTTGATATAACTATTATAGATGATAAAGAAAAAGAGGAGTCTAAGGAATTCTATGTAAAATTAAGTGATCCAATAGGGGGAATATTAGGATTTAATCCAAGAGCTACAGTTACTATTATTGATGATGAGCAGATTAAAATAGAGACAACTGAAGTTGGAGATGGATTACATCAATTTAACTTTTCAGAAGGCTGGAATGTAGAGCAAGGAGCTGTATGGACTAAGGACATGAATGCTACTTTCTCTATTAAATTTAAAGGAAAGCAAATTTCTTTAGTAGGAGCTAAGGACCCTAACCATGGTATATATGAGATTTCAATAGATGGAGGAGAATTTGTAGAGGTTGATCCTTATGCAGAAAATAGAACTCCAAATCAAGTTGTATATGAAAGTGGAGTATTACCTAGTGAAGAGCATACTTTAAGCTTTAGATTAAAGGGTGAAAATCCTCATGGGGGTAGACCAGATGGTCAAATTAATTATGCTTTAGTAGATACTAGTGAAGATCAGTTGATTGAGCCAGAAAGACCTACAACAGATTTAAACAAAGATGGTAAAGTTGATATTGGGGACTTATCATTAGCTTCTAAACACTACGGCGAAAATATTAAAGAATATGATATAAATGGTGATGGAATTGTTGATGAATTTGAGTTAAATGCAATAATGAAAGATATATTAAAGTAAAAATTTTAAGCTGTATCTATAATACTTAAATAATAAAGTATATAATGAAAAACTCTTTAAATACTTTATTAAATTTTAAGTAAAGATACAGCTTTTTTTTAATTACAAATATTACAATTAATGTAAGAATATGTTATTATGATTAAGAAGAAAATTATAGAAGGGGGAGGAATCATGAAAAGAAAATTTTTAAAGAAAGTAGCTTTAGCAGTTTCCTTAATGGTAGTAGGTCAATCTGTATATTCCTTTGCTAAAACTAGTAGCTTCAATGAAATAGGAAATAATATTTCAAATGAAAACATTGATTTAGATAAGTTAGCATTATGGTATGATGAGCCAGCTACGGATTGGGAAAATGAGGCGCTTCCAATTGGAAATGGATATATTGGTGGAATGATTTTTGGAAGTGTGGAAAGCGAAAGAATACAATATAATGAAAAAACTTTATGGTCAGGTGGACCAGGAGCTTGGGAAGATTATAATGGAGGAAACAAAGAGGGAGCTTGGGAAGCTGTACAGGAGATAAGAAGAATAT
Organism: Clostridium sp. LIBA-8841; assembly: GCF_057782475.1. Taxonomy (NCBI): domain Bacteria; kingdom Bacillati; phylum Bacillota; class Clostridia; order Eubacteriales; family Clostridiaceae; genus Clostridium; species Clostridium sp. LIBA-8841. The sequence continues at coordinate 2,937,163 of NZ_CM173488.1, read as the reverse complement.
TAGACGAAGGTGGTACTCCATCAAATGAATTATATCAAAGGGTATGTGGAGATCAAAGAGCTTATGGAGCTTACCAAAATTTTGGAGATATTTTCTTAGATTTCAAATCTCATGAAAGTAGTAAGGTTACTAACTATAGAAGAGAGCTTAATATTGAGGAATCTTTATCTACAGTTAAATACACTTATAATGGAGTAAACTATGAAAGAGAATATTTCACTAGTTATCCTGATAATGTAATGGTTATCAAACTAAAGGCTGATAAGGGATCTTCAATAACTGTTGATGTAAGAAATGAGGGTGCTCATGATGGAAAGCAACTTTCAGTTGAAAATAATACATTAACTTTAAGTGGAGCTATACCAGACAATGGAATGAAATATGAATCTCAAATTAAGGTGATTAATAGTGGAGGTTCAATTCAAGATAAAGAAGACAAAATAAGTGTTGAAAATGCTGACGAAGTGACAATAATAATGAGTGTAGGAACTGATTATGTAAATGAATATCCAACTTATAAGGGTGAGGATCCTCATAATGCAGTAACAGAAAGAGTAAATAATGCTATATCTTTAGGATATGATGAGCTAAAAAACAGACATTTAGAGGATTATAAGGAGCTTTTTGATAGAGTAAATCTAAATTTAGGAGAACTTAAATTAGACAAGCCAACTGATGATATGCTTGAAGAATATAAAACAAATCCATCTAACAGTTTAGAAACTTTATTTTTCCAATATGGAAGATATCTTTTAATTTCCTCTTCTAGAGAGGGAAGTTTACCAGCTAACTTACAAGGGGTTTGGAATAATTCTAATAATCCGCCTTGGAGCTCAGACTATCATTTTAACGTAAATTTACAGATGAATTATTGGCCAGCAGAGGTAGCGAATCTATCTGAAACTGCTATTCCTTTAGTTGAATATGTAGAGAGTTTAAGAGAGCCTGGAAGAGTTACTGCAGAAATGCATTGTGGAATAGAAGATGCACCAGAAAAGAAAAATGGATGGACAGTAAATACCATGAATAATCCTTTTGGATTCACAGCTATGGGTTGGGAGTTCGATTGGGGATGGGCTCCAACGTCAAATGCATGGATAAGTCAAAATCTTTGGGAACACTATCAGTTCACTGATGATGTGGATTATTTAAGAGATAATATATATCCTATTATGAAGGAAGCTGCTCAGTTTTGGACTCAGTTTTTAGTTGAATATACTCATAGTGATGGAAAAACATATTTAGTTTCATCACCAAGTTATTCTCCAGAACAAGGACCAAGGACTGTTGGAACAACTTTTGACCAAGAGCTTATTTGGCAGTTATTCACGGATACTATAAAAGCTAGTGAAACTTTAGGAGTGGATGAGGAATTTAGAGCAGAGTTAGAAGATAAAAGAGAGAGACTCTTAAAGCCACAAATAGGTAAATATGGACAAGTACAAGAGTGGAAGGATGACATAGATGATCCAAATAATAAGCATAGACATATCTCACACCTTGTAGGACTTTATCCAGGAACTCAAATAAACCAAAAGGATACTCCAGAATTATATGATGCTGCTAGGGTTACAATGAACCACAGAGGTGATGGAGGAACAGGTTGGTCTAAGGCCAATAAAATAAATCTTTGGGCTAGACTATTAGATGGAGATAGAGCTCACAGTTTGTTAAAAAATCAATTAACTACAAGTACATTAGATAACTTATTTGATACTCATCCACCTTTCCAAATAGATGGAAATATGGGAGCTGTATCTGGAATGTCTGAGATGCTTATACAAAGTCATTTAGGTACAATTAATCCATTACCAGCTTTACCAGCAGCTTGGGAAGATGGTAGCTTTGATGGATTAAAAGCTAGAGGAAACTTTGAGGTTTCAGCTAATTGGAATAATAATTCATTAAATCTTTTAAAGATTAAATCAGGATCAGGTAATGACTGTTATTTAGAATATCAAGGAATAACAGAAGCAGTTATAACAGATGCAGATGGAAATGAGATTAAGCCAGAGGTTGTTTCAGAAAATGTAGTTAAATTCCCTACAGAAGTTGGTGGAGAATACAAAGTTGAAGGAATGCCTATGGAAAAACCAGTAAAGGTTGAAGGATTAAAGGCCTTAAGAAGTGGTGATAACTCAGTTTCATTAAAGTGGAATAAAGCAAAATTTGCAGAAAGCTATGATGTTTATAGAAAAGGAGAAGGAGAATTTGAATTAATAGCAGAAAGTATAGAAACAGAAGAATATATTGATGAAAATGCTCCTTCAGATGATGATTACACTTATGTATATTATGTAGTTGCAAAGAATTCAGAAGGAGTAGGAGAAGCTTCAGAGAATGTTGCAGTTGAAACAAGTGTTTATTTAAGTGATTTAGAATGGAAAAGCGCTTCAATAGGCTATGGAACAATAAAGAAGGATGCTAGCTGTGATGGAAATACAATAACATTAAAAGGTGAAAATGGAGAGGGAGTTTCTTATGATAAAGGAATAGGAACTCATGCTCATTCAGAAATAGTTTATAACTTAGATGGTTTAGACTATTATGATTATTTTGAAACTTTTGTTGGAGTAGATCAAGAGATGGCTGGTTCAGTAGCATCTATATCATTTGAAGTGTATTTAGATGATGAAAAAGTTTTTGATAGTGGTTTAATGACAGGCGATACTCCACAAAAGCATGTTAAGGTTCCTATAGCTGGAAAAGAAACTCTTAAATTAGTAGTTAAAGATGGTGGAAATGGTATAGGTTCTGACCATGGAAGTTTTGGAGATGCTAAGTTAACAAAGGTTCATGCAACAAGTAATGCAGAACTTAAATCCGTAGCAATAAATGGAAATGGTTTAGAAGGATTTAATGGAAGTAATTATGAGTACTCTTATGAATTTAAAAAGGGAGAAAACCTACAAAATTTAAACATTGAGGCAGAAGCTATGTCTCCAGGTGCCAATGTTGAAATTATAAAGCCAGAAGAACTTCCAGGAGAGGCATTAATAAAAGTTACATCTAAAGATGGAACTATGAATAGAGAATATAAAATAGCAATAAAGCCATATGTAATTGTGGATGAGAGCATCATTGTTGATTATGACTTTGAAAATCCTTTAAATTTAGGAGAAGATAGTTCAGAAAATAATTTCCATGGAGTAATAACTGGAAATATAACTCAAGTAGATTCAGAGGATGGAAAAGCTGCAGACTTTGGAGATGGATATATAAAGGTTGAAAGTAATGATTCACTAAAGTTAACTGATAATATTGTTGTGGAAACAGAGGTTTATTTAGATGAATATACAGGATATTGGCAAAAGATAGCTCAAAAAATAAATAATGGAACTGGTAAAGGTGGGTTTTTAATAGATGTATCTCCTCAAGGAAAATTAAGATTCCATGCTGAAGGATCAATAACTCAATTTGTATCTAATAAAGCAATACCTTTAAATGAATGGACTAATATAAAGGTTGTATTTGAACATTCAAAAGGAGAGGCTTCCATCTATATAAATGGAGAGTTAGATAAGACTGTAAAACCAAGTGCAACCTTAGAAGTTAGTGATCTACCATTAGTTATAGGTGCAGATGGTAATGGAAATGATAAGTTAAAAGGAAAATTAAACAATTTAACTATTTCTTCAATAGAAAGTAGAGTTGCTAGTAGTAATGCTAATTTAAGTGGTATTTCTATTAGTGGAGAATCTATGGATGAATTCCAAGAAGATGTATTAGAATATGAAGTCAAGTTACCAGAGGGAACAATTAATGCTCCAGAAGTAACGGCAACATCAGAAGATTCAAATGCTACTATTGAAATAGAAAATACTGAATTTGCACCTGGAGTTACTAAAATAAAAGTTATAGCAGAAGATGGTACAAAGAAAGTTTATACTATTAATTTTACTGTTGAGGAAAGCAATCCATTAAGAGCAGACTTTAATAAAAATGGAGAAATAGATTTAGGAGACTTATCCCTAGCTTCTAAGAATTTTGGTTCTAATAACAGTGAGTTTGACTTAGATGGTGATGGATTAGTAGGTGAATATGAAATAAACTTTATATCTAGTGAAATTTTAAAGTAAAAATTAGGAATAAAAATTAGAAATAAAATTAGCTCTCTATGAATATTAATATAATAGAGAGCTTTTTTATTTTGCAAAATGAGAGGGGATTTAGAATGAGATTTTATTCATCTTAATCTAAATTAAGCTTATATTGACTAAAAGTTTAATACTTTGTCTAGTATATAAAAAAATTTAAAAGGGGGAGAAGAATTTGTTAAAAGGGAGCAAGAGAACTGTAGCCCTAGTTGTTTTAGGCAGCTTTTTAGCTACAACATCACACCAATTATTTTTGGGGGGAAAGAGTGTAGATGCAAGGGAATATCCAGATAGTGAAATGCCAACTATAGGAGAGGAATTTACCGGAGAAGAGTGGAATAATAATCCTGAGATTTATCAAGTTAATAGAGAAGAATCTCATGCATCATTCACTTCTTTTAGTAATAGTGAATTAGCTTTAGAGGATTCTAAGAAACCTGTAAATGAGAGAGGGGTAAGAACTGATACAGAGTACCATAAACTTTTAAATGGCGAGTGGGATTTCAATATTGTAGATAAGCCTGCAGATAGACCTACGGCAGTTGATGAAAACGGTTTTGAAACATCAGGATGGACTAAGATAAAAGTTCCAAGCAACTGGCAAACTGAAGGGTTTGACTATCCTATATATACCAATACAACATATCCTTGGACAGGAAGAGAGAATCCTAAGCCACCTAATGCACCAACTGAATATAATCCAGTAGGAACTTATCAGAGAACATTTACAGTTCCTGATAATTGGAAAGAAGGCAGAAGGGTTTATATGTCTTTCCAAGGAGTTGAATCTGCTTTTTACCTCTGGATTAACGGACATAAAGTAGGATATGGAGAAGATAGTTACACTGCAGATGATTTTGATATAACTGACTACTTAAAAGAAGGTGAAAATACTGTTTCTGTTCAGGTATTTAGATGGAGTGATGGTAGCTGGCTAGAAGATCAGGATTTTATAAGATTAAGTGGTATCTTTAGAGATGTTTCAATATATTCTACACCAGAAGTTAAAATTAGAGATTTTAAAATAGAAACGGAGTTAGATGACACATATACAGATGCCAACTTAAAATTGGATGTGGAGCTTACAAATTATTTGAAAAACAATGAAGAGTACACTGTAGAGGCTAAGCTTTATGATGAAAATTATGAAGAGGTTTTAGATGCTCCAATAACAATGAGTACCGATTTCAATGGAGCAACAGATTATAATAGTGAAGCCACTAAAGTTAAGTTAACAGCTAATGTAGACGTTAAAAATCCTAAAAAATGGTCAGCAGAAGATCCGAATTTATATACTATGGTTTTATCCTTAAAAGATAAGGATGGAAATGAAGTTGAGGCTACAAGTACAAAGATAGGATTCAGAGAGTTCAAGATACATGGAGAGCAAATGCTTATAAATGGACAGCCTATAATGTTTAAAGGGGTTAATAGGCATGAAACAGATCCAAATGACGGAAGAGCTGTTTCTATTGAAAGTATGATACAAGATATTGAGTTAATGAAGGCAAATAATATAAATTCAGTTAGAACATCTCATTATCCAAATAATACAGCATTCTTAGAATTATGTGATGAGTATGGATTATATCTAGTTGGAGAGGCTAATATAGAATCTCATGGAGTTAGAAACTATCTACCAGGAGATATGCCAGAATGGTTTGGAGCTTGTCTAGATAGAGTTAAAAATATGGTTCAAAGAGATCAAAACCATGCATCTATTGTCATATGGTCCTTAGGAAATGAAGCTGGTGGAGGAGAAACATTTAATATTTTATCTGATTGGATACACGATAATGATACAACAAGACCTGTCCATTACGAGGGAGATTATAGTGATCCTACAGTTTCTGATATATATAGTCACATGTATTTAAGTCCAAATGCGGTTGAAAACATAGGAAAGCAAGGGGGCAAACCTTTCATACTTTGTGAATATGCTCATGCTATGGGAAATAGTAATGGTAACTTTGATCAATACATGGAGGCCTTTGAAAAGTATGATAATCTCCAAGGTGGATTTATATGGGACTGGGTTGACCAAGCTTTATATAAAGATGTAGAGACAATTAAATACTCACCTGATTCTAGTTCTAATGGCTTTAAAGGAATTCCTAAGGAAGGAGAAGCTGTTGAGGGAAAAGATGGACAAGGATTTAAAGGTTATATGACTTTTGATCAAGCTGATGAATTAAATGTTACTGGAAAAGGAGTAACCTTAGAAGCATGGGTTAAACCGGAAGGTGGTAATCAAGACAATGTTTTTGTAGCAAAAGGAGATACTCAATTTGCTATAAAGGAAACAGCTAACTTCCAACATACTGGTAAGAGAGCAATAGAATTCTTTATTTATGATGCTAATGGAAGTGAGTGGGTTGCTGCTAAGACTATGGAGATACCAAGTGATTGGGTAAATAATTGGCATAAGATTGCAGGTACTTTTGATGGAAACCAACTTAAACTTTATATAGATGGAGAGGAAGTTGCATCGACAAACTACACAGGTTCAATTACAGCGAGTAATTATCCATTAACAATAGGAGGAGATGCTCAAAAGAATAGTAGAAGTAATGCTGCTATAGACTCTGTACGTGTATACAATAGAGCCTTAAGCAAAGATGAATTAAATGATGAAAATAGAAAGCCAGATGAAAACACTGTTTTATGGATGGACTTTGAAGAGTGGAAGGAAGAAAGTACTTCTCAAGATGGATCAACTAAGTATTTAGCTTATGGCGGAGATTGGGGAGATAATCCTAATGATGATAACTTCTGTGCAAATGGAATGATTACAGCTGAGAGAGAAGAAAAGCCACAACTTAAAGAGGTTAAGTATGGTTATCAAAATATAGAAATAAATAATGTAAATGCTGCTGAAGGATTAATAGAGATAGAAAATGAATTCTTATTTACTAATCTTAATGAATATAAGATGGTTTGGGAATTAAATAAGGATGATGAAGTTGTTCAAAGTGGAGAAATGAACTTAGATATAAGTCCACTTGAAAGAACCAATGTTCAGATTGATTTAAATAGACCAGAATCTATAGATAATGGAGCAGAGTATTGGTTAAATATAAGATTTGAAACTTTAGAGGATGAAAAGTGGGCTAATGCAGGGCATATAATAGCTACAGAACAATTTGGAATTGATTTTTCAGAGGAAAGTAAGGATGTAGTAGATGTTGCTTCAATGAATGATGTTGAAATAACTAATAACGATGATACTAATTTAACTTTAAGAGGAACTGATTTCGAATTAAACTTCAATAAGGTTAAAGGTAACATTGATTCTTTCAAAAACAATGGAAAAGAATTATTAAGTGCTCCAATAGAACCTGATTTTTGGAGAGCGCCAGTTGATAATGATAAAGAAAATGGAATGCCAAATAGAACAGGAACATGGAAGAATGCAGGTAAAAATAGAACAATAGGTAATGTTACTGTTACAGAGGATGAAAGTGGAAAGTTTGTAACAATAGAAGCAAGTGCTACTTTACCGACTACAACGGCTTCAAACTATAAAAATATAATAAAAGTTTATGGAGATGGAGAGGTTGTTATAACTTCTGAACTTAATCCAGGAGCTTCAAATCTACCAGAGATTCCTGCCATTGGAATGGAATTTAATATGCCAGCTGAATTTGAAAACTTAGACTGGTATGGAAGAGGACCTCAAGAAAACTATTGGGATAGAAATAAAGGAGCTCATGTAGGAGTATATAGTTCAACTGTAGAAGATCAATTCTTTAAATATATAGAGCCATCAGAAATGGGAAATAAAACTGATATAAGATGGATGACTCTTACTAATAATGATGGAGTTGGATTAATGGTTTCAGGAGATCCTTATGTAGAAGCATCAGCTCTTCATTACACAGAAGAGGAACTTGGAAGTAAGAAGCATCCTCATGAACTTGTAAAATCAGAGGATGTTGTGGTTAATGTTAACTATAGACAAATGGGAGTAGGTGGAGATGATGCCTGGGGTGCTAGACCAAAACCAGAATATACTCTTTATCCAAATCAAGATTACGTATATAGAATGGTGTTAAGACCTATTAATACAGAGGCTCAATCACCGATGGAATTAAATAAATTAGATGCTCCTTACGAGGTTAAGGGAGAACAGGAAAGTATAGAAGTAAAAACTTTAGTTGGAGAAGCACCAGTTTTACCAAAGAAAACACAGGTAGAACTTACTGATGGAGCATTGAAAGAAGTAGGCATAACTTGGAATGAAATAGATCCTGAGTCATACAGTAAGATTGGAACTTTCCAAGTAGAAGGAACAATTAAGGGAACTTCAAATAAAATAACTGCTAATATAACTGTTAGAGATATTGTTGAGGCTGATAAAATAGATGTTCAAACAATAATAGGTAAAGAACCAGTTTTACCTAATTCAGTAGAAATAGTTTATACTGACGGTGAGAAGGTAGTTACTAATGTAATTTGGGATGAAATTTTAGAAGAGGATTACTCAAAAGAAGGGGTAATAAAAGTTAATGGAGTAGCTGAGGTTAATGGTAAAAACCTTGAAACTATTGCAACGGTTAACGTAGCTAGAGGAGAATATGCAAGTGATTTAGATTGGGAAAGTGCAAATCAAGGATGGAGTACTCCAAAGAAAGATACTTCAGTTGATGGAAATCAAATAAGATTAACTGATGGATTAAAGTCTATGAGTTTTGAAAAAGGATTAGGAACACATACAGATTCAACTATTGTCTACGATGTTTCAGGTAAAGATTATGATTATTTTGAATCTTACATTGGCTTAGATACTGAAACAGGTTCTAAGAGTGATGGAGCTATATTCAAAGTTTTAGTAGATGGTGAAGAAGTATATGATAGTGGTGTTGTTAAACCAGGAGAAAGATCTAAGAATATTAAGCTAGATATAAAAGGAGCTTCTAAGATAACTCTAAAAACTTTAAAGAATGGACATGACTGGGAAGATCATACTGATTGGGCCAATGCAATGTTCACTTATGAGGTTAAGGTTGCTGATGAAGAATTAGGAACATTAATAAATAATGCTAAGGAAATACACAATAATGCAGTTGAAGGAGTTAATGTTGGAGAATATCATAGTGGCTCTAAGAGTGAGTTAGAAAAGGCTATAGTTTTAGCAGAGGAAGTTTATAATAATAGCGAATCTTCAAATGAAGAGAAAGAAAATGTTAAACTTTCATTAAATGCTACTTTAGAAAAATTTGAAAGTCTAAAAATAACTGGAACTACAGGTGATCTAAATGAAAATGGTAAATTTGAAATCGGTGATTTAGCTATGGTTTCTAAACATTACGGAAAGAATTCAACAGATAATGCTGACGAATGGGAAACTATTGAAAAATATGATTTAAATAAAGATGAAAAAATAGATCATTATGAATTAGATTTTACAAGTCGTAAAGCATTAAACTAAATAATAATTAATAGAAGATGCTGTATCAAAAATAACTTAAAATAAAACTTATAAATATATTCAGAGAATTGCTAGATATTCTCTTCATATTATTTATAAGTTTTATTGTTTAACTTTTGATATAGTCTCTTCTTTTTTTACTTTTAAGGTGAATAATAAGAGCCTTTTCGGAAATAATACTTAAAAGGAGGGATGATTATGGAAAATTTAAATGTAAATCAAAGAGAAAAGAAGACTGGACATTCAAGTAGAAGAAGCAGAAGACACGGATTAATTCCTGGAGTTGTATATGGAAAAGGAATGAATAATCTTTTATTTGAAATAGGAGAGCTAGAACTTAATCATGCACTTGCTGTAGCTGGAGAGCATGGAGTTTTAAATGTAAATTCACAAGAGGGACAAATGAATACACTTATAAAAGAAGTTCAAAGAGATCCTGTAAGTAGAAGGGTTGTACATATAGATTTAGAAAAGGTTGATGGAAACGAAGAAATAGTAACAACTGTGCCTATAAATTATATTGGTGAGGCTCATGTAAATAACATAGATGCTGTACTACAAAAAAATAAAGAGGGCATAAAGATAAAATGTTCACCTAATAATATTCCAAAGTGTGTAGAACTGAATGTAGAAAAGGCCGAAAAAGGAGATCAGTTCAAGGTTTCTGATATCGAATGTGGAAGTGAGATAACAGTAGTTGATGATTTCGATTCTGTAGTGGCTTCTATAAGCTATGATCAAAAAATAATAACTCAAGAAGTTGTGGATCAACAAGTAGAAGAGAATAGAGCTAAAAAAGAGAATTAATATTAATAAATTGAGAATGGAATTGATAGTAAAATAATTCCATTCTCAATTTTTTTATTTTCATATTATAAAATAATGTAGTATAATATCTGTGGAAATAAAATACAAAAGGGGAGAGAGCGCAGTGTATAAAGAAAGATATGAAGAATGGTTAAACTCTAGTAGTATTTCAGAAGAAATAAAAGATGAATTAAGAACGATATCAGATGAAAAAGAAATTGAAGATAGATTTTACAAAGAATTAGATTTTGGTACTGGTGGATTAAGAGGAATAATTGGTGCTGGAACTAATAGAATGAATATCTATACAGTTGGAAAAGCTACTCAAGGGTTTGCTGATTATTTAAATGATAATTATGATGGAAATAAATCAGTTGCAATAGCTTATGATTCAAGAAATATGTCTAAGGAATTTGCAAAGGCAGCAGCATTAACTCTTTGTGCAAATGGAATCAAAGTTAACCTTTTTGAATCTTTAAGACCAACTCCAATGTTATCCTTTGCAGTTAGAGAATTAAATTGTAATGGTGGTATTGTTATAACAGCATCACATAATCCAAAGCAATATAATGGATATAAAGTTTATGGAGATGATGGATGTCAGTTAACAGATGCTCCTGCTAAAGCTGTTATTGGATATGTTAATGAAATTACAGATTATGCCAACATAAAAACAATGAGTGAAGAAGAAGCCTTAGAAAAAGGTCTTTTAGTTTACATTGGCGAAGAAATAGATAAAAAATATATGGATGCTTTAAAAACTTTAACTATAAGAAAAGAACTAGTTAAAGAGCATGCTAAAGATTTAAAAATAATATATACTCCAATCCATGGTTCAGGAAACATTCCTGTAAGAAGAATATTAAGTGAGCTTGGATATGAGAATGTTTTCGTTGTTAAAGAGCAAGAATTACCAAACGGAAACTTCCCAACTGCACCATATCCAAATCCAGAGGATCCAAAAGTGTTTGAATTAGCTTTAGATATGGCTAAAGAAATTCAACCAGATATAATATTTGGAACAGATCCTGACTGTGATAGAATAGGTGTTGTTGTTAAGGACAATGAGGGAGAATATCAAGTTTTAAGTGGTAACCAAACAGGTATGTTATTAACTAATTACATTTTAAGTTCATTAAAAGAAATGAATGAGTTACCTGAAAATGGAGCTGTTATAAAAACTATAGTTACTACAGAATCAGTTAGAAAGATGGCTGAGGAATATGGTGTAACATTAATAGACACATTAACAGGATTTAAATATATAGGAGAAAAAATAAAAGAGTTTGAAGAGTCAGGTTCAAATCAATACTTATTTGGATTTGAAGAAAGTTATGGATACTTAGCAGGTACATTTGCTAGAGATAAAGATGCTGTTGTAGCTTCAATGCTAATAGCTGAAATGACTTTATACTATAAAGGGCAAGGAAAAACTCTTTATGATGGTTTAATAGAGCTTTATAACAAATATGGTTATTTCAAAGAAAGCTTAGTATCAATAGAGCTTGCAGGAAAAGAAGGACAAGAACAAATTGCTAAGTGCATAGATGGCTTAAGAAATGAAACTTTAAAAGAAATAAATGGTGTTAAGGTTGTTATATCTTTTGATTATAAGTTAAGCAAAGAAGTAAATAATTTAACAGGAGAAGAAAAAGAGATTAATCTTCCAAAGTCAAATGTTTTAAAATATGTTTTAGAAGATGATTCATGGTTTGTTGTAAGACCTTCAGGCACAGAGCCTAAGATGAAAGTTTACTTATCAGTAAAAGGTTCAAGCTTAGAGGATTCAAAAGAAAAAACTGAAACTTTCAAAAATGCTATAATGGAAGTAATCAATACTAAGCTAAAATAGTCTAGGTGAGATAAGGAGCTGTATATTTTATACAGCTCTTTTTATATTTTTAAATAGGACTACACCAAAGAGATGATTAAAGTGTTATAATATATAACTAATACATATTAAGGTGAACTAAATTTTATTTTGTGATAAAATATAGTTCGAAATTTATGATGTATAATAAATTTAGGTTTATAAATTTTATTTTTAGATAGAATTAAAATAGTTAGTAAAAGTTAGTTAAGGAGATAGAGATATGAGTTTTAATACATTTGCAAAAGAGAAGTTATCACAACTTTTATTTTTAGAAGTAGATGGGAATGGGCTTATTAAAAGTTTAGGTAAAGATCAAAAGGAAGTAAATATAAAAGAATTGTATGTTCCTATAGATCCAAGACATTTATCAAGTGATATAAAGAGTGGATATAAGTTAGAATCACTACAAATAAACTATTTAGTTGAAGGCATGTTTTTTGCTTTAGGCGGAGATAAAGATTTTAGATTTAATGAAGATTATAAAAAGTTAATTCCATTAATAGATGATGCTATTCCATGTGTGAAAAAAATAGTAGCTGATAAGGTTAAAGATGGAAATATGGTTGAGGCTTTCATGCTTTTAAAAGGATTAAACGAGATTTCTGATGATACTGATGTTTATGAAAATCTTTTATTAATATGTGAATCCTTAAGAGAGAAAAATAAGTCTTATAATGAAACTCAATTAGAAATATGTGATAAATGTAAGGCTCATAGAAGTGACTTAGCACTTCCATACCTTTATTCAGCAATAGCTTACAATGATATGGGACAATATGATAAGGCTTATGTTGATATAAATGAATATTTAGCTAAGGGTGGAGAAAGAAACGAAATAGTTGAGGTTTTATATAATGAAATAAAGGATTCAGCTGATTATGAAGAAGGAAAAGAAGAATTATTAGAAGAGCCAGAAGATGCTTTAAAAAGACTTATTCCTTTAGCAGATAAGTTTCAAGATAATGCTATACTAAGATACTATATTGCTACAGCTTATAGAAGATTAGGGAATTTTGAAAAGGCAATTTATTATTTAAATGAATGCTTAGCTATTGATGATAGTATAGTTGAAGCTGTTAATGAAATGGGAATAAACTATGCTTCATTAGGTATATATGATGAGGCTGTTAAATACTTAAGAAAAGCCTTTGAAAGTACAAGAGATATAGAGATTTGTACTAATTTAATAGTTTGTTATTTAAATGCAGGGATGATTGAAGATGCTAAACAGCATTTAGATATAGCTAAAGCTATTAATAAGGATGATGAGATAGTAAAAGAAATAGAAACATTTATGAAAAATAATAATATTAAATAGCCTTTAGGAGCGAGATATGTATAGGGAGTTATTAGGATATAGGATATTTTCAGAGGATAAAAAGAAACTTTTAGAAGAAATAAAAAATAAAGAAAGAGTCAACATAATATCTGGAAATCCAGAGGTTTTATTTAATGGTATAAACAATGAATTTTTAAGAAATAGCTTTACTGAAGAAGATGCCTTAATAATTCCAGATGGAGTTGGAACACTTCTTGCAGCTAAGATAAACGGCATAGAAATAAAAGAAAAAATAGCTGGTATTGAAGTTATGAATATGCTTTTAGAGGAAGCTAAAGAAAGTGGATTAAAAGTATTTTTATTAGGAGCTAAAGAAGAAACTCTTATTGCATGTAAAGAAAAAATAGAGAATAACTATAAAGGAATAAATGTAGTTGGAAGTAATAATGGTTTTTTTGATTTAGAAAATTGCAATGATTTAATAGAAAAAATTAATGAAAGCAAAGCTGATATAATTTTTGTTGCAATGGGAGCTCCAAGACAAGAGATATTTATAGAAAAATATAAAGATAAACTTTGCTGTAAAGTTTTTATGGGTGTTGGTGGTAGTTTTGATGTTATGGCTGGTAATGTAAATAGAGCACCGGAATTTATGATTAATATTGGCATGGAGTGGCTTTATAGAGTAGCTAAGGAACCTTGGAGAATAAAGAGATTAGGCTCTATACCAAAGTTTTTACTTTTATCAGTTAAAGAAAGAGGTAAAAAATAATGAAGATTTTATTTATAGCCTGCTATTCACCAATGATTAATAATTCTGCATCTATTGAGACTCTTATGTACTTAAATAATTTATGTAACATAGATAATAATAATGTTCATCTTTTAACAGTAGATTTTCCTAAAAACTCTATTTATTATGATGCAGAAATTCTTAAGCTTTTAGATAGTAAGGTAAAAGTCCATGCAATTGAGGGTGGAAAATTATTTAATAAGATAATGCCTAAAAAACCTAATAATGAAGAAGTAAGTAAAGTTCCTTCTAATACAAAAGCTAATGGCAAGATGAAGCTTATGAGGAATATTAAAAATAAAATAATTTTTCCTGATATGTATTACAACTGGAGCTTCAAGGCCTCAAAGTATGGAAAAGAGCTTATGGAAAAAGAGAAGTTTGATGTCATTTTTTCTATGCATGAACCACCTTCAAGTCATCTTTGCGCTTTAAGAATAAAAAAAGCTTTTAAGGATATACCATGGGTTTTATATTGGAGTGATCCATGGCTTAAGGATCCATCAAGAGAAGATATTGGATTTATAAGAAAGTTTATAGAAGGTAAACAGGAAAAAGCTGTAGTATTAAATGGTGATAGACATATATTTGTAACTGAAGAGAACAAAAAAGACTTTATAGAAAAGTATAATGTTAAAGATGATAAAATGTTTATTGTAACTAGAGGATATAATAAAGCTATATATGAAGAGATTGAAAGAGAAGAGAAACCAGAGCTTTTAAAAGAGGATAAGATAAATTTAATTTATGCTGGAGAGATTTTTAGTAAGATTAGAGATTTAAGACCTTTCATAAAAGCCTTAAAAGAATTAGAAATAAGCAATAAGGAATTATTTAATAGATTAAACATAATATTCTTTGGAAATATAGATGATGAAAACATAAAAGAAGCATTAAAACAATTTTCCAATGTAAGTGTTAATGGAAGAATTGATTATAAAGAAGCTTTAAGATATATGATTCATGGGGATGTTCTTCTTGTTTTAGGAAATAAAAATTCAAAACAAATACCTGCTAAAATATATGATTACTTAGGAACAAAAAATCTTATTATGGTTATACTAGGTGATGAAAATGATCCTATAAAGAATGTTATAAGTAATAAGGATAAGTGTATAGTTAGTGAAAATAAATATGAAGCTATATTAGATGATTTAAATAAATGCAGAGAATTAATTGATTCTGGTAAGAGTTTTGAAGCTAATGAAGAATATGAATGGAGTAGCATAGGAAAAAAATTAAATAATATACTTAAATTAAAATAAGCAATAATATTTGATGGAGGGGTAATTAATGAAAAACCAAACAATAAAAGATTTTATAGAAGACTTAGGATCAAGTTCATCAGCACCTGGCGGTGGGGCAGCGGCAGGTATTGTTGGAGCAGTAGGAGTAGCTTTAACTTCAATGGTTTATAGCTTAACTGTTGGTAAAAAAGTTTATGAATCTTTAAGTGATGAAAATAAAAGGATTCTAGACAAGAATCTTGAAGAGGCTAAAAAAAGCTATGATGAAATGTTAGATTTCATGAATAGGGACGAAGAGGCTTTTAGTGCATTAATGGACTGTTATAAATTGCCTAAGGATACAGAGGAAGAAAAGAAATTAAGAAGTGAAAAAATAGATGAATGTACTTTGGGTGCAATGATAGTTCCTTTAAAACTTAGCAGAAAGGCTTTAAAGTTTTTTGATAATGTAAAGTTTGCTGCAAAGTATGGAAATAGAAATTTAGTTTCTGATGCAATTGTTAGTGCAATAATGCTTAGTGCTTGCATAGATAGCTCTGTAGTTAATGTGGAAATAAACTTAGCCTTTTTAAAGGATGAGGAATTTGTGAAAAAGATAAAAGAAGAAATTTTACATATAAGACATGAAAGTACTAGATTAAAAGAAGAAATTTTAAAAGAGAATAATTTCTTACAAGATTAATGATAACTTTAGTTAAATTTATCTATATTTTATATGTATTAAATCTTAAATAATTTAGAAATATTATAGAGGTTTAGCGTAGACTAGGTGTTTTAGTTTATGCTAGACCTCTAAATATATTTAGGATTTTATGAAGAAAGATTATTCTTGTTTAGGTGTTATGTCATTTAAAGATTTAAATTCAAATCCATCAGCTTTAAGTTCTTTTATAAGCTCATCTAAAATAGCAGTATTTGTATCAGATACAGCATGAAGTAAGGCTATTTCACCGTTATGAAGCTTATCGAATATTTTCTTCTTAGCAGCCTCTCTAGAAGGTTGCTCATTAACTAGCCAATCTCTATATGCAAAACTCCAAAAGACAGAAGTATAACCAAGTTCTTCAGTTGATGCTAGAGATTGCTCACTGTATTTTCCCATTGGAGGTCTAAAGAATTTAGGCATTTCTTTTCCTGTTACTTTAAAATACTCTTCTTCAACCTCAGTAAATTCCTTTTTAAACTTTTCTTTATCAAGAATTTTAGCCATTGATGGATGGTGAGAAGTGTGATTACATACAAGATGACCTTCTTCATCCATTCTTTTTATAAGATCTGGATAATCTTTTATATATGGTCTTGTTACAAAGAAGGCAGCAGGTACTTGGTTTTCTTTTAATATATCAAGTATTTTTCCTGTATTTCCATTTTCATATCCTTCATCAAAAGTAAGAAAAATTTCTTTTTTTGAAGTATCTCCACAATAAAGTACCTTATATTTAGATATATATGGTGTTTCTTTAGGGCCATGAGGGATTCCTTCTTCTTTGTTATAAGAGTAATACCAGTTAAATTCTTTTGTGCAAGGACTATTGATTTCTTTTGCTGCTATTTTTGTATTTAAAGAAAGAGATAAAATTATCATTGTTGAAAAAAATAATGATAAAAATTTCTTAATCATAAAACATCACCTCGAATTTATTATGTGTTATATATTAGGATTAATTTGTATTTTTAGGTGGATAATTAGGAAACATAATACAGTTGTTGAAATATATATTAAGCTAGAGTATAATCATTAAGTATGAAATTAAATATGAGAAAGGGACGTGTACATAGATGAAATTAGGAATGGTTGGATTACCAAACGTTGGTAAAAGTACATTATTCAATGCTATTACGAAAGCAGGAGCTGAATCAGCAAACTATCCTTTCTGTACAATAGAGCCAAACGTAGGTGTTGTAAGTGTACCAGATAAGAGATTAGATGTTTTAGAAAAAATATATAACACAAAGAAAAAAGTATATACTGCAATAGAGTTTTATGATATAGCAGGATTAGTTAAAGGTGCTAGTAAAGGTGAAGGATTAGGAAACAAATTCTTATCACATATAAGAGAAGTTGCAGCTATAGTTCATGTTGTAAGATGTTTTGATGATGAGAACGTTGTTCACGTAGAAGGTTCTGTAGATCCAATAAGAGATATAGAAACTATAAACTTAGAACTTATTTTTGCGGACTTAGATGTTCTTGAAAGAAGAATGGAAAAGACTGTGAAATTAGTGAGATCAGGTGATAAAACTGCTAAGTTTGAGTATGATGTAATGGAAAGATTAAAGGCTCACTTAGAAGCAAATAAACCAGCTAGAACTTTAGAAGTAACTGAAGATGAAGAAGCTTTCGTTAAGAGCTTATTCTTAATAACTTCAAAACCAGTTTTATATGCTTGCAACATATCAGAAGATGATATGATGGAAGGAAATTTAGACAATGAATATGTTCAAAAAGTAAGAGCATATGCTGAATCAGAGAATTCAGGAATCATGGTTGTTTGTGCTAAACTTGAAGAAGAATTATCAGGATTAGATGACGAAGAAAAGGCTGAAATGTTATCTGAGTACGGATTAGAAGAGGCAGGCCTTGATAAACTTATTGAAGCAAGCTATAAATTATTAGGATTAATGAGTTACTTAACAGCAGGTGTACAAGAAGTTAGAGCTTGGACAATAAAACAAGGAACTAAAGCTCCACAAGCTGCAGGTAAAATTCACTCTGATATAGAAAGAGGATTCATAAGAGCAGAGGTAGTTTCTTATGATGACTTAATAGAATGTGGTTCAGAAGCAGCTGCTAAAGAAAAAGGTGTTTATAGATTAGAAGGTAAAGAATACGTAATGAAAGATGGAGACATAGTTAACTTCAGATTCAACGTATAGTTTAAAAGTAAAAAATAGAAACTTTTTTACATCAAATTTAAACAGCATTTTTAGACGAAAAAAAGCTATTTGAAAGTTAATTTCAAATAGCTTTTTGCTTTGTGGCGGGAGTATGTGGGAATCGAACCCACCCATGATGGTATTAGCACCATAACTAGGTGTTGAAGACCTGTAGAGACACCAGCCCCTATCTACTCCCATAGTATTTTAAAATTTTACATCAAAATAAATATAATGTCAAATTTTTTTCTAAGGGTATTTTAATAGTATTAATTTATAAATAATAAATTTTGAAAGGAATTTTTAATTTTTTATAGAATAATGTATAATAAAATATATATATAATGGGAAAATAGTTGCAATAATATGATATTCTAGTGTAAATTAGTAAGAGGCATAATAATTTACATATTATTTAATAATTAATAAATATGTTTAAGAATATTTATTGATAAAAACAAAGAAGATAAATTTAGTTATATTGATGATATATAATATGATTTTAATAATCAAAAGATGATAATTAATTAAAAAATTAAGGAGTATTTATATGGAATTTAAACACGTTTCGGTTTTGCTGGATGAATGCATCGATGCTTTAGATATAAAAGAAAATGGTATATATGTAGACTGTACATTAGGTGGTGCAGGGCATTCAAGCGAAATAGTTAAAAGGCTTTCAAGTGAAGGAAGATTAATAGGATTTGATCAGGATAAAGATGCTTTAAAAGCAGCAGGAGAAAGATTAAAAGAGTATGAAAATGTTACCTATGTACATAGTAATTTCTATGCTATATATGATGTCCTAACTGACTTAGGAATTGAGGGAGTAGATGGTATTCTTATGGATTTAGGAGTTTCTTCTTATCAGTTAGATAATGGAGAAAGAGGATTTAGTTACATGCAAGATGCTCCTTTAGATATGAGAATGAATAGAGATAATGAATTCTCAGCATATGAAATAGTTAATACATATTCAGAAGAAGAGCTTTACAGAATAATAAAGGAATATGGGGAAGAAAAATTTGCTAAAAGGATAGCAAATTTTATAGTTAAAAATAGAGAAGAAAAAAATATAGAGACTACTTTAGAATTGGTTGAAATAATAAAGTCTGCTATTCCAGCTAAGGCTAGAAGAGAGGGACCACATCCAGCTAAAAGAACATTTCAAGCTATAAGAATAGAAGTTAATAAAGAACTTGAAATAATAAGCAAAACTATTTTTGATGGAGTTAAGAAACTTAACAAAGGCGGAAGAATGGCTATAATAACATTCCATTCTTTAGAGGATAGAATTGTTAAAAATGCATTTAAGGAATTAGCTAATCCTTGTACGTGTCCTAGCGAGTTTCCAGTATGCGTTTGTAATAGAAAGCCAGAAGTTAAACTTATAACAAGAAAACCTATAGATGCTAGTAAAGAAGAATTAGAATTTAACCCAAGGAGTAGAAGTGCTAAGCTAAGAGTAATAGAGAAATTATAATATGATATTTTAGAAACAAATGTTTAAGTAGATTTTTTTAAGTAAGGGGAATAAAAATTAATTGGAGAGGGATAAGAGATGATTGTAAAAGAGTTTGATTATAATGGAAGTTCTGCACTTAAACCACAAAGAAAAGAGCAAACTGTACCAAGTAGAAAAACCTACGATAAGAAAAAGAAAAAAATCGAACAACAGAGAAGAAAAAAGCAAAAAGACAAAAGAGTAAGAAAAAGTGTATTACAAATAGTACTTCTAATATTAGTTGTTGGTGGGGTAACAATAAGTAGAGATATAAAAGTTTATAAGACTCAGCAACAGTTGGATTCAATGAATAAGCAAATAAATTCTGTCATAACAGAAAATGAAGCTTTAAAGGTTCAAATATTAAAAGCAAGTTCTTTAGATAAAATAGAGGATGTCGCTAAAAACAAACTAAAAATGATATTGCCAACTAAGGATGATATGGTTAAGTTAAGTGGTGACCAAACTACTGAAGGGAAGCAATAGGGGAATAAATTAGGGTGCACTTTTATTATTGTTTTAAGAGTGCATCCATAATTTTTTATATAATGGCTATAGATTTATTAATTTGATTTTTTAAAAATAAACTTAATAAGTTTAGTAGTTTTCTAAAGATAACTTTTTGAATGTAAGGCTCATTTTATTTGACTTAATATGGAGGGCTAAGTGTGAAAAATAAAAAGAAGAACAAAGGATTTAAAGATTATAAAATAACAAAGTCGCTTACGAATAGAAGATCTTATTGGATTATGTTAGTCATATGGGGATTATTAGCGGTCTTAGTATTAAGATTATCGTATATAATGATTTTTAAGCATAAAGAATATGGTACCATGGCTGAAGAGCAATGGAAAAATGAAGTGAAAATAGCTGCTAAAAGAGGAGATATCTTAGATAGAAATGGTGGCCAATTAGCTGTTAGTGCCAATGTTTATAGAGTAGATTTAGACCTTAAAACTTTAAAAGAAATTGCTTTTAAGAATGATGATACAGATGATGAAAAAAAAGCAAAACTTAATAAAATAGCAGAAGAGTTAGGAACTGCTTTAGATATGCCAAAAGAAGATGTGTATGATAAATTAAACACAACTTTACCATCAGGAGTGCCAGCAACATCAGCAACCTTAGTTAGAAAAATAGAAAAGGATAAAGCTGATAAAGTTAAGGCTTTAAAAATAAAAGGGGTAATAGTTTCTCAAGATACAAAAAGATATTATCCAGACAATAATTTCTTAGCTCAAGTTTTAGGAAGAGTTGATCAAGATGGAGTTGGTCAAGGTGGGATTGAACGTGAATACAATGCAGAATTATCAGGTATTCCAGGAATGAGGATATCAGAAGTTGCAAGAAATAGTAATGGGATCCCTTATTCAAATGCTGAATTTGCAGCTCCTGTAGATGGAAAAGATGTTACACTAACTATTGATGAAACAATACAATATTTCGCTGAAAAAGTTGCAGAAAAGGGTATGAAAGAATATCAAGCAGAAGGAGTTAGTATAATAGTTATGAATCCTCAAAATGGGGAAGTTCTAGCTATGGCTAATAAACCAGATTATAATCCTAATAATCCTTATGAAGGATATAAAAATTTCCCGGGTGATAATGAAACACAAAAGACTGAGAATATGTGGAAAAACTCGGCTGTGTCAAATACATTTGAACCAGGATCTATATTTAAGATGGTAACTTCAGCAGCAGCAGTACAAGAAGGAATAGCTGGTGGAGATGAAACTTATTATTGTCCAGGAGGAAAAAATGTTTCAGGGACTTATATAAAATGTTGGAAACCAGAAGGACATGGAACTGAAACATTTGACCAAATATTAGAGAATTCTTGTAACGTAGGATTCATGGATATAGGTGAGAAGCTTGGAAAAGAAAAATTAAATGAATATATACAAAAATTTGGATTTGGAAAAGCTACTGGAATAGATTTACCAGGTGAAACTTCAGGAATAGTACTTCCTAACGATAAAATAGGACCAGTAGAACTTGCTACAATATCTTTTGGTCAAACAGATAGTGCAAGTGGAGTGCAATTAATGGCTGCTATGAACACTATCGCTAATGGAGGAACATGGATTCAACCTCATGTTATGAAGGAAATAAGTCATGAAGATAAAGATGGAACAAGGGTTGTAGATGAAACTTTTGAACCTAAAAAAGTTCAAAATGTAATAGATCAAAAAACAGCTAGAAGAGTAGCTGAGGCTTTAGAAAGAACAGTTCATTATGGTTCACCTAAAAGAGCATATATAGAAGGCTATGAGATAGCTGGTAAAACTGGTACAGCTGAAAAAGTTAAAGAAGGCGGTGGATATGGTGCAGGATATGTAGCATCATTTGCGGGATTTGCTCCATATGATAATCCTCAAATTTCAGTTTTAATATCAGTTGATAATCCAAAAGGTGAATATTTTGGAGGATTAGTAGCCGCTCCATTAGCACATGATTTATTTAGTGAAATATTTAATTATATGCAATTAGATACTTCAAATTTAGATAAAAATAAAACTAAAGAAGTAGTTATACCAGAAGTAAGAGGTATGAGTTTAGATAAAGCTAAGGCTATTTTAGACCAAAATAATATAAAATACTCCATAGAAGATGGAGGAAGTTCTATAGTGGATATGAATCCTAAACCAGGATACACAATAAAAGAAGGAAGTGAAATTAAACTTTACACTAAAACTACTTCAAACTATAATAAAGATGTTGTAGTACCAGATTTTAATGGTCTTTCAATGGAACAAACTAAAGAAATTCTTGATAAAATTGGTTTGAAAGGTACATTTGAAGGAGAAGGAAATGTAAAAGAGCAAAGTATAGCTCAAGGCGATGTAGTGAAAAGTGGTACAACAATACAGTTTAAATTAGCTAAGAAATAATTATAGTTAAAAAACTAGCATGTGAGTAAATTCACATGCTAGTATTTTGTGAATTTAACGCTTGTTTAGTGCATAGTATTTAAGGAGTGAAAAAAATGATTCTTAAAAGTTTATTAAATGGCTTAGATTATGAAGTTATAAAAGGTAATGAAGAGTCAAAAATACAAGACATAAGATATGATAACAGAAAGATAGAACAAGGAGATATCTTTGTTTGTATAAAAGGTTTTAAAGTAGATGGACATTCCTTTATAGGTGATGCTGTTAAAAGGGGAGCTAAGGTAATAATAGTTCAGGAATATGTAAGTGTTTCAGAAGACATAACAATAATAAAAGTTAAAGATACTAGAAAAGCTCTTGCATTAATGTCCTCAAATTATTTTGGAAATCCAAAAGACAAATTAAAAATAATCGGAATAACAGGAACTAACGGAAAAACAACTTCTGCTTTTATGATTAAATCAATTTTAGAAAAAGCAGGATGTAAAACAGGATTAATTGGAACTATAGCAAACTATATAGGAAACAAGAAAGTTGATGCTGTTAGAACAACACCAGAATCTTATGAGCTTCATGAATTATTTAAAAATATGGTTGAAGCTGGAGTTGAATATTGCGTTATGGAGGTTTCATCTCATTCTCTAGATTTAGATAGAGTATATGGGGTTCAATTCGTAGAGGGAATCTTTACAAATCTAACTAGAGATCATTTAGATTTTCACAAAACCTTTGAAAACTATTATAATGCTAAATTTAAACTTTTCGAAAGAAGTAATCATAGTATCATAAACTTAGATGATCCATATGGTACTAACATAATAGAAGATATAGAAAAAAGAGGAGTAAAGACAAAAGTTTCTACTTTCTCAGTTGAAAAAGATTCAGATTTTAAAGCTTTTGAGATTAAAAGCCACTCAAATGGTTCAGAATTTAAGGTGAATTTAGATAAAATAGAAGAATTTTCTATAAATATTCCTGGAGAATATAATATATACAACTCATTAGGCTGTATAATATGTGCATATAACTTAAATATTCCTGTAGAAAAAATTAAGGAAGGATTAAGTGATGTTGTAATACCAGGAAGATGTGAACTAGTTGCAAAAGAAAAAAATTTACCTTATAGCATAATAATAGATTATGCACACACACCAGACGGATTAGAAAATATTTTAAGTACAGTAAAAGCCTTTACTAAGAATAGAATGATTTCTGTATTTGGTTGTGGTGGGGATAGAGATAAAGTTAAGCGTCCTCAAATGGGTGAAATAGGTTGTAAATTATCAGATGTTGTAATAATTACTTCTGACAATCCAAGAAGTGAAGAACCTATGGATATAATAAATGACATAGTAAAGCCACTTAAGTATGATAACTTTGAAATTGAAGTTAACAGAAAAGAAGCTATAAGAAAAGCTATGAATATGGCTTTAGAGGGTGATGTTATAGTTATAGCTGGTAAAGGTCATGAGACTTATCAAATACTAAAAGATGAAACAATACACTTTGATGAAAGAGAAGTTGTATATGATATTTTAGAAGGCAAGTAGAGGTGTTAAAGAATGCTAGAATTAAATTTACAAGAGATTGTAAAAGCCACTAAAGGAACTTTATTAAAAGAAGCTGATGTAAAAGAAATA
Organism: Clostridium sp. LIBA-8841; assembly: GCF_057782475.1. Lineage (NCBI taxonomy): Bacteria > Bacillati > Bacillota > Clostridia > Eubacteriales > Clostridiaceae > Clostridium > Clostridium sp. LIBA-8841. The sequence goes on along the minus strand of NZ_CM173488.1, from coordinate 2,912,724 downwards.
AAGGCAGTATCAACAGATACAAGAAAGATAGAAGAAGGAACTTTATTTATTGCATTAAAGGGTGAAAATTTCAATGGAAACAACTATGTTCTAGATGCTTTCAATAAAGGGGCTAAGATTGCTATAGTTGATGAAGTTAAATGTGATATAAATGAGCTAAAAGATGGAGTTTCTTTAATTAAGGTTGAAAATACAAGAAGAGCCTTAATGGATTTAGCTAAATTTTATAGAGAAAAATTAGGATTAAAAGTTGTTGGAATAACTGGATCAGCAGGAAAAACTTCTACTAAAGATTTAGTTGCTGCTGTTTTAAGTGATAAATACAAAGTATTTAAGACAAAGGGAAATTTCAATAATGAAATAGGATTACCTCTTATGATTTTAGAGCTAGATAGTACATATGATGTAGCTATTCTAGAAATGGGAATGAGAGGTCTTGGTCAAATTAGAGAACTTGCAGAAATTGCATCTCCTGATTTAGGTATTATAACTAATATAGGAATTTCTCACATAGAAATATTAAAGACTAGAGAAAACATATTAAAAGCTAAAATGGAAATAACAACTTTCTTTGATAAGAATAATACTCTTGTTGTTTGTGGAAATGATGATTTTCTAGGGGCTTTACCTAAGGCAGAGTATAAAATAGTTAAAACTGGAGTTGGAGAAGATTTTGAAATAGGAGCTAAGAATATAGCTTTAGAAGAGCTTTCATCTACTTTCACAGTATATGACGGTGATAAAGAAATAGAGTTTTCTTTAGATATGCCAGGGAAACATAATATAAGCAACCTTATGCTAGGAGTTGCTATAGCAAAAGAGTTAGGCCTTTCATTTGAAGAAATGAAGAGAGGGTTAAACAATATTGAGGCAACATCAATGAGATTAGAACTTATTAAAAAAGATGGATTTTCAATACTAAATGATTGCTATAACTCTAGTCCAGTAGCTGTTAAATCTTCTATAGATGTTATGAAGAATATAGAAGGCAAAAGAAGAATAGCAGTTTTAGGAACGATGAAGGAACTTGGACATAAATCAGAGGAAGCTCATGAAGAAGTAGGTAAGTATGCAAAGGAAAATGGAATAGATAAAATACTTTGCTGTGGAGAGTTCTCAGAAAACATTAAAGAGGGATATGGAGAGGGATGTACTGTATATCCAAATAAAGAAGCATTAATAAGCACTTTACTTAATATAATATGCGAAGGGGATATTATATTAGTTAAGGCATCAAGAAGTTTAAAATTTGAAGAAATAACTAAAGCATTATTAGAGAAGTAAATGTAACTAAGGAGGTGAAGCTGCTTACTGGTTTAAGTAGCAGAATTTTATGGAAATTTTGAAGTCGATGATAGATCCCAAGATAGTAATGGCAATAGTGATAAGTTTTATAGTAGCATCAATACTAGGACCTATTATAATTCCACTACTACATAAACTAAAATTTGGACAAAACATTAGAACAGAGGGACCAAAGAGTCATTTTAAAAAAGCTGGAACACCAACTATAGGTGGACTAATATTTATATTTGCAACTATTATAACAATGTTTATTATGGTTGGTAATCCAACAGATGAAGCGATGGTAGCTTTATATGCATTTATAGGATTTGGTTTTGTAGGATTCTTAGATGACTTATTAAAGATAATTAAGAAGAAAAATGAAGGATTAACATCAGGACAAAAAATGATTTTACTATTAATCGTATCAGGCTTTTTAACTTGGTATGCTTATAAATATATAGGAACTAGCATTAACATACCATTCTTAGATGGTCAACTTAACTTAGGATTATTCTATATACCATTTGTAGTATTCTATTTTGCTGGGGTAACAAATGCAGTAAACTTAACAGATGGATTAGATGGGTTAGCTACATCAGTTACTGTTTTAGTAACAACATTTTTAGGAATAGTTAGTTATAATTTAGGACACATAAGTTTAGCAATATTCTGTGTTGCTTTAGCTGGTTCATTACTTGCATTCTTAAGATTTAATGCGTTTCCAGCGAGAGTATTTATGGGAGATACAGGTTCTCTTGCTTTAGGAGGAGCTGTAGCAATGATAGCTTTAATATTAAAAATGCCTTTAATATTAGTGTTCATAGGAATTATATATGTAATAGAAACACTTTCTGTTATATTACAAGTTGCTTCATTCAAACTTACAGGTAAAAGAATATTCAAAATGGCTCCAATACATCACCATTTTGAACAATTAGGTTGGAGTGAAACAAAGATAGTTTCTGTATTCTCTATAATAACAGTGGTATTTTGCTTCATTGCTTTTGCTTCACTTTAGAAAATCCCTAAATAGGAGGTTTTTAAATGAAGAAAAAAAAGACTACTAAATCTAGATATGGTCAAATGGACCTAGGTCTTTTATACACAATAGTTATATTACTTGCTATTGGTGTAATTATGGTTTATAGTGCAAGTTCATATTTCGCTATGGTAAATGAAGGCGATAGTATGGCTTACTTAAAGAAACAAGGGCTTTTCGCTATTATTGGATTAATAGCTATGTTTGTAATAGCAAACTTTGATTACCATAAGCTTAAAAAACTTACAGTACCATTAATCATAGTAACACCTGTATTATTAGTGGCCGTTTATGCTTTCCCAGCAGTAAAGGGAGCTCAAAGATGGATAAGATTAGGACCACTATCTTTCCAACCATCTGAGCTTGCTAAGTATGCAGTAGTTATAATACTTGCTTATATGATTACCAATAAGGGGGAGCAGATTAAGGAGTTTTGGAAGGGAATAGTTCCATGCTTCTTAGTTGGAGGATTCTTTGCAGTTCTTATACTTGCACAAAAGAACCTTAGTATAGCAGCTGTAACAGGTTTTGTTACTTTCATAATGGTTTTTGTGGCTGGAGCAAGAAAAAGATTTATGTTTGGTGTAATAGCACCAGGAATGATTGTAGCAGGATTATTCTTTGCTTTAATAGAGCCTTATAGAGTAGCTAGAATGATGAACTTTATAAATCCTTGGAAAGATCCTGCTGGTGATGGATATCAGCTTATTCAATCTTTCTATGCTTTAGGAGCAGGTGGAGTTACTGGGCTTGGAATAGGTCAATCTAGACAGAAGACTTTATACATGCCAGAGCCACACAATGACTTTATATTCTCAATAATAGGAGAAGAATTAGGATTAATAGGGTGTACAGTAGTAATCTTATTATTTGTTATATTCGTTTACAGAGGAATAAAAATAGCTATGAGTGCTGAAGATGAATATGGTACTTTATTAGCGGTAGGAATCACTTCAATCATAGGAGTACAGGCTATAATTAATATAGCCGTTGTAACAGGTTCAATGCCAGTTACAGGAGTTCCGCTTCCATTTATAAGTTATGGAGGAACTGCTTTAGTATTTAACCTTATGGCTATGGGAATTCTACTTAATATATCAAGACAGGGAAATAAAAAGATTGATTAAAGGCGTTTTATACGCCTTTATTTTTTTTAGAAAAATAGGGGGAAAATATGTGGAATTTCTTACAGTAATGTTTTTATTATTATTAATATTTTCTTAAAAAATTAATGAAAAAAATCCAGTAAAATGATATTATTGATATTGAAATGCAAAATAAAGTATTAAGGAGAATTATGAATACAAATATAAATGATTATATATTAAAAAAGAAAAGAAAAAAGATTAGAAAAAAGGTCATATTGATTAGTATAATACTTATTGTTGTATTAGGTTTAATTCTACTAAAAACACCTTATTTCAATATAAAAAAGGTTAATATAAACAACAATAATATTATAACTAAAGAAAAGGTAATACAAGAAAATGATGTTTTAAATCAAAATATATTTTTACTTAACACATCAGCTTTAAAAAAGAAAATATTAAGTAATCCATATATAAAAGATGTTAAGATATCAAGAAAACTTCCAGACGAATTGACAATAAAGGTGGAAGAAAGAAATGCAACTTTCATCGTAAATGATGGTGCAGATTTCTATGTGTTAAATGAAAATCTGGTTATAATGGAAAAGAAAAATTCTGCAGAGGGGTTACAACTACCAGTAGTAACTGGATTAAATGTTGAAAATAGATTCTTAGGAGAACCTATGAGTACTGACAAAGAAAAAGTTGAAGTCTTGAAACAAATAGGAGAAGTTTTAAATAAAAGCAAAGTAAAAGTTAACTCTATAGATGTATCTAACCTTAACAATATTGTTATGAATAAAGGTGAGGTTCAAATACTTCTAGGGGGAACAGATGAATTAGGAGAAAAATTAAATAAGATGGTTAATATATTAAATGACCCAGCAGGAAATTTTGAAAAAGGATATATAAACATAAGCTTTAATGGGAACCCTGTAATATACAAAGAAAAGTAAGGAGGAATGTTTTTTGAAAAAATTGTCTTCACAAATTATCATTGGAATAGTTTGTGCCTTGTTAGGTTTTTTATTAACTTATCAATTTAAAATGATAAATAATAAAGAAAAAAATATAATAGAAAATTATAATCAAAATGACATAATGGCTGAAATAGATGGACTTAAAAAAGAAAAAGAAGAGCTTCAAAAAAATAATGACTCTTTAAATAAAAGATTAAAAGAGATAGAGGATGCAGCTACATCTAAAGGTGATGTAAATAATAAAATAAAAGAACAGTTAGATGAAACTAGAATGATACTAGGAACTGAAGAGGTTAATGGACCGGGAATAATTTTATCAATAACACCAAAGTCACCATTACTTACTTCAAAGAATCCTGAATATATAAGTGAAAAGGAGATAATTCATATATTAAATTTATTAGCTTTCTCAGGAGCAGAAGCTATTGCAGTTAATGATATTAGAATAACTCCTCAGACAGGAATAAAAAATGCAAGTAACTTTATATGGATAGGAAATAATGAAAGAATTTCTCCAAAGGAGAGTTTAACAATAAAGGTTATAGGAAACCAAGATAACATAATAAAGGGAATAGATTTTCCAGGAGAAATGGACTATGGAGTATTAGGCGGTAATTATGATTATAAATATGAGAAGAAGGATTCAATTACAATACCTAAAACCACTCAAAACCTATCTTCTGAGTATTTAAAAAAGGTTGATTAGGAGGGCAATTGAATGATAGTATTTATTGGGCTTTTAGCAGGTATAATAATAGGCGTTATATTTCCAGGAAGCATACCTGATAAATTTTCACCATATCTATCTATAGCAATAGTTGCTTGTTTAGATTCTGTGTTTGGGGCTATAAAAGCTAGTTTGAAAAAAGAGTTTCAAGCAGATGTTTTTATATCAGGTTTTTTTGGAAATGCAGCTTTAGCGGCTCTATTAGCATACCTAGGAGATAAATTAGGAATACCACTATATTTTGCAGCTGTTATTGTTTTTGGTAGTAGAATATTTAATAACTTTGCAGCTATAAGAAGGATATTATTAGAGAAGAGCAAAGAGCGATAAAGAGGTGGGGCTTTGAAAAATAGAGAATTTACTATTTTTATATTTATAGCTTCTGTTATAGTAGGACTTTTAATATCTATGAATATAAATTTTGATGGTACAGAAACCACTAAGGTATTAAATGCTAAAGAATATCAGGATGCTTATAATAAACGGAACAGTCTTTATAATGAAATATCAAAGTTAAAAGAGAATAATAGAGAATTACAAAAGAAAATAAATAATTATTCTAAAAGTGATGAGTCTAGTATTAAGGTTTCTAATGATATGGTAGAAGAATTAAACAATAACTTAATGATTGCGGGTTTGTCAGATGTTAAAGGATCAGGTTTGAAAATCGTCTTAGAGGATGGTGGAGAAGCTTTTAATGGAGAAGTAGTTGATGACTTTATGAGACTTTTAAGAACTATTCATGATGATGATATGATTAAGGTCATAAATGAACTAAAAGCTGCAGGGGCTGAAGCCATATCTATAAATAACCAAAGAATCATATATAACACTGAAATATATTGTGGAGGACAATTTTTAAGAATGAATGGTGTTAAAATACCAGCTCCATTTTATGTTAATGTTATAGGTGATCCAGAAAAAATAGAAAATCAAATTATGAGAGATGGAAGTTATATTAAGACTCTTATGAATAGAGGAATAAAGGTTCAAATAACAAAAAGTGACGATATTACCATGCCGGCATATATAAGTGATATGAATCCTAAATATATGAAATCTAGTGGGAAATAATAAACAAATTTTGTGAAAAAATTGTACAAAAAAGAAGGATTTTCTATTCCTATAGAGAAGAATATAATGTAATATATAATTAAAGGAGACAGTAAAAGTGGATATTAAAGAAAATTTAACAAAAATTACAGAAAAAATTCCAGCTAACGTTCAACTTATTGCTGTATCTAAAACAAGAACTATTGAAGAGATGGAAGAAGCCTATGAGTTTGGTATTCGAAAATTTGGTGAAAATAAAGTTCAAGAGATATTAAGAAAATTTGACGAGTTTCATCAAGATGTAGAATGGCATTTAATAGGACATCTTCAGACTAATAAGGTGAAATACATAGTTGATAAAGTACATCTTATACAATCATTAGATAGTGTCAAATTATTAAAAGAAATAGAAAAAGTATATGGTAAACATAATAAAATTGCCAATACTTTAATTCAAGTTAACATAGGAAGAGAAGAACAAAAATATGGTATCTTGGAAGAAGAGTTAGATGAACTTATAGAAGCTATTGAAGCTTGTAACAATGTTAATGTTTTAGGTATTATGACTATAATTCCAAAGGGAACAAAAGAAAAATGTAGAAATTATTTCCATAAGACACATAAGATTTTTTGTAGCTTAAAAGAAAGAAATTTTAAAAACATAAAAATGGATATACTTTCAATGGGAATGTCAGGTGACTTTGAGATTGCTATTGAAGAAGGAAGCAATATGGTTAGAGTTGGCCAAGGAATTTTTGGCGAAAGAATATATAAATAAGATTGGGAGGATATGATTATGTCTAAAGTAGTTAGTAAAATGAAGAGTTTTTTAGGGTTTGATGAATTTGAAGATGAAGATGAAGTAATGGAAGAAGAAGAGATAATGGAAGAGGAAGAAGCTTTTGCTCCAGTATTATCTTCTAAGAAAAATGGTAAAGTTGTAAATATTCATACAGCTAATACAGCTAAATTAATGATAACTAAACCATTAGTTTATGATGATGCAACTGAAATATGTACTGCATTAAAAAATAGAAAAATAGTTGTTATAAACACAACTTCATTAGAACTTAGAACAGCTCAAAGATTAATAGACTTCGTTGGTGGAGCTTGCTATGCATTATGTGGAGAACTTCAAGAAGTTGAAAAGGGAGTATTTATAGTATCACCTTCAAACGTTGAAGTAAGCAATGAATTAAAGAGCGAGTTAAGCAACAAAGGAATGTTCAACTGGGCTTCAAAGTAATATGAATAAAAAAGAATTTATAAATTTATTAAATTTAGAAGAGTTTGAAGCATTAAAACTTTTCGAAAGATTTAATTTAGCTAGGACAAAAAATATTTCAGTGTTTACTGATGAGTTTTATACTCCAGATGTATGGAGCACTCTTCAAGAAATTAATTTCTTTGATGTAAATATTGAGAGTTTTGGATTTTTTGAGGATGGAGAAAGACGGGTTATCGCCTTCAATAAAGAGGAGTATGACCAGTTTCCAATAAGTCTTTTAAAGATTCAATGCAATACTAAGTTTTCAAAATTAGAGCACAAGGACTATTTAGGATCTATTATGGCTTTAGGTATAAATAGAAACAAAATAGGTGACTTAATTCTAAAAGAAGATGGCTGCTATGTTGCTGTTCATCACAGTATAATTGATTTTTTAGTTAATAATTTAAACAAAATAAGAAATCTAAGTTGTAAATGTGAAATCATTTATGATTTAGAAGAGATACCTAAACCTAGCTATGAAGAAAAAAGTGTAATAGTAACCTCTAAAAGGTTAGATTGTATAGTTGCAGCCTTGGGGAACATATCAAGAAGTAAGGCTTTAGATGCAATAAGTTCAGGAAGTGTTCTTCTAGACTATAGAGTAACAAAAGATAAGAGCAAAGAAGTTTCCGAAAATTCTAGGCTTACAATAAGAGGCCTTGGAAAATTTAAGATAAGTAATATTTTTGGGACAACGAAGAGTGGTAGATTAAAATTGACAGTATTTAAGTATACATAGGAGTGTGATTATATGAAATTGACCCCAATGGATATTAACAACAAGGAGTTCAAAAGGGTTTTAAGAGGTTATTGTCCAGAGGAAGTAGATGAATTCTTAGACGAAATAGTCGAAGAATACGAGACTCTTTTTAAAGAAAACACTTCATTAAAAGAGAAGCTTGAAAATTCTAATGATAAAATAGAGCATTATAGTAAAATTGAGAATACAATTCAAAATACTTTATTATTAGCTCAAAACACAGCGGAGCAAGCAAAAGCTAATGCTCAAAAAGAAGCTGATGTAATAATCAAGAGTGCTAATGATACAGCTCAAAGAATACTAGATAAAGCTCATAACGATGTTATACAAATCAATGATGAGTATGATAGAGTTAAGCAAGAGTTTACAAAATTCAGAGCTAAGTTTAGAAGTTTTATGAACTTCCAAATAGATACTTTTGATGATTTAGAGAAAGATTTCGTAAAGAATTTTAATATAACTAAACCAGAAGATGAAGAAGAGCAAGGAATAAAAGTTGATTCTAATGAAGAAGAACAAACTGAGCTTAAGGACATCTATGAAGAAGAAACACATTTTGATGATGTAAATGAAATTAAGAGTTTCTTTGCTGAAGATTAGTTATTAGAAAATCTCACTTTAATTTAAGGTGAGATTTTTCTTTTTGTTTAATTAATTGTTGAAATTTAATATGTTATTATATAATATTTAAGGTATAGCTTTAAATATTTACTTTAGAATGGAGCAAATAAAACTATGAGTTTAAATAAAGAAGTGATAAAAATAACAGAGGAAGAAAAAGGCATAAGAGCAGATAAGTTTTTAGCTTCAAAGATAGATGGAGTTTCAAGAAACTTTATACAAGGCCTTTTTGATGATGGAAAAATTTTAATTAATGGAAAAGCTGAAAAAGGAAAATATAAACTTTCAGTTGGAGATGAAGTTGAGGTAGAAATACCAGAACCAGAGGAATTAAAAGTTGAAGCAGAGGATATACCTTTAAATATAGTTTATGAGGATAAAGATATAATAGTAGTAAATAAACCAAAGGGAATGGTTGTTCATCCAGCGCCAGGTAATTATACAGGTACTTTAGTTAATGCATTATTACATCATTGTGATGATTTATCTGGTATAAATGGAGTTATAAGACCAGGAATAGTGCACAGAATAGATAAAGACACTTCTGGAATATTAGTTGTTGCTAAAAATGATAATGCTCACCAAAAGTTAGCTGAGCAGTTTAAAGATCACAGTATAAAAAGGGAATATTATGCTATTGTTGAGGGAAGATTTAAAAAAGAAGGTGGCACAATAGATGCGCCTTTAGGAAGACATCATAGAGATAGATTAAAGTATGCTGTGGTTAAAGAAGGAAAAAGAGCAGTAACTCATTATGAGGTTCTTGAAGTTTTTAATTCATGTTCACTTGTTAAATGTAACTTAGAAACAGGAAGAACTCATCAAATAAGAGTTCACATGGCATTTATAGGTCATCCATTACTTGGAGATACTGTTTATGGTTTAAAAAAGCAAAAGAAGTTAAGTCAAGAAGGGCAAGTTCTTCATGCTAAAACATTAGGATTTATTCATCCTACTACTGGAGAATATGTTGAATTTAATTCTGAATTACCAGAGTACTTTGAAAAAATTATAGAAAAATTAGGGGGTTGCTAAAATGCATCTTAAGGCAAGTTTATTAGATGAAAATGCTATAAGAAGAGCACTTACAAGAGTTTCACATGAAATAATAGAAAAAAATAAGGGCGTAGATAATATTGTTCTTGTTGGAATTAAAAGAAGAGGATACCCGTTAGCTGAAAGAATAGCAAAACTTGTAGAAAAATTTGAAGGGGTAAAAGTTCCAGTTGCAAGTGTTGACATAACATTATATAGAGATGATTTAACTAATATTAGTGATAAACCAAGCTTAAATGATCCTAAAATAGATGTTGACATAAGAGGAAAAAAAGTTATTATAGTTGATGACGTTTTATATACTTGTAGAACAGTTAGAGCTGCTATTGATGCTATAATGGATCAAGGGAGACCAGAATTCATTCAATTAGCTGTTTTAGTAGATAGAGGGCATAAAGAATTACCAATAAGAGCAGATTATGTTGGTAAAAATATACCTACATCAAAGGATGAAATAATAAGAGTTCAAATAAATGAAATTGATGGTGTTGATTCAGTTGAAATATATGAAAATGAAAACTAAGGAGTAAAGCTATGGATTATAATTTAATAGCTACTGCGACTTTTGGATTAGAAGCTGTAGTTGCAAAAGAATTAAAAGAATTAGGTTATGAAGACCTAAAAACAGAAAACGGAAGAGTTCACTTTGAAGGGGATGAAATGGATATTGCAATTTCAAACCTTTGGCTTAGAACTGCCGATAGAGTTTTAATAAAAGTGGCTGAATTTAAGGCTGAAAGCTTTGAAGAGTTATTTAATAAAACTGTAGAAATTGATTGGAGCCAATATATACCTGTAGATGGTAAGATGCATGTTATTGGTAAATCTGTTAAGTCAAAACTTTTCAGTGTTCCAGACTGTCAATCAATAGTTAAAAAGGCTGTAGTTAAGAGTATGAGTAGAAGCTATGGTCAAGATTGGTTCACAGAAGATGGTCCAGTTTATAAGATAGAAGTTGGTCTTTTAAAGGATGTAGTAACTTTAACAATAGATACATCTGGAGAGGGATTACATAAAAGAGGATATAGAGAGCACTCAGGGCAAGCTCCACTTAAAGAAACACTAGCAGCTGCTATGGTTTTATTATCAAAATGGAGAGGTGAGCAAACTCTTATAGATCCATGTTGCGGTTCAGGAACAATATTAATAGAGGCTGCTATGATAGCTAGAAATATAGCACCAGGTTTACATAGAAAATTTGTTTCTGAAACTTGGCCTTCAATGGATAAAGAAATATGGGATCAAGTTAGAGAGGGAGCAGAAAGATCTATTAAGAAAATTCCTTTAGATATAACTGGTTATGATATAGATAGTTGGGTATTAAGTACAGCTAAAAATAATGTAAGAAAAGCAGGATTAACTGACTGCATAACATTAGAAAAAAGAAACTTCTTTGATTTTTCAACTAAGAAAAAGTATGGATATATGATTACAAATCCACCATATGGTGAGAGAATAGGTGAAAAAGAAGTTGTTTCAAAACTTAATAAGCATTTCGGAGAAATTAAAGAAAAGTTAGATACTTGGGATTTTAATATCCTAACAGCTTCTCCAGACTTCCAAAAAGAATTTAGTAGAAAAGCTACTAAGAACAGAAAACTTTATAATGGTAGAATTCTATGTTACTACTACCAATACTTAGATAATAACTTAAAAAAATAATATAAGGCTCTGGCTTAGGTGAATATTGATTTTAAGATGGTCTTACAGTTCTATCTAAGAATCAACATTAGTTGAAAACATAGTCTAATTTAAATAACATCCTATAAATAGAAGAAGTCAATAAGCTTTTATTTGTAGGATTTTTATACTAGATAAAAGTTGAATTTATCTTTAGTAAGAGATAATAATCTAATTATAGCTTAACAGCAAAAAAGGTCTATAAGCAAAATAGTTTAAAAAAACTTATAAATAGTATGAAGAGAATATATGGATGAACTTTAGAATTTAAGCTATTATGGAGAAGATTTTACGTTAAGAAGCGAAGTTGTTTGACCAACGGGAGTTCTGAGCTTTAGTAAAATATTCGGAATAATAGCTATAAATTCTTAGTGAAATCCAGTAATTCTCGGAATATATTTATAAGTTTTTTATTAAATTCTGCTATAGGCCTTAATAAGTTATTACTTTAGTTTTTCTAGAGTTATTTCTCTTGGTGAATCCATATAGACTGTTTTGTTAGTTGAATAGATTACCATTCCAGGTTTTGAACCAGAAGGTTTCTTTACATTTTTAACTAATGTATAGTCTACAGGAATCTTAGTTCCACCTTTTCCTTTACTATAGAAAACAGCTAAGTTGGCAGCTTCTTCTAAAGTTTTATCTGGAACATCTGAGCTTTTAACAATTACGTGAGAACCAGGTATATCTTTAGTGTGAAGCCAAGTATCGTTTTTATCAGCAAACTTTAAAGTTAAATAGTCATTTTGAATATTGTTTTTACCTACATAAATATCTATTCCATCGGAAGAAACATAGTGATAAGGCTTAGATTGTTTTTCTTTCTTTTTACCATTGTTATTTCTTCTGAATCTTACATATCCAGTTTCTATAAGCTCATTTTTTACTGCATCTATATCTTCATAGTTATCTGCAACTTGTATGCTTGAGGATACTGAGTTTAAGTATTTAAGTTCATCCTCATTTATAGCTAGTTGCTCTAAAGCAGATTCTTCAGCTTTTTTTAGCTTATTATATTTTTTGAAGTAAAATTGGATATTTTCAGATGGTGTTTTATTTTCATCAAGAGGAATAGTTAGATATTCTTCATTGTCAATATAATAATTTAAAACATCAACGGATTTATCACCTTTTTTTACACTATAAATATAAGATGTTAGAAGTTCTCCTTTAATTTTAAGATCATCTTTTTTATCACATTCTTCTAAAGTCTTTTCAAGAACTTTAATCTTTTTTAAGCATCTATCTATGTTTGTGTTTACTAATCTTTGTATATCTGCACTTTTAGCATGAAGTCTGTCTTGTTTATCTTTGTTAGCAAAGAAAGCATCCAAAAGCTCACTACTATTTTCATAAAGTTCTTTAGTACAGTTATCTAAAGTAGATAAATCTTTAAAATAGAAATCTATAATTTTTTCGTTTTTATAGAATATAATATTTTGTATGTCATTAAATATATTTTTGAAATATTCAGAGATAAAGTTAAATATATCATCAAAAACATAAGAATCACCAAAGTGCTTTGTAAATAATGAATACATTTCAAGAGATAAACTTTTGCCCACACCAGTTAATAGTTTGGAAAAAATCTTCTCATCTAGTTCATTGTTATTTTTGCTTAATGCATTTTTTAAATCCTCTTTAGAAAAGTCAAAAGGATTTAATTTTTCAGAAGCAGGAGGAAACACATAGCTTACACCAGGATAAAGAACTCTAAAGCTGTTTTTATTTGCTGTTATATGCTTTATTGATTCCATAATCTTATTATCTCTTTTTCTTACAAGAGATATATTACTATGTCTAGCCATTATTTCGATGACTAAAGTGTATACACTATCAAAGCCCAGTTCATCTTTATTTGCTATGTCTATTGAAACAATTCTATCAGTAGATTGTTGATGTATATCTATTATTCTTCCACCAGTTAAATATTTTCTTAATACCATGCAAAAAACAGGCGGTTGTAATGGATTATTCTTATTTATTGTAGTAAAATGTAATCTAGGGTATTTGGAACTAGAGGAAATTAAAAGTTTTTTATTTTCCTTTCCACGTACATTTATTATTATTTCATCCTTTTCAGGTTGATTTATTTTGTCGATTCTAGAATTTATTAATGAACCTTTTAGTTCATTTATTAAGTTATATAAATAAATACCGTCTAAAGCCATGATTTTCTTTCCTTTCTAAATTGATTGAACTTACAGTTAGTATACATCTTATAATAAAAAGTATCAATAATAGGTAATTTGAGGTGATAATATGAAGTTTTCAAAAATGCATGGGAATGGAAATGATTTTATAGTTATAGAAGATTTAAACAATGAGTATTTAGGTAAAGAGGGAGAAATTGCTCAAAAAATGTGCCATAGAAGATTTGGAATTGGTGCAGATGGAATCTTAATAGTTAGGAAGAACGAAAATTGTGATATAGAGATGGTAATAATAAATTCAGATGGCTCTTATGCTGCTATGTGCGGAAATGGAATAAGATGTTTTGCTAAGTATGTTTATGAAAAAGGCATAGTTAAGAAGGATGTTTTAGATGTTTTAACTGGTGATGGAGTTAAAAGAATTTTCTTAGAGATTGAGAATGATAAGGTAAAGACCATTAATGTAAATATGGGATTTGGAGATTTTAATCCTAAAAGCATACCTTCATTATGTAATGAGGAAATAATAGAAAAAGAAATAAGTGTAGGAAATGAAAAGTATGAAATAACATCTTTACTTATGGGTGTTCCGCATACTATTATCTTTGAAGAGGAAAAATATCCTATAGAATGTGGTAAAGGTATAGAAAAGTATGAACTATTTCCTCAAGGAACAAATGTTAACTTCTGCAAGGTGATTGATAGAAACACTATGGAAGTTAGAACTTGGGAAAGAGGAGCTGGTCCAACATTAGCATGTGGAACAGGAAACTGTGCTTCAGTTATAGCTGCTAATAAGTTAGGATTAGTAGATAATGAAGTAAAGGTAATAGTTCCAGGTGGAGAATTAAAAGTTAATATTGAAGATGATGGAGTAAAAATGATAGGAGATGCATCATTTATTTGTGATGGCACATATTTATTTTAGAGAGGGAAGTAAGTAAATGAGGAAAGCTGCTGCTTTAAGTTTAGTATTAGTTATTTTATCAATAGCCCTTGTAGGATGTAATTTCAATAAAGGAACTGATGGAGAAGATCATAAGGGAAAAAAGTTAGAACTTTCTGAGAATATTGTGTCTACAATTTCAGAGGATAATGTTGAATATTACAAAATAGAAGGGGAATCGCTAAAGAAACTTGACTTAGATATAAAAGGTCATATGGAAATTTATAGCAAGGAGTTAGGTTTAGTTATTTATAGGGAATTTACTAGTAAGGGAACTGACTTAATAATTACAAATGGGGTTAAAGAACATAAAATATCAGTAGATGGAAATATAGAAGACTTGATTATGAGTCCTGGTGGGACTAAGCTTTTATATAAATATAGTTCTGGTGATAAAATAGGATACAAGGTTTTAGACTTACAAAATTTTAAGGAATTTGATTTTAACGAGAATTTAGCTATTTCTGGGGAGAATGTTAAATTCGCAAATGAAGACCAATTAGTTCTATATGGAGTAGACTTAAATGAGAAAAAAAGTGGAATATTCTTATACAATATAAAGGATGGAAGTTACACTTTAGAGAAGCAAATTGTCAAAGCTTTTATAGACTATATTGATTTAATAGAAAATCAAGTTGTTTTATACACTCAAAGCAGTATTGACGGAAAGAAAGAATGCTATATATATAATTTGGATAGTAAAAAAGAGTCTCTTATATCTAATGAAGTAGGAGAGATAGAATCATCGCATAAAATAGGTGATATGGTGTATTTTATTGGTACAAAAGGTAATGAAACAAGAAGCTTATATTCAATAAACACTACTAATAATGAGCTTCATAGATTAGTATTTGATTTTCCTAAAAATATATCTGAAAAATCAAGTTTAATAGTGATTGATGGTAAGATATATTTTACTGGATTTAATGACAATAAAGAAAAAAATGCATTATATATGTATGATCCAAATGATAGAAGCATTAAACTTATAGATAGTAACAAAGGGCAGTATATTATTATAGAATAGTTAAAAGTTCTAGATTGTTAAAATTTTTTAATAATCTAGAACTTTTTTTGTTTAAAAAATAAGTGGCTTGTCAATTATTATTTATAAGGAGGTGAAAGTGTGAAATACAGTATTAAAGATATTGATATGAGACTTATGAAAAAGATACCTAAGAAAATTGCATTAGAAATGAACTTAATTGCTTTAAAAGATAATGAAGGAAAGATATTGTTTCATACGAGTAGTGAAGATAAAGATAAAAAAGACTATTTATCTTTATTATTTAGAGATAAAGAAATAAGTTTCATCTTAGGAAATAAGGATGAAATAAAAAAATTAATAGAAGACTGTTATGGTGGTAAAAATTTTTCTAAGGATGAATTCACAGAAGAAGAGTTGAAAAGTTTAATAGCATTAGGAATAGAGAAGAATGCTAGTGATATGCATATTGAACCCTTAGGAGATTGGGCTAATATTCGATTTAGAATAGATGGAACACTAATACTTATGAAGAAGATTAAAAGGAATCTTTATGAAAACTTAGTTAATAAGGTTAAATTAAAGGCTGATATGAATATAAGTGATAAATTAAGAGCACAAGATGGAAAGTTGTCATTTAAAGATGAAGAAAATGATTTTGATTTAAGAGTTTCTAGCATTCCTACTGTTTTTGGAGAAAAGTTAGTAATTAGAATATTATACAAAAAGAATGAACTTATAAATATTAATAGTTTAAGCTTAATGGAATTTCAAAAGAAAAAGGTTAATAAGATTCTTAAGAAGAAGCATGGTATGGTTGTTGTAAATGGACCTACAGGCAGTGGAAAATCAACAACTCTTTATGCACTTTTAAATTCTATAGATAAAGATGGAGTAAACATAAGCACCATAGAAGATCCTATTGAATTTACAATCAAAGGTATAACTCAAACAAATGTTAATGAGAAGGTTGGGTTAACTTTTGCTAATGGATTAAAGCATATTTTAAGACAAGACCCTGATGTAATATTGATTGGAGAAATAAGAGATGAAGAGACGGCTAAAATAGCTATAAGAGCATCTATAACAGGTCATAAAGTCTATTCAACAATCCATGCTAATAGTGGAAAGGAAATATATGATAGGCTCTTGGATATGGGAGCAGAAGGCTATTTAGTAAAAGAGGGAGTTAGTGTAATAATAACTCAAAGATTAGTAAGAAAAAATTGTGAAGCCTGTAGAGAAAAAATATATTTAGAAGATGAATTAGTTGAAAAGGTAAAGAAAGAAGAATTCAAATTAAACACTTATTATAAGGGAAATGGATGCCATATGTGTAATTGGACAGGCACAAAAGGAAGGAAAGCAATTTGTGAAATAATATTTCCCAAGGAATATAAAAATTTAGAGGAGATTTCTTGGGGTGAAGAACTTTTAAAATCTTGTTTTACCTTAGTATCAAATGGAGAAGTTGCTTTAGAAGAATACTATCTTTTAAAGGAATGTGAGGGATTAGATGTTTGGTTTTAAGGATGATGCTTCCTATATATGTTTAAATTTAAGTACTTATGTAAAGTCGGGAATGCCCATAGGACGTTCATTAGAATTAATAAAAGGCACTGTAAGAGATAAAAAATATAAGGAATCAATAGAAAGAGTTGAGAAAAAAGTTCTTAAGGGAGAAAGTTTGTCTAAGGCTTTCAAAGAAGAAAGAAATTTATATCCAGATATTATGGTGGATATGATTAAGATCGGGGAAGAAAGTGGGAATTTAGAAGAAGTTTTAGAAAAATGTGCAAAAAATATATTAGCCGAAAAAGAAGTTGAAAATAAGGTTATTAAATCTTTAAGATATCCAGTTTCTCTTCTTATAGGGCTATTATTAATGATATTTTGCTATGCAACCTACATACTTCCACAATTTGTTGATATGTATGATTTAGGGGATAAGGAAACATCTAAATTAATTTCTGTTTTAAACTCTTATATTAGGTTTATTGAAGATAATCATAATGTGGAGGTAATAGCTTTTTGTTACTTTCTTTGTATTTTAATAGCAGGTTATTTAATCTTTAAAATAATAAATTTTGAGAAAATGCTAGAGAAGGTAGAAATTTATAGGATGTATTATGAAATTAGAATATTATTTTTAATAAACATGATAATAACAAGTGGTATATCCCTTACAAATGCTTTAAGCATATTTGGAGAAAATTTAAGTAATAAAAAGCTGAGAGAATATGTTAGAAAGATAAATGAAGAGCTTCTTAAAGGAGAAACTTTAAGTAATAGCATTGGAAGTATAAATGTAATTTCTCATATATCAAAAGGTTTTTTAATTACAGGAGAAGAAAGTGGCTTATTTAATAAAAATATAGAGGAACTATTAAAAATAAGGGAAAAAGATTTTGATAGAACTCTAAACAAAACAGTTGGGAAAATAGAGCCTGCAATGTTTATAGTCTTAGGGTTTGTAATTTCAGCTATGATGCTTTTAGTATTAATACCTACTTTTGAGGGAATGAAGTATGTATAAAAAGAAAAAAGGATTTACTCTTGGTGAAATAATAATATATTTAGGTATAACAACTTTAATTTTAGCTTTACCAACCTCCTTTATGTTGATAAAAGAAAGAACTTATGAGTTAAAAGTTGAACGTGAAATAAATGCAATTCATGATTTTCTTATGGAAGCAAAACAATTATCTAGAAAGGATAATTCTTATGGAGAAATAACCTTTGATAATTTAGAAAATACATTAATATATAGAAATAAAATTAGCAATTCATTTTTAAAGCTTGAAGCTGTGAAGGTAAGTAACAATATGAATAATGTTATTGCCATAAGTAATATGGGAATGATAAATAATGCAGGAACCATATTAATA
Organism: Clostridium sp. LIBA-8841; assembly: GCF_057782475.1. Lineage (NCBI taxonomy): Bacteria > Bacillati > Bacillota > Clostridia > Eubacteriales > Clostridiaceae > Clostridium > Clostridium sp. LIBA-8841. Next base: position 2,894,191 of record NZ_CM173488.1, on the reverse strand, counting down.
ACTGATAAAAATAATAATCAGAGAAAAATAACAATAACTGTTGGTTTAGGAAAAATCAATGTTAAGTGACATTTTAAATAAGACTCTGTTTTAGGTGAGTGTTGATTTTTAGCTAGCCCTTCAGACCTAACTTAATTTCACAAAGTATTGCTATCATCTACTTCAGAATAATAGCTAAAGGTTAAGTGAAAGTCCAAATTTTAATTTGGTATCTTGAACTTATACAATTGAACATGGTGAGATTGTATTCCTTATAAAAATAAGAAAAAGCTTCTTACCGCTATTATTCTTACGTAGATAAAATGAGACTTAATTCAGAGAGAGCTTAATACGGACTCTGAATTTTAGCCGAATTTATCTAAAGCATAGAAACTCTTGATGACAGCTTGGATAAGCTGGAATCTTAGAGTTACTAGCTATAGGAAATGCAATACTAGTTGCTCATTAAGATGGTCTTACAGTTCTATCTAAAAATTAAAACTAGTTTAAAACAGAGCTTAATTAAAAAGCTAAGGAAATTTATATTAAATAAATATTAAGGGAAAAGGAGAAAAAATGAGAAATAAAGGCTCGGCTAAGAAGGGATATTTATTAGTTGATATGGTTTTAGCTTTGGCTTTAATATCTATTCTTTTTCTGGGTATTGGAAAGAGTTATAGCATTTATCTTAAGAATAAACATTATACAAGGGAAAAAGTAGAAGTAAGAGAAAGTATGAATAGCTTAGTAATGGAAATAAAGCATAATATAGCTTTTGGTGATATAAGGTCATTTCCAAGTGGAGAATATGGATTAGGTGATTTAGACATAAATAAATTAATAGGTATGGAAATTAATAATTTTTTAAGAGAAGAGCTTAAATTAAATAATCCAGGTTTAAATGAATTGGGATGGAGTATAACCATAAACCACATTGATGATTATGAAAGTGAAGTTAATATTTTTTATAAAAATGATTTTCCTTTTATAAGTGAAAGTGAGGAGATTAAAATATACGAATTTTTAGAATGAATAATGCAAAAATAGAGAAAAAAGGATATTTATTAATTGAATTATGTATTTATTTAGGCGCTTTAGGCATTATAACTCTTAGTCTAACAAAGAATTTAATTTTTTATGTTAAAGAGTATAAGAGTTTTTTGGATAATGAAAAAGAATTTAATTATTTGTTAAATGCAGAGATGTATTTAGATTATAGATTTTTAAATAGAAGAGTTGAGGAAGTAACTGTAAATCCTCATAAGGACTACATAAGTATAAAGTTTTGGGAAGAAGAAAAACTTTTAGAGGATAAAATAGAAAAAAGAAAAAATACATTAAGTCTTAGTTTTATAAGGTATGGTGAATACTATTCGCATGCTTTGTTAGATAATATTGAAAAATTTGATGTTATTGAAAAAGGAGATTTGTTTTATATAAGATTAAAAGTTAAGAATCAAGATGAAAGGGTTTATTGTTATGAGAAAGGGTAAAGGTTTTGCCTCAATAGAAGTTATGCTGATTTCTTTAGCATGTAGCATTATTGTTACAATTCTTATGGATAGTTCATTTCAAAGAAGGAAAGAAGTTAACAGAAGTTATGGTCTTATAAAAGATAATATAGAGATGTTTAAAGATGAAGAGGAATTTTTAAAATATATTATAAAAGAAAATATTTTAAATAAGGAGAAAATAGAAGAGTTGAATTTTAACTTAGATAATATGAGTGTAACTTATGATTCTACTAAAGATGTTTTACATATTAAAAATAAGAATAATAGGACTGGAGTTTTAAAAAATACCTATTATGATATAGCTTTCAGTGAGGATGAAAGTATTACTTTATCAAAAAGGAGATGTTATGAGTTTACTAACTAAAAATTTAGTACTTAATAATACAAATGATATTTTAAAATTGAAAGAATCAAAGGATCAAAGAATAAAAATAATTCTTCTAAATGAAAGTATATTAATAAAAGTACTTAAGGTTAATAATTATTATAATATTGAAGAAAAAATAGAAGAGCTTATAAAAGATATGTTTTCTGATTATATTCCTTTAGTACACTATGAGAAATTAAGAGTCAGAAGAAAACTTTTTTTAATAATATATTTTATTGGGTGCGATGAAAGGTTTAAAAAATTACTATGTGAAAGAAAAAAATTTTCTTTAATACCTTATGATCTTCAAAAGAAGAATTTTTATATTTTTAACAAAGTAGAAATTGTTCTTAGAAATTCTAGGATAAAGGTTTATTTTAAAAAAAGGTTGATTTTATTAAGAAATATTGAAGAGCAGAGTGTTATAGAAGATATAAAGGATGAAATTAAAAATTTAGAAGAAACTTTTAATATATCAATAAAAAGTTTTAATCTCATTATTTCCAAAGAATATATAACTGATGAATTAAAAGAAAGTTTCAAAGATGCTAAATTAAGTGAGATTAGAGGTGAGGATAATTTATATCAAAAAATATAAAAGGTTTTTACCAGTAGAGTATGTTGAACCATACAATAAAAGTGTTAAAAAAAGAATTAATATCTACATATTATTTTTACTGTTATTTAATTTAGTGTTTTATGCAGAAATCATAAAAGAGAATAATAGAATTGAAAAATATTTAAATGAAAATAAATCGATTAAGGTTGAGAAATCCTTAGGAGAAGAATTTATAAATAGAATAAATAGTTTGAAAAAATTATTGGAGAATGAAGAAGTTTTAAAGTTTAATCTTGAAAGAAATGAATTTACAATAGAAATTCATAATGATTATAAGGAAATTGTACTTAGAGAAATTAAAGAGATAAATGGAATTGTAGAAGAAATAAATTTAAATGAGGTTGATAATATTAATACCATAAAGGGAGTACTTAAATGAAAAAGATTAGGATAGACATGGTTTTAATTAGTGTTTCTTTATTTTTATTGATATTCCAAGGGTCAGGGCTTATTTATTTAAAAAATTATGAGATCCCTGTTGTAACTTCTATAGAAAATTATAGTAAGGATTTAGATGAGATTCTTAAAATTGTGGAAAAGGAAAACTGCACTATTCTTCAGATGAAATATGAGGATGTATGGAAAGGAAATCTTTTATTTACAGGGAATTTAGAAAGTTTAGTTAATTATGTTGATTTATTAAAAAAGAATAATATTTATGTAAAAAATTATAAAATTGAAAAAGCAGGAGAATTAAAGTGCTTTTTGGAGATTAAGGCTGTATAGTCTTGTAAATTTAATGAAAATAATTGCATTTATTATTAGCATTTGATAAAATATGATTGTTGTTTTAAGCTTTAATAGTAAATAAGTAACAAGGTAGCTCTAGAGGGTATTAATTTATCTTAAAGGGTTATAATATAAAATGAATTAATAGATTTTGGAGGGATACTTAATGATATCAGGAAGTGATTTAAGAAAAGGAACTACTTTTGAACTGGATGGACAAGTATATACAGTTATAGACTTCTTACACGTTAAACCAGGAAAAGGTGCTGCTTTCGTTAGAACTAAATTAAGAAACGTTATAATGGGTGGAGTTACAGACAGAACTTTCAACCCAACTGATAAATTACAAGAAGCAATAATCGAAAGAAAAGAAATGCAATACCTTTACTCAGATGGAGAATTATACTACTTCATGGATCAAGAAACTTTCGAGCAAATTCCTTTAAACCATGAAAAAGTTGAAGATGCTATAAGATTCTTAAAAGAGAACATGAACGCTGTAATCAAATTCTACAAAGGAGAAGCTTTCTCAGTTGAAGCTCCAAACTTTGTTGAGTTATTAATCACTGAGTGTGAGCCAAGTGTTAAAGGAAATACTGCTACTACAGCTATGAAAACAGCTGTTGTTGAAACTGGTGCAACAGTTATGGTTCCTATGTTCGTTGAAGAAGGAAATACTATAAGAATAGATACTAGAACTGGCGAGTACATGGAAAGAGTTTAATAAAAACTTAGACTTAATTCAAAAAGAATTTTATTCTTACTTGGATTTAAGCTAAATTTATCTATTAAATATTAGATAAAATAAATTTATGCTAAGCTTTTAAAGCTTAGCATATTTAATATAAGGAAGTGATTTCAGTGAAGGATATTAAAAACAACATTAGTACCTTACTTAAGGCTATGGATAAAAACACTGAGTTAGATAAAGAATTTAAGGATTCCTTACTTAATGTAATTTCATCTTTAGTTGAGAAGGTTGAAGAATTACAAGTGAATATTGAAACTTTAGATGAAAATGTTACTTTACTAAATGATGATTTAAGTGGAGTACAGGATGAACTTTTTGAAGAGCTAACTTTAGAAGAGCTTGAAGAATACGATGATGAATACTGTGAGGTAGTTTGTGATAAGTGTCATAAACCTATATACATAGAAAAAGATATATTAGACAGATCTGAAAATATACCTTGTCCTTATTGTGGAAATGAATTTGAAGTTTAATAAACTGTGCCTATAAGGGTACGGTTTATTTTTTTTGCCCAAAATTAAAATTAATAAATTTAAAAATAATTAGAATAATTTCTTATGTAAACTAATAGATTTAAATAGAAAGGAGAGGAGGTACTTTGAAAGAAATATTTGCTGTATTACCAGAAAAGATAAATTCTTATTTAAAGGATAGAAGTAATTTAAATAAACTCCAAGAAGTAAGAGTTAAGGTTGGAAAACCTCTTAGTATTGTTATGGATAACAATGAAACAATTTTTAATTATGTAATAACAAGAGATGATGTTAAAGCAATAATTCAAAAGATAAGTAACTACTCCTTGTATGCCTTCGAGGAAGATATAAGGCAAGGGTATATAACTATTCAAGGAGGACATAGAGTTGGATTAGCTGGTCAATGCGTTATAGAAGATAATTCAATTAAAACTATTAGGAATATAACTTCTTTAAATATAAGGGTATGTAGAGAAGTTATAGGCTGTTCTAATAGTCTTATGAATCATTTGGCTGAAAATAATAGAGTAAATAATACTTTAATAATATCTCCTCCTAAATGTGGAAAGACAACACTTTTAAGAGATATAACAAGAAATATATCCAATGGAGTATCTCAAATTGGGTTAAAAGGAAAAAGGACCGTTGTAATTGATGAAAGAAGTGAAATTGCAGCTTGTTATAATGGAATTCCCCAAATGAATGTAGGAATAAGAACAGATGTATATGATAACTGTATTAAAAGTGATGGAATGATGATGGCAGTTAGGGGACTTTCTCCTGAGGTTATTATATGTGATGAAATTGGAACATATAAAGACATGGAAGGTCTTATTATGGCATATAACTCTGGAGTAAGCATTATAGCTACATTACATGGAAGAAATATAGAAGAATTATATAGAAGACCAGTTTTTAGAGACATAGTAGAGAATAATGTCATAGATAAAGTTGTAATTCTTAGTGCTAAAAAAGGAGTTGGAACAATAGAAGGAATTTATGATGTTTAAAACAGGGCCTAAATATAAAGAGTTAAGAAAAGAATAATGTGTAAAAAGGAGGAGGAAAATGAGGTTTTTTTTTCTGGTTATTATAGTTCTACTTAGTTCTTTAATTGGATATTTATATGGAGAAGGCTTTAGAAATAGACTTAATCAGCTTAGAGAACTTAAAAGAGCTTTAATAGATTTTGAAAATGATATTGTTTATACCTATACTCCTTTGCCAGAGAGTATAGAGAGTATAGCATTGAAAGCTAAAAGTCCAATTAGTGAGTTTTTAAATGCAATTTCTTTAAAACTGAAAAATAATGAGGTTAAAAATGTATATATGGCTTTTAGTGAAAGTATAAATGAACATAAGAAAGAAATGAATTTAAAAGATAAAGACTTTGAAATTTTATTAGATCTTTCAAAATCTTTAGGAGAGACAAACGTAGAAGGACAAATCAAAATTTTTAATTTAGCTAAAGAAAAATTAGATTCTGAGTTATTAATAGCAGAAGATGAATGTAATAAAAATACTAAGGTTTATAGATACTTAGGTGTTTCAGTAGGAGCAATGATAGCCATTTTTCTTGTTTAATTTATAGACTTTCATAATAGTTAATCATAAAAAGGATTTTAGGTTATAAAAAGGGGATTTAATAAGATTAGAATTTTAGGGGGAGGCCATATATGTCGGATTTATCTTTAATCTTTCAAATTGCAGGAGTAGGAATAGTGCTGGTTATACTTGATAAAGTTCTTGACCAAAGTGGCAAGAAAGAGTATGCAGCCTTAGCCAATATCGTTGGTATAGTAATAATACTTACTATGATGATTCAGCTTATAAGTAGATTATTTTCTTCTGTTAGATCAATGTTTTTATTTTAGATGGATTTCATATCTAGGGTAACATATTAATTTAAAAAGATTATTTTAAGATAGTAAAAATGAATTAGAACAGGAGGAGGTGAACTAGGGCAGTAATCTATAGAAATCAATAAGAAATAAATTATTGATTTTTGAAGATTTCTGACAAAAGCAAGAATGGATGTATTGATGCAAGTAATAAGTTTTTCTTTAATAACATTATTTTTATATTTATTTTTAAAGGAAACAAAAGGTACTTTCGCAGTTATGCTTCTTTTAGTAGCTGGGATTATAATTTTTCTTTTTGTAATGCCTTATGTCAATGAAATAATAACTTTCATGCAGAATATAGCGAGAGAATCAGGAATGGATTCATCCTATATTGCCATAGTTATGAAAATTATTGCCATAGCATACCTTTCAACTTTCTGTAGTTATATATGTAATGATGCTGGGGTTACCGTATTGGGTAAAAAAGTAGAGTTTACAGGGAAGATTATGATACTTTTATTAGCTATACCAATAATGGTTAATATTTTGAATTCCATTTTAAGTATAATGTAGGGGCTAAAATATGAAAAAGTTAATAAACATAATATTATTATCAGTTACTTTTGTATTTTGCTTTAACTTAAATGTTTTGGCAAATGAGAATTTAGAGAGTTCAAAGGAAAAAATAGAAAATGACTCAAGAGTAGAAAGATTTTATGATTATATAAATAATTTAGAAACAGAAGAGGACATACTAGGCAATATGTCAGCTAAGGAATATATAAAGAATTATTTAGAAAGTGGAGAAGATCCAATAACCTTAAAGAAAATAGGGGCTTCAATACTTAGCTATATGTTTAGAGAACTTAACATAGTTTTAAAGTTTATTGCCTCAATATTAGTAATTGCTCTTTTAAGTGCTTTGCTTAAGAATTTGCAAGATGCTTTTAACATAGAAGAGGGAGTGACTCAAGTAGCCTTTTTTGCTTGTTATGCTCTTTTAATAATGCTTTTGACTAAGAGTTTCTTTATATCACTTGATTTAGGAAAAGAAGTCTTAGCTTCAATTATAGATTTTATGAATGTTATTGTACCAGTAATTATAATGCTTATAGCAACTTCAGGGGGAGTGACCTCAGCTGTAACCATAGATCCTATTGTCTTAGGAGCTGTTTCATTAACACCTAGAATTTACACATATTTTTTATTTCCTTTAATATTAGCTTATTTTACTTTACAGTTTGTTAATAATCTTTCTAATGAATTTAAAATAGATAGGATGTGTAAGTTCATAAAACAGATAGTTATTATATCTCAAGGGTTTATATTAACTGTATTTGTTGGAATATTGACTTTAAGAGGAATGACGGCAGATACCTTAGATGCAGTGACAGTTAAGACTGTTAAGTTCGCAGTTGATAACTTTGTACCTATTGTAGGTAAAGCATTTTCAGATGCAATAACTACTGTGGCTGGATATTCCTTAGCTATGAAAAGTGTAATAACTTCCTTAGGGGTAATAGTTCTTGTGATGATTGTTATTTATCCAATAATAAAAATAGGACTTATGGCTATTTGTTTTAAACTTACAGCAGCGGTTATTGAACCTGTTGTTGATTCTAAAATATCAAGTAGTGTTGAAACTGTGGGAGAAGCATTGTTCATGATTTTATCATGCATAATAAGTGTAAGCATTATGTTCTTTATTATGGCTGCTATGATGGCCACGGCAGGTAATTTTATTGTAGGAGGATAGAAATATGATGGATCTTTTAAAAAATTGGATTTCAACTCTTTGTGTTGTAATAGTCATCATATCTATTGCTAACATAATTTTACCTAATTCATCGGTGAAAAAGCATGTTAAGTTTGTATTTTCATTAATAATACTTTCGGTAATGTTATCTCCAATAATAGGATTACTAAATTTTAATAAGGAAATAGATGAAAATGCTTTTGAAAACAAAATAGATGGAGCTGTGGAAAATCAAGAGGAAAAGGTATCACTATATGAGGAAAAAGCCATTTTAGAAAATGTAGAGAGAAATTTAGAAAAGGCTTTAAAGGACGAATTTTATGAAAATGAATTTGAGGTTAATTTAATAGGAAAAGTGGACTTTGATGATGTTATGGTAGATATTGAAGAGGCAGAAATTAAGGTTTTAGATAAAAAAAAGGTAAAAAAGGTAGAGAAGGTTGTTGTTGGAGAAGAAAAGCTTAATAAAGAGGAAAAAAAAGATTCTTTTTTAGAAAAGGTTGAAAAGTTTGTTGAAAAAGAACTTGAAATTTCTCATGAAAATATAATTGTTTCATATGCTTAGGAGGTAGTATGGGGTCACAGGATTTAAAGGACAAGATGTCTAAAGTTCTAAAACAAAAGAATATTGCCAACTTAATAATAATACTTTTGCTAGTCATAATGTTTTATTTAGTTGTGTCATATTTTACAGGAGTAAACAATATATCTAAAAGTGAGAAGACTAATTCAGAGAAAATATCTGAAGAAGATATGAATAATAAGAGTCCAAAGGACTCAGAAGTTTTAAGTTATCAAGAAAAACAAGAGGGAAATTTAGAGAGGATATTAGGAAAGATCAGTGGAGTGGGAGCAGTAGATGTAGTAATAAATTTTGAAAGTAGTGAGGTCAAGGTACCAGCAGTAGATAATTCTTCTCAAAAAAGTACTACAGAAGAGACTGATAGTGAAGGAGGAACAAGGGTTAATTCACAAGAAACTGATGGAGATAAGATTGTTATGTCAAACAGTTCTGATGGAAGTGAACCAGTTATATTAAAGACAGAAAAACCAAATGTTATAGGAGTCATGGTTGTGGCTGAAGGTGCAGAAGATAGCAAAATAAAATATGAAATAACAAAAGCAGTATCAAGCTTATATAACATAAGTGTAGATAAGGTAAATGTATTGGCTATGGAAAAATAAATAATTAAATTTATGGGGGGTTCATTATGAACAAAAAGCAAGCAGGGATAATTTTAACACTTTTAGCATTAATAGTTTGTACTGGCGTCTTGGCAACTAGAGTTAACAACCAAATAAAAGAGAGCATGGGAGAAGTTCCAACTGCTTTTGGAGAAAATGATGAAAAAGCTACAGAAACATCTTCAGATTACTTCTATGAGTCAAGAAACTTAAGAGAACAAAAAGACTCTAAGACTATCGATAACTTAAAAGCTATAGTAGAAGATAAGAACACATCAGCAGAGCAAAAAGAAGAAGCTGAGAAAGAATTAACTGAAAAGACTATGGCAAGAGATTATGAAACAAGAATAGAACTTAGCATAAAGAGTAAAGGTTATGAAGATGTAATATGTTTTATAGATGGTGATAACGCTAAGGTTGTAGTTAAAACTGACGAAGATTTAACTCAAGAGAAAATGGTTGAAATTCAAGATATAGTTATGAATGTATCAAAAGTTTATGACGTTGATATAGAAAAAAAATAATTAATTGTATTGTAATTAGTTATTTGCTATAATGAACCTATAACTAATTAAGTTTCGTGAAAATTAGTAGGAGGGTTCAGCTTTATGAATGAATTGAATAGAGATGAAGCTAACTTAGGTATAGTTAATATATCTGATGAAGTTATCGGTGTCGTAGCTGGTATAGCTGCATCTGAGATAGATGGAATACTTGAGATAAATCATAATAATAGCACTGGAATAGGACATAAATTTTCAAAGAAAAGTTTAGGCAAGGGAATTAAAGTAAATGTAGAGAACGGTGAAGCTATCATTGAAATAGGCGTTACAGTTCAATATGGAATTAAAATTCCTGATGTAGTTTCTCAAGTGCAGGAAAACGTAAGAAGGACTGTTGAAGCTATAACTGGACTTAAGGTGGCACTAGTGAACATATATGTGCAAAACATAGTTATCTTAAAAGAAGAAGATAAAAATGAAATAGGAAAAAAATAGTAGTCACCCTCTGATTTCAGAGGGTGTTTCATTGTGTTAAATCATTAATTATATGATTAATAATATAAATTAAGACAATAATACTAAATAGAGTATTTTCAAAACATAGGAGGATATAATGAATAGAGTAAAATCAAGAGAACATTTATTACAATTAGCTTATCAAATGGAAATAACTTCAGAATCTGCATTACAGACATTTAATGATTTTGTGGAGAATGAAGAGATTCTTAAAAGCGATTTAGATTTAGCATACATAAAAGCAGGATTATTAGGAATAGAAAAAAATAAAGAAAAGTTAAATTCTTTAATAGAAGCTCAACTTGTAAAGTGGAAATTAAACAGAATATCAAAGGTTAATTTATCAATATTAAGAATTTCTGTTTATGAAATGTTATTTGCAGAAGATGTTCCGGGAAAAGTATCAATAAACGAAGCTATTGAATTATGTAAAAAATATTCTGATAACAAATCAGTTTCATTTATAAATGGTGTTTTAGATAAAATATATAAGAGCATGAACTAGTAGTTAAAGTTTATATTTACTAGAGTAAGAAGATTTGGAGGGGCAGGTAATGGATAAAATTTTAAGCGGAAAAACAGTAGCTATAGACATAAAGGGGCAAATAAAGAATTATACAGAGGAATTAAAGGCTTCTGGAAAGACTTTAAAAATATCGTCTATACTAGTTGGGGATGATGGAGGCTCAGTATATTACCAAAACTTCCAAGAAAAATTAGCTAATAATTTAGGCATAGAATTTGATAAAATAAAGTTAAGAGAAGATGTTTCACAGGATGAACTTAAACTGAAAATAGAAGAGCTAAATAGGGATGAAAGTGTAAATGGGATAATGCTTTTATTACCTTTGCCAAAACATATTGATGAAAGAACTGTTACGAATTTAATAGATGCAAATAAGGATCTAGATTGTCTTTCAGAAATTAGTGTTGGTAGATTCTATAAAGGTGAAAAATGTTTCTTGCCATGTACACCAAACAGTGTAATAACCCTTTTAAAGGCTTATAATATTGAGATTGAGGGAAAAGAAGTTGTTATTGTTGGAAGAAGCAACATCGTTGGAAAACCTCTTTTTCAAATGTTCTTAAATGAAAATGCCACAGTTACTGTATGTCATTCAAGAACTAAGAACTTAAAAGAAGTTTGCAGAAGAGCTGATATATTGGTGGTAGCTATTGGAAAAGCTAACTTTATAGATTCTTCTTATGTTGGAGAAGGAGCGGTTGTTATTGATGTAGGAACTAGTGAAGTTGACGGCAAGATAACAGGCGACGTTAACTTTGATGATGTTTATGAGAAGGCATCATTTATTACACCAGTTCCAGGAGGGGTAGGTTCTTTAACTACAACTCTTCTTTTGAAAAATGTTTGTAAGGAGTTAGATTAGAATGAAACTAAAGACATTATCTGTTGGTGAAGTTAATAACTATGTTAAAAAATTAGTTGAAAATGACTTTATATTAAAGAATCTTAATGTCAAAGGTGAAATATCTAATTTAAAATTCCATTCAAGTGGTCATATTTATTTTTCATTGAAAGATGAAAATAGCAAGATTAACTGCATTATGTTTAAAAATAATGCAGTTAATTTAGATTTTAGACTAGAAGAGGGAATGAAGGTTGAAATAAAGGCTAGATTAGGTGTTTATCATAAAGAAGGAACTTATCAGCTTTATTGTGAAAATATAAAAAAAGCAGGAATTGGAGAGCTTTTTGAAGAGTTTCATAAATTAAAAAAAGAGCTTAGTGAAGAGGGAATTTTTGATGAAAAATATAAAAGAGCCTTGCCTAAGTATCCTAAAAGAATTGGAATAATCACAGCAAGGACTGGAGCTGCAGTAAGAGACATAATAAATGTTATACAAAGAAGAAATAAGGCCTTAGATATTGTATTATATCCAGCTAAGGTTCAAGGATTAAATGCAGCTGAGTCAATAATTGAGGGTATTAGATATTTTAATAATGAAAAATCAGTTGACGTTATAATATTAGGTAGAGGTGGAGGATCTATTGAAGAGCTTTGGGCTTTTAATAATAAAGAGTTAGCATATGAAATCTTTAATAGTAGAATACCTACTGTATCAGCTGTTGGTCATGAAGTAGATTTTACTATTAGTGATTTTGTAAGTGACATGAGAGCACCTACACCATCAGCGGCAGGAGAATTAGTTTCTCCATCATTACAGGAAATGATAAATGATTTATTAAATAAAAAAGAGTTTTTACAAAGAGCCGTAGATAGAAAATTTTTAAATGCAAAAAATAATGTGGATTTACTTTATAAAGGACTTAAAAGTAATAATCCTAAAAGCATAATTGAAAAGAGAATTAAGGAAGTCAATAGATTAGAAGAAAAACTTAATTTTTTAGGTAAAAGAAAAATTGATAAAGCTAAAGATGAGCTTGTTGCTTTAAATAGCATATTACAGACCTTAAATCCTTTAAATACCTTAGGAAGAGGATATTCAGTTATAATGGATAAAAACAGTAAGGTAATCAATGAAGTAAGTGAATTAAAAAAGAATAATATGGTAAAAGTGATAATGAAGGATGGTTCCGTTAATATAGATATAAAAATTATTAATGAGTAAGGAGCAGAGAGATGGCTAGAAAAGAAACTAATTATGAGAGTATGGTTAGTGAATTGAATGAAATCGTGAAGCAGCTTGAAAATGGAGAGTTGACTTTAGAAGAGTCTATAAAGAATTATGAAAATGGTGTTAAAATAATAAATAAATTATATAAAAAACTTAACACTTTAGAAGGAAAAATAAAGGTTGTTGAGGATGAAAAAGAGGAAGACTTTGGAGGATACAGCAATGAATATTAAGAGCTTAAAAGAGGAAGTTGACCAGTCTTTAAAAGCTTATTTTGACAGAGAAAGAGAATACAATAAGGTTTTATATGATTCAATGGCATATAGCATAAATGTAGGTGGAAAAAGAGTTAGACCTATATTAATGCTTTTGTCTTATTATATATATAAGAGTGATTATAAGAAGGTATTATCACCAGCGATGGCAATTGAGATGATACATACTTATTCTTTAATACATGATGATCTACCATGTATGGATAATGATGATTTAAGAAGAGGAAAGCCAACAAATCATAAAGTATTTGGAGAAGCAATTGCTGTTTTAGCAGGAGATGCTCTTTTAAATGAAGCTATGAAAGTTTTAGTGGATTATTCCTTAGAGGAAGGAAGAGATGCTTTAAGAGCAACTAAGATAATTGCTGATGCTGCTGGATCAGACGGGATGATTGGTGGCCAAATTGTTGATATAATAAATGAAGAAAAGGAAGAAATTTCTTTAGATGAATTAAATTACATGCACTTAAAGAAAACAGGGGAGCTTATAAAGGCTTCAATACTGGCTGGAGGAGTTTTAGCAGGAGCTTCAGATAAGGATATTAAAAAATTAGAGGAATTTGGATATAAATTAGGGTTAGCATTTCAGATAAAAGATGATATATTAGATGTAGTAGGGAATGCAGAAGATTTAGGGAAGAATGTTCACAAAGACCAAGAGTGTAATAAAAACAACTATATAACCATTTTTGGATTAGAAGAGTGCAAAGATAAATGTGTGAACTTAACAGAGGAATGTATAGAGATATTAAGTTCAATAGAAGGAAATACAGAGCCTTTAAAGGAATTAACTATGGGGCTTTTAGAGAGAAAATTTTAATAATGAAGGATTTGGTTTAAATGAGTGAAATTCTACAGAAAATAACTGATCCTAAGGAAATAAAGGATTTAAATGAAAATGAATTAAAGGCATTATCTGAGGATTTAAGAGAGTTTTTAATAGAAAGTGTTTCGAATACTGGAGGGCATTTAGCTTCAAATTTAGGAGTTGTTGATTTAACAGTAGCACTTTTTAAAAATTTTGATTTTAGTGAAGATAGAATAATATGGGACGTAGGTCATCAATCTTATGCATATAAGATTTTAACTGGAAGAAAAGATAAATTTGATACTTTAAGACAATATGGGGGATTATGTGGTTTTCCAAAAAGAGTGGAAAGCTCATATGATTTCTTTGCTACAGGACATAGTAGTACATCATTATCTTCAGCAGCAGGTATGGCCAGAGCGCAGAGGCTACTTGGGAAAGATAATCAAGTTATTGCTGTAATCGGTGATGGTGCATTAACTGGAGGAATAGCCTTAGAAGCATTAAATGATATTGGATATAGAAAAGATAATCTTATAATCATATTAAATGATAATCAAATGTCAATATGTAAAAATGTTGGTGGTCTTGCCACATACTTAAATAAGCTTAGAATGGGCGATAGTTATAACAAATTAAAGTCAGATATAGGTTCTACTTTAGAGACTACTTCCTTTGGAAAGCGTGTAAAACAATCTCTTTCTAGATTAAAGGATGGAGTTAAAAAGTTTGTTGTACCAAGTATGTATTTTGAGGATATTGGCTTAAAATATTTTGGCCCTATAGATGGACATAATATTAAGGAACTAAACGAAGTTTTAAGGATAGCTAAGAAGAGAAAGGGACCAGTTATAATACATACTGTAACTAAAAAAGGAAAAGGCTATGAGTTAGCAGAAAAAAATCCAAATAAGTATCATGGAGTATCACCTTTTAATTTAGAAGAAGGTGTGATTTCTAAATTTGCAAGTAGAAATTATTCATCTACTTTTGGAGAGGAAATGATTAAGCTAGCTAAAAATGATGAAAAAGTTGTAGCAATTACTGCAGCGATGCCAGATGGAACAGGGCTTAAGAAATTTAGAGAAGAATTTCCTGAAAGATTCTTTGATGTTGGAATAGCAGAGCAACATGCTGTTACTTTAGCAGCAGGAATGGCAGCAGAGGGATTAAAACCTTTCTTTGCAGTTTATTCAACATTTTTACAAAGAGCTTATGACCAAGTTTTACATGATGTATGCATACAAAAGTTACCTGTTACTCTTTGTTTAGATAGAGCTGGAATTGTTGGAGAAGATGGAGAAACACATCAAGGTGTCTTTGATATTTCATACTTATCTCCAATACCTAATATGACTATTGTGGCACCTAAGTGCATAGATGAGATGGAAGTTATATTAAAATGGGCAAGTGAATTTAATGCACCTCTAGCTATACGCTATCCTAGAGGTGGAGATATGGATGTTCCTTTAACACCTTTAAGCAAAATAGAGTATGGTAAATGGGAGAAGATACAAGATGGAGAAAAAATAGCTGTGGTAGCCACAGGGAAAATGGTTCAACACGCTATGTTAGCTGCACAAAAACTAAAAGAAGAAAAGAACGTAGATATTTTAATAATAAATGCAACATTTATAAAACCTATGGATAAAGAGCTTTTAAAATCTTTATCAGAGAATGGATTTAGGATTGTAACCATTGAAGATAATATTAAAAAAGGCGGTTTCGGAGAAGGTGTTCTAGAATATTTAAATGAAATTGGACATGAAGAAAAAGTTATAACTTTAGCTTTTAATGATAAATTTATAGAACATGGTAAGCCTGATATTTTATATAAGATCAATGGATTAGATGCAGAAGGAATAAAAAACACGTTGATTGAATTACTTTAAAGGAGAACATTATGGCGGATAAAAAAGAGAAAAAAGAAAGACTTGACGTACTTCTTGTTGAACAAGGTATTGCAGAGTCAAGAGAAAAAGCTAAAAGATATATAATGGCAGGAATGGTATTTATAGGTGAACAGAGAGTTGATAAAGCAGGAGAAAAAGTTCCTGTAAGCTCAAATATCATATTTAGAGGAGAAAAGTTACCTTTCGTTAGTAGAGGGGGATTTAAGCTTGATAAGGCAGTTAAATCCTTTGGAATAGATCTTAAAGGAAAAAGATGCTTAGATATTGGAGCATCAACTGGCGGATTTACTGACTGTATGCTTCAAAATGATGCTGTTAAAGTATTTTCAATTGATGTTGGATATGGACAGTTTGCTTGGAAACTTAGAGTAGATCCAAGAGTTGTGTGTATGGAAAGAACTAATGTAAGATATGTAACTCCAGAGCAAATAGGAGAACCATGTGATTTTGCATCAATAGATGTATCATTCATATCCTTAACAACTGTTTTACCGGCTGTAATTAATCTTTTAAAAGAAGATGGAGAAGTTATGGCACTTATTAAACCTCAGTTTGAAGCAGGAAGAGAAAAAGTAGGTAAAAAAGGTGTTGTAAGAGAAGCTTCTACACATAAGGAAGTAATCAAGAAAATTGTTGATTTTGCCTTATCTCATAAGATGAACATATTAGGCCTTGATTTCTCTCCTATAAAAGGACCAGAGGGAAACATAGAGTATTTAATATACTTAAAGAAAACTAATAATGTAGAAGAATTTGACAATAGTATTATAGATGAAGTAGTTGATAAGTCTCACAGTGATTTATAGAAATAAGTTATTATACATTAAATTTTAGTTTTATAATTTCTTTAAATAAATTACATAGTGAATGTAAAGGTGTGGTTTTGGGGCATGAAAAATATAGGAATTATAATTAATAAGAAAAAAGATAAAGAAAATAGAATTTTAGACTTAGTCATGTTTAAGGTTGAAGAGTATTTAAAACCAGATAAGGTTTGGGTCATAGATCAGTTTTATAAGGGTGACTATGAAAAGTTAAGAATTTTAGATCTTTTAATAGTTCTTGGCGGAGATGGAACACTTTTAGGAGTTGCTAGAAAATTTTCCACAGTTATAGATACTCCAATTTTAGGTATTAATATTGGAAATTTAGGATTTTTAGTGACAGCTGAAATCAGTGAGTTAGAAGAAGCTTTATATAGAATAAGAATCGGAGATTATAAGGTGGAAGAGAGAATGTTACTTTCTTGTACAATAGAAGGTGCAACCTGTTCAGAAGAGAGAGCTTTAAATGATATTGTTGTTGCTAGAGGTACTTTATCTAGAATGGCACAATATGAGGTCTTTATAAATGATGAACTTTATGCTACCTTTAAAGGAGATGGGGTCATAATTTCTACACCTGTAGGATCAACAGCATATTCTTTTTCAGCTGGAGGACCTCTTATAATGCCAGATTTGCAAATAATATCAATAGTTCCTATATGTGCACATACACCAAATTCAAGACCTATGATAATAGACGGAAACAATACAATAAGAGTTAAACCTCTCATTAATGAATCAGATGTCTTTGTTACAATAGATGGACAAAAAGCTTTAAAGTTAGAAAAACATAATGAAGTTTTAATAAAAAAAGCAAAAGAATTTTTTAGAATAATTTCTTTTGATAACAAGAGCTATTTTAAGGTTCTAAGAAAAAAATTGTTTAAGATAGAATAAATAAGATGAAGGTGAGTTGAAATGAAATCTAAGAGACATTCTAAGATAATTGAGATTATAAAGTCAACAGTTATAGAAACTCAAGAAGAATTAGCAGAAGAATTAAAAAAAGCTGGTTTTGATGTTACTCAAGCTACAGTATCTAGAGATATAAAAAACTTAAAGCTTGTTAAAAAACAAGATAATAAAGGACGTTATAGATACACTATAATAGAAGAAGAAAAAAATGAAATGGGCGATAGATTAAGCAATATATTAGCTAACACTGTAACTTCAGCAGAAAATGTTGATAAGATGGTTATTGTTAAAACACTTTCAGGATCAGCGCCAGCTGCTGCAGAGGCTATAGATACGCTTCATTTAGGAGAGATTGCAGGAACTATAGCTGGTGACAATACAATATTTATATTAGCTAGAAGCTTAGAGAAAGCAGAAAATCTAGTTTCTAGAATACTAGAAATGATAGAAGGGTAAATAAGGAGGAGAAGTGTGCTTTTACAATTAACTATAAATAACTTTGCTTTAATAGAAAAAGCATCTTTAGACTTTAAAGAAGGATTTACTATTTTATCAGGAGAAACTGGAGCAGGTAAGTCTATACTTATAGATGCTATAAATTATGTTCAAGGAAGTAAGTTTAACAAGGACTTAATTAGAACTGGAGAAGAAAAGACTTTTGTAGAGGCTGTATTTTCTATAGATGACAATGAGAGATTAAAAGAGACTTTAGATGAACTAGAAATAGAATATGATGATACTTTAATAATTTCTAGAGAAACCTTTACTAATGGTAGAGGCAATATAAAAGTAAATGGTAGGAGTATAATAGTAACTACATTAAAAAAAATTAGTAGTACACTCCTAGATATTCATGGTCAACATAATAATCAAAATTTATTAAATAAAGAAAATCATATAATATATTTAGATGATTTTGGAGATGATAAACTAAGTGGAGATTTAAAGGAATATAGCGGAAAATTTTCAGAGCTTAAAGAAATTGAGAGACAAATCAGTGAGTTAAGTAATGAAGGTAAGGATGAAAAACTTTTAAATTATTTAGAATATCAGTTAAATGAAATTGAAGAGGCTAAACTTAAAAAAGGAGAAGAGGAAGAATTAACTGAAAGATTTAATGTTTTATCTAATGCAGAAAAAATAAAAAATTCATTAGGGATCTCCTATAACCTTTTAAATGGAGTTGAAAATAGTGTCTTAGATTCCTTATCAGTAGTAAATAGAGAACTTTCAAATGTTGAAGAACATTTAGAAAAAATAAAAAACATAAATTCTAAGATGATGGAAATGTATTATGAAATACAAGAGATGGCAAGAGAACTTAGAGATATATGTGATGAAAGTGTTTATGATGGTAATGAGTTAGAAGATATAAATAGCCGTATGTTTAAAATAGCTACTTTAAAGAAGAAATATGGAAATAGCATAGATGAAATCTTAGAGTATAAAAAGAATATTTCATCTCAAATAAATAATATTAAAAATTCAGAAAAAATAATTGAAGAGCTTTTACATAATAAAAGCAAAGTTGAAATTGTCTTAGGTGAAATAGCAAGTAGAATTCATGTAAAAAGAGAAGAACTTGCTAAAGTATTAGAAGAGAATATTCACAAGGAATTAGCTTATGTTGGATTAGGAAAATGTAGGTTTGAAGTTCTTATTGAAGAGGATGAAACTTTTAATTCCAAAGGAAAGGACAAGGTTCAGTTTCTTATATCAACAAACCCAGGTGAACCTTTAAAGCCTATGGAAAGAATAGTTTCTGGTGGTGAGCTTTCAAGAATAATGTTAGCTTTAAAGGCTGTATTTATTGATAAAGATAAGATTCCTACTGTTATCTTCGATGAAATTGATACAGGTATAAGTGGAAGAATAGCGCAATCTGTTGGAGAAAAGATGTATGAAATATCTACAAAGCATCAGGTTTTTTGCATAACACATCTTCCTCAAATAGCAAGTATGTCTGATAATCATTACATGGTTAGAAAGAATGTTATAGATAATAAAACTTTTTCAAAGGTTGAACCTATAAGTTACGAGCAAAAAATAGAAGAAGTTGGTAAAATGCTAGGCGGCGTTGAGATGACAAGTAATACATTACTGAGTGCTAAAGAAATGATAGAGTTAGCAAATACAAAAAAAGAAACAATTAAGACTTTTCATACATAATAATGTGGTTTTTAATACAAAATAGAACTGTTAAACAGTTCTATTTTTTTTTATTTTAAAACTATTATGAGAATTTTAGTATATAATATGAGAATTTTAGTATATTTTAATTTGATTTGGCTACAATAACAAAGTTAATACAGGATATTATGATTTTGAAAGGGGCAAATTAAGAATAGAAAAGGAGGAGATAGTTAATGAAAAATATTAATAAAAGAATAAAAAGTATATCAATAATAATGATTTCTTTAATATTACTTTTATCCTCTGTATTATTTGCAAGGGATTATTCTGGAAGTAATAATGTTTTTGCAAGTACTAATTTCTATTCTTTAAGTTCTAGAACAAATAATAAGGATGAAAAGTTTAAGAACAGATATGGCGTAGCTCTAGTAAATAAGGAACAAGAAAAAAAAGATATAGAGTTATGCGCTGGAGGGAACTCAGTTGGTGTAAGGGTGTCTACAGATGGTGTATTAGCAGTAGGGTATTCAGATTTAACAACAGCTAATGGAGAAGTATCAAGTCCAGCTCAAAATGGTGGCATACAAATTGGTGATAGACTTTTATCTGTAAATGGAAAGAAAATAAAGAGTTCAAAAGATCTATCAAAAAAAATTAATGAAAATAAATCTGAAAATGTTGAAATATTGTTAGAGAGAAATGGTGAAGAAATAACCAAAAATATAAGTTTAGCAAAAAATCAAGATGGAGATTATAAAATAGGTCTTTGGGTTAGAGATTCTACTGCCGGTGTAGGTACACTTACTTTTTATGACAAGGAAAGTGGGAAATATGGTGCAATAGGTCATCCAATAACAGATAGTGAAACAGATAAAATTCTATCAATTAAAAATGGAGATCTTTTAAATTCATCAATAATAAGCATAAAAAAAGGAGTAAAAGGTAATCCAGGCGAATTAAGAGGAATTTTTTCTAATGAAAAAACACCTATAGGAGATGTTACAGGAAATACTCAGTGTGGAATATTTGGTAGTATGAATAAAGAAAGTTCTAAAAATATTAACAATAAGACTTATAAGGTTGGATGGAGAGATGAAATTCAACCAGGAGCAGCTCAAATAATTACAACTATAGATGAAGAGGGACCTAAATTATATGACATTGAAATAGTTAAACTTAATAAACAAGATACTATTAGTACTAAGAGTATGATCATAAGAATTACTGATGAAAGACTTTTAGAGAAAACTGGTGGGGTTGTTCAAGGTATGAGTGGAAGTCCAATTATACAAGGTGATAAGATAATTGGTGCTGTAACACATGTTTTAGTTAACAAGCCGGAAATTGGATATGGGATATATATAGAATGGATGTTAAAAGATGCTCAAATTATACAATAGAAAATAAGTGAGATTAATGTAAATATGTGTTATAATAAATACTAGAAAATTAACTGAATTTTTTAGTATTTATTTTTTTTAAAAAGGAAATAAATAAGTTTTGTCGAATATAGTTAAGGTATAAAGAATGTAAAAAAATGGATATAGTGAATTGTTTAAGGAGAGGGAAGCATGAAAGAATCAAAAATATCTGTATTAATTGCTGATGATAACAAAGAGTTTTGCAATATTCTAAATGACTATTTATTAAGTCAAAGAGATATTGTTGTTACGGGAATAGCAAAGGATGGATTAGAAGCTTTAAAACTTATAGAAGAAAAACAACCAGATCTAGTTGTATTAGATATAATTATGCCACATTTAGACGGATTAGGGGTACTTGAGAGAATAAATTCTCTAGGATTAGAAAAAGCACCAAGAGTAATAGTATTATCTGCTGTTGGACAAGATAAGATAACTCAGAGAGCTATAACTTTAGGAGCTGATTATTACGTTGTTAAACCATTTGACATGGATGTATTCACAGAACGAATAAGACAAATGTTCAATAGCACAATTTCAGAGGAGACTGCTCCAAATAAGCCAACAATGAGTGTTCTTGAAGGCAAAAAAAATGAAGAGTCAGTTTCAGAAGATAACAAGGAGCCAATGGATTTAGAGGTTGAAATAACTAGTATAATCCATGAAATAGGAGTTCCTGCGCATATAAAAGGATATATGTATTTAAGAGAAGCTATAACTATGGTTGTTAATGATATGGAATTATTATCAGCTATAACTAAGGAGTTATATCCTTCAATAGCAAAGAAATACAACACTACTGCAAGTAGAGTTGAAAGAGCAATAAGACACGCTATAGAGGTTGCTTGGGGAAGAGGCCAAATAGATGCTATAAATAAAATATTTGGACATACTATTCACAATGATAAGGGTAAACCAACAAACTCAGAGTTTATAGCTATGGTTGCAGATAAATTAAGACTTAAAAATAAAGTATCATAATATAAAAAATTTATTAGAATTAACTTTAGTATAAATATAGTTTTTATGTTTATATTCATAGAAAAAGCACTTTTTATCAGCTAAGTTCTTGCGTGGTAAAAAGTGCTTTTTTGTAGAAACAAGAAGTAGTCATATTAAATAATCCTAAATTACTTTTTTATTAAGATATAGTCTTGATTAAAAATAAATTTTACGTATAGATAGGAGGGGATTAATATGAGAAAAGCCTTATATATAGAAGGTGTTGAAAAGAAAATTATATTGGCTAATTGTATAACTAAGTCGGAGTATGAAAAAATATATAAGGGTAACTTATCTTGTCCAATAGATGGATGTAAAGCAAGACTTGGGTTTAGAGAAGTAAAAAAGATAAGAGATGGTAAATATTTTTATACATTACCTAAGAATAAGCACATTGAAGGATGTCCTAATGGGATTATGAGAAAAAGAAAAAGGTTAAGAAGAAAAAATATTAAAATTGATAATACTATGAATAGTGATTTTTCTCAATTATCATTTGGAGATTTATAATTTCATAGGAGTAGAAATTTGATAACAGTTTTAAAATATAGTAATAATTAAAAATATGGTTCTGTTTTAAAGAAATGTTGATTTTAAGTTAGCTCTTCAGATCTAGCTTAAAACAGAGTCAAAAATATTTATAATAAGGTGAGAGTTATGGATTTATACGAAAAAACTTTAAATGAAGAGAGTGTATTTAAATGTTCCTTTATGGAGGTTATTAAACAGCAAGTTAAGTTACCAGATGGCAATGAGGTTGAAAGAGATATTGTTAAACACTCACATGGTGTTTGTGTTATTGCATTTAATGAGGATGGAAATATTCTTATGGTAGAACAGTTTAGAAAGCCATTTGATAGAGTATTTTTAGAATTACCAGCAGGAAAGGTTGATCAAGGAGAAAACTTAGAAGAGGCAGCTTTAAGGGAACTTAAAGAAGAAACAGGATACTCTGCTAATAACGTGATATACTTAGGGAAAATAGCTCCATCACCAGGGTTTTGTGATGAAGTAGTTCACTTATATAAAGCCCATGAACTTAAAAAAGGACAAACAAACTTTGATGATGATGAATTTTTAAATTTAAAGGAGTATTCCTTAGAAAAAGTTAAAACGATGATTATAGAAGGAAAAATAACTGATGCTAAAACAATAGCGTGCCTATTTTTCTATGAAAATATAAAATAATTAGAAATAAGAACTAAAGTATTTGAATTTACTTTAGTTCTTATTTTTTTAGAATTTATTCTTTCATAAAATAATTAAAATCTAAAAAAAGACCAATTTAAACTAATGCTAAGCCAATTAGCATAAAAGAAAAAGTTTTTATTAGTTTAAAAGTCTCACCATAACCACTATAGAAAAAATCATAAATATTATTGCTAAAAAGTATAGTTAGGATGCCAATAGATATGAAACATAATCTTTTTTTCAATATAAATAACTCCTATTAAATCTTATATTAAAATATACAGACTAAATTAAAAATATATTCTAATAAAATAATTAGTTAGAATATTTTAGCTAGCTTTTTATAAGGCTAAAAATAAATTTTAAAAAGTACGTATCTTTTTATTATGTTAATCATATTCTTTAATAGATAGCTTAATGGAAGGGGAGAGAGGATTTATGAGGATGTTTTTAAGTGGGCTTATGGAGTCATTAAAGGAAAATAAAATCACTTTTTTATGGGTACTTTTATTCTTTTTAGTTGGTATAGTTTTAGGGTCCTATACAGTTTACTACATGAGTGATTTTAATAGGGTTGAGATTACTAATTATTTTAATAACTTCTTAGGATTCTTAAATGGAAATTCAGTGGCTTATACAAGTATTCTTGCTGATAGTATTAAGAATGTTTTACCAATGGTAGTAATAATAATTTTATTAGGTTATACAGCTGTAGGAATTCCTGTAATTCTTATGATGGATTTGGCAAAAGGTTATGTTATTGGATTTACCTTTTCTTTAATAGTTAGCATCTTAGGTGGCAAAGGACTTATGTTAGTATTATCAGGTTTAATGATTCAAAATTTAATTTTTATTCCAATAATAATGTTAATTAGTGTTTTAGCTATAAAACATTCCATGACTAAGCTTAAAATGGGGGGAGCTAGAGACAGAATAAAA
Source organism: Clostridium sp. LIBA-8841 (assembly GCF_057782475.1). NCBI lineage: Bacteria > Bacillati > Bacillota > Clostridia > Eubacteriales > Clostridiaceae > Clostridium > Clostridium sp. LIBA-8841. Next base: position 2,869,936 of record NZ_CM173488.1, on the reverse strand, counting down.
CTTGATATTAGTAAGACATATTTAAACTTTCAAGGACTTTTGAGCCTAATTATCATATCAGGAATATTAATTGAAACATATATCTCACCTAATTTAATAAGATTAGTAATTAGTAGGTGATTTCTGTAATATAAATAATTATGTAATAACATTTTGGTTAGGAGTTAATATGAAAGATTTAGTAAGCAAATACGAAGTATATCTAGAATCAATAGGAAAGAGAAAGAATACCGTAAGTGCATACATTACAGATGTCTCTATGTATTTAGATTTTGTAGAGGAAAAAGGGCTTAAGGTAGATGAGGATGGATATCCTTTGGTATCTTATGTACAACATCTAAAAGAGAGTCACAAGTCTCCATCATCAATCCAAAGAACTATCATATCTTTAAGAAATTTTTATAATTTCTTAGTGGCAGAAGAATTTTTAAAGAAGGTTCCAAATTTGACTATGAAAAAAGAAAGAGTTGAAAAGAAGAAACCTTTAGTTCTTACTGTTGACGAGATAAACAAAATTATGAACTCCACAAATGCTTTAACTGAAAAGGGGATAAGAGATAAAGCTTTACTAGAACTTATGTATGCAACTGGCATGAAGGTTTCAGAGCTTATATCTTTAAGAGTTGAAGATGTCAATTTGGATTCATCTTTTGTAAATTGTAGAGATAGTAGAGGATACGAGAGACTTATACCAATAGGAAAGGCAGCAAAGGAATCTCTTAAAAGATATATAGTTGTTAGAGAAGATAATTCTAAGGGATCAGACAAGCTTTTCTTAAATATGAGTGGAGAGCCTATAACTAGGCAAGGAGTTTGGAGAATTGTTAAGGAATATGCTGTAATTGCAAATATTGGTAAAGATATTAATTTAAATACCTTTAGACATTCTTTTGCGGTGCACTTATTACAAAATGGAGCTAATGCTAAAGTAGTACAAGAATTACTTGGAAATCAAGTAATGACTTATATAGATATGTACTATGATATTATAAATAATGAAAAAATCAATAATATATATCGAAAGGCTCACCCTAGAGCATAAAAATTTAATGCAGTTATTTATTATTTAGTAGTTAAAAAGCTATCTATAATAGATAACTGCTTTAATTTATGGATAAATATTTTATTAGATATACTTTATTCTTAATTACAAAAATGTAAGAGTAATGTAATAAAGATAAATATTAAAATTTTCACTTTGAATTTATAATGAATTTAGTGATTAAGATAAATGCTTCAAAGAAGAATTATTAAAGGAGTGTGATGAGGTTTGAAGTACATAAAAAGATTAATTATAGGTATTTTTGCAGTATCAATGTTATCAGGAATGATTGGATGTACAAGGCTTAATGAAATAAATACTGAAAAATTTTATGTTAAGATAATACAGGATGGTAAAGAGCATAAAGAACCATATATTAGAGATGGTGAAAAAAAGGATTTCATTTATTATCAATATGAAGATGTAAGTGCTTATGATAAAGATGGAAAAGGAATAAAGGTTAGATTTTCATCAGATAAAAAGCAATTGAGAAAAGATGCCTATTTAGAAATAAGGGTTAAAGATGTAAAAGATAATTCTGTAAATGAGATTACTAGCTATGAAGAAGTTAAACCTGATGAGGTGCCAAGTGCAGCTAAAGCTGAATTAGATAAGTAATAGTAAAAAGAGGAAAGGCTTTCATAAAAGTCTTTTCTTTTTGTAATTTTTAGAGTATTTAAATTGGTATTTGATAAATAAATTTGTGAAATTTTTACGATTTTATAATTAAAAAAAGAATAATTGATTAATTGTTTAAAAATATATTATAAATAAATACGGGAAAGTACTTGTAAATAGGGATTCTCTTTGATAAAATGAAGTTGTGAAAAGGTTACCATGATGTGATGATATGGAGGAAAAACTTATGAGAATGTATGATTTAATATTAAAAAAGAGAAATGGCGGAGAATTAAGTACAAAGGAAATAAATTTCTTTGTTGATAAATATACAAATGGTGAAATACCAGATTATCAGGTAGCAGCCTTATTAATGGCGATATACTTCCAAAAAATGAATAAGAGAGAAACTTCAGACTTAACTATGGCTATGGTTAATTCAGGAGATATATTAGATTTAAGTGAAATTCACGGTATAAAAGTAGATAAGCATTCAACAGGTGGAGTTGGTGATACAACTACTTTAGTTTTAGGACCTATGGTTGGGGCTTTAGGAATTCCTGTGGCTAAGATGTCAGGAAGAGGTCTTGGACATACTGGTGGAACAATAGATAAATTAGAAAGTTTTGATGGATTCTCAGTAGAAATGACTAAGGATCAGTTTATAAATAATGTTAATAATATAAAGTTAGCAGTTGGTGGACAAACAGGAGATTTAGCTCCCGCTGATAAAAAGCTTTATGCTTTAAGAGATGTTACTGGAACTGTTGATAATGTATCATTAATAGCTTCAAGTATTATGAGTAAAAAGATAGCAGCAGGTGCAGATGCTATAGTACTAGATGTTAAGGTTGGAGATGGAGCATTTATGAAAACTCCAGAGGCAGCTAGAGAACTTGCAACTGAAATGGTTGGTATAGGTAAACATGTTGGAAGAAATACTGTTGCCATAATCTCAGATATGGATCAACCTTTAGGATTTGCTATAGGTAATGCTTTAGAAGTTAAAGAAGCTATAGAAACATTAAGAGGAAATGGTCCTAAGGATCTTTTAGAACTTTGTTTAACACTTGGAAGCAACATGGTTGTTTTAGCAGGTGTTGCTAAAGATACTGATGAGGCTAGAAAAATGTTAATGGAAACAATAACTTCAGGAAAAGCAATTGAAAAATTAAAAGAGTTTGTAACAGCTCAAGGTGGAGATGCATCTGTTATTGATGACATATCAAACTTCCACAATGCTAAATATGTAATTCCAGTTAAATCTACTAAATCAGGAGTGGTAAGCAAAATACATGCTGAGAACATAGGATTAGTTGCTATGGAACTTGGAGCAGGAAGAGCTACTAAGGAAAGTATAATAGATTTAGCTGTTGGTATTGTTCTTGAAAAGAAAAGAGGAGATAAAGTTAATGAAGGAGATATCATAGCATATATTCATGCTGATGATGAAGAAAAAGGTAAGAAAGCAGTAGATGGAATACTAGCTAACTATGAAATTTCAGATTCAGTAAAAGATATCCCATTAATATACGATATAGTTAAATAGTATTTAGTTAATAAAATAGCTGTAAAGCTTGTTGGATTCTTGTTAGGTATAGCTTAGATTATAGTTACGCATCACAATCTTTGAAACCATATCTAACAAGGAACCCAACTTGCTTTATATAAATAAATTTCAAAAGTCTTATTATTATATTTAATAGTTTTAAGAGGAGTAGAAATTTAAATTTTAGATGCTCATTATAGATTTTTTCATAAAAGTTATCTTATACGAATTTAGTATAGGATAACTTTTTCTTTTTTGCTTATAATTTATCTCTTTTAGGAGAAAATAAGCAGGAAAGGAGGAGATATTATGAAAAAATACATAAGAAAAATAGCAGCATTTGCAATATTTTTATCTTTATTTAGCATGTTTTCTTCTGTTCTCGTAAAAGCTGAAGAAGCAATAGATGTAGAAGCAAAATCAGCACTTCTCATGGAGGCTAGTACAGGGAAAATAATTTATGAGAAAAATGCTAATGAAAAATTTGCACCTGCTTCAGTAACAAAAATCATGACAATGCTACTTGCCATGGAGAAAGTAGATAGAGGAGAAATGAAACTTTCAGATCAAATCACAGTTAGTGAAACAGCTAAGAAAATGGGTGGAAGTACCATGCTTTTAGATACTGGAGAAATCAGAACTGTTGAGGAGATTATAAAGGGAATTGGTATTGCTTCTGGTAATGATGCAGCTGTGGCTATGGCTGAATATTTAGGTGGAAGTGAAAGTGGCTTTGTTGAAATGATGAATAAAAGAGCTCAAGAGCTTGGAATGAAAAATACTACATTTAAAAACTGCACAGGACTTCCTATTGATGGACATCTTTCAACTGCATATGATATTTCTATAATGTCTAGAGAACTTTTAAAACATCCTACTATATTAAAATATACAGGAACTTATATGGAAACTATATCAGAAGGAAGAAAATCCCCTATTGAACTTGTTAACCATAATAAATTAGTTAGATTCTTTAAGGGATGCGATGGTCTTAAAACTGGATTCACTAATGATGCTAAATACTGTATCTCAGCTACTGCAACTAGGGATGGAGTTAGAATGCTTTCCGTAATAATGGGAGCTCCAACCTTTAAAATCAGAAATAGAGATGCTAGTATGCTTATGAACTATGGTTTTTCTAAATTTGAAAGTAAGCAAGTAGCTAAAAAAGACAGTGACGTTGAACAAATCCCTATGAGTAAAACTGGTGATAAGTTTATCATAGGAAAGGCTAAAGATGATTTAACCATAGTTTATCCAAGGGGCATGGGTGATAAAGTAGAAAAGAAAATTGTTTTAGATGAAAGCAAGACAAAGGTTAAGGAATTTGAGACTGTTGGATACTGTGAATATTATTTAGATGGAGAACTTTTAGGTAAAGTGGATCTATATTCAGATAGAGACATGAAAAAAGGTGGAATTATTGACAGTGTTAAATTTAAGGTTAAGAATTTCTTTAATAGTGAAGAGGAAGATAAAGTAGAAGAGAAGAAAGAAGATGAAAAGACTAACGGAAAAGTAGAAAATGATAAGTCTAAAAATAAAAATGATATAAAAGAAGAAAAAGCAAATGCTCCAAGTATGGAAAAAGAAGATAAAAAAATTAAAGAAGAAAAAGCAGAAAAGATAAGAGATGCAAAGACAGATGATAAAAAACAAGACGAAAAAAATAATGCTGAAGAAGACTAAAAATATATTTAAGTTATATTAAGATAGGGAATTATTATGAAAGATAAAAATGTAACTAGAAAAGAACTTGAAAATTTAGTTGAATTATTGAATAAGAGAGCAAAAGATAAAAGTAAAACAAATAAAAATAATTAGATTTTTAAATTATTAGACATTTTGAGTGGTTTGATTTAGAATTAAACATAAATATTCATTAGCTAAAAAGAGTAACAACTGGCATATAGTCTACCTATGCCAGTTGTTTTTTTATAAGTCTATATTTGAGGTGAATGTTGATTTTTAGATAGCCCTTCAGAACTACTTAATTTTGCAAAGTATTGCAACCATCTACTCCAGAATAATAGCTAAAGCTTTTAAACTCGCTACGCTCAAACAGAAAAAGCTTCTTAACGCTATTATTCCTACGTATATGAATGCAATACTAGATGCTCATTAAGATGGTCTTACAGTTCTATCTAAAAATCAACACTAGCCTCAAATATAGTAAACTATATAAAGGTATATTAATAGATTAAAAAAGGATAAGGTTATTAATGGTAACTTTAGCTTTATCAGTGATGTTCATTGCTTTTTTAGGGGATAGTTGTTATGATATTATGTGAAGTTTTGAATAGTAGGAGAAAAAATAAACTATGGAGATGCCAATTATCAAACTTAAAAACTTTGATGGACCTTTTGATTTGCTTTTGCATTTAATCAAAAAGAATGAAATGAGTATTACTGAGATAAAGATTCATGAAATCACAAAACAGTATTTAGAATATATAGCCTTAATGAAGGAACTTGATTTAGAGATAACTTCAGAGTTTATAGTTATGGCAGCCACTTTAATAGAGATAAAATCTAAGTCCTTACTTCCTAAGATGAAAGTTGAGGATGAGGTTGATGAGGAAGACCTTCAAAAGATGTTAATGGAAAAACTTCAAGAATATAAAAAGTTTAAGAAAATAAGTGCTTATTTAAGAGAAAGAGAACTTTCTACTGGAGAAGTATTTACGAAGAAAGCTGAAATTATTGAGGTTGAAGTGGACAACAAACTTGATGAAGATTACTTTAAAAATATAACTATGCTTGATCTTTATCAGCTTTATAATAATTTAATGAGAATTTACGGTGAAAAACAAAACGTAAATGTCATGGAAAAAAAGATAAGTGTAGATAAGTATAAGATTACTGATAAAATTAATTTCCTAAGGGACAAACTAAATGAAAAGAGTGTTATTAGATTTTCTGAGTTTATACCACAATGTGAATGTAAGTTAGAAGTAGTTGTTACTTTTATGGCTATGCTTGAACTCATTAAAAGAAGTGAAGTTAAAGTTGTTCAGTATGAAAACTTTGGAGAGATTATGATGGAGAAGGTGATAGTTAATGAGTGATATAAACCAAATAGAGTTTAGCGAGATTTCTAGAAAAGATGAACTTATGTCTATTATAGAATCTCTTTTATTTGTTAGTGGTGAACCACTAGCTTTAAAAGATATATGTAGAATAGTAGAAGAAGATTTTAAATATGTAGAAGATTTAATGAGAGAGCTTATGAATATATATAATGGAGATGGAGCAAGAGGGATAAAGCTTATTAGTTTAAATGGAACTTATCAACTTGTTACTAAAACTAAAAATAGTGAGCATGTTCAAAAGCTTCTAAAAAAGAATGTTAGACAATCATTATCTCAAGCTTCTTTAGAAAGTTTAGCTATTATATGTTATAAGCAACCTATCACTAGAGTAGAGATAGATGAAATAAGAGGAGTTAAGAGTGAAAGTGCTATACAAAGGCTTGTTGAAAAGAACCTAGTTGAAGAAACCGGAAGATTAGAAGTACCAGGAAGACCTATACTTTATGGAACTACAGATGAGTTTTTAAGACATTTTGCTTTAAATGATTTAGGTGATCTTCCATCTATAGAACTTTTTAGTGATGAAGAAGATGAAGTAGCAGCGACAGAAGAATAAATTTAAAAGGTAGAGAAGAAATAAACTTCTCTACCTTTTAGTATTTTAATAGCAAAAGTAACTCACTAAATTATTAAGTTTCTTAATTTCTTACTCCCTGCGAAGTAAGAAGTTTAGGTTTTAGGTTGTTTTATTATGGAGTTTGGTTAATTGATTTTATTATATTAGAGGGTATTTATCTATAATAGAGAACTCTTAAATAAAATCAGGAATATTTTATTAGAAACTATTTAGTGAGTTATATAAAGCTATAGCAGGCGCTTTAATCGCAATCACAAGACTCCTTTTTAAAATCTTTTTTATTATAATTTATGTCCTTAAATATTTCTATTATTTGTGGTATACTATCTACTATTCTGTCATAAGTATTAGTTTGATTTACAGGAAGAAGTCTTACAGAATCTCCTTTTAAAACTAAGAATGCAACTGGTTTTACGCTAACACCAGCTCCAGAACCTCCCCCAAAGGCAAATCTATTTTCTTGCTTTTCTTGCTCTTTATTTGGAATTTCTGAGCCACCAGAAGCGAAACCAAAAGATACTCTTGAGATTGGAATTATGTAGCTTCCATCTTTAGTTTCAATTGCATCTCCAATCACAGTATTAACATCTATCATGTCACGAAGATTTTCCATTGTTGTGCCCATTAAATTCTCTATTGGGTGATTTGAGTTTGTCATTTTAAAAACCTCCAAAAATATATTTTGAGTTTATGCCATTTAAAAATAGAATATTTCCTACTTTGTTAAGCTTATTAAATATATAAAGCATATATATATAATTTGAGCGAAATTTGTGGTAATTATACCTTCAATTTCAAAAGATAAGGAATTATTATCATTAAATTCAGGTTTTATATCTTTAGAAAATTTTTTTAAGTTAAAAAATGAATCAAAAATTAAAAATAATAAAGATAAAATTTGATGTATAAATCCATAGGTTAAAGCAGTTAAAGCAGCATCTTCTGTTGAATATGTTAAATCAAATGAAAATTTAAAAGAAGGTTTAAATCTATTTGCAATCAATGATTTGATTAATCTAGTTACATTTATTCCATAATCGGTTTTTAAAAGCCTTTTTTTTTCATCTAAAGGTTTCTTAGAAGATTTTTGTGAAGGAGATTTTTCACAGTATTCTTTACACTGTTTTTTATGTTTATATTTAATAAATCTATGTAAAGAAAATACTTTGAATTTATAAAAATAAATATTTAGATCTTCTTCTGAAGCAAGTACTTTTATTTTAATTTTAATTGGACAAAATATTAGAACTAGAAGTAGGAATAATATAAAAAATAAAAAAAATTTCAGCACGCCATGAACCTCCTTAACATCTATACATTATTGTCAATAATAGCTTAAATTATCCAAGAATATACTAGGTTATTAAATTTATAACTTGGAAAACTAATAAAAGAAGATTTGATAGAGAAAAAAGCTTAGTTTTAAGGAGGGATATTTCATGAAAAAGAAGATTTCAATTCTTATGATTTTTTTTATAGCAATATCTATGAACACTAATGTTATTGTTCTTGGAAAAGGAATTGAAATTCCTGAGAAAGTTTCAATACAAACGTTAGATGTTAAAGATGGGGAGGGAAAACCCTGTAAAGATATTGCTCGAGATGCTCATTTTGCTATTGCTTATGATGCTAAAAATAAAAAGATTTTATTTGAAAAAAGTGCTTTTAGAAATGTACCAATGGCTAGTACAACCAAGATACTTACAGCCTTAGTAGCTATAAATTATTGTGATTTAGATGAAGAAGTTACTATATCAAAAACAGCAGCAAGTATTAGAGGATCTAAAGTTGGATTTAGAGCTGGAGAGAAGGTTACTATGAGAGAACTTCTTTTTGGTCTTATGTATAAATCAGGGAATGATGCAGCTATTGCTATTGCAGAGCATATTGGAGGTAGCGTAGAAGAATTTGCTATACTTATGAACGATTTTGCTAGAATGCTTGGTCTTAAAGATTCGAATTTCCAATCTCCTCATGGATTAGACAGCCAAATGCACTTTTCATCTGCTTATGACTTAGCTGTTTTAATGGCAAAGGCTATGGAAGAACCATTCTTTAGAGAGATATCAGGAACTAAGGAAGTTGAAGCTTCAAAGTATGAATTTACTAGAAACTACAACAACATAAATAAAATGTTATGGAAATTACCAAATGCCAATGGAGGAAAAACAGGCTATACTGGCCAAGCAGGAAAATGCTTAGTAAGTTCAGTAGATCATAATGGAAGAAACATAATTATAGTTGTTTTAAATTGTCCAACTAGATGGGAAACTACTGAAAAGATTTATAATTATGTAAAAGAAAATTATTCTTAAAATAAAAGGTGTTATATCAAGAGTAACTTAAGATAAAGCTTTGATATAACACCATTTTTGTTTTAAAGTTTGTTATAAATGTTCTTGTAAAATACATTGTAGTTCTTTATTTAATATTTCTTTATTGAAAGTTGAATTGTTTATTTTATATTTAGTTAGGGAAAGTTCGTTATAAATTTCATCCTCAAGGACTTTTCTAGTTTCAAGTATTTCTAAAGTACCTTCTAAATCTTTAAGTTCAAAGTATGATCCATATCCTTGTTCTGTATAGTATATTTTAAATCCTTCAAACCAGTCTTCTGGTCTTTCTTCAATAACTCTACTAAGTGCATCTTCTATGTCTTCTTGATTTACATAGATTAAAATTGGTTTTAAAGGAGTTATTATTTTTTCAAGTTTTTTTACAAAGTTTAGAGTAACATCTTTTTTGGCATTATCTCTAACCATAGTAACTGTTACTGGATTTTGAATAAAGCAACATTCAAAAATTGTTATTTCATCTTTATCCTTACTAGAAGAAACAAAGTTAGTCCATCTTTTTAATATTAGCTTTTCATGAAGTTCTAAAGGTAAATTATATATATCTTTTTCTTTAATATCATTAAGCAAATCACTAGGAATATATACATTATCTTCTTCAATAGCTTTTCTATAGTGAATAAGATATCCATGATAAAATTCCTTTTTAAGTTTATCTAATAATTTTTTATAATCACTATATTTTTCTATAAGATTAACGAATTCTTTTTTTGTGAAATAAGCGAATCCATCAAAATCAGCTGGATGATTATAATCACCTTCAGCATATAATTTAGTGTTTATTCCTTTTTCTCTTAGAATATTGTACAGAGTCTTAGCTGTGGTTGATTTTCCAGAGCCAGGAAGCCCTTCAACAATAATTAATTTGTTTCTCATATATCATCATCCCCTTTTATTCTCATTATAACAAAGAACAGTTAAAACCTTTAAGATGTAAAGGTCAAAGTTTCAAATTTTAGATAAATTTAGGAAAATATTTTAAGAATTAAATATTTATTATAGGATTTTTGTAACAATTTTTAATACAATTGGATATTTTAATAGCAAGAACTTATATGGGAGGGTTTTTATGGATTATGAAGTAATTGATTGTATAGATGCTGGTACGGAATTTTGTCCTTGTCACTTAGCAGAAGAAGGGGAGTGCATACTTTGTTCGCAGCTTCATGGAAAGTGTTTTTGTGATTGTGTAAACTGGAAGGGAGTTTGCATATATGAAGAATTTGCAAGTAATGGATTTAAGGCTAAGGAAGGGAGAAAAACCTTCATCTGTAAGGTTATAGACGCCTTAGAAGTTGAGGATGGACTTTTATTTATTGAGTTCAGTGCACCGCATAAACTTTGTATTGACTTACTTGGACCGGGCAAATTTATTTTTATAAGGACTAAGGATAATCCATTTTTTGATGTACCTATATCTGTTTTAGAATCTGATGCAGATAAAAATATAATAAAAGTACTTATTGAAGTTAGAGGAATAAAAACTAAAAGGCTCTTAAATACAGAGATTGGTGGAGAAATAACAATAAGAGGGCCTTATTTTAATGGAGTTTTTGGAATTAAAAATATAGATTCAACTAAGAACGGGAAGGCCCTTGTACTGTGTAGGGGAATCGGACTAGCACCAGCAGTACCTGTTATTAAAAAGCTAGTCAATGAGGGAAATAAGGTTAAAATTCTTTTAGATAAAGCACCTTTTGAGAATAGTCATATAGAAAAATATTTAGAGGAATACGATGTTGAATATTTACCTATGAATTTAATTACAAAAGGTGAAATATCAGATGAAGCTAAAGAATTTATTAAAAATGAGGGAGCGGATTTAATTCATTGTGCAGGAGCGGATATTTTAACCTATAATCTTATTGAATATTTAAATGATTTAGGTGATGAAACTACTAAGGTATCTTGTTGTAATAATGCAAAGATGTGTTGTGGAGAAGGTGTATGTGGAAGCTGCACAGCTAGATTTGCAGGACATAAAGTAAAGAGGCTTTGCAAGACCCAAAGTGATCCTAGAAAGATATTTGAAGACAGAAGATTTATTTAATAGGTTTAAGTAAAGGATGATTTTTAGATAAACTTTCAGACCTATTTAAAAATAGAATCTAAGTAAAAATGTTCGGTTTGAAATTTAATGTATAAATGAATTAGGCTAAAGAATTTAAAAAAAGTTTAATGAAGCTAAGTTTAATTTGTTGAAAGTTATGAAATAACTTTGATTTATATTAGCTTAAAGTTTCAATGGTTTTAAAGAACTTTAGCTAGGGAACTTCAAAAAAACTTATTTAGAGAAGGGAGAGTTTTTATGAAAGTTATTGTTATTGGTGCTGGATGGTCAGGTGTTGCAGCTGCCATTGAAGCTAAAAAAATGGGAGCAGATGTAATGCTTTTTGAAAAAACAGATTTACTCCTAGGTCTTGGTAATGTAGGAGGAATAATGAGAAACAATGGAAGGTATACAGCTGCGGAAGAACTTATAGCTATGGGAGGGGGAGATTTAATAGAAATAACTGATAAGTGTAGTAGGCATAAGAATATACCTTTCCCAGGACATGAGCATGCTTGGCTTTATGATGTTAACCTTATAGAAGGAGAGGTTAAAAGATACGTAGAAAGTTTAGGCATTGAAACTAAGATGGTTTCTAGAGTTACTGATATTAAACAGGAGGAAGATAAGATTTTAGGTATATACACTAGTGATGGTCAATATTATCCTGGTGATATCTTTATTGAAGCAACAGGTTCAACAGGACCTATGGGGAATTGTTTGAGATATGGAAATGGATGTTCAATGTGTATATTAAGATGTCCATCCTTTGGACCTAGAATTAGTATAAGTGCTAGATGTGGAGTAGAGGATATTCAAGGGGAAAGAGTTGGAGATGAACTTGGTGCATTTAGTGGTTCTTGCAAACTAGCAAAGGAAACACTTTCAGAAGAAATAAGAAAAGAGCTTGATGAAAAGGGATGTGTAGTTATTGAAGTTCCAAAAGAAGATGTAAATTACGATAAGTTAAATGCAAAGGTTTGTCAGCAATATGCTCTTAAAGAGTTTGCAGAAAATGTTGTGCTTTTAGATACAGGACATGCTAAGCTTATGACTACTTATTATCCTCTTGAAAAGCTTAGAAAGATTAAGGGCCTTGAAAATGTTAAATATATTGATCCATATGCAGGTGGAAAGGGTAACTCCATAAGATATTTATCAGTAGCACCAAGAGATGATAATATGAAGGTTAAAGGTGTTACTAATTTATTCTGTGCTGGAGAAAAATCAGGGCTTTTTGTTGGTCATACAGAGGCCATGGTTACAGGAACATTAGCAGGCCATAATGCAGTAAGACAATATCTAGGTATGCCTTCTTTAATACTTCCTAGAGCCACTGTTTTAGGAGATATAATAGCATTCGCTAATGAAGAGTCACAATCTAGAGAAGGAAAGAAAATTAGATATACTTTTGCAGGTTCAGTTTATTTCGATAGAATGAAGAAGTTGGGTCTTTATACTATGGATAAAGAAGAAATTCAAAAGAGAGTATCTCAGCTTAATTTAGATGGAGTTTTTAGTAAAAAGCTTATTTAATTAGAGAATTAATATATAGGTTTAAGTGATAATAGTAGAGTGATTAAAGAAAATAATATAAGGATTACTAATAAAAGTTTAGGCTCTGTTTTAGGTGAATGTTGACTTTTAGCTAGTTTAAAATAAAGTCAAAGTTTAAAATCCTTAGAAATTTCTTTAAACACTCTTTTTTTATTTTTCATCTTTTATGGCTATTTTATAAAATAAGTAAAGAGATATGATTAAAAATAAACAAGGGAAAATATAAAGTACTGGGTTATAAGCAGAAGAACTTGTTGCACTTAAACCATAAAGATAAATAAACATCCATGAAGAACAACATAAAGAAATAATACAAGCTATTAAATTCATACAAGACCTCCCATTCATTAAATAAAAAATATTACATAAATAATATACAAGACCATTTAAGTTATTTTATGTGGGTTTTGTGCAAATAATACATATAAACATTCTGAGAAATACCAATAAATACTATGAATAAGGTGTGTTAATTTAATGAAAGAAGGTATATTTATGAAAAAAATGTTACATATACTTTTAACGACAATACGATTATTTTATGAGTAATTAGTAGTAGAATAGAAAAGAAAATATTTAAAAAGATCGGAGATTTAAAATGAAAATTAAATGGTTTGGGCACTCATGCTTTATTATAACTTCTGAAAATGGGACAAAAATACTAACAGATCCATATAATAACATGCTGGATTATAGATTGCCGGAAATTAAAGCTGACATAGTAACTACAAGTCACGATCACAGTGATCATAATAATATAAACGCAGTAAATAGTAATTTTGTACATATAAATGAAAAAGGTTGCTTTTCAGAACATGGAATAGAGATAAAAGGTGTGGAAACATTTCATGATAAAGTTTTAGGAGCCGAAAAAGGAAAAAACATTATATATAACTTTAAAATTGATGGAATTAATATTTGTCATTGTGGTGATTTGGGACATATTTTAAATTCTAATTATGTAGAGGAAATAGGAAATGTAGACATATTGCTTGTTCCTGTTGGAGGAGGATATACAATTGATCCTTTTGATGCTGTGGAAGTAAGGTCGCAATTAAAGCCAACAATTGTTATACCTATGCACTACAGAACAGAGGCCTTAGGAGAAAAAGGTCATTTGTTTGCTAAGGTTGATGAATTCATTTTGGCTTCAGGACTAAAAGCAAAAGAGTATTCAGAATTAGAATTAAACAAAGAAACTATTAAAGATTATTCAGGAATTGCTGTGCTTAAATATAATTAAATATAACTTTGATATGTTTGATTTTGAGTTAACTGAAGAAGATATGGAAATTATAAATGATTTTAATAAAGAAGAAAGAATAGGGCTAGACTTAGATAAAACAATTGCTAAAAATTATTTCAATATTATACAATATATGGTATAATGGAGAAAAAATGTTGAAAGGGGAAAGTAAGTTATGACACCAGCTAATTACTAATATTAATTTAAAATTATTTTAATTTAATATGTATTTTATAATGAGTAAAAATTTGCCTAGTTATTTAGGCTTTATTGTGATGCTCTTTATGGAATAAGGCGTTTAGAAGGTAACTTACTTTACTGAATTTAGGCATTATAGTTTATAGTATATATGTTTTAATAGATATTTTTATTAATTGTGTATTTGTATTAATTATGCATTAGTGTAAACAGCATGTTTATACTATGATGTATAATTTTTAAGAACTAAAATTAATAAGGATATAGCTTTATCATTAAAACTAATAGGATAATAATGTATTTTCAGACTGTAGGAGGATTTAATCTTCTTACAGTTTTTTATTTATCAAATAATTGAAATATGAAAAGAATAAATAGTTAATATAGAATTTTATAGTGTAAATAAACAAGGGGTTAAGCTCCTTGGTATAGTTTTATGATTTTATAGTTATTAATTTGGAACCTAGTTTTTAAGATAAATAAATTATAAAGTTTAGGAAGCTTCTTTCCTTATCTATTTGGAGATTTAAAGAAAAATGGATGAAAGAAGGAATATTTATGTTTGAATTGTCGTTAATTAATGTGAAAAAATATATGGAAGCAACTCTTGTGCTTAAGGATATAAACTTTCAAGTATATTCGGGGGAAAAGGTTGGTATAGTTGGAGTTAATGGAAGTGGGAAAAGCACTATTTTAAAGTTAATTGCAGGAAGTTTACCTATGGATTATTGTGTGGGATATCCAGGAGCTACAAGTCCAGGATATGATGAAGGTTTTATTAATAAGCCTAGGGAGGCTACTTGTGCTTATCTTGAGCAAATCCCTCAATATGAAGATAGTATAAAGGTTATTGATGTATTAAAACTAGCCTTTCATGAAGTTTATAGCATTGAAAATAAGATGCGTGAACTAGAAGAAGAAATGAAGTATTTAGAAGGGGATAACCTAGATAAAGCATTAAAGCAGTATAGTCACTTAGTACAGGTTTACGAGGTTAAGGATGGATATAATACTGAAGAGAAATTAGCTAGGATTTGCACTGGATTAAAATTTACTGAAAGCTTTTTAAATAAGGAATTTAATTTATTAAGTGGTGGTGAAAAAACTACAGTTATATTAGGGAAGCTTTTAATTGATAAACCAGATATATTACTACTAGATGAACCTACAAATCATCTTGATATGGAGTCTATTGAGTGGCTTGAAGCTTATCTTAAAGGCTATAATGGTATTGTAATTATAGTATCTCACGATAGATACTTCTTAGATAATGTAGTAACAAAAATTATAGAAATTGAAGATATGGAAAGTAAGACTTATAAAGGTAATTACTCTGATTACGTAAAGCAAAAAGAAGAAGATCTCCTTGAGCAAGTTCATAAATATAAGGAACAGCAAAAGGAAATTAAAAATATACAAAATACTATAAAGGATCTTAGAGATTGGGCAATGAGGGCAGATAATAATAAATTCTTTAAACGAGCTGCCAGTTTACAAAAAAAGCTTGAGAAAATGCAAAATAGTGATACTGAAGGAAATAGTAGTTATAGAACTAGAGGTAAATATGCAAGAACTGAAAAACCAAAGTTTGAAAGAAAGACTGTGAGGCTAAGCTTTAAAGACAGTGAAAGATCAGGTAATGAGGCCATAAAGGCTATAGGACTATCTAAAGTCTTTAAGGATAAGGTTATTTTAAATGATGTTGATTTATTAATAAATTTTAGTGAAAGAGTAGCCTTAATTGGACCTAATGGAAGTGGTAAAACTACCTTCCTAAAAATGCTGTTAGGGGAAGAAATTCCTGATAAAGGTATAGTTGAATTTGGCTCTAATGTAAAAGTAGGATATTTACCTCAAGCTATTACCTTTAACAATGAGGATCTTACTGTTCTTCAAGCCTTTAGAGATGATATTTTTATATTAGAAGGAAAGGCTCGTGAATACTTGTCAAAGTTTATGTTCTTTGGAAATAGTGTTTTTAAAAAGATTAAGAATTTATCTGGAGGGGAAAGAATAAGATTAAAGCTTTCTATGCTTCTATATGAGGACGTAAATTTATTAATCCTAGATGAGCCAACAAATCATCTTGATATAGATTCAATAGAAACCTTTGAAGAGGCTTTAGAAGAATTTAAAGGAACAATCTTATTTATATCTCATGATAGATATTTTATTAATAAAATTAGTAAAAGAGTAGTCTCTATTGAAAATCATGGTTTTAAAAGCTATGCTGGTAATTATGATTACTATAAAGAGCTTCAAGAAGAATTAAAAATAAATGCAGAAAATCAGGCTAAAAATAAACTTGAAAAAGTTAATAAGTCAAAGAGGAATGAAGATAATAAAAAGATTAAGAAGCAAAGTATCATAGATGAAACTAAAAAGAAGGAAGCTGAAAAAGCTAGAATTGAAGCAAAGGCCCAAACACTTGAAAAAGAAATTGAAGAAATTAACTTAACTATGGCTGACCCAGAAATACATTATGAAGAACTTGATAGATTGTATTCTAGAAAAGAAGAGTTAATGGAAGAGCTAGAAAAAGTTATGGAAGTTTGGCTAAGTCTTAATAGCTAATACTGTAGACAACTACTATAAAAGGGGCTGTATCAAAACTCTAATATAAAACTTATAAATATATTCCGAGAATTACTGAATTTCACTAAGAATTTATAGCAATTACTCCGAAGATTTTACTAAAGCGAAAAACTCCCTTCGGTCAAACAGTTTCGCTTTTTAACGTAAAATCTTCTACGTAATAGCTTAAATTCTAAAGCTTATTCAGATATTCTCTTCATACTATTTATAAGTTTTATTTATAAGTTATTTTGATACAATCACTTTTATTTTTGTTAACATATATATTGAAATTATTGCATAAATTAGCAGTTTGTTTAAATAGAAAAAACAGGATATATTTTAAAATAATGGTATAATTAATTAGGTTATATATAGGAATTTGTATGGTATAGAATTATTTTTAAATTTACTCTTTAGTTATTTTAGATGAGAGGAATGATAAGATGAAAATTAGTTTTAGAAAATTTGACGATACTTATTACCATAGGGTCTGTGATTTTTTCATTGAGTTATCTCAAGATAATCTCATACATATAAATTGGAATTGGGCAAGATGGGAATGGATGTTTTATCATCCAGACTTTAATAATAATTTAGTAGACAAGATTGGATTATGGTTTTGTGATGAAGAGTTAATAGGTGTGGCAACATATGACCACTATTTAGGAGAAGGATTTTTTGGAGTGAAATCTGGGTTTGAGAGGCTAGAAAAAGAGATGCTAGAATATAGTATTGAAACTTTTAGTGATGAAAATGGAATTGGTATTGCTGTAAATAATACAGATACTAGTAGTTTAAATTTATTACAAAGTTATGGTTTTTCTAAGTGTGAAGAAACTGAAAACATACTTGAACTCACATTAGAGGATATGGATTTTAATTTAACTCCAATTAAGGGCATAGAATTAAAAAATATTAATATAGAAAATGATTTATATAAACACCATGAGTTGTTATGGAAAGGATTTAATCATGAAGGACAGGCACCACTTCATGAGGAAACTATCAATAAGCAAAAGAGAATGTTATCAGCACCACATTTAAATTCTTTATTACATGTAATAGCTAAAAATGAACGTGATGAATATGTTGCATATTGTGGCTTATGGTATAGCGAGAAAACTGATTATGTTTATGTTGAGCCTATATGTACAATTCCAGAGTATCGTAATAGGGGGATTGCTAAGTTGGTTCTTATGGAAGGATTAAAAAGAGCATATAATTTAGGAGCTAAAAAAGCATATGTTATTTCAGACAGTGATTTTTATAAGTCTATAGGTTTTAAACAACATTCACATTATACTTTTTATTGGCATAGAAACTAACTTGAAAAATACTCATTAAATATAATTAAAATATCGTATTATTCAAAAGAGAATATACGATATTTTTTATTTTACAATTCAATACTTATATACTATATTATTAACACTAGTTTAAGATATGGCCTAATTTCAAGTGTGTAAATATATTGTTAAATTAAAAGATAGAGAAACATATACTAAATTTTATATTATAAAATTTAGGTATATAGTGGATTGGGGAGAGGTTCTATGAAAGTATGTAGAAGATGTGGAGAGGTAAACGAAGATAAAAATTTAATCTGTAAAAGCGCAGAGTGTTTTAGTAGAGAATTTGATGATTATAAAAAAGTAAGTAATGATGTGAAAATTAACTTGAGAAATAAAGAAAAGCTAAAGAAAAATTTAGAAATAGGTATTTTAGCAGTATATTTCTTAATTCTTTTAATTGTAGGAGCTTTGAATTTCAAAGAGTTAATGATTTCTAAGGTTATTGCAATAATAGCGTTAAGTATTATAGGAATTCTTTGTGTGAAATTTACAAGATTTGTTTTTGAAATTCAACATGTTTTTTCTTTAAAAGATTCTAGTGGAGATAATATGTCTGATATGTATGAAAGTTATTTAAAGGTATTAGGTATTTTAGCTTTAATATATTCGGTTTATTTATTATTTTAATTTATAGATTAACAAAAATAAGGTATTATCAAAAGTTAAAAATTTGATAATACCTTATTTATTAAATTTAAAGGTTATTTATAGCTTTTTTTTCTGCTTCAGATAAAGATATTAAATAAAGAATTATAAAAGGTTTTATTAAAAAGTTTAGTATTTCTCCTACAAAAGGAAGGAAATTAACCCAAATAATAAATATCATTGCAAAAATAACATAAATGTAGTTCTTTTTATTTACTATAGTATGTCCTGATATTGATATAATCATAAGTGGAGTTATTATGGCAGTTATTGAAAAATATAATAAACTTAAGACCATTATTGTAGGTTTAAATGGTAGAGCTGCTATTACAACTCCTAACATAGAATTTAAAAATGCTATAAGTATATACCAAAATAACCCTAACTTTAATTTAGATTTACTAAAAATAAAAATGTCTTTAAAGCTTAATTTAATATCTTCCTTAGAACACTTATCTATTGAAGCTATAACACCACAATCTATTACAATAGTAAGTGCAATAACGAAAAGATTGAAAATTAAATTAGCTATTTTTATTGATCCTATTGATAATACATATAGTATAAAATAACTTAAAAGACATATAAGAAATATGTTTCTTTTGTTTCCTAAAAGAACATTTTTAAAAATGCTCATCACATCTTTGATTTTAACTCTTTTCATATTTTTCTCCTTAAGATTTAAATCTTATGTAATTTTTTTCATAATGTTATTATAATGCATTATGAACAATAGTACTAATACTTAAGTTCATATATATTAGAAAAAAGAATTATTTATGTAAAGCTAATTATAAATTCAGAGAGTAAAGATTCTGTAAAAGTAGTTTGTGCGTGACTATTTTTACAGAATTTTTTTTGGTAGAAATCACAAAAATAAATTTTTTTAAGATTTTTACAGCTGAAAGGCAAAGTTAAAAGTATTTATATAGTGAAAGAGAGTTTAACATAAGAATGTATAAATTTTTTAGGTGTTATTTTGGGAGGGAAAATTATGCAGTTTAATTATTTAGGATTTAATCAAAAAAAGGCTTTAGAAATGGGGTTAGATTCAAATAGAAAAAAGCAGTCTGCTGAAAAGCAAAGAGGGGTGAGCTCAAATGAGGAACCCTGTTCTACTGAAAAGCTTAACCCAAATATTAATCTATTAAAAAAAAATAATAATTAAACTTTTTAGAAAGGGTTATTATAAATCTAAAGAGGATAAGAAAATTTCAAATGAAGATGTTTTAGAACTTAACTTTGCAAAGTGTAGAGATGGAAGGACTGGCATTGTTAAGCTTAAATATAATCTTCCAACACAAAGACTTTTTGAATTAAATGAAAAATGATATAAGCCTAGGGTTTAGAAATAATAAATAGGTCCTAATGAATAAACATTAATAGTGAGCTATATTTAAATGAAGTATTTCAGTTAAATTCCATATAATGTTATAATGGTTAATAAATAGTTAATAAAAGGGGGCTGTGATATGAGAAGTTTTGGAGAGGGATTAAGGAAGAGTGAATCAAAAAAAGATTTCTTTACTGAGAGTATTAAGAGAAGAGAGAGCAATAAGGAACTAGAAGAATTTGAAAAAGGGCTTCCGGAAGGAGAAAATGTTCAACACTTTATTTCAGATTTATATGGGGACAGCAATGTGTTGATAATTTTTACGACTTCAAGACTTATATATGTGGAGAAACGTTATGGAGAAACAAAGCAAGAAGAAATTATTTTAAGTCAAATTAAATACATAGAGAGTGATTTTGATTTTGGCTATGGAAAAATAAGAATATGTTCCGAGGAAGTGGTCTTAGAGATTGCGGAAATAACTGAGTCATCTCTTAGAAAGATATTTTCAATGATTAAAACTTCAAAGGAAAGAGAAGAAGAGAGTGTTAAAAAGTTAAGAACGGGATTTAGCCTTACAGAGCAAATTGAAAACCTTACTATGCTAAAAGAAAAAGATATTATTTCAAATGAAGAAGTTAATAAAGCTAAAAGCTCTTTGATTCATTAATTTAGGCTGTATTTATAAGGAGGAAAACTATATAAGGAAACTTTGTAAGAAGTGATGTAAATGAGGAGTGGACGAACTTTGGAATTATTGAAGCTGGCGATTTTGTTTTCATAAGTTATTGTGTGGGTAACATTGATCAACCAATTGAAAATCAAATTAATGGTGTCTTAGACCAGTTAAATGAACGACTGGAAGCAATCGGCTTAACTTTAGAATCTGTGGTAAAGATTGATTGCTTATTTAGAGATATTTGGAATATACATGTGATGGAAAAAGCAATCAAGGAAAGATTTAACGGCGAGTATCCAGCACGAAAATCAATACAAACAGAAAGCTCTCATTATGTAGGATAAGAGGGGCTTCAATTTCAACTTGATGCAGTAGAATTTAAAGTTTAGCTTAATTATAAATATTGAAATTTTTAGCTAACTATATATAAATTGCGTTTCTAAATAACTATATGATTATCAAGAGTAAATTTATAAAAACTATTTAAAAATAAGACCTATAACATAATCTATATGTATTGTATTTTAGAATAAAAAGTTCAGCAACAATCCTTGCTGGACTTTAGTTCGTCATAATGTTAGATTATTCATTATGTTAGTTTAATAAACAACTATATCACAATAGTATATAATTGTTTAAAACAGATACTAAATTTAAAAAAACTTTAGAAAGTCTTTAGAATTATCTTCGTTTTTTATTTAGAAAATATAGTTATAATTGTATAAAAATACAAAAGGTATGCGGAGGTAATTATGGAGTATGTAAATGAGAGATATATATCTAAAGGGTTAAGTGCTAATAATTTAAAGTTTATAGCTATTTTGGCTATGGTACTTAACCATACTGCAGTGGTATTTGTTCCTAAAGAAAGTTTTATGGGGCAATTAATGTATGGAATAGGAAGAATTACAATGCCTATTATGTGTTATTTTATAGCAGAGGGATATTATAAAACTAGTAATATAAGAAGGTATATATTGAGGCTTTCAATTTTTACAATAATAGCTCATTATGCTTTTTTCTTTTTTGCAACGGGGGTGCCACCCATTTCTTTTAATGATGGTATAAGAATACAAATACAATTTCCCACTAGTGTTATATTTACTCTTCTTTTAGGACTAATTGCTCTTAATATTTGGAATAATAAAAAAATCAATATATGCTTAAAATTAATTTTTATATTTATCATATGTATATTTTCAATAGGAGGGGATTGGGGATATACTGGAGTTTTATGGACTTTAGTTTTTGGGGCAAATCATGGAGAGTTTAAAAACCAAATTATAGGTTTTTTAATAGTTTCAATTGGTATGCTGTGTAGCCCAATCATAAGTTTTGTTAATATTAATAATAGTCTTTGGTGGTGGGAACTTTATCAGTTAGGATTATTACTTACAATTCCTTTACTAGCTCAATATAATGGAAAATTAGGGGTAAGTAAAAATACTAAATGGACATTTTATATATTTTATCCCTTACATTTATTACTGTTAGGATATTTAAAATACTGTATTTGATAAAATAAAAACAGGTGCAAGCATTGTTTTCTCATAATATACACAAAAAGCGTGATAATTATCATATTATTTTAGGAAACATAATGATATAATCCAATTAAGTATGATAAAAAATTAACAATGTTTGGTTATGTTTATGAACGGAGGAAAATGTATGAAAAGAGTACAATCTACATGTAACTATTGTGCACTTGCATGTAATATAGATTTTTACACAGAAGATGGTAAGATCAAAAAAGTGGTTCCTACACCTCATTATCCAGTTAATAAGGGGTTTTCTTGTATAAAAGGACTTAATTTAGATAAACAATGCACTAAATTTAAAGGGTCTAAAAAGCCTTTAGTTAAAATGGAAAATGGAGAAAGAAAGGCAATAGAGTGGAATGAAGCATTTAATCTATTTGCTGAAAAGATGACAGCCATTCAAGAAAAGTATGGTAAAGAGAGCGTAGCTTACATAAGCACAGGACAATTACCAACAGAAGAAATGGCTCTTTTAGGGCATGTAGGAAGAACTTATATGGGAATTAACGGTGATGGTAACACTAGACTTTGTATGGCTACAGCAGTTGTTGCTCATAAGCAAAGTTTTGGTTTTGATGCACCGCCATATACATTAAATGATTTAGAGCTTTCAGATACTATATTTTTTATTGGAGCAAACCCAGTTATAGCTCATCCAATAGCTTGGGGAAGAGTTAGAAAAAATAAGGATGCTAAAATAATTACCATAGATCCAAGAAAATCTGAAACAGCTATGAACTCAGATATGTGGATTGACATAAAAACTAAGGGTGATTTAGCTCTTTTCTATACTTTAGCAAACGTGCTTATAGAAAAAGGATGGATAGATGAAGAGTATATAAATAACCATACTGAAGGTTTTGAAGATTTCAAAGAACATGTTAAAAAATATACTTTAGAAGATGTTGAAGAGAAAACTGGAATCTCTAAAATGAGAGTTTTAGAACTTGCAAAAATAATCCACGAAGGAAAGAGAGTTTCATTCTGGTGGACAATGGGTGTTAACCAAAGTTATGAAGCTGTTAGAACAGCCCAAGCCATAATAAACTTAGCTTTAATGACAGGAAACATTGGAAGAGAAGGTACAGGTGCTAACTCTCTAACAGGTCAATGTAATGCTATGGGATCAAGAGCATTTAGTAATACAACTGGTCTTTATGGTGGTGGAGAATATGATAATAAGGAAAGAAGAAAAGCTGTTGCTGACATTTTAGATATAGATGAAGAAATGCTTCCAACAAAACCAACTCTTCCTTATCCTGCAATTATAGATGGAATAAACAAGGGTGAAATTAAAGGACTATGGGTAGTTTGTACTAACCCAAGACATTCATGGACTAATAATGAAACATTTAAAAAGGCTATGGAAAACTTAGATTTCTTTGTTGTTCAAGATATATATGAAGATACAGACAGTTCAAGTGAATGTGATTTATACCTACCTTCAGTTCCTGCAATTAAGAAGGAAGGCGTCTTAATAAACACTGAGCGTAGACTTTCTGCCTTAGTTCCTGTTTTAGAAAAGGAAGAAGGAGAACTAAGCGACTATGAAATATTCTTAGGAATTGGAGAAGCTTTAGGAATGGGTAGCCTTTTAGATAAATGGAGAACTCCAGAGGATGCTTTCAAGCTTCTAAGAGAATGTAGTAAAGGAATGCCTTGTGATATTACAGGAGTATCTTATGAAAGATTAAGAGGTTCTAAGGGACTTCAATGGCCTTGTAGAGAAGGAGAAGAATTAAAGTCAGATGAGAGAAGACTTTTTGAAGACGGAAAATACTATACTCCAAGTGGAAGAGCTAAATTTGTATTTGAAGATGTAGCTGAAAATCCAACTGCTACAAATGAAGAGTTCCCATTTAACTTCAATACAGGAAGAGGAACAGTAGGACAATGGCATACTCAAACTAGAACAAGAGAAATCCAGGCTGTAACTAACATAGTTCCAGAAGTGGCTTATATAGATATAAACAGAAAAGATGGAGAAAAGCTTGGCATAAAGCAAAATGATGAGGTGTTAGTTCATTCATCAAATGGAGTTACATCTAAATTCACTGCTAGATTAACTGATAATGTTAAGGAAAAAGAGTTATATGCACCAATACATTACATAGAAACAAATGCATTAACACCATCTATATTTGATCCTTATTCAAAGGAGCCTTCATATAAGACAGTTCAAGTTAATATAGAAAAGGTTAGAAAGTAGGAGGGATTTACTGTGAAAAGAATAAAAATAGATAGAGATAAATGTGTAGGATGTTTAACATGTACAACTGCTTGTATAGTTGCACATGATTCAGAGGACACAAGAAGTAGAATAGCTATAACAAGTGAAGGTAAATATACTCCTATTTTCTGTAGACACTGTGATAGACCAGAATGTGTTTATACTTGTATGAGTGGAGCAATGAAAAAAGATAATGAGACTGGTTTTGTAACTTATGATAAGTCAAGATGTGCAAGTTGCTTTATGTGTGTAATGGCATGCCCTTATGGTGTTTTAAAAGCTGAGCATGAAATGAATAAATATATAATGAAATGTGATATGTGTGCAAATACACCAGAAGGAACTCCTCAATGCGTTGCAAAATGTCCAATGGGAGCAATAACTTTAGAGGAGGTAGAAGAATAATATGAGATATGTTGTTGTAGGTGCATCAGCCGCTGGAATAAGTGGAGCAAAAACTCTTAGAGAAATAGATAAGGATGCGGAAATAATATTAATATCAAAAGATGAAAATGTATATTCAAGATGTATATTACATCATTATATAAGCGGACATAGAGATGTTGAAGCTTTAGATTTCACAGACAAAAACTTTTTTGAAAAATATAATATAGAATGGAAAAAAGGTCTTGAGGTTACTTCAATAGACCCGATGGCACATATTTTAACTCTTTCAAATGGAGAAGAAGTTAAATTTGATAAAGTATTATTAGCTACAGGAGCTTCAGCATTTATTCCTCCTATAGAGAATTTAAGAGGAGCTAATAATGTAGTTGGATTAAGAAATTTAGATGATGCTATCAAAATAAAAGAAGAGGCAGAAAAGGTTAAAAATGTAGTTGTTTTAGGAGCAGGGCTTGTAGGAATAGATGCTATTGCTGGCCTTGTAGGAAAAGGACTAAATGTTACTTTAGTTGAAATGGGTGATAGAGTTCTTCCTATACAACTTGATAAATATGCTTCTTCAAAGTATGAAGAGAGATTTGAAAAGGCAGGAGTAAGCTTAAAACTTGGTGTTAGAGCGGAAAAAGTTATTGTTGATGAAAACAATAATCCAAAAGCATTACTTATAAATACAGGAGAAGAAATTCCTTGTGAACTTATAATAGTTGCTACTGGAGTAAGATCAAATGTAGCCTTCTTAAAGGATAGTGGAGTTGAAACTGATAAGTTTGGTTTAATAATAAACGAAAAAGGTGAAACTAACACAAGAGACGTTTATGGTGCAGGAGATATTACAGGAAGAAATCCAATATGGCCAACAGCAGTAAAAGAAGGTATAATAGCTGCTAATAATATGACTGGAAATGAGATATTCATGGAAGATTTCTTTGGTAGCAAAAATACAATGAACTTCCTAGGTCTTACAACAATGTCTTTAGGAAATGTAAATTCTCCAGATGATTCTTATGTAGAAGAAATAGAGATTGATGGAGAAAACTATAAGAAGATAATTCATAAAGATGGAAAGATATATGGAGCAATAATTCAAGGAGATTTATCTTACGCTGGAGTTTTAACTCAACTTATAAAAGAAAAGATAAATGTTTCAAGAGTTAAAAAGCCATTATTTGAAGTTGATTATGCAGACTTCTTCAACATAAAAGAAAACTTAGAATACACTTACTAGTGGCTAAAAGTAGAGCTCTGTTTTAGCATGGGTTGATTTTTAGCTAGACTTTCAGACCTAGCTTAATATCGCAAAGTATTGCTATCATCTACTCCAGAATAATGCAATACTAGTTACTCATTAAGATGGTCTTACAGTTCTATCTAAAAATCAACAATAGCTTAAAACAGAAAAAAAGAGCTATAATTCTATTAAGTAAATATGGTTTATATAATCTTTTATATAAGCTTTGTTAGGAGGAGGTTAGAGCTTTGGCTAAAATTATTAATGTGGTTGCAAGTTGCTCTAATACAGGAAAAACTGTTTTAATAGAAGGGCTTATAAAAGAACTTAAAAAAAGAGGAAAGAGTGTCGCTACCATAAAACATGATGTCCATGGATTTGATATAGATAAAGAAGGAAAAGATACTTGGCGTCATAGAAAAGCAGGAGCGGAGGCAGTTATAATTTCCTCTAAGAAAAGAATGGCTTTAATAAGAGAATTAGAGGAAGAAATTCCTTTAGAAGAGCTTATAAGGCAAGTTGAAGATTTTGACTTTATAATAATAGAAGGTTATAAAAATAGTCATTATAAAAAGCTTGAAGTATATAGACAAGGGATTAGCACTGAGATAATAACTCCAAAGGAAAAACTTATAGGAGTTGCTAGTGATGTTCCATTATCATTAGATGGAGTTAAAGTTGTTAATTTAAATGACTATGAAGAAATTGCAAATCTTGTAACTGAAGATTTTGATTAAAATAGAGGTATTAAAAGACATATCTTATATATAAAATATTAAATTAAGTTAGGTAGAAATATCATATTAAAACCTAACTTAATTCTCCAAGCTTATAAGTCTAAGGGAAAATACCTATGATTTCTAAGCCTGGATTACTAAAATATTAGAGCTTTATATGTTTATTAAGTAATTTGATTTCACTTACATATAAGAAAAATAATTATAATAATTTTGTTTTATTATAAAATTTAGTTTTAGTAATCCACAGGGTAGGGTTTGAAAAAACTTTGCCTCCACGTACTTTGGGAAGGAGAATAAGCAAAACTTTGAAACTAAAAAGCGTGCATAAAATTTGCAAAGTAAGGAGCTTAAAAATTCACTGTATTAATAATTATATTATTTGGTGAAGGATTTAACTGTTTATGATTAAAGAATGATTACAAATAAACCTTGCTAATAAAACTAAAATAACATTTTAATTCTTTAATTAATAAACAAAGACCACTTAATTTTGAAAATTTTATTTGTTATTATGTTTTCTAAAGTTTTAATATTATAGTCTAAAGAAGACTATTTAATGCTTATTATTCTTGTTACTATAACAAAGATAATAAGCATTTTTATTTTTAAAGGGATGGTGATATTTTGGAAAAATTTATAGCTTTAGAAGAAGCTCTTGAAACATTAAATAAGCATACTAAGGCTTTAAAAAGTGAGGTTGTTAGTATAAAGAATTCTTTAAAGAGAGTTTTATATAGTGATGTTAAATCGAAGATTAATAATCCTCCCTTTAATAAATCAGTTTTTGATGGGTATGCTTTTAAATCAGAAGATTCTAAGGGAGCATCAAGAGAAAATCCTATAGAACTTAGAATAGTAGATGAGATATTTGCGGGAATGTGGCCTAAAAGAGAAATTAGAAAAGGTGAAGCCGCTAGAATTATGACGGGAGCTCCAATTCCTATGGGAGCAGATTGTGTTTTAAAACAAGAAGAAACGTATAGAAATGGGAATCTAGTTAAAATATTTAAAGAGATGAAGGTATGTGAAAATATCTCCTTTATGGGAGAGGATATAAGAGAAGGAGAGCTTTTAATTGATAAAGGAAAAAGGCTTGATTATGCTGATTTGGGTATAATGGCAAGTTCAGGAATAACTAATGTTCATGTATATAGAAAGCCAAAAGTTTCTATAGTAAGTACTGGTGATGAAGTGTGTGATATACATTGCCTTTTAAAAGCTGGAAAAATATATGACAGCAATTTATATAGTTTAAGTGGAAGAATAGAAGAACTAGGATATGATGTTTTATTAATGGAGCATGTTGGAGATGATATTCAAGACATAGGAAAGGCAATAGAAGAAGCTTTTCAGGAAGCTGATGTGGTTTTCACCACTGGAGGTGCCTCAGTTGGAGATAAGGACCTTATGCAAGATGTCGCTGAGAATTTAGGTTTTGAAAAATTATTTTGGAAGATAAAAATAAAACCAGGTTCTGCTGTTGTTTGTAGTAAAAGAGGAGATAAGCTTTTAATAAGCCTTTCAGGAAATCCAAATGCAGCCTTAACAACCTTTGAACTATTAGGAAAACCAGTTCTTAAGAAATTAGAAGGAGAAGAAGAATCTGTATGTATTAAAAGAGAAAAGGGAGTTTTAATGGATTCTTTTAATAAGAAAAGTCCACAAAGAAGGTTTTTAAGAGGAAATATAGTTTATAATGAAAGTGGAGGTAAGGTTTACATAACTCAGGTTAAGAGTGGAAATGGAATTTTAAGTTCCCTTTTAAATGCTAATTGCCTAATAGAAATTGAGGCTGGAAATGAAGGATTAAATGCTGGAGAAACAGTAAACATAATAAAATTATAGTTTATGTTTTGTTTTAGGTGAATGTTGCTTTTTAGCTAGCCCTTCAGACCTGACTGCTCATTAAGATGGTCTTACAGTTCTATCTAAAAATCAATATTAGCTTAAAGCGGAACTAGAAAGTGATAATTTAAGGAGGTGTGTTAAAGGTGATAAGAAAGACTGCTGCTATTTTAGCAGGCGGAAAAAGTAGTAGGATGAATTATAAAAATAAAGCTTTTTTAGAGTATGAAAATAATTATTTTATAGAGAGAATAATTAATGCTTTAAGTGATTATGAAGAAATAATCATAATATCTAACAGCCCGGAGGATTATAAAGGCTTAGGGCTTAAGGTTATTAAGGATATATATCCTTCTCAGGGACCATTAAGTGGAATTCATTCAGCCTTAAACTATATAAAAACAGATTATTGTTTGGTTGTTGCCTGTGACATGCCTTTTATAAATAAAAATGTAGTTAATTATTTAGGAAGTATAAATGATGACTATGAGGTTTTAATTCCTAAGGTGGAAGGGAAACTCCAACCACTTTGTGCTATATACAAAAAAACTTGTAAAGAACTTATGGAGAGAGAACTTTTAAGAAATAATAATAAGCTAATAAAAACTTGCTTAAATTTTAATACTAAAATAATTGATGATTTTTCTTCATTAAGAGAAATAAATGACAAGAAAGAAAAGAATTTTTATAATATAAATACCGTTGAAGAGTATGAAAAATTAATAGAAAATAGAGAAGAGTAAAAGATTTATTATTATATAAAGAACATTAAGGGGAGGTGGATTGTTATCCAAACTATTTAAATAGATATTTGCTACTAAGAGATTTAAATAATAGGGGATAACAGAGAATTATGAAACAAATAAGAGTTGAAGATGCAGTTGGAACAATATTATCTCATGATGTAACTCAAATAATACCAGGTAAATTTAAAGGAAGAGCCTTTAAAAAGGGACATGTAATAAGAGAAGAAGATATAGAAAAACTTTTATCTATAGGTAAAGAACATATTTACGTATGGGAGAAAGAAGAAGGAATGCTTCATGAAAATGAGGCTGCTGAAAGATTAAAAGACTTAGTTTGTGGAGAAGGATTAAGTTTTGGAGAAATAAAGGAAGGTAAAATAGAGTTTATAGCTAATAAAGATGGGCTTTTAAAAATAGATAAAGAAAAATTATTAGAGTTAAATATGTTAGGGGAAATAATAGTTTCTACAATACATGGAAACTTTCCAGTTAAAAAAGGAGATAAGGTAGGAGCTACAAGAGTAATTCCTCTTGTTATAGATGAAAAGAAAATAATTGAAGCAGAAAATTTAATAAAAGATAAGCTTATAGAAGTTAAGGATATAAAAAAGAAAAAGACTTTTGCCATAACTACAGGGAATGAAGTTTATAGTGGAAGAATAAAGGATGCCTTTGGTCCTGTTCTTAAGGATAAACTTAAAGAGTTTAATATAGAAATGGAAAGACAAGTTATTCTTCCAGACCATAAGGAGAGAATTATTGAGGAAATAAAAAAAGCATTAGATGAAGGTGCTGAACTTATACTTTGTACAGGTGGAATGTCAGTTGATCCTGATGATGTAACTCCAACAGCTATAAAGGAATGTGGTGGAGAATTAGTAACATATGGTTCACCGGTACTACCAGGTGCAATGCTTCTTTTAGCATATTATAATGATGTTCCTATTATAGGAATTCCAAGCTGTGCTATGTATGCAAAAAGAACAGCTTTAGATTTAGTTCTTCCAAGAGTTTTAGCAGATGAAAAATTAACTTTAAGGGATATTGCAGAGTATGGACATGGAGGACTTTGCCTAAACTGTCCAGTATGCACTTTCCCACATTGCTCTTTTGGAAAGTAATTATTTAAGAAAGAGGCTTTGTTTTAGGAAAATATTGATTTTTAGAAAATCAAGTTTATTATGTAGAAAAAGTAGGTGAAAAAGTGAGGGATAGGTATGGAAGAGAAATTGATTATTTAAGGATTTCTCTAACTGATAAATGCAATTTAAGATGTGCTTATTGTATGGATGAGAAACATAATAATTTCATCGAAAATAATAAGCTTATGACTTTAGATGAGGTCCTAAGGATTGTTAAGGAATGTGCAGCTCTTGGAATAAAGAAGGTAAGACTTACAGGGGGAGAACCTCTTGTGAGAGAAGGAATTGTAGATTTAATTAAAAATATTAATAAAGTGCCAGGTATTGAAGAGATTTGCCTAACTACTAATGGGATTTTATTAGGTGATAATGTAAAAGAATTAAGTGAAAATGGATTAACAAGAGTAAATATAAGTTTAGATACATTAAAAGAGAATAGATTTAATGAAATAACAAGAGTA
Organism: Clostridium sp. LIBA-8841; assembly: GCF_057782475.1. NCBI lineage: Bacteria > Bacillati > Bacillota > Clostridia > Eubacteriales > Clostridiaceae > Clostridium > Clostridium sp. LIBA-8841. Next base: position 2,838,729 of record NZ_CM173488.1, on the reverse strand, counting down.
GGAACTTTACATAAGGTACTATATTCAATAAAGAAATGCCTAGAAAATAATGTTAAAGTTAAGATAAACACTGTTATATTAGAGGATTTTAATAAAGATGAGATTTTAGATTTAGTAAACCTAGCAGAAAAAGATCCTATAGATATTAGGTTTATAGAACTTATGCCTATTGGAGAAGGTAAAAAGTTTAAGGGAGTTACTAATAAAGAAGTTTTAGAAATCATAAAAAAAGAAAAAGAAGTATTAGATAATGGGAAAACTTTAAGAGGAAATGGGCCAGCTAAATACATAAATATAAATGGATTTAAAGGAAAAGTTGGTTTTATAAGTGCTATAAGTGACTGTTTCTGTGAAGATTGTAATAGAATAAGAGTTACACCAGAGGGTTTTATGAAGCAATGTCTTCATTGGAAATATGGGGTTAACTTAAAGGATAAGATTAGAGCCGGAATAAGTGATGAAGAGCTTAGAGAAATAATCGAAAAAAGTATTTATGACAAGCCAGAGAAACATAATTTTAAAGTGAAAGAAAAAGATGAAGATAAAAGATTTATGTATGAAATAGGAGGATAAGACATGAGCAAGGTAAGAGCTATTTGTATAAGTGAAAAGAAAGGAACAGCTAAATTTCAAGTTGAGGAAGCTGAATTCATAGAGGATTTCGGAATTAAAGGAGATGCTCATGCAGGAAAGTGGCATAGACAAGTAAGTTTATTAGCTTTTGAAAAAATAGAGGACTTCAGAGCAGATGGAGGAAATGTAGATTTCGGAGCTTTTGGAGAAAACTTAGTGGTAGATGGAATAGAATTAAATAAACTTCCTATAGGGCAAAAAATAAAAATTGGTGATGTTATTTTAGAAGTAACTCAAATTGGGAAAAAATGCCACGATAAATGTGCTATATATTATCAAGTAGGAAGATGTATAATGCCAGCATATGGTGTCTTTACTAAAGTTTTAAAAGGTGGAATCATATCTTTAGATGAAGAAGTAGAACTTTTAAAATAAATAGTTAGATTTGAATGGTTAGCTAAAAATCAATACTCACTTAAAACAGTGAAATGGTACCATGTTGGAAAAATTACCAGATAAAGGACTGATTCGTAAGCTGTGAAGAGTATAAAAAAGAATACCTACACATTAAAGATTCTAATATTTTTTATTAGAATCTTTTTTGTTGTATAATTACTAATAGATAGTGTGTATATTGGAAAAAGTAATTTTTAGGGAGAGCAAGTATTTATTAAAAGCTTGCTTCATATTTAGTTTTTTTGTTTTAAATAAGGTTTTATACTTAATTTAAAGTATTGGAGGACGATTAATTGGACATTGTATTGGATATTAAGGATAGGCTATCTATATTTAAAAATTTTTATGATGCTATTAGAGTGGTAGACCCCATAAAAAAGAAAGTTATTTCAGATCATATTAATGAAAATTGTAATCATAAGTTACTCTTTGAGGGCGATTTTTCTATGGTCAACTGTCATGATATATGGAAAAAAAACTCAAGGTGTAGTAACTGTATAGCTAAAAAGGCATATTTAGAGAATGATACCTTTGTTAAGTTAGAGCACAATGTGGGGAAAATATTTTTGGTTATAGCTTCTCCAATAGAAGTTGAGGGGAAAAGATATGTGGTTGAAGTTTTGAAAGATATAACAGAAAATGGTGAGATAGTAGACAAATGTGGAGAAACTACATATTTAGATATAAAAATGAGTAATATTGGAGAAAATCTTGTTAAGGATTATTTGACTGGAATTTATAACAGAAGATACATAAATCATAGGCTTTCAAAAGAAATAGATAAAAATTTAAATAGAGGCATACCTACAACTATAATAATGGCAGACATAGACTGGTTTAAAAATATAAATGATACATATGGGCATTTGATTGGAGATAAAATATTAAAAGATTTTGCTAATATTTTAGAAAAAAATATTAGAGTTAGTAGTGACTGGGTTGGTAGATATGGAGGCGAAGAATTCTTAATTATTTTAAATAATACTAATGAAGAAAAGGGAATTAATGTAGCAGAAAAACTTAGAAAAGTAGTTGAGAATGAAGACTTCGTTTATGGTGATATAAAAATAAAACTAACAGCTAGTTTTGGACTATTTGAAATTTCAAAAAAAGAGGATATATCTGATATAATAAAACATGTTGATAATAAACTTTATAATGCTAAAATGACAGGAAGAAACAAAATTATGTTTTAGCAAGTTAATATATTTACATAAGATATTAAAATTAGGCTATGTTTTAAGTGAAAGTTCAAATTTCCAATTTGGTACCTTGAACTTATGAAGTAGAACTTAGTGAAATTGTACTCCTAAGAAAAAATAAAATAGGATCTTAGGTAAATGAAAAGATATTATTAGATGAAGTTAAGAAAGGAGGTAAGTTATCAAAGTTGAGACCTTTAGCAGATGTTATGAGACCTAAAAGTTTGGAAGATATGGTTGGTCAAAGGCATATTATTGGAGAGGGAACTCCCCTAAATAAGCTTATAAAAAATAAAAATATAATGAACTGTATTTTTTATGGTCCCCCTGGAGTTGGAAAAACAACTTTAGCCAACATAATTTCAAATTATACAGATAAAAAATTTTATAAAATAAATGCCACCACATCTTCAATAAAAGAAATACAAAGTATTACTTCAGATATAGATAACTTATTGAACTTTAAAGGAATAATACTTTATATAGATGAGCTTCAGCATTTTAACAAAAAGCAGCAACAAGCTCTTCTTGAATTTATAGAAGATGGAAGAGTTGTCTTAATAGCTAGTACTACGGAAAATCCATATTTTGCAATTCATAAGGCTATATTAAGTAGAAGTACTATATTTGCTTTTGAACCTGTAAGTACAGAGGATATAATAATTGCTTTAGAAAGAGCTGTTAGTAAGCTAGAAAAGGAAGGTTATAAGATTTCTATTGAGGAGAATGTCCTAAGATATATTGGAGAAATAGCTCAAGGAGATGTTAGGAAAGCTTACACAGTATTAGAATTAGGCATTAAATCTCAGAACAAAGAGAATATTGTATTAACTCAGGATTATATAGAAGAATTAGGACAATCTAATTTAAAATCTGATGCATCTGGAGATGATTATTATAATTTATTAAGTGCACTTCAAAAAAGTATAAGAGGAAGTGACCCTGATGCAGCTGTTCATTATTTAGCAAGGCTTATTAAAGGTGGAAATATGGATAGCATAGTCAGAAGATTAGGGGTTATTGCAGCTGAAGATATAGGACTTGCTCATCCTAATGCCCTTCAGGTTGTAAATAGTGGAATAGATCTTTGTTTAAAGATAGGATTACCTGAGGCAAGAATAATATTATCAGAACTTGTAATTTATTTAGCCACTCTTCCTAAATCAAATAGTGCATACGTTGCAATAGATAGTGCCTTAAGTGATTTAGAGAGAGTTAATGCAGGCGATGTGCCAAAACATTTAAAAGATGCTCATTATAGTGGAGCAAGCAACTTAGGGGTAGGTGGCTATTTATATCCACACAATTATCCAAATAGTTATGTATCACAAGAGTACATGCCTGAGAATATGAAAGGCAAAGAATATTATAAGCCTAAAGACAATAAATACGAGGGAAGTATAAAGGCATATTGGAAGAATATTAAGAATAAATAAATCTAATTTTAAGAGGAGTTTAGATTTTTCATGAGAAAAAAGCAGTGAGTTTGAGTCTTTTTTGTAAATGTAGAAGACTTAAAAGCTTTACTTTTTGTGATTTAATAAAAACTCCTTTATGCTGTGATTACAATGGATAAACTAGACAAATTTTCTTTGAAATATTTATATTTTTAAATAAAGAATATGTAAATATTATAGTTGACAAATTTACTCGGCTTTGATATTATAATCACATAAAGTACATCGAATTAGTCAGATTTAGAGGTGATTAAATGAAATTATCTACCAAAGGAAGATATGGTGTGAAAGCCATGGTTGATTTAGCTATAAATTATGGTGGGTCACCTGTGTCAATAAAATCAATATCACAAAGACAAAATATATCTGAATATTATCTAGAGCAATTATTTAGTTCTCTAAGAAAAGCTAAGCTTATAAAAAGTATTAGAGGAGCTCAAGGAGGATATGTTTTAAATAGACTACCTGAAGAAATAACAGTAGCAGATATTATGGAGGTTTTAGAAGGACCAATAGAAATATCTGAATGTTTAGAGGATGTAGTTTGTAATAATGTTGATTGTTGCGCAACTAGACTTTTATGGAAAAAGATAAAAACAAGTATAGATGAGGTTACTAATTCAGTAACTCTTAAAGATATAGTAGAAGATTACAAGGCTATGAAAGAAAAAAATGAAGCTTTAAAAATTGTTAGTAGGAGTGAAGAAAATGAATAATAGAGTTGTTTATATGGACTACTCAGCAACTACATATGTTAAACCTGAAGTATTAGAGGAAATGTTACCATACTTCACAAATAAATTTGGAAATCCATCAGCATTTTATGGAGTTTCAAGAGAATCAAGAATGGCTGTAGATACTGCTAGAGAAAGAGTAGCTAAAGTTTTAAATGCAGATACAAATGAAATCTACTTTACTGGTGGCGGATCAGAAGCAGATAACTGGGCAATAAAAGGAATAGCTTTTGCTCATAAGAATAAAGGAAATCATATAATAACTTCAAAAATAGAGCATCATGCTGTACTACACACTTGCCAATGGTTAGAAAAGCAAGGATTCGAAGTAACTTACTTAGATGTAAATGAAGAAGGATTTGTTGATTTAGAAGAATTAAAAAATGCTATTACTGATAAAACTATCTTAGTTTCTATAATGTTTGCAAATAATGAAATAGGAACTATAGAACCAGTTAAGGAAATAGGTAAAATCTGTAGAGAAAGAAAAGTAATATTCCATACAGATGCAGTTCAAGCTGTAGGAAATGTTAAGATTGATGTTAAAGATATGAACATTGACTTACTTTCATTAGCTGGACATAAAGTCTATGGACCAAAAGGAATTGGAGCTTTATATATCAGAAAAGGTATAAGAATAGATAACTTAATCCATGGTGGTGGTCAAGAGAGAGCTAGAAGAGCTGGAACTGAGAACATCCCTGCAATAGTTGGATTAGGAAAAGCTATGGAAATAGCAGGAGATAACCTAGAAGAACATATAGCTAAGGTTTCTAAGTTAAGAGATGAATTAATAAAAGGATTATTAGAAGTACCATTTACAAGATTAAACGGACCAAAAGATGGTAGCAAGAGATTACCAGGTAACGTAAATGTATGCTTTGAGTTTATAGAAGGTGAAGGAATACTTCTTTCATTAGACTTTGAAGGAATATGTGGTTCAAGCGGAAGTGCTTGTACATCAGGATCATTAGATCCATCACACGTGTTATTAGCAATAGGACTTCCTCATGAAATAGCACATGGATCATTAAGATTAAGTTTAGGTGAAGGTACAACTCAAGAAGACGTAGATTACGTATTAGAAAAAGTACCACCAATAATCGCAAGATTAAGAAGTATGTCACCATTATGGAAAAATCATTTAAGAGAAGTAGAAGGAGAGAATTAATCATGATATATAGTGAAAAAGTTATGGATCATTTCAAAAACCCAAGAAATGTAGGAGAAATAAAAGACGCTAACGGAATCGGAGAAGTTGGTAACGCTAAATGTGGAGATATAATGAGAATATATCTTAAAATAGAAAATAACATCATAGAAGATGTTAAATTCGAAACTTATGGATGTGGATCTGCTATAGCTTCATCAAGTATGGCTACAGAGCTTATAAAAGGAAAAACTGTAGAAGAAGCTTGGGAATTATCAAATAAAGCTGTTGCTGAAGCTTTAGATGGTCTTCCACCAGTAAAAATGCACTGCTCAGTATTAGCAGAAGAAGCTATACACAAAGCTATAAACGACTATAGAAAAAGTCAAGGTTTAGAGCCTTGGGATATGAAAGAACATTCACATGACATACATGAGCATGTTCACGGCTAAGAATAATAATTAAAGTGGTGATTTTGTGACAAAGAAAAAGGTTGTTATAGGTATGAGTGGCGGAGTTGATAGCTCCGTTGCTGCTTACCTTTTAAAGGAACAGGGATATGATGTAATTGGTGTTACAATGCAAATATGGCAAGAGGATAAGGAATATGAAGAGAGAGAAGGCGGATGTTGTTCTCTTTCAGCCGTTGATGATGCAAGAAGAGTTGCTCAAAAATTAGATATTCCTTTTTACGTTTTAAACTTTAGAGATAGTTTTAAAAGAAACGTAATAGATTATTTTGTAGATGAGTACATACAAGGAAGAACTCCAAATCCATGTATTGCATGTAATAAATATCTTAAATTCGATGAGCTTTTACAAAAAGCTAAAGGTATAGGTGCAGACTATGTTGCTACAGGTCACTATGCTAAAATCGAGGAGAGAGATGGAAGAGTCCAGCTCATAAGATCAAAGGATGACAGAAAAGATCAAACATATGCTTTATATAACTTAACTCAAGAACAGTTAGAGCATACTTTAATGCCTTGTGGAGAGTTTACAAAGGATAGAATTAGAGAAATAGCTAAAGAAATTGGTCTAGATGTTCATAATAAAAAGGACAGTGAAGAAATATGCTTTATTCCAGATAACAATCATGGAAGATACATATGTGAAGCTGCTCCAAACAAAGTTAGACCAGGAAACTTTGTTGATAAGCAAGGAAATGTTTTAGGAAAACATAAAGGAATAGTTTACTACACAATAGGTCAAAGAAAAGGCTTAGGATTAGCTCTTGGAAGACCAGTATTCGTTACAGATATAAACCCTGTAACTAACACAGTTGTAGTTGGACCAGAAGAAGATATCTTTAAAACTGATTTAGTTTGTAAGGATATAAACTTAATATCTATAGATAAACTTGAAGAGCCAATGGAAGTTGAAGCTAAGATTAGATATTCAGCTAGACCAGCTAAGGCTACTATAAGTCCTATGGAAAATGGAAGAATTAAGGTTTCTTTTGAAGATAAACAAAGAGCCATAACTAAAGGTCAATCTGTTGTTTTCTACAAAGATGATTTAGTTGTAGGTGGAGGAATAATCGAAAGCCTACTTTAATAAAAAGCTCCCGCAAGGGGGCTTTTTTTATTTTAGCTTTTTAGGAGTTTTTAGAGAATATACTAGGGATCCATATAAATATTATTTTTACTACTATCACAAAACTTCTTAAAACATAAAATAAAAAGTTTTAATTATCTCGCCAATCATAATTACCCTTAGGTAGGTGTATTTTATAGTGCTTTATTTTATTTGCTTTTATGTATATTATTTACAAAAAAGATATTATAATTAATATTACTTTGATTTTTGAGAATTTGGATTTTAAAAAATGTTTTCTAAAGATAATTAGTGATATGGGGGAAAGAAAGAGTAAATGAAAAATTTTAGTATAGTAAAGTTATCAGAATTAGATGAAGAGTATAAAAGAGAAGCTACAGGTTTATTCGCAGAAGGATTTCATAAGATGTTTTCTTTTACTAAAGATAGAGAGGTGTTAAATGAATTATTTTTTTATTCATTAGATTTCTCTATGATTTATATTACACTTGAGAAAGATAAAGTTGTAGGATTATTAGGCAGTGGAACAAATGAAAAAAGAGCAGTTTCTCTTAATAAGGAAGTTTTTAAAAAGCTTTTGGGAAATGGAAAAGGAACAATAGTATATAAGCAGATGAAATCAATTATGGAAAAGCCAGCAGTAAAGGGAGACAGTGATTTATACATTGATTACTTAGTAACTGATAAAAAATACCGAGGTAAGGGAATAGCTACAGCGCTTATTAATTTTGTCTGTAATGATGAAAGAATTTTTGAAGAATGCTATATAGAGGTTTTATCCAAAAATATTAATGCTAAAAATTTATACGAAAAAATTGGATTTAAAGAATATAAAAGAGTTTATAATCCAATTACTTTACTTCAAGGACTTGGATATCTTATAGAGATGAAAATGAAAATTCATAATAGAATTAAAATATAACGAATTTTTAAGATTTTTAACATTGAGGCTATTGGTTTTATGTTTAATACATAACTAATAGTTCTTTATTTTGTAATTTATAAACAAATTTGGGTTTAAAATAGCAAATTAATAATTAAGTTCAGTTTAATTATAGAATTGTAAGTAATATTATTAATTTATATAAATATAAAGAAAGAAGGAAATTTTATGATTTATAAAGCCTTGGCTTTAGAAGAACATAAAAAATTTTTTGCAATAATTATTTTAATGATTTTCATAGTAGTAATGGGTATTGCTGCTGGTTTATACTTTTATTTTTCAAATATGATTAAAAATCCTTTTATAATAAATTTATCAAAAAATGAAATTAGAATTAGTGGATGGGGAGATGCCAAGATTAATTTAAATGATATAAAATCAATGAAAGTCGTAGATGGTCCCTTAAATATACAGTGGAATAAGGGAGGAGGAAATTTTGGAGATAAAATTTTTGGTGAGGAAAGTCTTGAGAATTTTGGAGTAAGCAAGTGCTTTGTTGAAAATTTAAATAATGAGAGTATATACATCAAAACTAAAAGTGATAATTATATGATAAACTTAGGTTCAAATGAAGAAACATTAAAAGAATATTATAAAATACTTGAACTTAAAAAAGAAAAAGAAAATTATAATATAGTAGATATAATGAAAAAGATGATTAAATATTTTAATGTATAATATTTAATCATCTTTTTTATATTAGCTATATTTTATGGAAATAATTCTAAAATAACCTTTAAACTGTGTATTTTTTGGAAAGATATAGATAATACTAAATATTATTACTAATGACTTTGCTTGAATTAGGAAGGGAGGACTTTTAGGATGTATAGAGTAAGAGATTTAATTGGCCTTAAGGTTTTTGATTCTAATGGAAAAAAGGTTGGAGTGGTATGTGATCTTGCTATGGATTATTTCAATGGAAAAGTTATGGGATTCATAGTAACAAAAAAATTATTTTCAAAGAGAGATTATGTGGATTTAACTAATGTCATTTCTTTAAGTGAGACTATTATGGTTGAGGGAGTTCACATACATAAAGGATTAAAATTTAGTGAAATAAAAGATTTTGATCTTATAAATAAGGATGGACATATGCTTGGTATATTAGAGGATATTTTAATAGACTATGATTTTTATATAAGAGGACTAATTGTGGTTGGAGGAATCTTTGATAAGTTTAAGAATGGAAAAAGAGTAGTTCAACTAAAAGAGACTATTTTGGGAGAAGAGAATATTTTGTTTTTTGGTAACAAGAATATAAATATGAGAATGCTTCCAGCTAAATCTTATAAAGATTAAATAATTATTCAATCTTTATAGAAGAGAAAGGATTATTCTTTATCTTATGCTATTTTTGATATTAAGTGAAAGAAGGAATTAGAATGTTTGAGGCTTTAAAAAATAAAAGAAAATTAACTAGAAATATAATAATTATATTGATAGCAGCTTTATTTATATTTCTTTTTTATAGATTTGAAGCTTTTAGAAATACTATTATTATAATAATAGCATCAGGAGTTTTTGCATATATTCTAAAACCCTTATATAGGTTACTGTATGAAAAAACAAAATTTAATAAGAGCTTTTTAGCTATGGTTGTGGTAGTAGGAATAATTCTCTTAATGCTGTTCTTTTTCATGGCTCTAATTCCAAGTATGTTTAAAGAAGGAGAAAGCTTTGATGGACTTATAAATAGCATTGAAACTTTTATAAATGACTTAGCAATGAAGATGAAGTTTATGGATTCAGGAGTTTTTAACGTTGTTGAGGCTCAAGCTACAGAAAAACTCAATATATTTATAGCTAACTTTGCTAATAATACTATAAATAATTTAATTGGGTTCTCTGAAAATATTTTAGCTTTTGCTGTAATACCAGTTTTAGCTTATTATTTTTTAGCTTATGGAGATTTGATTTCTAATAAATTTTTATATTTTTTCCCTATGAACAAAAGATCCCTATTAAAAAATCTTGGAAGGGATATAGATAGGGTTTTAGGTAAATATATTTTAGGACAATTACTTTTAAGTTTGCTAGTTGGAGTTATGACTTTTATAGGGATGCTTATATTAGGTTTAAAGTTTCCATTACTATTGGCATTTTTAAATGCCTTATTAAATATAGTACCTTACTTTGGAGCTATTTTAGGAGCAATTCCAGCCATTATTGTGGCCTTAGTGGAAGGACCAAGTAAAGTTCTATGGGTCATAGTAACCTTCTTAATAATTCAACAAATAGAAGGAAACTTAATAGCACCTAAAATTACGGCAGAGAGTATAGATATGCATCCAATATTAATCATAATATTGCTTTTAATTGGAGAGCAAATAGGAGGCCTTATGGGGATGGTATTTATAGTCCCTATAGCAGTTATAATTAAGGTAATATATGAAGATTGGGATTATTATATGTTCCTTTAAGGTTTAAAATGAAGCTAAGATTTTCAGTGATTAGGATTATCATATGTTTTTATACAAATCAACCTTTACATGAAACATAGCAAAAAGGAAAGTTTAGTATTTATGTGAAATATCTAAGTTTACCATATAATATAAAGGAATTTTAATGAAATAGATACACATACAATTGGCAATTATATTGACATGTGAAGAAATTTTTCTTATAATTTGCCTATAATAACTAAATGAAAAGCGTTGACGAGAATGAGTAGGCATTTATCTTTTATCCAGAGAGGAAGTGGTTGGTGAGAACTTCTTAAAAGAGGTGTTGAAGCTATCTTTGAGCTATATTTTTTAGAGTGATGTAGTTTTACATAATTAGGGTGGTACCGCGGAGCATAGGCTTTCGTCCCTTGAGTTTTAGGGGTGTTTGTTTTTATGTTCTTTTTTTGTGTGTAAAACTAATAATAAAATAAAAAACTTATCTAAGAGCTAAGTGAATTTTTAATCTGTTTTAAAGAACAGAGAGATTAAAGATTGAAGCAAAAGGATAAATACATAAAATTTGGAGGTAAAGAATTATGAAATTCATGGGAGCAAATGAATTAAGAGAAAAATACTTAAGCTTTTTTGAAAGCAAAGATCATTTAAGATTACAATCATTTCCACTAGTACCTAAAAACGATAAGAGTTTATTATTAATAAACGCTGGTATGGCACCTTTAAAGCCTTACTTCACAGGCTTAGAGCAACCACCAAGAAAGAGAATAACAACTTGCCAAAAGTGTATAAGAACTGGTGATATAGAGAATGTTGGAAAAACTTCAAGACATGGTACATTCTTTGAAATGTTAGGAAACTTCTCATTTGGAGATTACTTTAAAGGAGAAATAATTCCTTGGGCTTGGGAGTTCATAACAGAAACTTTAGGAATTCCTAAAGATAAGTTATATGTAACAATATACTTAAATGATGATGAAGCTTATGACATTTGGACTAGTAAAACAGATGTAGATCCAAGCAGAATATTCAGATTAGGAAAAGATGATAACTTCTGGGAAATCGGAGTAGGTCCATGTGGTCCATGTACAGAAATTCACTTCGATAGAGGAGAAGGAAAAGTTGAGACTGTTGAAGAATTCTTAGAAGCTTCTGATGCTGATAGAATAGTTGAGTTCTGGAACTTAGTTTTCACTCAATTTGATAAAGATGAAGAAGGAAACTATAACGAGTTAGCTCAAAAGAACATAGATACAGGAATGGGTCTTGAGAGAATAGCTACAATAATGCAAGGTGTTGATAACATCTTTGAAATAGATACAGTTAAAAACATATTAAATAAAGCATGCGAATTAACAAATGCTAAATATGGAGAAGATAAAAACACTGATGTATCATTAAGAATAATAACAGACCATGGTAAGAGTGTTACTTTCTTAATCTGTGATGGAGTTCAACCTTCAAACGAAGGAAGAGGATATGTTTTAAGAAGACTTCTTAGAAGAGCTGCTAGACATGGTAGACTTTTAGGAGTTAAGGGAATATTCTTAAATGAAATGGTTGATGCAGTAGTTGAAAACTATGGAGAAGCTTATCCAGAATTAAAAGAAAAAGCTGATTATATTAAGAAGATAATCAAATTAGAAGAAGAAAGATTTAATGAAACAATAGATTCAGGTATGGATATACTTATGAGCTATATTTCAGAAATGGAAGAAAAGAATGAGAAAGTTTTATCAGGAGCTAAAGCTTTCAAATTATATGATACATTTGGATTCCCACTAGAACTTACTCAAGAGATTTTAGAAGAAAAAGGATTAGAGTTAGATATAGAAAACTTTAATAAAGAAATGAAAGAGCAAAGAGAAAGAGCTAGAAATGCTAGAGGCGAAAGTAGCTACATGGGAAGTGAAGAAAGTCCAATAAACAAGATTGATGCTTCAGTAGTTACTGAGTTTGATGGATATGTTAACTTAGAACTTAATTCAAAAGTTATAGTTTTAGGAAGCAACGAAGAATTCAAGGCTGAACTTTCAGAAGGGGAAGAAGGATTCTTATTAACAGAGAAAACTCCATTCTACGCTGAAATGGGAGGTCAAATTGGAGATAAAGGTAACTTAACTTCAGAAACAGGAATGGCAATAGTTACTGATTGTAAGAAGAATGTTGGTGGAAAATTTGTTCACTACATTAAAGTAGTAGAAGGAAGTATAAAAGAAGGTCAAGAGGTTAAATTATCAGTAGATGCTTCAAGAAGATCTAATATATGTAAAAACCATACTGCTACTCACATGTTACATGAAGCTTTAAGAGAAGTTTTAGGAGATCATGTAAACCAATCAGGTTCATATGTTGATGAAGAAAGATTAAGATTTGACTTTACTCACTTTGCAGCTTTAACTGAGGAAGAATTAGAAAAAGTTGAATTATTAGTAAATGAGAAAATAATGACTGTAGCTGTAGTTGATACAAAAGAAATGTCATTAGATGAAGCTAGAAATAGTGGAGCAACTTGTCTTTTTGATGAAAAATATGCTGAAAAGGTAAGAGTTGTTGCCGTTGGAGATTTCTCAAAAGAATTATGTGGAGGAACTCACGTAGCTAACTCAGGAGAAATTGGATTATTTAAGATAGTTTCAGAATCAGGAGTTGCAGCTGGTATAAGAAGAATAGAGGCTGTTACTGGAATAAGTGCTTTAAAATTCATGGAACTTAAGAACAACATGCTTAAAGAGGCTGCTTCAATGCTTAAGTGTAATGAAAAAGACATTACTAAGAAAATAGCAGCTCAAACTCATGAATTAAAAGAAAAAGATAAAGAAATAGCAGAACTTAAAGCTAAATTAGTTCAAGGTGCTGAAGATGACATATTAAATAACAAAGTTGAGATAAACGGAGTTGAATTAGTTACAGCAGAGCTTAAAGATGTTGATGGAAACTCATTAAGAGATTTAGCTGATAAGGTTAGAAATAAATTAAATAATGGAATAGTTGTTCTAGCAAGTGATAATGATGGAAAAGTAAACCTAGTAGCTATGGCAACTAAGAACTCATTAGCTAATGGAGTTCATTGTGGAAAAGTTATTAAAGAAGTTGCATCAGTTGTAGGCGGCGGTGGAGGTGGAAGACCTGACATGGCTCAAGCTGGTGGAAAAAATCCAGAAAATATAGCTAAAGCTTTAGAAAAAGCAAAAGAAGTTGTAGAAATACTTGTAAAATAGTTGTACTTTTATGCCAATATAGTTTATAATAATTATAAAGTAAAGCGTGAATAAAAACTAATTTAAAAGATAATAATATACGTAGATATATAAAATAAATATATTTACTGTAAGGGGGTGAGCTGCTAGTAAGCAGCGTGTTATGAGTAACAATTTTGATCACACAATGCAGTTTGATTTTAGTAAGAACAAGGGAGACTTAACTAAATCAATATTAACTGATGTATACAACTCACTAAAGGAAAAAGGCTATAACCCGGTTAATCAGCTAGTTGGATACTTAATTTCAGGTGACCCTACTTACATCACTAATTACAACGGGGCAAGAGCTTTAGTAAGGAAACTGGAAAGAGATGAAATACTTGAAGAAGTTATAAAATCTTATCTAGAGATAAAATAACAAAGAGTGCCCGAAAGGGTACTCTTTCGTTTATATAAGGAGATTCAATGAGAATTTTAGGTTTAGATATCGGAAGTAAAACTATAGGGGTTGCGGTAAGTGATCCACTTGGATGGACTGCTCAAGGTGTAACAACTATAAAAAGAGATTGCTATACTAAAGATGTAGAAGCAGTTATGAAAATATGCAAAGAGTATGGAGTAGAAACTATAGTTGCAGGTATGCCAAAAAACATGAATGGAACAATAGGACCTTCAGGAGAGATGGTTAAGAATTTATGTGAACAAATTCAAAAGTCTTTTGATGGTAAGATAGAGTTTTGGGATGAAAGACTTACAACGGTTGCTGCTCATAGAGCCATGTTAGAAGCGGATTTATCAAGAGCGAAGAGAAAGAAAATAGTCGACAAAATAGCGGCTACTTATATATTACAAGGATACTTAGACAGAATATCAAAGTAAAAAAGGAGAAATTAATATGAATAACGATTTACAACCAATAGTTTTAGTTGATGAAGAAGGAATAGAAACAACATTCAACGTAGTAACTAAATTAGATATAGAAGAGAAAGAATATTTCTTATTATCACCAGAAGGTGAAGAAGATGTAGTTATAGCTATGCAAGTTGTTCAAGATGAAGATGGAGAAGAAACTCTAGCTCCAGTTGAGAATGATTTTGAAATTGAAATGATAGAAGAAGCTTATGCAACTTTATTCGCAGAAGAAGAATAACGGTAAAGTGAGGTTTTAATATGACAAATATAGCTTCAGTAGATTTTGATGCTTTGAAAGAAGAATTAAAGAAAAAAGGATATAAGTTAACTCCTCAAAGAAGAGCAATAGTTGATACTATAATACAAAATGAGGGTAAGCACTTAACGGCTGAGGAAATTTATGACGAGGTTAAAAAAGGTTGTCCAGAGATTGGATTAGCTACCGTTTATAGAACAATAATTCTTCTAGAAGAGATGGGTGTAATCTATAAGTTAGACTTAGAAGATGGATGTAGCAGATATGAGCTTGCTCATGATGATGAAGAGCATAGACACCATCACTTAGTTTGTAATAAATGCGGAAAAGTTTTTGAAGTTGAGGCGGATTTATTAGACGAATTAGAAGAAGAAATTGAAACTAAATACGGTTTTAAAATATTAGATCATACAGTAAAGTTTTTCGGAATATGCAAGGATTGTAAAAATGAATAGAGAAATTTTCTCAAATGAGGAAACCTCTTTTATACATAAGCGTATCACTACAAAAAAGAGGAGGGAAAATATGAAACGTGAAAAACTAAAGGTTAAAATTATACCTTTAGGTGGTTTAAACGAGATAGGTAAAAACCTAACTGTTATCGAATTTAAGGACGATATAATCGTAGTTGACTGTGGACTTAAGTTCCCAGATGAAGATATGTTTGGTATTGATATAGTTATTCCAGATGTATCATATCTTGTTAAGAATGCAGATAAAGTTAGAGGAATATTTTTAACTCATGGACATGAGGACCACATTGGAGCTTTACCATATGTGTTAAAAAATTTAAATGTACCTGTTTACGGAACAAAACTTACTTTAGGAATAGTTGAAACTAAATTAAAAGAACATGGTTTATTAAGTACAACAGAACTTATAAGAGTTAAACCAAGAGATATTATAAAATTAAAGTCATCATCAGTTGAATTTGTAAAAACTAATCATAGTATAGCAGACTCAGTTGCTATAGCAGTACACACACCATTAGGAGTTGTACTTCATACAGGTGACTTTAAAGTAGACTATACTCCAACTGACGGAGAAGTAATGGATTTCGCTAGATTTGCAGAGCTAGGAAGAAAAGGTGTTTTAGCACTTATGGCTGATTCTACAAATGTAGAGAGACCAGGTTATACAATGTCAGAAAGAGCTGTAGGAGAAAATCTTAAGAAGATATTTATGGGGGCAAAAGGAAGAATTATAATAGCAACATTTGCTTCAAATATCCACAGAATACAACAAATCGTTGAAGCTGCTGAAATGACAGGAAGAAAGATTGCTGTTTCTGGAAGAAGTATGGAGAACATAGTTCAGGTTGCTATAGAACTTGGTTACTTAACAATAGATAAGGATTCTTTCGTTAGTATAGATGCTATAAATAAATATCCAAGTGAGCAAGTTACAATAATTACTACAGGAAGTCAAGGAGAGCCAATGTCAGCTTTAGCTAGAATGGCATCTTCAGAGCATAAAAAAGTTAATATCATTGAGGGTGATACTGTAATACTATCTGCTACTCCTATACCAGGAAATGAAAAGTTAGTTTCTAAGGTTATAAATCAACTTTTCAAAAAAGGAGCTGAGGTAGTATACGGAAAATTAGCTGATGTCCATGTTTCAGGTCATGCTTGTCAAGAAGAGTTAAAGCTTATGCAAGCTCTTACAAAGCCGAAATTCTTCCTACCAGTTCATGGTGAGTACAGACATCTTAAGAGACATGCAGAGCTTGCTGTTGATGTAGGATTACCAGAAAAGAATTTCATGATAGGTGAAAATGGAGATGTTATAGAAATCACTAGAGATTCAATTAAAAAGAATGGATCTGTTACTTCAGGTCAAATCTTTGTTGATGGTCTTGGAGTAGGTGATGTAGGAAATATAGTTCTAAGAGATAGAAAGCATCTTTCACAAGATGGAATACTTACAGTAGTTGTTACTATTTCTAAGGAAACAGCTTCAGTTGTAGCAGGACCAGATATTATATCAAGAGGTTTTGTTTACGTAAGAGAATCAGAAGATTTAATGGATGAAGCAAAGCAAATAGTAAAAGACATCTTAAGAGACTGTGAGAAAAAAGGAATCTGTGATTGGGCTACTATGAAATCTAGCATAAGAGATGGACTTAGAAGTTTCCTTTATGAAAAAACAAAGAGAAAACCAATGATATTACCAATAATAATGGAAATATAAAAAAATTTAGATGATAATGTATAATGTAACTGTTTAAGTAAAAATGTTGTGTTGACTTTTTTCAAGCTTAACAGTAGAATCTAATAAGGTAAAGAAAAATTGGGTACTTTAAAAGTATCCAATTTTTTATGCACATAAAATTGGAGGAATATATAATGAGTAACGAATTCATAAGAAATGACATTAGAAATATAGCTATAATCGCCCACGTTGACCATGGTAAAACAACTTTAGTTGACGCATTATTAAGACAAAGTAACGTTTTTAGAACAAACGAAAAAATTGAAGAAAGAGTAATGGACTCAAACGATCTAGAAAAAGAAAGAGGAATCACTATCCTTTCAAAGAACACTGCTGTTCACTATAATGGAGTTAAAATAAATATAATAGATACACCAGGACACGCTGACTTCGGTGGAGAAGTTGAACGTGTACTTAAAATGGTTGAAAGTGTTTTACTTGTAGTAGACTCATATGAAGGGGCTATGCCTCAAACAAAATTCGTTTTAAGAAAAGCTCTTGAGTTAGGATTAAAACCAATAGTTGTTATAAACAAAATTGACAAGCCAGACGCTAGACCAGAAGAAGTTATAGATGAAATATTTGAATTATTCTTAGAACTTGGAGCAGACGATGAGCAATTAGATTTCCCAATAGTTTATGCTTCAGCTAGAGATGGAGTAGCTACAATTAATATAGATGAACCAAAAGATAACATGAAAGACTTATTCGATACTATAATTGAAAAAGTTGAATCACCAAAGGGTTCAATAGAAGATAGCTTACAAATGTTAGTTACGACTTTAGACTCAAGTGAGTATGTTGGTAAAATAGCTATCGGTAAAATAACTAGAGGAACAGCTAAGAAAAACCAACAAGCGGCTGTTGTAAGACAAGATGGAACTGTGACTAAATTCAAAATATCAAGTCTTTATACTCATGATGGATTAAAGAGAGTAGAAGTTGATGAAGCTCAATTAGGAGATATAGTTGCAGTAAGTGGTATATCTGATGTAAATATTGGAGAAACTATAACAGATGCACAAAATCCAGAAGGATTACCATTTGTTAAAATAGACGAGCCTACATTAAACATGAACTTCATGGTTAATGATTCACCATTTGCTGGTAAAGAAGGGGATTTCGTAACTTCAAGACACTTAAGAGATAGATTATTAAAAGAGTTAGAAACTAACGTAAGTTTAAGAGTAAATGAAATAACTCCAGACTGTTTCGAGGTAAGTGGTAGAGGAGAATTACACCTTTCAATACTTATAGAAACTATGAGAAGAGAAGGATTTGAGTTCCAAGTTTCTAAGCCAAACGTTATAACTAAAATTGAAGATGGCGTTAAGGTTGAGCCAATGGAGCACTTAACTATAGACGTTCCAGAAGAATTCATGGGACCTGTTATGGAAAAATTAGGACCAAGAAAAGCTGAGATGGTAAACATGACTTCAGCAGTAAATGGATACTCAAGATTAGAGTTCAGAGTACCAGCAAGAGGTCTTATAGGATTCAGAAATGAATTCATGACAGATACAAAGGGTAACGGAATAATGAACCATGTATTTGATGGATTTGAAAAATACAAAGGAGAAATCCCAGGAAGAAGTAGAGGATCAATCGTAGTATTTGAATCTGGAGAAGCTGTTACATATGGATTATTCAATGCTCAAGAAAGAGGAACTTTATTCATAGAACCAGGTACAGAGGTTTATGCTGGAATGGTTTGTGGAGAATGTTCAAGAGCAGATGACATAGATGTTAATATCTGTAAGAAAAAACAATTAACTAACACAAGATCATCAGGAGCTGATGACGCTTTAAAATTAACTCCAGTAAGACAAATGTCACTAGAGCAATGTTTAGAGTTCATAAACAATGATGAGTTAGTTGAAGTTACTCCAGTAAGTGTAAGAATGAGAAAAAGAATTTTAGATAGTGCTGAGAGAAAGAGAGCAATAAACAGAAGTAAAAAATAATTAAATCGAATTTGTAGATAAATTTTGAGAAAATAACTTTGTTTATATAAACAAAATTTAGTAAAACAAGTTTGTTTTTATTAAAAAAAGTTTTATAATTAGATAAATGGCTTCCCGGCCATTTATCTTTAAATATAAGGGGGTACTACTGTGAAAAAGCTAAAAAGCTCTAAAAGTATGGCTTTAATAGCTATATTTTTAATTTTACTTTTGATTAACTTAGCTGTATTTATAGTAAAATATAACTCGATAAAAAAGAACCCTTTAGAGTCTAACAATTCAACCATAACATTTAAGGTTGAGAATGGAGAATCGCTTCATGGTCTTTTTCAGAGATTAAATAATGAGGATATACTTAGAAGTTCATTCTTTTCTAAGATATACATAAAGTTTAATGATGTAAAAGAAAGTATAAAACCAGGAACATATACTGTTAGTAGTGATATAAACTTGTCAGACTTTATAAGTGTATTAACTGAGGGAAAAGTATCAGAAGCTAAGGTAACATTTCCAGAAGGCTATACAGTTGATGATATAGCTAATAAGTTAGAAGAAAGTGGAGTATGCACTAAAGAGGAGTTTATAAAGGCAGTTAAAGAGTATCCATTACCATCATTTATAAAACCTAATAAGGAAAGAAAATATGAATTAGAAGGATTCTTATTCCCAGATACATATACATTTCCTAAAGGTACAACACCAACTCAAGTTGTTGAGATGATGTTAAATAGGTTTGAGCAAGTAATGAGTGAGATACAGAGTGAATTAGGCATTACAATTCCAAATGAAGAGTATGAGAAATATGTAACTATAGCCTCTATGATTGAAAAAGAAGCTAGAGATGATAGTGAGCGTCCTGAAATAGCATCTGTTATATACAACAGATTAGAAAAAGGAATGCCATTACAAATTGATGCAACGGTCTTATATGCTTTAGGAGAGCATAAGGATACAGTGCTTTATAAGGATTTAAAAGTAGATTCACCATATAATACATATAAAATTAAAGGAATTCCAGTTGGACCAATATGCAATCCAGGAAAACCTTCACTTTTAGCTGCAATAAGACCAGCTAAAACAGACTACATATATTACTTATTAAATCCATCAGATAATAAACACTATTTCACTAATAGTTACGAAGATTTCTTAGCTAAAAAGAAAGAATTTGGATACTAAAATTTGGAGGAGCAAATGAGTGGAGTAACCTTTGATTATATGGAAAATTATCTTAGAGATCTTATTCCAGATAGAAATGACGAATTAAAAGAGTTAGAAGACTTTGCAAAAGAAAATAAGGTACCTATAATCCAAAAGGAAGGTGCAAAATTTCTTGAATTTATGGTAGCTATGAATAAGCCAAAGAAGATTTTAGAGCTTGGAACAGCTATAGGATATTCTTCAATACTTATGAATAAAGCTACTAATGGAAATTGTCATATTACTACAATCGAAAGAGATGAGAATATGATAAAATATGCTACAGAGAATATCAAAAAATTTGGTTTAGAAGATAAAATCAAGATTTTACAGGGAGATTGCTTAGAAGTTTTAGAAAGTCTTGATGAAAAATTTGATATGATATTCATGGATGCAGGTAAAGGACATTATAATCATTTTTTACCAGAATGTTTAAGACTTTTAGAAGATGACGGAATTATAATAGCAGATAATGTATTGTTTAGAGGAATGGTTGCTTCTGATGACTTAGTGAAAAGAAGAAAAATAACTATTGTTAAAAGAATGAGAAAGTATTTAGATTTAGTCTCGAAGGATGAAAATCTAATAACAACTGTTATTCCTATGGGAGATGGAATTGCGTTAACTAAGAGGAGGTAAGCAAACATGAGAAAACCAGAAATATTAGCACCAGCAGGTAGTTTAGAAAAATTAAAAACAGCAATAGATTTTGGAGCAGATGCAGTTTATATTGGAGGAAGTAAGCTTAATTTAAGAGCTTTCGCTGATAACTTTACTAACGAACAAATAGCAGAGGGAGTAAAGTATGCTCATGATAGAGGAAGAAAAGTTTATGTTACTATGAACGTATTCCCTCATAATGATGATTTAGAAGGATTAGAAGAATACATTATTGGTCTAGATAATTTAAATGTAGATGCAATAATCGTTTCAGATCCATCAATAATAATCACTGCAAAGGAAGTTGCACCAGACTTAGAAATACACTTAAGTACTCAAGCAAACAACGTAAACTGGAAGTCAGCTAAGTTTTGGCACAGCTTAGGAGTTAAGAGAATTGTTTTAGCTAGAGAACTTAGCTTCAAAGAAGTTGAAAAGATACATGCGAACTTACCAGAAGATTGTGATTTAGAAGCTTTCGTACATGGATCAATGTGTATGGCATACTCAGGTAGATGCTTAATATCTAACTATATGACAGGAAGAGACTCAAATAGAGGAGCTTGCTCTCAAGCATGTAGATATAAGTATTACTTAATGGAAGAAAAGAGACCAGGAGAGTATTTCCAAGTTATAGAAGATGATAAAGGTACATACATAATGAATTCAAAGGATTTATGTATGATAGAATATATCCCAGAGCTTGTTAAGAGTGGTATATACTCATTTAAGATAGAGGGAAGAATGAAGAGCCCATACTATGTTGCAGCAATTGTTAAAGCTTACAGAGAAGCTTTAGATAAGTATTGGGAAGATCCAGAAGGATATGAGTTTGACCAAAAATTAATGGATAATCTATTAAAGGTTAGTCACAGAAGATATCACACAGGATTTTATTTTGGAAAATCAGGTGAGCAAGTTTATGAATCATCATCTTATATAAGAGATTATGATATCGTAGGAGTTGTTAGAGATTATAACGAAGAAACTCAAGTTGCAACTATAGAGCAAAGAAACAGATTATTCGAAGGAGATACAGTAGAAGTCTTAACTCCAGTTGGAGACTACTATGAAATCCAAATGAATGATATGAAAGATGAAAAAGATCAAAAAATAGATGTTGCTAACAAAGCTCAAATGATATTCAAGGTTAAAATAGATAAGCCTGTAAAGATAAATGATATGTTAATTAAGTGCAAGGAGGCAAACAGCTAATGAAGAGACCAATTTTTATAGGAATAACAGGTGGTACTGGCTCAGGTAAAAGTACAATAGCAAAGGAAATATACAGACAATTTGGTGAAGAATGTATTGCTATGATAGAACAAGATTCATACTATAAGGATCAAAGCCATTTATCAATGGAGGATAGAGTTAAAACTAACTACGATCATCCACATGCTTTTGATAACAACCTTTTAGTTTCTCATTTAGAATCACTTCTAAATGGACATTCTATACAAAAACCAAGTTATGATTTTGCAATACATAACAGAGTTGAAGAAACAACTACAGTTGAACCAAAGGAAATTGTTATTGTAGAGGGAATATTAATCTTAGAAGATCCAAGAATAAGAGAACTTCTAGATATAAAAATTTACGTTGATACAGATGCCGATGTTAGAATCATAAGAAGAATGGTCAGAGACATAAATGAGAGAGGTAGAACTATAGAGTCTGTTATAAATCAGTACTTAAATGTAGTTAAGCCTATGCATAACCAATTTACAGAACCTACAAAGAAATTTGCAGATATAATAATACCAGAAGGCGGACATAACAAAGTTGCTATAGATATTATTGTTGCAAAAATAAAAGAGGTTTTAGGACAATACGAATAATATAAATAATATATTGGTTGGAATCCTTGTCTTAGAAGATTTACTTCAATAATAAGACAAAACTAATAACTATTGCTGAATAAAATACCCCTAACTTGGCTAGAATTTAGCCAGGAGGGGTATTTTTATGTTTAATAGGAAAAGAAAAACACAAATTAAAAATAGATTAATAAGCTTAGTATCTTTACTGCTTTTAGTTTTAATATTACTTAGTATGCGAGTTTACTATATTCAAAAAAAATATAGTACAAGAGAAACTGGTAGTTTTAAGGGGAATCATAAACAATATGAACAAATTTCTGACTATAATTATTCTCTTCTAGATAGAAATGGAAAGAGTATTTTTCAATATGATATTAAATACAAGGTAGTTATAGATACTATGGCTTTTAAATTAAATAATTTAAATCAGAACTTAGAAAATATAATGGCTTTTAATTATATTATGAAATCAGAGGACAAGGACTTTTCTTTTGATGCTGTGGTTAAAAATGGAGGTAAGTTATATTATGATGTATCAAAAGAGAATTTTGATAAAATAAATAGCTTAAAAAATATAAAGGGAATTTACACTTATGTGGCTCAAGAAAAGAAAAAAGATGAAAGTTGGAAAATAGAGAATATGTTAACATCTACTAAAGGTTTTGCCTTAGTAGAAAATGAAAATAAAAGGGTTGAGACTAAGGAAATAGATAAAGAAGAAAAGTCTTTAGAAATGATAATAGAGAAAGAGTTAGAAAACAATAAAGACCCTAAAATTGTTTTTGAAAGAGACCATGATGGCTTATATGGAGAAGAGGAGTATGATATACCAGAGAGTAATCTAAATGTTAAATTAACATTAGATAGTGAAATGCAAAAAATAGTTAGAGATGTATTATCAAAAGAAGAATATAAAACATTTCAAAATGCTGGAGCTGTTCTTATTGATAGTGCTAGTGGAGAAGTATTAGCCTTAGCACAAAAAAATGAAGGATCACCTAATGTTGTTTTAGGTTCTGGAAGTATTAGTGGGTATGAAGCAGGATCAATATTTAAAATATTAACCTTAGAAGCGGCAATGGAGTTAAAAGGAATAAGTCTTTCAGATGAGTTAAGATGTGAGGGCTTAGTATGTAAGAAAGAAAAAATACATGGAACTATTAGTGTAAAAGAAGCCTTTGAGGTTTCATGTAATGATGTTTTCTCAAAACTTGGAGCTGAAATAGGAACAAAAGAACTTTTAGATTTTGCAAAGAAACAAGGAATTTTTTCTTCAGTATTAGGTTTGGATGAAAAGACTGGTATGGAAACTAGAGGGGCTGTACCAGAAAATGTTAGTATAACTAACCTTTCTATTGGTCAATCAATGCAAACAAGTTTAATCCAAATGGCAGGAATAATAGCTCCTGTTGTTAATGAAGGAGAGTATGTACAGCCATATATATTAAAAGGATTTGAAAATCAAAAGGGTAAAATGGTAAAAGAGTTTACTGAACTTAGAAAAAATGTAATTTCTAAAGAAACAGCTAATAATTTAAAAAGTGTAATGAATTCTACTGTTGGAGAGGGAACTGCCATTGTAACTCAAATTGAAGGAATAGAGGTAGGGGCTAAAACAGGAACAGCAGAGGCTTTAGGAGAGGAACTTCATGGGTGGTTTTTAGGATACTTTAAACATGAAGGAAAATACTATACTTTAGGAGTTATGGTGCCAAATATAAAGAATGTCTATGAAGATAGAAAGCCAGGTGGAGGTAATACTGCAGGTCCTATTTTTAGAGATATAGTTTTAGAACTTACAAAAAAATAAATAGATTTAGCAATATTTTAGCTATCAACTCATATTATAGTAATAAGCATTAATAGGGGGAACGGCATGTTCATGTTACAATACTTATTAGAATTAGTTGGTAGCAATATTTTTTTAACTGGCTATGTAACAGGGAATTCTACTTTTCCAAAGCCTTTGAATGAAAAGGATGAAAAGATGTACTTAGAAAGGTTGAAAAATGGAGATGTTGAGGCTAAACGTATATTGGTTGAGCGGAATTTAAGGCTAGTAGCACATATAGTTAAGAAGTATTCTTCAAGTTATCAAAATTCAAAGGAAATGGACGATCTTATATCTATAGGAACAATAGGGTTAATAAAGGCTATAGATTCCTTTGATACCAGCAAAGGCATACGGCTTGCAACATATGCAGCTAAGTGTATAGATAATGAAATACTTATGCTTTTTAGAAATAATAAAAAGACTAAGGGAGAGGTGTTTCTTCAAGATCCTATAGGAGTAGATAAAGAAGGAAATGAAATATGTCTTATAGATATCTTAAGTAGCGATGCAGACTCGGTTTTGGAAATAGTTGAAAACTCATTACAGGTTAAGGCTCTTTATAAAAAAATGTCTGATATTTTAAGTTCTAGAGAAAAAGAAATACTTCAGATGAGATATGGCTTATTAGATGGTGATATAAAAACTCAGAGAGAAATAGCAGGGATTCTTGGTATATCAAGGTCATATGTATCTAGAATAGAAAAAAAAGCATTAAAAAAATTAAATAAAGAATTCAAATATTAAATGATACTTAAGAAATTGTATAAAAAAAAATAAGTTTTATAAAATTATGGAATTGAAATATCATATGGTTTATAATATTTATTATACGATAAAAAAGGTGAATTCTTCTATGAATAATTTGTTCATTTCTTTGTGAAATGGACAAATTATTTATTGAGAGTTAAGTTTAGGAGGAGATTATGCAAAGTTTGACAGAACTTTTAGAATTGACAGTTAAAGAGGGAGCATCTGACTTGCATTTAACAGTAGGTATTTCTCCTATAATAAAGGTTAATGGAAAATTAGTAAGGCTAGAACATGAAATACTACGTCCTGGAGATACTGAAGCATATGCTAAGGAAATACTACAGGATGCCTATGAAAAGTATGATGCCATCGGAGAGTATGATACCTCATATTCAATACATGGTAAAGGTAGATTTAGAGTTAATATATATAAGCAGAGAAATAGTACAGCATTGGCTATAAGAGTCATATCTGTAGAGATGCCAACTTTAGAAAAGTTAGGATATCCTGATGTTTTAAAGGAGGTATGTAATCTTAAAAGAGGACTTGTACTTGTTACAGGACCAACAGGAAGTGGTAAGAGTACTACATTAGCAGCTCTAATAAATGAAATAAATACTAATAGAGAGGCTCATATTATAACTATAGAAGACCCAATAGAATTTCTGCATAAACATAATAAATCTATTGTAAATCAAAGAGAGATAGGTAAAGATACTTTGAGCTATGAAAGAGCATTGAAAGCAGCTTTAAGGGAAGATCCAGATGTTATTTTAATTGGAGAAATGAGAGATTTAGAAACTATTTCAATAGCAATAACAGCAGCTGAAACTGGACATTTAGTATTTTCAACTCTTCATACTATAGGAGCAGCTAAAACTATAGACAGAATAGTAGATGTTTTCCCGCCACACCAACAGGAACAAATAAAAATACAATTAGCATCTGTTTTACAAGTAATTATATCACAACAATTGGTAGAAACAGTTGATGGTGAGAGAACGGCAGCCTTAGAAATAATGACTGCTACACCAGCTATAAGGAATTTAATAAGAGAAGGAAAAACGCATCAAATAGAATCATCTATACAAACAGGAAGTAAATATGGTATGACAACAATGGACATGGAATTGGCTAAGCTTTTTAGAGAAGGTGTCATAACAAAAGAAACTGCGATGAATTCTGCAATAGATAGGGAAATTCTAAGTCGATTATTGATGTATTAAATATAGAGGAAATTTAAGAATTTAAGAGAATATATATATTAATCACAATTTTTAGATAGGGAGGTACACATAGAAAAAATGTCTAAAAACATAGTGGGACTGGATATTGGAAACAGAAATATCTGTGCAGCTATATCTGGTGAAAATGAAAGTGGAGAATTTGAAGTATTAGATTTTGTAGTAAAAGATGTGCATGGTGTATCTAAGGGTAAAATAATAGATGAAGAGTCTGTTATAGAGGCCGTAAAAGAATGTCTAAAAGAACTAGGGGAAAAAAGTGGACATAATATTCAAGGTGTTTACTTAACATTAAAAAATAATGAATGCAAAATAGTAGAAAATAAGGGGTATTCCTATACAGATAATGATGATTCATTAGTTTTTAAAGAAAACTTAGAAGAGGCTTATATAGAAGGAAGAACATTAAATCTTTCTGAAGAGGAATGTGTAGCCGATAGTGTAATAAATTCATTTTATACAGAAGAAGTTGGCTTTGTAGAGAACCCAATAGGAATGAAAACAGAAAGAATAGAAATAGATGAGGACTTAATTGTTGCACCTAAGTCAAAAATAAGTGTGCTAAACAAGATTGTTCTAGAGGCAGGTTATGAAGTTTTAGGGACAATTGGATTGGGATTTGGATTTAAAAATATATTTCTGAATAAAAAAACAGAAACTTCTAATATTGTAATTATTGATGTTGGTGCTGAAGAAACTCAGATATATAGTTATAAAGGAAATGTATTAAAGGATATAGACTGCGTGCCTTTAGGTGGAAGGAACATAAGTAAAGATTTAGCAATATGTTTATCAATATCAGAAGAAGAAGCAGAAAGATTAAAATTGCAATATTCTTCAAAATATTATAGTATTAGAAAGGATTACAATAATATTTCCTTTGAAGATTATATATTGGATACCTATTTAATTCATGATATTATAGATGCTAGATTAAGCGAAATACTAGAAATTGTCAATAATAAGTTAGTAGAAAAAGAGATTTTAAACACTACAGATATGATAATATTAACTGGTGATGGTATCAGTTATTATGAACACATTAAGGAAAGATTGGAATATATATCTGATAAAGATGTAAAAATATTCACTAAAAAACAATTTTTATTTGACAATTCTTCAATAATTAATGCAATTAGTATTGTTAAAGAGGTATATGATAGGTTAAAATTAATATGTGATGAAGAGTTGCTTTCAGGTAAGAAAGTAACCGTTGATAAGGAAAATAAAAGTGAAAATAAAAGTGTAAAGAAGAGAGGGCTTTCCAAAATAATGGCGTTCTTAGAAGAGCTTTTCTAAAGGAGGAATTGGTTTGTTAGATTTTGATGTAGATATACAATCATTTACTAATATTAAGGTAATTGGATGCGGAGGCGGAGGCGGAAACGCTGTTAATAGAATGATTCAAGAAGGTTTAAGAGACGTTGAATTTATTGCTATAAATACAGATAAACAAGCCTTAACATTGTCTCATGCCCAAAATAAAATTCAAATAGGTGATAAACTTACAAAAGGACTAGGCGCAGGTGCTAATCCTGAAATAGGTAAAAAAGCTGCTGAAGAGAGCAGAGATGAAATAACAGAAGCTATATCAGGAGCTGATATGGTATTCATAACTGCTGGTATGGGCGGTGGTACAGGTACAGGTGCTGCACCAGTAGTTGCTGAGATAGCTAAGTCAATGGGAATATTAACAGTTGGTATAGTTACTAAACCATTCCCATTTGAAGGTAGAAGAAGAATGACTCATGCTGAAATGGGTATAGCAAACTTAAAAGAAAAAGTTGATACATTAGTTACAATACCTAATGAAAGACTTTTATCAATGGTAGATAAGAAAACAACTTTATTAGAATCATTCAAGAAAGCTGATGATGTTTTAAGACAAGGTGTACAAGGTATATCAGACCTTATAACTAACCCTGGATTAATAAACTTAGACTTTGCAGACGTAAGAGCTGTTATGTTAGACAAGGGATTAGCTCACATGGGTGTTGGATATGGTAAAGGAGAAAGCAGAGCGCAAGATGCTGCTAGAGAAGCAATATCATCTCCATTATTAGAAACATCAATAGTTGGAGCTACTGGGGTTCTATTAAACGTAACAGGTGATTCTGAATTAGGATTATTAGAAATAAATGAGGCTGCTGAAATAGTTCAAGAAGCTGCCGATCCAGATGCTAACATAATATTTGGTACTGTTATTGATGAAAACTTAAAAGATGAAATAAGAATAACAGTTATAGCTACTGGCTTTGAAAAAGAGCGTCAAAGAGTAGGTATGGCATCTCAAGGAACAGTTGGTAGAGAACCACAAGTTCAAAAAGAAGTTGTAACTGAAAGAGTAGAAGAAAAAATAACTGAGCAAGAAGTTGCAGCTACTTCAGAACCAGAAAAGAGATATAATGATGATTTAGAAATACCTATGTTCTTAAGAAGAGGCAGAAGATAATATTTTTAATCATAAAAGCACTTATAGTATAGATTACTATAAGTGCTTTTACTTTTTATATTGGCTTTATTTTAGGTGGATGTTGATTTTTAGATAGACTTTCAGACCTAGCTTTATATTTAAATAGTTAATTTTTTATATTTAGCTTTTTTATAATAAGTGTTGATCTCTAATTATATCTTTTACTTACTAATTAAAACCAATATTAGTCTTAATAGAGTCATTTATTAATTTACTTTGTAAAATTTATAATGAAAGTTATGAAAAATTAAAAGATGATTTCTTTTGTTACAATATATTGGAAATGTAAAAAATAGGATATGGAAAATATTATTGAATATTATGATTTAAGATTTAATAAATTATGAATTTATATTGAATGAATACATTTTCAAAACAAATTTAGACAAATAAAAAAGAATTATAAAGTTAAAAAACTTATATAAAGTAAAATTATGAAGAAAAATGTAGAAAAAGGAAGATAGAAAATATGCATATAGAATATATAATGACAAAATTTTAGAACAAGAAGCTTTATAATTATAAATAGGGAGTGAGTTGATTTATGACTGTATATGTTGACATTGTCATATTAGAAAATTTTTTAATTAATTTTTTTCTACTTTATCTAACTTTACAGACCTTAAAAGAAAGAATAATTTACAAGAGAATACTACTAGCAGCTTTTTTAGGTGCAATATACACTTTACTGGTGTTCATTCCGGATTTAAACATACTGACATCATTGCCTTTTAAACTGCTTTTTTCTTTAGGTATGGTTTCCATAATTTTGGAAAAAAGAAATATTAAGACAATTAGGAAAATGTATATAACTTTTTTAGTAATAACTTTTGCTTTTTGTGGAGCTTGTTTTATGTTCGCTTTAGTTGAAAATCAATATAGTTTTTCAGAATCATTTACTATAAATAATTATTCAACAAAGGGAATGATATTCTCATTAATTATAAGTTATATACTTGTTAGTGGAGTTATGAATCATTTTAAAAATAGAGCCATGATTAATAACTTTATATATGATTTAGATCTTTGCATTGATTCGGAGGTTATAAGTCTTAAGGCCTTTTTAGATACAGGAAATGGACTTGTAGAACCTGCAACAGCACTGCCTGTAATAATAGCGGAAAGAGAGAAATTTGAAAGAATAAACATTAAGGAAAAAGATCAATTTAAGATACCGTATAAGGTTGTTGATGGGAATTCAGGATATATGAAAGGGATTAAAATTGACAATATAAAGCTTTGTAACGTTAATGGGGAAATAATGACAAGAGATGTAATCTTATGTTTTTGTGATAATAAACTGAGTAAAGAAGGAGAATATGAGGCTTTATTGTCTAGAGGAATTATATAGGGGTGATTAGGTTATGTTAAATATAAGACTTTTACTTAATAAGTTATTTACTAAATTAGATATTATGGTTGAACCAATTTACTATGTTGGAGGAAATGATGTTCTTCCAGCGCCACTTACTAAGGAAGAGGAAGAAGAGCTAGTTAACAAGTTAGGGGAAAATGACGAATCTATCAGAAGCATACTTATTGAAAGAAACTTAAGATTAGTTGTTTATATAGCTAGAAAATTTGAGAATACTGGAGTTGGTGTAGAAGATTTAATTTCGGTAGGAACTATTGGACTTATAAAAGCAGTAAATACTTTTAATCCTGAGAAAAAAATAAAGCTTGCCACTTATGCATCAAGATGTATAGAAAATGAAATTCTTATGTATTTAAGAAGAAATAGTAAGATTAAAGCAGAGATATCATTTTATGAACCTTTAAATATAGATTGGGACGGAAATGAGCTTTTATTATCAGACATACTTGGTACAGATGATGATATTGTTTACAATTTAATAGAGGATGAAGTAGATAAAGAATTATTATTTACTGCTATGAAAAATCTTTCAAATAGAGAAAAAGAAATTGTTGAATTAAGATTTGGACTATGTGGATATAAAGAAAAAACTCAAAAAGAAGTAGCTGATATGCTTGGTATATCACAATCTTATATCTCAAGATTAGAGAAAAAAATTATAAAAAGATTAAAGAAAGAAATTAACAAAATGATTTAAGAGTATAAAATTAACCTCTACAGGTAATAATTAAAATGCGGAAGGGAATTACTTCGAAGGGGTTGATTTCAATTATGATGATAAATAAAGTAGAGATATGTGGAGTCAATACAGCAAAATTACCAGTTTTGAAAGAAAAAGAAATGAAAGAATTATTGTTACAAATGCAAAGTGGAGACAATAGCGCTAGAGAGAAATTTATTAAGGGGAATCTGAGATTAGTGCTTAGTGTAATCCAAAGGTTTAATAACAGAGGTGAAAATGTAGATGATTTATTTCAAGTTGGTTGTATAGGACTTATGAAATCTATAGATAACTTTGATTTATCACAAAATGTTAAATTTTCAACTTATGCTGTACCCATGATAATAGGAGAAATAAGAAGATACTTAAGAGATAATAATACTATAAGAGTTAGTAGGTCTTTAAGAGATATAGCTTACAGAGCTTTATTGGTTAGAGATAGATTAGTAAATGAAAATAATAAGGAACCTACTGTATCTCAAATAGCAAAAGAACTTCAGATTCCTAGAGAAGATGTTGTTTTTGCTTTAGATGCAATACAGGATCCAGTTTCTTTATTTGAACCTATTTACCATGATGGTGGAGATGCGATATATGTTATGGATCAAATAAGTGATTCAAAGAACCAAGATGATAGTTGGCTTGAAAATATAGCAATAAAAGAGGCTATGAAGAAATTAAATGATAGAGAAAAATTGATTTTAAATTTGAGATTTTTCAATGGAAGAACTCAAATGGAAGTAGCAGATGAAATTGGTATATCACAAGCACAGGTTTCAAGGTTGGAAAAAATAGCATTAAAGCACATGAGGAAGTATGTATAGAGCTCTTTTGAGCTCTATTTTTTTATGACTAGAATTTTAAAATTTTATGTTATTTAGAATTTTTCTTTTCTTCTAATTAATAAATATAAAAATATAACATATAAATTAAATATAAGAATTGTATATTTTAGGAGGGATTAAATATGGAAGAAAATTTATTT
The DNA here is from genome assembly GCF_057782475.1 of Clostridium sp. LIBA-8841. NCBI lineage: Bacteria > Bacillati > Bacillota > Clostridia > Eubacteriales > Clostridiaceae > Clostridium > Clostridium sp. LIBA-8841. The sequence goes on along the minus strand of NZ_CM173488.1, from coordinate 2,806,641 downwards.
TCTTTAAATAACTTAAGGTCTATGGAGGTCATAGATATAAATGAGGGGAAAAAATTAGGATTAATATGTGATGTTAAGATAGACTGTGATGATAATAGAATATTATCTATTATAATGCCAGGAGAAAAAACATCATTTTTTAGTAAGTCAGAGGACATAGAAATAGATTGGTCTGATGTATATAAGATAGGAGAAGATGTTATACTAATAGATTCAAAAGGGAAAAATATACTAGATGTTGAAAAATATATATAGAAATTAAGCAAAAAAGAAGGTATAATGATAGTACAACTTAGAGAAAGGCGTGTAATTTAAAATGAGATGTCCTTACTGTTCTTATGAAGAAAGTAAAGTTGTGGATTCTAGATCTGCAGAAGACTATAATGCAATTAGAAGAAGAAGAGAATGTTTAAAGTGTTCTAAGAGATACACAACTTATGAAAAAGTAGAAGATATACCAATACTTGTTATAAAAAAAGATTTAAGCAGAGAAAGTTTCAACAAAGAGAAGATAATAAGCGGACTGATTAAGGCATGCCAAAAAAGACCCGTATCTAGAGCTCAGGTTGAAGAAATAGCTGCTGATATTGAACGAAACATAAGTAATAAAATGATGGTAGAAATAAAGTCTGATTACATAGGTGAAATGGTAATGGAAAGACTTAAGGCTATAGATGAGGTTGCATATGTAAGGTTTGCCTCTGTATATAGACAATTTAAGGATATTAACACTTTTATGGAAGAAATAAAAAATTTAATGAAATAATTATGAGCTATCTTAAAGTCTTTTCTTTAAGATAGCTTTTTTATAATTATTAAAAGTTTAGTCTTTATTGTGAATTAGATTTAACCGGAATTTAATTTAATAAAGTATGAAAGTGTGTTAATATGATAAAATAAGTAAGTTTTCAAAAAGTACGTTGAATTTATGATTTTGAGGTGAGAGTATGAAGAGAGAAATTATAAAAGATAAAGAGTTTATTGCATTTAATGATGGAAATATAAAAGTAAGATTTTCAACAGCATATAATAATGTTAATTATAAAAAAGAAGATGAAGATGGAAAAAAGAATTTAGAAGATTTAAAAGAGATATTTTCTCTTGATAAGGTTGTTTATGTCAATCAAATACACAGTCATGATTTTATAGATGCAACAGGAGAAAATTTTAAAGGAAATAAAGACTGTGATGCCATAGTTACAAAGGATAAGAATACTTTAATTGGAGTATTTACTGCAGATTGTGTTCCAGTTATAGCTTATGATAAGGAGAAAGAAATTATTGCTGCCATCCATAGTGGGTGGAAAGGCACATATAACAAAATAGTTAGAAATACCTGTGAATATATGAAAGAAAAATATGGTTGTGAAAATATTAAAGTAATAATAGGACCTCATGTAAGAGAATGCTGTTATGAGGTTAGTGAAGAGTTAGCAGATAAGTTTAGAAATGTTTTTGGAAAAGAAGTATGTAATGGTAGAATGTTGAATCTTGAAAAGTGTGTGAAAGTTCAGCTTGAAGGAATTGTGAAAGAAGAAAATATTACTTCTGTTGGAGTATGCACCTACTGTGAAGAAGAAATAAAGATGCATAGTTATAGACAAAAGCAAGAGATGTCAGGAAGATTATTCTCAACAGTATTTATTTCTTAGATTCTATTTTATAAATTGAGGATGGATAGCCAATGAAGAAAAGAATCATTATTTTTACAACATTAATAATAACCTTTTTTTTAGCAATAATGACGTCTATATATTTAGTTATATCTAATCACAAATATTTAGAGGAATCAAAAAATGTTTTAAATGAGTATAACAAGGTTATAGCTTTATTGTTAGAAAATGATCAAGGAAATATAAAGAGTGAATTATCAAAACTAGAATCAAGCAGTGACATGAAAAATATAAGGATAACTTATATTAGCAAAGAGGGAAATGTTCTTTTTGATACTCATAAAAAATTAAGTAGTGAAAATGAGAGCTACCTTCAAAGACAGGAAATAATGGATGCTATTAAAGATGGCTCTGGAAGTAGTGTTAGATATAGTGATGATTTACATCAAAACATGATTTATAGTGCACTTAAACTTAAGGATGGCTCTATAATAAGAACCTCTATAGCAGTTAAAAATGCTCAAATATTAGATAGTACTAATACTAACTATTTAATATTAGGAGTAGTATTGGCTTTAGTAATTTCATTATTATTAACTGTTAAAATAACAAATATAATACTAAATCCTTTAAAGGAACTTGAACAATTAACAGCTACTATTGCTAGTGGTAATTTTCATAAGAGAGTTAAGATTAATTCTAAGGATGATGAAATTCAGAGCTTAGGAAAAAGTTTTAATCACATGGCAGAACAATTAGAGATAACAATTGAACAATTTAAGGATAAGCAAAATGGTTTAGAAGCAATATTAAAAAGTATGGATAGTGGTGTAATAGCTTTTGATAGAGATATGAATATTCTAATGATAAATCCGTATGCTAAAAAAATATTTGGCATAAGTGGAGAAATTGTTGGAAATAAGCTTTTGGACTATATAACAGATAAAGAAATAATAAAAGCTTTTTGTGGTGGAAAAGAGAAAGTAGAAATTGAGGTTAACTATAATAATGATCCTAAGATTTTAAAAATAAGAAAGGCAAGTATAATAAATGAGCCTGAAATCATAGGAACAGTTGTGGTTATTCAAGATATTACAGATATTAAAAAGCTTGAAAATATGAGAAGTCAATTTGTAGCTAACATATCGCATGAACTTAAAACTCCTCTTACATCAATAAAGGGATTTGCAGAAACCTTAAGATATGTTGATGATGATGAAACTAGAAATAAGTTTTTAAGTATAATAGATGAAGAGTCTGACAGATTAGCAAGACTTTTAGAGGATATACTATCTCTTTATGAAATTGAACAAAAGAGAAACAATGTTTCAGAGGAGTTTGATGTAGATAAAGAAATAGAAAAAGTATATTTCTTATTAAGTGATCAAGCTAAGAAAAAAGGTGTTGAAATATTCTTAGATACAAATAGTAACTGTATTCTTATAGGAGATAAGGATAAGTTTAAACAAATGCTATTAAACCTTGTAAGTAACTCTGTTAAGTATACTGAAAAGGGCGGCAGAGTAAAAGTTGAAAGTTATACTCATGATATGAATCTAGTCTTAGTTATTGAGGATAATGGTATTGGAATAAGTAAAGAGGATCTTCCAAGAATATTTGAAAGATTTTATAGAGTTGATAAGGCTAGAAGTAGAGAAAGTGGTGGAACTGGACTTGGTCTTGCCATAGTTAAGCACATAGTAAGACTTTTTGATGGGGATATAAGCGTAAGTAGTGAAGTAGAAGTAGGAACTAAAATTGTAATAACAATTCCTATAAATATATAAAGAGTTTTTAAGCTTTAGAATATTTAAATATAGTGTATTTAAGTATATGAGGATTTGAAAGAAATCTTAAGTTAAAAATATTACATGTGTTAATTAAATTTGGTAGATACTTTTAATTATGTATAGTAAAATATACTTAATAGGTATAGTTAAAAATAAGTAATCCTCTAAAAGCAATTTGAGGATTACTTTTTAACGTTAAAGTATTACTATTGTTTAAAGCAAGATTAAATAGTTAATAATTCAAGATATATTAAAAATAATTAGTTAAAAATTATACAAAATCGTAATATATAAGCATAAAGTTATTTAAGTTGACTACATTATTTAATTAAGGTAATATAACATAGATAGTACTAAAATAGGAGTGAAGCATATGAAGAGTAGAATTGCTGAAGTCTTACCAGGTGGAATTGGTGAGGAATTAGGCTTTGAAAAGGGAGATATACTATTAAGCATAAACGGTACTAAAGTTGAAGATATACTTGATTATAGATTTTTATTAGCAGACGAATATATTGAGGTAGAGATATTAAAACCCAATAAAGAGGTTTGGGAGTTTGAAATAGAAAAGGATTATGGTGAAGATTTAGGAGTAGAGTTTGAAGAAGCCATCCTAGATAAAGCGAAGAGTTGTACAAATAAATGTATATTTTGCTTCATAGATCAATTACCAAAGGGAATGAGAAAAACTTTATATTTTAAAGATGATGATTCAAGACTTTCATTCTTACAAGGTAACTTTGTTACTTTAACAAATATGAAGGATGAAGATATTGATAGAATCATAAAATATAGAATAAGTCCTATAAATGTATCAGTTCATACAACAAATCCAGACTTAAGAAAAAAAATTCTTAATAATAGATTTGCAGGGAATGTATATGAAAGATTACAAAAGCTAGCTGCTGCAGGTATAACAGTAAATGCTCAAATAGTTGTTATGCCAGGAATAAATAATGGAGAGGAACTAGTTAGAACCGTAGAGGATCTTTATAAGCTACGTCCTTCAGTTGAAAATGTTGCAGCTGTTCCAATTGGTGTTACAAAGTTTAGAGAAGGATTAGCTGACCTTGAAATATTTAATAAAGAAACAGCTAAGGAAGAAATAGATAGAATAAAAGTTCTTCAAGAAAAGTATATAAAAGAAATTGGAAGTCCATTTATAAGACTATCAGATGAGTTTTATGTTATGGCAGAGGAAGAAGTTCCAAATGAAGAGTTCTATGGTGGATATGAGCAATTAGAAGATGGAGTGGGAATGATAAGACTTCTAAGAGAAACTATGACTCAAGATATAAAAGAAAAGTTAACTAAAAAGGGAAAAGGAAAGTTTACTCTTATTACAGGAACATCAGCATTTAAAGAATTAGATAAGGTATGTAATGATATAAGAGAAGCAAATAATAACATAGATATTAAATGTCAAGCTATATTAAATGACTTCTTTGGGCATACAATAACAGTTGCAGGACTTTTAACAGGTCAAGATGTTATTGCTCAACTTAAAGATAGTATCGACAGTGAATACTTGATTATGGCAGACAACATGTTCAGAAAAGGTTATGAGCCAGGAGACATAACTCAAAGAATAATGTTAGATGATTTGACAGCAAAGGATATTGAAGAAAGATTGGGAGTTAAAGTTATAGTTTGTAACTATACAGGGGAAGACCTAATAGACTTAATAAACGAACACTGTGAGGAGGAATAAGAATGAGTAAACCAATAGTTGCTATGGTTGGAAGACCGAATGTAGGTAAATCGACGCTTTTCAACAAATTAGCAGGAAAAAGAATTTCAATAGTACAAGATACACCAGGTGTTACAAGAGATAGAGTGTATGCAGAATCAGAATGGTTAAACAGAAAATTCACAATGATAGATACAGGTGGAATAGAGCCAGAAAGTAGCGACGTAATTGTTAAACAGATGAGAAGACAAGCACAAATTGCTATAGAAATGGCTGATGTAATAGTATTCGTTGTTGATGGTAAGGAAGGGCTTACTGCTGCTGACCAAGAGGTTGCACAAATGCTTAGAAAAAGTAAAAAACCTGTTGTTTTAGTAGTTAACAAAATAGATAGATTAGCATTAGAAGAAAATAGTTATGAGTTCTATAACTTAGGAATTGGTGATCCTGTAACTATATCAGCATCTCAAGGATTAGGTCTTGGAGATATGCTAGATGAGGTTGTTAAATACTTCAACGATCCTTCAGAAGATGAGGAAGAGGATGAGTACATAAGAATAGCTATGATAGGAAAACCAAATGTAGGTAAATCATCACTTATAAATAGATTATTAGGTGAGGAAAGAGTTATCGTAAGTAATGTTCCAGGAACAACTAGAGACTCTATCGATAGTTATTTAGAAACAGAAGAAGGAAAATTCATCCTTGTTGATACTGCTGGATTAAGAAGAAAAAGCAAGGTTAAAGAAGAAATTGAAAGATATAGTGTAATCAGAACTTATGCTGCAGTAGAAAAGGCTGATGTAGCTATACTTGTAATAGATGCAGAACAAGGAATAACTGAGCAAGATGAGAAAATAATAGGATATGCTCATGAAATGAACAAAGCTATTATGGTTGTTGTTAACAAGTGGGATTTAATTGAGAAAGATGATAAAACTTTAAGTAATTACCAAAAGGATTTACAACAAAAGCTTAAATTTATGCCATATGCTAAGTACTTATTTATATCAGCATTAACAGGACAGAGAGTACATAAAATCTTATCAACAGCTAAGTACTGCTATGATAATTACTCAAAGAGAGTTTCAACTGGAATATTAAATGATGTTATAAGTAAGGCTGTTTTAATGAAGGAACCACCAGTAGTGGCATTAAAGAGATTAAAAATATACTATGCTACACAGGTTGCTACAAAACCACCTAAGTTTGTATTCTTCGTAAATGATCCGAATCTTTCACATTTCTCATATGCTAGATACTTAGAAAACCAACTAAGAGATAGTTTTGATTTTGAGGGAACTGGAATAGAAATAGAATATAGAGCTAGAAAGGAGTAATTTTATGAGTAAAGTGGCTTTTTTAGGAGCAGGAAGTTTTGGTACTTCCTTAGGAATATTATTGGGGAACAAAGGTGTTACGGTATCTCTGTGGGATAGAGATGAAAATGTAATAAATGACATTAACGTAAACAGAAAAAATGATAGATATATAAAAGATCTAGTTATTCCTACAAATGTCACTGCTTATAAAGACTTAGATGAAGCTTTAAATGGGGCTGAATACGTAGTTCTTGCAGTGCCTTCTCATGTTATAAGAACAGTTTGTAAAAGCTTAAAAGGCAAAATTAGTGACGATGTAATCATAATTAATATTGCTAAAGGAATTGAAGAGGGTACTAACCTAAGATTATCTGAGGTTATAAATCAAGAATTACCAAACAATAGAGTCGTAGTTTTATCTGGGCCTAGTCATGCAGAAGAGGTTTCAAAAGGAATTCCTACAACTTTAGTTGCAAGTTCAGAATGTATGGAGTGTGCAGAAAAAGTTCAAGATTTATTTATGGATAAAAACTTCAGAATATATACTAATGATGATATTATTGGTGTTGAAATTGGAGGAGCCGTTAAAAATATCATAGCTTTAGCTGCTGGCGTTTGTGACGGTATAGGATATGGAGATAATTCAAAGGCTGCTTTAATGACTAGAGGAATGGCTGAAATAGCTAGAATAGGAATTAAGATGGGTGGAAAAGCTGAGACTTTCTTTGGATTAACTGGTATGGGAGACTTAATAGTTACTTGTACAAGTATGCATTCAAGAAATAGAAGAGCTGGAATACTTATAGGTCAAGGGAAAACTGCAGAAGAAGCTATAGAAGAAGTAGGAATGGTTGTTGAAGGTATAAAAGCCTGCAAAGCCTTCTATGAATTAAAAGAAAAAGAGGGTATAACAATGCCTATAACTGATATAGCATATAAAGTTCTTTTTGAAGGTGCAAAGGCAGAAAATGCTGTTACTTTCTTAATGGAAAGAGACAAGAAAAAAGAAGAGATATAAGTTGTTTTTAATAAAAGAGATGTGTCAAAATTGATAATTTTGTGCATCTCTTTTTGTTTTTATATTTATAAAAGTGAAAATATTGAAATAAATTGTCCACAATTAAATGAAAATATATTTCCTCTAAAAGTATACTTTTTTGAGATTCCTAATATATATATAGTGTTAATAATATTTATAGGAGGGTGTATCTTGGAAGATTTCAATATATACAAGGATATAGCAGAAAGAACTCAGGGAGATATTTATGTTGGAGTTGTTGGACCAGTAAGAACAGGAAAATCTACATTTATAAAAAGATTTATGGACTTAATGGTAATACCTAAGATTGATAATACTTATAAAAAGGAAAGGGCGAAGGATGAGTTGCCACAAAGTGGTTCAGGTAAAACTATTCACACAACAGAGCCAAAATTTGTTCCTAATGAGGCAGTTGAAATTGCATTAGACGATGGTATTAGGTTTAGTGTTAGAATGGTAGATTGTGTTGGATATATTGTCAAGGGAGCAAATGGTTATTTTGATGATGGCGAGCCTAAAAAGGTTCATACTCCTTGGTTTGACTACGAAATTCCATTTGAAGATGCAGCTGAAATAGGAACTAGAAAGGTAATAACAGACCATTCGACAATAGGTTTAGTAATTACTACAGATGGAAGTATAACTGGTATAGATAGAGAGGATTACTTAGAGGCTGAAGAAAGAGTAGTGGCTGAATTAAAATCAATAGATAAGCCATTTATAATTGTACTTAATTCATTACACCCAAGAGGAGAAGAGACATTAGATTTAAAACAAGAGTTAGAAATCAGATATGGAGTTCCAGTTCAGATAATGGATGTAGCCAATATGAATGAAAATGACATAAACGATTTATTTACCAAAGTACTTAAAGAGTTTCCTGTTAGGGAAATTAATATAGACATGCCACAATGGATTGAAAAATTAGAACCATCTCATTGGTTAAAATCTAATTTTATAAACATAGTTAGAGACATGTGTAAAAACATATCAAAAATTAGAGACGTTAAGGATCTACTTAGTACTTATGGAGAGGAAGATTTCTTAGGAGTAGCTGATATAGATGAGATGAATTTAGGAGATGGAACTGTAAGAGTTAAGATGAATCCTAAAAATGGCATATTCTACAGAATAATAAGTGAAATGTGTGATGAAGAGTTAAATGATGAAAGTGATTTAATTTCTTTAATTAAAGAACTTCATAGAGCAAAATCTGAATATGATAAGGTAGCTGAGGCTATAAATAGTGTTAAGGAAACAGGTTATGGATTAGTTGCTCCTCAATTATCAGAAATGAAATTTGAAAAGCCTGATATTGATAAGCAAGGTTCAAAATATGTTGTTAAACTTAAGGCTAGTGCTCCTAGCTTACACTTAATAAAAGCAGATATTCAAACTGAGATTTGTCCAATAATGGGAACTGAAAAAGAAACTCAAGAAGTATTCAAAACATTACTTGAGCAATTTGAAAGTGATCCGGAAAAATTATGGCAAAGCAATATGTTTGGTAAATCACTAGAGACATTAGTTCAAGAAGGTTTAAGAAGCAAGCTTTATAAAATGCCAGATGACATTCAAAGTAAAATTCAAAAGACTCTTCAAAGAATTATTAATGAGGGTGAAGGTAACTTAATCTGTATTATATTCTAAAGTAATCAGTATATTTAAAGACTATATCAAAGTAAACTTTGATATAGTCTTTTTATGATTTTATAATATAATTTAGTTTTATAAAATTTCTAAAAAGATTATAATTATTAATAATGGTTAGGTATTTTGGTAATTTATTTTAACTAATTGACGTTTCATATAAAGAGAATTTCATAATCATTGAAGAAAAATATTAATTTAAGTATAATAAGCAATAGGACGAATGATGTTTAATCAAATAAAAAAGAAATTCGGAGGTACTCATGAAGAAAATAGCTGTAATTTTTAACGGTGGAACAATATCAATGAAAGTTGATGATAGAATAAAGGCGGCAGTTCCAAGCCTAACAGGAGAGGAAATAATGGCTATGGTAACAGGAATAGAAAGCTTTGCAACAATAGAGTCACATAGTTTTTCTTCATTACCAAGTCCACATGTTACTCCAGAAATAATGCTTGAGTTATCAAAATTTATAAATGCTTTAATAGATAGAGATGATATAGATGGAGTTGTAGTAACTCATGGAACAGATACTTTAGAAGAAACTTCTTATTTTGTGAATTTAACAACTAAAACAAGTAAGCCAATAGTATTTACAGGAGCTATGAGAAGTGGATCGGAATTAGGATATGATGGACCTGCTAACTTAGCAGCAGCAATATGTACGGCTGCATCAGATGAGGCAAGAAATAGAGGGGTTTTAGTTTGCTTTAATGGAGAATTAAATAGTGCTTCAGAAGTAACTAAGGCTAACTCAATGGCTTTAAATGCCTTTAGAACACCTAACTTTGGACCTATAGGAATAGTGGATAATAATAGGGTTATATTCGATAGAAAGGTTCCACAAGAGGACTTTATACCATTAGAGGTTATTGATAAGAAGGTAGCAATAATTAAATGTGCTGCTGGAATGGATGGGGATTTCATATATCATTGTATAGAAAGAGAATATGATGGAATAGTTATAGAAGCTTTAGGAAGAGGAAATGTTCCTCCAACTATGGTAGAGGCAATAAAGGCTGCTTTAGATAAGGGCATAGTTGTTGTGCTTACTTCAAGATGTTTTGAAGGAAGAGTAAGTGATAGCTATGGATATCTTGGAGGTGGAAAAAATCTTAAGGAACTTGGTGTTATATTCGGAGAGAGTATGCCAAGTCAAAAGGCTAGAATAAAGCTTTTAACTCTTCTTGGATTTAATAAGGACTATAGATATATTAAGCATAGTTTTGAGAAAGAAAGATATTAAACACATATAATTTATTAAAAAGTTATGAAAAATATTCGATAATAGTTGAATATTAATCTAGAATAGTGTACAATAACATTCGTAGACAGATAAAACGTTCATAAATGATAAAAATGTTCGTGTTTTGAGTTGAGAGAAATATTATTAGTAAACTTTTCTAAGGTTATTATTCATGGAGAATAAAGCTATTTTAAGTTTACTAAGCTTAAAATAGCTTTTTATATTTATGAACTTAAGATGAATTTGGAGGTTTTTTATGGAAAATAAAATTCATGTTTTACACGAAGAAGAAAATTTACGTGTCTTACCTGAACACAAAAGTGAGTATAAGAGAGAAATTTTAGCCGGAACAACAAGTTTCTTAGCAATGGCTTATATAATCGCTGTTAACCCATCAATATTAAGTGCGGCAGGGATGCCAGCAGGGGCAGTAGTAACAGCAACATGTATATCTGCTGTCATAGGATGTTTAATAATGGGACTTTATGCAAAGTTACCATTTGGACTAGCTCCTGGGATGGGATTGAATGCATTCTTTACTTTTTCAGTAGTTATAGGAATGGGAATATCTTGGGAAGTAGCTCTTACAGCTGTTTTTGTAGAAGGAATAATATTCATACTTTTATCATTATTTAAAGTAAGAGAAGCCGTTGTTGATGCCATACCAATAAATTTAAAGTATGCAGTTACAGCAGGTATTGGTTTATTCATAGCCTTCATAGGATTTAATGGAGCAGGAATAGTAGTTGGAAATCCAGACACAATGGTTGCTATGGGACAAGTAGGTCCTAAGATGTTAATAGCTATGATTGGTCTTTGTATAATAGTAATTTTAGAAAAGAAAAAAGTTAAAGGATCAATGTTAGTTGGTATAGTAGTTTCAACTCTTTTAGCTTGGGGATATGCCTTAATTAATACTGAAGCTGCAGCTAATATTGGAATATACTTACCAAATGGAATATTTAAGTTTGAATCAATTGCACCTATAGCTGGAAAAGTTGATTTCTCATACTTAACTTCACCACAACATATATTTAACTTTATAACTATAGTTTTCACATTCTTATTTGTTGATTTCTTCGACACAGTAGGAACTTTAATTGGGGTTGCTTCAAGAGCTAATATGTTAGATAAAAAAGGAAGAGTACCTAACGCAGGTAGAGCTTTAATGACAGATGCCATAGCAACTACTGCAGGGGCTTTACTTGGAACATCAACTGTAACAGTTTATGTTGAAAGTGCCACTGGAGTTGAGCAAGGTGGTAGAACAGGATTAACAGCTATAACAATAGGAGCGTTATTCTTTATAGCAATGTTCTTCTCACCAATATTCGTAGCAGTGCCATCATGTGCTACTGCACCAGCTTTAATATATGTTGGATATTTAATGTTAACTAGTGTGTTAAAAATAGATTTTAGTGATATTACAGAGGCTGTACCAGCTTTCTTAATAATAGCTTTAATGCCTTTAACTTATAGTATAGGTGATGGATTAACAATCGGAGTTTTAGCATATGTAATATTAAACTTAGTACACAATATATTTACTAAGAAGAAAGAAGATAAAAAAGAGTTATCAATGGTAATGAAGGTATTAGCGGTTATATTTGTAATAAAACTTTGCTTACCTATAATAACTCAAATGGTCGGCTAATAAGACTATATAAAATATATTAATAAAATCTCATGTTTCTTTAATTTAAGCACTTAAAAGACTTTGCTGAAAATCGATGATTATTTTGTAATAAATAATTTGAGGTTTTTGAGCAAAGTCTTTTTTATTAGTAATATATATAGCAATTCCATCTAGAGAATATTTAGAAGAGTAGATTGAAAATTTTTTGTGAAAACAAATGTTAACAATTTGTAAATAATATCTTGTTATTATAGGGATTTTATATTAAAGTATATTTATATTATTTTCAAGGAGGCTCTCTTTATGGTTAAAAGTATGACTGGTTTTGGGAGAGCAACTAGTGAAGAGGGAAAAGATAGAATATTTTCTCTAGAAATGAAAAGTGTAAACCATAGATATTTAGACATGAACATAAGAATGCCAAGAAGTATGGTTTCTTTAGAAGAAAAAATAAGAAATATTGTTTCTTCTAAGCTTAATAGAGGAAAAGTTGATATCTTTATAAATTATAAAGATTATGCTAAAAATCAAGGTGGCGCTGTTTTAAATGAAGAATTAGCTAAAAGTTATGTTGGTTCTTTAGAACAGTTAAAATCTTTATTTCCTAACATGGAAGATGATTTAAGCTTATCACTAGTGGCTAGATACCCAGATGTAATAACTATAGAAGAAAAATCAGAAGATTTAGATGCTATATGGGAAGAAATAAACTCACTATTAGGCGATGCTATAGAAAATATGGTTTCTATGAGAAAAGTTGAAGGTGAGAAATTAGCTAGTGACATATTAGTTAAATGCAACTCTATAGAAGAAATAGTAGCTTTTATAGAAAATAAGGCAGATGTTGTTGTTAGTGCTTATAAGCAAAAGTTAGAGGATAGACTTAAAACTTTATTAGGAGAAGTTCCAGTAGATGAAAACAGAGTAGCTATGGAAGTAGCTGTTTTTGCTGATAAAGCTTCAATTGACGAAGAAATAATAAGACTTAGAAGTCATATTAATCAATTAAGAAAAACTTTAACTTTAGATGAGCCAATAGGTAGAAAGTTAGACTTCATAGTACAAGAAATGAACAGAGAAGCTAATACTATAGCATCAAAGTCAACAAATTTAGAAATAACCAATAAGGTTATAGATATAAAAAATATTATTGAAAAAATTAGAGAACAAGTTCAAAACATAGAATAATTGGAGGTAGCAAATGAGTATAAAGTTAATTAACATTGGTTTTGGAAACATAGTTTCAGCTAATAGATTAGTAGCAATAGTAAGTCCTGAATCAGCACCTATAAAAAGAATCATACAAGAAGCTAGAGATAGAGGTATGCTTATAGATGCAACTTATGGTAGAAGAACAAGAGCCGTAATAATTACAGATTCAGATCATGTAATTCTTTCAGCTGTTCAACCTGAGACAGTGGCTCACAGATTATCAACTAAGGAAGAAGTAGTTGTTGAAGATGATGAATAAAATACATAAGGACAATAGAGGCGTTTTAATAGTTATTTCTGGTCCTTCAGGTGCGGGTAAAGGAACTATTTGTAAAGCTTTATTAGAAAAACATGATGACATATTCATATCAGTTTCTGCTACGACTAGAAGTCCTAGAGTAGGAGAAGTTGATGGAGTAAATTATCACTTCTTAACAAAAGAAGAGTTTAAACAAAGAATAGCAGAAGATGATTTCTTAGAGCATGCTGAAGTTTATGGAAATTACTATGGAACTCCTAAATCAAGCGTTGAAAAAATGCTTGATGAAGGAAAAGACGTAATATTAGAAATAGATATACAAGGTGCTTTAGAGGTTAAGGAAAAGGCTACTGATGGAGTATTTATATTTATATTACCTCCTTCAATGGAAGAACTTAAACAAAGAATCATAAAAAGAGGTAGTGAAACTCCTGAAAGCTTAATGACTAGATTTAAGTCAGCTTATAAAGAAATTAATTATGTATCAAAATACAATTATGCTGTAGTTAATGATAATGTAGAAGATGCAGTGAAAAAAATAGAGGCTATATTATTAGCAGAGAAATGTAGAGTAGACAGATTAAAAGAAAATATATTAGAGTCAAAGGAGGACGAAATGCATGAACAACTCTATGATTAATCCATCAATCGTTGAATTATTAAAAAAGGTAGAAGATAGATATTCTTTAGTAATATTAAGCTCAAAGAGAGCTAGACAAATAATTGACGGAGCAGAGACTTTTGTTGATGTTGAGTCAAATAAACCATTAACAATAGCTATAAACGAAATCGACCAAGGATTTGTAAATTACAAAGACGCTGAGGAGAAATAAGAGACATGAAGGATAAGAAATGTGTTGTTGTAGGAGTAAGTGGAGGAGTAGCTGTTTATAAAGCTTTAGATGTTATAAGCAGACTAAGAAAAAAAGATGTAGAAGTACATGTAATAATGACTAAATCCGCTACTGAGTTTGTAACACCATTATCTTTTCAATCATTAAGTCAAAACATGGTTATAACAGACATGTTTGCTGAACCAAAGGCTTGGGAAATACAACATATATCATTAGCTAAGAAGGCTGATTTAATGCTTATTGTACCAGCTACGGCAAACATTATAGGAAAAGTTGCAAATGGCATTGCTGACGATATGTTATCAACAACTATAATGGCAACAAAGGCGCCAGTTGTTTTTTGCCCTGCAATGAATACAAACATGTATGAGAATCCTATAGTTCAAAGAAACATAAGTCTTCTTAAGGAGCTTGGCTATGAATTCGTAGAACCAGCTAGTGGAAGATTAGCATGTGGTGATGAGGGAAAAGGTAAACTTCAAGATACCGAAGTTATTGCAGAAGAAACATTGAGAAGGTTACATTCTACTAGTGATTTAGTAGGTAAGAAAGTTGTTGTTACTGCAGGACCTACTGTAGTGCCAATAGATCCTGTAAGAATTTTAACAAATAGATCTTCAGGAAAAATGGGATACTCAATAGCAGAAGAAGCCAGAGATAGAGGAGCAGAAGTTGTTCTTATATCAGGCCCTACTTCTTTAATAAAACCTCATGGGGTTAAGGTTATTGATGTTAAGACTAATGAAGAAATGTTTGATGCTATAAAAAAAGAGTTTGAAGACGCTGATATAGTTATTAAATCTGCAGCTGTAGCAGATTATAAAGCTAAGAACTATAGTAGTGAAAAGATTAAAAAAACAGGGGATGATTTAAATTTAGTCTTTGAGAGAGATAGAGATATTCTACACACTCTTGGGGAAATGAAGAAAAATCAAATCCTAGTTGGCTTTGCAGCAGAAAGTAGCAATGTATCAGAAAATGCTAAAGGTAAGTTAGAGAGAAAAGCTCTAGATTATATTGTTGCAAATGATATAAGTAAACCAGAAACAGGTTTTGCTAGTGATGAAAACAAGGTTACTATAATAAGTAAATCTGGTGAAGAGATATCTTTAGAAAAGATGTCTAAAAGAGAGGTTGCAAAGAACATATTTGATATTATAAAAGGGCGCTAATTGCGCCTTTTTATTCTATATGAACAAGGGTGATTATTTTGGAGAAATTTGCTGAAGTAATTGTAAATAGTGAGGCTGTTACAATTGATAAGCCTTTTACATATAAGATTAAAGAAGATTTAGTCCATAAGATAGAGGTAGGCCATAGGGTGTTGATTCCTTTTGGAAATGGAAATAAAAAAATTGAAGGTTTTGTTTTAAAAATATTAAATAATGTTGAAAATAAAAATATAAGGTATAAGGCTATATATGCTGTTTGTGATGAAAAACCCTTATTAAGTGAAGATTCTTTAAAACTTATTTACTTTTTAAGAGAAAAGTATTTATGTAAGTATATAGATGCTATAAGAGTTATGATTCCACCTAGAATAATGAGTGGTAATAAAGAAAAAACAAAACAGGTTGTATTATTTAAGGAATATATAGAAGAGTTAAGTGAACCACAGAGAACAGCCTTAGAGTTAATTGAGGAAAAAAGTGGTGGTTTCACAAAGACAGAATGGAATAAGTTTTTCAATGTATCAACATACATGATAAATAAATTAATAGAATTAGGATGTGCTTATATTGAAGAAGTAAGAGTTTCTAGAGAAGACTTAAGAGAGTTTAAGCCTTATCCACCTAAAAGTCTAAATGAAGAACAGATAAAAGCATATGATACTGTTTTAGAAAGTGATAAAAATATTTTTTTATTAAAAGGTGTCACGGGAAGTGGAAAAACTGAAGTTTATATGAACTTAGTTAGCTATATGCTTCTCTTTGAGAAAAGCTCTTTGATTTTAGTACCAGAAATAGCATTAACTCCTCAAATGATTGAAAGATTTAAAGGAAGATTTGGAAAAGATGTAGCAGTCTTTCATAGTAGACTTTCAGATGGAGAGAGGTATGATGAATGGTATAGAGTGAAAAATGACCAGGTTAAGGTTGTTATTGGTGCGAGGTCAGCTATATTTTTACCTTTTAATGATTTAGGCTTAATAGTAGTTGATGAAGAGCATGAAAGTAGTTATAAGTCAGATATGAATCCTAAATATAATACCATAGAGGTTTGTGAGTATTTAAGCTACTTAAAGGATTGTAAGGTAGTTTTAGGATCTGCGACTCCAAGTGTGGTTAGTTATTATAAAGCTCTTAAGGGAATGTATGAGCTTATTGAACTTAAAAATAGAGTTAATAATGGGGAACTTCCTGATGTTTCTATTGTTGACATGAGAGAAGAATTAAGAGCAAACAATAAGACTATGTTTAGTAGAGATTTATATTTGAAAATAAAAGATAGATTAGAGAAAAAAGAACAAATAATTTTGTTTTTAAATAGAAGAGGATTTTCATCTTTTGTTTCTTGTAGAAGTTGTGGATTTGTTTTTAAATGTAACAATTGTGACATATCAATGACTTATCATAATAATGGATACTTAATTTGCCATTATTGTGGAAACACAGCAAGGATGCCTAAAATTTGCCCTAAATGTGGAAGTACCTATGTTAAACATTTTGGAGTAGGTACAGAAAAATTAGAGGCGGCAGTTCATCATTATTTTCCAGAAGCAAAAGTTTTAAGAATGGATGTGGATACAACAAGAAAGAAAAATTCTCATGAGGAAATTTATAATTCTTTTAAAAGTAAAGAGGCTGATATATTAATAGGAACTCAAATGATAGCTAAAGGACTAGATTTCCCAGATGTAACTTTAGTTGGAGTTATGGCAGCAGATATGTCTTTAAATTTACCAGATTATAAGTCAAGTGAAAAAACATTTCAGCTTATAACACAGGTAAGTGGTAGAGCAGGGCGTGGTGATAAAAAAGGAGATGTAATAATACAAAGTTACTCACCTGAACATTATGCTTTAACATGTGCCAAAAATAATGACTATGATGAGTTCTTTAAACGAGAAATAAATATAAGAAAAGTTATGGGATATCCACCTTTTGATGATTTATTCTTAATAAGTTTAAGTGCAAAAGGAGAAATAAAAATAAAGCTCTTTGCAAAAAAATTAGAGAAGTATTTACGTAATATATTAAAAGAATATGATAATATATTTATATACGAGGCATGTCCTTGTTCTATAAGTAAAATAAAAAATGTTTATAGATGGCAAATATTAATCAAAGGAAACTTAGATTTACAGGTATGCAACAAAATAAAAAAAGGGGTTTATGAATTATCTAAAGATGTTTATAATGAGATTAAGATTGGTTTAGATATAAACCCTAATAGTTTAATGTAAGGGAGGAACCTATTTTGGCAATAAGAAACCTAAGATTTAATGATGATGAAATACTAAGAAAAAGATGTAGAGTAGTTGATGATGTTAATGATAGAATAAAAGTTTTAACAGAAGATATGATAGAAACTATGTATGAAAATAATGGCGTTGGATTAGCAGCACCACAAGTTGGAATACTTAAAAGAGTATTTGTTGTAGATGCTATGGATGGAGCAGGTTCTAGAGTGTTTATCAATCCAGAAATTCTAGAAAAGAGTGGAGAGCAAACTGATGAAGAAGGATGCTTAAGCTTACCTGGAAGACATAAACCAGTAAAAAGAGCTAATAAAATAAAGATAAAGTCTTTAGATTCTAATGGAAAAGAGTTTATATTAGACGCTGAAGGCTTCTTAGCAAGAGCTATACAACATGAATATGATCATTTAGATGGAGTGCTTTTTATAGATCATGAACTTTAAGACTGAGGAGGAATAAGACATGAAGATAGTATTTATGGGAACACCAGATTTTGCTGTTCCATCATTAAAGAGTCTAATAGAAGAGTTTGGAGTAGAAGCTGTTTTCACTCAACCAGATAGACCAAAAGGAAGAGGTAAGAAATTAGGGATGTCTCCTGTAAAGGAAGTTGCTTTAGAACATAATATACCAGTTTACCAACCTTTAAGAATAAAAAATGAGCCAGAAACTATAGAAGAATTAAGAAGTATGGAACCAGATTTCATAATAGTAGTAGCTTTTGGTCAAATATTACCTAAGGAAGTTTTAGATATTCCTAAGTTTGGATGTATAAACTTACATGCATCATTACTTCCTAAATTTAGAGGAGCAGCACCTTTAAACTGGAGTATAATTAAGGGAGAAAAGGTAACAGGAAATACAACTATGCTTATGGATGTAGGACTTGATACTGGAGATATGCTTTTAAAGGATGAAGTGGAAATTACAGATAACATGACAGCAGGAGAATTACATGACATCTTAATGGAAAGAGGAGGAGATTTATTAGTTAGAACTATAAAGGGAATAGTTAATAATGAAATAACTCCAGAAAAGCAAAATGAGGAAGAAACTTGTTATGCTTCAATGCTTGATAAAGAAATAGCTAAGATTGATTGGTCTCTTTCAGCTCAGGAAATTCATAATTTAGTTAGAGGATTAAATCCTTGGCCAGTAGCCTTAACTTCATATGATGATGTAACAATGAAAGTCCATCAAACTCGTGTAGAAAAAGGTGACAGTAATAAGGATCCAGGAACTATTATATCTGTAGATAAGACTGGAATTAAGGTAGCGACAGGAAAAGATGTATTAATAATAGAAAAATTACAATTCCCAAATAGTAAGCAACTATTTGTAGAACAATTTATAAATGGAAACTCAGTGGAAATAGGTAAAGTATTAAAATAATTTTAGAAGGTGATGGTATGTTTTATCCGTTTTATTTTGATCCAACATATTTAATTCTTATACCAGCGATTTTAATATCTGCATGGGCCCAATTTAAGGTTTCAAGTACATTTAATAAGTATAGTACAGTTAGAAGTACAAATGGATATACTGGAGCGCAGGTTGCTAGAATTCTTTTAAATAATGCTGGGCTTCAAGATGTAGAAATTCAACAAGTACCAGGAAGATTAAGTGACCATTACGATCCAAGAGCTAAGGTTTTAAGATTATCATCAGATGTTTATGGAAGCTCTTCTGTGGCATCAATAGGAGTGGCTGCTCACGAGGTTGGTCACGCTATACAGGATAAGGAATCTTATGCAGCATTAGTTTTTAGAAATGCTATAGTTCCTGTAGTTAACTTTTCATCTAGTTTATCATGGATATTATTCTTTGTTGGGATATTATTTAGTTATAAAAGTTTGGTGGCTATCGGTATAATATTATTCTCAGCAGTTGTATTATTCCAGTTAGTAACATTACCAGTAGAGTTTAATGCTTCATCAAGAGCTTTAAAACTTTTAGAAGGACAGGGAATACTTTATGATAATGAAGTGAAAGGGGCTAGACAAGTATTAAGTGCAGCCGCATTAACTTATGTAGCAGCAACACTTATGGCTATATTACAATTAGTAAGACTTATAGCTATAAGCAATAGAAATTCAAATGATTAGAGGTTAGAATATGAATGCAAGAAAAATAATAGTAGAAATATTAGACAATGTCTTATTAAATGGAGCATATTCAAATATAGAAATAAATAAGCAATTTGCATCTAATGATATAGATCCAAAAGATAAGGGATTAATAACAGAAGTTGTTTATGGAACAATAAAGTACAAAAAGATGATAGATATAATTCTTTCAAATTTTGTTGCTGATATAGGAAAAATAGATGAAAGCGTAGTAAACATATTAAGAAGTGCTATATACCAAATGAAGTTTTTAGATAGAGTACCTCCATATGCAATAGTTAATGAGGCAGTAAACTTAACTAAGGAAACAGATCCAAATTTAACTAAATTCGTAAATGGAGTTCTTAGAAATTATCTAAGAAATGAAAATAAAAACTTTAAAGTTGGATTAAGAAATAATGAAGCTTTATGTTATGATTTTTCTTTTGACAGATGGATGATAGAAATGTTCACAAAGCAATATGGAAAAGAGGATGCTTTAAGAATACTTAGAGGGCTAAACACAGTTCCATATGTAACAGTTAGAGTAAATACATGTAAAGCTGATTATGATGAGGTTTATGAAAGACTTGAAGAAGAAGGTTATGATATAGAAGAAGGAGCATTTTCACCGGAGGCTATCATAATTAAAAGAGGTAGTGCTATAGAGAAAAATAAACTTTATCAAGAAGGATTAATAACAGTTCAAGACGAAAGTGCTATGCTAGTAGCTCCTTTATTTGATTTAGAGGGTAATGAGCAAGTTATGGATGTATGTAGTGCTCCAGGAACTAAAGCTACTCATATTGCTGAGTTAATGATGAATAAAGGAAAAGTAGTAGCTTTTGATATTCACGACCATAAGTTAGCATTAATACAAGAAAATATAGATAGATTAGGTTTAACTAATGTTGAAGTTGAATTAGGAGATGCTACAAGAATCAATTCTAAGTACATAAATTGGGCTAATAGAATATTATTAGATGTTCCTTGCTCAGGACTTGGAATTATAAGAAAGAAACCAGAAATAAAGTGGAATAAGAAGAATAACGACTTAACAGAGGTTGTTAAGGTTCAAAAAGAAATCTTAAAAAATGCATGGAACTATTTAAGAGAAGGTGGAGAACTAGTTTATTCTACTTGTACTTTAAATAAAAAGGAAAATGAGGAAGTTATAGATTGGTTTGTAGAAAACAATTCAGACTGTGAACTTGAAAAAGTATTCTTAGGTAAAGCAGATAATGTAATATATAATGATAATGGAAGTGTTACAATATTACCTAATAAGTACATGGATGGTTTCTTTATTGCTAAGCTTAAGAAAAAAGTAAAATAATTAGCAAAAAGATGAACATGGAAGGTGAGGCTATATGAAGAACATCTTAGATTTTACATTAGAAGAGTTAAAAGAATGGATGAAAGAAAATGGAGAAAGTGCTTTTAGAGCAAAGCAAATATTTGATTGGATATACAAAAAAGAAGTTTTTAACTTTGAAGATATGAAAAATATTTCAAAGACTCTTATAAGCAAGCTTTCAGAGAATTTTTATATAGGTATCCCTGAAGTTATAGATTCTTTATCATCTAGTGAAGATGGAACTAGGAAGATCCTTTTAGGATTAAATGATGGAAACATAATTGAATGTGTTATTATGAGATATAAATACGGTAATTCAATTTGTGTTTCCACACAAATTGGTTGCAGAATGGGATGTAAGTTTTGTGCATCTACATTAGAAGGTATGGTAAGAAATTTAACTGCGGGAGAAATATTATCAGAAGTTTTAATTGGACAAAAACTTCTAGGAGAAAGAATATCTAATATAGTTTTAATGGGAAGTGGAGAACCATTAGATAACTATGATAATGTTATGAAGTTTTTAGAGCTTGTTAATGCTGATTATGGGTTAAATATAGGGCAAAGACATATAACATTATCTACATGTGGACTTGTGCCGAAAATTCGTGACATGGCAGATAAAGAAATGCAAGTAACTTTAGCGATTTCATTACATGCTGTTTCAGATGAAAAGAGAAGAACAATAATGCCAATAGCTAATAAATATTCAATTAGTGAGATTTTAGATTCTTGTAATTATTATATTGAGAAAACAGGAAGAAGAATAACTTTTGAATATTCTTTAGTTAGCGGAGTAAATGACACTAAGGAAGATGCCAAAAGCTTAGGTAGATTATTAAAGGGCATGCTTTGTCATGTGAATTTAATTCCTGTAAATGAAATAAAGGAAAATGAATTTAAAAAATCTACTAAGAAGAATATAGAAGCATTTTTAAATACTCTTAAAACATATGGAGTAGAAGCTACAGTAAGAAGAGAGATGGGCTCAGACATAGATGCAGCCTGTGGTCAATTAAGAAGAAGTTATATTAAGTCAAAAGGGTTAAAACTGTAGGGGGAAATATTTATGTTAGGATTTGTAACAGATAAAGGTAATGTTAGAGAGTTAAATGAAGATTTTTTATCTTATAGTAGAGAAGATGAATTTTCAATATATGTAGTTGGTGATGGAATGGGTGGACATAATGCTGGAGAAGTGGCTAGTAAAAGAGCTGTAGAAAGCATTATTTGTTTTATAAAAGAAAATTATGGAATAATACCATTGGATAGTCTATTAAAAGATGCAATATTACATGCAAATGCTAAAATATATAATATGAGTCAAGAAAGTACTGGATTATCAGGTATGGGAACAACTATAACAGCTATATTAGAAGTTAAAAATATGGTTTATATTGCTAACGTTGGTGATAGTGCTTGTTTTGGTATTAATGAAAATGGAATTAAAAAATTAACAAAGGATCACTCCTTAGTTCAAGAACTTATTGATAGTGGTTGTATTACAGAAGGAGAAGCTAAAAAGCATCCAAGAAAAAATATAATAACTAGAGCAATAGGAACTAATTCAAATGTTGATGTTGATGTGTTTAAGGTGGATAGACACGAGTATAAAGCATATTTACTTTGCACAGATGGATTAAGCAATGATGTTGATGAAGATGAAATTTGGAAAAAAGTAATAAAAGCTGAAGACTTTCATAATGCATGTAAGGATTTAGTTGAAATGGCTAAAGAAAGAGGAGGACGAGATAATATCACCGTGTTAGTTTTTGGAGGAGAGAAATAGAATGATAGGTAAAATCTTAGGGAATAGGTACGAGTTACTTGAGTGTATAGGTGAAGGCGGCATGTCCTTTGTCTACAAAGCTAGATGTAGAAAACTAAATAGATTCGTAGCTGTAAAAATATTAAAAGATGAATTTAAAAACAATGAAGAAATTGTTAGAAGGTTTAAAAAAGAGGCTACAGCTATTGCAAACTTATCTAATCCAAATGTAGTAAATGTATTAGATGTCGGAACTCAAGAGGATATGAACTACATTGTTATGGAATATATAGAAGGTAAAACTTTAAAGGACATAGTCCAAGAAAAGGGAGCTTTACCTTATGAGGTTGCTATAAGCATAGGAATAAAAGTTGCTAAGGCTCTAGAATGTGCTCATAGAAGTGGAATTATACATAGAGATGTTAAACCACAAAATATTTTAGTTACAGAAGAAGGTGTTGTTAAAGTAACAGACTTTGGAATAGCTAAATCTATGGATTCCTCAACAATAGCTCATACTAATAGTGTTATGGGGTCAGCACATTATTTTTCTCCAGAACAAGCTAAAGGAACTTATACTGATTATAGAACTGATTTATATTCTTTAGGAATAGTTTTATATGAAATGGTTACTGGAGTTGTTCCTTTTAATGGAGACTCACCAGTTACCGTAGCTGTAAAACACATACAGGAGAAAGCAATACCTCCTAAAAATATAAACCCTAATATTCCAGATAGTTTAAATGATTTAATATTAAAGGCTATGGAAAAGGATCCTATTAATAGATATCAAACGGCTAAGGAAATAATAGGTGATTTAGAAAAAATAAAAAACAATCCTGATGTTGTAATATCATCAAAGGCAGGAGCGGATAAAGAACAATTTACAAGAGTTATGTCTCCAGTTGTTGTTCCAGATGCTGATACTAGTAAGCCTGAAGAAGATGAAGATGATGACGATGGTTATGATTATGATGATGAAGATGACGATGATGAAGACGAAAATCAGGAAGTAGCTGAAAATAAAGATAAGAAGCCTGTAACTACAAAGAAAAAGAAGACAAAATCAAAAATACTAATAGTTCTTGCAACTATTTTAGTAATTGTGTTAGGTATATCACTTGGATTCTTAGGTATGAAGAAATTTGTAGAAGGCGGAAAAGAAAAAGATGTAAAAATACCTAATGTTGTTGGCGAAAAGGCAGAAGATGCTAAGAGTCAGTTAGAAGCTTTAGGATTAAAGGTATTAGAGGTTACAGAAGAAAGCGACCAAGAAAAAGGAATTGTATTAAAGGTTGATCCGAGTGTAGATGCTACTGTAAAGAGTGGTAGTGAAGTAAAACTTACTATTAGTGGAGGAGAAAGCCAAATAAAGGTTCCAAATTTAGCAGGAATGGATTTAGATGGCGTTAAGAGTACTTTAAATAATTTAGGGTTAAAACTTGGAGATGTAGGCTATGAATATAGTGATAGTGTTCCAAAGGGACAAATTATATATCAAAGTCCAAATGCTAATGAATCAGTAGATAAGGATTCTAAAGTAAATGTCACTATAAGTAAAGGTAAAGAAATAAAAACAACAACAGTAAATATTCCAGATGTATCTGGAAAAAGTGTGGATGAAGCAAAATCTATCCTAGCTAATGCTGGTGTTGGAGTAAATGCTGTTAAGGGTGATGCTGCTAAGAGTGAAGGTGAGGCTGGTAAAGTTTATAGCCAAAGCCAATCAGGATCTCTTACAATTAAACAAGGGGAAAAATTAACTATAACAATTAATTATTATGGTGATTATGTTCCACCAAAACCAACTGAGCCAAGTGATAATGGTAGCCAAAATAATGGTGGTCAAAATAATGGTGGTCAAAATAATGGTGGTGGCCAGAATAATGGCGGTCAAAATAATGGTGGCGGCCAAAATAATGGTGGAGATCAAAATAATGGTGGTGGCCAAACTAATGGCGGAGATCAAAACCATGATGGAGACAAAACTAATGGTGGAGATTCATCAACTAATCCAAATAATCCAAATCAAACTAGTACAAATGGTCAACATGCAAGTACTAGTACTTCAAATAAAAAATCATAATATAAAATAAAAGGGAGTTAATACTCCCTTTTATTTTATAAATTTTTATAAGTGGGAGAATTTTATTAATTATAAATAGAAATCAGTGTTAGGAGAGAAAGAAGTTAATATATAATGCTTAAGCTTCTTGCATTTTATATTAAAATTTGTTTATTATAAGAATATATACTATTAAAGATAGGGAGGAAATATGGAAGGAATTATAATTAAAGGAATAGGTGGATTCTATTATATAAAAACAGAAGAAGGAATTATCGAGTGTAAGGCTAGAGGAAAGTTTAGATACAATTCATTAAAACCTATGGTAGGTGATAGAGTTACAATAAAAGTAGAGAATGGAAAAGGTGTAATAGAAGAAATACATGAGAGAAGCTCAGAGCTTATAAGACCAACTGTTGCAAACGTAACACAAGCTTTTGTTGTATTTGCAATAAAGAATCCTGATATAAATTTAGATTTATTAAATAGATTTTTAACTCTTTGTGAGTATAATGACATACATGCTGTTGTCTGTTTAAATAAAGAAGATTTATGTACAGAAGAAGAAAAGGAAAAATTAAAAGAATTAATAAATGATATAGGTTATGAGGTTCTCTTCATAAATGCTAAGGCAGGAAAAGGATTTGATGCCTTAAAAGAAAGATTAGCAAATAACATAACAGTTCTTTGTGGTCCCTCTGGAGCAGGAAAATCTACGCTTTTAAATGCTTTTATAGATAGAGATCATATGGAAACTGGAAGTGTAAGTGAGAAAATTGGAAGAGGTAAGCATACTACTAGACATAGTGAACTTATAGATGTAGATAATGGATTTTTAGTGGATACTCCAGGTTTCACTACTTTAGATGTTACTTTTATAGATAGAGACAGTTTAAAGTATTGTTTCCCAGAATTTAATGAGTACAATAACCTTTGTAAATTCAATGGATGTAATCACTATAAAGAGCCTAAGTGTGCTGTAAAAGAAGCAGTTGGAGAGGGTAAAATAAATAAGCTAAGATATGAATTTTATATAAAAACCTTAGAAGAGATAATAAATAGGAGGGGTAATTAATGGTTAAAATAGCACCATCAATATTATCAGCAGATTTCAGTATTTTAGGAGAACAAGTTAAGAGAGTAGAAAAAGGTGGGGCAGAGTTCTTACATATAGATGTAATGGATGGTCATTTTGTTCCCAATATAAGCTTTGGATTTCCAATAATGAAAGCCATAAGAGGACTAAGTAATCTTGTTTTTGACGTTCATTTAATGATAGAGGAACCAGGAAGATACGTAGATGAATTCATAAGTGCAGGAGCAGACTTAATAACTGTACACTATGAAGCAGATAGACATATTGATAGAACAATAAATTATATAAAGAGTAAAGGATGCAAAGCAGGAATAGCTTTAAATCCAGGAACACCAGTTTCAATGCTTCAAAATTTAATATCTTCACTAGATATGGTATTAATAATGTCTGTTAATCCAGGTTTTGGAGGACAAAGTTTTATACCATATAGCTTATACAAGATAAGAGAAGTAAAACAAATGGCTAAAGCATGCGGTAAAGAAGACTTATTAATCCAAGTTGATGGAGGAGTAGGTGCAAATAATATAAAAGAGATAGTAGAAGCAGGAGCTAATGTTTTAGTTGCTGGATCAGCTGTATTTAAAGAAGATAAAATAGAAGAAAACATTAAAGCTTTAAGAGAGGCACTATAATATGAAAGCACTTATAATAGCTGGAGGAGAAAAACCTAGTAAAGAGTTATTAGAAAGTGAGATTAAAAATTGTGACTTATTAATAGCTGCTGACAGAGGGGTTGAGGCTTATTTAGAAAATGGCTTTACTCCAGATTACGCCCTAGGAGATTTTGATTCCATAGGAGAAGAATTTAAGTATATATTAGATAATATAAAGATAGAAAAATTTAATCCAGAAAAAGATAATACTGATACAGAAATTGCATTTTTTAAAGCTGTGGAGCTAGGGGTAACAGAAATTGTTTTTTTAGGGGTTACAGGAACAAGATTAGACCATGTTATGGCTAACTTAGGACTTTTAAGAGAATCTTTAGTAAGAGGCATAGAGGCATATATTATTGATGATAATAATAAAATTTATCTAAAGAATAAAGGGACAACTCTTAAAAAAGAGTTTGGAGCATATATATCTTTTCAAGCATTTGGTTCACCAGTAAACAATTTTTCTATAAAGGGTTCTAAATATGAACTACATAATCATAAACTTTTAATAGGAGATTCATTATGTGTTTCTAATGAGTTTATTGATGAATATATTGAAATATCCTTTGAAAAAGGTGAAGTTTTAGTTATATATTCAAGAGATTAAACACAATTTGAGTTTCTTCTGCATAAAATAAAATGAGAAATAATTTTAAAGGTAGGAGAGAGTTTATGAGAATAATGACTATTAAGTTGCCAAAATTCTTAGCTAAGATAGTTAGGGCTTTTAAGGGTAATAAAAAATCTAATACATAAGATGGAAAAAATAAGGGATAAGTAAGACTTATCCCTTATTTTTGTGCAAAATAAAAATGCAGTTTAATAACTGCATTTTTGCCAAAGATTTCTTATATAGCTCTTTGAACTTTTCCAGATCTTAAGCATCTTGTACAAACGTGAACAGTTTTTGGTGTTCCTTTAACGATTGCTTTAACCTTTTTTATGTTAGGAGCCCAAGTTCTCTTTGATTGTCTGTGTGAGTGACTGTATTGTACTCCAGCGACAACTCCTTTGTTACAAATCTCGCATCTTCTTGCCATTAAAAACACCTCCTTTAAAATGAAGATAAAATCTTCAATAGGACAGATAATATTCTATCATAAGATATACTAATTGTGCAAGTATAATATTAAAATAAATCTTTAAAAATATGTTGCTAAACATATATAGTTCTTGAATAATAAATGTATTTAATATAGAATATAGTATATGTAATAGTTGAGGAGGAATCGCCATGATTGGATATTCAAATGAATATGGAAATGTGTCTTACACTGATGACGTTTTAGCAAAAATTGTTGGGTTATCAACAATGGAATGTTACGGAGTCGTTGGAATGGTTTCTAAGAGCGCTACAGAAGGCCTTTGGGAGTTAATGAGAATAGAAAACTTAACAAAAGGCGTAAAAATAGATAATAAGACTAATAAGTTAACAATAGAAGTATTTGTTATGGTAGAGTATGGTACAAAAATATCTGTAATAGCAAACAATATAATTCAAAAGGTTAAGTACAATGTTGAAAATTATACTGGGCTTAAGGTATCTAGCATAACAGTAAATGTTCAAGCGGTTAGAGTCTAGGAGGTAAAACAGAATGAAATTTAATAAGATAAATGGGGAACACTTGTATTATATGATGAGTAATGCAGCAAATAAGTTAGAGTTACAGAGTGAATATGTAAACTCTCTTAATGTTTTCCCAGTTCCAGATGGAGATACAGGAACAAATATGTCTATGACATTTAGAGCAGCTGTTAAGGAAATTGAAGGAATGAACAGCAAAAATATTGGCGAAGTTTCTAAGAAATTAGCTAAGGGGGCACTTATGGGTGCTAGAGGAAACTCAGGTGTTATTCTTTCACAAATTCTTAGAGGTATCTCAAAAGGGCTTGAAGGAAAAGAAGAAGCTGATGCAAGTGAATTTGCTAATGCACTTTTAGAAGGTAGTAAATCAGCTTATAAGGCTGTAATGAGACCAACAGAGGGAACAATACTTACAATTGTTAGAACTGCTGGAGAAGTGGCTGTAGCTTTAAAAGAAGATGATATAACTGAACTTATGAGAGAAGTCTGCAGAGAAAGTAAAATAATGCTTGATAAAACACCAGAAATGTTACCAGCGTTAAAGAAGGCTAAAGTTGTTGATTCAGGCGGAATGGGATTATTAATAATCCTTCAAGGAATACAAGAAGCTTTAGAAAATGATTTAAAAGTAACTACAGGAACACCTCAAGCTGTTAAATCTTCTGTGGCTAAGGCTCAAAGAAGTGAATCTATGAGTGAGGAAGACATTAAGTTTGGATATTGTACTGAATTCATAATACTAGGTGATGCAACTCATGCAGAAGATTTTAAATCAAAGGTTATAGATAAAGGTGACTCTTTAGTTGTAGTTGGATATGAGGATGTAATTAAAGTCCATATTCATACAAATAATCCAGGAAAAGTTCTTGAAGAAGCAGTTAAATTTGGAGAGCTTTCAAAGATTAAAATTGATAACATGAGAGAAGAGCACAGAGAAATGCTTGAAGGTATGTATGAAGAAGAGGCTGAAACAGAGGAAAGCGTTGCAGCTGAGGAATTTAAAAGATATGCATTTATATCAGTAGCAATGGGTGAAGGTATGAAAAACATATTTAAGGACTTAGGTGTTGACTATGTTATAGAAGGTGGTCAAACTATGAACCCAAGTACTCAGGATATGTTAGCAGCTATTGAAAAATTAAATGCTGAACATATATTTATTTTACCTAATAATAAAAATATAATTATGGCAGCTAACCAAGCAGCTGAGATTTCAGACAAGGATATAAGAGTTATACCAACTAAGACAATTCCTCAAGGAATAACTTGTATAACTATGTTTAATCCAGAGGCTGATGTAGAAGAAAATGTTGAAGAATTAAAAGAAGCCATGGAAATGGTTAAAACAACTTCAGTAACATATGCTGTTAGAGATACTGAAATTGATGGAAAAGAAATCAAAGAAGGTAATATCTTAGGCTTAGTTGAAGGTAAGATAAAAGAAGTTGGAGAAGATCCATATAAAGTAGCTGAAGACTTAATAGATTCTTTAGTTGATGAAGATTCAGAGTTAATCACTATATTCTATGGTAAAGACTGTGAAGAAGAAAAGGTTGATGCCTTAATTGAAAAATTAGAAGAAAAATATGATGACTTAGATGTTCAGTGCTATAATGGAGAGCAGCCATTATACTACTTCATAATGTCAGTAGAATAAATTGAGATTTGATATTTATTAGATAAATTTTAGTTTTTGTTAAAACTAATAGAAATAGAAATCTTATTATGGGGTTATAGCTATATTTTTATGGTTATAATCCTTTAATTTTGCAATTTTACTTTAAAATTTGGCTATGTTTTAAAGTAATATTTTTAAAAAACATGATGTAGAAATTATTAATTAATCGCCATAGTTCTATGGAAATTGGATAGAAAGATTTAGTTGAACTTTTTTATCTGAAGGAGGGGATTAGGATTAACATATATGATGATATAGGATTTATAAAGGGAGTTGGACCTAAGCTTAAAGAAAAACTTAATAAAGTAGGAATATTCACTGTTTTAGATTTACTTTTATATTTTCCTAGAGATTATGAGTTTTTAACTGATGACATAAATCTAAGTGGAGATACAAGTGGTGAAAAAGCTATTTTAAAATGCAGGGTTCAAAGTTATGGAAGTTCTATAAGAACTAGAAATGGAAAAACGCTGACCACTATTAATTTTACATACAATAATTTAAAAGTTGTTGGAAAATGGTTTAATCAGCCTTATATTAAAAGGAATTTCACTTTAGGCAATGAATATAACCTTATGGGGAAATTTAAAAAGGTTGGTAACACTTTAGAGGTTATTAATCCATTAATACCATGTAAGGAAGCTAATAAAAGTGAAATACTACCTATATATACATTGAAAAATGGATTAACTAATAAGGTTATAGTAAAGTTAATAAATGAAATACTTAAGAATATGGTTATAAAAGAAAATTTACCTGATGAAATAGTTAAAAAATATAAACTAATTTCATTAGATGAGGCCATAAGAAGTATTCACTTTCCTGATGGAAGAGTAGAATTACAAAGTGCTATAAATAGATTAAAGTTTCAGGAACTTTTTACTTATTCTTTAAAGATAATAATGATGAAAGCTCACATAAAGAAAGAAAATAGTGGTATAAGTTTTAAAATGAGTCCTCTTCTTAAGGATTTAAAGGAGTCATTACCATATACTTTAACTAATGCACAATCTAGAACTCTTAGAGAAATACTGATGGATCAAAAGAGAAATATTGCTATGAATAGATTGGTGCAAGGGGATGTTGGTTCAGGAAAAACTCTAGTTGCTTTAATATCTATGTTTAATGTATATATGAATGGATATCAAACAGTACTTATGGCACCTACTGAAATTTTAGCTAATCAGCATTATGCTGAAGCTAAGAAATATTTAGATGATTTTGGAGTAGATATAGAGCTTTTAACAGGTAGCACTAAAGAGAAGGAAAAGAAGAGAATAAAAGAAAAAATCGCTTCAGGAAAAGAAATAATGTTAATAGGGACTCATGCAGTTATACAAGATGACGTAGATCTTAATAACTTAGGACTTGTAGTAACAGATGAGCAACATAGATTTGGTGTTGAACAAAGAAGTAAACTTATAAACAAAAATAAGAGAGCAGATGTTTTAGTAATGACAGCAACACCTATTCCAAGAACTCTTTCCTTATATTTATATAGTGATTTGGATATATCTATAATAGATGAACTTCCACCAGGAAGAAAACCAATAGATACTATATTGGTAGATATGAACCATAGAATGAAGGCCTATGAATTTGCCTTAAAGGAAGTTGAAAAGGGAAGACAGTTTTATATAGTTTCTCCTTTAATAGAAGAAAATGAAAAACTGAATTTAAACTCCGTTGAGAAAATTTATGAGGAACTTAATAATGGAATATTTAAAGATATTAGAATTGAGATCTTACATGGCAAAATGTCAGGAAAAGATAAGGATGAAATTATAAACACCTTTAAAAAAGGGGAAATAAAGGGTATAATATCTACAACGGTTATAGAAGTAGGTGTTAATGTACCAAATGCTACAATGATGATTATAGAAAATGCAGAAAGATTCGGGCTAGCACAGCTTCATCAGCTTAGAGGAAGAGTAGGAAGAGGAGAACATAAGTCATCTTGTATTCTTATAGCAAATACTAAAAATGATGTTACTAAAAGAAGGATGGAAATAATGACAGAAAGTTCAGACGGTTTCTATATAGCTGAGGAAGATTTGAAATTAAGAGGTGCAGGAGAAGTCTTTGGTATGAGACAGCACGGAGATGAAGGATTTATCTTGGCAAATGTAGTTGATGATATAAATATATTAAAATGTGCTAATCATGAAGCGAAATTAATCGTAAATAACATAAATGAAGATAATAAAAAACTTTGTACAGAAATAATGAGAGGAATTGAAAGAAATAGTAGATACATTTGTTTCAATTAGTAAATTGTTCAAAAACTAGTAATGTGATAAAATAATTAAGGAAAATCAAAGGAGGACATCAAAAATGAGAATAATAGCAGGAAAAGCAAGAGGAAGAAAACTATTATCACCACCAACACATGAAACAAGACCAACACTAGATAGAGTAAAAGAATCAATGTTTAGCATGATTCAATGGGATATTCCTGATGCAGTAGTTATAGATGTTTTTGCAGGAACAGGAAGTTTAGGATTAGAGGCAGCAAGTAGAGGCGCTAAGGAGTGCTACTTAGTTGATAAAAGTCCAGTAACATTTCCAGTTTTAAAGAAAAATATAGAGTCATTAGGATTCGGAGATTTTTGTCATGCTCTAAACACAGATGCTTATTCTGCATTAAGAAGTTTAGCTTCAAGAGGAAAAGTATTTGATTTAATGTTTATAGATCCTCCATACATGAAAAATCTTATTCCAGAAGCTATAGAGATAATAGAAGAGAAGAACTTACTTCAAGAAGATGGATTAATAGTTACTAAGATAGATTCAAGTGAAGAAATCTTTGAAGGAACTGAAAAGATAAAACTTACAAAGGTTAAAAAATACGGAAATACAACAGTTTGCTTTTATAGAATAGAGGAGGACTAAAATGAGGGTAGGGGTTTATCCAGGAAGTTTTGACCCTATTACTAAAGGACATCTAGACCTTATTGAAAGAGCGGCAAGTAAATTTGATAAGGTCATAGTGGCTGTTCTTATAAACATAAATAAAAAAGGTATGTTTTCTATAGAAGAAAGGGTTAATCTTATAGAGAAATGTGTTGAGAAATACGGTAATGTTGAGGTTAAGAGCTTCAATGGGCTTTTGATTGATTTTGTGAGAGAAGAGAAAGCAGATGTAATAATAAAGGGATTAAGATCAGTAACTGATTTTGAATATGAATTCCAAATGGCACTTATGAATAGAGAATTAGCAAATGAGGTTGAAACCGTATTTATGGTTACAAGCCCTAATTATTCCTATATAAGTTCATCTGCAATAAAGCAAGTTGCAAGTTTTAATGGAGAAATAAAGAACTTCGTTCCGAAGGAAATAGTTGAAGATATAGAAGAAAGGATTAGCATTTTGAGAAGGGAGGGGTAATTATTAACATGGAGTCACAAGTTATTGAAATTTTAGATTACTTAAGAGATACTGTTGACGGGGCTTCTAAAGTACCTATAACTGGTAAGGTTGTTGTTGATAGAAAAGAGGTCATTGAACTTATAGACCAGGTAATTAATTGTCTTCCAGATGAGATTAAGAAAGCACAATGGGTTTTAGGAGAAAAGGAAAGAATCTTGGCTGAAGCTAGAAAAGAGAATGAGAGTGTTAAGCAAGAAACTTACGAAATGATGAAAAAGAGAATTGAAAATCATAATATAGTAAAAGAAGCAGAATTAAGAGCCCAGGAGATAATAGCTAATGCTCAAAGACAAGCAAAAACTATTAGACTAGGCTCAAGAGAATATGCTGATGAAATATTATCTCAATTAGAAAATGAAATAACAAATAAAAGAGAAGACTTTCTTAACCATATGAAAAATAATATGGAGAAATTTGCTATTGGCTTCACTGAAGACTTAGATAAAGCAACAAGTGAAATAAGAAGTAACATTAGGGAATTAAGAGGCGATAAATAGTTTATACAAAATAGCCAATCCTAAGGTTATTCCTATAATAAGTATTAATGGAGAAAGTGTAATTAAGAAAGAACTTTCTATTAAAAATACTGATATATTATTTTTAAATATCATATAGATAAAGAACATTAATACGAAAGAAATTATTCCTTGTAAAACTTTATAAAGAAAGTATTTTAGTATAGACACATTTTCTTTATAAAAGAAAGAAGATGTTTGAGCTATAATTGAAAGTCCACCAAAGGAACTTAAGAATGAAATCAAGGATAATTTGCTTAAAATTGATAAGTTACTAGAAGCAATTATGTTACAGCCGTTTGTAACCTCTATGCCTCCTAGGAATAAGCCATTAAATATATCTTCTGGTATATTTAATAGGGAACTTAAACTTGTTAATGTTCCAGTTGAAACAAATAAGGTTTTTACCATGCTTATTACTACTGAAAACATAATTACGTATCCACATAGGACAAGTATATTTAATGAAGCATCTTCAATAGACTTTTTTATTACTTCTCCTATATTATAGTGGGACTTGCTTTCAGTAATATCTTTACCAGGAAGAGAGATTTTTTTCTCTCTTTTTTTATTTTTAGTTATTATTCCCATAATAACTACTGAAAGATAACTTGGTATTAATAGCAAGTATCCTAAAGTAGAATTACCTAACATGGATGTACCCACAGCACCTAATAAAAATAAAGGACCTATATTAGAAGCAATGTTTAGAAGGTGTAAAAATTCATCATGTCTTATAATACCTTTCTTATATAAATCTGTAGAATATTTTGCTCCTAATGGATATCCACAAAGAAAGCTTGCTACCAAAGCGAAGCTACAAGGATAGCTTAATCCTAGAGGCCTACATAGTATAGGACCCAAAATTTTTGAGTATAGCTTTATTCCATCTAGATTAATTATCATATTACAAATAACCATAAATGGAAACATTGTTGGAAGTACAGAGTAAAAAAATAACTTTGCACCGGCTAAGGATGCTTCCATGGAAAGTTTAGGATTAATTATGAAGTATATTACAGTTAGGGTTAGGAATAGAGAAAAAATAATATTGCTTTTTATCTTCAATAATTTTATTAAAATTATGCTAAGTATTATTATAAGTAAAAATAAAATACTATACATGGTTTCCTCCTTTTGCGAAATCATATATAGTATTTATATTTAAGTACATATAATAATATTATTGTTATCTAAAAAATAATAGGACTATTTAAATAGTCACTGTTAACTTTAATAGATGAATTTAAAAGACTATAAATATTAGTGGATTTTATGTCAAATTCTAACAAGGGATCTGGTTTAGATTTTGATAATTTATTAACGATATTTATTTCTGAATTTTGCTTAATCTCTTTTAAAATTTCTCTTCCTTTATTATTGAAGCCTAAAATCCTTATATATTTAGGAGGGGATTTTCTAAGAGACAGAAGTTCCTTATCTACACATAAAAGAACATGGCATAAAATTCTATTAAGTCTAGTATAAGAATAGCGTTTACTCTTACATAAATTTATTAGTTCATCTAAAGAATTGGCTTTTCCTATGTTTTGAATTATCTTATTATCTATTCCTTCAGATGCTTCAGGTATTTCCTTTAATATATTAGGATTGCTTATTATAGCATATTTAACTAAATCAAACATTTTATCTATACTACTAAATGAAGAGTTTTTAAGTATTTTATAACTAGACTTAGGCATAAATTCAAGACTTTCTTCTATGCTTGATGTATAAATGCTCTTTCTTATAGCAGATGCAGAAGCTATTTCGTTTTTGGAAAGTTCTTCTTTGTTATAATCAGCACCTAATCTTTTAATTGTAAAAGGTGTTATAGAACTTTGAAGTTTATAAAGGCTTTTACAATATTCTATGGCTAATATATTATTAGAAGAATTTAAAACTGTTTCTAAATAAGAAAAGTCTATTTTAAAATTATTATTTTCTAGGTACTTCATTAAAGCTTTGCTTCTAGCTTTAGGAAAAGGAAGCCCCTCCTTTAATAACTCTTTCAAATATTCTTTAAATTCTTGTGGTTCATTGACAATAATTTCACTAAGTTTTTTTATTAAATCTATATCTCCACATTCAGAACCAAAGCAAAGATTATCAACAACATTTAGAGAGTTTAATAAAGAAACGGCTCCAAAGGCGAAAAATTCAGCTGAGGAAGTTGCAAAAAGAGTTGGAAGTTCTACCACTAAATCAACTCCAGCTTCTAATGCCATTTTAGTTCTAGTCCATTTATCAGTTAAGGCTGGTAAACCTCTTTGGACAAAGTTTCCACTCATAACACAAATAACTCCATCACAGTTAGTGAGTTCTTTTGAGGATTTTAAGTGGAGTTCATGACCTAAATGAAAAGGATTATATTCAGTTATTATGCCAGTTATATTCATATTAAATCACCGCTTTTTCATAGTTTGATAAAAATATAATACCCTAATATATAAAAATAATAAAGGGTATAAATTTATAAGAAAATTCAGATAATTTTTAATATAAAAAAAATATTATTATGTGGTTTTTTTATTTGTTATCTGTTGAAAAATATATTAGTATAGGAGTATAGTATTATTAGTATTGTGTGTGATGACACATAAGATCTGCTTTGACTTGAAAGGAGAAATTAACATGGAACTTATGAAACAAATATGGGAGAGTGCTAAAAATAATAGAAAAAAGATAGTACTTCCAGAAGGTGATGAAGAGAGAACTCTTATTGCTTCACAAAAAATAAAAGAGGAAGGACTTGCTGATGTTTACTTAGTGGGTTCAGAATCAGTAATTAGAGAAAAAGCTGAAAGTTTAGGAGTGAATTTAGACGGAGTAAACGTAGTTGATCCTGAGACTTCAGATAAATTAGAAACTTATATAAACGAGTTTTACGAGTTAAGAAAAGCTAAAGGAATGACAGTTGAAAAAGCTGGTAAAATCGTAAGAGATCCTTTATATTTCGGAACTATGATGGTAAAAATGGGTGATGCAGACGGAATGGTATCAGGTGCTGTACATACAACTGGTGACCTTTTAAGACCAGGTCTTCAAATAATAAAAACTGCTCCAGGAGTATCTGTAGTATCAAGTTTCTTCATAATGATGGTACCAGGATCAGAATATGGAGAAGGTGGAATGTTATTATTCTCAGACTGTGCTGTTAATCCAAATCCAAATGCTGACCAATTAGCAGCAATAGCAATAGCTACTGCTGATACTGCTAAAAATCTTTGTAAAATGGATCCAAAGGTTGCAATGCTTTCATTCTCAACAATGGGAAGTGCTGACCACGATTTAGTAACAAAGGTAAGAGTAGCAACAGAAAAAGCTAAGGAATTAAGACCAGATTTAGATATAGATGGTGAATTACAATTAGATGCTGCTATAGTTGGAAAGGTTGCTTCTCAAAAAGCACCAAACAGCAAGGTAGCAGGAAAGGCTAATGTTTTAGTATTCCCAGACTTACAAGCAGGAAACATAGGATATAAATTAGTTCAAAGATTTGCTAATGCAGAAGCTATTGGACCAGTTTGTCAAGGTTTTGCTAAACCTATAAACGACCTTTCAAGAGGATGTAGTTCAGAAGATATCGTTAATGTTGTTGCAATCACTGCTGTTCAAGCACAAGCAACTAAATAATTATATGAAAAATTAAGTTGTTAGAATTTATATAGATAGAGATGGATAGAATTAATATGAATTAAGCTTAATAAGCTGAATTTATAAGATTAATAGGAGGATTTTATAATGAAGGTATTAGTTATAAACTGCGGAAGCTCATCATTAAAATATCAATTAATAGATATGACAAATGAAGAAGTTTTAGCTATCGGATTAGTTGAAAGAATAGGATTAAATGGATCTATATTAACTCAAAAAGCCGGAGAAGACAAATATG
Source organism: Clostridium sp. LIBA-8841 (assembly GCF_057782475.1). Taxonomy (NCBI): domain Bacteria; kingdom Bacillati; phylum Bacillota; class Clostridia; order Eubacteriales; family Clostridiaceae; genus Clostridium; species Clostridium sp. LIBA-8841. The sequence continues at coordinate 2,768,758 of NZ_CM173488.1, read as the reverse complement.
TAATTGAAACACCTATGGAAAATCATCAAGTTGCTGTTGATTTAGTTTTAAAAGCTTTAGTTGATAAAAAGCACGGTGTTATAAAATCAATTGATGAAATAAATGCTGTTGGACATAGAATTGTACATGGTGGAGAAAAATATTCAGAATCTGCTTTAGTTACAGAGGAAGTTATGAGAGATTTAGAAGAGTGTTCTAAATTAGCACCGCTTCATAATCCAGCACATATAATTGGTATAAAAGCTTGTCAAAAATCAATGCCTAATGTACCAATGGTTGTTGTTTTTGATACTGCATTCCATCAAACAATGCCAGCAAGTTCATATATGTATGCTTTACCATATGAGTTATATGAAAAAGAGCATATAAGAAAATATGGATTCCATGGAACTTCTCATAAATATGTTTCAGCTAAAGTGGCAGAAGCTATGGGTAAAAACATAGAGGATTTAAAAATAATAACTTGTCACTTAGGAAATGGAGCAAGTATATCTGCTATAAAAGATGGAAAATGTTTAGATACAAGTATGGGATTCACTCCTCTTGCTGGATTAGTAATGGGAACTAGATGTGGAAGTATAGACCCAGCTGTAGTTACATACTTAATAGATGAATTAGGATATACTGCAGAAGAAGTAAATACTTTAATGAATAAAAAATCAGGAATATTTGGAGTTTCAGGAGTAAGCAGTGACTTTAGAGATGTTGAAGCAGCTGCTGAAAAAGGAAGTAAAGAAGCTCAAATAGCCTTAGATTTATTTAGAAATTCAGTAAAGAAATGTATAGGTTCATACATTGCTGAGATGAACGGCTGTGATGTAATAGTATTTACTGCTGGAGTTGGAGAGAACTCAATCATAGAAAGAGGAGCTATTTGTAGAAACTTAGAGTTCTTAGGAATTGAGTTAGATGAAGAAAGAAATAATATAAGAGCTAAGGTTGCTGAAATAAGCAAAGAAGGTTCAAGAATTAAACTTTACGTAGTTCCAACTAACGAAGAGCTAGTAATAGCACAAGATACAGTAAGTATTGTAAGTAAATAATTATAAAATGCTTGACTTTTAAATAGGTAATCAATATAATAAGATATGTGTTGTTTAGGAATAAACAATGCATATCTTATGTTAAGGAGCGTGAAAGTAGTTACTTAACTACGTAAATTATGAAATTAAATTTTTCAGAATTATGCTCAAAAAGAGAAAGAAGAAAATCTTTAGATTTTGTTCTAGATTTAAAAAGCTTTGAATTTGAAGGCGAAAATATGAAGGTTGTAAAGCCTCTACATTTTACTGGTGAATTTATATCTAGTGAGTCTTTTATAGAGTTATTAGGTAATATCACTGGAGAACTTCAGATGAAGTGTTCAAGATGTTTAACAAATTTCTCTTATGAAGTATCAATAGATATGGATGAGAAGTTTACAAATAATTCAAACCAAGAAGATGATTCTATTGCTTTTGTAGAAGGCGACGAATTAGATGTTGCTGAAGCGGTAGTAGAAAACGTAATTTCAACCTTACCTATAAAAAGACTTTGCAGTGAAAGCTGTAAAGGGCTTTGTCAAAAATGTGGTATTGATTTAAATAAAGAAACATGCCAGTGTGACAATGAAGAAATTGACTTAAGAATGGCAAAGCTAATGGACTTGTTTAAGTAATAAGGAGGTGTAACAATGGGAAATCCAGCTAGAAAAACGTTCAGAGCAAAAAGAGATTCAAGAAGAGCTCAAACTTTCAAGGCGAGCTTACCAGGTATCGTAGAATGCCCACAATGTCATGAAATGAAAATGGCTCATAGAGTATGTAAAAACTGCGGACACTACAAAGGTAAAGAAGTAGTATCAGTTGAAGAATAAAAGAAAGTCTTATGACTTTCTTTTCTTTATATATAGGAAAAAAAGGGGGTAAACTCATGAGGATTGCTGTAGATGGAATGGGAGGAGATCATTCCCCTAATGCAGTAGTTGAAGGGTGTGTTCAGGCATTAGAAGAATTTAAGGATATAGAGATATACATAACTGGTCCAGAAGATCTTTTAAAAGAAGCCTTTTCAAAATTCAAATATGATAAAGAAAGGGTTACTTTTATAGATGCTAAAGAAGTAATAAGTACTAATGAACATCCTGCTATGGCTGTTAAGAAGAAAAAGGACTCAAGTCTTGTTAAAGCTCTTAGACTTGTTAAGGAGAATGAGTGTGAAGCTGTTATATCAGCAGGAAGCACAGGTGCTTTTTTAACTGGATGTACGCTTATTGTAGGAAGAATAAAAGGGGTTGAAAGACCTGCCTTAGCACCAGTTATGCCGGGAAAAAATGGTCCTTTTATGATAATTGATGCGGGAGCTAACGTTGACTCTAAACCTTCTTATTTAGTTCAATTTGCTAAAATGGGTGAGGTTTATTTTAAATCTGTTATGGGAGTTAGTAACCCTAAAATCGGATTGGTTAATATTGGAGAAGAAGAAGAAAAAGGAAACGATCTTACAAAAGCTACTTATCAACTTTTAAAAGAAGAAAAAGATATTAATTTTGTAGGAAATGTTGAACCTAGAGAGGTTTCAACTGGAGATGTTGATGTTTTAGTTTGTGATGGATTCGTTGGAAACACTGTACTAAAAATGTACGAGGGAGTTGCTTCTACAATATTAAGCATGATTAAAGCAGAAGTGAAATCATCATTTTTAGCTAAGTTAGGAGTACCATTTTTAGCACCAGCTTTATTAAATCTTAAGAAAAAAATGGATTATAAGGAATATGGTGGAGCACCGTTTTTAGGTGTAAAGGGAATATGTGTAAAAGCACATGGAAGTTCTGATGCTAAAGCTTTCAAAAATGCAATAAGACAAGCGAAAATATTCCATGAAAATAACTTAATTGGAAAATTAAGTGAGGAAATTGCGAAAAAAAGCTTTGATAATCAAAAAAATATTTAAAAATTACGTAATGCATATTGACTATGGATTTTATATATAATAATATTTTATTAGATTGACTTAGGAGGTGAATTGGATGTTTGATAAGTTAAAAGTAATTATCGCTGATAAATTAAGCGTAAACGAAGATGAAATAACTATGGAGTCAACATTTATAGATGATTTAGGTGCTGATTCTCTTGATATAGTTGAATTAATAATGGCTCTTGAAGAAGAGTTAGAGATGGAAATCCCAGATGAAGATGCTGAGGGCTTCAAGACAGTAGGAGATGTAGTAGAATACATCACAGAACATTCAGAGAAGTAACAAAGTCCCGCATTAAGCGGGATTTTTAATTTAAGTTTATTCTTGAAGTTGTTTCAAAAACAACTTGAAGAATAAACCTTAAGGAGATGGATTTTAAGGTGAAAGAGATAAAATTAACAGAAGTTGAAAAACTCATAGGAATTGAGTTTGAAAACAAAGGGGTGCTTATAACAGCATTAACGCATAGTTCTTATGCAAATCAATTTAAAGATGTAAAATACAATGAAAGATTAGAATTTTTAGGAGATTCAGTTCTTCAGCTTTGTGTAACAAAATATTTATTCAATAATTACAAAGAAAAATCAGAAGGTGAATTAACTAAAATAAGAGCTTTAGTAGTTTGTGAAAGTTCTTTACATAAAGTTTCTATAAAACTATCACTTGGAAAATATATAAGAATGAGTAAGGGTGAGGAGTTAACTGGAGGAAGACAAAGAACCTCAATTCAAGCTGATGCTTTAGAAGCGGTAATTGCAGCTGTTTATTTAGATAAGGGAATCGAGGTTGCAAATGACTTTATATTAAGAAACTTTAAAGAGGTTATAGATAAGGCTATAAACGAAGAGATAATCTTAGACTTTAAGACTAGATTACAAGAAGTTCTTCAAAAAAATGGAGAGGTTAATATTGTTTATAATTTAGTTAAACATGAAGGTCCTCCTCATAGAAGAAAATTCTTTACAGATCTTATGATAAACAATGAGGTCATGGGCGAAGGTGTTGGATATAGCAAAAAAGAAGCAGAGCAAAATGCAGCTAAAGCAGCACTACAAAGGTTAGGTGAAATTAAATGGGAAAAAGACACTATATAATACCTATATTTGTTCCTCATGAAGGATGTCCCCATGATTGTGTTTTTTGTAATCAAGGGAAAATTACTGGGGAGAATAAGGAAATTATATTAGGGCCAAAATACAAGCAAGAGAATAAGGTTGATAGTGATTTTGTAAGAAAGACAATTGAAGAGTATATAGAAACAATTGGAGAAGGTGATAGGGTATTAGAAGTTTCTTTCTTTGGGGGAACTTTTACTGCTATCGATATTAACAAGCAAAGGGAACTATTAGCTGTTGCTAAAGAATATAAAGATAAAAATATAATAGACTATATAAGATTATCTACTAGACCAGATTATATTGATGAGTTTATTTTAGATCATTTAAAGAGCTATAGAGTTGATATAATAGAACTTGGAGTTCAATCTTTAGATAAGGAAGTATTACATAAATCAGGCAGAGGGCATGGTTATGAAGAAGTTCTTAAAGCTTCTAAGCTTATAAGGGAATATGGATTTACTTTAGGTCATCAAATAATGGTTGGCTTACCTGAAGATACTTTTGAAAAAGATATAGAAACAACAAAGGAATCTATAAAAATGAAGCCTGATATATGTAGAATATATCCTGCTCTTACAGTTAAAAATACTCCTATGGAAGATATGTACTTAGAGGGAACTTATAAGCCATATACTCTAGAAGAGGCTGTCTGTATAAGTGCTAAGCTTTATAAGATGTATAAGGAAAATAATATACAGGTTATAAGAATAGGACTTCAGCCAACAGATAATATAGCTTTAGGAAAAGATATAGTTGATGGACCTTTTCATCCTGCTTTTAGAGAATTAGTAGAAAGTAGTATTATAAATGAAAATATCTACAATATACTAAAGGATAAAAGTGGAGAGGTCATTATAAGGGTTAGTAACAGGGCTGTTTCTAAACTTTATGCAGATAAGAAGAGATACTTCAATGAACTTAAGAACAAGGCTAAAAATTGTGAGTTGAAGGTTAAGGTAGAGAATTCTATGGAAGTAGATAAAATTAATATAGAAGTAGAATCAAAAGTATATAAAATAGATTTATAATTTATATGCCTTGGAGTTAATCTCTGGGGCTTTTTTTATTGATATTTTAATTAGCATAATATAAACTTATACCATGAGGAGTGAAGTGTAGTGAGAAAAGATACAAGAGAAAAAGTTATAAAATATACAATTGTTTTTATAATAATATGCTTTTTAGCAACTTTATTACCAGTTATGTTTATGTAAGGATAGGAGTGAATATATGTTTTTAAAATCTCTTGAGATAAGGGGGTTTAAATCATTTGCTGATAAAACGGAATTGAATTTCAAAAAAGGGATAACTGCTATAGTTGGTCCTAATGGAAGCGGTAAGAGTAATGTATCAGATAGCGTAAGATGGGTTTTAGGAGAACAGAGTGCTAAAACTTTAAGAGGTGCTAAGATGGAGGATGTAATCTTCACTGGTACAGAATATAGAAAGCCTATAGGATATGCTCAAGTTTCCTTAACTTTAGATAACTCTTTAGGAGAACTTCCTTTAGATTATTTAGATGTAAAAGTTACTAGAAAATTATTCCGTTCTGGAGAAAGTGAATATTTAATAAATAATTCTCCTTGTAGACTAAAAGATGTGGTAAGCCTATTTATGGACACAGGAATAGGAAAAGAAGGGTATTCGCTTATTGGTCAAGGTAAAATAGATAGTATTCTAAGTGGGAAGCCGGAAGATAGAAGAGCTATTCTAGAAGAAGCAGCAGGAATTGTTAAGTTTAAATCTAGGAAAGTTGAAGCTGAGAGGAAATTAAAAAATACGGAAGAAAACTTAGTTAGAATAAATGATATAATTTTTACTTATGAGGAAAGATTAGGTCCTTTAGAAGAGGAAAAGAATAAAGCATTAAGATATTTAGAACTTTCTAATGAGCTTAAACATAAGGAAATTTCATCTATTATGAGTGAACTTCATAATATTGATGAGGTTATATTAAAGCAAAAAGAAAAGATACAAGATTTAATAGCTTTTAATGATAAGCAAAAAGAAAAGTATAAAGTAGAAAGAGAAAAGATGTTTGCTTTAAAGGAAGAACTAGATTCTTTAGAAAATAGTCATTCTGAAAAGCAAGGAGAGTACTTTGCTAAGAAGGAAGAAATAAATAGAAGCTTAGGTAAGGTAAATCTTTTAAATGAAAGAATTAAGAATATTGATGAATTAGTTCTTAAAAATAAGGCAGAGTTAGAAGAAAACAAGAAAAAACTAAATAGCTTAATGAAGGAAAAGAATTCTATAGAGAAGGATTTTAATTCAAATAAAGATAAATTTGCTAAAGAGTTAGAAGAAATTAATAAGTTAGAAAAGGAAGTTAATGAACTAAATTCTAAACTTATTTCTAAGGAAAAAGAAGTTAAGAAAATAAAAGATGAGGAGTTAGAGCTTTTAAGAAAAGTTTCTTCTTCTAAAAATAAAAAAACAATGTTAGAAAGTGAATTAAATAATTTAAATGAGAAGATTGAATCTTCAAAAAACAAGCAAACAAATTATGATAATTCATTAAAGATAAATTTAGCAACTAAAGTAACTCTTCAAAAAGAACTTCAAAATATTGAAGAGGAGAAGCAAAATAAAGAAAAAGAATTAAGAGAAAAAGAAATCCAGTTTAGAGAGGGACTTAATAGTATTAAGGAAACTCAAAATAAGTTAAACCAAGTTTTATCAAAAGGAAATAAACTTGAAGCTAATAAGGAAATGCTAAACAAGCTAGAAAAGCAGTATGAAGGGTATAATCTTTCTGTAAAGAAGATTATGTCTAGTGTAGATGCTGGACGTGTTAAAATAAATAAGAACAAATGTAAGGTTTTAGGTGAAATCTTAGAAACTAAAGCTGGATATGAAACTGCTATTGAAATAGCTTTAGGTGGAAGTATTTCTAATATAATAACTGAAGATGAAGAAGTAGCTAAAATTCTTATTAACCATTTAAGAGAAAATAAATTAGGAAGAGCTACATTCTTACCATTATCCATAATAAGAGGTAAGAAGTTAGAGCTTAGTAAAAATATTGTTGAAAGTAAAGGATTCTTAGGAATAGCTTCGGATTTAGTGGGATTTAAAGAGGTCTATAAGAATGTAATAAACTATGTATTAGGTAAAACCATAATATGTGATAATATAGATAATGCTATAAAGATTGCTAAAGTGCTTAATTATAGATATAAAATAGTTACCTTATCTGGGGAAGTAGTAAATGCTGGTGGAGCTCTTACTGGTGGTAGTCTTTATCAAAAGAATACAGGTATAATGTCTAGGAAAAATGAAGTTAAATCTTTAGAAGATGAATTAGTTAATGTCAAAAAAGAAGAAAAAATATTAACTAAGGAATTGGAAGAGTTAAATAACATTCAAGAAGATTTAAATATACAGAAGAAAGAAATCACAGATAAGATATATGAAAAGAATCTAGAATTAGCAGATTTAAATAATAAGATTAAAAATGTTAATGATGAAACATTTAAAATAAAAAACTCAATAAAATCTTTAGAATTAGAACTTAAAGATACTGATTCAAGAAAAGCCAAAATAGAGAAAGAGATAGAATTGGTTAATGAAAAGATTAGTCAGGTTGAAAATAAGGAAGTGACTAATTCTCAAAGGGTTAAAGAGTTAGAGAAGAAATGTGAAGAGCTTTCAAAAAATCTTTTTAAGCATAAAGATAAATTAACTAATATGAAAATAAACAAGGCTAAACTTCAAGAAGTTATTGAAGGAAGAGAAAAAGAGGCTTCCAGAATAAATTCTTCGATAGAAGAGGTAGAAAATAAAATTGTTAATCTTACTAAGTACTTAGAAGAGATCAAATCTAATAAGGAAGAAAGTAAGAAGGAAATAATTTCATGTGAAAAGTTTATAAAGAATGAAGAGGGAAATATACTTACTCTTGAAGAAAACTTTAAATCTTTTGAACTTAAAAAAGGTAAGTTGAAAGAAACTATTAACTCTGTAGAAAATGCTTTAGAGGTTCTTTCAGTTGAGATAGCTAGAAAAGAAGAAGAAGTTCATAAGAATGATATAACATATACTAAACAGGAAAATGAAAAAAATATTTTAAATAAGAGACTTTTAGAAGAGTTTAATACAACTTTTGAGGAAGAAAAAAATAGATTTAGGCCTATTGAAGATATTAATTCTCATAAATCAAGAATAACAACTCTTAAAGCTAGAATAACTGGATTAGGTAATGTTAATGTAAATGCTATTGAAGAGTTTAAGGAAATATCAGAGAAGCACAATTTTATGGCTACAGAAAGAGATGACTTAGAAAAGGCTAAGGAAGAACTTTTAAATGTTATAGAAGAGATGACTTCTAAGATGAGAGTAGTATTTAGACAGAACTTTAATATTTTAAATAAATTATTTGATGAAACCTTCAAAGAATTATTTAAGGGTGGTAGTGCAAAACTTGTTTTAGGTGAGGGTGATGAGCTTACAGGAAACATAGATATAAATGTTCAACCACCAGGTAAAAAGCTTCAGAATATAAATCTTATGTCTGGAGGAGAAAAAGTTTTATCTGCTATAGCATTATTATTCTCAATATTAAAGATGAAACCTACACCATTCTGTATTCTAGATGAAATTGAGGCTGCATTAGATGATGCCAATGTAAGAAGGTATGCAGAGTTTTTAGGCAAGTTTAGAGATAATACACAGTTTATAGTAATAACTCACAGAAAGGGTACTATGGAAGCTGCTGATATTATGTATGGAGTTACTATGGAAGAAAAGGGTATATCTAAAATTGTTTCAGTAGACTTAGACAAATAGAGGAGGAGAAAAAATGTTTGGAAAATTATTTGACAAATTAAAAACTGGATTAACAAAAACAAGAGACAACTTAACGGATAAAATAAATGAGGCTTTAAATTTAGCTGTTACTATAGATGATGATATGTATGAAGAGCTTGAAGAGGCTCTTATAATGTCAGATATAGGAATGGATACAACTGTTGAAATAATAGATAGATTAAAAGCTAAGATAAGAAAAGAAAAGATAAATGATGTTGAAATGGTTAAACCAGCTTTAAAAGAAGTTATTGCAGAAATGATGCTAGAAGGTGACTATGAAGAGGAGGAAGAGGATAACGAAAAGAAAGTTATGCTTATCATAGGGGTTAATGGTGTTGGTAAAACTACTTCAATAGGTAAAATAGCTGCTAGAAATAAAAATAATGGTAAGAAAGTATTGTTAGCGGCAGCAGATACATTTAGAGCGGCGGCAATAGATCAATTAGATATTTGGAGTCAAAGAGCTAATGTTGATATAGTTAAACATCAAGAGGGTTCAGATCCAGCGGCTGTTGTATTTGATGCTGTTCAAGCTGCTAAAGCTAGAAATGTGGATTTATTAATATGTGATACGGCTGGAAGACTTCATAACAAGAAAAACCTTATGGATGAGTTAGCTAAAATAAATAGAATAATAGATAGAGAGTTAGGAGATAGAAAAAAAGAAACTCTTTTAGTATTAGATGGAACAACAGGACAAAATGCTGTTATTCAAGCAAAACAATTTATGGAAGCTTGTCCTATTGATGGTATAATATTAACTAAACTAGACGGAACAGCTAAAGGTGGAGTTGTTATATCTATAAAGAATACTTTAAATATTCCAGTTAAGTATATTGGAGTTGGAGAAGGTGTAGATGATATACAAAAATTTAATGCTAAAGAATTTGCAGAGGCATTATTATAATTTAGGTTTTAATTAAAACTTATATTTAATTCTGAAAAAGAATAAAAAAAATGAAAATGTTATTTTTACTGTAGTTTATTTATATTGAGAAGTAGTAATTATCTAGCTTTATGGGGATAATATGAAAAATTATAGGTGTTAAGTAAAAATACTTGACACTTATAAAAATATTTGTTATTATCTTATTCGTGAGCAAGGTGGTTATATGGAAAATAGATTTGAAATATCAATGTTAATAGATTACTATGGAATATTGCTTACGGAAAAGCAGTTTAATGTTATGACCCTTTATTATAATGAAGATTTGTCATTAGCAGAAATTGCTGAAATTAATAAAACCAGTAGGCAAGCAATTTATGATTTGATAAAGAGATGCTGTAAGCAACTACACTCTTATGATGAAAAATTACAATTATCAAAAAAATATGATAAAAGGTATAGAATTAAAGAGGAGCTTATGGCAGAATTAAATAAGAACTTCAATTTGAATGATGATATTAAAAAATATATAAATGAAAAGTTGGAGGAAATTATAAACGCTTAGGAGGGTTAAGCATGGCTTTTGATGGTTTAGCGTCTAAATTACAAGATACGCTTAAAAAGTTAAAGGGTAAAGGAAAGCTAACAGAAAAAGATATAAAAGAAGCCATGAGAGAAGTAAAGCTCGCTCTTTTAGAAGCTGATGTTAACTTCAAAGTGGTAAAAAAGTTTATATCAAGTGTTAAAGATAAATGTGTTGGTGAGGAAGTATTAAATAGTTTAACTCCAGGTCAACAGGTTATTAAGATAGTTAATGAAGAACTAACAACTCTTATGGGTGAAACTGAGAGCAAGTTAAAGTACTCAGATAATGGACCAACAGTGTTCATGTTAGTAGGTCTTCAAGGTGCAGGTAAAACTACTATGGCAGGAAAACTTGCATTACATTTAAGAAAGAAAAACAAAAAGCCATTACTTGTGGCTTGTGATATATATAGACCTGCGGCTATAAAGCAATTACAAGTTGTAGGAAAACAAATAGATATACCAGTATTCTCAATGGGAGATAAGGTTAAGGCAGTTGATATTGCTAAAGCAGCAATAGAACATGCTAAAGATAATGGAAATAATGTTGTTATCATAGATACCGCTGGTAGACTTCATATAGATGAAGATTTAATGCAAGAGTTAAAAGATGTTAAGGAAGTTTCAAATCCTAGTGAAATATTATTAGTTGTAGATGCTATGACAGGTCAAGATGCTGTAAATGTAGCTGAGACATTTAATAATTCATTAGATCTTTCAGGAATAATATTAACAAAGCTAGATGGTGATACAAGAGGTGGTGCTGCTCTTTCAATAAGAGACATTACTGGTAAATCAATAAAGTTCGTTGGTGTTGGAGAAAAGATGAGTGATATCGAAGTATTCCACCCAGACAGAATGGCTTCAAGAATATTAGGTATGGGAGATGTACTTTCTTTAATAGAAAAAGCTCAGCAAGCTATTGATGAGGAAGAAGCAACTAAGTTAAGTGAAAAGATGTTAAGTCAAGAATTTAACTTTGATGATTACTTATCAGCTATGGATCAAATGAAAAAGCTTGGACCTATAAATAAACTTATAGAAATGATTCCTGGTGTGAATTCAAAAGAACTTGAAGGTATTGACTTTTCTCAAGGAGAAAAACAAATGGCTTCAGTTAAAGCAATCATACAGTCAATGACATCTAAAGAAAGAAAACATCCATCTTTAGTTATAGGAAATGGTTCAAGAAAAAGAAGAATAGCTAAAGGCTCTGGTACTACAGTACAAGAGGTAAATAAGGTCTTAAAAGGCTATGAAATGATGAAAAAGCAAATGAAGCAAATGAAATCATTCCAAAAAAATGTTAATAAAAAGGGATTTTTAAATAAACTTCCTTTTATGAAATAAATTGAACACACTTTTGAAGGAGGTGAAAATGTAATGGCAGTTAAAATAAGATTAAGAAGAATGGGTGCTCATAAAGCTCCTTTCTACAGAGTAGTTGTTGCTGATTCAAGAAGTCCAAGAGACGGAAGATTCATCGAAGAAATAGGATACTACAACCCAATCGCTAAGCCAGAAGCTGAAGTTAAAATAGACGCTGAAAAGGCTGCTAAGTGGTTAGGAAATGGTGCTCAACCAACTGATATAGTTAAAAAGTTATTCAACCAAGCTGGTATAAAATAATTTTCCTTAGGGAGGTGGATCTACTTAATTTATTAAGTAGGGTAATATGAAAGAATTAGTTGAAATACTTGCTAAGTCACTAGTAGATAAACCTGAAGATGTTCATGTAAATGAGATCACAGGCGAGCAATCAATCATATTAGAACTAAAGGTATCACCTGAAGATATGGGAAAAGTTATTGGAAAGCAAGGTAGAATTGCCAAGGCTATTAGAACAGTAGTGAAAGCTGCTGCAATTAAAGAAAATAAAAAAGTTGTAGTAGAGATCATTTAAAAAAGAGTTAGGGGAATACCTAACTCTTCTTTTATATACAGAAAAGGGGTGTAGTAATGGACGATTTATTAGTAGTTGGTGAAATAATAAACACTCATGGATTAAGAGGAGAAATGAAAGTTATGCCTCTAACTGATGACATGAGAAGATTTGATTACTTAGAGTATGTTATCTTAAAAGGGAAAAAGGTTAAAGTAGAGGGCGTAAAATACTTTAAAGATAAAGTTATACTTAAATTAGAAGGAATAAACTCAATAGAGGAAGCTGAAAAATTAAAAAGAACTTATTTAGAAATAGAACGTGAAGATGCTATAGAACTTGAAGAAGATGAATATTTCATAGTTGATTTAATTGGATGCACTGTTGTTGATACAGAAGGATTTGAATACGGAAAAATCAAAGATGTTATACAAACTCCAAGTAATGATGTTTATTGGGTTCAAGGAAATAAAGAGATTTTAGTTCCAGTTTTAAAGGACATAGTTTTAGATATTAATATGGATGAAAAATTAATAACTATTAGGCCTTCTGGAGAGTGGCAATATGAAGATTAATATTCTTACCCTTTTCCCAGATATGTTTGATATATTTAAACATAGCATAATAGGAAGAGCTCAAGAAAATGGTTTTCTACATATAGAAACAATAAATATAAGAGATTATACTTTAAATAAGCATAAAAAGGTTGATGACTATCCTTATGGTGGAGGAGCAGGAATGGTTATGACTCCTCAGCCAGTTGTAGATGCTATAAAGGCTGTTAAAGAAAATAATAAGGGTAAAGTTATATTCTTAGGACCAAGAGGAAAAACTTTTAACCAAGAGATGGCTAAGGAGCTTTCTAAAGAAGATAATCTTATTTTTGTCTGTGGACATTATGAGGGAATAGATCAAAGAGTTTACAAATATTTTGATTTAGAAATTTCTCTTGGAGATTTTGTATTAACAGGTGGAGAAATGGCATGTATCCCTGTTGTTGATAGTATAGCTAGATTAGTCCCAGGAGTTTTAGGAAGTGAAGAGAGCTTCCAAGATGAAAGTTACTATGATGGAACTTTAGAATACCCACAATACACTAGACCAATTGAGTTTGAAGGGGAAAAAGTACCAGATGTTCTTATGTCAGGTCATCATGAAAATATAAGAAAGTGGAGAAGGAAGCAGTCCCTTCTTATAACAAAGGAAAGAAGACCTGATATGTTTGAAAAAATAAAACTTTCAAAAGAAGATATAAAATTATTAAAATCAAAATAAATATATTGATTAAAGAATACAAGTATGATAGAATAAACTTCGTGCTAGTACCGGCGGTCCTCTGTCACAGAGTGTGTTAAGAACGTCAAAATTTTTAGATATTAAGGAGGAATGCACAATGAACGAAATCATAAGAGCTATAGAAAAAGAACAAATCAGAGAAGATTTAACTCAATTCAACATAGGTGACACTATAAAAGTTCACGTTAGAATTAAAGAAGGTAACAGAGAAAGAATCCAAGTATTCGAAGGTACTGTTATAAAGAAACAAAACGGTGGATTAAGAGAAACTTTCACAGTAAGAAGAGTTGCTTACGGTGTAGGTGTTGAAAGAACTTTCCCAATGAATGCTCCAATCATCGATAAGATTGATGTTGTAAGAAGAGGTAAAGTAAGAAGAGCTAAATTATTCTACTTAAGAGACAGAGTAGGTAAAGCTGCTAAAGTTAAAGAGTTAACTAGATAATTTAAACATAAACTGGGACTAGTGAATAGTCCCATTTTTTGTTTGTATAAAAATATTAGAATTTTACATTAAACAATATTGATTTAATTTGTTTAAGATAATATATTAGATATAACCTAAAATAAAAAATGGAAGGGTGATTTATTATGGCAATAAACTGGTTCCCTGGCCATATGGTCAAAACGAAGAGAGAAATACAGAACAATTTAAAGCTTGTAGATGCTGTTATAGAGATTAGAGATGCTAGAATACCTAAGTCTTCTAAAAACCCAGATATAGATACATTATGTGCTGGAAAGCCTAGAGTAATACTTCTTAATAAGAGTGATTTAACAGATCCTAAAGTTACTAAGGCTTGGAAGGAAAGCTTAACTAACAATGAAACGGTTGTTTTAGAAGTAAACGCTTTAAAAGGGGAAGGATTAAATGCTATAAAACCTGCTCTTTTAAAATTATTAAAAGAAAAACATGATAGATTAAGAGCTAAGGGATTAGTTAAAATAACTACTAGAGTTATGGTTGTTGGAATTCCTAATGTAGGTAAATCAACATTCATAAATAAAATGGCTAAAAACAATATAGCTAAAACTGGAGATAGACCAGGTGTTACTAAGAATAAACAATGGATAAAAACTAAGTTAGGAATAGAACTTATGGATACACCAGGAGTTTTATGGCCTAAATTTGAAGATGAAATTGTTGGGTTAAACTTAGCTTTCACTGGGGCTATAAAGGACGAAATAATGGATACTGAAGAATTAGCACTTAAACTAGTTGAAAGACTTCAAGAGACAAATCCAGAAGCTTTAATGACTAGATATAAGCTTACGGAGCTTCAAGAAAATCCATTAGATAACTTAGATTCTATAGCTAGAAAAAGAGGAGCTATAATGTCAGGCAATCAAATAGACTACAATAGAATTGCAGGAATAATCTTAGATGAATTTAGAGGCGGAAAAATAGGGAAAATATCTTTAGAAAAACCAGAATAGGAAGCAGGGTTTATTATGGATAATTTAATAAAAGATATGAAAGAAAATTTAAATTCATACTCTTTTAAAGTGGTAAGTGATTTAGTAAAAGAGTTAGAAGTAAATAAAGACAATAAAGCTCAAATAAAAGAACTTGCTGATTTATTAAAAGAGGATAAAAGAAAGAATGTATCATCTTTAGGTACCAGACTAGAGAAAAACTTAAATAATCTTATTAAAGAAGAAGATAGGGTTAAAAACATGTATCTTTTTGATAAGAGTTTTGGAGATTATACTCATGTAGCTGGAGTAGATGAGGTTGGAAGAGGACCTTTAGCAGGGCCTATAGTTTCAGCAGCAGTAATATTAGATTCTAACGATTTAGATGATATAATTCTCTACATAAATGACTCTAAGAAATTATCAGAACATAAAAGGGAAGAGTTAAGTGAAATCATAAAAGAAAAAGCATTAAGCTATTCTATTTCTATGTGTGATAGTAATGAAATAGATGAAAAAGGTATAGGATATTGCAATAATGAAGTATTTATAAAGGCCTGTGAAGGACTAAGTATAAAACCGGATTTAGTTCTTTCTGATGGATATTTAATAAAGAACTTTAATGGTGAGAATAAGCATGTTATAAAAGGTGATACAAAGAGTGCTTGTATAGCTTGTGCTTCAATAATTGCAAAAGTTTATAGAGATAATATTATGAAGGAATATCATAAAAAATATCCACAATATGATTTTGAGAAAAATGTTGGGTATGGAACTAAAACTCATGTAGATGCCTTAAAGGAATATGGTCCTACTGATATACATAGAATGAGCTTTTTAAAAAATATTTTAGAGTTATAATCTAAAGGCATCCTTTAAAAAGTTTAATTCATATTCAGAACCATCAAAATTAAAATTAATTTCAATAACATCAAATCTAATATAATAATTGTAGAGTTTTTTTAGGTGCAGATAATATTTTGAAGCAGCTATTATTCTACGTTGTTTATGGCAGGTTACTGATTCTTTTGGATTTCCAAAAGACTTAGTAAACCTGCTTTTTACTTCTATAAAAGATAAAATTTCATTTCTAAGAGCTATTATATCAATTTCCCCAGAGGAACAATTAAAATTTTTTTCTAAAATTGAATAACCATCTTTTTTCAAAAAATCCACACTGATTTCTTCGCCATACGAACCTATTGATTTGTTATATTTTTTCATTGAATCACCTCATCTAAATTTTTAACAATGAAACATTAATTTAATCACTTAATAGGTTTAATGTTTAAAAAGTTTTTTTATGGACAGTATGATTCTTGAAAATCTTTTTAAGAAGGTGGGTTATATGTCTGTTAGTTTAATAAGTTCAACTTTAGTGGGAATAGAAGGAGTAATTGTTAATATAGAAGTAGATATAAGTAAGGGGTTGCCTAGTTTTACCTTAGTAGGATTAGCTGATACTTCTGTTAGAGAAGCGAAGGAGAGGGTGAGAGCAGCTATTGTAAATAGTGGATATGAATTTCCACTAGGACGAATAACTGTTAATTTAGCCCCAGGTAACTTGAGAAAGGTAGGAACTGGATTTGATTTGCCTATAGCCTTAGCAATATTAATGGAAAGTGGGCAAGTTGATAAAAAGTTTGTAGAAAATACAGTTTATTTAGGGGAGTTATCATTAGATGGCCACATAAGAGGTATTAAAGGGGCATTGTGTTCTGTAATATCAGCAGTTGAGAATAATAATGATAAATTTATTATGCCAATAGAAAATTTAAGTGAGTGTTCTTATGTAAATAATATTAGCTTATATGGGTTTTCTCACTTAAAAGAGGTAGTTGGATTTTTAACTTATGAAGATGTTATGCCTTATGAAAAAAATAGAAAGAACTTTTTTGAAAGAGAAGATAATTTATTTAATGAAATCTGTGGACAAGAAAGTGCTAAAAGAGCATTAACAATTGCTGCTTCAGGGAATCATAATGTAATTCTTCAAGGACCACCAGGATCAGGTAAAACCATGTTAGCTAAGGGAGTTAAATCTATATTGCCTGAATTAAATGAAAAAGAAATGTTAGAAACAACAAGAATATATAGTGTTTCAGGACTTTTAAATAATAAAGAAGGAAAAATTGAGAGACCTTTTAGAAGTCCACATCATACAGCCACTAGAGTATCACTTATTGGAGGTGGAAGGGATTTAAGAGTAGGAGAGGTTACCTTAGCTCATAATGGAATTTTATTTTTAGATGAACTTCTAGAGTTTGATAGAAGAACTTTAGAATGTTTAAGAGAACCTATGGAAAATGGAGAAATAACTATATCAAGAAATATAGGAAGCGTAACTTACCCAGCAGAAGTTATGTTAATAGGTGCTTTTAATCCATGTCCTTGTGGAAATTATTTAAGTGGGTATGAGGGACGTATTTGTACTTGCAGTGAGTATGAAAGGATTAAATATAGAAATAGACTTTCTAAGGCGATGTTAGATAGAATTGATATTTTTACTTCTGTTAGGTATGCTTCATACGAAGAACTTAATTCAAAGAATGAAAAAGAAGGTATTGAGGAAATAAGAAATAAGATTAAGAATGCGAGGGAAAAGCAAGAACTTAGATTTAGAGAGTATGATATAAGCTATAATTCTCAGATGAAACATAGTCATATACAAAGTCTTATAAAGTTAAATGAAGAGTGTCATGAAGTTTTAAATAATATATATACAAGGTTTTCTTTAAGTGGTAGAGCCTTAGATAGAATTATAAAAATTTCTAGAACCATAGCAGATATTAATGCAAATGAAGATATTAGTAAAGCTAATATATATGAAGCTCTTAATTATAGAAAGAATTTAGAGGGTGAGGTTATATAGATGAAAGAGATTGATTTGAATTATAAAATATGGTTTGGAAACTTGAATATTTCAAACAATATAAAGATAGAACTCTTAAATCAATTAGGAAATGAAGAAAATATATACATACATAGAAAAGATATAGAGAAAACTGGAATTAAATGCGCTGGTAAATTTAAAAATGACATTAATGTTGATTTGAATAGTAGGATAATTAATGATATAAATAAGAAAGACTATAAAATAGTAACATACTTAGATAAAGAATATCCTGAGAGATTAAAAAACATAGATGAAGCTCCATATATTCTTTTTTATAAAGGAGACTTAGAAAAGGCTGAAAATACTAATGTAGCCATTGTTGGTTCAAGAAAGTGTGATCAATATGGAAAAAGATGCACCCAACTTATAAGTGCTAGTTTAGGGAGGGTAGGTGTTGGTATAGTAAGTGGAGGAGCCTTTGGAGTAGATACTGAGGCGCATAAAAAATGTGTTGATGGAAATTTCTACAATGTTGCTGTCTTTGGTTGTGGAATAAATTTAGATTATCCTGTTTATAACAGAGAATTGTATAAGAAAATAATTAAAAATGGATGTATAGTTAGCGAATTTTTCCCTGATACACCACCTCTTAAATATAACTTTCCTAGAAGAAATAGAATAATAAGTGGTTTGTCTGATGCTGTTATAGTTGTTCAAGCTGGAGAGAAAAGTGGTTCTTTAATAACTGCAAATTACGCTATAAATCAAGGAAAAGATGTTTTTGCAGTACCTGGAGATGTATTTTCACTTCAGAGTAAAGGATGCAATAATCTTATAAAAGATGGTGCAGGTATATTCACTAATGTAGGCGATTTGTTGAATTCTATTCCTTTTAAGATAAAAAAAGAAGGAAAATGTAATAAAGTTGGTAAAAAGGAAGAAAATTCGGAGATTAACCAGTTGCTTTTAAGCATATTAGATAATAATATTCTACATATAGATGATATTATAAGAGTAACAAATATTGACACATCTATAATATATGAGTTATTATGTGAATTGCAATTTGAAAATAAAATAGAAGTTATACCAGGAGATTATTATACAAAAATAATATGATAGTTTGAGGGGGTGAACACTCTGAAGTTAATTCAGAGTTTACGATGGGTCAAAAATTAGTAATTGTTGAGTCACCAGCTAAGGCTAAAACAATAGAAAAATACTTAGGTAAAAACTATGTAGTCGAAGCATCAATGGGACATGTGAGAGATTTGCCAAAAAGCCAATTAGGCGTTGATATAGAAAATGATTATAATCCAAAATATATAACAATAAGAGGAAAAGGTGAACTTCTAAGTAAACTTAGAAAGTTAGCTAAAAAAAGTGATAAGATATATCTTGCAACTGACCCCGATAGAGAGGGTGAAGCAATATCTTGGCATTTAGCTAATGTACTTAAGATAGATGAAAGTGAAAATTGCAGAATAGAATTTAACGAAATAACAAAGGATGCTGTAAAAAACTCAATAAAGCATCCAAGAAAAATAAATTCTAATTTAGTAGATGCTCAACAAGCAAGAAGAGTACTAGATAGATTGGTTGGATATGAAATAAGTCCACTTTTATGGAGAAATGTAAAATGGGGATTAAGTGCTGGAAGAGTTCAATCAGCAGCATTAAAACTTATATGTGATAGAGAAGAAGAAATAAAAAAGTTCAATCCAGAAGAATATTGGACTGTTGATGTTAAACTTAAAAAAGGAAAAAAATCTTTCCCTGTTAAGTTAACAACTAAAAATAAGAAAAAATTAGAAATAAAAAATAAAGATCAAGCAGACCAAATAATAGATGAATTAAAAGAAAATGAATATGTAGTAAGTAAGATAAAAAAAGGAACTAAAAATAAAAATCCTTTAGCACCATTTACTACAAGTACACTTCAACAGGAAGCTAGTAAAAAGCTTAATTTTATGACAAAGAAAACAATGTCTGTTGCCCAACAACTTTATGAAGGGGTAGAAGTTAAGAAGTTCGGAACTGTAGGTTTAATAACTTACATGAGAACTGACTCTGTTAGAATCTCAAATGAGGCTCAAGAAAAAGCACTTAACTTTATAAACGAGACATATGGAAAAGAGTATGTTCCAAGTGAGCCAAGAGTATATAAAGGAAAGAAGAATATACAAGATGCCCATGAGGCAATAAGACCTACATATGTTGAAATAACACCAGAAGTTGCTAAAGCAAATTTAAGTAATGATCAATATAAATTATATGCTTTAATATGGAAGAGATTCATTGCAAGCCAAATGGCTACATGCATATTAAATACTAATAGCTTAGAAATAAAAAATGGAGATTACACTTTAAGAGCAAGTGGTTCTACAATAAAATTTGATGGCTTTATGAAAGTATATGAATATATTTCTGGAGAAGAGGAAGAATCAGTTCTTTTACCTGAATTAGAAGAAAATGAAGTTTTAAAAGAGGAATCAGTTGAAGGAAAGCAACATTTCACTCAACCGCCAGCTAGATATTCAGAGGCAGCCTTTGTTAAGCTTCTAGAAGAAAAAGGCATAGGAAGACCAAGTACTTATGTTCCAACAATATCTACATTAATAAGTAGAAAGTATGTAGAGAGAGAAAAAAAGATTCTTATTCCAACAGAATTAGGATTCATAGTAAATGATATACTTTCAAATTATTTTAAACAAATAGTAGATACTGATTTTACAGCAGAAATGGAAGTTAAGCTTGATAATGTTGAAGCAGGAAAAGAAAGTTGGACTCATATAGTTGATGAATTCTTTACGCCATTAAAAGAAGATATAGATAAGGCTGAAAAAGAAATATCTAAGGTTATAATAGAAGACAAAGTAAGTGATGTTCCTTGTGATAAGTGTGGAAGACTTATGGTTATAAAACATGGAAGATTCGGAGACTTTTTAGCTTGTCCTGGATATCCAGAATGTCAAAATACAAAACCTATAGTTGAAGAGGTTGATGCAAACTGTCCATTATGTGGAGGAAAGATCTTAGTTAAGAGAAGTAAAAAAGGAAATAGATTCTATGGATGTAGTAACTATCCAGAATGTAATTTTGTAAGCTGGTACGAACCAACAAATGAAAAATGTTCAGAATGCGGTTCATATATGGTTAAGAGATATTCAAAGAGCAAAGGTGAATATCTACAGTGTAGCAATAAAGAATGTAAACATGAGAAAATAATTGAAAAAAACAACGATGAAAATAACTCAGAAAAGTAGTTTTTAGGCATTATCTTTACCACGAATACTGGTTGAAATGAAGTATGTACTATGTTAATATTTAAATAATAGGTTTATTATTAGAATATTTTAAAAATTCTGAAATTTACATCTTTTGTAAAATAGTGCGAGGAGGATATAATGTCGACACTACTTAGTAAAACTAGAAGATTAAATAAGATTTTACAAAAATCAGGTACTGAAGCTATAGCTTTTGGAGATATATGCGAATTATTAAGCGATGTTATGTTATGTAATGTGTATTTAGTAGGGAAAAAAGGAAGAATATTAGGTTATTCTTTCTCAGAAAAATTTGAATGTGACATAATGAAAGAAAAAGTTGTTGTTGATAGAAAGTTCCCAGAAGACTACAATAATAAATTAATAAACATTCAAGATACAATTGCTAACATATCTAATAAAGGTATTTGTGTTTTTGAAGGGGTAGGAGAATGTTTAATCTCTAAGAAAATATCAACTATTGTTCCTATAGTGGGTAATGGAGAGAGATTAGGAACTTTATTATTAGCTAGATTTGGTGAAGAGTTTAATGAGGATGACTTAGTTTTAGCAGAATATAGTGCTACAATAGTTGGAATGGAGCTTTTAAGAGCTAGACAAGGAGAAATAGAAGAAGAAGCACGTAAAAAAGCAGTGGTTCAGTTAGCTATAGGAACCTTATCTTATTCTGAGCTAGAAGCTGTAGAACATATTTTTAGTGAGTTAAATGGAGACGAAGGATTATTAGTAGCTTCTAAGATTGCTGATAAAGTTGGAATAACTAGATCGGTTATAGTAAATGCATTAAGAAAATTTGAGAGTGCTGGAGTTATAGAATCAAGAAGTCTTGGTATGAAAGGTACTCACATAAAAATATTAAATGAAAAGTTAATGGATGAACTTAAGAAGATAAAATAGAAATAGAAGGAGATGTGTAAAGCATCTCCTTATTTTTTGTTTAGATAATTAAACTTTAATAAAATAATAAATTAAAAAAGACAACTATTAAATTTAACATGTTAATATTAGTTTAAAAGTTTCATAAGTGATTTAAGAAGAATAAATGAAATTTTATTATATTTATAGTATATATAGTTTATTTTAAGTATATTAATAGACGATTTGAGGGAAAATTGAATTAGGTTAAAAGTCTGATGGCAATTAATTCTTATTTTATAAAAAACTTTGAAAAATCTTATTGATACTTTTATAACCCTATGTTATACTATCAAAGGTAACAAAATACACACATTATCGAATCTATAAGCCGGTGCTACTTTAGGTAGTGCTTATAGTAAAGAAGATAGTGGAGGAAATAACCAATCGAGGAGGAAACAATAATGTCAGTAATTTCAATGAAACAATTATTAGAAGCTGGTGTTCATTTCGGACATCAAACAAGAAGATGGAACCCTAAAATGGCTCCTTACATCTTTACAGAAAGAAACGGTATATACATAATCGATTTACAAAAAACTGTAAAGAAAGCTGAAGAAGCTTACAACTTTATAAGAGAAGTATCAGAATCAGGTAAAGACGTAATATTCGTTGGAACTAAGAAACAAGCTCAAGAAGCTGTTAAAGAAGAAGCTGAAAGATCAAACATGTACTTCGTTAACCACAGATGGTTAGGAGGAATGTTAACTAACTTCTCAACTATAAAAACAAGAATAAACAGATTAAACAAATTAAATGAAATGGAAGAAGACGGAACATTCGACGTTTTACCTAAGAAAGAAGTAATCAAGTTAAAACTTGAAAGAGAAAAATTACAAAGAAACTTAGGTGGAATCAGAGAATTAGATGCTTCAAATGTTGGAGCTATGTTCGTTGTTGACCCAAGAAAAGAAAAGAATGCAATAGCAGAAGCTAAAATATTAGGAATCCCAGTAGTAGCTATAGTTGATACTAACTGTGATCCAGAAGAAGTTGACTACGTAATTCCAGGAAACGACGATGCTATAAGAGCAGTTAAATTAATAGCTGGTAAAATGGCAGACGCTGTAATCGAAGGAAGACAAGGCGAGCAATTAGCAGAGTAATATTAACATAAATACTGAAAAGGTAGATGAAGCTCTCTGCTTCATTTACCTTTTAATTAAATAGTCAGGAGGAATTTCAATGATAACAGCTAAAGCAGTTAAAGAGTTAAGAGAAAAAACTGGCGCAGGAATGATGGATTGTAAAAAAGCGCTAACTGAAACAAATGGAGATATGGAAAAAGCAGTTGAAGTTTTAAGAGAAAAAGGATTAGCAGCTGCAGCTAAGAAAGCTGGAAGAGTAGCCGCTGAAGGTATCGTTAAAACTTATGTATCAGAAGACATGAAGAAAGGTTCAATAGTTGAAATCAACTGTGAAACTGATTTCGTTGCTTTAAACGAAGAGTTCATTGGATTCGCTGGAAGAGTAGCAGAGTTAGTTGCTAACTCAAACGTTACAACTGTAGAAGAGTTATTAGCAGAAAAGTTAGACGGAGACAAAACTGTTCAAGAAGTTTTAACTGAGTTAATAGCTAAAATCGGTGAAAACATGAGCGTAAGAAGATTTGAAAGATTCGCTGTTGAAAACGGATTAATTCAAAGCTACATCCACGGTGGTGGAAGAATAGGTGTTATGGCTGAGTTAGGATGCGAAGCTTCATCACCTGTATTAGCAGAAGTTGCTAAAGATGTTTGTATGCAAATAGCTGCTGCTAACCCACTATTCTTATCAGAAGCTGATGTTGATCAAGAAGCTTTAGAAAAAGAAAAAGAAATATACAGAGCTCAAGCATTAAACGAAGGTAAACCAGAGCACATCGTTGATAAGATGGTAATGGGAAGAGTTAAGAAGTACTGCAAAGAAGTATGTCTTTTAGAGCAAGCTTGGGTAAAAGATGGCGACAAGTCAATATCTAAGTTATTACAAGAAAAATCTAAAGAAGTAGGTTCTCCGATAACTATCAACAAATTCGTAAGATTCGAAAGAGGAGAAGGTATCGAAAAGAAAGAAGAAAACTTCGCTGAAGAAGTAGCTAAAATGGGCGGAAAATAATAACATAAGAGAACACAATGTGTTCTCTTTTTTTTAGAGTATAGACATAAAAATTAACAAAAATAGAGAATTTCAGCGTTTTGGAGGTTTGAGATGGGAACTTGTAAATACAAAAGAGTTATGCTTAAGTTATCAGGCGAAGCTTTAGCAGGAGAAAATGGCTTTGGAATAGATTTCAACATAGCAATGAATATAGCGAAGGCTGTAAAAGAGCTTGTTGATATGGGCGTAGAAGTTGGTGCTGTTGTAGGTGGCGGAAACATATGGAGAGGTAGAAGTGGAGAAGGTATGGATAGAACTACTGCTGACTATATGGGAATGCTAGCTACTTCAATAAATGCATTAGCACTTCAAGATTCATTAGAGTCTTTAGGTGTTGACACTAGAGTACAAACTGCTATAGAAATGAAAGAAATAGCAGAGCCATACATCAGAAGAAGAGCTATGAGACACTTAGAAAAAGGCAGAGTAGTAATATTTGGAGCAGGAACAGGAAACCCTTATTTTTCAACTGATACAGCTGCAGCTTTAAGAGCAGCTGAAATTGAAGCTGATATAATATTATTAGCTAAGAAAGTTGACGGAGTTTATGATAAAGATCCACATAAATACGATGATGCAAAAAAATATGATGAGTTATCATATATAGAAGTACTTGAGCAAGGATTACAGGTAATGGATTCAACAGCAACATCACTTTGTATGGACAATGACATTCCTATCTTAGTTTTCGCTTTAGACCAGCCAGAAAACATTAAAAGGGCTATTTTAGGTGAGAAAATAGGAACAATAGTAAGTAAGAAATAAGGAGGATTTTTATGATTAAAGATGTTCTAAAAAATTTAGAAGAGAAAATGAATAAAACTATAAGTGCTTTAAATTCAGAGTTAGCTACAATGAAAGCAGGAAGAGCTAACCCAACTATGTTAGATAGAATACAAGTTGAGTACTATGGAAGCATGTGCCCTTTAAATCAAGTGGCTAACGTTTCATCACCAGAACCAAGATTATTAGTTGTAACACCATGGGAAAAGCCAATGCTTAAAGAAATAGAAAAGGCTATATTAAAATCTGACTTAGGAATAAACCCTAATAATGATGGTGCAATAATAAGACTTTTAGTTCCAGAATTAACTGAAGAAACAAGAAAAAACTTAGTTAAAAATGTTAAAAAGGCTGGAGAACAAGCTAAAGTTGCTATAAGATCTATAAGAAAAGATGCAAATGATAAGATCAAGAACTTAAAGAAAGAGGGAACTCTTACTGAAGATGAAATGAAAAAGGGCGAAGATGACGTTCAAAAAGTAACAGATAAATTCGTTAAAGAAATAGATAATATAGTAGCAGCTAAAGAAAAAGAAATTATGTCAATTTAATTTTAAAAACCTGCTTCTTTAGCAGGTTTTTATTATTTTGTAATTGGTATTATAAGGAGGAACCTTCTATGTTAGATTTTTTTAGTAAAAAAGGAAATGATGATTCAGAAGAAATAGTTCTAATAGAAGATAAAATGCCAAAACATATTGCCATAATAATGGACGGTAATGGAAGATGGGCAAAAAAAAGAGGGCTTCCAAGAACTATGGGACATAGAGCTGGTGTCAAAACTATAAAAACTATTGTAAAAGAATGTGATAAGTTAGGAGTTAAATACTTAACTTTATATGCTTTCTCCACTGAAAATTGGAAAAGACCAGAAGAAGAAGTTAATGCTCTTATGAAATTAGTTGTTGAATTTATAAAAAATGAAATTGAAGAACTACATAAAAATGGAGTGAAGGTTAAAACTATTGGAGATTTGTCCAAGTTTCCTGAAGAGCCTAAAAAGGCTATATTAGGTGCTATTGAAAAAACTGCAAATAATAATGGAGTAGTTTTAACTCTAGCTTTAAATTACGGTGGAAGAAATGAAATAATTAGAGGTATGAAATCTGTAATAGAAGATGTTCAAGCGGGCAAAATAAGCATAGAGGATGTAAATGAAACTATGTTTAATGATTATCTTTATACTAAAGGGATACCAGATCCAGATCTTATAATAAGACCAAGTGGAGAACAAAGACTTAGTAATTTTTTATTATGGCAATGTGCTTATTCAGAGTTTTGGTATTCTCAAATTAACTGGCCAGACTTTAATGGAGAAGATTTAAGAAAAGCTATTTTTGATTACCAAAATAGGGATAGAAGATTTGGTGGAATTAAATAAATATTGAGGTGATTTTAGTGAAATCCAATAGCAGATATTTAGGTGCACTTATTATGGCGCCGTTTATTGCCTTTATATTTTTAGGCGGTATTTGGCTTAAGTGTTTTACAATTGCTTTATCTCTAGCAGGGTTATATGAATATTATAAGACTGTTAAAGTAGCAAAAATGAAGCCTATATCTATAGCAGGATATATTCTTTTAATATTATACTACTTAACTTCAAATAATTTTGAAGTGTTATCATTTTTAATTATAATAGGAACTTTTATTTTACTATGTGTTCCAATACTAGACATTGAATATACTTTTATTGATGTAGCAGTAACAATTTTAGGTTTTATATATGTTGGCGTTTTCTTTAGCTTCATATATTTAGTAAACAGCAAAAATGGTGGACAATACCTAGTTTGGTTAATATTCCTATCATCATGGCTTTGTGATACTGCAGCATACTATTCAGGAAGATTTTTAGGAAAACACAAATTATGTCCAAAGGTTAGTCCTAAGAAAACTATAGAAGGATCTATAGGAGGTATAATAGGAAGTACACTAGCTTGTGGAATTTTTGGTATATTAATATCAAATAGTTTCTCTTTAATACCAATATATCATTATTTCATAATAGGTATATTATGTGGAGTATTCTGTCAATTTGGTGATTTAGTTGCTTCATCAATAAAGAGATATGCAGGAATAAAAGACTACAGTAACTTAATACCAGGACATGGTGGAATACTTGATAGATTTGACAGTATATTATTTGCTGGAACAATAGTATTCTTCTATTTAACACTTGTATTAAAAATTTAATGCTTTAGATTTTTCTAAAGCATTTTTTTTATGCAAAAATTTATACTTATTAATAAAATCTGTATTTTATGTAAAAAAAACTATACCTTATGCACTTCGTATTGTAATAGTATTTTCATGGATATATAATTTAAATAATCTAGGATACAAAATTTAGAAATTACACCGATGGAGAGATCTATGATAAGAATTGGGATATGTGATGATGATAAATCTATTATCGAAAAAACTAAAAGTTATATAGAAAGTTTTGAAGAAATTAGATATGAAATAACTACTTATTGTAGTGGAGAAGAACTTATAAAAGAGAAGAATAAGTTTGATTTAATATTTTTAGATATTGACATGCCTAATATGGATGGGATTGAAACAGCTAAAAGAATAAGAGAATATGATAAATCAGTAAAAATAATATATATAACAAGTTATACTGATTATACAAATTTAGCTTTTCAAGTGCATGCATTTGGATATTTAAATAAGCCAGTAGATGAATTAGAGATACATAAGCAATTAAGGGAGGTAGTTTCTTATTTAAAAGAAGAGAAAGGTGAAGAAAGCATAAAGTTTGTTACTACAGAAGGAGTATTACAATTAGAGCTAAAGGATATATATTACTTTGAATATTTGGATAGAAAGGTTTATATTCATTCAAAAGAAAAGGTATATGTGATAAGAGAGAAAATAACTAATATTGCAGAAATGATGGAAAAGTATAATTTTCTTATGCCTCATAAGAGTTTTGTTGTGAACTTGCTATATGTTAAATCTATAAAAGGATATGATATTTTCATGATGGATGGAAGTAGTATTCCTTTATCTCAAAAGAAGGCTACTTACTTTAGAGATAAATTAAATATATTTTTAGAAAGCTGCATTTTACTTTAAGGTGGGAGATATGGTGAATAGTTCAATTGAGATTTTAGCTAGTTTAATAAATCTTTTATTAGGATTTTTTTCTACTTTTATAATATTTGATTTTTTAGGTAGATTTAAAAGAAATAAGTTTTATCCAAAGTACGTATATGTAATAGCATATATTATATTTACTGTTAGTTTGTTTGGCGTAAATATAATTTTAGCCGATGGATTGATTACTTTAGGAGTAACTTTTTTAGGAACAGTATCGATAGGGTATTTTTTATACAATAGAGAAAAGATAGCTATAATTTATTATTCAATTTATGTAGTAGCCTTGCTAATAACTCAAAGTGTTGTTAGTTTATTATTTAACCTTGCTTGTGCTCGTTTTGCAATTTATTTTTATAGTCCAATAATTTATATTAGTACATTATCACTGGTTATTCAGTTTTCCTACTTAGGAATTTCAAGATTATTTATAATATACTTTAAAAATAAAAATATTAAAAAGATAACAAAGGTTCAGTATTTTAATTTCTTAGTCATGCCACTATTTAGTATTATATATATAATGACTTTAATGATGTACCTTCAGACTTATATAGGACTTAGTGATATGCTTTGGATTATGGTGAATATATTATCCATAATTATTTTGAACATATTCATTACTAATATATTTGAGTCAATATCAAAGAATAATGAGCTTAAAAGTAAGTTGATACTTTATGAAGAACAATCTAGAATTCAGTATGAATATTACTCTTCTTTAGAAAATAACTATAAAAATTCTAGAAAAGTAATTCATGATATTAAAAATCACCTTCAGACAATAGAAAATTTATATAAATCAGAGCAGTGTGATAAAGGAAAAACATATACTGATGATATGTATAAACTTTTAGAAAAGTTCTCTCAAAAACAATATGCAGAACATAGAACTTTAAATCTTATAATAAACGATAAGATGATTAAAGCTAATAAATATAACATTGATTTTATCTGTAAGGTTGGAGAGATAGATTTAGAATTTATTAAGGATATTGATTTAACAACTATTTTTGCAAATCTATTAGATAATGCTATTGATGAGACAAGCTTAGTAGAGAAGGAAAAGAAAATAACATTAAAGATAGATTCTTTTAATAACTTTATAATTATCAATATTATAAATTCGCTAAGGAATAAGCCTCAAAAAGATAAGAATTTTTTTAAGAGCACTAAGAAGAATCATAGTGGATTTGGATTAGAAAATGTAAGTAGAGCTTTAGAAAAGTATGAGGGAAACATGAGAATAGATTTTGATGATAGAGAGTTTAAAGTTAATATAATTATTCCAATTAATAATTAGGGGTGTGTTATATGGAATCAGCAAGTATAATTATATATCTTTTAATCAATATAATAATCAGTTTTGGAATACCAATAGGAGCTTTGGTTTATTTTATAAGAAAAAA
This sequence comes from Clostridium sp. LIBA-8841, assembly GCF_057782475.1. Lineage (NCBI taxonomy): Bacteria > Bacillati > Bacillota > Clostridia > Eubacteriales > Clostridiaceae > Clostridium > Clostridium sp. LIBA-8841. Next base: position 2,739,339 of record NZ_CM173488.1, on the reverse strand, counting down.
GAATAGATGTGTAAAGCCATATTTTATAGGGATGTTAGTATTTTTCATATCTCAAATGATTCTTAGAATACCTCTTCTGAACAATGTAATAAGCAAGATGGATTGGTATATGGAGATGTCTACGTTTTATCCAGTGATAGTTATGATATTTCTTGGATTAACAGCAGGGGTATTTGAAGAGGTAGGAAGATACTTAGGGTTTAAAATAGCTTTAAAGAATAATAGAAGGTGGATAGATGGAATTGCTTTTGGAATTGGTCATGGAGGGATAGAAGCTATGCTTTTATTAGGAATGGCTAGTTTGCAAAATTTATTTATAGTAATTTCTAAAGGGAATGAAAGTGTTTTAAATATTTTATATTCAAATGGACCATATATTTTGCTAGGTGGATTTGAACGTATATTTGCAATTATGATTCATATAGGATTAACAATGATAGTCTTATATGGAATTAATAAAAATAAGATAAGATATTTATTCTTAGCTATTATACTTCATGGACTTGTAGATTTTATAGTTGTATTACTATCAAGTTTAGGAATAAATATACTTTTAGTTGAAGGATGGGTAGGGATTTGTGCTTTAGGAGGATTAATAGTTACTATTAAATATAAAAGAGTATTTGAGAAAAATAAGGGAGTGTATTAAAAATGAAAAAATTAATGTCTATTTTAATGGTAGTTTTTTGTGGGGTTTTATTTGGGGGATGTGGAGCTCCAAAATTAAGTTCAGATTATAATGAAGAGGATTTAAAAGCTGCGTCAGAAGAGGTGGTGAATTATTTAGTAGAGGGAAAATATGAAGATATAGTTGATATGGGAAGTGATGAGTTAAAGAAGATATTAACTAAAGAGCAGATAGAAGAGGCATATACAGGTTTATCTTCTAAATTAGGTAATTATGAAGAGATAAAAAAGATTTTATTTAAGGAAACTGAAGAAGGAGTAGCTGTGGCTGTAATAGCTAAGTATGAAAATGGTAAAGCACAATTTACATTAGGCTTTAATAAGGAAATAAAATTAACTGCAATCTATATGAAATAATAAGAATTTGGGAATGGTAATATGATTATGTATTTTTTAGCTTCAATACTTTTATGGGGATTAGCCATAGTAATAGGATCAGGAAAGGCTAACTTTTTGATTGCAGGATATAATACTGCAAGTAAAGAAGAAAAAGAAAAGATAGATAAGAAAAAATTAAGTAGGTTTATGGGAAAGTTTTTATTTATTTTAGGAGCAATTCAATTAATTTTACCTATTACTGAAATTTTGAAAATTGAATATGATGGACTTGTTTTCTCAGTAAGTGTAATTTTCATTCTTGTTACATTAGGTGGAGTTATATATATGAATACTGGGGATAGGTTTAAAAAATAATGTTTGAAAAGCATGGTTAGTCCATGCTTTTTATTGTATTTAGCAAATACATAGTCAGATGTGGGTATAAAAATGCTTATAGCTATGAGGATAAAAAAACTCCTTCTTATATAATAAAATGCGGTTTTGCAACTGAATAAAATATCATAAAGAGGACATTAAAAGGAAAAAAGTGATTTAGTGATATATGAAGAAATATTTATAGTAAAATAATCTAATGTAGAATATTCAGAAATAAATATAATATATTTATTATGTATAAGTATGAAGGCTTGTTAAGTTATAACTTAAATCAATACCTAAGGGAATTCACTATATTGAAGCGAACGAAATTTGAATAAAAAACTAAAATTAGCAGAGAATATATAAATCTTTGTTAAAAGAATACATAATAAATGTATATTATTGTATTTAGAGATATAATGATATAAAATAGTATAATAGGCTAAGTAGAGAATTTTAGTCTAGTATGTTTAAGGAAGAACTTAGGAGGAAAGAATATGAAGAGAATATCTATACTAGGGGTAACCGGTTCTATAGGAACTCAAACTTTAGATGTAATAAGATTTCATAAAGAAGATTTTGAATTAGTTGGAATAACAGCTAATAGAAATATAGATTTAACATTAGATATAATAAAAGAATTTTCACCTAAATATGTTGCGATAAATCATAAGGAATCTTATGAAAAACTTGTGGATTTAGTGAAAAAGGAAGAATTAGAATGTGAAGTTATCTATGGTATGGAAGGCTTAGTCAAAGTTGCTACTTTAGATGAGATTGACATTGTTGTTACTTCTGTAGTTGGTATGATTGGATTAAAACCAACAGTTAAGGCCATAAGAAAAGGAAAAGATATTGCTTTAGCAAATAAGGAAACTTTAGTTGTAGCAGGCGAGCTTGTTATGAGAGAAGCTAAAGAAAATGGAGTAAAAATACTTCCAGTAGATTCTGAGCATAGTGCTATATTCCAATCATTACAAGGAAATGCTCATAACAAAATTGACAAAATACTTTTAACAGCTTCTGGAGGACCTTTTAGAGGATTTACTATAGAAGATTTAAAATCAGTAACTCCAGAAAGAGCTCTTAAGCATCCAAAATGGAATATGGGACAAAAGATATCAATAGATTCATCAACTTTAATGAATAAAGGTTTAGAAGTTATAGAGGCTCATTGGTTATTTGATTGTCCTTATAAAGATATAGAGGTTGTAGTTCATCCGCAATCAATAATTCATTCTATGGTTCAATATACTGATGGAGCAGTTATAGCTCAATTAGGCGTACCAGATATGAAGTTACCAATTCAATATGCTTTAAATTATCCAAATAGAGAGGGTAATATAAGTGAAAAGTTAGATTTATTCAAAATTAGAGAATTAACTTTTGAGAAGCCAGATTTAGATACTTTCAAATGCTTAAAATTAGCTTATGAAGCAGGAGAAAAGGGAAAACTTATGCCAACAATATTAAATGGTGCAAATGAAGTTTGCGTTGAGTTATTCTTAAATAAGAAAATAACGTATTTACAAATACCAGAAATAATAGAAGAATGTATGAATAAGTTTGATTACAACAAAGAGGTTACTCTTGATAATGTAATAGATTTAGATAAAAAGGTAAGAAAATATATATATGAAAAATATAATTAGGAGGGGAAAGGGTGTATATAATTTTTGCTTTATTAGCATTTAGTGCTTTAATCTTAGTTCATGAGCTTGGACATTTTATTGTAGCGAAATTAAATGGAATTTATGTTGAGGAATTTGCTATTGGTATGGGCCCAAAGCTTTTTGGTGTAAAAGTTGGAGAAACAGAATATAACTTAAGAATCCTTCCTTTTGGTGGATTTGTTAAAATGCTTGGTGAAGAGGATGATAGTGAGGATTCAAGAAGCTTAAATGCTAAGACACCATTACAAAGAATCCTTGTTATGGGTGCAGGGGCCTTTATGAATTATGTATTAGCCCTTATAATATTTATTGGGTTAGCTATGAGTTCTGGTTTTGCAGAAAATAAAGTTGCAAGCGTAGTACCTAATTCACCAGCTCAGGAAATAGGAATTGAACAGGGAGATAAATTCCTAAAGATAGATGGGCATAAAATTTACACAACTGATGATTTTAGAGTAGGATTAGCCTTAGCTAAGGGAAATCCAGTTGAATTAGAAATAAAAAGAGGCGATGAAGTCTTAAGTAAAACAGTACAGCCGGTTGCAAATGAGCATGGAATGTATCAAGTTGGAATAGGCTATAGTGTTGTTGAAAATCCTACTTTGCTTCAAGGAATAAAGCAAGGTTTTAATGAAACAAGAAGTCTTGTATCTCAGGCATTTATTGCATTAAAAACTATTGTTACAGGAGAAGCTAACCTTAAAACAGATGTAGGTGGTCCTGTTACCATAATTAAGATGTCAGGGCAAGCAGCAAAAGCAGGAGCAAGTAATCTTTTATGGTTTATGGCATTCTTAAGTGTTCAGTTAGCTGTATTTAACCTTTTACCATTCCCAGCTTTAGATGGTGGAAGAATATTTATAGAGCTTATTCAAATGATAACTAGAAAAGAAATACCGGCTAAATATATTGATGCTGTAAATACCGTCGGATTCATGCTCCTTATGGGACTTATGGTATTAGTTACTATAAAGGATATAATATTCCCGATACTATAGAACTTTGGAGGGATTAATAGTGAATAGAAAAGAAACTAGAAAGGTTAAGGTTGGAAACATATTTGTTGGAGGAGACTTTAGAGTTTCCATTCAATCTATGACCAATACAGATACAAAAGATGTAGAAGCTACAGTTAAACAAATAAAGGATCTTGAAGAAGCTGGATGTGATATTGTTAGATGTGCAGTTTTAGATATGGATGCAGCTTGTGCTATAAAAGATATAGTGGCAAAAATAAATATACCATTAGTTGCAGATATTCATTTTGATTATAGATTAGCCTTAAAAGCAATAGAAAATGGAGTTTCAGCAATAAGAATAAATCCAGGAAATATTGGATCAAGAGAAAAGGTTGAAGCTGTAGTAAAAGCTTGTAAGGAAAAGAATATTCCTATAAGAATAGGGGTTAACTCAGGGTCATTATCAAAAGAGCTTTTAGCAAAATACGGAAAGCCTACCCCAGATGCCCTAGTTGAAAGTGCATTAGAACATGTTAAAATATTAGAAGAATTAGATTTTCATGATATAGTAATTTCAATGAAATCATCTAATGTTGAAACTATGATTGAAAGCTATAGAATTGCATCACAGAAAACTAATTATCCTCTTCACCTAGGGGTTACTGAGGCTGGTACACCTTGGAGAGGAACAATAAAATCTGCTATAGGAATAGGCACTTTACTTGCAGAAGGAATTGGTGATACAATAAGAGTTTCTTTAACAGGAGACCCTGTTGAAGAAATAAAAGTAGGTAAAGAAATTCTTAAAAACTTTGGTTATGTAAAAGAAGGAATAGAGTTTATATCATGCCCTACATGTGGAAGAACTCAAATCGATTTAATAAACATAGCTAAAGAAGTAGAAGAAAGATTAAGTTCTTGTAAGAAGAACATAAAGGTTGCTGTAATGGGATGTGTTGTAAATGGTCCTGGAGAGGCAAGAGAAGCAGATATTGGAATAGCTGGAGGTAAGGGAGAAGGACTTATCTTTAGAAAAGGTGAAATAATTAAAAAGGTAAAAGAAGAAGACTTAGTTGAAGAGCTTATAAAAATAATAGAAACAATATAATTTAAAGGAGGGATTCTTATCCCTTCTTTATGTCGTATATAGATAAAATAACATTTAATTCAAAGGAGGCTTAGATTTTGAGTAATGAGTTTGTCAAAAAGATTAACAGGTCTATAAGATCAGATGAAAATCTGAGCGACTTAGAGTTTGAAATAACTAAGTTTCAGTTATTGAAAAAGAGCAATACTTTGAGAACTATAATAAAGAGTAAGGAACAATTATCAGAGGAACAGAAAAAAATAATAAAGCAATACATAAAGAAGGCCATAGGATTTGAAATAAATATAGAACTTATGTATTACATAGATATTTCTGATATAACTTTAAAACAGGTAGTAGATCAACATTGGAATCACGTATGTGAAAAAATTATAGACAAACATCCTATTTTAAAAAATATTTTACTTAATTCTCCTATAATGATTGAAGAGGAGAAATTAATTATAAGAAATGGCTCAGAGTTCTTATGTACCTTCGTTAATAAGAAAAACATAGATAAAGAATTAAAGGGATATATAAAATCATTTTTTGGAATTAATTCTTTTATAGAGTTTAAATATGATGAATCTTTAGCTAATAAAAATTACAATGACGAAAAGATAAATGAAAATAAGGAAATAGCTAAAAAGGTTATAGAAACTATGAAGGCTCAAGTTTCTCAAGAAAAACCTCTTAAAAAGGAAAATGTAGATAATAAACCAAAAACAGGTGGAGGAAGCAAAGGTTCATATGAGAAGAAATCATATAAGGATGAACCTAAAAATGAAAACACTATTCTTGGAAGAAATATTCAGGGTGATACCATAGAAATAAGTAAGATTGATATGGGTTCTGGAATAGTAACTGTTGCTGGAGATGTGTTTAAAACTGATATATTTGAAACTAAGACAGGTAGAATAATTCTTACATTCTTTATAACAGATTATACAAGTTCCATAGCTGTTAAGTGTTTCTTGAGAGATAAAGATAAGGAACATGTATTAGAGAATGTTAAAAAAGGACTTTATTGCAAGGTAAGAGGGGAAGCTACTATGGACCCTTATGCTAAAGAAGTTGTAATAATGGCTAGGGATATAAACAAACTTACTAAGATAGAGCGTATGGATACGGCTGAGGAGAAAAGAGTAGAGCTTCATATGCATACAACTATGAGTTCTATGGATGCTGTAACAGCAGCTAGTAAAATTGTTGAAAGAGCGGCTAAGTTTGGACATAAGGCTGTCGCTATAACAGATCATGGTGTGGTTCAGGCCTTCCCAGATGCTCAGATTGCAGCTAAGAAAAATAATATAAAGGTTATTTATGGAGTAGAAGGATACTTAGCGGATAATGGAACACCTATAGTTATTAATGGGCATGATGAAAGCTTTGATGATGAGTACGTAGTATTCGATTTAGAAACAACAGGATTTTCTAGCAAGAATGATAAAATAATAGAAATAGGAGCTGTTAAATTAAAAGATGGAGAAATAATTGATTCATTTAGTGCTTTTGTAGACCCAAAAGTTATTATTCCATATAAAATTACAGAACTTACAAGCATAACTCAGAATATGGTTGATGGTAAACCTACTATAGATGAAGTTTTACCAAAGTTTATGGAGTTTGTTGGAGATGCTATTATGGTAGCTCATAATGCTGCCTTTGATGTTGGTTTTATAAAGAAAAATTTAGCTGATTTAGGGGAAACTTTAAAAAATCCTGTTATGGATACTGTTCCTTTGGCAAGATATCTTTATCCAGATTTAAAGAAGGTTAAATTAAATCTTGTTGCTAAGCACTTAGGAATAAGCTTAGAAAACCATCATAGAGCTGTTGATGATGCCAAGGCTACTGCAGAAATTTTAAAGGTTTCATTTAAAAAGATGAAAGAAGAAATGGATATTCATGATGTTAAGTCTTTGAATGAAAAGTATTTATCAAATATAGATGTTAGAAAACTTCCTCTTCATCACATAATAATATTAGCTAAAGATCAAGTTGGAATTAAGAATTTATATAAATTAGTATCTATGGCTCATTTAGATTATTTTGCAAGAAGACCAAGACTTCCGAAGAGTGTAATAACTGAATATAGAGAAGGATTAATTATTGGTTCAGCTTGCGAGGCTGGTCAATTATATAAGGCTGTTTTAGAAGGGAAAACTCATGAGGAATTAAAAGAAATTGCTTCTTTCTATGATTATTTAGAAATTCAGCCGATACAAAATAATGAATTTCTTATAAGAAAAGGAAATGTAAAGGATGAGGAAGAACTTAAGGAATTAAACAAAAAAATATATGATTTAGGAAAGGAAATGGATAAACCAGTAGTTGCTACATGTGATTGTCATTTCTTAGATCCTAATGATGAAGTATTTAGAAGAATAATAATGGCTGGTCAAGGGTATGGAGATGCAGACAATCAACCACCATTATACTTCAGAACAACAAATGAAATGATGAAGGAATTTGAGTATTTAGGAGAAGATGCTTGTAAGGAAGTTGTAATAGAAAATACTCAAAAGATAGCTGATATGGTTGAGGCAGTAAAACCAATACCAGATGAAACATTCCCTCCAAAGATTGAAGGGGCTGAAGAAGAAATAAGAGAAATGACTATGAATAAGGTTCATAGTATTTATGGTAAGGAACTTCCTGATGTTGTTCAAAAAAGATTAGATAAAGAATTAAATTCCATAATAAATAATGGATATGCCGTTCTTTATCTTATAGCCCAAAAGCTTGTGGCTAAGTCATTAGAAGATGGATATCTAGTTGGTTCAAGAGGATCTGTTGGTTCATCCTTCGTTGCAACAATGTCAGATATAACAGAGGTTAATGGATTACCTCCTCATTATGTTTGCCCTAATTGTCAAAAGTCTGAATTTTTCTTAGATGGATCCGTAAGTTCAGGAGCAGATTTGCCAGATAAGAATTGTCCAGAATGCGGAACTGAATATATTAAAGATGGTCATGATATACCATTTGAAACATTCCTAGGTTTTGAAGGGGATAAGGAGCCTGATATCGACCTTAACTTCTCTGGAGAATACCAAGCGGTTGTACATAAGTACACAGAGGTTCTTTTCGGAAAAGGATATGTATTTAAAGCTGGAACAATAGGTACAGTGGCTGAGAAAACTGCTTATGGATATGTTAGAAAATATCTTCAAGAAAGAGATTTAGTAGTATCACAAGCTGAAATAGAAAGGCTTACTATTGGATGTACTGGAATAAAGAGAACTAGTGGACAGCATCCAGGAGGAATCATGGTTGTTCCAAGTGATAACGAGATATATAACTTCTGTCCAATACAGCATCCAGCAGACGATGTTAACACAGATATTATAACTACTCATTTTGATTACCACTCTATAAGTGGTAGACTTCTTAAACTTGATATACTTGGACACGACGACCCTACCGTTCTTAGAATGCTTCAAGATTTAACTGGCTTAGATCCTAAAACAATACCTTTAAATGACCCTAAGGTTATAAGTTTATTTACTTCACCAGATGCTTTAGGGGTAACTAAAGAGGAATTAGGATGTGAAGTTGGTAGTTATGGACTTCCTGAGTTCGGTACTAAATTCGTTAGACAAATGCTTGTTGATACTCAACCTAAGAGTTTTGCAGACCTTGTGAGAATATCAGGACTTTCACATGGTACTGACGTTTGGCTTAACAATGCACAGTACTTTATAAAAGAAGGATATACAACTCTGAAGGACTGTATTGCAACAAGAGACGATATTATGGTTTATCTTATGTATAAGGACTTACCTCCAAAAACAGCCTTCACCATAATGGAGAAAGTAAGAAAGGGTAAAGGTCTTAGTGAAGAAGATGAAGCCATAATGAGAGAAAAAAAAGTTCCGGATTGGTATATAGAATCTTGTAAAAGAATAAAATACATGTTCCCTAAGGGGCATGCTGTTGCATATGTCATGATGGCTGTTAGAATAGCATATTATAAAGTTTATTATCCAGAAGCTTACTATACAACATATTTCACTGTTAGAGCAGATGATTTTGATGCTGATTTAATATGTAAGGGTGAGCAGGCTATAGAAGCTAAGATGGAGGAGTTAAATAAGCTTGGAAACAACATATCTGTAAAAGAAAAAGGACTTTTAACGATTTTAGAACTTTCTTATGAAATGTATAAGAGAGGATTAAAATTCTTAAAGGTTGATTTATATAAATCAGAGGCAACTAAGTTTAAGATAGAAGAAGATGGAATAAGACCACCATTAAATGCTCTCCAAGGAGTTGGAGATAATGCAGCAAAAAGTATAGTTGAATGTAGAGTAAATGGTGAGTTTATTTCAAAGGAAGATTTAAGGCTTAGATCTAAAGTTTCAAAGACTGTAATAGAAACTTTAGATAACCATGGATGCTTAGAAGGAATGCAAGAAAGTAACCAACTTAGTCTATTTGGCTAATTTCAAAAATTTCTTGTAATATAAAATATACTATGTTACTATATAAGTAGAAGTTTTTTACTAATAGTTTGAGGTAAAGGAGTGGGACAGAAAAGCCCGCTCTTTCTATTTGTAACGCAACTTAGAAAAAAGTTGCGTTTTTGCATACCTATTATTATATAAGTTAATAGGTATTTACTTTATTGGATACAATAAAGATAAGACTTAAAACTTAATAAGGGAGGGAAGTATAATGAAAAAAGAGCAACTTGTAGCTGATCTTGAAGCACTTTGTGCTCCTATAGTTGAAGAAAAAGGATATGATTTATATCATATAGAATATGTAAAAGAAAATAATGAATACTATTTAAGATTATATATAGAAAAGCCAGAGGAAAGAATTTCTCTAAGAGATTGTGAAATTGTAAGTAGAGCATTAAGTGAAATGCTAGATATAGAAGATCCAATAAAGGATGCTTACTTCTTAGAAGTTTCATCACCAGGATTAAACAGAAATTTACATAGTGATGATCATTTTAATAGATTTATTGGAAGTGAAGTATTTGTTGGATTTAAGAGTTCTTTAAGTGGTAGAAAAAACGTAAAAGGAATTCTTAAAGATGTACAAGAAGACAACATAGTAGTTGAATGTGAAGGGAATGACATTAAAGTTCCTAAAGATAAAATTAAAACAGCGAACCTTGAAGGGGAGATATAATTTAAGGAGGGTTTAAAAATGAATGAAGAATTTCTAGGGGCATTATCTGAAATAGTAAAAGAGAAAGGTATTTCAGTAGAGGCTTTATTAGAAACTATAGATGATGCTATAATAGCAGCTTATAAGAAAAACTTTTCAAACTCAGGAACAACTGCACAAAATGTAAAGGTAAAACGTGATGAGAAAACAGGAGAAATCCATGTTTATGCTCAAAAAGTTGTTGTTGAAGAAGTTTATGATGATGTAACAGAAATAAGCTTAGAAGATGCAAAGGCTGTTAGTGCTATTTATCAATTAGATGATATAGTAGAAATAGAAGTAACGCCTAAAAACTTTGGAAGAGTTGCTGCACAACTTGCTAAGCAAATGGTTATCCAAAGAATAAAAGAATCTGAGAGAAATGTAATCTATTCAGAATTTGCAGAAAAAGAGTTTGACATATTACCTGGTACAGTAATAAGAAAAGATAAAGGTAATGTATTTGTTGATTTAGGAAAAATAGAAGGTGTTTTAGGACCAAACGAACAAATGCCTACAGAAAAGTATAACTTCAATGAAAAATTACAATTATATGTAGTTGAAGTTAAAAAAACATCTAAAGGTGCTTCAGTATTATGTTCAAGAACACATCCAGGCTTAGTTAAAAGATTATTTGAATTAGAAGTTCCAGAAATATATGAAGGAATAGTTGAAATAAAGAGCATAGCTAGAGAAGCTGGATCAAGAACTAAAATAGCTGTTTACTCAAATGATGAATCAGTAGATGCTATGGGAGCTTGTGTTGGACCTAAGGGTGTTAGGGTTCAAAACATAGTTGATGAGCTTAAAAATGAAAAAATTGATATAATAAAATGGAGCAATGTTCCAGCTGAATATATATCAAATGCTTTAAGTCCAGCTAAAGTTATAAGCGTAGAAGCAGACGAAGAAACTAAATCAGCTAAGGTTATAGTTGAAGATAGTCAATTATCATTAGCTATAGGTAAAGAAGGACAAAACGTTAGATTAGCAGCTAAATTAACTGGTTGGAAAATAGACATAAAGAGCAAATCTAAAGCAGAAGAGTTATTAAAAGAAGAAAATGTTGTTGTTGAAGAAGAGATAATAATAGAAGAATAATAACTTCTAGACTTTGGAGGTGACAAAATGAAACCAAAAAAAATTCCGATGAGAATGTGCAATGGTTGCATGGAAATGAAGCCTAAAAAAGAAATGATAAGAATTGTTAAAAATGCTGAAGGTGAAGTTTCAGTAGATTTAACAGGGAAAAAGTCAGGTAGAGGGGCTTACATTTGTAAAAGTGTTGAATGTTTAGAAAAAGCATTTAAGGCAAAAAGATTAAACAAGAATCTTCAAACAAATATTGGAGATCAAGTCTATGATAGATTGAGAGATGAGATAGTGAATGGATAAATTTCTTAATTTTTTAGGACTTACTAAAAGAGCAGGAAAACTTTTGGAAGGTTATAATAAATGTGAAGAGGAAATGAAAAGAAGTAAAATTTATCTTTTTATTTTTTCAGACAGTATTTCAAGTCGTTCAAAAGAAAAATTTATTAAGTACTGTGAACAGTACAACATACCATATGTTGATAATTTCTCAAAAGAGGAGTTAGGATATAGTATTGGTAGATATGAAATCAATATACTAGGAGTAACTGATGAGAATATGGCAAATAAACTTTTATCATATTCTAATAATAATTAGTTCATCTAAAATTTTTCGGGGGTGAATATATGTCAAAAATAAGAGTTTATGAATTGGCAAAAGAAATAAGAGTTCCAAGTAAAGTTCTTATAAATGTATTAATGGATGAGTTCGGCGTTGAGGTTAAAAACCACATGAGCGTTATAGAAGATGAAGATGCTGCATTAATAAAAGAACTTTTAGCAGGTAGCGAAGGAAATAGCGAATTAGTTGAAGAGTATGAAGCTGAATTAGCTGAAGAAGTAAATAACGCTGCTAAGAAGAAGAAAAAGAGAAAGAAAAATGACGATGAAGATAATGACGAGCAAGATGTTGAAGTTATTGAAATCGGAAAGACTATAACAGTAAAAGAATTAGCTGAGAAATTAAATAAACCAGTTAATGATGTTATAAAAACTTTAATCTTTACAGGAGTAATGGCTGCTATAAACCAAGAAATTGACTTCGAAACAGCTGAAAAAGTTGCTGAAAAGTATGAGGTTGCAGTTTATGAAAAAGAAGAAGAAAATACTTTAGAAGAATTCGAAGAAGATACTGAAGTAGAAGAAGAAAATCTTGCTAAGAGACCACCAATCATAACAGTTATGGGTCACGTTGACCATGGTAAGACTTCATTACTTGATGCTATAAGAAAAGCAAAAGTAACAAGTACAGAGGCTGGTGGAATTACTCAACATATAGGTGCCTACACTGTTGAAGTAAATGGAGAAACTTTAACATTCTTAGATACACCAGGACATGAAGCTTTCACAGCAATGAGAGCTAGAGGTGCTCAAATAACAGACGTAGTTATCTTAGTTGTTGCAGCAGATGACGGAATCATGCCACAAACTGTAGAAGCTATAAACCACTGTAAAGCAGCTAATGTTCCTATGATAATAGCTATAAACAAAATGGATAGAGAAGGAGCTAACCCAGAAAGAGTTAAGCAAGAGTTAACTGAGCATGGATTAGTTGTTGAAGACTGGGGTGGAGATATAATCGCAGTACCAGTTTCAGCTAAAACTCAAGAGAACATTGATACTTTATTAGAAATGGTTCTTATAACTTCAGAGATGCAAGAGTTAAAAGCAGATGCTAGTAGAAGAGCTAAAGGTACAGTTGTTGAGGCTAAACTTGATAAGGGTAGAGGAGCAGTTGCTACATTATTAGTTCAAAATGGTACTTTAAATATGGGAGATTCAATAGTTGTTGGATCAACTTATGGAAGAATAAGAGCTATGTTTGATGATGCTGGTAAGAAAATAAAATCAGCAGGTCCATCAATTCCAGTAGAGATTTTAGGACTTTCAGAAGTTCCAGCTGCAGGAGATAGATTCACAGTTGTTAAAGATGAAAAGACTGCTAGAAACATGGCTGAAGCAAGAAAAGAAAAAGTAAGACAAGAAAATTTTGCAACTTCACATAGAGTTTCATTAGAAGATTTATATAGCCAAATAAAAGAAGGATCAGTTAAAGAACTTTCAGTTATAGTTAAAGCTGACGTTCAAGGATCTGTTGAAGCTATAAAAGCATCATTAGAAAAATTATCAACTGATGATGTAAAAGTAAGAGTTATACATGGTGCTGTTGGTGCTATAAGTGAAACAGACATAACACTAGCTGCAGCTTCTAATGCTATAGTTATCGGATTTAATGTTAGACCAGATAACAATGCAATTTCAACTGCTGAGAGAGATGGTGTTGAAGTTAAAACTTACAGAATAATATACGATGCTATAGAAGATATTAAATCAGCTATGATTGGTATGTTAGATCCTGAATACAAAGAAGTTGTATTAGGAACTGCAGAAATCAGAGCAACTTACAAAATTTCTAACGTTGGAACAATTGCTGGTGGATATGTATTAACTGGTAAATTAGTTAGAAATGCAGATGTAAGAGTTATAAGAGAAGGTATCGTAATATTTGAATCTAAATTAGCATCATTAAAGAGATTTAAAGATGATGTTAAAGAAGTTAATGCTGGATATGAATGTGGATTCAGCGTAGAAAAATTCAATGATATTAAAGAAGGCGATATCATCGAAGCATACACTATGGAAGCTATAGAAAGAAAAGAACTTTAATTAAAGAGGTGATTTATATGGCTAACTTCAGAGGTAAAAGAATAAACGAAGAAGTAAGAAAAGAAGTAAGTGATATCATAAGAAACCAAATAAAAGACCCTAGACTAACAGCTATGGTAAGTGTAACTCATGTTGAAGTTACTAAAGACTTAAGATACGCTAAAGTTTTTGTTAGCCTATTCGCTAAAAATGAAGAAGAAAAAGAGGAAAGCTTAAAAGCTCTAAAAAGTTCAGCTGGATTCATAAGAAGAGAAGTTGGAAATAGAGTTAAGCTAAGAAGTACTCCTGAAATATTATTTGAAGAAGATAATTCTATAGATAATGCAATGTACATTGAATCATTGCTACACAAAATCAAGGAGAAATAAAAAATGAGATTTCATGATGTAATATCAATTATAAATAAAAGTGAAAAAATTGGTATAACATATCATGTATCTCCAGATGGTGATGCCTTGGGTAGTGTATTAGCACTACTTCAAGGTATCAGAAATTATGGTAAAGAAGCTTATGTTATCTCTAAGGACTTAGTCTCAGATAACCTAAGCTTTCTGCCTTATGCTGAGGAAATAACTGGAGAGGTTATAAAACCATCAGAAGATACAGATTGTGTTATAGTTTTAGATTGTGGAAACGTCGAGAGAATTTCTGCAGACTTAAGTGAATTCAAAGGAAACTTAGTAAACATAGACCATCATTTATCAAATGATAAATATGGTGATATTAACTATGTTGATACTGAAGCAGCAGCAACGGCTGAAATAATATTTATGTTATTAAAGGAATTAAAGATTGAGATTAATGAAGATATAGCTAAATGTTTATATACATCTTTAATAACAGATACAGGTTCTTTTAGATATTCAAATTCAACTGAAAGAACACATATAATAGCCGGTGAACTAGTCAACTATATAAAACATGATGAGATTCATAGAAATATATTTGATAATAAGCCTTTCGCTAAGATGAAATTAATGTCTTTAGTTTTAGGAGATATGGAGTTAGTTTGTAATAATAAAATAGTTCTTATGAGAATTACTAAAGAGATGTTAGATTCTATTGGAGAAGATGTACAAAATAGTTCAGATGTTGTATCCTTAGGAAACCAAATAAAAGGAGTAGAAGGATGTATACTTCTTAAAGAGGTAGATGAAGGAGTAAAAGTTAGTTTCAGATCAAAAGATGCTTTAGATGTTAGAAAGATTGCAGAAAACTTCGGTGGCGGTGGTCATACAAAGGCTGCAGGAGCATTCATTAAAGATGTAACTATGGATGAAGCTAAAAATAAAATATTAGAAATACTTGCAAAAGAGATGGTGTAACATATGAATGGAGTAATTAACATATATAAAAATACGGGAATGACTTCATTTGATGTTGTAGCCATGATAAGAAGAGTTGCAAAGATGAAAAAGGTAGGGCATACAGGGACTTTAGATCCAGCGGCTTCTGGAGTTTTACCTGTTTGTCTTGGAAAAGCTACAAAGATTATAGATTATATAATGGAAAATAAAAAGGTCTATAGAGTGAATTTAAAGCTTGGAATGATTACTGATACCTATGATCTAGAAGGGGAAGTTTTAAAGGAGAAGGATGCTTCGCACATAACAAAGGATGAAATATTAGAATGTATAAATTCTTTTGTAGGAACAATAGATCAAGTTCCACCTATGTATTCTGCTTTAAAACAAAATGGAGTAAGATTATATGAATTAGCGCGCCAAGGAATAGAGGTTCATAGAGAGGCTAGAAAAATTACTATTTATTCTATTGAAAATATAAAAATAGAATCAAATGATAATATACAGATGGATGTTTGTTGTTCTAAAGGAACATATATAAGAAGTCTTTGCTTTGACATTGGTGAAAAGTTAGATGTAGGAGCAACAATGACTGCTTTAGAGAGAATACAAAATGGTCCATTTACAAAGGAAGAAGCTATAAATATAGACGATTTAACAGAAGAGATTTTAGAAAAATATCTTATTTCTATAGAAGAAGCTTTGGATGACTTTGAAAAGATAACTGTAAATGAAAAATTTAGCAAGCTTTTAAGAAATGGCGTTAAAGTATTTGATAACAGGATGTATAGTAGAGATGTTGAATTAAATAAGCTATACAGAGTATATGAAGATAATGGTGTCTTTTTAGGATTAGGAAAAAGGGATGAAAAAGGATTTAAATTAGAGAAATTACTGATAGAGGAGTAGTCAATGATTTTAATAAACAATGATTTTAAGAGAGTGGTTCAAAAAAGTACCTATGTAGCTTTAGGTAGTTTTGATGGGATTCATAAAGGTCATTTAGCGTTAATAAATAAAAGTATTGAGTTATCTAAGAATAATGATTCATTAAGCATGATCTATACCTTTAAAAATCATCCAAGGACTTTTATAAATAAAGAAGAAGCTCCAAAGCTTATAAGTACTTTGAGCGAAAAAATAAAGATTCTTGAAGATTTAAAAGTTGATTTAAGTAGCTTTGTTGAATTTGATAAAAAGTTTATGAAGTTAGAGCCTGAAGAGTTTATAGATAATCTTATAAAGAACTATAATGTAAAGGGAATAGTTGTAGGTTTTAACTATAGATTTGGTCATAAGAATAAGGGGGATGTTAGATTGCTTAAGGAATTATGTAATCTAAAAGGAATAGAACTTTGTGTTATAGAACCATTTACATATAAATCAGAAGTTGTTAGCTCAACAAGAATAAGAAAAGCTTTATCAGAAGGTAAATTAGAGGATGCTAACAATATGCTAGGAAGATATTTTTCTTTAAGTGGTGAAGTAGTAAGTGGAAAAAAAATAGGTAGAACAATAGATTTTCCAACTGCTAATCTAAAAACTGATGAAAAAAGAATACTACCTAAAATAGGAGTTTACTATACTAATGTAGGTATTGATAAAAAAATTTATAAAGGGATAACCTCAGTAGGGAATAATCCTACGGTAAATGGTAAGAATATTACGGTAGAAACTCACATACTAAACTTTGATGAAGATATATATGGAAAGAATATAAAACTTTACTTTATAAGTAAAATAAGAAATGAAAAGAGATTTAATTCTTTGGAAGAATTAAAAGAACAGTTGATTAAGGATAAAAATTTCGCAGAAAAAAGTAACATAAAAATTTCTTTGTAATAAAGATTTACAAGAAAAGCGAGTTTTGATATAATCATATAGAACCTAACTCTAAGATTTAAGGGTAACCGTCTTTTTTCTTGGAACTAGGGGATAATTTTTCGGAGGTGTAACAATGGATAAAATGAGAAAACAAGAAATAATAGCTAAACATGCAAGACACGAAGGAGACACTGGTTCACCAGAGGTTCAAATCGCGTTATTAACAGAAAGAATAAACTCTTTAACTGATCACTTAAGAACACACAAAAAAGACCACCACTCAAGAAGAGGTCTTTTAATGATGGTTGGACAAAGAAGAGGTTTATTAAACTACCTATATGAGCAAGATATCGAAAGATACAGAGCTATAATCAAAGAATTAGGATTAAGAAGATAATTTAGTAGAGCGGGTTTTTTACCGCTCTATTATTTTAAAAATATTAATATTGTAAAATTTTAGTCTTTATATACCGAAAGGAGGTATTTATATGAATCATACACATGAAACTGTTATAGCAGGAAGACCAATGAAAGTTGAGTTCGGAAAATTAGGAATGCTTTCAGATGCTGCTATACTAATGAGTTATGGTGATACAGTAATATTAACAAATGTAAATGCATCAGAAAAACCAAGAGAGGGAATAGACTTTTTCCCACTAAGTGTTGAATATGAAGAAAGATTATATTCAGTTGGTAAAATACCAGGTGGATTCATAAAAAGAGAAGGAAAGCCTTCAGAAAAAGCTATACTAAATGGTAGAGCTATAGACAGACCTTTAAGACCTTTATTCCCAAAAGGATATAGAAATGATGTTCAAGTAGTATGTACAGTTGTTTCAGTAGAAAATGATAACCTTCCTGAAATATTAGCTATAAATGCTGCGTCAATGGCATTATGTTTATCAAGCATACCTTTTAATACTCCAGTAGCTGCAGTTCAAGTAGGATTAATCGGAGATGAATTCATATTAAACCCTACATCAAAGGAAAGAGAAGAAAGCTCACTTCAATTAACTGTTTGTGCAACTAAGGAAAGATCTATGATGATTGAAGCTGGTGGAGATGAAATCCCAGAAGAAACAATGATTAACGCTATCAAATTTGGTTTTGATAAGTGTCAAGATATAATAAAATTCCAAGAAGAAGCTATAAGTATGTTTGGTAAAGAGAAAAAAGTGCCAGAACTACATAAAGTACCAGCTGAAATAGAGGAAGCAGTAAAAGAATTCGCATTTGATATGATTAGTGAATCAATGCACATTACTGACAGAGATGAAAGAAATGCTGCTATGGATGATGTTAAAGCTAGAATAAATGCAGAATTTGAAGAAAAATATCCAGATAATATGTCTGATATTGGAGAAGCTGTTTACAACATTCAAAAAGAAGTTGTAAGACATATGCTTTTAAAAGAAGGCAAGAGACCAGATGGAAGAGCTTTCGATCAGGTTAGAAATATAGATTGTGAAGTTGGAATACTTCCAAGAACACATGGAACAGGCGTATTTACAAGAGGACTTACTCAAGTAATGACTGTTGCAACTTTAGGATCAATTAGTGAAATACAAATACTTGATGGTATAAGTGAAGAAGAGTCTAAGAGATATATGCATCACTATAACTTCCCAGCATACAGTGTAGGAGAAGTTAGACCATTAAGAGGACCTGGTAGAAGAGAAATAGGTCATGGAGCTTTAGCAGAAAGAGCTTTAGAACCGCTTATACCTTCAGAAGCTGAGTTCCCATATACAATAAGATTAGTATCAGAAGTTTTAAGTTCAAATGGATCTACTTCACAGGCTTCAGTTTGCGGTAGTACATTAGCTCTTCTAGATGCAGGTGTTCCAATAAAGAGACCAGCAGCAGGTATAGCTATGGGATTAATAACTTCAAAAGATTTAACAGAGGAAGAAGTTATAACAGATATTCAAGGTATAGAAGATTTCTTTGGAGATATGGACTTTAAAGTAGCTGGAACTGAAGAAGGAATAACTTCAATCCAAGTTGATACTAAGATAGCAGGACTTTCAGAGAAAGTTATACACGATGCCATTTACGGAGCAAGAAAAGCAAGATTAATGATCTTAGATAAGATTAAAGAATGCATACCAGCTCCTAGAGAAGAAGTTTCAAAATATGCACCTAAGACATCAACTTTACAAATAGATCCTGAAAAAATAAGAGATGTAATTGGTGCTGGTGGAAAAGTTATAAATAAAATAATAGCAGATACTGGTGTTAAGATAGACATAAAAGAAGATGGATTAGTTTATGTTTCATCATCTGAAACAGAAGGTGTTAAAGAAGCTATTAAAATAATTGAAGGTTTAACTAAAGAAGTTAAAGCCGGGGAAATTTACTTAGGTAAAGTTACAAAGATTGCCCAATTTGGTGCTTTTGTTGAAGTGTTACCTAATAAAGAAGGTTTAGTACACATTTCTAAGTTAGATGCTAAGAGAGTAGAAAAAGTTGAAGATATAGTATCTGTTGGAGATGAAATTCTAGTTAAGGTAACGGAAATAGATTCTCAAGGAAGAATAAATCTTTCAAGAAAAGATGCAATAAAAGAAGCTGAAGAAGAAAATAAACAGCAATAGTAAAAGGCAATTATTATTGCCTTTTTATTTTTTTCTTATTCATAAAGCTTACCTCTTTTAAGAGTAATTTGACATATATTTGTTAATAGTAACATATTATTTATTGTTTTAATAAATAAGTGGAGGTATGTTTTATGAGTAATAATATTAAATATTTGAGCGAAATAGAAAGATATGAAATTATAAATATAAATGATGGTGAAAAATATAGCGGACTTATAAATAATGATGTTATTATAGATGAAGAGGGAAAGCTAAAATATTTAATAGTAAATTTAGGTGGTGGAAAGTTTAATCTTTTTAACTCAGATGAATATTTAGAAATTGAGTGGGAAAATGTAAAAAGAATAGGCGCTAAAACCATAATATTAGATGTAGATAGCGATATGATAAGAAAAACAAAACTATAGGAGCGTGGGGATTTTGAAAATAGTAGTACAAAAATTTGGGGGTACTTCTGTATCAACTAAAGAAAGAAGAACTATGGTTGTAGAAAAAGTAAAAGAGGCAATAAATAAGGGATACGTACCGGTTGTTGTTGTATCTGCTATGGGAAGAAAAGGGGAGCCTTATGCAACTGATACACTTTTAGGACTAGTATCAGAAGAATTTAAAAAAGAAAATAAATTAGCTACAGACTTACTTATGGGATGTGGAGAGATCATAAGTACTGTTGTTATGAGTGATGAATTAAAAAATGCAAATATAGAAGCAGTTCCTTTAACAGGAGGAAATGCAGGAATACTTACAGATAATAATTATTCAAGTGCAGATTTTATAGATATAAATCCTAAATTAATATTAGATGTACTTAAAGAAGGAAAAGTTCCTGTTGTTGCTGGATTCCAAGGTGTTGACAGAAATGGATTTTTAACAACTTTAGGAAGAGGGGGTAGTGATACTACAGCAGCTGTGTTAGGAGTAGCATTAAAGGCTGAAGAGATTGAAATATATACAGATGTTGATGGAATAATGACTGCTGATCCAAGAATAGTTGGAGAGGCTGAGCTTATAAATAAAATAAGTTATAATGAAGTCTTCCAATTAGCAGACCAAGGGGCTAAAGTTATTCATCCAAGAGCCGTAGAAATAGCTATGAAAGGTAATGTTGCCTTAGTAATAAAGAACACTATGAGCTCTTGTGAAGGTACAATGATAGACAGTTTAGGAGATGTAAATAACACTAAGTTTATAACAGGAATAACTCATCAATCAAATAGAATACAAGTTTCTATAAAGTCTGATGAAAATAAAAATAATCCTAATTATAAGACTGTTTTAGAAAGTCTTGCAAATAATAAAATAAGCTTAGATTTAATAAATATTTTTCCTAAAGAAAAGGTGTTTACAATAGATTCAAAGGTTAAGGAATTATTTGAAAATATTATGGAAAAGAGCAATCTAAAGTATAGCTTAGTAGAAGATTTAAGTACTATAGCCATAGTTGGCTCAAGAATGAGAGGAATTCCTGGGGTTATGGCAAAAATAGTTGGAGCTTTAGATAAGGAAAATATAGAAGTTTTACAAACAGCAGATTCACATATGACAATATGGTGTCTTGTTGAAAGTAAAAATGTAAAAGAAGCTATAAAAGCACTTCATAGAGCTTTTATGAAATAATGTATATAAATTTCCTTTCTGTATAAAATAACAATGATACAGGAGGGAGATAAATGGAACATAATAAAGAAAATGAAAATAAAAATAAGAGTATAGAAGAAATAAAAGAAGTTGGAGCTATTTTGCCTGAAAACAAAAAGGAAGACTCTAACATACAAGTTCTGACAATAATAGGGCAGATTGAAGGTCATAGCGTCCAACCACCACAAACAAAAACAACTAAGTATGAACATATGATTCCTCAATTAATTGATTTAGAACAAAATGATAAAATAAAAGGCATATTATTTGTTTTAAATACCGTTGGAGGAGATGTAGAAGCCGGGTTAGCTATTGCTGAAATGATAAGAAGTTTAACTAAGCCAACAGTGTCATTAGTTATTGGAGGAGGACATTCTATAGGTGTTCCTTTAGCAACAGCATCACAATACTCTTTTATTTCACCATCAGCAACGATGATAGTACATCCTATAAGAATGAATGGGCTTGTAATAGGTGTTCCTCAAACATTTAAATATTTTAACAAAATGCAAGAGAGAATAAATGAATTTATAATAAGAACTTCAGGTATAAAGTTAGATGTACTTAAGGAAATGATGATGCAAACTGATGAGCTTTTAAATGATATGGGTACAATACTCGTTGGAGAAGAGGCTGTTCAGTGTGGATTAATAAACGAGGTTGGCGGTGTTAAAGAAGCCTTAGATAAATTAAATAGCTTAATAGAAGCTTATAATGCAGAACCATAGAATTTCTATGGTTCTATTTATGTAATATAAAAATATTTTGACAATTTATACTCTTTTATGTATATAATATTTTTTGGTACAAGTATTTTACCATTTTAAAATTAAAATAGGTGAGGTGATTTAGTTAAGTATGGCTGGGGGAAAAAAGAAAACCGCAACTAAGACTCAAAAAAAGAAAAATCAAAGCCAAATAAAAGTTACGGAAGAAATATATGCTTTAGTAGCTATATGTGTTTCGTTAATAGTTATGTTTAGTTTATATACTGATAAAGCAGGATATTTAAGTGTTATATCAAGAACTTTACTAATAGGTTTTTTTGGAGTTGGAGCTTTTTTTATTCCAATTTACATAATATATTTATGTACAAAGCTTTTCTTATTTAAAAGAGAAGTATTGTTTTCTAGAGTTGGATTAGGAATAACTATAGTATTAATAACCACTGTGCTAATTATTCAGACAGTAAATATAAATGACTATTATATCCAAGGTAGTTTATGGGGATCTATAAAAACAATATGGAATTCAGCAAATGAATGGCATGGAGGTATAGTTGGATTTTTAATAGTATTACCTTTATATAAATTAGTAGGTAAAATAGGACTTTTTGTAATTTTTATAACTCTATATCTTATCTCTTCAATGCTTATATTTGATTATAATTTAGTTTCAATAAGAAATTTCTTTGGTGGTGTTAAGGAAAAGGCTTCTAAAGTTAAACTTGTTGATAAAAAGTATGAGAAAGATGATTATATCAATTTAAAGAAAAAGGATGGTTCTTCTGAAGATAATAAGGAAATTAAGAAGGAAAATTCAAAAGAGGATAATCCAGAAGAAAATAATAAAATAAAGATATTAGATTTTATGAAGAATTCATCATTAAATGATATTAAAGATAAAGAAAATGCAAAGAATGATATTAAGATAAATCAATTCAAGCAAGAGTCTAAAATGCCTAGAGACTTAAGTTTAGATAATACAATAATAGAACAAAGAGGATTTAATTCAGATAATAACAATAGTGAAGAATCCATAGGAGAAGAAATATCAAATAATATAGCTAGTAAAAATCCACCGGTAGGAGCTAGTTATGTTGCACCAAATGCAGATTTATTAAACTTTAATGATAACAATGAATTAGATAAAGATGATAAAAAAGCATTATTAGCTAATGCAGCTAAGTTAGAAGAAACTCTTATGAGTTTTGGAGTAGAAGCTAAAATACTTCAAGTAACAAAAGGACCATCTGTTACTAGATTTGAGCTTCAACCTAAGGCGGGGATAAAGGTTAGTAAAATAGTTAACCTATCTGATGATATAGCTTTAGGATTAGCAGCTAAAGGGGTAAGAATAGAAGCACCTATTCCAGGAAAGGCTGCTATAGGTATTGAGGTACCTAATAAGGAACAAACACCAGTATTTTTTAGAGAAATTGTAGAATCAAAAGAATTTTTAGATAATAAGTTTAAGGTGGCATGTGCATTAGGAAAAGACATTACAGGTAAGGCTGTTGTTACAGATATAAGTAAGATGCCTCACGTGCTTATTGCAGGAGCAACTGGGTCTGGTAAGAGTGTATGTATAAATACTTTAATAGTAAGTATATTATATAAATATTCTCCAGATGAGGTTAAACTTTTAATGGTAGACCCTAAGGTTGTTGAATTAAATGTTTATAATGGAATTCCACATTTATTAATTCCAGTTGTTACAGAGCCTAAGAAGGCAGCCGCTGCATTAAACTGGGCTGTAAATGAGATGACTAGAAGATATAAGCTTTTTGCTGATAATGGAGTAAGAAATATAGAATCATATAATGCTTTATTTTCTAAGGGAGAAGTGCCTGAGAAGCTTCCTTATATAGTTATAATTGTAGATGAGCTTGCTGACCTTATGATGGCATGCCCTCATGATGTGGAAGATTATATATGTAGATTAGCACAAATGGCTAGAGCGGCTGGTATGCATTTGGTAATAGCTACTCAAAGACCATCTGTAGATGTAATTACAGGGGTAATTAAAGCTAATATACCATCTAGAATATCCTTTGCAGTTTCAAGCCAAATTGACTCAAGAACAATATTAGACTCAGCAGGAGCAGAAAAGCTATTAGGTAGAGGAGATATGTTATTCTATCCAGTAGGAGAATCTAAACCTCAAAGGGTTCAAGGTGCATTTATTTCAGAAGAAGAAGTTGAACATGTTGTATCCTTTATAAAGGAATCACAAAAAGATACTCAATATGAAGAGGATATATTAGAACATATAAATTCAGCCACAGTTGCTTCTGAAGGAAATGGTGATGGAGATAGAGATGAGCTTTTAGATGAAGCTATAGTAATAGTAGTTGAGAGTGGGCAAGCATCGGCTTCTTATTTACAAAGAAGATTAAGAATAGGATTTAATAGAGCGGCAAGGATAATAGAGGAACTAGAAGAATGCGGCGTTATTTCTGGAAGAGATGGAAGTAAACCAAGACAAATCCTAATTAGCAAAGATGAATTAGAAAATATGAAATAAAAACTTGTTTAATTTTAAAAAGAGTTTTAAAATAAGAAATATATATTTAAACGTAGGAGGAAGTAGATTTGGCGAAATATAAGGTAGGAATGGTGAGTTTAGGTTGTGATAAGAATAGAGTAGACTCAGAAATCATGCTTGGTATGGTTCAAAATGGGTATGAACTTACAAATAACCCAAAGGAAGCGGACATAATAATAGTAAACACTTGTGGGTTTATTGAAAAGGCTAAACAAGAATCCATAAACACAATATTAGATATGGCAAAATACAAAACAAGTCACAACTGTAAGTTACTTATAGCTACAGGCTGCTTAACTCAAAGATATGGTGATGAATTATTAGAATTAATGCCAGAAATAGATATAATGTTAGGTGTTAATGATTATACTAAAATAAATGAAGCCATAATGAACTTTATAAATGGAAATAGTAAGAAGGTTACAGCGACAAATTACAGTGATATATCAATTAATGAAGGATTAAGATTGATAACAACTGATAAGACAACTGCATATTTAAGAATTGCAGAAGGATGTAATAACTTCTGTACTTATTGTATTATTCCTAAAATAAGAGGTAAGTTTAGAAGTAGAACTTTAGAAAATATAATTGATGAAGCAAAAAAATTAGCTGAGAGTGGAGTAAAAGAGTTAATATTAATAGCTCAGGATACAACTAATTATGGTATAGATATATATGGCGAGAAGAGACTTCACTTAGTTTTAAGAGAATTAGCTAAAATTGAAGGAATAGAATGGATAAGAGTTCTTTATTGCTATCCAGAAGCTATATATGATGAACTAATTCAGGAAATTGCATCAAATAATAAAGTTTGTAATTATCTTGATCTACCTATACAACATATAAGCAATAATGTTTTAAAGAGAATGGGTAGAAAAACAACAAAAGAGGAAATAATAGAAAAGATTAATGCTTTAAGAGAAAGCATACCTAATATAGTTTTAAGAACTTCTTTAATTGTTGGGTTCCCAGGAGAATCTGAAGAAGATTTCAATGAGTTAAAAGAATTTATTGAAACAATAAAATTAGATAAAGTAGGGGTTTTCACTTACTCAAGAGAAGAAGGAACTCCAGCAGCTATAATGGAAGATCAAATAGATGAAGAAGTTAAAAAGACTAGAGAAGAAGAAATAATGTTACTTCAAAAAGAAGTATCAGAAGAAATTAATAAGAGCAAGGTTGATAGAAAATATAATGTTCTTATTGAAAAATTTAATGGGGAGTACTATATAGGAAGAAGCTATGAAATGGCTCCAGATATAGATGGATGTATTTATGTAAAAGGAAATGGAGCTAAAAAGGACCAATTCTGTAAAGTTAAAATTGAAAAGGCCTTAGAATATGATTTAGTAGGAGTTGTATGCAATGAATCTTGCAAATAAATTAACTTTGATTAGGATAGTTTTAGTTCCCGTATTTTTAGTATTTATAGCTTATCAAGACTTACCTTATGGTAGTATAATAGCAACTCTTATATTCATAATAGCATCTGTGACAGATCAACTAGATGGATATATAGCAAGATCAAGAAATCAAGTAACCAATTTCGGTAAGTTTATGGACCCTTTAGCGGATAAGTTATTAGTGACGGCAGCTTTAATATCTTTAGTAGAATTACAACTAGTTCCAGCATGGGCAGCAATTGTAATAATAGCTAGAGAGTTTGCTGTTTCTGGTTTAAGAACTATAGCGGCTTCAGAGGGTAAAGTTATAGCTGCTAGTTGGTGGGGAAAAATCAAAACTGTAATACAAATAATCGCTATAGTGCTTTTATTATTACAAGTAAACATAATTAATTCACCAGGAATTAAAGAATTAGTAGTGGGAAATAGTTTCTTAAGAAACTTCTTTATATATGTTCCCGATATATTCTTATACTTAGCTGTTGCAATAACAATAATTTCTGGAATAGATTACTTTATAAAAAATAAAAAGGTTATAAACACTTATAAATAAGGGTTTAAAAGTTAAAAAAAAGTCAATAATTAAAACATGAAGTTTTTTCTATAGCTTCATGTTAATGTTGACTTTTTTTTTGTATATATTATAATAATAATAGAACTTATGTTCGGTTATTTAAGGAGGTTAAGTATGGCAAATATAGATAAAGATAAATTAAAAGCTATTGAGATGGCGATGGGTCAAATAGAGAAACAATTCGGAAAGGGATCAGTAATGAAACTTGGAGAGCAAGGTGCTCCTCAAATGGATGCTGTTTCAACTGGATGTTTAGATCTTGATATAGCCTTAGGAATTGGTGGGGTACCAAAAGGAAGAATTATCGAGATATATGGACCAGAGAGTTCAGGTAAAACAACAGTGGCTCTACATGTAGTGGCAGAGGCTCAAAAAATAGGGGGAGCAGCAGCGTATATAGATGCTGAGCATGCTTTAGACCCAGTTTACGCAAGAAGATTAGGTGTTAATATAGATGATTTGGTTGTTTCACAACCAGATACAGGAGAACAGGCCTTAGAGATAACAGAAGCCTTAGTTAGATCAGGAGCTATAGATGTTTTAGTTGTTGACTCAGTTGCTGCCTTAGTACCAAGAGCTGAGATTGAAGGGGAAATGGGAGACTCTCATGTGGGACTTCAAGCTAGATTAATGTCTCAAGCTTTAAGAAAATTAACAGGAACAATAAATAAATCAAACTGTGTAGTAATATTCATAAACCAATTAAGAGAAAAAGTTGGTGTAATGTTCGGAAATCCAGAAACAACACCAGGTGGTAGAGCTTTAAAATTCTACGCATCAGTTAGAATGGATATAAGAAGAATTGATTCAATAAAACAAGGTGATGGAATAACTGGTAACAGAACAAGAGTTAAGGTTGTTAAAAATAAGGTTGCTCCTCCATTTAAGCAAGCTGAATTTGATATAATGTATAATGAAGGTATATCAAAAGAAGGTAACATAGTAGATGTTGGAGTAAAAGAAAATATAGTACAAAAAAGTGGTGCTTGGTTCTCATATGGAGATATAAGACTAGGCCAAGGTAGAGAAAATGCTAAGCAATATCTAAAAGAAAATCCATCAGTTGCATTAGATATAGAAAATCAAATAAGAGAAAAGTATGATTTACCTTTAGCTAAAGCAGTAGAAGCAGTAAAGGTAGAAGAAACTATTGAAGAATAATAAAAAAAGATAAGGATTTTTCCTTATCTTTTTTTTCATATTTTATGAATTTACACTATTAAAAATATGAAAATTCAGGTAGTTATGAATATGTTAACATTAATTAAAAGTTTCTACATTTTAAGGAAGTTAAAAAGTTATAAAAGCCCATTATATCTGGATTAGTATAAGAATAATTTTTGTTTTTTAGCATATAATATACGCAGGGGCTAACCTTGACATAAATATAAAATTACTATACAATAATAACAAATACTGGTTTATCATATTCAAGAAATTACAGTGAGAATAGTATGACACCTTTCTACGCGAAATGTTTTTTATAGAGAGAATAAGCGAGGAGGTGTTTATATGGGAGTAGAAATACTTGTATTAATAGGAATAATAATATTAGGGGTAGTAGGGTTTATTCAATACACTCTTATACAAAAAGCTTCAAAAAATAAGGTGGAAAGCTTAGAAAGAGAAGCGAGTGCAACTCTTGAGGAGGCTAAAAGAACAGCTGAATCTACAAAGAAAGAAGCCATATTAGAAGCAAAGGAAGAGGTACACAAACTAAGAGCAGATCTTGATAAAGAAACTCGTGACAGAAGAAATGAGATTCAAAGGTTTGAAAGAAGACTTATCCAAAGGGAGGAGTCATTAGATAAAAAGAGTGAAATGCTTGAAAAAAGAGAAGATAGCATGAACAAAAAATCTATAGAAATTCAAGAACTTGAAGAACGTGTGCAAAGTTTATACGGTGAACAAAGAGCTGAACTTGAAAGAATATCAAATCTTTCAGGAGAAGACGCAAGAACATTATTATTAGATGAAGTAAGAAAAGAAATAAAACATGAATCAGCTATGCTGATTAAAGAACTTGAGACTAAGGCCAAAGAAGAAGCTGATAAAAAATCAAGGGAAATAATTACTACTGCTATTCAAAGATGTGCGGCAGACCATGTTTCTGAGACTACAGTTCATGTTGTTGCCTTACCTAATGATGAGATGAAAGGAAGAATCATCGGTAGAGAAGGTAGAAACATAAGAACTTTAGAAACATTAACAGGAGTTGACTTAATAATAGATGATACTCCAGAAGCTGTTATTCTTTCAAGCTTCGATCCAATAAGAAGAGAAGTTGCAAGAATAGCTTTAGAAAAATTAATTGTAGATGGAAGAATTCATCCAGCTAGAATTGAAGAAATGGTAGAAAGAGCTATTAAAGATGTAGAAAATGACATTAAGGAAGAGGGAGAACAAGCAACTTTCGAAACTGGTGTTCATGGATTACATCCAGAAATAATTAAGCTTCTAGGAAGACTAAAGTACAGAACAAGTTATGGTCAAAATGTTTTAAAACATTCAATAGAGGTTTCATATTTAGCAGGATTAATGGCATCTGAATTAGGTTTAGATGTGAATCTAGCTAGAAGAGCAGGTCTTTTACATGATATAGGTAAAGGAGTTGATCAAGAATATGAGGGTCCTCATGCCGTTATTGGTGGAGAACTTGCAAAGAAATATCATGAGTCAGCAGCTGTAGTCAATGCTATAGGAGCTCACCATGGTGATGAAGAAATGCAAACTCTTGAAGCAATACTTGTTCAAGCGGCAGATGCTATATCAGCAGCTAGACCAGGAGCAAGAAGGGAAACTTTAGAAGCTTACATTAAGAGATTAGAAAAATTAGAAGAAATAGCTACTTCATATGAAGGTGTAGAAAAGTCATATGCCATTCAAGCTGGAAGAGAAATTAGAATTATGGTTAAACCAGATCAAGTTGATGATGCAGGGGCAATTGAGATGGCGAGAAATATTGTTAAGAAGATAGAAGAACAATTAGAGTATCCAGGTCAAATCAAGATAAATGTAATAAGAGAGACTCGTGCAGTTGACTATGCTAAATAAATGAATATATAAAATACATTTTGTTTACAAAATGTATTTTTTTAATTAACTCTACTGCAACAATTACAGTAGAGTTTTATTATTGCTTAAAATAAATATTTTAAAATTCTTTTAAAAATTTCATTTGTTCAAGAAGGAATTAGAAAACTTATATAGAATATTATTATGTAAGGGAAAACGTTAACTATTTAAATGTAAACGTATCCTAAAAATGTCTAGGAGGTTTATATAATGGAAGTATTAAAGGTATCAACTAAATCAAATCCGAATTCAGTAGCAGGTGCACTAGCAGCCATAATAAAAGAAAGAAATACTGTAGAGATACAAGCAGTAGGGGCAGGTGCCATAAATCAAGCAGTTAAAGCTATAGCTATAGCTAGAGGCTTTGTAGCACCAAGTGGAAAAGATATAGTTTGTATTCCTGCATTCACAGACATCGAAATAGATGGTGAAGAAAGAACAGCTATAAAGCTTATAATACAGCCAAGATAAAAGTTTAGAGGTGCTCTAAATTTGGTAAATAAATAGATGCTGCTATGAGTAATTTTACTTGTAGTAGCATTTTTTATTGGTTTACTTTAAATAATAAAAGTGATATATTGAAAGCGTAATTAAATTAAAAAATAAGCAGTAAAGAGGGGATTAGATGATATTATCTAGAAAAGCACAAAGTATTGGGGCATCATTAACTTTAGCCTTAACAGCTAAGGCTGGAGAGCTAAAAAAAGAAGGAATCGATGTAGTAAGTTTTGGAGTAGGTGAGCCAGATTTTAATACTCCTAAAAATATAATAGAAGCTGCTACTAGAGCTATGGAAGAAGGAAAGACAAAATATACAGCAACATCTGGAATAGTAGAATTAAAAGAAGCCATAGCAAAAAAATTACATGATGATAATAGATTGAATTATGGAGTTAAAAATATAATTGTTTCAACAGGAGCTAAACAATCTCTAGCAAATGTATTTATGGCAATTTTAAATCCGGGTGATGAGGTAATAATACCAGTACCTTATTGGGTAAGTTACCCTGAATTAGTTAAGTTAAGTGATGGAGTTCCTATTTTTATAGAAACAAAGAAAGAAAATGATTTTAAGGTAACTTATGATGAATTAAAGTCAGTTTTAAGTGATAAAACAAAGGCTATAGTTTTAAATTCACCAAATAATCCAACAGGAACTTTATATTCAAAAAATGATTTAGAGGTTATTGCAAAATTTGCTGAGGAAAATGACCTTATAATAATCTCTGATGAAATATATGAAAAACTTATATATGGAAAAGAAGAACACATAAGTATTGCTTCTTTAAATGAAGATGCTTTTAAAAGAACTGTTGTTATAAATGGATTTTCAAAAGCATATGCAATGACAGGATGGAGAATTGGTTATGCAGCTTGCTATAATGAAGAGTTAGTTAGAGTAATGAACAATATTCAAAGCCATATAACATCAAATACAAATAGTATAGCTCAGTTTGCAGCTTTAGAAGCTTTAACGGGTGATCAAAAAACTATAGAGGAAATGGTTAAAGAATTTAGTTCAAGAAGAAATCTTATGATAGAACTTATAAGTGATATAAATGAACTTACATTTATAGAGCCTAAAGGTGCTTTTTATGTAATGATTGATATATCTAAGGTTTTAGAAAAAGGTAATATACAAGGTTCAATGGAATTTGCTAACATGTTATTAAAAGAAGAAAATGTTGTTGTAATACCGGGAATAGCTTTTGGAGAAGATAATTTTATAAGATTATCTTATGCTACTTCTAAAGAGGAAATAATTAAGGGCTTAAAAAGAATAAAAAAATTTGTTGACAAAATAATGAATAGAAATTAATCTTTTTTTTAAGTTGTTGAAATTTTCTAAAAAAATGAGTATAATTAAGAAGTTAGTATTGTTAAATAACAAATAAAAGTAGAAGTAAAGAGGTGTTTATAATGGTAACTAAAGAAGTTATAGTTAAAAATTCAACAGGCTTACATGCTAGACCAGCAACTTTACTAGTAAAAAAAGCTTCAGCTTTCAAATCAGACATAAGCTTAGAGTACAATGGAAAAAAAGCTAATGTTAAGAGCTTAATTGGAGTTTTATCATTAGGAGTTTCTAAAGATGCTAATGTTAAGGTTATCGCTAGTGGTGATGATGAAGCTTTAGCAGCTGAAGAAATAGCTAAGTTAATTGAAAATTTAGAAGAGTAATCTTCGTAAAAGGATTCCATAAGGAATCCTTTTATTTTTTATAAATTTACATAATAATTTTATAGAGTTTTTCAAAAACTATAAATATAGACAAAATACGTACATTGACATATAAAATATATATCTTTCATGGCATTAAACAAGAAAAACACGAATGATAAACAAAAAACTTATAAATTTATTTATATTATACTTATCTTATGGTATAATATAGACATAATTAGTATTGCTGCTTTAGGAGGGTACAAAGTGAAAAATTTATATAGCACACCATTAAATTCAAGATATGCGTCAAAGGAAATGTCATATATTTTCTCAGATGATATGAAATTCTCAACATGGAGAAAATTATGGGTAGCTCTAGCAGAGGGCGAAAAAGAATTAGGTTTAAATATAACTGATGAGCAAATAGAAGAGCTTAAAAGCCATATTTCAGATATAAACTATGAAGAAGCAATAAAGAAGGAAAAAGAAGTAAGACATGATGTTATGAGTCATGTTCATGCATATGGACTTCAATGTCCTTCAGCAAAAGGTATAATACATTTAGGAGCTACGAGCTGCTACGTTGGAGATAACACAGACGTAATAATAATGAGAGATGCTTTATTATTAATAAAGAAAAAAATAGTTGCAGTTTTAAATAACTTAAGAAAGTTTGCATTAGAATATAAAGATATGCCTACTTTAGGATTTACTCATTTCCAACCAGCACAGCTTACTACAGTTGGTAAAAGAGCTACATTATGGATGCAAGATTTAGTAATGGATATGGAGAACATAGATTTCTTATTATCAACTTTAAAATTAAGAGGAGTAAAAGGAACTACAGGAACTCAAGCAAGCTTTATGAACCTTTTTGAAGGAGATCAAAGCAAAGTTAAGGCTTTAGATAAGATTGTTGCTGAAAAGATGGGATTTGAAAAGAGTTTTGGAGTTACTGGTCAAACATATCCAAGAAAATTAGATTCTATAATCTTAAATACATTATCAGAAGTTGCACAAAGTGCATATAAATTCTCAAATGACTTAAGATTACTTCAAAGCATGAAAGAAGTAGAAGAACCATTTGAAAAGAATCAAATAGGATCATCAGCTATGGCTTATAAGAGAAATCCTATGAGAAGTGAAAGAATGGGTGCCTTAGCTAGATACGTTATAGTAGATGCTTTAAACCCAGCTATAACTGCTTCAACTCAATGGTTTGAAAGAACTTTAGATGATTCAGCTAACAAGAGAATCGCTGTTGCAGAAGCTTTCTTAGCTTTAGATGGTGTTTTAAATCTTTATATTAATATTGCTGAGAACATGGTTGTTTATGATAAAGTTATTGCAGCTCATGTAAATCAAGAGTTACCATTTATGGCAACTGAGAACATAATGATGGAATCAGTTAAAAAAGGCGGAGATAGACAAGAACTTCATGAAAGAATAAGAGTTCATTCTATGGATGCAGCACAAAGAGTTAAAGGTGAAGGACTTAATAATGACTTAATAGAAAGAATTATAAATGATGATTCATTTAATCTTTCAGAGGAAGAAATTATCGCTATAATAGATCCAGTTAAGTTCGTTGGTAGAGCTCCAAGTCAAGTTGTGGAGTTCATAGATGAATATGTAGATCCTATAATAGAAGCTAATAAAGATGCAGCTAACTTAAGTAGTAACATAACAGTTTAATATAAAGTTAATTAAGAAGCTATTAGAGAGATTCTATCTAATAGCTTTTTTCTTATGCATTCTCATATAAAGGGCTTTATTTAAAACTATAATATTAAATTATTTATTATTAAAATAATACTTATCTAAGTAGAAATATATATTGTAAGATTTAATTTTATGTTATGTAAGTTGATTTGATAAAAAATTTTTAAAGAACATACGTTTGAGACTCTTAAATATGGTCAATACTCTAAGTAAATAACAATTAAGGAGTGAAAATCAATGAATAAAGTTGATCTTATCGGAAGAGTTGCTACAAAAATTGAGGTGAAAGAGTCTAAAAATCAAAAGAAGTATGTGAGATTTAGAATAGCCGTTAATAGTTTTAATGGAAAAGAGGAAACTACTACATTTTTAAGCGTAATAACATGGAGTAGATCCACAGTAGAATTTTTAGAGAATTATGTTAAGATTGGTGATTTAGTTTCTGTAAGTGGAGAGGTTGTAGAAAGTAGATATGAGAGTGAAAGTGGAGAAGTTAGATATTATACTAATATAAATACCTCTAATATAAATCTTCTAAATAAAGCAAAAGAAAAAGAAATTTCATAGGGAACTAAAAAAAGATATATTTTAAAAATATATCTTTTTATTTTTTTCTAATAAATTTGTGAAATAATTTCTTGGAATTATTCCTTTTTTTATTCCATTTATTACAGTAAGATAGGTTGCTGCTGTATCAAATCTAGCATCATGGTAGTTTCCGCTGCCTTGGAAGTATTTATTAGCAGTTTCACTTATTTCAGCATCAGTTATTTTTAGGTGCTTAATTACCTCTTCAAGCTTAGGGTTTTTATAATCTCCAGTAGGTCTTAATATCTTACATATATCTTTATAGTATTTCATAGTACAAAATACATTTTTAGGTTCAAAGAAATCTCCAAGACCTAATAATTCATGCTTTAAGAATTTAATGTCAAACTGAACATTATGTCCTATTAAAAAATCTGATTCTAAGAAATCATTTATAAAATCAGTATAAAGATCTTCAAAATACATTCCTTCACTTAATTCATATAATTTTTCTAAAGAAAAGCCGTGAATTCTTTCAGCCTCTGGTTCCATTTCGTCAACTGTAAAGAAAACATTTTTACCTATTGTTGTTTGAGGTTTAGTTGAAGTATCTACAAGAATATAACTAAGCTGGCATATGCTTCCGGGTTTGACTCCTGTAGTTTCTGTATCAAAAAAAAGTAATTTCATTATGTAAAGCCTCCCATATGCTTAATGTCTATATAATAGTATAAACTAAAATTCTTATTAATTAAATCAAATTTATAATTTATAAATTTTACTTATAAAATATCAATATTTAAGAATTATATTGAGTATTCTTAAATATTAATATATAAACAAATGAAAATCAAGTTTGCTTATTATGGCTGTATTATTCTAAAGGAGTGATTATTTTGAAGAAAACTTATATATTAGATACCAATGTATTGTTATATTCACCAGGAGCTATATATTCTTTTCATGATAATAATGTTATTATTCCAGAAGTAGTTCTAGAGGAATTAGACAATATAAAGAAAATGAACAATGATTTGGGAGCAAATGCAAGGAATGTTGCTAGAGAGTTAGATAAGCTAAGATTAGAGGGTTCTCTAAGTGAAGGTGTTGATTTACCTGGAGGAGGGAAACTTAAAGTAGTAACTAATTTTTATAATACTGAAATACCAGAAGCATGGAATATAAGTAAACCTGATAATAGAATAATACAAATATGTAAGGCCTTAAAAGAAGCGGGAGAAGATGTTTGTTTAATAACTAAGGATATATTTGAAAGAATAAAGGCTGATACAGTTAGCATAAAATCAGAAGACTTTTATGAAGTTGTAGTACCTGAGTTTGAAGAACAGTATAGTGGAAGGATGGAAGTTTACACAAGTTCTGAAGTTTTAAGTAAATTCTTTAAAAATAAAGTAATAGAAAAAAAAGATTTAACATTTTATGATGAGGGAAATAAAAAATATGTAGAACCAGAACTAGAGGTTAATCAGTTCTTAATAATACATTGTAATGATAATGATAAACAGACTGCCTTAGGAAGATTTGATGGGAAAGTTGTTAGACCTTTAATTTATAAGGACAGCAATAATATTATGGGAATAAGTCCTAGAAATGTTGGGCAAAAGTTTATGTTAGAGTGTTTAAGTATTGATGCTAAAAAAGCTCCTTTAGTAATTATAAAGGGACCTGCAGGTACTGCTAAGACATTATTTTCTTTAGCTGTTGGATTACAAAAAATATTAGAAGAGGAAAGTGGACAATATAGAAGGATTTTAGTATGTAGACCAAATGTAACAATGGATGAAGACATAGGATATTTACCAGGAACTGAACAGGAAAAAATAGCTCCATTTATGAGACCTATATATGATAACCTAGAAATTTTAATAGATTCAGATGAGAAGGAAAGATATTCTAATGAAAGAGAGTTAAATGATAAGATAGAAGAACTTTTCGAGAGAAAGATAATAACAACGGAAGCTGTTGCCTATTTGAGAGGTAGAAGCATAATAAAGAACTGGATTATAATAGATGAAGCTCAAAACTTAACACCAAAGCAAGTCAAGGCTATTATAACAAGAGCAGGAGAAGGATCAAAGATAATATTGGTTGGTGATCCTGAGCAAATAGACCAAGCATTTTTAGATTCAAGAAGTAATGGATTGTGTTATGCTTCAGAAAAAATGAAGGGGAGTCATCTTTGCTATCAAGTTACTTTGAAGTATGATGAGTGTGAGAGAAGTGAATTAGCTTACGAAGCAGCTAAGAGATTATAGTTGATTTAAGAGGGTTCTTTATTTATGAAAAAGATAGGAACCCTCTATTTTGCGTGCTTTAAAATTAGGTTATATTTTAAATAAAGAACAAAAACTAATATTAACTTAAAAGAGAATCTAAAATTAATAAATTATTAAGTTTACTACATAATAAAATAAAGAAATTTATGGTATAATTTAAAATACAAAATAAGGAGGTCTTAATTATGCAATTTATATTAAACGCATTGCTTAGCATTCCGGCAATATTAATAGCCTTTTCAGTTAAAGAATATACTCGTGCCAAAATGGCAGATAAATTAGGGGATAAAACACCGAGATTTAAAGGAGAATTGACTTTAGACCCATTAAAGCATATTGATATTTTAGGAGCTTTAATGATGGCTTTTGTTGGTTTTGGATGGAGTAAATCTGTAGAGATAAATAAATATGCTTTTAAAAATCCTAAGAAAGATGCTATAAAAGTTAATGTGGCAGCTTGGCTTTCAAACTTAGTAGTGGCTATAGTTGGAGTAATACTTACAGTTCTATATCTTAGATTTTTTGGAATAAGAGGAGATTTATCTCAGATAATATTTTTAATATTACAGTATATAGTTGTATTAAATGTTAACTTTTTTGTATTCAACATATTACCGTTACCAGGTCTTGATTGTTTTAGAATTTTAGAAGATCTTAAACCAAGACTATTTTATAAGTTATCTGGTGTAGTATATGAATATTATAGTATTATACTTATAGCTATAATATTACTTGGAAGATATATACTAGCTATTCCATCACAAATGGTTATGGCTTTCATATATTCTCTAGTCGGAATAATAATGTAATTTAAGAATTAAAATTAATATATTAAAGAGAATTAGATTAGATAGGCAGTTTTATTCTTCGAAATAAATTAGCTGAATCTAATCTAATTTTTTTATATAAAGATAATTGAAATAAAATGTAAAAATATGGTAATATATAGAGGGGTGAGAATATGATAAGAATGTCTAAAGCAATGAAAATAATATTATCCTCTCTAGTTATTGTTTGTTCTGTTTTAATAGCTAATAATATCATAACCAACAATATTGTAACCACAAAGGGAGCTGGTATTGAGGAAAAAGAGGTTACAAAGGAAAAGGATAAAAAGAGATTTTTTAATTTATTTACTTTGGGAAGAAAAGTGAAAATAAGTGCAGTAGGAGATATAATATTACATGATGAGCAAATATGGTCAGCATACAATGAGGAAAATAAAATCTATGATTTTACGGATAATTTTAAGTATATAAAGAGTTTTATTGAAAAGAGTGATATATCCTATGGAACTATAGAAGGAACTTATAGTGGCGAAGAAAAGGGGTATTCAGGATATCCTTCTTATAATGGACCAGATTCAATGATAACAGCTTTGGGAGAGACAGGCTTTGATGTTATAAATGTAGCAACTGATCATTCTTTAGATAAGGGAGAAGATGGGGCTATTAGAACAGGAGAAAAAATAGATGAGTTAATGAGTTCTATCGGAAATAAAAAATATATTATTAAAAAAGTAAAGGGAATAAAAATAGCATTTACATCCTACACTTATGAAAGTAAAGAAGGAGAGTTAAATGGTAATAAAATTTCTGAAAATAGCACTCTAAACACTTTTAATTATAATAAATTAGATGAGAGATTAGAGGAAATGAAAGTTTTAATAGAGAAAATGAAGAATGAAGGAGCAGATTTTATAGTTTTTGGTATGCATTGGGGAATCGAATATAATAGTGAACCTAGCAAGTATCAAATTCAAATAGCTGAGGCTTTAAATGAGTATGGGGTTGATTTAATACTAGGAAGCAATCCTCATGTTATACAGCCTATAAATGAAATTGAGAGGGAAGATGGTCATAAGACACTAGTAGCTTATTCTTTAGGGAACTTTATTTCAAATCAAAGAGAAGAAACAATGGGAGAGAGAAGAACAGCAGATGGGATTATACTAAATTTAACTTTAGATAAGACTAGAAAGGGAGTAGAAATAGAAGAATGGGGATATACTCCAACTTGGGTTTATAAAATTCAAAAAGAAAATAAAAAGTCTGATTATTATATATTACCTGTAGAAGAGACATTAAATAGTGAAGAAGGTAAAGACTTAGATAAAAGTATTATAAATGAATTAAATAAATCTCTAGAATCAACCAGAAGTATAATAGAAAAGTAAAGTCTACAGGAGATATTCTCCTGTAGACTTTTATTATGCTTTTTCGATAATTAAATCCTTATTGTAAATTTCTGAGAATGCTTTAGCACTTCTCTTTGCTTGACGTATTTCTAACTCTAAATCATAGTCAGAATAAAGTTTTAATGTAACTGTATCTTCATCAATTATTACATCAAGATTTTTTACATGGCCAGTTAATCCTCTATCTAATCCCTCAGCAAGTTTAAGAATAACTCCTAAATATTCAACATGCTTTAAATCAAGTCTGTTTATTATAGTAGAATATTTTGCAAGTGGTGCTTGATAAGAATTATTTCTATGGTAAGCAGCACATAAGGCACTTAATAAAATTTCTTTATGTGTTAATCCATTTATGTGGGAGCTTAAAATAACATAGAATGAATGAACATGGTGATCATAATAT
Organism: Clostridium sp. LIBA-8841; assembly: GCF_057782475.1. Taxonomy (NCBI): domain Bacteria; kingdom Bacillati; phylum Bacillota; class Clostridia; order Eubacteriales; family Clostridiaceae; genus Clostridium; species Clostridium sp. LIBA-8841. The sequence continues at coordinate 2,700,314 of NZ_CM173488.1, read as the reverse complement.
CTTATGCTTATACCACAGTCGTGAAGTAGTGAAGCAGTTTTTAGTATGTTTTTAAACTCATCACCTAAATGATGAAGTGGTTTTAAACCTTCAAATAATGAAAATGAGAGTTTGCATACATTTTTAGCATGAGGAATGTTTATATTTAAAGTGTCCATAATTCCTTTTAAACTCACATCTAAAATATCATCATCATTATGGAATGTATTTGTCATATATTCATATATAAGTCCTTCTCTAAGACCACGACCGCAGATTATTACCTCATTAGTACTAGTAAAGCTTAAAACTTCTTTTATTAAATTTGTAGAAGCAACTATAACATCAGCCCTTGCTGGAGAAAGTCCTTCAACCTTTTTCCTTTGACGAAGATTTTTACTTTTTAGTAAGTGGAACATTTCCTCAACATCATAATCATAAAGAACATAATTATGAACTATATCAATGGGATATCTTTTTCTACGTCTATCCATTTTTCCTAGATTTCTAAAAGAACCCCCAACACCTATAACTGAATCAAATTTATTAGATTCAAGCCAATCTACTTTTTCAAGATGTTCTTTTATATACTTAACACAGTTAGTATTATTCTCATAGGAAATCATATCATTTAATTGGAACATTGATGTTAATGTTACATATCCAAAAGGAAGAGTAACTTCTTTATATATATTATTATCTTTTAACCAACAAACATGGGTATTGTTTCCGTTTATATCTAAAAGAAGAGAATTATTTATATAAAGAGAGTTTTTAACTCCTAAAAAATTATAATGAATCTCTTCTTCGTTAGATAAAATTCTAAGATCTAACCCAAGTTCTTTTTTTATTATTTCTTTAAGATTAATTCTTTCATCTAATTGTCTTATGCTTTCAACACCTATAAGTATGATTTTAGATGCTCCACAAGAGATGCACATAGATTTAAAAGCTTTTATAGATGAAATTGTAAGTTTAATTTTTTCTTCGTCCAAAACAGAACAAGCGAATAAATCAGAACCAAGTCTTATATGTTCTTTTAATTCATCGATTATTCTAAAATATCCAGAATTCTCAACCTCAGCAAGCGTTAATCTTACAGAGTTAGAACCGATATCTATTACTCCTATTCTATCCATTTCTTTTCCCCTCTACTTGTTTAAAATATAATTTGATTATAATACTGATACTATAGAATTTCAAAGAAGTTTTCAATGGGTATTTTAAAATAAAACTTTATTAATAATAAATAAAAGAGGATATTGACAGTATTTAAGGTAAAATAATATAATAATTAAGAAAAGATAATATAAAAAGTCTGTGAAGAGAAGAGTAGTCTTTATGATTTCTTAAGCGAGTAAGGGATGGTGTAAGCCTTATAGAATAGTATGGATGAAGAGAGCCTCTGAGATTGCATTTTAGTATTTCATTATTAAAATGTCGCTTATGCGTTAAATTATAAGGTGGGTTTTTAACCAATTAGAGTGGTACCGCGGATATATCCGTCTCTTTGTTTCAAAGAGGCGGTTTTTTATATTGTAAATAAATTTATATTTTGGCAATAATGTCACTATATAATGTGTTTTTAAAATTAGCATATAAATAAGGAGGATAATTATGGATTACAAAAAGTTGGTTGCAGAAAGAATTAAAGAGCATGTTGATTTAGAGTTAGAGAATATAGAAAAGCTTATAGAAATACCACCTAAGCCTGAAATGGGGGATTTTGCATTTCCTTGTTTCCAATTAGCTAAGGTTATGAGAAAAGCTCCTAACATGATAGCAGCTGAGTTAGCTGAAAAAATAAACAAAGAGGGATTTGAAAGAGTAGAGTGCTTAGGACCTTACTTAAACTTCTTTGTTGATAAAGTGGCTTTCTCAAAGAATGTAATAAATAAAGTTTTAGAAGAGGGAGATAACTACGGTTCTTCTAAAATAGGAGAGGGAAAAAATGTTGTTGTTGAGTATTCATCACCTAACATAGCTAAGCCTTTCCATGTTGGACACTTATTCACAACAGCTATAGGACATTCATTATATAGAATGTTAAACTTTGAAGGATATAACCCAATAAGAATAAACCACTTAGGAGACTGGGGAACTCAATTTGGTAAATTAATATCAGCTTATAAAAGATGGGGTAATGAAGAGGCTTTAGAAGAGGCTCCAATAACTGAACTTTTAAGAATATACGTTAAATTCCATGATGAGGCTGAAAATAATCCAGAGCTTGAGGACGAAGGAAGAATGTACTTCAAGAAGCTTGAAGACGGAGATGCAGAAGCTGTAGCTTTATGGGAAAGATTTAAAGACTTATCATTAAAAGAGTTTAATAAAATATACGGTATGTTAGGGGTAGACTTTGATTCTTGGGCTGGAGAAAGTTTCTACAATGACAAGATGGATGTAGTAGTAGAAGAGTTAGAAAAAGCTAATATATTAACTGAAAGTAATGGCGCTAAGGTTGTAATGTTAGATGAGTACAATATGCCACCTTGTATAGTTGTTAAATCAGATGGAGCATCAATATATGCAACAAGAGACTTAGCAGCGGCTATGTACAGACATAACACTTATGACTTTGATAAATGTATATATGTAGTTGGTAAAGACCAAATATTACACTTTAATCAAGTATTTAAAACATTAGAATTAGCAGGAAATGAATGGGCTAAAAACTGCGTACACATTCCATTTGGATTAGTTAAGTTTGCAGATAGAAAACTTTCAACAAGAAAAGGTAATGTAGTTTTACTTGAAGATCTTTTAAGTGAAGCTATAGATAAAACTAGAGAAACTATAGAAGAAAAGAATCCTTCATTAGAAAATAAAGAAGAAGCAGCTAAGAAAATAGGTATAGGTGCAATAATATTCACTTACTTAAAGAACTCAAGAGAAAGAGATATAGTTTTCGATTGGAAAGAGATGTTAAGCTTTGAAGGAGAAACTGGTCCTTATGTTCAATACTCATATGCAAGAGCTAAGAGTATATTAAGAAAGGCCGAAGAGCAAAATATAACAGCTGAGCCAGACTTCACAAAATTAACTTCAAAAGAAGAGTTTGAATTAGCTAAAACATTAGAAGGATTACAAAAAGCTATAATATTAGGAATAGATAAATTAGAGCCTTCTGTTGTAACAAGATATTCAATAGAAGTAGCTAAGGCTTTCAATAAGTTCTACAATAATCATACAGTATTAAATGTAGAAGATGAAGGTTTAAAAGCTGCTAGACTTGCTCTTATAAAAGCTACTGCACAAGTTATTAAGAATGCTTTATTCTTAATAGGAATAAATGTAGTTGAAAAAATGTAGTTTATAATAAAAAATAACCAATTCCTTTTGGAATTGGTTATTTTTTTATTTTTTTTTATTTTTTTTACTAGGACAACTTCCTTTAGAAGCACATTTGCTGCAACCGCTACATTGTCCTTTTGATGACTTTTTAAAGTTTTTATATAGTATAACAACCACAGCTAATACTATTAAGGCTGTAATAAAAATTTCCATAAAAACACCTTCTTTAGAATATTAATAGACCAATATGATAAATTATGAAGGCACTTACCCAAGCAACTACAAATTGGAATATTACTGATAAAATTGTGAATTTACCACCATATTCTTTCTTCATAACACCTACAACACTTATACATGGTGTGTAAAGTAATACAAATACCATAAATGAGTAAGATGAAATAGCTGTAAAGAATTGTGGTAACATATGAACTAAGTCACCTTTATAAATAACTTCCATTGTTGAAATTATAGTTTCTTTAGCCATTAAACCAGTTAATAATGAAACTGAAGCTTGCCAATCTCCAAATCCTAATGGAGCGAATATAGGAGCTATAAATGAACCTATATTATATAAGAAACTATGAGTTATATCTTCAACCATTCCACTGAAGTTGAAACTTTGAAGGAACCAAATAACAACACTCATTGCAAATATAATAGTTCCAGCTTTTTTTAGGAAATTCTTTGATTTATCCCAAAGTTGACCTAATACAGATTTAATTTCTGGTACTTTATATTCAGGAAGTTCTATAATAAAAGGTTCTTCATCTTTCTTGAATAAAGTATTTTTAAACACTAAGCCTAATATGAAAGCAACGATTATACCTAGTATATATAAAGAAGCAACAACTAAAGATGCATTTTCTGGGAAGAATAATCCAGCGAATATTACATATACAGGTAATCTAGCATTACATGACATAAATGGTGCTAAAAGAGCAGTAAGTTTTCTATCCTTTTCACTTTCTAAAGTTCTAGCTGACATAATAGCAGGAACTGTACATCCGAATCCTGTTATCATAGGAAGAAAAGCCTTTCCAGAAAGTCCTATTTTTCTCATGAACTTATCCATTAGGAAAGCAACTCTAGCCATATATCCACTATCTTCTAATATTGATATGCATAAAAATAATGCTAATATTATTGGTAATAATACTATGATTCCACCTACACCTGCTACAATACCATCAACAAGTAATGATTGGAACCATGGAGCTGTACCTGATAAAAGATTACTTAAGTATGGCATGAAAGTATCACTTAAAAAGCCATCTAAAGCATCTGAAATAGGTTGTCCAACCCATGAGAATGTAAATTGGAATACAAAAATCATAAGTACTATAAATAATGGGTATGCAAGCCATGGGTTTAAAAATATTTTATCTAATTTGTCTGTTAGGTTTGTTGAAGAATTATTAGACCTATTAAAACAGTCTGATAATTTTTCCTCAATAAATTTATAAGTATTAGCCTCATCCTTAAATGAGTAAGTATTTTTGTCTAAGTATTTATCAAAATTGCCTTTATTTATGAATTCTTTAACTTCATCTAAGCCTTCTTTTTTAGATGCTGTTATAGGAATTACTTTAAGGTTAAAAGCTTTTTCTAATTTTTTTGGATTAATCTTAATTCCCTTTTTCTCGGCTATATCGTTCATGTTAAGAAGCAATACTATTGGCTTCTTAAATTCTTTAAGTTGCATAGTTAGATATAGGTTTCTATCTAAGTTAGAAGCGTCAACTATATTTAGTATAAGGTCAACCTCTCCAGACTCTAAGAATTTTTTAGATACCTTTTCCTCGTTTGAAAATGTATCTAAAGCATAGATACCAGGTAAATCAACTATTTTGTTAGAGTTGAGAAACCCTTCCTTTTTATCAACTGTAACACCTGGCCAGTTTCCTACGTGTTGGTTAGAGCCTGTTAAGGCATTGAATAGAGTAGTTTTACCAACGTTAGGATTACCGAGTAAAGCTATTGTTGTCATTAGTTTTCCTCCTATTAAATTATTCTATTTTATTTATTATTTTAAGATTATATTTTTAGCATCTTTTTTTCTAATAGCTAAATCAAAACCTCTTAAGTTTACTATTAATGGGTCTCCTAAAGGAGCTATTCTTTTTAATTTTATTTCTGTTCCTTCAATGCATCCTAAAGCAAGAAGTCTTTTAGCCAGACCGTCATGTCCACAAATTTTATCTATAACACCGGCTTGTCCGATTTTTAAATCATATATACTCATCTTAAGCACCTCACTAAATGAAAATCATTATCAAATTCATTTAAATTATATCAACTTGACAGGAATTTGTCAATTGATAAATTGTATTAATTAAAAATTCAATTAATGTTTATTAATACTTAACTAAAGAGTGATATAATGATATAATATTTCTGTTATAAGTTTATATAAGAAAAGAGTGATAAAGTGATCATAAAAGAGCATGAAATAGATATAAATGATTTAGATCTTAGTAATGCCCTATCTTTTAATGAAAATTATGATATATATAAACAGGCTGTATATTTTGATTTAGAACACTATGTATATAAAAAGCCTAAGTGCATAGGTGTTTTTGGAGCGGGATATTATGATGAGGAGAAATCTAAGTTCATGATGACTCAATATATGATAGAACATAAGGGAGAAGTAAGAGATATTCTTTACTTAGCAAAAAAATATTTTATAATGGTTGCTGCAGAGCAAAAGAAAAAGTATATAGTAACTTTTTCTGGGAATAATGATTTTACAGTTATAAATTATTTGTTTGATAAATATGGAATAAATTTTGATTTTAATAATTACTTTAGATCTGTGGATATACAGAAAATTTATGAGCATACTTTTAAGCAAGGGATAGGTCTTAAGGCTTTAGAAAAGAAATTTGGTATTGAAAGAGAAGGCGATGTTCTTTCAGGGTCAAATTTAGCAAAAACATTTCATAAAGTTTTAAAAGATAGAGAGTATTTTCAAAGAATGCCAAAAGAAAAGGTTGAGAAAATACTTGTTTATAATGAGCAAGATGTTGTAAATTTATTTTACATATTGTTGAGTTGGAAAAGTATATTAATTAGTGAAGACGACAGTGAAGTTGAAGCAACTGAGGAATAATAGTTTATTATAGAATAAAAAACTATAAAAACTAAAGGCACCAAGTTTGGTGCCTTTAGTTTTTATGCCTTTTTATAGAGTTTCCATCAGAGGTTAGAATAATAGTTCCATCTTCATCGGTTCTAAAAATTTTACTTTTATTATCTGAAAGTTTTTTTAGAACTTGAGAAGAGGGATGGCCATAGGAGTTATCTAGGCCTGAAGAGATAATTGCTATATTTGGAGAAACTTCTTTTAGAAATGAATCTGTTGTTGAAGTTATACTGCCATGATGTCCTACCTTTAACACATCTGATTTTAAATCTTTATTTAGTTTTAGAACTTCCATTTCAATCTCAGCTTCTGCATCTCCAGTAAACAAAAATGAAGTTTCACCATAAGATATTCTAAGGAGAGATGAGTAGTTATTTATATTATCATATTCATTATTTGAAGGAGAGTATATTTCTACTTTAGTATTTTCACCTAAATCTATTGGGTGAGAATCAGATAATATGTTTATGGAAATATTCTTTTCTTTTAGAGTTTTAATCATATTTTTAAATATATCAGTATTTTCTGTGACTTTAGGTGCAGAAAAGTAACTCACATTAAATTCCTTAAGAATAGATTGCATGCCTCCAATGTGGTCAGCATGGGGATGTGTTGCTACGACGAAATCGATATTTTTTATTCCAAGATTTTTTAAATAGTTTATAAGAGATTCAGAAGAATCTGGTGTACCTGCATCTATTAAAAGATTTTTATTATTTGTTTGAACTAAAGCAGAATCTCCTTGTCCTACATCTATGTAATGAATTATAAAGTCATAATTGGGAATTGAATATGAGGGTGAGTAATAAAGTATTGATATTAAAAGTAAAATAATTAGAAAAAAGCTGAATTTCTTAGTTGTAATTTTCAATTATAAAAACTCCTTTAAAAAATAAGTAATAATATAATACATTATTAACCTATAATTCAATTAATAAACTCAATTTAGTTAGTTTATAATTACAATAGAAAAAAATAATGGAATATTTTGAAAAGATACAACTTTGGTGTTATAATTGAGTTGGAGATAATACATTTTAAACTTGTATTAATTAAAAAGGGGGCTTAATATGAAAAAAGAATTTTGCTTAAAGCATGGAAAAGTAACAATGAACTTCACTGCTAAATATTGCGATAGTTTTGAGTCAATAATAAATAGTGAAGGGTTTAGAAGAGTTCTGGAAGCTTATTTAAAAAAGGCTAAAAATAAGAAAAGTCATAACTTTAGGTTCTTAAGTGAAACTATAGGTACTGAAGACATAAAGGTAATATCAAGGTACTTAATAAGCACATTAAAACTATTATCCATGATGGGGGCTCATGAGGTATTAGTTGTCAATGAGGCTTTTGAAGGGTTACTTGAGGATAGAAAGTCTTTTGCAAGTGTTATAGATGATGTTTATTCTTTCTGGAGGAAATTAGAAAGATATACTGTTATTCAAAATAATAAAGTAAAAGATGGAATTGCTGCAGTAGGATTTGTAGATGCAAATAGAAGCTTTAATGATCTTGTATTAAGATTTTATAGAAGGATTCAAAAGAATTTATTAGGAAATATGCCTAATATACTTAGACAAGTTTCTGCAGGTGGAAATGCAGGGATTATGGTGAATAATGTAATTTGGCCAAGTCCAAGAGAATACGCTATATTAGAAAACATTCCGTTTATAGATTCAATATCTTTAGAGGCACCATTTATAACTTATCCTAATAAGAATACTAGAGATGGTATTTTTTCAGAAATAGATGAAAATCCATTAAGAGGTGCTCATATAAATAATGAAGAATGGTTCTGTTATCCAGCTAAAGTAGGAGAATTATTAGCTTATGTATATTTCCATAGAGATTTTATGTCTCATGGAATAAGCCTATGTAATTTATTTGATTTAGCTACGGCAGAGGAATGTAGAGGGATTAAACCAGATATAGTATATGTATTTGGAGCAAAGGATGATGAAGAGGATGTAAAAACTTGCTTCTATGATGATGAAAAGAATAATATAATGTTAGGATATGCTAATTATAGTGAAGAGATAGATTATTTTGGATATATGAAGAAAATGATTTTAACTCTACACAATATAATAATGATAAAAAGAGGATACATGCCTATTCATGGAGCAATGGTTAATGTTGTTCTTAAAAATGGAAAAGAAGCTAATGTTGTAATAATGGGTGATAGTGGAGCAGGTAAATCTGAGAGTCTAGAAGCCTTTAGAACATTAAGTGAAGAATATATAAGCGATATGACTATAATATTTGATGATATGGGTGTATTTAAAAATGTTAATGGCGTAATTAAAGGGTATGGAACAGAAATTGGTGCCTTTGTAAGACTTGATGACTTAGATCAAGGATATGCTTTTAAAGAAATTGATAGAAGTATATTTATGAATCCAGATAAAATAAATGCAAGACTTGTTATGCCAGTTTGTAATTATGATGAAATAGTAAAAGGATATGATGTTGATCTTTTCCTTTATGCAAATAATTATGATGGTTTAAAGGATGGAGAAAAATCAATTCAATATTTTAAAAATCCAGAAGAAGCAAAAAAAGTTTTCAAAGCTGGTGCTAGAATGGCAAAAGGAACTACTACAGAAAATGGATTAGTAGAGTCATATTTTGCAAATCCATTTGGACCAGTTCAGAAAAAAGAGGAAATGGATTTAATAATAGATAGATATTTTGAAGATATGTTTAACAATAAGGTTAAGGTTGGACAAATAAAGACTTGTTTAGGTGTTTCCGGTTTTGAAAAAGAGGGACCTAAAAAGGCTGCTATAGAGCTTTTTGATATAATTGAAAAAATGTAGAAAAAGATATCCCTATTAGGAAGCCTAATAGGGATATAAATTTATTATTGTTCTTTTGTGCTATTAAGATAGCCGTAGAATGATAAACAGTATAGGCCAGCTAGACCTACTAATACATAAATAGTTCTACTCCAAATGGAGCCTATTCCAAATATTAAATCTACTAAATTAAAATCCATGATGCCTATAAGACCCCAATTTAATGCTCCTATTATTACTAAAGTAAGAGCAATAATATTTAATGTTTTCATTTTTAACACATCCTTTACTAAGAATATATTAATATTATTAGTAGAAAAATATATTTTATTCAAATAAAAAAAGAAATAGCTTGTGCTATTTCTTTTTTTATAGAGTTATATTTCTATCTATTGGTTGAGATAGAGATATAAATGTATCGGTTCCACTTATTCCTTCAATATGATTTATTTTGTTCATTAGAATATCTTGAAGGTCTGATATATTTTTGCATATAACTTTAGCAAAAATAGCGTAGTCACCAGTTATCAAATGAAGCTCTACAACCTCTTTAATTTTTGAAAGTTCATCAAAAACATGAGTATATGATGATGTTGAGTTAACATGTATTCCAACAAAACATGTTACATCATAACCTAATTTAGGTAAGTTTAAAAGAATTCTAGTACCTTTAATTATTCCTAAGTCTTCCATCTTCTTCATTCTAACATGAATTGTACCACCTGAAACATGGCATATTCTTGCTATTTCCAAATAAGGAGTTCTACAATCTTTTATTAGGATATCTAAAATTTGTAAATCTAATTCATCTAAATGAGTTGATGTATTTATTAGAGACATAATATCACCTCTTTAAAATTTGAATAAAATGATAATTCTATTCTAACAAAACTTTTATAAAAATACTATATATTATTTTAAAAATAATAAAGTTTTTTTTATTAATTTAACACATTAATAAAAATGATATTACAAATGTTAATTTTATAAGAACAAATTTAAAAAATAAAAACTTGAAAATGTTTTTTTTTTAGACTAATATATTATATAAGGAGTATTATGCAAGGAGGCAAAACTATGGGAATACTTGTATTTATTTTACAAATAATACTTTTAGCAGTAGTAATTTTTGGAGGATTTTCATTATTAAGTAGATATGTATTTAATAAGGTTAAAGTTAATAAATGGATCATATTAGCTGCAGCTATAATAATCTTCCTTATTCCTATGTTCATTCCTATGAATCAATGGATTATGCTAATAATTTCGGCCATAGCAACAATATTATTCTTATGGTTCTTAGATATTCTTAGAAATGGATATCCAAAACTTAAAAAAGAGAAAAAAGTTGTTATTAAACCAAAGGCGAAACCAAATAGAATTAAACATAATAAAGATTCAAAAAAATAAACTCCATATATATGGAGTTTGTTTTTTTTATTCGTAAGTAACGAATATTGGAGAAGACATAGCTTCTTTATCATCATTTAAAAATACTTTAGCTACAAACCAAGTTTCGTCTAAAGAAACATTTTTTTCAAAGATATATTTAATATTATGCAAGTTTATATCATTAATTTCTTTAATAATTTTTCCTTTGTTAGTCAAAAACTGAATTTTTGATATGCTGTTTAAATCATCTTCAACTTGTAAATAGAGATTAATTTTGGAAGATTTATCTATGGCAACAGTTCCGCCCATAAAAGTTGAATTTAAAGAGAATAGCATTTTTAAAGTTTTAGATTCTGTTGAGAATATATGTCTATTTTTAAATGCTGAAAGTAAGGTGTTCTTATCTAATTTGTGAGAAACTACGCAAGTTAAGTTTTCACTATCTCCATGATTTAATTTATGATTGTCTTGAGAGTTTATAGCTCCAATTTTGAATCCCTTATCAAGTAGTGAAAAAAATTGAGAATCATATCGTGTATAATTTTTAGGGGGTATTCCATTCCCAACTTCTATAGAGCATAAAAGCTTATCTAAAAGAGGAGTAAATTCAATTTTTTTTGCAATAGAGTTTTTAGGGTGATTAATACTAAGCAAAGCTGTATGGTCGTTAATTAACCAAAGCAACAAATAGTTGATATCTGAAACTATCCCAGTGAAAAAAGTATTTGGGCATATTATATTTAAATGACCTAAGGAGGTTGACTTTGCTTCGAATCCAGATAAAGCTAAAAAGTCAGAATGTTTTTTGTTAAATTTATTTATGCATTTATTTAAATATGTCCATTTTGAAATTTCTTTATTTTTTTCTGTTATATTTTCACTTAGATATTTATTATGATCAGTTATTATCAAAAAATCCAATCCACGAGAGCGAGCGTGTTCCAGGACCTGGGGTGGAGTGCTTTTTCCAGTTGATAATGATGTGTGAGAATGAGGAATTCCATAATAAAATCTAAGTTTATCAAAGGATATGTTTTTTTTATCCATTAATACCTCTTAATTATATTAATATAATATATAATATTATTGTTATTCAGATTAAATGTCATGCTTTTAATATTGATATATATAAGATTAAGAGGGAATTTTAATTATATAAAAGCATAAGTGGACATAATCTATTTTTATATGATAAAATTATAAGAATAACTAAGAGGTGATTATATGTTAATTGAAGTTAAAGGAAATAAGCCTAAAATAGGAGAGAAAACCTTTGTAGCACATAGTAGTGACATCATAGGTGATGTTACTATAGGTGAAGATTGTGGGATTTGGTTTGGGGCTGTATTAAGAGGCGATGAAAATTCAATTAAAATAGGAAATGAAACTAGTGTACAAGATAATGCAGTATTTCATGTTGATAAAGAGCATAACATTGAAGTTGGTGATGGTGTTACCATAGGACATGGTGCTATAATACATGGGTGTAAGATAGAAGATGAATGCTTAATAGGCATGGGGGCAATAATATTAAATGGAGCAAAAATAGGGAAAAATACTATGATTGCCGCTGGAACTTTAGTTAGTCAAAACAAAGAGATACCAGAGGGAGTCTTAGTTATGGGAGTTCCAGGCAAGGTTATTAGAGAGCTTACAGATTGTGAAATCGAAAGTATAAAAAATTCAAGAAGAGAATATATAGAGATGAAAAATCTTTATAATAAATAAAGGAGGAGCTTATGATAATAAACGTAGGACAATTTAATAAAATGAAAGTAGTAAGAGAAGCAGAGTTTGGATACTACTTAGATAGAGGAACTAGAAATACTTCTGATGACATATTAATTCCAAGCGGAAATTTAGCAGGACAAGAAATAAAAGTTGGGGATGAAGTTGAAGCTTTTATTTATAGAGATTCTAGAGATAGATTAATAGCTACATTAAAAAAGCCTCTAGCTGTTGTTGGAGATGTTGCTTTATTAGAAGTTAAATCTATTACTAAAATAGGTGCTTTTGTTGATTTTGGTTTAGAAAGAGATATACTTGTTCCAATGAAAGAAAAAAAATATAACATGGAAGAAGGAAAAAAATATCTAGTATATATATATGTTGATAAAACAGGAAGATTAGCAGCAACAACAGATATTGATAAATATTTAGACGAAATAGAGGAACCTAAACTGGGAACAGAAGTTTCAGGAGTAGTATATGGATATCAAACTAATGATTCTTTAAGAGTTGCAATAGATAACAAATATAGAGGAGTAGTGCTTAAAAACGAATACTTCACAAATATTAAACCAGGAGATACTATAAAAGGTAAAATAATAAAGGTTTACGAAGATGGAATAGTTGGGTTATCTTTAAGAAATCATAAACTTAAGGAGAGAAACGAATTAGGAGATACTATATTAGAGTATTTAAAGGAACATGGCGGAGTTATGAGCTTAAATGATAAGAGTACTCCAGATGAAATAAGAAATACTTTTAAAACTTCTAAAAACTATTTCAAAATGGCCTTAGGTGGATTAATGAAAAAAGGCTTAATAGAACAAGATGAATTTGGAACTAGATTAAAATAGTTTAAATAGCTATATCAAGAATTTTCTTGATATAGTTATTTTTTTAGGCTTTTTTAGGTGAATGTTGAGTTTTGTAGTATATTTAATATTTTAAGAATTGAAAAAAACAATCTGTATTTAAAAGAAAAGTTTATGTTTAAATATTAAGTATAAAAAAATATTTTTTGGAGATTTTATTGGTATAGGTGGTGAATTTTATGAAAAATAGGAAAAAAATAAAAATGATACTCCTTATGTTTCTTATGATTTTGCTATTTAGTAGCAATACTAATGTATTCGCAAAAGAAAATCCAAATACCATAGAGTTTTTAGGTTATGAAGAGGAAATAATAGTTTTAAAAAGTCCTTGTGAAACTGTTGTTATAAGTGAGGGAAATAATATAGAGAGTATCTTAGAAGGAGTCAATAAAGAAAATTTAGGCGAAATTGATTTATTGGTTTTAAACTCTTTTAAAGAGGAAAGCAATGAGTTTATTGAAGAGGCAATAAATAATAGTAATATAAAAAAGATACTTATTCCTACTTTGGGAGGATTAAATGAAGAAACTAAAAGTCTTATGAAAAGCAAGAATATAGAAATAACATCTATGGAAGAGGGATTTAATTATAATAAAGAAAGTATTTCTCTAAATGCAAAAAGAGTAGATAATTCTAATGAAGGTATGATTTTTGCTACTGTAGATAATATTAAAATAGCAGTTTTGTCTAAGGAATCTTATGATAAAGCTTTAGAGTTAAGTAAAATAGAAGATTGTAGAGTAGAAATTTTAAATTTAAATGATGGAGAAGAAAAGAAAAAGGAAATAAAGAAATTAGTAAAGAACCTAAATCCTTTAGTAATAATAGAAAATTCAGAGAATAATGAATTTATAAAGAAAATGGGAGTTAAGCATTTTAATTTAAATGAAGAAAAAGGAATAAAAATAATGCGAGTTCTTGGTGAAACTAAAGAATTTGAAATTTTGTCAAGAAAGGAAGGCTATACTAAATAGTATAGCCTTATCTACTTTTTATAGAAATTCTTTTTAAATTTGATGAAAATTTATCTTTAATAATTAAAAGTATGAATACAGAGACTGCGATTAAGGTAATAACTAAAACTTGAACTCTAAAGTCAACGAAAGAAAGTTTTAGTGAAAGTGGACTTAAGCATATATAAGTTAAAATTCCAACTAATATATATATAAAACAATTAGATATGGATAAACCTATATCTATGTTTTTATATATTTCATAAAGGTTTAGGCATAGAGATAATGATGAAACAAAAAGCATAGTTATTGCATAACCATATATATTTATAGATGGTATAGCTGTTAAAAAGAATAATAAAGTAACTTCTAATAATTCTGTTATTATAGTATTTCTTAAAATTACATTTTGTTTTCCTAAACCATTTAATATTCCATACATAGTGTTAGAAGTAAATACTATTGGCATCATTAATGAAGTTACTCTTATATATTCTCCTAAATCATCTCTTCCAAAGAATACTTTTCCTAATGAATCTGGAACACATAAACCTACAACAGCAGTACAAATACCAATTAAAAATGCTATTTTAATTACATCTCTAATTCTTTTGGCCGCAGAAATATAATTCCTTTTACTTAAAGTCTGTGATAAATCTGGTATTAACATTGTATTTATAGAAGAAACTATTATTATAGGAAAGGTTACTATGGACATAGCCATAGAGGAGTATTTTCCTATAAGTGATAATGCCTGAGAATAAGTAAAACCAGCAACAATAAGTCTTTTAGGAACTAAAAGTGTTGATATAACGCTAAATATGCTCATTAAAAAACCGTTTAAACATAGAGGAACTGATGTTACTAAAACATCAAATAATAATTGAGCACGGCTTTCTCCCTTAGTATTTCTTTTAGGTGTTTTTCCTATCATATATTTAAAATAACCAAATAAAAGTATTAAACTTTGGAGTTCTCCCAAACATAGGGCTAAATAAGCTAAGGTAACTAAAGTTTCTAAAGTTTGAGCCTTAAAGATAAAAATTAGTACTGCTAATACAAGTATACGAAGAGATTTTTCTAAAATATCTATAAAAGATGGAACTGTAATTTTAGATGTTCCGTAAAAGAATCCCTTTAATATGTTTGAAAGAGATATAAAAATCATAGCTGGACAAGTTACCATTATAGCTTTTATTATTCTAGGATCTTTAGCCCAAAAGTTACCTATTATAGGTGATATGAAAAAAACAAATATACCTATTATAAAACACCAAATAAAGTTAAAAATAGCTACGACTTTCATAGTACGAATTATGTTATTATAATCGTCTTTGGCTGAATATACAGCTGTTATTTTGGAAATTGATGCAATTATACCAGCAGTCATGATGGATATAAATAGATTATAAATCGGCATTATAATTCCATATAGACCCATTCCTTCGGGGCCTAGGACTTTTGATAAGTACATTGAGAATATAAAGCCTAATAAACCTGTTGTTAAATTTGAAGCTGTCAGCATAAAAGAATTTTTATAAAAATCATCTTTACCCAATGAATCACCGCCTTATTTAAAAGTTCAATAATAATGAATATTCACAACTTATGTTAAATATTCATTATATAGGAGGTAATTGTGATTAATTGCTTTTGATTTTCTTAATAGTGAAAATTTATTATTGAGGCTGATTAGGAGGAAAGATGAAGAATATTATAAAGATTATAGGGTTAATTTTAATTAGTGCACTATTATCAAGTGGAATATGTTTTTTTACTAATAAGGATGGAAAATATTTAGAGAGTGAAGATTTTAGTGAAGAATTAATTTTAAAGGGGCTAGATGGTGCAAAAGCTTTATGTAATGATGAAGAGGAAATTTATGTAGCAGTAAAGAATAATATTTTTAAAATAGATAAAAACAATAATGTATTTTTAGAGACAAAGGAAGAAAGCAATATATATGATTTAGAGTATTATGATGGAAAGTTATATTACACCTTAGATGAAAAGTTAATATCTTATGACTTAAATAACTTAAGTAAAGAAATTTTAATTGAAGAAATTCCTAATAAGGGGCTAAATAAAGAAAACACCATGATTTTGATAAAGGAAGGAAAACTTTATTTGAGTATAGGATCAGCTACAAATTCAGGAATTGTAGCTGAGGAGGGAGAAGCCTATGATATACCTCCAGTAGATACTATTTTAAATGGAAGAAATTATGATGAAAATAAAAAAGGAGCTTTTGTGCCATACAATACTAAAACACAAAAGGGAGAAGTAGTAAAAGGAAACATAGTAGGAAATGGAGCAATTATAGAGGTTGATATAAAGAATAATGAGAAAAAGCTATATTCTTATGGAATAAGAAATGTTAAGGGAATTGATTTAAACAGTTCAGGAGAAATTTTTGCAATAGTTGGAGGAATTGAGGAAAAAGGATATAGACCTTTAAATGGTGATAATGACTATATATATAAAATAGAAGGAAAAGGTACTTGGTATGGATGGCCAGATTATAGTGGAGGAGATCCTGTTAACTCTCCAAGGTTTAGAGAAGAAGGAAAACCTATAATTAATTTTATAACAGATGAACATAGAAGTTATATAATGCCAAAACCTATATATCAAACTGAAAATGTTGGAGAGATTAATGCCTTGTTAATAGATAGAGAGGGAATAATATTAGAAGAAAATGCCTTTTTGTTTTTTAATCACGAAAAAAATACTCTTTCAAGGTTTCTTAAGGCGGGAGAAGTTAAAGATATCATAAGCTTAGAAGAAAATGCCTATATAAATGATATGAAGATAATTCAGGATAATCTCTATATATTAGATGGAAATAAAGGTGTACTTTTTAAATTACAAAAAAATATAGATGGTAATAATATACCTATTTATAATTACTTATTAATATTAAGTATAAATTTAATATTAATTATTGTACTTATTGTCAAATTTACTATGTCTATAAAGAAAAATAAGAATTAAACTTTTAGGATTATATAAATTTATTAAGAGATAATAAGAGTAATTTTTTCTAATTAAAGATAGAAAGAATTACTCTTTAAATGTATAATAGAAATTGAAATGGAATAAAATGGGAGTGATTTTATGGTAAGAGAAGTTATATTGGATATGGGTAACATAAATTTTAAAGGTAACACCTTAGATGTTGGTATAAATAATTATGGAATCATTTATAATATTTTAAAGCAAACAGAGAATGAGATAAGTGTAGATTATTATATTGAGAATTTTGATGATGAGTATAGGAATCAATATGATAACGGTGTTTTATTTTTTTCACTAAGCCAATTAGATAAAAATGAAATTGAAAATGTTATAAAAAATATATGGAGTAATGTAAGGTTTGGAGGGAATATTTATATATGGGATAGAGAAAAACAGAGAAGGGAAACAGTAAATGATAAGATTAAAGTTTTAATGCCAAAGGAAAAAGAGAAGGAAATTGAATTTATAGACAATAGTATTTCAAATGAGTTTACAGTGGATAGTTCAAAAAAAGTACTTGAAAAATATTTTGAAATACAGGAAACTAAAGTTTGTGATAAAATAATATTTATTAAAGGAATAAAGAGAGGAAGTATAAAGAATGAAGATACTGCTAACAGCAATAAATTCCAAGTACATTCACAGCAATCTAGCAGTGAGGTATCTGAAGACATTTACAAAGGATTTAGATTTCCAAGGTGATATAAAAGAGTTTTCAATCAATGATAGAGTTGAGAATATTTTAGAAGGTATTATTGAGGAGAAACCAGATGTTGTGGCTTTCTCCTGTTACATATGGAATATGGAGTTCGTAAACAGACTAGCCGAACTTATAAAGCTTGTAGATCCTAAAATAGAAATACTTTATGGTGGACCAGAAGTTTCTTATGAGGGAAAAGAGTTTTTAGAAAACCATCCAGGAGAATATGTAATAGTTGGAGAGGGAGAAAAGACTTTTAGAGAGTTTGTCCTTTATAAGCTTGGAGAAGGAAAAATAGAAGATATAAGAGGATTAAACTATAAGAAGGATGGAAAAGTTTTTGAAAATCCAATTAGGCCTGAAATGGATATGAATGAATTAGTATTTCCTTATACTTATGAAGAGGATATAAATAATAAAATTGTTTATTATGAAGCTTCAAGAGGATGCCCATTTAAATGTAAATATTGTCTTTCTTCTGTAATGCATGGAGTTAGATTTTTAGATGTAGAGAGAGTAAAAGAAGAACTTAAATACTTTATGGAAAGAGGAATAAAGTTAGTTAAGTTTGTTGATAGAACTTTTAACTGTAATAAAAAATATACAGTTGAACTTCTTAAATACTTAAGTGAGCAAGATACAGAAACAAGATTCCATTTTGAAGTTGCAGCGGACCTTTTAACAGATGAGCAAATAGAAATTTTAAATAATTCTCCAAAGGGAAGATTCCAATTAGAGGTAGGAGTACAAACTACTAATAATGAAGTTTTACATAATATAAATAGATATATCACATATGAAAACATAAAGGAGAAAGTTTTAAAAGTTGCTGAAGGAAAAAATGTAATGCAACATCTAGACTTAATTGCAGGGCTACCAGGAGAAGACTTAGAATCATTTAAAAAGTCTTTTAATGATGTTCATGCCATAAGACCAGATGAAATTCAATTAGGCTTCCTAAAGTTGTTAAAAGGTTCATCAATGAGAGAGGAAGCAGAAAAGTGGGGAATAGTTTATTCACCATATGCGCCATATGAAATAATAAGAAGTAGTGATATAAGTTATGATGAACTTCTATTATTAAAGAAAGTTGAAGCTATGGTTGATAAATATTATAACTCATGCAAATTTAATAATGTAATTAAATTCTTCTTAGATATATATGAGAAGCCTTTTGATTTTTATTATGATTTAGCTATGTTCTTTGAAGAGAAGGGTAATTTCAAGAGAAGTATAGGAAATGTTGAATATTATAAGATATTATTAGATTTTTACATTGAGAAGCTAAAAGGGAAGGATGAGAGTCTTTTAAAGGAAGTTTTAAAATTCGATTATTTGTGCTTTAATAAAAAGAGATGGTTACCAGATTTCCTTGTTAGAACAATTACTAAGGAAGATGAGCAAAAAATAAAGGATAGTTTTGATAGACAAATGCCATTTAAAAAAGCTCATATAGAAAAATTTGAATTAGATATAATTAATTACTTAAAAAATGGGGAAATTAAATCTGAACCAAGATATCTTATATTTGATGAAATGAATTTTGATTATGATTCATACATAGAAGTAGAAAATCAATAAATATATTAGTCGTATTAATAAATCCCTAAATATATTAATACGACTTTTTTACAAATGTAAATAAAGTTAATTTTTTATTCAAAAAAATATAATGTAGATTTTTGAATAAAAACCTATGAAAATGTATACAGGAGTAAAATTATGTTGAATTAAGTTGAATTTCATGTATAATTAGTAGTAAGGGTTAATTAATACTATATAAAGTATTAATATATATTTTATAAAAATTCCTTATATAAAGGTGGTGAAACTTTGGCAATAGAAGCAATAAAAGAAATTAAAAAAGTTGAAATGCAAGCTGATGAAATGATTAAAAAAGCTCATGAGCAAAGCAAGAAAATAATTTCAGATGCAACAATCCAAGCTGACGAAAGACATAACTCCATCATAGAAGAGGCTAGAAATGTTGCAAGAGAAATTATTGGCAATGCAGAAAATGCCGGAAGAAAAGAGGCCGAGGTCATACTTTCAGAAGGTAAAAAACAATGTGCTGATGTGTCAAATCTTACTGGTTCTAAGATTGATTCAGCAGTAAATTTAGTTATTGAGAGGATTGTGAAAACTAATGGCAATAGTTAAGATGAATAAATTCACCTTACTTGCCTTTGAATCAGAGAAAGAGAAGCTTCTTAAAAAAGTTCAAAGTTCTTCAGAGGTTGAATTCATAAACCTACAAGATGAAGAAAAAGTGGAAAGCAACGAAGTTTTTGAATCTCTTAGCAAGGATGATTTAGATTCTGAAACAGCCCTTATAGAAGAAAATGTTTCAAAAACAAGATCAGCTTTAGACTTCTTAAGAGAGTTTGTTGCTGAAGTTGGAGGACTTAAAGCTTTAAAAGCTGGTAAAGAAAGCTTAACTTTGGATGAGCTAGAAGCGAAGGTTGAAAATAGCAACTGGGAAGTCGTTTATTCAGAGGTTAAGAAGATGGAGAGAGAGCTTGCTACTCTAGAAAACGAAAAGACAAAACTTTTAGGTGAAATAGAAATCTTAGAGCCATGGCAAAGTTTCGATGCTCCACTAGGTGAATTAAATAATTTTGAAAAAGTAGTTGTATTCTTAGGAGTTATTTCAAGTCAAAATCTTGAAAATATGAAGAATGAAATTGAAAGCGAATTCAAGGAAAGTTATATAGAAGTTATTTCTAACACTGACCAAGATTCATATGTCTTTGTAATGACAATGAAAGAAAGAGCTGAACAAATAGATGAAGTTTTAAAGAACTTCGGTTTTTCAGCATTCCAAACTAAGTATAAAGAGAAAGCTTCAGTTCTTGTTGAAGAGTTTAAATTACAAATAAAAGAAATAGAAGCTAAAAAAGCAGACTTAAGAGGAGTACTTTCAAATTACAGAGAAGAAAAAAGAACTCTAGAATTAGCTTATGAATATTATAGCAACATACTTATTAGAAAAGAAGCAAGTGAAAACTTCTTAAAAACTGATAGAGTAGTTGTTATTCAAGGGTGGGTTCCAAAAGATGAAAACTTTTCTCTAGAGGAAATCATAAAGAGTTCAGTAGGAGATATGTATTATCTTGAGTTTGAAGAAGTTAAAGATGAAGAAATCGCAGATGTTCCAGTTAAATTACATAACAAGGGTCCAGCATCAGCCTTTGATTCGATAACTGAAATGTATAGCTTACCAAGATACAATGAAATAGACCCTACACCACTTTTAACACCTTTCTATCTAGTATTCTTTGGTATGATGGTTGCAGACTTAGGATACGGACTAATATTATTTGCAGGTTCATTATTAGCTATGAAATTACTTAACTTAGATGAATCTCAAGAAAAATTTGCTAAATTCTTTATGTATTTAAGTATAGCTACAACAGTAGCTGGAGCAATATTTGGTACTGCATTTGGATTTGAACTACCATTTGGACTTATAAATCCAAGTAAAGATACAAATCTATTATTGATGTTATCTGTTGGATTTGGGGTTATACAAATATTCTTTGGATTATTTATAAAAGCATATATGTTAATAAGAAATGGAGAATATTTATATGCTCTATTTGACGTAGGATCATGGGTAATGCTTTTAATAGGTCTTCCAATGATATTCTTCGGTGGAACTGTAGGTTTAATAGGTAAGATATTAGCTATAGTTGGTTCAATAATAATAATATTAACACAAGGTAGAGATGAAGAAACAAAAGGTGCTAAAATAGGTCAAGGTTTATATGCCTTATACGGTGTAACAGGATACGTAGGAGACTTAGTATCATATACAAGACTTATGGCATTAGGTATTGCAGGTGGATCAATAGCAGCTGCACTTAACTTAATAATAGGTATGTTCCCAGGAATAGCGATTATAATAATAGGACCTCTATTCTTTATAGCGGCTCATACATTTAATATGCTTTTATCATTACTAGGAGCATATGTTCATACAGCGAGATTACAGTACGTTGAGTACTTCTCAAAATTCTATGAAGGTGGTGGAAAAGCATTCACACCATTTAGAACAATAAATAAATTTATAACAATAAAAAAAAGAAATAAATAAATAATAGTTAAAATTAAATTAAAATAACATTATATTTTTCAGGAGGAATTAAATTATGGAAAACTGGATTTCATATTTTATGGCAAATTACGGAGGATTAATATTTGGAGCTTTAGGTATAGCCTTAGCTGTAGGTATGTCAGGTGTAGGATCAGCAAAAGGTGTTGGTATAGTTGGGGAAGCGGCAGCAGGATTAGTAACTGAAGAGCCAGAAAAGTTTGGTAAAGCGTTAGTTCTTGAATTATTACCAGGTACACAAGGTCTTTATGGATTCGTTATAGGTTTCTTAGTATTTAACCAAATCAGTAATGGTGATGCATCATTAGCTAAAGGATTATACTTATTATTTGCATGTTTACCAATAGCAATCGCTGGATTATGGTCAGGTATAGCTCAAGGTAAAGCAGCTGCAGCTGGTATCCAAATCTTAGCAAAGAGACCAGAGCACAATACTAAAGGTATCATATTCGCAGCAATGGTTGAAACATATGCATTATTAGGATTCGTTATATCATTCTTATTAGTAAATGGCGCAAGCGTAATAAAATAATTAGTAAGCAAAGATTGGAGAAGTGAAGGGAATGTCAAATTTAAATAATTTAACTTCCAAGATTCTAAATGATGCTGAAGAAAAGAAAAACTATATATTAGCTGACGCTGAAGCACAAAAAGATAGAATAATATCTAAGAAAATAAATAGAGCAGAAGCAGATAAAGAAGAAATAATAAATAAGGCTAATGTAGAAGCAGAAGTTAAAAAAGCAAGAATAATTTCAAATGCTAAATTATCAGTAAGAAATGATATGTTAAGAGCTAAGCAAAATGTTATATCAGAAATATTTAACAAAGCTATAGAAAAATTACAAAATCTTTCTAATGGAGATTATAAATATTATGTTATCTCAACTTTAGATTCTTTAGAGTTAGAGGGAACAGAAGTTATTATAATCAATGAAAAAGATAAAGATATATTTAGCAATGAGTTCTTGGAAGCATTAAATAAAGAACTTGAATCTAAAGGAAAAAAAGGAAGTATTACATTAAATATGGAAGGCAAATTTAATGGTGGCTTCATATTAGATAGAAATGGAATACAAATAAATAATACCTTTGAAGCTTTAATTAACTCTTTAAGAGGAGAGTTAGAGTTTGAGGTGAATAAAGTATTATTTGATTAAGGAGGATGAAGAATGGATTCAATGCAATTTTTGCAATTAATTCCTAGAATCAGAGTATACGAAAAGAAACTCCTTGATAAAGCTCAAATAGAAAGAATGATAGATGCAAACACTTCAGAAGGTGCATTAAAAGTTCTACAAGAAACAGAGTATGCAGCATTTATGAATGAAGTAAGAAGACCAGAGGATTATGAAATACTTTTATCAAATGAACTAGTTAAATTATATAAAACTATGTATGAGGCTAGTCCTTTAAAGGAAATCATAGACGTTATGGCTTTAAAATATGACTATCATAACATAAAAGTTTTAGTTAAGGGGAAAATCTTAGATAAAGATTTTTCCCAAATGCTAATACCAGTTGGTATGATAGGAGTAAATGATTTAAAATCTGCAATAAACGGAGAAGATTTTGGTAGACTTCCTAAGAAAATGGAAGAGTGCTTAAGAAAAATATTTGAAAAATTTGAGGAAACTCAGGATCCACAAGTTATAGATTTAATCGCAGATAAATACTTATATGCTCATATTCATGAAATTGCAAACAAGAAAAATATAAAAGATAAGGCTTTAGATAGATATCTTAATAACCTTATAGACTTAAATAATGTTAAAACATTATTAAGAACTAAAAAGCAAGATAAAAATGTTAACTTCTTTTTAGATGCTGTAGTACCAGGTGGTAGTATAGATGCAAGTAAGTTTAGAAGTTTATACTTAGATACAATCGAAAATATTCCTAATAACTTAAGTAGTAAGGAATACTCACAAGTATTAAGAGAAGGTATAGCTAGTTACATAGAAACTTCATCAGTTAGTGAATTTGAAAAGCTTATTGATAATCACATAATGAGTATAATGAAGGAAGCTAAAATAGTAACTAAAGGTTTAGAGCCTGTTCTAACATATATGTATGTTAAAGAGAATGAAATTAAGCAAATAAGAACTATCATGGTTGGTAAATTAAACAATATTACTAAGGAAGTAATAAGAGAAAGGCTGCGTGATGGATATGTATAAGAAAATCGGAGTTGTAGGTGATAAA
The DNA here is from genome assembly GCF_057782475.1 of Clostridium sp. LIBA-8841. Taxonomy (NCBI): domain Bacteria; kingdom Bacillati; phylum Bacillota; class Clostridia; order Eubacteriales; family Clostridiaceae; genus Clostridium; species Clostridium sp. LIBA-8841. Next base: position 2,676,113 of record NZ_CM173488.1, on the reverse strand, counting down.
GATTCAGTTTTAGCATTCAAAGCGCTTGGAATAGATGTATTCCCTGTAGTTGAAGATGAAGAAGCTAGAAAAACAATTGATAAGCTTGCAATGACAGGTTATGCAGTAATCTTTGTTACAGAGCACGTAGCTAAGAACATAGAAGAAACTATCGAAAGATATACAAGACAAGTACTTCCTGCTGTAATATTAATTCCAAGCAATCAAGGAACTCTAAATATAGGAAAACAAAGAATATCAGATAACGTTGAAAAAGCAGTTGGCGTTAACATTTTATAGAAAGTAGGTAGATAACTTGAAAACGGGGAAAATTATCAAAGTTTCAGGTCCTTTAGTAGTTGCTGAAGGTATGGATGAAGCTAATGTATATGACGTTGTAAAAGTTGGAGAAAAAGGTCTTATCGGAGAGATCATAGAAATGAGAGGAGATAAGGCCTCAATCCAGGTATATGAAGAAACATCAGGAATTGGACCTGGGGACCCAGTTATAACTACTGGAGAACCACTTTCAGTAGAATTAGGACCAGGACTTATAGAGTCAATGTTCGATGGAATACAAAGACCTCTAGACGCTTTCATGAAGGCAGCGAATTCTGCTTTCTTAACTAAAGGGGTAGAAGTTAAATCTTTAAATAGAGAGAAAAAATGGCCTTTCGTACCAACTGTTAAGGTAGGAGAGAAGGTTTCAGCTGGAGACGTAATAGGAACAGTTCAAGAAACTGCTGTTGTTATTCATAGAATAATGGTTCCTTATGGAGTTGAAGGTACAATAAAAGAAATAAAAGCTGGAGATTTCAATGTAGAAGAAGTTGTTGCTGTAGTAGAAACTGAAAAAGGTGACAAGAACTTAACAATGATGCAAAAATGGCCTGTAAGAAAAGGTAGACCATATGCAAGAAAATTAAACCCAGTTGAGCCAATGACTACAGGACAAAGAGTTATAGATACTTTCTTCCCTGTAGCTAAAGGTGGAGCTGCTGCCGTTCCAGGACCTTTCGGAGCTGGTAAAACAGTTGTTCAGCACCAAGTTGCTAAGTGGGGAGATACTGAGATAGTTGTTTACGTTGGATGTGGAGAGCGTGGTAATGAGATGACAGACGTTCTTAACGAGTTCCCAGAACTTAAAGATCCTAAAACTGGGGAAAGCTTAATGAAGAGAACAGTTCTTATAGCTAATACATCTAACATGCCGGTTGCTGCCAGAGAAGCATCAATCTATACTGGTATAACAATAGCAGAGTATTTCAGAGATATGGGATACTCAGTATCAATCATGGCTGACTCAACTTCACGTTGGGCAGAGGCTTTAAGAGAGATGTCAGGAAGACTTGAAGAGATGCCTGGAGACGAAGGTTACCCAGCATACTTAGGATCAAGACTTGCTGATTACTATGAAAGAGCTGGTAAGGTTGTAGCTTTAGGTAAAGATGGAAGAGAAGGAGCTGTTACAGCTATCGGAGCAGTATCCCCTCCAGGAGGAGATATATCAGAGCCAGTTACACAATCAACTTTAAGAATAGTTAAAGTTTTCTGGGGACTAGATGCTCAATTAGCATATAAGAGACATTTCCCATCAATTAACTGGTTAACATCATACTCATTATACTTAGAAAAAATGGGTGAGTGGATGGATAAGAACGTAGCAGATGACTGGTCAGGATTAAGAACAGAAGCTATGGCACTTCTTCAAGAAGAAGCAAACTTAGAAGAAATAGTAAGACTTGTTGGTATGGATGCACTTTCAGAAGGTGATAGATTAAAACTTGAAGTTGCTAAGTCAATAAGAGAAGACTATTTACAACAAAATGCATTCCATGAGAATGACACATACACTTCATTAAATAAACAACACAAAATGTTAAACTTAATATTAAGTTTCAGACATGAAGCTGAAAAAGCTTTAGAAGCTGGTGTTTATTTAGATAAAGTATTAAAACTTCCTGTTAGAGATAAAATTGCAAGAAGTAAATATATTTCAGAAGAAGAAATAAGTAAGATGGATGATATCTTAGTTGAATTAAAGTCAGAGATGAACAAGTTAATCAGCGAGGGAGGTGTTCTAAATGCTTAAAGAATACAAAACAGTTACTGAAGTTGTAGGACCCTTAATGGCTGTTGAAGGCGTAGAAGGTGTTAAATACGATGAGCTAGTTGAAATAGAAATGCAAACTGGTGAGTTAAGAAGAGGTAAAGTTCTTGAAGTTAACGGAGACAAAGCTATGGTTCAGCTTTTCGAAGGCTCAGCAGGAATTAACCTTAAAGATACAAAAGTAAGATTCTTAGGAAGACCACTTGAAATTGGTGTTTCAGAAGATATGTTAGGAAGAGTATTCGATGGTATGGGTAGACCAAAAGATAACGGTCCAAATATAATACCAGAGAAGAGATTAGATATAAACGGAGAAGCTATAAACCCTGTTGCTAGAAATTATCCATCAGAGTTCATTCAAACTGGTATTTCTGCAATAGATGGTCTTAATACTCTAGTTAGAGGACAAAAACTTCCTGTTTTCTCAGGATCAGGTCTTCCACACAAAGAGTTAGCTGCTCAAATCGCAAGACAAGCAAAAGTTTTAAACTCAGATTCTAAGTTCGCAGTTGTATTTGCTGCTATAGGTATTACTTTCGAAGAAGCTGAATTCTTCGTAGATGAGTTCACAAAAACTGGAGCTATAGATAGATCAGTTCTATTCATGAACTTAGCATCAGACCCAGCTATAGAGAGAATAGCTACTCCAAGAATGGCATTAACTACTGCTGAGTACTTAGCATACGAAAAGGGAATGCACGTTCTTGTTATAATGACAGATATAACAAACTACTGTGAGGCTTTAAGAGAAGTTTCTGCAGCTAGAAAAGAGGTTCCAGGAAGAAGAGGATATCCAGGATACCTATACACTGACCTTTCAACATTATATGAAAGAGCAGGAAGATTAGTTGGAAAAGAAGGTTCAATAACTCAAATTCCAATATTAACAATGCCTGAAGATGATAAAACTCACCCAATTCCAGACTTAACTGGATATATCACTGAGGGACAAATAATCCTTTCAAGAGAGCTTTACAAGAAAGGAATAATGCCTCCAATAGATGTTTTACCATCATTATCAAGACTTAAGGATAAAGGTATTGGTAAAGGAAAAACTAGAGAAGATCACGCTGATACAATGAACCAGTTATTCTCAGCATATGCACAAGGTAAGCAAGCAAAAGAACTTGCTGCTATATTAGGAGAATCAGCATTATCAGACGTTGATAAAGCATACGCTAAATTTGCTGAAGCTTTTGAAAATGAATATGTTTCACAAGGTTTTACAACTAACAGAACAATAGAGGAAACTCTAAATCTTGGATGGAAATTACTTAAGATCTTACCTAGAACAGAGCTTAAGAGAATTAGAGATGAATATCTTGAAAAGTATATGCCTGTTGGAGAGGATGAGTAAGAATGGCACAAAGATTAAATGTCAATCCTACTAGAATGGAACTCTCAAAGCTAAAGAAAAGATTAGCAACAGCAACAAGAGGACATAAATTATTAAAAGATAAGCAAGATGAGTTAATGAGACAATTCATAAACCTTATCAAATATAATAATCAATTAAGAGATGAAGTTGAAAAGGAACTAGGAAGTTCCTTAAAAGACTTCGTTATGGCTAGAGCTGTTATGAGTTCAGAGTTCCTAGAGGAAGCTATAGCATACCCTAAAGAAGAGATTGAGGTTGAAGTCGGAAATAAAAACATAATGAGTGTAAATGTGCCTATAATGAACTTCAAAAGAAAGTTAGAAGGTGATGAAGGTAGTATTTATCCTTATGGATTTATGAATACTTCAGCTGAGCTTGATGATGCAATTTCTAAGCTATATGGAATATTACCAAAATTATTAGAACTTGCAGAAGTTGAGAAATCTGGTCAGCTTATGGCAGACGAGATTGAAAAAACAAGAAGAAGAGTTAATGCTCTTGAATATATGACAATTCCTCAATTAAAAGAGACTATCAGATACATCAGAATGAAACTTGATGAAAATGAGAGAAGTGCTTTAACAAGACTTATGAAAGTTAAATCTATGATTGAGCAAAGAGGATAGTTTATATAAATTAATAAAAAAGGCAATCTTATGTTAATAAAACATCAAGATTTGCCTTTTTTCTTTACTATTTTCCAAATAAAATGTATAATCTTATTAAGAAAAAATAGATATTTTAATATAATAAAAATTTTTATAATAGTTTTTTTATTATGTGAATTATCTACAGAATATGGTATAATAAGTAAATAATTACACTTAATACTAAGGGGGGGCTTAAAATGAACAGTGTTATGAATTTAACTACTTTAGAACAAATAAAAGCATATTCAGATCCATATAGACTAAAGATAATAACTTATCTTAGAAATAATCAAGAATCTGCTACTGTAAAAGAAATTGCTGATTTTTTTGGGGAAGTACCAGCAAAAGTTCATTATCATATTAAAAAATTAGAAAAAGCAGGAATTTTGGAACTTGTAAAAACAAAAGAAATAAAGGGTATAATAGCAAAATATTATTATTTAACTGCAGATAGCTTCAATATAGAAGGAAATCAAATTAAAAAAGAAGCTAAGCAAGTATACAAATCTCAAATATTAAATATTCTAAGCGAATATTATGATAGCTCAAAAGAACAAACTATGAAGAGAATAGCCGAGAAAGTTGATACAGGCAATGCAGAGGATGCTGTAGGATTTAATTATAAGAATATATATTTAAATGAGGATGAGTTTAAAGAGATAAATAGAGAAATAAGAGAATTAGTTAAAAGATATGAAAGAAAAGAAGAAGGAAAAATACCTTGTCATGTTTTTTCAGTTTGCTTAAAGCATGAGACAGAGTAATTTTTCTGTAAATGATTAATTTACTTAATTAGGTGATATAATAATAAGTAATAAAAGATTTTTAATTAAAATGTCATCAATATGACTTATTAATCTACTAGAATAATATATGTAAAAAAAATGTTTTTTAATGCAGAGGGAGAAAATATGATTAAGTATTTAATTGTAATGCTTATTCCTTTTATTATAGTATATCTATTAATGCCAAAGTTTATTGACTTTGCTAAGGAAAAAGGTTTTGTTGATAAACCTACAGGAAGAAAAAAACATGATAAATTAACGCCTTTGATAGGTGGGGTTGTTATGTATATAGGATTTTTTGCAACATACCTTTTTGGAATAGATTCTACAAGGCAATTATCAGAAACTTTTACTATATTTATAGCATCTACTCTGGTAATTATAATAGGAGTAATAGACGATTATTATAAAGGAAAAGGCAAAGAGTTTCCAATATACCCTAGGGTTATAATACAAATTTTAGCTGCCACTATGGTTTTTAAAGCTGGAATTGTTTTTAGAGGTATAAGCAATCCATTCACAGGTGAATTTGTCCAATTTTCCACATGGGCTCAATATATTCTTACAATAACATGGATTTTTGGAGTTACAACAGTAATCAACTGGTCTGATGGAATGGATGGATTAGCAGGAAGTATATCTATAATATCAGCTATGACTATGTTCGTCGTTGCTCTTGCAAAGGGACAATTTAATTCTGCATATATGTCAATAACTCTAGTAGGATCAATATTAGCCTTTTTAAGATATAATAGGCATCCAGCACGAGTATTCATGGGAGATTCAGGTGCTAACTTCTTAGGCTTTATTTTAGCTATTATAGCCCTAGAAGGGGCATTTAAACAAGCCACTGTATTATCTATACTAGTACCGGTATTAGCTTTAGGTGTACCTATTTTTGATAATATCTTTGTTATCTTCAGAAGATTTCAATCAGGAAAGCCTGTTTATGAGGCAGATAGAAGCCAAATACATTATAGACTTCAAGAAAAGGGAATGACTGTAAAGCAAATAGTATCATATATATGTATACTGAGTGGATGTTTAAGCTTAGTATCATTGTTAATAGTTATGATAATATTATAGTATTGACTGTCTTTAAAGTATAATAAGTTTAAACTTAGATGCTTTAAAGACAGTCAATAATATTTTATAAGAATATTATATATAATTTACTAGTGAAAATTTTATATTTTTATGATTTAATATACATATAAGAGTGTTGAAAGGAGAAATTAAATGGCTGTTAAAAAAATAGTTCAATTAGGAGATGAAGCTTTAAAAAGAGTTTCAGAGCCTGTTAAAAATGTTAGTGAAGTTAAAGAATTAATTCAAGATTTAAAGGATACATTAGCGACTGTAGAAGGAATAGGTTTAGCTGCACCACAATTAGCAGTTAATAAAAGAGTTGTTTATATAAATTTTCAAGATGGAGAGAATGAATATGTTCTTATAAATCCAGAAGTAATAGGAGTTTCAAAAGAAACTTATGATGATTATGAAGGATGTTTAAGCTATGTAATGCATGAGGGATTAGTTGAAAGACCAAGAGCAGTTAGAATACAAGCTTTAAATGAAAAAGGTGAATTAAAGGTTTATGAAGCTCAAGATCTTCTAGCGAGATGTTTCTTACATGAAATAGATCATCTAGAAGGAATAATGTACGTTGATAGAGCTAAAGAAATGTATGAATTAATAGAAGAATAATTAAATTTTTAGAGTATGGATTTTTTTAAATCTATACTCTTTTTTTATTTTTTTGCAAAAAAGCCTTGATTAACGTTTACAAAAGTATTATTATATAGTTAATCGGTTTAGTGAAACGGTTAACTAAGGAGGGAGCATTAATGAATAAAATATGTGTACTTGGAAGTATTAATATGGATTTAGTTTTAAAGGTTAAAGATATGCCTAAGGTTGGAGAAACTATACTTTCAAAATCATTTCAAAAAATAGCAGGGGGAAAAGGTGCGAATCAAGCAGTAGCAGCTAAAAGAAATGGATCAGAAGTTTTCATGATTTCAAAAATAGGAAAAGATGAAAATGGAAGAGAATTAAGAGATAAATTAATAGAAGATAACATAGATGTTAAATATATTTTTGAAGATGAAACAGAGCCAACAGGAATGGCATTAATAATGGTTAATGATAATGGAAACAACTCAATAATTGTTAATGCAGGTTCAAATATGACATTAACTAAAGAGGAAATAAAAAAAGCAGAAAGCATATTAAAAGAAGTAGATATTATAATATCACAATTTGAAACACCAGAAGATGTAACAATAGAAGCTTTTAAAATAGCTAAAGAGTATGGAAAATTAACAATTTTAAATCCAGCTCCAGCTAAGCAAATAAAAGAAAAATTATTAAAATATACAGATATAATAGTTCCAAATGAAACAGAAGCAGAGCTTTTAACAGGAATTGAAATAAAAGATATAGAAGATGCAAAAAAAGCTGGTGAAATATTCTTAGACAAGGGAGTTAAATTTGTAATAATAACTTTAGGTGAAAAGGGAGCAGCTTTAATAGGAAAAGACTTTTATGAAATAGTTCCAGCATACAAGGTAAATGCAATAGACACTACAGCGGCTGGAGATAGCTTTATTGGAGGATTAAGTTCAAAATTAGATGTTAAGAACTTAGGAAGAGAAACTTTAAGTAAGGCTATAAGATTTGGAAATAAAGTATCATCAATAGCAGTACAAAGAAAAGGTGCTCAACCATCAATACCATTTTTAGAAGAAGTTTTAGAAGTTTATAAGGGAGAAGAGTAATTATGAGAAAAACAAGTTTATTAAATAGTGATATAAGCTCAGTTATATCAAAAATGGGACATACTGATATGTTAGCTATAGGAGATTGTGGACTACCTATACCAAATGAAACTGAGAGAATAGATTTAGCATTAATAAAAGGTGTTCCAGGATTTATGGAGACATTAAAAGCTATATTAGAAGAGTTACAAATAGAAGAAATAGTTCTTGCTAAGGAAACAGAAGAAGTTAGTCCTGAGTTATTTAAAGAAATAAAAGATGTTATAAAAGATACTAAAATAACATTTATATCACATGAGGAGTTAAAAAAGGAATTAAAAGATTGTAAAGCTGTTGTTAGAACAGGAGAACAAACTCCATATGCAAATATAATATTAAAATCAGGGGTTGTTTTTTAAGAATATATAAAGAATATTCTACTTAGTTTTTATATAGGTAGAATATTCTTAGAAAAATACAAAGTATTTTGGGAGGTGTAGTAAATGAGTGAAAGAACACCAATGTTAAAGATGGAAGGTGTATCAAAATCATTTCCAGGAGTTAAGGCTTTAGATAATGTTAGCTTAATGGCTTATGGGGGAGAAGTTACTGCTCTTATGGGAGAAAATGGTGCAGGAAAATCAACCTTAATGAAAATATTAAGTGGAGTTTATAAAAAAGATGAAGGAAAAATCTTTATAGAAGGAAGAGAAATAGAAGTAAAGGGAATTAAGTCAGCTGAAGAAGCTGGAATAACAATAATTCACCAAGAGCTTAGTGTTTTAAATAACTTAACTGTTTCAGAAAATATATTTTTAGGAAATGAAAAACATAATAAGTTTACTGGAAGAATAAATAAAAAATTATTAGATGAAAGAAGTAGAATGTTCTTAGAACAAATAGGCTGTGATATAAATCCAAATAGACTTGTTGGTACCCTTAATGTAGGAGAAAAGCAAATGTTAGAAATAGCTAAGGCTTTAACCAAGAATGCTAGAATAATTATTATGGATGAGCCAACCACAGCATTAACTGATGTAGAGACTGAAAACCTTTTTAAGGTAATAGAAAACTTAAGAAAAAAAGGAATCGCAATAATATACATATCACATAGAATGGAAGAAATATTTAAAATTTGCCACAGAGTAGAAGTGCTAAGAGATGGTAAGTATGCAGGAAGTGCAAACATAAAAGACATAGATAATGACAAGCTTATATCAATGATGGTTGGAAGAACAATAGAAGACCAATTTCCATATAGGGTAGTTGAAAAGGGTGATTTAGCCTTAGAAGTCAAAGATCTTAGCTGTAAGGAAGGCGTAAAGAATGCCTCATTTACTTTAAGAAAAGGTGAAATATTAGGAGTTGCAGGTCTTATGGGATCAGGAAGAACAGAGCTTGCAAAAACGATATTTGGAGAGTACAAAAAGACAAGTGGTGAAATTGAATTAAATGGAAGTCACATTAACATAGGATGTATAGATGATGCAATCAGTAAAGGAATATGTTATCTTTCTGAAGATAGAAAGAAAGAAGGCTGTATTTTAGGAATGCCTGTTGGAGAAAACATGACTTTATGTAATTTAAAAAAATATGAAAATAATTTTAAAGTCATAAACAAAAAAGAAGAAACTAAGGACATAGAATATTATATTAAAAAAATAAATATTAAAACTCCAAGTAAAGATCAGATTATTAAAAACTTAAGTGGAGGTAATCAACAAAAAGTTATACTTGCAAAATGGCTTATGTTATCACCGGAGGTATTAATAATTGATGAACCTACTAGAGGAATAGACGTTGGAGCTAAGAAAGAAATTTATGAGCTTCTAAATGAGCTTAAAGCTAGTGGAAAAGCAATAATAATGATTTCTTCAGATTTACCTGAAGTATTAGGAATTAGCGACAGAATTATGGTTATGAGTGAAGGAAGAATCTCTGGAGAATTAAGTAGAGAAGAAGCAAATCAAGAAAGTATAATGAAATTAGCTGTTGGAATAAACAATTAGGGAGGATTACATAATGAAAGCGAATGTTAAAGCAAATATATCTAAATATAAATCTCTTATAGGACTAGTATTATTATGTATAGTTATTACTATAGTTACTCCAAACTTTTTAAGTGTGTCTAATATAACTAACGTATTTACGCAGGTTTCAGTTAATGCAATCATAGCAATTGGTATGACTTTTGTAATATTAACAGGTGGAATAGATTTATCAGTTGGATCTACTTTAGCTATTAGTGGTGCTGTTGGAGCATCTATTGTTAAGTCAACTGGAAACGTATTCTTAGCAATTATAGTAGCTGCTGTTATAGGTATAGTAGTAGGATTAATAAATGGTTTATTAGTATCAAAAGGAAAACTACAAGCATTCATAGTTACTTTAGCCACAATGACAATATTTAGAGGAGCTACTTTAGTATTTACAGATGGTACTCCAATATCAAAATTACCTGAAGCATTTGTTAAAATAGGAAATGGTAAAATAGGATTTATGCCAATACCAGTCATAATAACTGTAATAATAGCAATCATAGCAGTATATGCTTTATCACAAACAAGATTTGGAAGATATTTATATGCCTTAGGTGGAAATGAAGATGCTTCAAGATTATCAGGAATAAATACAGATAAAATAAAAACTTTAGTTTATGTAGTATCAGGTTTTGCTTCTGCCATTGCAGGTGTAATTATAACAAGTAGAATAGGATCTGCTTCACCTAATGCAGGAACAGGATTTGAATTAGATGCTATCGCTGCAGTAGTAATAGGAGGAACTTCTTTAGCAGGTGGAGAAGGAACAATCACAGGTACTTTAATAGGTGCACTTATTATAGGAGTACTTAACAATGGATTAAACCTTATGAATGTATCACCATTCTATCAATCAATAGTAAAAGGGTTAGTTATATTAATAGCAGTACTTTTAGACAAGAAGAGCAGAAAAAATTAAGAAGCTTAAGAGGTGAGTTTTATGCGTATAAATAAAAAAATATTCTCAGTTGGGTTAATACTCATGATGCTTATGACTTCATTTATGGGATGTTCAAGGGATAATAAGCCTAAAATAGGTATGGTTGTATCAACTCTTAATAACCCATTCTTCGTAAATATGAAAGATGGAGCAGAAAAAGAGGCAGAAAAGTTAGGTTATGATTTAGTAGTCTTAGATTCTCAAAATGATCCAGCGAAAGAAAGAGCTAATGTAGAGGATTTAGTACAATTAGGTGTTGTTGCACTATTAATAAATCCTACAGATAGTGATGCTGTAGTTAAAACAGTTGAGGTTGCAAATAAAAGTAATATTCCAGTTATAACATTAGATAGACAAGCTAATGGAGGAAAGATAACAAGTCACATAGCTTCAGATAATATAAAAGGTGGAGAGATGGCTGCTGAGTATGTATTAGATAAGTTTAAAGATGAAAAGGGTCCAATAAATGTAGTTGAGATACAAGGTATTCCAGGAGCATCAGCTACTAGAGATAGGGGAGAAGGATTCCATAATATAATGGACAAAAATGATAAATTCAACTTTGTTTCAATACAAGCAGCAGACTTTGATAGACAAAAGGGACTTCAAGTTATGGAAAATATAATTCAAGCAAATCCTAATATACAAGTTGTATTTGCTCACAATGATGAAATGGCTTTAGGAGCTGTTAAGGCCATTAAAGCTAGTGGATTAAATGCAATGGTAATAGGCTTTGATGGGAATGATGATGCCAAAGATTCTATAGATGCAAGTGAAATGACAGCAACAATAGCACAACAACCAGATTTAATTGGAGCACTAGGTGTAGATTTAGCAAATAAAATATATCATGGTGAAAGTGTTAAGGATAAAATAGCGGCAGATCTTAAGGTCTATACTAAATAATTAGGGTACAGCTAGGGATAATATGGTATAATTACTGTTGTTATAAAACGAAGCGGACAAGAGGTGTTGCGATAAAATGGGAAAAACTACATTATTAGACATAGCTAAAGCAGTAAATGTATCAAAGACTACTGTATCAATGGTTCTAAATAATAAAGAAATAAATGTTTCTAAAGAGACTAGAGAAAGAATATTTAAAGCAGCGAAAGATATGAATTACATACCAAATTCATTAGCAAGAAGTTTAAGTACTAAAAAGAGCTATACTTTAGGTATGATAATACCAGATATCCAAAACCCATTCTTCTCAGAAATGGCAAAAGCCATAGAAATTGAAAGTGAAAAGCATGGCTATAGCATTATTTTATGCAATACTCTTAATGAAAAAAAGAAGGAAGAGGAATATTTAAAGCTCTTAATAAGTAAGTTGGTAGACGGTGTAATAATAGCAGCTTGTGGAGAAGGTAAAGAATGGATTAAAATTCTAAAAAATAATAAAATTCCTTTTGTAATGATAGATAGAATAATTTCAGATGAAAAAAATGTAAATGGAGTATTTTGTGATAACAAAAAAGGTGTTGAATTAGGGGTTAATTACTTAGTTAACAAAGGAAAAGAGAAAATTGCTTTTGTTACAGGTAAATCTAACTTAGAAATAGCTAAATTGAGACTAGAAAGTTTCAAAAACACAGCAAAAAATTTAGGAATATTTAGTGAAGCTTTAATAGAAGAGGAAGATTTTTCTATGGAAGGCGGAATAAAAGCTACAGAAAGAATAGTCAAAAATAATAATAAAGTTGACGCAATATTTTATAGTAGTGATGTTATGGCAATTGGAGGTATGAAATATTTAATAAGAAACGGCTACAAAATACCTGAGGATATAAGTATTTTAGGATATGATAATATCAATATATGTTCTTATATGGAGCCAGAATTAACTACTATAGCACAACCTATTTATAAAATTGGAGAATATTCATGTAAGTTGCTTATGGATTTAGTAAATAACAAATCTTTAAAGAGCAAAATAATAAATTTGGAACCCTCTTTAGTAGAAAGAGGAACAGTAGAATAATCATATAAAAATATCAGATGTAAATACTACATCTGATATTTTTGTTTTGTCTTTCAGAATTTTTAAAATTGGGAGATTTTAGAGTGAAAACTACAAAAAAATAAATTTAATATAAAAAAGTAAAGTTCAGTTAATTTTTCAGTAAAAATAACTTTATGTTATAATGAGAAGATATGAAGCACGTAAATAGAGGAGTAACTATGTTAGTTGAAGATTTATTGTTACAGAGATTTAAGGAAGAAACTACAGGAAGAAATTATAACAAAGGGCAAAGAGTTATTAATAATGATCTAGTAGAATCCATAAAAATAGAGGATGAGCAAGAGCTAATAGCTGTTAATGGAATAGTAATTTCAGAGCAATTATTTAGTAAATATAATACTAAATTAGAGATAGATATTAGAACGAAGGGGATATTATCAACATATTGCACTTGTACTGATTATGAAAAGCATGAATTTAGTAAGGAAAATTACTGTTGTAAGCATTTAGTAGCAACTTTTTATAAAGCTTTAGGTGATTTAGCTAATAAGAAAGAATTTAAAGAAAATAAAAACTTATTTTGCAAAAAGAGTGAAAATAAAATTTTAGACTTAATTCTTCAAGAAGAAATGGAGAAGGAAGAACTGAAAATAGAGGTATATATAAATAAAAATGAGTGGAGCAATAGTATATTAGCTGAATTTAAAATAGGAACTAAATCAATGAGTTCAAATAAGCTTTATATATTAAAAGATATTGAGCAGTTCTTAGTATCATATTATAATAAAATACCTATTAGATACAGTAAGGTTTTTACTTTTGACATAAGGGAGCAGAGGTTAAGTCCTAAGGATAAGGAATTAATAGAGTTTATAGAGACTTTAAAAGAAATAGAAAAACCAATAAAAAGCTTTTTAAGAAATAGAGATACATTTATAGATGGCAAAAGTATAAAAATACCTAATTATTTAGTAAGAGATTTTTTTTGTATAATAAAAAATCACAGAGTTTATTTAAATGAAGGATTCTTTTATAGAGCAGTCGAGGGAGAAGTACTTTTTGAAGAGGTACCAATAGATTTTTCTTTAAAAGATTCAAAAAATAATTTTGAATTAAGTTCTCCAAATGGTATGCCTAAGGTTTTAGGAGATAGAGCTGACGTTTTTCTATATGGAACTAATATATATATTCCTAAAAAAGAGTTTTGCTATAAGATAAAAAACTATTTAGATGTTTTTTCAGAGGGAAAGATTATTAATATTGATAAATATGAGGAAGAAAGAGTCTTTAGAAAGCTAATTCCTTCTTTAAGAGATTTAACTGATAATGTATTCCTTTCAAAAAATATAATGAATAAGACGGTGCTAGAGCCAGTAAAATTTAACTTTTATTTTGATAAAGAAGGAAAAGAAATAACTTTAACTTTAAAAGTAAAATACGGAGCTTATGAATTTAATATATTTGATGATTGTAAGGAAAAAATAATTTATAGAGATATAAAAAAAGAAAAAGAAGTTCTTGCTTTAATTGAAAGATTTAGTTTTGAGGAGATAAATAAAAAGTTTTATTTCTACTTAGGAGATGAATACATATTTAGCTTTTTTAAACATGATATATGTAAATTGCAAGAGTATGGAGAAGTTTACTATTCTGAAAACTTTAAGGGAATCAAAAGCTTAGGAAGTAAAGGTATAAAGGGAGATATTAAACCAGGAAGATATAATTACTTTGAGTTCGATTTTAAAATAGGGGATATACCTAGTGAAGAAACAAAAGGAATACTTAAAGCCTTTAGAGATAATTTAAAATTCTATAAGCTTAAAAGTGGAGAATTCCTTGATTTAGAAGAGTTAGAATTAAAACAGTTTTTAAAACTTGTGGATTCACTTGATATAGATTCTTTAAATAATAATAGTTTAGAGGTTAGTAATAACAGAGCTTTATTTATAGCCAACTACATAGAAGAACAAGGAATTAGATATATAAAGGGGAAAAAGAAATTAAATGAAATAAAAAGTAAATTTAAAAATATAAACAAACTTTCTTTTGAGGTTCCAAAGGAACTTAATGCCGAACTTAGAGAATATCAAAAGTTTGGATATAATTGGCTCAAAACTTTAGAACATCTAGGGTTAGGGGGAATACTTGGAGATGAAATGGGACTTGGTAAAACTCTTCAAGCCATTACATTTATCCTTTCTAATAAGGGAAAGAAAACACTAATAGTTGCTCCAACTTCATTGATATATAACTGGAAAGAGGAGTTTACAAAGTTTGCACCTAATTTAGTTGTAGAAGTATTGAATGAAAGTAAGGATAAAAGAGAAGAAATTTTAGAAGATATAAGCAATAAAGATGTTATTATAACTACTTATAATCTACTAAAGAGAGACTTAGAGGAATATAAAAAAATAAATTTTGATTATTGTTTTATTGATGAGGCACAAGCAATTAAAAATCCAGATTCTCAAAATTCAGAAGCGGTTAAAGAAGTGAATGCTGAATATAAATTTGCTTTAACTGGAACTCCTATGGAGAATTCTCTTATGGAACTTTGGTCAATTTTTGATTTTATAATGCCAGGATATCTTTATGATAGAAAGAGATTTACCGTTAGATATTATAAGAAATTAAATGAAAGTAAAGAAGTTTTAGAGGAAATACATGCTCTTATAAAACCATTTATATTAAGAAGAAAAAAGAAAGATGTTATAAAAGAATTACCAGATAAGATTGAAAAGATGCAGTTAGTTGACTTAGGTGAAGAGCAGAAAAAAGTATATTCCATATATGCTAACAATGCTTTATCAATTATGGAGAAGAAACAAGATGCAGAGGAATTCAATAAAAGCAAGATAGAAATATTATCTTATATAACTAAACTTAGACAGTTAGCCTTAGATCCAGCTGTAACAATAAATGATTATGTGGGAGAAAGTGCGAAAATAGAGGCTTTAATAGAAATATTAAATCAGGGAATAGAAGGAGGACATAAGATACTTGTTTTTTCACAATTTACCTCTGTCTTAAAGAATATAAGTAGAAGACTTGAAGATGAAAAAATTTCTTTTAGCTATTTAGATGGAAGTGTTTCACCTAAAAAGAGAGTTAATATGGTTAATGATTTTAATAAGGGTGAAAACTCAGTGTTTTTAATAAGTTTAAAAGCAGGAGGAACTGGGTTAAACCTAACTTCAGCAGATATTGTAATTCATTTTGATCCTTGGTGGAACCCTGCTGTAGAAGAACAAGCTACAGATAGAGCACACAGAATAGGGCAAAAGAATGTGGTAGAAGTTATAAAACTAATAGCCAAGGGAACTATTGAAGAAAAAGTAATAGCTCTTCAAGAAGAGAAAAAGACTTTAATTTCTAAGGTTATTGAAGAAGGAGAGCTATCAGTAGGAAATGCCTTTAACACATTAAGTGAAGAAGAGGTAATGAATTTATTTAAAGTAGATTATTTAGTGTAAATTTAAATAAAAGCTATATGAAGATTTTCATATAGCTTTTATTATTATTGAGAATATAAATTATAATATTAAACCATTAGAAGATGGAGTATAGTTTATTTTTCTTAGATAAGGACAATTTATGAGAGAATCAAGTGTGTTATTTAAAAGGGTTATTATATCTATTAAAGAAGCCTTTTCTTTAAGTAAATTTTGTAATTGGTTTTGAAATTTTATTAACTCGTCTTTGTTGACTTCACATACTAATCCTAAGTCTTTTTTTAGTAATGTGTAATAGGTTAAAGATGCTGTTAAATTTTGAGTTAATGAAATTAATCTAGAAATATTAGCATTATCTTTTTGAATATTTCTAAGAGAAAGCTTATTACACATAAGATTTATATGGATGGTTAAATTTATTATTCCTTCTTCATTTTTAGAAGGATTTTTTATTAATTCCTCAGCTAAGATATTTAAATATCTCATTAGCTTGAAACTTAACTCTTTAATTCCATGATCTAGTTTATAAGGAAATAAAAATTTATTAGCTAAAAAAGTTATTACTATACCTAAAACTAAATAGAAAACTCTAAAAAATGCCAAATTATTTACTTCATAGCTTAAAGAAGCCATACAAATAGCTGATATAGCAGTAAATAATGATAGTTTATAATAACTTTTGAAAGCATAGGTTAAATATAAACTTGTACTTAAAACAATGATATAAACTGCTTGACTTTGAAATAAGTTTAAAATAATGGTTATAAGAATAATTGCCAAGAGGTTTCCTTTAAATCTATCTTTACTTTTGTTTAATGTTTCCTCATAATAAGGCTGCATTATGGACATTATTGTAATTCCAAGCCAACTCATTTTAGCAAGATTAAATAAAGAGCTAAGCAATAAGACAATGGTTAATGTCAATGAAATTCTTAAGGCAAAGTTAAATTTGATTGTTCCAAAATGTAATGAATCTTTAAATTTAAATTGATTTTTATCAGTGTTTTTCCAAGGCGTATAGGATTTATATCCTTCAGTTTCTTCAAGAGTATTCATATCAGCTAGGTATAAATAAAGATTATTAACTGAAGTAGATATATCATGAATAAATGTAAATTGATCTGGTAAATTTTCATGAAATCTATTTAATTTATCAAGTTGTTTATCTATTTCATAATAAGAGATTTCATCATTTAAATATGATTTTATAATTAATAAAGATCTCTTTAATTCTTTTAAAAAAGATTTTATTATTGGGCTGTTATAGTTCATCTTATAATAAAGAATGCTTAAATTAGCCAGATCTAAATTTAAGTTCTCTAATATTATATATATTTTAAATTGAATGCTACCTAGGTTATTGGTTAATGTTTTTCTTCTTCTAGTTGTATAAAGATTATAACAGATATTGTTCATTTCTTTAGAAATAGATTTTTGCAAGTCTAAATTATAATTTTTTGAAAGAATGTTATCAATTTGACCGTCTAATAAAAGGATTGATTTGCTTATGCTTTCTTTTATTAGGGATTTATAGCTCAATTTATTTATAAATAAGTGAAATATTATTATTAAGCTAAAACCAAACAGCATAGATAATAATCTTTTTGGAAGGCTTTGAAAATCTATTCTATAGAAATAAGTAAATATATATAACATTAAGAATGGCTTATAAAGTAAAGGAGTATAGCTGACTGAAAATTTATAAGCAATGAAAAATATAGTGAAAAAATTAATTATAATTCCTAATATGAAGTTGCTTGAAGCTAAAAAGGATAAAATAACTAAAGATGAATATATAAATATAAGTTGAATAGTTTTTTCTACAGGATTTATTTTGAAATTTTCTTTCAAAAGAATTGATGAAGTTAATGCTATGGGATAGGCTAATATTGCATTATTAATTCCAAAAAATATCCAAGAGATTAAAAATGTTAAAAAAGCAATAGAACCTTCACGTTTCATTGAGTCTATATCTAAGTTGAATTTTTTAATAGCTTTATCAATCATATAATCACCTAAAATAAATATATAGTAAATTTATTATTCCACTTAATATATAAATTTATGTTTAAACAATAAAAAAGCTCTAACTATTTTAAAGTTAGAACTTTTTTTATTAATTCACATTTGGAAAAATTGCACTAAATAAAGGCACTGCTCCATTAAATACAATTATTATTTTATCATTTTCAACTGTTATAGATTTTATCTGAAGATATTTTATTATGTCCTTAAAAGAAAGGATGATATCTCCATTATTTTTATCAAAGGAAAGTAAGGAATTGTCTTTTAGATTTTCAAAAATAGCATCTTTAGGAATATCTATAAATCCAATTTTTCCTTCTTTATAATGAAATATTCCTTTACCATCATTACTTTGAGCTGTGAAGGTAAGTTTGCCTTGGAAAGGGATATTTTTATAATTTACATCTATATATACATTAATATCATTATTTTCTATATCTACTTTTAATCCAGTAAGTTGTTTTATTGCATTAGGTTCTTCTCTTAAAGCTAATATAAATAAATCTGTTAGTTCAGAATCGGAGAATTCAGTCGTTGATTCAACATTTATTTCTTTTAAGGAAAAATCTACATTATTAGGAAGAAACTTTTTTATCAAATTCCAATTATCAAGCTCTATGGTAGAATCTATTGGAGTTACGGCTACTTTAGGAGCAAAGTAGGAATTATAAACTATTTTTACACCTATAAAAGATGCTATTATAAGAATTAATAATGATAACGAAACTATTAAAAGCCTCTTTTTATTTTTAGTCATGAAACTTATCTCCAATCTATAAGGTTTTATTAATTCAATTATAAACTAAATTGAGTTGAATTTCACTTATTTTTATATGAAGTAACAGATAAGAACACTTAAGATAAACTATTATTATAGTGTAGATATCTATGGAGGTTATTATGAATTTTAGTAAATATGATAAAATCATAGATTATGATAAGGGCGATCTTACTGGTAATGGAATTGAAGAAGAGGTTTATATTGTATCATGTTTAGGAAAAGTTTGTGAGCAAAATAATTTTTTAGTAGTTTATGAAAAGAAAACAGGAAATATTTATGAGTTTCCACTTGAAAAAGATCATTATAAATTTGAGATTCAGTTAATAAGTTTTAGAGACCGTAGAAAAAAAGAAATATTTTTAAGAAACATTGGTGAAAGTTTCGGTGGATATGTTAAGTGCCAGGTATTTTCTTTTGAAAATAATCAGATTGTAGAACTCTTTAATAGTAATACATTTTATAAAGAAAATAAGGTAATGGCTCTTTATAAAGATAATTATGAGTTGCAAGTATTAAATTATGAAAGAAATAAGAAATATTTTGTTGTAGTAAGAGAAAATTATAAGTATTATTTAGACTTTGTTTATGATGATTCCGGTAAAGTTAAACCTGGAAGAGAAAAAGCTAATATAAGTAGAGTGTGGGAATGTTATCCTTTTTACCCAATGGGAAATGGAGTTGCAAGCATAAGTGTATTACAAAAAATATTAGGGCAGTCTGATACAGATATTATATGTTTGGTTCAAAGTGTAATTAGTTATAGAGATAAGGAGTTTAAATTAGTAGACCAAACTGTTAATTTAAAGGGAAATTTTATAAATCAGAATTATAGAAATAAGGAGATTTGTATAGAAGAAGGTTGCTTTAATATATTAACTGGAATTTCTGAAGAGGATCCTAAAATAAAGGAAGTTATAAAAAAGGAATTAAATTTTGAAAAAGATAACTTCAAATATGTGAGATATAATGTGGATTTAAATGATGATGGAACTAATGAAATATTCATATATTTAAAAGATTGGTATTTTTGTAATATTAATGGGTGCAAGGCTTTGGTTTTAAAAGAGGATAATGGAGAATTTAAAGTTATAGGAAATTTTAGTAGTGTAGCACATCCAATAATAATTTCAAATAAAAAAACTAATGGATATAAAGACTTAATATTATATATTTCAGGATTGGGGATAGAAGATGGGTATAGAATAGCAAAATTTAACGGAGAAGAATATCAGGAAAATATATTTTTGGAAAAAGTAATATCAATTGATGAAATAAAAAAGGAAAATATACATGGAGTTTTATTAGAGGGGTACTATGGCGATAATAAGGGAGAAGTTATAATTGATACAAAGATAAAAAGGCTAGATTTAGTGGAAATAGTAAAAAGATTTATAAATAAGGATAGTGAAATATTATTTGCTAATGAGGTTGATATAAATAATGATGGAAATAAGGAAATTATTGCAGGATATAGATATGCTAAAGGATTATATTTAATTATTCTTGAAGAAATTAAGGGTGAATGGGGATTATTAGAAATTCTAAAAGGACATGGTTATAATGTAAATAAAATAATTATAGCACCTCTAGAGGATAAAAATAGATACATTATAGTGGTGTGGGAGCTTTCAGATATATGGAAAACTTTAGATATATATTCTCAAGATAAATATGGTATATATAATTATCTAACATTAGATAAGCCATTTAATGATTTATATGTAGAAGATATTAACGATGATGGTATTTTTGAAGTGATTATTTGGAGTAGGGATAGTGGAGAGGCATATAAATTAGAAATATATAGTGTTAAAAATAATAATTTAATAAAAGCAAGAGATCTCTATGAAAAATATTTTGAGAATTTAGTTAAATATTATAGTGGATTAGTAGATAAAAATCCAACATCGTCTATATATTGGTACTATTTAGCTAATTCACAGTTTATTACGGAAAAATTAGAAGATGCTTTAAAGTCAATAAATATGGATTTAAGTTTTCAATATGTCTATCCTTCAAAAGAAGAGGCTTTGTTATTAAAGGAAAAAATTGAAACAAAGTTAAAAAAAGAAAAAATCAGTAGAAGTTTAAGGTAAAATAGTGATTAAAATGTTTTATATTAAATTAAAAATAATCTTAAAATAATATATTAGTGCCTTTTATATAACTTATTAGTGAGTGAATTTTACTTTAAAAAATCATAAAATAATCTTAGAAGACTTATTTTGAGGTGAATTTATGAAGAATGAAAGTTATTTATTAAAAATATCGGCATTAGGAGCATTATTTTTTGCAGTATTAGGAATTGCATGGGGATGAACTGTAAAGTCAGAAATGATTTTGTTTGATGGGTTATATTCTTTAGGTAGTGTAATTTTATCAATATTATCGGTATTAGGAATTATATATATAAACAAAAAGGATTATGAAAAATATCCTTTCGGGAAAAGAATGATAGAGCCTTTGATAGTTATAATTAAATCTTTAGCAATATTTATTATGTGTATGTATTCTCTTACTGGAGCAATTAAAGATTTATTAAATGGTGGAAATGAGGTTCAATATGGGTATGCATTAATATATGCCATAATATCAACTTTAGGATGTGGAATTGCATATATATTCTTAAAAAGAAAAGGGAAGACAACAAATTCAAGTTTATTAACAGTGGAAAGTAACCAATGGCTTATGGACACTCTTTTAAGTATGGGTGTTTTAATAGGATTTTTAATAGCAAACATACTTCAATATACAGAACTTGTTTGGTTTACTAAATACTTAGATCCATTAATGGTTATTATGTGTTCATCAATATTTATAAAAATGCCAGTAAAAGCATTTATAGATGGACTTAAAGAGCTTCTAGAATTTAAAGCTGATGATAGCATAACTTCAGAAATTAGTCAGCTTGTAAAAGGAATAGAGGAAGAGTATAGGTTTGAAGAAGCCATTACAAGAGTTTCAAAAACTGGAAGAGATTTAAGGATAGAAATAGATTTTATATATAATGAAGAATCTAATATTAAGGCCTTAGATGAAATGGATACATTAAGAGAGGAAATATTTAATTCGTTGAATCACATAGCTTATGAAAAATGGCTAAATGTATCTTTTACAAAGGATAAAAAGTGGGCTATGTAAAGTGGTGCGTATTTATATTAATACGCACCTATTTTATTTTAGAAGAAATTAGCTTGATGAGGACTTGAATACTCATTTAACTTTTTACTAAGCTCTTCATTTTCTTTTATCATGTTTTTTATTAGATTAATAGAATGTGAATCTAATTCTTTTTCTTTATCTTGTAGTAATTTTTGAAACATGATTATTCCTGATTTAGAAGCTTTTATACTTTCTTTAAGAATTTCACTGTCCGTATCAGCAGTAAGAGTTTTTATGTTGTAGAGAGCCTCAGAAACCTTACCTACTATACCGGTACTAGATGCTGGAGAGCCACCAAATGATGAAATTTTAGCAGAAATTTCAGTGGCTTCTTTTTGGTATACGTTTATAACATCTCTAAGTAAATTTTTAAGTTCATTAGATGTACACTTCTTGGAGTAGTGATCAAAAATATCTATACCCATATAAAGTCCTTTGAGACTATCATTTAGAGCTTCGCTTGGAGTTCTATCTGTAACTTTTTCCATGAATATCACCTCCCTAGTATTTTGTCCTTTTATCAAAAAATAATGTTATTATAAATAATCTTTCTTTTTATTTATAATTTTTATTATAAAATTTGTATAGTTACACTTAAGATAGTATAATTAAATTCATTGATGATTTTTATGGAAAAAATTTAATAAAGTTACTTAGTGAAGGAGGTATTTATTATGAGCGATAATAGGGTTTTAAGTTATGAAAGAGAAGCACTTTCACAAACTAAAACATGGATTGCAAGTGAACAAGAAAGATTGAAAAATGAAAAATCTAAAACAGATGAAAAACTAGATGCTTTAAATAAAAAATCTAAAGGAGCATATGATCCTGAAATAGAAATAATTAAGAAATCTGTTGATTTTTTATCAAAGGAGTTAGATAAATTTAACGAAGCTTATGATAAGCCATACTTTGCAAGAATTGATTTTAGAGAATATAGAAAAGATTTTGAAAGTTTTTATATAGGTAAATGTGGTCTTGGAGATATTATGGAAGGGGAAGAGAAGGTAATAGATTGGAGAGCACCTTTAGCAGACCTTTATTATAGTGGAACGCAAGGAAAAGCGTACTATAGAGCACCTATGGGGGTAATTGAGGGAGAGCTTAGTTTAAAGAGAAAATTCCTTTTTGATGATGACCATAATCTTAAAGAATGTTTTGATGAAGGAATAAATGAAATAATCTTAAAATCTGGTCTTAATGAAGAGGGCGATGGTTTAATAGATGAATTCCTTAGAATAAACCTAGAAAATAGTACAGGAACAAAGTTAAAAGATGTGGTAGCTACAATACAAAAAGAGCAAAATGATATAATAAGAGCGCCTAAAAATTTCCCTTTAATAATACAGGGGTCAGCAGGTTCGGGTAAAACTACTGTAGCTCTTCATAGATTGGCATATCTTCTGTACAGATATAAAGGAAATATAACAGGCGAGGACATATTAGTTATAGCACCAAACAAAATATTCTTAGACTATATTTCAGAGGTATTACCTAATCTTGGTGTTGAAAAGGTTGAACAGAAGACTTTTGAAGAATTAGCTTTAAAGAAGCTAGGGATAAAAGGAAAAGTCATAACTAAAGATAAAAAATTAGTAGAAATTTTAGAGAACGATTTAGAGAAAAATAAATACATAATGAGTGATAGTAAAATAAAAGGTTCTATACTTTTTAAAGAAATGTTAGATAGATATATTCAAGTTCTTGAAAGAGAAGACAGTAATATAGATAATATAAGAGTTTGCGGTTACTCAATTTTTGATTCTAAAGAAATCAAGAGATTGTTTTTAAAGGATTTAATAAAGTATCCTGTAAATAAGAGAAAAGATGAAATAAAAAATTATTTTTCTAAAAAATTAGGAGAAAAGATAAGTAAGGTTTTAGATAAAGTTGATTTCCAATACGAATATAGAATAGCTAGACTTAAAAAGGAAATGGAAGATTCTAAAGAGAGAAGACAAAAGCTTATTGAGCTTTATGACGAGAGAGATAATCATAAAAAAGAGATAAAGAAATCAGCAAAAAAAGAGTTTAATGAATATTTCAACCAATGGAAAGGTATAGACACAACTAATGTTTATAGAACTTTATTTGAAAATAAAGAGATTTTTGATGAAATAACTGCAGGAAAAATTCCAGAAAAGTTAGCTGTATATATGAGAGAGAATTTGGCTAATAATATAGATAAAAAAATAATAGATGCAGATGATTTAGCTGCTATGCTTTATTTAAAATTTAGAATAGAAGGAATTGAAGAAAGTAGTCTGTTAAAACACATAGTAATTGATGAAGCACAAGATTATTCTATGCTACAATTATATGTTATGTCTATGATGGTTTCAGGAAATTCACTAACCATAGTTGGAGATATTGGTCAAGGAATATATTCTTTTAAGGGTATTAATGACTGGAGAGAAGCTATTAAATTAGTATATGATGGAAATGCAGAATATAAGCATCTAAGTCAAAGTTATAGAAGTACAGTTGAAATAATAAACTATGCTAATAAGGTTTTAGTTAAACAAAAAACTTATGAAAAACCAGCAAAACCAGTTTTAAGACATGGAATGGTTCCAGAAGAAATATCATTTACTAATGCAAAAGATTTTTGTGAAAGTTTAGATAAGATAGTTGAAAAAATAAAGAGTGAAGGAAAAAATTCAATAGCTATAGTTGGAAAAACTCTTGGTGAATGTAAAAAAATAAAAACTGCGATTAAAAAATATTCCAAGTATGACTTTGAACTAATTAAGGATGATCAAAATGAATTTGATTTGAATTTAATAATTATACCGGCATATCTTACTAAAGGGTTAGAATTTGATTGCACTATAGTTTATAATTTAAGTAAAGAAAATTATAATGATAATGAAATAGATAAAAAACTTTTATATGTTGTTTTAACTAGAGCATTACATTATGAATATATATATTATAAAGATGAAAAATCACCTTTAATAGGCTGATTTAGGAGGATTAGTATGGAAGAAAAACAAATAATGGCCTTCAGAGATGAAGAGGGAAATAAAGTTGAATTTGAAGTTGTTGCTAAGATATATTTAGGAGAAAAAAATAAAAAAGAATATATAGTTCTTTCACCAGTAGATGGTGAAGGAGATGAAGCTGATGATTTTGTTTTTAGAGTTGATAAAGTAAATGATTCAGTTGAGTATAACTTAGTTGAAGACGATGAAGAATTTAGATTAGTAAAAAAAGAATATAAAAAATTATTATATTAAAATAAAAAGGGGGATATTATGGATAAGTACAGGATAATAAATTATTTATCTACCAATGGATTAACAGAAGTAGAAGAGGTTTCTTCTGAAGATAACAGATTGGCCCTTAAGTTTTATTATGATTTTGAAGATATAGAAATACAGGGAGCTAAGGCTTGTGCAAATGATGAAACAGATTATGAAGAGGATAGTAATCCATGGATAGTGGAAGGAGTTATTCCATATTTAGATGATATAGCAACAGATAATGTTGAAGAGATTCTAGAAGAAATTATGGAAGAGTTTGAAATTATAGCTAAGGCTGAAGGATATGAAATTGATGCTACTAATTATTCAGGTAAGCAATTCATAGCTGTATTTTTACCTGAAGATGAAGAATTAGAAGTAGATGAAATATTAGATGAATTAAGGTAAAAAAATTTTAAAAAATCAAGGTTGATTTTTAAAATTCTTATGTTATAATAAAAACATAATCAATCCTGAGATGTACGCGAAGCTTATTAATTTTAACCTACATGTTAAATACGGGATTTGCAAAATAGCTAAGGAAATCGGACTTCAAGTTTTTAACTTCACTTTTGTGACAGAAGATGGTCGAGTTAGTTTGAGTAGAACCCACCTGCGAGAGGCAGGTATAAAATTGTAAGTGTGACGGCATATTTGGGAATATAATTGAGTTTGTTTAAAGGTTCAACTTCTGAAGTTGAACCTTTTTTTCTTATGAATAGGTATAATGTATAAGTAGCTTTAATTTAAGAATCTGTTTTAAATCAGTGTTAATTTTTAGATAGGTCTGAACGGCTAGCTAAAAATTAACATTCACCTAAAATATAGACTAATTAAAAAAGTAGCTTGTTTTAAGCTACTTTAAAGAATGAATGTATTTTTCAATTTTTCTTTCATAGTGAAAAGATTACTTTCTAAAGCATCTACTTTTCTAGAATATATTTCTCTATCCTTAGGATTTAAATTTTTACTTAGTAAATCATTATAATAATCAATATCTCCCATTAAGGATAGGATTTCTAATGTATAATCCCACGCTGATTTGCTCATAAAAAACCTCCTAAAATTAAAATACTAGTAATAGTATAGAAAAAATAGGAGATTTGGTGAATCATATTAAGAATTTTAAATTTTCCTTATTTTTTCAGAGCCAAAGAAAAATTTAAATTTATCAATGATATTTATATTAGAACTTTTAATATTAATCAATCTTTTCTAGTTACTTAAAGTAAAATAACTATAACATTAAATAGGAAAAAAGCTTTAAAGAATAATATATATTTTAATAATCACTTTAATATATTAGAGGCTATGTGTATAATATAATTATGAATAAATTATTAAATTAAATAAGGAGATAGACATATGAGTAAGGAAATAAGTAATAAAGATAAAGAAAATATAATAACAAGAATATATAAAAGAATGAAACAAGATTTTAAACAAGAAGAATTTGATACTGAAGTTTCATTATCTGAAATGGAAGACAGTATAAAAAAACATTACTTAAAAGAAGGTAGTAAGTACAAAACATTAGAAGAACTTATTGAAGATGAAATTTCAAATGAAAGATTCTAATTCGTAAGTAGGACTATATAAAAACATGCTTTCAAATATAAGAAAGCTGGTTTTTATATAGTCTTTTTGAAATTAAGGTTAAATAAATGTTAACAATGTTTATAGTGTATACTGGCTATATTAACAAATTTATCTTTATAGTGTATAATGTTTTGGTATGTAGTGTTTTAGCAAAATAATATATATAAAGAGATAGGTGAAGAAATATTATGAACAGAAGAAGACTAACGGCTGTTATACTTAGCATAACAATGATTTTTGCTGTTTCAATAAACAGTAGTAATATTGTACAAGCTAAAACAAAAGAAGAAGCACAACAAGAAATTGATAATAATAATAGCAAAATAGATGGGCTTAAAGATAAGAAGGATGACATAAATTCTGAGAAAGATAAAGCTCAAAGTAAAATAGATGAAATACAAAATCAAATAGCTGAAAAAAATAAAGTGCTACTTAGTTCACAAAAGAAAGTAGATGAATATAAAGGGGATATTGATTCTTTAAAGACTAGTATAAATAATTTAGAAACTCAAATTAGCGATGTTCAAAAGAGTATAGATAAGAAGAAAAAAGAAGAAGAAGCAAAAGAAGAAATACTTGCTAGTAGAATAAGAAGTGCATATAAGTCAAATTTAAGTAACCAATTTTTATACATAATGCTTGAATCAAAGAATGTAGGGGATTTCATAAGTAATGTATCAAATATAAAATATATTGTTGATACTGATAATAAGTTAATAAATGACATAAAGAAAGTTCAAGACGAACTGAAAAATGAAGAGAATAAATTAGAAAGTCAAAAAACAGATTTATCAGATCAAAAGTCTAGATTAGAAACTGAAAAGAAAGAATATGACACTTTAGTAAGTCAGTATGAATCTCAATTAAAAGAATTAAATTCATTAGAGGCACAAAAACAAGCAGAAATAGATAGTTTAAGCCAAAAAGAAAAAGATGTATTAAATGAAATAAATAGTTATCAAGAAGACAATGCAAATCTTAAAGATTATATAAATAATTTAATAAATCAAAATAATAGTAGTAAGGCAAATGATAATACTAATAAAAACAATAGTAATTCAGGATCAAACTCAGGAAGTAATGGAAGTTCAGGTGGAAACACAAATACTTCAAGTGGATTTATGAGACCAGCTCCAGGTGGAGTTACAGATCCATTTGGTCCTAGAACACATCCAGTAACAGGAAAACAAAGTGTGCATACAGGCGCAGATTTAGGTGCACCTTATGGAACGCCTATATTGGCTTCAAAGTCAGGTACTGTAGTTGAAGCAGGATGGAATACAGCTTATGGTAATATGGTTATAATAGATCATGGTGATGGTACAAGCACTTTATATGGTCATTCATCTAGCCTTGCCGTACAAGCAGGTCAACAAGTATCACAAGGACAAGTAATAGCCTATGTAGGATCAACTGGATATAGTACAGGTCCACACCTTCATTTTGGAATAATGATAAATGGTGAATGGGTAAATCCTATGAATTACATAAGCTAATTTAAAGGAAGTGTATTAAAGTTAAATTATCGAAGAAAACTATAAAAGACTTTCTTTGAAGTTAATTTTTAATACACTCCTTTTTGTATATAATAGATTTTAGTTTGGAGATGATAAAATGAAGGTTTTAATTGTAGTAGGCATAGTAATCTTAGCAATAGGATTATTAGTTGAATCATTGCTTAATGTAAAGGCTGCTTTTAAGTGGTTCTCAAAAAATTCAAATGGGCAAGTAGGAAAAGATTTTAATGCTGATTTTAAAAATCAATTCAATAATATGCCTTTAGATAAAAAAGAGGATTTTATAGAATCTTTATCAGGAAGTGAGAAAGATTTATTTAAAGAATATTTATCTTGTAGTAAAGAGGAGGAAAAGGAACTAAGAGATAAATTAGACGAAAAGCATGTTTTTAATATGTTTAATAGATGGGCAAGAAAAAATAATATACCTACACTAAATATGAGTAGTTATAAAAATTAGGCATTGTTTTAAGTTAATGTTGATTTTTAACTAGCTACTCAGACCTAGATGAAAATGAACATTAGTTTAAAACGGAGCCAAAAATTAAAGTAAAAAATAGCTATATCAAAGTAAAGATTAAACTTTGATATAGCTATTTCTATTTTATACAAAAGAAAGTTTAAATATTAATTTTCTTTAGATAGATGTTTATTGATATAAATTTTCTTTAGGAATAAAGATACTATTATAAATAAAATTAGTAAGCTTACTGATAAATAGATGCTTTCTTTATTAAAGCTAATCCATTGAGCTCCTAAATTTACGAAGACAAGTATCCCAGGAATTGTTCCTATTAAAGTTCCTAAAACAAAATCTTTATATGATATTTTAGTAAGACCAGCACCGTAACTTATTAAATCAAATGGAAATAAAGGTATTAGTCTTAAAAGTAAAATCATTAGAAACCCATTATCTTTTAGAAGGTTTTGAATATTTTTTAATTTATCATTTTCTAGCTTTTCTACAAAAGATTGTCCTAATATCCTAGAGATAAAAAAAGAAATACTTCCACCTATTAAAGCTCCTATGCTTGTATATAAAAAACCTCTACTTAACCCAAAGAGAGTTCCCCCTAAGATAGCTAATAGAGAGTCTGGGAAAAAGGTTAATGGTACTAGGGAGAAGGCTATTATATATATTAATGGAGCAAAATAGCCAGAATCTAAAATTAAGTTCCTCAAGGTATTTATGTTTATTATATCTTTATTCATAAAGTAGAACATGATTAATATAAGTACAATTATGAATAGGGAAATAAAAATTTTGTGAAATTTTTTCATTATTAACCATCCTTTATATTTATTAAGCACTTTTTATTGTAAAATAAAATTATAGGATTGTAAAACTCAATTAAAATATAGTTTTGGTAAGGAGTGAGAGGATGCTAAATGGAGATTTTCTTATAAGTTTAATAGTTGTTATATGTCTTATATATCTTCTATACATATGTTATTGCAAATATTTAGAAAATAAACAAATATACCTTAAGATTTTAACTATATTTTTAATGATAGAAGTAGTGAGAAGAACTTTTATTTATGGAAAGATCAATAGCCGTTTAATAAGTGGTATTTCTTTGATTCAATTAATACTTTTACTAACTTCAACAATAGTATATGGAGTTATGTATTTTAAAAATAATTTAAGCTAACTAATAAAAAGAGAGGATAAACATTGATATTTTAAGTTTATTCTCATTTTTTATATTGGAAAATATATTCAATAGTGATATATAATAGGGATTGAGTTTGATTTTAAAATATTAATATTTATTTAAAAAAATGTAACTGTTTTGAAATGATAAAAATTAAGTTTTAAAAGATAATTATATAAGTGGACAAGTGGATTTATTCTAAAGATATTTAAATGAAGTTAACATAGGAGGAAATGATGAGCAAAGGAATATTTTCAAAAAAAAGAAGAAATTCCAAGAGAAATGATTTTTTAAAAATCTTTTTAGGAGTTTTAGGAATTATAATTTTATTATGGGCTGGTACAAAAGTTGTTACAATGATAGGAAATAGTTCAGCTAAAAGCAAAAGCTCAACTAGTCAAGAACAAGCTGATAAGGTTCAGGAGGCAAAACCTAATCCAGATGATGTAATGCCAGGTATGAATATTACATATGAAGCGGACAAGTATGCAGTTGATGCTAAAGATGTTCAAGAAATGGCTGATGGTACATATAAAGGTGATGGTAAATATGTATTTTTAACCTTTGATGATGGTCCATCAAATTCAACAGAAAAGATATTAAATATATTAAAAGAAAAGGATGTACATGCAACATTCTTCGTTTTAGGTAGTAGTATAGAAAAAGACTCTAAAAGACAAGAGTATTTAAAAGAAGAATTAAAGGGTGGAAATGCTATTGCAAATCACAGTTATAGTCATGACTTCAAAAAGCTATATCCAAATAATAAGTTAAATATAGAAACTTTTATGAATGAGTTTAATAAGACTAATGATATAATGAAAAGTATTTTAGGAGAAGAATTTGATTGTAGAGTACTAAGAATGCCAGGAGGGTATGGTACAAGAAAATATTATAAAGATCCTTCTCTTCAAAAATTTGATAATACATTACAAGAAAATGGAATAGTAAATGTTGACTGGAATGCATTAGATGGTGATGCAGAAGGAAAACCATATTCTACAGAAGAAATGCTTAACTATGTTAAGAAAACATCAAAAGGAAAAAATCATGTAGTTATTCTTATGCATGATGCAGCCGGAAAAGAAAAGACTGTAGAAATATTACCACAAATAATAGATTATTATAAAAGTGAAGATTATGAATTTAAAGTTATAAAAAATACTTCAAAGTCAGGAGCAGATAATAATAAAGCTCAAAATAATACAGAAGAAACAAATACAGAACAAAGTAAATAAAAATAAAGCATCATTAGAAAAATACTAATGATGCTTTATTATTTTTTATTTATATTAATTTTCCACTTCCAAAAAGCCTCATTAGTTAATTCATATATATGCTTTTTCTCTTTAGCTGTAAATTCTTTGCTTGAAAAAATATCTTTAATTTCTTTTTCAACTAATTCTAGATAAATTTTTTTCTCTTGAAACTCATCATAGATTTCTTTTGAAAAATCTTCTTCTAAGTTTTTCTTCTTTTTTGAATTTCTAAGCCAACTACATTGTTCTTTAAAATGAATTTCAGAAATCATCTTATTATTTTTTACTTGAACTTCTTTTAAGTCGTCAATATTCATGAGAAACTCCTTCCTAAAAATAGAGATTATAGTATATATTCTGCTATTTACTAAGATTTCCTTTTAAATAAAAATAAAATACAAAAAATTCCTGTTTTGTGTATAAATGATTACTAATGATAATAAATAGTTAACGAGATTGATTATGTATTGACTATGATAATTATTATCATTAGAATGATAAAGTGTAAGGAATTAAAGGTTAATTTTAACATAGGAAATTTAATTATTTAAGGAGTTTAATTTATGAAAAAGAGATACTTAATATTAGCTTTAATCATATTATCATTTGTATCAATTTTCATAGGAGTTTATGATATTGGGTTTAAAGATATATTGGCTGGAAATACAGACAAGATAGAAGTGCTTTTAATAAGTAGATTACCAAGACTTTTAAGCATAATATTTGCTGGTGTAGGATTAAGTGTATCGGGAGTTATAATGCAACAAATAAGTAATAATAAGTTTGTATCTCCTACAACGGCAGCTACAATAGACTCAGCGAAGTTAGGAATTTTATTTGCTACTTTACTATTAGGATCTGTAACTCTTATGCAGAAGATGATATGGGCTTTTATGTTTGCAATGATAGGAACCTTTATTTTTATGAAAATTCTAAAAAAGATAAAGTATAAGAATGCAGTTTTTATACCTTTACTAGGTATTATGCTTGGAAATGTAATAGGTGCTATAACAGACTTCTTAGCTTATAAGTTTGATATGGTACAAAATATGAGTTCTTTCATGCAAGGAAGTTTTTCAGGGGTGTTAAAAGGTAATTATGAACTTATGTATTTAACAGTGCCTTTAATGATAATTGCATTACTATATGCTAATAAATTTACCATTATAGGTATGGGAGAAGATATATCAAAAAACTTAGGTTTAGATTTTAATAAGGTAGCTAATATAGGTATTTCAATAGTAGCTATGGTATCAGCTTTAGTTGTAATAACTGTTGGAAATATTCCTTTTGTAGGACTAATAGTCCCTAATATAGTTTCTCTAAAGATGGGAGATAATTTAAGCAAAAATATATGGCATACAGCTTTATTTGGAGCAATATTTGTTCTTGTATGTGATATAGTTGGAAGACTAATGATTTATCCTTATGAGATTCCTATAAGTGTAACTGTAGGAACTGTTGGAAGTATAGTATTCCTTTATCTTATTTTTAGGAGGAACAAAAATGAATAGGACAATTTCAAAAAGTGATAGAAAAAAACTAATATTATTAGGAGTTATAGCCTTATCAGTTGTACTATTGTTTTTATTTCAAGGATTAAATAAGAATAATTGGGATTACAATATTTCCAAAAGAGTACCAAAGGTTATAGCAATAATTATAACAGGAGGGGCAATAGCATATTCCTCTATGATATTTCAAACAGTTACTAACAATAGAATTTTAACTCCAAGCGTATTAGGCTTAGATTCCTTGTATGGATTTGTACAAACTTTATCTGTATTTATATTTGGTACAAGTAGCGTTGTAATGTTAAATCATAAAGTTAATTTTGGAGTATCAGTTTTATGCATGATAATTTCAAGTTTGATTCTTTATAAATTTATGTTTAAAAAGAGTAATAATATTTATTTCTTGTTATTAGTGGGAACAGTACTTGGAACCTTATTTAAGACATTATCAACGTTTATGCAAGTATTAATAGATCCAAATGAGTTTGAAGCTTTACAAACTAGCTTATATGCAAGTTTTAACAATGTGAATACAGATATATTATTTATAACTATAGTTATTGTATTATTAATATTTGCTTTTATGTATGACGATATAAAGAAATTAGATGTTTTACTTTTAGGAAGAGAAAATGCTATAAACTTAGGAATAAATTATGATAAATTATCTAAAAAGATTTTAGTAGTTGTGGCTATATTAGTATCAGTATCTACTGCTTTAGTAGGTCCAATAACATTTTTAGGGATATTAATAGTTAATTTATCCTATGAGTTCTTTAGTACTTATAAACACAGTGTACTCATAGCTGGAGCTTCTCTAATGGGGGTAATAGCTTTGGTAGGTGGACAGTTTATAGTAGAAAGAATATTAAACTACACAAGTACAGTTAGTATAATTATAAACTTTATAGGTGGAGCATATTTCTTATATTTATTGTTAAAGGAGAGTAAGTAATGATAGAGATAAAAAATTTAAGTAAAAAATATGGTAATAAATTTGTTGTTGATGATGTGTCCTTTAATATAAATAAAGGAAAAATAACATCTTTTATAGGACCAAATGGAGCAGGTAAAAGTACTGTTTTATCTATGATTTCTAGAATCATGAGTAAAGATAAGGGTGAAGTCATCATTGATGGGGTTCCTTTAGAAAAGTGGAATGATAAAGAACTAGCAAAGAAAATAGCAATACTAAGACAATCTAATAACATAAATGTTAGGCTTACCATTAGAGAGTTAGTTAGTTTTGGAAGATTCCCTCACAATGAAGGAAGGCTTACTAAAGAAGACGAGAAACATATTGATAATGCAATAGAGTATATGCAACTTAAAGATATAGAAAACAGATATTTAGACGAGCTTTCAGGTGGACAAAGACAAAGAGCATATATAGCAATGGTAATAGCCCAAAATACTGAGTATATTTTGCTAGATGAGCCATTAAATAACTTAGATATGAAACATTCAGTTAAGATGATGAAGGTTTTAAGAGGATTAGTAAATGATTTGAACAAAACAGTAGTAATAGTTATGCATGATATAAATTTTGCATCATTCTATTCAGATAATATAGTGGTATTAAAAGATGGTAAAATTGCTAGAAATGATGATACATCTAAGATAATTAGCAAAGAATTCTTAGAGGATATATATGAAATAGATTTTGAAATTAAAAATTTCAATGGAAATAAATTATGTGTTTATTTTTAATAAAATAAAATTTAGGAGGATATATATATGAATAAAAAGGTTTTAGCTATAGTAGGGATAAGTATAGCCTTAGTGGCAGGAGGCTTTGCTCTTTTTGGAGGAGAGAAGGACAAAAACACGGCATTGGCTGCAAAGGAAATGGTGAAGGTATCAGATAGAAAAGGGGAAATTGAAGTACCTAAAAACCCAGAAAAAGTAGTTGTTTTAGATTATTCATCATTAGATATAATTGACGAAATGGATAAGGAAAGCACAGTTGTAGGATTACCTAAAGGTAGTTTACCAGAATACTTAGATGAGTATAAGGGTGATAATTATAAAGATTTAGGTTCTTTAAAAGAGTTTAATATGGAAACTATAAATGAATTAAAACCAGATCTTATAATAATAGAAGGAAGACAAGAAAAACATTATGATGAGCTATCTAAAATAGCACCTACATTATTTTTAGGGGGAAATGGTAATAATCATTTTGAGTCATTAGAAAATAATGCAAAGACATTAGGTATAGTTTTCGGTATGGAAGATTTTGTGGATAATAAAATAAAAGATATAAATACTAGAATAGAAAATATAAATGCAAAAACTTCTAATATGGATGAAAAAGCTTTAATTACAATGGTTTATGATGGCGAAATAAGTGCTTTTGGTAAAGATTCAAGATTTAGTACTATTCACAAAGAATTTGGCTTTAAGGAAGCAGATGAAAATATAACAACTGAAAATCATGGACAAACAGTTTCTAATGAATATATAGCAAATATTAATCCTGGATATTTATTTGTAATAGATAAGGGCATAGTAGCAAGTAGCAAGCAAGAACCTGCTAAGGGTATAATTGAAAATGAATTAGTACAAAGAACAGATGCATATAAAAATGGGAAAATAGTTTATTTAGATACGAAGGCTTGGTACTTAGGTGGGCCAGGATTACAATCAACAGATGTAATGTTAACAGAAATGGAAAATTCAATAAAGGACATTTAATAGAAGAGAGTGATGTTTTATTAAGGTTTTACTTAATAAAACATCATTTTTCTTTCTTGAAAAAATTTCGTATATAATTATATAATAGAATTTAAAAAGAAGGTGCGAAAAGTGAAGAGTTTTAATATAGAGAAACAATCTATGTGGAAATGTAGAACCAATAATAAATTAATTTGCAATGAAAGTGAAACTTTGGTTATCTTATTACCTGGATTAGGATATACCTTGGATAAAGCAATACTGGATTATTCAAAACAATTAGTTCTAGACTTAAATTATGATTGTTTAGGAATAGAATATGGATTTCAAGTTAGTAGGGAAACTTTCAATAGACATGATGAAGAGGACATTAGAGAATTATTCTTGGAAAGCTTAGATGTTGTTTTTAGTGCTTTGGAATTTAGAACAGGAAAATATAAAAATATAGTTATTATAGGAAAAAGTTTAGGTACAGTATTACAAAATAAAATAGGTGAGGAAATTAAAAAGGTTTATAATATAGAGGTTAAAAATATTTATTTAACTCCTATAAATGAAACTTTTAAGGATAACATAAACAAAGAAAGTTTAATAATAACAGGTACTAAGGATGCTTTAATATCTTCAGATAATTTGGAGAAAATAAAAGAAGAAAAGTTTAATGTTTTAGAAATAGAAGATGCAGGACATTCTCTGTGTATAAAAGGAAATGTATTAGAAAGTATTAGAGCCTTAGAACTAATAATTAAAGTTATAAAAAATTATCTTGAAAAAATTTAAGTAATGAAATTAAATTTTTAAATGGAGTGATTATTTTGAAATATGCAAAGAAAGAAAAAGAAGAACTAAAGAAGCTTTTAAAAGATGAGGAGTACTATGTTACTCAAGAAAATGGAACCGAAAGACCTTTTACAAATGAATATTGGGATTTTGATAGAGAAGGAATATATGTTGATGTAGCAACTGGAGAACCCTTATTCACTTCTAAGGACAAGTTCTTTTCTTCATGTGGATGGCCTGCTTTTTCAAAACCAATAGATAGAAGTATAATAAAGGAAAAGATAGATAAAAGCTATGGAATGATTAGAACAGAAGTTAGAAGTAGATTAGGCGATTCTCATCTAGGACATGTATTTTGTGATGGACCAGAAGAGTTAGGTGGATTAAGATATTGTATAAATTCAGCCTCACTAAAATTTATTCCAAAGGAAGAACTAAAAGAAAAAGGGTATGAAGAATATTTAGAGATATTTAAATAGAAAAGTAGGTGTTAAAATGGGATTTTTATTAAATAAAGATGGAGAAAATGATTTTCTTTTGGCTGATACTTATTCAAAAGATGATATATTTTGGATAACTTTAAGAGGATTAATATCTAAGGGAAAAATTGATGAAGCAGAAGATATGCTTTTTAGAGAGGCTGAGAAAAATCCTTCTATGGAAGTTTATGAAATAGGAGAGAAGATGTATAGCTTATTAGATAAAAAGAGTGATGAAGAGCTTAAACAATATAATTTTTCTAAGGAAGAAATAGCCTTGGGGTTAGAAGATTTAAAGAAATTAATAAAAAAGTAAGGATTATTGAGATTTAATATATAGTACTAAATTAAAATAAGGGGAGGTAATTATGAGAAGTTTAAATAAAGAAAGTTTTCTCCAAAAATATCCTCATGTAGAAGAATACATAGAAAAGAATGATATTAATTTTGAAGATTTACAAAAAATATTTTATGACTTTGTGAAATATGAAGAGTCTTATGAGAATCAAGCAGATTTCATAGCGAATATATTACGTTCAAATGAAAATGTTCATTCTGTAAAATCAAGAATAAAAAATCCGGAAAGATTAATTGAAAAAATAATAAGAAAAACAGAAGATAGAAAAGAAAAATATGGTGAACATTTTTATTTTAATGTTGAAAATTATAAAAATGAAATAACTGATTTGATAGGTATAAGGGTATTACATATATTTAAAGATCAATGGAAGGCAATACATGATTTTATAATAAAGACATGGAATGTAATTGAAATAACAGCTAATATAAGAGATGGAGATGACAGAACTATATTTGATAATTTAGGTATTGAAGTTATATCAAGACAATCAGGGTATAGGTCTGTTCATTATCTTGTGGAGTGTTATCCAACAAATCAAAAGGTTATTGCAGAGATTCAAGTAAGAACTATTTTTGAAGAGGGATATGGGGAAATTGACCATAGGCTTAGATATTCTCATAATGAAATACCTGAAATATTAAAATCAAATCTATTGCTTTTTAATAGAATTGTAGGAAGTGCAGATGAAATGGCTTCATTAATCAATATGTTGAATAATAGTTTAGATAATAAGGATAATTACTATGAAAGTAAGTTAAGAGAAAAAGATGAAGAAATAAGAAAATTAAAAGAAAATATTGAACAAATGAAATAATAGAAAGCTACCTTGATGAATAATTAAGGTAGCTTTATTTTAAAATTATATATGAACAAAATATTAATTAATTATTAATAAAGTTAAGGAATATAACTGTTTGTTTGGGATTTTAGAAGAATTTGGGGAAATTTACTCTTTGATTTTATAAACTTTAAGGAGTAATATGAACGTAGTTCACTGTGTTTTTTATTAATAATATTTAAAAAATAATATTAATAAAAGGCATAGTAAGGACAAGTTTATAGTTTAAGAAAGGGTGACGATTATGAAAAAGAAATCAGTTGGAATCACTATGGCTGTCTTCTTACTAGGAATATTCATGGGGGCTATTGATTCAGGAATTGTATCACCAGCAAGAGATATAATAGCTGATGGATTAAAGGTTTCACAGGATGCCAGTGTTTGGGTTATAACAATATATACCTTAGCATATGCAGTATCAATGCCTATCATGGGAAAACTTTCTGATAAGTTCGGAAGAAAAAAAGTGTACATGGTCTCAATAACTTTATTTGGACTAGGTTCTTTATTATGTGGAGTATCAGATTATGTAAATAGTTATGGATTCTTATTATGTGCAAGAGTAATAGAAGCTATAGGTGGTGGTGGAATAATGCCAATAGCTACAGCTTATATAGGAACATCATTCCCAGTTGAAAAAAGAGGTTCAGCTTTAGGAATGATTGGTGGAGTATATGGAATCGCAACAGTAATTGGACCAACTTTAGGTTCAGGAATACTTTCTATTTTTGGTGATAAAAACTGGGGATTTTTATTCTTAGTAAATGTTCCAATAAGTATAATAATATTACTTTTAGCAACTAAATTAGAAGAGAATACTTCTGCACAAGGAGTTAAGAAGTTAGATATATTAGGTTCAGGAGTATTAACTGTATTAATTTTATCTTTAATGTATGGAGCTACAAACTTAAAATTCTACGATTTTATGGACTCAATAAAATCATTAGATGTTTGGCCATATCTTTTAATATTTGTAATATCAATTCCTGTATTAGTTTGGGTAGAAAAGAAAGCAGAAGATCCAGTAATAAACTTATCCTACTTTACTAATAAGGAAATAGCGATAACTTTAATATTAAGTTTCGTTGTAGGATGTGGATTAATGGCAACAGTATTCATTCCTCAATTTAGTGAAAATATATTAAGAACACCTATGGGTAGTGGTGGATATATAGTTACAATATTTGCAGTATTTGTAGGTATAGCAGCACCTTTAGGTGGTAAATTTATTGATAAAATAGGTGTTAAAAAGGTATTAATAATAGGTATGAGTTTAGTTATAATAGGAAACCTTTATCAAGGGTATATAACAACTAAACATCCAAGTATGGTTAACTTAATAATAGGATTAGCTATTATGGGATTTGGTTTAGGATTTTCTATGGGAACACCAATAAACTACTTAATGCTTAGCTTAGTACCTGATAATGAAGCTACAGTTGGACAATCAGCAGTATCATTAGTTAAATCTATAGGTATTGCAGTATCACCAAACATACTTATTAACTTTATATCAGATGCTGGAAGAAGAGTACCAGATGCATTACAAAAAGTTATGCCTCATGTAGATGGAATGTCAAATATTATGGCAAATGGTGGAGGATCTTCACACGTTGCAAATTCAATGGGAAATGCAAGTGTTACTAATATATTCAGCATTATAAAGGATATGGTGCAATCACAATTTGCATCATTAGGTGACAAGTTTGCTAATAATCCTCATGTAAATATAGATATGATTCAAAAATCATATATGCAAAGCTTAGATGGGGCTAAAAATGCTATAGAAACTACATTCCAACAAGTAATGAATACAGGATATACTAAATTATTCTTAACATGTGCTATGATAGCTTTAGTTGGATTAATTTTAACACTTATGTTAAATAAGCAATTAATAAATATGAAAAATAAAAAAATGGAAAGCGTGGAAAAAACTAATTGATAAAAAATGTTTTTTGAGTTATGATGAATAAAACAAATAAATTTTAAGATATTGCTAGGGGTGCTGTAAAAGGCTGAGAGGGATTTAATATCCTAACTCTAATAACCTGATTTGGTTAATACCAACGTAGGGAAGTATATTTTAAGTTGTGATTTTTCATATTAGAAAATATTATTATGATTAATTAGAAAATATATTTTAAAAGGTTTAGCAATATTGCTAAACCTTTTTTTGTTGGTATAAAGCGGTATTTAAAGGGAAAGAGGTGAAGATATGATTGTTAATGGAAAGAAATTAAATAAAGAAAACCTTAATACAGTTTCTGATTTATTAGAAAGTTTAAATGTAAATAGAAATAGAGTGGTTGTGGAACTTAACAAAGAGATAATTAACTCTTGTAGTTATGATGAGATTTTATTAAATCATGAAGATATAATTGAGATTATTGCATTTGTTGGTGGAGGTTGATTAATAAGAATTTAAGAAGTTTAAGAAAATAAAAGTTGGTTGAAAGTAAAAGAGAGAAAAAAGAGAAAAAGATATAAGGAGCCTTTATGAAGATAAAGATTAATGAAAAGTGGAAAGAGGTTGAAGAAAATTGTACAGTCTATTCTTTAAGGGATAAAGAATTAAATGATGCTGATGTTATAGTTTTAAATGGATTTCCACTTGGAGAAGATAAAGAGTTAAAAGATGGAGATAGAGTTGTTTTTATTAAAAAAGGAATTAAGCCTAAGAAAGAGGAATTAGAAGAATTAATGGTCTCAAGACATACACCAGGTATTCATGAAAAACTTAAAAAACTTAAGGTTTTAATAGCTGGATGTGGGGGGCTTGGATCTAACATTGCTATTTCTCTAGCAAGACTAGGTGTTGGAAATATAAGATTAGTAGATTTTGATATAGTAGAACCTTCTAATCTAAATAGACAGCAATATTATATTGACGATATTGGAGAGTTTAAGGTGTCTGCATTAAAAAGAAATTTAATGAGAATAAATCCTTTTATAAAAATAGAAGATTTAAATATTAAACTTTCTGAGGATAATATGGAGATTTTAAAAGAAGCTGACATAATAATAGAGGCCTTTGATAATCCAGATTATAAAGCTTTATTAGCAAACTATGTTTTAAGTAATATGAAAGAAAAATACTTAATTTCATCTTCAGGAATGGCAGGTTTTTATGATTCAAACTTAATAAAAACAAAGAAGATAACAGATAAATTTTATATTTGTGGAGATTTAGTAAATGAAGCTAAAGAGGGATGTGGACTAATGGCTCCTAGAGTTTCTATATGTGCAAATCATATGGCTAATTTAGTTATAGATATAGCTGTTAATAAAATAGAATTTGTTAAGAAAGACTAAACTAAAAGGTTATATTTTAAGTGAAGTTTGATTTCTAGAAATCAACATTAGTCTAAAACAGAACCAATTAAAAAGAGTTTATAAATATATTTAGTGATAATTATAAGTTTTATTAACTAACAATTTCATATATGATTTTGAAAAATTTACAAAAAAGAGTAGAAAAGGGGAATTTTTATGGACAAGTTAATAATAGGTGGAGTAGAAATAAAAAATAGACTTTTTGTTGGAAGTGGTAAATATCCTTCAAATGAGATAATAAAAGATGTATTAGAGGGAAGTGGATCTCAAGTTATAACTTTAGCATTAAGAAGAGTGGATCTAGATAATAAGGAAGAGGATATTCTTCAAAACATACCAAAGGATGTAATATTATTACCTAATACTTCTGGAGCTACTAATGCAGAGGAGGCTATTAGAATAGCTAGAATAGCAAGAGCTATGGGGTGTGGAAATTGGATAAAAATAGAAGTTATATCAGACTCTAAATATTTACTTCCTGATAATGAAGAAACTATAAAGGCAACTAAAGTATTGGCTGATGAAGGCTTTATTGTACTTCCTTATATGTGTCCAGATCTTTATGCAGGTAGAAGGTTAATAGAGGCAGGAGCAGCAGCTGTAATGCCACTGGGAGCCCCAATAGGAAGCAATAGAGGTTTGAAAACTAAGGAACTAATTCAAATAATGATAGATGAACTAGATATTCCTATTATAGTTGATGCCGGAATAGGAAAACCATCCCAAGCCATGGAGGCTATGGAAATGGGAGCGGCGGCATGTTTAGTTAATACTGCCATAGCATCTTCTAAAAATCCTATAAATATGGCAAGAGCTTTTAAAATGGCAGTAGAGGGTGGCAGATTAGCCTATGAATCTAAAATGGGAAGAGAATCAAAATTTGGAAATGCTTCATCTCCACTTACTGGATTCTTAGATTAGGAGATGATTGAATTGAGTTTTTATGATGTAGTAGAAAAATATAGAGAGTTTGATTTTTATGGATACTTTGATTCCGTAAAAAGGGAGGACGTATTAAGAAGTATTTATGAAAGAAATAAGAGCCCAGAGGATTTACTTAATTTAATATCTCCAATAGGAGAAGAAGTTTTAGAAGAAATGGCTCAAGAAGGAAGAGAACTTTCTTTAAAATATTTTGGAAGAACTATATTACTATATACACCAATGTATATCTCAAATTATTGTATAAATAAATGTTCATATTGTGGGTATAATGTAGAAAATAAAATATGTAGAAAGAAGTTGAACCAAGAAGAGATAGAAAAAGAGGGAGAAGCTATTTCAAAGGATGGT
Organism: Clostridium sp. LIBA-8841; assembly: GCF_057782475.1. Classification (NCBI taxonomy): domain Bacteria; kingdom Bacillati; phylum Bacillota; class Clostridia; order Eubacteriales; family Clostridiaceae; genus Clostridium; species Clostridium sp. LIBA-8841. The sequence continues at coordinate 2,633,535 of NZ_CM173488.1, read as the reverse complement.
TTTAAACACATTTTAATATTAACTGGGGAAAGTGAATATCATACTCCAGTAAATTATATAGAAGATAGTATTAGAACTTTAAAGGAGAAATTTCCGTCTATAACTCTTGAAATATATCCAATGACAGAAGAAGGATATAAAAGAGCAGTAGAAGCTGGCGCAGAAGGGCTTACTGTATATCAAGAGACATACGATGAAAAGACATATGATAAGGTTCATGTAGCAGGACCAAAGAAAAACTATAAATTTAGGTTAGAGGCTCCAGAGAGAGGAGCTAAGGCTGGAATGAGAAGTATTAGTATAGGTGCATTATTAGGATTAGCTGATTTTAGAGTTGATGCCTTCTTTACAGCGATGCATGGAAGATATTTAAGAGATAAGTATCCTTATATAGACATAAGTTATTCATTGCCAAGAATAAGACCCTGTGAAGGGGGGCTTAAAAAGTTAAATGAAGTTAATGATAGGGAACTAGTTCAAATACTCTTAGCTTATAAGCTGTTTGATCCCCAAGGGGGAATAAATATTTCGACTAGAGAAGAGAAGAATTTTAGAAAGAATTTAATTCCTTTAGGAGTAAGTAAAATGAGTGCTGGAGTTTCTACTGCTGTTGGAGGACATTCTTTGAAAGAAAAGGGAACAAGTCAATTTGATATAAATGATGAGAGTTCTGTAAGTGAGGTTAAAGAGTTAATAAAGAGTCAAGGATATCAACCTATATTTAAGGATTGGCATAGATTCTAGATTAAACTTGTAATATTTAAGTAAAATGGTGATTTTATATGTTTTTAATAACAAATAGAAATTTAGTAAGTGAGGAAAAATATTTTAATACTATAGAAAAGTCAAGTAAATATGGTGTTAAAAATATAATTTTAAGAGAGAAAGATTTAAAAACAGATGAATTAATAAAGATATATAAGAAGATAAGAGAGTTAGTTTCTGAAGAGACAAAGATAATAATAAACTCTAATATTGAGGCAGTAAATATCTTGAAAGAAAAGTTCATTCATTTAAGTTTTAATGATTTTAAGAGAAATTTAGAAAATATTAAATCCTTAGATGTTGGAGTATCTATTCATTCTATTAATGAGGCTATGGAGGCTGATAGATTAGGAGCAAGCTATATACTCGTGTCTCCTATTTTTGAAACTAAATGTAAACCTGGAGCAATTCCTAGAGGAAGTAAGTTCATAAAAGAAATTAGAGAAAAAGTAAATTGTACTGTAGTGGCTTTAGGAGGAATAAATGAAGAGAATTTCAAGGAAGTTTTATGTGCTGGTGCTGATGATTTTGCATGTATGTCTCTTTTATTTTTGAGTAATAATATAGAGGAGTGTTTAAATAGTTTCAATAAGATTTAAATGATAATTTAAAATTTAATATATTTGATTAGCTAAAAATTAGTATTAATTTAAAACATAATTTTAGATTATATAATTATTAATTTAAATATGATATAATTGATATTAAATAATAATTATAATTTGTTATTAAAGGAGAATTAATTATGTCATTTGAAAGAATAGATATTTCAGATAGAAGTGAACAAGAAGGTAGAAGTTGTGTAATTCTATATAACTTTGGAAATAAAGAATTAAAAAAGATACAAAACTTTGCTAGAATAATGGGAATAAAAGATCAAATAGTTTTAAGCTCTAAAAATGGAGAAGAAACTATAAAGAATATATTAGAAGATAAAATGGAAAGCAAAGAAGGGGAAGGCGTTAAGGAAAGAGCCATAATATTTAATGCTACAGCTCCAGGAAAAGTGCATATATTTTTAGAAAACTTAAAAAAGGTAGGAATACAAAGACCATTAGTTGCAATGGTTACAGAAACATCTATTAATTGGACTATTGATGTTTTAGTTAAGAATTTAATAGCTGAAAGAAGAGCTTTAAAATCAGGTGATATGACTACTCATGAAGAAGCTTAAATTATAAGGAATTAAAAGACACTAGTTAAAAACTAGTGTCTTTTTTTATTTGTTAAATACTATATTTTTTCCGTCTGAAGTCAATATTATTTCGCCATCTATATCAGTTCTAAAAGTTTTTATATTATACTTTTTGATTATATCTAAAGTTTCTCTGTGAGGATGTCCATATTTATTATCTTTAGCACAGCTGATTATTCCATACTTTGGAGAAACAGCTTCAATGAAGGCAGAGCTTGATGAACTACTTGAACCATGATGACCAAATTTAATGACATCAGAATCAAGAGAATCTTTATATTTAGTTAGAGCTTCATTTTCAGCAATTTTTTCTGCATCACCAGTAAATAAATAAGATGTTTTATCAAAGTTTAATTTCATTATAGGTGAATAGTCATTAAGTTCTTCATAATTTGAGTTTTGAGGAGTAAATACTTCAAAATTAGCTCCATCTCCTAAGTCTATAACCATGCCACCTTTTAGTTCATTTATTTTTAATCCTTCATCTTTTACTGCTTTAACAAGATTTTCGTACGTTTTAGTTGTATGTGTAACCTTAGGAGAATAAAAGCTCTTAACTTTGTATTCTTTAAATACGTCAACCATTCCCCCTATATGATCTTCGTGTGGATGGGTTGCAATAACTAGTTCAAAGTCATCAATATTCTTAGCTTTTAATTGTTCAAGAAGTTCTTTAGAATTGCTTCTTGGACCAGCATCTATTAAAATATCATTTCCATTTACATTTATATAAGCTGCATCCCCTTGTCCAACATCCATGTATGAAATCATAAGCTTTTCATCATTAGGTGACTTAGAGTTTTGTGTTAAATCTATTCCAAAATATCCACCAATAAGAACAATTATAATTCCAATAATTGAGCTGATTATTTTTTTCTTTTTATCCATGTACTAATCTCCTTAATTTTATATATTGATGAGAAAGAAAATCATCAATAAGAATTATAATTTAATATGTATTTTAATAGATGTACATTATTTATATTAAGAGTAAATTTTTTAATAAAATTAAAAATATTTTTACTGAATTTGGAATTTTTTAAAGAAGATGATTTATTTTAAAAGCACATTTTACTGTATATTTATATATAATGTTCATCATATATAAATATACAGTATTTGGTGAATAATTATTCGTTGTTTAGCAATATGAAATTTTTAATGTTCTACTAAAAGTAATCAATACAATGTTATGTTTTAAATGATATAAAAAGTTTATATTATATTTATGCAATATTTTCTTGAAAAGTGAATAAATATACAATATAATAAATTTTGTAAAAGCAATAAGCAATAAATATACAAATAAATAAAGGGGGCAAAGAAATGAAAAATAATAAGTTGAAGACTATTTTAGCAGGGGCAATATCTTTTAGTCTTTTACTAAATAATTTTATTATTAGTGTTTCAGCAGAGGAAGTTTTGGAAGGAGAAAATGTAGTCATTTCAGAAGAGATTAGAAGTAATAATGGGGATTATGATTCTAATGAAACTTTAAATGAAAATGAGGAAAAAGAACTTCTAGTAGAGGAAGAGGAAAATAAAAATATTGCTGAGGGAATAATCTTAAGTAATAACTTAATATCTATGACTGATGAAAGAGAGATTGAGGTAGAGGTTGAGTTTAAAAATAACATTCAAGTTGAGAATTTAGTCTGGACTCTTGGGGGCAAAGAGTTTGAGGAGTGGAAAACTTGGAATATAGAAGATGGAACTTATACAGGTGAAAATTATATAGAATTTCTTGAGGAACCAGTAGTTGAAGGAAATAAGCTTAAGGCTACTTTAAAGTTTAAGCTGTTATATGGAACAGAAGATGCTTCAAGATATAGAAGAGAATTTCCAAAGTTAATAGGGGATTATGAGCTTGAAATCAATGATTCAGTTTCAGGTGAGAGTAAAAAAACATCAATGAAGTTAAATGTGTATGATAGTTATAAAAAATATGATGAATTAAAGCCAGCAGTAGATGAAATATTTAAAAATGCTAGAAAAGATATATATTTAGAATATGAAGTTTTGGGACAATCTGTAGAAGGAAGAGATATGCATTTTGTTATTATGGCAAAGGATAAAGTTTCTGTTGATAAGTATTTAAATGAAATTGTACCACTTATGAATGATAATCCTGAGAAACTTCAAAGTATGATGAAGGATGGAAGTTTAGGGGATTATAAAGTTCCAATGTTTATAAATAATATTCATCCAGATGAAACTCCAGGAGTTGATGCTCAGATAGAAACTCTAAAAAAACTAACCACAGAGGAAAATATAACTTATAATGTGGCAATTGATGATAAAAATCTTCAAGGTGGAACTAAGGAAGAAACATTAAATATTGATGATCTTTTAGAGGATGTTATAATTCTTTTGAATTTAACAGAGAACCCAGATGGAAGATACTATAATAAAAGACAGAATGCAAATGGATTTGATTTAAATAGAGATAATGGGTATCAAACACAAAAAGAAACTAGAATAGTTGTAGAAGAAATTGCTAAGTGGAATCCTATAAGCTTTTTAGAATTACATGGCTTTGTATCAGGATTTTTAATAGAACCTTGTACTCCACCTCATGATCCAAATTATGAGTATGATTTATTAGTAGATAAAATGCTAGAACAAGCCAATATATTTGGTAAAAGTGGAATTGCTAATAGTAAATATGATAGTTATCTAATTCCCTATGAAGACTATGAGACAGGATGGGATGATGGCGGTCCATCATATACACCGGTTTTTGCAATGCATCATGGTTCTTTAGGACATACAATCGAAATACCAGAGCTAAATGAAGAGAGTGTTAATGCTTTAGTTTATGGACTTTTTGGTTCAATGAATTATATCCAAAACAATAAAGATGAATTATTTTTAAATCAGTTAGAATATCTTGATCGTGGTATTAAGGGAATAGATGCAAAGGAGACAGTGGATAAATATCTTGTGAATCAGGCAGGCGAATCAGTTGGAAGACCAAGAGGAGATAATGAAAACTTCTTCCCTGAATATTATGTTTTACCAGTAGATGATGAATTACAAAAAAACGTATTAGAAGTTTATAATATGGTTGAACATCTTTTAAGAAATGGGGTTAAAGTTGGCATTACAACTGAGGATGTAGAGATAAATGAAACAAAATATCCAAAGGGAAGCTATATTGTGGACATGCATCAAGCTAAGAGAGGATTAGCTAATATGCTTTTATATGATGGATATGATGTTTCAGATTTTGATGAAATGTATGCAGAAATTGTTGTTAATTTCCCAGCTCTTAGAGGATTTGATGAATATGAAGTTAGACAAGCTGATGTATTTAAAAACAAATATGATACTGTAAAAGATGTGAAAAAACCTATAACTATTTTTGAAGATGGAGATGAGGTTGTTTTAGAAAATACAAGTACAGATACTATAAAGGCTGTAAATAAACTTCTTGAAAATGGAGAAGAAGTAGAAGTCATTTTAAATTCAGGAGATGATTTTTCTAAGGGAGATTTTTTAGTCGAAGTTAATGATCTTAAAGAATTATGTAATGAATATTATTTAGAAGTGGAAAAAGCTAATGAGGAAATTAAGAGTGAGACTTTAGAGAAACCTAAGGTTGCGAATATTGGTTCAGCTCAAAGTACATGGATTTTAAAGGAACTTGGATTTGAATTAGTTCCTGTTGATGATGCAACTATAATAGTAGATGATTATGGAAATGCTACTTTAGATTATCTAAATGAAGATAAGGATTATTTAGGAATAGGAATGTGGTCCTTAGATGCTGTTAAAAGTAGTAATATAATACCAAAATTTGATTATGAAACAACAGATCAATATGGATATCATGAAGGGTTAGTAAAAGGAATTTATAACTTAGATAGTGTAATAACATCTGGATATGATGAGGAAGAACTAATATATACAGCTAACGGAGCTTGGATTTCAAGTGTTTCAGAGAATGCTAAAGTGCTTGGGAAAATAAGCGATGAAGAGGATTTCTTTGTTGCTGGATGGTGGCCTAACAATGAAAAAGCAAAGGGAAAGGTAATGGCTTTTACGGAAGAGATAAATGGGAAAAATGTAACTTTATTTGCTGATAACTTAATGAATAAAGCCCATCCTCAGCATAAATATAGATTAATTTCTAATACGATATATTCTTCAACTTATGATGAAAATAAGGACATAACACCTCCAGAAATAAAAATAGAAGGTGTTGAAGATGGAAAGACTTATGATAAACCTGTAACTCCAATAGTTACAACAGAGGAAGGCGCTAAACTTTATATAGAATTAAATGGAGAAGAATGGGACGGAAAGTCTATAGAGAAATCTGGAGAATATGTTTTAAGTGTAGAAGCCGAAGATGAGGCTGGAAATAAAAATCAAATTAAGCTTTCATTTAAAATAAATATACCAGAGGATGATTTAGATGATGAAGGTGATGATGATTTAAATGATGATGAAAACAATGGTGGAAATGACGATAATATTGAGGATGAGGACAAAAATGATTCTTTGCCACAAACAGGAGTAGAACTTGGCAGAGAAGGAGTAATTCTTTTAGGAGTTATATCAACTCTTGGAGGATGTTTCTTAAAATTTTCTAAGAAAAGAGAAGAATAGATAGATTTAAATTAGTTTGTTATTTTATGTTAGTTAGGAAACTCTATTCCTAACTAACGTTTTTTTAGGTGATTTTAAGATGAAAAATCTTTATTATTAATATAGAAAATAGAATTTATAATTCAATATTTGAAAAAAATACAATTTAATGGTAAAATTTAGATGTTGGTTAAACGTTTAAATAAGATGCTGATTAAAAGTTTAGCTCTAAAATAATTATTTATAGGGGAAAATAATTATTTTTATATTATAGGTTTATGGGAGTAGGGGGAATATTATTATGCCAATGTTAGATATGTCTTTAGAAAAGCTTTATGAGTATAAAGGAGTTAGTCCTTTACCTAAAGATTTTGATGAATTTTGGGATAAGCAGTTAAAAGAATTGGATAACTTAGATGTTAAGGTTGAAATGAAAAAGGCTGATTTTCAAAGTCCTATAGCTGAATGTTATGATTTATACTTTAATAGTATAGATGGAGCGAAGATATATGCTAAATTTATGAAACCTAAAGGGGTTAAAGGAAAAATGCCAGCATTACTAGAATTCCATGGTTACCAAGGAAGAAGTACTGATTGGAGCAATAAACTTCATTATGTAGCTAGTGGAATGTGCGTAATATCTATGGATTGTAGAGGACAAGCTGGTTTATCAGAAGATGTTGGAGGGGTTAAAGGAATTACAGTAAAAGGACACATAGTAAGAGGATTAGTTGAAGGAAGAGAAAAATTATTATTTAAAAATATATTCTTAGATACTGTAGTTCTTGCTAGAATTATAATGAATATGGAATGTGTAGATGAAGATAGAGTTATTACTACAGGAGGATCACAGGGAGGAGCATTGTCTTTAGCCTGTGCTGCTTTAGAAAATAGAATTAAAGGAGTATATGCATATTATCCATTTTTATGCGATTATAAAAGAGTGTGGTTTATGGATTTAGGCGGGGAAGCTTATGATGAGTTAAAAAGATATTTTAAATTCATAGATCCAAATCATGAAAATGAAGAATATGTCTTTAATACTTTAGGATATATTGATATAAAAAATATGGCCCATAGAATAAAAGGAAAGGTAAATATGGCAATAGGCCTAATGGATGATATATGTCCTCCATCAACTCAGTTTGCAGCATATAACAATATACTTTGTGAAAAAGAACTAGTTTTGTATCCTGATTATGGACATGAGCCTTATTTGCCGAAATTAAATGATAGGATATATCAATGGGCAATAAATGTTTAAATTGAATATTATTTTATTACTGATATAATTATGTATAAAGGGATGAATTTTATAGAAATTCATCCCTTTATACATAATTAGAAAGAAGATGAGATTATGAGGATTATTGATAATGAGAATGAGTTTAAAGATTTTTGTGGAGAAAGAGGAATAAGATTAGTTTATTTAAGTACTAACACTTGTTGTGCATGTGGAGTTTTGAAACCTAAGATTGAGGAACTAATAAAAAAATATGAAAATGCAAAAATGGTTGAGGTTGAAGCAGATAAAAGTATAGATATAGTAGCACAGTTAAGTATTTTTATGTTTCCAGCAATTATACTTTATATAGATGGTAAAGAAATCTTAAGGGAAGCTAAGTATATAAGTGTTGTTGAACTAGAAAAGGTTATGGATAGATATTTTAAACTTTATCAATAGAAAATAAGTAAATATATTTAAAAAGTAGGGAATATTAATTTTAGACCCTACTTTTATTTTTATAAGTATAGAGAGTGATTTGCTTTATAAAGTAAAATTTTATATACTATATACAAGTTAAATATGAATAATTTGATAACAAATTAATGCATTCTTCAAAGAAAGGAGATAATATGTGGGATTCACTAAAAAAGAGTTATAATAGTGTGAAAAATGCTATTAGGTTTTTAAGAGATAAAAAGAATTATGAAAATATAAAAAAATTATTAAAGAATTATAAAATACTAAGTGATATATCAAATATAATAGTATCTGCTCTAGTATTTTTAAGTGGTGTTCTTTTAATAGTTTCAGGAATTTATCCTACAATATTTTATAAAATAAAATTTTTGGATACTATATATAGTTTATCCTTTTTAAGATTTTCACATAGAGCTTCAGTTTTAATTGGATTGATGTTAATAATGACTTCAAGGGAAGTTTTCTTCAAAGTTAAAAGAGCTTATTATGTTACACTAACATTACTTATAATTGGGGGAGCCTTTGCATTTATAAAAGATTTAGATTACACAGAAGGAATATTTATTTTAGGAGTTATAATTCTGTTAATATTATCAAAGAAAAGCTTTTATAGAGAAAGTATTCCAATGAAATTAACTAAATTAAGCACAATATTAATTATTTTTTTATTTGTAATAATTATATTTGCAAGCTTTATACATAAGTTTAATATACATTTTAGCAGAAACTATAGGTATTATGTAGATTTTTTCCAAAATACTAGAGGCTATTTAAGAATAGCTTTATATACCTATATAGCATTCATAATATTCGTTATAATATGGTATTTGACTATGCCTAAAATAGAAAAGGATGAGAGATATATGGATGCAGATTTAGATAAGATATCAAAGTTTTATAGTGAAATAGATTATGGAACTATATTTTCTCATTTAGTTTATTTAAAAGATAAGAAAGTCTTTTGGGCTAATGAAGGTAAATCATTAATAATGTATAGTAAATACAAAGATAAAATAATAGTTTTAGGAGATCCTATAGCCACTAGAGAAAATCTATATAGTAGTATAGAAGAATTTCAAGAGTTTACAGATCTATATGGATATGATGTTGTTTTCTATGAAATAGAAGAAAAAAACTTTTCTACTTATCATGATGCGGGATACTATTTCTTTAAAATAGGAGAAGAGGCAGTAGTAAATTTAGAGGAATTTAACTTAGTTGGTTCCAAAAAAAGTGCTTTTAGAAACACCTTAAGAAGAGTTGAAAGAGAAGGTTATAGTTTTCAGATTATAGAACCACCTTTCAATAAGGAAGTAATAAGTCAATTAAAAGAAATATCTGATAAATGGCTAGGAAGCAGAAAGGAAAAAGGATTTTCATTAGGATGGTTTAGTGAAGATTATATACAAAGATCACCTATAGCTATTTTAAAGAATGAGGAAGAAAATAAAATTAGGGGCTTTGTAACAATAATGGATGCTAATGATGGAGGAAAGACTGTAGCAATAGACTTAATGAGAATAGATAAAGATGCTCCTAATGCTTCTATGGATTATTTAATGCTTAATTTATTTCTAGCTTTTAAAGAAAAAGGATATAAATATTTTAGCTTAGGAGAAGCACCATTAGCTAATGTTGGATTTAATGCTCATTCACATTTACAAGAAAAGATAGCAAGATTAGTTTATAATGGTGGAAATATATTCTATAGCTTTGATGGGCTTAGAAGATATAAGTCAAAGTTTTCACCAGTTTGGCAACCAAGATATTTAGCATATCCTAAATTTATGTCCTTACCAGAAGTTTTTGTTAACTTATGTTCATTAATAGCTAATTCAAAAGAGAGAGTAGAGAAAAAGTAATTTAAAGAGAGTTTTATATAAGTTAAGAAAAGAGAGTCTAAGATGATTTTTATTATCTTTGACTCTTTTTATATCATACTGTATATAAACTTTCTTTATTATTTTATAAATTATATGGCAGTAATAAAAAGTTATTTAAAAATTAATATTAAATAAAAAGGATTATATTATATATTGAAGTTTTTTAAAAAAATAAGGAAAATAATTCTTTTTATATACAATAAACAATAAGTTTTTAAATAGATATAAAAATTCTAAGGTTTTAGGTTAATATTTATCAAATGAAAATATTTTAAAGTGATTTTTAAGAGGTGTATAATGAGATTAAATATTTAATAAAATAAACTTTAAGATGTTTTATTAAGGAGGGTATAAATATGGGAAACTTTTTTTTAGAAAGTGATTTTAGAGCTTTTGATATAGACAAATCAAGAAATAGAGATAAATTTATATTAGAAGGAAGAAGAGTTACAGCTGATAAGTTAAGAGAATTGCATAATTCTGGACTTTTAGAATTTATGAATTCTAGAGGATTAAGTTCTCATTGGGAAAAGCAATATATAACAAGTATAACTTGGCCATCAAAGAGAGTTAATGATGAGTATGTTGATAGAATATATTTATCCTATGGAAAAAATAGAGCTGATATTAGAAAACTTATAAAAGTGCTAAATCTTTTCCATGATATTGAGGGAAATAGAATAGAAGATGATATGGTATTTAATTATATTCCTCAAATTCAACTAGGGATAAGTGGTGATTCTTGGAACACAGCATTATATTTAGATAAATACAGTACTATAGAACAAAGAAATCTTGTGAATAAGATAAGAAAAAATTATGAGCTTAAAGAAAAATTTGAAAATATACTTATGGCTTTAGAAGATAAGGGTTATAAGTTATACTTAATTAAGGATAATGATTATAGAGGTTATGAAAACGAATCAGAGTATGTAGAAGATATAATAAGATACACAGATAATGGAGAAAAATATTGTTTAACTATAAGGAAAGACTACGATAAAAAGCACAGTAGTAATTCAAGAAGTCAAATAATAGATTTTGTTAGGGGTGAATTTGATAACTTAATGGATGTTTATTATTTTGTTTCATGGGATTCTGAAGAAAATGATTATTTAAGATAGTGAAAAAGACTAAATCTAAGTTGATATTAAATCTTAGATTTAGTCTTTTTGTATAGATTATTTATTAAAAGTATAAGAGTATTTTAAGTAAGTTAAATGTTTTTATTTAAATAGTTATTATTTTGATTAACTTTATTTTTAATAAGTCTTTTTATAGAAAAGAATAGCTTAGTAAATGATGAAATTAAAACAATTCCAGTAGCTAAAGAACCAGCTAACATTAATGTATTGCATCCAAGGGATAAAGCTTTATCTAGATTTCCTTTTAAAGTTTCTAGCATTGTATAAAACATACCTCCTCCAGGAACTAAAGGAATTATTCCACATACTAAGAATACTAATACAGGAACTTTTAATACCCTAGCTGCAATCTCAGAGAATAGAGATATAAAAATAGCTGCTAAAAAATAATTGAAATTTTCATTTGTGCTTATAAATTTTGAAGAAAAAAGATAAACAAACCATCCTAAACAACCACATAGAGAAGAAAAAAATAAATTCTTACCTTTTATATTAAAGATTATCCCAAAACCTAAAGCACTGAAAAAAGCATAAATTGAGTTGATTATTAGGTTCATAGAGCCATACCCCCATGTTGATTTATTAATATAGATAAAATACTGGCGCTTCCAATAGCAATTCCAACAGCTATTAAAAATGCTTCAATAAATTTTGCACTTCCAGCAACTAACTCTCCATCTATTATATCACGAAGTGAGTTAGTTATAGCAAGTCCAGGGACTAATGGCATTAAAGACCCTATTATTATTTCATTTAGATCAGGAGCAATATTGAATTTTACCGCAAGAAAGGCTAGTAATGATGCTAAAGCTCCAGATATTATATTTATAAAAAAATTGTTTGTCTTTAAAATATTTAAAAAATATGAAAGAAGACAAAGTACTATTCCTATAAAGCCAGAGAATAAAGAATCTTTTAAATTCCCTCCAAAAAGTAAAGTAAATGTTGAAGCTGTAATTAAATATCCTAATATCTTTATTTTAAGAGAATATTCTTTTTCACTAGCTATATTACTTAGTTTATTTTCAGCATCTTCAATAGAAATTTTGTTAAATGCTACTTCTCTTGAAAGATTATTTAATTTAGATATTTTATCTAAATTAATAGTTCTACTTGTTACTCTACTAGTTCTTGAAATGGCACTTTCATCAACTTTTATTGTTATTACTATGTTTGTAGGAATTACAAAAACATCAACTTTTTCTATTCCATAAGCTAAACAGATTCTGTTCATGGTTTCTTCAACCCTATATGTTTCAGCGCCATTTTCAAGCATTAAAGTACCAAGTTCAGTTGAAAAATTGATAATTCTGTTAAAATCCATAGGTACCTCCAATTAGCATATAAGATTAATATGAAATATTTTTTTGAAAAATTATTAGATTATTTCATTTCTATTATACCGTGAAGAATATATTGTTATAAAGACTTTGAATTAAAAAATGTAAAAACAACATGATTTTCAATGAAAAATGTCTAATTAAATTATATTTATAATTTAGAACTTTTTAGATTGTTTCAAAACTCTAATTGCTCATTAAGATGGTCTTACAGTTCCATATAAAAATCAACACTAGTTTAAAACAGAGTCATGTAAATTTTATATTAAATATTATGCCAAAGCCTGATGCACTAAGGAATGCATAAAATGAGTCTAAGAGTAAATTCATAGAGATATACTTCCATACTGGTTTATTAATATAGATAAAATCCCTGAACTTCCAATGGCTATACCAACAGCAATTAAGAATGCTTCAATAAACTTAGCACTTCCAGCAACTAAATCACCAGCTATTATGTCACGAAGGGAATTAGTTATGGCAAGACCAGGTACTAAAGGCATTAATGAACCTATTATTATTTCGTTTAAGTTATTAGCTAGGTTTAATTTTATGGAGAAAAAAGCCAATAATGAGGCTAAAGCACCTGACAATATATTTATGAAAAAATTATTTGTCCTTAAAATATTTAAAAAGTATGAAAGAATACATAGTACTATTCCAATAAAGCCTGAAGCTATGGCATCCTTCATATTTCCTCCAAAGAGTAAAGTAAATGAAGAGGCTGTAAGTAAAAAGCCTAGTATTTTTACTTTAAGAGAATATTCCTTTTCAGAATCTATTTTATTTAAAGCGATTTCGGCATCCTCAATAGATACATTATTAAAAGCTATATCTCTTGAAAGGTTATTAAGTTTTGAGATTTTATCCAAGTTAATAGTCCTACTTGTAACTCTTTTAGTTCTTGAAATAGCATCATCATTAATTTTTATAGTTATTATTATATTTGTAGGTATTACAAATACATCAACCTTATTTATTCCATAAGCTAAGCAAATTCTACTCATGGTTTCCTCAACTCTATAGGTTTCAGCTCCATTTTTAAGCATTAAGGTTCCGATGTCTGTGGATAAATTTATAATTCTATTAAAATCCATATTTCCTCCTATAAGTATGTAAATGTCAATATAAGATTAATAGGAAAATATTATTCAAAAGTGTATATAAAGTGTATATTGAGTTAAAATTTTGTAAATTTATATGGAGTAAGTAATTTTATAAATTTATTCATATTAATTTTTAGAATTAACAGATGCTTAAGAGTATGAATATATTATATGGGTAATTTTTAATCGGAGGTTTTTTTATGGCTATTTTGGATGAGAAAACGGGTAATATAAAAAGCAGATTTTCAAAGGATAGAGTTATACTTAAGGGAAGATATCCAGTAGAAAGAGATCAATTTGCAGATGAATTGGAATTAAATGTTTATTTAGAGGGGAATGTGGGAAGTATAGTAAAAAAAATACCTTATGGTGGATATTTCATGCAATTGTTTTTAGGAGATTTTTTAGGAGATGGAAGAGATAGCATATTGGTTAAAGGGAGGTTTCCGGGATCAGGTGGAATAGCTATTTTACTATTATACGATTATTATAATGGAGAACTAAGAGAACTAACTAATCAGTGGGAAATAAGTAATAGAAATAAAGCTAGTATAAAGTACTTACCTAATTATAAAATAGAAATTTTTTTTAGTGAACAAGAAAAATATCTTTTAGACATTTCTCACAAAGAAAAGTCATATTTAAATCTTATATATGATGATAAAGGGAATATAAAAACACAAGTAAATGCAGAAGTGTCAGATATTAACAATTATTATGAAATTAAAGAAATAGAAGAAGATAAATATAATCTATTAATACGTCAAAATATTTTAGGAATAGTATTAGTTGATATTATAGGCATATTACAAAGTAAGGTTGCATTTAGTAAGGATGGAAAGTTTGATATTAAAGATAGAGAATTAGTTTTAAGGAGAGAATAGAATTTTAAGGAATAATATGATTAATTGTAATTTAATGTATAAAATGGTACAATAGAGATAAAATATTATATTTATAAGAAATTACAATATCTTTTAGGATGAGGGGATTACTATGGTGGTTAAAGAGAAAAAGAAAAATTGTAAAAAACTTGAGGTAAAGAATAATGGTAACGTTACCGAGAAAAAAGAGAAAGAAGATAAAAAAAGTAGAAATGACAAGAATAAGGATATTTTAATGGATTTAGATTTGTTCTTAAATGGGAAAGAACATTCTGCCTATAACTTTATGGGAGCACATTTTGTCACAGAAAATAGAAGAAAAGGTGTAAGATTTACTACATGGGCTCCTAGAGCAAGTAGGATATATATTGTAGGTGATTTTTCTAATTGGGAAATTAAAGAAGAGTATTCCATGAAAAAGGTAAATGATAGGGGCATATGGAGTTTATTTATACCTAAATTAGAAGAAGGAATTAAATATAAATTTGCAGTGGTTAATGAGTGTGAAAACAATACAGTTTATAAAGCAGATCCATATGCTTTTAAATCAGAATTAAGACCAGATACAGCTTCCGTATTAACTAAAATAAAGAATTTCAGATGGGGAGATAAGAGATGGCTTAATAAAAGAGAAAAAGAAAATCTAGATAATAAACCTATGAATATATATGAACTTCATTTAGGTTCTTGGAAAACAAAAGATGAAGAATTTATGACCTATGAAGAAATAAGTGAAGTCTTGCCAGGTTATATAAAGGAAATGGGATATACTCATGTTGAGTTTATGCCAATAAATGAACATCCTTTAGATGCTTCATGGGGCTATCAAGGTGTTGGGTATTATTCAGTAACAAGTAGGTATGGTGATTTAAATGGTTTAAAAATACTTATAAATACACTACATAAAAATAATATAGGGGTTCTACTAGATTGGGTACCTAGTCACTTTTGTAAGGATGAACATGGATTGTTTATGTTTGATGGTTCGCCAACTTATGAATATCAAGCTTGGTGGAAGGCAAATAATGAAGGATGGGGAACTTGTAACTTTGATTTAGGAAGACCTGAGGTTAAATCATTTTTATTTTCAAATGCTATGTACTGGATAAATGAATTCCATATAGATGGTTTAAGAGTAGATGCAGTTTCAAATATGCTTTATTTAGATTATGGAAGAGAATATGGCGAATGGGAAGAAAATATTTATGGTGGAAATGGAAATCTTGAAGCTATATCATTCTTAAAGGAATTAAATACAATAATAAAATCAGAAGGAAAAGGAGCTATTACAATAGCTGAGGAATCAACTTCATGGGAAGGAATAACTAAACCTATTGAGGATGGTGGATTAGGTTTTAACTACAAGTGGAATATGGGATGGATGAATGATACTTTAAGTTATATAGAACTTGATCCTATATATAGAAAATATCATCACAATAAGATGAATTTTTCTATGGTGTACAATTATTCAGAAAAGTTTATATTACCAATATCTCATGATGAAGTTGTTCATGGAAAAAAGTCTCTTATAAATAAAATGTGGGGAGATAATTGGAAAAAGTATGCAGGGTTAAGGTTGTATTCTTCTTTTATGATTGGACATCCAGGTAAGAAATTAATGTTTATGGGATGTGAATTTGGACAGTTTGTTGAATGGAGAGAATGGGAAGGGCTTCAATGGAATGTTATTGAAGAATTTGATATACACAGAAAAACTCAAGAATACTTTAAAAATTTAAATCATTTTTATTTAGAAAATAAGTCTTTATGGGAACTTGATTATGAAGAAAAGGGCTTTAAGTGGATTGATGCTGATAATTCAGAACAAAGTGTACTTTCATTCATAAGAAATGGAAAAAATAAAAATGAAAAATTAATATTTATATGCAACTTTACTCCAGAGGTTTATTATGATTTTAAAGTAGGAGTACCTGAATTAGGAGAATATATGGAAGTTTTAAATTCAGATGCTTTAGAATTTGGTGGTGCAGGCAATATTATGGGAAATGTTATCATAAAAGCTAAGGAAGAGACATTTAAGGATTTTGATTATTCAATAAAGGTTAAAGTACCACCATTAGGAACTTTAGTTTTAAAATTAAAATAAATTCTATAAAAAGCTACTATAATCTATGGACATAATATTATTTTGTTTTAGGATAAATAGTAGCTTTTAATACATAAAAATTATATAGAGGAGCATTAAAAAATGTTTGATTCTGTAAAGAAAAAACTTATTTATTATAATGATAATGAATATTACATAGAGATTAGTCCTTTAACTAATACATTAAGAGTAGCCTTAAGTTGCAAAGGAGCTATTGAGGCTTATTTAGTGGGAGATTTTAATTGCTGGGAGAAAAATGATGATTTTAAATTAAATTGGGGTTTAGATACTAATGATGGAAGAGTAAAAATGATGAGGGATATAACTTTTCCTCATGGCTTAAAAAAAGGCGAATACAAATATGGATATATAATAATAACTTTAGATGGTAAAGAAATAAATATAAATAATTGGAATGATAAACAAAAGGATTTTTCTTTTTATTGGTGTCCTTTTAAAGAATCATTGGAAATAAAAAGCTCTAGAGATTTTGTATCAAAGGAATATCCAATTGAATTAATAGCAGTTAAAAATTCGTTTTATGGAAATATAACCATTGAAGATGCAATATTGTCATTAGAAAATAATCCAGAAGGGATAAAATTAGAGAATGGATATTTAAAGGTTAATGGAGATATTAAAAGTGGTACTAAAGTTTTAATAAAAGCTTATGATACTTCAAGTGATATGACTGCATATAAGGAAATAGAGGTTGTAGAGTGTGGAGAAAGAGGAACTTTTGTCCAGTTTATAAAAGATGATGGTTTATATTATGGAGGAAACTTTAGTTGGAACCTTTGGACATTTGGAGAAAATAGTTCAGGTTTAGAACTTAATTTAAATATAAAAACGGATTTAGGTGTAGGTACTTTTGTAGATAAAGAAAAGTTTATAATAAGAAAAAGAACATGGGGATATGGTTGGGTTAATGACTGGGATGAACAAACATATACTTTTGACTTAAACAAAGAAGAAAGTAATTTATTTTGCATATATGAAAATAATAGTATATTAACTTCTCTAAAAGATGCTATAGAAGAAACAACACCTAAAATAAAGTTAGCTTTAATGGATCATAGAAATACAATAAAAGCATATCTTTCTCACAAACCTTTAATAGGAATAAAATATGGTTTATATATAAATGGAATAAAAGCTAAGGGAATATCAACCATAGTGAGAGAAAATGAAAAGGAACTTTTAATAACTAATCTACCTAGTGATATACAACCTTCAGATCTTTTAGAAATAAGAGCTTCAAGTATGTTTTCAAGTTGTAAAGTAACCATAAGAGATTATTTAGATGATTTTTATTATGGAGGAAATGATTTGGGAATAAGGTTTAGTGAGGAGAATTTAAATTTAAGGTTATGGGCTCCAACAGCTAAAAGAGTTGAGGTGCTAATATATGAAAGTTATAAAGATTTAAATCATGAGCCCTTAAGAAGATATGAAATGAATAGAGAAAAGGAAAATGGTACTCACTTAATAGAAATCCCTAGGAAAGAAAATGAAGGAAAGTATTATTTATATAAGTTATACTTTAATGATCTAAGTATTAGTGGTGAGCATATAAGTAAAAAGACTTATGCTGTGGATCCATACGCAGTAGCTGTAGGTGTAAATGGAGAAAAAGGAGTTTTAATTGATTTAACTAATAAGGAATGTGTACCAGAGGGATGGAATAAGTATAATAAGCCTAAATTAATTAATAAAGAAGATTCCATATTATATGAAATGCATGTTAGAGATTTTACCATAAATAAAAATTCTGGAGTTTCTGAAAAGTTTAGAGGGAAATTTTTGGGAGTTGTGCAAGAAGGAACCTCATATACTAATAGAGAAAGTGGAGTGAGAGTTAAAACTGGTTTAGATCATTTAAAAGAGTTAGGCATAACTCATGTTCATATGCTTCCAGTTTTTGATTTTGCTTCTGTTAATGAAGAAATAATTGATGATGAAAATAATAGAAATTGGGGATACGATCCTAAGAATTTTAATGCAATAGAAGGAAGTTATTCAACAGATCCATATACTCCTTCAGTGAGAATAAGAGAATTTAGAGAGATGGTTAAAAAGCTTCATGATAATGGAATAAGAGTTGTATTAGATATGGTATATAATCATATGTACGAAACTAAAAATATGGATAATATTGTGCCAGGTTATTATTTTAGAAGTGATAATTGGGGAAAATATACCAATGGATCAGGATGCGGAAATGAGATGGCTTCTGAAAAACCAATGGTTAGAAAGTTTATTGTGGATTCAATACTTCACTGGATTAAGAATTATCATATAGATGGTTTAAGATTTGACTTAATGGAACTCATAGATTTAGATACTATGAAAGAAATAGTAAAAAGAAGTAAAGAGGTTGATGATAAAATACTTATTTATGGAGAACCTTGGAAAGGTGGGAATTCACCTTTAATTAATGGTACATATAGAGGAAGTCAAAAGGGATTAGGATTTTCTATATTTAATGATGAGTTTAGAAATGCCTTAAGAGGTAATAATGATCCGTCAAATGGTTTCATAAATGGAGAACAACACAACAAGAATAAAGCATGGCAAGTAATAGAAGGAATAAAAGGTTCTATAAATTCTATTACTTATAAGCCTATGGAAAGCGTAAATTATTTAGAAGCTCATGATAACTACACATTATGGGATCAAATAGTTAAAAGTCAAAACTATAGTGTAGAAAAAGGACATTATAGAGATTTATATACGGAAAATTTATTAGATAATTTTTATGTTAAAGAAGATTTGCTTGGAGCTGGTATAATTTTTACTTCTCAGGGAATACCTTTTATTCAAGCAGGAGCAGAGTTTTTAAGAACAAAGGATGGAGATCATAATAGTTATAAGAGTTCAGATAAAATAAATGCTTTAAATTGGGAAGATAAAGAAAAATATATTGAGGTTTTTGATTATTACAAAAACTTAATAAGTTTAAGGAAAGGGCATAGTGCTTTTAGAATGAAGGAACCTGAAGAGGTAAGAAAAAATCTAGATGTTTATTTTTATGAAGGAAATGATACAAGTGGTGTTATAATAGCTCACTTTAAAAATAATGCTAATGGAGATAGTTGGAAAAATATAGTTGTTATATATAATGGAACAACCATTGATGATTATAATGTTAATTCATCGATACCAAAATCAGATAATGGTTTCTGGAATATCATAGCTAAGAATGGGGTTGTAAATGAAGAAATCATAGAACGGGTTAAGGATTATGAAATTCCTAAAATAAAATCACATTCTATTATGGTGCTATATGATGAAGAAGTTATTTAAAATAAAATTAAAGTTCAATAAATAATAAAAGAAAGACTGCACAGAATAAACATGTGTAGTCTTTTTTATTAAAAATAAAAGTAACAATTAAAGTTATGAGTAATATAATTAAATATAGAAGAGTTTGTAATTATGTAAAGCAATGATTAAAAGGAGAAAGTTATGAAACGAACTTTAAATATACTAAATATATGTGAGAAAAGTGTAGCTTATAGAGATTATCATGAAAGTATTTTGAGATTTATAAAAAAATATACTGAAAATGAATTAAAAATTGAGGAAAGAAAAAATGTAGAAAAGTTAAGAAAGATAAATAATATAAATTATTTATTAGAACAAAAGAAGTTAGATTTTTTCTGGAGAATGAATAGGATATTTCAAGAGCTAGATTACGATGAATTAAAGGAATTAAGAAAAGATGCTAGAAGCTATGAGCTAAAAAGAAATATTAATGAAGTTATAAAAAGAAGAAGTGATGAAAAATAATAAAGTGAAATACTACAAAAAGTATTTCACTTTATTATTTGAAAGATTATTTTACAACATCTCCATCCCATTTAGATATTCCATCCTTCATGTGAACAAGATTAGTAAAACCATTTTCTTTTAATATATCCATAGCATCAGCACTTCTATTTCCGCTTTTACAGTAAACTAAAACTAATTCGTCTTTAAATTTTTCTATATCGCCTAAACTCTCTTTTAGCTCATCAACTGGTATTTGAATAGAATTTTTTAAATGACCCTCTGTGAATTCATCTTCGTTTCTAACATCTAATATTAAAGTAACTTCTCCATCATTTATAAGTTTTTTAGATTCTTCTATAGAAATATCTTTTGCAATAGGCTCGGCTGGTGTCTCACTTGGAGATTCTGAGTTTTCTTGTGATGTAGTGGAATTATTAGCATCTTTTTTCTCAGTATTATTAGAACCACAACCTATAAATAAACTGGTTGTCAAAGTTAGACTAAGTAATAGTAATGATAATTTTTTCATAAAGTCCTCCCTAATTTTTAAAATATATATAGAATTTAACATATTATTACATAATAAGGCAATTAATAAACTGTTAATATTTAGAAGTAGAAATTAAGGTTGTTGACAATTACTTTAAGAATCTTTATAGTTAACTATGTGAAATTATGTTTATAATAGAATGATTAAATAAAGTTTAATCAAAAATTTTTAATATCTAAAGATAGATTTTTCTAAAATGGAGATGAACAATGAGAAAAAACAAACTATCAATTAAAACAATCGTAGCTATTGGGATTGGCTCAGCGGTTTTTATGATATTAGGTAGATTTGGTTCTTTACCTACGGGAATTCCTAATACAAATATAGAAACTGCATATGCGTTTTTAGCATTAATGGCATTATTATATGGTCCTTTAGCAGGTTTTTTAATAGGATTCATAGGACATGCTTTAAAGGATATAGTATTTTTTGGATCACCTTGGATAAGTTGGGTTTTTGCTTCGGGTATAGTAGGTTTAATAATTGGTTTAGGAGCTAGATTTATAAAAATTAATCAAGGAGTATTTAAGTTAAAACAAATAGTTATATTTAATTTAATACAAATAACTGCAAATGCAGTAGCTTGGTTTTTAGTGGCACCAACTTTAGATATATTAATTTATTCAGAACCGGCAAATAAGGTTTATCTACAAGGGGCAATAGGTGGAATTTCTAATATGGTTACTGTTGGAGTTTTAGGAACTATTTTAATATCTAATTATGCTAAAACAAGAATACAAAAAGGTAGCTTAATAAAAGAATATTAGAAATGCATAGGGTTGTCGGAAATATATTTTCAGACAACCTTTTTTATGAGTTCCATTTAATTAGGTACTATTTTAAAATATGAGCTTATTTTAAAGGACTATTTATAAAGGAGATTGATATGGAAAGAAAAGCAATAATAGAGTTTAAAGATTTTACTGCTCATTATACAGTTCAATCAAAACCAACTTTAAATAATATAAATTTAACTATATATGAAGGAGAAAAAGTTCTTATTGCTGGTCCTTCAGGATCAGGAAAAAGTACATTAGCTAACTGTATAAATGGATTAATACCATTTTCAAGTGATGTTGAGATTTCAGGAAGTCTTAAAATAATGGGAAAAGAGACTAGAGATTTAAGTGTTTTTGAAATATCTAAGATGGTTGGAACAGTTCTTCAAGATCCAGATAGTCAGTTTATAGGATTAACAGTAGCTGAGGATATAGCATTTAAATTAGAGAATAACTGCATATCTCAGGAAGAAATGAAGAAAAAAGTTAATGATGTATCAAAGATAGTTGATATAGAAAATAGATTAGAGGTAGCTCCATATAGTCTTTCAGGCGGACAAAAACAGAGAGTTACTTTAGCAGGAACTATTGTTGATGATGTGGACATACTTCTTTTTGATGAACCTTTAGCTAGTCTAGATCCAGCAGCAGGTAAAGCTTCCATAGAACTTATAGATAAAATACAAAAAGAAGAAAATAAGACAGTTATAATAATAGAGCATAGATTAGAAGAAGTTTTAAGTTGTGATGTAGATAGAATAATACTTATGAATGAAGGCGAAATTATTGCTGATACAACTCCTAATGAAATTTTGGCTTCTAACAAATTAAAAGAGTGTGGAATAAGAGAACCTCTATACATAACAGCTCTTAAATATAGTGGGTATGAATTAACTTCAGAAATGAATCTTGAACATATAAATAAATTGAAGCTTGATGATGGCGGAGAAAAATTAAAAGAGTGGTACAAAGGTTTAAAAGCTAATGATAAGAGCAAGGAAAATGATACATTATTAGAATTTAGAAATGTACATTTTTCTTATGATAAGAAAAGAGATATATTAAAAGATATTAATTTTAAGGTTAATAGAGGAGAAATAATAAGTGTAGTTGGTAAAAATGGTGCAGGGAAATCAACTATATCTAAGCTTATATGTGGTTTCTTTAAACAATCAAAGGGAGATATAGTCTTTGAAGGAAAAAGCTTAGATGGAAAAACTATTAAAGAAAGAGGAGAAGAAATTGGTGTTGTTCTTCAAAATCCAAATCAAATGATTTCTAAAACAATGATTTTTGATGAGGTTGCACTAGGGTTAAGAGTTAGAGGAATAAGTGAAGAGGAAGTTAAGGAAAGAGTAATTGAAACTTTAAAGATATGTGGATTATATCCATATAGAAATTGGCCAATTTCTGCCTTAAGTTTTGGACAGAAAAAAAGAGTTACTATAGCTTCAATACTAGTTTTAGATCCTAAGGTTATAATACTTGATGAACCAACAGCAGGACAAGACTATAGACATTATAATGAGATAATGGAGTTCCTCCTAAAACTTAATAAAAAAGGGGTTACAATAATTTTAATAACTCATGACATGCACTTAATGCTTGAGTACACAGATAAAGCTATTGTAATTTCTAATGGAGAAAAAATAGCTGATACAACGTCAGCAGAAATACTTACAGATAAAGAAGTCATAGAAAAGGCTAGCTTAAAAGAAACATCACTATATGATTTAGCCTTAAAATTTAAATTAGAAAATCCTAAGGATTTTGTTTGTAAATTTATTGACTTTGATAGGGAGGTAAGAAATTAGTGGATGCAATGCTTACGTACATAAAAAAGGACTCACCTATTGATAAACTTACAGGTGCAACTAAGCTTATTTGTTTTGCACTTTGGACTTTAGCCGCTATGCTTACATATGATACTAGAATATTAATAGGTATGCTTATATTTAGTTTAATTATATTTAAAGTATCAAAAATACAGTTTAAAGAGGTTGCTTTTATAGTTTACTTTATACTATTCTTTTTACTTTTAAATGATTTAGCTATTTTTGTATTTTCACCTTATGAAGGTGTCCATATATATGGAACAAGACATGATATATTCCATATAGCTGGCCCATATACTTTAACATGGGAACAATTATTTTATGAGTTTAATGTAACATTAAAATATTTATCAGTTATACCTATGGCACTTTTATTTATACTTGCAACTAATCCAAGTGAGTTTGCTGCATCTTTAAATAAAATAGGTGTTAGTTATAAAATCGCATATTCAGTATCAATAGCTTTAAGATATATACCAGATATTCAAAGAGAATATCATGATATATCATTTGCTCAGCAAGCTAGAGGAATAGATATGTCTAAGAAAGAGAAACTTGGTAAAAGAATAAAAAATATGTCTTCAATTTTGATGCCACTTATTTTTTCAAGTTTAGATAGAATAGAAAATATAAGTACGGCTATGGAACTTAGAGCCTTTGGAAAGAAGAAAAAAAGAACTTGGTACAATACAAGAAAATTTTCTAAGGGAGATTATATAGCTATTATTGTTGTTATATTAATATTTGCATTATCATTATGGTGTACATTTAATAATGGAAGTAGATTTTATAATCCTTTTATAAGATAGAAAGAGAAGAGATAATCTTCTCTTTTTTTATTGAATTTTGTAAGAAATAAACTTTAAGCTTCGTATTAATTTATGAAAGAATAAAATAAAAAGGGTGAGAGGCATGAGTTATATAGAAATATTATTAGCTTTGAAAGAAAGTATATTATTAATAAAGTATAAATAATATTAAAGTCTTAATAAATTTATCCATAGTACCTATTAAAAGCTATCTATTGTTTTATAAAATATAGTTAAATTTTATAGTATATAGATAAGAAGGGAAATTTGATATATGGAGAAAATTGCTTTAATAACTGATACCGGTGGAGATTTATCTTTAACTGAGCTAAAAGAAAATAATATATTTTTGACACCATTTATAATTAGATATGGAAATAAAGAGTTTAAGGATGTTTTAGAGATAAGTTCCAGAGAAATATATAATAGATTACATGAGGAGATTCCTACAAGTTCTTTACCAGATTTAAGTGAAGTAACTGATTTATTAAATAATTTAGTAAGTAAAGGATATACTCATGCCATAATAGTTACAATATCTAGTGGATTATCAGGAACATTTAATTCTTTAAGACTTCTATGTGAGGATTTTGAAGGACTAGAGACTTTTGTTTATGATAGTAAGGCTCTTACAGTTATAGAGGGGCAACTTGTCTTAAAGATATCAAATATGATAAGGGATGGAAAAAGTTTCGATAAAATAGTAGAGGAAATACCTAAGATAAGAGAAAGGATGCACGGATATTTTACTATTGATACCCTAGAATATCTTCAAAAGGGTGGAAGAATAGGAAAAATGGAAAGCTCTTTAGGAAGCATACTTCAAATAAAGCCTATAGCATCTGTAAATAAGGAGGGAGTTTTATACACTCACTCTAAGGTTAGGGGAAAGAAAAAGGCTCTTAAGAAAATGACTTCTTATTTAGAAGAAGTATTATCAAAATATAAGTGTAATGTATGGGTTTTAGAAGGTGGAGCTGAAGAGGAAGCCTTAAATTATATGAATGTTTTAAAAGAAGAAAATTATGAAAATATGGAAAGCTTAAATTTCGGACATTTAGGACCAATATTTGGAATGAATACTGGACCAGGTCTTGTAGCCATAGTATATGAAAAAATAGCTGAATAGTTTTTTTAAGGTATTTATTTGAAATAAATACCTTTTTTCTTATATGTTTTTAGAGTCAATATAAAATAATTGGTTAAATATTAATAAATATTAAATAAAGTGTTGAAATTGTTAATAATTATAGGTATATTTGTAAGAGAGAGTTTAGATGGAATTTTCAAATTTAAGGAGAATATAAATGTATGAGAATGAGAAAGAAGAGAAAAAACTAAGAAGAAAATTATTTTTTAAATTTTTTAACTATAATTTTTTAAAAGATAGAAATATAGAATATAAGGAATTTAGGTATGGAGATAACAATAAAGACTATTACAGAGTATATAAAGGATATGATAAAAGAAAGCCAACTATATTTTTTGTAAATAGTTATGGTCCTTGGGAAGGAAGTCCTAAAGGATGCGCTGCTATAGGAAAGTTTTTTTATAAATATGGATTTAGTGTAGTAATTCCTTCTTATGAATTAGCTCCAGAGCATAAGTACCCAGTTCAAGTAGAGAACATATTTTCAGCCTTTAAACATTATATAGAAAATAGCAAACCAAATAGAGTAGTTGTTATGGCATACTCTTCAGGAGCTGAATTGGCTGCCAATCTAGTTTACAATGAGGAAATGAAAGAAAAATATAATATAGATAATAATATTATATCTTCATTCGTAACCTTAGGAGGTACATTAGATTTTAGTCAATGCAATTCCAAAGAATATGAACACTACATAAAAAGATATTTGCACAATAAAGAACAGATTTTTGAGGTTAACCCAATAAATTTGGTAACAGAGTATTCTCCTAAAATACCAGTATTATGTGTGCATGGTTCTAAAGATTGTATAGTTAGCATTGAAAATTCTAAAAGATTTGTAGAAAAAGTAAACAAATTAAAAGGAAATGGACAGTTTTTAGAATTAGAGGGATATCATCATGCAGATTTGCAAAATTTGTTTATAGGCTTAGGAACTAAAAAAACTGGAGATATAATGAGTTTTATTAATAGATGTTAATTTATTATTTAGATCATAGTAATTTTTACTATGATCTTTTTTTGTTCTCTTTTAAGTGGATGTTGATTTTTAGCTAGCTCTTTAGACTTAGCTAAAAATCAACAGTATTTAAAGCAGAGTCTTTTATTTAAAGAAGAGTTTTTTGTTAAATTAATAAATTAAATAAGGTGATAATTACTAAGAATAAACATTAGTAATTGAAAGTATACATTAGTATATAGATTAAAGTTAACTAACTGTGAAACTATAAAAAAATAGAAAAGATGTGAAAGCGCTTTCTTATGTAATTTTATAATTATTAATAAATTAAAAAGAAGTTGTATATAAAATATTAATAAACAAAAAGATATAAAGGTAAAAAAATACATAAATCGATAAAAAAGGATAAAATACATAAAATGTAAGTTGGATAAAATAAGAAAATATGTCTAATTATTATAAAGTGAAAACAAAATATTAAAATAAAAAAAACATCATAGAAGGACATCGCTTTCACAGTTTAATATAGTCTTGTAAATTCGAACATTGAATTTAAAATAGCTTATGAATATTAGCTTATTACATTTTGATTATTAACTTAACTTCCAAGTTAATATGTAAGCTTTTAAATAAGAATTTTTTATAGGTATTAAGGAGGATTATTAAATGAAAAAGAAATTTCTTTCGGCTGTGTTAGCAGTACTTACAACAGCTACTTTACTTGCGGGATGTGGTAGCTCTAATGATGGACAAGCATCAGGTGATGCTGGTTCTAAGGGGGACAAAATGAAGGTTGGAATGGTTACAGATGCTGGTACTATAGATGATAAATCATTCAACCAAGGAACTTGGGAAGGAATTGAAAAGGCTAAGGCTGATTTAGGAATAGAAAATAAGTACTTAAAACCAAGTGGTACAACAGAGGCTGATTACTTAAAAGAAATAGGAAATCTTTATGATGCAGGATTTAAGTTCGTAGTAACTCCAGGATTTAAATTTGAAACAGCTATATATAAAGGACAATCAAAATATCAAGATGCTAAATTCGTATTATTAGATGGTGCACCTCATTCAGGCGAAAAAGATGCAAAACCAGAAGTTGGAGAAAATACAGTATCTATATTCTTCGCAGAGGAGCAAGCTGGATTTATGGCAGGTGTTGCTACAGCGCTTGAACTTAAAGAAGGAGAGTTAGGATTCATAGGTGGTATGGAAATCCCACCAGTACAAAAGTTTAACTGGGGATTCCAACAAGGGGTAGCTTATGCTAATGAAAAATTAGGAACTAAGATGTCACTTCAAGCAAAAAATGTTATATATCAAGGAACATTTGATGATGCCGCTGCTGGTGGTCAAATAGCTGCTCAAATGTATGATGGCGGAGTTAAAGCTATATTCTGTTCTGCTGGTGGAGTTGGTGTAGGAGCTATACAAGAAGCTAAGAATAGAGTTGCTTCAGGAAATGAAGCTTGGATAATCGGTGTTGACGTTGACCAATATGAAGATGGTATATATGAAGGAGATAAATCAGTAATACTTACTTCAGCTGTTAAGAGAATTGACCACGCTTCATACGACATGATAAAGAAAGAATTAAATGGTGAGTTCCCAGGTGGACAAACTATAACATATGATGCATCAAATAATGGTGTAGGTTTACCAGATAAGAATCCAAACTTAAGTGAAGAAACAATGACTGAAGTAAATAAAATATTTGAACAGTTAAAGAATGGTGAAATAAAGGTTTCTAATGAGCAAGGAGACTTAATAAAGTAATTTAAAAATTCAAGGAAGTTTTTATTAAGGAGATGGGGCTTCCCTCTCCTTTTATTTATATGAAAAGTAATAATAAAAAATATTAATTGGGGAATTGAGAGATAGGGTAATATTAATTATTAAAAGTATAGAGTTTTTAGTATTAAGGAGGATAACTTATGGAATATGTAGTAGAGATGCTTAATATCCGTAAAGAGTTTCCTGGTATAGTAGCAAATGATAACATAACTTTGCAACTAAGAAAAGGAGAGATACATGCTTTGCTTGGAGAAAATGGAGCAGGTAAATCTACTTTAATGGGAGTTCTTTTCGGAATGAATCAACCTGATAAAGGAAGTATAAAAGTTAGAGGAAAAGAAGTTAAGATTACAAATCCTAACGTTGCTAATGATTTAGGAATAGGTATGGTTCACCAGCATTTTAAACTAGTTGAAAACTTTACAGTAACTCAAAATATAGTTTTAGGATGTGAGCCTAAAATTCTATTTGGATTAGGAATGGACTTAAATAAGGCAGCTAAGAGAATAGAAGAACTATCAAAGCAATACGGACTAAATGTTGACCCTTATGCAAAGATAGAGGATATATCTGTTGGTATGCAACAAAGAGTTGAAATATTAAAAATGCTTTATAGAGATGCAGATGTTCTTATATTAGATGAGCCTACAGCAGTCTTAACTCCACAGGAAATAGATGAACTTATAAAGATAATGAAGAATCTTATAAATGAAGGTAAATCAATAATAATCATAACTCATAAGCTTAAGGAAATAAAAGCGGCTGCAGATAGATGTACAGTTATAAGAAGAGGAAGATATATTGGTACTGTAGATGTTAAAACTACTAGTGAAGCTGAAATGGCTAAGATGATGGTGGGAAGAGAAGTTTCATTTAAGGTAGATAAAAAGCCAGCTAATCCTGGTGAAGTAGTATTAGATATAAAAAATCTTTCAGTTAAAAATAATAAAAAAGTATTAGGATTAAAAGATTTTTCTATTGACGTTAGAGCAGGAGAAATAGTAGGGATAGCTGGAGTTGAAGGTAACGGTCAAAGTGAACTTATCGAAGCTATTACAGGGTTAAGAAAGAGTGAAAGTGGAACTATAAACTTTAAAAATGGGGATATAACTGGAGAATCTATAAGAAATAGGATTAACTCAGGTATTGCACACATTCCAGAAGATAGACATAAGAGAGGATTAGTTCTAGATTATACAATTGAAGATAATATGGTTCTAGAGGTTTATAATAAGAAACCATTCTCAAGCAAAGGACTATTAAACAGAAAAGAAATAAAAAAATATGCAGAAAAAATAATAAATGAGTTTGATGTAAGATCTGGAGAAGGAGCAGATTCTATTGCTAGATCTTTATCAGGAGGAAATCAACAGAAGGCAATTATAGGACGTGAAATAGAGTTGAATCCTGAACTTTTAATAGCGGCACAGCCTACTAGAGGACTTGATGTAGGGTCTATAGAATACATTCATAAGAGACTTGTAGAACAAAGAGATAGTGGAAAAGCAGTACTTTTAATATCTCTTGAATTAGATGAAATATTAAATGTTTCAGATAGAATTGCAATAATAAATAATGGTGAACTTATAGGTGTTGTAAATGCAGATGAAACTAATGAAAATGAAGTAGGTCTTATGATGGCTGGTATAAAAGGAGGACAAAAGCATGAAGTTTAAACAGTTTATTATATCTTTAATGGCTATTGTTTTAGGACTTATTGCTGGGGCTGTTTTAATGGCTATTATGGGTCATAATCCAATAGAAGGTTATTCTTTCTTATTCCAAGGCGGTCTTATGAATATAGAAAGAATAGGAAACACTTTAGCTACAGCTACACCTCTTATACTAACTGGACTATCATTAGCATTTGCTTTTAAAACTGGACTATTTAATATTGGTGCTCCAGGACAAATGCTTATGGGAGGATTTTTTGCTACAGCAGTAGGTTTAACTGTAAAATTACCAGCTCCAATATTACTTCCTTTAATGATTCTTGCAGGAATACTTGGAGGTGCTCTTTGGGCATTCATTCCAGGTGCTTTAAAAGCTAAGTTCAATGTTCATGAGGTTGTTTCAACAATCATGATGAACTGGATAGCATATTGGATAGTTTATTATATGGTTCCTATGTACTTTAAGGGAGAATTCTTAGAGACTGAATCTGCACAGCTTCCAGCTGCAGCTACTTTAAGAGTACAAGCTCTTACAGATTTCTTCCAAGGATCATTTATAAACATGGGTATATTAATCGCTCTTGTTTCTGTATTTGCTATTTGGTTCATACTAAATAAAACAGTTTTAGGATATGAATTAAAGGCTGTTGGATTTAATAGAGATGCTGCAGAATATGCTGGTATTTCAGTAAATAGAAACATAGTATTATCAATGATGATAGCTGGGGCTTTAGCAGGACTTGCAGGTGTTGTTCAATACACAGGAAATGCTACAAGCATACAAATAGGGGTTATGCCAACACAGGGATTTGATGGAATAGCTGTTGCCTTACTTGGTGCAAGTAACCCAATAGGAGTTTTATTCTCAGCTTTATTCTTTGGTATTTTATACACAGGAAAAGGATTTATGAATGCTATGACAAGCATACCTCCAGAAATAGCAGACACTATAATGGCTACAATAATCTACTTTGCAGCTACAAGTGTAATAATGGAGAGAGTATTTAATAAATTCCAAAAAAGAAAGAAAGATAAATTGAATAAAAATACCAATCAGGAAACAACTAAGGAAAGGATGGTGAGCAAGTAATGTGGGAAACAATTCAACAAATATTTCCGTATGCTATAGCCTTTACTATACCTCTTTTAATAACCGCATTAGGTGCTTTATTTTCTGAGAGAAGTGGTGTAGTAAATATAGGACTTGATGGTCTTATGATTGTAGGATCTTTTACTGGAGCCTTTACAGTTTCAAAACTTCAAGAAGCTATGCCAGGAAGCTCACTTCCTTTATGGATTGGTTTAGGGGTTGCAATGTTAGTTGGAGTACTATTCTCTTTACTTCATGCCTTCGCAAGCATAAATTTAAATGCTAACCAGGTAATAAGTGGTACAGCTATAAATATGATAGCTGGAGCATTAACAGTATTCTTAGCTAGAAATATGACAGGTAGTGGTAATATCAGAATAATTCAAGGTTTTATACAACAGGATATTCCGGTTTTATCTTCAATACCTATAATAGGGGATTTATTCTTTACAAAAACTTATGCAACTACATGGTTAGTAATTTTAATACTTGTAATAAGTACATTCCTTCTATATAAAACAAGTTTTGGATTAAGACTTAGAGCTTGTGGTGAACATCCTCAAGCCGCAGATGCTGCAGGAATAAATGTTTATAAAATGAGATATATAGGAGTTATGATATCAGGAGCATTCTCATCTCTTGGTGGAGCTGTAATTCTTGTGACTTATGGAGGAGAGTTTACAGGAAGTGTTGCTGGCTTAGGATTCTTAGCATTAGCCGCTTTAATCTTTGGTCAATGGAAACCATGGGGAATATTAGGAGCAACTTTATTCTTTGGATTCGCAACAACTATAGCTAACGTATCGCAAATAGTACCATCACTTTCAACTATACCTCCAGTAATACTTAAGGTATTCCCTTATGTTGTTACTTTAATAGCATTAATAGTATTCTCTAAGTCATCTCAAGCACCTAAGGCTGCTGGAGAGCCATATCAAAAGGATAAGAGATAATATAAAATTTAAGACCTTATCTATGAATATGATTTTTAGCATATTCATAGATATGAGGTCTTTTTTCTTTTTTTAAAATCTATAAAAAACACAATATGTGAATTTATATTAATTTAATTACAATCTTTATATTATTAAAATAATGAGCCATAATATATTTAAGAATAATTTGAATGGAGGAATTTTTATGTTAGCTAAGAATTTTTTAGAGTTTAAAAATTGGTGTGTTATTGGTGATGTTGGAAATGAAAAAAAGTATGCATATAGGATTTTAAATAAACTTAAAGAAAATGGATATAATGTGGTTGGAGTTAATTCAAGGGGAGGAGATAGCATATATAAAAGTTTATCAGAAGTTCCCTATGATATTGAAGTTATAGATTTATGTATAAATCCTATTAAAGGAATAGAGTTTCTTAAAGAAGTTAAAGATTTATCAATAAATAAGGTTTTAATTCAACCAGGAGCTGAAAGTGAAGAGATTTTAAAATTTTGTAAGAAAAATAACATAGAAGCTATTGAAGGATGTGTATTAGTTGAATTAAGTAAGAGATAGAATGATAAAAAGTTCGTATATTAAACTTAAAAGTATTTATTGAATAATTTTATGATTGAATAATATGTTTTTATACGTATTATTCAAAAATAAAATGAGTTTAATATACGTATTTGATTAGAAAAAAGGACAAAATAACTTATTAATATCACTTTTTCGACAAAAATATTCGTAAAAGTATTGATAAATATAAAAAATCTGATAATATATTAAAGGTGCTTTAGAAAAAACAAATGAAAGAAAGAGTGAGATTATGGAAAAATTCTTCAAGCTTAGGGAAAATAATACTGATGTAAAAACGGAATTTATTGCTGGATTAACTACTTTTATGACAATGGCTTATATACTTATAGTAAATCCATCAATATTATCAGCGGCAGGAATGGATCAAGGGGCTGTGTTTACGGCAACTGCCTTATCAGCAATAATAGCAACTTTAATAATGGGACTTTATGCTAAGTTACCATTTGCACAGGCTCCAGGAATGGGCTTAAATGCTTTCTTTGCTTATACAATAGTTATTCAGATGGGATATTCATTTGAATTTGCTTTAACAGCAGTTTTATTAGAAGGAATAATATTTATACTTTTAACTATATTTAATGTACGTGAAGCCATAGTAGATTCAATACCAACAGGTATAAAGAATGCAATATCAGTTGGTATAGGATTATTCATTGCTTTAATAGGATTAGAGGGAGCTGGAGTAGTAGTACATACAGAAGGCGGAACAATAGTTTCATTAGGAAACATAGTTTCAGGACCAGGACTTTTAGCAATAATAGGATTATTAATAACAAGTGTTTTAATAGCTAAGAATGTTAAAGGAGCTTTATTTATTGGTATGGTAGTTACAGCTATTATAGGAATACCTATGGGAATAACTCCGATACCAAGTAATATTGTTAGTATGCCACCATCACTTGAGCCTACTTTCTTCAAATTTGATTTCCATAATATATTTTCAATGGATATGGTAATAGCATTATTTACATTATTATTTATGGATATGTTTGATACAATAGGAACTTTAGTAGGTGTTGCTACAAAGGCTAAAATGGTAGATAAGGATGGAAAGGTTCCAAACATGAAGAAAGCATTATTTGCAGATGCTATAGGAACAACAATAGGAGCTTGTTTAGGAACAAGTACAGTTAGTACTTTCGTAGAGAGTGCTTCAGGAGTAGCAGAAGGAGGAAGAACTGGTTTAACAGCTGTTTCAACAGCGTTTATGTTCTTCTTAGCATTATTCTTTGCGCCTTTATTTACAGTTATAACTCCAGCAGTTACAGCATCAGCATTAATATTAGTTGGATTATTTATGATAGAGCCAATAAAAGAGATAGATTTTCATGATTATACAGAATCTATACCAGCATTTTTAACAATAATCATAATGCCATTTGCTTATTCAATATCAGATGGTATAGTATTTGGTGTTATATCATACATAGTATTAAAATTATTTTCAGGAAAGAGAAAAGAAATAAGTTTAACCACTGTGATTTTAGGATTAATATTCCTACTTAAGTTTGTAATATAAAGGTTATATAAAATAGACTATATGATGAATTCATATAGTCTATTTTTTTATATAATGATTTTATTATCAATTTTTTATATAATATAGTAAAATAGTATAATGAATATCTTTATGGATATGAAACGATTCATTTAATAATGAATGGAGGAAATATTATGAAAGTTGGATTAGTATTATCAGGCGGAGGAGGAAAAGGTGCATATGAATTAGGCGTTTGGAGAGCCCTAGTTGAAATGAACTTAGATAAATATATAAAAGTTATTTCTGGGACTTCTATAGGAGCGTTTAATGCAGCTTTATTTGCCCAAGGAGACATGGATAATGCTCAAGCTTTATGGGATGAAGTTACCATGGAGAAGTTAGTTCCTATGACTAAAATTGACTTATTAAAAAAGGGAGTAGCTTTAGCCTTAGGAGTAAAGAGTCTTAATTTTGTAAAAAAGCACATGTCAGATAAATTAGAAAATGGTGATTTCCCTAAGGATGGAGCTTACGAAGTTGTAAATAAATTTATAGATATAAACAAGGTTAAGGAATCAGGAAAAATATGTTATGCAGCGTGTACAGAATTACCAGATTGTAAGGTTAAATATTTTAGAATTAACGATTATGATGAAGAAGTAGGAAGAGAAATAATAATGGCATCTGCTTCATTACCTTTAATATATGATAGTTCAGAAGTTGAGGGAAAAAAATACTTAGATGGGGGAATGGTGGATAATACACCTATACAGCCTGTTTATGGGGAAGGTTGTGATTTAATTATTGTAGTACATCTATCTAAAGAAGGAGAAGTTGACAGAAGTCTCTATCCAAATGCTCAAATAATAGAGATTATTCCTAAGAGTTTAGATGATAGTATGATAAGTGGAACTTTAAACTTAGATATAGATGCAAAGAGATTAAGAGCTCAACAAGGATATGAAGATACAATGAATCTTCTAGGCCCTATAATTACTTTAGCTAAAAATAGCTTTGAAAGTGAAATGAATGAAAGAAATCCAATTCTATATAGATTGTTTAACAGTTTTAAAGATTTTAAAACAAAGTTTTCATCAAAGGATATAGTTAATAAATAATGTTAAAATATTGACAAAGTTTTCATATGTAAATAGAATAAAAGAAAAAATATATATGAAATGAGGGCTATAATGAAAAATTCTTTGGTGAAATCATTAAATGGTATGGGGATTGGATTATTTGCAACTCTTGTAGTTGGAACAATAATAGTTCAATTAGGTACATTAATAGACTTTGACTTATTTATAACTTTAGGTAGTTTTGCAAAAGTGTTTATGGGGGGAGCTATTGGAGCGGCAGTTGCTTACTTTTTAGAAGCATCTCCCTTAGTTATATTTTCATGTGTGGTTACTGGAAGTATAGGGGCTGGAGCAATAAAGTCCGTTGATGGGGCAATGATTTTAGGAGTTGGAGATCCTGCGGGGGCATATATAGCAGCTATTCTAACAGTCTTATTAGGAAAGCTAGTTGCAGGGAAAACTAAAGTGGACATACTATTAACTCCAATAGTCTGTATAATATTTGGAGGAATAGTTGGTCTTGGAATATCTCCAACAATATCACAATTTGTAGGGATTATTGGAGATTTAATCAATAGGGCAACAGAGATGCAACCCATATATATGGGAGCAATAATATCAACAATTATGGGACTTGTATTAGTTTCACCTATAAGTTCAGCGGCTTTGGCTACTAGCTTAGGATTAAATGGATTAGCAGCAGGGGCTGCCGTTGTAGGATGTTCTTGTCAAATGATAGGTTTCGCAGTTATTTCTTTTAAAGAAAATGGAGTAGAAGGACTTATAGCGCAAGGAATAGGTACAGCTAAAATACAATTTGGGAATGTTGTAAAAAATCCGTACATATTAATACCTACTGTTGTTTCAAGTTTTATCATAGGAATATTATCAACAACAGTATTTAAAATAACATCTAATAGCATTGGAGCAGGAATGGGAACTAGTGGATTAGTTGGCCAAATACAGACTGTTGCTATTATGGGAAAAGGAGCAATTCCATTAATACTTATTTCTCAAATTATTTTACCAGCACTAATATCTTTAATTATTGTTAAATTTTTAAGAAAAAAGAACTTAATAAAAGATGGAGATATGTTATTAGAAAAAATATAGTTAAATACAGTATAGTTATTTGAAAATAACTATACTGTATTTTTTTATTTATTTTATATTAAGTTAATTATAAGAAGAGAAAAAAAGGTTATTATAAAAATGAGTTACTTTAAAATATTAAATAGGGAATATTAAATGATAAAAATTATTTGCATAATAAGTAATAAAGAGAAAAAGAGAGGTTTTAAAAGTATTTTAAAGAAAAAGCAGGCAATAAAAGTTTTGACTATATAAGAAGTTTCTTATATAGTTATATTTAAGGTAAATTTAGTAATGAATATTTATTTAGAGTAGTATTTTGTTTGATTATTATTTTATGTGCTTTTTTATTTAAAGATTTAATAATTATAAAAAAAGAGAAAAGTTTTTCAGTTCATAAATAATACATAAATAGATGGTTTATTTATATAAGAGTAAATTTAATTTAGTGTATATAGACAGGGATAGTTCTAGGAGGAGAGAAATGATAAATTTAGATAAAGATTTGGTTAATGTTATAAAAAATGAAAAATTAGAAGATTACTTTGTAAAAGCTAATTTTGGTTTAGAAAAGGAGAATGTTAGAGTTACAGAGGACGGAAAATTAGCTTTGACACCTCATCCAAAAGCTTTTGGAGATAAAGATAGAAATCCATATATAAAAACAGACTTTTCAGAGAGCCAATTAGAAATGGTTACACCAGTTTGTAATACAATAGAAGATGTTTATAGCTTTATATCTAATTTGAATAAAGTAGTATCTTTAGAACTTATTAAAAATGGAGAATATCTATGGCCACAAAGTAATCCGCCTATTTTGCCAAATGAAGATGAAATACCAATAGCTAAACTTGCAAATAAAGAAGATGAATTATATAGAGAAAATCTTAGTAAAAGGTATGGAAAGAAAAAACAAGTAATAAGTGGCATACATTATAATTTTTCTTTTAAGGAAGAGTTTATGCAATTACTTTATAAAGAGCTTAAAGCAAAAGAAGATTTTAGAAGTTTTAAGGATAATATGTATCTTAGAATGACTAGAAACTTTCAAAAATATAACTGGTTGTTAATATATCTAACAGGAGCAAGTCCAGTTTTTCATGAAAGTTATATGGATGAAATTAAAGAAAACGGGGATAAGTTAGATTGTAATTCATATTACATAAAAGGAGATACATCCCTAAGAAATAGTTATTATGGATATAAGAATAAAAAAGATTTTTGTGTTTCATATAATAGTATAGAGCAATATGCTAATGATATTAGAAACTTAGTTAATGATAAAGAAATACAAAGTGCAAAGGAATATTATAATCCTATAAGATTAAAGTCTTTAGGAAGTAGTGATATGATTGGAAATTTATTAACTAAAGGTATTGATTATTTAGAAGTAAGACTTTTAGATTTAAATCCATTAAATCTTCAAGGAATAAGTAAAGAGACTCTTTATTTAGTTCATCTATTCATGATATATACTTTATTAAAAGAAAATCATAGCATTACTTGCAAAGAACAAAAAGAGTTCTTTAAAAATTATGAAATAGTAGCTGTTAGTGGTAGAAATGAAAATACAGTTATATATGAAAATGGAGTTCCTGTTCTATTAAAAGATAAGGGAAGAGAAATATTAAAAGAAATGAATGAAATTGTAGATTTATTATTTTCTAATAATAGAGAATTCAAAGAAGTAATAGAGAATTCTTTAGAAAAAATAAATAATTCTAAGAATACATTTTCAGAAGAACTTCTTGAAGATGTAAAAGAAGAAGGATATATAGCTTTTCATATGAGAAAAACTAAAGAATACCTAGAAGATTTTAAGAAAAAGGAGTTTAATTTAATTGGATATGAGGATTTAGAATTATCAACACAAATTTTAATATTAGATGCCATGAAAAGAGGAATTGAATTTAATGTAATGGATAGGTTAGAGAATTTTATTTCTCTTAGCAATGGAGAAAAGATTGAATATGTTAAACAGGCTACAAAAACCTCTGAGGATTCATATATAACTGCATTAATAATGGAAAATAAGTTAGTAACTAAGGAAATACTTAAAGAAAATAATATAAGGGTTCCTAAAGGAAAAAATTATGATGATATAGAGGAAGCTAAAAGAGATTTTAGACTTTTTAAAAATGAAAGAATAGTTATAAAGCCTAAATCAACTAATTTTGGATTAGGGATAAGTATATTTACAGGAAGCTATTCTAAAGAAGATTATGATAAGGCTATTGATATAGCTTTTAGAGAGGATAGTTCAATTCTTATAGAGGAGTTTATGACAGGAAAAGAATATAGATTTCTTGTAATAGGAGGAGAAGTGGTTGGAATACTTCATAGAGAGCCTGCCAATGTAATTGGAGATGGGGAAAGAAGTATAAGAGAACTTGTTTATGAAAAAAATAAAGATCCACTAAGAGGTAAAGGATATAAAACTCCTTTAGAAAAAATAAAATTAGGCGAAATAGAAGAGATGTTCTTAAAGAATCAAGGATTAAACTTTGATTATGTGCCTAAAGATGAAGAGAAGATTTATCTAAGAGAAAATTCTAATATAAGTACTGGTGGAGACAGCATAGACTTTACAGATAAAATACATGATAGTTATAAGAAGGTTGCACTAAAATCAGCTGAGGCTGTAAGAGCAGTAATAACTGGAGTTGATATGGTTATAGATGATATTAATGAGGAAGCAAGAGATGATAATCATGGAATAATAGAGCTTAATTTTAATCCTGCAATACATATTCATTGCTTCCCTTATAAAGGAACAAACAGAAAAGCTGGTGAAAAAATATTAGATTTACTTTTTAATTAACTCTTTAAGTTTGTAAATGCTTAATTTAGGAGGTGCTTAGTCTTTTATGGAAAACAAAAGTTTAGATATATTTAAGGCTTTATCAAGTCCAATTAGAGTTAAGATAATAGAGAAATTGTATGATGGACCAGTATGCGTTTGTAGGCTAAATGGAGAAATTGACTTTTCACAAGCAAATTTATCACAGCATCTAAAGATATTAAAGGATTCTGGAATTGTAGTTTCTGAAAAGAGAGGATTATATCAATACTATAGCTTGAAAAATGATAAGATAAAAAAAATAATGGATTTAGCAGATAGTATGTGCAAAAATGATTAGATAGAACATATCATTAAAAAATAAAACCTACATGTTTTAAAAATATGTAGGTTTTATTTTTATTATATTTTATTACTTTCATATATTTCAATTATTTCATTAAATAAATCAACATCATCGATTGAATTATATAAATCACCATCTTTTATGTCATAAGTATATTCAAGCACAAATTGTTGTCCACTTAGTACTTCTTTTATGATTCTAAAACGCTTGTCTATATCTAACATTTCTACTTCACAAAGTATTTCAAGAGGTTCATTTTCTTTAGTTTCACTATTGTATTGCTGTTTTATAAAGTTTTTAAATACTATTAGGTTAGTATTTTTTTTATCACAATAATTAACTTTACCAGTTTTATTACATGATACACATGGGTTAAAGCCGCATTCTCTTATGCATTTTACACATAAGCATTCTGAACATACAAATATTTTCTCAAGAGCATCCTTATATGTTTTTTTGAAGTCTTCACATTCTTTTATAATTCCATTATCTTTAGATTTATTAAGGAATGATAGGAAAGATTTCTTTTCAGGTAATTCTCTAGAAACTTTATCTAGTAAATCATTATATTTTTTTAATATTTTTATGTTTTTATAATAAGCTCTTTCTTTTAAAGTAGAATCCTCGCTTAATTCTTCAATATCATCTAGAACAAATACCAATTGACTATATAGATTACCATAGGTAGTTTTTTCTTTATCTAAAAATTCTTTTGCATTCATTTGTTATACTCCTTCCCCATATTATGTAATACATATTTATAATATCATAAAGTATCAAAGAATTATAAAAAAGAATTATGAATTTATAATCTTAAAATACACAAATTTAAATAATTAATTTATAATGATGGCATATGTTGAGATTAGGGGGTAAGAGGGTGAATAAACATAAATGTTATAAACAATTAATTATGTTTTTTATATCTCTTTTCTTTTTAGTTGGGTGTTTTAATATTTCTCCAATTAAAAATGTTAATGCAGAAACTTTTGGTATAGAAAATAATAGTGTAAAGACTAGTACATCATCAAGTAATAAATCATCAGAAAGTAGCTCTGAAAGTTCAAGTAAGAGTAGTTCATCAAGCGATAAAAAAAAGAGTCAAGGAAATAGTAATTATTCAACCACAGATAAATTTAATAGTAAGGCACCGGCGGATTCTTCAAAAAGTCCTTCTGGAAGCAATAATCAAAAAAGTGATAATAAATCAAAAAGCGATAATAAATCAAAGAGTGATGATAAATCAAAAAATAGTAGTTCTAAGAATGGACAAGATTCAAATAAGAAGAGTACCCAGGGAAACAGCAATTATTCTACAACGGATAAATTTAATAGTAAGGCACCAGCCAGCTCTTCAAAGAGTTCTTCTGAAAGCAATAAATCAAAAAGTGATAATAAATCAAATAGTAGTAGTTCAAAGAGTGAACAAGACTCAAAAGAAAAGAGCACACAGAAGAACAACAATTATTCTACTACGGATAAATTTAATAGCAAGGCACCAAATTATGCCTCAAAGAGTTCTTCAGAAAGTAATGAGTCAAAAAGCGACAATGAATCAAGCAGCAGTTCAAATAGTGAACAGGAATCAAAAGACACTGAGGGAGAGGTAAGTTATTCTAATAAGAACTATAATAGTGGTAGTTCAGGTTTTTTTAATATGTTTATAAAAACAGTATTTAAAGGTATGGGAATAATTTTTGTAATACTAGTATTAATAGGGCTTATAATAAAAAAAAGAAATAAATAATTAAAATTGGAAGTTATGAACTAAATTAAAAAGAAGAGTGATTATAATAGATTTTAATATAAAGTCGGCAAAGGTGGTAATAATATGGGGATATTTAATAGAATTTCAAACATGATTAAGGCTAAGACTAATTCAACTTTAGATGAAATGGAAAATCCAATAGAATTGTTGGATCAAAAAATAAGAGATATGGAGAAAGCTTTTAATGAAGCAAAAAGATCTTCAGCTCAAATATTTGGTAATTTAAAAGATACTGAAAAGAAAATGAACCAAGCAAAAGAAGATTCAGCTCAATACGATGAAAAAGTAAGACTAGCTATGAGTAAGGATAATGAAGAATTAGCTAAAAAAGCTTTAAAACTTAAACTTGATAGTGACAAGAAGTTTACTTCTTTAAAAGAAAGTTATGAAGGTCAAAAAGCTAAAGCTGAAGTTTTGAAAAGTAAGTTAGTTGAATTAGAAAAAGAATTAGACAAGACAAGAAGTTACAGAGATGAAGCAGTTGCTAGATTAAATAATGCTGAGGCTTCAAAACAAATCAATGAAGTAATTGCAAATGTTAAAAGTAAGAGTAACTCAATTAATGTTGATGATATAGAAAGAAGTATTTCAAGAAAAGAAAGTTATGCAGCAGGATTAGAAGAATTAAAGGGTGAAAGCTTAGATGATGAGTTTGCTAAGTTAGAAGAGTTAAGTTTAGATGATGAGTTAAATAAATACAAAACTTCAAGTTCAGAAGTAAATGAATCAGTAGATTCAGAGTTGGGTTCAGAATTAGAAAAATATAAAAATTAATAAGGTTAGATTTAATCAGAGAAGGGCATGACTTTCTCTGATTTTTTTATCTAAAGATTCTTTTATACTCATTTGTTATACTTTTTTACAATATTATATAATATTATG
The DNA here is from genome assembly GCF_057782475.1 of Clostridium sp. LIBA-8841. Taxonomy (NCBI): domain Bacteria; kingdom Bacillati; phylum Bacillota; class Clostridia; order Eubacteriales; family Clostridiaceae; genus Clostridium; species Clostridium sp. LIBA-8841. The sequence goes on along the minus strand of NZ_CM173488.1, from coordinate 2,591,417 downwards.
GATTACCAAAGAATTATTAATTTGTAATCTTAAAATATACAAATTTTAATAATTAATTTATAATAATGATATATGTTGAGTTTAAGGAGGGTAAGAGGGTGAAGAAAAATAATCGGTATAAACAATTAATTGTATTTTTTATATCTCTTTTCTTTTTAGTTGGCTGTTTTAATATTTCTCCAATTAAAAAGGTTAAAGCAGAAACTTTTGGTATAGAAAATACTATTGCAAAAGGCAGTAAATCATCAGGAAGTAGATCAAGAAGTTCAAGTAAAAGTTCAAGTAAGAGCAGCTCTTATAATTCAACTAAGAAATATTCTAAACCAAGTAGTTCATCAAGTGACAAGAAAAAAAGTCAAGGAAATAGTAATTATTCGACTACAGATAAGTTTAATAATTCTTCCTCAGGAAGTAGTTCAGGTAGCGTAGAAAGTGGACAAGGATCAAAAGACTCTAAAGAAAATAGTACACAGGGAAATAGTAATTATTCTACTACTGATAAATTTAATAATAAGGCACCCAATGATTCCTCGGAAAGTTCTTCAGAAAGCAATAAATCAAAAAGCGATAGTGAATCGAAAAGTAATAGTTCAGATAAAAGTTATAGGGGCAATAAATCAGGAGGATTCGACTTTTTTGATATGCTTATGCTAAATAATATAATGAATATGCTTGGAAACATGTTTAGTTTTATGTTTATAAGAAGACCACTTGTAGGTATTGGAACAATTTTATTAATAGTATTATTAATAGTATTATTAAGAAGAAAAAGAAGGTAATTAAAATTAATAATTATGACATGAAATTGTAAAGAAGAGAGAGTATAATAAATTTTAATAAAAAGTCGGTAAAGGTGGTAATAATATGGGAGTATTTAATAGAATTTCTAATATGATAAAGGCTAAGACTAATTCAGCTTTAGATGAAATGGAAAATCCAGTAGAGCTGTTAGATCAAAAAATAAGAGATATGGAGAAGTCTTTTAATGAAGCAAAAAGATCTTCAGCTCAAATATTTGGTAATTTAAAAGAGACTGAAAAGAAAATGAATCAAGCAAAAGAAGATTCAGCTCAATATGATGAGAAAGTAAGACTAGCTATGAGTAAGGGAAATGAAGAATTAGCTAAAAAAGCTTTAAGACTTAAATTAGATAGCGATAAGAAATTTGCTTCTTTAAAAGAAAATTATGAAGGGCAAAAAGCTAAGGCTGAAGTTCTAAAAAATAAGCTAACAGAATTAGAAAAAGAATTAGACAAGACAAGAAGTTACAGAGATGAAGCAGTTGCTAGATTAAATAATGCTGAGGCTTCAAAACAAATCAATGAAGTAATAGCAAATGTTCAAAGCAAGAGTAACTCAATTAATATTGATGATATAGAAAGAAAAATTTCAAAAAAGGAAAGCTATGCAGCAGGTTTAGAAGAATTAAAGGGTGAAAGTTTAGATGATGAGTTTGCTAAGTTAGAAGAGTTAAGCTTAGATGATGAGTTAAATAAATACAGAACTTCAAGCCCAGAATCAAATAAATCAGCAGATACAGAGTTAGATTCAGAATTAGAAAAATATAAAAATCAATAAAATTAGATTTAATCAGGGAAAGCAGTGTCTTTCTCTGATTTTTTATTAGTTTTAAAGTTAGTAATAAATTTTTAGTAAAGTATAGGAAAAGAATATATAAGCTCTTTAAAGTTTTTATTTAGGGCAATAGTTTAAGGGGATTAATTACAAGTAGTTAAAAAATAAAAGATGAGAAAAAATAGAAAAAGCTATAAAGCAAGAGTAAATTATATTAGTTTGTAGCTATTTTTATTTAATAGCTGTATATTAGGTTGCAAATGATTGATTAAAGAATAAAGGCTATATAAAATTTAATTTAGAAAGGGGAGAGGTAAATGAATTATAAGTTAGTTTGTATAGATATGGATGGTACACTTTTAAATTCAAAGCATAAAGTAAGTGAGAAAAATAAAGAGGCTTTAAAAAAGGCTATTAAAAAAGGAGTACATATTGCTATATCAACAGGAAGGGTTTTCCCTTCAGCAAGGATATATGGAAATATAATTGGGGTTAATGCGCCATTAATATGTTCAAATGGGTCATATATAAAAGATAAAAATACAGAGGAAGTTATTTTTAAATCAACATTAGATAGAGAAACTTATTTTAAAATATGTGATATCATAAAAAAATATAAATTTTTAGCGTATGTGGATTCTACTGATGGATTAATAGCAGACACTGAAATTCCAGAGGATGATAGTCATAGACTTATGAATAGTTGGGTAGATGAAGAAGAAAAGATAAAATTTTATAAGTATGATGATTTAAAGGATGCTTATGATGAGCATGGTGAAAATATACTAAAGTTCATAATAATAAAGCAAGAAGATGGAGTTGGAATAGAAGCTGCAAAAGATGAGTTTGAAAGCTTAGAGGGTGTAGATTTAGTCTATGCTTCCTGGGGGGGATGCATAGAAATTATGAAAAAAGGGACTTCTAAGGGGAGTGCAGTTAAAGCACTTGCAGATAAGTTAGGAATAAAAATTGAAGATGTAATATGCATTGGCGACAGTGGAAATGATGTATCTATGTTAGAAGAGGCCGGGTTAGCTGTAGTTATGGGAAATGCTCCTGATTTTATAAAGAAATATGGAGATTATATAACAGATACAAATGAAAATGATGGTGTTGCTAAAGCAATAGAAAAGTTTATTTTAAGTTAAATTTCATAGGTATTTTAAAATTTTTTATAATTAGATTATATTAGATATGTTATAATCTAATAAAAAATAAAAGGGGTGTTTAGGATGTTTAAAAAAATAGCATCAGATGCATTAGGATTAAGTGACATAGGAAAGGTTATAAGTCCAAAAGATTATGATAAGGTTGATTCAGATGATTATATAATGCATGAAGATGGAGAGGAAATATACTTCTTAATAAAATCTAAATCAGATGAATATTGTTTTACTAACAAGGCGCTAATACATGTAGATGGAGCTAATGCTGTTAGTAAAAAGAGAAACTTATATAGATATGAATACTATTTAAATAACATAGGAAATGTATCTTTAGAAACAGCTGGAACTGTAGATTTAGATGTTGAAATTAAGTTTTCTATAGGAGAAAAATATTTTTCAATAGATGTTGATAAAAAACAATTGGAGCAATTAAAAGATTTATATAAGGCTCTAATAAAAATATCACAAATTAAAGCAGAAAATGCTATAAGATTAGAACATAGCACTCAAACACTTCAAATTGCCGCACAAGTAATGGGAAGCAACAGGGTTGAAAATAGCAATATAGGTAATGATTTTAAACAAATTAATGAATATGCTTTCGATTGGATATCAAAGGCTAGGGAAGCTTTTATAGTTAAAGATTTTGGAGAGATTTTTCAAAAGTATATTAACAATTAAAAGGTTTATATTATAATACAGTTTTTAATGCGGTTGTATCAGAACTTTAAATAACAAAACTTATAAATAGTATGAAGAGAATATATAGATAAATTCTTAGTGAAATCTAGCAATTCTCGGAATATATTTATAAGTTTTATTTTAAGTTAGTTTTAATACAACTCTTTTTTATTTTAAATTACTTAATAAAGAAAATAATTATCTTACAAAAATAAAAAAAAATGGTTTGACATATTATATTTAAAGTTATTAAATAAATTTATGGGCAATAATATAATTAAAAATACATATAGGAAAGGATGATAATATGTTTAGTTTTACTTTTGATGAAAAAGAATATAATTTATCAGAGGATAAGTTAATTTATTTCTTTAATGAAGATGTAGATGATTTTGATATAGATAAACTTTTTGAAATTCTAAATAACAGTGAGAAAGTTAGTTTTGGAAAGGCTTATTATGATGGACCTTGTGAAGAATGTAAATTTGGATTAGATGAAAAAATAAAGAGCTTTCCTTTTTTAGAATTTAATATGTTTATCTACACTAAAAATGGAAAGTTTGTAATAAGTAATATAGAAAAATCTTATGAAGGACTTACATATAACAAGTTATTAAGAGCCAAGAAAGTTGATAAAAGCTATTTGCTTAATATAAATGTTTGTAAAAACTGTGGGAATTTCGCTGTTGAAGTTGAAGAACTTGATGTATAGTAATTAATATAATTGGTATGTATTTTTAAGTTGTAAAAAAGAGAACTTAAGAATACATACCAATTTTTTGTTTTGGAAAATTTAATTATATAGAAACAAATTGATAGCTTATTTGACATAAAATAAAAAGCTTTAGATGGTATAATTTAATGCATATGACTAATAAAAATGAGAAAGGGGAATGAATAAATGAGTTTATTAAAAAAAGTCAGCAAGATAGTTGTAGGAGTTACAATGTCATCTTTATTGTTGATTGGATGTGGAGGAGAAGGAAAAAAGTCACAGGAGCCTATATCGGAAGATAAGTTACCAGTTGCAACTATAGAGGTTAAGAACTTTGGAACCATAGAGGCTGAACTATATCCTAATAAAGCACCTAACACTGTAAATAACTTCATAAGTTTAGCAAACAGTGGGTTTTATGATGGATTAACAATTCATAGAATAGTTAAGGGATTTGTTCTTCAAGGAGGAGATCCAAATGGAACAGGAACAGGAGGACCAGGATATTCAATAAAGGGAGAATTTTCATCTAATGGAGTAGAAAATGATACAAAGCATGATGAAGGGGTTCTTTCTATGGCAAGATCTCAAAATCCAGACAGTGCAGGAAGTCAATTTTTTATTGTTACTGAAGAGGCTCCTCATTTAGATGGTCAATATGCTGCTTTTGGAAAGGTTACTAAAGGATTAGATGTTGTACATGAAATAGAGAAGGTATCAGTAGGACCAAATGATAAACCTGTTGAGGATGTTGTTATAGAGTCAATTAAAGTAGATACAAAGGGAATAGAGTACAAAGAGCCGGAAAAGGTTAAATAATTACCTTGTGTTTTATGTGAATATTGATTTTTAGCGATATCTTTAAATCTATCTAAAAATCAAAAATAAGTTAATAATTAAAATGGTTTTTTAGTATATTGGAATTTATAGAATCTTAGTGTAAAATTATGTGTGAACATATGTTTGCATGGAGGCTTTATGAAGGAAGATAGAAAGATAATTCATATAGATATGGATGCTTTTTATGCATCTATTGAACAAAGAGATAATCCTACATTTAAAGGGAAACCATTAATCGTAGGAGGAGATCCAAATAGAAGAGGTGTAGTTGCAACTTGTTCCTATGAAGCTAGAAAATATGGGATACATTCAGCTATGCCCTCTTTAACTGCATATAAGTTATGCCCTAAAGCTATTTTTATAAGACCTAGAATGGATGTTTATAAGAAAGTTTCTAGGAAAGTTATGAATATTTTACATGAGTATTCAGAGCTTGTTGAACCTTTATCCTTTGATGAGGCTTTTATAGATGTTACAAAAAGTAAAAAATGTAAGGGTTCAGCAACATTAATAGCTCTTGAAATAAAAGAAAGAATATTTAAAGAAATAGGGCTTACAGCTTCAGCAGGAGTTTCTTTTAATAAGTTTTTAGCTAAGATGGCATCAGATTATAAAAAGCCTAATGGTATAACGGTTATAACTAAAGATAAAGCAGATGAGTTTATAAGGAATTTACCTATAGGAAAATTTTTTGGAGTTGGAAGAGTTACTAAAAATAAATTGAATAATATAGGTGTTTTTAAGGGAGAGGACTTACTAAAATTTTCAGAGGAAGAGTTAATTGAAATATTTAGTGAACGAGGAAAGATACTATATGAGTTTGCAAGAGGAATAGACAATAGGTCTGTAAATCCATATAGAATTAGAAAATCTATTGGTAAAGAAATTACTTTAAGAGAAGACCTTGAGGATGAAGAGGAAATGATACAAATTTTAGAAGGAATAGCAGAGCGAGTTCAAGATAATTTAAGTCTATTAAATAAAAAAGGAAAGACAGTAACCTTGAAAATTAAATTTAGTGACTTTAAACATATAACTAGAAGTATTACCTTAGAACATTTCATAAAGAAAAAAGATGAAATAATGGGTCTTATTAAAGAGCTTATGAGTTTAGTGGATTTTAAAAATAAGAAGGTAAGGTTATTAGGAATAACAATATCCTCTTTAGAAGAAAATATTCTAATGGAAGAAAGCGAACAGTTAAGTTTTGATGTTTAGACAGTTTATTAACTATATGAAAACAAACCTTAATAATATGGAAATTATTAAAATAAATAGTATAATAATCTTTATAATTTATATTAATAATATCTATATTTGAGGATATTAATTTAGAATGGAGAGGAATTAATGAACTATATACTTTTAATAATCGGATTTGTTTTACTTATTAAAGGTGCAGACCTTTTCGTTGATGGAGCTTCTGGTATAGCTAAGAAGTTAGGGGTTCCAGCCGTTATTATTGGACTTACTATTGTATCCTTAGGAACCAGTGCACCAGAGCTTGCAGTGAGTATATCAGCTGCATTAAAAGGTAGCAATGATATTACTATGGGAAATGTTTTAGGTTCAAATATATTCAATCTTTTAGCTGCTTTAGGATGTACTGCAATCGTAGCTCCTTTAGCAATAAAAAAATGTGTAATTAAAAATGATTTTATCGTAAATATAATAGCAACATTTATTTTATACATATTTGCTTTTACTGGATTAATTGGAAGTAAAGAGATTTTATCAAGAACAGATGGTGCTATATTGGTTCTAATGTGTATAACATATATAGGATATTTAGTTTACACTGTTAAAAGATGCAATGATAGAAATAATGAGGCAGCAGTTACTGCAGAAATAGAAGAGTTTGAAGAGGAAAATATAAAATCATCTAATAGTACTGGAAAGAATGTTCTTCTATCAATAATAGGAGTCATTGGTATAGTGTTAGGTGGAAAAGTGGTTGTTGATTCAGCTACTGCTATTGCTTTAGGATTAGGGTTAAGTGAAAAATTAGTTGGATTAACTATTGTAGCCATAGGAACTTCTCTTCCAGAACTTGTGACTTCTTTAGTTGCAGCTAAAAAAGGAGAAAATGATATAGCTCTTGGTAATATACTAGGATCTAATACATTCAATATATTATTAATACTAGGAGTATCATCTTTAATAAGTCCTATATCTATAGCAGCAAGTTTATCAGTAGATTTAATGTTTCTTATAGGTATAACATTATTTATAGGAGCTTTAATTTTCTTAAATAAGAAAAAAGAAAAAATACTAACTAGATATGAAGGATTATTGCTTGTAGCCCTTTATGTTAGTTATACTGTATATATAATAATGAGAAATTAATTTTAATAACTGTCTTTATATAAGACAGTTATTTTTATACAAATTTTAAGGAGGAATAGAAAATGAATTTTTATTTTAGGGATATAAATAAAGAAAATTGGAAAGAAGCTGTGGATTTAAGGGTTAAGGATGAACAAAGTGATTTTATAGAAAGCAATGCATTATCAATTGCAGAATCAAAATATGTTGAGAATTGGATTGTTAAAGGAATATACTTAGAAGAAGAATTAATAGGGTTTACTATGTATGGATATTTTGATGATGACAAAAGGGTTTGGTTAGATAGGTTTATGATAGATTATAAATTTCAGGGAAAAGGCTATGGAAAGAAAGGTCTATTAAAGCTAATAGAACATATTGCAAATGAATTTAAAGTTAAAAAAATATATCTTAGTATTTTTGAAAATAACAAGGGAGCCTTAAGACTTTATGAAAAGATAGGTTTTAAATTTACAGGAGAATTAGACTATGGGGGAGAAAAGGTAATGGAATTAAACTTATAGGGAGTAATCAAAGGAGGAGAAGAAAATAGATAGTTTAATAAATATTTTTAGTAATTATAGTGGAATAGCTATATTTATAAGTTTATTTATAAGTATAATTATAGCTTTACTTGGAATAATTCCATCTATATTTGTTACTGGAGCCAATATAGTATTTTTTGGTCCTGTAAATGGCTTTTTAATATCTCTTTTAGGTGAAGTTATAGGTGGATGGATAAGTTTTAAGGTATATAGAAAGGGAGTTAATAAGTTTGTAGACAATATTGAAGGAAAATATAAATTAATAGATAGAATACTAGAGAGTGAAGGAAAAAGAGTTGGTTTGTTGATATTTGAAGGAAGATTACTCCCCTTTGTACCTTCTGGAGTTGTGACTTTAGCAGCAGCTATGAGTAAGGTTAATAGTCTAACATTTATAATAGCTACATTTTTGGGGAAAATACCATCAATTTTACTAGAGGTTTTAGTTAGTTATGGGGTTATAGAGGCTTCACAGAAAAATATAAAAATTGTTATAGTCATTATAAGTTTAATTTTAATATATTTAACAATAAGAAAGAGAAAAAAATAATAAAAATAGAAAAAGGATATTTTTAACATTAAAAAAGAGAAAAATGGTATTTTTTTTGTAAAAAATAGGCTTTTATTGTTGATTTAATATAAATTATATGATTTAATTTAAATGAAAAGAGTTTAACAATTGGTTAAAAGCTTTACAGTAAGTTAAAGGAGTAAAATAATGGTTGAAGCAGTAGTTTTAGCATTAATACTTGCAAAAATAAAAGGATATAATTTAAAGCCATTTTTTAAAAGTTGGACAATCTATCCTATATTAATATCAGAGGTTATGTATATAATTCTTCAAATAAATATATTTATGGGGAATTATGAAGTTGTAAAATGGTCTCCTTGGTTTAAAGATATATATATGTATTTATTTTTAATACCTATTTTTTGGTATAGAGAGTATATAAGTGCTTTAATTGGTTCAGTATTTTTATTTGCTGGGACATTTCTAAATCACTTTGTAATGGCAGCAAATGGAGGAGAAATGCCAGTTTTTCCTAGCCTAACATATTTAACTGGATATGTTAAACCAGATACTTTATCTAAGATAAATGATATACATACCTTAGGAAATAGTACAGTAAACTATAAATTTTTAAGTGATATAATAGATATTGGATATAGTGTACTTAGTATAGGTGATATACTTATACGAGTATTTGTAGTTATAATAATATATGTAACTGTTAAAAAAACAAATGAAGAATGCATGAATAGACAGACTAGAATATTTAGTTAAGACAACGGAGGAAAAAATGCTAAAAGTAACTTTTTTTGAAACATTAGTAAGAGGTATACCAGAGGCGCTTACAATGATTTTAGCTATGTATGCTTTTGCTGATAGAAAAGTAGAAAAGAAAGAATATTTGACATCTAGTTTAATATTGAGTTTAGTAGTTTATTTAATACGACTACTACCTATAAATTATGGTGTACATACTATATTGAACATTTTTGTTTTAATATTTTTAGCATTTAATATAAATAAAATAGATTTAATAGTTAGCATAAAAGCATCAATATTAATTTTAATGATTTTGTTTTTATGCGAGGGATTAAACTTATGGCTTATAGAAAATGTTTTAAATAAGAATATAGATATTCTATTTAAAAGTACATTCAATAAAACAATATATGGAATTCCATCAACTATAATGTTTTCTGTTACAGTTGTTTCCTATTATTTAATAGCATTAAAAAAAGGAAAGTTGAGATAAAATGATTGAGAATATATCAAGGGCAGTAGCTGAAAAAGTTTCTAATGAATTAAATTACGATAATGAAAGAAAAGAAGTTATACAATATGGAACATATGCCTTAATACAAACATTAATATCAATAATTTCTGTTTTAATATTAGGTTTAATATTCAATATTGCTTTAGAAGCTTTAATATTTTTATTTACAGCAAGTATATTAAGAAAATATTCAGGAGGCGCACACTCAGAATCATCTAATGTGTGTACTTTATTAGGAATAGTAATTTCAATTTGTATTGGATTTTTAATTAAAAGCAGTTTTTTTGTAAATATGAATTTTGAGTTTATTATATTTATTGGAGTAGTAATATTTGTTTTTGCATATTTTATAATTTTCAAATATGCACCAGTAGATACACCAAATAAACCAATAAAAACTGAAAAAAAGAAAAAGCGTATGAAAAAAGGATCTTTAAAGATTTTAACTATATATTTATTTATTGTCTTATTGAGTACAATTTTATATTATAATTCAGATGTAGTTTTTGCTAAGCCAGTTATACTGAGTATTTTATTTGGAATAGCATGGCAGTGCATGACTCTTACAGCTTTAGGAAATATATTGTTAAAAACTATAGATTCTTTTACAAATAAAATATTATAAATTTTTAGAGGGGATGAGTTTCAATGAAAAAATTAAACAAAAACTTATTAACAGTATTCGCTGCATTAACAACAGTAATAGCAACAACAGTTGCTACTTCAGCTTGTCTTTGGTTTACACACCAACCAGAAGAACCAAAATCTTTAAGAGACGAATAGAATTTATAAATAAGGTCGGTTTAAGCCGACCTTATTTTATGATTAATAGTGAGGCAGAATATGATTAGAGATGTAAATGACAATAGAAAGAAAAAAGTTGATGAAATATTATCAATAGTAAAGATATCATCATTATTATTTTCGGCCATAGCTTTTTTACAATATACTTTTAATCTTATAAAGCATAATAATAATTTTTTAGCAGATTATAGTATTTTATCAATTTTAATAAGTATATTTTTGTTATCAACAATTTACATGCTTTGGAGTTTAGCATCTTTAAGTAAATATAAAGATTATTTAAATGCGATACAGTGGATTGAAATAATTTTATTTATGGTTATATTTGTAATGGCTATATTAGTTTCAGGTGCAAATTCTAGCAATAATAAATTTTTATTTTTATTTATTATAATAACATCTACAATACAAGGTGGAATGCATAGAGGATGTATAGTATCTATAGTATCATCAGCTATTATTCTAGTTATAGATTTGATTTTTGCTGGTAACAATGGGGTAAATATGTACTTCCAAAATGATTTAATACTGGCAGGAGTATTTGTACTAACAGCATGGACTTTGGGTTTTTATGTGAAAACTGAAAATGATCACATAAAAGAATTACAAAAGTTAGTTAATGAAGATGGATTAACAGGGGTTTATAATCATAGATATTTTTATGATAAATTAAGAGAGAAAATGCATATTAGTGAAGTTGAAAATAAACAACTTTCTCTAATATTTATGGACATAGATTATTTTAAGCATTACAACGATTTATATGGTCATCAAAGAGGAGATGAAGCATTAAAAAGAATAGGCTCTATACTTAAAAGTGTAGCAAGAGAGGGAGATTTGGTAGCGAGATATGGAGGAGAAGAATTTGCAATAATATTACCTAATACATCTGAAATTGAAGCTACTAAAATTGCGGAAACTATAAGAAATAAAATAGAAAAAACATATTTTGAAGGGCAAGAAAATCAACCTAATTCTAATTTAACTGTATCAGTTGGGATAGCTGTGTTCCCAGATAAGGCTGAAAATGAATTAGATCTTGTTAAATATGCTGATGATGCATTATATAGGGCTAAGTTTTTTCATAAAAATAGAGTTGAGACATATATATCTGTTTTAGATGAGCTTAAAAAAGACTTAAATGAAGAGGAAAATGCATTAGTAACTTCTATAAAAACTTTAATAGGTGTTATAAATGCAAAGGATAAATATACATATAGTCATGTTGAAAGAGTGGTTGTATACAGTAGGCTTATGGCTAAAAAATTAGGTCTTTCAGAAAAAGAAAAGAAGCAGTTAATATATGGTGCTTATATGCATGATATAGGTAAAATAAATATACCTAATGAAATATTAACTAAGAAGATGAGACTTACTAAAGATGAATGGGAGATTTTAAAGCAGCATCCAAAGGATGGAGTAGAAATAATAAAATCAGTAAATTCTTTAAAGGAAGTAGTTCCACTTATATTATACCATCATGAAAGATATGATGGGTTTGGATATCCAGAAGGATTAAAAGGCGAAGATATACCATATTTAGCGAGAGTTTTAACAGTTGTGGATAGCTTTGACGCTATGACTTCTAGCAGACCTTATAATAAGAGAAAGACTTATGATGAAGGATTAGAAGAACTTAATAGATGTAGTGGTACTCAATTTGATTCGAAAATAGTTGAAGTTTTTACTGAAGTAGTTAGAGAAAATATAAATGAAATACAAGATTTTTAAAGAGATGTAAATTTACATCTCTTTTATTTTAAGTTACTATTGATGCAGCCTCATGCTTTTTATATTATTTAAAATCTAATAATATTTTTTTAGCACATAATTTACTTGAAATTAAGGACATTGATATGCCTGAACCGGGATGAACGGAATCTCCTACAAAATATATGTTTTTGATGTTTTTAATTTTTGATTGAGGTCTAAATGCAGTAGTTTGCAATAGATTGTGGTTAAGTCCAAAGGAAGCTCCAAAAAAGCAATTAAAATCATTTTTAAAAGTTATAGGAGTAGTGTAACTTTCATAAATTATATTTTCTTTTAAGTCCTCTAATCCTTTAATTCTACTTATATCATATAAAACCTTATTTCTTAAAGCTTTAATTTCCTCTTCTGTCCATTTAGATTTATATTTATTTAGATTTGGAACACGCAAAGTTATATTAAGGCACTCACAATCATTAGGAACTAATGAGGAATCTATTGAACTTGGACAATAAATATAATATATGAATTCTTTAGGAAGTCTTCCACCTATAAAAGGAACTAAAAAGGCTTCTTTTTTATTTAATGTTAGAATAATATTATGCACATTTAGATTTCTATACTTCTTTTTTAAAAAGAGATGAATTATAAATGTTGAACAAGAGAATGATAGCTTTTCCTGTTTTCTTTTAGAAAATTTATTTTTAATAACACTTCTAGGAATCAAGTTTTGAACACTGTAAGTAAAGTCTGCATTACAAACTATTAAGTCAGAAAATATATTTTCATGATTAGAACTTATTCCTATTGCACGATTTTTTTTCATTAATATGGTATTAACATAAGAGTTTAGGTGTATTTTTCCTCCTAATTCTAAAATTAATCTTTCTAAGGCCTTTACGTATGAATACATTCCACCTTTAATATAATATAATCCATATACTTGAGATGTTGATGGAATCAAATTAAAAACATTAGAGCTTTTTATAGGTGACTCACCAATATACATACATTGAAAGGCTAAAAAAGATCTTAAATATTCATTACGTATATATTTTTCAATAGTTTTATAACAGTTCTTGAAAGGCTGTATTCTAAATAATTGAGGTATAGCTTTAAAATTTTTTAAACTTAAATTAAAAAAACTTTCATTGAGAAAATATTTATCAACAAGAAGATATCTTTTGTAAGAGTCAGATATGTACTTATAATAGTTTGAACTATCATCTTCAAAGAGTTTTTCTAAAGATTTTGTTGTTCTTAAAAAATCAGAATAGATATCAAAGTTATTTTTATTATCAGTAAAAACTCTATAAAGAGTTTTTAATTCTATTAATTCTATATAATCTTTATAATCTTTTTTGGCATATTTAAATATATCTAAGTAAGGTTTAGGAATCATAAATATTGAAGCAGAAGAGTCTATTTTAAAGTCTTTATACTTAATTAAGTTTACTTTCCCGCCTACACTTAAATTTTTTTCGAAGATATCCACCTCAAATCCATTAATAAGAAGGCGAATTGCAGTAGCTAATCCGCCTATTCCAGCCCCTACTATTATGGCTTTTTTCTTATTCATAAGTAACACTCCTAGTATGTTTAAATTTTATTTTAACCACCTAAGGTAACATCCTGGTCATTATACCAATTAAGAGCATTTAAAAATTGGCTTTCTTTGAAGTTAGGCCATAAATCATCAATTATATACATATCAGAATAAACTGATTGAACTGGTAGGAAACCACTTAATCGACGTCTACCACCCCATCTTATTAATAAGTCTATTCTTGATATATCCTTTGATTGAATATTATCATATATGTTTTTTCTTTTAATATCGCAAGACTTAAGCTGGTTTAAATCCCATTCCCAACCATAATTAACAAGGAAATTAACTAGGATTCCACCTTTACCTAATTTAGTTCTCTTAGTGTATTTCTTTAATTCCTCAGGGAACACTGGAGAATCAGAATTTCCCATTACAAGTATTTCACAATCTTCATTTGCAATTAATTCTACTGATTTTATACAAGCATCTATAAAGGCTTCCTTTTGATAGGATGGTCTTTTAGTATTATCTGTTGTAAATCCATAATAGGTTATTTCTTTAACACCTAGTTTTTGACAAAGTTTAAAAAGTTCAAGCCCAGGGTCAATTCCGTGTAAGTATCCTTCATCTTTTCCAAGACCATTCTCAACAGCCCAACGTCTATTACCATCTGGGATAACCCCTATATGTTTTGGAATTCTCATAATATATTTCAACCCTTTCTTAAAAATAGATTCAAATGAAAGTATTCCCAGTTTAATAAATAAAATGCATAAATTTGATTATTTTAAGAATTGATTATATTATTAATCTATAAAAAACTTTATAAGATTGGATAATAGGGAGTTGAAAAATGAGATTTATAGGCGTTAGAACATGGAAAACTAGTATAGGTACGGTAATAGCTATGATTATAGCAAAAGAATTAGGATTAAGTTATTGGGTTTCAGCAGGGATTATTACTATATTAAGCATTCAAAGTACAAAGAGAGAATCATTAAAAATAGCGTTTAAAAGAATTGAATCTGTTATTATAGCTTTAATGATTTCTTCAATTTTATTTTTAACATTGGGCTTTAATTCAGTTGTTTTTGGAATATACCTTTTAATATTTATTCCTTCAACGGTAAAGTTGAAGGTTACTGATGGTATTGTGGTAAGTTCTGTTTTAGTAACCCATCTATTAATAGAGAAGCAGGTAAATACTTATTGGATATTAAATGAGTTAGGACTTATGTTGGTAGGAGTTTTAGTAGCTTTGGCATTAAATAGTTATATGCCTAAAAATGAAGAAAAAATAAAAGAGGATATAGATTATATATCAGAAAAAATAAAAGAAATTTTTATGGATATGGCATATTCTTTAAGAACTCATAGTGTCTCTATAAATCAACAAAGGCTTTTTAATGAACTTGAAAATAGATTATGCATTGCTAAGAAAAGAGCTAATGATAATTTTAATAACTACTTATTTTCTGACGTTAGATATTATGTCAATTACATAGAGATGAGAGAAGTTCAATTTCAAATATTAGAATATATGAGAGAACATTTTTCAAGAATATCTATTACAGTTAAACAGACAGAACTAGTGGCTAATTTTACTGAAGAAGTAGCCTCAGTTATAGGAAAAGAAGTTAATGTAAATATATTAATAAATAGATTAAATAGGTTGAGAAAAGATTTAAGTGGACAGGAACTCCCAGTAACAAGAGAGGAATTCGAAAATAGAGCAATGCTTTTTCAGTTTTTGAATGATTTGGAATTTTTCATAGAAACAAAGAAACGATGTTACATAAAATAAGCTAACATATCATTTAAAGATATGCCAGCTTACTTTATTAAAGGCTATGTTTTAAAGTGGTGTTGATTTTTAGCTAGGTTTGAAGGTTAGCTGAAAACCAACATTGATCTAAAACAGAGCTTTATTAAATTATTGCTATATGTAAAAGCATTAATATTATAAAGGATATTCCTAAGAATTTATGAAGTTTTTTTCCCTTATTAGCAGCTCTGAATATTCCAGATATAATAAGAACAACTAAATCTGTTAAAGCTAAAATGCCAAGATAATACCCAATTTTAAAACTTAAATTATTTTTTATTATTCCAAAATGTAACCCAATATAGCCATGTATTATTATGAGTGCAAAAGCTAACAATGATAGTGGAATATGCTATTGTCTAAGAAAAATTGCAAGATATTGAAGTGTTTTTTTAAAATAAGTTAAATCTAGTTTTTTAAACTTATCTACTAAAGGTTTAAAGAGAGGAGATTTAGAAAAGAAGTCTTCTTCTTTTTCTAATTTAGAAGGTTGAATATATTTTAATATACGTCTTACTATAAACATAGCTATAGAGAATCCAAAGATATAGGCACTGATTTCACCAATTGTATTTCTAATATCTTTTAATGAGCCATAAGAAATGTTGTGTAGGAAGTTACTTATTATACAATAAAATATTAAAGCAAGTGAAATTATTAAAATTATTAAAGAAAAAGAGCTTGCTACTTTTTCTAATTTTTTATTTATGGGTTTAATTTTAAATGAAAAAA
The DNA here is from genome assembly GCF_057782475.1 of Clostridium sp. LIBA-8841. Taxonomy (NCBI): domain Bacteria; kingdom Bacillati; phylum Bacillota; class Clostridia; order Eubacteriales; family Clostridiaceae; genus Clostridium; species Clostridium sp. LIBA-8841. The sequence goes on along the minus strand of NZ_CM173488.1, from coordinate 2,575,166 downwards.
GTTTTTTTAAGTCCATTTTAATCTCCTTAGTAATTACTTAATAATTAACATATTATCATTTAATTATTAAATATGAGAATTTAATATGTTGATAGATTAATACTAAAAAAACAAATTTATTGATAAATTTTTTGGTAAGGTATTTTTAGACAATAAAAATATTTAGATTTGATACTTAATATTATTAAAAGAATAATATTAATAAAATATGAATAAAAAGTTAATATGGGTAGGAAGGTTTAAGAAAAAAACGTTACAATAAGATTAAATGTGGAACAATAAAATTACAATAAGATACAAAATATGAACAAATATATAATAAATGCAATATATTAATCAGTAAGAATAATATTCATTTAATAAATATTAACAAATTTTAAATAGTATAAAAAGCTTAAATACGTTAGAATAATCAATATAAAGTTTTATAAATTTTAAGTTTAAAAAATTTATTTTGGGAGATAGTTCATAGAGAGAGTTTTAATTTATCTAATGGTTTAATGGTTTAATGTTTTAAAATTGTATAAACAAGAACTAATTTACTATAAGCTTAAGATTAAAATGAGTTAATGTTTAGAAAAATAAATTTAATTCTGAATTAAGTCTCATTTATTACACTTATTAAGGGAGGCAGTAAATGAATAAGAAATATTTTAAAGAGCTTTTAGGAAATAAAAAAACTTTAAAGAATTTAGGAATCAATCTATTTATTTGGATTACTTTATCATTTCTTTTGGTTTTTCTGGGAGAGTCATTTTATAGAGGATCTATTGAAAATGGAAAAAATTTCTTTAATAATAGTCGAGAACTATTTATATTAAATTACTTAATATTTTTAGTAATTACCTCAATAGCATTTTTATTTAAAAAGACTAGAATGGTTTATGGAATCATAAGCATAATAATTATGGGATTTTATATAGCGAGTGGAGTAATAGTAGGTTTTAGAGGATCGCCACTTATATGGGCTGATATGTTCTCTATAAAAGATGGAATAGCAATAGCAGAAAATTACTTGAACTCTGGAACTTTAAAATATATTGCTATAGCTTTAATAGCAATAGTAGTAATAATAGTAGCATTATGGTTTAGTGAAAGATATAAGAGTAAAAATAAAGTCTTTAATTTATATGGTTTAATAATTGTTCCTTTAGCTGTTATTGTCACAGGAAGTTTCTATGGAAGTATAAAAGATGGAATAGAAATATATAGATGGGATTTACCAGCTTCATATCATCAAAATGGATTTGTGTATTCATTTTTAAATACGGCAGCAGGATTTGAAGTGAAAGAACCAGCTAATTATAGCAAAGCATCTATTGATAATATAAGAGACAATATAATTGAAGAGGAACAAGTTGCTAGTGTAAATGCTAAAGTGGCATCTACTAAGCCAGCAGAAATGCCTAATATTATAATAGTTCAATTAGAGTCTTTTATGGATTTAAATAGAATAGAAGGATTAACTTTTAATGAGGATCCAATACCTAATTTTAGAAGAATCGCAGAAGAGTCAACTCATGGATTTTTAAAGGTTCCTACTTATGGTGGTGGAACTGTTAGAAGTGAATTCGAAGTTTTAACAGGATTAAGCACAGATTATTTACCAGTTGGAGAAATACCTAATAACAACATATTAAAAAAACAGCCAGTAGAGAGCATGGCTTACATATTACATGATTATGGATATGGCACAAGTGTTATACATAATTATGAAGGGAATTTCTATAATAGAGATACAGTATTTCCTAACTTAGGATTTGATACATATGTTCCTATGGAGTATATGGACAAACCTAATAATGATGAGTGGCAATATCCAGAGGATGTTTTAAATATTAAGCCTGTAGAACAAATATTGGCTGACAATGAAACACCACAGTTTATTTATAATATAACTGTAGAAAGTCATGGTGGATATTCATCTTCAGATTTTGATAATTACACAGTAGATGGAAATTTAACTGAAGATGAGAGAAATGAAATTCAATGCTATGTTGATAAGTTAAGAGGGGTTGACGAGTATATAAAAGAACTTGTTGACTATGTAGAAGCTTCAGGAGAGCCTACTGTAATAGCAATGTTTGGAGATCATCTACCATCATTAAAAGTAATAAATGAGGATGAGAGTGTATTAAAAGATGGAAATAAATATTTAACTGACTTCTTTATATGGGATAATATTGGCTTACAAAAGGAAAATGTAAATATGGAAGCTGAGGAATTTACAACATATATATTAGATAAGTTAAATATGGTTTCAGGAGTTATGCCTACATTCCATGAAGCATATAAAGAAAAGCCAGATTATAATAAAGAATTTGAATTACTTCAATATGATATGTTATTTGGTAATAAATATTTTTTAAGTGCAGACAAAAAACAATATGAGAAAACTAATATGAAGTTAGGTATAAATGAGATAGTTTTAAACAATTATGACATAAGCAATAACACATTAACAGTAACAGGAGATAATTTTAATTATAAAAGTAAAATTATTATAAATGGTAAGATTGTTGAAACTAATTTTGTAGATAATCACACTTTAACAATAAGTGATATTCCTTCAAGTATTAATAAGATTTCAGTTGGTCAAATAGGAAAGTATGATAAAATATTAAGTTCCACTAATGTTTTAGAAGTAAAATAGTAATTTATATTATGTTTAATGGTTAGACTTATAAATAATAGTCTAGCCATTTTTTATTAAATCTTAAGTATAAAATTTTTCTTTTAAGAAGAAAATGTAAATGTTATACTTAACTTGAGAATTAATAAATTAGATTAATATTAATGGGAGGGTTTCACTAGTGAACATAATAAAAAAAGATGGTAGAATTGAAGAATTCAAAATTGAAAAATTATCAACAAGCTTATCAAATGCGGCTAATGACTTAAACTTAACTCTTAACAAATCAGATGTAAAGATAATAACAGAAGATGTTGAGAAAATAATAAAATCAATAAGATTAAATAATGAGGCAACTTCAAGTTATGAGGTTGTTGGGGTTTTAATTAGTAGCTTAAAAGATGAAAAATTTAGTGAAATATTAAAAGCATATATAGAATATAAAAAATAATATTTAGTAAATAAATTAGGTAGATGGTTCTGCCTAATTTATTTTTAAACAACTAAAGTAATTTAAAAGTATATAGGGGAGAGAAATAAAGGGATGAGAAAAAAATTAGGTGTAGTATTTGTTTTAACATTTATTCTAAGTCTTTTAGTTGCATGTGGCGGAAAAAGTCTAATAGACCAAGGAAAAGAAGAAATTAAAAAAGGAAATTATGAAGAGGCGACAGCAATTTTTAAAGCTGCAAGTGAAGAGGATTCAAAAGATAAAGATGTGGCCGAAAGTTTATATGAATTAACATATAATTATGTAATTGCAAGCAAAGCTTATGATGAGTTCAAATTAGATGTGGCTTTAGAAAGTTTAAACAAGGTGGAAGAAAATAAAAATGCAGATCTAATTAAGGAGGATATATCAAAATTAAATGAAGAAATAAGTAAAGATAAAAATGCTATAGATAACTTTAATTTAAATATGGACAAGGTGACAGCTTTAGAGAATGAAGGAAGTATAGTTGAGGCTAAGGAACTATTGAGTACATCTATTGAAGAAGTTTCTTATTTAGGTGATAATGCTAAGGAGCTAATTGATAGCGGAAATTCTAAAATGAAGGTTTTAGACGAAAAGATAGAAAAGAATGAAGAAAAAAATAAAGAAATAGCTGAAAAAAATAAAAAAGCAAAGGAAGAAAAAGAAAAGGCTTTAGAAGTAGTAAAAAATCTTGGAGTTGTAAAAAAAGATCAATATTTAGAGCTTAAATCCAATGAAGTTTATGATTTAGGTGATGGAAGTTATGGATTTATTATAAATAAATTTTATGCTCCAGAGGGAAAACCAGAACCAGCATTAATCAGCCAATATCTTGTTGATAAGGAATCTTGGAAAGTTAAAGAAGTAAAGGATGGCATTACTACAAATATTAATTAAAAATATTAAAAATTTTATTTTAGCAACAAGTTATGATTTAAATGATAGTTAATATATTTATTAATTATTAGAATATAAAGGTGCTGTATCAAAACTTTGAATAATAAAACTTATAAATAGTATTAAAGGAATATTTAGTTATTTTTAAAATATATTTATAAGTTTTATTTTTACTTTTGATACAACATTCTTGCTATAAAATAACTGTTTAGAACAATTTAAATTTATGATTTTTACGACAGTATTTTAATATTACCTTACCTTGAATATCTTCAGTTTGTATTAAACCAAAATATCTGGAATCTAAACTTATATTTCTATTATCTCCCATAATAAAGAATTTATCTTTAGGTATATTTAGCTTTAAGTAGTAGGGGATATTCATTTCTTCTTTTATATAAGGTTCATAAACTTTTTCTCCATTTATATAGAGAATGGAATCATTTATTTCTATAACATCTCCAGGAAGTCCAATAATTCTTTTTACTAAAAAATTATCATATTTATATGGAGCATACACATTTACTATGTCATATCTTTGAGGCGAAGAAATAGAATATGCTTTTTTATTTATAACTAGTATATCATTATCATGTATGGTATTTTCCATGGAAGAACCATCAACAATGGCTATAAAAATGTTATTCAAGAAAAATGTTAGAATCAAAATTACGGATATTAATATTGTTATTATAATCTTAAAAAAACTATCAGGTGGTTCTAGAATATAATGAAAATATTTCATGGATTAGTACCTCGTATAGATTAAGAATATATTATTAGAATATTTTTTTCGCATATAAATAAGAACTAATATTTAAGTTTTAGTTGAAATTTAATTAATGCTTTAATATAATTAAATTAAATGAATTGTAATTTATATACAATCTATTGGAAACGTTACCGAGAAAAGGGAGAGTGTTTTATGAGAAAAAATTTTAATTCTGAAGAATTCAATAATAAATTTTATTATAGTGGCGAACTTGGAGCGACATATAGTAAAGATAAAACTATTTTTAGAGTATGGTCACCTGAAGCTAAGAGTTTAGAGTTATTGCTTTATAGAGATGGTAATACAGATAGTTTAATAGAAAAAGATTCACTTAATAAGAAAGAAAATGGAGTTTGGGAAATTATAAAAGAAGGAGACTTAAATGGAGTTTATTATAAATATCATATTGTAGGAGAAAATTTTGAGCATGATTTTGTAGATCCATACTGCAGAGCTTTGGGAGTAAATGGATATAGAGGAATGGTTATAGATTTAGAAGAAACCAATCCTATAGGATGGAAAGCGGATTATAGACCGGAATTAAAAGAAGTTATAGATTCAATTTTATATGAAATGCATATAAGAGATTTTTCCATTGATGAAAGTTCAGGAGTTACTATAGAAAATAGAGGTAAGTTTTTAGGTGTAGTAGAAGAAAAAACTACAATTCCAGGAACTAGGGTCAAAACAACCTTAGATCATTTAAAAGAATTGGGAATAACTCATGTACACCTTTTGCCAGCATTTGATTTTGGATCTGTTGATGAAGAAAGATTAAATGAACCTCAATATAATTGGGGATATGATCCTGTAAATTATAATGTGCCAGAAGGATCATATTCAAAGAATCCTTACAAAGGAGAAGCAAGGATAAAAGAGTTTAAAGAAATGGTATTAAAGCTTCATAGAGCTGGTATAAGAGTTGTTATGGATGTGGTATATAATCATACCTATTCAGGAGAAAATTCTAACTTAAATCTTTCATATCCAGGATATTATCATAGACAAGACAAAAATGGAGAGTTTTCAAATGGCTCAGGATGTGGAAATGAGTTAGCTTCAGAAAGATTAATGGTTAGAAAATATATGATAGATTCTTTAAAGTATTGGGCTAAGGAATATCATATAGATGGTTTTAGATTTGATTTAATGGCATTACATGATATAGAGACACTGAAAGAAATAAGAAAAGAAATGGATAAAATAGATACGTCTATTCTAATATATGGGGAAGGATGGAATGGAGGAGAGTCACCTTTGCCTAAAGAAGAGGCATGCTTTAAATGCAATGTAGGTAAGTTTAGGGATTTACAAATAGCTGCATTTAGCGATGATATGAGAGATGGAATAAAGGGGCATGTTTCAAAGCTTAAAGAGGGTGGCTTTGTAAATGGAGGCAATGATTTTGAAGAGAGCATAAAGTTTGGAATTGTTGCAGCTACCTATCACAAAGAAATAGATTATAAAAAAGTAAATTATTCTGATGAGTCTTGGGCAAATGAACCTTATCAAACAATAAATTATTCTTCAGCTCATGATAATAATACTTTACATGATAAGTTAAGAATTGTATGTGAAAATGCTTCAGAGGAAAAAATCATAGATATGAATAAGTTAAGTGCAGCTATAGTTTTAACTTCTCAAGGAATACCATTTATTCATGCAGGAGAAGAACTTTTGAGAAGTAAAGTTAATGAAAAGGGAGAATTTATTGAAAATAGCTATAATTCTAATGATTTTGTAAATAAAATTGATTGGACAAGAAAAATAGAATATAAGAGTCTATTTGAATATTATAGAGGATTAATCAACTTAAGAAAAGAATATGAATTATTTAGATTAAATAATAGTAAAGAAATAAGAGAAAAACTTTCATTTATAGAAAAAGAATTAGGCATAAAAGAAAAAGGTGTAGTTGCATATAGATTAAAAGATGAAAATGATGAATTTATAGTAATTTTCAATGGAAGTGATAATGAGTTTAATTTAACTCTTCCAAAAGGTGAATGGGGAATAATGGTTAATAAAGAAGTTGCTAGTAGAGAGATAATAAATAAAGTCTGTGGTAATTACACAATAAAAGATAAAGCAGCTTATGTATTAAAAAAAGTTTGATTTTTATTAAGTATAATAACGAAAAGAAATAAGAAAAAGGAACTTAAAAGAAGATATTCTTTTAAGTTCCTTTTGTAGCTGAATTTAATATGAATTAAATTTAAACAATTTGTAACAAAAAAGATCTTTTAAAGTTTTAATATAGATATTAGGAGATTTTAATATTTAATTTATATAGACATGGAGATGAATTTTGTGCGTAATAGAACGAGTGATGAAAAACATAAAAAGTATGTTAAAAGAAGAATAGCAACGGTTGTGGTTGGTGTTGTTATAATAGTTGGTTTAGGGTTTGGTATTAAAGCTTTAGAAAATCACAACTCTAGCAAAAAAGCATTAGCTTCAACTAAGAATAATATAGAAGAGGCTAAAAAAGAGGAGAAACCAAAACCAACAGATATAATGCCAAATGGAAATATAATTTATGCTGCTGATTCTTATGCTGTCAGTGCAGATGAAGTTGAAAAAATGCTTCAAGGAAAATCTACTAATACTGATAAAGAAATATTTTTAACTTTTGATGATGGTCCAAGCGAAAATACAAAAGAAATATTAAAAATTTTAAAAAAAGAAGATGTACATGCTACATTTTTTGATATAGGGTCAGCTTTAAAAGATAATAAAGAAAATCAAGAGCTGTTAAAAGAAGAAATTGATCAAGGAAATGCTGTAGCAGGTCATAGTTTTTCACATGATTATAAAACATTATATCCAGGAAATTCAGTAAATGTAAATAAATTTATGAGTGAATTAAATGAAACTAATGAAATAATGAAGAGCGTATTAGGAAATAACTTTAATGCTAGAGTTGTTAGAATGCCGGGTGGATATATGTCTAGAAGATATTATAGAGATCCTAATTTAAAAGCTCTAGATGAAGCTTTTGCAAAGGATAATATAGTTAGTATAGATTGGGATGCTGAAACTGGAGATGCAACTGGAAAACATTATACAGTAGAGCAATATGTTCAAAACTCAGCTAAAAATCTTGATTCTTTAAATCATGTAATTTTATTAATGCATGATGCAGCAGCGAAGAAAGAAACTGTACAAGCATTGCCTTCAATAATAAAATTTTATAAAGATCATGGGTATGCATTTAAGGTAATAAAAAATTCACCTGTAAATGATTCTAATTCTTCAAATACAAGTAGTAATTCACAAAGTAGTAGTACACAAACTACTTAATTAAAAATAAATATTAATTGCAGAGTAATATAAGTTATAATGCTCCTTATTTCAAAAGTTGATTTTATTATTTAATAAAATCAACTTTTTTGTTCTGGAACTTATTTACAGTTAAGAAAATATAATAAGTTAAGAGCGATATATTAGATATTAAGGAGAAAAAAATGAAGAATGTAACTTATTATTATGGAGCAGCAAATACATCAAAGGGATTTAAACCACTTTATAACTCTATTTTTCAAGGGATAAAAAAAATATATTCATTAAATGGAGGAAGCAATATATTTAAGACCGCTATTATAAAAGAGCTCATAGATGAATATAGTGACAAGTTTAACTTAGACGTTATTGTTAGTTCTATAGATAATAATGAAATGGAAGGAATAATATTAAAAGAAGAGGAAATTGCTGTAGTAAATGGTACTCCTCTTCATGGGGTTATGAATTTAATAGGAGATAATATTGAAGTAATAGACTTAGATATATTTCTAGATAAAAATAAAATTAGTAAAAATGAAGAAACAATAAAAACTTTAAAAGATGAGTTTTCTCAATGTATGAGTAATGCCCATATGGAATATAGAAAGGCTTTAAAGATACATGATTACTGGGAAGACATTTATTTCCCTTATATAAATATTAATAAAGCGAATAAGCTTACGAAGCATATAATTGCACTGTTAACAGAAAATGCTCTTAAGAAAGAAAAGCCAGGTAAAATTGTAGAGAGATATTTAGGTGCAGCAACACCTACTGGGTCAAAGGATTTCGTACCTAACATAACAGAAGGTGTTAAGAGATATTTTATAAAGGGTAGAGCAGGAACAGGAAAATCAACTATGCTTAAAAAAATAGCAAAAGAAGTATCTGATTTAGGTTATGATGTAGAATTTTATTCTTGTGCATTTGATCCAGATAGTAAGGATATGGTTATAAGTAGAGAACTTAATTTTGCAATCTTTGATAGTACAGCACCTCATGAATACTTCCCAAGTAAGGAAGAGGACGAAATCATAGATGTTTATACTTCATATATTGAAGATGATGTTGATAAGATTCACAAGGAAGAAATTGCAAAACTTGCTTTGAATTATAAAAATCAAGTTGGAAAGGGAACTGCCTTCTTAGCAAAAGGTGAGGAAATTAAAAATAAATTAGATGAAATTTATAACAATGCTTTTAATGATAAAGAGGCAAAGAAAGCTGTAGAATTCTTATTTAAATAGATGAGAAAAAGGCTCTGTTTAATTAAACAGAGCCTTTTTAAAATTAAGGAATTATTTCTCTTCTAGTAATCTCTTGATTATGTGAGTAGCATCCATGTATGATGCTACAGATTTATCATAATTTAATCTATTTATTATTCTAGCTATGAAGTCAGATAAATCAACAGATTTAAACCAAGGAGCATCTTTTACTTCTTCTGGAATATAAGTTAAGTTTGTTGAATAAACGCTCTTAATTATTCCATCATTGAAGAACTTATTGAATTTTTCTAGACCTTCAGTAAAGAATGAGAAAGTAGTAGCTACATATACATTTCTAGCATCTCTTTCTTTAAGTTCTTGAGCGATATCAAGTACAGATTCACCAGAAGCTATCATATCATCAACTATTAAAACATCTTTACCAGCAACATCTCTTCCCATGTATTCATGTTTAACTATTGGGTTTTTACCATTAACTATACGTGAATGATCTCTTCTTTTGTAAAATAAACCGACGTCAACTCCTAATACGCTTGAGTAGTAAATTGCTCTGTCCATTGCTCCAGTATCTGGACTGATTACAAGTAATTTTTCTTTATCAAGCTCTAAATCTTTTTCGTTATGAATTAGAGACTTAACTATATCATAAGTTGGGTAGAAGTTTTCAAATGACATTAGTGGGATAGCATTTTGAACGTTAGGGTCGTGAACGTCAAAAGTTAAAACTTCATCAACACCTAATCTTTCAAGTTCTTGAAGTGCTAAGGCGCAATCTAAAGACTCTCTTCCTTTACGTCTGTGTTGTCTTGATTCATATAAAAGAGGCATTATTACAGTAATTCTTCTAGCTTTTCCTCTTATTGCAGAAACAGTTCTTTTTATATCTTGGAAATGTTCATCTGGTCCTTTATGGTTTTCAAAACCAAACATTTTATATGTACAACTATAGTTACCTATGTCACAAAGGATATAAATATCTCTTCCTCTTACAGATTCAGGTATTTTAACTTTTCCTTCACCGTTAGAGAATCTTATCTCATCAGTTTTGATTAAAAAAGAATCCTTGCAATTTCTTTTTTCTTGTATAAGCTTGTCTATAGCGTTACCAAGGTCTGTACAACTTTCTAAAGCTATAATTCCTAATCCATGATTTTGTTCGTTCATTCGTCTATCTCCTTCTCAATGCATATTTAAAATATTTTACAATCGTAAATACTAAAGATATTGTCACTTATATTATATACGAATAATCTGCTTTTAAAAATAGAAATTTATCATAAATTTTGACTAAATTTAAGAAATTACGCTAATTTTCCCTGTCAGATAATTTAGATTTTTTAGAAAATATGAATATTATTCGAAATTTAATCTGTAAGTAATATGTTTTGTTAAAATATTAGAAATAATAATTTTGGATTTTATAGCTTTAATAAATGGGGCAGGGATAAGATTAATTTTATATAGTTTATAGAATTAAAAATAAATTTTATTAAACTAAAAGTATATTAAAAGATATATAAATTAAAATTAGAGTGTTAAAAAGTTAGAGGAAATTTTTACTTTCTACAAATTAAATTTCATTTTATGGTTGTTAATAGATTCTTCTTCATATAAAATTAGACTAAATTAAAAATGAACTTTATTTTATGTTCACAATTTTATGTGCATAAGTTTTTTTAGAGATAGAAAATTTAATGAGTATATTTAATTACCAATTAGAAGGACAGGGATAAAAAAGCTGTGGGGAGGTATGTTTATGGAAATATTAAGTCATGGATGCACTTTAGATTGTTTTGATTGTTGCAAATTTAATGTTTATAAAGAAAAGGATAAGGTAATAAAAATTGAAGGAGATAAGGACAACCCTTTTACTAAGGGAATTATATGCAAAAAGGGAATAGCACATTTAAGAAGATTAAATCATGAGGAGAGAATTTATACACCTCTTCTAAAGAGCAATGGTAAATGGAAGGAAATTACCTTTGAAGAGGCATTAAACATAATGAAGGAAAAACTTGAATTTTTTAAGAGAGAGTATTCCTCGAAATCCATACTATATTACAATCAATATGGAAGTGGAGGAATTCTCAAGGGAATAGAGGATGTGTTTTTCAACTTTTATGGAGGAGTTAGTAAAGCTATAGGTGGGCCTTGTTGGAGTGCTGGTATGAGAGCGCAAAAATATGATTTTGGAGATTCTATTTCTAATTCTATAGAAGATATGTTAAATAGTAAAAATATATTTTTATGGGGAAAAAATCCTGCGTATACAACAATACATACAATGTCTATGTTAAATAAGGCTAAGAAAAATGGAAGCAGAATAATAGTTATAGATCCTATAAATACTCAAAGTGCAAAGCTTGGAAATATTCATGTGAAAGTTAAGCCAGGAACAGATGGAGCTTTAGCAATGGCAATGGCTAAGATAATCATCTCTAAAAATCTTCAAGATGATGATTTTATAAGCAATTATGTTTTAGGGTTTAATGAATACAAAAAGCATTTAGAAGAATTCGATTTAGAGTATTTAAGTAAGGAATGTGGAATATCTATAGAGGAAATAAATAAACTTGCTGAAATGTATTGTGAAAAAAATTCAAGTATATATTTAGGATATGGAATGCAAAAATATAAAAATGGAGGAAATACCATAAGAGCTATTGATTCATTAGGTGCTTTAACTGGTCAAATTGGAGTTAAAGGTGGAGGAGTAAATTACGCAAATAAAGTTTTAACTAGAATACTAGATCTAGACCCATTTAAAAGTGAAAGCTTTGGGAAAAACAGAGAGTTCTATGTTTCTAATATAAATGAGTTCATAGAAACACCGAAAAAATATTCTTTAAATAAAGGGGATTCAAATGCTCCAATAAAAATGATGGTAATAGCCAATAGCAATCTTATGAATCAACTTCCTAATTTAAATAGATTAAGTGAAACCTTAGATAAGGTAGATTTTAAAGTTTGTTTTGATATGTTTATGACAGATACAGCTTTAAAATGTGATTTATTCATACCTTGTACTAATACTTTAGAAAGTGAGGACATGGTATTTAGTTCAATGACTAATCCATATTTAATTTATAATGAGCAAGCTGTAGAGCCTAAAGAAGAACTTATGGATGAATATTTCTTTTTTATGGAATTAGCAAAAAGGATGAATATAAAGGGTTATCCATTAGTTTCAAAAAGAGAGTATTTAAATAAGATTATTGAACCATTAAAAAGATACAATAAAGATATAACTTTAGATATAATTAAGAAGGAGTCCTTTACAGTTTATAATGATATAGCTTGGGAAGATAAAAAGTTTAAAACACCTTCTGGAAAGTTTGAGATTGCTTCTGAAAGAGCTTTAAAGGAAGGTGGAAGTTTAACTCCAACTTATATATCTAATATAGCTGAAAGAGAAGATGAAGTTTTAAATGAAGACACAAATAAGTTTAGGTTACTTACTAATCATTCTAAGGATTCTTTATCAAGTCAACATTATATAGATATAGATGGAATAGCAAAGGCATATTTAAACGAAGAAATGATGAAAAAGTTTAATATAAGTGAGGGAGAAAAAATTAAACTTAAGTCATCAAAGGGAGAAATAACATTAAAGTGTTCTTTAGATAAAGGAGTACAAGATTATGTGGTACTTATGTATGTTGGATGGTGGAGAAAGCATGGTAATCCAAACTTTTTAACTGAATCAGGTATTTCTGATATGGGAGGACAAATAACATATAATGATACCTTTGTGGAAATTGAAAAGATAACTTTAAATCAACATCCACCTAAAACAGAGCCTAAATAATAAATAAAATAACAAAAGGGAAAGCTTAGTATTTGAAGAGGATAAACATTATAGAAAAGAAGGAGGAATTGCTTCATTAAAGAATCAGTTTATGAAGTGAGTAGAATATGGTGAATAAAGAGATTTTAGAAAATGGATTTTTTAAAATAGAAAAGAAACTTAATGAGGAACTTATAGGACAAAGAGTTTTTAATAAGGAGTTATGCAATTACTTTAAAGAAAAAATTAAAGAGGATAGTAAAGGTATATTACTTATAGTAGAGGAAAGAGATATATTTAAAAATAGTGTACTAAGTTTATTATTTAAAGAACTTAGTAAATATGAATTCCTTAAAAATAGTAAGATTGATGAAATTGATTTGGCAGCATATAAGTTTAATTTAGGATATAATGCTTTCTTAACAGACTTATATGAAAAATTAAATAGTGATTCTCAATGTGTAATATTTAAAAATACAGAAGAAGCAAGTGAAGATATATTAAATGTGCTTTCAGGAATAAGTCCTAATTCTTGTATAATGCTGAAAGATAATTATGTAATAAAGAATAAATTTTTAGTTGAAGCAGAGGAAATTGATGAAGAAATCATAAATAAAATTATTTGCAATAATAAGTTCTTTATATTCCTTTATAACAAGGAAAAGAACGAGGATTTTGAAACAATATCTAAAGAGTTTTTAGTTAATAAGAATAAAGCTTTATATAGAAAGGCATTAAGTGAAAAGGATAAAAATAAGGTCATAAAGAAAAAGCTATTAAAAGAAATAAAAAAAGTTAAAGAACTTTTTGATGTTGACATAATAATAGGGGTAGATGAAGATCCGGAAATAGAAGAAAAGGCAGGAGTTTGTCCTTATATAGAAGATACTTTTAGAGAAAAAGGAAGTTTAAGTTTAGATCAATATATATCTTATAAAATATGTAAGCCAATAATCAATATTATTAGAAAAGAAGGAATTGAAGCAAATAGTAGATTGCTTATATATGTAAAAGACGATGGTATCTACTGCAAATCAAATGATGAAATATATGATTTAAGCAAATACACAACTCCAACCTTAGAAGAGGTTAGATATAAGTTAGAATCTATTATTGGTATGAAGGAACTTAAGGATTTTATAGATAAAATAGAGAATAACTTTAAGGTGCAAAAGATAAGAGAAAAACTTGGATTAAAGCCAACTCAGATATCTTTAAATATGATATTTGCAGGAAATGCAGGAACAGGAAAAACCAATGCTGCAAGAATAACTTTTGAATATTTACATGCCTTAGGAATGATAAAAGAGAATATATTTAAAGAGGTTAGTAAGGCAGATTTCATAGGTGAAGGAGTTAATGATACTGCTAAAAGAACAAATGAAATAATAGAGTCTGCTTTAGGGGGAGTATTATTTATAGATGAGGCTTATTCTTTATGCAAAGATGAAAAGGATAAAGTAGGACTTGAAATTGTTGATGCTTTATTAAAGGGAATAGAAGATAATAGAGGCAATATAACTGTTATTTTAGCTGGTTATGAAAAAGATATGGAAAACTTTTTAAGTTTTAATCAAGGGTTGAAATCAAGATTTCCAAATGTAATAAAATTTGAAGATTATAATCCATCAGAAATGTATGAAATAGCCGTTAATATTGCTAAATCAAAAGGGTATAGAATAGCTAATAATGCAAAGGCTGGGCTTATTGAATTATTCACTAAGAACCAACTTGTTGGAAAGAGTGATTTAGGAAATGCTAGATTTGTTAGGAATATTGTAGAAAACGCGATAATGGATGCTTCTAAAAAATACTTAGTAAATAAAGAAAGAGCTATAGATCTTTTAGAGAAAGATAACTTTAACTTTAAGGTTAGTGCTAAATTTGATTTAGAGGAAAAGCTTAAAGAAATAATTGGACTTGAAGAAGTTAAAGAATTCCTAAGAAGCCAATATAAACTTATAGTGGCTCAAGAAAAGAGAAAGTCTGTTGGGGTAAGCACTAAAATAGAACAAAACTTAAATATGATATTTGCAGGGAATCCAGGAACAGGAAAGACTAGTATAGCAAGATTAGTTGCTGAAATGTTAAATAGCATGGGACTTTTAAAGGTTGGTCAATTGGTTGAAACTGACAGATCAAGTTTTGTTTCAGATATTCTAGGAGAAACCTCAAAGAAAACTGAAGAGAAGTTTAAGGAAGCTTTAGGAGGGGTTTTATTTATAGATGAAGCTTATACTTTAGCTAATGATTCTCTAGGAAGAGAAGCTATAGAAACTCTTCTTAAATTAATTGAAGACTATTCAAAAGAAGTAATAGTTATTTTAGCAGGTTATGAAGAGGAAATGGAAAACTTCTTCGATGTTAACATAGGATTAAGATCAAGATTCCCACTTTGGACTAAGTTTGAAGATTATAATCCAAATGAGCTTTTAGAAATGGCTATAAAATTAGTAGAAGCTAAAGGCTTTAAGCTTTCTAAGAATGGATATTCAGAGCTTAAAAAGAATTTTGTTGAAATATATGAAAATGCAGATGCTCAATCAGGAAATGGAAGAATGGTAAGAAATTATGTTGAGCAGCTTATAAGAAATCAAAGTATTAGAATTGCAGAAAATGATATAAGTGTTTATGAAATGAATTTAATAAACACAAAAGATATTAAGGCTATGAATGCAATTAAATATGATAACCACTTTGATTTAGAGAAAAAATTAAATGCTTTAGTAGGAAATGAGGGGTTAAAAGATTTCCTTAGAAGTCAATATAAACTTATAAAAATCAAGGAGAAAAGAAAGAAGCTTGGCTTCGAAGTTGACTTAAATAAGTATATGAATATGGTGTTCACTGGAGAAAGTGGAACAGGGAAGAAAACTGTTCTAAATATATATTCAGAGATGTTATATAGCATGGGAATAGTAAAAGCTAAAAGCATAGTTCAAATAGATAAATATGAATTTATGGCAATGGTTAATTCAGGTATAAAGGTAGAGGATATGTTGAATAAGCATATTGGAAAAGTTTTATACATAGATAAGTGGAATACCTTCTTTGGGGAAGAAAGATATAATGAAATAGTTTCAGACCTTATAAAGTTCATAGATAATAACAGTAATAGAATAGTTATTGTTCTTGGCGGTGTAAGAGGAAAAATGAAAGATCTTATATTAGCTAATGAAGGATTAAACTATAGATTCCCTGTTTGGGTTGACTTTGGAAATTACAATGAAAAAGAATTATGTGATATAGCCTTAAGTACCTTAGTTAAAAAAGGGTTCTCTTTAGATGAGGATGCTGAACTTGCTTTAGAAAATGCTATTGGGGATATGCAAAAGAGAATAGGAGAGTTAGCTCTTAAAAATGGTCTTATGATAAAGCAGTTTTTAGATAATTTAATAAGAGTTCAAAGCGTAAGAGTATGTGATGAAGAATTTAACTTGGATACATTAAACAAAATATTAGCAGAAGATATATTAAAAAGTAAGGAAAGTTTCTTAAAGAAAAATATCACTCAACATGGTAGTTTTTAAACAAATATTATTTTGGAATTTGGCTTTGTTTTAGGTGAATATTGATTTTTAGCTAGCCCTTTAGACCTACTTAATTTTGCAAAGTATTACTAGCATCTAATCCAGAATAATGCAATACTAATTGTTCATTAATATGGCCTTACAGTTCTATCTAAAAATCAATGCTTGTTTAAAATATAGCTTAAAAATTAAATGGTTTTAATTAAAGAAGCCTAGTACAAGTATTAATTGTATTAGGCTTTATAATGTTTGGTTATGTGGTTTTTATAGTTTTGATTAATAAATAGAAATTACTTTTTTATTAAGATATATTAAAGTAATCAAATTTTAATTTTTAGGTATATTTGCCATGATATAATTTGAAAACGGGTGAAGAAGTTTAGTAAGGGTGATGAAATAGATAAGCTTAACTTCTCATAACAATTATATTTTAGGAGGTGTTGTTGTAGTAATAGAGCAATGGTTAAATTAAAGGGATTAACTATTACTTACAACGAAAAGATTATGATAAAAAAGAAAAGTTTAATGAAAGTTATTTGTGGAGCCATAGTGAGTACATTCATGTTTGGAATGGCAACTCCAGTTTTTGCACAAAGTGAGAAAACTGAAGCTGTAGTAACTTTAGGAGCTAATCTAACAGAAGCAGAAAAGTTACAAATGTTAGATGCTTTTGGAGTAAAGGCTAATGAAGTTAAAATAATAGAAGTAACTAATCAAGATATAAGGGAACAATTAGGTATGGATACAAGCAAACCTATTCCGGCAAGTAGTCAATCTATATCAAGTTCTTACGTAGTAGTTAAGGATAAAGGTGGAATAAATGTAACTACTAACAATCTAACAGAGGTAACAGGAAGTATGCTTGCTAATGCACTTCTTACATCAGGGGTAAATAATGCAGATGTAAAAGCAGATGCTCCATTTAAGGTAACAGGAACTGCTGCTTTAGCAGGTATATTAAAAGGATTTGAAGATGCTTCAGGAGAAGAGTTATCTCTTCCAAAGAAAGAAGCTGCTAGAGAAGAAATTTCTCTAACTAATAATCTTAGCGATGCTAAAACTAAAGATGGACAAACATTAGGTAAGGATGAGGCTGCTGTAGTAGTTAACGATATTAAAACTGATGTAATAAAAGATAAGCCTAAAAATGATGAAGAAATCGGAAAGATAGTAAATAATGTT
Organism: Clostridium sp. LIBA-8841; assembly: GCF_057782475.1. Taxonomy (NCBI): domain Bacteria; kingdom Bacillati; phylum Bacillota; class Clostridia; order Eubacteriales; family Clostridiaceae; genus Clostridium; species Clostridium sp. LIBA-8841. The sequence goes on along the minus strand of NZ_CM173488.1, from coordinate 2,557,380 downwards.
ACTAATAATTACAATATAGTTTTAACACAAGGTCAACAAGAGCAAACTATACAATTCATGTCAAAAATAAATGATTTAGATTACAACTACAATGCTATGAAAGAGTCTTTAAATCAAATGAATGATAAGCTTCAACAAGTATTAAAGGATACAGGAAAACAACTTGAAGAGAGTGGACTTTTAGAGAAGGCATTAAACGGAATAAAGAATGCTCTAGTTGATATTAAAGACTTTATTGTAAATATGTTTAGTTCAGCTAGTGAGAAGGTTAAGGACGGAATAACATACGATGAAAATGGTAATATAGTTATAAAAACAGGAAATAATTCAGATGATTCAAGTAAACAGGAGAATATTCAAGATCAACCACAGGATCAGTCAAATGAACAACCTGAAGATCAATCAACACAACAAAATAAATAGTAATAAAAAGGAGAGCTTTAGAGCTCTCCTTTTTATTTGGATCTATTTTAGCTTAGATATTCCCTAAGACATAACTTAAAATTAATACTAGTTCAAAACATAGTCTTTTGTTTTAATAAAAAATCTTTAAATTGGATATTTGGTAAACCAATAAATTTTAATAAAACAAATGTAAACCTAAAAATATTTATTAGTTGACAATTGTGAACGGTGAGAGTATTATATGAAATATACTTTGATAATCAAGATAAATTTGTTTTGAGAGATATTATGGATTTATAAGAATTAAAGGAGATTATATTTATGAAAATTAAGACAAGAGACTTAACATTAATACCTATTTTTGCTGCACTTACAGCTATAGGTGCTTTTATAAGAATACCTATTCCTATAGTGCCATTTACACTTCAGTATTTCTTTTGTGCATTAGGAGCAATTTTACTTGGGGCTAAAAGAGGTACATTAGCTCAAATAATTTATGTATCCGTAGGATTAATTGGAATTCCTATATTTACTCAAGGTGGAGGCCTTTCATATGTATTTCAACCTACCTTTGGATATTTAATTGGTTTTATTTTTGGAGCTTATATAATAGGAAAGATAACAGAAAACTTAAAGAAAATAACTATTAAAAATTTATTCTTAGCTGGTATTTCTGGGCTTTTAGTTATATATATATTTGGAGTTTCTTATATGTATTTAATTTATAATTTTTACTTAGGTGATACTATGAGTTTATTTTCAGCAGTTAGTATTGGAGCTATAGCATGTCTGCCAAGCGATCTATTATTGACTTTTATAATTTCATTAGTTGGTTCTAAAGTGGTTTCAAGATTAAAAAGACTTGAGTATGTATAAGTTTGAGGTGTGTAGTTATGGATTTTATTTTAAAAATGAAAGAAAAGGCTTTAAAAAATATTAAATTAACTAAAGAAGAAGGAGTTAAGCTTTTTAATAGTGATTTAGAAATATTGCTTAAAGAAGCTAATAATATAAGAAAAGAACTTCATGGTGATGGAGTTGATTTATGTTCCATAGTTAATGGGAAAAGTGGAAGATGTGGAGAAGATTGTGCTTATTGTGCCCAGTCTAAGCATCACAAGACTAATATAAATGAATATAATCTTCTTGAATACGAAGAGATAAAAAGGATTGCTAAAGAAAATGAAGAGGAAGGGGTGCATAGGTTTTCTATAGTGACTTCGGGAAAAGGCCTTTATGCTGATGACTTTAAGAGAGTTGTTAATTATTACTCAAACCTAAATAAAGAACTTAAAATAAATCTTTGTGCTTCCCATGGCATAATAGATAAAGAAGCTTTAATTAAATTAAAAGAGGCTGGGGTAAAAAGATATCATCATAATCTAGAAACCTCTAAAGAATATTACCATGAAATATGCAAAACTCACTCTTATGAGGAGAGAATAAATACTATAAAACATGCTAAAGAGATTGGGTTAGAGGTTTGTTCTGGAGGAATAATAGGGCTTGGAGAATCAATTTTAGATAGAATAGACTTAGCTATTACTCTTAGGGAATTAGAAATAAAATCAATTCCTATAAATGTATTAAGTGCCATTAAAGGAACAAAGCTTCAAGATGTACCACCTTTAGAAGAAGAGGAGATATTAAGAACCATAGCTATTTTTAGATTTATAAATCCAGAGGCAAAAATAAGATTAGCTGCAGGGAGACATTTACTTAAATTCTTTGGGGAAAATGCCTTTAAAGGAGGAGCAAATGCTACTATAACAGGCAATTTATTAACCACATGTGGAAATAAGATAAAAGATGATAAAAAGTTAATAGAGAAAGTTGGAATGAGGATTTTTTAGTTATGAAAAAGGGAGTATATATCATAGGTACAAACACTGACATTGGTAAGACTTTTGTTAGTGGATTAATTCTAAAAAAATTAAGAAGAGATGGAATAAATGCAGGATATTATAAACCTGTTTTAAGTGGAGCTGTAAAGAGGAAAGAAGGACTAATACCTATGGACTGCGAAGAGGTTATGAAAATCTCAGGGTTAAAAGAGGATTATGATAATATGGTTTCTTATATATTAGAACATCCATATTCACCACATTTGGCAAGTGAAGTTGAAGCGGTTCCTATAAATATAGAAAAAATAAAAATGGATTATTTAAGAGCTAGTGAAAAATATGATTTTATCCTTTGTGAAGGAAGCGGTGGAATAGTATGTCCTATAAGCTTTTCAGATGAAAAATTTATGCTAGAGGATATAGTTAGAGAAATAAACCTACCAATAATATTAGTATCTAATAGTGGATTAGGTTCTATTAATCATACGGTTTTAACCATAAGTTATTTAAAAAACTTAGGTTTAAAAGTTAGTGGAATAGTACTTAATGGATTTAATAGAAAAAATATAATACACACAGATAATAAAAGAATAATAAGAGAGTTAACAGGAGTAAAAAATATTTCTACTGTACCAAGTCTAGAGAATATAGAAGAATATGATTTAAATGAACTTAATGAGGTGCTTTATGGAGTTTAAAGAAGAATTAATAAAAAAAGACTTAGAGTATATATGGCATCCATGTTCTCAAATGAAGGATTATGAGGAGCTTAAACCTATAATAATAAAGAGTGGAAAGGGACCATATCTTTATGATTTAGATGATAAAAAGTATTTAGATTGTGTTAGTTCATGGTGGTGTAATCTTTTTGGACATGCTAATAAAAGAATAAATAATGCTTTGAAAAATCAAGTTGATAAACTAGAACATGTTATTTTTGCTAATTTTTCTAATCTACCGGCTATAGAGCTAAGTGAAAGATTAATAAAGTTAACAGGAGAAAGATTAAATAAGATATTTTTTTGTGACAACGGTTCTTCTGCTATTGAGGCAGCTATAAAGATGAGTTTTCACTACCATAAACAAAGCGGAAAAGAAAAAAAGAAAAAATTTATAGCTTTAGAAGATGCTTATCATGGGGAGACCTTAGCAGCTCTTTCAATGGGAGATTTGGATATCTATAGTGCTGTATATAAGCCTTTAATGATAGATGTTATAAGAGTAAAAGCACCAAATTGTTATAAGTGTGAGTTTTCAAAAGATAGACAAAATTGTAATTGTGAATGCTTTTCTTATATGGAAGAAGAATTGGAAAAGAATTCTGAGATTATATCAGGAGTTATTATAGAACCATTGGTACAAGCTGCAGCAGGTATGAAAATATACCCGTCACTATATTTAAAAAAGCTTAGAGCGGCTTGTGATAAATATGATGTGCATTTTATTGCAGATGAAATAGCTGTAGGGTTTGGAAGAACCGGAAAGATGTTTGCTACTGAATATGCTGGGATATGTCCTGATTTTATGTGCTTATCAAAGGGATTAACAGGAGGGTATATGCCAATGGCATTACTTTTGACAGCTAATAAAATATATGAGTGCTTCTATGATGATTATAATAAGCATAAAGCTTTTATGCATTCACATACTTATTCAGGTAATGCCTTAGGAGCTTCCATAGCTGTTGAAGTTTTAAATATATTTGAAGATGAAAATATATTGGAAATGGTAAATAGAAAGGGGAAGTTTTTAAATAAAAAATTAAATTCTGTTCTTAAAGAACATAAAAATGTAGGAGAAATAAGAAGTATTGGAATGATAAATGCTATAGAGTTAGTTAATGATAGAAAAACAAAAGAAAGATTTCAAAGTGACTTAAGAATAGGATATAAAATTTATAAGGAAGCTCTAAAAAAGGGATTGCTGTTAAGACCTTTAGGAGATGTTTTATACTTTAATCCTCCATATATTGTTTCAGAAGAAGATATGATTTTTATGGTTGAGACAACCCAAAAATGTATAGAAAATGTTTTAGGAGAATAAGATAGTTTTGCTATCTTATTTTTTTATATAGATATTTATTCTTGTTAATAAAAGATAAAAAGGTAATTTAAGGTTTATTTAAGATTAACAATATTCAAAATTTATACATATTTTTTTAAAATATGATATTATTAGGATAAAGAATTTATAAGGGAGGATATTCATGAAGAAGAAATACATAATAGCAATAGTAACGGTCGTAATACTTGCAGGGGTCGGAGTAGGAAGTTATTTTTTAAAACAGAGCATGAACAAAGAGTCTGTAGCAACTATGGAAATATATACAGTACCTTCTACAGATAAGGTCTTTGTAAATGGTAAAATTGAACCAGAAAAAGTTGAAAATATATTTTTAGATGCAACAAAGGGAGCTGTAGATAAGGTTGAAGTTAAAAATGGAGATGTTGTTGAAAAGGGAGCTCCTTTATTTACCTATAAAAATGAACAAGTTCAAAGTCAAATAGAACAATTAGAGCTTCAATTAAATTCTGCTAAAAGCCAGAAGGAAGAGATTCAAAAGCAAAATCAGGAAGCAAAAAAACAGTTAGAAGCTTTAAAAAATTCTGGATTAGAAAATCAAGATCCACAAGGAGGGCAGGCTCCAAATTTAGGTCAGAATGCAGGCGGCATGTCAACAGGTAGTGTTGATGATCAAATAAAACTTTTAGAAAAACAAATAAAGGCATTAAAAGATAAAGAATATTATACAGTAACTTCTCCTATAGATGGTAAAGTAATACTAGGAGAATCAAATGGTAGTCCTACACAACCATATATGACTGTTGAATCAAGTAATTATTATATTAGTGGAACTGTAAATGAAAAAGACCAACCTAAGATTAAGGATGGCCAAGAAGTTGAAATAAATATACTTTCAACAAATAAAAATATAAAAGGTAAAATAACTTCAGTTGGAAACACTCCTGTAGATGGTGGGGCTACTTTAGCAGCACAAGCTGGAGCTCAGGGAGGAGCATCTGGTGGAAACATGTCTTACTACGAAGTTAACATAACTCCAGATTCACAAGAAGATTTAACTAATGGATTCCATGTTCAAGCTTCTGTTAACTTAGAGCAAAAGCCAATAGAAATTCCTAAAGTAGCGATTTTAAATGCAGATAATGAAGAATTTGTATTTAAGAATGTAGATGGAAAGCTTGTTAAACAAGTTATAACATATTCATCTAAAGAGGGAAGTGAGGATATAGTTATAGTAAATAGTGGACTTAATGAAGAAGATAAAATAGTTTCTAACCCTACTCCAAATATGAAAGAGGGTATGAAGGTTGAGTAATATAGTAGAAGTTAATCACTTAAATAAATACTATAACTTAGGTAAAGAAAAGTTCCATGTGTTAAAGGATGTAAACTTGACTATAGAACAAGGTGATTTTGTCATGATAATGGGTAAATCAGGTAGTGGTAAAACAACTTTAATGAACTTATTAGGGTTATTAGATAGTTTTGAGGATGGTACATACAAGTTTAATAACGTTGATGTAAGTAAGTTAAAAGAGAATCAAAAGGCTGATATAAGAAATAAATATATGGGATTTATATTTCAACAATTCCACTTAATAAATTCTATGACTATAGGAAGCAATGTTGAGCTGCCACTGTTATATAATGAAAAAAATGTTCCTCGTAAGGAAAGAGAAGAACTTATAGATAAGTATTTAAATATGGTTGGATTATCTGAAAAGAAAAACCAGCTTCCTTTAGAGTTATCTGGAGGTCAACAACAAAGGGTAGCTATTGCAAGAGCTCTTATAAATAATCCATATGTTATTTTTGCAGATGAACCAACAGGTGCTTTAGATAGTAATACTGGTACAGAAATTATGGAGATTTTAAAGAAACTTAATGAGGATAATAAGACAATAATTATGGTAACACATGATGAAGACTTAACTAAATATGCCAATAAGGTAATAAGAGTTAAGGATGGAGTGATAACAAAGGGGGAAGATTATGTCATCAATTAATTTAATAAAAACTGCCATTGCTAGTTTAAAGTTTCATAAGTTAAGAACTTTTCTAACAATGATTGGTATTATTATTGGCATAAGCTCTGTAGTTACAATACTTTCAGTAGGTGATGGATTAAAAGCTTATGTTTTAGAATCTTCTCAAGAAACTAATGCTAATAAGATAAACATAACATTTAAACCAGATAACTTTGAAGCAAATATGAGTCTTTTAGAACCTTTTACAAAATCAGATATGCAAGGTATAAAAGAGATAAAGGGAGTTAAAGATGTGAAGCCATCTCAAGGTTTTATGGGAGTAATGAGTTTTTCAAGTAGTCAACTTCAATATTTTGATAAGAATCAATTTACTATGTTAGGACCATACGATGGAAAAAATGAGAAAGTTCAGTATGGAAGATGGTTTGAAGATGGAGATGAAAATAAGTCTTTAATTGTATTAGATAATAACGTTGCAAAAGAATTGTTTAATCCGATTGAAAGTGGTATTGGTAAAGCTGTAACTATGAATGGAATTAATTTTGAGGTTATAGGTATTCTTCCTAAGGTTGATATGATGAGTTTTGGAGGAAGCACAAGTTATGTTCCTCAAAAAGCTATAGATAATATGAATAGCAATGAAGTAATAACTTCTTTAGATGTATCACTTAATGCAGATGTGGATAAAAAGGCTGTATATAAAGAGATAGAAAAATATTTAATGGCTAATCATCCTAATATTGCAGGAAAATATGAAATGCAAGATCCAGAAGAAGTAACAAAAGCTTTTGAAAATATAATTGGTGGATTAACAAAATTCATAGCATTTATAACAGGAATTTCTCTTTTAGTAGGGGGAATTGGTGTTATGAATATAATGTATGTCTCAGTTTCAGAAAGAAAAAGGGAAATTGGGATAAGAAGGGCTATTGGAGCAAAACCAAAAAGTATTTTACTTCAATTTTTATTTGAAGCCGTATTAGTAACCCTAATAGGTGGATTAATTGGAATATTATTAGGTTACTTAGTAGCTAAAGGAGCAGGAGCATTCTTGCCATTTAAGCCAATTCTTACAATGAGTACATTTATAGGAGCTACATTAGTTTCAATAATTGAGGGAATAGTCTTTGGAATAATACCGGCTTACAATGCATGTAAGTTAGATCCTATAAAGGCTATTTATAGATAAAATTAAAATTATATTTCAAATTAAAAGAAACTATAAAAAAGACGGAAATTAATTATTTTAATTTCCGTCTTTTTTATTAATGCAAGTTTTATGGTGCTATTATTTACTTAATCCAAAAAGTTCTTTCTTTTTATAAACAAAAAATGTCATTAATAATGGTAAGATTAATGAACCTATTAATGAGAATATACTAATTCCATTAAGTACAATTGAATAAATTATATTAGCAGCAGTCACTAATAAGTATATATATAGTCCGATAGCTTTTTTTCTTAGTATTAGTATTATTCCTAAAAGATCTAATATTATTGCTACTAATCCAATAATAATTGTTACATTGTTGAAACCCATTTGATTAAGTGATACTCCAGAAATTGCAGCCATATTTTCTTGGAAACTTGGCATTAATAAAAGGATTGAGCCAAGAAGTCCAAAGGCTGAGAAGATTATTTGTATTATAGAAATAGCAATTATCCCAGCTCCTAATTTATTTTGTTTTTGATTTTCCATAAAAGAATTCCCCCTTCAAAAGTTATTTATTACAATATATCATAAAAATTAACAAAATGTAAAATAAATAGATAAACTTTGTAAATAATTAAGGAAAAATTAAGAAAATGGTCTATATGTAAATAACTTGTTAAATTAGTAACTATATGTTAAAATTGTTCTGTAAACGATATATTAAACTTTATTTATAGTTAAAACGATTTAAAAGGTTATTAAGAATTAAATTAAGGACGGTGTAAAATTTGAAAAAGAAAAGAATAATAGCAACAATATTAGCAGCTCAGTTGATGACGGGATCATTATTGTGGGGCTGTGATTCTAAAGGTGAAAGTGAGCAGGCATCAAATGAAAATCAAGTTAAGTTAAGAGTATTAGCTACAACGGATATGCATTCTAATTTGATGAACTATGACTATTATACTGATTCTGAATTAGATAATATGGGAATGGTCAAAATATCAACTCTCATAAAAGAAGCGAAAAAAGAAGTTGATCCAAATTCAAATGTAAATGATAATATAGATAATGTGATTTTAGTTGACAATGGAGATGACATACAAGGAACTCCTTTAGGAGATTACTATGGTAAGGTTAATCCACCTAAAGAAGGAGAGAAATCACCAGTTTATTCAACTTTAGAAAAAATGGGATATGATGTTGGTACATTAGGAAATCATGAATTTAACTATGGGTTAGATTATCTCCAAGATATTGTTAATAATAGTGATATTCCATTTGTAAATGCTAACATATATAAAGATGATGGAGAAACTAATGTTTTCACACCATATAAAATAATTGATGAGAAGGTTATGGATTCAAATGGACAAGAACAAAATTTGAAAGTTGGGATAATAGGCTTTGTTCCTCCTCAAATTTTAAATTGGGATAAAATAAATTTAGATGGAAAAGTAAAGGTCGCAGACATAAAAGAAACTGCAGAAAAATTTGTTCCTCAAATGAAAAATGATGGAGCAGACGTTATAGTAGCTTTATCACATAGTGGTTATGGTGATGGAGAATATAATAAAGGTGATGAAAATGAAGCCTATGAATTAACAAAGGTAGATGGGATAGATGCTGTGGTAACAGGACATTCTCACGATAAATTTCCAAATGAAAAATATAAATCATTAGGAGATGTTGATGTTGAAAAAGGTACAATGAATGGAACACCTACTGTTCAGCCACTTAACTTTGCTAAGCAATTAGGCGTTATAGATTTAACTCTTAATCAAAATAAGGATGGGAAATGGACTGTAGCAGATGGAAGTACTAAAAATATGGATGCTAAAGGGGCAGCAAATGATGAAGAGTTAGTAAGCTTTTTAAAACCATATCATGAAGCCACTATGGAGTATGTAAATGCGCCAGTAGGAAAAATAACAAAGGATTTAAATAGTTATTTTTCATTAGTTGCAGATAGTGCTCCAATACAACTTATAAATGATGCTCAAAAGGAATATGTACAAGGTCTTATAGCTAATAATAACGAAGAACTTACACCTTATAAGGATTTACCAGTATTATGTGCAACAGCACCTCTTAAAGCTGGATTAACTGAAGGTGGAATAAACTCAGAAGATTATTTTAATCTAAAGAGTGGAGATATAAAGATAAAAGATATATCTAATATATATAAATTTCCTAATTTGGTAGCTGTTGTTAAAGTAAAAGGATCTGATGTTAAAGAGTGGCTAGAAATGAGTGCTGGTCAATTTAATCAAGTTAAAAAGGATTCAAATGAACCACAAGACTTTGTGAATCTTGAATACCCAGGATTTAATTTTGATATTATAGATGGTGTTAATTATGATATAGATGTAACAGAAGCACCAAAGTATGATAAAGACGGAAATGTTATAAATAAGGATTCAAATAGAATAAAAAATTTAACATATAATGGACAACCTATTGATATGGACCAAGAGTTTTTAGTTGTAACTAATAACTATAGAGCAGGTGGTGGAGGAAACTTCCCAACTTTAAAATCAGGGGATAAGCTAGTTTATCTTTCACAAGATGAGACAAGACAGATATTATCTGATTATATTAAGGCGAAATCACCATTAACTCCTTCTAAGGATAATAATTGGAAAATAATTGGAGAAGGAGTTCAAGGAAAGTTCCTATCTAATACTAATGGAAAGGATTATGTAGGAGATTTTGAAGGAATAGAAGTACAAGGTGATGCTGGAAAAGGATTAAGCACTTATACATATAAATTTTCTAAATAATTTAAAAGAATGTATTAATTAAAAGACTTTATATGGTTATTTGTAATGAAGGACAAATAACCATATTTTTTTGTATAAAGTACCAGTATACATTTATAAAAATACAGACATAATAGTTTATAAATAAGTAATTGCAATTATTAATTTAAAAGAAGAATTCTAAGGAGAAAAGTAATATGGCTAAAAATAATAATACGAAAAAACCTAAAAAAGCTAAAACAAAAATAGTTGGAAGTACAGAAGAATAGTTTAATTTAGAGAGTCAAAACAGTTTTTTTACTGTTTTGACTCTTTTTTTATAAGAAGAATACTTAAAATTTACATATTTTAGTGATTAAATTAATGTGTAAATAGATTTTAAGGAGAGATATTCATGATAAATATATTAGTTGCTGAAGATGATTCAAGAATTTTAAGGTTGGTATCAGATTTTCTAAAAAAGGAAAATTATAAAGTGTTTCTAGCTGCCAATGGAAAAGAGGCCATAGAAATTTTTTATCACGAGAATATATCTTTAGTTATATTAGATATAATGATGCCTATATATGACGGTTGGCAAGTATGTAAAAAGATAAGAGAAAAATCAGAGGTTCCAATACTTATGTTAACTGCTAAGGATAGAGATATAGATGAATTGGTTAGCTTTGATATGGGAGCAGATGAATATATATCAAAACCATTTAACCCTAAATTACTTATAGCTAGAGTGAAAAATTTATTGAAGCGAGTTCAAATAGAAAATAAAAAGAAAGTTATTAAGTATAATGATATAACTTTAGAAATTGATAATCATATTATAGAGATTAATAAAGAAAAGGTTGAATTAACTCATAAAGAATATGAACTTCTTTTACTTTTTATGAAAAATAAAGAAAGAATATATAACAGAGAAAATATAATAGAGTTAATATGGGGATATGATTATGAGGGTGATTCTAGGACTGTAGACACTCATATTACAAGATTGAGAAGAAAGTTAGGAAAGGATGCCTCATTTATTAAAAATATAAGAGGATTTGGGTATAGACTTGGTGAGTAAAATAAAATCTATAAGAGGGAAGTTGCTAACGGGAATATTACTTATAAATTCTTTAATAGTAATAGGAATAATTATTTTTGCTACATGCTTTGAAAATTTCTATATAAAAAATATAGGCAGAGAATTAAATTACTTTGGGGAATACATAGATGTAAAAGTTGAAAAAGGAATTAATGAGGATGTAGAAAATGATATATTAAATCAGAGTAAAACAAAAGGCTTTACAGTAGATATATATGATAAAAGTAATAATTTAGTATTTAGTACTAAACCTATGGGAAATGGTATGGGGAACCATAAGAATAATATGGGGAAGTCTATGGGAATGTGTACTTTTGGAAAAGAATATGAAATAAGCAGTAATTCTAAAGTATATACCATGTATGAGAGAACAGAAAATATAGAGTTTTTAAGTGCAATAAACAAAAATAATGACTATGGATATAACATAATAACTAAGACTCCTATAAGCACTATTAAGAATAGTGTTAATATAGCCCTTAAATTTCTAATAATTATATTTGTTCCTATAATGCTATTTTCTATAATTATTGCAGTTTATTTTTCAAATAAATTTACCAAACCTATTAGAAAGTTAAATAAGATTACAGATAAGATTTCAAAACTTAATTTTGAAGAAAAAGTAGAGGTATTTACAGGAGATGAAATCGAAAATTTAGGTAATAGTATAAATAAGTTATCCTATGAAATAAAAAAGGCCTTTACAAATTTAAGTGATAAGAACATAAAATTAAATGAATTATTAGATAAACAGAAAAAAGAAGAAAAATTAAAACGAGAGTTTGTATCGAGTGTTTCTCATGAATTAAAAACTCCAATAACAGTAATAAATGGGTATGCTGAGGGACTTAGAAATAACATAGCAGAGAGAGAAGAGGATAGAGAGTTTTATGTTAATGTTATATGTGATGAAAGTGAAAAGATGGGAGTGTTGGTTAAGGATCTCTTAGATTTATATAAATTAGAATCTAAAAGTTTTTCATTAAAAAAAGAAAAGTTTTATTTGAACAATTTAATAGAAGAAGTTATTAATATTTTTAGTATTAGATTAAGAAACGAAAGAATAAATATTTCTTTAAATTTAGAAAATATCTGGCTTATAGGTGACAAAATAAGAATAGGACAAGTTTTAAATAACTTTATAGATAATGCTATATGTCATGTAGATGGAAATAAAGAAATAATTATAGGAACAAAGATTTATGAGGATAAAAATAAAGTTAAAATATCAGTTTATAATAGTGGAGAAAAAATAGAAGAATGTAAAAAGGAATCAATATGGTATTCATTTATAAGAGAAAGTGAGCATAGAGGTTCAGAAGATAATAGGGTAGGATTAGGCTTAGCTATTGTGAGAGAAATAATAAACTTACATGATGGACAATATGGAGTTGAAAATAAAGAGCATGGAGTTGAATTTTGGGTTGAGTTAAATATATATAATTTTATCACGTAACAGTGGCGTAACAGCAAAGATTTATAATTAAATCATAAAATAACTAGGAGGGATTAAGATGAAAGTTAAAAATATAGCAATAACACTATCTGTAGCTACAGTTTTAGGAGTTGGAATGATAGGAACTGTTACGGCAAAGGCAAGTGATGACTTTCAAACACTAGCGGTTAACGAAGAAAATACTTCAGATGATAATTATTCAGAGGGATATTGGTGTGAAAATAACTCTAATATGAATTTAACAGAGGAACAAAAACAACTTTTTGATAAGGGATATAATGAATTAACAGGAGAGGAAAAGATTTTCTTTGACCAATATCATGGAAAATCAAAGAGAAATCTTAGTGAAGAAGAGTTAAATAGATATTATGAAATTCATGATAAAGCTTTTAAATATTTAGGAATTGAATTTTCTGATGCATGCAATAGAAGAAGAGAAAATATGATGGAGAGAAGAGGAAGTTGTGGTAATGGTCAAGGAAATAGAGGTTTTCAAGGAAGAGGAAATGGAATTAACAAATAAAATATAATAAATAAAAAAGAAACCCACTAAATTCTACGGGTTTCTTTTTTATTTTATAGAATTTTAGTTATAAAAAAGTCCAATAAGTATATAGCGATACATGTAATGAGTATAAGTGAAACTACTATTAAGTTTCTCTTTTTATTCATTACAACTATAGCTATATATTCTCTAATCATGGCATTAGGCAAATAGTAAAGAGCTGTTTTGGAGCCTATACCTTGTGCTTTTAGACCTACTTTTCTAGCATATAAACTAGCTCTAAACACATGAAAGTTATTTGTTACAAAGACGCAATTGTATTTTTTGTTTTCTACTAATTTATCCATTATATTCTTTGAGAATCTCATATTTTGCAATGTATTTTTAGATTTATCTTCTAATATAGTATCTTCAACAGGAATTCCAGTAGCTATTGCATATTTTTGCATTGCTAAAGCTTCAGAAATTTTTTCGTCTGGACCTTGCCCACCAGAAAATATTATTTTAGGAGGATTATTAACTCTGCTTTGTTTTCTATAGAATTCTATTGCTCTATTTATTCTACTAGCTAAAAGAGGAGGAACTCTGTCACCAATTAGTCCACTTCCTAAAACTATTATAAAATCTTGATTTAATTTATTTATTCTAAATTTATAAAGTAATGATATGCTTAAAAAATTAAATATATCAAAAATAAAGTAAATTTCTATAAAAGTAAAAGCTCCTAATAAAGGTCTTAAATATTCAGAAAAATATAATTGTGGTTTAGTAAAACTGAAAATCAAATGTGCTATAAGAGCTAAGGCTAAAAAGAGAGTTAGCAAGTTAGCTGGACTTTTACTTTCATGTTTTAATACAATTTTGGAGTTTATCAATAAAGCTATTATAAGAACATATATTCCAAATAATAATATAAAAATAATAAATATAAAGAATATTCCAACTAAAACCATTAAAATTTTATTTTCTGTCAAGAAAGCTAAATAAACAATTGATAGCATTAAAAAGATTAGAAAAATATTAAATAATAATCCATTTATTAATTTTCTAGGATCTTTTAAATAGGATACTAGAAAGATTAAAAACATTACTGCTGTTAAAGCTAAAATAAAAGTCATAATACACCTCCAAATAAAAAATATATATAAATTGTAAATGGTTTTAATTTAAAAATCAAAAAATATTAAAACATTATTTTTTGCATTCTAAATATAGAAAGAAAGAGTAATCTAATTATATATAGGTAAATTATTATAATAATAATAATAAAATAGAATTTAACTTATGGAACAAAAAGGAGTATTATAAAGTTGTAAATAGTTTGTTAAAAAATAAACTATTAGGAGTTACAAGGTTTAAATTTTGGAGGTGTTTGAATGGGATACAAATTAAAATTACAAGAAGTAAATGATTTATTCAATGAGCTTAAAAAAGAGTATATAATTTATGCTCCCAAAGGATTTAAAAAACAAGGAAGATATTCAGATACAGATATTATAAAGTATGATGTTATAAATAATGTAGAAGAAATAGTATATAAAGAAAAGTCAACTTATCCAGTTAAAGAGGTTATTACTCCAATTTCTCAAACTTTATACTATTTTATAGAAAATGAGTTTAGAGAAAGTAAAATGGATAGTGAAAAGAAAATGCTTATATTTGCAAGACCTTGTGATATAAATGCACAAAGAAGACAAGATACTATATATCTTAAAAATGGAAACTTTGAAGATACATTTTATAAGAGAATGAGAGATAGAGTTAAATTTGTTTGCATGGAATGTACAGAGGGATGGGATACCTGTTTCTGTACAACAATGAATAGTAATAAAACTGATGATTATAGTTTAGCAGTAAGATTTAATGAGGATAACTTATTATTCAATGTTAAAGAAGATGAATTCCAAAAATATTTTGAAGGAAAAGAAGAAGAAGAGTTTGAACTTCAATTTATTGAAGAAAATATAGCAAAAGTTGAACTTCCAGAAATAGAGAATATTGAAGTTTTAAACAAATTAAAAGATCATCCTATGTGGGAAGAATACAATAAAAGATGTATTCAATGTGGAAGTTGTACAATTGCTTGTAGCACATGTACATGTTTTACAACAAGAGATATAGTTCATGATTCAAATCACAATATAGGTGAAAGAAAGAGAATACAAGCATCTTGTCATGTAGATGGATTTGATGAAATGGCTGGTGGACATGTATTCAGAAAAACAGCTGGAGACAAAATGAGATATAAGGTTATGCATAAAATTCATGATTATAAAGCTCAATTTGGAGAAGAGCATATGTGCGTAGGCTGTGGAAGATGTACAGATAGATGTCCTGAAAATATATCAATCACAGCTACTATTAATAAGGTTTCAAAAGCAGTAAAAGAGATAATGGAGGAGATGTAAATGGAAAATATTTTAACACCTAAAACATGTGAAATAATAGACATAGTTAAGGAAACTGACAAAGAGTGGACTTTTAGAATAGCTTCTGATGTTGTTCCAGAACATGGTCAATTCCTAGAATTATCTCTTCCTAAGGTTGGAGAAGCACCAATTTCTGTGAGTGGATTTGGTCCTGGATACTTGGACTTTACTATAAGAGCTGTAGGTAAGGTTACTGATGAAATTTTTAAATTACAGCCAGGAGATAAGATTGCCTTAAGAGGAGCTTATGGAAAAGGATGGCCTGTTGAGCAATTTAAGAATAAAAATGTAATAGTAGTAGCTGGGGGTACAGGTGTAGCACCAGTTAGAAGTTTAATAAATAAGTTCTATGATGAACCTGATTATATTGAAACTTTAAGTCTTGTATTTGGATTCAAAAATTCAGATGGAATACTATTTAAAAATGACTTAGATAGATGGAATGAAAAATTCAATACTATATATACGTTAGACAATGATACAAAAGAAGGTTGGGAAACTGGACTTGTAACAGTTCATTTAAATAAATTACCTTTAGAAAGCTTTGGAGATAACTACGAGGTTATCATAGTTGGACCTCCAGTAATGATGCATTTTACAGCTTTAGAATTCTTAAAACTTGGAGTTCCAGAAGATAAGATATGGGTTTCATTTGAAAGGAAAATGTCATGTGCAGTAGGAAAATGTGGACATTGTAGAATAAATGAAACATATGTATGTCTTGAAGGACCAGTATTTAACTATACAAAAGCAAAGACATTATTAGACTAGGAGGTATTATTTATGAATCATGATATAGATATTAAAAAGGTTAGATTAAATTGTTTTCGTCAATCAAAGGTTCCAGGAGAGTTTATGCTTCAAATGCGTATTCCAGGAGGGATAGTAGATGCTAAGTATTTATCACAAATACAAGAAATAGCAGAAACTTGGGGAAATGGAACATTTCATATGGGGATGAGACAAACATTCAATATTCCAGGAATTAAATATGAAAATATTCCAGCAGTAAATAAGTTTATAGAAAATTATTTACAAGAAGTTGAAGTTGATAGATGTAATTGTGATATGAAAGTTGATGAAAATGGATATCCAACAATAGGTGCTAGAAATGTTATGGCATGTATAGGAAATTCACACTGTATAAAAGGAAATGTTGATACTAAGGATATGGCTAACAAAATAGAAAAATTAGTGTTCCCATCACACTATCATATAAAAGTATCAGTAGCTGGATGCCCAAATGACTGTGCTAAAGGCCATTTTCAAGATTTTGGTGTTATAGGACAAGCTAGAATGGAATACCATCCAGAGAGATGTATAGGATGTGGGGCTTGTGTTAGAGCTTGTGAGCATCATGCTACAAGAGTTTTAAGCTTGAATGATAAAGGATTAGTTGATAAAGATCCTTGTTGTTGTGTTGGTTGTGGAGAATGTGTGTTAGCATGTCCTGCAAGTGCTTGGACTAGAAAACCAGAAAAATACTATAGAATAGTCATAGGTGGAAGAACAGGAAAACAAACTCCTAGAATGGGAAAAACATTCATAAACTTTGCAACAGAAGAAGTTGTTCTTGGAATATTTGGTAACTGGCAAAAATTCTCTGCTTGGGCTTTAGATTATAAACCAGAATACCTACATGGTGGACATTTAATCGACAGAGCTGGATACCATAAATTTAAAGAAATAATTCTAGATGGAGTAGAATTAAATCCAGAAGCATTAGTGGCAGATAATATATTCTGGGCTGAAACAGAGTACAGATCAAACTTCAATGTTAAACCAATAAAAATGCATAAATCAATAGAGTCTAACAGACCTTTAAGATAAGGGTTAGCTGTTAGGAAAGTATACCTAATTATATTAATGTTGATTTTAATTTGAGGATAATAATAGTTTAGAATTTGACGATTTATATGATTTATAGATTTTTCATTTAAAGGGAAGGGGTATACTCTTTAAATGAAATATAAGTATATAAGCTTTAGCAGTGCGGTTTTTTACTAAAATTAAAGGTCAAATTTATTTAAAATTGCATAGATTAAGAAAAATAAAAAATTTCTATAATCTATGCAATTTCTTATATAAGCAAAAAAATAGAATAAATTAGAAGATAGATATTAACAAAATATAAATTTATTAACAAATTATTAATAAATTAAAGCTTAAATTTAAATCTTTATTTTTTTGAGACTTTGCTTGTATTATTATTTAAATTTATAATAATAAATGTACCAAGCAAAGAATGTTAGCAAAATTTATTATAGATTTAATAAGTAATTTGTCCTAAGAAGTGAAAATTTCTTCTCCCTTTCATATCACTTTTTAGGACAGATTTTTGAAGACTTTAATATTTAGGAGGTTTTTAAAATGAGTAGTAGAACAATTAAATCATATTGGGGTGTTGAGTTAAGTCCAAGATTTATTGATGCTGGAGGGAAAAAACTTTGTGTAATATTACCTGGAATAGGATATTGTTTAGATAGATCTTATTTAGATTACTCAAAACAACTAGCAAAAGAGATAGGATATGATATTTTAGAAGTAGAATATGGATATCAAATAAATAGAAGTGAATTTAATCTTGAAAAAGAATTTAGTATAATGGTTTCAGAATCTTTAGAGGTTATAGATAATGCTATAGAAAAAGATTATGAAGAAGTTTTAATAATAGGAAAAAGCATTGGAACAAGTGTTCAATATTTTCTAAATGAAGATTTAGGAAAAAGATTTAAAAATATAAGAAATATATACATAAGTCCAATAAATAAAACTTTAAATGAGTTTAATATAGAACCTAATTCATTAGTTATAACAGGAAATGAGGATCCTTTATTAAGTATAGATAATAGAATGAATATAGAAAATAGAGATGATGTAGAAACCTTTGTAATTGAGGGAGGAAATCATGCTCTTGATATAGAAGGAAACGTAATGAAGACTGTTGATGATTTAAAAGAGTCTTTACAAATAGAAAAAGAATTTATATTAAGATAAATGTATTGGTATTGTGTAATATGAGAATGAAGAAGGTTAGTGATAAATTTCACTAACCTTCTTCATTCTTTATTTTATGCTGACAAAAATTATGGTGAAAATATGAAACTAATTCCATATAAAATATGTAAAGGGTTTAAATAAATGTGAATATTAGAATTTAAAAAGTTATTTTATAATAAATTTTTATTAAAATAGATATTTTATTGAGTTTTTAATAATTAAATAAAGAAATATATATAAAAATTTAAAAAGAATAGCTTGACAGAAAATGTGTGGAACTGATACCATATATTCATAAAGTAAAGGATATCAAAAGAGAAGGAAATTTTAGGAGGTTTTAAAATGAGTAAAGAACAAGTAGTTGCTCAAGAGATATTGAAAAATATTGGTGGAAAAGAAAATATAAAATCAATGGAACACTGTGCAACTAGATTGAGACTTATAGTTAAAGATAAGAGCTTAATAAATGAGAAGGCAATCGAGAATATTGACGGAGTAAGAGGACAATTTTTTGCAGCCGCTCAATATCAAATAATTTTAGGGACAGGCTTCGTAAATAAAGTTTTTGCTGCTATGAATGGCGAAGGAGTGGAAACTGGAAATGTAAAAGAAGATGCATATAGTGATATGACATTACCACAAAAAATATCTCGTACTTTAGGAGACATTTTTGTTCCTATAATTCCAGTGTTAGTTGCAACTGGTTTATTTATGGGATTAAGAGGACTACTAATTAACTTAGGAGTAGAATTTAGTCCAACTTTTAATACTTTATCAGAAGTCTTAACAGATACAGCATTTATATTCTTACCAGCTTTAGTGGCTTGGTCAACAATGAAGAAGTTTGGTGGAACTCCTGTAGTCGGTATAGTTTTAGGGCTTATGCTTGTAGCTCCTCAACTTCCAAATGCTTGGCAAGTTGCAGGTGGAGCAGATCCAATTTATATTTCATTACTAGGAATAAGTATTCCTATAGTAGGATATCAAGGATCAGTACTTCCGGCTTTAGTTTTAGGTATCATAGCTGCTAAACTTGAAAAGTTTATTAGAAAGTTTATGCCAGATGTATTAGATTTAATACTTACTCCATTTTTAACTTTATTAGTATCAATGATTCTTGGTCTATTAGTAGTAGGACCAATAATGCATACAAGTGAAGTTTATATCTTAGAACTATTCAAAATGTTCTTAAGTTTACCATTTGGTATAGGTGGAGCAATCATTGGTGGAGTTCATCAAGTTATAGTTGTGACTGGAGTTCATCACATATTTAATGCTTTAGAGGTTGAATTGATTTCAAGTACAGGATTAAATCCATTTAACGCAGTAATAACAGGAGCTATAGTGGCTCAAGGAGCAGCGGCTCTTGCAGTAGGATTTAAAACAAAAGATAAGAAAAAACGTTCATTATATATATCTTCAGCAATACCAGCATTCTTAGGAATTACAGAGGCTGCTATATTCGGAGTAAACTTAAGATTTATTAAACCGTTCATATTTGCATGTATAGGTGGAGTTGCATCAGGAATGTTTGCATCAATTATGAATCTTGCAGGAACAGGTATGGGAATAACAGCCTTACCAGGAACACTACTTTATATAAATACAGGTTTAATCCAATACTTTATAACTATTGCTATTGGATTTGGAGTTGCATTCGCTTTAACATATATATTCTTTAAACCAGAAGAATAAGATCTTCAGGCTCTGTTAAATGACAGAGCCTGATTTCAAATATTCTAAGTGGCTATATATGGTTAAAATCTTCTAAGTAATGATATAATTTATAATATAAGAAGATACATATATCTTTATTTAGGAGGAAAAGAATGAAGGTTACAATACAAGACATAGCTAATATGGTTGGAGTATCTAAAAGCACAGTTTCAAGATATTTAAATGGTGGCTATGTAAGTAGTGAGAATACAACTAAGATAAAAGAAGCAATAGAAAAAACAGGCTTTGAAACCAACTTTTTTGCTAAAAGATTAAAGTCTAAACAAAGTAAATTAATTGGAATAATAGTTCCTAGAATAGATTCATTTACAGCTGGAAAAACCTTAAATGGTATAAATAGAAAATTGGAACAACATGGATATCAAGGCATAATATTAACAAGTGAATTCAATACAGAAAAAGAATTAGAGCAAATTAATAAATTATATAACCAAGGGGTAGATGGAATCATTATCATGTCTTTTGAAATTTCAAAGGAGCATGTGAAATTGGTGAATAAACTTCCAATACCTATTTTGTTTACTGGACAAAAGAATGATTATGTAAATTATTTAGTTTTAGATGATGAGAAAATAGGGAGAGTTTTAGGTGAATATATAAAGGAACAAGAACATAAAAAAATTGTGTTCTTAGGAGTTAGTGAAAGTGATAGGGAAGTTGGGGTTCTTAGAAAGAAGGGATTTTATGATACCTTTGGAAAAGAGAGTCATATAGATTTTGTTGAAACTGACTTTTCTTTTGATAAAGCTTATGAGCGAGGAGAAGAGGTTTTAAAATATAATCCAACAGCCGTTGTGTGTTCAACAGATAATATAGCTCTTGGACTTATGAGATATCTTCTTGAGAGAGGAAAAAACATACCAGAAGATATATCTATTGCAGCCTTTGGAGGATATGAAGTCAGTGCAATAACATACCCATCACTAACAACTGTGAAAATTGATTATAAATTATTTGGTGAAGAAATAGCACTTAATATTTTAAGTTTAGTAAATGGAGAGAAAAGTACAAATACTTGCGAAATTCCTTTAGAGCTTATAATAAGAGAAAGTGTTAAAAAATTAAAGTAAATACAAAACATTTACTTCATCAAATATATTTATTCATAGAGGAAGGTGAAGTAAGTGGAATTTTTAAATAAAGAAGAAATAAATAAAAGGTCAGAAGAATCTTATAAAAGTTCTAAGGATTTATGGAGAGGTAATTTTCATTTTGAGGCTCCCTTTGGACTTATAAATGATCCTAATGGACTTAGTTATTATAATGGAGAATACTATATATTCTTTCAATGGAATCCATATGGATGCGAACATAAATATAAACATTGGGGATATGTAAAAACTAAAGATTTTAAAGATTTTTCAATTCCTCAGATAGCTTTAATTCCAGAAGATTATTTTGATAAAAATGGTTGCTATTCAGGTGGAGCTATTGTTAAGGATGGAAACTTAGAAGTTTTTTATACAGGAAATGTTAAAGGAGATAAGGGAGAGAGGATTTCTTATCAATGTAAGGGAGTCCTTCAAGAAAATGGTGAAATAAAGAAGTTAGGACCAGTTATTGAAGAATTACCAAAGGGATACACAGCTCATTTTAGAGATCCGTATGTTTGGGAAAAAGATGATGAATACTATATGATTCTTGGAATACAAAGAGAGGATCTAAAAGGTAGATGTGTAATATACAAATCACAGGATTTAGATAATTGGGATTTTCAAGGTGAATTAAAAACCGATTATGAGAACTTTGGGTTTATGTGGGAATGTCCTTCATTTTTTAAATTAGATAATAAAGAGGTTCTTATTTTTTCACCACAAGGGCTTGAAAAAGAGGAGTTCAGATATCAAAATATATATCAATCAGGATATTTAGTGGGAAATTTCAATTATGGTACTTTAGAATTTAGAAATGATAATGAATTTAAAGAGTTAGATATGGGATTTGACTTTTATGCTCCTCAAGTATTTAAGGATGAAAAAGGAAGAACTATCCTTATTGGGTGGATGGGACTTCCTGAAAAAGAAGAATTCCATTGTAGCAAAGAGAATGGTTGGGTATTTTCATTAACTATGCCTAGAGAATTAACTTTAAGGGATGGAATTCTATATCAAAACCCTATAAAGGAAATGGAATCTCTTAGAGGAGAGAAAATTGTAAACTTAAATGATATATATACAGAGAGTTTAAGCTTTAATGAAATAAAAGAGAATAGTTATGAACTTCAAATAGAAATAGATAAATATAAGGCATCAAAGTTTGAAATTGATTTTATGCAAAGTGAGAAAGAACATACTTCATTAATTTATGACTTTGAAAGAGAGATTTGTTTAATAGATAGAAACTCAATGCTTAATGGAGAAAAGGAGGTAAGAAAGTTTAAGTTGGAGTCTAACGGAAAGTTAAAAGTAAACATGTTTGTAGATAAATCATCAGTAGAAATATATTTCCAAGATGGAAGGGAAGTGGCATCATTAAAGCTTTATCCTAATAAGGAAAGTTTTAATTTAAGCTTAAAAACAGAAGATGGTCAAGCTAAAATAAATTCCTTAAATATATGGGAAATGAATGAGGTGAATTATAATGAATAAGGTATTTTGTATAGGAGAATTATTAATAGATTTTATAGGAAAAGATATAGGTAAAGGTCTCAAAAATGGAATAAACTTTGAAAAAAAGGCAGGAGGTGCTCCAGCTAACGTGGGAGCAGCTGTTTGTAAGCTTGGAGGAGAGTCTTATTTTTTAGGACAAGTTGGTAAAGATTCCTTTGGAAAATTCTTAGTAGATATGTTAAAAAGTATAGGAATAAATACTGAAATGACTAAAATGGAAGGATACACAACTTTAGCTTTCGTTGCTATTGACGAAAATGGAGAAAGAGATTTCGAGTTCCATAGAGGTAGTGATGGAGATTATTCTTTTAATAATATAGACTTAAACAAAATAGAAAAAGATGATATAATTCATTTCGGTTCAGCTACTGGTTTTCTAGAAGGAGAACTTAAAGAAACTTACTTTAAGCTTTTAGAGTTTGGAAGAGAAAATGGAAACTTCATTTCCTTTGATCCAAATTATAGAGATATGCTTATAAAGGAAGAAAACTTAGAAGAGTTTATAGAAGACTGTAAGAAGTTTATAAGTCTCTGTGATTTCTTAAAACTAAGCGATGAGGAGATAAAGCTTATAACCAAGGAAGAAGAGTTAGAGGCAGGAATTAAAAAACTTCATTCTTTAGGAGCAAAAATAGTTGCTGTTACTTTAGGTGGAAAAGGAACTCTTTTAAGTAATGGAAGCAATTTAGAAATAGTTCCATCAATAAAAATAATTCAAGTAGATTCAACTGGCGCTGGAGATGCCTTTGTTGGAGCTGTTCTTAAAAAAGTAAGCGAAGTAAAAAATAAAAAAGATTTAGATTTTAATTCATGGCAAGAAATAATAAGTTATGGAAATAAGGTTGGGGCATTAACTTGTACAAATTATGGTGCAATTGATGCTATTCCAAGAGAAGAAGATTTAATCAAATATAACTAGTTTAACTACTTAAGAGTATATAAATACTTTTTACAAAGCTCTGATTTAATAAGCTTTTAAATGTATTTATATACTTTTTTATATTAATATTGATTTTTAGCTAGTCCTTCAGATACAGATTACCTATATAAAAATTAAAGCTGGTTTAAAACGTAGATTTTTATTTGAATTAACGGATATTATCTTTATAGTAAGGCATATTAAAAAATTAACATGAATATAATTTAGTAAAGTAATTTCTAAGGGGGAGCCTTGAAAGGAGTTTTAAGAAATATATGCTATGATGATAGGAATCTTTTAGCTATAGGATTAGCGTTTATATCAAATTTAATATTTCTAAATACAACTGAAAAATCATACATTAATAATTTTTATGAACTTTTAAGCTTAGAGATAAAAGAGGCTCTAAAGGCTGGTGGTATTATTTTCATAACTTTTATAGCCATAATTCTTTTAGTTATTGCTTTAATAATCAGCATAAATATAATATTATATTCTAATGAAATCTTTAACAAATTTGTTTCAGTAGGTACTATTATAGTAGTCTTTATAATAGCTTTCTATGGATTAAGTTATAATATTCAAGGATTTAAAATATTATTTTTAACCTTGTTTTTTATAGCATTATTCTTTAAAGTTTGGGAAGATTCAAAAAATAAAAATTAAATATAAGCATAGTAAATTTAAAGTATTTCTATGAAAATAACTCAAAAAAACTTATAAATATATTTAGAGAATTACCAGATTTTAAGTGAAAGTCTAAATTTTAATTTAGATTCTTGAACTTATACAATGGAACTTTAGTTACATTGTAGTCATTAATTATAGCAAGTACTCTGAATATTTATAAGTTTTATTTTTGAGTTTTGATATAGCTCCTTTTAGAAGAATTTAATTTTAAGAAACTTGATCAATTGAGATGATAGATACATTTCTCTTTTCAAATTCATCAATTATCCTTTGGAGTGTAGAATCTTTTTTGTAATTACTTTCAGGATAACCATCTTGTCCATCTTTGAAGTCTATTAAATTCATTTCTAAAAATGGATGATAAAACATTCCAGCGAAAGTGTTTTTAGACATTTTTGCAATTTTATTTAACATAACATCTTCTTTACCATTTTCAACATAATAAAGTGGAGTTGGAACATAATAAGTACCGCTTCCAGTTGGAGATTTCATAGGTTGTGTTTGATGTTTATTCTCATCATAATCATTAAATATATATTTAAAGTTTTTTTCTAAAGCTTCATTTTGAGCTTTATTTATAGTATAATGAGGAGCTTCAAAGAAGCCTATATTTATATCTAAATCTTTAGCTATTTTCATAGCTTGATCCATTCTTGTAGTTACATCTTCTACAGAAGGATTATATTTTCCAAATTCAAATCCTTCTCCACTCACTGTATCACCTGTTTGGTGAGTATATCCATGAAGACCTATTTCTCCTTTATGAGAAGATGCAAAATCTAAAGTATATATAAGCTCAGCGTTAGCAAAGTTATTTTCTTTAGAAGGATCCATATCTATGTTTTTACCAGGATTAACATATCTAGGTATCCATGCTATATGGTAAGGGATGTTTTTCTTTCCTAAATATCTACCCATAACTCTTATTGTTTCAAGATAATGTGAATCATATTCTGAACCAGTTCCTGTTGACTTAACATCTTCAAATCTTATTATTCCTTTTTGAGGACCATTTCCCTTGTAAGGTTTAACATCCAACATATCTTTATTAGTATAAAGTTTAATAAGCTTGTCCTTTGCGTACCATCTACTTTTTAAATCTAACATATTAGCAACATCTATTAAAGACATATATACTACATCGTCTTCTACTATAGGGTTAACTTTAAATTTATTATTTTCTGAGTTTTCTTTTGTAGCATCATTCCAAGTATTATCTTTTAAATTAACTTTGATATTTTTATTTTCAAAGTTAATATCTAAATTTTCATCTTCTAATTTAATTTCACCGCCATTATCTTTTACTATTTCACTGATAGGAACTAAATACCTATTTTTATCTAAATATATTGGTAATTTTAAATCTTGCATTTTACCGTTAAGGTTTATTTTGATATTATCCTCTTGTTTATCTAATCCATCAAATTTTTCTAAGCCTAAAACTGATAGTGTGTTTTTAGTAGGACCATTTTGTAGTCCACAACCACTTAATAAAAGTATAGAAAAAATTAAGATGGACACTTTAAAATGTTTTTTCATGTAGTGCCCCCTTGTATTAATTATGATCAATTCTTTTTATAAATTGTAATAAAAAAGAAAAGTGTACATTAATAATATTATTTTACATATTAAGGGTTTGATTTACAAAAAGGTTAAAAAAATATTAATAAATGTAATGGAATTTGTTTTTTTATAAAGATATATATAATTTATGATTTAAAATAAATTTAGTTTACAAGAAAATTTAAGTTATATAATATTTTAAGATAAAAATATATAATTAATTTTATTTATTTTACAAAAATGTAAAGTTGTATGTATAATTAAGGTGTAGCTGGGAAATAAAGTTTAACAAGGGGGTGAATTCTATATATTGACTTAATTAAGTTAATTATAGATATATAATGACAAATATTAAAAAAGGATTTGATATATTTTTAGTCTGGGCCTTAAGAATATTACTTTTATTTGTTATAGGCGGGACAGTAGTGAAGGCATATCTTTTTGATGAAGTTACAAGTGTATCACTTATACTAATAGCACTAAGTTTTTTATTTGTTTTAGGAATTTTCATTGCGATAAAAAAAGGGATTAATAAAGTTATATTAATGACATTTATTTTAATTGTGGCTTTGGCAATTAGATTGTTATGGTTTTATAATATAGATAGTATTCCTGTTGGTGATTTTAACAGGATGTTTATATGTGCAGGAGATTTTTTAGGCGGTACAAGTTATATGTTTAAAGGTACAGCTTATATGGGAAGATTTCCTCATATGACTATAACTGTTCTATATTTTGCACTGATTAGAAATATATTCTCTAACCCATTAGTTACAATTAAACTTATCAATATAGTATTTTCTATGATAAATGTAATATTACTTTATTTTGTTGGTAAAGAGGTTTTTCAAGATAAAGAAAAGGGAATTGGAGTTATGGCAGTTGCTGCAATTTTTCCACCTATGATTTTTTATAATAATGTATTTTCTTCTGAGAACATGGCTATGCCACTTTTTATTGCAAGTGTACTCATGATTTTAAAAGGATATAGGGCTGAGAGCTTTTCTAAGAAGTCTTTATTTGTATTAGGATCTGGAGTGTTATTAAGCTTATCTCAACTGTTTAGACCTATAGGATATGTTGTTATAGTTGCATATGTAATGTATATACTTATATATTTTAAAGAAGGAATAAAATTAAAACTTCTAACTTCTCTAAATGTGATTTTAAGTTTTATATTACCATGGGCTTTAGCAAGCTATATGCTAATGGCATTAAATATAACAGAATATCCATTGTGGCATGGAACAGAACCTTTAAGTATATCAATTTTAAAGGGAACAAACATTGAATCTCAGGGAAGATGGAATGAGGAAGATGCAAAAATATTCAATGAATATGATGGAGATTATGAAAAGGTTGATGAAGTTGCAAAAAGTATTATAAAAGAAAGATTAACAGAAACTCCAAAAATGGAATTATTAAAGTTTTATGTTACTAAATTCATGAATGAATGGAATACAGGAGACTTTGCAGGAGCTTATTGGGCTGAAGTTGGATTAGATGAAGGGTATAATAGAGATGAGTATTTAAACATGCTTGGAAAGACAGAAGGTAAAATGATAATAAGAATGAGTACAGAAGGTGCATTATATACAAAGGTATTTTGGTTAGTTCTTGTACTAATGACTTATTTAGGGCTTTATAGAAAGAGAAGAGATAGAAATTATTCAATAGATTTATTTTATATAATATTTGGAGGGGCTTCTCTATTTGGTCTTATAACAGAGTTCCAAGACAGATATACTTATCCATATTCATGGATATTTATAATTCTTGCTTTCACAGCTTTCAAATTAAAAGAAAAAGAAAGTAGTGGCTCTTTATTTTATAAGAATTTATAATTCTAAGATGAAAAGTAAATTTTATAAAAGATGATAGCAAAATTTGCTATCATCTTTTTTATTTATATTTAAGAATTAATATGGATTAAAGGCTAATAATAAATCATAGAAGATTCGTTTAATATAAGGTATCTGAATTTATAAATAAACCTATAGATTATAGTTTGGAAATGGAGATGAGTTATATGAGTAAAAAAGATATTTATTTGAGTGAAATCAAGCATAGAGAATCAGTTAAGATTTCTTTAATGGTTATGAGAATTCTTTTTAGAGATGAGGCAAAGGTAGTTTGTATATTGGCTGATAAAACAGGAGAGGTAAAAGCTAATATAATTAAAAAAGAAAGTGAGAGCATAAAAGAGGGTGATGTTTTAAAGGTAGAAGGAAATAGAGATAGAATTTTAGAGGTTAAAAAATTTAAAGTACTATCAGAATATGATGAAAGAGATTATCTTCCTCATGTAGAGAAGCCTATAGAAGAGATAATGAAGGAAATAGATGAAATAACAGACAAATATATAGTTTCTAGTGAGGGAAGGGCCTTAAATGATTATTTTTTTAAGGATGATGAGTTTTTAGAAAAGTTCAAAAGGGGTATTGGAGGAGTATCCATGCATCATAATTATATAGGTGGACTAGCAGAACATACATTAAATGTAATGTATCTAACGTCAATATTGTGTGAAAGATATCATTGTAGAAGACCTGAAACAGCAATATTAGCTGCAAAATTACATGATATTGGAAAGACAAAAGAACTTTATTATGATGGACCATTTAAATATACCTTAAGAGGAGAGATGGAGGGGCATATTGTAATAGGGGTTCAAATGATAGACGAAGCAGTAAAAAAAGATTCAAAGCTTTATAGTGATGACTTTATAGCAAGAATAAAGGGATGTATAACTCAGCATCATGGAAAATTAGAATATGGATCTCCAAGAGAAATGAAGACTGAGGAATCATACATAGTAAATTATGCAGATGGATTAGATGCAACAATGAATAAAATAACCATGTTAAAAGAGAAAACTAAAAGTGGAACTTGGTCTGAATATGATAAGAGATTAGAAACTAAATTGTATCTATAAAAACTAGTAAAGAGCTATATCAAATATAATTTAAAGCATAGCCTAAAATAAAACTTATTTAGATATTATCTTTACATTATTTGTAAGTTTTGATATAGCTTTTTTAATTGCTAGTTAACTTCTAGGAGCATACATGATTATAAGAACGCCAATTAATGCGATTAAACCACCGATTAAATCAAATTTATCTGGAATAATATTATCAACTTTCCATCCCCATAATATTGATAGTACAATAAATATACCACCATATGTTGCGTAAACTCTTCCAAAATTAGAGTTAGCTGGTTGAAGGGTTGGAATAATTCCATATAATATAAGAGCTATAGCACCTAAAATTCCGTACCAAAGACTTCTTCCTTCTCTTAGCCAAAGCCAAACAAGATATCCACCGCCTATTTCAAAAATACCAGCTAGTAGAAAGTAAAATATTGATCTTAAATTTTCCAAATTTTTTTCTCCTTTGTTTAGTATTAAGTTTTATTATAAGTTTAAGTATGCAAAATTATAGCATTTACATAGAAAAATATCAATTTAGAGAAGTTTGAATGCATACTGTATTGGAAATGAAAGAATAAGATGGTATAATTACAATTGATACAAAACGGTTACAAAGGTATGAAAGGATAAGAGAGAACTGGAGGGAGAATAAGTGATAGTAGGATTTTTTATAGCTTTAATTTTCATGGTAATGCAAGTAGGAATAGTTTCTTATCTTGTGTACAACCTTTATTCGAAGAATGAAGAAGCAATTAAATCAATAAATGAGGAGGATGTTAAATCTGCATTTAATTTGAGGAAAGTTGTTGTGTTAGAAAATTCAGTATCTTTATTATTTTATGGAGTTCTAATAAGTGATAAAGAGATACTTCATTTTGGAAGAGGAGAATTATTAACAGTTGCCATATTAGCTTCAATAGGAGTAATGATGGTATACCTTTATATGTTTGATAATTTCATAGAAAAAGTTAAAAAGTTTAATGAGAATAAAAAAGAAAATATTATAGCTTAAAAGTTATTAGTAATTTATAAAAAAACTTAAAATTTCATTCAAAATAAATTAAATTTTAAATAGATTAGAAAATATTGTTGTGCTTTATATTCTAATGTTATTATCTAAATAATACTTCTATAAATATATAATTAAAAGTTTTGGTTTTATTTTTATTTTGATTTTTAAGGAGAAAAAGTGAATGAGAGATTTTGAGAAAAGAAAAATATTAGCAAAAGAAGCTGCAAGTCTTATAAAAGAATTTAGAGATGAATCTCAAATTTTTGGAGAAAAGAGTTTCAAGAATATTAAAATTAAAGATGATTTTAATATGATTATTATAGATGATACTTGTGATGGTATTATTGAGGTTAATTTAAATGAAGTAAGTAAGATCTTTAAGGAAGAAATAGAGGATATAGGACCTTACGGAGTTCATTTTTATAATGCGTTAGAGGAGTTAAGAGAAGAAACTACAAATAGATTTGAAGAATTGGACAAGAATCTTTTTATGGAGCAAATAGGAAAAACTTATTATGTTCAGCATAAATGTGAATATATTTATGAGAGGTTAAAAGAGATAGAAAAAGAGTTTTGTGAATTAAAGTAATGATGAGTCACGGAGAATTCCGTGACTTTTTGTTATTTAAATAAGTATTATAAATGCATTTAAGTCTATAGTTTATTAAATAAACTTTTAGTAGGATAAAAATATTCACCTAAAACAGAGCTAATTATTAAAGTTTATTATTAAATTTAAGAGAGGTTAAACTTTACAAATCATATGAATATAAAAATATATCTAAAGATAAAATAGAGTTTGTGGGTTGAGAGCTCATATCTAAGGAAATAGTATCTACTCTTTTAAAGCCTTGGCTATCATAAAAACCATAATTACATATTGTATCTGTGAAAAGATAAAGTTTTTTCACTTCATTTTCTCTCATATAATTTAAAATGTTATTTACAAGGGTTTTACCAATACCAAAGCCCCTATAACCTTCTCTAACAGCAAAAAGTGTTATAGAGCCTTGAAATTCATTATTTCTATCTTCTAATAATTTTTCATAAGCTTTTGAAACTGTTGCAAATTGCTTTAATTCTTTTTTCTCTTTAGAGTTTCCTAATGCAATTGATATATACTTACTAAGAATTACTCCAAAATGATAAATTGAGTTTGTAATTGAGTTGTTCTTTGAAACATTTCCTAGAATAACTCCAATCGGTTTATTATCTTTTGCTGCTACTAAAGAGTAGGTTGTCTCTTGTAAGCAAGAATGAAGATATATTGTAAGCACTTTATCAAGAAGTTTTTCGTCATCTATAAGTTTATATAATTTAAAAGATTTATTTATTATTTTTTTAACTTCTTCATAATCAGTTTTTTCTATTTTCCTATAATTTATTTCACTCATATAAAATCATCCCTTCATTTAGTATATAATTAATTTATAATATATCCCCTAAGGGGAGAGTCAATTAAGAAAGGGGATTTTTTATGAAATTATATTCTATAGGAGAAGTTTCAAAAATTAAAGGAATAACTATAAAAACTTTAAGGTATTATCAAAGTGTTGGTTTAATTGAACCTGCTTACATTGATGAAAACAGTGGATATAGATATTATTCAGCAGAACAATTTATTCATATAGACATAATAAAAGGATGTAGGAAGTTAGGAGTAAGCATAAAAGAACTTCAAGAGATATTAAAAACTAAAGATACAGAAAAACTTATAAAGTTTTTAAAAGATAAGAAAATAGAAGCTGAAAGAAATATTGAAAGCTTAAAAAATACTATAGTAGAAATAGATAATTTAAATTCACAAATAGAATTTTCTAAAAAAGCAGTTAAAGAAAAGGAGGTTAAAGTTAAGTATTTCAAAGAAAGATGGATAATAAAAATGCTATGTAAGGAATTAGGTGATTATAAAGAACTTTTATACTATTCAAAATTAGAGGATTTAATAATTGAAAAGAATATTAAGAATGCAGATGATGGAGGAATGATGTATTTTTATGATAATAAGGGAGATTTAGAAAAGTCATATGCTTTTAAATTTATTGAGCCAATGAAGGAAGAATATAAGAATATAATAGGTGTTGAAAAATTATCTGAGGGAAATTACATAACATTAAGTTATAGCAAGGAAAATGAAAAGGAACAAATGAAAAAATTTAATAATTATCTAGGGGATAACAATTTGAAGTTAGAAAGCTTAATAGAAATAGATCTTTTAAATGATATATTTAATACTAAATCATATAGTTGTCAGAAACAAATGAAAATTGAGTAAAATTATTACAAAATAAAAACATATAAATTACAGTTCAGGAAATTATATTGACTGTAAATTTTAGAGAATTTATAATGACCTTACAATAAAATGTAAAGGGTGTAGGGGCAAATGAAAAAGGCTTTAATTATTGTTTTAGTGGCGTTTGCTACAATTTTAAGTGGGTGTGGAGAAAAAGGAAATGAGAATAAAAAAGAAGAGATATCAGTAAAAGAAATTTCTAGAACAACCCTTAATGTTGAAGAAGGAAAATCTCGAAATGAAGAGACTGACACTTTAGAGTTTAACTTAGGAGATAGAACCTATGATTCTAAAAGTGGAAAGGTTTTACCATATAAATTAAGAGGAACAATAACAATTCCTAAAAGTCAAGGAAAAAAGCCTTTAGCAATAGTAATTCATGGCTCCCATAATAATGAGAATGAAAATGTAAGGTTTGATACTGGTTTTAAATATCTTACTGAATATCTAGGGGAAAATGACTATGTAGGAGCAGCTTTAGATGTTCAGCCAGCATATGTTTGGAGCTATGGAGATAATGATGACAATGAAAAAATAAGAGCCATGTATAAAGAGTTTATAAATGTATTAAAAAATGATGCTGAGTTATCTCAAAAAATAGATTTTGAGAACATAGTTTTAATTGGACATTCTAGAGGAGCAGATACTATAATCGACATAGCTAATGAGAACGAAAATATTAAAGGAATTTTATCAGTTGCACCAGCTCGTTTATCCACAGAAAGAAAATGGCCAGATGTTAATACTACCATAGTTGTGCCTGAATATGATGGGGATGTAGCTGGATTAGACGGAATTCCTATGTTTGATGAAATGGTAGCAGAACCTGGTAGAAAAAGTGAGGGAAATTTAATAATACTAGAAAAAGCAAATCATAATAATTTTAATAGTAATTTGATTAATAATGATTTGGAGTTAATTGCAAATAAGAAGAAATTAGAATCACAGTTAAATAGAGAAGAACAGGAAAGATTTTTAAAAAATATTTCTGTAGATTTTATGGACAGTCTATTTAGAGATGAGGAAGAAGGCTTTTTCAAAAAGGATTCAATAGAGCCAACAACAATGTATGGATTGGGAGTTAAAACGAAAAGTTGGAGTTCTAGTAATGAAATTCTTTTAAATTATGATAATTTCGATGATGTAAAAAAAGAGGATTTGGACTTAAAAGTTTTAAATGAAAGTTCATTTTATAAAAGTGATGAAACAAAAGGCTTCAATGTGCCTATGTTTTTCAATGATGAGTTAGATGTGAAAAAGCTTTTAAACCTTAGATGGGAAAGTGACAATGCTTCAATTACTATTCCCATAGATAAAGATTTATCTAATAAAAAAGCTTTAATAATAAACTTAGCTTTAGATCCATCAGATGAATTAAATGATCCAAATAAAAAATTAAAAGTGAATGTTACTTTAAAAGACAAAGAAGGAAATGTAGTTAAGGTTAAAATAAATGATGATGTAAAGGCCTTATCATATGTGGAAGGAAAATTAGATTTTACTGAAATTTTTGAGTACAAGCATTATTTTTGGGATTCATTTACTCCTCTATCAATGATTAGAGTACCTTTAGAATTATTTGAAAACATAGATATGAAAGAGGTAGATGAACTAAGCTTAAGTTTTTATGAAAGTGATAGCGGAGCAGTGATGATTGAGGATATAACTGTGAACTAAATAAATACAAATTTTTAGTAAGATTTAGTAGATGTGAGTATTGATTAAATAAAAACATAATTTATAATAAAAACTCAGAGTGTTATTTATATTTACACTCTGAGTTTTTATTAATTTTTTATTGAATTTAGTTTCAATTTGTATAAAAATATATTGTAAGTACAGAGAATATATGGTAATATGTGACATGTAAATATTTACATTTAAAATAGGGGGAGAGAATATGAGAAAAATTAAAAAGCTCTTATCAGTTCTTTTAAGTTTTGTATTTTTCATAACTTTAATACAAATACCTAAAATAACTAAGGCTGATGAGAAAAGTTCAGAAGGTGTTTATATTAAAATAAGATATAACAGACCTGATAAGAACTACAACGGATGGAATTTATGGACTTGGGAGAGAGACTTGAATGGTACCGATACCAACACTAAAGTTTCTCAATTTATAGGAAATGATGATGAAGGAGAATTTACAGTTATTAAAACTAACACAAATGAAGGAAAGTTAGGATTTATCTTACGTAGAAGTGAATCAGGTAATGACTGGGCAGAAAACTATTTTGGTTCAGATAAGTTTATTGACCTTTCAAAAGGAGATCAAGAAGTTATTATAAATCATAAAGAAGATGGAGAAAGAACTTTTGAGGTTAAGCCTTTAAATAGAAATTTTGATAAGGTTACTTTAAATCTTCATTATTACAGATTTGATGGAAATTATGATAATTGGGATATTTGGTCTTGGTTAGATGGGGTTAAAGGTGGAGAAGGATACCCTTTATCATCAGAAGATGATTATGGAAAACTATCAACAATTGTTTATGATGGAGTAAAAGATGCTGATCCAAGAGGTATTGGAATTATAGTTAGAAGGCCAGATTGGTCTGATAAAGATGGACATGCTGATAGATTTATAAATTTAGCTTATGCAAACAATAAGGGGGAAGTTAATGCATATTTAGTTCAAAATAACCTTGAAATAGTTTTTAGAGCAGAAGATGCAATAAAAGATCCAGCGATAACAGGAGCTAAAATTGATTTAATAAATGAAATAAACTTCACAACTAATATTAAGATGCCATCTCAAGATATGAATGAAAAGATTACTTTAAAAGAAAATGGTGTTTCTCAACCAATTTCGGTAACGATACCAGAAAGCTTAAACTCTGGTAAAATAGTAACAGACAAGAAATTAGATTTAACTAAGGAGTATATTTTAGAAATTGAAGGATTTAAACCTGCTATTGTAACTTTAGGAAAAATCTTTGCTGATAAAGAGTTTGAAAAACTTTATCATTATAACGGAGAGTTAGGTGCTTTATATAAGAAGAATAAAACGGATTTTGTATTATGGGCTCCAATGGCGACTTCAGTTAAATTAGCTATGTATAACACAGGAGATTATACTAAAGAAACTAACTCTAAGGAAGTTATAGAAATGACTAAAGGAGAAAAAGGAATTTGGACAACTTCTATTAAAGGGGATCAAAAAGGAGTTTATTATGATTATCTAGTTACTAATAATGGAGTAGAATCTAATGTGACTGACCCTTATGCTAAAGCTGTAGGTGTTAATGGACGACGTGCAATGGTTGTTGACTTAGAATCAACTAATCCAGAAGGATGGGAAAATGATAAAAAGCCAGAGTTTATTGATCCAACAGATGCAGTAATTTATGAAATCCATATAAGAGATTTTTCAATTGACACATCTTCAGATACTAAAATGGAGATGCGAGGTAAATATCAAGGAATGTGGCAACCTAATACAACACTTCCTGCCAATGAGAATATAAAAACAGGAATAGATCACTTAAAAGAATTAGGGGTAACACATGTTCATTTACTTCCAACTTTTGATCATAGATCAATTGATGAAACAAAATTAGATAAACCACAATATAACTGGGGATATGATCCACAGAACTATAATGTACCAGAAGGATCTTATTCAACAGATCCGTATAAGGCTGAGGTTAGAATAAAAGAGTTTAAGGAAATGGTTCAAGAACTTCATAAAGCGGGTATAAGGGTTGTTATGGATTCAGTTTACAATCATACAGGAGCAACAGCTGATTCCCATTTAAATTTAGCCGTTCCAGATTATTATTATAGACAGAATGAATCTGGAGGATTTTCAAATGGTTCAGGTTGTGGAAATGAATTAGCTTCAGAAAGAAGCATGGTTAGAAAAATGATGGTTGATTCAGTAAAATATTGGGCTAGTGAATATAAAATAGATGGATTTAGGTTTGACCTTATGGGGCTTCATGACATAGAAACTATGAAGGATATAAG
Organism: Clostridium sp. LIBA-8841; assembly: GCF_057782475.1. Lineage (NCBI taxonomy): Bacteria > Bacillati > Bacillota > Clostridia > Eubacteriales > Clostridiaceae > Clostridium > Clostridium sp. LIBA-8841. Next base: position 2,521,002 of record NZ_CM173488.1, on the reverse strand, counting down.
AAGAGAATTAGATAAAATAGATCCAAGCATAATAATTTATGGAGAAGGATGGACAGGAGGAGATACACCTCTTCCAGAAAATCAAAGAGCCATAAAGAAAAATACTCCACAATATGGTGATATGCAAATTGCTGCATTTAGTGATGATATGAGAGATGGAGTTAAAGGACATGTTTTTGATGCTGATAAACCAGGTTTCGTTAATGGATATAATAGTTTAGAAGAGCTTGTTAAGTTTGGAATAGTTGGTTCAGTAAGGCATAGTGGTGTCAAGTATGGAATTTCCCCAAGTCCATATGATGGCTATGGAGTAGAACCTTGGGCAAATGAACCATATCAAACAATAAATTATGTATCAGCTCATGATAACTTAACTTTATGGGATAAACTTCAAACTACAAATAAAGATGCATCTAAAGAAGAGTTAGAGGCTATGAATAAAATGGCTTCAGCTATAGTTTTAACATCTCAAGGAATTCCTTTCTTCCAAGGAGGAGAAGAGATGGCAAGAACAAAGGTTAATTCAGATGGAAGCTTCAATCACAACAGTTATAATGCACCAGATAGTGTAAATAAAATTGATTGGACAAGAAAAGAAGCATATAATGACTTGTTTAATTACTATAAAGGATTAATAGAGCTTAGAAAATCTCATAAAGTATTTAGAATGAACACTGCTAAAGATATTCAAAACAATCTTACATTCCTAGAAAAAGGAAAATCATTCACAAATGACAATGTTGTTGCATATACTTTAAATGGTGAAAATGTAGGGGATTCATGGAAAGACATAGCGGTAGTATTTAATGCAAATAAGGAACCTGTAGAGATAACTCTTCCAATGAATGACTGGGCTGTTATTGTAAATGGAAATAAGGCAGGTACTGAAAAGATTGATGAAATTAAAGGAAATAAAGTTCAAGTTCCAGCACAATCTTCTTACGTTTTAGTACAAAAAGATAGCTTTAATGGAGATAACAATGGAGGAAATACTGAAAATCCAGATAAACCAGATAATGGTGGAGAAAGTGAAAATCCAGATAAACCAGAAAATCCAGATGATAATGGTACAAATAAGCCATCAGAAAATAGCAAACCAACAATAGATGCGAAGGATTTAGAATTGAATTTTGGAGAAAAGTTTGATCCTTTAAAAGGAGTTACTGCCTTTGATAAAGAGGATGGAGATTTAACTTCAAAGATTCAGGTTATAAAAAATAATGTTGATCCAAATAAAGCAGGAAAATATGAAGTTACTTATATGGTAGTTGATAAGGACGGAAATAAGGTGACTAAAACTATAAATGTTAATGTTTTAGAAAAGACATCAGGAGGAAATCTTCCTAATACAGGAGGAACAAGTGCTCTTTCTTTGGGGATAATTGGCTTAATACTAGTTGGAGCTGGAATTATATTCTTTAGAAAGAGAAAAAATAATTAATATTAAAGAAGTACTAATTATATAAAAAAAGAGCTATTCTAGGAGGATAAATAGAATAGCTCTAAATTTTTCAAGAAATAAAGGTTAACTTAATTTAGGTAGGTTTTGAACTACTAATAAACTTAGATAGGAGGGAGAAAGTATATTGCATAAACAATCTTTGTTTAATATATAGTATGAATTTATGTTTTAAAATGATAGGAAAAATAAGTAAAACATTAGTTTTTTACTTATTTTTTTATTGTAAATATTTGATTTATAGCAAATAAAATATAATCATAAATATATTTTTAAATTGTAAGTTATTACAAAAATAAGAATTTACATATGAAATGTCATTGACAACGTTTACTAAAGAAACTATACTTTATTTTAAATATTATCTATATTTGTAAATATAAGGGGGATGAATAATATGAGAAAAATGAGAGAGAAGATAGCTATTATAGCTGCTACAGTATGTGTAGTTACATCTTCATTAGCTATAACAACGAAGGCTGGTGTTTCACTTCCGCCAACAGGAGATGCAACAAAAGGTGCAAATCAACCATTTCAACATGGATATAGAGCAATTGATATTGAAAATTGGAATCCGGAAGAGGATCCATATGCTGAAATGTTAAGAGCTCAGGTGCCACTTCAAGAGCGTATAGAACCATTTTCAGAGACTCAAGCAAATCCAAATTTAAGTTCAGAAACATCACTTACTAACTTAAATGGAGACTATGGTAATTATTTCTTTGATAGTACAGCATATACAAATGATTTTAGCCAGTATGCTTATAACTTCTGGCAGTATACTGATTATTATGGAGGATGGCATGGTATGCCAACAGAGGGGGTTCCATTACGTTTATATGGTGGAGGAGAAGATAGTAGTAATTTTGAATTTGGAATATTAAATCTTCCAAACCCAGCATATACTAATGCGGCTCATAAAAATGGGGTTAAATCAATTGGATGTTTATTTATACCAAGATCAGGACAACCATATGATGCCTTATTAAAGAAGGATGAAAATGGTGAATATATAGTTGCTAAAAAGCTTATTGAAATAAAAGAATATTTTGGTTTTGATGGGTATTTTATAAACCAAGAAACAAGTATAGATCCATCGCATATTATTCCATATAAAGAGTTTACTAAAACTTTAGTAGATGCAGGTGTATATACTCAGTGGTATGATTGTGTAGATGATGTAAATGGTAAATTAACATATAAACCATCACTTATATCTTCACATAGCTCTTATGTATATGATCAAAATCTTGGTCGTGTAAATGATTCAATATTTATGAATTATAATTGGAACTCTCCAGATGGATGGAATAATGGAGATAGCACAAATCCTGTATATATAGATGCAAGTGTAGCAGAGGCTCAGCGCATAGGTATTAATCCTTTAGATTCAGTTCTTATGGGTGTTGAGGTTGCCATGGGTAAGTTTGATGGTTCTCATAATTCAACAAGAAATATGGATGTTATATTAGATGAAAATGGAAATCCAAAAGCCGGAATAGCTTTATTTACACCTGATTATGTAAAGGCAGGCTTAGATGATGATTTAGGAGATCCTACTCAAAATAGAAGAGGACAGGCTGACTATCAATGGATGGTAGCTGAACGTGAAAGAATGTTTTATACTGGTGTAACAATTGATCCGTTAGATACAGGAGAAAAAGAAGGATATTCAAGACCTGATGTTGGGCTTAAGGATGCTAGTCAGTGGGGAGGAGTATCAAGATATATAACTGAGCGTTCAGTTGTTGATGGTGCAACTTTTGTGACAAACTTTAACACAGGACATGGAGTGCATTATTATAAAGATGGAGTTATATCAAATAAAGAAGAATGGGCAAATATGAACATTCAAGATATACTTCCAACATGGCAATGGTGGATTGAGTCTGAGGGAAGTAAATTACAGGCTGACTTTGATTATGGTCCAAATGTAGAAAAGGGTGATAAATTTACTTATAAACAAATAGGAGCATATAAGGGAGGAAGTTCTTTAGTTGTTAATGGAAGTTTAGATTCTGAGAATTACTTACGCTTATTTAAAACAGAGTTAGATGTTGTTAAAAAGTCTAAAGCTACAATAACTTACAACAAAGTATCTGGTCAAAATGCTGGAGAAATGGCTTTAGGACTTATATTTAAAGATAATCCTGATAAGGTTGAATATGTTCCAATTAAAGGTTCAGATAAAGATACTAATGGATGGGTTAGTAAAGATGTTGATTTAAGTCAATTTGAAGGAAGAGAAATTGCTGTAATTGGACTTGCTTTCTCTCCGAAAAATGGAGAAGTTTCATCTGATTATCAAGTGAACATTGGTGAAGTAAGAATAACTGATAGTAAGGATTATACTCCTGATATGCCAGAGGAATTTGAAATAGAGGATTATTTAAATACTAATGAAATCTATGTAGAGTGGCAATTAGAAGATTATGATGAAGTTAAACAATATAATCTTTATTCCAAAGGAGATAAGGGAACTTTAACTTATTTAGGTGGAATTTATGATGATGTTTATTACATTAAAAATTTACCTGAGGATACTAAGGAACTTTTATTAACAGCTCAAGGAGAAGATGGCAGTGAAAGTAAACCCGCTAAAATTAAGTTTTCACAAGATTATAAGGTGCAAGATTTAAAAGTAACTGAGACTGCCGAGGAATTAGAAATAGATTGGAGTAATCCAGAAAAGAAGTCCTTTAAAGGTATAGAAGTAGAAGTAAATTTACTAGAGGGTGGAGAAGAAAAAGAAATATTCTCAAAAACATTTAAACCAGGTACAACTTCTATTAAAGTGCCATTAAAACAAGAAGATGGTAAGAAATATGAAGTGAAAGTATCTACAATTGATAATAAAAAGGAGGTTTTAGATACCGTTACAGCTAAAGGTAAAACTAAGGATTTTTATGCAACACCTTATAACGGAAACTACAAAGTTGTAAATGGTAAATTAATCTTTGATGGGCCAACTTCTAAGGATTGGTGGAAAATGTATATTACTGTAGAAGGAATAGAGTATTCATATTTAAGAGGAAAAGATGGGTTTGATAATATTCCGATTCCTAAAGAAGCTACAGAGATTTCTATAGTGTTAAAAGATTATGAAGGAAATTTATCAGAGACTACAAAACTTCAATATAATCCATAATAGTAAGCTTTAAACCTTAAAATTATTATATCTATTTATTAAGCAATTAAAATAAAAAAGACTTTCAGGAGTGTTTTGATTAATCTCAAAATAATTCTTAGAAGTCTTTTTATTTTATAAATTTTATTAGCAAAAAGAAATTTTAAGAATAAGTATATAATGTATAGTATTCTTTGGAGTGTGAAAAATTTAAGAGGTAGAAAACTCTTAATGAATAGTTATGATTAATCAAAGAATTTTTTTAAATGTATTAGATGAAAATCGAAGACCTATTTCACAATGTAGAGTTAAAATTGAAAACCGAAGAGAAAAATATGAGGCAGATACAGATTTTGCTGGAATTGTGGAGTTCTTAGTTCCCTTAGGAGTTTATGTTTTAACTTTAGAACATCCTTTGTTTAAAAGGAAAGTTTACAGAATGACTTTAAGAGATAGCTTCAGTTTCACAAGAGTGACTCTTGTGAAAGATAATGTTAGTACTTATAGAAGAAATAAAATTCCTATGCAAGAATATATTAAAAATACTGAAGTAGATTACGATATTTACGATAATGATGAAGTAGACTACGATACTTATGATAATGATAAAGTAGATTACGATATTGATAATGTAGTTAATGAAAATTCAGAATTACAAAAGAATAAAAAAAAAATAGATATTGATGAGGATGTTAGCGTAATGGCAAAAGCTAATAGTCGTTTAGATATAAAAACAGATGATGAATATAAAGTTGACATTGAAGATAATATAAATATAGTAAAAGAATATTTTAAAAATGGAACTTTCTTTAAAGGAAGTGGTGTATGGGGAACTGCAGGAGTTTTCGAAGGCTTAAATGATGATGGATTTGAAGAGATAATAAAAGGTGCAAAATCAATTTTAAAGGACATTGAAGGAAATAGTGTATGGGGAACTGCAGGAGTTTTTGAAGGGTTAAATGAAGAAGGTTTTGAAGAAATACTAAAAGGTGCAAAATCAATGTTAAAAGACATATTAGATTTTGCTAAATCTATTGATAATGAAGAGTATGAAGTTAAAGAGGATGATATTAAATATGAAAGTAATCTAAAGGAAGAACCAAAATTAAGTGATAATTATTTAAAGAAAAGAAGAAAAATAGATTTTGATGATTCTTGGGAAGTTGAAGAGATAAAAGGAGCAGATAAAAATTATAATGGAGATACTTTTGATATAGACGATTATGAAGAAGAGATTTTCCATAGAATAAAAGAAAAAGAAGAATATTAATAGATTTTAGATAATATAAAACAGGTAAGTTAAACAAAATTTATTGATAAAAAACGTAAAATATGGAATAAAATAGTTGAAATGTACGTAAAATCAAGTATAATTAATATTAAGATTGAATTTATGAAAGGAGGCAATTAAATGAGAATTTTAGATAATGAATATGTTCATGATATGTATTTATTATTTCCTACAAAAAGAATAATGTGTACTCAGTCAATTGCTCCTTTTATGGAATTTATCTAATGCTTTCCATAAAACTTTATAGAAATCTTTTTGTGATTTTAAAGAGCATGGCTGAGAAGCTGTGCTTTTTTATTTAAATAAAATAAAGTTATGATATAGAGATTACTATTACTAAGAGGACCCAATATAATATGGGATTTTTAATACTTTTTATACGTATTGATTACTTTTAAAAATATAAAACCTTAGTAGTTTACAAACTTAAATTTTAACAGTATTCCTATTTTGCTTAGTTTAGAAATCTTTTAATTATATCTTTAATTTTATAGGACATCTATGTCCTTAGGCACTGCTTAAGGATATAGGTGTTTTTTATTTTCAAAACTAAATATTTTGAAGGAGATAAGTTTTTTATATTTACTAAAATTATATATTTAAAATAAAAGAATTAGTTAGATCAAAGCTATATAAAAAGCTGCATAAATAGTAGTTAGTTAAAGCTATATAAATCTTTGAAATAAAGAATTATATAGGTTTTAATATAAATTTTTACTTCTACATATAAGGAGGGATAGAATGTGAATATAGGTGATGTTCTTTTAAAAAAGTTTTAATACTCTTATAGAGAAAGCTATAAACAAAGGGGGCAAGACATATGGGGATATTTAAGAACTATATAGCTAAAAGAATAGGATTTTTAATAATTCCAATATTAGCTATGATAATTGTTTTGGGAATAGATAGCTTTTTCCCTTATCTTCAAAAGATATTTGTTGATGATATTTTATTAGGTAGTGATTCAAGCAAGTTAGGATTATTCTTTGGAATTTTCTTGAGCCTAGCACTTTTACGTGGGATTTTAGGATACATTAAAGAATTTATGTTTGATAAATTTTCCTTAAATGTGAGTAAAGAAATAAGAACCGATCTTTTTAAAAAAATTCAAAGTTTTGAGTTTTCATTTTTTGATAGTACCAATACAGGAGAACTTATGTCTAGGATTGGTGAGGATGTAGATATTGTTTGGGAAACTATTTCCTACGGTCTTAGATTATTTATAGAGGGCATAATATTATTTATAATTTCTGTAACCATAATGATGAATATGAGTCCTTCTCTTACAATAACTTGTTTAGTGATTTTACTTCCAGTGGGATTCTTAGCTATTTTAGTAAATAAAAAATTTGAAAGAAATTATTCTAAAATAAGTGATAAAGTGGCTGATATAAATCTTATGGCACAACAAGACATTGCAGGAATAAGGCTTGTGAAAGCTTTTGCTAGAGAAAAGCATGAAACTGAAAAATTTTTAAAGGTTAATAAGGATTATTATGACTTAAATATAACTCAAGCCAGGATTTTAAGTAATTTCTTACCTGCAATTGATCTTTTAACAAATTTAGCACCGGTGGCTATGATAATTTATGGAGGCTATTTATCTATTAAAGGACAAATTACTATGGGAACACTTTTAGCTTTTAGTAGTTATATTTTGAATCTATCTTTTTGTGTAAGAAATTTAGGATGGCTTGTTAATATGATGTCTCAAAATAGAGCTTCAATGGATAAAATATTTAATATTCTTAAGAGAAAACCACAAATAACTTCTATAGAGAATCCTTATGATCCAGATATACTTAAAGGTGATATAGAATTTAAAAATGTTTCATTTAAATATAGTGAAGAGGAAGTATTAAAGAATATAAATTTAAAGGTGCCAGCAGGAAGTACTGTTGCTATTATGGGAGAAACAGGATGTGGTAAAAGTTCAATTCTTTCTCTTATAGGAAGACATTATGATGCTGCAGAAGGGACAGTATTAATTGATGGTGTGGATGTTAAGAAATGGGATTTAGATAAATTAAGAAGTAATATGGCAGTAGTATTTCAAGACACATTCTTATTTTCAGATTCCATAAGAGATAATATAGATTTTGGTGGAAGTAAAAGTGAGGAGGAAATAATAGAGGCCTCAAAAGATAGTTGTGCATATGAATTTATAAATGAAATGCCAGAAGGGTTTGAAACAGAAGTTGGTGAAAGAGGTTTAGGGCTTTCAGGAGGACAAAAGCAGAGGTTAGCTATAGCTAGAGCTTTAGTAAGAAAAACTCCAATATTAATTTTAGATGATGCTACTTCAGCTCTTGATATGGAAACAGAATTTAAGGTGCTTAAGAATTTATCTAAAAAGCAAAAAAAGGCTACAACCTTCATAATAGCTCACAGAATATCTGGGGTTAAGGATGCAGATATAATAATTTTCATGAAAGATGGAGAAATAGTTGAGATGGGAAATCATGAAAGCTTATTAGAGAAAAAGGGATATTACTATAGCATATATCGTCACCAATTCCAAGATTTGGAGTTTATACAAGAGGTGATTTAAAAGAATCTAAAAAGTTTTAGAAAAATAACATTAAGCTATAGTAGAAAAGGGGGAAGGAATAATGGAAGAGATTAATGAGAAAAAAACTCATAAATGGAAGACTATTAAAAGACTTTTAAAATATGTAGTTCCATACAAGTGGAAAACTTTAGGGATAATATTAATGCTTTTATTGATTATGAGTTGTAATACATTAAATCCATATTTAATGAAGGTATCCATAGACAAATTTGTTTCAGTTGGAGATGTAAAAGGATTATTAGGAATAGGCCTAGTTTTAGTTTTATTAAATATAGTAGCAATGGTGCTTTCTAAAATAAGAACCATGTCTATGAGTAAAATAACAAATCAAATATTAGTAAATATAAGACATGAGCTTTATACTCATATACAAACTTTAAGTTTTTCATTTTTTGATAATAGGCCAGTAGGAAAAATTTTATCTAGAGTAGTTGGAGATGTTAATGCATTAAATAATCTTTTAAATAATAGTATTGTGAATTTAATACCAAATCTTTTTACAATTTTATTAGTTATTTTTATGATGTTTTTAATGAATCCAAGCCTTACTTTGGTTTGTCTTGTAGTTTTACCATTTCTTTTTGCAGGAATGTTTCTTATTGAAATAAAAGCAAATAAGAGATGGAGCGTTTTTAGAGAGAATAGATCATCACTTTTAGGATATACTCATGAAGTCTTTTCAGGAATGAAAGTTGTTCAAGGGTTTAGTAGAGAAGAGTATTCAAGAGAAAAGTTTAAGAATCATTTAAATGGACATGCTAATGGTTTTTTACATGCAGTTAGACTTCAAGATTATTTTTGGCCAACGGTAGATATATGTAGAGGATTTGGAATTGCTATTGTGCTTTTTGCAGGATATAAATTAACAAATGGAGGAAGTCTATCTCTAGGAACTTTAATGGCTTTTATAATGTATATTGAAATGCTATGGAGACCAATAATGAATTTATCAGCCTTTTATAATGCTTTTGTTACTAACCTTTCGGCAGCTGAAAGAATTTTTGATATTATGGACACCAAAAATGATATGGTAGCAAATGCATCTGAGAAGAAGCTTCCTAAAATTAAGGGAGAGGTTCATTTTGAAGATGTTACTTTTTCTTATGATGATGATGGAAATCATGCCTTAAAGGATGTAACATTTACTTTGAATCCTGGTGAAAAAATAGCCTTAGTTGGAGAAACTGGTGCTGGAAAAACTACAATAACTAATCTTATAAGCAGATTTTATGATCCAACAAAGGGAAAGATTTTTATAGATGGAATAGATATAAGCTCTGTTGATGTAGAAAGTCTTAGAAGTCAAATGGGAATAATGCTTCAAGATTCATTCCTTTTTGCTTCTTCAATTAAAGAAAATATTCGTTATGGTAAATTAGATGCTACAGAGGAAGAAATAATTGAGGCAGCAAAGGCTGTTAACGCTCATAGTTTTATAGAAAAACTTGAGGACGGATATGACACAAATGTTAATGAAAGAGGTTCAAGACTTTCTTTAGGACAAAGACAATTAATAGCTTTTGCAAGAGCTTTAATTGCAGATCCTAGAATATTAATCTTAGATGAAGCTACAGCCAACATTGATACTGAAACCGAAAGATTGGTACAAGAAGGAATTAGAAAGCTTATGGATGGTAGAACATCTATAGTTATAGCTCATAGACTTTCAACAATAAGAGATTGTGATAAGATATTTGTTCTTTCTCATGGAAAGATTGTTGAAGAGGGAAATCATGAAGAGTTATTGAAAAGAAAAGGATATTATTATAATTTATACTGTGCACAATATAGCTTTTTAAAGGAAGCTTAAAAGAATTTATTAAAAAATATAGAAGAGGCTTTTAGAGTCTCTTCTATATTTTTTATTATTATTTATGCACATATATCAAATTTGTTAACTTCATTAAGTGTAATAGATGTATTATTTTTCTTAAGCCAATCGCTCCAAGTAGTTTTAAAGTTACCTTCTTGCTCTTGTACATAGTTATAAAAATTAGTAAAGAAATCTAAGCGTTCTTTAGTTGGAAAAGAAGCTATGTTATGTTCTTTTAATCCAGAAAGTGCTAATTGTCTCTGTATTATTTCATCAAGAGTAGCATTTTTATAGTTTTTAACAATATCATACATAATCATAAAGGTTGTTGTTCTTCCTATCCCTTCTTTACAATGAAAGTGAAGCCAAGTATTTTTAGGCATTGTGTTTATATACTCAATAAAATAATCTACCATATCATCAGTAGGAAGTTTTCCATCAGTTACAGGAATTCTAACATAAGACATTGAATTAGATGTAACTAATTGATTTTCTGAAAAAACTTTTTTGGGAACAACATTTAATTCAGGATGATTAAAAAATTTTAATGGCGCTCCTATTGGAATACTATTTAAGCTATTTATTTCATTATAAATAACTTCTTTTTTGCTTAAGCCAGCATTAGCATTATTTTTTGCATTTTTCCAACTAACAGGGTATTCATTGATAAAACCATGGGATTCTTGACGCAAATCAACAATGGCTATTGGAAGTTCAGTTTTTATTTCATTTACCAAAAGGGATAAATTTTCAGGCGAAAATTGCTGACTACCTGAACTATTAAGAGTATCTAATCCTTTTAGATTTAAATTAGGTACAGTCTCTAAATTATCTAAATTTGATGTTGTACGAAAATTATGAGGTAAATTAGTAATGTTTTTGGTATCTAAAACTAGATGTACATCATTTTCTTCAGCAGCTACAAATAAAGTATCATTAACTAAAAAACCTCCTAAAATACTTAATATTAAAAAAAGAATAAAAGCGTTTTTCTTCAAAAACTTAAACACGGTTAAATCACCTCAACATATATTTTCTAGTATAATTACTAATTTTAGTATGGCATTAAATAACTTTTATATGTATTAAGAAGTAATATTAATTATTATATAAATGAAAAACTCATCATTTAATTTAAGTGATGAGTTTTTTAGAGGATATTATTGAGAAAATATAAAAACTTTGTTTTAGAAAAGCAATTAAGATATATTTTAATGATTATAGGAATATATTTATATATTGGGAAGTAATTTTCAAAGAGTTTGGAATAAAAATTATTTTAGTTAAAACTGTTAATCTATTTAAATTTTACTGTAAATGTTTACTAAAGATTTTTATTTGCAAGCAAGGAGAAATACTATTTGAAAGTGAAAAGTTAAAATATTTTGAGAGGGGAGATTTTTAAATGAATAAGAAAAAAATTAAAAAGCTTATTAAGAGTGCTTTAGCTACTACTTGTGCTGTGAGTGTAATAACATCAACCTCAGTTACTGCTTTCGCAAGTTATAATGGAGAGGAACCTAAAGAGAGGGAAGAAGGCCAAAGGATAGAAGCTGAAATTTATCCAGTTCCTCAAACCTTAGAACATTCATCAATAGAAGGTATGAGTTTAGAAGGAGAGGTTAATGTAGTTTATCATGGGGAGCAAGAGATGGCAACATCTGTAAGACTTGAAAGAGCCTTAAATGAAAGTAACATTCCTTTTGTTGTATCAGATAATATTGAAGAGGGAAAAGCTAATATCATAATTTCTTCAGAAGGAGATCATTGTGAAGAATGTTTAGATGGGAATTTAGAAGACAGCGATGTTTTAAGTAGAAAAGAAGGCTATATATTAAAAACAAGTAATGATGTTAATTCAAAAGGAAATATATCTATAATAGGTTCAGATAAAGATGGTGCTTATTATGGAGTTTTAACTTTAAGTCAGATTTTGGAGCAGTCTAATGAAGATGAAAAGTTTGCAGAGGTTGTTATAACTGACTATCCAGAAATAGAATTTAGAGGATTTATAGAAGGATTTTATGGAGTACCTTGGAGTCACGAAGATAGAATGAGTCTTATGAAGGATACTAGTGAGTACAAGATGAATACTTATATTTACGCTCCTAAAGATGATCCTTATCATAGAGCAAATTGGAAAGAGCTATATCCAGAAGAAGAGGCTAAGCAAATAGCTGAACTTGCTAAGGCAGGGGCAGAGAATAACTTTAATTTCTGTTGGACAATCCATCCAGGGGCTACTCTTAAATTTACAGATGAGGATTTTGAGGCTCTTATAAACAAATTTGAACAGCTTTATGATTTAGGAGTTCGTCAGTTTGGTGTTCTTTTTGATGATACAGATGATTGGTCAAGAGGACAGATGCAAGCTGAGTGGATTAATAGAATAGATACAGAGTTTGTTAAGGCTAAGGGAGACGTGGCGCCTATGATAGTTATATCTGCAAGATATAACTCAGCTTGGGGACCAAATATGGATAGATATTTTAAGCCTTTTATGCAAACTTTACATGATGATATACAAGTGATGTGGACAGGACATGCAACAATGTCCAATATATCTAAGGAAGTTTTTGAGTGGCCAAAGATTCAAACAGGAGTTGATAAGGATTTAGCTGTTTGGTGGAACTATCCAGTAAATGACTATTGTGATAGTAGAATATTGATGGCTCCACTTCATAATTTAAATCAAGATTTAGATAATGTTAGTGGATTTTTCTCAAATCCAATGAATCAAGCAGAGGCTTCAAAGGTAGCTCTATATAGTATAGCTGATTATACTTGGAATACTGATGAGTTTAACTATATGGAAAGTTGGGAAACTTCTATAGAAAAATTTGTACCAGAAGCAAAAGAAGAATTTATGAGATTTGCTTCCAATATATGTTACCTAAAGGATGATGGAGGAAAAAGTGGTCCCTTTGAGTATGATGAGTCATGGTATTTAGTAGAAAAAATAGATGCTTTAAAAGATGCTATTAAAAATGGAGAGTCAACTGTAGAATCAGCGAAAGCTTTATTAGAAGAGTTTAAATTAATAATATCAGATTATGAAAGTATCACAACTAAGATTACAAATGAAAATCTTTTAGATGAAATAAAACAACATTTAAATGCTTATAAAGCTTTAGGAGAAGCTGGTGTAGCATCTATGGAAGCTATAATTGCTGCGGAAGAAGGCAATGTTGAAGAGTGGCTAAATAAAAGTAATCTTGCTGAGGAGAAACTTGAACTTATGACTACTTATAAGATTATAAGTGGAGAAGGAGATGGAGAAAAAGAAAATGTAGTTGCTGTTGGAGAAAAGAGACTTAAGCCTATAGTTGAGGAAACTATAGAGTTCTCAAAAAGTATGATTAGTAATTCCTTATTACCAGATTCAAATGCAGAATTCAATACTTCAGTTGAAGGAATTGAAAATGTAGAGGTTAAGTTTGAGAATGGTAATTATAGTGTATCAAATATTGAGAATTTAAACTTAAAGGAAAATGATTATGTTGAAATGGTTCTTCCTAAGGCTTCAAAATTAAGAAAGATAAACTTAGATGCAGATTCTTATGAGGGATTAGAAATTCAGTATTCTCTAAATGGATTAGAGTGGAGTAATGCTGAGGCTAATTTAGAGGATGGTATTTTAAGTGTAAGTGAGGTTTTAGATGCTACTTTTGTTAGAGTTGTTAATACTTCACAAGAGCCTAAAACTATAAATTTAAATAAATTAGAGCTAGTACCAGTTTATAAAGCTAAACCAACAATAAAAGAAAATATAGGAACTTATCAAAATTATACTATAGATAAAGCTATAGATGGAAACATGGATACTAAATATTGGTCAGATAAAGCAACAGGAAAGGGACATTATGTACAAGTGGATTTAGGTGCTACTATACCTCTATATGATATAAAGACTCATTTTGCACAAACTGATTATATGAGAAATTCTGAATATTTGATTTCAGAAGATGGAGTTAATTGGACTTCTTTAGGAGAACTTAAGTATTCAGATGAGGGTGGAAAAAAAGTCGCTACAGCTAATGCTGAAGGAAAATTAGCAAGATATATTAAGATTGAAGCTAAAGGAGAAAATAGTGGTTATTGGGTTCAAATACATGAAATAGAATTTAATAAAACAGTGCCAGATATGGGTGATAGCTCAGTATCATTAGTTACTGGGACACCTTTAGGTAATTTTGAAAACCTATATGATGGAGATTTATCAACAGCTTATGAGCCTGATGCTGTAGAAGAAGGAGATGCATTGGTTTATAAAATGACTAAGATAACAAATATGAAAGAGTTAATATTCTTACAAGATGAAGAAAGAATATCTGAGGCAAAAATAAGTGTTAAGGGATTAGATGAAAATTGGAAAGAAGTTGGAATATTAGATAGTCAGCTAAATACCTTAACTGTAAATGATGTTATAACTGAAGTTAAAATTGAATTTGATGCTTCAAAATCAGTACCAAAGATATATGAGATTATAGCTAGAGAAAGAGAAGAAAAAGAAGAAATAATAGTAAACCCAGTAAGAAATTTTGTGACATCTGAAATTAATAAAAAGGATGTAACTGTAAATTGGGAAGCTCCAGAGCATACATTTGGCTTAGAAGGATATATTCTCTATAAAGATGGAAAGAAGGTTGGAGAAGTTCCGGCAAATGAAACAAGCTATACATTTAAAGGTTTAAATAGGCATACAATCTATAACTTTAAAGTTGCAGCTAAATTCTCAAATGGAGAACTTTCAAGTAAAGAGTCTCTAACTTTAAGAACTGATAGATAATTTTATAGAATGAGTTTAAAAATAGAATAGATTTAAGGGATATATCAAAATACAATAATAAAATTTATAAATTCTTAGGGGAATTTAGTGGTTTTTAGAGTGTATTTATAGGTTTTATTAAAATCTTTTGATATATCCTTTTTTATTTAAGTTAAAAAGCGTATAGCACCAACAAAATACATGTTGAAATTCTAAAGAAATAATAAAGGTTAATTGTGATATTATACAGTGTTTTAGATATTTTAAATATTTTATTAAGTTAAATAATATTTTGGAACAATAAAGTTTAATTCAGAACTATTTTTAGTCATAATTTGGTAAATATATGAATATAATATATAATGTCGAGAAATATTTTGCAGAAATAGAACGAAAATAAAGAGGTAAACATAATTACTAAAAGTAAACAATGTTTTATCTACTGTGTAAATTTTTTCTCAGAACAATTATTATTACAGCTTATAATGGGAGAGGGGATTTATATGAAAAAGAAAAAGATTAAAAAGATTATTAAGAATGCATTGGCAGCTATGTGTGCTATGAGTATTATAACTTCTACATCTGTTACGGCATTTGCTAGTTATGTAGGCGATGAATATAGTAAGGAAGATGCTTATTCAAAAGTAGAGGCTGAAATATATCCAGTGCCACAAACTTTAGAACATTCATCCTTAGAAGGTATGTCTTTAGATGGAGAAGTTAATGTTGTTTATCATGGGGAACAGGAGCCAGCGACTTCAGTTAGACTTGAGAGAGCTTTAGGTGAAAATGGAATCTCATTCACTGTTTCAAGCGAGGTCGTAGAAGGAAAAGCGAATATTATAGTTTCATCTGATGGTGAACATTGTTTAGGATGTTTAGAAGGAAACCTTGAAGAAAGTGATGTTCTAACTAGAAAAGAAGGATATATTTTAAAAACAAGTAATGATGAGAACTCTAAAGGAAATATATCTATTATTGGATCTGATAAAGATGGAGCTTACTATGGAGTATTAACATTAAGTCAAATATTAGAACAATCTACTGAGGATAATAAATTTGCAGAGGTAGTTGTTACTGATTATCCAGAAATAGAGTTTAGAGGGTTTATAGAAGGATTCTATGGAACTCCATGGAGCCATGAGGATAGAATGAGTCTTATGAAGGATACTAGTGAGTATAAGATGAACACTTATATTTACGCTCCTAAAGATGACCCATACCATAGATTAGATTGGAAAGAGTTATATCCAGAGAAAGAAGCACAGCAAATAGCAGAGCTTGCACAAGCTGGAGCAGAAAATAATTTCAATTTCTGTTGGACAATCCATCCAGGGGCAACTCTTCAATTTACTGATGAGGATTTCGATGCTCTTATAAATAAATTTGAGCAGTTATACGATTTAGGTGTTCGTCAGTTTGGAGTATTATTTGATGATACGGATGATTGGAGAAATGGACAAAAACAAGCAGAGTGGATTAATAAGATAGATAGAGAGTTTGTAAAGGCTAAGGGAGATGTTGCTCCTATGATAGTTATATCAGCGAGGTATAACTCAGCATGGGGTCCTAATATGGATAGATACTTTAAACCATTTATGCAAACTTTAAATGAAGATATACAAGTAATGTGGACAGGTCATGCTACAATGTCCAATGTTTCTAAAGAAGTATTTGAATGGCCGAAGATACAAACAGGAGTAGATAAGGACCTAGCTGTTTGGTGGAACTATCCCGTAAATGATTACTGTGATAGCAGAATATTAATGGCTCCACTTCATAACTTAAGTCAAGACCTTGATAATGTTAGTGGATTTTTTTCAAATCCAATGAATCAAGCAGAAGCATCAAAGGTAGCTTTATATAGTATAGCTGACTATACTTGGAATACTAATGAGTTTAATTATATGGAAAGTTGGGAGAAATCAATAGAGGCGTTTGTTCCAGAAGTAAAAGAAGAATTTATGAGATTTGCTTCAAACACATGCTATTTAAAAGATGATGGTGGAGCAAGTGGTCCATTTGTATTTGATGAATCATGGTATTTAACAGAGAAGATAGATGCTCTTAAGGCAGCTATGGATAACGGAGAATCAACATTAGAGTTAGCTAGAGAATTAAGAAATGAATTTGCTTTAATTGTTTCAGATTATGAGAGTATTACAACTAAACTAGAAAATAAAAATCTTTTAGATGAAATAAAGCAACATCTAAATGCATATAAAGCTTTAGGTGAAGCTGGGGTATCTGCAATGGATGCTTTAATTGCATCAGAGGAAGTAAATTTAGAGCTTTGGATGAATAGTAATAAATTATCTCAAGAAAAATTAGAATTAATGGATACATTCACTGTTGGAAGTTTGGAGGGAGATGGAGAAAAAGATAATATAGTTGCAGTAGGAACAAAGCGTTTAAAACCTATAGTTATTGATGTTCTTAACTTTGCTAAAGAAAATATAGGAAAAGCTATTTTACCACAGTTCCATGGTAAATTTGACACTAACCTTTCAAATATTGAAAATGTAGAGGTTTCATATGAGAATGAAGGAAGTTATTCAATTAAAGAGTTAGAAAAAGTGTCTTTAAAGAAAGATTCTTATTTAGAAATGGAATTACCTAAAGCTACAAAAGTAGAAGAAGTAAGCTTTAAAGCAGATCAATATGAAAATATAGAAATTCAATATTCATTAAATGGAATAGAATGGAATAAGGCTGAAACTATAGTAGAAGAAGGAACTTTAAAAGCTAAGAAGGTAGTGGATGCTACATTTATTAGAGTTTTAAACAATGGAAAAGCTAAGACTATAAATGTAGAGAATTTTGAAGTATTACCACTTTATAAAGCAAATCCTTCTATAACAGAAAATATAGGGACTCATGAAGATAATGTTATAGCTAATGCAATAGATGGAAACATGGATACTAGATATTGTTCTAATAGAGAAACAGATGCGGGAGATAAGATAGAACTTGATTTAGGTATAGTAAAACCAATTCATGATATAAACACATACTTCCATCCAAATGATTTTATAAGACATTCTGAGTATATGATTTCAGAAGATGGTGAAAATTGGATATCGCTTGGAGAATTACAATATACATCTAAGGATGGAAAAATGGTTGCATCTGCTAATGCACAAGGACAAATGGCTAGATATATTAAAATAGAGTCTAGTGGTCATAACTATGATTGTTGGGTACAAATATATGAAATAGAAGTTAATAAAACAGTAGAAGAAGTTGATGAAAGTGCAGTTCAGTTAGTTGAAGGAACTCCAAAAGGAGATTTTACTAAATTATATGATGGTGATTTATCAACAGCTTATGAAGCAGAGACTATAAATGAAGGAGATTCTTTTGTTTATAAGTTAAGTAGAACTACTGATGTTTCAGAACTTGAAATATTACAAGATAAAGAGAATATTTCTGAAGCAAAAGTAAGTGTTAAAGATTTAGATGGAAATTGGACAGATGTTGGAATTTTAGATGAGCAAATAAATAAATTACCTGTTAATAATAAAATAACCGAGGTTAAATTTGATTTTGATTCTTCAAAACCAGCACTAAAACTATATGAAATTATAGCAAGAGAATCTAAAGAGATTGTATCAAATCCAGTAAAAGAGTTTGCTTCAAATGAAGTAGATAAAAATTCAGTTTCAGTATATTGGAATACTCCAGAACGTACTATTGGATTAGAAAGTTATATACTTTATAAAGATGGTAAGATGGTAGCTGAAATTCCAGTAAGTGAAACGACTTACAAATTTGAAGGATTAAATAGACATACAATCTATAATTTAAAAGTTGCAGCTAAATTCTCAAATGGAGAGATTTCAACTAAGGAATCCATAACACTAAGAACAGCTAGATAATATCTAATAGTATCTAGAATATAGTAAATTAGGCTTTATAAAAGTTTTTTTTAATACTTTGGTAAAGTCTAATTTTATTTTATTAAGATTTTAATATACTTATATATTGTAAGTAAAGAGTATATATAAATATAATTAAGTATAAAGAAAAATACGTTTAGTCTTGTATAAGAGTTTAAAATTGTCGCTGATTTTAAGCTCTGTATAATTGACTCTCTTAAAATCAGCATTATCTTGAGGTAGAGACTAAAGTTAAAATTGATTTTCTTGAAGGAGGATTAAGTAATGAGCAAGATTTTAAAATCAATAAGTGAAGAGGATTTTAAAGAAAAGATTCATATAAGATTTAATAATATATTAAATGGTTTAGATACTTATTCAAATGGGCTTTTAGAGTATGGCGGTAAAGAAAAGAGTTTTGAGGAAAAAGAAGAGGACTTTATAAACTTCTTCAATGAACTTTTTGAACTAGAAGAAGGGGAGGTAATAGTTGATTTTTATATAAAGAATTTAGATAAGGAAAGTAAGAATAGGCTTTTAGAAAACTTAGAAGGGGATGACAAAGAAATACTTAAGAATCATATTGAGAGTGATGATATAAATAGTGTTTTTTTTGAATGTCAATCCAAAGAGCTTATGTCTTTTATAACTAAACTTAATACAAGAGAACTTTTCTTTTGTACAGTTTATTTAAGAAAAGTTCCTATGACCATATGGGGAAATTATAATTTGAGTTTTCCTATGTTTTTTAAGGAAAAAGATGTTTTAGAAATTTATAAAGATTTAGCAAAAAAGAATAATTTAGAAGTAAGAGGAGTAGTAATAAAGTAAGAAATTATTTTTGAGGGAATTTATGAAATTCTTGCGTAGAATAGTGATTGCTTTTTTAGCTATATTATTAATAACTATTGGTTCCTATTTCCTTATGCCTATTAAAATAGGTACGGCTTCTAATATGTTTAAGGAAAGACCAAAGTATATAATCATAACTGAGATGAAAGTTGATATTAATGGAATTCCAAAAGTTGAAGCTTACGAAATAGGGAATAAGAATACCATAGAAAATTTATATAATGGACTTAAGGATATAAAAATACTAAAAACTTTTAAAGACTCATCAAGTTTAAATTCATACGGAGTTTATATGGGTGAAGAGTATATGCTTATATCATTAACAGATGAGTTTGTTAGAATTGGTAATGAAACATTTAAGGTAATAAATCAAGATGAAGCCTATAGTGACTTACTTAGTGAAATAAAAGAAGGTTTTATTAAAAGCCAAAAGAATATGTAAAGTAAAATAGAGGGAGTGTATACTCCCTCTTAATTTATGTATTATTTAACTTCAAATATCCATCCTTCAGGAGCTTCCACATCTCCAAATTGCATTCCTGATAAAAGTTCATAAAGTTTTTTAGTAGTAGGACCAACTTCAGTTTCACTATAGAAAACATGAAGTTTATCTTTATATTCTATTCCTCCTATTGGAGTTATAACAGCAGCTGTACCACAAGCACCAGCTTCAGCGAATTCATCTAAGTTATCTATTAAAACATCTCTCTCGAATACAGGCATTTTTAAATAATCCTTAGCTATTTGCATTAAAGAATATTTTGTTATACTAGGTAGTATTGATTCTGAATATGGAGTAACAAATTCACTTTTTTTTGTTATTCCAAAGAAGTTTGCAGCTCCAACCTCTTCAATTTTAGTGTGAGTTGCTGGATCTAAGTATATACAATCAGCAAAGCCTTTTTTAGCTGCTATTTCATGAGCTTTCAAGCTTGCTGCGTAATTTCCACCAACTTTAGCGGCACCAGTTCCTTTAGGAGCAGCTCTATCATAATCTGCAATCATAAAGTTTACAGGTTTCATTCCGCCTTTAAAGTATGGCCCAACAGGAACGCAGAATACTGAGAATATAAATTCAGGAGCAGATTTAACTCCGATATTATCACCAACACCTATCATGAAAGGTCTTATGTAAAGAGTTGAACCAGTACCATATGGAGGTACAAATCTTTCATTAGCTTTAACAACTTGCATACAAGCATCTATAAACTTTTCAACTGGTATTTCAGGCATTAAAAGTTTATCACATGATCTATTCATTCTTTTAGCATTTTCATCTACTCTAAAAAGTTGAATCTTTCCATCTTTTCTTCTATAAGCTTTTAAACCTTCAAAGCATTGTTGTCCGTAATGAAGCGCAGTTGAAGCTTCACTTATACTCAATTTGTTGTCTGTAACTAATTTTCCTTCATCCCATTTACCATCTTTATAATGAGAAATATAACGGTAATCTGTTTTCATATAAGAGAAACCAAGATTATTCCAATCAATAGCTATCTTTTTATCCATAGTTTAACACTCCTATCAAAGTTTAATACTATTTAATTTTATCACTTTATTAAGAAAAATGAAAGATTAAAGAATAAAAATTGCAAAATAAAATTATTTTAATGTTAAAATTTAAAATAAATAATGTGGAAATAATACAAAAAATTAATATTTATTACTATCCTCTTATATGAAACCAAAGAAAATTTTATGATATAATGTAAGAAAAAACAAATATAAGAGGGAGAAGGGTATGGAGAAATTTTACGAATTAAGTATTAAAAGTGAAGAATCAGCATTACATAAACTAATAGCACCAGTTATGATTATATCTTTGTTTTTTGCGGCAGGAATATTCATGTTTGTAGGATTAATACCGGCATTAATCTTTTTATTAATAATATGTTTACCACTTTTTATAGCAAAAAGACTATCTATGGTTGAGTATGATTATGAATTTACTGATGGAGAACTTGAGATAAGTGCTATTTACGAGAGAGTTAGAAGAAAAGTAAAGGGTAATATAAATTTAAGAGAAGTTGAAATCGTGGCACCTTTAGGTAATAGTGAACTTAAGAGATACTCTAATGCAAAGGTCAAAAAATGCTATAATAAGGTTCAAAATGATAAAAAAGTTTATGTTATTGTAGTTAGATGGGAAACTAAGATGGTTGCATATGAAGTTTTAATAAATCAGAAAATGCTGGATTTATTTTTCTTTTCAAATCCTCAAAAGGTTATTAGATAATAAAAAAAATTATAAAAATACTATGATTTTGATATGCTAAAATCATAGTATTTTTTTATGATATAAATACATAAAAAATACATAGAATATATTTATAATATGCAAATTGTGTAAAAATATGAATTATGTAAACAAAAGATTTTAAAAGTGTTAAGGCGTATTGAAAAAACAATAAATAAGAATTATTATTAAATAAAAAATATACATAAAATTAGTTTATATAGGAGGTGTTTTTTTGAAGAATAAATGCAAAGTTTTAGATGGTTTATTTTTGACATTACTTTTAGAAATATCTGTGCTTCTTATAATACTATCTTTAAGGTTAAAAAGTTTAAACTTAGAGGACTTTATATTAATAGGGATAATCATAGTGATTTCTTTTTTTGCATACTTAAAAGGGTCAATATTTTCTATAATTTCAAGTATAATAACCATATTTATATATGCATCCTTAAACTTATATAATAACTTTGTAAAGTTAGAAGAAGTAAGTCCTAATGTGTACATATGGATAATTTTTATTCCAATAATAACTATAACTGTAGGATGTTTTTCAACAGTTTTAAATCAAATTCAAGAAGAGTATATGAAAATTAAAGAATCACATGAAAGTTTAGTTACAATAGATAAAAGAACAGGTTTAAGTAATCTAAGAGGATTTTATCAAGATATAGGAAGAGGAATGAGTAGGGCTAAAAGAAGAGGATATCCTTTAACACTTATGATTATAACTTTTCCATATTTTAATGAATTCAAATCCATATTAGATCCAAATAGTTTAAAAGAGCTAGAAGTTGATATAGCCGATGCTTTAAGTTCTTCAGTTAGAAATGAAGATATGACTTATAAATTTGGAGAGGATTATTTTGCTGTATTAATGGAAGAGACAGATTTGAAAGGAGCAGAAGTAGTTAAGAGAAGATTAAAGGAGAAACTTCAAAATATAAGTAAGAGAGTTAAAAATAAAGATGAAAGTATTATGTTAGAAGTTAAAATAGGAATCGCTCAATATGATGAAAATATTAAAAATGCCATAGAATTTAAAGAAATAGCTGAAAGAGAATTAGAGTTTGATGTATAAAAAGGTTTTAGCACTTTTTTTATCAGTACTTCTAATATTTTTGGTAGTTCCATTAAAGAAAACTATGGCATTGAGTAAAGAAGAAAAAGTTTTAATAGTGTATGATAAGGAGACTATTTTTTCTTTAGATTATAATATTTTAAACTCTGTAAGTGAATTACTAGGGGCTTACGGAAATAAAAAAGCTGAAACTATGAATATTGATGATTACAAAAAGGGAGATGTTAATAGCTACAATTATATGATAGTAATATCTCTAAATGGAAATAGAGAAAATAAGACGTTATATAATGATTTAAACAATTATACTGGAAAAATATATTTTATAGGAACAGGCTTAGAAAAGTATTTAGATTTAAAAAAATATGATTTAGAATATAGAATTCAAAACATAAATGTACAAGAGGTAAATTATAATAGGGATGATTTTAAAGATGATGGAGAAACAAAGAAGTTTTACATAAGTAAGAATATTAATTCAGTAGTTATAAATCCTGAAGAACTTAATAAAGTATATTCATATGTTAGTGATGGAAGAGAACAGTATCCCAATATGTGGGTTAAAAATAACTTATATCACATGTCTCTTTTGCCTGATGAAACTATGAATCTTTTCATGTTAGCTGATTCTTTAAATGATTTCTTTCAAATAAATAGAGAAGGAAAACCAAGAATCTTTGTAAGAATAGAAGATGTTCATCTTTTTAGAGATACAAATGAGTTAAGAGAAATGGCTGATTATCTATATGGAGAAGGAATACCATTTATTATAGCTCTTATACCAACATATAGAAATTTAAAAACTGGCCATGTAACTAAGCTTTCTGATATGCCAGAGTTTGTTGATACAATAAAATACATGCAAGATAAAGGGGGAAGTGTAATTTTACATGGATATGATCATGGTGGATTTAAAGGTGCTAATGATGATGAAGATTTTGAGTTTTGGGATGAAGAGAATAATTCACCTGTTACTTGGGATTTAAGTACATATATACATGATAATATGGGAGATGCTATAAAAGAGTGTGTAAAAAATGGGATTTATCCTTTAGGTTTTGAGGCACCACATTATGGCATGGATTCAAAGGGATATAAGGAGATTAAAAAATATTTTTCAACTTATGTTGGACAATACCAAAGTAGTGATGATAATTTCACAACAACATCATATCCTTATATATTAAAGAACACTGAATGTTTCAACATGTTAATACCTGAAAACTTAGAGTATGTAGATCCTAATGATGAGATGTGGTTTAATAATTTAAAGAGAAACTACGATATTTTAAATATAGTTAGAGCCCCAGAAGGTGGATTTTTCTATCATTCTTTTGTAGGTATGGATGATTTAAAGAAGATAATTAATTTCTTAAAGTCAAATAATGTTGAGTTTTTAAATATGAAAGACTATAACAATTGGGTTAAATGGGAAGGTATAGAGGTTAAATCCAGTGATGGAGTTGTTTCCACAAACTATTCTCAAGATAACTTAAATGAAGAGCAAAATATCAATGGGAATAAGGGAGTTGTAAATAACATAAATAATATATTAATTTTTGTTGTTGGAGGATTTATTATAGTATTTATAATAATCTTTATAAACTTCAAAATAAAAGGAAAGAAAAAGTTTTATAGGTGATAATATGAGTAATACAGTAGTAAATTATTTATTTCTATATTCCTTAGCTTCTATATGGGTATTACTTCTAGTCAACATAATCTTATCTTTAGGTGGTTATAAGTATTATTCTTACATAAATAATAAAAAGTTTCCTCTTCTTAAGGATAGTGAATGTCCTACAGTATCAATATTAGTTCCAGCCCATAATGAGGGAAGAGTTATATATAAGACAGCAAAATCCCTTCTGTCTTTTAATTATCCAAAGGATAAGATGGAGCTTATAGTTATAAATGATAATTCAAGCGATAATACAGGAGATGAATTAGAAAGAGCAAAAAGAGACTTCCCAGAATGTATTTTTAAAATAATAACAACAGATAGTGTAACAGGAGGCAAGGGAAAGTCTAATGCACTAAATTTAGGATATAAGGAGTCTACTGGAGATTATATAGCCATTTATGATGCTGATAACACAGCAGAAAGCTTAGCCTTAAGGCATTTAATAACTAGAATTCATAAAGACAGAACTTTAGGGGCTGTTATAGGAAAATTCAGAACTAGAAATAAAAAGAGAAATCTTTTAACTAAATTTATAAATATAGAAACTTTAAGTTTTCAATGGATTGCACAAGCTGGAAGATGGCAACTTTTTAACTTATGTACAATTCCGGGAACCAATTTTGTTATAAGGAGAAGTATAATAGAGAAACTTGGTGGATGGGATACTAAAGCCATTGCAGAAGACACAGAAATAAGTTTTAGAATATATCAATTAGGATATAAAATAGCCTTTCATCCTTTAGCAGTAACATGGGAACAAGAGCCACAAGTTTTAAAGGTATGGTTTAAGCAGAGAACAAGATGGGCAAAGGGGAATATATATGTTTTAGCTAAGTATATAAAAACAATATTTAAAGGTAATTCCAAGACTGTAATGTTTGACATATCTTATTTTTTCACAGTATACTTTTTATTTTTAGCATCTGTTATTATATCTGATATTTTATTTATATTGGGAATATTTACAGATATAAAGGTTAAGGTTTCGGCGAATTTCTTAATATTATGGATATTAGCCTATGTTTTGTATATCTTAGAAGTTTCAATAACATTAACCATAGAAAAAGGTGAAGCAACCATTGAAAATATTTTTTTAGTTGCAATAATGTATTTTACATATTCACAACTTTGGTTAATTGTAACTATAAATGCAATGATTCAATATGTTAAAGATAAATTGTTCAAAAGAGAAGTTAAGTGGTATAAGACGGAAAGGTTTGATTAACAGAAGATTAGAGGTGATATGAATGAAAAAAATAATTAGTTCCTTTTTAATATGTGGCCTTATGCTATCAAGTAATTTATTTTCTACTAAGGCCTATGGAGCTGAATATTATGACAATGTGTTAAGTAAAAATTTTA
Source organism: Clostridium sp. LIBA-8841 (assembly GCF_057782475.1). NCBI lineage: Bacteria > Bacillati > Bacillota > Clostridia > Eubacteriales > Clostridiaceae > Clostridium > Clostridium sp. LIBA-8841. The sequence goes on along the minus strand of NZ_CM173488.1, from coordinate 2,494,879 downwards.
TATTTGGAAGTGATTATAAAGAAAGTAGTGTTATATCTTCAGAAAGTATATACTTTGATATAAGCAAAATGTGGGATGTTCAGGATGCTTATTTAAATTTAATATTTACTCAAAGTGAACTTTTAGTAGATGATATATCTACTCTTACAGTATATATAAACGATGTACCGATAAGTTCAACAAAATTAAATGGAAAATTTAAATATAAAGAGACATGGAAAGTTCCTATTCCAAAAGATGTTTTAAAAGAAGGAGTAAATCAAGTAACTATAAAATCAGCAAGGAGAATAAGTGATCTTCCTTGTACTGATGATAGTAATCCTGCCAATTGGATTGTTTATAGTAAGGATTCCTTTGTCCATGTTGATTTTAAGGAATTAAATTCACCGGCAACACTTCAATATTATCCATATCCTTACTTAAAAAGTAGTGATACAAAGGGAAATTTTAAGGTCTGCCTACCAGACAATTATAATAATGATGAAGCTACTGCGGCTATGTATGTTGGAAGTTCTTTAGGAACTTTGAAAAAAAGTGACGAGTTACATGGAAGTATAAGCACTTTTTCAGAGGTTAATGAAGGTTCAAATGATGACTTGATTTTCATTGGAACCAAAGAAAATACTCCTAAAGAATTTATGAGTCTTTTAAGTGGAGAAGAGGAAAAGAGATTAGATAATGAGGCTATTATAAAACAAGTTATATCTCCTTATAATAAGGGAAAAAGACTATTATTAGTAATAAGTAATAATCCTAAACTTCTTACTAAGGCAACTAGAGCTCTAGGAAATGAAAGTATAATTAAAGAAGAGCCTAATAATGTTATGTTTATAAATGATGATATGAAAGTTGTAACACCGGAGTCTAATAATGGAGTAAAAATGACCTTTGATAGTCTTGGATATGATAATTCATTTATGGAGGGACCATTTAAACAAACAATGAATTTAAGTGTAGATGTTCCAAAAAATAGAGTGTTAAACGACCAAGCAAGCATAGTAGCAAAGGTTAAGTATTCTAAAAATCTAGATTTTGATAAGTCACTTTTAACGGTATTAGTTAATGGAGTACCTGCTGGAAGTAAAAAGCTTTCTGTTGATGATGCTGATAATGACAGTTTAGAGGTTAAAATACCAAAAGAAATTAGGGATGATTCGGCTTTAAATATTCAGGTTAGATTTGATTTAGAAATGAATGATGAATACTGTGATTTTACAGAACAACAAACTCCTTGGGCTTTTGTGTCAAAGGATTCTTATTTAAATCTTTCCTTTACAGATAGAAGTGATTATGACTTAAAATATTTGCCATATCCATTCATAAAAAATAATTCTATAAATAATACCGTTATTGTAGTTCCTGATAAGCCTTATTTAGATTATTTAGATATGGGATTAGATATTAGTTCTTATATTGGAAGAAATATAAATGAAAATAGCGGAGAAATCCAGGTTGTTAAATATTCAGATTTAACAGATGATTTAAAGAAAAAGAATCTCATACTTATAGGAACTCCTGAGGAGAATCCACTTATAAAAGAGGTTAATAAATCATTACCAATAAAATTCAATGGAGATTTTACTTCTTTTGAAGGAAATGATAAGTTAAACATAAATCCCGACTACGCTAAGGAAGTTTCTTCTATACAATTGTGTAAGTCAACTTTTAACAAGGATAGTGGAGTTATGGTTATAACTGCTCCAAATGCTAAATCACTTGTGTATGCAGGAGAATATTTAAACGATGAAGCTTTAATAAATAAACTTGAAGGAAAAGCTGTACTAATAGATCAAAAAGGTAATACAACATTTTTAATGAATGAAAATAATAAGGTTCAGCAAGAGGAAGCCAGTAAAGAACAAATACTTAGTACACAAGGAAAAGTTCTTTTAGGATTTGTAGCTGTAATAGGTATTTTACTTATAGTTTCAGTGATAACAATAAGAAAGAAATACAGGAAAAACAAATAAATTTAAACTTTAAATATAAGAAGACAATGTTAAAATCATTGTCTTCTTTATTATAATAAATTATATGATGAGTTTTTAAAGATTCATAAGAAATTAATAGCCAATGATAAGTATAAAAATTATAGAATAGTTAATAGTATAAAAGAAATTACTCGTGAATTATAATTAATTGTAGCTGTTTAAGGAATAGAAAAAGAAGAGCAATTTGAAAGTTTAAAACATAGCCTTCTTTTAAAGGATTAAAGATAATTCACAATAAAAGAAAATGTTGAGAAATTATAATATAAGTAAAAAAAGAGTTGAAATTAAGATATTTTAATGATAAAAATGATTAATTAAAATATACTGAATGGTAAAATTATTAATTTATTAAATATTTAAGATTAATATTCAATAAATGGTATTTAGTGTTATAATATAAAATAAGATTTAGTTAAAAGGTTAATCTCTCTTGACTAAACTTTAATAAAAACTATGGTTAAATACTTAAAATTCAAATTAGATGGGGCGGATTTAAGAAGCCATGGTTAATATATAATTTAAAAAACAACAAGGGGGCATTAAAATGCAAGTAAAAAAATATGTAGACAATTTAATGGAAGATTTAAAGAAGAATAATCCTGGAGAAAATGAATTCTTAGCAGCTGCAGAAGAGGTTTTATATTCTTTAGTACCTGTCCTTGAAAAAAATCCAAAGTATATTGAAGAAGGGATTTTAGAGAGAATGGTAGAGCCAGAAAGAGTTATAATGTTTAGAGTTCCTTGGGTTGATGATGCTGGTAATGTAAGAGTTAATAGAGGATATAGAGTACAGTTTAATAGTGCTATAGGACCATACAAAGGTGGATTAAGATTTCATCCTTCAGTTAATTTAAGTATAATAAAATTCTTAGGATTTGAGCAAATCTTTAAAAATTCACTAACAACTCTTCCAATTGGAGGAGGAAAAGGTGGATCAAACTTTGATCCTAAGGGAAAATCAGATAGAGAAATAATGAGATTCTGTCAAAGTTTTATGAGTGAGCTTTATAGACATATAGGCCCTAATACAGATGTACCAGCTGGAGATATTGGAGTTGGTGGAAGAGAAATAGGATATATGTTCGGAGAATATAAAAAGCTTAAAAACTCTGTAGATGCCGGAGTTTTAACAGGCAAAGGCTTAACTTATGGTGGGAGCTTAGCTAGAAAAGAAGCTACAGGATATGGATTAGCATATTTCGTAGATGAAATGTTAAAAGATAATGGGGAAACAATAGAAGGAAAAACTGTTGTTATATCAGGATCAGGAAACGTTGCAATATATGCTACAGAAAAAGTTCAAGAGCTTGGTGGAAAAGTAGTTGCTCTATCCGATTCATCAGGATATGTATATGATGAAAATGGAATAGATTTAGCAGTTGTAAAAGAAATTAAGGAAGTTAAAAGAGGAAGAATTTCTGAATATGTAAATTACGTTAAAAGTGCTAAGTTCACTGAAGGATTTTCAGGGATTTGGAATGTTAAATGTGACATAGCACTTCCTTGTGCTACTCAAAATGAAATAGATGCAAATAGTGCAAAAACTTTAATTGATAATGGAGTAATCGCTGTAGGAGAAGGTGCAAATATGCCTTCAACTTTAGAATCTCAAAAACTTTTTGTAGATAATAAAATTTTATTTGCTCCAGCAAAAGCTGCTAATGCAGGTGGAGTAGCAACATCAGCTTTAGAAATGAGTCAAAATAGTCTAAGAATGTCTTGGACTTTTGAAGAAGTTGATTCAAAACTTAAGGATATAATGAAAAATATCTATTATAATTCTAGAAATGCAGCTTCTGAATACGGATATGGTGGAAACTTGATAGTTGGTGCCAATATTGCTGGATTTAAGAAGGTTGCAGATGCGATGTTAGATCAAGGTATCGTATAAAATTAAAGTATATTGAAACCTTAATTATAAAATAATAAGTTTAGTATAATAGATTTTCACTATGATTTTAAGAAGGAACTATGTCAAAACTTTAAATAATAAAATTTATAAATAATATGAAGAAAATATCTAGATGAACTTTAGAATTTAAGCTATTACGTAAAAGAGTTTGCGTTAAGAAGCCGAGACTGTTATTTTCTTAGGAATACAATCTCATGATATTCGATTGCATAAGTTCAAGGTACCAAATTAAAAATTTGGACTTTCACTTAAAATCTAGTAATTCTAGGAATATATTTATAAGTTTTATTTAAAGTTACTTTTGATATAGTTTCTTCTGTTTTTTTCTTTTTACTTATGATATATTAAATGATGTTATGTTAATAATTTATGTGGAATCATAATTTATTTAGAAAGGAACAGAAGATATGGCAAAGATAACTAGTAGAAATAATGATTTTTTAAAGATGCATAGAAATTCAACTTCTCCTAAGGTATATTCTTTATTGTTAGAGCTTGTAAATGATGATAGAGAAGACTTAGCAAATGAAGTAATAAAGATAGATTATTTAGTTGATTATTTTAATACATGTATTAAGAAAAGAGATAAAAAAGAAGGGAAAGAGACCTTAGAAAGAATAAACGCAAGACTTTCTAAGTTGAATAAAGAGGGAATAGATACGTCTCATTTCGAAACTCTTTGTGAGAATATATTAAAAAATAATAAGGTTAAACTTTAGAATAAAAGGATGGGATGCTAATGAATAAATTTTTAGAATTAGGATTAAGTGAAGAGGTTGCAAAATCATTAATAGGATTAAATATAAGTGAGCCAACAGATATTCAAGAAAAAGCTATACCAGAGATTTTAAAAGAGAAAAATGTTATAGGAAAGGCTGAAACAGGAACGGGAAAAACTTTAGCATATTTACTTCCTATAATAGAGAATATTGATGACTCAAAAAATGAGATGCAAGCAATAATATTATCACCAACTCATGAATTAGGAGTTCAAATAAATAACGTTTTAAATGATCTTAAAAGAGGACTTGGAAAGAAAATAACTTCAACAACTTTAGTTGGTAGTGGAAATATTAAGAGACAGATGGAAAAACTTAAAAACAAGCCACATATACTTGTAGGAAGTACAGGAAGAGTTTTAGAGCTTATAAACAAAAAGAAAATAACAGCTAATACTATTAAAACTCTAGTTATTGATGAGGGTGATAAGCTATTAGATTTTATAAACATAAAAGATGTCAAAAGTGTTGTAAAAGCTTGTCCTAGAGATTCGCAAAAGCTTATCTTTTCAGCTACTATGAATGAAAAAGCTTTAGAAACAGCAGAAGAATTAATTGGGGAAAGCGAGCTTATACAAGCAAAAGCTGCTAATAAAGTTAATGAAAATATATTACATGGATATTTCCAGGTTGAATTAAGGGATAAAATAGATTTTTTAAGAAAGCTTATACATGCTATAGGTGATGAGAAAAAGGTTATAGTGTTTATAAATAATAGTTATAATATAAACAATGTAATTCAGAAGTTAAAATATAATAAAATAAATGCAGTATCTCTTCATGGAAGCGATAATAAAATGGATAGGAAGAATGCTCTTCAAGATTTTAGAAAAGGAAAGGCTAAGGTTTTAATAACTTCAGATGTATCTGCAAGAGGATTAGATATAAAGGGAGCTACACATATAATAAATTTAGATATACCTATGAATCCTCAAAACTATTTACATAGAGTAGGGCGTGTAGGAAGAGCAGGAGAAGAAGGAGTTGCTTATTCTTTAGCTGATTATAAAGAAGAAAAAATAGTTGGAAAATGTGAAAGACAGTTAAAGGTTCAAATTCCTAGACTATATTTATATGAAGGAGAAATTCATAAGACAAATGTAAAAAATACTTCTTCAAGTAAAGGTAATAATGGAAAGAAAAAGCCTATTGGAAAGAAGCCATTTAAAAAGAAATAATTAAAGTAGAGATTTTGTTTTTAATTTAAAGCACCATTAAGAAAATTCTTAAGGTGCTTTTTATTATGATTTTAAATAAAGATCTTAGCATTTAAAGGAGAGTTTTAGGAGTTTACAATTGAAAAGTTACTAAAGAATTAACAATTAATCAAAGATGTTGGAGGGGGTAGGTTTATAATGTATAATAACGTTAACATAACAAATATGCATATGTGGGAGTGAATTTAGGGATGAAAAAAATTTTTATAAGTGTTTTAGCTGCTGTTATGATAGGAGCTACATTAACGGGATGTGGAGCTAAAGATAATAATGGTACTCAGGTTGAACAAAGTAATGTTAAAATGTCAATGAGTGCTTCTGATATGACTAATAAACTAGTGGAGGCAGATATGGTTAGAATGCCTATGCCAGTAGATGACCAAATGGCTAATGAAATTTATCATTTAAACTTAGATGATGTAGAGGAATATGGAATTGCTGAAACTGGTATATCTCCAGGAAATTCTGCCATTATAATTGTAAAGGCTAAAGAGGGAAAGATTGATTCTGTTAAGGAATCAGTAGATAAAATTTTAGAAGATAAGATTGGAAAGGCTTTTTATCCAGAGGAAGAGAAAGTTGTAAAGTCTTCAGAAGTGAAAGTTAAGGGAAATTATGTTTCATTATTTGTTTTACCACAAGATCAATTAGAAGAAGCGAATAAGATTTATGAGGAAGCATTTAAATAACATTTAATTTTAAATAAGAATAGGCCGTATCAATAATAAACCAAAATAAAACTTATAAATATATTACGAGAATTATTAGATTTAACTAAGAATTTATAAGCTTTATTATTAAAAGTTTTGATACAGCTTATTTTTATATGACGAAAGAAGTAGTATATATTAAGGAATAAATTTTTTTACATATAAAACGAATAAAGAGACTTTTATTTCTAATTAATTTAAAAGAAGTAAAAGTCTCTATAAATATAAAATTAAATTTTTAGGAGATTTAAAATGGTATTTAGCAGTATTATGTTTATATTTAGATTTTTGCCAATAGCTTTTATTATATACTACTTAACACCAAATAAATTAAAAAATTTAACTTTACTAATATTAAGTTTATTTTTTTATTCTTGGGGAGAACCAAAATATCTTTTCATAATGATTTTATCAATAATAGTAGATTATTCCTTAAGTATATTAATAGAAAAATACAGAGAAAGAGCATTTATTAGTAAAGCTTTTTTAATTAGTTCAGTTACATTTAATTTAGGAATACTTATTTTATTTAAGTATATAAATTTTTTTGTTGAGAATATAAACTCAGCTTTTGGAGCATCCATGTCTTTAATCTATCTAACTCTTCCTTTAGGTATAAGTTTTTATACCTTTCAAACTATGTCATATACTATTGACGTATATAGAGGAAACGTTAGAGCTGAAAGAAATATAATAAATTTTGGTGCGTATGTTTGTCTTTTCCCACAACTTATAGCAGGACCTATAGTTAGATATTCTGATATAAATAATGAGCTAAATAATAGAAATATAAAAATGGATCAAATTGAAGAGGGAATTAAAGAGTTTATAATAGGTCTAGGAAAAAAAGTATTGATAGCAAATAATATAGGACTTTTATGGAATGAGATTGAAGGATTAGGGGTTAGTAATGTTTCTACTTCCCTATTATGGCTTGGAGTAATAGCATTTTCTTTACAAATATACTTTGATTTTAGTGGATATTCTTCTATGGCAATTGGATTAGGCAGAATGCTTGGGTTTAATTTTCCTCAAAACTTTAATTTTCCGTATATATCAAGAAGTATAACAGAGTTTTGGAGAAGATGGCATATTACCTTAGGAAATTGGTTTAAAGAGTATTTGTACATTCCCTTGGGGGGGAATAGAGTAGGATATAAAAGAACAGTATTAAATCTTTTGGTAGTATGGGTTTTAACTGGTTTTTGGCATGGGGCTGAATACAATTTTATAGTGTGGGGACTTTATTTTTTTATTTTAATTACTTTGGAAAAATTTTATTTAATTAAATATTTAAATAAGCGTAAATTAGTGTCACATATATATAGTATATCTGCCATAATTTTTGGATGGGCGATTTTTGCCTTTGAGGATTTAGGGAACATACAATATTTGTTTCAACCAAATTGGTCATTAGATTTCATATACTATTTAAGAAATTATTTTTTAGTATTTTTAATAGCTATATTGTGTTCTAGCAAAGTTATTAATAATATTTATGAAAAAATGGTAAAGAAAAATAAATATGTAGAATGTTTTATTTTAAGTATGATATTTATAATATCAGTAGCATATTTAATTGATTCTACTTATAATCCATTTTTGTATTTTAGATTTTAAACTAATTTGAAAGGAAATATTTTATGAAAAAATATCCTATGGTTTTCATATTTTTTTCTCTTGTAGTTACATTTGCAGCTTTTGATATGAGTAAAAAAAATATAGATTTTTCAGAGTTTGAAAATAGAATTTTAGTTAAAAAGCCTAAGTTTTCTCTTGATGCATTTATAAGCGGAACCTATAGCCGTGATTATGAGGAATATATAAATGATAATTTTATTTTTAGAGAAAAATGGATAAACTTAAAGTCCATAAGTGAATATGCCTTAGGGAAAATTGAAAATAATAATATAGTTTATGGAAAAGAGAACTATATGTTTGATAAGATTATTTCCTATGATGAGGAAAGATTTAATAACAATTTAAAAGCATTAAAGGAATTTATTAATGGGTATAATGGAAGAGTTACAACTATGATTGTACCTAATTCATATACCATATATGAAGAATATATTCCTTGGGGATTAAAGCTTTTAGAACAAGAAGAACTTATATCTAAGGTTTATGAGGTCAGTAACAAAGATACTAATATTGATTTGATAAAACTTTTAACGGAGAATAAAGAAGATTATATATATTATAAAACAGACCATCATTGGACAACATATGGAGCTTATTTAGCTTATGGAGCCTATATGGAAAGTTTAGGGGAAAAGCCTATTGAATTAAGGAATATAGAGAAACATGAAGTTAGTGGGTTTTATGGCACATATTTTTCTAAATCTAAGCTTTTTAATGCAGAAAGTGATATTCTTACTTATTATGATATAAATAATGCAACTATGGAGATTCAAGGAGAAAGTTTTAATAATCTATATGATTATGAAAAGCTAAATACGATAGATAAGTATTCATTTTTCATTAGAGGAAATAATGGACTTACTATAATAAGAAATCATGAAGTTAAAAATGGAGAAAAATTATTAGTATTTAAGGATTCTTTTGCAAACTCAATGATTCCATTTTTGAGTGAAAATTTTGAGGAGATTCATGTGGTAGATTTAAGGGATTTTCCATTTAAAGTAAGTGAATATATGGAAAATGAGAATTTTAATGATGCTTTAATATTGTACAATATGGATAATTTTTTGAGAGATGTTAATATTATTAGATTAAAGTATTAAAGCTAATATGACATAGTTTGACAATATTCTTGTTTTTTGAGAAAATTAAATTGTTATTTTAGTTTTAGAGAGGTAATAAAATTGAATATAAAAAAATTAGTTAGAAGATACGTTTTTTTCTCTATAATACTAATGTTAATTCAATGTAAAAATGTCTTTGCATTAGGAGAATCAGAGCTTAGATTCAACAGTTTAACTTTAAAAGATGGTTTATCTCAATCCACTGTGACGAAGGTATTTCAAGATAGTAGAGGATACATGTGGTTTGGAACATCTGATGGATTAAACAAATATAATGGACATGAGTTTGTTATCTTTAGAGAAGCAAAAGATGATAAAGAAAGTATTAATTCAGGTTTTATATCATCTATAGCTGAATATGATAAGGATAATATTCTTGTTGGAACTAGTAGAGGAATAAGTAGCATAAACATAATTACCAATAAGGTTACTAGAATGTTTGAGCATGAAGATGGGAAGAGTATGTTATCTAATGATAATATATGGGATATACTAAAGCATAGTGACGGAACAATATGGGTAGCTACTCGTAAGGGACTAAATATTTATGATCCAAAAACAGAAAAAATTGATCAAATTTTCAAAGATACATATCCAAAAGGATTAAAGAGTAATGTGATTACTTCATTATGTGAAGATAAGTATGGAAATGTTTGGGCAGGTACAAGTGAGGGATTAAGTTTATTTAATACTAAGACTAGAGAATTTCAATCCATAAATACTTTAATTGATGATGATAATTCAGCAGTTTCTTTAGTTTATAAGGATAGAGAAGATAATATATGGGCTGTAACAGACAAACATATTATTTGTATATCTAGTAATTATAAAGATGTTAAGTTTATAGATGAAGAAATTGAGTCTTTTAACATAACTCCAGATAGTGTAAATGGTATTTATGAAGATACATATGGTAATATATGGTTTGCAACCCAAAAAGGCTTATTAAAATATGATAAAAACAATAAAAAAAAGCATCTTTTTGAAAATAGATACTATGATGATACTAGTTTAGTAAACAATAATGTTTTAACTGCATATGAAGATAGAAGTGGACTTCTTTGGTTTGGAACATATAATGGAATAAGTCTACTAAACCCTAATCAGCCATTTAAACAATATAAAAGAGAACCTAATAAAGAAAATACTCTTAGTGCTAATAGTATGAGTGGAATTTATAAGGATTCAGATGGTACTTTATGGCTTGGAACAAATTCCTCAGGATTAAATGCTCTAAATACTAAAACAGGTGATGTTAGAAATTTTTATAGTGAAAATAATAATCCTGATACCTTAAGTAGTAATGTAGTCTGGCAAATATGTGAGGCAGATAAAGATCATTTATGGGTTGCAACTCAGGGCGGGATAAATAAAATAAATAAAAAGACAGGAGTAGTTGAGCGGATTAAATATCCAGAAAGTATGCAGGAAATAAATAAAATGGATGCTAGAAATCTTTATGTGGATAAAGATGGACTTTTATGGATTGGAGCTAGAGGGGGATTACAATCCTATGATGATAAGACTGGAACTTTTACTGATTATTCAAATTTATTTAAAGCTGTAGGTATTGTTGAAAATGCTGTAACAAGCATATCAGAAGATGAGAAAGGATTGTTATGGATTACTATTGGAATTAATGGTGGAGTAGTACAGTTTGATAAGAATAAAGGAATATTAAAAAGTTATGTAAGTGATAGCTTTAATAGGAATAGTCTTATAAGTAATGATGTACGTTGTTTAGCAAAAGACTCCAAAGGAAATGTCTGGATTGGAACAGAAGCTGGGCTAAGCAAATTAGACCCTAAAACAGATACTTTTACAAATTATACTGTTGAAAATGGACTAGCTAATAATTTTATATATGGAATACTTATAGATAAAGAAGATAATCTTTGGATAAGCACAAATGGAGGGTTATCTAGGCTTAATACGAAAACAAATAAATTTATAAATTATACTATTATGGATGGAATACAAAGTAATGAGTTTAACGGTAGATCATACTTTGAAAGTGAAGATGGAGAAATGTTTTTTGGGGGAATAAACGGTGTCACTGCATTTTATCCTGAAGAGGTTTTAAATTTTACTGGAAATAAAACTAAGACAAAGGTAGTAATAGATGAAATTAAGGTGAATAATAAGCCATATCCTTATTATGGAGGAGAACTTAACTTAAAATATAATGAAAATAATATATCCATTGATTTCTTTTTACCAGATTATTTAAACACAACAAAGATAACCTATGAATATAAATTAGAAGGAATTGATGAAGATTGGGTTTTTGCAAATAAAAGAAATAATGCCAATTATGCCACTCTAGAATCCGGAACTTATAAACTTTTAATTAGGGCACGAGATAATCATGGTGATTTAACTCCTATAACCACTTTGGATTTAAAAATAGCGCCTCCACCTTGGAGAACTCCAATGGCTTATTTGATATATTTTTCTAGTGCTGTAATAGTTATATTTTTAATGTGGAGTTACATAACAGCATTAGAAAAGATAGTTAAAAAAAGAGCTGAACAATTAAAAAAAGAAGCTAAAGAGAAGGAAAAACTTTATCTTGAAAAAGAAAAACTTTTCAAGGAAGCTACAGCTTTAAAGGATGAAATGATTGAAAGGCAAAAATTTAAAAATGATTATTTTGTTAATCTTTCTCATGAACTTAGAACTCCTTTAAATGTTATATTGGCAACAGTTCAGTTAGTAAAGCTAAAAAATAAAGAGGATTCTCTAGGAAAATATCAAGTAGAGGATTATAGCAACACACTTAAAAATAATGCAAATCACTTATTAAAGATAATAAATGATATAATAGATTCATCCAAAATAGAATCAGGAGCATATAAACTTAATATAGATAGTTATGAAATAGTTTCTTTAGTTGAGGATACAGCATTAAGCTTAAAAGCTTATGTTGAGGAAAATAACTTGGAGCTTATAATAGATCCAGAAATAGAGGAATTACAAGTTGAATGTGATAAAAATGAAATTGAAAGATGTGTTATTAATTTATTGTCGAATGCAATAAAGTACACTCATGGACATGGAACTATTGAAGTTTATATAAAAGAGTGTGAGGATGATAAAGTAGAAATTGCAATAAAGGATACTGGAGTTGGAATTTCTAAAGAGCAACAAGAAATGATATTCGAAAGATTTGCACAGGCAGATAGTGTATCTAAAAAGAAATATAGAAGTAGTGGAATTGGACTAACTTTAGTAAAAAGTATAATAGAATTACATCATGGAACAATTAGGGTAGAAAGTGAATTGCAAAAAGGAAGTACATTCATAATTACATTGCCTTTAAAACAAAGTGATAAATAGAAATTTTAGTATAAGTGATTGTATCAAAATTAACCTAAAATAAAACTTATTCAGATATTCTCTTCATAATATTTACAAGTTTTATTATTGAGTTTTGATACAATCTTTTTTCTTTTAGTTATTTGCTATAAAATTTATTAATTTATTTTTAAGGAATTTAGCGTAATTATAATACATAAACTTTATGGAATAAGTAATGTATTAGGAGAAAGAGATGTTTGATTTAAAAAGATGTGCAATAAAAATGGCTTCCAATATAAAAGTAGTAGAAAGTAAACGAGGGAAGGTAGTATTAAAAAATGATTTAATACTTAAGGGGTTATTGAGAAATAATGAATATGCGGAGTTAGTTGAAAGATTAATAAAGAAAATGAGAGAAATAAATAAAGTTGAATTTCTTTATGACGATTTAAAATTAGCTCTTTCTTATGATTGGACAAGAACTTCAGAAAAGAAAGTTGTGAATTGGATAAAGTTAATAATAGAAATTTTATTGCGTAATTATGAGGAGATTAAAAATTTTATAGAAAATAATAATAAAGAAGAATTAATAAAATTTATAGAACGCCAAGTGAAAAATGAGGTTAAATTTATGAGATACAAATAAATGGATATAATAGATTAAAATATGCTTTATAAATATAATGATTTAAATAAAAATGATAATGTGGTAAAATATTTAATACTAAGGGAAACTTTAGAAATAGAGCAGAACAGGGTTGCCTATAAGAGTGATTTTCTTATAGGTTTTTTTATTAATAAAGGAGGAGTGGATGAAATATAAATTAAGTAAACTATTTATTGTTAGAGCTATCATATTTAGAACATTAATTTTTTTGTTTATGTACTTTGTTTTACAAATAGGAATTAAAGAGTTTCATGGAATTATAAGTATTATATTATATATTTTTCAATTAATAATTAGTATCTTATATATTGTATTAGGATTAATAGGAACAATACTTGAATTCCTTTCATGGTCATATTTTGTATTTGATGATCTTATTGAAATTAGATACGGAGTTTTGTTTAAGAGATATATATGCATTAAAATAGATAAAATTAAATACATAAATATATTTGAAGATCCAATATCAATGCTTTTAAGAATTAAAAGTGTCAATATATATACTGCTGGAGGAAAAGTAAGAATTCCAGCTCTTAGAGAAAGCCAAGTAAAAATGTTTTATGATATAGTCAAAGAGAATATCTAGAGGTGAAAAATGAGATTTCATAAAAAAAATCATTGGTATAATATTTTTATAACTTTTTTAAAAATAATAAAAAGAGCTTGGCCTATAATAATATTTTTAGCTTTAAAATTTAACGAGCATATTATTACAACTAGTATATTATCTATAGTTTTGATTTTAGCTTTTTCCATATTAAGATGGTTAAATACAAGTATTTTAATTGATGATGGATTTTTAATATATAAAGAAGGAGCCATATTTAAAGAAGAACTTGTAGTTCCTTTAAAAAGCATATCTCTAATAGAACTTGAAAGAAATATAATATATAGAATTTTTCAATTAAGAAAAATAAAGATTGATAGTGTATATCCGGCTTCTAAGAGAAGTGCCGAAATAGTTATGGTACTTAAGAAAAAAGATTTAGACTTTCTTTATAGGAATTTAAGTGATAGAATAAGAAACTTAATACATGATGAACGAGAAATAAATGAGACTTTAGTTTACAATATATCAGCAATTCATTTAATTTTATTATCAATGCTTAGAAATAATATAATATTAGGAATAGGGGTTTTATATTCTAGCATACATTTTATGAATAAAATATACAAAGGGTTAAATCAAGGATTAATAAATTTTTTTACAAATGTTATTGAGGAAAATGTAATATCTAGAAATACAATATTAGCAATATTTTTATCAGCACTTTTTTTATTTAGTATCTTATTATTAATAATATTAGTATTTTCAATATCAGCAATATTATCCAAATATTACAAATTCACAATATACAGAAATAATAACTATTTAAAGGTGGAGTATGGCTTAATAACGAGAAGAAGTTATTCAATATCAACAGATAATATACATGCTTTAAAAATAGAACAAAATGTTATAAATCAAATATTTAAGTTTTATACAATAAAGTGTTGTGTTGTTGGATATGGAAACACATTAAAGGAAGATGAGCTTATATTTCCATTGTGCAATGAAAATGGATATAGAGAAATACTTAAAAACCTTGTACCTGAATTTATATTTGAGGGAGAGGTATATAAGCCAGAAAAAAGCGTAATGAGAAGATTTTATACAGTTCCTCTTCAGGTAGCTATTTATTCAGGTATAATAATATTCTTATTAACTGGAGAGATATGGGTGATGATGGTAGCCATAACTTTAGTTGTTATTGATAGAACTTTACTTTATAGAAATACTAAGTTTGGATTCGGAAAAGATTTGTATTATGTAAGTTATAAGTCTTTTAATAAGAGGCAATTTTTTATAAAAAGATCTAGTATGGAAGAGATTAAAGTTACATCAAATCCATTTCAAATGAGGAAGAATATAGGAAGTTTTAAGCTAAGATTCTATTCTCAAAAAAAGATGGATTGGATAAAATTAAAAAACTTAAAAGTAGATATATATAATGAGCTTAAAAGATGGGCTTAGTTGAGAATCTTTTTATTTAAAATTGATGTCTGAATAGATTAGATTATTTGGACATCAATTTTTTATTTGTTAAGTAAGAATATTTAATGTAGTATATTATTATGTAATGTGTTATTAAAATATTTTAATAATACCTAAAGAGGTACTAAAAAGGAATTTAGTACTGTGAAAGGATGATTTTATTGAAAAAATTAGTATTAGCAGAAAAACCTAGTGTTGGTAGAGAAATTGCTAAGGTTTTAAAGTGCAATAATAATAAAGGTAGTTATATAGAAGGAAAAGATTATATCATAACTTGGGCTTTAGGACATTTAGTTGAGTTACAATCACCAGAGGATTATGACAATAAATTTAAAACATGGTCTATGGAGACTCTTCCTATGCTTCCTAAAAATATGAAACTTAAAGTTATAAAAAAAGCTACAAAGCAATTCTATGAAGTTAAAAAACAAATGGAAAGAAAAGACGTAGATGAAATTATAATTGCTACAGATGCAGGAAGAGAAGGAGAGCTTGTAGCCCGTTGGATAATAGAGAAGGCGCATGTTAAGAAGCCTATTAAGAGACTTTGGATATCTTCTCAAACAAATAAGGCTATATTAGATGGATTTAAAAACTTAAAGCCAGGAGAGCAATATGATAATTTATATAGAGCTGCTCAATGTAGAGCAGAGGCGGATTGGCTAGTAGGACTAAACGTTACTAGGGCATTAACTTGTAAATATAATGCTCAACTTTCAGCTGGAAGGGTTCAATCACCTACTTTAGCAATGATAGTCCAAAGAGAAGAGGATATAAAGAACTTTAAGCCTAAAGCTTTTAATACAATCTCTGTGGATACAGACAAGTGTTCTTTCACATGGGTTAATAAAGAAAATAATTCAAGAATATTTAATGAGGAATTTAAAGAAAAGGTAGTAAGTAAATTAAATGGGGATAAGAAGGGAACAATTCTTAGTATAAATGAAGCTAATAAAAAGAAATTTTCTCCACAATTATATGACTTAACTGAACTTCAAAGAGATTGTAATAAGATATTCGGATATTCAGCTAAACAAACTTTAAATATAATGCAAAGATTATATGAAAATCATAAGCTTCTTACATATCCAAGAACTGATTCAAGGTATATTTCAAAGGATATAGTTTCTACAATTCCAGATAGATTAAAGGCAGTAGCTACAGGGGAGTTTAGAACTATAGCTACAGAGCTTTTAAAAGGTGGAATTAAAGCAAATAAAAGTTTTGTAGATGATAACAAGGTTTCAGACCACCATGCGATAATTCCGACTGAAGAAAGAGGAAACTTAGCTAATTTAAGTTCAGATGAAAGAAGGGTCTACGAGCTTGTAGTTAAAAGATTTTTAAGCGTTTTAATGCCTCCATTTGAATATATTCAAACAACTTTAACAGGAGATGTTAATGGAGAAAGGTTAATTGCAAAGGGAAAAGTTGTCAAAGCCAAAGGATGGAAAAAGCTTTATGACAGGGATACAGAAGATGATGGAGAAGAAGATATAAAAGAACAAGAGCTTCCTAAGTTAAATAAGGGAGATGAGTTTAAAGTTCTTAAAGTTAATGTGAAAAAAGGAGAAACTAAGCCGCCAGCAAGATTTAATGAAGGAACTTTATTATCTGCTATGGAAAATCCTCAAAAGTATATGTCTATAGATAAATCATCAGCAAAAACTTTAGGAGAAACTGGTGGTCTAGGTACTGTTGCAACTAGAGCTGATATTATAGAAAAACTATTTAATTCTTTTGTAATAGAGAAAAGAGGAAAAGAAATAGTACCTACTTCTAAAGGAAAACAGCTTATAGATTTAGTTCCAAAGGATTTAAAATCTCCACTTCTTACAGCTAACTGGGAAGAGATGTTAGAGAGAATAAGCAAAGGAAAAGGCGATTCTAAGAAGTTTATAAAGGATATAAGAAATTATACAGTTGCATTAATTGAAGATGTAAAACTTGGAGAGAATAAGTTCCATCACGATAATTTAACTGGTAAAAAATGCCCAGAGTGCGGTAAGTATATGCTTGAGGTTAAAGGAAAGAATGGAACTATGAATGTATGTCAGGATAGAGCATGTGGGTATAGAGAAAATATTTCTAGAGTAACTAACGCTAGATGTCCTGAGTGCAAGAAAAAGTTAGAGCTTAGAGGTCATGGAGAAGGTAAAATATATGTTTGTCCAGGAGCTAACTGTAATTTTAGAGAGAAGGAATCTCAATTTAAGAAGAGATTTGATAAAAATAATAAAACTAATAAAAGAGAAGTAAATAAAATAATGCAAAAAATGAAAAAAGAGGCGAATGAAGAAGGGAATAATCCATTTGCAGATCTTTTAAGTGGATTTAAATTTGATTAATTAAATTTAAAGTACAAATTTTGTTAAAGAGTTTAAGTATGCTTTATAGCATATTTAAACTCTTATTTTTTTGGAATTTTAATAGATATTTAAAAAGAAAATTTTTTATAATTAAAAATTCCTAAGTTTAATGTAAAAAGCTTATTAATTTTCATATTTCAAAAATAGCATAAAGAAAAAAATTAAACGTATACATAAATTTGAAGATAAGAGAATTTAGTAAAATATTTATTTGATTTTAAATAGGAGAGGAGGAGTCGTATTTTATTTGCTTTAAAAAGAAATTAGAAATTTAGGAGGATATAGATGGGGGTAAGAAAAAATTTAAAGAAAATAAGTAAGTATTTAGGAATCATCTTTGCAGTGAACTTATTTTCAACTAGTGTTTTAGCAAGTACTATTGATGTGGATTCTAAGAATATGCCTTTAGAATCAGTAGAGGGAGAAAATAATAATTATATTTTAAGCTATTCGGTTAAAGAAAACTTTTTAAGTTCTGAAAAAGAATATGTAGATATAAGTGAAGATATAGATAAGGTTGAAAATTTAAAAGAAATGACAGTTGTAGTTAAATTTAAGACTGGTTCAAATAGTGGTGCTAGAACCTTATTTAGTGTATCAGATTCAAAGGATCATTCAAGTGAATTAGCATTAACCTTAACAGATGGTAAATTAAATGCTCATATAAGAGAGAATAATAATTTTTTATGCAATATAAAATCTACGGAGCGATATGGTGATAATTCTTGGCATACAGGAGTTATGACTTTAGGAGATTCTGGAGTAAAGATTTATGTTGATGGAAATGAAGTTGGCTCATCACAAAGTCCAGTCAACGTTAGTATGGTTACTGAGCTTAACTCTATGAATATTGGAAGAAATTTAGATAGTAATAATTCAGGAGAATGGTATTTTGAAGGGGATATAGACTATTTAGATATATATGATAAATATTTAAATTTAGAAGAGGTAAAAGAATTAAGCAAACAAGAAGTTAAGATTGGATATGATATTCCTTTTGTTGACTTATCAAAGGATATAGAAAGACAGGTTTTAGTTGATAAAGAGGAGGGTGTTTATTTAGGACATCCGTCAACCGTCTTGATGGATGATGAAGAAACCATGTATGCTGTTTACCCAAAGGGGCATGGTGTGGGACCAGTGGTTCTTAAAAAAAGTGAAGATGCAGGTTTAACTTGGAGTGATAGATTAGAGACTCCAGTGAGCTGGAATAAAAGTGAAGAAACTCCTGTTATATATAAAATAAATAAACCAGATGGAACTACTAGAATTCAAATGATATCTGGAGTTCCAAGAAGTCCAGAAGGAGGATTTAGAACTGCATATTCAGAGGATGATGGAGAAACATGGAGTGAATTTGAAGATCATTTTCCTACAGGAAAATATGCTGGTATAGTTGCACACGCTAGTCTAACTCAGCTTAAAGATGAAAATGGAGAGTTTGACAATAAGTGGATGGGAATATTCCATGATTTTAGTTATAATAACTGGAAAACTTATTTAAGTTTTGATGAAAATGGAGAAGAAGTTTGGACAGAGCCTGTTAGGCTTTTAGAAGAGCATAATTCCATAGAAAAAGCTGCTCAGCTTTGTGAAATCGAGGTTTTAAGATCTCCAGATGGAAATCAATTAGCTTTAATAGCTAGATCACAAGCTAAGAAGCATAATTCTATGATTGCTTTTTCTAATGATGAAGGGGAAACATGGACAGAGCCTGTAGAACTTCAAGGAGCTTTGATGGGAGAAAGACATCAGGCAACTTATGATCCTATATCAGGAAGATTATTAATAACTTTTAGAGAAATAATAAGAGATCCAAATGGAACGGGAGATAATAATGATTGGGTAGCTGGAGATTGGGTTGCTTGGGTAGGTACTTATGATGACTTAGTTCATAATAGGGAAGGACAATATAGAATAAGACTCATGGAAGATTTTACTCCTTCTGTTAAGTCTGGAGATTGTGGTTATGCAGGTAATGAAGTTTTAAATGATGGTACTTATATTTTAACTTCTTATGGCTATTGGGAAGAAGATTACAATAAGCCATATATAAAAAGCTTAAGATTAACTTTAAATGAAATTGATGAAATAGTTGAGAATAGAGTAGGATCTAAAGTTTTGGATATTAAGGCGGTAACTAAGGATGGAGTTTATGGTGTTGGAGATGCTATTGAGCTTGAAGTTAAATTTGATAAAGAGGTTTATGTAAAAGGTAATCCTCAAATAGCACTTAATGTAGGAAAAGAATCAGATGGATTGGCTGATTATATAAGTGGAACAGGAAGTGACACACTTCGTTTTAAATATATAGTTTCATCAGGGGATAATAGTGAAGATTTAGATAATGCTCCTAACATAAGATTAAATGGAGGACATATAAGTGATGAAAATGGAACAGATTGTGATGTTACTTTATCCGAAGGAGTATTAGCCAATAATTCCAATATTATTTTAGATCCTAATAAGATTCAAAATATTTATGCGTTTTCTAAGGGATTTTCAGTTAATCAAGGAGAAAATAACTGGTATTACAAAGAGTTCTCTAATGGAGAATATAGAGATATGACTTATAATGCTACTTTAGATGGAGGAGTATGGCAAGGAACCCATGAATGGAGTAGAATTTATAAACCTTCATCAATGCATCCAGGAACAAATCAAAATACAGTTTTAGCTTTTAAAGCACCTCGAGATGGAGATGTATTAGTAAGTGGAAATGTTAGAAAAATATTATCAGGTGGTAATGGAGTAAATCTTAGAGTAATGCAAAATGAAAATAGAGTTTGGCCAGAAAATGAAGAGTGGCAAAAGTTAAATTATAATGATATTAGTGGATATAATTTAGATTTAATGTTGACTTTAAAAGAAGGAGATTTAATTTATTTTGAGGTAAATGGAATAGATGGAAATATAGCTCAGGATAATACACATTGGAATCCGGTAATTAACTATATAGATTCTCAGGTAGAAAAGAGCTTGAATGGCTTTGTTGGAAGTAAGGACAAACATTATTTTAAAGAAGATTATGAAAGTATAATCACTGAGAGTTCAAATAAAGAGTTAAATATTACTTCTTGGAAAGGTGAAAAATTAAATTCTCAACTAGTTTTATGGACTGAATTTGCTGAAATGAGGGGAGTAAAATTAGAAGTTTCTGATTTTGTAAAGGAAAATGGCTATACTATAGATTCTACTAATTCTGAAATCAATTTTATTGAATATGTAAGAGCGGATAATAAGTTAATACCAGATATAGTAGATATAAATGAAGAGGAGCTTATTGAGAGAAGAAGTGTTCAACCTTTATGGTTTTCATTGAAAATTCCTGAAAGTTCTGAGGAAGGAAATTATAAAGGGACAATAAAAGCCAAAGCAGAATCTGGGGAGGAAGTTATTTTTAATGTTAACTTAGAGATTTTAGATATGACATTACCTGTACCAGAGGACTGGACATTCCATCTAGATATGTGGCAAAATCCATATTCAGTAGCTAGGTATTTTAATGTTCCTTTATGGTCAGAAGAACACATAAATTATTTAAAACCTCACCTAGCAAGGTTAAAGGATGCTGGGCAAAAGGTTATAACAACTACCATTGTTAAAGATCCTTGGAATGGTCAAACTTATGATCCTTATGATTCTATGATTAAGTGGAATAAAAAATCCAATGGAACTTTTGAATTTAATTTTGATGATTTTGATAAGTATGTAGAGCTTTGTATGGAAATTGGAATAGATGATCAAATAAATTGTTATAGCATGGTGCCTTGGGCTAATAGAGTATCATATTATGATGAAGCACAAGGAAAGGAAGTATTTGAGATATTAACACCTGGAAGCTCAACTTGGAATTCTTATTGGGGACAATTCATAGATGCTTTTGTAGCTCATCTTGAATCAAAAGGATGGGAGGATATAACTTATATAGCTATGGATGAAAGACCAGCCAATGTTATGAATCCAGTTTTTGAACTTTTAAAAGATACTCCTCTTAAAATATCAGGTGCTATGGATTATGGAAATGTAGAGCAAATATCAGATAAAGTTGATGATATGTCAGTGGCAGTAAGAGAAATTCATAATGAAGAGGAATTTGCTAACTTTGCTAGAGAAAGAAGAGAAAAGGGACAAAATACAACTTTGTATTTAGCTACTGGAGATTATCCAAATTTCTTTACTTATTCAAATCCAACAGAAAGTGCTTGGGTTGGATGGTATTCTGCTAAAACTGATATTGATGGATTTTTAAGATGGTCTTTTGATAATTGGGTTGAAAATCCTTTAGAAACAACAGATCATACAAGATTTGAATCAGGAGACTGCTTTATTGTTTATCCAGAGAGAAGTTCAGTAAGATTTGAAAGATTTAGAGAAGGAATTCAAGATAATGAAAAGATAAGATATATATTAAAAGAGCACCCAGAATGGGAAGTAGAAATAGATAAAATTTTAGGTGATTTAGATAGAGGATACAGATTAGGTGATGGTGTGGATTTTGGAGAAGAGGTTAATGAGGCCAAAGAAGCTTTAGAAAGTATAGTTAGAAAGTTAATAAGTGGAGAGGAACCACCAAAACCAGATACAATGTTAGTTTCAGAAACTAAGAGTTCTGTAGAAATTGGAGAAGAGTTTTCTTATAAAATATCAGTTGATAAAGCTATTGATATGAGAAGCTTAGAGTTATTATTAACTTATGATAGTGAAGTTTTATCTTTATCTAATAAGTTAGTTGGGGTAAATGGTTTTGAAGTAGTTTCCTTTGAAGAAAGAAATCCAGGAGAAGTTTTTGTAAAACTTGAAATTCCAAGTGAAAATAAAGCTTTTAATGGAAAGGGAAATATTTTAGAAGTAAAGTTTACTGCAAATAAAAAAATTAATTCTACGGATATTAAAGCTAAAGATATTAAGATTATAAGTGATTTATATGGAGAGGATGATTTACAAGAAATTGTATCTACTTTAAAAGTTGTCGCGAATAATTTAGTTTTAAATAAACCAGCTACTGCAAGCTCTTATGAATTAGGAAGAGAAGCAAATAAAGGAAATGATGGAGATGAAAATACAAGATGGTGTGCATCAAATGGAAATTCTAATCAGTGGTGGCAGGTTGATTTAGAAGATGTTTATAATATTGATGGAGTAAGTATTAAATGGGAAAAAGAAGCTGCCTATGGATTCTCTATATTAGTATCAGAAGATGGTGAGGAATGGAGAACTGTTTTTGACAATAATAATAACTTAGTGGCAGAACAATTAAGTGAAGTTTTATTATCAGAAGATAATGTTAGATATGTAAAACTTCAAGTTAATAGTTTGCCTGCTAGTAATATATGGGCATCCTTCTTTGAATTAAAGGTATTTGGAGAAAAATCAGACATAAAAAAAGCTAAAGAGGAATTAAAACTTCTAATTAATGAAGGGAATAATAAGATTCAAAATGCTGTAGAAGGAATCGAAGTTGGAAATTATCACAAAGGAAGTAAGGATATACTTTTAGAGACTATAAATAGTTGTTATGATATTTACAATACTTCAAAGGATTTAGAAGAGGTGCTCTCTTCAATAATCTCCTTAAAAAATGCTTTAGAGCTATTTAATAATAGATTGATAAGTGAAAATACTGGAGATATAAACGAAAATGGAAAAGTTGATTTAGGAGATTTAGCAATAGCATCTAAATATCAAGGAGAAGTAGATGAAAGTAATGCCGTAAGTTTAAAGGCTGATTTGAATTTAGATGGTTTAATAAATAGCTATGAAGTTCAATTTATATCACATAAAATATTAAATTAATCTTATAAAAAATTAAAATTTGACTCTATTCTTTTAATTTATTATTTGTATGAAAAAAGCTAAAAGAGTAGAGTTAATTTTTTTTTATAAAATAATATAAAAGCGTATTTTGAATATACTATTGGTATAAAGAAATTTATTTTGTTATTTAAAAAGTTTATATAAAGAATTAATTAAAAGTACATAAAATAACACCGTTCTGTAATAGAAATTTCACCATTTAAAAAGGAAGAAATTTGTATAATTAAATAGAATTAAGTTGTGTTTTGGAGGTAATATGAGTAAGGAAGTTTTCAGCAAAAGAAAAAGTAAGGCTTTAAAAAGAAAATATATACGAAGAAGAATTGGAGTAGTTTTGATCACTATAGCTGTCTTGGTCTTTTTAGGGACAAGAATTGCTTTAAATGGAAAAACAGAAATAGCTAAGGGAAATACAGGAGATGAAATTAAAGAAGAGGAAAATAAAGAGATAGAAACGGAAGAATCCACAGTTGAGCTTCCTAAATATGAACTAACTGATATTGTTCCAGGTAGAAACGTTACTTTTGATGGTAAAAACTATGCTGTTAATGTAAAAGATGTAAGTAAAATGGTAGATGGTTCTTATGAAGGAGATGAGAAGTATGTATTTCTTACTTTTGATGATGGACCTAGTCCGCTTACAGAACAGGTTTTAGATATTCTAAAAAGTGAAGATGTTAAAGGAACTTTCTTTATGCTAGGTTCAAGACTAGAGTCTGGACAAGCGCCAAAGGAAAGTTTGAAAAGAGCAATTGAAGAGGGGCATGCCATAGCTAACCATAGTTATAGTCATAATTTTAAACGTCTTTATCCTGGCAATATAACAGATGTTAATTATTTCATGGATGAGTTTAAAAAGACAAATGAATTAATGAGAGAAGTTCTTGGAGTTGAATTTGATACAAATGTTCTAAGAATGCCAGGAGGATATAATAGTAGAGTATATTATAAAGATAGAAACTTACAGGACTTAAATAATAACTTAGAAAAGAATAGAATTGTAAGTGTAGATTGGAATGCTTTAAATGGAGATGCTGAAGGAAAACCATATACTCCACAGGAAATGATTGATTATGTTAAAAAGACATCAAAGGGAAAGAATCAAGTAGTTCTACTTATGCATGATACTTTTGGTAAAGAAAAAACCGTAAAAGCATTACCTGAAATAATAAAATTTTATAAAGAAGAAGGATATGAGTTTAAAACTATAAGTGATGCTAATGTTTAGGGCTCAGTTCAAAATATATCCAATAAAAAAAGCACTAGAAAAACTAGTGCTTTTTTATTATTTAGTTTCTAAATATTCATCATATGAGCAAGATTTATCGAATTTAATTCCTTCTGGAGTTAATTCTATGATTCTGTTTGCTATAGTTTGAACGAATTGGTGGTCGTGACAAGCGAATAATAATACACTCTTATAGTCATCTAAACCATTGTTTACTGCTGTTATTGATTCAAGATCTAAGTGGTTAGTAGGTTGATCTAATGTTAAAACGTTAGCTGAGCTAAGCATTAACTTAGAAAGCATACATCTAACTTTTTCTCCCCCTGATAACACAGAAGCTTGTTTAAGAGCTTCTTCACCTGAGAATAACATTCTTCCTAAAAATCCTCTTAAGTAAGATTCAGATTTTTCATCAGAGAATTGTCTAAGCCAATCAACTAGACTTAATTCACAACCATCAAAGAATTCAGTATTATCTTTAGGGAAGTATGCATTTGAAATAGTTACACCCCATTTATAATCTCCTGAATCTGGTTCCATTTCTCCGTTTATAATCTTGAATAAAGTTGTTATTGATCTTTCATTTCCAACGAAAGCAATCTTATCGTCTTTATTAACTCTGAAGCTTACGTTATCTAAAAGTTTAACTCCATCAACAGTTTTTGAGATTCCATTAACTTCTAATATGTCATTTCCAACTTCTCTTTCAGGTTTAAAACCAACAAATGGATATTTTCTACTTGAAGGTTGAATATCATCTAAAGTTATCTTATCTAATAACTTTTTACGAGAAGTTGCTTGCTTAGATTTAGAAGCATTAGCACTGAATCTAGCAATGAAGTTTTGAAGTTCTTTAATCTTATCTTCTTTTTTCTTATTTTGATCTTTTGCCATTTGAAGAGCAAGTTGACTTGATTCATACCAGAAATCATAGTTACCAACATATAATTTGATTTTTCCAAAGTCAACGTCACATATTTGTGTACAAACCATGTTTAAGAAATGTCTATCATGGGATACAACTATAACTGTTCCTTCAAAGTTTCCTAAGAAGTTTTCAAGCCATGTAATAGCTTTTATATCTAAGTGGTTTGTAGGCTCGTCAAGTATAAGTACATCTGGCTTACCAAATAAAGCCTGAGCTAAAAGAACCTTAACTTTTTCATCACCTTTAAGATCACCAACAGTGTTATAGTGAAGCTCAGTACCGATTCCTAAACCTTGAAGTAATGAAGAAGCTTCTGATTCTGCTTCCCATCCATCTAAATCAGCAAATTCTGCCTCAAGTTCTGCAGCTTTTATTCCATCTTCATCAGAAAAATCTGGCTTAGCATATAAAGCATCTTTTTCTTCCATTATTTCAAATAATCTTGGATTTCCCATTATAACTGTTTTTAAAACTTCACATTCATCATATTTATAGTGATCCTGTTTTAAAACTGAAACTCTTGTCTTAGCAGGGATTGAAACTTCTCCTGTATTAGGTTCTATTTCGCCAGCTAATATTTTTAAAAATGTAGATTTACCAGCACCATTTGCACCGATAACTCCGTAACAATTTCCAGGAGTAAACTTTAAGTTAACATCTTCAAAAAGTTTTCTTCCACCAAATCTTAAGCTTACATTATTTACTGTAATCATTAAGTTCTGTCCTTTCTTTTTCTAATTTTAATAATTTGTTAATGCACAAAAATAGTTTTATGTACATGAATACTTATTATATCATAAAATACGACAAAAAAATATTGAATTATTATGAACGGTATGCTATATTTTATATAAACTTTTAATTTAGACCTGAGAGTCTAGAAAAGGGAGGAGAAATAACATGGCAGATGCTGCACAAAATAAAGAGGTAGAACTACTAGAAGTCATAGGAGTAGAGGATAAAGTACCTCTAAAAAAAGCAATTCCTTTAAGTGTCCAACATTTATTTGCAATGTTTGGATCATCAGTCTTAGTACCAATTCTTTTAAATATTGATCCTGCAACGGTTTTATTCTTTAATGGAATAGGAACATTATTATATGCATTTATAACAAAGAGAAAGATTCCAGCATACTTAGGATCAAGTTTTGCATTTATATCACCAGTATTACTTTTAATGGGAGAAGGATATTCATTTACTGAAGTACAAAGTGGGTTTGTAGTTTCAGGTTTATTGTTTGCTACTATAGCTATTATTGTAGGCTTTGTAGGAACTGGTTGGATTAGAAAGTTATTTCCACCAGCAGCTATGGGATCTATAGTAACAATAATAGGGTTGGAGTTAGCTCCAACAGCTGCAGATATGGCTGGCTTCCCAGTAGGTTTATCTAACTCACCAACTTTAAATCAAACATGGGTACTAGTTTCAATGATTACAATAATAACTGTAATCTTATCTTCAGTATTATTAAAAGGATTTTTAAAAGTAATACCTATATTAATAGGTATAGTTACGGGGTACGTAGTTAGTTGCTTCTTAGGATTAGTAGATTTTACGCCAGTAAAAGAGGCAAGCCTTTTCGTCCTACCTCAAATACATATAGCTAAACCAAGTTTAAATGCAATATTAACAATTTTACCAGCAACCTTTGTAGTAGTTGCAGAGCATGTTGGCCATTTAGTAGTAACAAGTAGTATTGTTGGTAAGGATTTATCTAAGGATCCGGGACTTAATAAATCTCTTTTAGGAGATGGATTATCAACAATGATATCTGGATTTTTTGGTTCGGTACCTACAACAACTTATGGTGAGAATATTGGAGTTATGGCATTAACAAAGGTTTATAGTTCTTACGTAATATGCGGTGCCGGAGCACTTTCTTTATTATTAGGATTTTCAGGAACTTTGTCAGCTCTTATAAGAAGTATTCCAACACCAGTAATAGGAGGCGTAAGTTTACTTCTATTCGGTACTATAGCTACATCTGGATTAAGAACATTTATAGAAGAAAAGGTTGATTATTCAAAATCAAGAAACTTAATACTAACATCAGTAGTAATGATAGTTGGATTAAGTAATATTGCAGTAAGGTTTGGTGCAGTAGAAATTAAAGGAATGGGATTAGCAACAATAGTTGCTATGATTTTAAGCTTATCATTTATGTTATTTGATAAATTAGGTTTAATGAATGAAAAAGAATAATTAAACTAGATTTTATTAAAGTAAGTAAAATAAAGGATAAAAACTTCATTGTTTTATCCTTTATTTTTATTTAGGATTTTAATAGAATCTAGTTTATATTTTTCCAAAAATACCTCTAAAATAAAGATAGAGAATTGTCTGAATTTTTAATTAATAGCATAAAACTATGCATTATTTATAGTTATGCGAAGCATAAGGGAGCATTTATGGAGTTAAACTTGCTTTTTAGCTAATACACCTAAGAATTTATAGAAATAGTACGAATATGAGTAAAATAGGTCATTTGATTAATTATTACAAATGGGTTACAATGAAAAAGGTATTTTACTTAAAAAGTGTAAAATCCCTTCTGACATACAGAAAAGCGTATAACTTTCGCATGGAAGCGTAAAACTTTTATTTGCCAGAAGGAGGAGATAATATGGTAAACATTAAAAAGTTATTTTCAAGGGAAAATAGAAATAAGACTTTAGCTATAGGACTGACGGGGTTAGTGCTAGCTGGAGGGCTAATAGTATTTTCAATGAGAAAAACTCTTAACGTAGTAGTTAATGGAGAGAAAACGGAGATTGTTACCTACAAAGGTACAGTACAAGGGGCTTTACACGATAATGGAATAACAGTAGCACCTCAAGACAAAGTAACACCTTCATTAGAAAGTAAAATATCAAGAAATGAAACAATCATTATAAGTGAGGCTGTTAATGTAAAAGTAAAGACAGCAGATGGTGAAAAAGAGATTGTTAGTGCGGAAGATAATGTAGAGGATATGTTAAAATCAGAAGGAATACCTTTTGATGATAATGATAAGATACTACCAAGCAAAGATGAGAGTCTAAAAGATGGAATGAATGTTGAAGTGGTAAATGTTGATGTAAAGAAAGTTACAGAAGTTCAACCTATAGAATTTACAACAGAAGTTAAAAAGGATGAATCTAAGCCACAAACATATACAGAAACATTAAGCAGTGGACAAAATGGCGAGAAAAAAGTAACTCGCGAACTTGTTTATGAGAATGGAAAAGAAGTAAGTAATAACGTTGTACAGGAATTAGTTGTTAAGGAACCTGTAAATAAAGAGGTTGTAAAAGGTACGCAAGAGGCTCAAACCCTAAGTAGAGGGGGAGAAAGTATAAACTTTAAGAAAAAACTAAGTGTTACCTCTACAGCTTATAATCATCCAGCAGGCTCAGCAGAAGCATATACAGCATCAGGAATGCATGTTCTTAGAGATCCAAATGGATACAGTACAATTGCTGTGGATCCTAATGTTATACCTTTAGGAACAAAGCTATATGTAGAAGGTTATGGTTATGCTATTGCGGCTGATACAGGTGGTGCTATAAAAGGAAATAAGATAGACCTTTTCTTTAATACAGAAGCAGAGGCATCTAACTGGGGCGTTAGAAACTTAGACGTTTATATATTAAATTAACTACGATAAAGAGACAGGCTTTTTAGCCTGTCTTTTTGTTTTAACTAGAAATCTTTTTACAAGCAGTGTTTTATAGAAATAACAGTCTTAGACCTAGCAAGAACAGAAGCTATTTTGCTAATAAAGGAAATAGTAGAGCGGAAGAGAGAATGCTACAATACTTATCTGATGATTTTAACTTAGATATTTTTAATCAATAAAAATAGAAAGAATTAAAACTGAAATAGGATTTATGATAAAATGTAATTATATAGAATTATGTAAACCTATTTTGGTTATTACATGATAATTTTAATGTATAAAATGTATAATGTGAAATTTTAATATGAGGAGTGAATTAAAATGATGACTTGTAATGTTAGTTTGCAAATAATCCCATCGGTAAAAGAAGAAAGACTTTATGAAGTTGTTGATAAGGTTATTGAGTATATAGAATCAACTGGTGTCAAATATGAGGTTGGACCTATGGAAACAACTATGGAAGGAAATATTGATGAATTATTAGAAATAGTAAAGAAATCTCAAGAGATATGTCTTAAAGAAGGGGCAGGAAGAGTTATATCTATAGTAAAAATAGATTATAAAAAAGATGGAGTTACTATGGAAGAAAAAGTTGGAAAATACAGATAAAATAACATAAATTAAAGAAAATTTTAGAATATTGGAACTGAAATTACTATTTGAAAATATTTATATAATGAGAAGAAAATATTTTTCAGGAGGTAATTTCTTATGAAAATAGCAGTAAGAGGTGGACATAATTTTCAAGCAAAGGGTGCAAGTGGTATAATTGATGAAACAACTGAGAACAGAAAGGTTTATAAGGCTGTAATTAAGTATTTGAATCAACTAGGTCATAATGTTATTGATGTAACTCCAGGAGATTGTGATGTTAATACAGATTTATATTTAGGAGTACAAAAGGCAGAAGATAATAATGTAAATTTATTTATATCAATACACTTTGATAAGGCTTATGATATTTATGAAGGTGCCTTGGGAACAGGTACTTGGATTTATGGCACTGGAGGAAAAGCAGAAGAATATGCAAAAAAAATAGTTAATAAAGTTTCTAGTGAAACTGGATTTAAGAATAGAGGGGTTAAAGTTAATTCTAAGCTATATGAATTAAGAAAAACATCAATGCCAGCAGTTATAGTAGAAGTTTGTTTTTGTGAAGCAACTGAAGATGTTAGAATATATAAGGAAAAAGGACCAGATTTTATAGGAAAATTAATTGCAGAAGCTATAGATGGAAATAGTATAGGTAATGATAGTGGATCTGATTCAGAAAATAATGGTGGTGAGACTCCGCCTTCTATAAATGACTCTTCAAAAGATAAGTTTTTAAAAATAACTAATGCAAAAGCAATAGTTGCTTTAGATCCAAGGGATAACCCAAGTACTAATTATAGAGATTTAGGAGAAATATTTGCTGGAGAGAGAATTAGGATTTTGCCTGAAGTATGTGATAAAAAGGACTATTTACCAGTGACTTACTGGAAAGATTCTAGTGGAGTAGAGTCTTCAAAAGTATGGGTTAGTGCTAATCAAAAATATTTGAAAATAGATACTAATGCAACATCTATAAATATAGTTACAGAATTAGATGCTAGATATAATCCAGCGCAAACATCAAGTAAAATGGGATATGTTAAAAATAATGAACGCCTTTATGTTCATAAAACAGAAAATGGATATGCTTTGGCTACCTACTTTGCTGGTTATGGATATAAGACTGCATGGTTTACTGCAAAGTATATTAAAATGGATTAATGTTAATAAGACCTGGTTTTTCTAGGTCTTGTTTAGTTTTATTAAATATTTAAAAAATGACTTAGAATTTTCACCAATGTATAGAAAAATATGATAAAATTACGAGTGTACAATAAGGTAAAAGGAGATTATTAGACATGTTTACTATTGCATTATGTGAAGATAATTCCTTGCAAAGAGAAGAACTAAAAAATAATTTAAGTAAAGTTTTAGATGAAATAGGTATTGATTATAAAATAATAGCTTTTGAAAGTGGAGAAGATTTATTGAAATCATATCCAGAAAAGTTGGACATACTTTTTTTAGATATTCAAATGGGAAAATTAACTGGAATGGAAACAGCTAGAAAAGTTAGGGAATATGACGATAAGGTTGAGATTATATTTATAACAGCTTTATGGGATTATGTTCAAAAAGGATATGAAGTAAGGGCTTTCAGGTATTTGATAAAACCAGTTAAGCTTATAGAATTAAAAGAGCAAGTAACTGCTTGTGTAGAGAGTATTATTAAAAAAAGAGATACATATATAACAATAAAAGATAAGGGAAGTATGCTTAAGCTTAGGATTGAAGAGATATTGTTTCTTGAAACCTTTGATAGAAAGGTGATTATACATACTAACTCCCAGGAATATATAGTAAAGACTAGTATGAACAAATTAGAAAAAGAACTAAAAAATATTGGTTTTTTTAGATGTCATACAAGCTATATTGTTAATTTATCAAAAATAGAGGAGCTTCAAAAAGACTCTCTTATAATAAATGAATTTAATCTACCTGTAAGTAAGCATAGAATGAAGAACTTAAAGCTGAGATTAACTAGTATTTTAGGAGACTTAATATGCTGATGAACAATATAACTTGGGATTTGATGGAGACTGTTTCTATACTTATAGAGTGGTTAAGTTTTTATATTCTTATAAGTCAATTTAGTGAAAAAAAGAGAAGTACTAAATATGGGATTTTCTCATTTATAATAATAATAATTTTTTCTATTGGTTTGAAATTTATAAATGTATATCCTAATGAGCGAATAATAATATGCTTTTTTTTAGGTCTAGTATTTTATAAGAGAAATTTTAAGGTTAACAATATAAAATGTATTATGGTGTCTTTAATATTTTGGTTGTTTATGCTTACAGTAGAGGCTTTGTCTATATCCTTTGTGGTTAAGATAAATGATTTAAGTAGTGTTTCTGAACTTTTAAACAGAAATTTTTATAGACTTGAAACAATGATATTATCTAAGGTTATTTTGATATCTTTAATTATTATTGTTAAGTATTTAAAGCTTCATGTGGATATTGGTAAAGGCGATTTTTTATATATGCTTACACCTATAGCAACAAATATAATAATGATATTAGTTATTTTTGGATATGCCTTTAGTGGTGGAAATGAGAATTTAGGAGATGATATTTCTATATTTTTTATTGCCATACTGATTTTGTTATCTAATATGTCTTTAATGTTTATTGTTAGCAAAATAATTAAAAATAATAAGTTAAAGTTAGAAAATGAATTTATAAAAAATAAATTGGAAATGGAATATGAATATTATTCTAATTTGAGAGATAATCAAGAAAAGGTAAAGAGGCTTTATCATGATATGAAAAATCATATTTCTTGTATTGAAGGAAATAATAAGGACTCAGAAATTAGAAAAAAATATATAGATAGCATTAAATTAGAAATTGATAAGCTTAATATTGGATTTAATACAGGAAATGAGGTTTTAGATGTAATATTAAATAATAAAAGAGATTCTTGTATTAAAAATAAAATTGATTTAAAAGTATTTATAGATTTTTCAAAGGTTAACTTTATTGAATATTTTGATATATGTACTATTTTTTCTAATTGTATCGATAATGCTATAGAAGCTTGTAAAAAGATAAGAGATTATGAAAGAAGATATATATATATTAAAGGAACATATATAAATAATTTTTATGTTGTTAAGATTGAAAATTCAAAGACTAATAAAGTTCAAGTATTAAATGGGAAATTTTTAACAGATAAAAAAGATAAATTTTTGCATGGAATAGGGCTTAAAAATATAAGATTAGCTTTAGAAAAATATGATGGAGAAATAAGCATTGAACATTTAGAGGATAAATTTGTTTTGAAAATGCTTATTCCTATAAATAGGGAAAAAGAAGCTTAGATATAAAAATCTATGCTTCTTTTTTATAATTATATATTTGCTGACTATACCTTAATTATATTATATTTTTATTAAATTTAGAAGAGGATATTATACATAAAATAGTTATTAAAATTAAGAAAAAACACAATAAAGATTAAAAATATGTTAATATTATAAAGAATATATAAAATTGTTTTGGAGGAGAAATGTTTAAAAAGGTATTAGCAATAATAAGTACAATTACAGTTTTGAGCTTTGCAGGATGTGGAGCGCAAAATAGTAATAAAAGTGCAAAGACTTCTCAAGTTCAAGGGAATGGTATGAGTGTTACATATTTAAATGTTGGACAAGGAGATAGTGAATTAATTCAGGTTAATGGAAAAAATATGCTTATAGATGCAGGAACAAATGCGGGAGCAGAAGACTTAGTTAAGGATTTAAAAAACAGAGGAATAAAGACTATTGATATAGCAATAGCGACTCATCCACATGAGGACCACATAGGAGGAATGGATGAGGTATTAGAAAACTTTGATGTTAAAGATTTTTATGCTCCTAAGGTAGCTCACACAACAAAAACCTATGAAAATATGTTAAAGGCAGTTAAGAATGAAGGTTTAAAAATAAAACCAATAAAAGAAGGAACTAACATAGATTTAGGGAAGAATACAAAGGTAGAAGTTTATTCTCCTGTAAAAACAGATTATGAGGAATTAAACAACTATTCACCAGTAATGAAGATATCTTATGGTAAGAATTCATTTATGTTTACAGGTGATGCAGAAGCCCTTGTAGAACAAGAAGTATTAAATGAGCATAAAGATTTAAAAGCAGATGTTCTTAAACTAGGACACCATGGATCTCACTCATCAACTAGTGAACCATTTTTAAAGGCTGTTAATCCTAGTATATCTATAGTTTCTTGTGGAAAAGATAATAAATACGGTCATCCACATAAAGAAACTATGAGCAATCTTAAAAAGGCAGGAGTTACAGTTTATGAAACATTTAGAGATGGAGATATAACAATTACATCTAATGGAGAAAAGCTTGATGTAAAATTACACAGTGAGAGTGCTAAATAGTTATTAAATGATATGTTGATTTTTTTATACATATAGTATATAATGACTTAGAAAATAGGATATAGACAGTTCGGAAGCCTCCTGTCTTTAAATAAAACTACGGTGTTTTAAGTATAATTATGTAAATTTTTTTATGTAATATCTATTTGCATGCTTTAAACCGTAGAAACTTTTTCTACGGTTTTTTATTTATAATTATTTTCAAGAATATTAGAGTTTATTTCTCATATTTAGAGGAAATAAATTTTTTCTTTGTGAATTATTATTTTTCTTAAAACATCTTAGTTAGGAGTCTTTCAAAAATGATGTTTTAAGGAGGAAGTATGACAGATAAAAATATAAAAAGAATAGTTACATCAGCACTTATTGCTGCATTATATGCAACATTAACAATAGCCTTAGCTCCAATAAGTTATTCAGGAGTTCAATTTAGGGTATCAGAGATAATGGTACTTTTAGCTTTTTATAATTCAGATTATATAATTGGATTAACTTTAGGATGTTTCATAGCAAATATTTTAGGTCCTAATGGTACAGTTGATGTGGTTTTAGGAACATTTGCAACATTTATAAGTGTTTGGGCTATATATCTAACTGGAAAGTATATAAAAGGAAAGAAGGCTCTTTGGATTGCTTCAATTTGGCCAACTATATTTAATGGTCTTATAATTGGGTGGATGCTTAATTATGTTTATGGATTACCATTAGTTTTATCAATGGGCCAGGTTGCTTTAGGAGAATTTGTTGTAATAACAATTATAGGAGTTCCTTTATTCAACTTTATAAGAAAGAAGTATTTTGGAAAATTAAATATAATAACAAGATAGTTTTTAGCTATATAAAAACAAATTAGCTATATTAAATAAACTTAAAATAAAACTTATAAATCTACGTAATAGTTTTAAATTTTAAAGCTTATGTAGATCTTTCTATAAGTCTTATTATTTTAATGTAGACCTAATTTAAGAAGTTTTTATATAGCTTTTAATTTTTTATAGTTGGTTCCCTTTTAATTAACTATTATTTTATAAAGACAAAAAGAAATAAAATTGTTATAATAACAAAAGAGTTTTATATTGTGAGGTGATTTAAATGAGTGGTGTAGCAGGAGAAGGATGCGAGATTTTAGTGCCATTTAATGAGAGAAGACCTTTAGCTGAAATAGAGAGAAGTTTAGTTAAAACATATAGAAAACAAGTTTGGTCAAAGTTTATAAAAGCTATAAAGGACTACAAATTAGTTGAAGAAGGAGATAAAATAGCAATTGCCATCTCTGGAGGAAAAGATTCTTTAATAATGGCAAAACTATTTCAAGAGCTTAAGAAGCATGGGCAAATAAATTTTGAACTTGTTTTTTTAGCAATGGATCCAGGATATCATCCTCAAATTAGAGAGCTGCTTGAGGATAATTGCAAATACTTAGATATACCAGTACATATATATGAATCAGGAATATTCCAAGTTGTAGATAATATAGCTAAAGACTATCCATGTTACATGTGTGCAAGAATGAGAAGAGGGTCATTATACGGAAAGGCAAAGGAGCTTGGATGTAATAAATTAGCTTTAGGACATCATTTTAATGATGTTATAGAAACAACAATGCTTAATGTTTTATATGCAGGTAACTTTAAAACAATGCTTCCAAAACTTAAAGCTGCAAACTTTGAGGGAATAGAGCTTATAAGACCATTATATTATATAGAAGAAAAATATATAAAAAGATGGATACAAAGAGCTGGAATATGGCCATTAAACTGTGCATGTATGGTTGCTGCTAAGAAGATTGGTAATAAGCGTTTTGAAATTAAGGATATGATAGAAGAGTTTAAGGAAAAGTTTGATGGAGTAGATAAATCAATATTTAGAGCAGCTCAAAATGTAAGTGTTGATTCTATCTTAGGATGGGATATTGATGGAGAACATTATTCTTATTTAGACTTTTATGATGAATATTCATTATTAAATTCAACAGCTGAATTAAAACAAAAGGGCTTAGTAAATGAAGCTGTGGCTTATGAAAGACAAAATATAGCTAGAAATCTTATTGGACTTTTAGATGATGAAGTTATTGCAGAGAAAACAGGACTTTCATTAAAAGAAATTAAAAGTATGAAACTTAGCAATTAATGTGTATTAAGAAGTGTATGAAGACTAAGAATATTCTTAGATTCATGCACTTTTTTAGTATAAAAGCAAATTATGATAGATAGAAAATTACCAATAAATGTGTTACTATATACTATATTACATTGTGTTAGCTTTTTTACAGATGTTTAAATAATTTAATAGAAAGGGTTGGTGCAATTTATGGACATGCAAGTTGTTATGCACTATATACACATTTATGGGTTAATAGTATTATTTATAATAGTTGTTGGAGAATATTCTATACCAGGAATACCACCAGGAATAGTAATGCCAGCAGCTGGAATTATGGCAGGACGAGCTCATAAAGGTTTGTTTCTTGTAATATTTATTTCCTTAATAGCAGGTTTAGTAGGTAGCATAGCTTTATATACTGTTGGTTATTATGTGGGATCGCCTCTTTTGGAGAAAATAGAAAAGAGATTTCCAAAGACCAAAAAGCCAATAGAAAGAACACAGGATATATTGGAAAAACATGATTTTATAGGCATATTTATTTGTAGATTAATACCTATTGTGAGAACTCTTGTTTCAGCTATTGCAGGATCTATAAAAATGGATTGTTTTAAGTTTGTGCTTTTCTCAATTCCAGGAATATTCTGTTGGAATTTAAGTGGTATTGTTGTAGGCTATTTCTTTGGAGGTACATTACTAAGTTAATCTTTCATGGTCAAATATTAAATTTAGAACTTTAAGCAAACTTATTAGAAATTTATAAATAGTACATAGGGATTAAGTAAATTAATTTTGATATTAAAAATGTACTTAATTCTCAAATAAGATTACAATTTATCCTAAGTTTATATTAAATCATTTTATTTGAAAGTGTGTTATTAATTTATTTAGGATAAAATATAGTTAATTATATTTAACTAAAGGTTTGGGGAGGATTTATGAGCATACAAACTGTTCTAGATTATTTTGCAATGTATGGATTAACTTTATTATTTATAATAGTATTTTTAGAATATTTAAATTTACCAGGATTGCCAGCAGGTGTAATAATGTCGGCGGCTGGAATTATAGCAGTTAGGAATAATGAAAGTTTAATTTTAATAGTTTTTATTTCAGTAGTGGCTGGGGTACTTGGTAGTATAGTATTATATTCTATAGGATATTATGGGGGAGCAGTTTTGCTTGATAAAATGGCTAAAAAATATCCAAAAACACAGTCTACTATAAATAAGACTGGATTAATTTTAAGAGAAAGAGGAAGTTTTGGAATTTTTCTATGTAGATTAATCCCAGTACTTAGAACCATAGTATCCATAATAGCTGGTTCTGTAAGAATGAGTTTTGGAAAGTTTTTAATATATTCTACTCCAGGTATATTTCTTTGGAATTTAGGGTTTATTTTTGCAGGATATTTCTTTGGAGATATACTATTTAAATAAAAGGATTTAACGGTCAGATAGAAGATAACGATTAAAAAGCACAGAGTGTCCTTAAAAGTAGGCATTCTGTGCTTTTGCTTTACATAAGAAAAAAATTAGCTAAAGTAGACTCAGGATTTTCTTTTAAAATTTGCTTTGCAAGATTAGAGCATATTTCATAAGTCAATAGAGGCTTTTCTAAAGTTCCAAATAATAATAGCCATTCCATATATCTAATTGAATTTTCTAATTCAAATGCTTTTTTTCCATGATAAAAAGCTAATTCCTCGTAGTATAAAGGAGTCATTACTATGAATAAATAATAAGAGATAAGGTAGTTACAATAAGCTAATTCTTTCTTTTTAGAAGTATCAATAGAAAGAAGTTTATTGTAAAGATAAAAATAGAAGTTATTTTGAGTGTAAAAATCTTCTGTCTTTAATAATATTAAGTGTTCTTCAGTTATATCAAAAATACTAGATTTATTTAAATCTAAATTTAGTAATTCATTTAGTGTTTCCATAATACTAAGCTCCTTAGTTTATATTTATAACTATAACATACTACATAAAGAATCTTATGTAAATAATTGAATTTTTCTGTTGTTAAAAATTTCTTATTGTAATATATTGGTATAAAGAGTGTGGGAAATGGGAGGGGTATATGATTTTAATTTATTTTTTGGTTGCTTTATTATCAACTATTGCTGGATCTATGGCTGGATTAGGTGGAGGTGTAATAATAAAACCTGTTTTAGACTTTTTAGGGGATTATAATATAGCGACTATTAGTGTATTATCTTCCTTTACAGTTTTTGCTATGGCCATAGTTTCAATAATAAGACAAATACTTTATAAAAGTAAAATAGATATAAAAAATACTGGAGCCTTAGCAATAGGATCAGTATTGGGAGGACTATTAGGGCAACAGGTATTAACATTAATATTAGATGTGGTTGAAAGTAGAATTGTTTCTTTAGTACAAAGTGGAATTTTAGCTTTGCTTCTTATATTTGTTTATATTTATATGAACTATAAGGAAAGATTTAAGAGTTATAAAATTGATAGTTTTGTTTTAAGTATTTTAATCGGAATATTTTTGGGCCTAATAGCAGCTTTTTTAGGTATTGGAGGAGGGCCTATAAATGTTGCTTTTTTAACAATATTTTTTTCAATGGAAGCTAAGAATGCAGCTAGAAATTCAATTATAATAATTTTATTTTCTCAAGGATCTAAACTTTTAACTATTGCCTGTGGAACAGGATTTTCAGTATATGATTTATCTATGCTAGGTTATATGGTTTTAGGTGGTATTTTAGGTGGGTTTATAGGGGCTAAATTTAATAAAATATTTAGTAATGAGGTTATTTTGAAAGTTTTTAATACAGTAGTAATTATGATTATAGGATTAAACATATATAATTTTATAATTGCAATTTAAGAAAAACTTTAGAGTCTGACACTGAGATGAACTATATATGTGAATAAAATGTGATATAATAGGTGAAAAAGAATATATTCTCAACAAAGTGAAGGTGATAAAAGTATGGGAAAAACTAACATAAGTTATGGAGCTAAAGATATTCTATATAAGCTCATGGGACAACTTTATAAAGGAAGACCATTAGAGGCATTAGGAGTTAGTGATATGCCTAAAATAATGGACAGGCTACCTAGAAACTTTTTTGAAAATGAAGTTTTAGAAGGAGGGCCTAATGAAATATTTATTTTAGAAGATGGTTCTATCTTACTTTTTGGGTATGAAGATGAGAGAAATATAGATGAAAATATGTTTATATATTTAGAGGTAGCTGTTAAGGTTATAAAAAGATACTATAAACATAGAGGGACTTTCCCAAAGGTTAGAATGGCCATAATCTATAACTCAAGTGTTAAAGAAGCAAGAAATACATTAAGTTTTGGAGATATACTTATTTGTTCAGAAAGTATATTTATGTCAGAATTAAGTGGAGAAAAAGTTTTAAATGAATTAAAACCTAAAGTTATAGAAGGAAACTTAACACAGGCTGATAAAATAAAGTTTATAATGCTACCACTTATGAAAAATGAATATGAAGACACAAATATGCTAAGAGAATGTGTTCAACTAGCAAAATCTATAAAATCCGAGAGAGATGAAGCAATTATATTAAATGGAATAATTGAGTCTACAGATAAATTTATTAATGATGATCAAGCTAGAGAACTTAAGGAGTTGTTAGAAATGACTAAGATTGAGAGATTGTATAATGAAGAAAGAGATATAGCGGTTAAAAATGCAAGAAAAGAAGAGCAATTAAGAATAGCAAAAAACCTTGCTGGAATATTATCAGCAGAGTTAATATCAGAAAAGTTAGGTATAACTATTGAAGAAATATATGAACTTCAAAATGCTGAAGGATAAATAAATTTTTATGTTTGTGGAAAGATATATTTAATAGAAATAATAAAAATGACTTTGTTTAAAGAGAAAAAATGATTTGTATTAATTTTACAAATAAAATCTTTAAAATATACAAAGTCTTTTTTTATTTAACTTAATAAAGAGAAATTAAACAAGAGAATATAACAACAATATGAATTTTAGTAAACAAATTCTTAGAATTTATATTAAAATAATAGTAAATAATTCTAATATAAGATATTGGAGGTAATTACTATGAGTAAATTTGATAATGGTATGTTTAAAACTTGGCAACACATATTAAATGTTGAAGATAATAAGGAAAATCATAATAAAGAAGAGTTGCTCATAAGAGAAGATGAGAGAATGAGAATCGCAAAAAGATTAAAAGATTTAGGTCTTGAAGATGAAGTTGTTTTTAAGGCTACAGGAATAAAAATAGAGTAAAGAAGTTTTAAAATTTAAAACTTTGTTTTAGTTAAAGATTAATTTTTAGCTGGCTCTGAAAACCTATTTAAAAATCAATACTAGTTTAAAATAGAAGCAAATTTAAAAGCTTATTTATAGTTTAGATTACGATTTTTACTCATTAACAGGTACAAATAAAATATTCATAAATATGAAAAATATGCTATAATTAAAAGCATTATAGAGCTAAGGAGAGGAGCAATAAAAAATGGAACTTTCAGTTTATGTTAAGGGGAAAAGAGATCCTTTTGTTTATAGTGGAGATAGAATAGATGTTTTAGATTTTGAGATGAATGGAATAAAATATAAACAAATAAGATATTTTAGAAAGGGATTTTCTAAATCAGAACTTATAGAGACTGAACTAATAAATAGAATTCAAGAGAAAAAATAGAGTTATTTTGTTATGAATAAAATACGCCTTTACTCATAAAATAAAATTAGTTTTTAATATGAGGAGGTGAAAGTCATGTCAAAACAGAATCAACAATCTTCTTGGAATTCAAAAAGATTTAAAACACCTAAAAAAAATAACGAAGAACCAGTGCCAGAAATTCAAGGTAAAGAAAAGCATAAATAAATATTGAAAAAATAATGAATAAGTGGCAAAATAAAACATAGAAAATTTTATTACATGGAGGCATAGGGGTGAAAAAGTTAAATAGAATTTTATCATTAGTTCTAATGGCCGTATTTTCAGTGTTTTTATTCATAGGATGTAATACTTCTAAAAAAGAAGAAGCTAAAGATCCAGATGAAAAAACATCTATAGAAATAGTTGTGCCAGATGGGCTGCCAGCGATAAGCATAGTTAAAATGATAAAAGAAAAACCAGAAATAAGTAAGAACTTAAACATAAATTATTCTATTGTAAAAGGATCAGATGCTTTAGTATCTAAAGTTTTAAAAGGTGAGGGAGATATATGTATAGTTCCTTCAAATGTAGCAGCTATTGCATATAACAAAGAAGTTGGATATAAGCTTGCAGGAACCGTAGGGTTTGGCTCATTATATGTAATAAGCAGTGATGATTTTGTTAAAACTTTAAGTGATCTTAAAGGAAAAGATGTTTATAATGTAGGACAAGGATTGACTCCTGATTTAATATTTAAAATAATTCTTCAAAATAATGGAATAAATCCTGAAAAAGATTTAACCTTAAGTTATGTAAATGCAGCTTCAGAATTAGCTCCTTTATTTATAGAAGGAAAAGCTAAATATGCAGTTGTTCCAGAGCCTATGTTAACTCAAATAATGACTAAAAAACCAGATACTAAAATAGTTGCATCTTTAAATGATCAGTGGAAAGAGATGAGTGATTCTGAAATGGGATACCCTCAATCCAGTGTTATAGTTAAAGAAGATTTAGTAAATAATCATTTTGATGATGTTCAAAAGATACTAAAAGAAATAGATAATAGTACTAAATGGGCAAACGAAAATAGAGAAGAAGCTGGTTCTTTTGCAGAAGAAGTAGGAATAACAGGCAAAAAAGAAATAATAGCTAAATCATTAGAAAGAGCCAATTTAAATTATGTAAGTGCTGTTGATAGTGAAAGTGCTTATATTGGATATTATGACAAGATTTACAGCTTAGAGCCTAAAGCTATAGGAGGTAAAAAGGTAAATGAAGAAATTTTCTTACAAAAATAAGAAATTAATACTTTTATCTTCAATTATACTTTTTATTATATGGCAATTAGCTAGTATGATTATAGGGAGCGAGGTAATATTACCTTCTCCCTATTTAACGTTTAAGGGATTAATTGAAGTAATAAAATCAAATGACTTTTTTAAAATAATTATAAGTACTTTAGGGAGAACATTTATAAGTTTTATATTAGCTTTAATTATAGCAATCTGTTTAGGCGTAGCCAGTGCATTTAATAAATATATATATAATTTTATGATACCTATACTTAATATAATGAGATCTTTACCAACTATAGGTTTTATAATATTAGCTTTAATTTGGTTAAGTCAAGGAAGTGCACCTATATTAGTTGGTTTTGTAATAAGTTTTCCAATATTTTATGATGCCATAATTGGTTCTATGTTAAATATAGATAAA
Source organism: Clostridium sp. LIBA-8841 (assembly GCF_057782475.1). Taxonomy (NCBI): domain Bacteria; kingdom Bacillati; phylum Bacillota; class Clostridia; order Eubacteriales; family Clostridiaceae; genus Clostridium; species Clostridium sp. LIBA-8841. The sequence goes on along the minus strand of NZ_CM173488.1, from coordinate 2,452,051 downwards.
AATATATTGGAAATGGCAAATGTTTATGGAGTAAGTAAAATTAATCTAGTAAATAATATTTATTTACCAAGTATAAGTTTTGCTATATGTAGAATTATGGTATCTACATTTTCTTTAACTATGAAATTAGTTATTGGAGGTGAAGTTATTGGACAACCTAAGTATGGCATAGGAACTGCCCTTTTTGTTGAAAAGAACTATTTGAATACCAACATGGTTTTTGCGTGGATAATCCTAGTAATCATTATAGGAATAATTTTTTCTTTAATACAAAAAACTATTAATGTTAGGGTTTTTAGATGGATGAGGTAAAATGGATATTAAATTAATAAATATAGAGAAAAGTTTTAATAACAAAAAGTTATATAATAAATTTTCATTAACCTTTGAATATGGAAAGGTTAATTGTATTTTAGGAAAGTCTGGTTGTGGTAAAAGTACTCTATTAAATATTATAAGTGGTCTTGAAGAGTTTCAATCAGGAAAAATCATAGGTGTTCCATCAAAAATTGCTTATGTGTTTCAAGAGGATAGGCTTATTGAATGGAAGAGTATATATAAAAACATGGAACTACCTCTTTTAAAACTTTATAAAAAAGATGAGAGAAAAGAAAAAATAGAAAGAATGTTAAAAGTAATGGAACTAGATGATTATATAGATAGTTTTCCAAAGGAATTAAGTGGAGGAATGAGGCAAAGAGTAAATATAGCCAGAGCTTTTCTTTATGAAGAGGGACTTCTTTTAATGGATGAACCTTTTAAATCTCTAGATGAAAATAGTAAAGAAAATGTTATAAAAATTTTTAAAGAAGTTCATTTAGAGAAAAATAATACGGTAATCATGGTTACTCATGATATAAGAGAAGCTTTAGATATTGCAGACAACATATTTATTTTAGGTGATAATCCAGTAAATTTAATGGCACATTTTAAGCAGATAAGAAAATTAGAAAAAGATACTATAGAGGAAAAAATCTTATATATTTTAAAAAACAAATAATTGAGGAGGGGGTACATTGAGTAAAAAATTAGATTTACTACATGATAAAGAAATTACACTGTTAAGAAAGTATATGATACCTTCAGTGGCTGGAATGCTGGGGCTTTCAGTATGTATATTATTCGACACTATGTTTATAGGTCATAAACTTGGGGAGTTGGGTTTAGCAGCATTAAATATAGCCTTACCTACATATAATTTATATAATGCCATAGGATTGGCTATTGGAATTGGAGGAGCAACAACTTTATCCATAGCTATGGGGCAAAAGAAATTTCATAAGGTTAATAGGATATTTACCTCAGCTGTATTTGCAGCTATTATATTTTGTATAATAATAAATTTACTAGAATTTTTCTTTTTAGATAATATAGTCTATATGTTAGGAGCATCAGAAGCTACTTTTTCTCTAACTAGGGATTATTTAAAAGTTATCTTAACTTTTAACTCAGCTTTCATTTTGGCATCATCTTTCATTGTCTTTGTAAGAAATGATGGAGAACCAAAACTAGCTATGTATGCTGTAATAGCATCTAATATAACAAATATAGTTTTAGACTATATTTTTATTTATATTTTCAATTGGGGAATGTTTGGGGCAGCTTTAGCTACTTCAATAGGTCAATTAGTTGCTTTAGCTGTTTTATCGATACATTTTATAAAAAAGAAAAATACTATGCATTTAGAAATTGGAGGAATTAACATAGAGCACATAGGAAGAGTGCTTAAAAATGGAGTACCTAGTTTCTTAAATGAAATATCAGCTGGATTTGTTATATTTATTTTTAATATTGTAATATTTAAATTTGAAGGGGATTTAGGTGTATCAGCTTATGGAATCATCACAAACCTTGTTCTAATCTTTACTGCTATATTTAATGGAGTTTCTCAAGGAGTTCAACCTTTAATAAGTGTGAACTTTGGTGCTCAAAAAGGGGAACGTGTTAAAGAGTTTTTAAGGTTAACAAGAAGAATAGTATTAATTCTAGGAGTGATATTCTTTGGAATGGGATTACTATTACCAAACCAAATGATAAGTATATTTACAAGTGATACAGGTAAATTACTAAGCATAACTAGACAAGGAATTTACTTATACTTCATAACATTCTTATTTAATGGTAGCAATATAGTAAATGTAGCTTATTTACAAGCAGTTGAAAAAGCAAAGGAATCCTCTTTGCTATCAAGTTTAAGGGGATTGATATTTATTATAATCTTTATCATTATATTACCTAGAATACTAGGAGTTTACGGTGTCTGGTTAACAATACCAAGTGCAGAGTTAGCAACACTTATAATATTTTTACTATTTGAGCTTAAGAATAAAAGAAATAATGCTTAAAATAATAAAAACCGTTGAGTATCAACGGTTTTTATTGTAAATGCAAAGAAATAAATATAGTATAGTAAGAGTTATAGTGATTTTGTAAACAGGAGGTTAAGTTCTTATAAGTGAGGTATTGGCTTATAATTAACCTAATAATATAGTATGCTGATTTATTAAAATGTGACAATAAATTAAATAAAAAATTGTAGAACTTAAATAAGTTGTATATAATAATATTAAAGCATTTTTTTAAAGGAGAGATTTTTATAATGGACATTGGAAACTATAAAGAGATGAATCCATATATGTTACTTAGTATTATAAATTTAAAATTAAGAGATTATTACAGTGATTTAGATAGTATGTGCGATGATTTAGCAGTTGACAAGGAAGTTATTGGACAAAGGCTAAAGGAATGTGGATACATATATAATAGTGAAAGTAATCAGTTTGTTGCTGAATAATATAATTTATGTTTTTTTAAATAGGGAGGATTAATTAAATGAACTTAAGAAAAGAACCATATTTATTGGTGTTTGGAGCTTCTGTAGTAGATGTATTTGGATTTAGTAAGGCAAGTTACAGAGCATATAACTCAACACCAGGCCATGTAAAGATATCTTTTGGTGGAGTTTGCAGAAATATTGCTGAAAATATGGCAAGAGTAGGAGTAAACACTAACTTTATGTCAATATTAGGTAATGATGAACATGGAAAGAGTATATTAGAGCACTCAAAAAAAATAGGATATTACATGGATGATTCTATGGTAATTGAGGGTGGAAGTACCCCAACTTATTTAGCTATTTTAGACGAAAATGGTGAAATGGTTTCTGCTATTGCAGATATGAAAAGTATAGGAGCTATGAATACTGAGTTTATAGATTCTAAAAGAGAAATTTTTGAGAATGCAGAATATACAGTTTTAGATTCTGATAATCCAGAGATAATGGAATATTTATTAAAGAACTTCAAGGACAAGACTAATTTTATATTAGATCCAGTATCAGCTGAAAAAGCAAGCTGGGTAAAACACCTTATAAAGGATTTCCACACAATAAAACCAAATAGACATGAAGCTGAAATTTTAGCAGGCTTCCCTATAACAGATACAGAGGATTTAATAAAGGCAAGTAATTATTTCTTAGGTTTAGGAATTAAAAAAGTATTTATAAGCTTAGATGCTGATGGTATATTCTATAATGACGGTGTATGTTGTGGTAAGATAAAAGCAACAGAAGTTGAAGTTAAGAACGTTACAGGAGCAGGAGATTCTTTTGTAGCGGGATTAGGATATGGATATATGAATGAATTACCTATAGAAGATACTGTTAAATTCGCTATAACAATGTCTAATATAACAATATCTCATGAAGAAACTATTCATCCAGACATGGCTTTAGATACTGTTTTAACTAAGTTAGAAAAGACAGAATGGAAAGAAGAAAAATACGATTTAAATAAGTAGAGTGAATAATAAATTTAAAACTTGACAATAGTCTTAATTATAAGCATACATAAATATATAAATGTGGTGAGGTGAGATTATGGGTAAAAAAATAAAAAAAGGAAAACTTGCTCTACTAGCTCTAGCAGGGAGTGCTTTTGTAGCATCATTATTATATGATAAAAATCAAAAAAATAAAAAAGAAATGGAAAATTTAGAGCTAGAATTAGAAAATAAAGATTCAGAAGTTTAGTTCATAATATAAAAAGACACTAGTGTTTATGCTAGTGTCTTTTTTATGTATTTCTTAAACTAAAGAATTAGCTTTTTCTAAAGCTTCATCGAAAGTATTTGCAAAATGATCTTTACCTAAATAATCAATGAATCCCATAAGTCTCATAACTTTTTTTGGTTGATCTTGTACTTCAGATAATATTAAGGTAATATTACGAGATTTACAACTTAAGGCTATATTTTTTATTTGTTTATAACCAGTTACATCTAAAGTCTTTGTGTGTCTCATTCTTAAAACAAGAACTTTAGCATCGTCATTTATTTCTTTCATTGTATTCATAAAGGTATCAACAGCACCAAAGAATAAATGACCTCTTATGTCATATACTAGAACATTTTCTCCAACTTTAAGATTTTCCATATCCGTATCTATAGTGGATTTATCAGAGCAGTCACCTTCATTTAATTCATTTATTTCTATAGAAGTAGCAACTCTTCTCATAAATAAACACATAGAAACTAACATTCCAATTCCTATAGCAATTACTAAATCAAATAATACTGTTAAGAAGAATGTTGTTAATAATATGGCTATATCACTTTTAGGTGCCTTAAGTATAGCTTTAAAAGTTCTCCATTCACTCATATTATATGAAACTATCATTAATATTGCTGCTAAAGTAGTTAATGGAATAAACTTAGCAAGAGGCATAAATAATAACATTATAAGTAATAATGTTATTGAATGAACTATACCGGCAATAGGAGTTCTACCTCCATTTTTTACATTAGCTGCAGTTCTAGCAATTGCTCCAGTGGCAGGTATTCCACCAAATAAAGAAGAACCTATATTAGCAACTCCTTGAGCTATAAGTTCAGCATTAGAATTATGCTTGTCTCCAATCATACCATCTGAAACCACAGCAGATAATAGGGATTCAATACCACCTAAAAGTGCTATGGTAAAAGCAGGACCTATCAATGCTTTTAATGTTTCAGGATTTAAATTTGGGATATGAGGCATTGGAATACTTGAACTTATTTTTCCAAATTGGCTTCCTATTGTTGCAACAGGTAAATTGAAAATAAATACAACAAGAGTAGTCACGATTAAGGCTACTAGGGAACCAGGAATCTTTTTATTAATTTTTGGCCAAAAAATAAGAATAGCTAAAGCTAATAATCCAATAGCTAAAGTATAAAAGTTAGTAGTATTCATATGGGATATATAGGCTTCCCATTTAGGTATGAACTCAGATGGTGTTTTAGTCATTGTAAGGCCTAAAAAATCTTTAATCTGAGTCGAAAAAAGTGTCACAGCTATACCAGATGTGAATCCTACTGTTATTGGATAAGGTATATACTTTATTAAGCTACCAAATCTCAATAAACCAAATAAAATAAGAATAATACCAGCCATAAATGTAGCAATTATTAATCCGTCAATTCCATGGCTTTGAATTATGCCGAAGACTATAACAACGAAGGCACCAGTAGGTCCACCTATTTGAACTCTACTTCCTCCTAATAAGGAAATTATGAATCCAGCTATAATTGCAGTTATAAGACCTTTCTCAGGAGATACACCTGAAGAGATACCTAATGCAATTGATAGAGGTAAGGCAATAATAGCAACTATTATACCTGCAATTAAATCTTTAAAAAATTGTTCTTTTGAGAATCCATTCTCTTTATCATCTAATAAAGAGAGTAATTTTGGTTTATACATTGAAATATATCAACTCCTTATAAAACAGTCGATTTCTATTATATTACTTAAATGGGAGGTTTACAATTTCGTGGAACGATTTGAAACGTTATTAATTAGGAAATACGCTTTATTTACGAAAAGTTTACAAAATATCTCTTAGTGGTAACCTATGTTACAGAAGAATAGGGAAAGATAAAATATAATTAAAATATAATTTATATTTAGAGGTGAAAATATGAGCTTATTTTTAGGAAAAATACATTTTTGGTTATTTGATAAAATAAAATGGTTTGAAAATTTAGAAGATGAAGTTTTAGAAATAGCAAAAGAAAGAAAAATGCCAGTAAATGAATGGATTTCTTATGCTAATTTAAATTTTGGAGAAAAAACTCCTAATAAACCACTAGATGAAATAATAGATGAAGGAAATATTCATGGATGGTTAGAAGAAAGAATAAATGCAGCTGAAGGTAGATGTGCATACTATATAAATAATATAATTAATAGAGACCCAGCAGTAAAAGAAGATTTAGTTGAACTTTATAAAAAACATGGAAGATTAAATGCAAAGGAATGTAAAAATCAATTAGATAAAGAGAGTGCTATTGAAATTTATACAGCTTTAAATGATTATATTTTAGATGGTATGCCTTGTGATAGAATAAATGAGGTTTTAGAAAATTCTAATGATAAAGTATTATGGAGTATTAGTAGAGATTTACATAAAAGGTTTTGGGATCAAGTGGATGGAAATGTAGAAGAATTCCATAATCTAAGAAATTCATGGATAGCTAATTTTGTAGAGGAAATTAACCCTGAATTTGAATTTATAACTTATGAAAATGGTGATAAGGCAATATTAAGGAAATAAATTCAAAAGTTAATTTTTATTTATAAGGTAGAATCAAACAAAAGAATATCAAATGAAATAGAATTATGGCATTTTGGCTAAAACAAACATATTATGAAATATAATATATTAACATAGGAGGATAATATGTATTTAGCTCAAGGTGCCATTATAAGTATGGACTTAGGTAAAGGTCATATTAAAGGAGAAAATACATCAGATAAATTAAAAGAAGAGATTAGAGAGACAATAAGCCATTTCTTTAAAAAGTTTATTGTTAAGAATAACTTAAAATTTATTGATTGTACTCCTTATAATGAGATATTTCTTTTTAATGGAGAAGAACTAAAAAGCAGAGTTGAAAAAGCTAATTTAAGTAAGTCATCTTTACACATTACATTAAATATTGATTTTTCAAAGGAAAATGAAATATTATGTTCAGTAAATGAGTTTGATTCTAGAGGAAGAAAGTTTGCAGAAAATATATGCTCATCATTCGAAGTAATTAATTATAAGAATAAAGGGATAAAAAATGCAGAAGTATATAATTTACTATATGTAAATAAGCCAAGTATAATAATAAACTTGAATTTAGATGTGGGTGATGAAATTGATATCATTGAAAAGTGTTCTTTTATAGCACAAACCTTAGTAGATTCAATTTTAACTTTAGGAACAAAATAATAAAGGCTGAGTGATTTCTCAGCCTTTATTTTTTAATCTATAAATTTCTGGAGTTGTCTCATCTATTACTTCAAAACTATAACCACAACCTTTAAAGTGGTCTATTATTGCAGGTAATGCTTTAACAGAGTTTTTGTTTATGTTTCCACAATGCATTAAAAGAACTACATAATCAGAATTAGTAATGCATTTTTTAAATATTGAATTTGGACTAAGATTAGGATTTAAAGAATCAGTACTATCTACAGTCCAATCATATATTCTAAATCCTTGACTATGTAAAGTTTCTACTAGAGAACTAGTAAGCCTATAGGTGCTATTATTTGAGCCAAAAGGAAATCTAAGAGAAAATACTTTTTTACCAATAACTTTTTCTATAGCTTGTTGTGCTTTAAGATTTTCTTGAATAAAAGAATAATTATTTCTATAAATTTTACTTCTTTCATGAGTAAAAGTGTGTACTCCTATAGTATGTCCTTCATCATCCATACGTTTAACTAAATCAGGATATTGTTCAACTTGTTCTCCTATTAGAAAGAATGTAGCTTTGACACCTTTTTCTTTAAGTATATTTAAAATATCCTCAGTAACCTTTCCACCAGGACCATCATCAAAGGTTAAAAAGATTTTTTTGTTGTTATCCTCTAGTGTGGTTGCCTTAACAATTTCTGAAGAAACGTTAATTGCAGAAAAAGATAAAATACATGCAATTAGTAAAAGTATAAATTTTTTCATTTTGTCACTTCCTTAATTTTTGATTTTGTATTTAAGATGTCTTAATTAGTATTGTCAAAAAATAATTAAATATAAGAGAAAATATATAGCAATTCTGAAATTAATAAGTGTTTTTTATTTTTTTAACTTTATGTTATAATTAATAAAATAAAAAATATAAAAGAGAGTGATAATGTATGGAGAAGTATTTAAAAATAGGATTAGGAATAATTATTGCAATACTTTTATTACAATTTGCATTTTTTATACTACCTTATATTATAATCGGAGGAATAATACTATTCTTTATAGGGTGGGTATATTTTAAATTTATAAGAAAGTATGTTATTAAACGTAAAAATAAAAAAAATACTACAGAAACTTATAGTTACAAATTCACAAAAGAAGAACATAAATCAGAGTCTGAAATGCAAGATGATGGACCTGTTATTGATGTTGATTTTGAAGAAGTAAAAGATGATAAATAAGGATTGATTACATGAATTTTAGAAAGTTAAAAATATTTTTTGAAACAGCTAAATGCTTAAATATGACTAAAGTAGCTAAGTCTATGTACATAAGTCAACCATCTATAAGTCAAGCCATAGCTGAACTAGAAAGTGATCTTGATGTTAAGCTGTTTGATCGAATAGGGAAAAAGCTTTATCTTACTCATGAAGGAGAAGTTTACTTTGAATATAGTAGAAGAATTCTAAACCTATATGAAGAGGCTAATAGTACCATAAGAAGTAGCAAAGAAGGTCAAAAGGGTAAAATTGTTATAGGAGCAAGTACAACAATTGGAGTTTACATACTTCCTGAATTAATAAAGGAATTTAATGAATTACATAAAAACATAGAAATTTCTTTAATAATAGAAAATACTCAACTAATAGAGCAGCTTATTATGGAAAATAAAGTTGACATTGCATTAGTTGAAGGGCATGTAATGTCAGATGAATTAGAAGTTTTAAGTGTAGGGCAAGATGAATTGATATTTATTGCTAACCCAAGTAACCCTATATTTTCAAAAAATAAAATAACATTGAAAGATTTAGAAAATGAAAAATTTATAATGAGAGAAGCCGGTAGTGGAACAAGAGAAGTTGTTGAGAATTATCTTATAAACAATGATTGTAATTACAATGTATATATGGAACTTGGAAATACTGAAGCTATTGTAAGAATTGTTGAAACAGGATTAGGTATAGCCTGCGTTTCTTGTAAGGCAATAGGAGAGAAAATTAAGGATGGCTTAATAAAGCAAATAAACATAGACAATGTGGAAATAAGTAGAGATTTATTTCTTATATATCATAAAGATAAGTTTATTTCTAAAAATTTAGAAATATTTATAGAGGAAATCAAAAATTCAGACATATAAAAAAAGGATATTATACTTGATATTAAGTATAATATCCTTTTTTATCTTATAATAGATAAAAAAATATTGATATGAAATGACTTAAACTTCCGAATAATATGAATATATGAAATATCTCATGAAATCCTAAGGTTTTAAATTCGAGAAATTTAGGTTTTAAAGCATAAATTACTCCGCCAATTGTATAAATTACTCCTCCTATTGCTAACCAAACTAAGGCTAGAGTAGGTATGTTTTTGAAAAACGGAATTGCTCCTAAAGAAATCCAGCCCATTCCTATATACATAAGAGTAGAAAGTATTCTAGGACAATTAAACCAAACCATTTTAAATAAAATACCTAGTATTGTAAGGATTATTATTAGTGAAGTTATAAATATTTGTGCTTTACCTTCAAGTCCAATTAAGCAGTAAGGCATATAACTTCCGCATATAAGTATAAAAATCATAGAATGGTCTAAACGTCTTAAAAATGCAATCGTTTCTTTTTTGGCATTAACTAAATGATAAATAGCAGAAGCACTATAAAGTAAAACTAATGAAAATCCAAAAAGTATAACCGATAAAAGGGGCAATCCAATTCCATATACATAAGTAGCTTTAGCGGTCAAGGCTACTAGAGCAAATAAAGAAAGAATGGCACCGAATAAATGAGTAAAGCCATTTATGGGTTCTCTAAAAAATACATTTTTCATAACATACCTCCAAGGAATAAATTCAAGTAGTTTTTAAAACTACGTATTATCATATTACAATTATCAACTAATTATAGGAATAATTCAACCTTTAAATTAGGTGGAAATTCAATAATATATATAGAATATTGCCAAATATCTTGAATTTATTTTAAATTACTAATAATATAATATATATAGAATGAAATGTAGTTTTAAAAACTATGTAATGAATTAAAAATGTAAGGAAGGGATTTTATGAATTTAAATAGTTTATTAGAAAGTTTGAATTTAGATAAAAGTATAGACTTAGATGATATACCAGAATTAGATTTATATATGGATCAGGTGATACAACTTTTTGAAAATAAATTAGGTGAAAATAAAAGATTCGAAGAGGATAAGATTTTAACTAAAACAATGATTAACAATTACGCTAAGGGCAGATTGTTAATGGAGATTAAAAATAAGAAATATACTAAAGAGCATATTATATTGATGTGTTTTATATATAATATGAAAGGAATACTAGCTCTAAGTGATATAAAATTAGCTTTAGGAGATATAGTTGAAAAGTATAATAAAGAAGAAATTAACTCCAATGATATAAGAGAATTATATAAATTGTATTTAAAAGGTCATGAAAAAAATTTAGATGGCATGAATAAGGAAATTAGTGCTGATTTAAATAATTTAGGAGAAAACTTTGATTCCTTAGGAAAGAGTGAAAAAAGGTTGTTAATTTCTGCAGTACTCGTAGATAAGGCTAATATGTATAAGAGATTAGCAGAGAAAATATTAGATTTTGAGTAAATTATAATATGTAACAATTTGTAAGAAGTAGTCATAATATATACTAATCATATGATAAAATTTAGGAGGTAGATTATGGACTACAAAGAGTACTGCAATGGTCAATATGGAGGAATGAATGATTTAGAAGAATTATTTGAGGATATAGATTGTCACAATGATGATTGGGAATGTCATAAGGATGATGATTGGGAATGTCATGAAGATGATAGAGATTGTTGTAAAAGAGCTAAACCAAAGCCAATGCCTAAGATGGGAACTATTGAAGTTCAATCTTTAATAGGATGCTCAGATGGAGATCCAATAAGCGGAATGGCAATTCAATTATATAAAGTAGATTGTAATACTGGATTTGAACTTATAGCTTGCAAAGAGACAGATCGTTGTGGAAAAGTTGTATTTAAATGCTTAGAAGATGGCTTATATGCTATTAAACAACCTGTAGATCGTTGTTATTTTGAAAATCCAGAATATTATCCATGTTATGAAGTATGTATCTCTCCAGGCAATAAATTTGCTAGAGTTATAATAATCAATAAATTTAGAAAGAGAGAAGAAGATTGTGATAGACCACCAAAACGTTGTAGGTGCAAAGATCTTGATGAGTGTAATAGTAAATCAAGGCGTAGCAGATCAAGACGTCGTAGTAGATCAAGACGTCGCAGTAGATCAAGACGTTGTAGATGTTGTATATGCAAGGAATGTCGCAAATAATTAATAAAAATCTTATTTAGAGGCTCACAGAGAAATCTGTGGGCTTTAATTTAAAAGAATAAAATTATATAATAGCTATAGTTTAATTCATAATAATTATATAGGTTAAACAAAAGAAAGGAAAATGATATGAAGATTAGAATTAAATATTTTGAGGGAGCAACTAAGTTAAAAAAAATAGTAAAAGGTAACTGGATAGATGTATATGCGAATAAGGATATATTTGTTGAAAGTGGAGAAAGAGCTATGATACCTTTAGGTTTTGCCTTAGAACTTCCTAAGGGATGGGAAGGACATTTAGCACCTAGAAGTTCAACTTTTAAAAGTTGGGGAATAATACAAACAAATAGTGTCGGTGTTGTTGATGATACATACATAGGAGATAATGACCAATGGCATATGCCAGTTTATTGCTTACAAGGAAAGCATGTTGAAATAGTGGATGGAAAAGAAATAAAAGGAACTTGGATAAAACAAGGAGATAAAATAGGACAATTTAGAATAATGGAAGTTATGCCAGAGATAGAATTTGAAGAGGTTTCTTCTTTTGGTAATGAAGACCGTGGTGGATTTGGTACTACAGGAGTAAAATAAGTTTAATATAAAAAAAGCATAGAGTATTAGTCTCTATGCCTTTTCTATATTTGGCTATGTTTTAAACTAGTGTTGATTTTGGATATATCTGTAAGGATATCTAAAAATCACAATTGATCTAAAATATAGCTCTATATTTTAATCTTCCAGAGATTCAGAAAGTTCTTCCCAAGTTGCATAAAGAGAATCTATTTCTTCTTGAACTAAGTTTATTTCTTTATTAACTCTTATGCTTTCTTCAGGGTTTGAATAAACTTCCTCAGTACAAAGCATTCCTTGAAGTTTTTCAAGTTCTTCTTCCTTTTGAGGAATCAACTTTTCTATTTCTCTTAACTGAGCTCTTAAAGCTCTAGCTGATTTCTCAGCTGTTTTTTTCTTTTTTCTTTCCTCTTTAATTTGTGTTTTGGTTTTTCCTTGGTTTATTTCTTCATCTAGGTCTTCGTATCTATTAGGATTAGCTTTTTTATCCATATAATAGTTATAATTTCCTAAGTAGGTTTTAAGACCATCTTCTTGAAGTTCAACTATTTTATTGATGACTTTATTTAAAAAGTATCTATCATGAGAAATTACTATTAAAGTACCATCATAACTTAAAATGGCATCTTCTAAAGCCTCTCTAGACATAATATCTAAATGGTTAGTAGGCTCATCTAGAAGAAGAAGATTAGCTTTTGAAAGCATAAGTTTTAAAAGGTTAATTTTACACTTTTCACCACCGCTTAAAAGAGAAATTTCTTTAAATACATCATCACCAGTAAATAAGAAAGATGCAAGATAATTTCTAACTTCAGTAGTAGTAAGATTAGGGAAATCATCCCAAACCTCATCTATTATAGTTTTATCAAGGTTCAAGTTAGATTGTTCTTGGTCGTAATATCCTGTAAATACGTTTTTACCAAGAGATACAGAACCTGAATCTTGTTTTATCATCCCCATTATTATTTTAAATAGAGTAGTTTTACCTCTACCATTTTCACCTATTAAAGCAACTTTTTCTCCGCGCTTTAAATCAAAGTTTACATTTTGAAATAGAAGATTATCATAACTCTTTTTTAAATTTTCAACGTGAAGAACGTCATTTCCACTTTTAACTAAGGTTTCAAAACTTATTCTAGAAGCCTCTTTTATAACTTCGGGAGCTTCTAAACGTTCCATTTTATCAAGAGATTTTTGTCTGCTTTCAGCAGCTCTAATACTTTTTTCTCTATTGAATGAGCGAAATTTTTCTATGATTTCTTCTTGTCTTTTTATTTCAGCCTGTTGTAAATTATAGGCTTTTAATCTAGCTTCAATATCTTTTTTTCTAAGCTCGAGAAATTTAGTATAGCTTGCATTATAGCAATGTATTTTTCCACCAATAAGTTCAAAGGTAGTGTTCGTTACAGAATCTAAGAAAAATCTATCATGGGAAATAACGAAAACAGTTCCTTTATAACTATTAAGATATTCTTCAAGCCACTCTATGGCTTCTAAATCTAAGTGGTTAGTAGGCTCATCTAAAAGAAGTAAGTCAGGTTTTCTTAAAAGTAGTTTACAAAGAGCAAGTCTAGTTTTTTGCCCTCCACTAAGATTTATGATTGAAGTATTGAAATCTTCTTCTAAGAATCCTAATCCTTTAAGAACCCTAGAGATTTCTCCTCTAAAAGTATAACCACCTCTATTTTCATAAAGTTCCTGAGAAAGAGTGTAGTCTTTTATAAGCTTATTATGATACTCTTCCTTAGAAGCATCATAAGGTTCGTTAAGTTTTTCTTCTAAACTTTTAATTTTATCCTCAAGTTCCGTTAAAGAAGAGAATACAGAAAGCATCTCATCATAAATAGTATTTTCACTATCTAAAGATAAATTCTGAGAGAGATATCCTAGTGTTTTGTTTTTATCTAAAAATAATTCACCGCTATCATAATCAAGTTGCTTGGTAAGAATTTTAAATAATGTTGATTTTCCTTCTCCATTTGGACCTATTAAACCAACCTTGTCACCTTCATTTATATTAAATGTTACATCTCTTAAAATCTCATCAATACCAAAACTTTTAGTTAAGTGTCTACAGCTTAAAATAATCATTTTAAAACTCCCATCATTGAATTTATAGTATTAATCAATACAATTATACTAATAATGCGATATTTCATCAAATTAAATGTCTTTATATTAAAGGCATTAGATGTAGATTAAGTTTTTTAAGAACATAATTTAGCAAGTGAGAATAATATATACTATTGGAGTGATGTGGTATGAATAATAATTATAGAGATTTATTTATAGGTATTGATGATGAAATAACTATTTATAATGGAAAAAAAGTAGTACCAATTAATTTAGATAATGGGGCTACTACTCCTGCTTTAAAAGAATGCTTAAGATGTGTAAGTGATATGCTATATGTTTATAGTTCAATAGGAAGAGGAAAAGGGTATAAAGCTAAATTCTGTAATGAATTCTATGAACATTCAAGAAAAAAGATTCTAGAGTTTTTCCATGTTAAAAATCCTGATGATTACACAGTTATATATGTAAAAAATGCTACAGAGGGATTAAATCTTTTAGCTCATTCCTTAGTAAATAAGAAAGATTATGTAATAAGCACTAGAATGGAACATCATGCAAATGATCTTCCTTGGAGAGAAAATAGTAATGTTTTATATGTTGAGGTTGATGAATTAGGATTTTTAAAAAAGGATAAAATAGAAGAATTAATTAAAAATAACAAAGGAAAGGTAAAATATTTAACAATAACAGGAGCATCTAATGTAACTGGTTATTTGAATCCAATAAATGAAATAGCTAAAATAGCTCATGAATATGGAGTGAAAATAATCGTAGATGCTGCCCAGCTGGTGGCTCATAAAGCGATCAATATGGGGGGAACAGGAAATAATGATCATATAGATTTTCTTGTTTTTTCAGCTCATAAAATGTACGCGCCTTTTGGAACAGGAGTTGTTATTGCATTAAAGGAAGTTATAAAAGATAAAGAACCTTTGTTAAAAGGTGGAGGAGCAGTGGATTTAGTTTCAGATAATAGAGTTTGCTGGGATAGTGAACCAGAACGATTTGAAGCAGGAACACCTAATATAATAGGAGTCTGTGCACTTTTATCTGCTATTAGAGTAATAAATTCTATAGGATTTGAAAAGATAGAATCAACAGAGAATGCTTTAAAAAGATATTTGCTAGATGGATTAGAACGCATGCCTGATATAATAACATATGGAGATTCTAAAGATGAAGATAGAATTGGAGTGGCAGTATTTAATGTGAAAGATATCCATCATGATATAGTATCAGAAGGACTAGCAAATTTTAGAGGAATAGACATTAGAAATGGTACTTTTTGTGCTCATCCTTATGTTAGAAGATTATTAAAGCTTAAAGATGAAGAATTTTTAAAATTTGCTTATAGTAGTAAACCTAGACCAGGCATGCTTAGAACAAGTTTAGGACTATATAATAATAAGTATGAGATAGATGAATTTTTAAATACTTTAGAAATAGTTAAGCAAAAAGATTTTAAGCTTTGAAGTTTATTCTAAATAAATTCTTTAGTTTATTTAACTTGAGAATTTATTTAGAATATTTTTGTGAAAAAATCACAGAAATTAAATGGTTTTTTTGATATTATAATCATATAAGTAAATTTAAAAAGCAAGGAGAATAGATATGAAAAAACCATCAGAATATCATAAAGAAGGATATACATGTGCAGAGGCTATAATAAAGTCTTATAATGAGGAATTTAATAAGGATATACCTGTTGCTTTAGGAAGTGGTATGGGAACTGGTATAACTGTTGGAAGCTTATGTGGAGCTGTTAATGGGGCAGTAGTAGCTATTGGATTTATAAAAGGAAGAGAAAGCAATGAAGAAAAGAATGAGGCAAGAACTTATTCAAGAGAACTTATAAATAGAATAAGAGAAGAGTTTAATTCAGAAATTTGTTTAGATTTAAAAAAGAATAAGGTAAGTTGTGCAGAAATAATAGATTTTTCATATGAGACATTAAAGGATGTACTTAAAGAAAAATAAAAGACATGCATCTAATGCATGTCTTTTATTAAATGTGGGTAATTTGAGTAAAATAATATCTATAAAACAAAACTATGATAAAGAGGAAGAGAATCTCTATCCTCGAAATCGCTAATTAAAGGTTTAAGGTATGATAAACCTTCTTCAGTAATATTATTACATTCTGAGTTTATCCATTCAGTTGGGAAGTATTTTATATTATTAGCTACTTTATCTGCTTCAATTAAGAAAGTAGAGCTCTTATATGGGAATGAAGATTCTCTCTTTATTGCTACCATATATCCACCTTCAGAAGTAGTAGAAGCTTCTAAAGCGGCTTGTCCTACCATTACAGCTTCATTTACATCTATTTGTGATGAAGAGTGCATAGCACATCTTTGTAAAGTATTAAGCTCTAAAGATTTAACTCTGTTTGTTATACTAGCTTGAATTATTAAGTTCTTTAAGTAAGCTCCTACACCACCTAATTGAGCATGTCCAAATGAATCTCCATTTGCTGCAGTTTCAGTAAGAAACTTTCCATTTTCATTTTTTAATCCTTCAGAAGCTACTATATACACATGTTTCTTTTCTTTAAATATTCTAGCTACGTCAGTTAAAAAGCTTTGTACTGAAAACGCTCTTTCAGGTAAATATACTAGGTCAGCACATTGAACTCCGTTTATAGTTGCTAAAGCACCAGCGGCTGCTAACCAACCTGTATCTCTTCCCATAGTTTCAACTATGAAAATTCCATTGTTAGTATAAACTTTTGAGTCTAAATAAGTTTCTAAAACAGCTGTAGATATAAATTTTGCGGCGCTACCAAAACCAGGTGTATGATCTGTGTGCATTAAATCATTATCTATTGTCTTTGGAATTCCAAAGAATTTTATATCTATATTTTTAGCCTTTGCATAAGCATTTAATTTGGCTGTTGTATCCATGGAGTCATTTCCACCTACGTAGAAGAAAGCTTTTATATCAAGTGAATTTAATATTTCAAGAAGTTTTAAATATTCTTCTTCACTTTCCTGTAGTGGTTTTAATTTGTATCTACAAGAACCTAAACCAGATGCAGGTGAATTCTTGAATCTTTCTAATTGAAAATCATCAAGTTCTGAAAGATTTATTATGGTTTTATTTAATATACCTTCTATTCCATTTAATCCACCATAAACATTATCATATAATTTTAGTTCGTTGTTAGCCTTAACCAATCCATAAACGCTTGAGTTTATTACTGAAGTTGGACCACCAGATTGAGCTATAATACAATTCATTTAAAAAATCTCCCCTTTATGTTAAACGCATTAGTCCTTAGAAAAACTAAATGTGCTATACTATTTCGTCTAATGTCATACTCTATTTATTAATATACACTATGTTTATTAAAAAATAAAGTGAAAAATGCAAAAAAAATTATAGTTTTTTTATAAATAAAATCATATATATATATTTAAGTGTTGAAATTACTAAGGTTTCAAGGGTTTTATACTAAATGTTAATAGGGTATACTATTTAATAAATAGAATATCACAAATGAAAATGTTTTCTTTCGAAATAGGGAGTATTAAAAAGAATTTATAAATATATTGTTATTCAAGTATTTTTAATGTGATATAATTTATAATAATGATTTAAATATTTGTTTAGGAGATTGTTATGGAAGTAAAAGAAATATTTAAGGTTAAGGGAGTAAAGATTACCAAAGCTAGATTATTAATATATGATTTATTGAAGGAAAGTGATAGAAGTATTACTGCCGATTATATATATAGTAAGTGCACTGATATAAATTTATCTACAGTATACAGAACTTTAGAAGTGTTTTTAGAAAAAGATTTAATAGATAGATTTGAATTAGGCGATGGAAAAAGTTCTTACAAGTTAAAAGATAAAAACATTCATAAACATATTTTAGAGTGCGATTTATGTCATAAGGAAATAGAAGTTCCATGTCCAATGCAACAGGTTGAGGAGCTTTTGAGAAATCAAACAGGCTTTAAGATTAAAGAGCACAATTTAACTTTAAAAGGTATATGCGAAGAATGTATTGATGAAAATAAAAAATAGAATAGTAGTCAGCTTTGGGAAAAACTACTTTTAAATAAAGTGTTTACAAAAAGAAAATAAGTACGTATAATCATTAATAATAAATTAAAAATATTCCCCATATATTTCTGAAAATAGGGTTCAGATGTTTCTACGAGATAACCGTAAATATTCTCGCTATGGGTAAATCGGCATATTAATGATCAAAATTAGTATTGATTTACCTAAATCAATACTAATTTTTTTTTGCATATTAAAAGATTCAGAAAGGAGAAACAAATGAAGAGCTTATTAGAGAAGATTTTCAAGCTGAAGGAGAACAAGACTAATGTAAAAACAGAAGTTATAGGAGGGTTAACTACTTTTGTTACTTTTGCTTATGCATTATTAGTTATTCCGAACATTCTTAAAATTGGAGGTATGAATTCTTTAGGAGTTAAAGGGGATGCCGCAGCTAATTTAACTATGGCAGGTGATCCTATAATAGCTTCTGCTTTTGCTTCAGTATGTATAGCGGCTGCTATAGGTACGTTAGTAATGGCCTTTTATGCTAATTTACCTTTTGTATTAACACCAGGTTTAGGATTAGTATCATTCTTTGCTTATAACATATGTATAAAATTAGATTTTTCTTGGCAAGAAGGATTAGCAGCTGTATTTATTTCAGGTCTTTTATTTATAATAATTACTCTTACTTCAATAAGAGAAAAAATAGTACAAGCAATTCCAGAGAATCTTAAGTTTGCAATAACAGCAGGAATAGGGCTTTTTGTAGCTTTAATAGGCTTAAAGAGTGGGGGAATTATAGTTGCAAATCCAGCAACATTAGTAGCCTTTGGGGATTTTACAGATAAATATGTTTTACTTACAATAATCGGTATTATAATAACGGCTATACTAGTTGCTAGAAAGGTAACTGGTGGAATGCTTTTAGGAATAATAATAACTACTATAATAGGAATACCAATGGGAATTACTAATTTAATTGGAATGAAGCTATTTTCTTTACCTAACATAGGAAATACATTTTTTGCAATGGATATAAAAGGACTTTTAACAAGTAATGGAAATAGCATTTTGGAAGCACTTCTTACAATATTCATGGTTGTAATAACTTTAAGCTTAGTAGATTTATTTGATACTATAGGAACTTTAGTTGGAACAGCTCAAAGCTCAGGAATGATAGATGAAAATGGACAAGTTAAAAATTTAAGAAAAGCTCTAGCATCTGATGCTGTTGGAACAACAATAGGAGCTATGCTTGGTACAACTACATTAGCAACAGTTGTAGAATCTGCAGCAGGTATATCAGCTGGAGCAAGAACAGGATTATCTAATGTAATTGTAAGTATATTATTAGTAGTTTCTCTATTCTTTAGTGGAATAATAGGAATTGTACCACAAAGTGCAACTGCACCAGCATTAATAATAGTTGGAGTATTAATGATGGGAGCTATAACTCAAATAGATTTTTCAGATTTTACAGAGGCTGTACCTGCATTCTTCACAGTAGCTATGATGCCATTTACATATTCTATAGCAAATGGAATCGCTATAGGAATGATTTTCTATCCAATTATGAAAGTTGTAACTGGAAAAGGAAAGGAAGTTCATAAGGTTATATACATATTCGCATTTTTATTTATTCTTAGATTTATATTAATGCCAGATTAAATAATAAAATAAATAAGCTATGAAGTAATGGATGAAAATATTCATTATTTCATAGCTTTTTTTATTGAATTGTATAAACTCACAAAAAAGAAATTATAAAGAAAATCTTAATAAAAACTAAAATTTGTTCATTGTTTAAAGTGATTAGATTACTTAAAATGAGGTGAAAAGGGGTGATTATTATATGATAAAGTTTGAGAGGAAAAAGAATAATAATTTAACTATAGTAAATATATATAATTTCATAAGAAAAACGGTTTATCCAAGTGGAGAGTTCGTTGAGGATGATTTTCAAACAGTAGTTCAAGAAATTGAATTAATAAAGCAATATGGTTTTCCAGCAACATATGCATTAAAACATGATGCTTTAATGGACGAAAGGTTTGTAAACCTTATAAAAGATTCTATAGATGAATATGATGAAGTTGGAGCATGGTGGGAAATAACAGAGGAATTAGCGAATAAAGCAGGAGTAATCTGGAAGGGAGAAACTCCTATTGATGATCACGTTGATAAAGGATATTCACTAGGATATAGTCCAGAGGATAGAATTAAAATGGTCGATGCTTATATGAAAGATTTTAAAGATATATTCGGGTATTATCCTAAGACAGTAGGTTCTTGGGTTATAGATATAAGAACTTTAAATTATTTAAAGGAGAAATATGGGGTGATAGGAGGAGCTATTTGTAGAGATCAAATAGGAACTGATGGTTTTACTCTTTGGGGTGGATATTTTAATCAAGCTTATTATCCGAGTAAATTAAATGAATATATTCCAGCTCAAAACAAGGAAATGCAATTAGATTTACCTTTATTTAGGCTTTTAGGACCAGATCCAATATATAATTTTGAAGAAGGATTACGCCAAGAATTAAAAGGAGTTCATACATTAGAGCCAGCGTGGATAATTGGACAAAGTAAAGAGTGGGTAGATTGGTTTTTTGAGTGTTTAACTGATGAAGAAGTTTTAGGTTTTTCTTATGCTCAAGTAGGACAAGAGAATACATTCTTATGGAATACCATGTATAAGGGGTATGAAGTTCAAATAGAACAAATTTTAAAATTAGAAAAGGAGAAGAAAGTTAGGGTTGAAACTTTGGTGGAAAGTGCCCTTTGGTATAAGAAAAAATACAGGTTAACACCTCCAACTACATTTGGAGCTAAAAAGGACTGGAATACTTATAATATGAAAACTTTATGGTATAACAGTAGATTTTATAGAAGTAGTTTTTTATTTGAAAACAATGTTTTAAGCATAAGGGATATACATTTATTCAATGAGAACTATAAATCTAGATATTATGAGAATTCACTAAATAGTAATGAAAGTATATTTGATGCTTTGCCTTTAATGAGACCACATTATTGGAAAAATGAAATAGATGAAAGACCTGAAATAAGTTTTGTTAAAGCAAAAAGAATTGGTGTATATGAAAAAGTGGAAGGGAAATATTTAAACTTTAAGTCCATGGGAGAGGCAGAATGTGAAATTTTATGGCAGATTCATGAAGATGAGGAGATAAGAATACTTTGTAAAGAAGATAAGATTAAGATTAATTTTAATGTGAAGTCTAATGAAAAATATATGGTTAGTTTAAATACTTTACCGGTTCTTAAGGAATTAAATTCAAATACAATTTTATGTGAACACAATAATTTTAAGTATAAAGTTTCTTTAATTAAGGGTGAGTTTACAATAGATGAGGATTCTAAAATATTGATAACTTCTGATCATGGTGAAGTTATTATTGACTTAAATACAACTAATAAAATAACTAAGGAAAAGGAGTTTTTTAATGATGAATATTTAAAAAATAGAGAGGAAATAGATGGATATATACCAGAATATAAGAGATATAATAAAACTAATAAAGTTAAGTTAAGAGCTTTTAGACCTATTGTAAATGTTGACACTTTATTAATGAATAAACCTTTCTCTCAGGAAATTCTTTTAGGAAAAAAGGATAAAAAAGGAGAGATTAGATATACATTAGATGGAAGTGAGCCAAATGAGAACTCTATCTTATATAAGGAGCCAATAGTTGTTGATGATAGAGCTTTTATAAAGGCAAAAGTTTTTAAAGAAGGATATAAGCCAAGCAATACAGTTGAAAGTAGAATATATGTTACTTTACCAATAGTTGATATTAAGGGATTAACAAATCCTACGAATCATTATATGTACAATAAAAATGGAGTTTATGATTTGATTGATGGACAAAAAGGAAGTTTACATTATACTGATGGAAGATGGCTTGGATATACTGAAGATATGGAGGTGATAGTTGACTTAGGAGAAATAAAAGATATTAAGGAGGTTATGGTAGGCTTTTTACAAGATACAAGGGCCTGGATTTATTATCCTAAGTTCGTAGAATTTTATTCTTCAATAGATGGAAGAGAATTTTCTCTTTTAAAAAGAGAAGAAAAAGATAGTAGTGAAAAGAGAGAAGAGGTTGGAAAAAAAGACATTGTGGCAAGTAAAGAGAGTAAAGCTAGATATATTAAGATATTTGCTAAAAATGAAGAGGTATGTCCACCATGGAGCATAATGCCGGGAGAAGGACCAACATTCATGTTTGTAGACCAAATTACTGTATTATAAAAGATATTTTAAATCAGATGGAAGACTTTTTCTAAATTCTTAACTAAAAAATATATATAAAAAACAAATTAAAATTATTTTGTATAAAATAATTTTATATATTTAGATTAAATATAATATGAATTATAATGTGTAAGAATAAATTTTTTGAGGTACACAGGGGGAAAAATGGACAAGAGAATTGACTTAACAGAAGGGAAAATAACAAGCAACCTTATAAAACTTTCAATACCAATTATGGCAACTTCTTTCATACAAATGGCTTATAGTATGGCTGATATGCTCTGGGTTGGTAGAATAGGAAGTAATGCTGTAGCAGCTGTTGGAACAGCTGGATTCTTTCCATGGCTTGGTATGGCTTTTGTAATGATTTCTAAAGTAGGAGCCGAGATTAAAGTTGCACAGAGTTTAGGAAGACATGATATTGAAAGTACAAAGGATTATATAAAGAGTGCATTTCAAATTAATATTATACTAGCTATTTTGTATTCAATAATACTGCTTTTATTTAATAGTGAATTAATAGGATTTTTTAATTTAGGTGATACAGAGGTTATAAATATGGCTGAGACCTATTTGATTGCTGTTGCTTTAGGAATGATATTTAATTTTTTAAATCCTGTATTCACAGCGGTATTTACAGGTTCAGGAGACAGTAGAACTCCTTTTATTGCAAATACAATAGGGTTAATATTTAATATAGTATTTGATCCAGTATTAATATTTGGAATAGGAATATTCCCAGAAATGGGTGTTTTAGGTGCAGCTCTTGCAACTGTCATAGCACAGGCTATAGTTACACTTAGTTTCTTATATATAATGATAAAGAGTAAGGCTGAATATTTAAAAATAAATTTATTTAGTGGAATAAATATAAATTGTATGAAAACACTAGTTCATATTGGATTACCGGCAGCTCTTCAAAGTGGATTATTTACTGTTTTTTCAATGTTTATAGGAAAAATAGTAGCTGTCTTTGGGCCTGTTCCTATAGCGGTTCAAAAAGTAGGATCACAGGTTGAAGCGATTGCTTGGATGACAGCAGGAGGAATCTCTACTGCTTTAAGTAGTTTTGTAGGTCAAAACTATGGAGCAGGCAAGTTAAAGAGAATAACAAAAGGGTTTAATATAACCATGGTGATTTCTCTTGTAGTAGGAGTTTTTGCTTCAGCTATATTAATTTTCTTTGGAGAAGAGATTTTTAGAATATTTATACCAGAGGCACAGGCTATAGAACAGGGAACTGTTTATTTAAGAATACTTGGCTATTGTCAGATTCTTGTTTGTGTGGAAATAACAACAACAGGAGCCTTTAATGGATTAGGAAGAACATATATACCTTCAATAATTAGTATATTGCTAACTGGGGCGAGAATACCAATGGCTTATATTTTGTGTAAACCAGAATTCTTAGGTTTAGATGGAATTTGGTGGGCTATAACCATAACTGGAGCTTTAAAGGGAGTAGTGGTATATGCTATATATAGATATCTTTATAAGAAGAATAAACTTTTTAAAGTCTATAAAGATGATAATGAATTAGAGCATATAAGTATGTAGTTTTAAAGCTTGATAAATTTAAAGTGGTATCAAAAGAGTGATTAAGATTAAAACTATTCTAAACCATAATTAAAGATTAAAAGAAAAGTCTATAAGTAAGATATTTTTAATATCTACTTATAGACTTTTTGTTTATTATAATTATTAAATTCATTTTATAATTTTTTTCTGTTTAAAAGTAATGCAAATATAAGAACTATTACAGATGTTAAAGCTATGGTTCCTCCTGGAGCTAAATCAAATAGAGAAGCTAAGATTAAACCACTTAAAACATCTATAACTCCTATTATCATTGATATAATAAGAGATTTAGTAAAGCCTTTTTTAAATTGCATTGCTGTTGCAGCTGGTATAACGATTATTGAAGAGATAACTAATATTCCCATAACTCTAATTGAAACAGAAATAGTAGCTCCTACTATAATTGTAAAAATATAATTTATAAGTTTAGTGTTTATTCCGGCAACTTTAGCTCCTTCTTCATCAAAGGTAGTATAAACTAGCTTGTTATATAATGAAAATATACCTATGAAGCAAAGTAAGGAAACTAAGGCTATAATTATTAAGTCAGTTCTTGAGACAGTTAGTATGCTTCCAAATAAAAATGAGTTAACTGTTGTACTAGACTTACCGCTACTAACTAATATTAAGGCCAAACCTAAACTAAAAGTAAGTATAATAGACATAGATAATTCTGCATATTTCTTATAATAATTTCTTAACACTTCTATAAGTAATGCACAAATAGTAGTGAATACAAAGGCTGTTAAAAGAGGGTTAACGCCAAATACTAATCCAATTGCAACTCCAGCAAAGGATGAGTGAGAAAGAGTATCCCCTATCATTGAATATCTCTTTAAGACAAGAAAAAGTCCTATGCATGGGCATAGAAGAGATATTATAAATCCAGCCATAAATGCATTACGCATAAATTCAAATTGAAACATATTTTGTATAATAGACATGTTTTAAAGAGCCCTTTCTATATAAATTCATTATTCATTTTATTAAGTTTTTTTATATATTCATCAGTTTTAAATAAAGTAGCATGTGCATTTTTTAATTCAAGAATATATGATGAATATTTAAGAGATTTTCTTATATTGTGTTCGACGCATATAATAGTCATTTTTTTCTCTTTGTTTAATTTATAAATAAGTTCATATATATCTTTTTGAGTTTTTTCATCTATTCCTGTAGATGGTTCATCTAGTATTAATATATCTGGATGACCAATTAAAGCTCTTGCTATAAAAACCCTTTGCTGTTGACCACCAGAAAGAGAACCTATTAATCTATTTTTAAAATCTAGCATATTAACAGCTGAAAGAACTCTGTCTATTTCGCCTTTGTCTTTTATTTTTAGAGTTTTTAAATGTATTTTTAATATTTCATAAACTGTGATAGAAAATTGAGAGTTGAAGTTATCAACTTTTTGAGGAACATACCCAACACTATTTAAATTTATTTCAATATTCCCTTTAATAGGTTTTAAATATCCTAAAAGAAGCTTTAAAAGAGTAGTTTTAGAACTTCCATTTTCTCCTACTATTGAAATAAACTCATTTTTAGGCAAAGATAAGTTTATATCATCAAGTTGATAGGGCTTTTTACCACTATAGGAAAAGGAAAGATTATTTATTTTTATCAAATTGTATCACTCCTAGTATAATTCTAAATAAATTATACATTGATTTTGAGGTAAGTGCAAATAATTTGCATTTTAAGTTAGCCTCTCAATTCTCTTTAAATTCCAAATAGAATTTTTGTTTTTTTCAAAGTATGCATTGCAAGAAATTGATTTACGAGGCTTTTCATAGCTTAGTCCATTAATTTGCACAACAGCTATATCTTCATCTAAAAAGGATAGTTCGAAGTTTTCAATTCTTAAAAGACTATTTTCCATATTTCCTTTGGTGGTTAAATGTTCAGTAGCGAAGTATAAATCTTTACACTTTTGTTTAACATAAATTTTATTAATAATAAAAGCACTTGAAAATATAATTATAAAAAATAAAGATATTGCTAAAATTATGCGTCTAAGTAAA
Organism: Clostridium sp. LIBA-8841; assembly: GCF_057782475.1. Classification (NCBI taxonomy): domain Bacteria; kingdom Bacillati; phylum Bacillota; class Clostridia; order Eubacteriales; family Clostridiaceae; genus Clostridium; species Clostridium sp. LIBA-8841. The sequence continues at coordinate 2,425,947 of NZ_CM173488.1, read as the reverse complement.
AATTTATTCAAAAAAATCACCTCTATTTATAATGATATATAGAAGTATATTACCATAATTTTACAAATGTATAAAGAGTAGAAATGTTACATTATTTATATATGTTATATATACACTTGAAAATATAAAAAGAAAATTTATAATTAGTATATATGACAAAACAGGAAAGGATGAGATAGTATGGATTTTTCTTCATTAGTTATAATGGAAAAAGATAAAGAAAGTGGAGCTATAAAAGGAGAATTAGGAAGTTATTCCGTTGGAGATGGAACTAATTATGTTAAAAAATTATATTGCATAGATGGAGATGTAAGTCTATTTTTTGATACTGATAAAGATGTTGAAGAATGGGAATTTTCAGCAATATATGATTTGTTTAATGTGGAGGCTCTTACTTCATTAGGATATATAGTAGAAGAGTTTGATGAAGAATATAATCCAACTTGGGTGGTTAAATTTAAGTTTGATGATGAACATGAGGAAATGAGAGCAGTTTTAAATGAGGTTTGCTCAATCATAAATGAACATATGAATAAGGTGTTTGAGGATATAAAGGGTAAAGAAGAAGATTATAAATAATAGTTGAAAGGAGAATTATAATGAGTGAGGTTAAAAAGCTTAGAAGAAGAGAGGAAATTCCAGAAAGTGATAAGTGGAGAATTGATAAAATTTATGAAACTCCAACTCTTTGGAATGAGGAATTAAATCAATTAAAAAATGAAGCTCCAAGATTAAAAGAATTTGAGGGCAAACTTGGAAATAAAGAAGACTTAAAAGCGTTTCTTGCATTAAATGAAGAATTAAGTAGGAAGCTTGGAAAGTTATATGTTTATGCACATATGAGAAGCCATGAGGATACATCTAACTCTGAAATGCAGACTCTAGTAAATAAAATAGATCCATATTCAGCAGAATTTTCAAGTTATACTGCTTATTTTGTTCCAGAAATACTAAGTTTAAAAGAAGGAACAATTGAAGGCTTCATAAAGGAAGATAAAGATTTAGAGAAATATAAAATATATTTTGAAATGATATTAAAGGAAAAACCACATATATTATCAAAAGAGGTAGAGGCAGTTTTAGCATCAGTTTCAGATTGTTTAGGAGCAGCAGAAAGTATATATTCAATGCTTACCAATTCGGATATAACTTTTGGAGAAATAACTGATGAAAATGGTGCTAAAGTAGAATTAAGTGAAGGTAACTATAGTTCTTTTATAAAGAGTAAAAATAGAAGAGTAAGAGAAGATGCATTTAAACTTTTATTTGGAACATATAAAAAATATGAAAATACATTAGCAACAAGTTTAGCTAGTTCCATAAAGAATTTTGTTTTTGAAAGCAAAACAAGAAAATATAATAGTTCTTTAGAAGCTTCTTTAAAGCCTAACAATATTCCAGTAGAGGTATATTATAATGCTTTAAAAACAGTGGATGAAAATATTGAGGCTCTTCATAGATATGTTGGAATAAAGAAGAAACTACTTAATTTAGATGAAATGCATATGTATGATTTATATGTTCCAGTTATAGAATCTGAAAAAGAAAATTTAGAATATAAGGATGCTATAAATTTAGTTGAGGAAGGATTAAAGCCTTTAGGAAAAGAATATTTAGATATATTCAATGAAGGAATAAATGAAGGATGGATAGATGTATATGAAAACAAAGGTAAGAGAAGTGGAGCTTACTCATGGGGAACATACGATACGATGCCATATGTTCTTTTAAACTATAATTATGAGTTAAATGATGCTTCAACTTTAGCTCATGAAATGGGGCATTCAATTCATTCTTACTATACTAGAAAAACACAACCTTATATATATGGGGATTATAGCCTTTTCTGTGCAGAGGTTGCCTCAACAACAAATGAAATATTACTTATACATCATTTAATAGAAAATGAAAAGGATAAGAATAAAAAATTATACCTAATAAATCAAGAGTTAGAGCAAATAAGAACAACTGTATTTAGACAATTAATGTTTGCAGATTTTGAACTTAAGACTCATGAAGCTATTGAAAATGGAGAATCTCTTACTTCAGAAGACTTATGCAAAATGTGGAAAGATATAAATGTGAAATATTTTGGAGAAGATATGATTGTAGATGAAGAAATTTCTATAGAATGGGCTAGAATACCTCACTTTTATTCTGATTTCTATGTATATCAATATGCCACAGGATATGCAGCAGCAGCATCCTTTGCAAATTCAATACTTACAGAAGGAGAAGAAGCTGTTGAAAAATATAAGAGTTTCTTAAAAGCTGGAGGATCAATGTATCCTATAGATACATTGAAAATGGCAGGAGTAGATATGACAACTTCTAAACCTCTTAAAGATACTTTAGATAGATTTAATGAACTTTTAGATATGTTAGAAGAAATAATTTAGAAAATGAGGAGAGGCTATGAGTAGATTTGAGCAAGATTATTTCAATTTACTAATAAATAATTATGGTTTTTATGTAGAAAATCTAAAAGGAGAAAATAATAAAGAATTATGGATAGCTATAAAAACTGTTAATAATGAAGGAAAGTATGCTGTTATAATATCTAAGTCTTATGAAGAAGATGAGAATTTTAAAATAGCAGAAGATTATTTAAAGAGTTTAGATAAACCTTATTCTCTTCATAATATAATTCTTTATAAAAACTATAATAGTGCTGAAGGAGAGGAAGATGATTTTTCTATAGATAAGAATTGTCATAGAATAATTGTTGATGCTCAAAAAAAGGAAGTTTTAAAAAGTGATAGAAGCTCTGAGCCTCTAGTTAAAATATTAGAATTTTTATTAAAGAAGAAAGAAGAACCTAAAATTCCGTGGTATAAGAAAATAAGATGTGGAAAAGTAACAAGTATTTTAATTGGTTTAAATATCTTAGCTTTTTTAATTTGTCTTATTGTAGCTACTGTTTTAGGAGATGGCTTTTTCAAGAATTTGTTAAGTGTAAATCCACAAATTCTATACTGGATGGGTGCTAAGCATAATAATGCAATACTTCTACAAGGACAGTATTACAGATTAATAACATCTATGTTCTTACATGCTGGAATAATTCATCTTTTATTTAATATGTATGCTTTATATATATTAGGTGACTTCATAGAACGAGTGTATGGAGCAAAAAAATACTTAGTTATTTATTTTGTATCAGGAATATTAGCTAGTATATTTAGCTTATATTTCTCTCCAGTTATGGGAGTTGGAGCTTCAGGAGCAATATTTGGACTTTTAGGCGCTGCCCTAGTTTTTGCTTTTTATGAAAAAGATAGAATTGGTAAGGGATTAGTAACCAATATAATAATTATTATATTATTAAATGTATTTATTGGTTTATCAATGAATGGCATAGATATATCAGCTCATTTTGGTGGATTTATAGGTGGAGCTATATTAGGTCTTTTCTTCCATAATTATAAAGTAATAAAAAATAAATAAAAATACAAAATCCTCTGTGAGTAAAACAGAGGATTTTTTGTATATAATATTTGGTTTGGAGTAATTAAAGTTTCTAATACATTAACTAGAAACAATTATTATTAGACAGTGTTAAAAAAATAAGTCTAATTAATTCTATAAGTTTTACCAAGGTAAGTTATGGGGAAAAGTACAGTATATTAGTAAGTGGAATCTATTGGATAATTTACCTTTAAAATTAGAAGTAAATAAGATATACTAAAAGATGGTTAAATATTAAGTAGATAGGGAGAGAAGTATTTTGCAAATTTCAAATATAGACATAAAATTAAGTGCAGATGATTTAATGAGTTTTATTAATGATTTTGTAAAAATAGAAGGATTAGAAATAAAGAGTTTAAAAATAAATAATAAAATAGAAGTGGAAGGTGTATTTAAAAAGATTCTTGCACTGGGATTTAAGGCAACAATAGATGTTCTAGGCTTAGAAGGAGATAACTTAGTTATTGAATTTTCTAAGGCTAAACTTATGAGTGTTGGAATTTTAAAGCCTTTTAGAAAGATAGGGCTTAAAATAGCTTTAAAAGGTTTTAAAAATCAAGGAATACTAGTAAAACAGGATAAAATACTTATAAGTTATAAAACAATACTAGATAAGATACCTTTTTTAAATTTAAACTTTAAAGACTTAAAAATTCAAGAAAATACTTTAAATGTAAACTTAGAAAAGATAGATGTTGAGCTTTCAAAAGTAAAAGAACCAGCATTAGAAATTGAAGTAAGAGAAGAAATTGAGCATGAAGAAAAAAATGATGACTATATTATGAGTATAGATGTACAAAAGGTTGAGGATATGTACACAAGTAGTAGAGAATATGTAGTTGAACATATTCCAGAAAAAGCTCAGGCTTATAAGGATTACATAATGTTTATACCAGATATAGTAGCTTTAATATTTAGACTTTTAAAAGATAGTAGAGTTCCAATTAAAACTAAAGCTGTAGTAGGTGCTTCTCTAGCTTATGTAAGCTGTCCTTTTGATATATTACCAGATAAAATACCTTTTATAGGAGCGTTAGATGACATAAGTGTTGTATTTTTTGCTTTAAATAGAATAATAAATGATGTAGATATAGATATTATTTTAGAGAACTGGCAAGGTAAAAATGAATTTGTGGTTATTTTAAGAAAAACTGTAGATTTCTTTAGTGGATTTACAGGAGCAAATAACTTAGATAATATATATGAAGTCATAGATTTAATAAGTAATTAGAAGGAGTAAAATAATGGCTAAAAAATATTATGCTATAGCAAAAGGAAAATCAGGAGTTCCTAAGATTGTTGAAACATGGCCTGAATGTCAAAAAGAGGTTATAGGATGTAAGGGAGCTAAATATAAAAGTTTCACTTCAATAGAAGAGGCAGAAAATTTTATTTCTCTTCACACAAATAGTGGGATTTCTTTAGAAGTTAAGGGAAATGAAGAGAAAGTTAATGATGATTCCATTTATATCTATGTAGATGGTAGTTTCATGGTTCATAAGGAAAATTACTCTTATGGATTTTTAGTTGTAAAAAACAATGAGGTTTTATTTAAGGATAATGGTGTTGGACATGATAAAGAAGCGATAGCTTTAAGAAATGTATCAGGTGAAGTTGAAGGTGCTATGAAAGCAACAGAGTATGCCGTAAAAAATGGATATAAAGAAATAATACTTTGTTATGATTACCAAGGAATAGAGAGCTGGGCTTTAGGTACTTGGAAAAGAAACAATAGAATAACTCAAAATTATCATGAATTTATGCAAGAAAAATTTAAAGTTATAAATATTAAATTTAAAAAAATAAAAGGACATAGTGGAAATAAATTCAATGATATGGCAGATATACTTGCTAAAAAAGCATTAGAAAGTATTTAGTGCTATGAATTACCTCTAATAAAAAACTTTGATTTAGCCAAACTAAACATGAAGTCATTATTATAAAGAGGTGATTGTTATGGCAAATAGATTGATGACTACTTTAGCCGTAGGTGCTATTGGAGCAGCAGTTGGTATGATGGTAACTCCAAACTTAGACAGAAGAACTCAAAGAGCTATTAAAAAAGCTTCAAGAAGAATGATGAATGTAGCCGGAGAATCTATGGAATGGATGAAATAATACAAAAAAAGCAGCTTAATAGCTGCTTTTTTTGTATATTTATAGAAATTTTTTTATTATGTAGAGAAATTTTTAATTATAATATATAATAATTTTAAAGAATATGTATATATATTTAGAAATTAGGAATAGAAATTGTAAATATTTAAATAGGCTATTAAAAATGTTAAAAAATATACAAAGGTATATAGATTTTTACAAAAATACTGAATAATTGACATAAAAACCTAAATTTGTGTTATAATTTAATTAGTTATGGATGTTAAAAAAATAACAGTAAGAGGATGATTTAAGCTATGGAAATATTATCATTGGGAGAAAAAATTAAAAGAAGAAGAAAAGAATTAAATATGACTCTTAAGGAATTAGCAGGGGAAAGAATAACACCAGGACAGATAAGTTTGGTAGAGTCAGGAAGGTCAAATCCTTCAATGGATCTTTTAGAGTATATTGCAATTACACTAAACACTTCTGTTGAATATTTAATGGAAACAGAAAAAACACAGGCAGAAAAAATATGTTTATATTATGAACAAATAGCAGAGGGTGCTATTTTAAATGATGATATAAAAAAGGGTGAGAAATTTATAGAATATGCAATCTATTATGCTGATAAATATGATTTAGTATATAGAAAGGCAAAGAACTTAGCCTTAAAGGCTGAGATGTATTTAAAAAACGAAGAATACGTTTTAGCACAGCAGTATTTTTTATCTGCAAATATGCTGTTTTTACAAATAAATAGTAATATAGATATGGTGAAGACATATTTAAATATAGCAAAAATAAGCTTGCATTCAAAGGCATACTATTCAGCTAATTCATACTTAAGAGAGGCTGAAAAGATATATGTAACTAATAAATTAACTGAAGATTTGCTTTTAGGTGAAATATATTACTTAATTTCAAAAACTTATTTCTTTATTGAGAACTTACCTAAGGCAATAAATTTTGCATTTCTAGCAAAAAGCGAATTTGAAAAAGTTTACAATAAAAAGGCCTATGCTAAGAGCTTAGAGTTATTAGCAGAAGAGCATGCTAAAGTTGGAGACTTAGAAAGTGCTATAGCATATTCAAAACAAAGTCTTAACGTTTATAAGGAATTAGAACAATTAGATAAGATAAGTTCTATAGAAGATTCTTTAGGAAAACTATTCTTTGAGTTTGACAATATAGAAGAATCTTTTGAACATTATAATAGAGCAATGAAAATAAGAGAAGAAAACACTGACTCTAAACTTTTAGATACTTTATTTAATTTATGTGAAAACCATATTAAAACAAAGAATATGACTAAGTGCATAGAGATTCTTAATGAAATAAAGAATAAGTTAAATATAAGTGATGTTAATAGGTTAATAGAATATAAGATTCTGACTTTTAGAATAGAAGTCTTACAAAACAATATAAAAGAGGCAGAAAATATTTTATTAGATACACTTGAAATTGCCAAAAGAAATGATATGAAAAAGAAAGAAGCTAACATATCCATAAGATTAGGTAAGTTTTATCTAGAGCTTAAGAGAGATTATGAAGCAGCTAAGTATTTAGATAAAGGTATAAATAACTTGAAAAATTTAGGTGTAATTAAAAGTTAAGGTATAGGTGAGAGTGATGGATTTTTTATCTACTGGTGAGAAAATAAAAAGAGCTAGAATATATAAAGGGTTAACATTAAAGCAACTTTGTGAAGAGGATATATCTATATCTAGAATGAGCTGTATAGAAAATGGAAAAGTAAAAGCAGATAGATGGGTCTTAGAACTAGTTGCTAAAAGATTAAATTTAGATTTAGAATATCTTTTATGTGATGATATAACTCAATTAAACAACTCAATTGAAAAATATGTTGGGAAGAAAATTTTAACAGAGAACGAATCAGATGAAATTAAGGAGTATTTAGAGTATTCTTTAAGCAAGGAATATGATGAAATCTCAGCAAAACTTATGCATATTTTATTTATGAATTATACAAACCTTAGGGATTTCAGAAAAGCAAAAGAATTATTAAATGAATATTCAAGCATATATGAAAGTAATAAAAGTAATAAAAGAGTATATTATGAAGATTTAGCTTTATATTTTACTGTGAGAAAAAACTTTGCAGATGCAATAACATATTATAATATGCTTTTAGATTTTTTATTAAAAGATGGAATAGAAAAGAAGGATGAAATTTATATAAAAAATGCTACGGCTTTAGCTATATGTAATTATAGAGTAGGACAGATAGACAAAAGCAATGAAATATTGAGAGATATTTTCTCAATTGAAGGTATTGATATAAATAATAAATACTTAGGTGAGGCGCAAGGTGTCTTAGCCACTATAGCTTTACTAAATGAAAATATTGATGAGTTTGAAAAAAATTATAATCAATATAAAAATAAGGTTGATTGTAAAGCTTATAATTGGAAAAGAATAAATAGTCTTATTATAGATGCTTTCTTAAAGAATGGTAATTATGAAGAAGCACAAAAGTTTACTGAAGAGTCTATAAATAAGGTTGATAAAGAAGATAAAATAGGATATATAGAACTTCTATTATTTATAATAAATGTTTATAATGTAAATGGATGCATAGAAAGTGTAAAAGAATATTGTGAATTATCCTTAGAGTTAGCGATAAATAAGAACAATATGTTTTTTATAGAGAGAAGTTATTATTTTAAAGCCCAATTAAGTAGAAATGAGAAAAATGATATGCAATGGGAAATGTATATGAATTTAGCAACAGATCTTTTACTTAAGTTTGGTACATATGAAGAAAAGAGAGCGAGATATTTAGAAATGGCTGATCTTTACCATTACTTAGATGATACCAATGAAGCTTTAAAATATTTAAGCTTTGCTATAAAAGAAGTTGATAAATTATATTAATATAAAATTAAGGAGGGAGCTTATGGCTCTCTCCTTAATTTTATTTAAAGGCGCTGTTTTAAACTAGTGTTGATTTTTAGCTAGCTCTTCAGACTTAACTTACAGTTCTATCTAAAAATCAACATTTACGTAAAATAGAGTCTAAAATTTTATTCGAATAACAAAAAAGAACCTAGAAATTTAAATTCTAGATTCTTTTTCATATATATTTAACCTCTATAAAATAAGTCCATTGTTTGTTGTAAAAAACTTAATTTGCAATTAAAACAGTTTAAATTAATAGGTCTAAAAAATTTTTTTAGCCTTGCCATAAAAATACCTTCTTTCATATCTTCTCTTTTCTATAGTTATATTATATACCTAATTCCTTAATAAAATAATTTGCATGTATGTCTTAAAAGATGTACAAATGTAAGGAAAGTTTTTCAGGAAAATATTTGAAAAAGGCAAAAAAGTACTCTTTTTACATGTTTATTATACAAAATTAAACTTTTTTTAGTATAAATAATTCAGCACAATATCCTTGAAGAGTTGTCTGAATATTTAAAATTGTATTTTTTTTAGAATATTCAAATTCGATTTTAGGATAAGAAGCTTTAAATAATATGTCCTTCTCTTCTTTTCTTAATCTTTTAGGTTTTCCCATTGATAGCCAATAGTTGAAAGAGGAACCAAAATTTTCACCTATTGTGTATTTGGTTATTCTGACATCACTATCTAAATCAAGTAAGTTTAAAGAAATCTTCTTATCTACTAAATCTTTAACTCCTCTTAGTTTTGTAAAGTCTTTAAAGTCTATTAGAGAATCAATTTCGTCATTATATGTGTATATAAGAAGTTGATACTCATCTTCAGATTGAGTTAGTATATAGCCATCACCTTTATAAAGAAGGGTATCTCCAAGTTTACTTAGGAAATAATAAGCATAATAAGCAGGCTTTTTTATTCCTTTATCATTAACCATAGCTGGATAACCGAAAAAAACTTCATTTGTAATATCGATTTGTCTATCCAAGGCATCAAAGGCCTTTATAAAGTTTAATTTGCTTCCAGAATTAACAGTGTTATGGATTATAAATGGAAGCATATAGGCTGTATCATATATTAAATCTATTTTATTATTAGGTGTATATAAAGTATCTACTAAAGTCAAATCTTTAGAATCAAAAAGTTCTATTAAGGATTTCTTTAATTCTTCATCAAAGGTGGAGGTTAATTGGAATTTTAAATCTGTTAATTCAAAACTTTCTACCTCGCTGAAAAAGTCTATGAATGAATTTATAATATCTAAGAAGTTTTCTTTAGAATATCCAGTATGATCTAAAACAATCAAAGGTATTAAATCTAAAGAAGATATATACTCAAAAATATCGAAGGTTCTAGTCCAGTTGAAAAATTTTGATCCAGGGAATATCCCCATATCTGATGAAAATACATGAAGAAGTCTTATATAGTTGTATCCGATTTGTTCTTGCAGATCTTCAACAATATCTTGGTTATCTTCTAAAAGTAAGTCAAAGGCATCTCCAACATTAAGAACTTCCTTAAAGTATTTATTAAATTCAGTGCCTTCAGTGTTCATATTAAAAGTAAGTTTATGAATTTTATCTTCATAGTTGAATCTAGGATAATCATCTAAATAGTAAGAAAGTTCATCAAGACTTTCTTCTAAAGGATAATAAGTTACTTCTTTTTGCTTATTATATTCCTCTTCACTTATTTTATGTTTTTTTCTAAATTGTAAAGGGGTACAATTATAATAAGCTTTAAAATGTTTATTAAAATAACGAGTGTGTGAAAATCCTATTTCATAAGAGATTTCAGAAAGTGATTTATCACTATCTAAAAGAAGTTTTACTGATTCTTCAATTCTTGTTAAATTTAATAAGTCTGTAAAACTCAAGCCAGTTGCATATTTAATTTCATGGGAAAGATAATGGGTACTAAGAAATTCTGTATTAGCAATGTCTTTTAAAGTTATATTTTTATTATAATTATTGTATATATACTTAGAAATTCTATGATATCTTTCTAATAACATGTTATTTTCATGTATTTCATCATTATCATATAAAAGATAATGAAAATTATTTAAAAGATGAAATAAAAGTTCCACTAAAGACTTTTCGATATATTTATCATAATCATCTACTTTTTGAGCTTCTTCACATAAAATAATTGATAAAAACACTCTAAGTTTATCATAGGATTCATCACTTTGAGCACCTTCATCAGAGGTGTTTGTATAAAAGAACATATTTTCTATATCACTATAGTATTTTTCAAAAAAGTGAGGATCTATTTTAAATATTAAAACTCTATTATCTTCATTAGAGTAAATCCTGTGAGTTTGTTCTGTATTTACTATTTCAATTTCATCTTCTAGTATTTCATAACTGTCAGTATCTATATCTACTTGGATACTACCTTTAAGTACATACAGTATTTCGATTGCATCATGCCAATGCAAGGGATAGTTTTTTATGTTTGCATAAGATATTGTTACTGGGATGTCTGAAGGGTAGTTCACATATTCTTTTCTCACTTAAAAAACTCCTTTATATAATAAGTTGAGACTAAGAGATTAGAAAAAATGTTAAGTTCTAAAAATCTAGTCTTATTTATATGATTCTAAATAATTTTTTAATTATTATTGAAAAAATTAGAAATTACTTAGTAAATTTTAGATAAAATTATTTATAGTACTATTATATCTCAATAAAAAATAAAAATAAAATTTTGTTAAATAATGTTATGTTTTCAGTTGATAAAAGCATAGGTATGATTTAATATAAAAAGTGGTGATTACTTTGAATTATGTTTATATATTAAAATGCAAAGATGATTCTTTATATACAGGATGGACTAACAATCTAAAAAAAAGAATTAATGCACATAATAATGGTTGTGGAGCAAAATATACTAGAGGAAGAGGGCCTGTGAAGCTTATGTATTTTGAGGTTTTTGAAGATAAAAGAGAGGCTCAAAGTAGAGAGTATTATATAAAGAGGTTAACAAAAAAACAAAAATTGAATCTTATAAATAGTAAGGATATTGAGGAGGATACTTATGAAAAAGAAATTGACTTATGATATTTATTTTGAAATTATATTTTATATCTTACTTGTAGCATATTTAATATATGGAATAATAAATAAAGATATGATCTTATTATATTCAACAGTTTTAACAGCTATTACTTTAGCTTTACCTAGAGCTATATGTAAAATTGCTAAAATAAAATTATCTTCATTTTTAAATTTTATAATTGTAGGATTTATCTTTATTTCAATGTTTTTAGCTAAAGTAAATAACTTCTATGCTATACCACATTGGGATACATTTTTACATATATTATCTGGAATATTAACATTTATACTTGGATATTTGTTATTTTTATACCTTAATAACTATAAAACAGACAATGTAAACCCATTAGTAATAGTTGTATTTGCTCTTTTATTTGGAATAGCTTCTACAGCTGTATGGGAAATGTGGGAGTTCTTCACAGATCAAACTTTTGGATTAACAGCTCAAATAAGTTTGTTTGATACTATGAAAGATATAATAACAGGAAGTATATTCCCTATTGTTTTATCACCATTTTTAAATAGATTTTTAAAGGGTAAACCTAATAAGTTATTCCAAGATTTAACTGACTTTATGAGAAATAATAATAAAAGAAAATAAATTAAAGACTTTACTATTAATTTAGTAAAGTCTTTTTTTCTTTTATAAGATTAATATAAATATTGATTTATTATTAATTAATTATAGATAAAAAGTAAAAAATGGTTATTTTATTACTTTGATTATGGCTATTAAGATTATTTTATTTTAGAATTTTAAATAAAGACTTTTTAGTGGGGAGGCTTTAACATGTTTAGTGAGGAATTAAGTATAGTTAATAATGCTGGTAGGGGAAAAATAGATTTGCTAAATAATAGTAAGGGACGTTATTTAGTATCTGCTATGATGGCTGGACTTTATGTAGGTTTTGGTATAATGCTAGCATTTACCATAGGTGGGATATTAGATAGTGTGAATTCTCCAAGCACAAAAATGGCAATGGGTGCATCTTTTGGAGTGTCTTTAAGTTTAGTAGTTTTTGCAGGAGCAGAGCTTTTTACAGGAAATAATTTCATAATGACCATAGGAATCCTAAATAAAAAAATAAGCTTTAAAGAATGCGGGAAAATATGGGGAATGGCTTACTTAGGAAATTTCTTAGGATCAATAGTGGCAGCCTTAGGGTTCGCAGGAGCAGGTTTAGCTACTGGGAGTGTAAGCGAATTTATAATTAAAACAGCTGGAATTAAAACAAGTATGCCAGTGGAACAGTTAATTATAAGGGGAATACTTTGTAATATGTTAGTATGTTTAGCTGTATGGTGTACTTATAGGTTAAAAACAGAGACTGGCAAGCTTATAATGATGTTTTTATGCATTTTTGCCTTTGTAACAGTTGGATTTGAACATAGTGTTGCTAATATGAGTTTACTAGCAATAGGGGTTGTTTTGACAAAGGGAACAACCATAACAATATCTGGTTATTTATATAATTTATTTTTTGTCACAATAGGTAATATAATAGGTGGAACTATTTTGGCTATGGCATATCATTATATATCTGACAAAAACAAAATAATTAATAACAAAACAATTAAGAAAAAGAACATCTTTGTGAACTAAGCTCAATTAAATAGGTATCTTTCATATTTTAAAGGCTAAATATTTAAAATATAATCATTTAAGTTCTATTATTTCGTGAGATTTTATGTTAAATTAGATTATATTGTGTGAAGATACTAATATTTTGTGAATTAAAGTAGGAGAGATTATGAAATTAATAAGTATTGATGAGTTAAAGAGTATAAGTTTTTTTTCGAGACTTAATGATGATACATTAAAATATATAGCTCAAAATTCGAAAGTATTAAAAAAGAAAAAGGGAGAGCATATTTTTAGAGATAAGGATAAAGTTCAAGATATTTTTATTGTATTAAAGGGAAAAGTTACTCTTTATAAAATGAATGAGTATGGTCAAAAAAGAATAATATATATCCTTGGAGAAGAAAGTTTCTTAAATGAAGTAATAGTTGATAATCTATCTTCATCAATAAATGGAGAAGCCTTTGAAAATTCAATTATATTAAGTATAGAAAAAAATAAGTTGCTAAAAATAATGAGTGAAGATTTTGAATTAACAAAAATTGTTTTAAATGAAATGAGTAAAAAAATAAGAAGACTCTATAGACAAATGAAGAATGTAACTCCTATAAAGCTTGAAAAAAGAGTAGCAGCAAAGCTTTGGAAGCTTAGTAAAGATTATGGGAAAAAGGTTGATGAAGGAACACTTATTGATTTAGATATAAGCATAACATATTTAGCAGATATGTTTGGTTCACCAAGAGAAAGTGTTTCTAGAGCTATTAAAACCTTAAAAGATGAGAATTTAATAATAAAAAACAATAAAAAGATAATAGTACCTGATAGAGATAGAATTGCAGCATATTTTAAATCTTTATTATAAGAAGGGTCTATATGGTTAAAAGTTATAAATATTTATTTATAACTTTTTATTTTTTATCAATTTAAGAATTTTTACAGTGTAACAAAAATCACATCATCTTTAATGCTTTATTCTTATAATATACTTTGTTAAATTCTTAATTATTAAAAATTAATTAACGGAAAAAGAAATTCTTTTATTTTAAATAATAGATTAGAATTTATTTAATTTCAAAATAAAGTTAAGTTTAAGAGGTGTTTTATTATGGGTTTAAGGCTTACAAAAGACAATTTTGATAAGATAATAGACTGTTTAAAAAAAGAATATAAGATATACGCTCCTAAAGTTATGGAAGGCAAGGGAAGATTTTCTGATACTGACATAACAAGATACGGAGAAATAAATTCTATAAATGATATTGAGTTTTCAAAGAAGTCAGATTTTTCATATAAAGAAGTTTTACTTCCAATAACTCAAACATTATTCTTCTTTACTGAAGATAAATTTAGTGAAGCAAGTGTAGAAGAAAAGAATATATTAATTTTCTTAAGAAGCTGTGATATGCATTCATTAAGAAGAATTGATGATATATACTTAAGAAATGGTTTTGAAGATCCTTACTATAAAAAGTTAAGAGAAAAAGCTAAATTTATAGTTATGGGATGTGAAAACAGTTTTGAAAATTGTTTCTGTGTAAGCATGGGAACTAATAAAACAGATGAATATTCAGCATATATAGGAATAGATAATGATGAAGTTTTATTAGATATAAAAGATGAAGAATTAGCAAAAATCTTTGAAGCAGTAGAAAGTAATAAAGAAGAAGTTTCACCGAAGTTTGTAGAAGAAAATGAAACTAAGGTTGAAGTTCCAGAAGGAATTGATTTAAACATAATAAAATCAACTGTATGGAATGAGTATTCGGAAAGATGTATAGCTTGCGGAAGATGTAACTTTGTATGTCCAACATGTACTTGTTTCACAATGCAAGATATATTTTACAAAGATAATGAAAATGCAGGTGAAAGAAGAAGAGTTTGGGCTTCATGTCAAGTAGATGGATACACAGATATGGCTGGTGGACATAGCTTTAGAAAAGATAAAGGTCAAAGAATGAGATTTAAAGTTATGCACAAAGTATATGACTACAAGAAGAGATGGGGATACCATATGTGTGTTGGATGTGGTAGATGTGATGATATCTGTCCAGAATACATATCTTTTTCAGAATGTGTAAATAAACTTAAAGATGCTGTAGAAGAGGTGAAAGATAATGCATAATGAATATACTCCTTTTATATCAAAAATATTAAACGTAAAAAAACATACTGACATAGAATATACTTTTAGAATGGAATTCAAAGGCGATGTTAAACCAGGACAATTCTTTGAAGTTTCTCTTCCAAAGTTTGGAGAGGCTCCAATATCAGTAAGTGGTATAGGAGAAGACTATGTAGAACTTACAATAAGAAGAGTTGGAGTAGTAACAAATGAAATATTTGAAAAATACGAAGGAGATAAACTTTTCTTAAGAGGACCTTATGGTAATGGCTTTGACGTTGAAAACTATAAAGGAAAAGAAGTTGTAGTTGTTGCTGGAGGAACTGGTCTTTCACCAGTTAAAGGAATAGTAGATTATTTCTCACAAAATCCACAAGATGCAGAAAGTTTTACTCTTATAAGTGGATTTAAAGGACCAAAGGATATTCTTTTCAAGGATGATATGAAAGAATGGGAAAAGAATATGAACATGATCATAACTGTTGACTCAGCAGAAGAAGGTTATGAAGGAAATACAGGACTTGTAACTAAGTACATTCCTGAATTAGAAATAAAAGATATGGATAATGTTCAAGTTATAGTTGTTGGGCCTCCAATGATGATGAAGTTTACAGTTTTAGAATTCTTAAAAAGAGGAATTAAAGAAGAAAATATCTGGATATCTCAAGAAAGAAAAATGTGTTGTGGATTAGGTAAATGCGGACACTGTAAAATCGATGATACATATATATGCTTAGATGGACCAGTATTCAACTATACTAAGGGTAAACTTTTAATAGATTAGGAGGAAGGACTATGTCTTTAGATATAAATACTAAAAAACTTAAAAAGAACGCTTTTAGAGTAACTAAAAGAAGAGGATATACAGCATCAAGAATAAGAGTTCCAGGTGGGCATTTAGATGCTAAATTATTACTTGGTATTCAAGAAATAGCTGACACTTATGGAGATGGTACAGTTCATATTACAACTAGACAAGGTTTTGAAATACCTGGAATAGATATGAGAGATATACCGGAAGTAAACAAAAAACTTCAACCTATTATAGAAGCTTTAGAAATAAACCAAGAAAATCCAGGAGATGGATACAATGCAGCAGGAACAAGAAATGTTTCAGCATGTATAGGAAATAATGTTTGTCCATTTGCTAATTACAATACAACAAATTTTGCAAAAAGAATAGAAAAAGCAATTTTCCCAAATGACTTACATTTTAAAGTTGCCTTAACAGGATGTCCTAATGATTGTATTAAAGCAAGAATGCATGACTTTGGAATAATAGGAATGACAGAGCCACAATATGAAAAAAGCAGATGTGTAACTTGTGGAGCTTGTGTTAGAGCTTGTAAAAAGAAAGCTACAGGTGCTTTAAGTTTTGAAAACTTTAAAGTTGTTAGAGATGCAAGTAAATGTATTGGTTGTGGAGAATGTGTTATGAATTGCCCAACAAATGCATGGACAAGAAGTAAAGAAAAATACTACAGATTAGCTATAATGGGTAGAACAGGAAAGAAAAACCCAAGATTAGCAGAAGATTTTATACTTTGGGTAGATGAGGATAGTATTGTTAAAATTATTTTAAATACTTATAAATATGTTACTGAATATATCGATAGAAATGCTCCAGGTGGAAAAGAGCACATTGGATACATAATAGACAGAACTGGATTTATGGAATTTAAAAAATGGGCTTTAGAAGGAGTAACTTTATCTGAAAAAGCATTAATGAAAAATAATGTTTATTGGAGCGGAATACATTATACAAACGGATTTTAATAAAAAGCACTCTATTTATAGAGTGCTTTTCCTTATATACTAGTATATAAGTTACTGATTATAATAAATATATATTTTTGATATTACTAATACAATTATTTCATTGGGCATATATAATTTTTATGATATTATAAATTATATAGTATTTTAATAAATTTTTAACAGATGAGACATTAAATTAGGAGGCAGTTCATGATAGGAGTTATAGGGGTTAAAAGGAATGTAGATATAGAAATAAGAGAAAAATTAGCCTTATATCCTAAAAAACATAAGAAATATATAGAAGAATTATTAGATTCATTTAAAGAAGTTGTAATAGTAAATACTTGTAATAGGACAGAAATTTACTTTAATTGCACTGAAAGTATTTCAGATGATGAAATTTTTAATAAGATTTTTGGTGCTTTTAACTGGAATGATGATTTGAAAAATTATATGTTTTTATCAAAGGAAAAGAGAGCAGTAACCCATCTTATGGAGGTTATTTGTGGATTCCACTCAAGAATTTTAGGGGAAGATCAAATTTTAGGGCAAATTAAAGATGCTTATAAGAAGGCACTTGAGGATAATAGTATTTCAGGCGAATTACAAAAAATGTTTGAAATAGCTATTGCTTGTGGTAAAAAGTTTAAAACTGAGTGCAAAATGTTTGAGGTGCCAGTTTCATCAGTATCAATATCAATAAATAGCGCTTTATTAAAAGGGTGCAAAAAATTTATGGTATTAGGCTACGGTGAGATTGGAAAACTTGCAATTAAGCACCTTTTATGCCACAAGGCAGAGTGCATTTATTTAATAGTAAGGGATAAGAGTAAGGCTAGTGATTTAGAAGATGAAATTGTAGAAATTTTAGATTTTAATGAGAAAAATGAAGTTATAAATGAGGTTGATTGTATAGTTTCCTGCACAGCAGCACCTCATACAGTAGTTAGAAATGGAGACATAAAAGAAGAAGGCGAGAGAATATACATATATGATTTAGCTGTTCCAAGAGATGTTGATAAAGAATTATCAGAAAAAGAAAGAATAATTCTTAAAGATATAGATGAGATAAGTAAGATTGATGATAAAAATAAGCAAATAAGAAAAGATAGAATGGAAGAGTATAAGCATATAGTTGAAGAAAGCATAGAAGAATTTTTAAACTGGCTTAAAATAAGAGAAATATCAAGCAGAATAAGAAATATAAAAATAAGAGAAAATGAAATTTGCAAAGAGAGAATAAAAACTTTTTCTAATAAAGGAAATGGAGAAAATTCTAAATTAGCAGAAAAAATGATAAAAAGCACAGCTGATGCTTATGTTAATAGGGCTATAGAACTTTTAAAAAGTGAAGCTTTAAAGGGAAGTGATAGTTCTTGTGTAGAAATAATAGAGAAGATATTTTTAACTTAGTGCCAATAAATATTATAAGTAGTAAATTCCACGTTAAGGTAATAGGTGGAGGAAAAGCAGCTTTCATAAAGGTTAAAGGACTATTAGAAAAAGGTTGTTATGTACATATTTTATCAAAGAAGTTTTCAAAGGAAATTTTAGATATTAACAATGAAAACTTAAAGCTTGAAGAAGGAACTTATTATAAAGAGTTTATAAAAGATGCTCATCTTATAATAATAGCTATAGATGAAGATTCCTTAGCATATGAAATATGTAAGGATTGTGATGAGGAATATAAATTATATTTAAATGCAACTAATTATAAAGATGGTATGGTATCTATTCCATATAGTAGATGTTATGAAAATTTAGGCTTTAGTATAAGTAGTAAGTTAGGATCACCTAGAATAACTAGAGCTATAGGTGAAGAGGTATCAAGTATTATTAAGGAAAATGATATGTACTCAATTAAAGTAGCTAAAATTAGAGAAAAAGCTAAAAAAGAAGAATTAAAAAGTGAAATAATTAAGGTTATTTCAAGTAATGAATTTAAAAAAGCTTTTTTAGAAGAAAGAGAGTATGAATATCTATCAAATGTTTTCGGAGAGAAAATAGCTTATTCATTAACTGAGGATTAAGACAAATATAATCTTAATAAAAAATAACCTTTTATAAAAGTAATTTTAGCAAAAGAAAAGAGAGTATCAAATTTATTATAAAAATAATCAATGTGAGGTTTGGATTAATGGAATTAATAATAGCAACTAGAAAAAGTAAGTTAGCACAAGTGCAAACTGAAAAAGTTATGGAACTTTTAAAAGAAAAAGAAAATATAGATAGTAAGAAGCTTTTAGTTATGACAGAAGGAGACAGAAGATTAGATGTCTCATTAAATAAAATTGGTGGAAAAGGGCTATTTGTAAAAGAAATAGAATTAGCTCTTTTAAATAAAGAAGCTCATGGTGCAGTTCATAGCATGAAAGATGTTCCTTTTGAACTTACTAGTGAATTTGAACTTGTTGCAATGCCTGAGAGAGAAGATATAAGAGATGCCTTTGTATCTTTAAATGGTTCAACCTTATCTAATTTAAGAAAGGGTGCTAGAATCGGAACTAGTAGTATAAGACGTGCAGAGCAATTAAAATTATTTAGAAGCGATTTAGAGATTGTTCCAATTAGAGGAAATGTTCAAACCAGAATAAAAAAAATAACTGAAGAAAATTTAGATGGAATAATTTTAGCAGCGGCAGGATTAAAAAGACTTGGTATGGAAGATGTAATAAGTGATTACTTTGATCCAAAGGTATTTTTACCAGCTATAGGACAAGGAGCTTTAGGAATAGAGTGTTTAAAGGATGGAGATTTTAATGACTATTTCAAAGCATTAGATAGCAAAGAGGTTAGGACTACTGTTGAAGCTGAAAGAAGTTTTATGAAGGTTTTAAATGGTGGATGCCATAGTCTTATAGGAGCTTATTCAGAGGTTAAAGGTAATGACTTATATATGATAGGTACATTCGCGGTTAACAATAAAATAGTTAAAAAAGATATATTAGGAAAGAAAGAAGATAATATATTATTAGGAAAAAAACTTGCAGAGAAAATACTAGGGGAGGCTTAGAAGAAATCATGAATAAAAAAGCATATATAATAGGAGCAGGTCCTGGAGATGAAGAATTATTAACACTTAAGGCGATAAATGCATTAGAAAAATGTACAGCTGTTTTATATGATAGGTTAGTTGGGAATAACATACTTAACTATTTAAATGATGATTGTGAAATTTATTATTGTGGAAAAGAGCCAGGATGTCATTATAAAACACAAGAAGAGATAAATGAAAGCATAGTTGAACTTGCTAAAAAAGGTCATATTGTTGGAAGAGTAAAAGGTGGAGATCCATATGTTTTTGGAAGAGGTGGAGAAGAAGTACTAGCTTTAGTAGAAGAGAATATACCTTTTGAAGTTATTCCAGGAGTGACTTCACCTATTTCTGTTTTAAACTATGGTGGAATACCAATAACACATAGAGGATTAGCTCAAAGCTTTCATATTGTCACAGGTATGTCAGCAAGAACTTTAAATGTAAATTGGGAAGCACTAGCAAAAGAAAATGGAACATTAGTGTTCATGATGGGACTTTCAAATTTAGAAACAATAGTAGAGAAGCTTTTAGAAAATGATAAAGACATAAAGACTCCTTGTGGAGTAATAATGAGAGGAACAACATCAAAGCAAAGAAAGGTTATTGGAACTTTAGAGAATATATGTTCAAAGGTTAGAGAAGCTAAATTAGAATCTCCTTGCATAATAGTTGTCGGTGAAGTTGTTTCATTAAATGAGAAACTTTCATGGTTTGAAAAGTTACCTTTATTTGGTGCTAATATTTGCATTACAAGATCTAAAGAGCAATCAAAAGAACTTAAATGGAAATTAAAAGAATTAGGTGCTGAGGTAACAGAAATAAACTCTATAGAAATAAAAGAGACATCTGAAAACTTAAAGGACTACTTAAAAGAGTTAGAAAAATATGATCGTATAGTATTTACTTCAGTAAATTCTGTTAATATATTTTTCGATTATATAATAAAAAATGAAATTGATATAAGAAGAATAATAGCTGAGTTTGCTGTATTAGGAAAAGCTACTAAAAAGGCTTTAATAGAAAGAGGAATTATACCAACTATAATTGCAAAATCATTTACAGCAGAAGGATTATTTGAGGCTTTAAAAGATAATATTAAAGAGGGAGAAGAAATATTAATTCCATGTTCTTCTCTAAGTAGAGAATATTTATTTGAGAACTTAACTGATTTAGGTGCTGTATGCCATAGAGTTAATATTTATGATACTGTATGTGGAGGAGTTAAGAATCCTAGAGCTTTTAAAGAGGTAGATATGGTTTTATATACAAGTCCTTCAACAGTTAAAAACATGATAAATCTAATAGGACTTGATGCTCTTAAGGAAAAGGTTAGTATAGCCATAGGACCTATAACATTAAAAGCTTTAAATGAAAGTGGAATTGAAGGAAAAATGTGCAAAACACATTGTGGAGAAGGATTTTTAAGTGAAATTGAGGGTATATGGAACGAGGTTAAAAAATAAATTTATGGTAAAATTAAATTTATAAGTAAATCACAAACAAATTAGGAGGAAAGATTATGATAAAGAGAGGAAGAAGACTTAGAATAAATAAGGAAATGAGAGACCTTGTTAGAGAAAATACTCTAACAGCTAATGATTTCATATTTCCTATATTTGTAGTTGAAGGAAACAACATAAAAGAGGAGATAAGTTCTTTACCAGGAAACTATCATGTATCTTTAGATAGATTAAATGAAATAGTTGATGAAGTTGTAGAATTAAATATAAAAGGTGTTATTATCTTTGGTCTTCCAGAGCATAAGGATGCTTGTGGATCAGAAGCATATTCTGATGAAGGAATTGTTCAAAAAGCTATTAGAAAATTAAGAGAGGACTATGAGAATTTATTAGTAATAACTGATGTTTGTATGTGTGAATACACAAGTCATGGTCATTGTGGAATAATCAATGGAGAAGATGTAGATAATGATAAAACTTTAAGTTTCTTAGATAAAATAGCAGTTTCACATGCAAAAGCTGGTGCTCATATGGTGGCTCCTTCAGATATGATGGATGGAAGAATATTATCTATGAGAAACGCTTTAGATGAAGCTGGATTTGTTAATGTTGGAATAATGAGCTATTCTGCAAAATATTGCTCAGCTTTTTATGGTCCTTTTAGAGAAGCAGCTAATTCAGCACCTCAATTTGGAGATAGAAAAACTTATCAAATGGATCCTGCAAACTCAAGAGAAGCAATAAAAGAAGTAGAACAGGATATAGAAGAGGGCGCAGATATAGTTATGGTTAAACCTGCCTTATCATATTTAGATATTGTTAAGGAAGTTAGAAGTAAAGTAGATGTGCCAGTTTGTGTTTATAATGTAAGTGGTGAGTTTGCTATGGTTAAAGCAGCAGCTAAGCTTGGACTTATAAATGAAAAACAAGTTGCCTTAGAAATGCTTCTATCAATGAAGAGAGCAGGAGCAGACATGATAATAACTTATTATGCTATAGAAGCTGCTAGATGGTTACAAGAAAAATAGTTTTAAACTATAATATAATGAAATCAAGGATTTGATTAACAATCTTATGGTTAGGAGAATGAATATGGACAGAAATAAAGAAATATTTGAAGAATCAAAAAAATATATGCCAGGTGGAGTTAATAGTCCTGTAAGATCTTTCGGAAGTGTAGGAATAAATCCTCCAATAATAAAAAGTGGTAAAGGAGCTATGATAAAGGACGAGAATGGAAATGAATATATTGACTTTGTCTTAGCTTGGGGACCAATGATATTAGGCCATTGTGATGAAGATGTAGTGGAAGCAATAAAGAAAACTTCAGAGGAAAGTATAGCTTTTGGTGCTTCAACAAAATTAGAGTTAGATTTAGCTAAGCTTCTATGTGAAACATTAGATAATGTTGATATGATAAGAATGGTAAACTCAGGTACAGAAGCTACTATGAGTGCTGTAAAGTTAGCTAGAGGATATACAAAGAAAGACAAAATAATTAAATTTGCAGGATGCTATCATGGACACTTTGATGGATTTTTAATAGAAGCCGGTTCTGGAGTATTAACAGAAGGAATTCCAGGCTGTTTAGGTGTTCCAGAAGAAAGTATAAAAAATACTTTAATAGGAATATACAATAATGAAAAGCAAGTTGAAGATTTATTTGAAAAGTACGGAAATGATATTGCGGGAGTAATAATAGAGCCAGTTGCAGGAAATATGGGAGTTGTTAAGTGTAATCCTAAGTTTATGAGAAAACTTAGAGAGTTATGTGATAAATATGGATCACTTCTTATATTTGATGAGGTTATGTGCGGATTTAGAGTAGCTTATAAAGGAGCACAAACTTTATTTGATGTTAAGCCAGATTTAGTTACTTATGCTAAAATAATGGGGGGTGGACTACCTTGTGGTGCATATGGTGGAAGAAGAGAGATAATGGAAAACTTATCACCATTAGGAGGAGTTTATCAAGCTGGAACAATGTCAGGAAATCCAATAGTAATGAGTGCAGGGCTTGCTACTGTTAATAAGCTTCATGATAATCCATCCTATTATGAACATATTGAAAAAATAGGAGAAAAGCTTGAAAAAGGTGTTCTTGAGATAGCAAAGAAAAAAGGTATAGGTCTTGTTGTTAATAGACAAGGTGGAATGATGACTTTATTCTTTACTGATTTAAAAGAAGTTACTTCTTATGATGATGTAAAAACTTGTGATGGAGAAAGATTTAAGAGATATTTCTTACATATGTTAGAAAATGGATTTAACATACCACCATCACAATTTGAAGCTATGTTTTTAAGTGTAAAGCATACAGAAGAACATATAGATAAATTCTTAGAAGCTTTTGAAAGTTTTGAAGGATAATAATTTTTAGCTTTGTTTTAAATGAATGTTGATTTTTAGATATAGTAAGAACTAACTTAGTTTCATAAAGAGTTTATATTGCTAATTAAGATAGTTGGACACCTATATCTATAAATCAACACTAGTTTAAAACAGAGCTTAATTTTTAAATAAAGAAAAATTAATTTTAGAAAATGAATAATAAATAAAGGGTATATGAAATTTAATTAATGTGAGGATTTTTTATGAGAGAAAAAATGAAATTGAAAAAAGTTAAAGAATGTGATGTTTTTGTAATGGGAGCTGGGATTGCAGGAATTATGGCTGCAATTCAAGCATCCAATAATGGACAAAGAGTAATAATTGCAAGTAGTGCAAATATATTTTCAGGTTCAAGTTTTTATCCTGGCACATGGGGATTAGGATTAATAGGACCAGAAAATGAAATTGATGAAGAAGATTTAGCTAATACAATTAAAGAAGTTGGCTGTAATGTTATAGATAGAGAATTAGTAGAGATTTTTGTGAAAAATATCAATCCAAGTATAGAGTCATTAAAAGAAATGAATGTTAAACTTAAACAAGCTAATAATGCAGGAGAAAAGGAATTTATTCCGTGCTTTGATCATAAAAATAGAAATTGGAATGGAATTTTATTTGAAAGTGCAAAGAAAATTTTAAATGAGAAATTAGAAAGCAATAAAGTTGAAAAATATCCTTTTTCAGAGGTAATTGATATAGTAATAGAAAATAATAATGTTTCTGGTGTAATCGTTATTAGTAAGTTGAATAAACTTGAGTTTATAAAATGTAAAGCACTTGTAATTGCCTCAGGAGGAATAGGTGGATTATTTAAATATAGATTAAATACTAGTGATATAACAGGCATGGGACAGTCCTTAGCATTAAAAGCGGGGTGTAAATTGGTTAATATAGAATTTATGCAAATGATGCCAGGATATATAAAACCATGTCCGAAGACTATATTTAATGAAAAGACATTTAAATATATAGAGGCTAGAAATGAAATAGGTGAAAGTATATTTAAAAATTTAGAAGAAAAGCTTCAGGAAAGATCAACTTATGGACCTTTTACTTCAAGATTAACCTCTAAAGATATTGATTATGCTATATTTAAGGAGTTTATGAAAAATAAAAATGGAGTCGCTGTTAGATATAAAGATAGTTTGAAAGATAATATGCCAGAATTTATTGAAGTCTATTTCAAGTGGTTAAAAGAAAATAAGAGTCTTACTATAGAGGATCAAATAAATATTGGAATATTCTTTCATGCAGCAAACGGTGGAATTAGCATAAGCAAAAAAGCAGAAACAAAGATAAATGGATTATTTGCAGCAGGAGAGTGCACTGGAGGTATGCATGGTGCAGATAGAATAGGTGGATTATCTACAGCGAATGGTCTTGTTTTTGGAAAGATAGCTGGAGAAAGTGCCAGTAGGTATGCTGAAAATAAAAACTTAAGTGATAAAGATGAAGTAGAATTTGAACTATATGAGATAGATAGGGCAGAAGAACTTATTTCAGAAGTTCAAGAAATAATGTTTAAAAATGCAATGATAGAAAAAAATGAAATAGGTGTAAAAAATGCAATTTCAAAATTAAATAAAATGTCTAAGGAATTTATATATAAGAAAGATATTAATATTGAAAGTGTAAGGAATTCATATAGGTTAGAAAATAATATATTATTGTGTAAAGCTATACTAAAAGCAATTGATCTTAGAAAAGAAAGTAGGGGATCTCATTATAGAAGTGATTATCCAAATATAAATGAAAATATGGATAAAATGATAATGGTCGAATTAAAGGATGACATTGAAGTGTATTTTAAAGAAGAATAATGAATTTTTTTATTTAATTTAAGATAATTTAAAAGTTTAGAATTAAAGAGAAATAAAAATACAGCATATATTTTTATATATGCTGTATTTTTTTATTACATTAAAGGAGAAACCAATCTTATTACGGATTCACCAACTTTTGATACAATAGAACGTTTTTCAAATTTTTCAAGAGTAACTCTCTCACAGAATTCTAAATCTTTAAAGAATTGATCTTCCATAGCTTTTGAAAGTTCTTCGTTGTATATAAATATATTACTTTCAAAGTTTAAAGAAAAGCTTCTAATATCCATATTAGCAGTTCCTATACTGCATATAGAGGAGTCCGCTACTATCGTTTTAGCATGTAAAAAACCCTTTTGGTATAGATAAATTTTTGCACCTGATTTTAATAAAGATTCAAAATATGAATTAGCTATCCATCCCATAAATTTATGGTCAGGGTTTCCAGGAAGCATTATTTTAACATCAACTCCGGATAATGCTGAAAGCCTTAAGGCCTCAAGCATAGGTTCATCTAGTACAAAATATGGAGTTTGTATAAATAAATTTTTCTTTGCTGAATTTATAATTTTAAAATAACCATTTTTAATCTGTTGTTCAACATGGTCAGGACCTGAGGAAACTATTTGAGCTCCAATAATTTTATCTGGTACATCTAAAGAATTAGGATGTATGAAGTACTTTTTAAGGGCTATATTTAAATCTGAATCGTTAGCATAACTCCAGTCAAGAAGGAATCTCCCTTCTAAATCATTTATTACAAGTCCCTTTATTTTAGTATGAGTATCACGCCAATAACCTATTTTTTTATCTCTTCCAAGGTATTCATCACCAATATTAAATCCACCTAGAAAAGCTACTTTTCTATCTATAACAAGTATTTTTCTATGGTTTCTATAGTTTATTCTTAGGTTTATATATTTGCAAAAGCCAGGAAAGAATACTTTAAACTCACCACCAGCAGCCTTAAAGTCATCTATATATTTTTTTTCTATAGAGTTACCTATGGAGTCTACTAGTAGTTTTACCTCAACCCCCTCTTTAGCTTTTTCTGTTAAGGCTTTTAATACTTTTTTACCAATTTCATCGCTTTTAAAAATATAAAATTCCATATGAATAAACTCTTTTGCTTGTTTTACTTCCTTTATCATCTCTTCAAAAAGTCTGTGAGCATCAAAATATAAGTCTATATCATTACGTTGAGTATAAGTTGAGTTATCATTATTAAAGTTCATCATTATTAGATCTTTATATTTCAAAGAAATATCATCTAATTTGAAATGCTTTTTAAACTCATTTAAGTATTTTTGCTTTGTTTTATCATCTGTGATTTTTTTATTAAAGTTTTTTTCACGTGTTATATTTTGACCAAAAAGAATATAAATAATAAATCCTATTATAGGTAAAAATGTTAGAATTAAAATCCAAGCCCAAGTAGTTGCGGGATTTTTCCTTTCAAGAAATATAATTGATAATATGAATACAATATTTATTAAAAATATTGCGCTTAAAAAAAAGTGCATAAAAATTCCTCCTTTGTATATGAAAAAATATCAGTCCAATAATTAAATTTATGTGGACTGATATTTTAATTATTGATTATCTAATATAAATTTGTTCTAAAAGTTCACATGTGTTAATTGGAGAATTAATGTTATTTGAAGCTAGTAATTTAATTCCTTTATAGCTTATTCTAAGTTTACACTTACTATTTTTTAATTCATTAACAAATTCAATAATTGAATTTATATTTATATCAGCATTAAAAATACTTAATACGTTAAGGTAAAGATATTCTGTATATAAGTATTTATGATCTGAATAATCCTCATAAGACTTAATATTTTCACATAAGAATTTAACATGCTCATCAAGAGCATTAAATATTTCTGAAAGCTTATCTCTATATATGAATTTTAAAGAATCAATTTCTAAAAATGCCTTGCTTAAAGCACTTAAAATATCTTCCTTTATCATAGAAACTTCATCAGATGAGAAGGTTAAATATAGATTCAAATAAGAATCTCTTTTAGAAAAAATAGTTTCTAAATAGCTTATAAATGAATAGAAGTCTTCTCTATTATTACCAGGTTCTATTTCAAATAATATTTTAAAAAATAGATTCCAGTGAAAATCATAGTTCATTGCATGAGCCAATTTATTTCCTACAGAAATAGAAAAATCTGAATCAAAATCTAAAGGTTCTTTTCCAATAGATAATTCGTTTTTAAAAGAAATAGAATTTTTAAATACCTCATTTAATCTTACAGAAGTATCTATAAAAGCGGTGTAGTACTCTTGAGAGGTATTACAATTATTTTTTGTAAATATGTAATCAATTATTATATCGCATGCATTTCTAAAGTCAACTGATATTCCTAATTCATTTTTTACTTTAGAAGAATAGATATCATAAATCATTTTAGATAAAAGAAGTTCTATACCTTCTTTTTTAATTCCCATACCAGGAGCATTATCCATGTTGGAATTAACATGATTAAATATTGTAAGGAGTTGATTATCTATTAGGCATAAGTTGTTTTTAATAGAATGAAGTATATTTTTATAAAACTTATCACCTAAAATCATATTATAATTTTTATAGATGATTTTATGTTCTATTTCTCCCCAAAAATTATTTACCATTGATTTTATTTGAAGTTCAAAGTTAAATTTTTCTCCTTCATTAATAATAAAACCATCTATTCTATATAATTCAAAACCATTCTTTTGTTTTAAAGGCTGATGCTCATTTAAATCTAAAAATATATTAGGACTTTGAGATGAATAAGAGAAACCATCTTCATTAATACAGTTAAAAACTGTTCTTATGAATTTAAAAATATGCTCCTCATCTTCTATAAATCTACATTCTATCCTTACTCCTATTAAATCAGATAAATTTTCAAATAAATCTTTAGAAGATTCATATTTTAGATAATAATTATGTCTTATTATCTTTTCTCTTAAGCTTGAAGCTGATTTTACTCTAGTTGATATATTAAAAAAACCTTCACAAGAATTTTCTAGTAAGGAATAGAAAAAATCATCTAATAGATTTGCACTATATGCAAGTTCCTTTTTTATATCCTTAAGTAATTCCAAAGTACTTTTAGTAAATTCAAAAACTTTTAATTCCAAATTTAAAACACCATCCTTATTAGTTAAAGTTGTTAAAGTCAGTATAGTTTAATAATATCAACATATATTAAGGATAACAATATAGGAATTTAAAATAATATATTTATAATTTTGCTATTTTTTTGAAATAAAAATATATTTTCTTATTTAAATAGGGGATTAGTTTAAAAATTATTAATATAAATTATTATTAAGTAATAGTTTATAAAGAAAAGAGCTTATTAATTAAGATAATAGGAAAAAAATTAAAAGTTAAAAATAGACTTTGACTTTCTTTGACTATTATAGTATTATTATTACATAAGATACAAACAAGAGAATATTGAGGTGATAAAATGAATGCAGATAAAATGACATTAAGAGTACAACAAAGCTTAAATGATGCTTATGAAATTGCAGTTAAATATAATAATCAACAACTAGATGTAATTCACTTATTTTCAGCATTAGTGAATCAAAAAGATGGTCTAATTCCTAATATATTTGAAAAAATGGGTGTTAATATTGAGTCATTAAAAAGAGACATTCATGTTCAAATAGATAGAATGCCTAAGGTTTTAGGTGAAGCAGCTCAATCATCAGGAGTGACTGCAACAAGAAGAATAAATGAAGTATTAATAAAAGCAGAAGAAATCTCAAAACAATTTGAGGATTCATATATAAGTGTTGAGCATGTAATGCTTGCAATAATGGATATAGATAAAAATGGAGCTGTAGGAGAAATCTTAAGAAAATATAATATAACTAAAGATGGATTCCTAAAAGTTTTAAATGAAGTTAGAGGAAGTCAAAGAGTTGACTCACAAGATCCAGAAGGAACTTATGAAGCATTAGATAAATACGGAACTAATTTAATAGAACTTGCAAAACAACATAAATTAGATCCTGTTATAGGAAGAGATGAAGAAATAAGAAGAGCCGTTAGAATTCTTTCAAGAAAAACTAAAAATAATCCAATACTAATAGGGGAACCTGGAGTAGGTAAAACTGCTATAGTTGAAGGACTAGCTGAGAGAATTGTAAGAGGAGATGTACCAGAAGGATTAAAAGAAAAAGTTATCATTTCATTAGATATGGGAGCTTTAATAGCTGGTGCAAAATACAGAGGAGAATTTGAAGAAAGATTAAAAGCTGTATTAAAAGAAGTTCAAAGTTCAGAAGGGAAAATTCTTTTATTCATAGATGAAATTCACACAATTGTAGGTGCTGGTAAAACAGATGGTGCAATGGATGCAGGAAACTTAATTAAACCAATGCTTGCAAGAGGAGAACTACATTGTATAGGAGCTACAACCTTTGATGAATATAGACAATATATTGAAAAAGATAAAGCTTTAGAAAGAAGATTCCAACCAATTATAGTTGAAGAACCAACAGTTGAAGAAACTATATCAATTTTAAGAGGATTAAAAGAAAGATTTGAAATTCACCATGGAATTAGAATCCATGACTCAGCAATAGTAGCTGCGGCAAAACTTTCTCATAGATATATTCAAGATAGATATTTACCAGATAAAGCTATAGATTTAATAGACGAAGCTGGTGCTATGGTAAGAAGTGAGATAGACTCTCTTCCAACTGAGTTAGATATTTTAAGAAGAAAGATTTTAATGCTTGAAACTGAAAAAGAAGCCTTATCAAAAGAAAGCGATGAAGCATCTAAAGATAGATTAGTTGCATTAGAAAAAGAACTTGCTGATCTTCAAAATAAAAATGATGAAATGACAATTAAATATGAAAAAGAAAAAGCTCATATTTCAGCAATTAGAGATTTAAAAGCTAACTTAGATGAAGCAAGAGGATTAGTTGAAAAATATGAAAGAGAATATGATTTAAATAAAGTTGCAGAACTTAAATATGGTAGAATTCCAGAGCTTGAACGTCAAATAAAAGAACAAGAAGTTCACATGGAAAAAGATAATGATAATGCATTATTAAAAGAAGAAGTTACTGAAAATGAAATTTCAGAAATAATTTCAAAATGGACTGGAATTCCTGTTACAAAATTAGTTGAAAGTCAAAGAGAAAAACTTTTAAGATTAGAAGAAGATTTAAGAAAAAGAGTAATTGGTCAAGATGAAGCTACAACTGCTGTTGCTAATGCAGTAATAAGAGCTAGAGCAGGTCTTAAAGATGAAAGAAAACCAATAGGATCATTTATATTCTTAGGACCTACTGGTGTTGGTAAAACAGAACTTGCAAAAACTTTAGCAAGAGACTTATTTGATAGTGAAGATAATATTATTAGAATAGATATGTCTGAATACATGGAAAAACATGCTGTATCTAGATTAATAGGCCCTCCTCCAGGATATGTTGGATATGAAGAAGGTGGTCAATTAACAGAGGCTGTTAGAAGAAACCCATATTCAGTAATATTATTTGATGAAATAGAAAAAGCTCATGATGACGTATTTAACCTATTCCTTCAAATATTAGATGACGGTAGATTAACAGATAACAAAGGTAAAAC
Organism: Clostridium sp. LIBA-8841; assembly: GCF_057782475.1. Lineage (NCBI taxonomy): Bacteria > Bacillati > Bacillota > Clostridia > Eubacteriales > Clostridiaceae > Clostridium > Clostridium sp. LIBA-8841. The sequence continues at coordinate 2,394,602 of NZ_CM173488.1, read as the reverse complement.
TGTTGACTTTAAGAATACTATAATAATTATGACTTCTAATATAGGAAGTAGCTACTTATTAGAAAATAAATCTACTGAAGGTATAGAAGAAGATATTAGAGAAAATGTTATGAATGAAATGAAATTAAGATTCAAACCAGAGTTCTTAAACAGAGTAGATGAAATCATAATGTTTAGACCTTTAAGTAGTGAAGGTATTAAGAAAATTATAGATATCTTCTTAAAAGGTGTTGAAAATAGATTAAAAGAAAGAAATATAACTCTTGAAGTTACTAATACAGCTAAAGATATATTAGCTGAAGAAGGATATGATCCAGTATATGGAGCTAGACCATTAAAGAGATATATAAGTAATGTATTAGAAACTAAAATTGCTAAGAAGATAATTTCTGGAGAAATTTATGATGGATCTATTGCTTTAGTAGATGGAGAAGATGGAAAAATTATAGTTTCTAGAAAATAGAATATTAATTAAAAGAAATTATAGGTTTAGACCTATGGTTTCTTTTTTTTTGTTTGTTTAAATTTTGAATAAACTTTAAATAAATTAATAACAAAATTAAAATGATAATAAAAATATAGATAATTTTAAAAATATTCATAAAAAACTGTAGAAAATTGATAAATTTATGGTTATAATAATTTTAAAATAACGAAATAAAAATTTTAATGGTATTAAGATGATAAATTGAAAAGGGGAGATAATATTGGAACTAATAGGAATATTAATCGTAATAATAGGATTTGCACTAAAATTTGATACTATAGCTGTTGTGTTAGTTGCTGGTTTAGCTACTGGATTAGTAGCAGACATGAGTGTATATGAAATATTAGAAAAATTAGGTTCAACTTTTGTAAGTCAAAGACATATGACTTTATTTATTTTGACCTTACCTGTAATCGGTATGTGTGAGAGATTTGGTTTAAAAGAAAGAGCTATAACTTTAATAAAAAATATGAAAAATATGTCAACTGGAAAACTTTTAAGTTGTTATTTATTCATAAGAGAAGTTGGAACAGCGGTTTCTTTAAGATTAAGTGGACAAGCACAGTTTATAAGACCTCTTATAAATCCAATGGCTCAAGGAGCAGCTGTAAGCAAATATGGAAAGCTAGACGATAAGAGCGAAGACTTAATAAAGGGAACAGCAGCGGCTATGGATAACTATGGAAACTTCTTTGGCCAAAACGTATTCTTAGCAAGTTCAGGAGTTCTTTTAATAGCTGGAACATTACAGGAATTAGGATATGGAGTTAGTACTTTAGAAATAGCAAAGGCTTCAGTGCCAATAGCTATAATAGCTTTAATACTAGGAGTATTACAAAATAGGTTATTGGATAAAAAGTTAAGTAAAAACTTATCAAAGAACAAAGAAGAAGTAAAGTAGAGGTGAAAGCTAATGAATATGGAAGTGATTTCTAATGTATTACTTGAAATCTTTTATATAATTGTAGGTCTTTTAATGTTAAATACGGCAATTGATACATTAAGAGATAAAGAACATAAAACTAGAATAGGAACGGCAGTCTTTTGGACAATACTATCAATTATTTTTATAGCTGGAGGAGCCATTCCACCTGTAGTAATAGGAGCTTTACTTTTAGTTATAGGTGTATTAACTGCAAGTAAACAAGTTAATATAGGAAACTTAAAGCTGCCTAATGTAGATTTTGCAGAACTGCAGGCTAAAAAATTAAAAAATAAGATTTTTTTACCTTCGATTGTAATAGCAATAGGTTCTTTAGTGATTGCACAATTTACAAGTTTATCAGGAACAGTCGCTATAGGTATAGCTTCCGTGGCAGCTGTAATAACAACATTTGTAGTATTAAAAGCTAAGCCTAAGCATTTAGTAGAAGATAGTAATAGAATGGTTCAGTCAGTTGGATCTACAAGTATATTACCTCAACTTTTAGCAGCCTTAGGAACAGTATTTACTGCGGCAGGAGTTGGAGATGTTATATCATCAGGAATATCTAATTTTATTCCTGAAGGACACATACTAGCTGGTGTAACAGCTTACTGTGTAGGAATGGCTGTATTTACTATGATAATGGGAAATGCCTTCGCAGCCTTCTCAGTTATAACTGTGGGAATAGGATTACCATTTGTATTTGCTCAAGGTGCTAATGTTGCTATAGCAGGGGCTTTAGCCTTAACAGCAGGTTACTGTGGAACATTATTAACACCAATGGCGGCGAATTTCAATGTAATGCCAGCGGCTTTATTAGAGACAAAAGACAAGAATGTGGTTATGAAATGTCAAAGTTTATTTGCTATAATTTTGTTAGTGATACATATAGCATTAATGTATTTCTTAGCATTTTAATTAACTATGTATTGAGAAGAAGGAGTGTATGAGAATGAAAGTATTAATTACAGGATTTGATCCTTTTGGAGGAGAAAGTATAAATCCAGCTTTAGAGGCTGTTAAGATGATACCAGAAAATATAGAAGGAGCTGAGGTTATTAAATTAGAAATACCTACAGTTTTTAGAAAATCTCTCGAAAAAATTGAAGAAAAGATAAACGAGATTAATCCAGATGTAGTTATATCAATAGGACAAGCAGGAGGAAGATTTGGCATAACTCCAGAAAGAGTAGCTATAAATATGGATGATGCTAGAATAAAAGATAATGAGGGAAATCAGCCAATAGATATTCCTATATATGAAGATGGAGAAAGTGCATACTTTAGTAATTTACCTATAAAGGCAATGGTTAAAGAGATGGTGGATAATGGTATACCAGCATCAGTTTCTAACACAGCAGGAACTTTTGTTTGTAACCATGTAATGTACGGCGTTTTATATTTGGTTAATAAGAAATATAAAAATATAAGAGCAGGATTTATACATGTACCATATATACCAGCTCAAGTTGTAAGTAAACCAAATACTCCATCTATGTCAATTGATGATATAGCAAAAGGATTAGAGCTTAGTATAAAAGCTATTGTTTTAAATGATAATGATATTAAAACTATAGGAGGCGCTGTTTGCTAATGTTAGAACCTAGGATAAAAAGAAAAATCTTTGTTTATGGAAGCTTAAGAACAGGATTTTTTAACTATGATAAATACTTAAAAGGAAAAGTTATAAAGAGTGAATTAGGAAGAGTAAGAGGAACTTTATATCATATGCCTAAAAAAGGATATCCTGCTTTATTAGAAGGGGATGGCTTTGTATATGGAGAAGTAATGACTATTCATGATTATGAAGATGTTATAAATTCTATGGATCTTATGGAAGGCTACTTTGGAATTGATAATAATAATAATGAATATAATAGAGTTGAAATGGATGTTGAAATTGTAGGGAAAAAATCACCAGAGAAATGTTATGTTTATTATTATGCAATGAATGATAAAGAAGAGTTTGAAAGTAATAGCATTTTAATAGAGGATGGAAACTGGAGAAACTTTATGCTTAAAAAGGTTTCTTAAAGAAAAGAGTAGAAGGTAAGAAAGTTCTTACCTTCTACTCTTTTTTATTATTTCATTGATTGTTCGTATTGTTGAACCATTCTTTTAACCATTTCTCCACCAACGCTTCCGCATTGTTTTGAGCTTAGGTCACCATTGTAATCTGAGAATGGTACTCCCATTTCATTTGCTACCTCATTCTTAAATTTTGCTAATCCGTTTTTTGCTTCTGGAACTAATTGTGCCATTTTGAATTCCTCCTTTTAAGTTAAATGAGATTTTTTTTGAAAGGATAAGTTTTCTTTTCCTTTCGATATTATGATGTGCAGAAATGGAGTTAATAAACTATAAACTTATATCCATTGGAGGATTAAAAGACATGTTTTGGAATAAAATGATAAAATTATTTTAATAGCCTATCTGGTGATTTAAATATTATAATAAATCAAATAAAAAACTCAAACAGAAATATTATCTGCTTGAGTTAAAAATATTATACATCAAATTTTAAATCCTTATAAGCTAGGAAGCCATGACAAGTATCTGCCTCTTTTACTGCCTTAATAATAGCTCTTTCCATAACTTGAGCAGCTAAAAGACCAACAACATTTATATCAGCATCTACCTTATTTGAAGAAAGTGTGAAAATTGTATCTCCATCAAACATAGTATGAGCTGGTCTTATGGTTCTTCCAAAACCATTTTGAGCCATAGAAGCAATTTTATTAGCTTGAGCTTTAGTAAACTTTCCATTAGTGACTATGGCACCTATAGTGGTATTACCTTTAAAAGCATTTTTAGGATTTGCATAGTTGCCTATTAAACTTTCCTCTGTGTTAATGAAGGATTTCATATCTTCACTTAATCCACCTGCAATGATTTTATTATTATTATTTGGATCAACAATATCTCCAAGACTATTAACTCCAACAATAGCACCAACTTTTAAGTCACCAACTTGCACGGCATAGCTTCCAAAACCACCTTTCATTGCAAGTTTTGGATTTATGGCCTTACCTACGGTGGCACCAGTACCACAACCTATATTACCATTTTTAGAATCATCATAGTTCTCAGCATTAATGCAAGCTTCTAATCCCATTTCTTTATTAGGTCTTATTTTAGAACTTCCACATACTAGATCAAACAAAACAGCACCACATACTATAGGAACTTTAGCTACACCTACATCAAAGCCAACATTTTTATTTTCTAAGTATTCCATGACTCCAGAACAAGCATCTAATCCAAAGGCAGAACCACCAGATAATACAACAGCATGAATTTTATCAACCATTTCCATTGGATTTAAAAGATCTGTTTCTCTAGTACCTGGAGCACCACCACGTACATCAACACCACCAGAAGCTCCTTCTTCACAGGTTAAAACTGTACATCCAGTAGCACCTTCAAAATTCTGTGCATGTCCTAACTTAAATCCCTCAATATCAGTAATTTTTATTTCAAACATATAATATACACCTCACATTATTAAACCTTTACCAGCAATTGAATAAAGTTTTAGCGTATAACTTTATTAAGCTATACGCTAAAACATATTTATAAAATTATTTTAATATTTTTCTAACTCCAAGTATAACAGGTATGGATATTAAGGCAGATATAAAAGCCTCAGGTATTCCATTTGTTATACCTATTCCTGCTAAAGTTAATTTAGCAGCATGCTCAGATATTCCTAAAGCAGAAGCATATCTTTCTAAATAGAAAACATATGTTAAACCAAGTACACCAACAGTATTTACTAGGGTTCCGATTACTGAAGCTGTACCTATAGATAAGGCTTCCTCTTTATTTTTATGCTTAAATTTAAGCATAATAAGCATACTAATTGCAAAGAATAAAGCTCCTATTATAGCTGATATTAGTAAAGATTCTGTTAAAGCTGATAAGCTCACAAATAAAAGTAGTCCTAAAACAAGAGAACTTATAAAGGTTGTAGCTTTTAAATTCTTTTTAGCTCCCTTAATCATAGATGCATATACGTAGTAACTTACTACACCTATAAGAATTCTAGGAACTAAAGCTATAATAGGGTTCCAAAACATAAAACTAGTTGGCATTGGTGCCGTAAAGGCTTGGTACATAGAAAATAATCCAAACACTAGTCCTATTAATCCTCCTACAATTGGTCCTTCAATAATAGCACCTATTATAACAGGAATATGCATAATAGTAGCGTTAACAGGTGGAATCTTTATAAAACCTAATCCTGTTAGTCCTAGGAAAATTGATATACCAGATAGCATACCAATAATTACTAGTTTTCTTGTCTTTTGTCTAGTTTGATAAACTGCGCTCATTGACTCTCCTCCGTTCTTATTCCCTTTGGGATATAATTCGGTTCTTGAATTTTTAACCGTAAAAATAGTTCAGCTTCTAAGATTAGAATACCGACAGTGATATTTTAACATTATCTTTTTAAGTAATTCAATATAAAAAGGAAAATTTGTGCAAATATATAAGTACCATAAAAGGCAGAATGGCTCATTTGCTGGATTTGAAAACATAAAGTAGTAATTTTCTGACAATTAATTATAGGAATTGAATTTAAAAATTAGTGGTAAAATATAATTAATCTTAGGTTGAAACATTAAGTTTTACTTAATGTTAATTTAATAAATAAAATTATAATATAAAGTTTAGGAGTTCATTATGAATGATAGAGAATTATTTGAAATTTTAGAAAAACATATTTTAGAGGATAAAGTTCCATCAAAATTTTTAATTTCTTTGAATGAAGAAGGAGAATTAAAAAACTCTTTTTTAGAAATAATAAAGGATTTAGAGAAAGTTCAGCAGGAAAAGAAACATCATCCAGAAGGTAATGTATGGAATCATACTTTGCAGGTTTTGGATGAAGCAGCCAGGTTAAAAGAATTTGCTAATAATAAAAGAGAGTTTATGTGGGCAGCTTTGCTTCATGATATAGGGAAAAAAGATACTACTAAGATGAGAAAAGGAAGATGGACTGCTTATGATCATGATAGAGTAGGGGCAGAGATTACCAAAAATATTCTAAGAAGTGTAGTAGAGGATGAAAAGTTTATAATAGATGTAAGTAATCTAATAAGATATCACATGTCATATCTTTATGTAGATAAAAATCTTCCATTTGTAAAGCCGAAAGATATGGTTTTAAATTCAGATTTACATGACATAGCTTTATTAACATATTGCGATAGAGTTGGTAGAGGGGAAAAAAGTTTAGAGGAAAAGAGAAAAATCTTAAATTCAATAAATGATTTTATTGAAAAGACAAATAGTATAACTAATAAAAAATACGAAAAATTAAATATTTTGGAAAAATAGTATTTGATTTTTGTATTAAATAACTATATAATGACTATAATAAATTAAAATTCAATATGTTCGGATGAAGGTAATGGGAGAGTGATATTTTATATATCCACCGAAGAGGGAAATCTTTCAGGTATTAGGACCGTTACTGGACGAGCCTCTGGAGAGACTCTTGTAAAAGAGCACCGAAGGAGCAAGGTCAAATTATTTTGACTGAAACTCTCAGGTAAAAGGACAGAGGATAAGGTTAGTTACTTAAGTTTTTTAAGTATCCTTATTCTCCTCCGCAAATTTAAATTTAAGGAGGATTTTTTTTATGGAAAACTTATTAAATCAAATCGACAACTTAGTATGGGGAGTCCCACTTCTTGTACTACTTGTAGGAACAGGAATTTACCTGACTATAAGATTAAAATTATTACAAATTTTAAAATTACCAATGGCTTTAAAGTATGTATTTAAGAAGGATGATGAATCTTCTTGTGATGATGCAGAAGGAGATGTTTCAAGTTTTGGAGCCTTATGTACAGCACTTTCGGCTACAATAGGAACAGGAAACATAGTAGGAGTTGCAACGGCTATAAAAGCTGGAGGACCAGGAGCCTTATTTTGGATGTGGGTAGCTGCTTTCTTTGGAATGGCAACTAAATATGCAGAAGGTGTACTTGCTATAAAGTACAGAGTGGTAGATGAAAATGGTCAAATGGCTGGAGGACCAATGTATTATATAAAAAATGGTCTTGGGCTAAATTGGCTAGCAAATATTTTTGCTTTCTTTGGAATCGGTGTAGCTTTATTAGGAATAGGAACCTTTGGACAAGTTAAATCAATAACTGATGCTGCAAGTATTACATTTAATGTTCCAACTGTAATTACAGCAGGAATAGTAACTTTATTAGTTACTTTAGTAACTTTAGGTGGAATAAAGAGAATATCTAGCGTATCAGAAAAGGTTGTTCCTTTAATGGCAGGTCTTTATATATTAGGAGTTTTAATTGTTATAGCTTTTAATTTAGATAAGGTTCCAAATGCCGTAGTAATAATTATAGAGAGTGCTTTTAATCCTAGAGCTGCCTTAGGTGGAGCTGTGGGAATTAGTATAATAACTGTTATGAAAAGTGGGATAGCAAGAGGAGTTTTCTCGAATGAAGCTGGCCTTGGAAGTGCTCCAATAGCAGCGGCTGCAGCTAGGACTAAGTCACCAGTTAAGCAAGGACTTATTTCTATGACTGGTACATTTTTTGATACAATTCTTATTTGTACAATGACAGGTATAGTTATAATTCTTACAGGTGCTTATACAGGAAATTTAGAAGGTGCCGCCCTTACAACGCAAGCTTTTGAAATGGGTCTTCCTATTAGTAATATAGGAACATATATAGTTAATATAGGACTTATATTCTTTGCTTTCACAACAATATTAGGATGGAATTATTACGGGGAAAGATGTGTTGAGTATTTATTTGGAATAAAAGCAATAAAACCATATAGAATATTATATATACTTCTTGTTGCTGCAGGATCATTCTTACCATTAACATTGATATTTATAATAGCTGATATTGTTAATGGATTAATGGCAATTCCAAACCTTATAGGTATTATTGGATTAAGAAAAGTAGTTATAGAAGAAACAGAAGAATTCTTTAAAGAAAAAGCTCTTAATAAGAAGAGTGTTGAATTAGAAGGAACTGTTTTAAATTGATATAAATAAAAAAATCCATGAGTAAATTTTACTCATGGATTTTTTTATCTTCCTTCATTAGGAAGTTTGCTTCTAACGATATTTTCAACTTTTTCAGGAAGCTCTGCAATTTCTTCCTTAGTAAGTTTATCAGTATAAACTGGTGGGTGAATATAAAGATTTACTTCACCAGGTTTTATAAAATAATGATTTCCTTCCATTATTTTATATGTTCCATCAATTGTAAAAGGCACTATAGGAACTTTTGATTTAGTAGCTAATTTAAAACTACCTGCTTTAAATTCTCCTAGTTTACTACAATGACTTCTTGTTCCTTCAGGAAAAACAACCATTGAATATCCTTCTTTTAATTGCTTAATTCCTTGTAAAATACCAGCCATGGCTTTTTTAGGATGATCTCTATCAATAAATATAGCTTTTGAAAGTAGTATCCAATCTTTTAGTATAGGCATTTTTTCAAGTTCTTTTTTTGCTATGAATCCTTTTGGTCTATCAATAGAATACATGACAACAGGAATGTCCATATTACTTTGATGGTTACCAACAAAAAGAACAGGTCCTTCAGGAATATTTTCTAAGCCTTCAACGTTAACTTTTATTCCGGCATCTTTAAGAAAAGTATGAGCTATCCTTCTACTACATTGATAGATATATTCATCTCTTTCTTCAAGCTTACCTTCCTCTTCCATTTTATTTATTTTTTTTATATCAGATAAGGATTTTATTAATGTCCAGGCATATCCTTTTCCATACCAATATATAGATCTAAACATATATTTCGCCCCTTTAATATTACTAGTACTAAGTAATATTATAACAGTTTTAAAAAAATATCAAATATGTAGTGTGTTTTACAAATTATAATAATAAAAAAAACTTATATATTTACTATTTTATTTTTATATACTATAATTTACCAAAACAGAATATTATTCTTATCAAGAGAGGTGGAGGGACTGGCCCTGTGAAGCCCAGCAACCTATAGTATAAATAAATTTTATTCTATAACGGTGCTAAATCCTGCAGGTTTACTGAAAGATAAGTTTTGAAGTTGAGAAAATTAGAGATTTTATGCCTAAAGGATTATTTCCTTTAGGCTTTTTTATTTTTAGGAGGGATTTTATGAATATTAAAGAATTATTTGATAAAAAAGAATTTGTGTTTTCATTTGAGGTTTTTCCTCCAAAGGAAAGTACTCCAATAGAAAATATATACAGAACTTTAGAAGAGATACAGGAATTAAAACCAGATTTTATAAGTGTGACTTATGGAGCAGGTGGAAATTTTGTAAGTAATAGAACAATAGAATTATCATCAATAATAAAAAATAAATACAATTTAGAAACTTTAGCACATTTAACTTGTATAGGAGCAGAAAAAAAAGATATAGAGAAAACTTTGAGCATATTAAAAAGTAAAGGAGTAGAGAATGTATTAGCTTTAAGAGGAGATAAAAGAGAAAATATTATATCGGAATATAATTCTTCCATAGATTTAATAAAACATATTGGAAAATATAAAGATATAAATATTGCAGGAGCTTGTTATCCAGAAATTCATCCAGAAGCCATTAACAAAGATAAGGATTTAGAATTTTTAAAAAGAAAAGTAGATGCTGGAGCTAATCACTTAATATCTCAATTATTTTTTGATAATGATATATTTTTTGATTTTCTAGAATCCTGTGAAAAGAAAGGAATAGATGTACCAATTCAGGCTGGAATAATGCCTGTAGTTAATAAAAAACAAATAGAGAGGATATTATCTCTTTGTAGGGCAACATTCCCTAAAAAATTTATGAAAATAGTAAATAAGTATGAGCATGATAAGGAAGCTTTAAGAGATGCTGGAATAGCATATGCAAATGAGCAAATAATAGATTTAATCTCTAGCGGGGTAAGAGGTGTGCATTTATATACAATGAATAATTCATATGTAGCAAAGAATATAGTAAGTGGAACTAAAAATATTATTAATTCAGTAAATAGAAAGGAAAAAATATCTTAAAAGGAGAAAGAATTATATAAATATGAAAATTACTAATATAGATAAAAAAGAAGTGCTTAGATATTTAGGTGTAAAAGGAAATGAAGAAGATTTTGAACTTATAGATAAATGCATCGAAGAATGCAAGGAAATAGCTGATTATAGAGTAACCTATAGAGAATATGGTTTAGAAGAGTATAAAGATAATTTAAAAATATTAGGAACTGAAAAAATTTTAAAGGGAGTATCTATAAAGAGACATTTAAAAGGGTGCTATAAGGTGATTTTACTAGGAGTTACCTTAGGATATGAGATAGAAAGGGCTATAAATAAGTATGAGAAGATAGATTTGTTAAAAGCTCTCGTATTAGATGCCTGTGCTACTGCTGCCATAGAGGAAGTCTGTGATGAAATTGAAGAGGCTATAAAGGAAAAGGTTGAAAGTAAAAATGAGTTTATAAGAGAAAGATTTAGTCCAGGGTATGGAGATTTTTCAATAGAATTTCAAAAGGATTTTTTAGAGTTAATAGATGGGCAAAAAGCAATAGGTTTAAATTTAACAGAGAGTAATATTTTAATACCTAGAAAATCAGTTACAGCAATAATAGGAATAAGTAAATGTAGAAATAATCAAGCTTCCATAAGAAGTTGTGATCAATGTAGTTTTTATACAAAGTGCAATTATAGGAAAGGCGGTAAGAGATGTTATGATTAAGATTTTTGATGGGGCTATGGGGACTATGCTTCAAAAGTTAGGATTGAAGCTTGGGGAGAATCCAGAAGTTTTTAATATATATAATGAAGATATTATATATGAAGTTCATAAAAGATATATAGAGGCAGGAGCAAACTTTATAACTACTAATACTTTTGGAGCAAATAGAAAAAAATTAAGAAATACAGATTTTAAAGTAGAAGAAATTATAACAAAAGCTTTAGAAATAGCAAAGAGAGCTAGAGAGGGAAATGAAGTGAAAATAGCCTTAGATATAGGTCCTATAGGAGAACTTTTAGAGCCTATGGGAACTCTAAGTTTTGATGAAGCTTATGATATATTTAAGGAACAGGTTATAGTTGGAGTAAAAAATGGAGCAGATATTATACTTATAGAGACAATGAGTGATTTATATGAAGCTAAGGCAGCTATTTTAGCAGCAAAAGAAAATTCTAACTTGCCTGTATTTTGTACTATGAGTTTTGAAAAAAATGAGAGAACTTTTACAGGATGTATTCCAGAGAGTATGGCTATGACATTAGAAGGATTAGGAGTTGATGCTTTAGGTGTTAATTGTTCTTTAGGACCTAGAGAAATGGAATCAATAATAAAAAGAATAGTAAAATCAACTAACAAGGATGTAATAGTACAGGCTAATGCAGGAATGCCTAGTATAGATGGAGATAGGACAAGTTATGAAGTTGATAAATATGAATTCGGTGAATATGGAGAAAAATTTGTTTCTCTAGGTGTTAATTATATTGGTGGATGTTGTGGGACAACTCCTGAATATATAGAGGAATTATCGAAAAGATTAAAAAAGAAAGAAAGTATAAAAAGAGATAAAGTTAGTCTAACAGGTGTATGTACGCCTTCACTTACTATAAGTGGAAGAGGAGTTTCTGTAATTGGAGAGAGAATAAATCCTACTGGGAAAAAAAGATTTAAAGAGGCTTTAAAAAATAATGATATAGATTATATTGTGAAACAGGGGATTGAACAGGTTGAAGCTGGAGCAAATATTTTAGATGTTAATGTAGGAATTCCAGATATTGATGAAGAAAGCATGATGGTTAAAATCGTAAAGGATCTTCAAAGTGTTTTAGATGTTCCTCTTCAAATAGACTCTTCTAATCCAGAGGTAATAGAAAAGGCACTAAGATATTATAATGGTAAATGTATTTTAAATTCAGTAAATGGAGATGAAGAGACTTTAGATAGAATACTTCCAATAGTTAGAAAATATGGGGCTATGGTTATTGGGTTGACCTTAAGTAATAAGGGAATACCAAAAACCTGTGAAGAAAAAATAAAAATAGGGAAAAAAATAATAGAGAAAGCTTCAGAGTATGGAATTAGTAAAGAGAATATAATTTTAGATCCTCTTATATTAACAGCAGCAACAAACCAGATGGAGGTTAGAGAAACATTAAGGACTATTAGAAAAATAAAGAAGGAGCTTGGAGTTAAGACTACTTTAGGAGTTTCAAATGTTTCCTTTGGATTGCCAGAAAGGGAAAATATAAATGAAGTATTTTTAGGAATGGCTCTTAATGAAGGACTAGATTTTCCTATAGTCAATCCTAACAAAGAGGGAATAATGAAAGTTGTAAGAGGATTTGAACTTCTTTATGGATATGATAAAGGGGCTAATAAGTATGTAAGTTATTATTCTAAGAAAAATAATATTAAGGAAGAAAATCTAAGAGAAAAGGGAGGAAATATTTTAACCTTAAAAGAAATAGTCATAAAAGGATTAAGAGGAGAAGCAAGAAGAAAAACAGAAGAACTTCTTAAAAGTTTTAAAGGCATGGAAATTGTTAATAAGGAATTAATACCTGCACTAGATAGGGTTGGAGAAAAATTTGAGAAAGAAGAGATATTCTTGCCACAATTAATAGCATCAGCTGAAACGGTTAAAGAATCCTTTGAGGTTATAAAATCAAGTGTTGATTTCTCTAAAGAGGATAAAAATAAGGGGTGCATAGTATTAGCTACAGTAAAAGGAGATATACATGATATTGGTAAAAATATAGTTAAAGTTATTCTAGAAAACTATGGTTATGATATTATTGATTTAGGAAAAAATGTAGAACCAGAAGAAATTTTAAAGGTGTGCATTGAAAAAGATGTTAAATTATTAGGTCTCAGTGCTTTAATGACAACAACTTTAAAGAGTATGGAAGAGACAATAAAAAGAGTTAAAGAAAAAGACTTGAAAACTAAAATATTTGTTGGAGGAGCTGTTTTAACAAAGGAATATGCTAAAGAAATAGGAGCAGATTTTTATGCTAAAGACGCTAATAGAGCTGTAGAAATAGCTAAGCAAATATTTAAAATTTAAAGCTATGTTTTAGGTAAGTGTTAATTTTAGCTAGTTTAAAATATGGTTTTATTTAAAAATAAACATTAAATAAAAAAGAAGTAAATTTGATTGGAGAATACATTAAGATGAAAAAATTAGATTTGAAAAATGAGTTCATAGTAGCTGATGGCGCTATGGGAACTAGGATTATGGAGTTAGGAGTAAATTTAAAAGAGACTCCTTCAGAACTTTTAAATATTAAAAGGCCTGAATTAATAGAAAAAATTCATAGAGAGTATAGAGACGCTGGAGCTAACTTAATACTTTCAAATACATTTATGTGCAATGTTATAAATGCAAAAAAGAATAATTATGATTTAGAAGAGGTTGTAGAAGCAGGTGTTAATATTGCTAAAAAAGTGTGTGAGAAGAATGGAATAGTTGCTTTAGATATAGGGCCTCTTTCATATTATATAGAAGAAACTAATGAAAATTTTAAATGTGTTGTAGAAGAAAATACAGAAAGAATAATTAACTCGTCAAATAATAAATTTGATATTGTTGTTTTTGAAACTTTAGGAAGTATAGAAGAAGCAGAATTTGCAATTAAAAAAGCAAAGGAACTAACAGATAAACCAGTTATATGTTCTTTTACTTTAGCTGGGAAAAAGGATATTCCTAAGTTTATAAAAGAGATGATTTCAATTTTGGAGTCTTGTGAAGTAAGTGCCTTAGGAATAAATTGTACAGAGTATGAGGAAGTATTAAAGGCGTTAGATATTTTAAAAGAAAATACTTCTCTTCCTATTATGATAAAAGCTAATTTAGGAATACCTAAAAAAATAGGGGATGAACTTATATATGAACAGACTCCAGAAGAATTTAAAGATTTGTCTAAAAAGGCTATTGAAAAAGGTGTAAATATAATAGGAGGATGTTGTGGAACAACGCCTAAATATATAAGAGCTATTTGTAACTTAATATAGAGTATAAGTTATAAATATTTATTAATGGTATAATAAGGTGGATAATATGAGTATTAAAAATCAACTTTTAGAAAATAAAATAGAAAAATTTTTCTTAGAGTTTCCAATTTTTGAAACTAAACGATTTATACTTAAAGAGATAGAAGAAAAGTATAAGGAGAATTTCATTAATTTATTTTCAGATGAAGATGTTATGAAATATTCTGGAACAGAAGTTTCTAATCCAGAAAAACAAGTGGATTTTTATCTAAAAAAAGTTAAAGTAATGTATAATGAGAAAAAAGGCATAAGGTGGGCTATAGTCAATAAGGAAAGTAAAGAGTTCATTGGAGATATAGGTTTTTATAATATGGATTTTTATTCTAATAATACTGAGATTGGGTATACTGTAGCAAAGAAGTTTTGGAGGCAAGGGGTTGCTTCTGAGTGTATTAAAGCTATAGAAAACTTTGCATTTGAAAATTTAAGTATGAATAGAATTGTAGCTATGATTGATAGTAATAATATTTCATCAATTAAACTATCAGAAAAGCTTGGATTTCATAGAGATGGAATATTAAGAGAACATTATTATAATAAGAATAGAGATGAATATATTAATATATGCGTTTATTCAGTTATAAAAAGTGATATAAAAATATAATAAGATTAGAGCAATAAATCATTAAAAGTCGGTAGTTTTAATGATTACTGACTTTAAATTTTAGCTATGTTTTAGTTGAGTGTTAATTTTTAGATATAACCGTAAGATAGGTCTTAGGGAATATCTAAAATCAATATCAGTTTAAAACATGGCTTAATTTTTTATATACAACTTTGATAAAAAACCAATTAGCTAAAATTAAACAATCTATAAAAAGTCCACTAAACATATAAGAATGAAAATTGAAGAAACAATCTGTAAACGTATATAATCTAGGTATAGGTTAATGAACTTTAGATAAGGAGAGGTTAGACATGAAAAAAGTACACGTAGTTTCACATAGTCATTGGGACAGAGAGTGGTACATACCATTTCAAAAACATAGAGTTAAATTAGTAGATTTTATGGATTCATTAATAGATACATTAGAAAATAATGAGCATTTTAAATATTTCCATTTAGATGGACAAACTATAGCTTTAGATGATTATTTAGAAGTAAAGCCATATATGTTTGATAGATTAAAGAAGCTTATAGAAGAAGGAAGACTTCATGTAGGTCCTTGGTATGTTCTTCAAGATGAATATTTAATAAGTGCAGAAGCAAATGTAAGAAATATGCTTTTAGGAATGAGATTTGCAAAGAGATTTGGAGATCCAGTAAAAATAGGATATTTCCCAGACTCATTTGGTAACATATCTCAAGCACCTCAAATATTAAGAGGATTTGGAATAGATAATGCAGTTTTTGGTAGAGGAATAACTCCAATAGCATTTGATAACCAAAAGGTTGAAGAAGCTGGAGAGAATGAGTACCATTCAGAAGTATTATGGAAATCACCAGATGGATCAGAAGTTTTAGGAATACTTATGGCTAACTGGTATAGTAATGGTAATGAAATTCCAGCAGATAAGAAAGAAGCTGTTGAATTCTTAAATGACAGAGTTAACAAGGCAGATATGTATGCTACAACAAATCAAATATTATTAATGAACGGATGTGACCACCAACCAGTTCAAACAAATGTTGGTGACATAATAGATAATGTAAAAGAAGATGTTGATTTTGAATTAGTTCATAGTAACTTAGTTGATTATATAGCTGATGTTAAAGACGAAGTTAAGGACTTAAAAGAAGTTACTGGAGAGTTAAATGGCCAATATACAGATGGTTGGTGGACTTTATGTAACACAGCTTCAGCAAGACTTTATTTAAAGCAAATGAACAATAAGTCTCAAGTTCTTTTAGAAAGATATGTTGAACCTTTAGGAGTTATGGCTTCATTAGAAGGAAAGAAATACGAAAGTGATTTCATACTTCAATCATGGAAATACTTAATTCAAAACCATCCTCATGATTCAATTTGTGGATGTAGTATTGATGAGGTTCATCAAGATATGGTAACAAGATTTAAAGCTAGTATGCAAATATCAGAAGAAATGATAGATAGAAGTACTGAGCATATGCTAAATCTAGTAAATGGAACTACTACTGACAGAGAAAGCATCGTTGTATTCAATACATTAGGATGGGATAGAAGTGAAGTAGTAGAAGCTACAGTTGATGTAAATAAAGAATCAGGAATAGAAAACTTTAAGGTTGTTACAGAGAATGGAGAAGAGGTTCCATCAGTAGTTGAAGCTTTAGGTGAAACATTTAAATATACTCTTCCAAACAATAGATTTAGACAACCAGAGTATGTAAATAGATTTAAAGTTAAGTTCTTAGCTAATAATATAAAAGCTTTAGGATTAAAATCATTTAAGATAGTTACATGTGAAGTTATAGAAGAAAAGGAAGTTTCTCAAGATTTAACTTTTGAAAATAAATTCTTCTCACTAAAATTCAATGAAAATGGTACATTTGATTTACTTCATAAAGGAACAAATAAAGAGTATAGGAATTTAAATGCCTTTGAAGATTGTGGAGATATAGGAGATGAATACATCTTTAGAGCTCCAGAGAAGGATTTAGTAGTAAATACTTTAGGAAATAAGGCTGAGATTAAAGTATTAAAAGATAATGAAGTAGAAAAAGTTATTGAAGTTAAAAATACTTTAGAAGTTCCAGTAGAAGCTGTTAAGAAAGAAAGTAGAAGAGTAGAAGAAATGACAGAAATTAAGTTAGTTTCTACAATAGTTCTTAGCGAAGTTTCTAGAAGAGTAGATGTTAAGGTTGAAATAGAAAATACTGCAAAAGATCATAGAGTAAGAGCATTATTCCCAACAGGAATAGAAGCAAGCACTCACTTTGCAGAAGGACATTTTGATGTTATAGAAAGAGAAACAACTCCATGGGAAGGATGGCAAAATCCTTCTAACTGTCAAAAACAAACTAACTTTGTTGATGTAAATGATGGAAAAGTTGGTCTTATGGTTGCTAATATGGGATTACCTGAATATGAAGTATTAAGAGATGGAGAAAATACTATTGCTATAACAATATTAAGATCTGTTGGAGAGTTAGGAGATTGGGGAGTATTCCCAACACCTGAAGCACAATGCTTAGGAAATAATATTGCCGAATATTCAGTAATAGCTCATGAAGGAGATTACACTGGAGAAAGAGCTTACGAAGAAGCATACAACTTAAATACTCCAATGTTAGCTCTTCAAGGAGATTTCAAAGTAGAGGACTCTTTAGTTTCAATTACAGGAGAAAATATAGTTTTATCAGCATTTAAGAAAGCTGAAGATAGAGATTCTATAATAGTAAGAATATTTAATATTTCTGATAAAGAAGAAAACTTCCAAATAAAAGTTAATAGAGATGTTAAGGAAATAAACGAAGTTAACTTAAATGAGGAAATTATAGAAAAACTAGAAGTAAAAGAAAATGCTATTAATGGAATTATTTCAAAGAAACAAATAAAAACATTTGAAATAGTACTTTAATCAAGAAGTGTAAGAGGGTGTATCTTTAAGGTATATCCTCTTTATTAATTTAAGTTGTCTTTTATAAGAGAACAGTTGTGTTTTAAAATGTAGGGTGATATACTTTTTATATAGATATATTTAAATTAAAAGTATAATTTAGTAGATGGAAGGATAAGTTGTAAACGTATATTTTATCTAATAAAGGAAATAAATTAAAATAATAGGGTTGCTTTAATAAATAATTAGGGTTATTAATTAAAATATTTATAAATTTAATTAATAATAAGCGATGTTTCTTATTGAAAATATTAATTAGAGGTGGTATTTTAATAAGTGGCGAATAAAAGAGGGCTATTATTTACTTAAGTTTTGGGTATTTATATAAAGATAAAAGAGGTGAATAGTTCCAATGGAAGGAAATTTATTAGTTATAGATAAAAGAGTATTACCAGAGGTTTTTGAGAAGGTAATAAATGCTAAAAGACTTTTAAAAGAAGGAAAAGTTAAAGAAATAACAGAAGCTACAAAGCAAGCTGGAATTAGTAGAAGTGTATATTATAAGTATAAGGATTATATATTTGAGTTTGCAGAAACGCTTCAAGGAAGAAAAGTTATATTTAATATGGTGGTTACTCATGAAAAAGGAGTTTTATCATCTGTTTTAAATATACTATCAGATGTTGGGGGTAATATACTTACAATTGATCAAGGATTACCTATACATGGATTAGCTCATGTAAGTTTTACAATAGATATATCTACTATGAAATGTGATATAAAAGAAATGTTAAGTGAAATAGAATTAGTACATGGAGTTGAAAAAGTAGAATTTGTTGCTATGGAGTAGAGAGATTCCTAACTTAGTATTAGCTAAGTTAGGAATTTTTTTTAAACTTTTTTAATTTGGTAGAAAATGTTTTTGATAATAATTATTATTGTGGTTTAATAATTATTATATAATCAGAAAATGTGTATATATAATGATTTAATAGAAAATTATATAACTATAAGGGAGGTTGAATATGCAAGTTTATTTTGATAACAGTGCTACTACTAAGCCTTTAAAGGAAGTTAGAGAAGAAATTTATTATGCTATGGATGAATTTTGGGGAAATCCATCATCTTTACATAAGTTAGGTGTAAAATCACAAAGAAAGATAGAGGAAATTCAAGAATCTATAGCAAGAAGATTAAATTGTTCTAAAGAAGAAATAATATTCACTTCAGGAGGAAGTGAAGGTAATAATATGGTTATAAAAGGTCTTGTAGGAGAAAATAATCATATTATAACTACAGCCTTTGAACATTCAAGTGTTTTAAATACATATAGAGAATTAGAAAAACAAGGTGTAAGTGTAACTTATTTAAAAGTAGATAATAAAGGATTTATAAATTTAAAAGAATTAGAAGAAGCTATAAACAAAAATACTGTTTTAATCTCAATAATGCATGTAAACAATGAAATTGGAAGCATTCAAAAGATTAAAGAAATAGGTAAATTAATCAAGGAAAAAAGTAAAAGAGCTAAGTTTCATGTAGATGGGGTACAAGGCTTTGGAAAATTTAAAATTGATGTTAAAGAATGTAATATAGACTTCTATTCTGTATCGGCTCATAAGTTTCATGGACCTAAGGGAGTAGGATTCATGTATATGAGAAAAGGATTAAACCTAAAGTCCTTAATAACTGGAGGCGGTCAACAAGGTGGTTTAAGAGCTGGAACAGAAAATATTCCAGGGTATATGGGTATGGTTAAAGCAATGAACATAGCTTATGATTCTTTAGAGGATTCTTATAATCATGTAAAGAAACTTAAAGAGTATTTTATAGAGAAACTTTCAAAAATAGAAAATGTTATAATAAATGCTCCAAATAGTGAAGAGTATAGTCCATATATTTTAAATGTTTCATTTTTAGGGATTAGGTCAGAGGTATTACTTCACATGTTAGAGGAAGATAACATTTTTGTTTCAACAGGTTCAGCTTGTTCTTCAAAATCAGCAGTAGCGAAAGGAAGTTATGTATTAAATACTATGGGGTTAGAACCAAGATGCATACAAGGAGCTATAAGATTTAGTTTTTCTAAATACAATACCTTAGAAGAAGTGGATTATACCATAAATTCTTTAGAAAAATCTTTGAAATTTTTAAGGAGAATAAAAATATGAATAAATTGATTTTAGTAAAATATGCTTCAGAAATATTTTTAAAGGGACTTAATAAAAATAAGTTTGAAAGAAAATTAAAAGATAATATAAGAAAGAAATTAAAAGATATAGATCATGAAATAATAACAGATCAAAATAGATGGTTCATAAAATCAGAAGATTTAGATGGAGTTATTGAAAGAGTTAAAAAGGTATTTGGAGTTAAGGAACTTTGTTTAGTTACTCAAGTAGAAGCAACTTTTGATGCCATAAAGGAAGAAGGATTAAAAAAAATTAAAGAAAGTGGAGCTAAAAGCTTTAAGGTTGAAACTAACAGAGCTAACAAAAAGTTTGAAATGAACTCTATGGAGGTTTCAAGAGCGGTTGGTGGATATATTCTTTCAGAGCTTAAGGATCAAATAGAGGTAGATATACATAATCCAGAATGTAAGCTTTATGTTGAGATAAGAGGAAATGCTTATGTATTTACTGATAAAGATAAAATAAAAGCTGTAGGAGGGCTACCATATGGAATGAATGGAAGCACTATGGTCATGCTATCAGGAGGAATAGATTCTCCAGTAGCTGCTTATTTAATGGCTAGAAGAGGTGTTGAAACACACTGCGTTTATTATCATTCTCATCCATATACATCAGAAAGAGCTAAGGATAAGGTTAAAGAATTAGCTAAGATAGTAGGTAGATATACAGAAAAAATAACACTTTATGTTGTTCCATTTACAGAAATACAAATGGATATAATAGAAAAGTGTAGAGAAGATGAATTAACAATAATAATGAGAAGATTTATGATGAGAGTTGCTTGTGAACTTTCTGAAAGAAAAAATATACAATCAGTTACAACTGGTGAGAGTATAGGACAGGTAGCTTCTCAAACTATGGAAGGGCTTATGGTAAGCAATGATGTAGCAGATAGACCAGTATTTAGACCATTAATAGCTATGGATAAAGAGGATATAATGGATATAGCTAGAGAAATAGATACTTATGAAACATCAATACTTCCGTACGAAGACTGTTGTACAATCTTTGTACCAAAACATCCAAGGACTAAACCTAGAGTTAAGGACATGAGAATAGCTGAAAGAAAGCTTGATGTAGAGGCTTTAGTAAATAAGGCTATTGATGAAATGGAAACATTCATCTTTGAATAATTTTATTCTAAAAATAATATTTTAAAGTATTATTTTTAATAAACTCATTAGTATATTGTATTTTAAATTAATTAAATATAAAATAGAAGAATCAAGTTTAACTTGATTCTTTTATTTTTAGGAGGATTTATATGGAGAGAAATATAGAAAAAAGCATAGGGAAAATATTTAGACACTTTAAAGGAGATCTTTATTTAGTAGAAGGAATAGTTACTCATTCTGAGAGCAGCGAAAAACTGGTTTTATATAGAGCACTATACGGAGATTGTGGTCAATTCGTAAGACCTTATGATATGTTTTTAGAAGAGGTTCCAAAGGGAAAAGAAAATCCTACAGGACAAAAATATAGATTTGAAGAGTTTGAAGTTAAAAGTTTAAATAGATAAAGAGAGAGTTTAATATATAACTGATAAAATTATATATTAAAAACGTAATAGCTCAGAAAGAATTCTAGAATACTTTCTGAGCTATCTTAATGAATAAGAGGTTATAGCAGACTTAGCTATAACGAAATGAGTTTAGAGAAATTTAAGACCCTAAAATAATAACGCGTACATTTTAGAATACAGCCTTAAATTGAAGCTCTAAAGTAGAGAAGATTTATATAGGAACAGCTGTATAGATTAAATAACTCTACAGCTAATATTATTATCATATATAAGAAGTTATATACTAAATTTTTTGAAAAAAATTATTTTTAATGACCAAAACCTTTAGGTTTAATGTAGTAATCTATGACTGGTACAAGTAAATTCATAAGTAGAATAGAATAAGACACTCCTTCTGGATAACCACCAAATATTCTTATTAATGTAGTTATAAGTCCACATCCAAAGGCGAATAAAATTTGTCCTTTTTTTGTCATTGGAGAGGTTACATAATCTGTTGCCATAAAGAAGGCTCCTAGAAATAAACCTCCTGTGAAAATCTCATAAAGACCATTTCCACTTAAGAAACCATTTCTACCTATAACAGTTGTTAATATTAAAACTGTACCAATATAGACAACAGGTATATGCCAAGTTATTATTTTTCTATACATTAAATAGATAGCACCAATTAATATAGCAAGAGCAGAAACTTCTCCTATACATCCTGCTATGTTGCCTAAGAAGGCATTACTTAAGGAAGGAAGATTTCCTTGTCCACTTTTTAATAAAGCTAAAGGTGTGGCTGTAGTAACACCATCTAAAGTGAAAATACTAATGGTTTCAGGCCATGCAGCTAGGATAAAAGCTCTAGCTACTAAGGCTGGATTCATAAAATTACATCCTATACCGCCAAAAATTTGCTTTACTAGTACTATTGCCACAATAGAACCTATACATGCTACCCAAAGTGGTGTGTTAACAGGAAGATTTAATGCTAGTAAAACACCTGTAACAACTGCACTTAAATCCCTTATGGTAATCTCCTTTTTTGTGAGCTTTTGAAATGCGTATTCAGCAATTACAGCGGAGAGGGCACAGGTTGCAATAACAAATATAGCCCTTAATCCAAAAACTAAAGCTCCAACTAGGGAGGTAGGAATTAAAGCTATTAAAACGTCTTTCATTATGCTTTGTGTAGAGATAGTTGACTTTATATGAGGAGATGAATTAACTAAAAGATCCTCATCATTTATTAAGAGTGATTCCATAGACTCTTGTTTTGTATCAATCATTCTTTCCACCTCTTTACTTTTTAGAATTATTTCTAATTGATTTCTTTGCTTCTCTAACGTTATTGACTATAGAAATTTTGGCAGGACAAGAAAATGTACAACAACCACATTCTATACAATCCATTCCATTAAATGATTTAAAATCTTCAAGTTTATTTTGGATAGCAAAATCATTTAATTTTTGTGGGAATAAATTCATTGGACATGAATTTAAGCATTTTCCACATCTTATACAATGAGTTTTAGGCGAATTATCTACTTTAGATAAGCAAAGAATACCAGAAGTTCCTTTAGTTATAGGTAATTCTAAAGAATTTATAGCAAAACCCATCATAGGACCACCTAAGATTATTTTTGAAGGCTTATTTATAAAGCCACCACAAAATTCAATTACATCTTTTATTGGAGTTCCTAGTTTTACTTTAATATTTTTAGGCGTTTTTATAGCATCTCCAGTAACTGTAATTATTCTTTTTGTAAGAGGATATCCTTTTACTAAACTAATATATAGCTGATAAATAGTAGATACATTATGAACAAGGCATCCTATATCTAAAGGAAGTTTTCCAGAAGGAACTTGAAGTTTGGTTATAGCATAAATTAAATGTTTTTCAGATCCTTGAGGATACTTTGTTTTTAATGGTATTACTTTTATTCTCTCGTTGATTCCTAAAGTACTAATAAATTTATCTATGGCATTTTGTTTGTTGTCTTCTATACCTATGTAGATTATAGACTTAGGGAAAAGTTCTAGAAGAATATTTAAGCCACCAATTATTTCATCTGTATATTCAAGCATAACTCTATGATCACAGGTTAAGTATGGCTCACATTCAGCCGCGTTTATAATGATATGATTAACTTCCTTATCCTCAGGAACATTAAGCTTTACGTGACAAGGAAATGTAGCTCCACCAAGACCAACAATACCATTATCCTTTACTAGCGAAATAACATCCTTTAAAGAAAGTGTATTAGAGTATTTAATATTTTCATTTCGAAAATTTTCATATTTAAAATCATTCTTTATTATTATTGTTTTAACTTTTGAACCATTAAATGCACAAGTATCCTTAATTTCTTTTACAGTTCCTGATACACTAGAATGAATTGGAGCAGAAACAAAGGAAGAAGAATCAGCTATTTTTTGATTTGCTAAAACCCTATCTCCTACATTTACTATAGGTTCACAGGGAGCACCTATATGTTGAGAAAGTGGAAATAGTAATTCTTCTTTAGGCTCAAAAATTTCTATAGGATTATCTTTAGTAAACTCTTTATTATAAGGTAAATGAAGCCCTTTTTTAAAGGTAAAGAGACTCATAGATGCACATCCTTTCATATAATCTTCATATTTTAATACTATGTATAAAATCATTAATAAATTACATATTTTTAATTATTAAGGTTTTGTATTTAAAGATAAAATTATGTAAAACTTATTGTTATTAGAAGAAGGTAATGTTTACAGAGATGTTTTTTGAAAAAATAATTTGAAATTGAAGTTTAATTAAATTTGAATATAAAAAAACATAAGCGTATAATGTATATGTTAATAAAATGTTAAGTGTAAGGAGGGGGAACTTTTGAGTAATGAGAGTACGAAGAGAGTACTGTCACACAGAAAGGATTTAAGATTTAAATTGGTTCTAGAAGGTGCTGCTATAGGGCTTTTATGTTCTTTAGTTTTAGTATTAAATAGAATTATTGTCAATTACTTATTTCCACTTTTTAAAAAGCTTTATGCCTGGGCTGCATTAAGCGGTACTAATATGATTATAGTTTTAGTTATTTTAGCTATTTTAGGAGCAATAGTTGGATTTATGGTTAGAATAGAGCCAATGATTTCAGGAAGTGGTATTCCTCAAGTTGAAGGAGAATTAATAGGTAAACTTAAAATGAATTGGCTAAAGATTTTAGTTTATAAGTTCTTAGGTGGAGTAATATCTCTAGGAGCTGGATTATCTTTAGGTAGAGAGGGCCCATCAGTACAAATGGGTGCTGCAATTGGTGAAGGATTTAGTAATAGCCTAAAGAGAATAAATATAGAGAAGAAATATCTAATAACATCAGGTGCTTCAGCAGGACTAGCGGCAGCGTTTAATGCACCTTTATCAGGAGTTATATTTGCTTTAGAAGAGGTCCATAAGAGTTTTTCACCTCTAGTTTTAATTTCTGCAATGGCAGCATCATTAGTATCTGATTTTGTTTCAAAACAATTTTTAGGAATGAATCCTAGTTTAGGAATGGCCAATGTTCCTGTATTACCTTTAAATTATTATTGGGTATTAATAATATTAGGTGTAGTTTTAGGAGTTGGTGGTGCAATATTCTCAAATGGAATTTTGAAAGTACAAAGTATGTATGGAAAGTTTAAAAAGGTTCCTGTAGAGATTAAAGTTATGATTCCTTTCTTACTAACAGGTATATTAGGTATTTTTGCACCTATAATATTAGGTGGTGGACATGAACTTATAATGGATTTAGCAACTAAGAACTTTACAATTAAAATTCTTTTAGCTGTACTTTTAGTGAAATTCTTATTAACAATTATAAGTTTTGGAGCTGGAACACCAGGGGGTATATTCTTCCCATTATTACTTTTAGGTGCAGTAATAGGTAATATAGTTGGAATAATAAGTTGTAATGTATTTGGAGTTCCAAATCAATATATAATAGATTTTATAATATTAGCTATGGCAGGTAACTTTGCTTCAATAGTAAAGGCTCCTATTACAGGGATAATACTTATTACTGAGATGACAGGTTCTTTTGAACATATGTTAGCTTTATCAGTAGTTGTTATAATATCATATGTAACATCAGATTTATTAAAGAGCGAACCAATTTACGAATCTTTATTAGAAAAATGGATAGAAAAAGCTGGATCAGATGTAGAAGAGTCAGCTAATAATAAAACTTTATTAGAGATTGGAGTAGAACTTGGTAGTGATGCTGCTGGAAAAGAAATAAAAGATGTTAAGTGGCCAGAATCAGCTCTTTTAGTTGCAATAAAAAGAGGAAATAATGAAATAATACCTAAAGGATCTGTTGAAATACAGGGTGGGGATTATTTAGTTGTAATGGTTGATGAAAGTAGAGCAAGTTCTGTTTTAGAAGAAGTTCAATTTTTAACATCTGCTAAGGAAGAAATTTAAAGCTGTGAATTATTCACAGCTTTATTTTTTTATGCATAAGTAGGGAAGTAGCGAATATAATCATATTAAGTTTATTATTAAGTATTCTTTGGAGGGTATTATGCATAAAATAAATGAGTGGGCAAAGGAAGTTTATAATCTTTGGGAAGTTGGAGAAGTAGATGAAGAGATTATAAGGGAATGTGAAAAGATTTTAGAAGATATTAGAACAGATGAAATTAAGGTTGATCTTGAAACAGAAGGTCTTTTACTAGAAGTTTGTGATAAATATACAAAATAAAAAATGATGTATCAAACGATGCATCATTTTTTTTATTTAATTAAATTTTATCTTGAACCTTTTTTCTTTTTTTTAATTGAATATCCAAAAGAGCCTAAAGGTTTTGAGTTAAGGCCAAAATACTCACCGTGACTATAAGCCATTAGATTAGCTTTGCTAAAATGAATAGTTCCTTTTTCATCTATAAGGCTTTCATCAACTTTTACGTTAACAACTTCAAATAGGAACATGTCATGTGTACCTAGTGGAGTTATGGATTTAACCTTACACTCTAAAGCTACTGGTGCTTTTTCAATAGATGGAGTATCTATTGCTTCACCTTTACTAAGAGCATATCCAAAGTGCTTTATTTTATCGACTTTCCTTCCAGATTTAACGCCACAAAAATCAACAAATTTAACCATATCCCTAGAAGGTAGGTTTATTACACATTCTCCGCTCTTTTTAATGTATTCATAGGATAATCTTTCCGGTCTTATACCCATAGCTATCATTGGAGGTTTAGTGCAAACTGTACTTACCCAACCTACAGTAAAAGCATTTACTTTATCTTCTTCATTTTTAGAAGTAACAAGAACTACTGGAGTAGGATTTAACATTACACTACCTTTAAAATTAACTTTTCTCATATGTATCTCCTTTAATTTATATTAAATTCTTTATTAGACATAATTTAAGACTTTAAAATTATAACATGAAAAATTTATATGTAAAACTAAGAGAATAATATTTTTAATAAATTAGAGGAATACTATCTATTATTTAATTTTAGAAAGGATTTTTTTTATGAAGAAGAAAAGTATATTTTTATGTGTAGTTTTTATTTTAGCAAGTTTTATTATGGGTGGAATAGGAGAAAAGGAAATTAAGGCAAAAGAGAAGAGTGAAGTTACAATATGTATTGATGCAGGACATCAAGAAAAAGGAGATAGTAAGCTTGAGCCAATAGCTCCGTGGTCTAGTAACAAAAAGCCAAGAGTATCATCAGGTACTGCAGGAGTGGGAACAAAAAACAGAGAATATGAAGTAAATTTAGAAGTTGCTATGATATTAAAGGAGCTTTTAAATAAAGAAGGATATAATGTAGTTATGACTAGAGAGAAAAATGAGGTTTCCTTAAGTAACAGAGAGAGAGCTGATATAGCAAATAAATCAATGGCGGATATTTCAATAAAGATACATTGTGATGGCTCAAATAACTCAGGTAAAAGGGGTGCTTCAATTTTAATACCTTCCTCTGAAACGAAACAACTTGCAAGTATATATGGAGAAAGTAAAAGATATGGAGAGGTTTTATGTGAAACCTTAAAAGAAAATGGAATAAAAGTTAATGGAGTTTTTGAAAGAAAAGATATGACTGGTTTTAACTGGTCTCAAAGACCAGTAATAATATTAGAAATGGGTTTTATGAGCAATTGGGAAGACGATAGGCTTTTAGGAGATAAATTATATCAGCAAAAAATAGCAGATTTAATAGTTAAATCCTTAGAAAAATATAGAGTTAATTTATAATATAAATTAGCTTAAAAAATTTCGCTTATAAATTAGCTTGAAATTTTAGAAAAAATATAAAAAAGATTATAAAAAATTCACTATGCCTAAGAAAATAATTAAGCATGGTGAATTTTTATATTAAAGAATCTTTTTAAAATAAGTATTTATTTAATTAGAATAGATGGCTATATTAAATAATTATTATTAGTAATGTACATCTATTAGATGAAAGCGTATGTTGTCATTGCTCCATCCTAAATCAAAAGGAACAAGAAGCCTATCAGTATTGTGACAAGTAACTAAAGGATATCCTTTGCTATCTAATCCTGTAACTGTTGATATGTGAGTTATTCGTCCATTCTTCTCATAGGCTACAAAGTCACCAGGTCGTAAATTATAGGCTTCTTTATATACTTCAGAATATTTTCCCTTAGCGATATAAGAAGCACGTCCACTGTGTACCATATAATTTTTAAAAGCTTGAGCATTTACCCATGCTTTGGTTCCTTCACCTTCTGAATAATTCCATGTTGAGTTTTTCTTAAAGCTTCCTCCTTCATGTAGTATTTGAGAGGCAAAGTTAGCACAATCGCCTCCTTGAGGATTGAAATCAGTATATTTTTTATTATAGTTAAATCCAAGTTCATCATCTGCAGCGGCACCACAGTATTCATGAGCATAGTCAATTGCTTTCTGGGTTCTCTCATCAGGAGTATAATCTGGTCTTGTGCTATTTAAAATATAAGATTTTATTTCATCTGATTTTATATTATTTAAATCTAGAGAATCAGCAAAAGGATCTGTGTACCATTCCTTAGTTATAATATATTTATCTCCTTCAGCTTTTAAGTTTAAGTAATGGTAGGTACCTAATCTGAAGGTATTAGTCTTAAGTGGATCGTTTAAGTAATAATATGTAAATTCTGTGGATACTACACATATTATTCCATATAAATCTTTTTCTCTTTCCTTAGCTTTATTTACTTGAATCTTTGATCTTATATCATTAAATACAACTCCTTGTTTTTGAGACCAGTTATTTAAATATTCGACTTTTTTACTTTCACTTTCATAAGCCCAAAGACTAGGTTTTTTTTGTAAATCATAAAATTTCTTTAATTCTTCTAAATCATTATTTAGTATTGCTATATTTCTATTTTTAAATAAATCTTGAATAACAACTTCAAATTTAGTTTTTAATTCCTCATCTTCTTTTTTATCTGGTTCCTTTAATAAATTTATTGCTTCAGTGAAATCAGAATTATTTTTCTTATTTAAAGACACATATATAGATAAGCTTAATATGACTATTAATATTATAGATGTTAATAAAAGTACTTTGCGTTTTTTTAGCATTAATATCCTCCTAGTTAATACATAATTCAATAATGTATATGATAAATAATAAGAAAAAATAATAATTAAAATCAAAATATTAGTTTAATAAAGTATATATGCTTTTAAATTTAAAAGAATGTTGATAAAATTAATATGTAATATGAAAGTAAAGGAGAATTACATAGGATGAAATTAATTAAAGGAAAAGTTCCATTTATAAGAAGTATTTTTGGATGTTTTATCTTTCCCCTTGTAATAGGGTATTTTTATACATACCTTAATCCAAGTTGGTTTGTAACTAATCAATGGATTGGAGTTGTAGCCGGAGTTTTACTTATAGCTAGAGGTGTCTTTGAGGAAGTTATGGCAAAAAATAAAAAAAATGCAAAGTATAGCTTTTTTTGTGGAGGAATAATAATTCTTTATGTAATAGCTAGACAATTTGGAATATTATAATAATTAATATTGAGTGTAAATATAATTTTTAGTATTTTATTTTCTTAAAAAGATGAGATAATATTAAAGAATAATAATTTAAACTTAAAAGAAATGGCATAGTAATTCTATGTCATTTCTTTTTTTATAAATTTAAATAAATTACATGTACATTGGAAATAAATAAATTAAGATGAATTTTAAAAGTATTATAATGAGAGCGTTTTATATAAAAAACCTTTAAAAATTAGTTTTTTCTAAGTAGTATTATATCTGCATATATTGATTTTAAAGAATAAATACTTATTAATATTAGTAAACTTTTTAATAAAGGGTAATTATGGTACAATTATTAAAATAAACATATTAATAAAATTGCTTTCCATAGGAGTGTGAAAAATGAATTTTAAAGAGAATAATATTTATAGTGGATTTAAACTTTTAAACATAGAAAACTTAGAAGAAATAGGTGGAGTCGGATTAACATTTGAACATGAAAAAACTAAGGCTAAGCTTATAAAAATATTAAGTGAAGATGATAATAAATGCTTTGCAATAGGATTTAGAACTCCTCCAGAAAATAGTACTGGAGTTCCTCATATTTTAGAGCATTCAGTTTTATGTGGATCTAGAAAGTTCAATACTAAAGAACCTTTTGTAGAGCTTTTAAAAGGATCATTAAATACATTCTTAAATGCTATGACATATCCAGATAAAACAATATATCCAGTAGCATCAAGAAACGAAAAAGATTTTATGAATCTTATGGATGTATATTTAGATGCAGTATTATATCCCAATATATATAAGCATAAAGAAATATTTATGCAAGAAGGATGGCATTATTATATAGAAAATAAGAAGGATGAATTAAAATATAATGGTGTTGTTTATAATGAGATGAAGGGAGCGTATTCATCTCCAGATTCTTTATTATACAGAAAAATTCCTGCAACAATATATCCAGATACTTGTTATGCATTATCTTCAGGTGGAGATCCTGATGAAATACCTAACTTAACTTATGAAGAGTTTTTAGCTTTTCATGAAAAATACTATCATCCATCCAATTCCTATATTTTCTTATATGGTAACGGAGATACAGAAAATGAATTAGAATTTATAAATAATGAGTATTTAAAAGACTTTGAATATAGAAATATAGATTCAGAAATAAAGAAACAAAAACCTTTTAAAGAAATGAAAGAAGAGAGTTTTACTTATGGAGTAGCTGAAAGCGAAGATTTAAATCATAAGAGTTATTATAGTCTAAACTTTGTAATAGGAGATGCTACAGATAGTGAAAAGGGATTAGCATTTGATGTTTTAGCTTATCTTTTAACAAGAAGTACAGCGGCTCCTTTAAAGAAAGCTTTAATAGATGCTGGTATAGGAAAAGCTGTATCTGGCGATTTTGATAATTCAACTAAACAATCAGCATTTACTGTTTTAGTTAAGAATGCAGATCTTAATAAGGAAGAAGAGTTTAAAAAGGTTGTAATGGATACTTTAAAGGAATTAGTTGAAAATGGTATAGACAAAGAACTTATAGAGGCTTCAATAAATAGAGTAGAATTTGAACTAAGAGAGGGAGACTATGGTTCTTACCCAAGTGGATTAATTTATTATTTAAAGGTAATGGATAGTTGGCTTTATGATGGAAAGCCATACGTTCATTTAAAATATGAGAAAGATCTTGAAAAAGTAAAGACTGCTTTAACAAGCAACTATTTTGAAAAATTAATTGAAGAATACATGCTTAATAATACGCATTCTTCACTTGTTTCACTACATCCTGAAAGAGGAATAAATGAAAAGAAATTAGAGGAATTAAAGAAAAAATTAGAAGACATAAAAAATAGTTTTGATGAAAAAACTTTAGATGAAATAATAAACAACTGTAAGAAGTTAAAGGAAAGACAAAGCACACCGGATAAAAAGGAAGATTTAGAGAGCATTCCTATGTTATCTTTAGAGGATATAAACAAAGATGCTACAAAAATTCCTATGGAAGAAAAAGAGATAGAGGGAATTAAAACATTACATCACGACTTCCATACTAATAAAATAGATTATGTTAATTTCTTCTTTAATACAAGTAGTGTTCACCAGGACTTAATACCTTATGTTGGATTACTATGTGACATACTAGGTAAATGTGGAACAGAAAAATACGATTATTCTAAATTATCAAATGCAATAAATATAAATACAGGTGGAATAAGTTTTGGTGCTATAACCTTTGCTAACTTAAAAGAAAATAATGCCTTTAGACCGTATTTAGAAATTTCATATAAAGCATTAAGCAGTAAGACTAATAAAGCTATAGAATTAGTTGAAGAGATTTTAAATCACACTGATTTAGATGATATGGATAGAGTTATGCAACTAATCAGAGAAAAGAGAGCTAGATTAGAAGGTGCTATTTTTGATAGTGGCCATAGAATAGCCATGAAAAAGGTTTTATCATATTGCACAAGTAGAGGAGCTTATGATGAAAAAATAAGTGGATTAGATTACTATGATTTCTTAGTTAGCATAGATGATGATAGTAAAAAGTCAATTTTATCAGAAAGATTAAAAAAGGTAAGAGAGTTAATATTTAATAAGGAAAATATGCTTATAAGCTATTCAGGCAAAGAAGAAGAGTATGAAAACTTTAAAGAAGAAGTCAAGTATTTAATAGATAAAATAAAAGATGAAAAATTTGATAAAGTAGATTATAAGTTCGATTTAGGAAATAAAAATGAAGGACTTTTAACTCAAGGAAATGTACAATATGTAGCTAAAGGTGGTAATTATAAAGCTGATGAATACAAATATTCAGGTGCCTTATCACTATTAGAAAGCATTTTAGGATTTGATTATTTATGGAATACTGTAAGAGTTAAAGGTGGAGCCTATGGAGTATTTTCTAATTTTAGGAGAGATGGTGGAGCTTATATAGTTTCATATAGAGATCCTAATATTGTAGAGACATTAAAGGCTTATGATAATATACCTAATTATTTAGAAAATTTTGAAGCTGATGAAAGAGAAATGACAAAATATATTATAGGTACAATAAGGAAATATGATCAACCTTTAAGCAATGGAATAAAAGGAGATATAGCAGTTTCATATTATTTAAGTAACTTTAGCTATGAGGAGCTACAAAAGGAAAGAGAAGAAATAATAAATGCAAATATTGAAAAAATCAAGAGTTTTGCACCTATGGTTAAGGATTTAATGAAAGAAGAATATATTTGCGTGTTAGGAAATCAAGAGAAAATAAAAGAAAATAGAAATTTATTTAATAATATTAAAAAGGCTATAAAATAAGCCATATTCAATAAATTATTATAACTAAAATAAAGCAAGTATAAGACCTTACTAAATTTGATGATTTTTTATTATTATAATTGAAAAATTAGAATAATAAAAAAATTATTTAGTAAGGTCTTTTAATTTTAAATTAAACTTAAAAAATTAAAAATATAAAAATAAAATATGATATAATATTATTTATTGTACATAGAAAGGAAGACGGACATAAATGGATTTTGTTGCAATAGACTTTGAAACTGCTAACGAGAAAAGAAATAGTGCTTGTTCTATTGGATTGACTATTGTTAAAAATAATGAGGTTGTAGAGGAAAAATATTTTTTGATAAAACCTTGTGAAATGAGATTTCAGCCTATGAATATATGGATACATGGAATCAGACCAGAGGATGTAGAAAAAGAAAAGACCTTTGATGAAATTTGGAAAGAAATAAAGGATTATATAGATGGCAATTTAGTAATTGCCCACAATGCAGCTTTTGATATTAGTGTACTTAGAAAAACTTTAGATTTTTATAATATATCTTATCCAGACTTTGAATATGCTTGTACTGTTGTTATGGCAAAAAATTATTATAAAAATTTACCAAATCATAAATTAGGAACTGTCAGTGAAGCTTTAGGCTTTGAATTTTCTCATCACCATGCAGGAGAGGATGCTAAAGCCTGTGCTAATATACTTATTAACATATGTAAAGACTTGGAGATTAACTCTGTTGAAGAGCTTTCAGATAAGCTTGCAATTAGAATAGGAGCTGTTTATGATAAGGGATATAAGCCTTCAGGGAAAAAGGGAGAATGTAGGTATTCGAGTAATCTAAAATTTAAAGAAGATAAAAAAGAAGGAAAATCTTCTTTAAAATGCAAGAGTGTAGTTTTTACTGGTCCTTTAAGCTCAATGTCTAGAGAGGAAGCTATAGGCAATGTAATAAGATGTGGAGGATCTGTTTCTAGTTCCGTTAGTAAAAAAACAAATTATTTAATTACAGGTATTAAAGAATTAGAGAAATTAAAAGAATCTGAAAAGAGTATTAAATTAAAAAAAGCTGAAAAGCTAATAAAAGAAAATTTTGATATTAAGATTATAAGTGAAGAAGAATTTTTATCAATAATAGAGTAAATGAATGGTATCTTATAAAGTTTTGTAAGATACTTTTTTATTATTTCTATTATAATTTTAATAGAAATAACTGAGCAGAATTTTTAATATAATAATACTATAGCAAAAGAAAGGAAGGTTATTATCTTTTCATTTTAGTTGAAGAATTTCTTTATTTAAAGTAAAATTTATTATACTGAAATAAATTAGTAAAATTAATTAATTTATGTAATAATAAATTTAGTTATTAAAGTTAATTAGAAAATTAGAGGTGGTTAAATGGATAAATTATTTACTATAAGTGGAGTGGATTTTTTAGAAAAGGATTTTCAAGATAATATAAATGAATTTCAAGATATAATACCTATAATACAAGATTTTCAAGATGAGTTGAAATTAGAAAAGATAGAGTGTATAGATAAGAATGACTGCTGCTTTAAAACTAAGGAAAACTATATATGCGAGCTTATAGGAGCTTTAACTAAAGATGATGAATTTTATTCGTTAAATGAGTTAAGAAGCGATTATGAGAGATTTAAAGATGAAATGCTATATCCTTTTGGAATACAAGTTTATAAATGTACAGCATGTAATAAATGGATTATAAATTTATTAGAGGAGTAAGCCTTAATATATGGATAAACTAAAGGAGAATATTAAAGAGGTAGGTCATAAAGTTTCTGATTTTTTTAAGAAGGGAAAAAATAAGATTATAAGGGAAAAAGATCCTAAAATAATTATTTTATGTCTTATATCCTTAATTGGAATTATAGTAGTTCTATATGGTAATGTTAGCAGTAAAAGAAGTGATGTTATAGAACAATTAGCTAATTCTTTGAATAAAGGGAATGAAAGAGCTTTAATGAATTTAATAGAAGAGGGGGATATGAATTCAGGAATAACAAAAGAGGAACTAACTCCCTATATTGATTTTTTTAAAGAGGATAAAACTAGAGTAAATAAATTGATTCATTCTCTAGAGAATGGAGAAGAAATATATTCCACAAAATTAGAATCTAGAAAAAGTTTCTGGGGTGAAAAGTGGTATATAGTAATAGAAAAAAAAGATTTACTTGTATCATCAAATTTCCAAGAATCAAGTGTATATTTAAACAATAATTTCATAGGAACAACAAATAGTTCTGGAAGTTTAAAAATTCCTAATTTAATTCCTGGTATTTATAATCTTAAAGTTGAAAAGAAAGCATATAATTCTAACCTTGTGGAAGAAAAAAGCATAATTTTTATGGATGATAATAAAGTAGATATACCTTTAAATGGAACTTTAATTACAGTAAAAAGTAGCTTTGATGATAGTAATGTTTATATAAATGGAGAAGATTCAGGTATAAAGGTTAGGGATTTTAAAGATGTAGGGCCTTTTCCAAAGGATGGCTCAACTTATTTAACTATTAAGTGCAATACTCCTTGGGGAGAAATAGATAGTGAGAAAGTATATATAAAAGATCATCCAGAGATAAAAATAGAATTAGACTTAAAGAATACAGTTATTAAAGATGATGTAGAAAAAGTTGTTAAAGAATTCTATAATAGTGTTTTTCAATCTTTAAATTCAGAAGATAAAAATGATATAAAAGATGCTACAGCTAATGTTAAAGAAAATATATACTCAACATTAAGTCAAAAATATTTCTTTTTAAAGAATGATTATGATATAAGTGATTTACAGATTAAGATGGAAAATAGTTCTATAGAACGTAATCATGGGTTATATGAGGCTAATATTGTTGTTAATGTATCTTATAAAATAAAGAAGAAGATACTAGGAATAGATGTTAAGAGTGATAATGTAGAAAAGAATTTCTTCACAAAGATGAAATATGAAAATGGAAAATGGTTAGTTTATGACGTTCAAGATTTCTCTTTACCTGGAATAGAAGAAAATAATAATAACCAATAAAAATGAAAAAACAGATTGATAATTATCAATCTGTTTTTTTCATTTTTATAGAGTAATAGCAGTATCAAGAGCAACTTCCATCATTTTAGTGAATGTTGTTTGACGTTCTTCAGCAGTAGTTTCCTCCGCTGTTATTAAATGATCACTTATAGTAAGTATTGTTAAAGCATTAACTCCATACTTAGCAGCTAAAGTATATAAAGCCGCAGTTTCCATTTCAACAGCTAAGGTGCCAAATTTAGCCCATTGTTTCCATGCCTCAGGGTTATCATTATAGAAACTATCAGCTGTGAATACACTACCAACTTTAGGGCTATATCCTTTCTCCACAGCAGTATCATAAGCGGCTTTTAAAAGTTTAAATGATGCTGTTGGAGCGAAATCTAAACCGTTAAATCTAACTTTGTTTATTGCAGAATCAGTATGAGATGACATTGCTAAAACTAAATCTCTAACCTTTACATCTTCTTGCATACCGCCAGCAGTACCAACTCTTATTAAATTTTTAACTCCGTAATCTCTTATAAGTTCGTTGACATAAATAGAAATTGAAGGAACTCCCATACCAGTACCTTGAACTGATATTCTTTTTCCTTTATATGTTCCTGTATATCCTAACATGCCTCTAACTTCGTTATAGCAAACTGGATTTTCTAAAAATGTCTCAGCTATAAACTTAGCTCTTAAGGGATCTCCTGGTAATAAAATAGTTTCGGCTATTTGACCTTCTTTTGCACCTATATGAACGCTCATAATGTACCTCCTCGTAATGTAAATGTTTTTGTAAATAAATTTTATCATAAATAGTGAAAAAATGCTAAAAATTATAAAAAATTAAAATTTTATTTAAGTAGTTAAACATTGTTTCTTGTGCTATATTATTAAGTAATAGTAATTTAGTATTATTATTTTATATTATATTTTAAAAAGAAAATAATGAGGTGATAATTTTGTTGAATATAGATAGAAATGAAATTAAGGATACTCCGGAGTATGAAAGCTTTGGTGAAAATGAATTCCCTTTAAAATATCTTAGTGCAGAAGAATTAGAAGAGTTGGGATTCAAAAAAAGTTGTTGTGGAAGTAGAGGAGGATGTCCTAAAAAAGATAATGGAACTTGTGGTGGGTGTTCAAGTGGAAGCTGTTCAGGGGGCGGTTGCTCAAATGGTGGCGGATGTTCAAAAGGGGGAGGATGCTGCAAGAATAAATAAAAAAATACATACTCATATGAGTATGTATTTTTTATTATTATTTTTTCTTTTTAGCAACTTCTATGTTAACAGTTCTTTTATTAAGTTTTTTACCCATTGATTTTTTCATAATGTTGTTTACAGCATCAGCATCAACGTTGGCAAAACAGAAGTTTTCTTTTATATCTATATCTCCAACTTGCTTAGGGCTTATTCTAGCAGTCTCTTTTAAGAAGTTTACAAGAGATTTAGGAGTTATACCATCTCTTCTTCCAACAGACATAAATAATCTAGTTTCATCCATTACAGGTGCTTCTATAGAATTTGAAGTGTACTCAAATGAAGATTCCTTATCAAATACTATTTTTAAAAGTGCAGCTGCAACATCTACTAAGCTATAATCTTCATCTAATTGAGTAGCTATTGGAATGAACTTTTGGAAGTCTTCTGAAGCTTCTTCTATTGTAGATTTTACAGTGTTTATTATGTTATTATGTTTGTTTTGGAATATTTCATCAACTGTAGGAACAGCTTTTCTTACTATTTTACTCTTAGTATGTTTTTGAATTTGCTTAAGCATCATATATTCTTTTGGAGTAACTAAAGAATACGCAACACCTTCTCTGTTAGCTCTACCAGTTCTTCCGATTCTATGTACATAACTTTCATTATCTTGAGGTAAATCGTAGTTTATAACGTGAGTTACACTTTCAACATCGATTCCTCTAGCCGCAACATCAGTAGCAACTAAGAAGTCTAAGCTTCCTTCTTTGAATTTTCTTAAAGTTTGAAGTCTATGGTTTTGGCTCATATCTCCGTGCATTCCTTCAACCATATATCCTCTAGCTTGCATTTTTTCTACAACTTCATCAACGCCTTTTTTAGTTTTGCAGAAAATTATTGCAGCATTTGGTTCATCAAAATCTAAAACTCTACAAAGTGTTTCGAATCTATCTCTATGTTTTATTTCAAAATAAAATTGTTCTATTTTTGAAACTGTTAAAGAACTTTTCTTTATTGCGATGTGCTTAGTATCTTCTTTCATATAGTTTTTAGCTAATTTTTTTATTTGTGGAGGCATAGTAGCAGAGAATAAAAGTGTTTGTCTATCAGTGCTTAATGATTTAACAATCTCTTCTAAATCATCAATGAATCCCATGTTTAGCATTTCATCAGCTTCATCTAATACTAGGAATCCTATATCGTTAAGAGGTAAACTCTTTCTTCTTATTAAGTCTAATACTCTACCAGGTGTTCCAACTACTATATCAACACCATTTCTTAAAGCTCTAATCTGTCTATCTATTGGTTGACCACCGTATATTGGTAAAACAGAAAGTCTTTCGTGCTTACCAAGTCTTACAAGTTCTTCATTAACTTGTATAGCAAGCTCTCTAGTCGGTGCTAAAATAAGTGCTTTAGGAGTTTTCTTTTTTCCAGAAAAATCAGCATTGTTTATTATAGCGCATCCAAAAGCAGCTGTTTTACCAGTACCAGTTTGAGCTTGACCGATTATATCGTGTCCTTCTAGGGCTACAGGAATACTCTCAGCTTGTATTTGAGATGGTTCTTCAAATCCCATATCTTTTATAGCTTTAAGTAAGCTTTCCTTAAGACCTAAGTCATCAAATTTTATATTGTTCATTCTTTATCCTCTTTCTTTTCGTGTATTTTAGTTTTTAAATTTATTTTATTTTTAAAAAATTCTCACAATCAAACAAAGCTTATCATAACATAGTATCTCCATATAAGCAAATGATATTATTTAAAATAAGAATTAAAAAGTTTATTTAAATGTTTACTATAGGTTATAATATTATAAATTAAGAAGGAGAGTGAGGAATAGATTTGAAAATAGGAATTTCTTCAGCATGTTTTTATCCAGATTTTGAATTAGAAAAATCTATTAAGATAATGAAAGGATTGGATTTCGATACAGGAGAATTGTTTTTAAATACTTACTATGAATATAGTGATGAATTTTTATTCAAGTTAATAGAAGAAAAAGAGAAAAATAATTTTAATATAAAATCAGTACATTTTTTTTCATCTATGTACGAGCCTTATTTATTTGATGATTATAAAAGAAGAAGAAAAGATGCCTTAGACATATATAAAAATATATGTAAAGCAACCAATAAGTTAGGAGCTTCATCTTATACTTTTCATGGTATGAGAAAAAGAGAACTAGATCTTATTAATAAGAAAGAAGTTTTAGAAATATATAATGAATTAGCTTATATAGCTAGAGAAAACAATATATATTTATCTCAAGAAAATGTTTCTTGGTGTATGTCATCAGAGGTGAAATTTTTAGAGTTTTTAAAAAACAATATAAAATATGATATTAAATTTACTTGTGATATAAAACAAGCATATAAAAGTAATAAAAGTCCTCTTGATTATCTTGATATTATGGGAAATGATTTGGTTAATTTTCATATAAATGATAGAGATGAAAAAAGTATTTGTTTACTTCCAGGAAAGGGAATAGTTGATTACAAACCTATATTTGAAAAACTAAGCAATATAGGATATAAAGGACCATTAGTAATTGAAGTTTATAGAGAGAATTTTAAAAGATATGAAGAATTAAAAGATGTCAAATATTTTATAGAAAAAAATCTACTAGTATGGTAAAATGTATAAATGTAAGAATAAAATTAAAGAAATATTTGATAAAAAAAGAAATTATATGTTATAATTGCCTAGGTTAATTCATAAAAAGATGAATTAAAAGGCTATTTACAGGAGGAATATACAATGGAAGCTAAAATGAACAAAATAGACACAAATGTTGTAGAATTAGAAATTAAAGTTGATGCTAAAGACTTTGCTGAGGCATTAAAGAAGTCTTACAATAAAAACTCAAAGAAGTTTAACATACCAGGATTCAGAAAAGGAAAAGTTCCAATGAACATGGTTAAAAAATTCTATGGAGTAGAAGTTTTATTTGATGATGCAATAAACACTTGTATAGATAAAACTTATGGAGTTGCTTTAGAAGAAAACGACATAAGACCAGTTGATTATCCACAAATCGAAGTAGTTGAAGTTGGAGAAGGAAAAGACTTAGTTTACAAAGCTAAAGTTACTACTTATCCAGAAGTTACTTTAGGAGACTACAAAGGATTAGAAGTTGAAGAAGTATCTTACGAAGTTAAAGACGAAGATATCGAAAAACAATTAGCTGATATGCAAGCTAGAAATGCTAGAGTTGAAACTAAAGAAGAAGGAACAGTTGAAAACGGAAATATCGCTGTTATAGATTTCAAAGGATTCATCGATGATGTAGCATTCGAAGGTGGAGAAGGAAAAGATTATCCATTAGAAATAGGTTCAGGAAGTTTCATAGATAACTTCGAAGAGCAATTAGTTGGATTAAAAGCTGGAGAAAGCAAAGATGTTAATGTAACATTCCCAGAATCTTATGGAAAAGAAGATTTAAACGGAAAACCAGCTAAATTCGAAGTAACTGTAAAAGAAATAAAAGTTAAAGAATTACCAGCTTTAGATGATGAGTTTGCTAAAGAAGTTTCAGAGTTCGATACTTTAGAAGAATTAAAAGCTGACTTAAAAGAAAAAGCTGTAAAAGCTAACGAATTAAGAGCTAAGAGAGAAATGGAAGAAAAAGTTATAAACGCTGTAGTTGATAACGCAACAGTAGAAATTCCAGAAGCTATGATAAACAGAGAAGTTGAAAACATGGTAAGAGATTTAGAAATGAGATTAGGACAACAAGGACTAAGCTTAGAGCAATACTATGAGTTCACTGGAAGTACTGAAGACAAAATGAAGTCTTACATGAAAGAGAACGCTGAGAGAAAAGTTAAAACTGACTTAGTTATGAATGCTATAACTAAAGCAGAAGCTATAGAAGCTACTGAAGAAGAGTTAAAAGCAAAAGCTGAAGAAGTTGCTAAAATGTACTCAAACGGAGCAGAAACAGAAAAAATGGTTGAGCTTTTATTAAACGCTCAAAAAGAAGCTTTAGAGTTAGATGTTAAAAGAGAGAAAACTTTAAAAATGTTATTTGAATCTTTAAAATAATAAAATAAACAAACTTTCAGATAATTGCCAGGAAGTATTTCTTGGCAATTATTTTAAAATTAAAAGTTTATTTGAAAAAGAAACAATTAACAAATCACTATTTTTTTTATATAATAATTATGATAATGTATGTTTTAGTGAGAAATATGGCAATATTATAATTAGAGTTTTTAAAAGGAGGGAATTTCATGAGCAATTTAGTACCTATGGTAATTGAACAAACAAGCAAAGGTGAAAGAAGTTACGATATATTCTCAAGATTATTAAAAGATAGAATAATAATGTTAAGTGGAGAGGTTAATGATGTAACAGCTAACCTTGTTGTTGCACAATTATTATTCTTAGAAAGTGAAGATCCAGATAAAGATATACATCTTTACATAAATTCGCCAGGTGGTTCTATAACTTCAGGTATGGCAATTTATGATACTATGCAATATATAAAACCTGATGTATCTACAATCTGTATCGGTATGGCTGCTTCCATGGGAGCATTCTTATTATCTTCAGGTGCAAAAGGAAAAAGATTTGCATTACCAAATGCTGAAATAATGATACACCAACCTTTAGGTGGATTCCAAGGTCAAGCAACTGATATAGATATTCATGCTAAGAGAATATTAAAGATAAAAGATAAATTAAATCAAGTATTAAGTGAAAATACAAATCAACCTCTTGAAAAAATAAAGGTAGATGTTGAGAGAGATTATTTCATGGAAGCATCAGAAGCTGTAGAATATGGATTAATAGATAAAGTTATAGAAAGAAAATAATCTACAACTTAAATCTTATTGAAAGTTGAGGTGGATGAGATGGGAAAATTCGAAGATAAAAAGCAATTAAGATGTTCTTTTTGTGGTAAAAATCAGGAACAGGTTAAGAGATTAATCGCAGGTCCTGGTGTATATATATGTGATGAATGTATAGAACTTTGTTCAGAAATTATAGAAGATGAATTTGAGGGAAATACACAAACATCACCATTAGAAGCAAGTAATCTTCCAAAGCCACAAGAAATTAAAGACTATTTAGATCAATATGTAGTTGGCCAAGAGAGATCTAAAAAGTCTTTAGCAGTAGCAGTTTATAATCACTATAAGAGAATAAATGCTAATAAGGCAGAAGATGACGTTGAACTACAAAAAAGTAACATACTTTTATTAGGTCCTACTGGTTCAGGTAAGACATTACTTGCACAAACTCTTGCTAAGATGTTAAATGTTCCATTTGCTATTGCTGATGCTACAACATTAACAGAAGCAGGATATGTTGGTGAAGACGTTGAAAATATACTTTTAAAG
Organism: Clostridium sp. LIBA-8841; assembly: GCF_057782475.1. Classification (NCBI taxonomy): domain Bacteria; kingdom Bacillati; phylum Bacillota; class Clostridia; order Eubacteriales; family Clostridiaceae; genus Clostridium; species Clostridium sp. LIBA-8841. The sequence continues at coordinate 2,352,068 of NZ_CM173488.1, read as the reverse complement.
CTAATTCAAAATGCAGATTATGATGTTGAGAGAGCTGAAAAAGGTATAATATATATAGATGAGATAGATAAGATTGCTAGAAAATCAGAAAATCCATCTATTACAAGAGATGTTTCAGGAGAAGGTGTTCAACAAGCCTTACTAAAAATATTAGAAGGAACAACAGCTTCAGTACCACCACAGGGTGGAAGAAAGCATCCTCATCAAGAGTTTATACAAATTAATACTTCAAATATATTATTTATTTGTGGTGGAGCTTTTGATGGAATAGATAAAATAATAGAAAAAAGAGGCACTAAGAGTTCTATAGGATTTGGCGCTGAAGTTAAAGGGAAAAGCGAAAAAAATGTTGGAGAACTTTTAAAGGATATAATGCCTGGAGATTTATTAAAATTCGGATTAATTCCAGAATTTGTTGGTAGATTACCAGTTCTAGTAACTTTAGAAGCTCTAGATAATGAAGCTCTAGTAAGTATTTTAACTAAGCCAAAGAATGCTTTAGTTAAACAATACAAGAAGTTATTTGAGCTTGATAATGTAAAGCTAGACTTTACAGAAGAGGCATTGAAAGCTATTGCTGACGAAGCTATAAATAGAAAAACCGGTGCTAGAGGATTAAGAGCTATAGTAGAAGAAACTATGATGGATATAATGTTTGAAATACCATCAGAAGAAAGTATAGTGAAAGCTACTATAACAGAAGAAACAATAAAAGATAGAAAAGAGCCTGAAGTTGAGAAACTTCCAGAAGGAGAAGTTAGACCAACTTTAAGAACTGAAAAGAAAAGTAAAAGTAGAAAAGATATAGAAACTGCTTAGTAAAAAAAGATGCGTACTAGTATGCATCTTTTTTTTTGGATTTTTTGGAATATCATCACATTAATAAGTAAATACTAACCTTAAAGAACGGGAGGTATTAAAGATGAATAGTTACACATTTATAATGTTATTGCAATTGCTTATATCAGTTTTATTTTTCGTATATATGAGTAATTCAGTTAACAATAAGAAGAAAAATAATAATGTATTAGAAAAAGAAAACGAAAAAGAAATGGAAAAGTTAAATAAACTAAGGATGATAAAGTTAACAGAGCCTTTAACTGAAAAGAGTAGACCTAGTAAATTAGAAGAAATAATAGGGCAAGAAAAAGGAATAAAAGCTCTTAAAGCTGCATTGTGTGGACCAAATCCACAGCATGTAATAATATATGGTCCTCCAGGAGTAGGTAAAACAGCGGCTGCTAGAATAATTTTAGAGGAAGCAAAAAGAATGGTTTCATCTCCTTTTAACAAGGATTCTAAGTTTGTTGAAATTGATGCAACAACTCTAAGATTCGATGAGAGAGGAATAGCAGATCCTTTAATAGGATCTGTACATGATCCTATATATCAAGGGGCGGGTTCTTTAGGTATAGCAGGAGTGCCTCAACCAAAACCAGGAGCGGTAACTAAGGCACATGGAGGAATACTTTTTATTGATGAAATAGGAGAATTACATCCAATTGAATTAAATAAGCTTCTTAAGGTTTTAGAAGATAGAAAGGTTTTTTTAGATTCAGCTTATTACAGTTCAGAAGATCCGAATACACCTAGATATATAAAGGAAATATTTGATAATGGATTACCAGCAGATTTTAGATTGATTGGAGCTACTACAAGAAGTCCAGAAGAAATTGTTCCAGCCATAAGATCAAGGTGTGTAGAGATATTTTTTAGAGGATTAACTGTTGAAGAGATTAGAGAAATCGCCTTAAATGCAACTAAAAAAGTTGGATATAGAATAAGTGATGAAGGATTGGATATAGTAGCTAGATATTGTACTAATGGAAGAGAGGTTATAAATTTAGTTCAATTATGTTCTGGTCTTGCTATAAATGAAAATAGGGATTATATAAAAGAAAGTGATATTTATTGGGTTATTGAAAATGGTCAATATAATCCGAGAATGGAAAGAATGATAAATGATAAGCCGGAGATTGGATATGTGAATGGTTTGGCTGTATATGGTGCCAATAATGGAGCTTTAATGGAGATAGAAGCTACAGCCAAGGCTTCAAAAAATAATGTTGGAAATATAAAAATTACAGGAATAGTAGATGATGAAGAATTAGGTGGAGGAGAGAAAAAAATAAAGAGAAAGAGCACTGCATATTGTTCTGTACAAAATGTATTAACTGTTTTAGATAATATATTTAATTTAAATTCAAAAGAATATGATATTCATGTGAATTTTCCAGGAGGAATACCAGTTGATGGGCCATCGGCTGGAATAAGTATAGCTACGGCTATATATAGTGCAATAAAGGGGATTCCTGTGAGCAACAGAGTTGCTATGACTGGCGAGATATCAATAAAGGGTAAGGTAAAACCAATTGGTGGAGTAAATGCTAAAATCTTAGCAGCAAAGAGAGCAGGAGCAGAATTAGTCATAGTTCCCAAGGAAAATTTAAGTAGTGTAACAAGAGATATTGATGGAATAAAGATAGTAGGAGTTAAAGGAATTGAAGAGGTTTTAAAACTTGCACTTTTTGAAGAAGAAAGTGTTAAAGAAGATAATTTGACAATTAAGGATAATGCAGCATTTTTTGGTGCTGGTGCCTTGAATGCAGAATCTTTAAAGAAAGCTAACACTTAAAGTGTTAGTTTTCTTTTATGCAATTAATTAAGGTTGAAAAAAACTTATAATATGTGTATACTTGTTAAAGGCTATATATTTACATAATATATAGTTATTAATTTTTTTGGAGGGGATATTTATGAAAGAAGATAAATTAATTCTTCCTTTAATTCCTCTAAGAGGTTTAACTGTATTTCCTAATATGGTTATATACTTTGACGTTGGTAGGGAAAAGTCAATAGAAGCTGTTGAAAAAGCTATGGCAGGAGACCAAAAAATATTTTTAGCAGCTCAGAAGGATATAGAAATTGACAAACCAAGTGAAGATGACATCTTTAATATAGGTACAATCTGTGAAATAAAACAAATTGTAAAAATGCCAAAGGATACTATAAGAGTTTTAGTAGAAGGTATTGAAAGAGCAAAGATGGATGAATTCTTTGATAAAGAGGAATTACTTGAAGCATCAATAGAAAAAATAGATATTGATAATGAAGTTGACCATGAAATTGAAGCTTTATCAAGAAAGTTAAAAGATGACTTTTTTGAATTTTTAGATATTACGGCAAGTAGTGGAATAAATGGTGTTGATTTATTTGATAATCTAGAAGAAGAAAAAGACTTGAATAAGGTTACTGATTTAATTTCTTCATATGTTCTTATAAAACAAGAGGATAAACAAGATATTCTTCAAACTTTAAACCTTAAGGAAAGAATGGAAAAATTAATATTCTATGTGAAACAAGAAATTGAAGTAGCTAAGATAGAAAAAAGAATAGGTACTAAGGTTAAGAAGAAACTTGATAAAGGACAAAGAGAATACTATTTAAGAGAACAAATAAAGGTTATCCAAGAAGAACTTGGGGAAGATGATGAAAATAAAAAGGCTATAATAGATTTTGAAAAAATAATAGAAGAGAAAAAGTTACCAAATCAAGTTAAAGAAAAAGCTCAATATGAAATTTCAAAACTTAAAGCTTCATCACCATATTCACAAGATGGAGGAGTTACAAGAACTTATTTAGAAAATTTATTGGACATGCCTTGGGGAGAATACACCAAGGATACTTTAGATATAAAGGAAGCTAGGAAAGTATTAGACAAAGATCATTATGGATTAAAAGACGTAAAGGACAGAATTCTTGAATACTTAGCTGTAAAACAAATAAGTAATTCATTAAGAGGTCCTATCCTTTGTCTAGTTGGTCCTCCAGGAGTAGGTAAAACTTCTATAGCTAAAAGTGTTGCGACTTCATTAAATAGAAACTTTGTAAGAATGTCTTTAGGTGGAGTTAGAGATGAGGCTGATATAAGAGGTCATAGAAGAACTTACGTTGGGGCAATTCCAGGAAGAATAGTTACTGGATTAAAAGAAGCTAAAAGCATGAATCCAGTTTTCTTACTAGATGAAATTGATAAGTTAGGAATGGATTTTAAAGGGAATCCAGCTGATGCTTTATTAGAAGTTTTTGATAATGAACAAAATAAAACTTTTAGAGATCACTATTTAGAAGTAGACGTAGATTTATCAGAGGTTATGTTTATAACAACAGCAAACTCTTTAGATGGAATTCCAAGACCTCTTTTAGATAGAATGGAATTAATAGAGGTATCAGGATATACTTATGAAGAAAAATTTAGAATAGCTAAAAGATATTTAGTACCGAAGGCTTTAAAAGAACATGGAGTAAGTAGTAAAAAAATAAACATATCTGATTCAGCTTTAAAGCTTATTATAGATAGTTATACAAGAGAGTCAGGAGTAAGAAATCTTCAAAGACAGATAGCTAATGTTATAAGAAAAGGAATAAGGGATATAATAGAAAAGAATAAGGAAAAGCTAAATATATCCACAAAATTAGTTGAAAAATATCTAGGACCTAAGATATTTAGCTATGAAGAGATTGATAAAGAAGATAAAGTTGGAGTAGTAACAGGAATGGCTTGGACAGCTTATGGTGGAGATACTCTACCTGTAGAAGTAATGGTCATGGATGGTAAAGGAAGACTAGAACTTACAGGTCAACTTGGAGATGTAATGAAGGAATCTGCAAGAGCAGCATACTCTTATGTTAGAGCTCATATGAAAGAGTTAGGAATAAAAGATGAATTTTATTCTAAGAAAGATATTCACATACATGCTCCTGAAGGAGCTGTTCCTAAGGATGGTCCTTCTGCTGGGGTTACTATGACTACTGCCTTAGTATCAGCATTAACTGGTAAAAAAGTTAAGCATAATGTTGCTATGACAGGAGAAATAACTTTAACTGGAAAAGTTCTAGCTATTGGTGGATTAAAAGAGAAATGTTTAGCAGCAAGAAGAATTGGAATTGATACAGTTATAGTTCCTAAAGAAAATGAAAAAGATGTAATTAAACTTCCTAAGATAGTTAAGGATAGTTTAAATATAATACTTGCAGATAAAATTGATGATGTATTAAAAAATGCATTGGTTGGAGTTGAAAAATAATGAAAATAAAAAGTTCGGAATTTATAATATCAGCGGTTAAGAGAGAGCAATACCCTGATGACAATTTACCTGAGATTGCTTTTGTTGGTAGATCAAATGTTGGTAAGTCTTCTATAATAAATTCATTAACAAATAGAAGAGGATTAGCAAAGGTAAGTCAAACTCCAGGAAAAACTAGATTAATAAACTTTTTCTTATTAAATAAAGAGTTTTACTTAGTAGATTTACCTGGATACGGATATGCTAAGGTATCTAAAAAGGAAAAAGCATCTTGGGGTGCTACGATAGAAAGATACTTAATAAATAGAGAACCATTAAAAAAGGTTGTTTTATTAGTAGATTGTAGACATAAACCTACTGCTGATGATATTCAAATGTATGAATGGATAAAGCACTATGGATATGAAGTTGTAGTAGTTGCAACAAAGAGTGATAAGATATCTAACAATCAAATAGGAAAAAGTGAAAAACTTATAAAAGAAACTTTAGGTTTACCTAAAGATTATAAATTGAAGTTTTTCTCTTCACTAAATAAAAAGGGAAAAGATGAACTTGTAGATTATCTATTTGATGATTTAGTGGAAGAAAATTAAATTTAAAAGATTTATTATATAGTTAACCTTTTAGAAGTTTTAAGAATATAATATTAAAAGATAGCCATGAAGGATTATGCCTTCATGGCTATTTTTTTTGAAGTATATGCTAGGCTATAAAGATATATTACAAAATATTGAAAAAAATCCATAAACAAGTGTCAAAAAATATAAGTCAGAATACTATATAGTATAAAGAAAATATATGGAGGCAAATTTTATGGATTTAAATGAAATCTTAGAAGGAATATCAGATAATAATTGGAGAGACGATCGTGACTGTGATAGGTCTAGATCAAGAAGGGTTTCTAGATCCAGACGTAGATCAAGATCAAGAAGATGTGATATAGACAGAATTTTAAGAGATTGTTGTGACTTTGACAGATCAAGATCAAGAAGATGTGACTTTGGAAACTTTGGATTTGGCTGCGGTGGTGGAATATGGACTTTAATCTGGCTGATACTTCTATGTTGTGGCGGATTTGGCGGCGGCTGTGGCGGATTTGGAGGTTCCGGCAATAGAGGTTGTTGTTGTTGTTGTGATGATGATTGTTGTTGCTGCTGTGGAAACCAAGGCGGATTCGGCGGATTTGGCGGATTTGGCGGATTCGGAGGCGGCGGTTGTAGCTGGTTAATCTGGATAATTATTTTAGTAGTTCTATGTGGCGGTAACGGCTTCGGCTTCGGAAATAACAGCGGAGATGGTTTCTTTGGTAATTGCGGATGTTAGTAATGGTTTTTAGAAATTCAAAAAGGAGTGAACATTATGAGTAGAAAAAAATGCTGCAAATGCAAATGTTGTAAATGCAAATGTTGTAAATGTAAATGCAAACATGGCAAATGCAAATGTAAGAAACAAGATTGCTGTTGTGTAGGAAATAGTTTTTCAGGAGTAAATAATTGTTCAGGATTTGATCCTTGTACAGTATTGCCAACACTCTTAGTATTACAAAGCTCAGGCTTATTATGCAATGATAGAGCATTTATCTTATTCTTATTATTCTTGCTATGTGGTGGTACAAATAATACAAATAGCTGCGGCTGTAATTGTTGTTAGAATAATATGTGGAGGGTTTTTTAACCCTCCTAAAAAAATAAGAAATATAGTACATATCAAAAATATATTAAGGGGGATAGGAGATGTCAAAACGTAGACATAAGAACAAAAACAATCAAAATTCAAACTCAAATTCAAACTCAAATTCAAATTCAAATTCAAATTCAAAGCAAGGAAATATGATGGGAGGATTAAATCCTCAAATGTTAGATATGCTAGGTCTTGGGAATATAGATATGAATAAAGTTTCTGAAGTTTTATCTTCTATGGGAAATAATGGATTCGATATGAGCTCTATAAGTTCAATGTTAAATAATCAACAAGGAGGAAAAAAAGACTCGCCAAGTAATTATAAAGAAGAAAAGGGGAAAATGAATAATAACAATAATAATCCTTTGGCAGCCATGATGGGAGGAGGAAATCCTATGGGAGATTTAGGACCACTTATGGGATTATTAGGTGGAGGAGGATCACCAAATGGTGCAATGAATCCTATGGGTGGCATGGGAGGATTGGGAGCTCTTGCTAATATGTTAGGTGGAAGTATGGGGAAAGGTAATTCAGGAGGCAATAGCATTAATAGTAGTGTCAGTATGGATCCTATAGTTACTATGCTACTTTCTCTTAGAAATTTTGTTGATCCCCAAAGAGCTAGATTTTTAGATAAAGTTTTAAGAATGTATAAGGAAGGAAAAATAACATATTAATATATGAAACATTTATGGATAAAGAGGTTAAATTAAAATCATATGATTTTAACTTAACCTCTTTTTATTTCTTTGAATGAAGATTAATTGAACTTATAAGAAAAGTATCATCAACTTTTTCTAATTGTATTGTAAAATTAATCTGTGATTTAGAGCTACTATTTTCTTTTGAAATTTTATTAAAATTTATACTCCATGAGCAAGTAGTTATTTCTCCTTTGTTATTCCAAACGATATCTCTGAAAAAAGCATCTTGAAAGGTATAGTAATAAAGCTCTTTTTCTAGTCGCCATATTTGAGATAAGTCCTCAGATGGAATATAACTTATAAATATGTTTGGAAGTTCGGAGAGTTCATAATTTAATGAGATTATATCTATGAAACTAATGATAGGATATAATCCAGGAGGTTCTATGGAATCATAGGATATGTTTTTTGTTTTTTTATTTAAAAGCATATACTTTTGGATATTTTCCTTAGAATCTGTTAAAGAAAATGAAATTATTTTTGGCGTTTTTCCATTATTTGAATCTATAATTCCTAATACATTATTTGTAGAATAAAAAATATCTTCAAAACTTTCTCCAGTCCATTTAAATAGATGTTGAATAGAAACATTATCTTCTGAGGATTGAATCATTATCTCTGGAATATTATTTCTATCTAAATCTAATAGGTTTAAAGTCATTGGCCAATTAGAAGAAAATTTACCTAAAGAATTAATTTTTTTATTTGGAATTAAGTCATAGTTTTTATCATTAATACTTGCATAAACATGATATTTTTGTTCGTTTTCTAATTCAATATATATATAATCTTCTTTACCATCACCATTTAAATCTGCTTTTACAGTTTGTTCTTGTATATGATCATTAATAATAGCCTTAGTAGAAGTTTTTTTAAAGGAAACTACTAAAACAAAAGAAATTAAAATAAGCATAAAATAAGTGAGTTTTTTTATATGATTTTTATTTATAGAACTCATAAAATCACCTCAATTAGATTATATGTAGATATTATATTTTTTATTAACTTGTAATTTTTTTTTTGTACTTTGAACAAAATATATTAAAGGTGGTGATTAATATGCTTTATAAAACTCATATTGAAATAGGAGAAAATACATTAAAAACTATTGAGGGAAGAGGAAGAAAATTAATTGATGAAAAGAGTTTCTTAAAAGGGAATGTTCTTCCAGACATATCACCTAAATATAGACTGAAGAAACATGGTAGAAAGCAGTTTGAAAAGATTATTGAGGAGAAGATAGTTCATTTAACAAGCTTAAATAGCTATAACATAATAAATCAATTAGGAAAAGAAAAGTTTAGTATAGAATTGGGAGTAATATGTCATTTTCTATGTGATTTCTTTTCATTACCTCACGATGAAGAATGGGGATTTAAAGAAAGTGTAACACTTAAGCATGTCTTATATGAGAAAAAGTTACATAAGGTTTTAAGTAAAAAGGTAATAATAAGTGATAGCTATAAGATATTGGGAAATTCCAACTATGATGATTTTTTAAGAGAAGCTTTGAAAAAATATAGAAAATTATATGGCCATCATAATGACTTGTTTTTTGCTATGTATCTTACTAATTCAGTCACAAGATATATTTTAGAGTGTATAGAAAAAAATGATAAAAAAGAACTTTTAAGAGAAAAATACGTTGCTTTTTAATAAAAACTAATAATATTACATATTATTATAAAAAGGGTAAATGATAGGAGGATATTATGATAATATTAGCAAAGAGATTTAATATAAAAGGAGTTATATATAACTTAATGAATTATAATGAATACAATATAAGAAAATATAGCTCTTTTTATAGATAGTAATTGGAGGGAATAGCTTAATAAAAGCTATTCTTTTTTTGAACTAAAGGGGGAGGAGGAAACTTGAAAAAAGTATAACTTAGTATATACTTAAAAGTATAGATATATACTTTATTGAGTATTTAAAGTTTTTATAAGGAGACAAAAAAATGAAAATGAATAGAAACGATTTATGTTGGTGTAATAGTGGGAAAAAATATAAAAAATGTCATATGGAATTTGATGAGAGAATAGAAAATTTAGCTAGAGAAGGTTTTGAAGTTCCTACTAGAGATATAATAAAAAATGAAGAACAAATAGAAGGAATAAGAAAAAGTGCAGAAATAAATAATGCTGTCTTAGATTTAGTTGCAGAAAAAATAAAGGCAGGAATGAGTACTGAAGATATAGACAGAATAGTACATGACTATACAATAAGTAAAGGGGCTATTCCAGCGCCACTTAATTATGGCGGATTCCCTAAAAGTGTATGTACATCAATAAACGATGAGGTTTGTCATGGAATTCCAGATAAAAATATAATCCTTAAAGAAGGGGATATAATAAATGTAGATGTTTCTACTATATACAATGGATATTATTCAGATGCTTCAAGAATGTTTATTATAGGAGAAGCTAGTGAAAATGCTAAAAGACTAGTTAGAGTTGCTAAAGAGTGCTTAGAAAAAGGAATTGAAGCAGTTAAACCTTGGGGATTCTTAGGAGATATAGGAGCAGCAATTCAAGAACATGCTGAAAAGAATGGATATTCAGTTGTAAGAGATTTTGGGGGCCATGGAGTAGGGTTAAAATTCCATGAGGATCCGTTTGTATATCATTATGGTGATGCAGGAGAAGGAATGATATTAGTTCCAGGAATGATATTCACTATAGAGCCTATGATAAATGAAGGAAAATATGATGTATTTGTGGATGCTGATAATGATTGGACTGCATTAACTATGGATGGCTCTCTTTCAGCTCAATGGGAGCATACTATATTAGTAACAGAAGATGGAATAGAAATAATAGCTAAATAGTAAAAAGTTTTAAAGGCTTTCTAGTTTAAATTAGAAAGCCTTTAAAAATACATACTTATTGGTGCTATTAACACAGTTGGAGATTTAATTTTAGGATCAGGGTATTTGGGAATAGGTATATCAAGATTTTTTATTAAATCTAAATAAGGGGAAATTGAATTTAGTAAATTAATATAATAATTTTCTTGCGTAAGTTTTCGTAAGAGGTTTATACAATCATTACCATCTGTACAAACTTTAATAACCTTACCTAGAACATTACAACTACAGTTACATTTATCATAAACATAGCAATCTCCATTTAAAAAATATTTAGAATTTGTATTAAGTATTGCCGTATAATCAGAACAATTCATAATTATATCTTCAGTAGAAGTGCAAGAGAGTTTAGTTTTGATTGATTTTAATAAATTCAATATTATTGAAAAATTTAACTTGCCTAAGTTCTTATCTACTAAAAGAGAATCAAGTAGTTCTATAGGAAAACATTCCAATAAGCTTATGATTGAATCTAAATAGGATGACATTGAGGTTTCAGTTATGCATCCTTTTATTCTTATATAATCTCCTTCTGAAATATTTGAATTAATAAAGGAGATGTCATTTATATCTTTTAGTGCATTTGAATCAGTCATTCTCGTAATCATATTATTGTGTATTTCAAAGGTGGTAAAAATTCTCTTTATCTCTTCTTCAGTTCTTCCAAATATTCTACTTTCTACACTTCGATCATTTCCATAAAAAGTTGTTTCATTGAAATCATTTGCTCTATTATTAGTCTTAAAACCCTTATTATAAGATTTACTTTTTCCGTCACTACAAAATATTTTATTATTTTCATCTAAGTGGATTCTTCCAGCTAAGGTGTTATCACATATTCTTCTAGAAGTTCGTATATCTATAAATCCATTCAAATATACAGAGGATAGGCTTTTAATTAAGTATTCATCTATGTATATAAAGAGGTTTAAAAGATCATTCATTATTATTCTCCTAACTTAACATGCTGTTATTATAATTTATATTATAAAGATTTATTTACTATGAATATTTAAGATAATAAAGTAATAATAGATTGGAGAAAGAGATTTTATTATTTCTAGTAAGTGAGGAATAAATTATTATATAATGGTAGAGAAGTAGGATGAAGTGTATGATGTGGAAATTGTTGTATTGACAAAATTGTACAATTGTTATATAATAAAAATGTTCACGCCGAAGTGGCGGAATTGGCAGACGCAGCGGACTCAAAATCCGCCGGGCTAATACTCGTACGGGTTCGAGTCCCGTCTTCGGCACCAAACATCTGAGAGTTCTCAGGTGTTTTTTTTATAGTTACTTATAAAATTATAAGTTTTTGGAGGAAGTAATTTGAAAAATAAAAAAATAAAACTAATTATTAATATAGGTATATTAATAATTTTTATAATGGGCTTATTTATAACAAGCAGCATATTATATTTAAATTATAAAGGAAAAGAAAGAGAAAAAGCATTGATAAAAGAGTATGAGAATAGTTTAAATATAAATGATAATACTTCAGATTCTTTAAGAGAAGAAAAGAAAAATACAAATAAAGGAAATATATGGGGATTACTAGAAATAAAGAAAATTAATCTTTTATCACCAATAGTAGAAGGGGTATCTGAGGAGAATTTAAAATACTCTATAGCTCATTTTGAAAATTCCTCTTTACCAGATGAAGAAGGAAATTGTGTTTTAGGAGCTCATAATAATGTTTATGGGAGTATATTTGAAAATTTAAAGGAATTAGAAGTAGGAGATATTATAGAATTAAATTATAAAAACAAGATATATAAATATAAGATTTTTACAAAGAAAGTTATAGAGCCAACAGATTTTACTTTATTAGAAAAAGGAGAAGGAAAGGAAATAACCTTAGTAACATGTACTAATAGAGCAAAAAATAGACTTGTGGTAAAAGGAATTTTAATTGAATAAAAATTAAAAAAATTTTAATAAAGATTAATTAGTAATACAAAAAATATATGTTAATTTATGGTATAATTCAATAAAATGGTATTTGGAGGGAAATATGGTTATAGCTATTTTATTATTATCATTAAGTATTTTTAACATATTTATAGGAAATAAGGTAAAAGAAAAAAAGTTAGCCAATCTTTTATCAGGCTTTGATAAAGAAAAAGATGATGTGGAATATATAAGTTGCATATTAGGAGATACACTTAAAAGAATTGGCAACTGTGGAATTATACTTACAGCTATGTATTTAGTTTTTATGAGTAAAATATCTGTAGGAGTATATTTAATTTGTTATGTGAGTGTTATAGTATTATTTATAGTTAATCTTACTTTTAAAACAGATAAACATAGGAGAAGTAGACTTAAAGCAGAGAAATAAAAGAGGACAGTTTGTCCTCTTTTTATTTTGAATAAAAAAATGGCATTATTAAAGAGGCTAAAAGAATTAAAAATGTTATTATAACAAATATTTTTGCAGGTAAGGTAGCATAATTGAAGTCATACCCAATACCAGCACGTTTTTCAACCATAATAGCTGGATCATTAGGATTATAATAAAATAAACCTAATTTATATAAGTCATCATCATCTCTATAAAGTTCATCATCATTAGTACTTATTGGGCGATTTCTTGATTTTAATATTCTAAAGATAAATAGTAAAGGTATTAATATTATTAAAATCAAAAATAAGATGTTTACAGCAGTAAAAATTTCTTTATTGACCTTAATTAAGCCTAGAATTATAGATGTTAGAAATACAAATAATGAGCTAATATTTAATGATGTGAAAAATAACATTAATGATATTTCACGTTTAAAAACTTTTTTTTCTTTTATTAGGGAAGCAATTGTTCCTCCATTTAATCTAGCTCCTTTTTTTACGAAAGATTTTATTATAAATAATGAAAATAATGTAATAAATAGTGAAGAAACAGGTAGCATATAGACAGAAGCTTTTGTTCCTATTAAATTTGAACTAGCAAAGCTTGTTATATTCCCTGAAAAGTCAAAATGCATAGGTATTTCTATAATTTTCTTAGGATAAAAAATAATTACTTCTAATAAATTTACTATACCTAAATAAATAGGAATAGAAAACCACCAAAGATTTAAAGTAACCTTTTCTTTTTTATTATCAATAGATAATATTATTTTATTTTTAGATAAAACTTTCCAGCCAAGTTCTTTTTTTATTCTTTTCATGGCTTTATTTGCTTTTACATAAGGTATTGTAATTGCAAATAAAAGAAGGTATATATGAAGAACTATAGAGGCTGGATGATTGAAGATACTAACAATTAATGCTATTGCCGTAACCATTAAGCAGTATATTAAACAATGTCTTCTATAAATTTTTTCTATTAATTTAATTTTAGGATTACTTCTAAATTCTATAGGAACTCTAACGCCAAATATGATTCCTTGATCTGAAAATTTATTCACATATGCTCCTAAAAAGTAAAATATAAAGAAATCAAATAATATAAATAAAAAGGATATGATATAGTCCATAGTCCCCTCCTAATAAAATATATTTTTCATTTTAAAAAAGTGACTCAGCAATTTTTATAAACTCTTCTTTAGAGATATTTCTAGCAATGCATTCATTTATATAATTTTGCATATCTGCTTTTAAGTTTTCTTTAAACTTTTCATTAGATAAGAAGTCAATAGAAACAACAGCTCCAGTACGCCTATCTAGTTTTATGTAGCCTTCATCTTTTAAGAGTGAATAGGTTTTATTTACTGTATGAAGATTTATACCAAGTTGAGAGGCGAAGGACCTTACTGAGGGTAATGAATCTCCGTTGACTAAAGTTTTATTTGCCAATAATTTTATTATTTCATTTTTTAGTTGTATATATATAGGAACATCACTTTCAAAATCTAATTCAACAATCATGAAATTACCTCCTAATCATTGTTATATATATAATATAACAAATATTATATGTAAATGGAATACTATATTATACTTATTTTTGTTTTCTATAATTTTAATAGAATAGTTAATATTTTAGCTAAGAAGGAATTTTTTAAATTTTAGATGATATAAACAGTTTTTCTTTCATATAATTTACTAATATTATTTAATATTAAATTTATTTAAATGGTGGAGATGATTTATGATAAATTTAAGTAATAAAAAGAAGGAATTAATATGTGATGGAAGATTAAATTTAAGAAACCTTAATGAAGTATTAAATAAAAATAAGGAAATTTTTCAAGGGCTTTTAAAGAGGATAGCAGAAAATACTACTGTTAGTTTTCATAGATTAAAGCTGTTAAATCTTATATCTACGTATTTTATTTTATTACAAGATAATAAAAGTACTTTTGAAAATTATCTTAACATAGTAAAGGAAGCTGATTTTTTTAAAATAATAGGATTTAAAAGATATTTAAATAATTTATTAAGAGTTAAAGAATATATAAAAGAAAATGAATTTAAAGAAGTAGTAAATAATGATGAAAGTATATTATCGTATATTAGTAAGTATGAAGATAAAAATTTACTTGTTGTGTGCAATCTTTTGGATAGAGAAAATTTCTTCTCCTTTGATTGGTGTGAAGGTATAAACCCAAAGATATTAATTAGTAATTATAAAAATTCTGAAAAAGAAATAGATGAATTGAGATTGAGAGCATATGAAGTAATAATTTATGAGTTTTAAAATAAAAAGATATCAAGAAATTTTGAATTTTTTGATATCTTTTTTATTTGTTGAAAATATGCTATAAATTTACTGAATTTTAATGAAAATATATAATTTAAAATTTATAATATTGAATATAGAATAAAGTTTATAATATAATAAAAGTTGTATTACTTCTTTAGGAAAAATCTCTTTTTTATGGTTTTACAGGTTAATTTTTAAAAAATCAAGTTTATATAATCTAAATTTGGTAATAATTTAAAGGATTAGTCTGTTTAATGCATAATTTGGAGGTAGATTTAAGTGAAACTAAAAAGATATATATCTATAGGAATTGTTGCTACAGTAGCAATAATTAGTTTTTTTATAGGAAGAAGTTATGAAGTTTATAAGTTAAATGCTTTAGAAACAAATAATTTAGAGCTAAATGAAGAAATCAATAAAAAAGATGAGCTTAGTGAAGAACAAATTCGTATTAAAAATATAATTTTAAATGATAAAGATGGATTATTTAAAATTGTAAATGAGGAAAATCCTATAGATAGAAACTATGAACCAAAGGAATTAATAGTTCCAAATGTTAGTTTGGTTGGATTAGAAAGTGAGCCTAGAAATAAGATAAGCAAGGTTTTAAAAGATGATTTAGAAAGATTATTCAAAGATGCACAAAAGGAAGGACTTGATTTATATCTTTCTTGTGCATATAGATCCTTCGAGGAACAGGAATATTTATATAACAGAGCATTAGAGAAAGAAAAAAGCAATTCAAGTGTACTTGTAGCTCTTCCAGGAAGAAGTGAACATCAGTTAGGATTAGCTGTTGATTTAACTACTAGTTCTATAGGATTCCAACTAGAGGAATCTTTTGAGAATACTGAAGAAGGGCAATGGCTTTTAGAAAATTCATATAAATATGGTTTTGTTTTAAGATATTTAAATGGTAAAGAAGAGATAACAGGATATAGCTATGAACCTTGGCATTATAGATATGTTGGAAATTTAGAGGTTAGTAAGTATTGTTATGATAATAATCTTACATTAGAAGAATTATATGATGAATTAGATATAACAAAATAATATTATAATATATAAGATTTTAAAGGAGATAGTCTATGTATGTGATTAACTTTATAAGAGGATTTTTTATGGCTTTAGCTGATAGTGTTCCAGGTGTTTCTGGAGGAACTATAGCTTTTATAATGGGGTTTTATAACAAATTTATAAGTTCATTAAATGCTTTAACCTCAACTAAAAAAACTGATATGACTAAGAAAGATGCCTTAGTGTTTTTATTAAAATTAGGAGTAGGTTGGATAACTGGTATGGTTTTATCCATATTTTTCATAGCATCAATATTTGATAAGGAAATATATAAAATTAGTTCTTTATTTACTGGATTTATAATATTTTCTATACCAATAATAATAAGTGAGGATAAAAAAGCATTAAAGAAAAATTATGAATACATAATATATGCTATTTTAGGTATCGCTATTGTTGCTACTATAACTTATTTTAATCCAGCAACTGGAAGTGCAAAAAGTACAAGTCTAGTATTAAATCAATTTTCATTACCACTTGCTTTATATGTTTTTGTAGCTGGTATGATAGCAATCTCAGCAATGGTTTTACCAGGAATATCAGGTTCAACATTACTTTTAATATTTGGACTTTATGCACCAGTAGTAAATGCTGTAAAAGAAGTATTAACACTAAACTTTAGTTATTTACCTATGCTTATAGTTTTTGGACTAGGAGTAATTACGGGTATAATAACAACAATAAGACTAATAAAATTCTTGCTTTCAAATTATAGACCACAAATGATTTACTTCATAATAGGATTAATGATTGGATCTATATATGCAGTCTTCATGGGACCAACTACATTAGAAATTCCTAAGGCTGCTATGAATTTAAGTAGTTTTAACTTCCTTTTCTTTATTATAGGAGGAGCTTTAATTATAGGATTACAACAATTAAAGATTTATCTTGAAAAGAAAGAAATGGTATCAGATATATAAAAAATAGAAGTTAAGCTGTTATTACTTATAAGTAATAACAGCTTATTAGTTAATACTATAGATTTTTAGAATATAATAAAGAAACAGAGAATTGTATCCATTTATTAATCGAAATTTAACTATAAAGACTTTGTTATGCTAAAGATTTTATAGTATATTAATAATAAACTAAAAATTATTTACACGGAGGGATAAGCAATGTTTTTAAAAGAATTAAATAAAGAACAGGGATTAGCATTTATAAATTTAGTAACTGAATTTGCTTTAGCTGATGAGGATATAAGAAAAGAAGAAGAAGTATTAATTCGTACATATATAAAAGAATTAGATTTAGAAAAAGTGGATTTAGGAAATCTTTCATATGAAGAAGCAATAAATTCAATAAGAAATTCATCAGAAAAGATTAAAAATATTGTTTATTTTGAACTTGTTAGAATAGGTCTTGTTGATGAGGATTGTGATATAGAAGAAGTTGATTTCTTAGAAAAAATAAGTAAAGATTTAAATATATCAAGAGCTAAAAAAATACAAGTAGCAAATTGTTTTTATAATTTCTCAGAAAAAGATGGAGAAGAAAAATTAGAAGAGCTGGCAAGAGATATAATAGGTTAATATAAACTTTTAAAAATACTTAAAGTTAAAGGCTTTGAGTATTTTTTTATCTTTTATATTATAAATTATGGAAAAATATGGCGGAAAAAGGTATAATTATGTTAATTATTTATTAGGGGGAGAGATATATGGGAAGTAGAGCTTTTGCAAAGAGGAATAAGATTTATGAGTTTGAATATAGTGATTCCATAAGGGAAATTTGCAAACCATATAGGATAATTTCTAATGTAGCTTGGATTATAGTAGTAATTGCATTAGTGGAGCCTAGAATTTTATTACCTGCTTTTTTATTGAGTTTACTAATGTTTTTAACTAAAAAAATGAAAAGGTCTTGGCGTGTAAGTACTTTTATAGAAAAGATAAGGAATGGAAGATTTCAAGAGGCTGAAAAAATTCTAATTAAGTTAAAAGGCGTTGTAGATGAGGGAATTTACTCAGAGCTTAAAGATATGTTAAGTATGGAAAATAACATAAAAGTTAATGGTTAGGTATAAAGCTTAGTCAGTTAAAGCTTAGAATAACAAAAGTAAGATTTATTAGTTGAATAAGTAACATTAAAATGTTCATATATTCATACAAATGATAAAAGATTTGAAATAATTTAGTAAGAACAGGAGATGGCAATTAAGATGAAAAATAAATATATGGTAGTCATATCTTTAGATGCAGTATCTTCAAAGGATATTGAAATAATGAAGGATTTACCTAACATATCTAAATTGATAAAAAATGGTGCGCTTATAAAGAATGTAGAGACAATATATCCATCTTTAACATATCCAGCACATGTATCTATTATAACAGGAAGATATCCAGTTAATCATGGCATAACTAACAATACTGTATTGAAGTTTAAGGACAAAAATCCAAATTGGAATTGGTATGGAAATAAAATAAAGGGAGAAACTTTATTTGAATTAGCTAAAAAGAATGGACTTACAACAGCTTCAGTAGTTTGGCCAGTAACTGGAAAAATGAAAATAGATTATAACATGCCTGAGATATTTGAAACTAAACCTTGGCATAATCAAATAATTATGTCAGCTTTAGCTGGAAGTAAAGCATATCAATTTACAATGAATAAAAAGTTTGGTTCTCTTAGAAAAGGAACTAAAGAACCTTATTTAGATAATTTTGTTACAGAATGCGCTAAAGAAACAATAAAGAAATACAAGCCAAATTTAACAATGATTCATTTAATAGATGTAGACTCTCATAGACATGATTATGGTTATGGAAGTTTAGAAGCAATAGATGCTTTAAAGAGACATGACATTAGAGTTGGAGAGATAATAGAGTGTTTAAAGGAAGCTGGCATATATGAAGATACAACTCTAATATTATTAGGAGATCATAGTGCTATAGATACTAATAAAGTAATACGCCTTAATAGTGCTTTTAAGAAGGCAGATTTAATCGAGTTTAAAAACGGAAATCTTAAAGAAATTAAAGCTATTTCTAGAGAATGTGGAGGATCAGCATATATTTATTTAAATGATAAGAATAGTAATGAAGAAAATAAAAAGTGTCTAAAAGTTTTAGAGGAACTTAAGGAGACAGGTGCTTTAGAATTTATATTAAATAGAGAAGAAACTATTAAGGCTGGAGCAAATGACCAGTGTGATTTTATGGTAGAAGCTAGTAGAGGATATTATTTCTCTAATGAATATGAGGGAATTGTTGTTGAAGATACTAAGAATATACACAATAAACATACCTATAAAGCGGTTCATGGATATTCACCTAAGAAAAAGAATTATGAAACTTTCTTCTTAGCCTTTGGAAGAGGAGTAAAATCAGGGGTAGTTTTAGAGAAAGGTAAGTTAATAAATCATGGTCCTACCTTAGGGAAAATATTGGGTTTTGACTTTAAAAATGCAGATGGAGTAATTGAAGAAAGAATATTGGATATTTAAGAATTTTTTTTTATAACTTGGAGAAAATAATTAATTAAATAAAATTGTTGAAATTGTCGCAAAATTATGATATTTTAAAATAGTAGAAAAATTATTGCCAAAAATTATTTCATAATGTAGATATGTAGTTAATTAAAAGAACGCTTATAATAGCGTTTTTTTTATTTTAAAGAAAAATAAGGATTTTTATAATAAAAATTAAATTAATTTACAAAGATAAGTATAGAATTTAGTACATATATAATATTTTACGGAACTTTTGCTTTAGTATTTTAAATATATTAAACGAATAAATTGATAATAAACTATTAATTTGATTAACAAAAATGATATAATTGTTTTTGGTAAAAATTATTATTAATATTAGGAGGACAAAACATGAAAATACTAAAGTGGTTTTTAATATTTATTCCTATAAGTATTATAGGAGAGTTTATGCACTTTTCACCAACACTTATGTTTATATTATCTGCTTTAGCAATAGTCCCTTTAGCAGGACTTATGGGAGAGGCTACTGAGGAGATATCATTTTATACAGGCCCTAAATTAGGAGGTTTTTTAAATGCTACTTTTGGAAATGCTACAGAGCTTATAATATCATTTTTTGCTTTAAAGGATGGATTATTCGATGTTGTTAAGGCTTCTATTGCAGGATCTGTAATAGGGAACATATTATTAGTATTAGGTGCTAGTATGTTAGCAGGAGGATTAAAGTATAAAACTCAAAGTTTTAATAAAAAAGTAATGGAGACTAGTTCAAGTATGCTATTATTTGCTGTTATTGGATTAACTATTCCTGCTATATTTATGCACACAATAAAACCAGAATTTTTAAACACAAAATATGAAAGCATAAGTGTAATAGTTGCTGTAGTAATGTTTGCTATATACATATTAAGTTTAATATTCTCATTTTTCACTCATAAAGATATTTATGCTGTAGAGCAGGATGAGGAAGAAGGGGAAGCTAAATGGTCATTAAAAAAAGCCATAACAGTACTTATTGTAGCTACAGTAATAATAGCTATAGAAAGTGAATTTTTAGTAGGAGCAGTAGAGCCAATGACAGAAAGTCTTGGATTAAGCGAACTTTTTGTAGGTATAATTTTAATACCTATAATAGGAAATGCTGCTGAACATAGTACAGCAATTATAATGGCAATGAAAAATAAAATGGATGTTGCAGTTGAAATAGCTATAGGTTCAAGTTTACAAGTTATTTTATTTGTAGCTCCAGTATTAATATTTTTAAGTCTTATATTTAAACCTATGAGCATAATATTTAATGCTTTTGAATTAGTTGCATTAATCGTTTCTGTATTTATAGCTAATAGAGTTGTCAGTGATGGAGAATCTAACTGGCTTGAAGGTGTTCAACTCTTAGCAGTTTATTTAATAATAGCAGCTATGTTTATGATTGTTTAAATTAAAAGGATAATTATATAAAATGAGTTACTTTTAGGCTATGTTTAAAAAGGATGACTTTATATATTATAGTCTAATTTTAAGAGAGAAGATGTTGTATTAAAAGTTATTTCGATACAACATCTTCTTCATTTTAATAAAATTATAAAAATAAATTTTTAAGATTTTCTATAAGAAGCTTATTATCTTCAGGTTTTAATACGCACACTCTAAAGAAATATTCGTTTAATCCTTCAAAAGAAGAACAGTTTCTTATTATTAACCCTTTTTCTAAAAGCTTATTGTAAAGCTCTGTGGCAGTAAGCTTTTTAGAAGTAATTTTGCAAAGAATAAAATTACTGTAGCTTTCATAAACTTTTAAATCTTCTATGGAACTTAGTTCTTTAAATAGGAAGTCTCTCTCTTCTTTTAACTTAGAAGTATTTGAAGTTATGTATTCCTTATCTTTAAACATAATTTCTCCCATTGTTGTGGCAAAAATATTTATATTCCATAAATCAAGCTTTTCAAGCATTTCTTCTTTTATTTTTTTATTAGAAATAAGTCCATAGCCCAATCTTATTCCAGGTGTTGAGAAAAACTTAGAAGTCCCTCTAATTACAAAAAGATTAGAAAAGTTATCTACAAGAGGAGTAGAAGAATATATTTCAGGTTCTGTAAACTCAACATATGTTTCATCTACCATAAATATAGTAGAAGTATTTTTTAGTAAAGAAGAAATTTCATCTTTTGAAAAAGCAAAACCTGTAGGATTATTAGGGTTACAGATTATAACTAAGTCATAATTTGAAGAATTTATAGAATTTATTAATTTATGTACATCTATTTTAAAGTCGTCTTCTTCTTTTGAGAAAAACTTAACTATTTCACAATTTATTTTTTCAAGTTCACTTTCATATTCTGAATAGGAAGGGGAGAGTAACAATGCTTTTTTAGGATTAATAATGCTTATAAAAGAAGAGATTAATTCTGTAGCACCACTTCCCACTATAATATTTTCTTTTTTACAATTACAGTATTCTGAAATAGCTTCTTTTAAAGCCGTATATTTAGGATCAGGGTACATAGAAACCATATCAATGTTTTCTAGAATAGCATTTTTAGCTTTTTTAGATGCGCCAAAGGGATTTATATTTGAACTAAAGTCTTTAATATCTGTTTTATTTAAGCCTAACTTACTTGATAAATCAAATAAATTAGCTCCATGATTAATACTCATAAGTAGTACCTCCTAAGTTGATTTAACTTTTTATTTTATAATTATAGTATAATTCTTTAAGAAAAAAATAAAAAGGTCTAGATTTTTATAAAAATCTAGACCTTTTTTATTTTAAGCTGCATATTTGCTTGTTATGCTTTTAGATTGTATGGCTTTAATAAGTCTATTAATAGGTAGAACGCTTAATATTACTATACAGATTAAACCATCAATACCTATTAAAGAACCATTTATTAAAAATGAATATAGAATTGGAGACATTCCTTCAGGAGCAAATGTTCCAAAGAAAACAACTCCAGAAATAAAGTGTGCTACAAATTTTAGGAATATTGCAACTGTGGCTCCAAAAATTCTATGATTTTTAAAGAATCCTGCTACTCCTAAAGCCATATATGGTAAAGGATAATCAAATAACACTTGAACAGGATGAAGTATATATGGATCTATGAATAAGGAAATTATACCGAATAAAAATCCAGTAAGCATTCCAACTAATGGACCATAAGCATAAGCAATAAGTATTATAGGAATCATACTACCTAATGTAATTCCTCCGCCTTGAGGAAATTTATATATCTTTAGCATGTTTAATACAGCTGTAAGAGCTAAAGCAATCCCTATAGTTGTAAGCATTTTAGCATCAAATTTTATATCTTTAGCTTTTATAAGTAAAACTAATATTATTAGGAATCCAATTAAAGTGAGTATTGTTAGTGGATTAGTTAAAATCTCCTTTAAATTTCCTCCTAAATTAATTGATGAAAAACTTTGTATAAAGTCATTTATTATTTGTGAAAATGACATCATAGTTTAAACCCCTCCTTAAACTTTAAGTGTGCTTAGAGAGTCTAAAGAATGTAAATAAAAAAACCGAATCTAAACATAGATCCGGTTTAAATACAGCCCTAAACGCTTCCCTACGCTGGAATTAACCAGATCAGGTGTTGAGGGTTAATGATAATTATCATCTCTCAGCCTAAAGGCACCCCTAGCACATGAAAATAATTCTAAGTTTATTTTATACGCTAATTATTCTTAGGTCAAGAAATATTAAAAAGTAAACAAAAAGTTTACCTTAGGTTAAGAAATATTAAAAAGCAAACAAAAAATTTACTTTGGAATTCTTATGAATAAATTATTCACATTAAAGGTTTCTGTTGAATCATCATTTTTACTTAAAAGATCTTCATTAAGATTTCTGTTTGGTGAATAACCTCTACCGAAAGAACCTAGTCTCAGACTATTTACGGTTCCAACTACATCTAAAATACCATACCCTAGATTTCGGTTAGGATATATATCATTTGGTCTTTTTCTAGCTCCTCTAATTAAATAAGTTTGAAGTTTTGGAGCGTACATTGTTGGGTTATTACCATCTACAATACTCCATTGAAGGAGGATAGCACAGCATCCAGCAGTAACAGCAGCAGCTACACTTCCACCAGAGACTAGAGAAGCTCCACCACCAGGCTTTGTTGCTATGGCATTAATTCCACCAGCTGCTATAATAGGTTGAATTATATCATTTCTTGTAAAGCCTTGGCCAGAACTAGATACTAAAGCATTATTATTTTGGTCATAATAGGCCGTACAGATTATATTTGTACATGTTCCAGGTTCTGTTAAGGTAGTTTCCTTAGTTGGTGCTAAAAACTTAGTGTCTGGAGCTAACAATTCTCTTTGAAGTAACCAAGCATTGTATTTGCCATAAACTATATATTCGCCAGTAAGAGTAAATTTCCAAATACCTTCTGCTATATTATCTGCACGGATTAAGATGGATTCATCTCCTGTAAATTCATCAGGAGAATCATAAGCTACTTCCATTGAAGTTCCTTCATATATAAATTTAATTTTATAAAATAATCCAAATAAACCTAATTTGGTATCAAATACCGTTATGTTTTTTATTGATTCTCCAGAAGGTGAAGTTATGCTTAAAGTGAATTTATCGGGTTTTTTACCATAAATTTGTAAAACTAGTCCTTTTTGCTCTTTTCCAACGCTTATTTCAATTACGCTATCAAGGCCAGTACCAGGAATTATATTAGAGGTATGAGTATCTGTGTTTCCTTGATTACCACTTGAGCTAACTACTATTATGCCTCTTTTAGTAGAAATTCTATTTATATATCTTTCTAAATTGCTTTCACCGGAATGGGGTCCTAGATTTCCTCCTAACCCTATATATATCACTATTGGTTTTTGAAGCTTTATAGATTTTTCATATAAATATTTTACAGCCAATATAATATCGGTATTACTATACATTGGTATATCGTTTTGAGGAAAAAATAAGTTGGCATAATTTTTAGAGGCTTGTTCTAATTTAACTATAATGAAATCGCAATTAGGTGCAGCACCTATAAAATCTCTATTGCGACCTCTTCCACCAGCTATGGATGCCATTTTTGTGCCATGACCAATTTCATCTCTTGAGGGAACTATTGTATATGGGTCTCCTCCTTCTTTAAAGAGAGTTATAGCTCTATTTATATCTTCTTTTGAATATTCACTACCATGAAGCATATTATCTGGAACTTTTCCAGTATCAATTGTTTGGTCCCATAAATAAAGAATTCTAGTAGTATCATCTTCCAGAAGAAATTCATTATTTAAGTAATCAATTCCAGTATCAACCATTCCTATGATTACATCAGTTCCAGTTAGTGTTAAATAAGGATTTCTGTGAAAAGTTATTGCAGAAGAAGCCTCAACTGGGGACGTGTTCTCTAAAGTATAAAGTGTTCCTAATTCTGCAAGAATAAAAGGTTGAATTTTTTTTAATAAGTTTTCTAAATCACTTTCTTTTAAAGAGAGTATTGCAATTTTTTCATCTATAATATAAATACTTGCGTTGGGGATGTTTTCTATTTCGGATTGAATATCACCAAAATATTCTACAAGCAAATTTATGAAATCTGGATTATTATAAAAGCTTTGTTTCATAAAGACTCCTAATTTATATTAATAATATTTATATTATTCTATAGCTGTCTTTAAGTTCTATTGTTTTTTAAAAGAAAAACTTAACCTATTCCACCGTATATTACTCCAAGTATTATTACTAGTATAGTAACTAAAATAAATATATATTTACCTAATGGAATGAACCAACTTCCAAGAGGTTTATGTGCTCCTTTATTGATTTCTAATAATACACTTTTGCCCCCAATAATATAATAGAATACAACAGCTACTAATAAAGCACAAAGAGGAGAAATTATTATTGTAATAAGGTTTGAAAAGCTATCAAACATACTCATATTTAAAGATAGAGGTATTCCACATAGGAAACAAAGTACTGAAATTATAATTGAAGTTTTTACCCTTTTTGATTTAAAGTGTGCCATGAAAGCTTCAACAGGACCTTCTAACATATTTACAGAGGATGAAATAGCTGCAAATATTACACTAAGGAAAAATAATGTGCTTATTAATGAGCCAAAATTCATACCTTGAAATACCTTTGGTAGAGTTATAAATAATAAAGATGGACCTGATGATGGATTTAATCCATATGCAAATACTGCTGGCATAATCATAAAGGATGCTAAAAGAGCAGCCAAAGTATCAAATATAGCAGTTTGGATTGCAGATGATGGAATATCAAATTTATCGTTTATGTAACTACCATAAACGACCATACCACATCCATTAAGTGAAACTGTGAAAAAGGCTTGTCCAAGAGCCATTACCCAAGTATCTATTTTAAATAAGTTTTCCCATCTTGGAACTAATAAATATTTAACGCCTTCAAAAGAACCTGGCAATGTTAAAGATCTTATGGTTAAAATTATAAAAATTAAAAGAAGTAGTGGCATAATTATTTTATTTAATTTTTCTATACCACGGCCTACTCCTAAGGAAACTATTATTAAAGTTAAAATTATAGCTAAAGCAAACCAAAATATTGTACTAGGTGTTCCAGCAAAGTTACTAAAGTAAGTAGTAGTATCAATATTATTAATAGAGCCAGTTAAACTTAAGAAAAAGTATTTAAGAATCCAACCTATAACTATAGAGTAAAATATAAAAACTCCAATCAATCCTATAGGTGGGAGCATTCCAAAGAATTTTCCTCCCTTTAATGATTTACTTTTAAAAGATTCAACTATACCAGTGTATGAACCAGCTTTAAACTTTCTACCAAATGCAAATTCTGTCATAAGACCTGTAGTTCCAAGTATAAAAACAAATAAGAAGTATGGAATTAAAAAGGCAGCACCTCCATATTGCCCTAGTCTGTAAGAAAATAGCCATATGTTACCGAGACCAAGTGCAGCACCAACACAGGATATTACAAATCCAAACTTTCCAGTAAAATTTTCACGTTCTTTCATTTTGAATACCTCCTAAATTTTTATATATAAATATAAAAAAATAGGTCATATAGCTAAACTATATGACCTATGGTATCAAAACACTTTTATAAGGTCATATAGTCTTACCTATGTGACCTATCTTTATTAACGAAAACTAAGCCATCATAGATACAATCCAAAATTTTCTTTGGAGTTTGTATCTATGACCACATATATTCAATCATAAATACAAACTATCTATAATAGCAATAATAAAAGTTATTTAGTTTTGCTTTTATTAAGTTTGTAATATTCATAACAATTTCTCCTAAAAATAAATTTAAACTGATTATATAACTAAAAAAAATAAAATGCAAGGAATTTTATTTTTAAATATCATAAACAATATTTAATTTTAGTTTTTCTGCTAGTTCATAAGCCTCTTCCATAATACTGTCCCAAAGTTCTTTAGGACTATGACAATCAGAGTTGATTAAGGTTTTAACTTTTTTTGAAGAAACCTTATTCCAAAACTTTTCATAAGGGTAAGGGTATCTTTTCCCATCACAATATTTTTTTAAACCCCTTCTAAGACCATTTGCATTAAATTCTAATATAAAATCGTATTCTTTTGCTGTATTTATAATTAAATCGCAGGCTTTATCACAATTTTCATCCCAAGGAAAATCATTTATAAACATTAAATCAGGGTGAGCTACGAAGGAAAAATATCCACTTTTTATACCAAGACAAATACTTTCAGCATATTCTAAATAATCCTTTGTGCTTTGTAGAGAATATGTATTTTTTAACTCACCATTACTATTTAAAAATAAGTGTTGTCCTAAGGCTAAATAGTCGAATTTTAACTCGTTTTTCAAATAATTATAGTAAAAATCATCAGAAAATAAATATTCTATCTCTAAACCTATTTTAATATCAATAGAATCTTGAAATTTTTCTTTAAGACTTTCTAAAGTAGATTGATATTCTTCAAGTTCATTGAAATTCATTCTAAGTCCAAATCTATTATCAGGGTAGGGACCATGATCACTAAATCCTAAAATACTTAGATTATTTTTTATAGCAGCATTAACATAATCAGCATCTTCTCCATTAGCATGTTTACATCTTTTTGTATGTGTATGAAAGTTAATTTTTTTTAACATAAATTCCACTTCCTCTCTTTAAATAAAGTATATCAAAAAATCAAATAAAAGATAAATTTTAATAAATTTTAAACAGAAAAATGTTAACAAAAAATTCTTTGACTTTTTCTTTTGAATAAAATAAAATTATTCCACGGTGAGTAAGTGGCCGTGTTTAGAAGAGATTATTTATTAAAGGAAATTTAATGAAGTAAAGTTATTTAATTATTAATATTTAAAGGAGATATGAACATGAGGTAAAAGTTTGATTTGATTTTTGGATAAAACATTATTTTAAATTAAATTATTAGAAGAGGTAAAAAAAGGAATGAAAATAAGATTAATAGAAGAACATGAATTAAACAAAGTTAAAGGTATTTATGATAATGTTGTAAAAGAAATGAATTCAAGAGGGCTATATAATTGGAATGAAAAATATCCCAATACTGAAATCATATTTAAAGATATTTCTAATAAACAT
Organism: Clostridium sp. LIBA-8841; assembly: GCF_057782475.1. Lineage (NCBI taxonomy): Bacteria > Bacillati > Bacillota > Clostridia > Eubacteriales > Clostridiaceae > Clostridium > Clostridium sp. LIBA-8841. Next base: position 2,323,972 of record NZ_CM173488.1, on the reverse strand, counting down.
CTTTATGGATTAGAATCGTCAGGAGAAATTGTAGCTGTTGCTACTATAAATGACCAAGCTTATGATATTTATAATGATATTGCATGGAAAGTAGATGGTCCATTTTTATCATTTCATAGAATAGCTGTTTGTCCATATCATAGAGGAAAAGGTTATGGAAGAAAAATAATAAATTTTGTAGAAGAAATGGCAAAAGAAAAAAAGTATAACTCTATAAGGATTAGTGCTTATCATAAAAATGAAAATGCAGTTAATCTTTATAAGAATTTAGGATATGTCCATGTAGGTGATATGATGTCCATGAGAGACATAGTGGAACCTTTCTTATGTCTTGAAAAAGCAATAATGTGATTATGATATGAACCAATTTATAGTTTTAAATAGACTATGAATTGGTTTTTTTTATTGTTAAATTTACATTAAGGTTATGTTAATTAAGAATATTGGGTTTTTCTTATGAATAAACATATATTGAATGCTATGAAAAAAATGGGGTAATAGATAAAAATATGCATTTATTACTCTATATATGTTGAAAGAAGGAGGGGAGAGGAGTAGCATCTTTAGTTTATTTTAAGGGGGATTTATATGAAAAAGAATTATAAGCTTTTAATAACCAAAGCATTATCTTTAAGTATGATAGGGAGTCTATTTACTGCTTATCCAGCTTTAGCTAAGGAAATTAAAGCACAAGCAGATGACTTGATAATATCAGAATATTTACATGGGCCATCTAATTCAAAGGCTATTGAAATTTATAACGGTACAGGAGAAGGGGTAAATCTTTCTAATTATGATTTAGCTATATATTCAAATGGAAAATATGATGGAAGTCCAGTTTCTCAAAGTTTAGAGGATAAGGTTATAGAAAATGGAGAAACCTTTGTACTTTATAACAATCAAGGAAAAGATGAAAATTTTAATACAGTTATAGAAGGCCTAGAAAATAAATTAGGAGTAGGAAGCCAACCAGTAGGGTTTAATGGAGATGATGTCTTACTACTTAGAAAAAACACTGGAAATGGATATGAAATAATAGATTCCTTTGGAGCAAAGACTGAAAAGGGGAATAATTTTTATAGCAGTAAAACTATAAGTGCTAGAAGAAAAGCTGAAATAAAAAATGGCGAAAAGAACATAGATAATACACCTTTTGATATAAACATACAGTGGGATGTAAATTTAGAAAATTTATATGATGATTTAGGAAAACATGATGTTTCATGGAGTGAGGGAGAAAATCCTTCAGAAAAAGTTATTAAGGTAAAAGAAGCAAGGGAAAAGACCTTGGGAGAAGAAGTTACTATAAGAGGAATAGTGACTTTTAACGATAGAAATAAAACTCTTCATATACAGGATGAAACAGGAGCGATTGCAGTTTCAAACTTTGAATCAGGAGTTGATTTATCATCTATTGTTAATGGTGATAAGATTGAAATAAGTGGTACTTTAGATGATTTTAATGCATTACTTCAAGTACAAGCTACTAAAATAAAGGTTTTAGAAAATATAGGAATGCCAAATCCTAAGGTAGTTACTATAAAGGAATTAAAAGAGGAGAATTTTGATTCTCATTATATTGAAATAAAAAATGCAGTGGTGGACTTAGAAGCTAAAACATTAACTCAAGGAGAGGATGTTTTAGATATTTACTTTATCCCTTCTGGTTTAGATGTTAAAACTGGAGACTTAGTAGATGTAAAGGGAGTAGTTGGTAGATTTAAGGAGACTGTTCAGCTTTATGGTGCTTCAGCAGAGTTCATAAAAATAGTTGAGGATAATGAAAGTCCTATAATAGCACATGAAAAGATTGAAAAAGCTAATATAAATGAGGATTTAAATATTGAAGCTAGAGTAAGTGATAATAATAAAGTAACAGAGGTATCTATTAGTTTTAAAGGAACAGAAGAAAATGAATTTAAAAAATTAATAGCCACAGAAGTAGATGGAATATTTAAGTCTACAATACTTAAGGAAGAGCTAAGAGCTTCTGGAATAGAATATTATATTGAAGCTAGTGATGGTAAGAATGTTTCAAGAGTACCTGAAAATGGATCATATTACGTTGAAATAGTAGACGAAGATTTAAGTGGACCAGAGGTTAAAAATGTTCTGCCAAAAGAAAATTCAAGTGTTGGAGAAAATAGAAGACCTATTATAAGTGGAGAGTTTATTGATAATTCAGGAATAAACTTAGAAAGTATAACTATTAAATTAAACAATAAAGACATAACAGCAAAGGCAGAGATAACAGAAGAAGGCTTCTCATATGAAGTGAAGGAAGATTTAGAAGATGGTGAACATAGAGTAGAAGTTAGTTTAAGGGATTCTTTAGGAAATAATGCTAGTAAGGAATGGAAGTTTAGAGTTGGAAAGATAAATCATTATTATGGTCAACTACATTCACACACTAATATTTCAGATGGAACTGGAAGCTTAGATGATGCTTACAAGTGGGCGAGAGATGAAGGAAATGCCGATTATTTTGCTGTAACGGACCACTCAAACTGGTTTGATAATGATACTGCAGCTAGTATAAATGATGGATCTATGAGTAAGGCTTGGTCTAATGCTCAAAATATATCTAATAAATACAATAAAGATGGCGATTTTGTTGCTATGTATGGTTATGAAATGACTTGGTCAGGATCTACTGGAGGATGGGGACATATAAACACCTTCAATACTCCAGGTTTTGAAACAAGAAAAAATAGCAAGATGGATCTAAAAACTTATTATGATACAATTTCACAAGTACCAGAGTCAGTTTCTCAATTAAATCACCCTGGAAAAACTTTTGGTGACTTTGCAGACTTTGGTTTTTATAGTGAAAGTACAGATAAAGTTGTTAATTTAATAGAAGTTGGAAATGGAGAAGGACCTGTAAGAGGTAGTGGATATTTCCCAAGCTATGAATACTACACAAGGGCTTTAGATAAGGGATGGCATGTTGCACCTACTAATAACCAAGATAACCATAAGGGAAAGTGGCTTACAGCTAATGATGCTAGAACAATAGTATTAGCAGAAGAGAAATCAAGAGATGCTTTATATGAAGCTATGAGTAAAAAGCAAGTTTACTCTTCAGAAGATAAAAACATGACTATTGATTATGCTGTTAACAATCAAATCATGGGAAGTAATTTAGGAGAAGTAGAGAACTTAGAGTTTAATATTTCAATAAATGATCAAGATAAAAATGATACTATAAAAAAAGTTTCAATTATAGCTAATGGTGGGGTTGAAGTTATTTCAAAGGAATTTAATAGCAATGAGGTTTCTTGGAATTTTGAGCTTAAACCAGAGTATAGCTATTATTATGTGAAAGTTATACAAGAAGACAAAGACATTGCAGTAACAGCGCCTGTATGGATTGGGGAAAATGTAAATGTAGGATTAAATGAATTAAAAGTTGATAAAGAAATGCTTCTAGTAGGGGATGAAGCTAAGTTCTCAGTAGAAGTTTACAATAATAGTTTAGAGTCATTAAATAATATAAAAGTTGAATTCTTCAATGGAGAAATTTCAGAGGAAAATAAAATTGGAGAAGAAAATATAGAGATTTTAGATAGCAATAGTGTAAAAGAAAGCACTTTAACATGGAAACCAGAAAGAGCAGGAGAATTTACTATTTATGCAAGAGCTACAATTTCAATAAATGGAACAGATAAGGTCTTTACTAAGAGTTCTAAGTTAGAAGTTGTAAATGAAGGTGATGTCTACAAGGTAATGATAGATGGAGCTCATGCTAACCAATATGTAACAGGAAACTATGCTGGCAAAATAGATGCCTTTGAGAAGTTATTAACAGATAATGATTGTATTCCTATAATAAACAAAGAAGAAATAACAGAGGAATCATTAAAAAATGTTGATTTATTAGTTATAACAGACCCCCAAGGAACTGATGAACCTGATTATGATGTATATAAGAGCAATTTTACACCTTCAGAAATTGATGCTATAGGAAAATACATGGCTAATGGTGGAAATATAATAATTACTTCAAGAGCAGACTATAAAGATGGAATTGGAGATTATAGTAACTCAGCTCAATTAAATCCTATTTTAGAAAAGATAAATTCAGAGCTAAGAGTAAATGATGACCAAGTTGCAGATTATGAGGTCAATGAGGGACAACAATTTAGACTTATGTTAAATAAGTATTCTTCTCCTAATTTCAATCTTGTTGAAGGCTTAGGTGAAGAGGATAAATTCAGTTTCTATAGTGGAGCATCGGTAATATTAAAAGATGGAGCTAAGGGAGAAAATGTTGATTTCTTAGTAAATGGTAATGAAACTACAGGAGCAGATGATTCAGATAAACAGGGTGATAATGTTCCAGTAGAAAAAGGGGAAGTTAATGTCTTAGCAGTAGAAGAATTATCTAATGGAGGAAAAGTTGCTGTAGGTGGAAGTACTTTCTTCTCAAACTTTGAAATAGATGGAACTAATGCTGAAAGTAAAAGTAATAAGTCAATAACAGAAAATATTATAAATTGGATGTTACCTGAAAAAGAAGCAGAAAAGCTTACTATTAAGGAATTTAGAGAAGATAAGGATGGAGATGGAGTTCCAGATAGATTAGGTGAAGAATATGTTTTAGAGGGAACTGTAACTGCTCAATCAGAAGCTATAGAACCTAAAAATGCTTTCTTTGAGGTTATTTATATTCAAGATGAAACTGGTGGAATAAATGTTTTTGGCGTTTCCAATACTCCTGTAAAAGTTGGACAAAAAGTAAGGGTTAAAGGAAGAGTAGAAGCATACCAAGGTGAATTTGAGATACAAATAAGTGATGAAGATGCAGATTTAGAGATAATTGATGAAAATATAAATGAAGTTATGCCTAAAGAAATGAGTACTGGAGATAGTATGCGTCATGAAAATGAAGGATGGCTAACTAAAGTAACTGGAAAAGTTGTTGATATGAATGAGAGTAACCTTTACTTAGATGATGGTTCAGGAGTTTCAAGAGTATATGTTGAAGGATATATATGGGATGGAATAAATGAAGATATGAAAGGTAAGTGGGATCCAAGAATAAAGGTTGGAGATACTGTTTCAGCAATAGGACTTAGCTCAGAAGATCCAGAAGGAAATAGATTAAGGGTAAGAAATACTGGCGAAATAGTTCTTCAAGAAGAAGAAAACATTGGAACTATAAATACTGAGGTTTTAGGAGATAAAAATGAAATAAAGGAAAATGAAAAGGTAAGTTTAGTAGCTAAGATAGAAAATACTACTAATAAAGCTTTAGAAAATATAACTGCTAAAATCTTTGCTAATAATGGAAAAGAGGAAATTTTATTAAGAGAAGAGAATTTTACTTCTTTAGGAATTAATGAAATTAAGGAAGTAACTTTTGATTATTCTTTTGAAAATCAAGGAAAATATGATATAAGCATAAAGCTTTTTGATTCAGAAGGGGATGAAATAGAGACTAACAATAAAAATTTCCTATTATTAGTTTTAGAAGAGGACAGTGATGAAAATCCAGGAAATGGTGAAAATCCAGGAGATGATGGAGATGACTCAGATAATGGATCAGGTGGAGAAGATAAACCAGATACAGATGATCCAGACACAGAAAAGCCAGATGAATTACCTAACACAGGAAATAGAATGAATTCTAATATCCTTGTGATATTTGGAGTTTTATATTTAGCTGTAGGTTTCTTCATTATTTCTAAAAAGAAAAGAGTAAGATAATAGTTTGTAAATTTTAGGGCTGGCCTTTTTTAGGCCAGCTTCAATAATAATTAATTGGGGTAGTGGGAGAAGTATTATGAAAAATAGTAAAAAAAGCATTATTTTTTTAGTGAGTATAGTTTTATTATCTTTTTTTATTGTAGGAATTTCAAAGTTCATATTTGATAGTGGCTTTATTAATGATAGGTTGAATAAGAATGTTCAATATTATGAGGGAAAAGTAAAGAGAATAACTAAGGAAATGTTAGAAGGAGATAAATACATAGAAGGTATAGAGCTAGGATATCAAAATATAGTAATAGAAATTTTAGAAGGACCTGAAAAAGGAAAGGAATATGAAATTGTAAATAATATTAGTAGAGTTTATAATATGCCGGTTAAAGAAGATACTAAGGTGATATTAGGTTTTTTCTATGAAGGAGAGGAAATAAAAGATATAGCTGTCTATAGCTATAAAAGAAGTAACATAATATTTTTATTAGGCTTATTATTTGTAATAGTAATAATAGGAGTAGGAGGATTTAAGGGAGTAAAATCCTTAGTTTCTTTATTTTTTACCTGTGTTTGTATAATATTCTTAATGATTCCTTTAATGCTAAGGGGAGTAAATCCTATAGCAGCTGCAATTTTTTCATCTTTTATAAGTATTGTTGTTACATTGACTTTAGTTTCGGGAGTGAATAAAAAGACCTTTACAGCTATTTTAGGAACTTTAATTGGAATTATTATATCAGGGGGAATAGCAATAAGTTTTGGAAATATTGCTAAATTATCAGGTATTAGTATGGCAGAAGCCGAGAGTATGATGTATATAGCAGAAAATACATCTTTAAATATTCATGGAATAATGTTTGCAGCTATTTTAATAGCTTCCTTAGGCGCTGTTATGGATGTGGCAATGTCAATTTCATCCTCAATTTTTGAGATAAATCAGGTGAATAGTGGTCTAACTAAAAAAGGTTTGTTTAAAAGTGGAATGAATATAGGAAAAGACATAATAGGAACTATGGCTAATACATTAATTTTAGCTTTTGCTGGAGGTTCTCTAAACACAATAATAATGCTTTATGCTTCCAATATGAGTAAAAATCAAATGTTAAACTTAGATGTATTGTGTATAGAGATTATACAAGGGCTTTCAGGAAGTATAGGAATTATACTTACTGTACCAATAACAGCCTTTATAGCAAGCTATCTTTGTAATTTAAATTTAAAAAAAAGTGTTAAAAGTCTTTCATAATACTACCATAATATGATAGTATAAAATTCCAAGTATTATTAATTAAGAATTTACTTAAGACTAATAAGGAGGACTAGAATGAGCAAACAAAAGAAAGAGTTTTTAATAATTGGAATTGGCTTAATAGGATTATCCCTATTTTTACATTATGTACATTATCTTGTCTTTCAAGATTTACATCATACATTAATATTTCTTTTTGCTGATATAGCTTTCATACCTATGGAAGTGTTCTTTACTACTTTGGTAATTGATAAATTACTTGAAAAGAGAGAAAAAGAGCATTTAAAGGACAAACTAAGCATGCTTATAGGTGTTTTCTTCAGCGAATTAGGAACCGATATTTTAGATACATTTGTTCATACAGATAATAATACAGAGCTTATTGCAAAGGAAGCCATAGTTACTAAGGAATGGGATAAGAATGACTTTAAAAATTTAGAAAAAGTAGTTAATGAATATGAGTATAAAGTAGATATTGAAAAAATAGATTTAATAGCTTTGGAAAAGAAGTTAAATACTCAAAAGGATTTAGTTATTAATTTAATAACTAACCCGATGTTAATAGAACACGAGGAGTTTTCGGAAATGCTCATGTCAATACTTCATTTAAGAGAAGAATTAAGCAGTAGATGTTCCCATAATTTAGAAGCTTATGAAGTTCAACATTTAGAATTAGATATAAATGTTGCTTATAGATATTTAGCTTTTGAATGGGTTCAGTATATGAAACAGTTAAAAGCAAATTATCCCCAATTATTCCTAAAAGCATTAATTAATAATCCTTTTGATAAAAGATCATTAAAAGAAAAAGAATGTAATTATTTATAAAATAAATAGTACAGTGTAACATTTAAGTTACTACTGTACTATTTTTTCATTTGAAAAAGTACTAATTTTAGATATATAATTCTTTACATTTTCTAAAACCTCATCTTCACCAACATACATTATTATATCATTAGCCATTATTTTGAAGTATGGACCAGGTGATAAAAATAATTCACCATTTCTTTTTACACCTATTATTGTTGCTTTAGTATTTTGCCAGAAATTTAAGTCGCCAATACTCTTACCAACTGCAAAACTTTCACTTTCAACTATACTTTCAAAAGGAATAACGGTTCCTACATTCCTAAGTTGAGTAGCAAATTCAATCATATTTTCTATATTTTCTTCAAGCTGCTTGTCCAATTCCATCTTAGCCTTTAATATTTTATAAGTGTCATTACTAAGTGTTGTGAAGTCAGATTGAGTCTTAAACTTACTTAAAAAATCCTTAGCACTTTCTTTACTATTTATTATTATGCCACTCTTTTCATTAACAGACACTACATTCATATCTTTAAGCAAAGCCACTGAACGTCTTATAGTTTCTGGAGAAACCTTATATATGCTAACTAATGTTGTACGACCTGTAATTTTACTTCCTTCTTCAAAATCATTATTTAAAACTCTATTAGCTATATCAATAGCTATTTTTATATAGTTTGGTGTTTTTGTACGTTTAGTCATTATAATATCACACCCCAGAGATTTATATATGTACTTAATTGATTTTATCATTTAGGGTTATAATTGTAAATCATAAAGAAGGCTTTAACTTAAATAAAATTAAGAATTGCAGGGATTAAAAAAATTTAATTAACATATTTTAGGGAAATTATTCATATATATTTAATGTGCTGAATAAATATAGTATGTAATAATACTTTAAAATTTTGGGGGGTGGAATTTTGTTAAAGAATAGGGAGAAAATAAAAAGGCTAATAGCTTGTGGTATAGTAGCTAGTATAGTTTCAGCTAATGGTTTATCTGTTTTTGCAACAGAGGTAAACAAAACAGATAAAGTGAATTTAGCCTTAAATAAGAGAGCTGTAGCTTCCTCAAGAGAGGTTAGTGATAAGTGGGGAGCAGAGCTCATAACAGATGGAATTAAGGATAAATCAAGTGATCCAAATGCTAAACCTGGTAATTCTAGATGGGCTAGTGAAAGAAGTGTACCACAATGGGTATATATAGATTTTGAAGAATCAACTACCTTTGATCAAGTTGATATTCTTTGGGATGGAGCATATTCTAGAAATTATAAGTTAGAAGTTTCAGATGATGCAGAAACTTGGAGAGAAGTTTATACAACTAGTGATGGAAAAGGAAATCAAGAATCTATAAATCTTGAGGAGGATGTAACTGCTAATTATTTAAGAGTTAGTTGTGAGGATACAGCACATGAGTGGGGAAATGTATCAATATATGAAGTCGAAGTTTATGATAATGAAGGTGAAACAGCACCACCTGAAACAGAAACAGGAGTTAATATTGCTTTAAATAAGACTGCTACGGCATCTGCATCAGAGACTAATGCTCTTACTCCTGACAAGGTTGTAGATGGGGATACATCTTCAAAAACTTCCAGATGGTCAAGTGGAGCATTCTCAAATGGAGCTAAGCAATGGATAACTATTGACTTAGAAAAAGAGAGCACTTTTGATAAGGTGAGATTATTCTGGGAAGCTGCTAATGCAAAGGTTTACGAGGTTCAAACTTCTAATGACAATGAAAATTGGACAACTATTCATAGAAATGAAGCTGGAAAAGGTGGAGTTGAAACCATAGAACTTTCTGAAAAACAAAATGCTAGATATGTAAGGGTATTTTGTGAAAAAAATAATCCAGAGGTATGGAGCTCTGTATCATTATATGAAGTAGAGATATATAATGGAGAAATACCATCATCAAGTAATATTGATGAAGTTGTAAGTTCTATAGAGGTTCCTACTATAAATAAGGGAGATTCTGAACTTCAAATGCCAGAGGTGCCACAAGGCTATGAGATATCATTTATTGGAGCTGATTATAGTCAAATCATAAATGATGATATGACAATAAATGAACCTTTAGTGGATACTACTGTAATTGTAGACTTTGAAATTAAAAAGGGGAATGAAAAAAGAGAGACAGCTGGTATAGAAATAAATGTACCAGGTAAATATTCAGGATCTTTAGGAAGCAATAGTAAGCCAGAAGTTGTTCCTACTTTAAGAGAGTGGGTTGGAACAGATGGAAATTTTACCATAACTGATTCTTCAAGAATAGTTATTGATCCTTCTTATGAAAATGAATTAAGTAAAACTTCAAGTGAATTTAAAGCTGACTATGAGGAGATAGTTAAGAAACCTATTGAAATTGTTTATTCAAACTCACCTAAAAAAGGAGATTTTTATTTTACTTTAGATTGTGAAGATAAGAGTATAGGAGAAGAAGGATACTATATGTATGTAGCTGATTACTTAAAGGTTGAAGCTACTCATGATACAGGTGCTTTCTATTCGACTAGATCAATACTACAAATATTAAAGCAAAATGGTGATAATATCCCAATGGGTATAGTTAGAGATTTCCCAAGGTATGAAAATAGAGGATTTATGCTTGATGTAGGAAGAAAATTCTTCACCATGGATTATCTAGAACAATTTATGGAAGCTATGTCATGGTATAAGATGAATAATTTCCAAGTTCACTTAAGTGATAATTATATTTGGACTACTGAGGAGAATTGGGAAACTGCTTATGCTGCCTTTAGATTAGAAAATGATACTTATCCTGGATTAACAGCAACAGATGGTAGCTATACTAAGGATGAATTTAGAGATTTTATAGAAATGTCTGATGATCATGGAGTAGAGATAATTCCAGAAATAGATGTTCCTGCACATTCTCTAGCATTTACTCGTTATAATCCATCTTTAGCTTTAGGTACTGGAGGAGATGCCACTTATTTAGATGTAGGTAATCCAGAGGTTTATGATTTTGTAGATGGTTTGTTTGATGAGTATTTAGGAGGGGAAGATCCAGTATTTAGTGATCAAGATTTCCATATTGGAACAGATGAATATAAAGGTGCTCCTGAGAAAAAAGAGGAATTTAGAGCATTTACAGATAGATATCTTAAAAAGGTAAGAGATGAATATGGAAGAAGACCAAGATTATGGGGAAGTTTAGATGTTTTCCCAGGAGAAACACCTGTAACTAGTGATGGAGCTCTTATGAATATTTGGTATAGAGGATATGCTGATGCTAGAAATATGATAAATCAAGGTTATGATATTTTAAATACACAGGATGCAGATCTTTATATAGTTCCAGAGGCAGGATATTATAATAACTATCTTAACACAAAATTTTTATATAATGAGTGGGAGCCAAGAAGGTTTGCTTCAAATTATAAACTTCCAGCAGGTCATCCTCAATTAAAAGGCGGAATGTTTGCTGTATGGAATGATATGATAGATGAAAAAGCAAATGGAATATCTGAGAGAGATATTTATGATAGATCATTCCAAGCAGCCCAAGTGTTATCAGAAAAAATGTGGGCAGCACCTGATAGTGAGACTAGCTTTGATGAATTTAAAGAAAGAGTTGATAAGGTAAGTGATGTTCCAGGTTCTAACTTAACTTATGATGTAGAATCTAAAACTGAAACAGTAATTGATTATGACTTTGAAGGAGATATATCAGAAAATATTACAGACAACTCTGGAAATGAATATGATGCTACAGGAAGAAATGTAGAATCTGTAGAAGGTAAAGAGGGAAAAGGAATTAAATTAAATGGAGGAGAAAGTTATATTGATACTCCAGTAGATAACAAAGGGTTAGATTATACAGTTTCTATGTGGGTTAAGAAGGATGCTAATGGAGACTATAGTGAACAAATATTATCAGAATCTAATACAGGATTATTAAAAGCTTGTCAAAAAGAAACTGGTAATGTTGGTTTCTCAAGAGAAGGTTATGACTATTCATTTAATTATAAATTACCTGAAGGTGAATGGGTTGAATTAACCTTTGTAGGTAAATTAAATCAGACATCTCTTTATGTAAATGGTGAGCTTACTGATGTTATTAAGAAGAGTAATGGAGGTAAAGTAGGAACATTTATATTACCATTAGATAGAATAGGAAGTTCAACTAATTCCTTTAAAGGAAGTATAGATGAAATAACTGTTAAAGATGGAGCTGTAAAAATTACAGATCCTACAGTTATTCCTCAAGAGCAAATGAAGGCTACTGCAAGTAGTGAGCATCCTAATATAGGAACAGAGGGACTTGCTGAGTTTGCTATAGATGGAGATGAAAGTACTATTTGGCACACAAAATGGAGCCCAGTAGATAAATTACCTCAACACATTACTTTAGATTTAGGTGGAAGTTATGATATAAATAAATTCACATATATGCCTAGACAAAATGGTTTAAATGGAAGTATAAGTGAGTATGAATTACAAGTAAGTACAGATGGAGAGAATTTCACTAAGGTAGCAGAGGGAAATTGGACAGCAGATAATAGTACAAAAGTATTAAATTTTGATGCTGTTAATGCAACTCATGTAAGATTAGTAGCTAAGGCCGGTCATGGTGGATTTGCTTCAGCAGCTGAGTTAAATGTTCATAAGTCTTTAGAGGTTCCAGAAGAAATTGTTGGAGAAAGTTTCTTAACACTACCTGAAAGTGTTAAAGTAAATGAAAATTTCGATATTTTCTTAGGTGCTAATGAAATAAAAGAAGATTTATCAGCTTATGCAGCAGAATTTACTTTGAAATATAATCAAGAAATATTTGATTTAGTTGAAGTTACAAATGGAATAGAGGGAGTTTTTGTCAATCATAAAGAAATAGAACCAGGTGTAGTTAAAATAGTAGCTGCTAGTTTAGGAAAACCTATAGAAAATGCTACTAATTTAATAAAAGCAACACTTACTCCTAAGAGTGAATCAGAAAAAGAGACTTTTGAGATAATCTCAGCAAACTTAGGTGATGGAGAAAGTGGAAATGTTCATGAATTAGGACTAACAAGTGGAGAAGTAGAAGTAAGTAAGGGAAGTGTAGATATAATCATTAATCCAGTAAGAAACTTTGTTGCTTCAGAGGTTAATAAAAAAGATGTAACTGTAACTTGGGAGGCTCCAGAAACAACTGAAGGCTTAGAAGGATACATTCTTTATAAGGATGGTAAGAAGGTTGGAGAAGTTGGTGCTGATGAAACTACTTATCAATTTAAAGGATTAAGTAGACATACAATTTACAACTTTAAAATAGCAGCTAAGTATTCAAATGGAGAGATTTCTAGCAAAGAGTCAATAACTTTAAGAACAGCAAGATAATTAATATGAAAATAAGAAAAAGACTAGAATTATTGAATTCTAGTCTTTTTTGAATTTATATAGAAATAAAGAGTTAATATATAATAAAAGTAAGTATTTTATAAGGAGATTTTTATATGTTAAATTTAACTTTACTTGGTACTGGTGGAGGAATGCCAATGCCTAATAGATTTTTATCATCAATAATTATGAATTATAAAGGAAGAAAAATTCTTTTAGATTGTGGAGAAGGTACTCAGGTAGCTATGAGAGTAGCTGGAACTGGCTTTAAGAGTATAGATTTAATTTGTATAAGTCATATCCATGGAGATCATGTTAATGGGTTGCCAGGATTGCTTTCTACAATTGGAAATAGCGGAAGAGAAGAACCTATTTATGTAATTGGCCCTGAAGGAATAAGTAATGTTATAAAAGGTTTTAGTGTTGTTTTAACATACTTACCATGTGAGCTTAGAATTATAGAAGGTTTGAAAAAAGGCGAATTTAAGGTAAATAAAGAAAATATTGAATTAGTAGGGGATGGAGAACAGTCAGATATTATAATACATACATTAGATTTAGAACATTCAGCACCTTGTTTTGGCTATTCTTTTTATATAAAAAGAGAAAGAAAATTTGATGTGGAGAAAGCAGTAAAAAATAATGTTCCTAAGACACTATGGTCTAAATTACAAAAAAATAATGAAGTAGAGTTTGAAGGAATCAAGTATTCTAGAGATATGGTCCTTGGAGAAAGTCGTAAAGGAATTAAGGTAAGCTACACTACAGATACTAGGCCAATAGCAACAATTCCTTCTTTCATAAAAGATAGTGATTTATTTATATGTGAAGGAACTTATGGAAGCGAATATGATATACATAAGGCCATAAAAAATAAACATATGACATTTAAAGAAGCAAGTAATTTAGCTAAAGATGGAGATGTTAAGGAATTATTATTAACTCATTTTAGTCCAGCTATGAATAAGCCAGATGAATTTATACATAATGCCAGAGTGGTTTTTGAAAATTCCTATGTTGGTAGTGATGGTGAGGAAAGAACCTTAAATTTCGAAGAATAATTTATAGAGAATAAAAATAAGATGTTTAAAAATTCCAATAAATGTTATAATTAGTATATAGTGTTATAACTAAGAAAGGAATTGATGGTATGAAGGGGTTAATAGTTTTTGGAGAAAAGGGTTCAGGAAAAGATACAGTAGCTAGACTTATAAATGAATATTCAGAGAAAAGTGTTAGTTTCTTTAATATAGGAGATTTAGTTAGGCATATGTCTTGTATATTTTTAGCTACGGATAAGTGGGAGAATAAAAAAAGAGAGTTTTATGTGGATACTGCCATGAAACTAAAGGAAATAGATGAGAACTTTTTAAGTTATTACGTTTTAGGAAGAATTTTAGATAAGTTTAAAAAGAGTTCTATACTTGAAATAGATAATGAACAACTTATAATAGTAACTGGTGGAAGAACCTATGAAGATTATGAGTTTTGGAAAAAGAGTGGATTTAAGACCTTAGGTGTTAAATGTGATGAAAATGTTAGAAGAGGAAGACTAAAAAGTAGAGATGGTTATGAACAGAATTCTGAAGATAATCTTGAAAAGAATACAGGGAAAATAATTGATTTATGTGATTTTACTGTTGATAATAGTGGTTCTTTTCAGAAATTAACTAAAGAGATTACAGACTTTGTTGTTCAAAATGGATTATAAGGAAATGTAAGTCTGTATATGATAAAATAGGTAGGTAATCATATTATTAGAGGTGTAAAAATGGCTAAAGAAAAAATACTTAAGACAAATGCTATGAGAATACTAGATTCAAAAAAAATACCTTATGACATGTTAAGTTATGAGAGTAATGATGGGAAAATTGATGGAGTATCTGTAGCGCATAAAATTGGAATAGATGAAGAACATGTGTTTAAGACATTAGTAGCACAGGGAACAAGTAAAGAATTATATGTTTTCGTTATACCAGTAGCAGAAGAGTTAGATTTAAAGAATGCAGCTAAAATAGCAGGCGAAAAAAAGATTGAGATGATAGCTGTTAAGGATATAATGAAATATACAGGTTACATTCGTGGTGGATGCTCTCCAATAGGTCTTAAACGTCATTATAAAACATTTATACACGAAAGTGCAAAAGATTTAGATTTTATGATAGTTAGTGCAGGGAAAATAGGTCACCAAATAAAATTAAATCCAGAAGATTTAATAAAAGTAATAGAAGGTGAATTTGGATTCCTAATAAAATAATATTAATTATTTAGTTAATTTTAAATATACAAATTTATTTAGCAATATATAATTAAATATTAAAAAGCCACATAAATATTTTTATGTGGCTCATTTCTTTAAAACATATTTTTAGCAAATTTCATTAAGGTTGGAGTAGCTGTTAAAAATCTTTTTTGTGGCTTGGAATTCATTTTCTTTATTGCATAGGTCATACCTATGATTCCTGCAGCAGCGCCAATACAAGAAACAATAATCATTTTCTTGTTTATCTCCACTTCTTTATCTAATAGGCAAGATCTTATTCTACAACTATTATCATTTGATTGAACACAATCTTTCATATCTTCCATAGCATCAAAAAATGAGTAATCATTAAGATTGTCATTATCTTCATCATAATCATGGCAGCTACAATACTCATTATTATTAGATTGATAATTATCTTTATAGTAAGATGGAGGAACAAAACGCTTAGCTCTTTTTCTTAAAGCTTTATATTCTTTATCCATGTTTACACCAATTCCTTTGTACATAAAATCACCTCAAATTTATTATTTACAAAATTAATTTATATAATCATAAATTTAAGAGGATTTATAAATTTTATTTTATATATATAAGAAAAAACTTATAGATTATTATCTTATATTAAGTAACTTTAATATGCTGTAGTGAATAAAATGTAATATATGGAATATATTCCAAAACTATTATTAAAGGCGTGAGTTTATATGAATACAAATGATTTAAATAAAATTGAAGAAGGTTATTATGGAAATAAAGAGGACTATTATGACAAGCAAGGGCATTGTTATACTAGCTTTTTTATAAGTGATATTATTATAAATAATAATAAAAAAGGTAGTGTTACAATAAATAACAATTTTGATGTTTCTAAGGAGAAAAAAGATTTTTTAAAGAAAGAACTCTTAAAATATTTTGAGTTAGAAAAAAATGAAAATTTAGATAATGAGGAAGTAGATAAGCTTATAAAATTCTTTGTGGAAAATTTAGGTGCTCAATTTTATATTCAAGGGGTTATAGATTCTTATAAATATATTGTAGATAAGTCAGATGACTTATTGAGCATTGAAAGATGATAGAACATAGAAGTTGTCAAAATTTAATATAGACAACTTCTTTTTGTTGTTTTTGATATTTTTTTGTAACTATTTTATTGATAAATTTTCTTAAAAAATATATTATATAAGTTGGAAGATAATTTTAAGTGGGGGATTATATAACTACTAGGGAGGATTTTGTATGAATAGGAATAAGATAGCAGCCTTGATTTTTGCTGTGTCAACAGTATGTATTGTTTCGGCGCATAGTGAAAATGCTTATGCAACTGAACATAAAAATTCGAGTCAATTAGAAGAAAATAACCAGTTGAAAACGGTAAAAAAAGGACAAGTTATAAATATAAGCACTAACTTGAGAATTAGAAAAAGTCCTAATACAAGTAGTGAAGTTGTTGGTTATTTAACTAATGGAGAAGTATTTAATATAGATGGAAAAGAAGGAGCATGGTATAAAATAAATGCTAATGGTAAAGTTGGATACATACACGGAGACTATGTAAAAGAACTAAATGGTAGTTCTAATAGTAGTGGAGAAAGTAATTCTAACTTAGATACATCATTAGCAGGAAAAACAGGTAAGGTTGTAAATGTAAGTAGCTCTTTAAGGGTTAGACAATCACCAAGCACAAGTAGCTCAGTTGTAGGTAGCTTAAGTGGTGGACAAACATTTGAGATAAAAGGAAAGCAGGGATCTTGGTACTATATAAGTGCAAATGGAGTTACAGGATACATTCATGGAGACTATGTACAAGTAGGTGGAAGTAGCTCAGGAAGTGGTTCAGGAAATGGTGGAGGATCATCAGAAAATGGTTCAGGACTAGATACTTCATTGGCAGGAAAAACTGGTAAAGTTGTAAATGTAAGTAGTTCATTAAGAGTTAGACAATCACCAAGCACAAGCAGTTCAGTTATAGGAAGCTTAAGTGGTGGACAAACATTTGAGATAAAAGGTAAAAGTGGAGATTGGTATTATATAAGTGCAAATGGAGTTATAGGATATATTCATGGAGACTATGTACAGGTAGGTGGAAGTAATTCAGGAAGTAGTTCAGGAAATGGTGGAGGATCATCAGAAAATGGATCAGGATTAGATACTTCACTAGCTGGAAAAACAGGTAAGGTTGTAAATGTAAGTAGCTCTTTAAGAGTAAGACAGGATGCAAGTACAAGTAGCTCAGTTGTTGGCTCATTAAGCTCAGGACAAACTTTTAAAATAAAAGGACAAAAAGGGTCTTGGTATCATATTGAAGCACAAGGAACAACAGGATATGTCCATGGGGATTATGTTCAGGTGGTAAGTGGAAATGAAAGTTCTGGCGGTAATCAAGGTGGAAGCTCAAATAATGGTTTAGATGAATCTTATAATGGAAAAACTGGAAAGGTTGTAAATGTAACAACTAATTTAAGGCTTAGAAGTCAGCCGAATACTAGTAGTTCTGTTTTAGCATATTTATTACCTAATGAAAGATTCACATTAAAAGGAAAAACTTCTTCAGGATGGTTTAAAGTAGACTATAATGGAAAAGTAGGTTATTTAAATGAAGAATATGTTAAAATAGTATCTTCAGATGAAGGTTCAAGTGAAGGTTCAGGTGGTGGACAAGTTAACCAAAGTAAATATGAAAAAGTATTAAGTGTTATGAAGGCACAAGTTGGTTCACCTTATATATGGGGAGGTTCAGGAGAAATTATAACACAAAGTCTTTTAAATAGCTTAAGCAAGACTTTCCCAGATCATGCGGCTAGAGGGTTTTATGATATACCATCAAGTTATTTAAATGGAAATTATAGAGCTTTTGATTGCTCGGGATTAATGCAATGGAGCTTTAGACAAGCTGGCGTTAGCTTAGGAAGAACAACATGGGATCAAATAAACAATGGTTATGAGGTTTCACCAAGTAATGCTAAACCAGGGGACTTATTATTCTTCAGTAATTTACAACATGTAGGTATGTATATAGGAAATGGTCAGTGGATAGAGGCGCCTAATAAAGGTAAATTTGTATCTATTGCACCAGTTCCATGGAGTAAAATAGGAAGAGCAAGAAGAGTCTTATAAGATTAACATAATTAATAAATGTATTATAGAACAAGGTATGTTTAGTTAAAGTTTAATTAAGCATAACTTGTTTTTTTATTAACCTGATATACAAAATTTGGAAAATGTATTATAATTAAATTGTAAAATAATGGGAGGTGGGTTCGTGAAAAGAGTACTGTTGGTTATAGGGAGTTGTGATGGAAGTGAGAGTAATTCCTATTGTATAGCAAATTATATAGAAGATAATTTAGATGGAAGAGTAAAATGTTCAAAAATTTTATTGAGTGAATATTATTTTAAAAATATAAATGAAGATTTAAAGGTTTATGATAATATTGTTTTTATTTCATCCTTAAAAAAAGATAGGTTTAATGATTTATCAGAAAGATTTTTGAATTTAATTAGTAATGAAAATGAAGAAGGCAATAGAAATATTTATTTTTCAGTAATTTTAAATGGGGATTTAGATGTTTTAAGGGGTACAGAAGAGTTAGAATTACTTTTAGAAAATTGTATGAAAATATGTAAGAAGAAATTCATTGTATGGCAAAAGGGAATAGGGGTATTGGCTGACTTAAATCTTTGGAAAAATGGGTTAGAAGATAATGGTTTAGAGTATGAGCAATTATTGATAGAATTAGAAATGTTTTGCGAAGATATAATAAACTGTAAAACATATCATCATAATAGTTTTGCCTTACCAAGAAAAGGAAGTGGGTTTTTAAAATTTATAAATAAAAGGATAAAACACTTTACTTAGAATTATAAAGTAAATGATTTTTATATTATAATTTATAAATAAAAAAATATGCTATATAGAAAACTATATAACATATTTAAATTTTATAATCCTTTTTGATTATTATTAGGAGAAATTCCTTTATCTTTTAGAATCTCATAAATAGTTTTAGATGTTGTATCTTCCATGGTATATCCTAAAGAAGTTAGTATTTCACTAAGTTTTTCTTCAGATGAAGTTTCTATCTCTATATATGGAAATGGACAAAAAGATGGATCATTAATATCTATTTCTATTAGAGAATCCTTAAATTCATAACTTTCTCTATATTTTTTTATTGTTTCAAATAAATCTAATCCTAAAGATTTAAAAATATTTTTACCTACAGCACCGTCAGCTATGATTGTTTCATTTTCTTCCATTACTTTAAATTTATCTTGGCTAAGCATTTTTTTTGTTGTCATAAAATATACCGTTTTATTATTTATAAGATCTTCAACAGTTCTTATTCTTGCATAACCTTTTTTATCTAATAATTTTCTGTCAGGAAAATCAAAAATATCATTTATTTGATTTTCACGCTTAACATTTTTTGCTCCAAGATTCTTTAAAGTTTCTCTTAGTTTTTCAACATCAATATCTATAACACGTGTTTCAAGTTCTTTCATAATAAGTTACCTCCAAAATTCTTATAATATTATTATAAACAAATTATTAATGATATGAAAGAATATGAATGATGATTTTTCCATTGTATTTTGATAGAATATAAGATGTGTCAAAAATACATGGAAATTTCAATGGAGGTTTAAGAATGGAGTACGTAAATGATATAAATATAATGGAAGCTGTTATACATATATTAGATAGTAATAGTGATGAACCTATATTAAATGAATATAAAATAGATTTAACAGATGATGTATATAAATTTATATATAAACACGTTGAGAAGGGTTTGAAAAGTGAAGACTTAAAATATGCTATTTTCAATCCGGAAAGACATGTAGTAAAGGAAGTATCTCAAGATTATTTAAATGGAGTTAATAGAGACATCGTTGAAGTTTCTCAAGAGTTAGCAAGACAAATGTTTTATATAATGAGGGGAAATAGTAATATACCTAGCTGTGACTTACTTACAGTATCAATATCAACAGATCAAGGGCCTATGCTTGGAATATTAAAAATGGATTATATAAAAAATTTTACTCATAAAGTTGATTTTGTTGATGACAAAATTGGAATAGGAATAGTGGAGCAGGCAGCGGGATTACCAGCATCAGGACAAAAGGTTCAAAAATGTGCATTTATAAAGCCTATAAGAGATGATCAGGATATAAACCTTATGGTAATAGATAAGCAAAGGAAATCATCAGAAGAGGATGAATATGGAGCAAATTACTTTATAAATAATTATTTAGGGTGTACAGTGTTTCAAAATGAAAGAGACATGACAAAAACTTTTGTTAAGGCAACAGAAACTTGGACAAGAAATAATATTATTGAAGATGCAGAAAAAGCTGAAAATATTAGAACTAAAATAAAAGGTAAGCTAAAAGAAGAAGATGTTATAAATATAGAAGAATTATCTCGTGAGTTATTCAATGAAGAACCCATGATGAAAGAGAATTTTACAACCTTTGTAAAAGGACAAGGTTTAGAGGACGATGTTGAAATAGATAAGCTTTGGGTTGAGAAAAAAATGAAAAGAACTAGACTTAAAATTGATAAGGAAATAGATTTATATATTGATGATGAGGCTTATCATGATGAATCTAAGTTTGAAATCGTAAGAAATGGTGATGGAAGTATAAATATGGTTATAAAGAATATTAAAAATTATATAGAAAAGTAAAAAAAAGAGATTAGAAAATCTAATCTCTTTTTATTATTTAAGATTATTAAGCTCTGTTTACTGAACCGAATAATTCCATTTTTTCTTTAACTATATCTTTTATAGCTTCGAAACCAGGAGCTAATAATTTTCTTGGGTCGAATCCTTTTCCTTCTAAATCTTTACCAGCTTCTATATATTTACGAGTAGCTTCAGCAAATACTAATTGACATTCAGTATTAACATTTATTTTTGATACTCCTAATGATATAGCTTCTGCGATCATGTCTGAAGGGATTCCAGTACCACCGTGTAATACTAAAGGCATATCTCCAGTAGCAGCTTTAATATTAGCTAAAGCTTCAAAGTTTAATCCAGCCCAGTTTGCAGGGTATTTTCCGTGGATGTTTCCGATACCAGCAGCTAACATAGTAACTCCTAAATCAGCGATTTGTTTACATTCAGCAGGATCAGCTATTTCACCAGCTCCAACAACACCATCTTCTTCTCCACCGATTGATCCAACTTCAGCTTCAACTGATACGTTTTTAGCAGCAGCTAAATCGATTATTTCTTTAGTTTTAACTATATTTTCTTCGATTGAGTAGTGTGATCCATCGAACATTACTGATGAGAATCCAGCAGCCATAGCATCTATAGCTCCTTGATAACTACCGTGATCTAAGTGTAATGCTACAGGAACAGTTATTTTTAACTCTTCTAACATTCCGTTAACCATTCCAACTATTGTTTTGAATCCACACATATATTTAGCAGCACCTTCTGATACTCCTAATATAACTGGTGAGTTATTTTCTTGAGCAGTTAATAATACAGCTTTTGTCCATTCTAAGTTGTTTATGTTGAATTGACCAACAGCGTATTTTTCTTCTCTTGCTTTATTTAACATTTCTCTTGTGTTAACTAATGCCATTTTGTTTACCACCTTTCAAAATCTTACATTAACTTTATTAAAATCATGTATAGGGACATAAAAAGTCCATGTGGGACTTGCCCCTTACAATAACATTATAAACTAAAATTAGTATAAATTCCACAATAAAATATATTTTTTAGATTAGAAATTAAAATATTTCCTATGTTAACCTTTTGAATATCCTCTATATGTTTTGTATAAGCTTTAATTATATATACAGAAGACAAGCTGTTTGAAATATCTTCTCCCTTAATGTATTGAGTTAAACTAAGTACCTCTTTACTTAAATTATCTAATTGCTCATGATTTACATAAAGAGATAGAGATACATAGTTTTCTTCTAACATATCTCTCAAGTTAATAGATTCACTATATGATTCTTTCCAATTTTCTTCATTTAAATATGACTCTATTTTATCACTAGATTCATTTACTTTACCACAAACATCTGTTAATTTAACATTGAAAAATAAAACAGAACCAAGAATGAAAAAAAATATTAATGTTGAAATTATAGTATTCTTCATAATACAATATCCTCTTTATCTCTTTGATTTTTCTTTTGAATGAATAATTTTCCTTCAGAATCTAGCATGATTAAGAATAGTTTATCTCTAGGAGGATAGTTCATAGATTGTAATTTATCATCTAACCATTTTACATCCTTGTGCAGTGCCTGAAGCGATTTTTTCTTTATACGTCCGTTCTCTAATAAAACAACAGGCATCTTTGATTCACTTTCTTTTATTTTTAAATCTTTTCTTTTAACATTTTCACAGTCACTTTTAGGAATAATAGATATAGTTCCATTAGTTTCTATGATTGCATATTGAATATCTTTTATATTCAAATAACCTGCGCTTCGTAACTCCTCTAGTATATCATTCATTGTTAATCTTTGCTTTTTCATCATATCTAAATTAATTTCGCCGTTACTTATTATTATAGAAGGAGTACCATCTAGTAGTTTTTCAAAAAATCGGCTATGTCGTTCAATTTCAGATATCAATGCTTTTATAAACAAAAGAGTAATTATTGGTATTATTCCTAGAAGGAGAGGAAGACGAGGATCTTGCATTGGTAAGGCTACTAAGTCCGATACCATTAAGGTTATTACAAGTTCATAAGGTTGTAATTCACCAATTTGACGTTTCCCCATAAGCCTAATACTTATTATTACTAGGAAATATAAGATTGCAGTTCTTATAAAGGTTATTAGCATAAAAATCCCTCCTCTAGTAAAATAGGTTAACAAATTTAGAGGAGATTTATACAAAAATAGATAACTTTTTTAAAATTTTAAGTGTATAATAACAATAAAGCGGGATTATGAGTAGAGAGGAATGGTGTTTATGAAAAGCTTTAAAGTCAATGTAAAAGGTAAAACCTTAGTCTTTAATGAGGGAGAAAAATATTCAGCTATTTTAGAGAAAGACTATATAAAAGAATCAATACCTATTACTTTGGTTAAACAAAAAAATCAGTATTATGAATTTACTGATTTAATAAGGGAAGATGGAATTATAGAACTTGTAAACATAAGTAATCCCCAAGGTAAAATAGCTTATAGTAGAACCTTACAATTTGTATTTATAAAGGCTACTTTAGATCTTTTTAAAGATGCAAGAATAGATATAGAGCATTCTATAAGCAAAGGGATATTTGGAGAAGTTCATAAGGAAAAAGCCTTAGATGAAGAGGATATAGTTAATATAAAGAAAAAAATGAAGGAAATAATAGATAAAAATATTGTAATAGAAAAAGTAAAAGTTCCAAAGAAAGAGGCCATAGATATTTTTAAATCTTATAAAATGAAAGATAAGGTTGATTTATTACATTGGGTTCAAGAGGAATATGTTAATTTATATAAATTAGAAGATAGGTATGATTATTTTTATGGAGATATGGCTTATTCAACAGGGGTATTAAAGTATTTTGATTTACTATATTATAACCCTGGTTTTATACTTATGTTACCAAGTCATAGAAATCCAACTGTTGTACCTGTATTTAAGGAGCAAAGAAATCTTTTTAATGTATTTAGAGAAACTGAGAGATGGCTAAATATATTAGGAACTCCAGATGTGGGTTCTTTGGATTATAAATTAGAAGGAGAAGAGTCTTTAGATATAATACGGGTTTCTGAGGCTTTACATGAGAAAAAAATTGCTCAAATAGCAGACATGATAAGTGAAAGAAAGGAAGTTAAGGTTGTTTTAGTAGCAGGTCCATCATCTTCAGGAAAAACAACATTTTCTAAAAGACTTGCTATACAACTTAGGGTTAATGGATATATACCAATAGCAATATCTTTAGATGATTATTTTATAAATAGGACTCATACCCCTTTAGATGAAGAAGGAAAACCAGATTTTGAATCTATAAATGCTTTAGATTTAGAATTATTCAATAAGAATCTTCACGACATTTTAGATGGCGAAGAGGTTGAAATACCTTCTTATAATTTTAAGCTAGGAGAAAGAGAGTGGGTTGGAAATAAACTTAAACTACCTGATAATGGAATACTTGTAGTTGAAGGAATTCATGGATTAAATCCAAAGCTTACAGAAAAAGTAGCTTCTAAAAATAAGTTTAAGGTATATATTTCTGCATTAACTCAATTAAACTTAGATAATCATAATAGAATTCCAACAACAGATGTAAGAAAAATAAGACGTATTGTTAGGGATTCTTTATCAAGAGGCTATAGTGTAGAGCAAACCTTAGAAATGTGGGATTCTATAAAAAGGGGAGAAGAAAAAAATATATTTGTTTATCAAGAAGAGGCTGATGTTATGTTTAACTCAACCTTAGTCTATGAATTAGCTGCCTTAAAGAAATATGCTTTAAGAGAACTAGAAAAAATAGATAGGAATAGTAAGGTTTACTATGAAGCTAAAAGAATAATAAATTCTTTAAAGTTTTTTGTTGAAGTAGCCTCAGAAAGAGTTCCTGAAAACTCCATACTAAGAGAATTTATAGGTGGAAGTTGTTTCTACAAGTACTAATAAGTTTTTGCTTTTTATTATTTTAGGTAAAATAGCAAAGAGGTTATATAAAAATAATAAAACTTATAAATAGTATGAAGAGAATATCTAGATAAGCTTTAGAATTTAAGCTATTACGTAGAAGAATTTGCGTTAAGAAGCTGAGACTGTTTGACCAACGGGAGTTTCGGAGCTTTAGCAAAATCTTCGGAGTAATGGCTATAAATTCTTAGCGAATTCTAGTAATTCTTGGAATATATTTATAAGTTTTATTTTAAGTTACTTTTGATATATACCTTTGTTATTTAAAAATTAATTTTATTCATTAAGTGAGTTAGTGAATTTTTTGAAACCTTCTAATCCATTTTCGTCTAACTTAAAGACACCACAATGTTCTAAAACTGATACAAATTTATTTGATAATTCCTTATTTACAAAATCATTTAACTCAGTTGAAGATTTTAAATAATTATATTTCTTTTTTAGTTCAAGAACCCATGGTTTATGATATTCTTCAATAGAGTCAAGAGAAGTATTATCTAATAAATATTCTTTAATTTCTTCAAGTTCTTTCAATAATCTTCCAGGAAGGACAGCAAGACCCATAACTTCAATTAGTCCTATGTTTTCCTTTTTTATATGATGAACTTCTTTATGAGGATGGAATATTCCAAGAGGATGTTCTTCAGAAGTTCTATTATTTCTAAGAGATAAATCAATAACAAATTTTCCTTCTTCTTTTCTTACCATAGGTGTTACAGTATTATGAGGCTCCTCATTAGAGTAAGCTAATATACCTAAAGACTCATCAGAATAATTTCTCCATTTTTTTAGTATTAAGTCAGATGCTAAAACTAAAGAATCTATATTTTCTCCTCTTAATCTTATAGTTGATATTGGCCAGTTAATAGCTTCACATTGAACATCTTCAAAGGCATCTAGGGAGAAATCAAAAAGTTTTTTAGCATCATTCATAGGAAATCTATGATTTCCTCCTTGATAATGTTCATGAGAAAGAATTGATCCTCCAACTATAGGTAAGTCAGCATTTGAACCAGCAAAATAATGAGGAAATTGATTTACAAATTCTAAAAGATTTTTAAAAGTATTAGTATCTATTTTCATTGGAACGTGTTCTTTAGAAAGTATTATACAATGCTCATTATAATAAAGATAAGGAGAATATTGTAATAGCCAAGTCTTATTATTAAGATTTAATCTTATCATTCTATGGTTAGCTCTGTCAGGATGAGTTACTGTACCCTCATATCCTTCATTTTCAATACATAATAAACAGTTAGGATAGTTGCTTTTAACTGAATTTCTTGCTAATGCTATTTCCTTAGGATCTTTTTCGGGTTTAGACAAATTAATAGTAATATCCATAACTCCATACTTAGATGGCGCTTTAAAACTTATATTTTTAGCGATTCTATCAGTTCTTATGTAGTTTGAATTTTTACTTAAAGAGTAGAAGTAGTTAGTACTTTCTTCAGGAGAAGAAGAGTATTTTACGAAAAATTCTTTATTTAATAAAGATGGAGAAGGTAAGAATGTATTCATTATATGGCTAGATAGAATATCTTTAGCATATAATGCATCTTCTATTAATTTTTTGTCTAAAGCTATATTTATTAAGGCAGCTAATGTTTCATGAAAAGAAAGAGTAAGACTTTCTTCACTCGGAGTATAAATTTCTTCCTTAAATAAGCTAAGAAGTCTATTTCTAATATATATGGTATCCATTTCTTCTATAAGGTTATTATTTATTGATATCTCTATTAATCTATCTATTAAAGCATTTAAATTAAACATGTAAATTCCCCCTTATTTTAATCATGTAAATTTCCACTTATTATAATTTAGGCTATCTATTTTCAGATAGCCTAAATCAATTTTAAAGTTTAGTAGGGCCATCACCTATAGATGCTACGTAAAATGAAGCTTCATATCCTATAGCATCTTTATATGTTTGTCCAACATTTTTAACAAAATCATCAATGTGATTATTATTAACTATAGCTATGGCACATCCACCAAATCCAGCACCAGTCATACGAGCACCTAAAACACCAGGTTGTTTCCAAGCTGTTTCAGCTAGTGTATCTAACTCTTTACCTGTAACTTCATAATCATCTCTAAGAGAAATATGAGACTGATTCATAAGTTCTCCAAAGAGTTCAAGATTATTTTCTTTTAATGCTTCTATAGCATTTTTTACTCTTTCATTTTCAGAAATAGCATGAACACATCTACGTAATTTATTAGAATCTTCTATTTTGTCTTTATGAGTTTCAAACTGTGAACTTGTTAGCTCACAAAGAGAAGAAATATCAGCGTGTTTTTTAAGTATTTCTAGAGAGTCGTCACATTCTTTTCTTCTTTCATTATACTTAGAATCTGCAAGTTCACGTCTTTTATTTGTATTCATTATAATTATTGAATTATCTCCTAAATTTAAAGGAACATATTCATAGTATAGTGTGTTACAGTCTAGTAAAATTGCTTTATCCTTTTCCCCTAATGAGATTGCAAATTGATCCATTATTCCACTATTAACGCCTATATAATTATTTTCTACTTCTTTACCTATTATAGCAGCATCTACTTTTGAGATGTTAAGAGAGAAGAAAGTATCTAAAATCTTTACTATTAACATTTCTAAAGAAGCTGATGAAGAAAGACCAGCACCATTTGGAAGAGTTCCATTAATAACTATGTCTATACCTTTATCTATTTTATAACCCTTATTTGAAAGTGTTTTTAGAACACCCTTAATATAGTTTGTCCAATTATCTTCCTTTTTATAGGATAAATCATCTAATGAAAATTCTATTGTGCCAAGAGATTCAAAGTTAAGAGAATATGCTCTACAAATTCTATCTTCTCTTAAGTTTGCAGCTGCAAATGTACCTAGAGTTATTGGGCAAGGAAATACAAAACCGCCATTATAGTCAATATGCTCACCTATAAGGTTTATTCTTCCTGGTGAAAAAAATAATGAAGTAGGTTCTGTTTCAAAATTATTAATAAAAGCTGATTTAAGTGTATTTAAATCCATAATATACCTCCGAATATAAAATATGTAATATAATTATACGATTACATGGTTAAAAAATCAATTGTTTTACTAAAAATTTTACTATTTTTTCATTTAATATTTTTTACTTAGAAGATTTGAATGAATTCACTGTTATTTAAGGAATTTAAGCATATAAAGTTATTGAAATACCTATGTTAAATTGTTAAAATTAACCTATAAATATAAAGGGGAGAGTGTGTAATATGGTTATTGAAAGTAAATTTAATGATAAAATAAGTAAAATAATACTGAAAAATGATAAAATATCTGCAGAACTTTTAAATTTAGGAGCTACTATAAAGAGAATACTTGTGGAAGATAAGGAAGGAAATAAGGAAAATATAGTATTAACATATAAAGATGATGAGAGTTATATTGAAAATCCTTCAAGTTTAGGAGCAAGCATAGGAAGAGTAGCTGGAAGAATAGGGAATGCAACTTTTGAGTTAAATGGCATTAAATATGATTTAGATAAAAATAATAATGAAAATTCTCTTCATGGAGGATATAAAGGATTTAGTAAAAAAATATGGGACTATGATTATAAAGAAGAGGAAGAAAAATCATCTGTAACTTTTTATTATTTTAGTGAAGATGGTGAAGGAGGATTCCCAGGAAACTTAAAAGTTTCAATTACCTACTCACTTAATGAAAAAAATGAACTTGCTATAGAATATAAAGCTTCTTCAGATAAAGATACTTTAGTGAATTTAACTAACCATTCTTATTTTAATTTATCTGGTAATAATAAGAGGAATGTATTAGGACAAAAATTATATATAAATTCAGAAAAAATTTGCCAATTAGATGAGAACTTAATTCCAACAGGAAACTTTATAAAAGTAGAAAAAACACCTTTCGATTTTAGAGAGTTAAAAAAAATAGGAGACGACATAGACAAAGAGGATGAGCAATTGAAAATCGGATCAGGATATGATCATCCATGGATTTTAAATAAGGATAGTGAAGTTGATGCAATTTTATTAGATGAAATTTCAGGAAGAGTAATGAAGGTTAAAACAAATCAAAAGGCTATGGTATGTTATTCAATGAATTTTCCTGATAACTTACCTTTGGAAAGTGGAGCAGTGGCAAAAAAACATGACGGAATATGTTTTGAAACTCAAAGTTTACCAATAGGCTACGATGATTGCTTCTTAGAGAATATAGTGTTAAAAGGAAATGATGAGTATTATCAAAAAACAATATTTGAATTTCAATGGATTTAAAAAAACTGTATGGAAGAAAATTTATCTTCCATACAGTTTTTTATTAGTTCTTTTTAGCGTATTTTCTCATATCAAGAGCTACAGCTAGAATTATGATTAAGCCTCTTATAACGAATTGTAAATAAGGACTTACTCCTATGAAAGCTAGTCCATAGTTTATAACTTGGAAAATTAAAACACCAGTTACTATACCAGGAACTGTACCAACTCCACCAGCTGTAGAAACACCACCAACAACACAAGAAGCTATGGCATCAAGTTCGTACATATTTCCGGTACTTGCAGTAGCACTACCAACACGGCCTGCTTCTAAAGTACCAGCAAATCCATAAAGAACTCCAGCTAAGCAATAAACTAATAGAAGAGTTCTGACAACATTTACACCAGAAACAACAGCAGCCTCTCTGTTTCCACCTATAGCATAAAGATTTTTACCAAATTTAGTTTTATTCCATAAAGTCCAAATTATAGCTATAGCGATAATTGCATAAATAACTAAGTAAGGTATTTTTATATTACCATATATAGGAATAGATCCTAGAGTAAAATTACTAAATGATTCGCTAAGCCCACCTATAGGCATAGCTCCATATGGAGGTCTATCAAAATAAATTGAGTTAACACCATATATTGCAGTCATCATTCCTAGAGTAGCGATAAATGGAGGAACATTAAATTTAGCAACAACAATACCATTTATAAGACCAACTATTCCACAAACAACCATTGCTACTAAAATTGGAATAAATATAGGTAATTCAGATAAATTAGGATACATTTTATATGCGTAATCTCCAGCTTGAAGTAAAGAAGCTGAGATTACTGCAGCTAAACCAACAGTTCTTCCAGCAGAAAGGTCAGTACCTTCAGTTAAAAGTATTCCACCAACTCCTAGAGCTATGATTATACGAGATGATGATTGGCTTAATATGTTAATAAAGTTTTTTATAGATAAGAAATCTGGTGATAATATACAAATTCCAACTAATAAGGCGAATAATACTATATAAATTGCATTGTTCATTAAGAACTGACTATTTAATTTAAACTTTTTCTTTGATTTCGTTTGCATTTTTAATTCCTCCAGTTACTGATAGATATTTTGCAGAAAGATGCATAATTTCCTCTTGAGTAGTTTCGTTAGCATTAACTATGCCAGCAACTCTACCATTACTCATTACTAATATTCGATCACATACACCTAAAAGTTCAGGCATTTCAGAAGATACCATAATTATTCCTTTATCTTCCTTTGCAAGATCATTTATAAGCTGATATATTTCAAATTTAGCACCGACATCAATACCTCTAGTTGGTTCATCTAAAAGTAAGATTTCAGGCTTTCTAAGAAGCCATTTACCAATTACTATTTTTTGTTGATTACCGCCAGATAAGCTGCCGATTAGGGTCTTTTGACTTGGAGTTTTAACCTTCATAGAGTCTATAACCCATTGAGTATCCCCGGATATTCTTCCGTTTGAAAGAAGACCAGAAGATGTCTTATAGCTATCTATATTAGCTATTATAGAATTGAAGTCTATAGGTAATTTTCCAAAAATACCAGTTTGTCTTCTTTCCTCTGTAACAAGAGCAAATCCATTTTGCATAGCCTTAAAAGGTTTACTGTTATCCACCTTTTTACCGTGAAGAATTATGTTACCAGAAGCTACTTCTCTAAGACCAAAAATTGTTTCTAAAGTTTCAGTTCTTTTAGCACCTACAAGACCAGCAATTCCTAAAATTTCTCCCTTTCTAAGTTTGAATGAAACATTATTAAGTTGATTTTTAGTGTCACTAAGATTATTTACTTCTAAAATAGTTTCCTTTGGAGTATGAGTCTTAGCAGGGAATCTATCTGTAAGTTCGCGACCAACCATAAGTTTTATTATTAAGTCCATAGTTAAATTGGAAGCTTTTTCAGTAGAAATCCACTTACCATCTCTCATTATGGTAACTTCATCAGATATTTCTAATATTTCTTCCATCTTATGAGAGATATAGATTATACTTATATCTTGGGCTCTAAGTTTATTTATTATTCTAAATAAATGGCCAACTTCTTTTTCAGTTAGGGAAGAGGTAGGCTCGTCCATTACTATTATTTTTGAGTTATATGAAACTGCCTTAGCGATTTCAACCATTTGCATTTGAGATACAGATAGAGTAGAGACCTTTGCTTTAGGATCTACATCTATATCTAAATCTTTAAAGATCTTTGATGTTTCTTCATACATTTTCTTTTCATCTATAAAAAGCCCTTTTTTAGGGTATCTACCAAGCCAAAGGTTGTCCATAACATTTCTTTCTCTAACTTGATTAAGTTCTTGGTGAACCATTGATACACCATTATCTAAGGCGTGTTTTGAGTTTCTAAATAATATTTTTTTGCCAGAAATAAATATTTCTCCCGCATCAGGATGGTAAATACCAAATAAACATTTCATTAGAGTTGATTTACCAGCACCGTTTTCCCCCATTAAAGCATGAACAGAACCTTTTTTTACTTTTAATGTGACATTGTCTAGTGCTTTAACCCCAGGGAATTCCTTAGAAATATTTTTCATTTCTAACAGGTTTGAAGATTCTTTCATCTTTTTATACCTCCTGTTTTTTATTAAGGGAGACAGAGTTTTTTGTCTCCCTAATTATTGATAGTTATTGTGCAAGAATCTTCATTATTTATAAGAGTCTTCAGCAACGTTTATATTGTCCTTAGTTATACCTACATAAGGAACACGAATTGATTTCTTATTATCAACTTTCCAATCAGTTCCTTCTGTTATATCTTTTCCATCAACTAGATTCATACAAGCATCCATTAAAGCTTGAGCTTGGTTTTTGGCATCGTTTAATACTGTACCTGCCATTTTACCAGCTTTAATTTTATCTAAAGCTTCAGGAATAGCATCAACACCATAGATTGGAACAAATTTTTCTGAAGTTCCATCTAAATAACCTGCTTTTTCAAGAGAAGAAATAGCACCTAAAGCCATTCCATCGTTGTTACAAATTACAACTTCGATATCGTCACCATATTTAGAAACCCAAGCATCCATTTTTTCAGTTGCTTTAGTTGAGTCCCACATAGCTGTATCCATTGCTAATTCTTCAGTTTCTATACCAGCTTCATTTATAGTTTGTATAGAAAATTTAGTACGTGCTTCTGCATCAGGATGTCCTGGTTCTCCTTTTAGCATTACATATTGAATTTTTCCATCTCCGTTTTTATCCCATGAAGGATTAGCTTTCCAACCTTCTGTTATTACTTCCCCTTGAATTATTCCAGACTCCTCAGAAGTTGTACCTACATACCAAGCTTTATCATAGCTTTGCATAGCAGTCTCATCAGGTTCTTTGTTAAAGAATACTACTGGTAAATCATCTGCTTTAGCTTTGTCTATTACAGTAGGAGCTGACTTAGGATCAACTAAGTTTATTGCAAGTATGTTAACTCCTTTAGCTATCATAGTATCTATTTGCTCCATTTGCTTAGCTTGGTTGTTTTGAGAATCATTCATTAATAATTCTGCTTTTCCATCAGCAAGCTTTTCTATATTTCTACGTTGGTATGACATAAAGTTATCTTCGAAGCTGTAGATTGTAGCTCCTATCTTTAAGGAATCGTTTTCTTTGGCTCCATCACTAGATGATCCAGTAGAACCTGAACCTCCACCACAACCAACTAAAGTACCCATAGTTAAAGCTGAAATTAAAATTAATGCTAAACCTTTCTTTTTCATAAAAATCCTCCCTATATTTACCCTAAATTTTTAAAGTTATTGTAATTTAATACAATATTACCATATATAGGAATAAAAGGAAAGAGTTTTTTATGGAAAAAATAATGAAAAAAAGTAATTTTTTTAGTAAATATATTTATTAAATTTATATATTATGTGAAATAAATATTAGAAAATTTTACTAAAAGAATATATAATAGACTTAAGAAAGTTAAGGAGTGATGATGTGGCTACAATTAAAGATATTGCAAAAGGTGCTGGAGTTTCAATAGCTACTGTATCTAGAGTTTTAAACTTAGATGAAACACTTAATGTGTCTGAAGAAACAAGAAAAAAAGTAATGGAAATAGCTGAGGAATTAAATTATTTAACAGTAAAAGAGAGAAAAAATAAAATTAAAAACTATACTATAGGAATAGTCTATTGGTACACAGAAATACAAGAGTTAAATGATCCATATTTTCTTTCAATAAGAATGGCCGTTGAAAAGAAATGTAGTGAAGAAAAAATTAAGTTTAAACCTATAGATTTTCAAAAGATTATTAATGAAGGTACTAAAGAATATACAGATTTAGATGGTATCTTAGCTATTGGAATATTTGGAGAAAAGGAAATAGAATTAATGGAGAAACTATCTAAAAATATAGTTTTTGTAGATTCTTCTCCAGAAGAGTGGAAGTATGATTCTGTTGTGGTGGATTTTAAGTACGGAGTTAAAATAGCTTTAGAATATTTGACTTCTTTAGGTCATAAGAAAATTGGATATTTAGGTGGAGAATCTATTATTCATAATAGCAATGAATCCTTAAGAAAAATAAATTATAGAGAAAAAACTTTTAAGGAATATATGGAAGATATAAAAGGATATAAGGAGGAGTGGGTTTTAAAGGGACGGTTTTTACCTGAGGATGGTTATGAGCTTATGAAAAAAGTTTTAAAAGAAAAGAATTTGCCCACGGCTTTCTTTATTGCAAGTGATCCTATGGCCATAGGAGCTTATAAAGCTATATCTGAGGCTGGACTTAAAATACCAGAGGATATAAGCATAGTTGGCTTTGATGATATATGTACGGCTAAGTTCTTAAATCCTTCACTAACAACCATAAAGGTGTACACAGAATATATGGGGAATGTTGCAGTAGATACACTTTTAGAGAGAATGAGGACAGGAAGAGAGATGTCTAAAAAAATAGTTTTACCTGTTAAGCTTATTGTAAGAGATAGTTGTAGAAAACTTTAAAAAATAATTTAAGTTTTTAACTAAAAGAGACTATATCAGAACTTAAAATAATAGAACTTATAGATTATATGAAGAAGATAGTTATAAATTTTTTAGAAAACTGAGTAATTTTCAGAATATATCCATAAGTTCTACTTTAAGTTAAGTCTGACATAGTCTTTTTTATTTAAATCTAAATTAAGTAAAAATTAGTATTCACCTAAGACAGAATCTATTGTAAAAAATAAAGCTTTAATTTTTTCTAAGTTTTTTATGCAGGCGTTATAACCGGCATTATAAGCTTTTTCTAATTTACAGACATCTTTTTCAAAGCTTTCAATTGATTCTTCTTCAGAAGGTCTGATTATTAATGCTTTTCCATCCCTTTCTAATTCTTCACAAAACTTTACTGTATCATTATATTTAATATGTCTTGTTAAAAAAGAATCCTTTAATTTAGGATATTTACGTCCAACTATTTTAGATGCTAATTTATTACTTTTCCCTAAAGTTTTTTTATAGTTCTTAGGACGAGTAAGAATAATTAAATGCTTTTCGTTCCCATCTTCTAAGGCCTTTTTTATTGGGATTGGATCTAAAAGTCCTCCATCATAATACTCGTTTCCATTGATTTTTATTGATGGGAAAAGTAATGGAATTGCACAGGTGGCTCTTAAGGCCATATATTTTTCATCCTTAATTTTGCCATCTAAGTATTCTGTTTTCCCTGTGTTAGCATTAGTGACTCCAATTAAAACTTTTCCCTTATAATTTGAAAGTGCATTAAAATCATAAGGGAAGAGTTTGTTTGCTAATTCATCAAAGACAAAATCTAAACCAAAAATGCTTCTACATTTAAAAAAGTTAGAAACACCTAAATAGCGTTTGTCATTTCTATATTTTTTTAATATTTCAATATTTCTTCCTTTTTGATTAGAAAAATAGGAAAAACCATTAGTTATTCCTGCTGATACTCCAATGCAATATGGAAAGATTATATTGTTATCAAGAAGAGCATCCATAACCCCTGCACTGAAAATAGGACGTAAAGTTCCTCCTTCTAAAACTAAACTAACCATAAAAATATCCTCCTAAAATTGATATATTTAAAATTATAATCCTTAACTTAAAAAATATCAAAAAAAGACATGTTGAAAAAGAAGAATGAGTATGGTATCATTTGGATTAGAAAATATCATAAAAATAGCTAGGGGGGCCAGTAGTGTCTGGCTGAGATTAGAAATTAAATTTCTTGACCCTTTAACCTGATCTGGTTAATACCAGCGTAGGGAAGCCTGAGACAAGTATATTTTAATTGATTTTAAAGCATATATAGCCTTTGGGCTATATATGCTTTTTTATTTTAAAAAAGGAGAGAAAAATATGACTAAATTATTTAATGCATTAACGATTGCAGGATCTGATAGTTCTGGAGGAGCGGGAATACAGGCTGATATAAAATCATTCTCTGCCAATGGAGTATATGGAATGAGCATAATAACTGCCATAACTGCTCAAAGTACTCAAGGAGTTTTTGGAATAATGGATGTTACTCCTGAAATTATAGAAAAACAAATAGATGTTATTTTTGATGATATAGAAGTTGATGCTATAAAGATAGGTATGGTGTCTAAGATTGAATCAATAGAAGCAATAAGTAATGCTTTAGGAAGAGTAGAAAACTTGCCACAAATAGTTTTAGACCCTGTTATGATTTCAAAAAGTGGATTTAAGCTTTTATCAGATGATGCAAAAAATACTTTAATAGATAAATTAATACCACTAGCTACTTTAATAACTCCAAATTTACCAGAAGCGGAAGAGTTATTAGGTAGAGAAATAATTACAATAGAAGATATGAAAAAGGCTGCTATTGATATTAAAAAAATGGGAGCTAAAAATGTCTTAATTAAAGGAGGACATTTAGAGGGAGAAGCTACAGATCTTCTGTATGATGGCGAAAACTTTATTCTTTTTGAACAAGATAGAATAAATACAAAACATACTCATGGAACAGGATGTACTTTATCATCAGCTATTACAGCTAATTTATCAAAGGGAATGAATATACCTGATGCAGTTAAAAGTGGAAAAGAATATATTACAGGAGCTATAAAAAATGGCTTTAAACTTGGAAAAGGTGTTGGGCCAACACATCATTTCTATAAATTTTATTAGGAGGAATAATAATGGGAATTTTAAAAAGAGAAAATCCTTTAATACACATGATAACAAACTACGTTACAGTTAATGACTTAGCTCAAGTAACTATTAACTATGGTGGATTGCCTCTTATGGCTACACATCATGAGGAGCTAGAAGAAATAACAGGAATGGCTAATGGATTATTAGTTAATATAGGAACTTTAGAACCTTATCAAATGGAATCATCA
Source organism: Clostridium sp. LIBA-8841 (assembly GCF_057782475.1). Classification (NCBI taxonomy): domain Bacteria; kingdom Bacillati; phylum Bacillota; class Clostridia; order Eubacteriales; family Clostridiaceae; genus Clostridium; species Clostridium sp. LIBA-8841. The sequence continues at coordinate 2,287,334 of NZ_CM173488.1, read as the reverse complement.
ATGACTTCTATGAGAATAGCAAGAGAAAAAGGAATTCCTTCTGTTTTAGATCCAGTAGGTGTACAAGCTTCTAAGCTTAGAAAAGATTTTGCAAAAAGGTTGATATTAGAGGGAGAACCTTCACTTGTAAAGGGAAATTTAGCTGAAATAAAAACTCTTATAGGAGAAACATCAAAGTCAATAGGAATAGATTCTTTTAATGATACCTTAAGTGAAAATACAAAAAATAAAATAAAAGAATATGCAAAGGAAAGAAATTTAATAATAGTTGTTTCTGGTGTATGTGATTTCATAACTAATGGGAAGGATGGAGCCATTGTTAAAAATGGAACTTATAAAATGAGCAAAATAACAGGAACAGGATGTATGCTAGGAGCCTTATTAACCATAGCTTTAAGTTTTTATGATGATAAAGCTTTAAGATTTAAAGAAGTTGTTAAAGCAGTAGCAGCATGGGGGATATGCGGAGAAATAGCTGAGGAAAGATTAGGAGAAAAAGAGGGGATAATGACTTTTAAACATAATCTTCTAGATGAGCTTTCAATGATTAGTGATGAAGTAATAAAAGAAAGAGAGAAGGTTTATTATGAGTAATTCATACTGTAAAAAATTATACTTAGTAACTGACTATAGGATTCCTTTTAATGAACTTTTAGAAAAGACTAAGGAAGCCTTAATTGGAGGAGTATCTATTGTTCAATATAGAGCGAAGAATAAAGACACTAAGGAAATGTGTAAAGAAGCTAAGGCTTTAAAAAAACTTTGCAATGACTTTGGAGCAATTTTTTTAGTAAATGATAGAATTGATGTGGCATTAGCAGTAAAAGCTCATGGTGTTCATATAGGACAAGATGATATGGATGTGTCTATAGCAAGAGAAATAATGCCAAAGGATGCTATTATAGGTGTTACAGTTCACAATAAAGAAGAGGCCTTAAAAGCAATAGAAGATGGAGCTGATAACTTAGGAGTTGGGGCTTTATTTTCAACCAATAGCAAAGATGATGCAATCTTAATGACATTAGAAACTTTAAGAGAAATAAGAGAAGTTTCTTCTATACCTCTATATGGTATTGGAGGTATAACTCCTTATAATTTAAGTCAGGATATTTTAGAGAATTTAGAAGGGGTTGCAGTTATATCAGCATTATTAAATAGCGAAGATATAATTGAGAAGAGCAAAGAGTTTTTAAAGGTGCTTAGTAGATAGGAAAACTTGAATATTAAAATAAAAATATGAAATAATCAAAAGAGGTTCTTTAATTTTAGAGCCTCTTTTTCTTGAGTTTTATTTTAGGTGAATGTTGATTTTTGTTTAGAGTTTATTTTATAGTATAATATTCATAATTAAGAATTTATTTTGATGGTAAAATTTAATCTAATAAGTTAGATTTAGTAAGGATTTTAGGAAAAAAATGAGAAAAGCATTTGAAATATTAAATAATATTTTTGGATATAAAGAGTTTAGAAAAGGGCAACAAGAAGTAATTGAGAAGATTTTAAGTGGGATGGATGTATTTTGTATATTACCTACTGGAGGTGGAAAATCTTTATGCTATGAAATACCTGCTTATATTTTGAGTGGAGTAACTTTAGTTGTTTCTCCATTAATATCCCTAATGAAGGATCAAGTTGATAATTTAAATTCTTTAGGGATTAAGGCAGCATATATAAGTGGTGGAAATGATTTTGAAGAAGTTAAAAGGATAATGGGAAGTTTTATAAAAGGTGAAATAAAACTTCTTTATGTTTCACCAGAGCGTTTAGAAAATAAGTATTTTTTAGAAAATATAGAAAAAGCTAATATTATTCAAGTAGTAGTAGATGAGGCACATTGTGTTTCAATGTGGGGGCATGATTTTAGAAAAAGTTATAGCAAAATAAAACCCTTTATAAATAAATTAAGAAAAAGGCCAATTGTTACAGCATTTACAGCAACAGCAACAGAAATGGTTATGAAAGATTCCATAGAACTATTAGGTCTTAAAGACCCTTTTGTTTATAAGGGAAGTTTCACTAGGGATAATTTAGAAATAAATATCTTAAAAGAAGTAGATAAATTAGAGAGTATAAGTGAGATTATAAGTGAGCATGAAGAAGAGTCAGGAATAATATATTGTTCTACTAAAAATGAGGTTGAAGAACTTTATAAAAATATGATTTATAGAGGTAAAAGCGTAGGTAAGTATCATGGCTCTTTAAAGAATAAGGAAAAGAATTATTATCAAGAGGAATTTTTAAATGATAATTTTAAGGTTATGATTGCTACAAATGCTTTTGGAATGGGAATAGATAAGCCTGATGTTAAGTTTATAATACATTCAACTTTCCCAAAGAGTATAGAAAATTATTATCAAGAAATAGGTCGTGGAGGAAGAGATGGAAGTTTAGCTAAGTGTTATCTTCTCTATTCAGAACAGGATATACGTCTTATGGACTATTTAATAAGTTCAACTACAGAAATATCAAGAAGGACTATAGAACTTAAGAAATTAGAGCAAATAATAGAGTTTTGTAACTTTGACAAATGCCTTAGAAAATATATTTTAGACTACTTTGGGGAAGAAAATTCAATAAAGTATTGCAATAACTGTACTAATTGTTTAAAAAACAATGATTTTGTAGATATGACCTTAGAGGCTCAAAAAATATTATCTTGCATTTATAGAACTAAAGAGGCTTTTGGAGAAAGTGTTCTAATAGATATTTTAAGAGGTGTTCATGGACCAAAAATTGAAAAATATAAGCTGTATGAACTCTCTACCTTTGGAATAATGAAGGAATATACCAATAAGTACATAAAGGACATAATAAATGAGCTTTTAGCTATTAGTGCTTTAGAAAGAAAAGAAGGAACATATTCCATGTTAAAGTTAAATAGAAGATCTATAGGGATATTAAAGGGAGAAGAAAAGGTGTTTTTAGATATCAATAAAAACGAAGAAAGTGTATGTAAGGACTTAGAACTTTTCAAGAGACTTCGTATTTTAAGAAAAGATATATCAAGAAGAGAGGGAATTAAGCCATATATAGTTTTTACTGATTCCATGATTATGGATATAATAAATAAAAATCCTAAAAGCAAAGAGGCTTTAAAAAATATTAGGGGTTTTGGAGAGCAAAAAATAACAAAATATGGCTCTTTTATTATTACAACCTTAAAAGATTATGAGAAGTATAAAAAGAGAAATTAGTTTAACTAATTTCTTTTTTTTTATTTTATATAAATATTTTGTCATAGAACATAATGTATGGTGAATATATTTAGGGTAAAGGAGGGATTACAATGGATTTTAAAGAGTTTATAAAAAGTGATAGGGAAAAACATAATAAGCAGAAATTTAAAGGAACATTTATCGATTATTTAGAAATTGTAAAAAATAATCCTGACGTTGCAAAACTTTCTCATAAGAGGATTTATGATTTGATCGTAGATAAAGGATTTGAGATATTACGCCCAGAGGAAAATACAAAGATAAAGAAGATATACGGAAATGAGAAAATAAAGAAATATAATTTCTTTAAAGAAGATTTTTATGGTATAGATACAGTTATTATGAAATTAATGAATTATTTTCATTCAGCATCAATGAAAGGAGAGGAAGCTAGACAGGTATTGTATTTAGTAGGACCTGTTGGTGCAGGTAAATCTTCATTAGTTGAAGCTATTAAAAAATCTTTAGAAACAGCACCACCAGTATATGTTTTAGATGGATGTCCAATGCATGAGGAACCATTACATTTAATTCCTAAACACTTAAGAAAAGAATTTGAAGATATGTTAGGAGTTAAGATTGAAGGAGACTTATGTCCAGTTTGTAAGTATAGATTATTAAATGAATTTGGTGGAGAATATGAAAAATTCCCAGTTTCAACAAAGAATTTCTCAATCAGATCTAGAAAAGGAATTGGAGTTGTACCTCCAGTAGATCCTAATAACCAAGATACATCTATTTTGACAGGATCTATTGATATTTCTAAAATGGATATGTATCCAGAAGATGACCCAAGAATATTCTCATTAAATGGAGCATTTAACGTTGGTAATAGAGGAATGGTTGAATTTATTGAGGTGTTTAAAAATGATGTTGAATATTTACACACAATCATAACTGCAACTCAAGAAAAGTCTATTCCATCACCTGGTAAGGGGTCAATGATTTATTTTGATGGACTTATAATAGCTCATTCTAATGAGGCTGAATGGAATAAGTTTAAATCAGATCATACTAACGAAGCTATTTTAGATAGAATTGTAAAAGTTGAAGTTCCATATTGTTTAGAACTTAGTGAAGAGAAGAAAATTTATGAAAAAATATTAAAGAAATCTAACTTTGATGCTCATATAGCACCTCACACTATAGAAATAGCGTCAATGTTTGCTATTTTAACAAGATTACTTCCTTCAATGAAGGTTGACCCAGTTACTAAGCTTAAACTTTATAACGGAGAGGAAATTGTTGAAAAAGGAACAACTAAGAGAATTGATGTTTTAGAGCTTAAAGAAGAAGCTGGTCCTATGGAAGGTATGAAAGGAATTTCAACAAGATTTATTATAAAGGCTATAGATAATGCTTTATCAAATGCTGAGCATAAGTGTATAAATCCACTAAGTGTAATGGAAAGTATTATAAAGTCAGTTAAGGATATGGATATATCTCAAGATGATAAGAAAAAATATTTAGGATATATTCAAGATACTATAAGAAAAGAATATAATAAAATTCTTGAAAAAGAGATTACTAAAGCATTTATTCATTCATTCCAAGAGCAAGCAGAAAGTTTATTTAATAATTATATAGATAATGCAGAAGCTTATGTAAACAAAACAAAACTTAAGGATTCTGCAACTAGTGAAGAGCTAGAACCAGATGAAGAATTCATGAGAAGTATAGAAGAACAAATTGGAATATCAGAATCTTCTGCTAAGGGATTTAGAGCAGATGTAACATCATATATGTTCTATATAGTTAGAAGTGGCGGAAAAATGGACTATAGATCTTATGAACCACTAAAAGAGGCCATTGAAAAGAAATTAACAGCTTCAGTTAAGGATTTATCTAGAATAATAACTAAATCTAGAGTAAGAGATAAGGATCAAGATAAAAAATATGATTCAATGGTAAATCAAATGGAGAAGAATGGTTATTGTCCACATTGCTGCGATGTAATCTTAAAGTATGCAGCTAATAACCTATGGAAGGATTAAAGGAATGGCCATATTCAGAGACCTTGGAGAGAATCAAGTAGAACATGATAGATCTATAGAGGACAGGAGACGTCATAGACAGCTAGTAGAAAAGTCCATTAAAGAAAATTTAGGGGACATACTTTCTGAGGAAAGTATAATTGGAGAAACTAAAAATAAAAAGTATAAAATTCCTATTAGAGGAATAAAAGAATATCAATTTATTTATGGTTCTAATAATAAAGGTGTTACAACTGGAACAGGAGAAGAGAGAAGAGGAGATAGAATAGCTAGTGATAAAAGAAAGGCTATTGGAAATAATAAGGCAGGAAATCAAGAAGGAAAGGACATATATGAAACAGAAATAACCTTAGAGGAGCTTATGGATTATATAGTTGAAGATCTTGATTTGCCTAACTTAGATAGAAAGAAATACTCTGAAATAATAGTTGAAAGTGCAGCTAGAAAAAGAGGGTATCAAAAGTATGGTATAAGACCAAGACTTGCAAAGAAGAAAACTGTTATGTCAAAGATTGCAAGGAAACAGGGGAAGAAAAGAGCATTGCTTGAGGTTGGTAAAAAAGAGGAAATCGAAAGATTTCCTTTTAGAGAAGATGATTTAAGATATTATAAGGTAAAAAAACAACCTAAAAAGGAAAGTAATGCTGTAATGATTTTTATAATGGACGTTTCAGGTTCCATGGATAATACTAAAAAATATTTAGCAAGATCTTTCTTCTTTGTTCTATCTAGATTTATAAGAAGAAAATATCATAATCTAGCTTTTGAATTCATATCTCATACTACTACTGCTAAAAATGTTAATGAATATGAGTTCTTCCATAAAGGCGAATCAGGAGGAACTTATATATCTTCAGGTATAAATGCAGCTATAGACTTAATAAAAGAAAAATATCACCCAGGAGTTTGGAATATATATCCTTTCTATGCTTCTGATGGAGATAACTGGAGTGAAGATAATGAAAGAGCTATGAAAGCTGTAAATGAAATTTCAGATTTAAGTAATATGTTTGGATATATAGAGCTTCTTCCTTCAACCTATTCAACTACTATGTTCTATAGATTTAAAAAGGAAATAAGTAAGAAAAACTTTGTTTCTGTAGCTGTAAAAGAGAAGAAGGATCTATGGAATGCAATAAAATATATGCTATCTGAAGAACTACAAGAGGAGAATCAGCAAGAAGAGATTTCAAGATAAGGGGCATTTAATATGGATTATAATTTAAAAGATTTAGAAGGGTGGAACAATAAGATAGAGGAAATAGCTAAGAGTGAAGGACTAAATTATTATCCACAAGAATATGAAGTTATAGGATATAATGAAATGCTGAGCTATGAAGCATATGTGGGAATGCCTTCTAAATATCCACATTGGAGTTATGGTAAGGCTTATGAAAAAAATAAAACATTATATTCATTAAATATGACAGGATTACCATATGAGATGGTTATAAACTCTAATCCTTGCTTAGCTTATTTAATGAAGGATAACACACTATTACTTCAAATATTAACTATGGCACATGTATATGGTCATAATGATTTCTTTAAAAATAATAGATTGTTTGCGGAAGGCACAGATGCAGATAATACATTAGAGATGTTTAAGTTAGATGCAGATACTATAAGAGGATATATAAATGATCCAAGTATAGGGTATAGTCAAGTTGAGAGAATATTAGATGCTGCTCACTCAATAAGATATCAAATTCCAAGAGTTATTGGAGAAAAAAGAGAGTCACAAGATGAGCAGAGAAAGAGAATATTGAGCATATTCAACAAGAAAAAAGAAAATAGGGGTATTTTAGACTCTATGGAAGAAATACTTCCTCCAGATGTAAGTAAAATTCCATTAAATCCAGATGATGATATTATTCAATTTATAATAGACTATAGTAATCTAGAGGATTGGGAAAAAAATATTTTAAAAATAGTGAGAAGAGAAAGTCTATACTTTTTACCTCAAATAGAAACTAAAATAATGAATGAGGGATGGGCAAGCTATTGGCATTATAATATTTTGAAAAAGTTAAATCTGCCACAGGGTCTACATTTAGAGTTTTTAAAGAGACACAATGATGTTGTGGCACCTATTGCTTATGGATTAAATCCATATTATATAGGATTCAGAGTTTTTCAAGATATAGAAAAAAGGTATGGTAAAGAAAAGATTTTTGAGGTAAGAGCTCTAGAAAGAGATAATTCTTTTATAAGAAAATATCTAACTAGAGAACTTTGTGAGGAGCTTAATTTATTCCAATATGTTAAAAAGGGCTTTGATTATGTTGTAGATGACGTTTCAGATGAATCAGGGTGGAAAAATATTAGAAATTTAATTGCAGATGAATGTGGTGTAAGCTCTATTCCACATATTAGAGTTAAAGAATTAAATAAAAAAGATATGACATTAAACTTAGAACATGTTTTTGATGGTAGAGAATTAGAGGCTACTTATGCTAAGAGGACCCTAAAATATATAAATGTTTTATGGGGAAGAAAGGTAACTTTAAGTAGTAAAGGGAAAGATGGTTCAGATATTTTATTTATGTGTGATGAATAGAGAATAACTTTCATATTATAAATTGTAATTAATATTATATGGAGTTAAAATGAGTCAAACTGAAGTTTTTAAGAGACATTTTGATGAGATTAATAATTTAAGTTCACTTTTAAATAGCTATGCCAATACTTATAGACTTTTAGTGGGAGCAGCTGGAGAATTAAATAGTATAGCCAAAGTTAGGAAAAGAGATTTAGATGAGGCTTTAGATAGAGTCGATGAAATGGGTGAAATAATAGATTCTGTTTTAGAGATAATCAAGGAAAATGAAGAGGCATATATTAAGTATATAAAACTTAAGTCTCAAGTTATAACATCTAAAGCCTCAAAGGATGTAATTCTAACTGAAGTTGAACATGACTTGTTTTTTGATAATTCTATTAGAGAAGAGGAAGAAAAATAATAAAAAAGCCTATTAAAGAAAATTCTTTAATAGGCTTTTTTTAAAATTTCTTTAATTGTAAATTACTAACCATTAAGTAAGAGAATACAGCTAATATTACTATTGGGAATATAATGTTTATAGGATTATTTACAGTTAATAAAATAAATAAAGCTACAACAGCACCAGCAATAGTTATAGGTACTCCTCTAAATATACCGTCAAATTCAGTTGCATTGTATCTAGCTAATCTAAAAGCTCCACAAATAGGGAAGCAAAGTAATAATGCATAACCTATAATTCCTTTAGGACCTAGAGATTCAAAATTATAAAATACAAAAGTTAGTACTGATGGTGCAACACCAAATGATACTAAATCAGCTAAAGAATCTAGTTCCTTTCCAAGATCACTAGAAACATTTAAGTAACGTGCAACTCTTCCATCGTATCTATCAACTAATCCAGCCATAATTATGAATATTGAAGCTAATAGATAGTCTGATTTAAAGGTTGCTAATAATGATAATATACCAAAAGATAGGTTTATAAAAGTAAATATATTTGGTATACTACTTTTTCTCATATAATCACTCCTAATAAAAAGATTAACAATAATAAAATTATATTAATGTGTATCCATAAGTTTTAGATTTAAAATCAATATATAACGAATTAATTTTAAATTAATTGTGAATATAAAGTTAAAACATAGATATTATTGCATAAATATTGATTAAAGTCAAAAACATTTACTGATACTATATTATCGACAACAGGATTAACAAATGATATAATTTTATAATATTGCAGGGTTTGTATAATATATTAAAAATGATACCATTAATTAAAGGAAATATCAATTTAATTTATAATAAAGAATTAAAATTGGAGGAGCAAAACATTGAAGAAGGTAAGATTTATATATAACCCATATTCGGGAGAAAATGCTATTTTAAAAGAACTTGATAAGATAATAACTATGCATCAAGAAAAAGGATATACTATAGTTCCTTATAGAATTCAAAGAGGAGTGGATGTAACTCAGGCTTTGGATATAGTGGATTCTACCTATGAATACATACTTATTGCAGGTGGAGATGGAACTATTGATACTGTAGTTAATGCAATGAAGAGAAAAAATATAGATATTCCAATAGGTATAATTCCAGTAGGGACAGCTAATGACTTTGCAAAGCATTTAGGAATGCCTCAAGATGCTGGTGCATGTGTTGAACAAATATTAGATTCGCATGCTGTTGGTGTTGATTTAGGTAAGGTAAATGATAATTATTTTGTAAATGTATTATCTACAGGATTATTTACAGATGTATCACAAAAAACAGATACAAACTTAAAAAATACAATAGGTAAATTAGCGTACTATTTAAAAGGGCTAGAAGAATTACCTAACTTTAGAAAATTAGACGTTAAAATAACTGCTAACGGAACAGTTTTTGATGAGCCTATATATTTAATGCTTGTTTTTAATGGGCAAACTGCGGGTAACTTTAAATTAGCAACAAAAGCTAAGGTTCAAGATGGATTTTTAGATGTAGTTGTGTTTAAGGCATGCCATATTCCGGAAATAATACCTATGTTCATAAAGGTATTAAAAGGAGAACACTTAGATGATCCAAGAATTGAGTATATAAAAACAGATGAATTACTTATAGAATCTAATGAGGAAATAGTTACAGATATAGATGGAGAAAGAGGACCAGATTTCCCATTAAGAGTTCAATGTGTTAAAGATGGAATACAAGTTTTAGGAATAAATAAGTAATATAAATAATACTTTATAGTAATGAGAATTTTTAATATGTAAACAAAATAGGTGAGAAATAATTGAGGAGGAATTATGAATCAAACATTTATTTATTACACAGTTTTGTTTCTTATAATTTTTATTACTATAAGTAATTTAGTAGAAAATTATAGATATTCACCTAAAAAAATAAAAAACATTATAAGTATAGTTTTTTTATTACAAATAATAAGAATAGGGTCTTTAATAGCTTTATCTTTAGTAAATAATCAAAGATATATAAGTTTATTTAAGTACACTGGTTTTTTAGACATAATATATATCCCTTTAATAGTAATGTTAGCTTTCTATATATTCTTAAGGAGTGATAAAATAAAATTTAAATTTTTTAAATTTGCTCCATTTATATTAATAGGATTTTATTTCATTATGATAGCTATTTTTAATCCTTATTTTACTGTTTCATGGGAATATGGGTATCTAATTACAACAGAAAAATATTTTTTGTTTAAGGCTATATATATACTTATACTGACTATAATATTAAGTGCTTTAATACTTTTTAAAAAGGAAAAATATTCTGATAAAAAAGGTATTGTATTTTTAATAATCACTTTATCTATTATATTAATAGAAAATTCTTTAGGATTATTAGGTACTAATTTTTTAAATGGCATAATAATTAGTGAAGTTTTTCTGTGTCTTTTATGTTTTTATATAGTTTTAACCTTTAAGAAAAATAGAATTTCCATAAATGGATAGTTTTTAACTATCCATTTATTTTTTTTACTTTAAAGGGCACACTAAGTTAAAACTAAATTTTGAGGTGAAAGTATGAGGAAATTAATAATTGCATTTTTAGTTGGAGCAACATTTTTTACTATGGGATGTAAGAGTACAAAGGAAACAGTGCCAAAGGAGTCAAACACTCAACAGGTTAATCCATCACAAAGTGTTTCACCAAATCCAACTGAGGTGCCAGAAGAAAAAAATGCAAAAGAGGAATATGGTAAAAATAAAATCAAGAGTTTATATGATGAGCTGGTGAATAAAGTAGATGGAATTAAAGAGTTTAATGAGAAGGATTGGAGTGACTTTAAGGAGAGTTATATGAATGAACTTGCAAAAGCAGAAGAAGAATTAAAAGGAACTGAAAGCTTAAAAAATATAGAATTATTAAAAAACTTAACTTATGAATATGATAAGTTTTTAAAGGGAAATGGCAATAAAGAAGAAATAAAAAAATTGAAGGGAAAGATTGAATCTAACATAAAATAAGAATGGAGATGCATTAAAACTTTAAAGAATAAAACTTATAATAGTATGAAGAGAATATCTAGATAGAATTTCACTTAACTTCTGAGTTTAAGTAAGATCTTCGAAGTAATGGCAATAAATTTTTAGTGAAATATAGTAATTATTAGAGCGTATTTATAGGATTTATTTTAAGTTACTTTGATTATTCTTGTTTTATAAGATTGGCTCTGTTTTAAAGATTTGCCTAAAACAGAGCTATAAGATTAAATTTTATATAACAGGTGCCTCACACCAAAATTCTTCAGATGGAAGATCTTTTAATATTTCTCCAGAGTCTAATTTTATAACTCTTGAAGAAACTTCCTTTGCAAATAGCATATCATGAGTTATTATTAATACTCCTATATTTTCTTCAGCTAAAGATTTTATGATATTTGCAATATCCTTTGTTAGTGTAGGATCTAAGGCGGAAGTTGGTTCATCAAAACATATATAATTCGGGTTTAACATTAAAGCTCTTCCAATTGCAACTCTTTGCTTTTGACCTCCTGAAAGCTCACAAGGATAAGAATTAGCCTTATCTTCTAGAGAAAGCTTAGAAAGTATTTTTAATGCTTTATCAGTGGCTTCATCAAGAGAAAGATTTAAAGTGTGCATTGGAGCTAAGATTAAATTTTCTAAAATACTCATATGAGGGAAAAGGTTAAAGGTCTGAAATACTAGACCTATTTTTTTGTGAAGTTCTTTTAGAGTATTTGAATCAGCATATACTCCATTTTCACAAATTTTTATATTATCTAGGCTTATACTGCCGGAATCACAACTTTCAAGACCATTTAATATTCTAAGTATTGTGGTTTTGCCAGCACCAGAAGGTCCAAGTAAAGTTAATATTTCTCCTTCTTTAAAGGTAAAAGAAATATTTTTTAATATTTTATTGCCTTTAAAAGATTTTTCTAGATTTTTAATTTCTATCATTGTATAAACCCTCCTAATTATAATATGAATATTTTTTTTCTAATCTATCAAATAATTTAGTTAATACTGCTACTAATATTAAGTATATAACTCCTGTTAAGAATAATGGAATAAGAGAAGCATCTCTATTACTTGCTATTTTCCCAGCTCTTAAAAGTTCTCCTATACCAACTACATAAACCAATGATGTATCTTTAACAAGTGTAATAACCTCGTTTGCTATAGATGGTAAAATCTTCTTAAATGCTTGAGGAAGAATTATTTTCTTAAATGTAAACCACTTTGAAATCCCTAGGATTTTACATGCTTCAAATTGTCCTTTATCAACATCTTTTATACCAGCTCTAAATATTTCTCCAAAATAAGCAGCATAGTTTAATGTAAAGGCTATTATAGCAGCAGGAAATCTATCAATACTAACTCCTATTATAGGTAATCCAAAGAATATGAATATTAACTGTAATAGTAATGGGGTTCCACGCATTACCCAAATATAAAAAGATGATAGAGAACTTATTAGTTTGATTTTTGATAATCTAAGTACTGCAACAAATATTCCTAAAGGAATAGAAAGTATTAATGTTAATATAAAAACTCCTAATGTATTTTTTAAGCCGTCAAATATTGAAGGCATTAAAGTAATAATATAATCCAAAACTTGTACCTCCTTTTAGCTTTCTAAGTCTTTTCCAAACCATTTTTTAGATATATTAGCTGTTGTTCCGTCTTTTTTCATTTCCTCTAAAGTTTTATTTAGAGAATATACTAAGTTAGAATCTTTTCTAAGACCAATACTATAGCTTTCTTCTCCTAAATCTTCAGATAACACATAAAATTTATTTTGATCTTTTTTTGAAATATAATACTGAGCAAGAATTTCATCGCAAACAACAGCATCACTTCTTCCAGCTTCTAAATCCATAAAGCAATCATTAAAACTATCAAATAATACTGGTTCTTTCCCTTTAAAAGTTTTAGTTAAGTCTGATCTTTCAAATAAAACATCAAAAGAACTTGAACCGTCTTGAGTAGTAACTGTTTTTCCTTTTAAATCATTTAAAGTTTTTATGTTAGAATCAGAAAGAGTAACAATAACTTGTCTATTTTTTAAATAGGGTTTTGTAAAGGCAACTTTTTCAGCTCTTTCTGGAGTCATTGTATATCCGTTCCAAATTACATCTATATTTCCATTATTAAGTTCAGTTTCTTTCATTGACCAATCAATTGGTTGAAAAGTAACATTTAAATTCATTCTTTTAAAGGCTTCTTTTGCTAAATCAACATCAAAGCCTACAATACTTCCTTTTTCATCTCTGAATCCCATAGGAACAAAGGTATCGTCTATTCCAACTATTACAGTATTTTCATCCTTTTTATTTTCTAATTTTTTTGAGGAGCAACCATAAAGTATAGTTGAAAAAATTAATATGCTAAATAATAAAAATAATACTTTTTTCATAACTTCCTCCTTGCTTTATCTTATTATCACTTTACCATGATGAAGTGATGAAGTCAATGGAAAAATAAAATATTTTTATTTAAATATGTGGAAAACGTTGCATTTTAGAGTTTATATAATATAATAAATTAGAGAGTTATGTAATTTTTTATTTATAGGTGGTGAAACTAAATGGAAGATAGCCCTCGAGAAGATAGGTGCAATTTAAAATTAAATAAAAAAAGAGAAGAGGGAAGTTATTTTCTATTTGGTAAATTTAGGACATACTTCTCCTTTTCTTGATAATAAAATTTAATTTTAAAATTCTTTTGAATTTTAGAGTTAAGAGGAGGAGATATGAATGAATAAATTAACAATGTTTTTATACAGTAATATAATCAATAAGAAAATATATGATGAATTTAATGAAGTTCTAGGCGTTTTAAAGGACGTATATGTAACAACAGAAGATGGATATCCAAGAATTATAGGATATAAGGTAAAGAGAGATGGAGTCATATTTGATTATGAATTTAAAAATATAGATTTTTATCAAAAAGATAATGGTAAGTTTAAAATACAAATAAGAGGTAGCAGAGAAATTTTGCCTAGAAATTATAGTTATCTATTATCTCAAAACTTATTAGATAGAAAAATAGTTGATATAAACGGGAAAAAGGTAGTTAAGGTTGATGACTTAAGAATAGTTAAGATAGCAGGAGAGTTTAGAGTTATAGCTGTTGAAACAGGAAAAATAGTTAAGTTTAGACGTAAGGGTATGGAAACTTTAGGGAAAATACTAGCTAAGATATTTAGAGAGAGGTTCCAAGAAAAAGTTATTATGTGGGAAGACGTTGAGTCTTTAGAAATGATAAATGAGAACTTAAAATTATCTATCCCTTATAAAAAGCTTCAAAAATTACATCCAGCAGATTTAGCAGATATACTTGAAGAACTTGATGCCACAAACAGAAAAAAGGTTTTTGATAGCTTAGATGAAGACTTAGCAGCAGATACCTTAGAAGAAATAGAACCAGAAGTACAAAGCAGTATAATAAAGGGGCTTTCTCATTCTAAGACTGCAGAACTTTTTGAAAATATTCCAAACGATGAAATCGCAGATATTATAGATGAGTTAGATGAAGAGGAAAGAGAAAAAGTTTTAATTGCTCTAGAAAATGAAGATGCTGAAGAAGTTAAAGAACTTATGGGTTATTCAGATGAATCTGTAGGTAGTATCATGAATAAGGATTTTATATCTTTTAACTTAGACCTTACAGTTAAGGAGACAATAGAGTTATTAAGAGAATTAAATGCTGATGAAGAAGTTATGTACTATGTTTATATAACTGATGAAGAGGATAGATTAAATGGAGTAGTAACTCTAAGAGACTTAATAATGAATGAAGAAAATACTAGACTTAAGGAGATTATGCATACATCTTCTATAAGTGTTAATATAGATAGTACTATTGAGGATGCCATAGAAAAATCTACTAAGTATGATTTAATATCTATTCCTGTTGTAGACTATGAAGAAAAATTAGTTGGTATGGTTCTTATTCATGATATAGTTGATGAATTGATTCCTAATAATTTAAAAAGAAAATTTAAGAAAAAGTATGCAGATTAGTTGACAAAATTGAATAAAAGCATATAATGAAATATATAATTCTTATCAGAATAGTCGGATAAATGTTGTGATAAAGTAAAGTATTATAAAGAAAGGTCACAGAGAGAAAGTGATGCTGGAAATCTTTCACCATAACTTTATAAGAAGTGCGCTTTTGAACAGAAATTTCGAAGAAGTTAAATAGTAGAAATTTTCGAGTATCACCCGTTAAAGTGATAAAGTATTTATTGTACTTGATTAAGTGAGGTCTTTACCTAATTAGAGTGGAACCACGGAGTAAAATACTTCGTCTCTAAATAGTGTAAGGGCCTTTTATTATATATTTTTAGGAGGAAATTTATATGGTTTTTAACAATCTTTTAAGTTTAATAGGAAACACACCAATATTAAAAGCTAGCAATCTATTTGTTGGAGAGGAATTGCCACAAGTGTTTGTTAAACTAGAAAAGTTTAATCCTGGAGGAAGCATAAAAGATAGAGCTGCTTTAGGAATGATAGAAGAGGCTGAAAAAAATGGCTTATTAAAGGAAAATGGAGTTATAGTAGAACCTACTAGTGGAAACACAGGAATTGCAATAGCTATGATTGGAAAAGTTAAAGGATATAAGGTTATTATAACAATGCCTGAAACTATGAGTAAGGAAAGAAGAGATATGATAAAAGCTTATGGAGCAGAAATCATATTAACTGAAGGTAGCAAAGGTATGAAAGGAGCTATTGAGGAGGCTGAGAGATTAGCTGAAACAAAAGGGTATTTTATGCCACAACAATTTTTAAATGAGGCAAATGCAAAGAAACATTATGAAACAACAGCTGAAGAAATAATAAAAGATTTACCAGACTTAGATGTTCTAGTTGCTGGAGTTGGAACTGGGGGATCTATTACAGGTATAGGAAGAAGATTAAAAGAATTTAATCCGAATATAAAGATAGTTGCTGTAGAACCAAGTAGCTCAGCAGTCTTATCAGGAGAAAAGCCAGGGCCTCATAAAATTCAAGGCATAGGTGCCGGATTTGTACCAAAGATATATGATGATTCAGTAGTTGATGAAATAATAAAGGTTAGCAATGAAGATGCATATTCTATGGCAAAAAGTTTTGCTGATAAAGAGGGTGTTCTTATAGGAATATCTTCAGGTGCAGCTCTACAAGGTGCAAAAGAAGTTTTAGAGAAACTAGATAAGGATAAAAAAGTATTAGTTATAGCACCTGATGGAGGGGAGAAATATTTTTCAACAGGGCTATATGATTAATCAGTAGGAGTGAAAATTTTGTTTGAAAAACTAAGATATGATATAGAAAGTGTTATGAAAAATGATCCTGCAGCTAGATCAAAGATAGAAGTTCTTTTACTTTATCAAAGTATTCATGTTTTGATTTTTTATAGAATTGCTAACAGGTTATATAGATTTAAATTATTTTTTCTAGCAAGGTTAATTTCTCAGTTAGGAAGATTTTTTACAGGTATAGAAATCCATCCAGGAGCTAAAATAGGTAAAGGTCTTTTTATAGACCATGGAATGGGTGTTGTAATAGGGGAAACTGCAGAGATAGGAGATAATGTAACAATATATCATGGTGTTACCCTTGGAGGAACTGGAAAAGAAAAAGGGAAAAGGCATCCGACGGTTGGAAACAATGTTATAATTGGATGTGGAGCTAAAGTCTTAGGGCCAATAAATATAGGAGATGGAGCTAAAATAGGAGCTAACGCCGTAGTATTAAAGGATGTTCCGCAAGGGAAAACTGCTGTAGGGATTCCGGCGGTTTTTAAAAATTAGCTTATAAACATTCCTATTATTAGTATTTGATTTATAATAAGACTATATCTAAAATTATTTTTAGCAATTAAAAACAAAAGTTTTAAAATTTGTTTTGAATTACTAAAAAGAGATTTAGTATAGTCTTTTGTTTATATAATTTGAGGTGATAATATTTGAAGGAAAAGATTTTGGAGTATTGTAAATCTTTAGGGTTAGATAATGTTGGTTTTGTAAAGTGTAGAAGATTTTCAGAACTTGAAGAGGTGTACAATATAAGAAAAGAAAAAAAGTTTGAAAATGAATTTGAAGAAAAAGATATTGAAAAAAGAGTTAATCCTAAAGTTTACATGGAAGATGGAAGAACTATAATAACAATTGCTTTTCCTTATTTATATAATGAAGAATATGTTGATAATGGTTTTTCAGTTTACACAAGAGGAAAAGATTATCATTATGTTGTAGGTTCTTATTTAAAGAAGATAGGTAAATACATAGAAGAATTAGGTGGAAAGTCAGTAGCTTTAGTTGATAGTAATTCTTTGCCAGAAAGGTATATTGCTTATTTAGGTGGCATAGGGTTTATTGGTAAAAATAATATGTTAATTACTAAAAAGTATGGTTCTTATGTATTTTTAGGAGAAATAATAACTAATCTAGATATTGACTGTGAGGAAGAGAATACTTTAGAGGAGCTTAGAACTTTTAAAGAGTGCGGAACTTGTGAGATATGTTATAAAAATTGTCCAACTAAAGTTTTAAATAGAAGTGGAATAAAAAATACTAACTCATGTATATCATATATAACTCAAAAAAAGGATATAGAAGATAAATATTTTAAGCTTATGAAGGGAAGAATATTTGGATGTGATAGTTGCCAAAAAGAATGTCCATATAATAAAGAAATTTCATACACCAATATAGAGGATTTTAAGCCATTTGATTTTATGCAAAAGAATTCCTTTGATGATATTGATAAAATGAGCAAAAAAGAATTTAATGAAACTTTCAAAAAAACCTCTTGTGGATGGAGAGGAAAAAATACAATATTAAGAAATATAATGGTAAAAAAAGCATTGGTTGAGAAGGCTGATATATCAAAATATCAACTTAATTCAGATAATCTTAAGGATTTTAAAAATAGACTTTTAAATTTTTATGATGTATAATAATATATTGTTAAAATTTAATTCAGGAGGTAATTGAATGTTTACTCGTATAGGGGCTAATGTTTTAGTTAGACTACCAGATAGTATGTTTAAACCAATAGCGGGAAGTTTAATCGGAAGATGTTTAAATAAATATGCTGACTTAAAAGTTGAAGGGCTTGATGAATTAAAAAAAGAAAAAGGACCTTTTATATTTATAGGAAATCACTTAAGCAATGCAGATGGTTTAATTTTAGATAAAGTTTTAAGAAAGGATTATGATCCATATTTCATAGCAGGAGTAAAGCTTAATGAAGAAGCTTTAACTAATATAGGAACTAGATTAGTTAAGAATATAAAAATAAAACCTAACTCAGCAGATAGAGAATCACTTAATAAAATAGTTAATTCTGTGAAGAATGGAGAAAATATAGTTATTTTTCCAGAAGGAACTAGAAGTAGAAATGGTGGAATGATAGAGGCTAAAAAAGGAGTTCTACTTATAGCTAGATTAACAAAGGCTAAAATTATTCCTTTTGGAATGACAGGAACGGAAAAACTTATGCCAATAAATGATGAAAACATGGGAGCTGAGAAATTTCACCATTCTGAAGTTAATATAAAATTTGGCAAACCTATAGAATTACCTAAGAAAGAAAAAGGTGAGGACAAACATGAATATGAAGAAAGATCTTTAAATCACCTTATGAAAAGTATAGCAAATCTTTTACCAGAAAGTTATAGAGGTGTATATAAAGACTAGGGGTATGTATTATGAAAAAGAGAACTAAAGAGGTATTAGAAATTTTAAAAGAAGAATATCCAGACGCTAAGTGTGAATTAAATTATGAAACTCCTTTTCAACTTTTAGTTGCAACTATTTTATCGGCACAAACTACAGATAAAAAGGTAAATGAAGTAACTAAAACTTTATTTAGGGATTATCCTGATGTAGATGCCTTTTTAAAAATAAGTCAAGAAGAGTTAGAAGAGAGAATAAAGCAAATTGGACTTTATAGAAATAAAGCGAAAAACTTAATCATGATGGTACATCAGTTAAAAGAAAACTTCAACGGAGAAGTTCCTAAGACTATGGAAGGAATAACTTCTTTAGCAGGAGCGGGAAGAAAAACTGCCAATGTAGTTTTATCAAATGCCTTTGGAGTTCCATCTATTGCTGTAGATACTCATGTGTTTAGAGTTTCTAATAGAATTGGATTAGCGCACTCAGATAATGTTTTGGAAACTGAAAAACAACTTCAGAAAGAATTGCCTAAGAAAGAATGGTCTTTAGCTCATCATCTTTTGATTTTTCATGGAAGAAGATGTTGTACAGCTAGAAAGCCTAAATGTGATATTTGTAAAATAAATAAGTATTGTGATTATTTTAAAAATAATAAATAAAAGAAGCTACATTTTAATGTAGCTTCTTTTATTTTGTTGCTTCTTTTTTGTTGTATAAAAATATAGCAAGTGATGCTAATAAAATTAAAACATAACCTATTAAAGAAATTTTATCAGGAAGATCTCCAAAAAGTGTAAAGCCAATTAAGGCTGAGAATATAACCTGAGTATAATCATAAATAGATATATCTCTAGCAGGAGCATATTTGTAAGCAGCAGTTAAAGCAAATTGAGCGCAAGAGGCTGCAACACCTGCAAGTATTAAAAATGCAAATTGTTCTAAAGTAAAAAATTTAAATTGGAACAACATAATAGGGAAAGTTGTTACTATTGAGAAGAAAGAAAAGAAGAAAACAATGGTAGCTCCTTTTTCCTTCCCACCTAGATACCTTACGAAAGTGTATGCACCACCAGCAAAGGCTGCTGAGCAAAGTCCTATTATAGCAGGTATAAAGTTACTTGCTAAGCTTCCAGATGGTCTAACTATAAATAAAACCCCTGAGAAGGCAACTAAAAGAGATATTATATGAATTGGTTTTAATTTTTCTTTTAAGAATAAATAAGAAAATATAATAACAAAAAATGGACTTAATTTGTTAAGAATAGTAGCATCTGATAGCATTAATCTATCGATTGCATAGTAATTAGCCCAAATTCCTAAAGTTCCTAAAGCAGAACGTCCTATTAGAGCAAGTCTATTTTCTTTATGACCAAAAAGCAATGCATTATCTTTTTTTACTAAATAAAATGCCACAAAACAGCTAACTAAGTTTCTAAAGAAACTTTTTTCTATTGATGGTAAATCTCCGGATAATTTAACAAAGGTACTCATAAGAGCAAAACTAAAAGCTGATATGGTTATTAAAATTATCCCTTTTGTTTTATTATTCATTTAATCCTCCTATAAAATTTTTATATTAACATTGTAGTTCTTATAAATAAATAGGTCAATATAAATAATATATGGTAAAATTATGAAGAAAAAGATAACTTTTTGAAAAAAATACAAATTTAACTTTTTAAAAGATTTATTTAATATATAATGAAAGTATTATTCTAATTAAGAATGGGGATAAATTAGGTATGTTAATTGGACTTTTTAATAATTTAAATATTAAAGGAAAAAACATAAAAAGAATAGCTGTAGTTACAATAGTCTTATTAGTTTTATTTTTTATAAAAAGTTTAGATATTATTATAGGGTTAAATGGAGAACAGTTTAATGATTTAAGCATAAATTGTGCTATTGAAGAAGTTATAGTTATGACCCAAGCACTTCTTTGTTTCATGATATTAGTAATATGCTTTATATATTATAGAGGGTTTAAGAGAAAAAACTTTTTTGGGATTTCACTTATATATGTAAGTTTAATTACTGAAATGATAGCTATGTTACTTATGGGTAAAATAGTTAGAAATCAAGTTTATGATTTAAATTTGTTTAGTATAATGTTTAGAGGAATATTAATGCTTTTAGCTATTTTAGCTATGAAAAAGTTCGAAGAATTTATACGTAAATATAAGAAAATAACTTTATTAACTGTAATTGGAGCAACATTTATTCTACAGGTTTTAAATATGAAGTATGATTTAGGTATTTATAATGATACCTTCATACTAAATTTAACATTAGTAATAATTGTTTTAATATATATAGCTTGTATTGCAATTTGTTTTGTAAAGTGCCTGAAATATAGGGAAATAACATATTTAGTAATAATGATAAGTGGAGCTCTTATGTTATTAAAGTTGGTTTATGGAATTTCCTTAACGATTACTAATAATGATCTTATAAAGATAAATATTATTTTCTTTATATTCCTATCTTTTATGAGTTTTGTTTTTGGAATGTTTTTTGATTCTCTGCAAGTTATTACGAATAAAAATTTTATGCAAGAGGAATTAAGTGCATTTTTTAATCTAATAGAATTCGATTGTAATAGTGAGATAATCTTACTAAGTAATAATCTAAATGTAATATATGCAAATGAAAAATGTAGAAAAAAAAGAATTTGCAATGGAGCAGGCATTGATGAAAATTATTATGAATTAGAAAAACAGATAAAAGAGTTCCTATATAGTAAAAACGTAATTAGTATAGAAAGTGTTCTTAGAAATTCTAAAGAATGGAAAGGAATATTAAAGTTAAATGGAGAGCGAGAAGTAATAAGAGTAAATCTTCAGAGAATAAGAAAGAAAAAACATCTTTATTATGTTTTAAGGTTAAATGACATAACAGAAGAATATATGATGGAGAAAAACTTGAAGTTAGATGAGCAAAGACTTAGAGGGGTTACTGAAAACATAAAGGATTTAATATTTACAATTGATGTGGAAGGAAAAATAACCTATATAAATAAAGCTGTAATTGATGTCTTAGAATATGATGAAGAAGAGCTTATAGGAAAAGTTTATTATGATTTTCTTTTGCTTGAATCCAATCTTAAAATGATAGATAGTAAATATTTTGATAAGGACAAAGTGTTAACTATAGATAAAGTAAAATCAAAAAATGGAGTGGTTGAATTAGAATCCATATCAAGTAGAATTAAGGATAGTAAAAACAATACATTAGGATGGGTAAGAGTTGCTAGGAATGTTGAGGATGTTAAGGAAATAGAGGTATTAAAGAATAAATTTGAGGAAATAAAACAATATGATAAGGTTAAAAATGAGTTTTTTGCAAACTTATCTCATGAACTTAGAACGCCTATTAACATAATATACTCTTGCATACAACTTTTAAATAATAATAAAAAAAATGAAGTTGGATTTTCTAATTTCTATGAAAAGTATGAAAAGACCTTAAAACAAAATTGTTTTAGAATGTTACGACTTGTAAACAATCTTATAGATATAACAAAAATAGATTCTGGCTTTATAAAGATGGACTTTGTTAATTATGACATAATAAAACTTACAGAAGACATAACCATGTCTGTAATACCTTATGTTGAGTCTAAAAATATTGATATAATATTTGATACTGATTGTGAAGAGTTAGAAATAAAATGTGATCCAGATAAAATTGAAAGAATAATTTTGAATATTTTATCTAATGCAATAAAATTTACAGAGGCAGGCGGAAAGATAGAGGTTAATGTTATAAATGATGAAAGCTGGGTTGATATAAGAGTTAAGGATACAGGAATAGGAATTCCATCTCATATGAAGGAATTCATTTTTGAAAGATTCATACAAAACGATAAGTCTTTAAATAGAAATAAAGAAGGAAGTGGAATAGGGTTATCCTTAGTTAAATCTTTAGTAGAGCTTCATGAAGGAAAAGTTTTCTTAAGGGAAAGTAGTGAAAATGGAAGTGAATTTTCAATTTTACTACCTAACATAAAATTTGAAAATTGCGTGGAAGAAAGTGGGAGTTTAGATTATAAAACTGAAGTAGAAAAAATATCAATAGAGTTTGCTGATATATATGAAATATATTAAATATATTTCATATATAAATGTTTTCACTAACTTTCTATTTTAAAAATATAGTGCTATAATATTAGGGGCTTGTTCAAAAAAATAACAAGTCCTTAATTATTTCTATTTTGGAGGTAAATATATGAAAGTTGGAGTAATAATGGGAGGCATTTCTTCAGAAAGAGAGATATCAATACAAAGTGGTAATGCTGTAGTAGATGCCTTAGATAAAGATAAATATGAAGCTATTCCTATAGTATTAAATGAAAAAGAGGATTTAATAGAAAAAGTTAAAGGAATAGATTTTGCTCTTTTAGCTTTACATGGAAAATTTGGAGAAGATGGAACTGTTCAAGCTGTTCTTAAAACTTTAGGAATACCTTTTTCAGGTTGTGGTCCTTTAAGTAGTGCTATATGTATGGACAAGGATATGACAAAAAGAATTTTAGCTTTTGGAAATGTTAGAACAGCAAAATGGTTAATGGTATCATCAATAGATGAAATAGATTATGAAAATATAGAAGAATTAGGTTATCCAGTATTCATAAAACCTAACAACGGTGGATCATCAGTTGCAACAACTTTAGTTGAATCTAAAGAAGGTGTTGAAGAGGCTGTATTAGAAGCTTTAAAATATGATACAGAAGTAATGATTGAAGAATACATAAAAGGTGATGAAATAACTTGTCCTATAATAGATGGTAAAATGTTAC
Source organism: Clostridium sp. LIBA-8841 (assembly GCF_057782475.1). Taxonomy (NCBI): domain Bacteria; kingdom Bacillati; phylum Bacillota; class Clostridia; order Eubacteriales; family Clostridiaceae; genus Clostridium; species Clostridium sp. LIBA-8841. The sequence continues at coordinate 2,263,661 of NZ_CM173488.1, read as the reverse complement.
CAGTATTAGCTATAAAACCAAAAGGAAAATTCTTTGATATAGCATCAAAATATGAAGATGGTGGAGCAGATGAGTTTATTGTTAAGTTAAATGAAGATATTCACAAAGAAGTTGAACATATGGCTTTAGAAACTTACAAGTTATTAAAATGTGATGTGTATGCTAGAGTTGATATGCTTGTAAAAGATAATATTCCTTATATATTAGAAGTAAATACACTACCAGGAATGACAAAAAACAGTTTATTCCCTAAGAGTGCAGCTGGAATAAATATGAGTTTTGAAAAACTTTTAGATACAATAATAGAAAAATCTTTAAAAGTTAATAGAGAGTAATTTATTTAGTAACAACTTCCTCTGTAAATTTATATTTTATATAGTAAGTATTAATTTACGGGGAGAGTATTAATGCAAGATAAAAATCCACTAAGTACATTTGGGCCAGATATAAATGAGTTTACTCAGAATGTTAATTTTCAAACATTAGCTAAAAATTCAGATTTTATTTACTTAAGATCTTCAGGTTCTGGAACGGGTCAGTTAAGAATTGATAGAAAGTTTTTAGAGTTTGCAAGAGAATGCAGAAGATATGGTATTCCATGTGGTGCATATCATTATGCAAAACCATCTAGTGATTTACAGACAGCAGTAACGCAGGCAGATGAATTTATTGATGTTCTTCAACAAGGCTTTGGACAAGGAGACTATGGTGATCTGTTTCCTGTAGTTGATGTAGAGGCACCTACAGATAGATCACTAACAACAACACAACTTGTGAATTGGATAGATAGGTTTAGAGATAGGTTTGAGGAAAAAACTAGAAGAAGATTAATGTTATATACAGGATTATTCTTTATAGAGTTATATGATAATTTTGAGGTTCCAGGAAGAGGATATCCTTTAAGTGATATGCCTTTATGGTTAGCTATGTATACAAGAGTTCCTACTAATCCACCATTTCCTCCAAATATTGGTGGATGGACAAGGTGGACTATATGGCAATTTACAGATGAGGGTAAACTAGATGGGATTGGAAGTCCAGTAGATTTAAACTGGGGACCTAATAGTATAGCTAGGCTAATGCCACCAGCTAATGTTACTGGTTTAACGGCATATGAGGATGCTGGAAAGATAAATATTTTTTGGAATGCTAATAAAGAAGACGATTTAAATGGATACAATGTATTTATCAATGACAACTATGCAGGAACTTTACCTAGAAAAGCTACTAAGTTTGTTGTAGATAAGAGTAAGTTTTATCTACCAAAAGGAAAGCCAATAAAAGTATCCATAGAAGCATTTGATATTACTGGAGATTTTTCAAAAGAAAGAACTGAATATATTATAGATAGTGAAGAATATTTTTTAGGTTAAAAGTATTTTTGTTAGTATTAAATAGAGTTAAAAATTTTAGCTCTATTTAATTTTTTTCCAAAAGTTATGAAAATTTTGTTATAATAAGAAATGTTATTATATTGTAATAATTTTTTGTGAAATTTAGCTTATAGTTTTTTTAGGAAGATTGTAGAGAGGAGAATAACTGTGAACGAAGAAAATAAAAAAACAAGTAAAAGCTTACATAAGAGTAAGAAAAAGATAATAATATCAGTGGTTGTTATATTAGCAATTATAATAGGTTCTATTTTTGCATATATAGTAAGTATTCAAAAGAAAACTGAAAAATGGGACAATAAGATATATCCAAATGTATATGTTGAAAATGTCAATTTATCAGGAATGACTAAAGAAGAGGCTATAGAGGCTTTAAATAAAGAGATAAAAGAGCCGATTCAAAATAAAACCATAACAGTAAAGGCTGCTGACCAAAGTATAGAAATAAAGTATTCTGATTTATCACCAGAATACAATATAGACGAAACAGTTAACGAAGCTATGATGTATGGAAAAGATTTAAATCTTTTTGGTAAAAATGATTTAATAAATGGAAAAGATAAAAAAGAATTTAATTTAGACTTTAAATACAATGAAGCTAAATTAAATGAGTATGAAAATAAATTAACTGAAATGGTTAATCAAAAAGCTAAGGATGCCACTATAAGCATAAATGGTAGCAATGTAAGTGTAACAGAAGGACAAGATGGACGAGCTATAGAAAAGGATAAAATGGTTGCATTAGTAAAAGATGCTGTAAATGCTAATCCAGAAGCTAATACAGTGGTTGAAGTACCTGTGGAGATTACAAAGCCTAAAATAACTAAGGAAATGCTTTCAAAGATAGATGGAGTTATGGGAAGTTTTACATCAAGTTATACAAGCTCTGATGCTAATAGAAGTGCTAATGTTGAAATTGCAGCTAAAACAGTTAATGGAACAGTACTTATGCCAGGTGAAACTTTTAGCTACAACAATACTTTAGGAGAAAGAACTACAGATAAAGGATATAGAGATGGAGCCGCTTATGTAGGTAACAAGGTTGTAATGGTTACAGGTGGAGGAATTTGTCAAGTTTCTACCACTTTATATAGAGCTGTGTTAAAAGCAGGAATAATGCCAACTGAAAGACATAATCATAGTATGACTACAACTTATTCAGGTCCAAGTGAGGATGCTACAGTTGCTTGGGGGTCTTTAGATTATCAATTTAAAAATCCTTATGATTTCCCAATATACATTCAAGGATACACAAGTAATAAGCATGTTACTTTCAATATATATGGAAATGTTCAAGCTATGGATGGAAAAACATATGAACTACAAACTGTTGTAAATGAAACTTTAAAACCATCAGTTAAAACAATAGAAGATCCTAACTTGCCAGCAGGACAAAGAGTTGTAGAACAAAACCCAGTTACAGGGTATAAATCAACAGGATATTTAGTAACATATCAAAATGGAAAAGAGATAGATAAGAAATTAATAGGTCATGATGTTTATAAGCAAAAGGATGAAATAATAAAGGTTGGAACTAAGAAAGCCGAACAACCAGCGGCACCACCAGCACAAACAACACCTCAAACTCCTGCAACACCGGAAAATCCAGGAGCTACAGGACAAGCTGCTAATCATTCTTAATTAAATTAGACATGATTAGGAGAATCTTTGCTTTAATTAAGATTAGTATAAATCATATATAATCTTATTATTTAGTAAAATATTAATATGCTTAAAAGGGAGAGGTTAAGTTTTTAATCTCTCCTTTTAATTTAGGAGGAGAATTTATGAGTTATAAAATGATATGTATAGATATGGATGGAACATTATTAAATTCAAAAAAAAGAATAAGTGAGGAAAATAAAATTGCTTTAAAAAAGGCTTATGAAAAAGGAGTTCATATAATAATATGCACTGGCAGAAATGCTAAGAATGCTGTTTATTTTTCAGAATTCTTAGGAGTTAACTGTGCAGTAATTGCTAATAATGGTGCATGGGTAATTGATGAAGATAAAGATGCTTTAATTTCTAAAGATGTTTTAAGTGGAGAACAGTGTAAAGAAATTATGAGACTTTGCAAAGTTTATAAAGGTGTTCCTAGTTTTCATTCAAGAGATAAGGTTTATTGGCCATCAAAAATAAGAAAATATCTTTGCGATTTAATTTTAAATAAAAAAATACCACATAAGCATAGAGTAGAAAATGTTTATGTTAATGACAAAAGTAAGTGGAATGAAATTTTTAAAAATGATAGTATTGGCAAATGCATAATAATTGAATTGAATACAGGTAAACTAAAAAAAATAAGAGAAGAACTTATTAAAAATGGAAGTTTTGAAATTACTCAGTCAGGAAGATATGCTTTAGAAGTAAACAATAAAGGAGTTTCTAAGGGGAAAGCTGTAAAAGTTTTAGCAGATGAATATAACATAAAGCAAGATGAGATAATTTGCATAGGAGATAATGAGAATGACTTATCTATGATTAGCTATGCAGGTTTAGGTGTAGCTATGGGAAATTCAATAGATTCTTTAAAGAAAAAAGCAGATTATGTAACTGAAAGTAATGATAAAAATGGGGTTGCAAAAGTCATATATGAATTTGTGTTAAAAAAGGATTAACTTGCATTTTATTTCATTAGATAATATCATATACTTGTGACTTAACATAAAAATTTATAAATTTTTACATTTATTTGGAGGGACAAAGGTGAATCTTAATATAGTATTATATCAACCAGAAATACCACAAAACACTGGTAACATAGCAAGAACATGTGTTTTGACAAATTCAAAGCTTCACATAATAAAACCTATGGGCTTTGTTATAGATGATAAACATTTAAAAAGAGCTGGATTAGATTATTGGAGTCAATTAGATCTTGAAATCCATGAAAGCTATGAAGACTTTATGAAAAAGTATGGGGATAAGAAAATTTACTTATCAACAACTCATGCTGATGATCATTATGATGAAGTAAAGTACGAAGAAGGTGCTTTCATAATGTTTGGAAGAGAATCAGCAGGAGTTCCAGAAGAAGTTCATAATGCTCATCATGGAATAAAGGTTCCAATGATAAATACAACTACTAGAAGTTTGAATTTATCAAATACAGTAGCAATTATAGCTTATGAAGCTCTAAGACAAATTGGATTTCCAAGCATGAAATAAGGGGGAAATATATTTTGGAGAAAATAAAGATTATAACAGATAGTACCTGTGACTTATCTAAGGAGATTATAGAGAAATATGACATAGATGTAATGCCTATGCTAATAAATTTTGGTGAAGAGAGCTATTTAGATGGTGTTGAAATAAAAGTAGATGCTATGATGGAGAGAATAGAGAGAGAAGATGCTCTTCCAACTACAGCTCAAATAGTTCCAACAAGATTTATAGAGAAATATAAAAGCTACTTAGAGGATGGATACAAAGTTATATCAATACACATATCATCAAATATGAGTGGTACTTATCAATCAGCATGTTTAGCTAAAGCTGAATTAGAAAGTGATGATATAGTTGTAATAGATTCAAGAAATGTTACTGTTGGGCTTGGACTTATTATATTAAAAGCAGCTAGACTTATAGAAGAAGGAATAACTTTAGAAGATTTAGAAAAAGAAATTTTAGAATATAGGAATCATATTAAAAGTACTATAGCTTTTGAAAGTTTAGATAACTTAGTAAGAGGTGGAAGACTTTCAAAAGGAAAAGCGTTATTTGTTAATGCTTTAGGAATAAAGCTTATGCTTAATGTATTAGATGGTGAGATGAATGTTCAAGGAAAAATAAGAGGAACTAAGAAGATGACTAAGTCTATGATTGAACAGTTTAGTTCAATTCCTAAAAAACAAGGGGAGCCAATAATATTAGTTGAACTTGAAAATGAGGATATTTATTTGCCTATAAAGGAATATTTAGAAAGTAACGATATAGAATATATAAAACTTCCTTTAGGATGTTCAGTGGCTATACATTCAGGTCCTAAGGTTTGTGCATTATTCTATGTAGAGGAATATTAGAAAGAAGCTCCTAAAAAGGAGTTTCTTTTTTTATTTTAATTTACATAAATTCTCCTAATTAAAGAAATAATAATTTTGATATCAAAAAGGAGGAGTATTAGAAATGCGTTTTAAGAGGATTATTACATCTTTAGGTCTTATATTAAGTTTAACTTCTATGTTAGGATGCGGTTCGAAAAATTCATCAGCATTAAGAAAAATTGATTTTATAGAAAAAAAAGTTTATAATTTCGCTTTAGTTAAGGATGATTTTGCTAATGAAGAAAATCATTTTGCTAATTTAGCTATAGAAGGATTAAATAGAATAAAAAAGGAATATGGTGCAAAAATAGAGATTTTTGATACTAATTCTCCAGAAGATTATGAAAAGAGGCTTAGAGAGGCTGCTCAAAATAATGATTTGACTTTTGCTTCAACATTTAAGTTTTTAGAGAGTTTAAATAATGTAGCTAAGGATTATCCAGATAAAAATTTTGCTATTATTGATACAGTGTCAGAGCTTCCAAATGTAAAATCTATAAATTTTAGGAATGAACAAGGTGCCTTTTTAATGGGTATAATAGCTGGGAACATGAGTAAAACTAATAAAGTAGGATTTATAGGCGGAGTTAAAAACGAGCTTATAGATAACTTTCTAGCTGGATATCTCTCTGGATTAAAGGTTTCTAATGAGGAAGCTTATAAGAATATAAAAGAAGGAAACTTAATTCAATATGTTGGTGGTTTTATAAATAAAGAGCAGGCAAATAAAATAGCTAAGGAAATGTATAATCAAGGAGCAGATATAATATTCAATGTAGCTGGAGAAGCTGGTGTAGGTATTTATCAGGCAGCTAAAGAAACTGGAAATTACGCTATTGGTGTTGATGTTGATGCTGCCACAGTTTTCCCAGACTATGCCGATAATATTCTCTCATCTATGATAAAAAAATTAGATGATGCGGTTTATAAGACTGCAAAGGAAGTTATAAATGGTGATTTTAAAACAGGACCAAAGAATGTAATGGAAGTTGGGCTTAAGGATAATGGTATAGATGTGGCCCAATCTACAAGTAGACTAGTACCTAAAGAAGTTTTAGATAAAGTAGAGAAATATAGAGAGGGCATAATAAATGGAGAAATTAATGTTCCAAAAACATTAGATGAAGTGGAAAATTTTAATGTTAAGTAAAATTAATGTTAAAAATAATGTTGACAAAGAGTAAATAAATATGCAATCATAAGATGAAAATAAAATAAGTATATTAGGTGTTATCTAACTTAATAGGGAAAGTTAAAAACTGCAGCCCCCGCTACTGTTGATAAGGACGAAAGCAAGAAACCACTGTAACTTAAGTTATGGAAAGGATTGTTGGAGGATGATTTATTAGCCAGGAGACCTACCTAGTATAAATTGCTTATTGTTTCGGTGGGAAACAGTATATAAGTTTTAATAAAGTATGTAAATTATTTTTAACTGGTGGGGAAGGTTAACCGCACCAGTTTTTTATTTTTAATTATAAAAATAATTATTTACGAGAAAAGAATTTATGTACAAGCTTTCCTAAATAAGTTGTTTTGGAAAAGATGTATAAAAGTTTCTAAACAACTTAGTCTATTTAGCTCTAATAGTTAGTCAAATTTTAAATTTAATTTACACATAAGAAGTTAAATCTAGATTAAAGTATATTTGTGAAAAATTTGAAATTATATTTTTATTAAAAATCTTATTGGGTATAGAAATTGATTTAATATTAAAGGTGTACATGTTAAGTTAAGAGTTGCTTATGTTTAGAGAGAAAAAATAAATATTAATAGGAGGGTAAAATAATTATGAATTTTACTAAGGAAAAAAAGAATTTAAATGTAAAAAATCTATGTTTTGCAGCGATGTTAATAGCTTTAAGTGTTATATTAGCCAATTTCCCGATTTTTGCTAGTATAGCATTAGATTCTATGCCAGCCTTTGTTGGTGGTATTTTAATTTCTCCAGTAGTTGGAGGTGTTATAGGTCTTTTAGCACATTTATTTGTTGCTTTAAGAACAGGATTTCCATTTACATTACCAGTACATATTTTAATAGCGTTAGAGATGTTTCTAGTTGTTTATATAACATCAAAAATATTTAATATGGGTAAAGTAATTTTAGCAGGAATAATAGGAACTCTTTTAAATGGAATCATTTTTACTTTAATAACAGGAGCTTTTATGTATTTTGTATTAGGAGGAATGAATCCAATAGACTTCTTAAAACTTATGGGATTACCACTTACTTTAGCAAGCTTAGTTAATATAGTAATAGCATTTTTAGTAGCTAAGGGACTTAAAAATGCAAATATATAAATTTAGAGATTTAACTATAATTAAAAAAGAATCCCATAAAGAGGAAATGGTAATAGCTTGTGATAGTTGTTGTGGCATTGGAGAGAGAGAAGATGACTTTGTTAATGCTAGTAATGAGATTGTAGGATATTTTTCAGCTAGAGTTTGTCTTTTTGAGCTTATAGCATTTAAAGCTAATCCACTAGTAATAGTAAATAATTTAGGAATGACTATGAAGTGTGGTGGAGAGAGTATAATAAAAGGAATTAATAGAGCAATAAAAGAATATAATTCTGAAGGCTTTTTTGAAAATAACTTTAAATTAGAAGAATGTATAACAGGAAGTACTGAGGATAATTTTAAAACTCTTCAAACTTTTTTAGGATTAACAATAATAGGAGAAAAAAAGATAAGCACTGAGATTAGTTTTGAAAGTGAAGATGAGGTCTTCTTATTAGGAATTCCCAAAGTGGGGGAAGAAGTTTTAGATGATATAAATAATAATATAGGGGAAATTGCTGGTTTTAAGGAGTTAAAGCTCTTAGTAGAAAGTGAGTCTGTTAAGGATATAATACCTATTGGTTCAAAAGGTATTATACATGAAGCAAAGGAACTTGAAGGTAGTAATAATATAAAAATAAATCTATCATATAATGGAACTTATTTAAGAAAATCTGCAGGACCAGCAACAGCTATTTTATTTATATGTAAAAAAGACTCTTTAGAAGAATTTAAAAATAAAATAAGTGTACCAATCATTAAAATTGGTGAAATTATTTAATCTTAACCACAATAGAGAATTTTCTCTATTGTGGTTATTTTAGAATTAACATAAGTACTTTTTAATATAATATTAATATATTAAAAAGTATTAAAGATGTTATAATGTTGAAAAATGTCTTTATTTGATGGATAATTAAATAAGAAAGGTTAATAGAGAAAAGTTATGATTTAAAATTAAATAGTTTTAGGTGATATATATGTTAATGGATTTTAATTTAAATTTAACCCAAGAGCAAAAGCTTATCATGACACAGCAAATGCAACTTTCAATAAAACTTTTGCAAATGTCAACATATGATTTAAGAGAATATATAGAGAAAGAATTTTCAGAAAATCCTGTTTTAGAAGCTCAATATGAAGATAATAATGAAATAGTTAATGAACAGGATAGATTAGATTATAAAGAATTAGTGAAATATTTAGAGTCAGATAACTATGGTTCTCAAAGTTATGGTGAGTATGATCAAGAAGGAATTTCTCCTTTTACATTTATAAGTAAACCAGAATCTTTAATGGACTATCTAGAGTCTCAAATATTAGAGCTGCCAATAGATGAATATATGAGAAGTGTATGCAGCTATATGGTTGAATGTTTAGATCATAAAGGATATTTAGATATAAAAAAAGAAGAATTAATGAATGAATTACATTGTTCAGAAGTAACATTCAATAGAGCTTTAATAGTTCTCCATAATTTAGAGCCAGCAGGTATAGGAGCAAGGGACTTAAAAGAATGTCTAAAGATACAATTAGAAAGAAAAGGGGAGTATGACAAAATAGTAAAAAGTATAATAGAGAATCATTTAGATGATTTAGCAGATAACAAATATCAAGTTATTGCTAAGGATTTAGGCATAACTCCTAAAAAAGCACAAGACTATGGAGATTTAATAAAAACTTTAGAGCCAAAACCTTCAAGGGGATTTTATACTGGGGATGAAGTAAGTTTCATAATTCCTGATGCTGAAATTAGAAAGATAGATGGAGAATTTTTCATAATAATGAATGATGGAGTCTTACCTATGCTTTCAGTTAACCCTTTATATACTTCTATATTAAAAGATAGTAGTAATGATAAAGAGGCTACAGAGTATGTAAAGGAAAAAATGAGTAAGGCCATGTTTCTTATTAAAAGTATAGAGCAAAGAAAAAGTACTTTATATAAAGTTCTTGAAAAAATACTAGAAAAGCAAAAAGAGTATTTTGAAAAGGGAGATAAATATTTAAAACCTATGACTCTTAAGGAAATAGCGGAGCAATTAGAGATGCACGAATCAACTATTTCAAGAGCCATAAGAGATAAGTATATTTTAACTTCTATGGGTACAATAAAGATAAAGGATCTCTTTGTAAACTCAATAAGCAATAAAGAAACAGAAAATGGAGAAGATGATGTTACAGTTATAAACATAAAAAAAGCTTTAGAAGAAATTATTAAAGCGGAGAACAAAGCAAAGCCATTATCGGACCAAGGCATAAGTGAAATGCTAAAAGAAAAAGGAATGACTATTTCAAGAAGAACTGTAGCAAAATATAGAGAAGAATTAGGAATAAAATCATCTAGTAAGAGAAAAAGATTTTAAAATAGTATTAAATTTGATTTTATGGTAAATAAAGAAACTAAAGTGTTTGATTTGAGTGAAAAATATAGAGAGATTGGGTAATCTCTCTATATTTTTTTATATTTTCTAAAAAAATAAGAAAAAATTTTCTAAAAACCCTTTAATTTTTTCTTAATATGTTTTATAATAAACATGCGGGACATTTAAGAAGCAAGTGGGACTTTGAATGTCCAAAGGAGTTGTTAAATTTGCTAGAGATTTTAAAATTGCAAAAAATAATAGTTCCTGAAATGGTAGAACTATTAGTAAAAAGATACAATATAATCAGAACAATTTATTATAATCAGCCAATAGGCAGAAGAGCTTTGGCAAACAATTTAAATTTAGGTGAAAGAATTGTAAGAACAGAAATAGGTTTTTTAAAATCTCAAAACCTTATACAAATAAACACTCCAGGTATGTCTGTAACCCAAGAAGGAGAGTTTATGTTAGAATCCTTAAAAGGATTCATACATGAAATAAAAGGGCTATCTAATCTTGAAAAACAATTATGTGATTTGCTTAATGTTAGAGATGTAATTGTTATTCCAGGAGATTGCGGGGAAGAAGAAAGCACTATAAAAGAGCTTGGAAAAGCCGCTGCAAATTATTCTAAGAATGTCATTAAAGATGGCTATACAATTGCTGTTACTGGGGGAACCACTGTAAAAGAAGTTATAGATGAATTACCAGAAATGGCAAACCTACGTGATGTGTTAGTTGTGCCTGCAAGAGGTGGTATGGGTAAGAAGGTTGAGACGCAGTCAAATACATTAGCTGCGAATTTAGCTAAAAAGTTAAATGGAACCTATAAAATGCTTCATGTTCCTGATAATATAAGCAAGGAAGTAATGGATGCTTTAATGAAACAGGAAGACATGAAAGAACTTATACAAAATATTAAAAATGCAGATATGCTAATATATGGTATAGGCCAAGCGAAAAAAATGGCTAATAAAAGAGGCGTTCCTAAGGAAGAACTAATAAGGTTATTAGAATTAGGCGCTGTTGGAGAAGCTTTAGGATGCTACTTTAATGATAAGTCGGAAGTTGTTTATGTAATGCCAACTTTAGGAGTTACAATAAATGATCTTAGAAAAATAAAAAATCACATTGCTGTAGCTGGTGGTAAAAATAAGGCAGAAGCTATTTTAACTACTATCTATGGAAACAAAAATGCTGTTCTTGTTACAGATGAGGGAGCAGCCAATGAAATACTAAATTTTTTAAATGGAGACGAATAAAATAATATAAAATCTCTAAAAATAACTTTGGTTAAAATATTTTTTAATATTTTATATATATAAACAACATCTTTTAGGAGGTATTTACAATATGGTAAATGTAGCAATTAACGGATTTGGAAGAATAGGAAGATTAGCATTAAGATTAATGATCAACAACCCAGAGTTCAACGTTGTTGGAATTAACGACTTAACAGATGCTAAAACTTTAGCACACTTATTCAAATATGACTCAGCACAAGGAAGATTCGATGGAGAAATCGAAGTTAAAGATGGTGCTTTCGTAGTAAACGGAAAAGAAATAAAAGTTACTGCAGAAAGAGACCCTAAAAACTTACCATGGGGAGAATTAAACGTAGACATCGTTTTAGAGTGTACTGGATTCTTCGCTTCAAAAGAAAAAGCTTCAGCTCACTTAGAAGCAGGTGCTAAGAAAGTTGTTATATCAGCTCCAGCTGGAAACGACCTTCCAACAGTAGTTTACAACATAAACAACGATATATTAAAAGCTAGCGATACAGTTATATCAGGTGCTTCATGTACAACTAACTGTTTAGCTCCAATGGCTAAAGTATTAAACGATCAATTTGGATTAAAAGAAGGATTCATGACTACAATCCACGCTTACACAAACGATCAAAATACATTAGATGCTCCTCACGCTAAAGGAGATTTAAGAAGAGCTAGAGCTGCTGCTGCTTCAATCGTACCAAACTCAACTGGTGCTGCTAAAGCAATCGGATTAGTTATCCCAGAACTAGCTGGTAAATTAGACGGAAACGCTCAAAGAGTACCTGTAATAACTGGTTCATTAACTGAGTTAGTTTGTGTATTAGACAAAAACACTACAGTTGAAGAAATAAATGCTGCTATGAAAGCTGCTGCTAACGAATCATACGGATACACTGAAGATCCAATAGTATCATCAGACGTAATCGGAATAAGCTTCGGATCATTATTCGATGCAACTCAAACAAAAATCATGGAAGTTAACGGACAACAATTAGTTAAAGTTGCTTCATGGTACGACAATGAAATGTCATACACTAACCAATTAATCAGAACTTTAGGATACTTCGCTAACTTAAAGTAATCTATTAATTAGATAGTATTTTATAAAAAAGTTTTATAAGTCTGGTTTTGTAGTATAAGGCTATAAGGCCAGACTATTTTCAAATTTAAATTTATTTAAGAGGTGAATATAATGAACTTCAATAAAAAGACTATAGAAGACGTTCAAGTAAAAGGTAAAAAAGTATTAGTAAGATGCGACTTTAACGTTCCATTAAAAGATGGTGTTATAACTGATATAAATAGATTAAACGGAGCTATGCCTACTATAAAATACTTAGTTGATAATGGCGCAAAAGTAATCCTTTGCTCACATATGGGTAAACCAAAGGGAGAAGCTAAACCAGAATTCTCATTAGCACCAGTTGCTAAAAAATTAAGCGAAATGCTTGGTAAAGAAGTAGTATTTGCTGCTGACGACAACGTTGTTGGAGAAAATGCTAAAAAAGCTGTAGATGAAATGAAAGACGGAGACGTAGTTTTACTTCAAAATACAAGATACAGAAAAGAAGAAACTAAAAACGGAGAAGAGTTATCAAAAGAATTAGCTAGCCTAGCTGAAATGTTTGTTAACGATGCATTCGGAACAGCTCACAGAGCTCACTGTTCAACAGTTGGAGTAACTGAGTACTTAAAGCCAGCAGTTTGTGGATACTTAATCCAAAAAGAGCTTAAATTCTTAGGAGATGCTGTAGAAACTCCAGAAAGACCATTCGTTGCTATCTTAGGTGGAGCTAAAGTTTCAGATAAGATAAACGTTATAAACAACCTTTTAGAAAAAGTTGATACTTTAATAATCGGTGGAGGAATGGCTTACACATTCTTAAAAGCTCAAGGATATACTGTAGGAAGTTCATTAGTAGAAGAAGACAAAGTTGAATACGCTAAAGAAATGTTAGCTAAAGCTGAAGAAAAAGGTGTTAAATTATTATTACCTGTAGACCACAGAATAGCTAAAGAATTCAAAGATGTTGAAGCTGTAGTTACAGAAGATCAAAACATTCCAGAAGGATTTATGGGATTAGATATCGGACCAAAAACTGAAAAATTATATGCTGATGCAATAAAAGATGCTAAAACAGTTATCTGGAACGGACCAATGGGAGTATTTGAATTCGAAAACTTCAACAAAGGAACAATAGCTGTTGCTAAAGCTATGGCTGAAGCAGATGCTACTACTATAATAGGTGGTGGAGATTCAGCTGCTGCTGTTAACATATTAGGATTCGGAGATAAAATGTCTCACATCTCAACTGGTGGTGGAGCTTCATTAGAATTCTTAGAAGGAAAAGTATTACCAGGAATAGCTGCTTTAAACGATAAATAATATTATAAACCTTAAAGTAGTAATTAGATTGAAGTATAAAGATTGTTGTTTTATAAAAAAATAAGACTAGATTCAATGGAAGAATATCTTTCATTGAATCTTAGCCTTGTTTTACTAAAAGCTAAGAAAATATTAGGATTATTATTTAATATTTTCAGAGTTTTTAGATGAATAATGTATGATGGATTAACCTACCATATATTATTTAATATTTAAAATATTAATAGAGGTGAATATAGATGAGAACTCCAATAATCGCAGGAAACTGGAAAATGCACTATACAATAGACGAGGCTGTTAAATTAGTTGAAGAATTAAAGCCATTAGTTAAAGATGCTAAATGTGAAGTTGTAGTTTGCCCAACTTTCGTTTGTTTAGACGCAGTTAAAAAGGCTGTTGAAGGAACAAACATAAAAGTAGGTGCTCAAAACATGCACTTTGAAGAAAAAGGAGCATTCACTGGAGAAATCGCTCCAAGAATGTTAGAAGCTATGAACATAGATTACGTTGTAATTGGACATAGTGAAAGAAGAGAATACTTCAACGAAACAGACGAAACTTGTAATAAAAAAGTTAAAGCTGCTTTCGCTCATAACTTAGTTCCAATCCTTTGTTGTGGAGAAACTTTAGAGCAAAGAGAAAACGGAACTACTAACGATGTTATAAAAGCTCAAATCACTGCTGATTTAGAAGGATTAACTAAAGAGCAAGCTGAGAAAGTTGTTATAGCTTACGAACCAATCTGGGCTATAGGAACAGGAAAAACTGCTACTTCAGATCAAGCTAATGAAACAATAGCTGCTATAAGAGCTATGGTTGCTGAAATGTTCGGACAAGAAGTTGCTGATAAAGTAAGAATCCAATACGGTGGATCAGTTAAGCCTAACACAATAGCTGAACAAATGGCTAAATCAGACATCGATGGTGCTTTAGTTGGTGGAGCTAGCTTAGTTGCAGCTGACTTTGCTCAAATCGTAAACTACTAAGATAATATTAGTAATTAAATAGTAGCAATAGGCAAGTAATACCAATTGTCTATTGCTATTGTTTTTTAATTAGGTACACATTATAATAAATGTATAAATAGAAATTTAGTTTTTGGAGGGTTATTATGAGTAAAAAACCTGTAATGTTAATGATATTAGACGGATTTGGAATATCTCCAAACAAAGAAGGTAATGCAGTAGCTGCTGCTAATAAGCCAAATTATGATAAATTATTTGCTAAATATCCACATACTGAGTTACAAGCTTCAGGATTAGAAGTTGGTCTTCCAGAAGGACAAATGGGTAACTCAGAAGTTGGTCATTTAAATATAGGTGCTGGTAGAGTAATATACCAAGAGTTAACTAGAATAACTAAAGAAATAAAAGAAGGAACTTTCTTCACAAATAAAGCTTTAGTTAAAGCTATGGATGAAGCTAAAGAAAACAATACTTCATTACACTTAATGGGATTACTATCAAACGGAGGAGTTCACTCTCACATTGATCACTTAAAAGGTCTTTTAGAGTTAGCTAAGAAAAAAGGACTTCAAAAAGTTTACGTTCATGCTTTCATGGATGGTAGAGACGTTGCTCCATCATCAGGTAAAGAATTCATAGTTGAATTAGAAAATGCTATGAAAGAAATCGGTGTTGGTGAAATAGCTACTATAAGTGGTAGATACTATGCAATGGATAGAGATAACAGATGGGAAAGAGTACAATTAGCTTACAATGCTATGGCTTTAGGAGACGGTGAAAAAGCTTCTTCAGCTGTTGAAGCTATAGAAAAATCTTACCATGATAACAAAACTGACGAGTTCGTTTTACCTACAGTAATAGAAGAAGATGGACACCCAGTTGCTAGAATTAAAGATGGAGATTCAGTAATATTCTTCAACTTTAGACCAGATAGAGCAAGAGAAATAACTAGAGCTATAGTTGATCCAGAATTCAAAGGATTCGAAAGAAAGCAATTACATGTTAACTTTGTTTGTATGACTCAATATGACAAGACTTTAGAGTGTGTAGATGTTGCTTACAGACCAGAAAGTTACACAAACACTTTAGGAGAGTATGTTGCTGATAAAGGATTAAACCAATTAAGAATAGCTGAGACTGAAAAATATGCTCACGTAACATTCTTCTTCAATGGTGGAGTAGAAAAACCAAATAATAATGAAGATAGAGCATTAATAGCTTCACCAAAGGTTGCTACATATGATCTTAAACCAGAAATGAGTGCTTATGAAGTAACTGATGAATTAATAAACAGATTAGATCAAGATAAATATGATATGATAATCTTAAACTATGCTAATCCAGATATGGTTGGACATACTGGAGTTCAAGAAGCCGCTGTTAAAGCTATAGAAACTGTTGATGAGTGCTTAGGAAAAGTAGTTAATAAAGTATTAGAAAAAGACGGTACTGTATTCATAACTGCTGACCATGGTAATGCAGAAGTAATGATAGATTACTCAACTGGTAAACCAATGACTGCTCACACTTCAGATCCAGTTCCATTCTTATGGATTTCAAAAGATGCTGAAGGAAAGTCATTAAAAGACGGTGGAAAATTAGCTGATATAGCTCCAACTATGTTAACTGTTATGGGATTAGAAGTACCAGAAGAAATGACTGGAAATTGCCTTTTAAACAAGTAATATAATAGTTAATTATATATTTTAAAATAGTATTCTTCAAAGAGGAGAATACTATTTTTGTTTACAATAAAATCAATATTTGGATTTATTACTTTTTTATACCTAAAATTGCTAATTAGTCATTAATATTGGCATTTTGTTAACAAAATGTAATTTTAAAGTACTTAAATTTTTACTAAGAACAAATGAAACTTATGTAAAATTAATGTATAAAATTATAAAGGATGAATGAAATGAAGTACAAAAGAAGAAAACGAATAAGTGTAATTGTTTTAGGACTCTTAATAGGGGGAACTTTATTAGGAGCAGGATGTAAAATAATAAAAGATCATGAAATAGATAAGGCTAAAGATGAAAAAGTAGCAATGGGAGTTAGTATTCTTCAATCCTTAGAAAAAAAAGATGTAGCAGAAATAGAAAATAAAATAAAAGATATGAATAGTAAAAATAGTGTTAATGAAAGTACTATAGATAGTAGTAACTTAAAAGAAATTTTTAAGGATACAGTATTTATGGGAGATTCATTAACTGAACCACTTAGTTTCTATAATATATTAGATGAAGATTCTGTTATAGGGATAAAAGGAAGAGATGTTATAAAGGCTAAAAAAGAGGATCTTGGGACTTTAAATAGTTTAAATCCTAAAAAAATAGTAATGATGTATGGAATGAATGATTTACTTCTATTTAGTAATTCAAAAGATTTTATAAAAAATTATGAGAATCTAATAAATGAAATAAAAAAGGAAGTGCCTAATGCTGAAATATACGTTAATTCAATATTTCCAGTTTCAAGTAAGGCTATTGCGAAACAAAAAGAATTTAGTAAAGTAAATGATTTTAATAATGCATTGAAAGAAATGTGCAATACTACAGGAGTAAAGTTTATAGACACTACTTCTATGGTAAAAGAAAATATGTACGAGCCAGATGGAATTCATTTAAAAGCAGAATTTTATACTCCTTGGCTTCAAGTGATTAGAAAAGAAATAGATTTATAAAATAAAAAAATATATAGTTTATTTTAAATTTTTATATGCTTTAGTTTTATGGTGAGTTTTAAGAGTTTATAAAAGTTATTTAACTAGTTATTAAAGTATATTCAAAAGAAGAATGAAAATATGTTTTTGATAAATTAACAAAAGAAAAAGACAAAGAAAAGGAGTGTAAATTGTGAATAGCAAGATTTTTAAGAGAAGCTTATCTTTAATTGGAGTTATTATGTTTACATTTTCATTAGTTGCCTGTGGAGGAGTTAAGGATATGCCACTAAGTACGGTACTAAGTGAAATAGAGAGTAAGGACGTTGTAACATCCAATATGAAGAGTGGAGGAGAAAAGGAATTAAAAAGATTTTATAAGTTAAATTCAAATGATTTTCAAGAATTTTTATTATATCTTCCTAGTTCAAGTATGAATGTAGAAGAAATGCTTATTGTTAAAGTAAAGAATAAGTCTCAGACTGATACAGTAGAAAGTGCCATAGAAAATAGGGTAAATAATCAGTTAGAAAGTTTTAATGGATATGGTGCTGAACAATGTGCTCTTTTAAATGACTATGAACTAAAGACAATAGGGAATTATGTTTTCTTTTGTGTAGGAAAAAATGCAGCGGATATAGCAGACAGCTTTAAGGCTGTAGTGAATTAGGAAGAGGTGGCATCATGGTTTTTAGCAGTATAATTTTTATTTTTACTTTCTTGCCAATAACGTTAATTTTATATTATATTTCTCCGAGAAAATTAAAAAATACAATATTACTTTTAGCAAGTTTAGTTTTTTATGCTTGGGGGGAACCCACGTATATATTTTTAATGTTGTTTACTACTATTATAGATTTTTTTGCGGGGCTTTTAATAAATAAAAATAGGAAGAATAAGAATAAGGCCAGAATGATACTTTTGGTTACTGTAGCTTTAAACTTATTAATTTTAGGATATTTTAAGTATTACGATTTCCTTATATCAAATATAAATGCCCTTTTTAATATCAATATACCTATAAATGATATACCATTACCTATAGGAATATCATTTTATACTTTTCAAACCTTATCATACATAATAGATGTATATTGGGGAAAAGTTAAAGTTCAAAAGAGCTTATTATCTTTTTCCTTATATGTTACTATGTTTCCTCAACTTGTAGCAGGACCTATAGTTAAGTATTCAGATATAGCTAGGGAACTTACTAGTAGAAAGGAAAGTTTAGAGAAGTTTGGAGAAGGCGTAGAAAGATTTATTTTCGGATTAGGAAAGAAAGTTCTTATTGCAAATAATGTGGGTCTATTATGGACAAGCATTCAAGGAAGTGATTTAGGTAAAATATCTATTTTAACATCTTGGATAGGCATTATAGCTTACACACTTCAAATATACTTTGACTTTAGTGGATACTCAGATATGGCTATTGGTCTTGGAAAAATGTTTGGCTTCGATTTTTGTGAGAACTTCAACTATCCATATATATCTAAGAATATAACTGAGTTTTGGAGAAGATGGCATATATCTTTAGGAACTTGGTTTAGGGAATATGTTTACATACCTCTAGGAGGAAATAGAAGAGGATTAAAAATTCAATTAAGGAACATATTTATAGTTTGGTTTTTAACAGGAATATGGCATGGAGCAAGTTGGAATTTCATAATGTGGGGGATTTATTACGGAGTGCTTTTATTAATTGAAAAAGTATTCCTGCTTAAGGTATTAAATAAAACACCTAAGTTTGTAAATCATTTATATACAATGATACTAGTTATGGTTGGATGGGTATTCTTTTCCAATGACAGTCTAAAATTTGGAATTAATTACGTAAAAGTTATGTTTGGAATAGGAAATAACTCGTTAGTAAATGGAGCATCTTTTTATTATTTAAGCACAAGCTTAATAATTTTAGTCATAGCTCTTTTATGCTCAACTCCTATAATGTATAAACTTTTTAGAAAACTAAAATATGATATGGGTGTAAGAGGAATATTAATAGCTGGAGGAATTCAAGTTATAATATTAGTTTTATCAATAGCTTATATTGTGACCTCAACATATAATCCATTTTTATATTTTAGATTTTAACAAAGGAGAAAAGAGCAATGAGTAATATGAATAAACATAAAAAAATATATACTAGAATTTTAGCTTTAGTTTTCATAATTTCAATTTTTGGTATTTTCTTCATGAATATGTTTAGTAAAGATAAAAATTTTTCGGAAGAAGAAAATAGAATGCTAGCTAAAAAACCTAAATTTTCTATAGATAGACTTGTAGAAGGTAGATATACAGAGAAATATGAAAAATACGTAGAGGATCAATTTACTCTTAGAAATTCATGGATTGGAATTAAATCTACTGTGGATAGGTTTTTAGGAAAAAAAGAAGAAAATGGGGTTTTTCTTGGGAAAGATGATTATTTAATAGAAGACTTTAAAAAGCCAGAAGAAAAGAATTTACAAGAAACTATTAAGGCTATGAATAACTTTAGTGAAAAGTATAAAGGAATAAATCAATATGCTTTAATAGCTCCTAATTCAGTAAGTGTATTAAAGGATAAATTACCTAAAAATGCGCCTGTAGAAGATCAAAAAGCCTACATAGAAGAATTGAAGAGTAGTTTAAATAGTAATATAAAGTTTATAGATATTTATAATACTTTAGAAAGTCATAAGGATGAATATATTTATTATAGAACAGATCATCATTGGACTACTTTAGGCGCTTATTATGCTTTTTTAGATGCAGCTAAGGAAATGGGATTAACTCCTAAGGAAAATTACTATGATATAGAAACAGTTACAGATGAATTTTATGGAACATTATATTCAAAAAGCGGATTTAAAGGAATAGAGCCAGATTCTATAGATGTTTATATTCCTAAGGACGAAAATGATGAAGTAGTAGTAAGCTATGAGGAAGAGAAGAAGAAAAGTGGAAGTATTTATAATAGTGAAAAGCTAAATGAAAAAGATAAATATGAAGTATTTTTAGAAGGAAATCATCCTTTAGTAAAAATAAATACTTTAACTGATAACAATAAAAAGTTACTTCTTATAAAAGATTCTTATGCTAATAGTTTTGTTCAATTTTTGACTCCTTATTTCAATGAGATAGTAATTGTTGATCCAAGATATTACTATGAAGATATTGATAAGCTTATTTCTGAAGAGGGAATAACAGATTTATTATATCTCTATAATGCAAATACATTTTTCTCTGATAATAATTTAGCACCGGTTTTAAATAATGAATAATTTTTCATATTTAAGATTAAGAGAGAGTTTAAAAATCAGTGTTGAAAGGAAAATCAAATTATTAGGAGAAATTTTAGTGATTTAGAAATTAAAATTGTTAAAAATAGGGTGATTATATTTACATTAGTTAGTATATAATCACTCTATTTTATTTGTTTTTTAAATATTAAAAGAATATAATAATAATTTGAAATATTTTCAAAAAATATTTAACAAAATATAACTTAAGAGTTATAATATATATAAACAAAGTGTTAACAAAATGTTAATTATATTTATAACTCAAAAATTTAAAAGTTCATTACTTCTATTTGAAGCAACAAACTTTTTAATTTATTTGGGCTAATCAAATAATTTAAAAGGAGTTGAATTTAAATGAAACAGGAAGGAACAACAAAAAAATCATTAACACTTTTTGGATTCTTTGCAATGACAGCATCTATGGTTATGGCTGTATATGAATATCCTACATTTGCAACATCCAAATTGCACTTAGTATTTTATCTACTTTTAGGAGGCTTTTTATGGTTTATTCCAGTTGCTTTATGTGCAGCTGAAATGGCAACTGTAGATGGATGGCAAAAAGGTGGTGTTTTCACCTGGACTGGAAAGAATTTAGGTAAGAAATATGGTTTTGCAAACTTATTCTTTGAATTCTTTGAAATAACAGTTGGATTCGTAACAATGATTTATTTCATACTTGGAGCTTTATCATATGTATTTAATTGGCCAGCACTAAATAGTAATCCAATGATAAAATTTATAGGTGTATTAGTAATTTTTTGGATTTTAGCATTATCTCAATTTGGAGGAACAAAATATACTGCTAAAATAGCTAAAATAGGTTTCGTAGTAGGAATACTTTTACCAGCAGCTATTTTAATTATCTTGGCCCTTGTATATATAATTCAAGGTAATCCTATATACATATCAAGTAAAGATACTTTTGTTCCAGACTTTACAAATGTAAATACTTTGGTTGTATTTGTATCATTTATCTTATCTTATATGGGTGTAGAAGCATCAGCTACCCATGCAAATGAAATGGCTAATCCAAAGAAACAATACCCATTAGCAATGCTTTTACTAGTTATAGTAGCCATAGTTGTTAGTACATTAGGAGGACTTGCAATAGCAGCCGTTATACCTCAAGGTCAAATAAATTTAAGTGCCGGGGTAGTTCAAACCTTTGCAGTGCTTTTAGGACATTTCACAGCAAATAATACAATCTTAGTTAAGATAATAGCCTTATTACTTGCTTTTGGTGTAATAGCAGAGGTAAGTTCATGGGTTGTTGGACCAACAAGAGGTATGATTATAGCAGCTGAAGAAGGTGCTATTCCAGAATCATGGGCTAAAACAAATAAACATGATGTACCAGTTTATTTAGTTATAGCACAAGGTATAATCGTTAGCATATGGGCTGCTGTATTAACTTTTGGAGGTGGCGGAAGCAACCTTTCATTCTTAGCAGCAATGTCATTAACCGTTGTAATTTACTTAAGTGGATATGTTTTATTTTTCGTAGGATATATAAAAGCTATTTTAGGTAAAGGCTTAAATGGTGCTTACCAAATGCCTGGTGGAAAACCAGTTAAACTTATAGTATCAATAGTTGGACTTGCAACTTCAATATTTGCATTCTTTATATCCTTTGTTCCGCCTACAGCAATTGCAGGAAACATGATGAAATCACATGAATATATGTGGATGCTTATTATAAGTTATGCAATATCCTTAGTATTACCATTTGTAATTTATGAATTATGTCAAAAATATATGCATTCTCATGAAGGAAATATTCATCATGCAGTAGCAGTTCATAAACATTAATTTAAAGAAGGCTGTCCTAAAGAGTTGAGAAAATCATCTTGTTTAGGAGAGTCTTTTTTATTTTATACTAATTTTTAGAATTTCTATTTTTAGATAGA
The DNA here is from genome assembly GCF_057782475.1 of Clostridium sp. LIBA-8841. Lineage (NCBI taxonomy): Bacteria > Bacillati > Bacillota > Clostridia > Eubacteriales > Clostridiaceae > Clostridium > Clostridium sp. LIBA-8841. Next base: position 2,241,094 of record NZ_CM173488.1, on the reverse strand, counting down.
GTCATAAGCTTGTTTTAATACTAAATAAGACCATAATTTAAAATGAAAGTTATAAAAATATGAAATTTCCATTTATAAATATTTAAATAAAGCAAATAATAAAAAAGAATTTAATTAATAACTAATGATAAGGAGTGAATATTATGAGCAAGCAAAAAACCTTAAATGGAATGCAACAAAGTATGAAGCAACATAATGCTGAATCTTCAAAGTCTAAAACAGGATTTAATAGTACAAGTAATACAGCAAAGCAGGCTGGAATAGCTAATACAAAAGGACTTTAGAATAAGGTATATTAAGAGGGCTAAATAGTCCTCTTTTAATTTTGTTTTATTTTAAGTAATAGAAAAATAAACTGGCTAAAATTTTTAGTAAATATCTAGACATAATATATGGATTAATTATAATTTTTATAGGGTTTTATGAGATATTTTCCTAAAAAAAGAACTGTTGATAATCATTTTCAATAAATGTGATTTGAATCATATTTTTTCTAAAAAAAATAGATTAGAATTAAGGCATAAAATTTATTAGAAAAGCACAAAATAAAAATAATTGAGGATTAATTTCAATTTTTTTAAGGAGGAATTTAAAGATGAAACAATATATTGAAATAATTGATGTGGTAGCAAGACAAATTTTAGATTCAAGAAGCTTTCCAACAGTAGAGGTTGAAGTTTACTTAGAGGATGGAACAGTTGGAAGAGCTGCAGTTCCTTCAGGGGCTTCAACAGGTATATATGAAGCTGTTGAATTAAGAGATGGCGATAAGGATAAATACCTAGGAAAAGGTGTAGAAAAGGCAGTAGAAAATGTTAATGATACAATTGCTGAAGAAATTATAGGATTAAATGTATTAGATCAAGTACACATAGACAAAACTCTTATAGAATTAGACGGAACTAAAAACAAAGGTAAATTAGGAGCTAATGCAATCTTAGGAGTTTCTTTAGCAGTTGCTAGAGCAGCAGCTAATTATTTAGGAATGCCTTTATATCAATACATTGGAGGAGTAAATGCTAAGGTTTTACCAGTTCCAATGATGAATATAATAAACGGAGGAAGTCATGCTGATAACTCAGTAGACATCCAAGAATTCATGGTAATGCCAGTAGGATTTGATTGCTTTGAAAAAGCTGTAAGAGCTTGTTCAGAAGTTTATCATGCATTAAAGAAAACTTTAAATTCAAAAGGATATTCAACTGGTGTTGGTGATGAAGGTGGATTTGCTCCAGACTTAAAATCAAATGCAGAAGCAATAGAAGTTATTTTAGAAGCTATCGAAAAAGCTGGATACACAGCAGGAAAAGACTTCTTCATAGCAATAGATGCAGCTTCATCTGAATACTATAAAGATGGAAAATATGTATTAGAGAATGAAGGAAAAACTTTATCAGCTTCTGAAATGGTTGATTTCTTTGAAGACTGGGTTAACAAATATCCAATAATCTCAATTGAAGATGGTATGGCAGAAGAAGATTGGGAAGGTTGGAAACTTATGACTGAAAGACTTGGTAAGAGAGTTCAATTAGTTGGTGATGACCTATTCGTTACAAACACAGAAAGATTAAAAACTGGAATAGAAAAAGGAATTGCTAACTCAATCTTAATCAAACTTAACCAAATAGGAACATTAACAGAAACTTTAAATGCTATAGAAATGGCTAATAGAGCAGGATACACAGCTGTTGTTTCTCATAGATCAGGAGAAACTGAAGATACAACTATAGCAGACTTAGTTGTTGCAGTTAATGCAGGTCAAATAAAAACTGGTGCTCCAGCAAGAAGTGAAAGAGTAGCTAAATACAACCAATTAATCAGAATAAATGAAGAATTAGGTGACGTGGCTGAATACAGAGGAATCAATGCATTCTTCAATCTTTCAAAATAATCTTAATGTTGCAAAGATAAATAAGATATTATATAAACAAAGAACTTCTAAGTTTTCTTAGAGGTTCTTTTATTTTTATATTCATAAAATACATTTATATCTTAAATAATATACTCGTAAATGATAATAAAGCAATAAAAGAAAATTTGTTTAAAATATTCCAAATTATTGAATTAAAGTGAAAAATATGTTAACATAATGTAAATAGGTAGTATAAAAGAAGTGAACTTTATGGATGGATCATTCGGAGGTGTATTAGGATTTTTATTAATTGTAGTATTAAGAGTAACTGCTTATTATGGTATTCCAACAATTTATAAGAAAAATAGTAAGGTCTTTGAGTTGGATTATAGATACTATAATATAAATGATTTAAGAAATGCTACAGTAGAGCATTTAAGAGCGGAAGGTAAAAGATGTGAAATTCTTGATTCTAGAACATTATTAATAGATGGAAAAAAGTATTTATTATTTGATAGAAATTTAAATTGGGGTCTAGTGCCAGTTCAACAGGTTGTACTTAAAAGACGTAAATAACTTTAAAAATTATAGAACTAAGAGGTAATCTGTGTTACTTTGAAAAAATAAGTTAATAAAAGGATTTTGTATGAGAATAGGTTAATAGATTTATAAATGAATGGTTATTTATAAGTTTAATGATTCTGTTTTCATACAAAATCTTTTTGTTTTTTATAAGTATTTTTATAAATATTAATTTTAGGTTATGTTTTAGTTGAGTGTTGATTTTAAGATGAAAATGAAATAGTTAATTTTAAAAATTGCCCTTAAAATAGGATAGAAATAAAAAGTAGGTTAAAAATAAGCTTTACTTAAAATATGTAAAAAAAGGTATGAACATTTATTAAGGAGATATAATATAATAATATAAATTATAAAGAAAAAACGATAAAATAATTTTAATTATTGAAAATAGTACATTAATCAAGTAATATAAAAAAAAAGATAATATTCAATAATCCTTTGAAAAGGAGTAAGTAGGTAAACTTAGCTTCAATAAAGAGAGTCAATGATGGTGGAAATTTGGCAAGAAAGAGTTTAGTGAATGGACCTTGGAGGAATGAAATGAAATCTATTTAAGAAAGTAGTGGAATGGTGGGCTGCACCTTATAGCAGATAGAGTATGTTAGTACTTGAAAATGAGAGATATTAGTAAGTATTTTAAGTTTAAACCCTAGCTAGGTATTTTTAATCATAATTAAAATACAATAACTAATATAAATTAGGTGGTATCGCGGATTCAACTTCGTCCTATTTTTAGGACGGAGTTTTTTTATTTTACAAAAAATTAAAGGAGGGAGTTTAAAGATGAAATGAAGTTTTAAAAGTGAATATGAAAATAAGAAAAAAGTTTTAAAGTTAGAAGCTCCCTTGTGGAGAAGAACTAGTTTATAAGTTCGTGGTTAAAGTAAATTTAATTTCAGAGTAGTACTTTAAACCTATATAAAAAGCAATATTATTTTAAAAGATAATTTTTAGAAAAAACTTTATCTAAGAGATATTATTAGGAGGATTTAAAATGAATATAAGAAATAATACAAGAATTATAACAATAAATGCCTTATTACTAGCAATAGGAGTAATATTACATCAAATAACACCTGCTTTAGGCTTGCCTATGCAACCAGATTTTGCACTTACCATGTTATTTATAATAATTATATTAAATGACAACTTTAAGATTACAATGATTTCAGGAACTTTAATGGGAGTATTTACTGCTATGACAACTAAGTTTCCAGGAGGACAATTACCAAATATAATAGATAAATTTTTTACAGCTTTCATAATATTTATGTTTATAGAATTAATAAAAAAATCTAATATATTAGGAAGATTATCTTTAGAAAAAAGAAATAAGATATTAATGACAATTATTTTACCTTTAGGAACATTAATAAGTGGACTTTTATTCTTAGGATCTGCTCAAATAATTGTAGGATTACCAGCTAATTTTTCTATATTATTTTTAACTGTTGTGGTACCTTCAATTGCACTAAATACAGTTTTAGGATTAGTATTATATAGAGTAATTGAAAGCGCTTTAAGAAGGGCATCTTATAGTATAAGGAGATAAGAAAGTAGTTAAACTATATAATATGTAGGTTGTTATAATTATGTGTACAAAATAATATAAATATTGTAAAATTTTCATTGGTGTGATATGATAATTTCATGGAATTATGCAACTATACAAAGCTTAGGAGGTTTTCTTATGAATACAATTTTAATAGTGGTCGAAACTATTTTAGCTATAGTAATTTTGGTTTCAATAATGATGCAACCAAGTAAAGCAGATGCATTAAGTGGATTAATTCAAGGAAGTCAAGATAGTTTCTTTTCAAGAAACAAGGGTAGAACTAGAGAAGCTAGACTTATAAAAGTTACTGTTATATCATCTGTCTTATTTGCTATAAATACATTAGCTATAAATTTAGTTAAATAGTTGTTTATTTGGCCACCCATATACTTTAGGGTGGCTTTTGAATTATATTGGATTGAATTTCCTTAATCAAAGAGACGATTTAGACATATCATATTAATAAGAGAATAAATTAATATATCTTGGCAAAAGTCTTAGGTGCTTTAGATTATTTATGTATTAGGAAGTTAAGAAAAAAGAGCTTTGGTATAACCTATAAATCAATTAAAATGTTGCATTAAAATCTATATATAGAACGGAGGAAAAAAGCATGAAAATAAAAGATATAATTTTAGGTCTTATGAAAGAAGAGGCATATAGACCAATGACAATGCTAGAATTATCAAAGATATTTAATATAAATAAAGCTGAATATAAACAGTTTAAGAAAGTTTTTAAAGATATGGAAGCTGAAGGGCTAATAGCTAGAGATGAGGAAGATAGATTCGGATTAGTAGATAAGGTTGGCTTAATAGCTGGTAAAATTCAAATACACCAAAAGGGTTTTGGTTTCCTTATTCCAGATGAAGAAGGCATGAAAGATGTATTTATACCTAAAAATGCTTTAAAGGGTGCTATGAACGGAGATAGAGTATTAGGTAAGGTTGTAAAAGAAAGTGCTGAAGGCAAAAGACGTGAAGGTGAAATAGTTAGAATAACTGAGAGAGTTAACACAAAGATTATAGGAATATATGAAGATAATAAGAGCTTTGGATTTGTGCTTCCACAAGATCAAAGAATACAAAATGACATATTCATATCTAAGAAGGATGGAAATGGAGCTAAAAAAGGAAACGTTGTTGTTGTTGAAATAACTAAGTGGCCAGATGGTGGTAAAAGAAAAAATCCAGAAGGAGTAGTAGTAGAAATACTAGGAAACAGAGGAGATTTAGGCTTAGATATAATAACTGTAATTAAGAAATATGCCCTTCCAGAAGAATTCCCTCCAAAGGTTTTAGCCTTTGCTGAAGAAATCTCAGAGGAAATCCCAGAATCAGAAATTAAGAGAAGAACAGATTTAAGAGATGTAAGAATGGTTACTATAGATGGAGAAGATGCTAAGGACTTAGATGATGCTGTATCTATAGAAAGACTTCCAAATGGAAACTACAAATTAGGAGTTCATATTGCGGACGTAACTCACTATGTTAAGGAAAATAATCCTTTAGATAAAGAAGCATTCCAAAGAGCTACTTCTGTTTACTTAGTTGATAGAGTTATTCCTATGCTTCCTAAGAAGTTATCAAATGGAATATGTTCATTAAATCCACAGGTTAATAGACTTGCATTAACTTGCTTTATGGAAATAGATCATAAGGGAAATGTAGTTAATCATTCAATACATGAAAGTGTAATTAAGACTGATGAGAGAATGACTTATACTAATGTAACTAAGATATTAAGAGATAATGATCAAGAGTTAATTGAAAGATATAAAGATTTAGTAGATGACTTTAAAGCTATGGAAGAGCTTTGCAAAATCTTAAATAAGAGAAGAATGGGAAGAGGAGCTATTGACTTTGAGTTTACAGAATGTAAAATCATATTAGATGAAAAAGGAAAGCCAATAGAAATTAAACCATATGAAAGAGCTATAGCAAACAGAATTATAGAAGAATTCATGCTAGTATGTAATGAAACTATAGCAGAATATATGAATAAGGCTGAAATACCTTTTGTTTATAGAATACATGAGGAACCAGATAATGAAAAACTTCAAAGATTTAAGAACTTTGCATATAGCTTAGGATATTCATTTAACTTTGGAGAAGAGGTTGAACCTAGAGAGTTACAAAAGATCGTTGAAGAGGTTAAAGGCAAGAATGAAGAAATGGTAATAAATACATTGCTTTTAAGAAGTATGATGCAAGCTAAGTACTCACCAGAATGTGCAGGTCACTTTGGATTAGCTGCTGAGTATTATTGCCATTTTACTTCACCTATTAGAAGATATCCAGACTTACAAATTCATAGAATAATAAAAGAATATATAAATGGAAAGATAGATTCTAAGAGAGAGAAGAGATTAACAAGTATCGTTGATTCTGCATCTAAACAATCATCAGAAATGGAAAGAATAGCTCAAGAAGCTGAAAGAGAGACAAATGATCTTAAGAAGGCAGAGTACATGAAAGATAGAATTGGAGAAATCTTTGATGGTATTATTTCTTCAGTTACTGGTTTTGGAGCATTTATTGAACTTCCAAATACAATAGAGGGTCTTGTACATGTAACAAGCTTTAAAGACGATTATTACATCTATGATGAAGAAAATCTTCAATTAATAGGAGAAAGAACTAAGAAGGTTTATAAGCTTGGAGAAAAGGTTAAGGTTATTTGTTCAAAAGTAGAAATGGATACTAGAGAAGTTTACTTCGAAATAGTTGAAGATAAGTATACTATTGAAGAAAAAGAAGAAGAAACAGAAGAAAGAGAAGATTTACTTGAAGAAGTAAAAAAAGAGCTTGAGGCAGAAGGAAAGGTTGAAATAATAGAACCAAGAGAAGCATCTGCTGAGGAAGAACTGTAATAATAGGTAGATATAAAAACTTATAGATGGATTTTGATAATTACTGTATCTCATTAAGAATTTATAGCAATCATTACGAGAGGTTTACTAAAGATTGAAAACTTAAGTGAAAGCCCAAATTTTAAATTTGGAAGCTTGAACTTACACCTTTGAGTTGAACGAAAAGGTGCTTGATTAAAACAATTCAATCTTCTTAACGTAAACCTCTTTCCATGAGTGCTTAAATTCTAAAACTCATACAGATATTAGCTGCATCTTATCTATAAGTTTTAATAATATCTACCTATTATATTAAGAGCTTTGGTGCTTAGTGTAGTAGGGTTTAATTATTTCAAAAAACAATTCAATTTTTTTTATGGGAATTCTTTTTAACAATAGCTTAAATTCTAAAAATTCATACCAATATTTTTTCTATTTATTTATAGGTTTTATATATTAGCTTAATATACATTAGAATTATTGATTTGGGGAAATTAGTATATTGAAAAGCTATTTAGGTAATGGATAAAGTGAGTTGAAGATTTTTACAGGGGCAAGTATAGAGAGTGCTAACAAGTAGAGTTTTATGAATTTACATTTAAATAGTAAATATGTTAAAATAGTAAAAAAAGAAGAAATAAAAGGTGTATCGTTCTTTTAGAATGGATATGCTTTCAATATAACCATAGTAGGTGAGAAGTATGGCAAAGAGAAAAGACAATAAAACATTAGCAGAGAACAGAAAAGCTAGACATGATTACTTTGTTGATGAAGCTATGGAAGCAGGTATAGCTTTAGTTGGAACAGAGGTTAAATCTATTAGAAATGGAAGAGTTAATTTAAAGGATTGTTATGCAGATATATATAATGGAGAAATCTATATTAACAATATGCATATAAGTCCTTATGAACAAGGAAACATATTTAATGTTGATCCATTAAGAAAGAGAAAGTTACTTCTTCATAAAAGCGAAATACAAAGATTGATTGGAATAGTTCAACAACAGGGTATTGCGTTAATACCACTTTCTTTATACTTAAAGAATGGAAGAGTTAAGGTTAACTTAGGTGTTTGTAGAGGTAAGAAGAACTACGATAAGAGAGATACAATGCTTGAAAAAGCTCATAAGAGAGAAATGGATAGACAGCTTAAGGAAAGAAATAGATATTAGGTTGTAAGTAGATTAAAGACTAAATTAAGAAATTTATAAATAGATGTTGAGAATTACGGAAATGTATTAAGAGTTTATATCAATTGTTCCATGGTTCTTTTTGCTCTATTTATAAATTTTTTTTGTTTAGCTTTTAATATTTTTACAAGTTTTTAACTGGTTTTAGATGGAATAATATTTTGAGAAAATATATAATATATAAAAATATTAAATCAAGATTATGTGAAAGGGAATTAGGGGATGAAAAAATTAAGGGGAATAGTGTTTAGTTTAATACCTTTATTATTTTTAGTAGGTTGTGAATCAATAGAAAAAAATGAGACTAAATTGGTTTACGAAAAACTTTCTCAAAAAGAAGAGTATTTATTAAACTTAACAGATAACAAAATTTTAACGTATAAAATAGAGAATATTCCAAAAGATAAAAGCTATGAGATTAATTTGATTTATGAAGTATATAGAGAGGGTAAGAAAATAAAAGAGGAAATTATCATGGGGAGTATTAGTGAAGAGGGACATGAAGAATCAAAAGAAAAGACTTTAGGAATAAATTTTAAAGATGGTAATAAAATAAGATGTGTTTTAGGAGACGAAGGAACATATAGTACTGCTAGTCATGATATAGAGGAAAATCTTTGGGAGTATGTTCAGGCATATTTCACTAATGATATAACTTTAGAAGAAGGGAAAAGTGTGTATATTTATCATGCAAATTCCGGAGAATATATCCAGAATAGTGTACTTGGTATGAATACTGATTCAAATATACTAAATGAAATATTAAAAAATAATGAGGTTAATATTTTTCTTAAGTTAAGTTTAAAGGAATTTTAAAATTTATTTTTTATGAAATAATTAAGATAAGGTTGTAAGATTGGACAACCTTATCTTTTATAATAGAGTTTATTAAAATAAATATTATTCATCTAAATTAAGAAGTTCTCTAAATTTAGAGTAGAACTTTAAGTTGTTTAGCATATCATCTTCTAAAGCTATTTCTTTTAGGCAAACACAGTAATGCAAGGCTCTTTCTAAATAGTAAAATGCATTGTCAAAATCTTTCTTTAAGGCATAGGCTCTAGCTTTATAGTAAAATGCTATGAAGTTAAAAGGGGATAGTGATAGGGCTTTATTTAGGTTTTCTAAAGCCTTGTCATATAAGCCTAAGTAGATTAGTACATTAGCATATTCACAATAGCAAGTATCACTTTCTGAGTTTAATTCTAAGGATTTTTCATACATTTTAGAACTATTTTTCAAATCATTTAAGAAGAAGTAACATTCTCCTAATTTTTTATAGGCTGAAGCTTCACTTTTATCTATTGATATAAAATCTTCAAGATATTTAGAAGCAAGAAGGTAGTCTCCTTTTTCATAAGCACAATGTGCTTTTCCAGATAAAGCATTTTTGAAATAAGGATTAAATTCTAAAGCTTTATCAAAGGCTTCTTCAGCTTTAGAAAGTTCACCTGTTTCAATATGAGAGAAACCTTTATTGTTTAAAGCGTAGAGGTCTATAGGATTTAAATTAAGAGCTCTTTCAGAAAAATCTATAGCTCTGTTATAAAGTCTTAAATTATAATATACAAATGCAATATTATTGTAAAGTTGATAGTTTGGTTCTTTAATGTTTTTCATTGCCTCTATGGAAAGTTCATAGGCTGCATTAAATTTTTTTTGTTTTGAGAGTACTAGAATTTTATTATTATAGAAAAATAAAGGGTCTAATTTTTCTGCATATTTATTTAAAAGATAAAGAGCCCGTTCAAACTTTCCTAGAGAGACATATTTTCTGATCTGTTTTTCTGGTAAAAAATTATCAGATTCTATTAAATATAAAATTATTATTATGGATAAAATACATATGAGTATTATTATGAGTGAGTGAAGTGGTTTCATATTCATCTCTCCAAAATATTTTTCTACTATTATTATATAAGAAATATTTCAAAAGGATTACATGAATAATAAGAATACTGTATAATAAAATTAGATAGCAATAAGTTTTTCTATTATGATATAATATAGGAAATTAATACTATAAATTAATAGTAAGAAAGGATGTAACCAAATGGAACTATTAAAAGATAAGATAAAAAAAGAAGGCAGAGTTACAGAAGATAATATCTTAATGGTTGATTCTTTTTTAAATCACCAAATGGATGTAGAATTTTTCAACGAAGTAGGAAAAGAATTTAAAGATAGATTTAAAAACGATCAAGTAGATAAAATACTTACAATAGAATCAACAGGAATAGGTCTTGGAATAATAACAGCTCAGTACTTTGATAATGTACCAGTTGTTTTTGGTAAGAAAATAGAAAGATTACCAAGAAACAAAAGAGATGACGTATTTAACTCAGAGGTTTATTCATTTACTAAAAAAACAATATACAATGTTGTTGTTGATAAGAAATTCATAAAACCAGGAGAAAAAATTCTTATAGTTGATGATTTCTTAGCAAATGCATGTGCTGTTTTTGGATTAATAGATATTGTTAAACAAGCAGGTGCTGAAGTTGTTGGAGTAGGAATAGTTATAGAAAAAGGATTCCAAAGTGGAAGAACTCACTTAGAAGATAAAGGAATAAGAGTTGAGTCTTTAGTTACTTTAGATAAGATAGAAAACGGAGAAGTTTACTTTAAATAAATAATAATTTAAAAAGTTAGAGAGCAATAATAAGTAGTATTTTAAACTTAATTAGCACAAAAGATAAAAAGTTTTGATTTAGGTAAAAATAACCATTGATATTTTGAATAGAATTATGTATTATATAAATTGTCTATTTTAGAATGTTAAAAGTTAATTAATTAGTCAAGGAATTCATCTCTTACAAACACAAACATATATGTCCCTTGACTAAATTAATTAATTGATATATAATGAGAACATAAGTTTGATTAAAAACTTTTGAATTTAAAAATTGAATATGGAATTAGCGTTTAGACCATATTATTATCTCATACATGGGGGCGTTTTGGCTTCGACGGGGGTAAGATGGGTTTGATAAGCGGGTCGAGGAAAGCATGGTCCCTCGTTAATCAAGTATGCATTAAAGATAAACGCAGAAGATAATTTTGCATTAGCAGCTTAATTTAGCGCTGCTCATCCTTCCTCAATTGCCCACGGTTGAGATCAAGGGTGTCATTTTAAAGTGGGGAACCGAGCTTAGCAAAGCTTTGAGCTAGGAACGGAATTTATGAAGCTTACCAAAGAGGAAGTTTGTCTGTGGACGTCTTCTGAGGGAATTTTAAAACACAAGACTACACTCGTAGAAAGTCTTACTGGTCTGCTTTCGGACACGGGTTCGACACCCGTCGCCTCCACCATATAAATCCACGATAGAAATATCGTGGATTTTTTTGTTTAATGAAAACCACTCGCTATGCGAGTGTGTTCAGATGAGCTTTAGCGATGTAAGAAAAAACAGTTTAGCACATACAAAATGGAATTGTAAATATCATATAGTTTTTGCACAAAAATACAGAAGGAAAGAAATATATGGAGAGAAAAAATAAGAGATAGATAAGATATTAAGACAGCTTTGTGAATGGAAAGGAGTTAAGATAGTCGAAACGCACGCTTGCGTAGACCACATACACATGCTTGTTGAAATACCACCTAAAAAGAGTGTTTCAAGTTTCGTTGGATTTCTAAAAGGTAAGAGTAGTCTTATGATTTTTGAGAAATTTGCAAATTTAAATATGGAAATAGGCATTTCTGGTGCAGGGGATTTTACATTGATACTGTCGGGAAAAATAAGAAGGCAATTGAAGAATATATAAGAAATCAAGAACAAGAAGATATGTTAGCTGATCAAATTAGTTTAAAAGAATATATGGACCCTTTTAAGGGTAGTAGAAAGTAAAGAAGTATACGGCGGCTGACAGACAGATTTAAGCGTCTTAAGGCGCAACGCAGGTAGTGTGCACTTATATAATAGAGCTGAGGAAATACCACCAGCTAATCTGGTGGATTTTTATTCTTTGTTCAAAAATAGTGGGGAGATAGAAGTTGTAAGTAAAATTAAAAGGAATCGATTATATGAAAGATATGGTAATAGTTTTTATATAAATGTTTCTTAGTAAATGCTTCATTTAAAAAGTATAATAATATATGAATAGATAGGTTAAGTCCTAGTGAATAACTTGTGAAATACGTTAGAGTTATGTTTAGCATACTTGTAAAAGAAAAATTTATATTAGCTTTAATATGAGAAAAATTTTAAGTGTTTTTGTAGGAAAATTCAAATTTGTGTAGAATATAATTATATGGTTTGAATTATTAAATATTAGCTTACCTTCAAAAAGGGAATCAGAGTAGTAGATGAACACATAAAATAAATGTTTTTTGATGTGGTAGGCACAGTAGCTATTGGTGCTATATAATGTAATTTTTACAAGTAAAAATAAGAAAGACAATAATGGTAACATAAAGAAAGATATTACTTAGTGAAGAGTAGGAGAGAAATAATGATTAGAGTTCCAGAATATGAAATAATAGCTTTTTTAGAATGGATTAATGATATGAATTATGAAAGAAAAAGCGACAATATAGAAAATTTGGCAAAAGAATATATATATCAGTTAGATAACTTAAATAATTTAGATGATATGATTAAGCTTATGTTATCTGTTTTTCAATCACATCTGAAGAATGAACAAGGAGATGTAATTGAAAATATTATACATATTCTTAGATGTAAACTATGTTTAAGAGCAGTTTTAAGAGATAATGTTATATATCATGACGTAAGACTAAGTAAACGGCTATCTATGTATATTCAATTCATAAATATTAATCAAAGCAAATATAAATTTTTAAATAAACTAAAATATTCTCGGAATACTAGGAGACATGATAATGAAATAGAGTTATATATAAAAGAATATATAACAAAGCATAGAATGGAATTATTAGGAACATTTGAAGACTACTATAGAAGTGCAAGTAATTTAAAGTATGAGTATGAAACAAGTTCATTAATAAGTAATAAATATGAATGCTTAGATGAAAAAATAGATAGGCTTGTAAATTCAACTAATGATTATTTATCTAACAAGGATAATAACATATATGGATCTATTGTTAATAGGCCTAATGATGAATTGAATTTTAAAAATTTAATTAATTTTATAGAAGATTATGCACAAGAAGAAATACAAAAAGAAGATTTAGATATGCTAATTAATGATTTTTCCAAAGGAAATAAGATACTTGGAAAAAGTATAAAAAAAGCTTTAAATTATGAAAGTAACTGGATAACTAAGCTTCAACTAAAATTAACATTATTTAAAAACATTCATATGCTTACATATAAAAGATATAATGAAGTAAAAGTGCATGCATTATTATTGTTTAGTAATGAAGATGGATTTATGAACTTTATGGATGGAAATTGGAAGCTACTAGATGATATGACACAAAATTATTTAGATATTTATTATAGTAAAGATGATTTGAAAAAAAATGTAACTGGATATGCGGTTATTAATAAGATAGAAGAGTTAAATAAGATAGATTTTGAAAAAATGCCCTGTTTAGTGATTTGGAGAAAAAGTATAAAAAATCATAAAATTATATCATTAAAGGAACTTGATAATAATGATATAATAAATGTAATAACAGGTGTAGTACAAAAAATAAGAGAAAACAAATCTTTTAATGATATAGTAAATAAGGGAATTTATATTGCATCTGAAGCCAGAGTCAATATATTACTTAAGTATAAAAATAATAAACAGGAGGGTAATATAGTGAATAATACGTTTAATGGAACAATTAATGGAACAGTGATTACAGGAGGAAATAATCATCTACACGATAATACAATTAATTATGGTAATTTTGATAATAAACAAAATTTGAGTAATGAAGATTTAAAGAAATTGAAGGACTTTAAAGAATGTATATTAAATAATAAAGAGATACTAATAAACGATTCGGAAAAATTTAAGATAGTTGGCTCAATATCGGAGATAATAGAGGCAAAAGAAACAAATGATGAATCAAGAACTCAAAAAAGTATAATCAATTGGAATGAATTAAGAAGTAAGTTAAGTGATGGTGGACTAAAAGCATTAGCTATTGCAGCTGATGTAGTTACACTAGGTATTCCTATTTTAAATGTATTGGGTATTCACAACTAGTATTATATATGTAGCTTATTACATTTATATGTATAACATGGTGGATTTTAAAGGTCGTGATTCGCCTACACCAAAAAACACGACTACTTGTAAGTAGCTTAAATAGCTACTTACAGATAGTTGTGTTTTTTTATTGTTATGGAGCAGTGTAATATTTAAAATTAAATATAATCAAGAGAAGCTAATAAGGTTATTACAGAGCTGATGTAAGAAATTTATTATCAGATTTTAGTGAATATGTAATAAGTAGAAATATACCAGAGTGTAAGAAGTTAATAATAGATTTTTAAAAGAAATATTAGTGTTTAAAGACCACATTGAAGTAACATTCAATGTGGTTTTTTCTTTTCTTAAAAATAGAGAAGTATTAATTGAGATTGCAAGTAGCATTACGAGGTAAGATTTATTTGAAAGGAATAGTGGGAATTTTTATATAAGTGTATTTTAAATGAAATATATACATATATGTAATATAATGATAAAATATATGTAAAATATTCTAAAAATAGAGGAGAATGTATAATTGGATGAAAGTCATTTAAAAGGAACTGTATTTAATAGAGTTATTACACCATCTGAAAAACAAGCTTATAAGAATTTAAAAGAATATGATGGTGGAATATATAATATAAAGAATTATAAAAAAATAAAAGAAATTTTAGGATACAATTTAAAACCAGTCAAGTGTAGAAGTAGTGAACTGTATATTACACAAGATGAAGTTAATATGTATATAAATTATGCTAAACTATTAAACATGAGACATGCTGATTTTAATCCTGGAATATATGTAGAAGCTAATAGTTATGAAGCATCATTTGCTAAAAAGGTATATTTTAATTCTGAATTAGAGTTTATTGTGAGTCTATTTATTTCGCATCATAATATTCATGCATTTGATGATGGAAATAAGCGTACAGCTTTAAATTTATTTATAGATTTATTACATAAATTTACTACATTCTATATTAAAGATATAATAATAATACAAGATGCACAAATTCTATATTTGGAAAAGAATATTACTGAGGAAGAATTTAGACATATTATATATTATGAGGTGAAAAGAAAAGTGTTTAATAAAAGTGTAAAATGTAATCTAGAGCATTTAATACCTAGAGGTGATATAGATAACAACGATAATTTTGTAGGGGTTGCTCAAACCGATAGAAGGAGTAGTATAAATTTAACGGATTTGGAAAAAGAACAATTTTTTTATCAATCACTTAGAAAACCATTTTTTCAAAGAGATACAAATCAATGGACGGTAGCTAGGGTTGAAAAATTAATTGGTACTTTTTTAGAAGATGGTTTAATCCCAGCAGTTATTTTATGGGAAAATTCAGATGGTGATATTTATATTATAGATGGAGCTCACAGATTAAGCTCTTTAATAGCTTGGGTAAATTCAGATTATGGAAAAGAAAACGAATTGAATGATAGTCATCATGAGGCTATAGAAGAATATATTAATTTTCAAATTGGTAGTTATGATGAAATAAAAAAGTCAAAAGATATAAAATATAAAAAGTCAAAACAAATTATTGCTAAAAGATCTATTGCAGTACAGTGGGTAACTGGAGACTATGAAAAAGCAAAAGAATCATTTATAAGAATAAATGAACAAGGAGTAGTTATATCACAAGATGAAAAAGAATTAATTGAAAACGATCAATTGCCTACATCAAAATTAAGTCGTGCTATTTTAGCTCATGGATTAGGACAAGTATCAAAAAATCAATCATCAAAGACTAAATTAATATTTGAAAGATTTTTTACACCATATCTATCACATCAATTAAATAATTATCCGTTAGCGGGTTCATTAAATGAGGACTTTGTAATTTCTAAAATTTATAATGCTGTTAAAATTATTGATGATAGAAACAGTTTTAATATTGAGCAATTGCAAGAAAAAGTTTTAGATATTTTAATGTTAATACAAGATGAATTAAATATTAGTCAAAAAATCTATTTTTATGGTGCTACTAAGAAATTCAAAACTAATTCATTTTATGGATTAATATACTTTATGTTAGAATTAAGTAAAAATGAAAATTTAAAACGTTTATTCATAAAAAATAGAATGGAATTTGAAGAATTTTTAGTTAATAATGAAAGAAATATTCAAATAATAGCTCGTAAAAAAAGACAAGCTAAAAATGCATATGAAGAAGTAGGAAATTATTATAAAGTTGTTTTACAATCATGCGAAAGTAAAGATTTATTAGAATTAAAAGAAAAATATTATTATTTAGATTTTGAAAAGAAAAAAGCTAAAACAGCAAAAGAAAAGACTCTTGAAAAAAATTACGAATTATTTATAGCAACAGTACCAAGATGTTCAATTTGCGGGGGATTTATTGATGGCAATATACACGACCATAAAGTTCATAATTGTTGCAAAAGCATAGAATAGAAATAATTAAATAAGTCTAACGATAGATTTCAAATGTCATGATTTGCCTTAATTATAAATCCACGATACGAATATCGTGGATTTTTTTTGGTTAATGAAAATCACTCGTTATGCGAGTGTGTTCATATGAGCTTTAGTGGTGTAAGAAAAAACAAGAAATAGGTAAGATATTAAGATAGCTTTGTGGATGGAGAGGCGTTAAAATAGTAAAAGCGCACGTTTACATAGACCACATATAAATGCTTGTTGAAATACCACCTAAAATGAGTGTTTCAAGCTTTGTTGGATTTTTAAAAGGTAATAGTAGTCTTATGATTTTTGAGAAACTTGCAAATTTAAAATATAAATATGCATTTCTGGTGCAGGGGATTTTACGTTTATACTGTCGGAAAAAATAAGAAGGCAATTGAAGAATATATATAATCAAGAACAAGAAGATATGATAGCTAATCAAATTAGTATAAAGGAATATATTGATACTTTTAAGAGTAGTAAGTAAAGAAGTATGCGGTTGGTAGTCCAATTTAAGCATCTTAAGACGCAATGGAGGTAGCTATGCCCTTATAGGGCTAAGTAAATACCACCAACTAAGATGGTGGATTTTTATTAAAGATAATATTTTACTGATAACTAAGATTGAAAGAACAAAGCTATATAATTGAAAATTGAAAGTGCTTGGATTAGTGGATTTTAATAAAGGAGTTATGTAAATATCTATAGTATTTTATATAAATTTAATTCATATAATAATTAATTGTGTCATATTGATTAAATTATATAACATTTAATTTATGAGGATATTATGGTAGGAGATTCTAGTACAAAAAGAAAAAAACAAGGAGATTTTTATGAAACTCCAAAATGGGCAATAGAAGCTTTATTAAAGAGAGAAGGATTTGATGGTATGATTTTAGAACCATGTTGTGGAAAAGGTGCTATAAGCAAGGTTTTAGAGGAATATGGTTATAAAGTTAAGTCATCAGATATTGCAGCTGAAGATAATATTTATGGAGAAAAAGGAATAGATGTATTACTAATAAATAAGGTAAGTGATAATATAATTACTAATCCTCCGTATAATAGAAATATACTAAATAAAATAGTAGAGCATTTATCAACGATATATGTAAAAAAGATGGCTTTATTATTGAGATTAACATTCTTAGAAGGTGAAGGAAGGCGAGAGTTATTATCATCGTTACCGTTAAAGTCAATATATGTTTTTTCTTCAAGAGTTACTATGTATCCAGAAAATGAAGAAAAACCTAAGAATAGCGGAACAACTGCATATGCTTGGTTTGTATGGGAAAAAGGATACGTAGGACAACCTGTAATAAACTGGATTTATGATAAAGAATGTAAGTAAAAAGGATACTAATATTGTATATAAGTTTATAGTTTGATAGATACTAAAGATAAAATTAGTTTTATGGAGGAGTTATGGGAACATATTGTGTAAAAATAAATAAAACTATGTTAGAAAGTGGAAAGATAACAATAGCTAATGATGAGATAGATGCATTAATTGATATTTCTAAATGGAAAATAGGTCATGTTGAAGAAGTTAAATTGAAATTTAATAATAATATATATGATGGTAAAATATCTTATAGGGGTAGAAAAAAAGGTAATCCATACTATCAATTATCTTATTATAAAGATTTGAATAAAGCATTAAAAAAAGAATTTATCCATACCTTTTTAGCGATTAAAACAGAAGAAATACCATATGATGAGAATAGTAATTATTATATAACTACTGATGGAATCAATAGAGAAGTGCTACAATTAAAGTCTAACAAAAACGGTGTAATTGAGATAATACCATTTTTAAAAATTAAAACAGAATATGATGAGTTTTTTAAAAAGATAATACAATGGAATGTATTAGATTTAGAACAAAGTGAAACTAATGAAGCTGTTGAAGATATTATTCAGTATTCATCAGAATGGATACCAATAGATGAATTATTTAAGCATAAAGAAGTAAAAAATATAGTGTATTATTTATTAGATGATAATAATAAGGAAATATATATAGGGTGTTGTGATGAATTAGGAAAAAGAGTTAAACCAAAGAGAAAAGAAATACCAGGGTGGAATATGTTTAAATATGAGGTAATAAAACCTAGATATTGGGATATTAAAAAAAAGATAGAATCTCACTCTATTAGAGCATTTGCAAGTTTTTTAGAAAATGGAGCTAATGAACCTTATTTTAAGATATCAGATTATAAACTAAATAATAAAAGTTGGGCAAGATGTAAATAAAAAGATGGTCGAGGATACTAATAGTAACGCCTCGCCTCCACCATATAAACCATGATATAAAATCGTGGTTTTTTTATTTTAATATATTTAGGATAGAGTGAGAATTTATTAAAATACTAAAATGATATTACTAATGATATAATATTTAAGAAATAGATTTTTTATAAAAATTAAGTTTATTACATTAAGAAAAAATGAAAAATAAAAAACAAAAGATTGGATGGAAAAGATGAAAAAAGAAATTACCATAAAAGTGAAATCAAGATATGTAGATAAATTTAAAAGTGGATATCCATTAATTTTCAAGGAAGCCATAATAAATTTTGATGCTTTTAATAAAGAAGGAGAGCTAGTTAAATTAGTAGATGAAAAAAACAGATTCGTTGCAAGAGGATATCATGGAAAGCAAAATAAAGGCTATGGATGGATTCTTAGTACTAAAGAAAATACAAAGATAGATATAAGTTTCTTTGAGAGAAAGATAATATCTGCATTAAATAAGAGAGCGGGGCTTTATAGAAGTAAGGATACAAACGCATTTAGAGTGTTTAATGGAGAAGGAGATGGTATAGGCGGTTTAACTATTGATTACTTTGATGGCTATTACTTAATAAACTGGTATAGTAGAGGTATTTATAAGTTTAGAGATGAGGTGTTAAATTCATTAAAGAGAATAGTTGAATTTAAGGCTATTTATCAGAAGAAGAGATTTGATGAGAATGGTGCTTACATAGAAGAAGATGGATTTATAATGGGGGAAAGAGGAAATTTCCCGATTATAGTAAAAGAAAATGGAGTTAATTTTGCCATATACCTAGATGAAGGTGCAATGGTTGGAGTATTCTTAGATCAAAGAAATGTAAGAAGAACTATTAGAGATAAATATTCAAGAGGAAAGAATGTTTTAAATACATTTTCTTATACAGGAGCATTCTCTGTGTATGCAGCTTTAGGGGGTGCAAAAAAGACAACAAGTGTTGACCTTGCAAATAGAAGTTTACCAAAAACAATCGAACAATTCAGTATAAATGGAATAGATTATGAAGCTCAGGATATAGTCGTAGAAGATGTATTTAATTACTTTAAATATGCTGTTAAGCAAGGAGTAAAATATGATTTAGTTATACTTGATCCACCTAGTTTTGCTAAGTCAAAGAAATTCCAATTTAGCGCGGCTCATAATTATAAGGATCTTCTTAAAGAAGCAATTGCTATAACAGAAGATAATGGAGTAATAGTGGCTTCTACAAATTGTAGTAATTTTAATATGAAAAGATTCAAAGAATTTATAGCTACTGCATTTAGAGAAATGTATGGTACTTACAAAATTTTAGAAGAGTACTCATTACCATCAGATTTTAGAATTTCAAAGGAATATGAAGAAAGTGATTATCTTAAGGTTGTATTTATTAAGAAAATCAGGGGTCACTTTTAATAGAATACTAGATACTTTAATATAGAGTAAGTATTGAGTTGGAGAAATTTAAAAAATTCGTTTGAGTATATAGTGTTAACTGTACATTTTATGAAGGTATTGAGATAATGTGGAAGTAAAAAGTAATTAATAAACATAAATTTTAAAACCTCAGTATTAATATAATTTAATGCTGAGGTTTTTAGTATTATTTATTTAGATCTTTTAGGATTTTTACTAAATACATCATGACAGTATATTCCTATCTTTTGTGATATATATCCTAACACATTACCACAAAGCAATGCTGGTACAACTGCTTGCCAATTTCCGTTTAATCCAAAGGTTGAGAAACAACCACAAAATGCTCCTGATATAAATTCGAATTTCTTAAGCTTTGCTTGTATTACCATCATAAAAGAAAAGAATGCTGTTAAAAAATAAGACCAATATTCATTTGGGAAAATAGATGATCCCTTTATAATAAGTAAAGCGTAAATAATACCTGTTGCATTTGAGCAAAGAGATCTAAAAAGACCTTTAGCCATTCCACCTGATGAATAGTAACTAGTCCACCCAACAAATCCAGTCCAACTTACCATTCCAAATACTGCTGCCATCCATGCCCAAACTCCAGATAGTACTCCAACGCTAATTGCTACGAAAAAAAGTACGTCCATAAAACTTTATCCTCCTGTTAGTATCTCCTAAACTTTAATCCTAGTGTTTTTTATCATACCTTAATATTTTATCCAAAAGTAAACCTTTAATCAACTAATTAATTTACAAAAGCTTAATATATAATTTTATTGGAAATTATTAAAAAGTAATATTAAACTAGCTATTAATTTTTTTTAAAACTATTATAATGAATAAAGGCCATAAGCAATTAGTAGTGATAGAGAAAATATATATTTTACTGGCACAAAGCTTAAAAATATGCAAGAATTATATAGTAATAAGATTAATAAGTTATTAATAAATAATATTAGTTAATATAAAAAAAAGACTATATTTTAAACTAATATTTATTTTAGATATATATAATCAATATTTATTTAAAATATAGATAAGTGGAAAAGAAATAAAGAAAAGGAGAGGGAAAAGTGAGTTTTTATAGCAAATATTTTAAGAGATATAAGCTTCCTTTTTTAACTGCTATAATTTGTGTAACTATGGAAGCTATATGTGATTTACTTGGACCGACTCTTATGTCTAACATAATTAATTTAGGAATAGATGGAGCAAACCTTTCAAGTGTTTATTACTGGGGAGGATTAATGCTTATAGTTACGGGGCTTGGTGCCTGTTTTGCTATAACTCGTAATATATTAGCTTCTAAGGTTTCTCAAAGAGTTGGTGCAGATTTAAGGTATGATTTATTTAGAAAAATATTATATTTTTCGGAAAATGGATCAGATAAAATAGAAAGTGGTTCTCTTATTACACGTATGACAAATGATACTTCGCAGATTGTACAATTTATAAATGGAATTATGCGTATATTTCTAAAAGCTCCTATAACTTGTATAGGAAGTATTGTTCTTGCAACAATACTTAATTTCAGGCTTTCTTTAATTATTTATGGAGTTGTAATCATAGTTGTGGGACTTATAGTAGTTAGTATGAAACTTAGTTACCCACGATTTTATAAGTTACAAAAATCAATAGATAAGGTTAACTCTGTAGTTCAAGAATACTTAATAGGAGTTAGGTTAGTTAAGGCATTTTCAACTTATAATAAGGAAGAAGAGAAATTTGGAGAGGCTAATAATACATTAATGAAAAATAGCGTTTCTTCTCAGATGATTATAACAATAGTATCCCCTCTTATTACTTTCACCGTTGGAATAGGAACAGTAATTGTAATATGGATTGGAAGTAAGCTTTTCTCTTTAAATCTTGCAAATCCAGGAGATATAACAGCTTTTACAATATATATGGCACAAATTCTTACCTCTTTAATAATGATAACTAACATATTTAATACTTTTGTTAGAACAAAGGCATCTACTGCACGTATTAAAGAAATATTTAATTGTGAGGATGATTTTACTGAAAAGGGAAAAGTTTCAGAGTTAAAAGGAAAAATAGAATTTAAAAATGTTACTTTTTCTTATCCTAATGGAAGTGGAATACCGGCTATTAATGATTTAAGCTTTTCTTTAAATGCTGGAGAAAAATTAGCTATTATAGGACCAACAGGAAGTGGAAAGTCCACAATAGTTTGGTTATTATTAAAATTTTATGATGTAAATAAAGGAGAAATCTTAATTGATGGAAAGAATATAAAAGACAAGGAGGTAGACCTTCTTAGAAGAAGCATTTCTATTGTGCCTCAAAAGCCAATGTTATTTTCAGGGTCTATTAGTGATAATATCAAATGGGGAGATAAAAATGCTTCAGAAGAGGAAATAAAAGAATCAGCAAAAAAAGCTGAGGCATCTTTTATTTATAATATGCCAGAAGAATTTCAATCTACCTTAGGTAGTGGAGGAGTTAATTTATCTGGAGGACAAAAACAGAGAATTTCTATAGCACGTGGAATTATTAAAAATGCCAAGATACTTATTTTAGATGATGCCACTAGTGCTTTAGATGCAGTTACGGAGAGTAAAGTTAGAGATAATATTAATTCCTATATGAAGGATGAAACTGTTATTACTATTACTCAAAGATGTGGAACAGCTATGGCTTCAGATAAAATTTTAGTTATGGATAATGGAGAAAATGTTGGATTTGGAACTCATAGTGAACTGATGAAAAGCTGTGATATTTATAGAGACATTTATAGAACTCAAATAGAAAGTAGCAAGGAGGCATAAATTATGGGAGAAACATATAACAAATCACAAGCAAAAATGCCTTCTATGGGAAAAGGTGGTGGAGGTCCTAATAGGTTTGCTCCTAAAGCTAAGCCTAAAAATGCTAAAGGAACTTTACTTAGAATAATTAAAATATATATGAGATGGGGAAAAACTATATTTTTAGCTATATTTTTAACTGTTATTTCATCAATTATAACAGTAAGTATTCCTTATTTTGTTGGTAAAACATTTAATTATTTTGATATAAGTACAAGAACTGTAAATACCAAAATAATTATGTGGATTTTAATTATTATAGTAGCTCTTTATTTATCTAACTTTATAATATCAAGTGTTAATGAAATAATTATGTTAAAAGTATCTCAAAAGTTGGTACATGCTTTGAGAACAGAGTTCTTTCGTAAAATGCAGCATCTTCCTTTAGATTTTTATGATAAGAGGTCTCATGGTGATACTATGAGTAGAATTACTAATGATGTAGATAATATTAGTTCTACTTTAGCTCAAACTACTACACAACTTATATCAAGTGCTTTAATCTTGATTGGATCATTTTTAGTAATGATAAACTTAAATTTTTATCTTACATTAGTTGTACTTTTATGTATTCCTTTAGTAATTTTATTAACTAAAATAATAGCCTCTAAAAGTAAAGCTTACTTTTTATCTCAACAAAGAAGTCTTGGTACTTTAAATGGAGTTATTGAAGAAAATATTTCAGGATTAAAAATGGTTAAAGCCTTTGGAAAGCAAGAGGATGTATTAGAAGATTTTAAAGCAATTAATGAAAAGTTATATAAAAGTAGTAGTAAGGCACAAATATGGTCAGGGTTTATGATGCCTTTAATGAATGTTATCAACAACTTTATATTTGCTGTAGTTGCCATTGTAGGAGGAGTTTTATCAGTAGCATTTGGATTAGAGGTAGGAACAGTTGTAAGTTTTTTAAGCTATTCAAAACAGTTTTCTAGACCTTTAAACTCCTTAGCAGGAATGTTTAATACAATTCAATCTGCACTGGCTGGAGCTGAAAGGGTTTTTGAAATTTTAGATACTGCAGAAGAGATAAAGGATGTAGAAGATGCAGTAGAATTACAATCAGCACAGGGAAATGTAGAGTTTAAAAATGTAAGTTTTTCTTATGATAAATCAAAACCAATATTAAATGATATAAGTTTTGATGTTAAGCCAGGTGAGGTAATTGCCTTAGTTGGAGAAACAGGAGCAGGAAAAACTACTATTGTTAATCTTCTTACACGTTTTTATGATGCAGATAGTGGGGATATTCTTATAGATAATAAATCTATAAGAAAGTTAAAGAGAAATAGTCTTAGAAAATGCTTTTCTGTAGTGCTTCAAGACACATGTTTATTTACAGGAACAATTATGGATAATATAAGATATTCTCAAAGTTCTGCTTCTGATGAGGATGTAATTAAAGCATCAAAAATAGCTCATGCTCATGAATTCATAAGTAAATTACCAAAGGGGTATTACACTATGGTTTCAGGATCTAATGATAATTTGAGCCAAGGACAACGTCAACTTATAGCTATTGCAAGAGCTGTTTTATGTGATAGTCCTATACTTATTTTAGATGAAGCAACTAGTAGTGTGGATACTAAAACAGAGAAGGATATTCAAAATGCTTTAGTTAAATTAATGAAAAATAGAACGAGCTTTTTAATTGCTCATAGACTTTCTACTATTAGAGATGCTGATAATATTATGGTTGTTGGAGATGGAAAGATTCTTGAAAGTGGAAACCATAAGAGTTTAATGGATAAAAAGGGATATTATTATGAGATGGTAATAAGCCAAATGGGAAATTAGATGAATCATGAAAAGATAAATTATAAATGCATGAATATATCTTAATCTAAGATACATTCATGTGTTTTTTTTATTTATAAAGATTTATAGGCATATTATAAGCAATATAGAGATTCATAGGGCTAGAATTTGATTATTATAAATTTAGGTGATATAATTACCTAGGTAATTATTACCTAGGTAATTAAATGAAAGGTGGAATAAAAATGGATTTGTACGGACATAAAGTAAATCAGTTAGCTAGAAATTTTACAAAGAAACTAAATGAAAAGATTGCTCCTCTTGGTCTATATTCATCACAGTGGGGTATTATATTATACTTACATGAAAAAAATCAGTGTACCCAAATTGAACTGTGTCAATATCTTGGGGTAGAGGCTCCAACAATTACTAGGACATTAACTAGAATGGAGGAAATGGGATTAGTAATCCGAAATGAAGGAAAGGATAAGCGTGAAAGAATTATAAAGTTAACAGAAAAAGCTTATGAAATGTTTCCTAAATGGAATGAAGAAGCTAAGAATATAGAAATAGAGGCTATAAATAATATTGATAAAGAAGAACTAGAGACTTTTAATAGTGTTTTAGAGAAAATGATGAATAACTTAGATTAATAATATGAATTTAATAGAAATTATAAATTAATAAAAAAGGAGTGTACATGGATAAAACTATAATAAAACAATTGTTTAAAATTAATAAAACTCCTTTTCCTTGGCAAAGAGCAATAAATGCTGGAATATGTGCAGGATTTCCAGTAATTATAGGTGTTTTGATAAATCAAATTCACTTAGGGTTATTGGCTGGAATAGGAAGTTTTTCATATTTATACGTTATAAATGAACCATATGCTCGGCGTGCAAAAAAAATATTTTTTTGTGCTCTTGGTATTAGCTTGTCAGTTGCATTAGGAACTTTATTAGCACCATATCCAATACTTATTATCTTAATGGTAGGTTTTATTGGAGGAATTGCAATTTTTATATTTGGTGTTCTTAAAATACAAGGTCCTTCTGCAATGTTTTTTGTATTAAGTTTTTTAGTATCAACAGGAATGCCTATTAATCAATCAGAAGTCTTTATACGATTTTCTGTAGTACTTATGGGTGGGCTTTTTTCATGGTTAATGAGTATGAAAGGATATTTTTTAAATCCACATGGTCCTGAAATAAAAGTGATTAAAAAACTTTATTTAACCTTAGCAGATTTTAGCGAAGCTATTGGTAGTGAAAATATTAATGATATGCGAAATAGAACTGTAAATGCTTTAAAGGAAGCAGAAGAAATTCTTTTAACAGGATATATTCCATGGAAGAATTCATTCTTATTTAATCGATTATCTCTTTTAAATGAAGAGGCAAATAAATTATTTTTAGAAATGCTTGAGTTACATGTCAATAAAAATAAGAAATTACCAAAAGAATTTAGTGATATGATAAGAAAATTATCTATGGCAATTGATTTTAAGGATGAAGAAAAAGTTAAAATAGTTCCTTATAAGAATTTAGATAAGGATTATGATAAATTTTTACAAATAATCTATGATACTGAAGCTATTATTAATCTACCATTAACATACATTGGAAGAGGTATTAAGATTTCAAAAACTTCAATAATTAGGAAATTTACGAGAGCTTGCAATAAGGATTCAATAGTATTTATTAATGCAGTTAGATATGGAGCTGTTCTTTCCATATCAGGCATAATAGCATTTAGCTTACCATTTTCAAGACCTTACTGGATACCTCTATCCTGTGCTGCCGTCATGTCAGGTTCAACTGTTATATCAACCTTTCATAAATCTATCCAGAGATCCTTTGGTACGATTATTGGATTAATCATAGCTATTATTATTTTGAAAATTCAACCAGAAGGCTTTATGATAGCTATAATTAATATGCTTTTAACAGCACTAATAGAGCTTTTTATTGTGAAAAATTATGGCATAGCAGTAATGTTTGTCACGCCAAATGCTTTACTTATAGCAGAAGCATCAACTCAAATACATAATGTTACTTATTTTGCAACAGCACGTATTACGGATATATTAGTTGGATCTGCTATTGGATTAATTGGTACTTATATTATTGGACGTCGTTCAGCTTCTAGTAGATTACCAGATTTAATAGTAAAATTAATAGATAGTCAGAAGAAATTACTAGTTCTTTTATCAACTAATAATAAAGAAAGTAAGAATGATATGACAAAAGATATGAAAGAAAAAATGGGATTAGACCTTATGAATCTTAAGGTTGCATATAATACCGCATTAGGTGAGATACCTCGTAATGAGGAAATGCTTGAAATGATGTGGCCTGTATTTTTTTCATTAGAGCATATTAGTTACTTACTTGACCAATATTGCACAACCAAGGGATATTTAAGCCTAGCTGATGAGGAATTATCACAAATGTTACTTGTATTAGAGAAAATAGCAATATCTATTGAACAGAGAATAGATATAAAACCTAAAAAAGTTTCTAATATAGAAGAAATATCTCAAATTTGTGAAGAATTTAATGCAGTTCAAGAAGCACTGACTATAAAAAGTGGCTACTAGAAGAATATAAGTTTATGTAAAATATAGTGCTCTTATTAAAGAAAATTATACTGTGTTTTTAATTTGAATGTATATTATTATGAGATGGTAATGAGTCAAATAGGAAAGATAAAAAAATAAAAATATATGAAGTCTAAAATTCACAATAATCTTATTGTGAATTTTTTTGTTTTGTAAGTAGGTAATTAAGTTAAAAATTTAAAAATGATAAAAGGATAGTTTATTAAAAACATAAATAGTTAAGTCTATATATTTGTAGATCATAAAGAAGTGTATATAGAATATATGAATATATTGAGGATAAAATATAATTGTTGTAAAAAAAATTAAGGTTCATAAATATAAAATAAGACTATATATGACTAGTTTAGAGTTTAATATATGAAATGAATACATAATATTATTGTTTTATGTATTTATAAATCAATAATTAAGTTAAGGAAGGAGTGTAGAAATGAATAGTTTTTTAAAACAAGCTGAACAAATAAAAGAAGACTTAATAGAGTATAGAAGAACAATACATAGAAATCCAGAGGTCGGTTCAGAATTGCCTAAAACTAAAGCTTATGTAATTAATAAATTAAAAGAGTTCGGGTATGAACCAAAAGAAATTTGTGAAAGCGGAATAGTGGCAACTATAGAAGGAAATAATCCTGGGAAAACATTTTTATTAAGAGCAGACATGGATGCATTACCTATGAAAGAATCTACTGAATGTGATTTTAAATCAGTTAACGGTTGTATGCATTCTTGTGGACATGATATGCATACTACTATGCTTTTAGGAGCTGCTAAATTGCTTAAAGAAAATCAGGATAAAATTGAAGGTAGTATTAAATTAGTATTTCAACCAGATGAGGAAGGATTCACTGGGGCTAAAAAAATGATAAAAGCGGGAGTACTTGAAAATCCTAAGGTTAATGTGGCAATGGCCATGCATGTTCACTCAGGAACACCTTCAAATGTAGTGTTATATGGTCTAGGAGGACCTAGTATAGCTGGATGCAATAGGTTTAGAATAGTTGTAAAAGGAAAAGGATGCCATGGAGCAATGCCAGAAACAGGAGTAGATCCTATAAACATAGCTGCACATATATACATATCTTTACAAGAAATTTTAGCTAGGGAGACATCTGCTACTGAACCAGCAGTATTAACAATTGGAAAGTTTGCTGGTGGAGATGCACCAAATATAATACCTGAAGAAGTGATCATGGAAGGTACGATAAGAAGTTTAAATAAAGAATTAAGTAAATTTATTTTTGATAGAATGAATGATATAGTAAT
This sequence comes from Clostridium sp. LIBA-8841, assembly GCF_057782475.1. Lineage (NCBI taxonomy): Bacteria > Bacillati > Bacillota > Clostridia > Eubacteriales > Clostridiaceae > Clostridium > Clostridium sp. LIBA-8841. Next base: position 2,212,320 of record NZ_CM173488.1, on the reverse strand, counting down.
ATCAACGGCAAAAATGTTTAGAGGTGAAGCTAAATTGATTGAATTATCATCAGTGCCACCTTTAGAAAATAATACAACTCTAGCTACTGAACTTGGGAGCTACATAAAAGATATAGTTGGTGAAAACTCTATTATTTCTTTTGAAGGTGGTGGAATGGGATCAGAAGATTTTGCATCTTATTCATATAAAGTACCTAGTGCTTACTTTATGCTAGGGGCAGGTACAAAAGAAGAAAATGAATTATATGGGTTACCAATGCATAATGATAAAGTTACATTTAATGAAGATATATTAGTTACTGGTGCAGCTATTTATGCATATAGCGCAATTATGTGGTTAAAAAATAATAAGTAATAATCTTTTCAATAGATAAAATATAAGATAAATAAACTATAATAAAAATAGTTATAAAGTTTTGTTTTAAGATTAACCAATGTGCACATTAATATAATTATTTGTACATTGGTTAATTGATTTAAAAGAAATTAACTAGATAATAATTTATAGTGAGGTAATATACAAATGAGGATATTAGAAATATTATTTTTCTTATTAAAAAGTAATTCTAAAGTTACAATAAAAGAATTAGCAACAATGTTTGAAGTATCACCTAAGACTATACAAAGGGATTTAGACAAGCTATCTATTTTAGGTATTCCTATAATTACATATAGAGGAGTAAATGGAGGAATAAAATTAGACGAAAATTATATAATAGCTAAGTATATTCTTACAGAAAGTGATTATAAAAATTTAATATTATCATTATATATTTCTGAAAATATAATACAAAATTTAAAGAAAGCAGATCTTATTGAAAAATTTAAACTTGTTAATAATAAAAAGTGTACTGAAGTATTAGATGAAGTAAAGAATAGATTTATAATAGATTTAAAAAAAGAGAATTTTGAAATTAAAGATAGTAGATATGAGATTATTAATAAAGCTTTAGATAATAAAAACTTTATAGTATTAGATATTAATGGATCAATATTTGAGGTTTTTCCAATTTCTTATGTTTTAAAAAATGAAGGGTTATATTTATATTGTTATGATATTGAATATAAATTAATTTTAATAGATATTATATCCAATATTTCAGAGTGTAAAAAAGTTTACAGTGGATCTATAATTAAATATGAAGAAAATATAAAAATTTATTCTTAATTAAATGAAAAAGTAAGGGAATAAAACATGATAGTTGTAGACAAGCTTAATAATTACATAAACTATCGTAATAGACAAGGTATAAATCTACAAAAAAAGATGATTTCAGTAAATTTCTGAAATCATCTTTTTTATATCTTAGTTTATACAATACATTTTTAATAGTGTAAATTATTCTTTCTTCTTTGCCTTTATTCTAAAAGTACTGTATTGAGAAGGAATATAGTATTTGTTGAATAATATTGGTGGAGAATAATCATTAGGATATAATGTTTCTAAAATTAGATCACATTGGTCTCCACCAATAAGTTTATATTTTTGATTTGGTGGATTACCAGCGGATGAATGTTTTATTTCTAGAATAGAACTTTCTGCTACTTCATAAGACTTATTTTCAAGGAAATCTAATAATTGAGCTTCATCATTTAAATCTATATTCATTTCTTTTATTGTTTCAACAGATACAAAGGTAAATGCATAAGCTAAAACTTTGTTATTACCTTTATAATAACGCTCGCAAGCAACAACCGCTGGAGATTCTTTTTCTAAGACTTGTCTTGTATAATCACTTTCAAGTTCTAAACGAAATATCAATTCAACATCGTCAATTTTTTCGTTATGACATTTATATATGGGGTTACCTATTAACTCTAAAAAATCTTGTTGAGTACATTTTTCAGGAGAAGTTATAAAATTCCCTTTACCATGTATGTTTTTTACTAGACCATCATCCTGTAATAATGCCAGTGCTTGACGTAAAGTCATACGACTAACTCCAAACATTTTTGCTAGTTGAGGTTCTGATGGTAATTTTGAATTTAAAGGGAATTTACCACCAATAATCATCTTATATAATTCATCATATACAAATGTATATAGTAATTTTTTTGAATTTTTAATATCTTTTGGAGTGATTTTCATTTTAACACCTTACTTATTATAAAAATTTATACTTAATAAAAATAGTATATCATATATTCACATTTCTTTGAATAAAGCAAAGATAATATAAGGGTGAATATAAGTATTTTAGACAAGTTGATTCTAGAAAAAATATATTTTCCAGTGTAAAGCATTGTAACTATGTTAAAATAAGGATTTAAAAGAGTGTTGAAATCGAAATCAATATGTGTTAGTATTAACTTGTCTAAAATATTAATAAAAATTAGACAAGTTCTATTTGAGATTAAACAAGATTTTCTTTGTTTAATCTGTAAACGATTATTGGGAAAGGATGAAGTTAAAGAAAAATAGACAAGCTTAAACAAATTAATTTGTAAACGATTGTTCAGAAACACAAATGAAAAGGAAAAAGAGAGGGATACAAAATGGAAGTTTCACTTAATACGTCAAATAATGTTGAGGAGGTAAACATTAAAAAAGCGGTACCAGCAGTATTGTCTTTAATGATTTTTGCGTTGGTTATTGATAATTCATTTAAAATTATTTCGCCAGATTTAGCTAAGGCTTTTAATATATCAGCTAGTACTGTTAGTTGGCAAGTAACTTTAGCTGGATTAGTCATTGGTATTGGAGCAATTGTATATGCTTCTTTATCAGATTCAATAAGTGTTAGAACACTATTATCAATAGGAATTTTATTAATATGTGTTGGTTCATTGCTAGGTTTTATTTTTCAAAAGTCATTTTTAATGATAGTTATTTCAAGAATAATTCAATCAGCAGGATTAGGAAGTGCAGAAACCTTATATGTAATATTTGTAGCAAAATATTTTAAAGAGAGTGAACATAAGAAATATTTAGGATTTAGTACAAGTAGTTATGCTATTTCACAAGTAATTGGTACTATTACAGGTGGATATATATCAACATATTTAAGTTGGCAAGTGTTATTTTTAATTCCACTATTAACTTTAATAATATTACCTTTTATTTTAAAGTATATTCCTAAAGAAAAAGCTAAAGCTGGGAATATTGATTTTATAGGATTTATATTAGTTGCATCAGTTGCAGCAACACTAATGCTTTTTGTTTCAGAATTCCAATGGATATTCTTAGTTGGATTTATAATTGCACTTGTATTATTCCTTACATACATAAGTAAAAATAAAAATGCTTTTATCAGTATTAAATTTTTTACAAACAGAAACTTTATATCAGTATTATTTGTAGCTTTTGTTATATATAGCGTACAACTTGCATTTATATTTATGTTCCCATTTTTAGTTGAATCTATATATCACTATAGATTGGATCAAATTTCATTACTTTTAGTTCCTTCATATGTTTTAGCAGCTACTGTAGGAGCTTTATCAGGAAAAGTTGCAAAGAAAATTGGAAGTAAACAATGTATTCAAATGGCTATAATAGGAATAGCAATTAGTCTTGTTTTAGGAGCCTTCTTCATAGAAACATCAGTATTAGTATTTGTTTTTGTAATGATACTATTTTCATGTTCATTTGCTTTAATGTATGCACCTATGATTGATACATTAACAAGAACAATACCTAAAGAAAAAACAGGAACTGCTATTGGATTTTATAATTTCTGTTTAAACATAGCTGCCTCAATAGGTATAACATATGTAGCAGTATTTATGGAATCTAAATCTTTAGGAAAAAATATTACTGGTCTTTTCAATAATGCAATAGCTATACAATATAGTAATGTATTATTAGCATTAGCAGTTATTTCTGCAGTAGCATTTTTATTATATTGGAGTTTAATTGGAAGAAGAGAGAAGACTGAAAATAAATAAATTTTTATCATAAAACCTCAATAGTACAGAGATGTATTATTGAGGTTCTTCTTTTATATCTACTATTGTTGGGTGGCCCTTATGAAGAATGAGGATTTAGTAAGATAAATAACAAGGAAAAAACAAATTTAAATTAATATTTAAATTTTATATATAATTTTTAGCTATAACACTAAGAATAATATAGTATTGAATGATAAATATAAATATTATAGGAGGTGAGAAAAATGGGTAATAAACATAGAAATAGTAAAAAGAAAATGGCATCTTTAGGACTCAGAAAAGATGAAAATGGAGATTATAAATATATTGATCCTAATGATACAACTTCAGAATTTGTTCCAGTAAGAAATAAGATGTCAAAGTCTCTAAAGGATTAATAATTATACATAAAAACCTCTACAATACAAAAATGTATTGTGGAGGTTTTTCTTTTATTATAATATAGAGAAGAATTTAAGGATAAAATTTATAGCAAAGAAAATTAGCTTTTAAAGCATAAAGGAGAATTTATGGAAAGTACATGGGAGAAAAAGTGGATAGAGGACATTGATTATTTAAAGGAAGAACTTAAGAAAAAACATAAAAATCTATTTGCTTATACAGAGGAAGAAGTCTTTAATAAGAAAATAGAGGATTTAAAGAAAATAGTTAATGAGTTGGATTATGAGGAAATGAAGGTGGAAATATCAAGAGTTGTGGCTTCTCTTAAGGATGCGCATACTTCACTAATATTTCCTGCTAAAAGATTTATTCCATTAAAATTTTATTATTTCAATGATGGAATATATATTATAAATACTTCTAAGGACTATGAAAATCTGCTATTTAAAAAGGTTATAGCCATAGAAGGTATGAAAATAGAAGAGGCATTAGAGGAGCTTTCTAATATTATTTCCTTTGAAAATGAGTATTTCTTTAAGGCACAAAGTATGAAATATCTCCAAATAGCAGAAGTTTTGTATGGACTTTTGATTGTTGATAATATGGATAAAATAAAAATAACCTTAGAGGATGGAGACTATGAGGTTTTAACATGCTCTATTGAAAACTTAGTTTATACAAATGAGAGACTCCCTATATATGCTAAACATGATTCCGAGAATCTTTGGTTTGAAATTTTAGAGAGTGGAGAGTTATATATAAAATATAATAGTTGTAGGGAGTATGGAGAGGAAAGTATAGATAAAAAAATTGAGAATATAATAGCTTTAATTGAGGAGAAAAATATACAAAGAGTAACTGTAGATATAAGAAACAATTTAGGTGGAGATTCAACCCTACTCACTCTATTAATAAATTATATAAAGAATAATGAAAAGATAAATAATAAGGAGAATTTAAAAGTGGTAATAGGAAGAGAAACCTTTTCTTCAGCTCTTTTAAATGCTTATAGCTTTAAAAATGACACCAATGCAAAAATAATTGGGGAGCCTAGTGGAGGAAAGCCTAATTGTTATGGTGAAATTTTAAGAATTACATTACCGAATAGTAAGTTTGTAGTTACTTATTCTACAAGATTTTATAAACTTATTGAGGATGATTCAGTTATGGCTCTTTATCCAGATGAAATTATTTTAGAATCAATAGAAGACTACATTAAGTAATTAGATAATTTAGTGAAATAGATTTAAGTATAAACACATGAATATCTTAGATTAAGATTTTCGTGTGTTTTTTTATTTGAATTTTTTTAATTATTCAATTTCTAAAGTTTATTCAAAGATTCTCTTAATACTAGCTATAAGTTTTATTGGTGAGTTATTTTGATATAGCCTTTTTTTATGAATTTTAATAGTATTAGTATCCTTATTGTGAATAAAATTTATGTCGTATTAAAGGTTAGGAAATTATCCTGAAAGTATAAATCTACAATTAAATTAATATATTGACATAAAAGTATATAAATGGTAAAGTGGTTTTGATGTAAAGTATAATTAAAAATTGAAAATGGGAAATTAAGGGGGAAAAAGAATGCGGAAAGAAAGTAACAAACTAATTTGGCTTGTTAGTAGAGTTATGACTTTAGTCATGATGGTAACTTTATTATCAGGCTTACCTGTTAAAAATGTACTAGCTACTGAGATGAAGGAAACAAAGGGTTCAGAATATGAAATCTATCCAATTCCTCAAAGTATAGAATATGGAAGTAGTGTAGTAAATTTAACGAATGATGCTAATGTCATATTTGAAGAGGGAATTGATCAGGCTACAAAAAATAGACTAATAGAAGTTTTATCAATTAAGGGAATTAATCATGAAGTAAGTAATGAGATAAAAGAAGATAAAACAAACTTCCTAGTTGGAATAAACAACTCAGAAGAGATTGTAGATAAATACTTTACAGAAAATAATTTAGTAGATGATGCTCACTTTGAAAAGAATGATGCACATATGGTATCTGTTAAGGGAAATGTAATTGCCGTATTAGGTAAAAATACTGATTCAGCATTTTATGGTATTACATCTTTAAAAGCAATATTTAATCAATTAGAAGGAAATGAATTAAAGGAATTATTTATTAAAGATTATTCAGATGGTCAATGGCGTGGATTTATTGAGGGATATTATGGAATTCCTTGGAGTAATGAAAACCGTATGGACTTAATGAAATTTGGTGGAGACTTTAAGATGAATGCATACATCTTTGCTCCAAAGGATGATGAATATCACAGTCTTAAATGGAGAGAACCATATCCAGCAGAAAAATTAGCTGAAATTGAAGAGATGGTTGAAGTTGGAGCTGCAACAAAGAATAAGTTTATATGGACAATACATCCTTTCTTAAAAGATGGAATGAATTTTGATTCTGAAGAAAATTATAAATCTGACTTAGAAAAAATAATAGCTAAGTTTGAACAATTATACAGTGTTGGAGTACGTCAGTTTGGTGTTCTTGCAGATGATGCTGAAGGAGATGCTTCAAATCAAGTACAACTTATGGAAGACTTAGAAAAGTGGCGTTTAGAAAAAAAAGATGTATATGAATTCATATTTGTTCCTAAAGTTTACACAAAGGAATCAGCAGGTGGAGATGTTAATAACGAATACTTAAATACTATTGGTACAATGCCAGAAAGTATTGATATCATGTGGACTGGTGATGTAATACTTGGATATGTAACTCAAGATACATTTGAATTCTTTGAACAAGCTGTAGGGCGTCAAGCATTTATGTGGCTAAACTGGCCTGTAAATGATATAAACAACAAGCGTTTATTAATGGGTAAGGGAGAAATGTTAGATCCAACAGTTACAAACTTTAAAGGGATTGTAACTAACCCAATGCAAGAAGCTCAAGCTTCAAAAGTATCATTATTCGCTATAGCTGATTATGGTTGGAACAGAGCAGATTTTGATGTTGATAAGAGTTGGGAAGATTCTTTCAAATATATAGATCCAGATGCAAGTGAAGAATTACATACATTTGCAAAACATATGAGTGATCCAGCTCCAAACTGGCATGGGTTATCTTTAGAAGAATCTGAAGAATTAAGACCAACAATAGAAGAGTTTACAAGAAAGTTATGGGCTAATGAGTCTATAATAGACTATAGTAAAGTTATTTTAGATGAATATCAAGAGATTTTAGATGCAACTAATAATTTTGCAACTAAATCTAAGAATGAATTATTAAAAGGTGAAATTAAAGGGTGGGTTGATTCTTTAAGAGATTTAGCAGAATCAACTATAGCATATATAAATGCTGCTGTAGCCTTTGAAAAGGGTAACTATGAGCAAGCTATAAAGTATTATGTTTTAGGAGAAGATGAGTACACTGCTTCAAGATCTCATAGAACACCAGTATTAAATGGACAATCTAGACCAGAACCAGGTACAAGACATTTAATACCTTTTGCAAAAGACTTATCTAAAATTATAGGAGATAATATTGATCAAGTTATAAATCCAGACACTAAGAAGTTAACACTTCGTCCTTATACGAATATGAGTCCATTATATTGGGGACATGTTCAAAGTATAGCTGATGGAGATAATACTAGATATTCATGTATGTGGATACGTAATGCAGCTAAAGAGGGAGACTATGTTGCCGTAGAATTAAATGAAGTAACTGAGGTTAATAGTATTATATTTGAGCAAGGTCAAGACGAAGGAGATGCATTTAACTATGGAAAGTTCCAATATTCAATGGATGGTGAAAATTGGACAGATGTAGATGGTGTTGATTATGGACCACAGATGCATAAGATTGTTGTAGAAGATTTAGACATAACAGCTAAATATTTAAGATTTATTCCTACTAAGGAAATATTAAATAACTGGATAGCTGTTAGAGAATTCTCTGTTAATAAAAAAGATGAAAGCAATATGAAGTTAGAAGCTTATACTAATGTAGAAGAATTAGAAGAAAACCAAGTAAGTGTATCAGAGGAAAAAGCTTCACTTGTAGAATTAAATGATGTTAAATTATCAGAAGGCCAATATATTGGAATTAAGTTAAATAAACTTAGAGAAATTACTAATATAACTGCTGACTTCACAAAAAATGATGAATTAGTATTAGAGTCATCAATTAATGGAGTAGAATGGACAGAAATAAAAAATCTATCTGAAGTTATAAATGCTCGTTATGTTCGTATTTTAAATAATACAGATAATGATATAACTTTTGATTTAAATAAATTAGAAGTTGAGTATTCAAATAATGATGTTAATTTTGATATTAGACCAACAGCAGAAGCCAAGTTTGAACCCAAGAATTTAATTGATGGAAAGTTAAATACTGCATTTAAGCCATTAGGAAGTGCTCCTAAAACAGGTCACTTAACTTACAGACTTTCTGACAGAACAGATATTAAAAACTTTACAATAATACAAAATCCAAATACAATTTCTAATGCAACAGTATCTGTAAGAAATGAAAATGGATGGGCAGAAGTAGGAAGCTTAGATAAGAGCTTTAATGAATTTAGTACAGCAGCATTTGAGAATGTATTTGAAATAAAAGTTGAGTGGGATGGTTTTGCACCAACTCTTCATGAAATAGGACTTTCAACAATTAAAGAAGAGGTTCAGGTAGATAAGTCTAAATTAGAAGAGGTAATTAAGGAAGCAGAAGATCTTGAAGAGGAAGATTATACAAAAGAATCTTGGACTAACTTACAAGAAAAATTAAATTTAGCTAAAGGAGTTTTAGGTAAAGAGGATGCTACTCAAGAAGAAGTAGATAATACAGTAAAAGCTTTAAGTGAAGCAATTACTGGATTAGTTAAAAAAGATGATGCTGAAGGTCCTGTGGATCCTGAAGAGCCAGAAAATCCAGAAGAACCTGAAGAGCCAGAAAATCCAGAAGAACCTGAAGAGCCAGAAAAACCGGAACAACCAGAAGAACCTGAGAAGCCAGAAAATCCAGGAGATTCTGAAGAACCAGAAAATCCGGAAAAACCTGAGGGTAGCTTACCAAACACTGGAGGAGCTTCATCATCAGTATTCTTACAATTAGGATTAGCTATGATGGCATCAGGAACTTTTGTTTTAAAGAGAAAGAAAAAGTAATAACTTTTGTTGATTGATAAAAAAGGAAATTTGTAATAAGAAAACTGCGTAGGTTTATAATCTACGCAGTTTTTTTTATAAGTTAAAATAACAAATAATCTAAATTTTTCGTGAGTTTAAAGAATTAATATCTAGAACTAGTTACAATATATTTATACTTATAAATATAAAGAAACATATTAAAATCATTCATTAAAAAAGCCTTAAATAAATTATTGATGAGGTTTTTATCTAATAACAAGAAACTTATAATGTATATAATTAAATTGTTTTTGGTTTGATTATGCTGTATAATTATTCTTTGATAAATTTGAATATATGGAAAAAATATCATGGATTTTTAAAAGGTGAAGTGATATCATAATAAATATAATAAAAAATTTATAATTATTATATTTTAATTCAATAAAAGTTATAAAAGATTTTAATGCTTAAAGATGAATTTAAGTAAGGTATCAATTGATTTAAACTAAAAAATACTTCTCAGATTACATTTCTTATTTATACAGTTAATAAAATTTCAAGAGAAAAAATTAACAAGTATAGTGACAATAGGTTTTACTATACAAAATAATATACTTAAAAGGTGACTTTTATATTTAAGTTAATTTTTAAGTAAGAATTTAAATATAACATGTACAAATAAATTATATAAAGCCAAGCAGTTATTGTTTTATATGGATATAGTATAATATTTGTGCATTTTATAGAAAATATAACATTAGGATATATCAATGGATACAGTATTATTCTATTGGTATAAATAAACGAAAGGAGAGATTAGGTATATGAAAAAGAAATTACCTAAAGAGGCTTATGGCGGTGTAAGTGGAAAGGATTATGTTCCATATTTCACTGGTAAATCAAAAAATGGAGTTAATCTGCCTGTATTAATAATAGGTATAATATTAGCTGCTGTTTTTGCAGCATCTACTGCTTATTCAGGAATGAAGTCAGGTTTAACTGTTGCTGCTGGTATACCTGGTGCAATTATAGGTTCAGTATTTGTAGGAATATTTGCACGTAGTAAAGGTATTCTTGGAAAAAATATAACTCAAGGTATGGCAAGTGGGGGAGAATCCATAGCAAGTGGTATGATCTTTGTACTGCCAGCAATAATATTAATAGGAAGTAATATTACTTTCTTAGAAGGTCTAGCTGTAGGTGTAGGTGGAGTTCTATTTGGTGTAGGATGTCTATCTTTAGTTTACAACTATCTAATAATTGAAGAACATGGAAAACTTATGTATCCTGAATCAATGGCAATATCTGAAACTCTTGTTGCTTCAGAAGGAAGCGAAGATTCAATTAAGTTTATGGGAATTGGATTTGTTATAAGTGGTATCATAAATGTTTTAACAGGATCATTTTTTAATGTAATAAATAATACTGTTACATATTTAGGAAGTAAATTTTATAAGTGGAAATTTTCTACTGAAGTAAACCCACTTTTACTTGGTATAGGATTTATAGTTGGATTGGAAGTATCACTTACTATGTTTGCAGGTTCTATACTAGCTAACTTTGGAATAGCTCCATTAATAGGATATTTCAGTGATATGGCAGAAAAGAGTATGCATTCATGGAATGATGCTTCAATATTAATTCATCAAATGGATGTAAACGCAATATCAGGAAGTTATGTTAAGTACATAGGAGCAGGAATGATGCTTTGTGGTGGTATAATAGGTGCTATAAAACTTATACCAACTATAATAGTTTCCATAAAAGAAACATTAAAAGCAAGTCCGGCTAATGAGGGAAATACTGAGAAAAATAGTGGTGCTATAGTAATACTTTTAGCAGGAGCTGTAATAGCTTTCGTAGCAGGGTTCTTTATTTCTAATAGTATTGGTATGGCTATAGCTGGAGCAGTTGTTTCATTAATATTATCTTTATTATTTGTAATAGTTGCAGGTCGTCTAACTGGTACAATAGGAACATCAAACCTTCCAGTATCAGGTATGACAATAGCTTCATTAGTAATATTAACATTAGTATTCGTTATAATGGGATGGACTGGAAAAGCTGATAATAAAACATTACTTTTATTTGCTACATTTATGGTTGTTGCTATATCAGTAGCAGGTGGATACAGCCAATCTCAAAAAGTAACTTACATAATTGGTGGTAGCAAAAAAGAAATGCAAAATTCTTTCGTACTTGCAAGTATAGTTGGTGTTGTTGTTGTTACTGCAACAATATTAGTACTTTCTAGCCAATTAGCAGTTACTGGAGCAGATGCACCTTTCGCATTACCACAAGCTAACTTAATGTCAACATTAACTTCAGGTATAATGGAAGGTAATTTACCATGGCCTATGATTATTGTAGGAGTAGTTATGGCTTTATTCTTATTCTTAGTAGATTTACCAATAATGACTGTTGCAATTGGATTCTACTTACCTATATCAACAACTTCTATAATTTTAGTAGGTGCATTAATACGTGTAGTTATTGAAAAAATGAGCAAGAGTGATCATGAAAAAGAAGTTAAGGTTTCTAATGGTATAAGTTTATCTTCAGGACTTGTAGCAGGAGGATCTATTGTAGGATTAATAGGAATAGTTCTACAAGTAACAGGAATAATAACACCAAGAACTCCTACTGGTTTTGTAGCTAGTAATGGAATGGCAATAATTGTGCTAATTCTTTTAGTTTTATCAACTGTATTACCTATTATGAGGTCTAAGGTGAAAGATAATGGATAATGACGAACTTTTAAATATGAGATTTAAGATATGTGATAATCTTAAATATGAAGTGGATGAGAATGGAATAGTTACTGTTTTAGAAAAACAGGATCATAAGATTCAAAGATTTTTTAGAAAGTTAAAAGTTAAAATTCCTATGTATAAAAAAATTACTTTTGATGAATATAGTAGTGAGGTATTTAGCCAAATTGATGGAACTAAAACTGTTAAAGAAATTGGTGAAGAGTTAGAAGCTAAATTTGGTGATAAAGTACAACCACTTTATGAAAGATTATTAGTTTTTTTAAATCACATATATTTAAACTGCAAGTATATTGAAAAAATAGAGTAAAAATTACTTTGGGTTTTAATATAAAAAGTTTTTATATTAAATAAAAGTTTATTAGTTTTAGAGTGTTGATATTTAAATAAAGTCAACACTCTATTATTTTTTATTAAAGAATTTCATAAGTCTCTAAAATTATATGGTATATAGGTTATTTTGATTTTTTTACTAATGATAATATTCTTATAGGCACAAATTATTCTTTTAGCATTATATATTCGTTGAGTTTAACTTTAGCAAGTTCTGTTTTCTATGGTTGCAGGTAGAATAAAGGAGTGTAAGAATAGTATTTCAAAAGCGATATTTGAATAAAATTTAAATATTTCTTTACAAATGTTCATAAGGAATTTATAATAAGTATGTTTGTAATTGTGGTGAAAGATATCTATCCACATTTTTATTATTCTAAGATTAAAAAATATAATTACAAATTTGGACTAAAGGTTACTAAAAATAAAAAAACAATCTACTAAAAGTAAAGTGTATTTATTGTACTATATATAGAACATAATAATATTAAACTTGTCGTATTTAAGAAGAAGAATAAAAATGAAATATATTATTGGAGTCATAGGATTAGTTGTTATTTTAGCACTTGCGTGGATTGGTAGTAGTGATAAGAAAAATATAAAATATAAGCCTGTCATTATAATGCTTATTTTACAGTTCATACTTGGCTTTGTCTTACTAAATACTGAATTAGGAAGTTATTTAGTAGGTGGTATAGCAAATGGTTTTGAAGTATTGCTTAAATGTGCCGGAGAAGGAGTGAATTTTGTATTTGGTGGATTAGTTAATGCTAATGAGTTTTCGTTTTTTATTAGTGTTCTTTTACCAATAATTTTTATTTCTGCTTTAATTGGTATTTTACAATATTTAAAAATACTTCCTGTTATAGTGAAATATATAGGATTAGTTTTAAGCAAAATTAATGGAATGGGTAAATTAGAATCTTATAATGCAGTAGCATCAGCTATACTTGGTCAATCTGAAGTATTTATTTCAGTAAAAAAACAACTTGGTTTATTGCCTAAACATAGATTATATACTCTTTGTGCATCAGCTATGTCAACAGTATCTATGTCTATAGTTGGTTCTTATATGGTTCTTTTAGAACCTAGATATGTTGTAACAGCACTTGTTTTAAATTTATTTGGTGGATTTATTATATCATCAGTTATAAATCCATATACGGTAACAGAAGAAGAAGATATTTTAGAAGTTAATGAAGAAAAGAAACAAACTTTTTTTGAAGTCCTTGGTGAATATATTTTGGATGGATTTAAAGTAGCTGTTATAGTAGGGGCTATGTTAGTCGGATTTGTAGCAATAATTGCTATGATTAATATATTATTCAAAGGAATTTTTGGTATTACTTTCCAAGATGCGCTTGGATATGTATTCGCTCCATTTGCATTTTTAATGGGCGTACCTTTAAATGAATCAATACAAGCTGCAAGTGTAATGGCAACTAAATTAGTATCCAATGAATTTGTTGCAATGAATTTCTTAGTAGGTGGAAGTATACATTTATCAGCAAGATCAATAGGCATTGTTTCTGTATTCTTAATTTCCTTTGCAAATTTCTCTTCAATTGGAATTATTTCAGGAGCTGTAAAAGGACTTAATGAAGAGCAAGCAAACGTGGTTGCACGTTTTGGATTAAAACTACTATATGGTGCAACATTAGTAAGTATGTTAACAGCAACTATTGTTGGATTAATTATATAAACATATGTTATGAAAACCCACCACAGATTTGTGGTGGGTTTTACTTATTATTTTATATTTATAAATCTTTATAAAATTCATCTTTAGATTTAAGCATTTCATTAAAAGTATTTTCCGTTTCGTGGAATAACAGATTTTTATTTTTCAATTACTAATCTTACTTTTTTCTTTTTATTTTAGGACTTGAAAATATATGTATATTTTTATGATTTTTCCTATTATTGAAATATAATGATAGAAGCACACTTCAAAAATTTAGAACATATTATAATTTTATAAGATTATAAAGGGAGAGAGTAATATGTATAATACTTATAGGATGTACACATGTCCTTATTGTGCTGATATATCAATGTATGACTCATATGGTATGTATAACACATATTTATGTCCTTATTTCGTTGATACAACAAGTTATAATTATTCAGATGATTTTATGAGGTTTAATGATAGGTATATTCCTTTTACTGATGAATTCGAGTATGGTTCAAGGTTTGTTTCTCCACAATTAGTAAATAGCAATAGGGTAATTGAATTAAAGGATTATGGTCCACAACCCTTTGTAGTTAACATCGATGAAGTTACTAAGCAGAATGAAACTTTTCGTACTGCTTTATGGACAGGAAAGCATCTACAAGTTACCTTAATGAGTATCGATGTTGGTGAGGATATAGGTTTAGAAATGCATCCAGATACTGATCAGTTTATACGTGTTGAAGAAGGTGAAGGACTTGTTCAAACAGGAAGTAATAAGGATAGGGTGGATTTTCAAGCAAAAGTTTCTGATGATTTTGCAATTATGATACCTGCTGGTACATGGCACAATATTATAAATACAGGTAATGAACCACTTAAAGTGTATTCTATCTATGCACCACCTCACCATCCACAGGGTACAATTCATAAAACTAAAGTAGATGCAGAAGCTGCTGAAAAGAACCGCGACTAATTAAGATAATCTATATGCAAGATCATTACAAAGAGAATTTATGTAGATTTATTATTGGTTGAAAAATTATCATACATGTATCCGTCAAAATATATCATTTAGTACCCTGAAATAGTAACTTCAGGGTATTTTTTTGTATTTATCTGTACTAGCTTAATTATTTTTAGGATGATAGCTCCTATAAATTTTTAGTAATGATTAAGTTGCATTGGTTTTAGGCTTATCTAGATTATCAATATTAAAGATTAGAGTTTATTTACATTGCGTTATCTGAAAAAACATTAAAAATTTAATAACATAATTATTAATTTGTAATATATTATATTATGAAGAAAATTTAGAATAATAGGAGGTAACACAATATGTCAAATTGTTGTTGTCCAAATCATGAATCACGCGATTGTTGGTGTCCAAGGAATGAATCACGCGATTGGTGTTGTTGTCCAAAGCGTGAACAAGAAGAATTCAGATCATTAGTATTCAACGCTGGAAGCATGAATAATGGTGCTTTGACTACACCTAATACTGTACCACTTGGAAATGCTAATTCTAATATTAGGATATTGGGGTGGCTTATACCTCAAAATAATACAAGTGAGTTTTCATTAACTTTTAATGTGCCAAAAGATGCTCGTAATGAATGGCAAAGAGCTAAAGTATTTGTTCATTTATTAACTGATAATTCAAATACACCAGTTGGGAATACCTTTGCAATTAGACTTTCATCATTATTCGCTAGAGCTAATGGTGTAGTAAGTGCATCTAATATAATTGTTAATAATAGCGGCAATATTCCAATTCAAAACTCACCAGGTAATTTCCAATATAATCATTATGTTTTAGAGTTTGACTTAAATGATATTATTAGAGCTGAAGATTTTGCATTGTTGAGCGTTTCTCGTATACCAGTTAATAATGACTATACTGGTGCATTACTTTTAACTAGTATAGAATTTAGATATTTAAGTCGTTAAGTATAGAAATTAAGTTAAAATAAGATCAGCTAATAAAAGTCAAGTAAAATATTAAAAATATTTTATTTGAAATTTTGCATGTCAAATAAACCGTTCTAAAAAACGGATTATTGCAGAAAATATAAACAATTAAGCTGTATGGTTAAGATATATTCTACAATGTATTTTAGGATGTCTTTCCTCATACGGCTTTTTATTTTGTAGACAGTATATGTATTTTTTATTAAAAAATTAATTACATATATAAAATACTTAGAGCATAACATTTAGGAAAAGATATTGATATATATAATAATGGAATGACTTCTTTACCTAGTCTAAATATTATTTTATCTATTGTAATAAATAAGAATAAAAATTGACATACTAATTAAAGGGATACAGGAAATCTTTACAAGATAAAATATAAAATTATTTCAGTTCAATCCTATTGAAATAATATCTAAAGAGATTTTAAGTATATTTTTAAATATCAAATAAAGGAGAATATGTATGTCACTTAAAAGCCAGATTCCACGTGATAAAGGGTTAGACAGTACTCTTGATTTATTGCAGGAAGGTTATTTATTTATTAAAAGTGGAGTTAGTAAGTATAAATCAGATATATTCGAAACTCACTTACTTGGAGAAAAAGTAATTTGTATTAGTGGAGAAGAGGCTGCAAAAATTTTTTATGATCCAGAATTATTCTATCGAAAGGATGCAACTCCTAAACGAGTACAAAAAAC
This sequence comes from Clostridium sp. LIBA-8841, assembly GCF_057782475.1. Classification (NCBI taxonomy): domain Bacteria; kingdom Bacillati; phylum Bacillota; class Clostridia; order Eubacteriales; family Clostridiaceae; genus Clostridium; species Clostridium sp. LIBA-8841. The sequence continues at coordinate 2,195,491 of NZ_CM173488.1, read as the reverse complement.
ATTATTTGGTGTTGGTGCTATTCAGTCTATGGATGGTAAAGCACATATTCATAGAAAGAAGTTATTTATGTCATTAATGACTTCCTCATATCAAAATCAACTTGCAAAACTTGTAATGGAGAAGTTGCAAAGTTCTATTAAAAAATGGGAAGATGAAGAACAGATTATTCTTTTTGATGAAATGAATGAAATCTTATGTAGAGTAGTGTGCCAGTGGGCTGGAGTTCCATTGAAGGAATCTGAGGTAAAAGGACGAGCTGAAGACTTTAGTTCCATGGTTGATGCCTTTGGTGCAGTTGGACCTAGACACTGGAAGGGAAGAAGAGCTAGAATTAGGGCGGAAGAATGGATAACGGGAATCATAGAAGATGCTCGTTCTGGTAATATTAAAGCTAAAGAAGAAACTGCACTTCATTCTATAGCTTTTTATAAAGATTTAGATGGTAATCAATTAGATAGTAATATAGCTGGGATAGAGCTTATTAATGTGCTACGTCCTGTTGTTGCTATTTCAACCTTTATTACCTTCCAGGCCTTAGCACTGTTTGAATATCCAGAATGTAAAGAAAAATTTTCAACAGGGGATAGGGATGAGCTGGAGTTCTTCGTACAGGAAGTTCGACGGTACTATCCATTTACCCCTTTTTTAGGTGCAAGAGTTCGAAAAGATTTTATCTGGAATAAAAATGAATTCAAAGAAGGAATGCTTGTATTGCTTGATGTTTATGGTATTAATCATGATGCGAAGATATGGAAGAATCCTGATAAATTCTGGCCAGCGCGTTTCAAGGAACGAAAGGATAACCTATTTGATTTTATACCACAAGGCGGAGATGATCCTTCCAAAGGACACAGATGTCCAGGAGAAGGTATAACTATAGAAATAATGAAAGCTAGCCTGGATTTTCTTGTTAATAAGATTGAGTATGATGTACCAAATCAAGACTTAAGATATAGTATGGCAAAGATACCTACATTACCTGAAAGTAGATTTATAATTAGTAACATAAGAGAAAAGAGATAACAAATAGTTGAATTAATGGTTTTTTAAGAGATAGTGTTCACAAAAAACTACTTACTGAAAATTTAACTAATTCATTTTCAGATATAAACAGGGAGTTTAGTGAAACATTCATAGGTAATATTATAATATTAAGAATAGCTTCTAAGTAATTAACCATATATTATAACAGTACATGTCATGTTATAATATATGGTTAATAAATTTGGAGGAATTTAATATGATAGAGGGGTTAACAGGACTTGTTATAACTAAAGAAGATAAAAGTTATAATATTGTTCGCAGAAATAAAAATTTATATTTTAGTTATTATCCAAAGGTAATAATATATCCTAATAACATAACAGATGTAATTAATGCAGTAAATTGGGCAAGAAAGCAAGGATTAAATATACGTTGTAGAAGTGCTGGTCATAACTATGAATCATTTTCTGTGGCAAATGATGCTGTTGTAATAGATGTTTCTAATTTAATTGATTTTAAAATAGATACTAAAGAAGGCTATGTAAGAATAGGGCCAGGGTATGCTCTAGGACAACTTTATCCTAAGATAGCTAAATATGGATTTGCATTTGTTGGAGGGAGTTGTGGATCTATTGGTGTTTCAGGAATTACCTTAGGAGGAGGTGTTGGATTTTTACAAAGAGAATATGGTCTAGTATGCGATAACTTAGTAGAAGCACAAATAGTAGATGCCTTTGGTAGGATAATAACTGCTAATTCACATCAAAACCAAGATTTATTTGCTGCATTAAGAGGAGCGGGTAGTAATAATTTTGGAGTAGTGGTGTCACTTACTTTTAAAGTATATCCCATTGATAAAGTAACAGTATTAACTGCTGAATGGCCTAAAGATAGGCGATATGAAGTAATTCAAGTATTTCAAAGAGTAGGCGAACATTTAGATAATAGGTACACTATTAAGGTTTCTATGACTAAAGATGCTATTGAATTGTATGGAGTAGGATTAAGAAGTACAGAAAAAGAAATGGAACAAGCTTTGAGTGTTTTATTAAAAATACCTAATAAAACGAATTATACAACAAAGCAGATTGGTCTTAAGGAATATATGCAGAAATATCAAGATTTTGTGTCTAAGCCAACAGGATTTAAGATTACAGGATTATTGGCATACAATCCATTAGGAAAAGCACCTTGTCAAATATTATTTGACTATTTAGATAATTCCCCGCCTATAAAGCCACCTATAGATATTGGATTCCTTCTATTAGGAGGAAAGATTGCAGAAAATGAAAGTTTACCTAGCGCTTATCCTCATAGAGATGCTAAAGTATTAGTACAAATTGATGCAGAATGGACTCCTCAGTATAGTATGTATGCTAATAATACAGTTAGATGGGTAAATAATTTAAGAGAATCCTTAATTCCATATGCAAACTTTGGATACCTTAATTATTGTGATATTAATATACCTAATTATTTATATAATTATTTTGGTAATAATGTATCTTGGTTAAAAATTGTAAAAGAAAAATATGATCCATATAACTTATTTTACTATCCTCAAGGAATAAATTTATAATATGAATGCTATTTATAGGAGTAAGAAATAAAAATGTGTAATGACTCCATTAGGAGTGATAACAGCAATTTAATTTTTTGTTACAGTGATGAGTGCATAAATGAGAAATTGATTTTTAATAATTAAAAGTAATTATTGAGATGTCTAATAGGCATCTCTTTTTTGATTTAAAAAGTTAGATAATTTCTTTGTTTGATTAAAATGTGAACTTCTTGATGAGTAAATAGAGGTAATATTTTATATCAATAGATTAAAATAGAAACTTTCTTAGTTGTAAAGAGTACAGTTATTTTGATAGTTATTAAGTTTTTTAATTTAAAACTAGAAATATTTAATATTTTTAAAACTATATATAAAAAAAATATTGACTAAGTTTAGTGAGATGATATAATAAACAGGATTTGATAATAATTATTAATAACAAATGAAATGATTATTCATCAAATAAAATATATGACATTATGGAATAGGTATATTATTATGAAAAATCAAGATGAACTAAGAAATGAAAAAATAGGTAGATTACTTTTAAAATATTCAGCACCGGCTATATCATCAATGATGGTAACTTCATTATATAATACTGTAGATAGAGCCTTTATAGGTTCTATTAAAGATATAGGAGCATTGGCCATATCTGGGTTAGGGGTAACTATGCCATTATTTACGATACTGGGTGCTTTCTGTGTGGCAATTGCTATAGGAGGAAGTACCAATATATCAATAAAGCTAGGAGAGGAAAATAGAGAAGAGGCTGAAAAAATATTAGGAAATACTTTTATCCTATCAATAGTTGTTGCTTTAATAATTATGATAGGAGGATTCTTCTTTCTAGAAGAAATACTATATTTTTTTGGCGCAAGCAATGACACTATTATATATGCAAAAGATTATATAAGTTTAATAATTGTAGGTTCATGGTTTAATTTTCCAGGATTTGCCCTAAATAATGCAATAAGAGCTGAGGGAAATCCAAGATTGGCTGCTAAAATGATGATAATAAGTTGTGTTTTAAATTTAATTTTAGATCCAATATTTATATTTTTATTTAATATGGGTATAAAAGGCGCTGCTTTAGGCACTATAATTTGTCAATTAATAGTTTTTCTTTGGGCAGTATATTATTTTACATTAGGAAAATCTAATTTAAAGTTAAAAGTTAAAGACACCATATTAAATAAGAAAATTTTAAAATTAATAATATTAATTGCTTTAACTCCATTTTTCATGGAGCTTGCATCAGGATTTATACATTTAATAACAAATAGAGTGTTAAAAAACTATGGTGGAGATTTGGCAATAGGAGCAATGACTTCGATAACCTCTATATACTTAGTATTTTTGATGCCCGTTTTTGGATTGAGTCAAGGGATGCAAACCATAGTAGCATATAATTATGGAGCAAAGGAATATAATCGTGCCAAAAAGACATTGTTCATGACTATAATATTAGCAACAATTATTTTAACTATAGGATTTATACTTATTAGAATATTTCCAATGACGTTTATTAATATATTTACAAAGGATAATAAGCTAATAAATATAGCAATTAATGGACTAAAAATATACTCTTTTACTTTGCCAACCTTAGGAATTTCAATATTGGGAGCGGTATATTTCCAGTCTATAGGAAATGTTAAGAAGTCAGTTATATTAAGTTTATTAAGACAAGTTATAATATTTATACCTACTATACTTATACTACCCAGAGTATACGGATTAAATGGAGTGTGGGTTTCACAACCAGTAGCAGATATTGGCGCTACTATAATAATAGGTGTATTTTTAATAAAAGAATTTTACATAAGAGATACTGATGACTTAATTTGTAGAGTACAAAGAACTTAGTTAATTAAATAAATTTTTTGTATAAAAAATTAGTTTTATATAGTTAAGTAGATAAAAGAAAGAAAGGCTGATATAATATTTTTTAGAATCTTTTAAAAAAGGAGTAAACAAATGAAGTATTATTTAGCACCAATGGAAGGTATTACTGGATTTATATATAGAAATTCTTATGAAAAGTTTTTTGGAGGTATTGATAAATATTTTGCACCTTTTGTTGTTCCAAATAGCAGCAAAAGTCTTAAAACTAAGGAGCTAAGAGATGTTTTACCTGAAAATAATACAGGAATGAATATAGTTCCTCAAATACTTACTAATGATTCAGAAGGTTTTATTAATACTGCTAGAAAGTTACAACAATTAGGTTATAATGAAATTAATTTGAATTTAGGATGTCCTTCTGGAACTGTTGTTGGTAAGAAAAGAGGATCAGGATTTTTAGCTCATAGAGATGAACTAGACAAGTTTTTAAAAGAGATATTTAAAATAGATGATATGAAGCTTTCCATAAAAACTAGATTAGGAATGGACAAGCCAGAAGAGTTTTATGAGCTTATTAAAATTTATAATAAGTATCCTATGGAAGAACTTATTATTCATCCTAGAACAAGACAGGACTTCTATGGAAATAAACCTAATTTAGAGGTATTTAAGGATGCAATCTCTTTAAGTAAGAATCCGATTTGTTATAATGGTGATATTTTTACTGTAGAAGATAATAATAAATTAATTGAAATCTTTCCTGAAGTTAATAAAATAATGCTAGGAAGAGGAGTTTTAGCTAATCCTGGGTTGATGAATGAGATAAAGGATGATAAGTTCATAGATAAAAGGATTTTAAAAGAATTTCATGATGAAATTTTTAATAAATATAAAGAAGTATTTAATGAAGATAGAAATGCAATGTTTAGAATGAAAGAATTATGGGGATATATGATTTATATGTTCTCCAATAACAAAAAATATGCTAAGAAGATAAAAAAAGCTCAGAAAATAATTGATTATAACCAAGCTGTTACAAGTCTTTTTGCTGAGCAGGAAATAATAAAGGGAGCCGGACTATTTAATAATCAAGAGTAAATATAAGTTATATTTTAATTGAAGGCTCTGCTTTGGGAATATAGTGTATCTCAACTAAACCTTTAAAATTAATTATTAAAAGATATGGGAACTTTTGATTTGCATTTAAAGGTTAAAGTTAATTTTAAACTAATATGTTTAAAAAATCGTATTGTTTATTAGCAATACGATTTTTTTATTTATAGAAATTTATTAAAGGATTCATTCTATAATTTTACAATTTATAGACTTAAACCTAAAATAAGAGTAGATATTAGGATTTAATAAGAATAGAAAAGAAGTCTATTATATAGCTACATATTATAAGAATAGATTTATATATTTTAAGTTTAGATTTCAGTGTTTTTTACTATAAATATTACATATTAAAAAAGTTATGATTATGAAAAGATGTTTTTAATGTTAGAATTAAAATATAGTCTTTATGAGAGTTTTAGATTTAAATATATTAAGAAGATTGGAGCTATTTATATATGAATAAGGATATAAATATATTAAAAATTACGAATTATGATAAGTTTAAGTGTATAGCGGATAAATGTAAGTTTACATGCTGTGAGGGATGGGATATTAACGTAGATAATAATACCTATGATAAATGGAAAAGAGATAAGAAAGATTCTGAGTATCTTTTAAATAATGTGAAAATTAAAAAATGTAATGAGAAAACGGAGTATTTTATAAATAAGGAAATCTATGAAGCATGTGCTTTTTTAGATGGACAAGGATTATGTAATATAGTTAAAAGTCATGGGGAAGAGTATCTATCTTTAACATGTCATACATTTCCTAGACTAGAGAATGTATTTGAAAATAAAAAGGAACTTTCATTATCATGTGCATGTCCAGAGGTAGTAGAAATTTTAAATAATCTTAAGGGCAAAGTAGAGATGATTTCAGAAAAGAGTATTTATGAAGAAGAAAATTTGTTAGAGCTTAGAATAAGAGAAACCTTAATAGATATAATTTATGAGGAGAGACTTTCTTTAGAAGAAAGGTTAATTATAGGCTTTGAAATGTTGCTAAATATCTTAGAGAATGAAATTTATACAAATGAGGAAAATTTGTTAGAAGAGTTAGAAAAATATAGTGATAGAGAGTACATAGAAGAAGTTATAAATGTTTATAGTGAAATAGAATTAAACAAAACAGATTCAATTGAGGAAATAAATTATTTGTTTTTAGATATCATACAGAACTACAAAGAGGTTTCTAGTTTTAAATGTATTTTAGAACAGATTTCTAATTTTGCAGAAAATGTTGAGGTTAAAAGTCTTCAGAATAAATGGAGCACTTATAAAGAGAAGTTTAAAGAATATGATAAATTAATTGAAAAGTGCATTATATCTAAAATTTTAAGTAATTGTGTTAGTGATGATATTGAGGAAATGGTACTTGCTTTTCAGATGATTATATTAGAATATCTCTTAATAAGATATGCACTATTTCTAAAATATTGTATTAATGAGGAGGAAATAAATATTGAAGAAGTAAAAGATTATATTGTAGCTTTTTCAAGAATTATTGGAAATAACACTGAAGCAGTTTTAGACTTTTTAAGTGATGGTTTTGAGGATACTATTTTAGAAATAGGGTATTTATGTTTTATAGCTTTATTTTAGGAATAAATTATAATATTAAATATTCTACAAATAATGTTGATGATGGAATACTTTAATAGATTTTTTGATTTAAAAGAGAGTGGTAATTTTCCGAATTATAAATAAAACTTAATAAAAAATCGTTTGGTAGTTAAAAATAATTTATTTATCTTTGAATTAACAATAATTTAAAATATCTTACCATAATAAATAAAATTGAGGCAATAGTTAAGAGGATTTAAACAACTTACTATTGTCTTTTTTTTGCGTGACTTCAGATAATTTCTATATAAAAATAAAATTTTTTAAGAGTTTTAATATTGTTCGTGAATAAATGGAAATGTGAATATTTTTTTAAATTTAATCAAAAATAAAAGGTTTTAAAGAGAAAAAACACGAAAAATACAAAAGAATAAATTGACAATATACGTAGTAATAAGTAGAATAAAATTACATTATGTAGAAAAATTTAAATATGATTCAAGACATATTACTTAAAATGGAGGAAAAGCATGAGGAAAATAAGTCATTATTTATTATTTATACCCTGCATAGTATTAGTAGCATATTTTATGATAGTTCCACTATTAGATGTAATAATTCCTACTTTTACTAATAGCAATGGTGGCATGTTTAGTGCATATAAGGAGTTTTTTACGGATTCTTATATGATGTCAATATTTTGGAGAACAATTAAGATATCTTTAGTATCATCTATAATTTGTATGTTCATAGGTGTACCAGTTTCTTATTACATATCAAGAGTTTCTAAAAAGGTAAGAGGCTTACTTATAGCCTTAACAGTATTCCCAATATTAACAAATTCAGTTGTTCGTTCATTCGCTTGGATGAGTATCTTAGGGAAAAATGGAATAATCAATACTTTGTTAATGAAGTTTAACTTAATACAAGAACCGCTATCCCTTTTATATACAGAAGGAGCTATTATAGTTGGTACAATTTATATTTTCTTACCACTAATGATCATTTCCTTAGTAGGAGTTATGGAAAATATAGATAATGACTTATTAGAAGCAGCTGAAAGCTTAGGAGCTAATAGGTTAAAAGCTTTCTTTAAAGTTGTATTTCCACTTAGCTTACCAGGTTTAATTGTTGGAACAGTTTTAGTATTCACAGGTTCTTTAACAGCGTATACAACACCTCAATTATTAGGAGGAAATAAAAATACGGTTTTAGCAACTTTAATATACCAAAAGACTATGACATTAGGAGATTGGCAAGGGGCTGCAGTTGTAGCAACAATAATGATTATAGTTACTTTAATAGTAATAAAGGGAATTAACTTCCTAGCATCAAGATTAGATAAGAGAGGGGTTTCTTAAAGTGAAAAAGAGTAAAGTTCTAACAGCCTTCGTCGTTTTAGTTTATATATTTCTATTTGCACCACTAGTAATTATTGCTATGACAAGTATAGGAACGGAAAACTATATAGCATTTCCACCAAAGGGATTTAGCTTGCAATGGTTTGCTACGGTATTTAAATCAGAATCATTTATAAAGAGTATGGGGACAAGCTTCCTGATATCTACAGTGGCTACATTAGCGGCGCTAGTTATAGGAATGCCTGCAGCTTACGGATTAAGTAGATATAACTTTAAAGGAAAGAGTATAGTTAAAAGCTTTTTCTTTTCACCATTAATAGTCCCAGGAATAGTAGTTGGATTCTCATTATTCCAATTCTTATTAGTAAAAATGAATCTTTCAGTATATGCTAGTTTATTTATTGGACATACATTGATAATAATTCCTTACATTATAAGAGTTGTAGGATCAAGCTTAGAAGGCTTTGATTATTCCATAGAAGAAGCAGCTATGAGTTTAGGATGCAAGAAATCAAAAACTTTCTTTAAGGTAGTTTTACCTAATATAACATCAGGAGTAATGGCAGCATTTATCTTAGCCTTCATAAATTCATTTAATAATGTTCCAGTATCCATATTCTTAACTGGACCAGGAGTAAGCACATTACCTACAACAATGATGAATTACGTTGAATATAATTACGATCCAACAGTATCGGCTTTATCAGTGATATTAATGATATTAACTATTGGAATTATGTATATATTAGAAAAAACATTAGGATTAAATAATTTTGCAGGATAAAATCTAGCTAAAAATTTATTTGGAGGACAAAGATATGGATTTAATAAACCTACAGAATATAAATGTTTCTTATGATAAGAAAAATAACATATTAGAAAATTTAAATTTAAAGGTTAAAAAAGGAGAGTTAGTATCTCTTTTAGGACCAAGTGGATGTGGAAAAACAACAACATTAAGAGTTGTAGCTGGCTTTATAGAGCCAACAGCAGGAAAGTTTTTATTAGGAGATGAAGATTATACAAATATACCTGTTCATAATAGAAACTTTGGATTAGTATTTCAAAGCTATGCATTATTTCCACACTTAACAGTAGAGGAAAATGTAGCTTTCGGACTAAAAATGAAGAAGATGAATAAAGAAGAAATAAAAACAAAGGTTGATGAAATATTAAAAGTTGTTGATATGAGCCACTTAGCAAAGAGATATCCAAAAGAGTTATCTGGTGGACAAAGACAAAGGGTTGCAATAGCAAGAGCCTTAGTAATAGAGCCAAGCCTTTTATTATTAGATGAGCCTCTAAGTAATTTAGATGCTAAATTAAGACTAAAAATGAGAGTTGAAATAAGAAAGCTTCAACAAAAGCTTGGAATAACAACATTATTCGTAACTCATGACCAAGAAGAATGTTTTTCAATTTCAGATAGAGTAGCAGTTCTTAATAAGGGAGTAATAGAGCAATTTGATACTCCAGAAAATATTTATTCAAATCCAGCAACAGAGTTCGTTGCAAGATTTGTAGGTTTTGAAAATTTTATAGATTTAACTAAGATATCAGAGGACACTTATAAAAGTGAGGTTGGAATTAAGTTAAGAGTTAATAAAGTGAAAGATAAAAATGAAGTAAAAGCAACTATAAGACCAGATGATATAAAAATTGTAAATGAGGATTTAGAAAATACAGTAGAGGGTGTTATAGAAATAAGAACTTTCTTAGGAAAAGCATATCAATATGATGTTAAAACTGATATGGGAAATTTAATTGTAAACAGTGAAAACAGCATTGTATATGAAAAAGGGCAAAAGATAAAACTTCAATTGCCAGCAGATAAAATAGTAGTTTTATAAAATTTAAATATAAAAAAATATGTTTATAAAGGAGTAGCTTATGAAAAAGAAAATTTTAGCAACGTTATTAACAGGATTAGTATTAGGAACAGCCTTGGTTGGATGTGGAAAGACAGAGGGAGCAGAAGCAGGAAAGAAATTAGTTGTTTCAACTTGGGGACTAAATGAAGATGTATTAAAAGAGACAGTATTTGATCCATTTGCTAAAGAACATGGAGTGGAAATAGTTTTAGAAGTGGGTAATAACTCAGAGAGATTAACTAAAATGAAAAATAATCCCAACTCACAAATTGACGTAACTTATTTAGCTGAGTCTTATGCTGAACAAGGAATTGAAGCAGGAATATTTGATGAATTAGATTATTCAAAGATTCCTAATGCAAATGAAATGAATGAAAAAGCTAAAGCTACAGTAGAGGCAGGCTATGGACCAGCATACACATTAAACAGTATAGGAATAATTGTAGATCCTTCAGCAGGAATTGAAATAAATTCTTGGGAAGATTTATGGAAGCCAGAGCTTAAAAATAAGATAGCTATACCAGATATTACAACAACTAATGGGCCTGCAATGGTAGAAATAGCTGCAGAGAAAGCTGGAGTAGATGTAAAAACTGATAATGGAGAAGCTGCATTTAAAGAGTTAGAAGCTTTAAAGCCAAATGTTGTTAAAACTTATAGTAAATCTTCAGATTTAGCAAATATGTTTTCAAATGGTGAAATAGTAGCTGCAGTAGCATCAGATTTTGCTTATGGAACAATTTCAAAAGCTAAACCAGAGGTTATAAATGTAATACCAGAGTCAGGAACTTACTTAAACTTTAATACAATAAACATAAATAAAAATTCAAAAAATAAAGGTTTAGCTTATGAATTTATTAACTACGCTCTAAGTAAATATGTTCAAGAAAGAACTGCTAAGGCTTTAAATGAATCACCAGTTAACAAGGAAGTTAAGTTAACAGAAGAGGAAACTAAGAACTTAACATATGGACCAGTACTTGATAATGCAAAAGTAATAGACTTTAAATTCGTTAACTCAGTAATGAATGAATGGGTTAATAACTGGAACAGAATAATGAACTAGTTTATAGGTAATAGAATGGAAGCAGAATTAATTATTAAAAACTTAAATGTGTATAATAGCTATTTCAAAAAGTTTATAAAAGGTGATGTTTTAATAAATAAGGGGAAATTTATTCATATAGGAAAAGAATATGAGGATAGATTAACATCTAAAAATATAATAGATGGAGATGGAAAATATATTATTCCAGGTTTAATAGATATACACATGCATATAGAGAGTTCAATGACTATTCCAAGTGAATTTTCTAAGGCTGCAATAAAACATGGGGTCACTACAGTAGTAGCTGATCCTCATGAAATAGCTAATGTTTTTGGTGTTCATGGTATAGAAGAATTTATTAAGTCTAAGGAAAAGTTAGATATATTTTATGGCATACCTAGTTCGGTTCCTTCAACTTCAAGTTCCTTAGAGACAACAGGTGGAGAAATAACTCCTAATGAGGTAGAGAAATTATTAGAATATGATAATATTCTTTGTCTTGGAGAGGTAATGAACTTTAAGGATTTAATAGAAGATGAGGATTCTAATATAAATCAAATAATAAACGTAAGCAAAAAGAAGAATGTACCTTTAGAGGGTCATTGTCCAAAAATTCAAGGGGTGGATTTATCTCTTTATATTTATAGAGGAGTTAATGGAGATCATACTCAACAAACACTAGCCTCTCTTGAAGAAAAAATACAAGATGGTATGTTTATAGAAATGCAACACAAATCAATGACGGCTGATAATATAAAGTTTTTAGTTGAAAATAATTTATATGAGCATTTTGCTTTGGCAACAGATGATGTAATGGCAGATAAATTAATTAAGGGGCATCTGAATGAATTGGTAAAAGAGGCTGTAAAGCTCGGAATGTCAATAGAAAATGCAATATATGTAGCTACATATACACCAGCTCGAAGAATGAATCTTTTGGATAGGGGAGCAATAGCACCGGGAAAGGTGGCAGATTTTATATTACTAGATAATATAGAAGATTTTAATATATATGAAGTTTATAAAAATGGGGAAATGGTTTTTAATAGAGATAAGGGGTTAAAAGAAGAGTTTTTTAAGGAGAAAAGTACTTTAGATTATAGATTTTATAATAGTTTAGAATTAAGTCAAGTTACTAGAGAAAGCTTGTTAGTTAAAGTACCGAAGAATTATGAAAATAAAGTAACTTGTAGGACTATGAAGGTAGCGAAAAATACTACTTTTACAGAAGAGGGAGAAGTAACTTTAGATATTCATAATAATCTTTTACAGTGGGAAAATAGTAAATGTGCGTTGATTGCTGTTTTTGAAAGATATGGTAAAAGTAACAATATAGCTTTTGGATTAGTAGAAGGGGAAATTATAAAAGAAGGAGCAATAGCAACTACTTGGGCTCATGATCATCACAATCTTATGGTGATGGGTAGAAATATTAAGGATATGGTTATAGCAGCTAATGAGGTTATATATTCTAAGGGGGGATATGTAGTCTCAAATAATAATGAAGTAATTGCTAAATTAGAACTGCCAATAGGCGGAATAGTTAGTGATGAGCCTATTGAAATCATAGGAGAAAAACTAGGGGAAGTTAGAAATGCTATGAGAGATTTAGGATATAATCATATGAATGAAATTATGTCATTTAGTACCTTGTCGTTACCAGTAAGCCCTGCTTTAAAGATAACAGATAAGGGATTAATAGACGTTAAAAAGTGTAGTATTGTTTCTTTATTTAAATAAAAAACTCTGCTTTGAAGTATAGGAAATTAGGATAAAAATAAAGTAAGGGGGTGTATCATAGGGGGATACAGCCTCTTATTTTTAATTTATTTTTAGTAAATGTTTGGAGGATAAAATATGGATAAAAGAGTAACTTTGGTAAAAAATATTACGGTTCTTACTATGAATGAAAATAAAGAAATTATAGAGAATGGGATAGTTGCTTTTGAAGGAAATAGAATAATATATGTTGGAGATGATGTAAGTAAAGAGGAAATATTTAAAAGAGATGGATATAAAGTTGAAGTAATAGATGGAGAAGAGGGAATCTTAATGCCTGGTATGATAAATTGTCATACTCATGGCTCTATGGTACCTTTTAGAAGTTTAGCTGATGATTGTAAGGATAGATTAAAGAGATATTTATTTCCTTTAGAACAAAGATTAGTTGATGAAGAATTAACTTATATAGGAGCTAAATATGCCATAGCAGAAATGCTATTAGGAGGAGTAACCACTTTTTGTGATATGTATTATTTTGAGGATGAGGTAGCTAAGGCCGCAAAAGAATTAAATATGAGAGGTATACTATGTGAAACAATAGTAGATTTTCCTTCACCAGATTCTAAAGAGGCTTTTGGTGGTTTAGATTATTCAATAGATTTCATAGAAAAATGGAAAGATGATGATTTAATAACTCCAGGAATAGCGCCTCATGCACCATACACTAATACGGATGCATCCTTAAAAGAGGCTTATAGAATCAGTAAAAAATATAATGTTCCTATTACTATGCATTTATCAGAAATGGATTATGAGTTAAAGGAGTGTATAGAAAAATATAATCTTACTCCTGTTGGATATTTAGATAAGCTTGGAGTTTTAGACTCTAATTTTATAGCAGCTCATGCAGTTTTAGTTAATGATTATGATATAGAGATTTTAAAGAAAAATGGTGCTAAAGTATCTCATAATATTGGGGCAAATGCTAAGGGAGCAAAAGGAGTAGCTCCTATATTAAAGTTTAAAGAATCAGGAATAAATGTGGGGCTTGGAACTGATGGTCCTATGAGTGGAAACACTTTAGATATATTAACTCAAATGTCACAGGTAGGAAAAATCCATAAATTATTCAATAATGATAGAACAGTATTGCCATCAGTAGAGTTAGTAGAAATGGGAACTATAGGTGGAGCTAGAGTATTAGGTATAGATAAAGAAGTTGGATCCATAGAAGAAGGAAAAAAAGCAGACTTAACCTTAATAGAAACAAAATCAGTCAACATGCAACCGATATATGATTATTATGCGGCTATAGTATATTCAGCTAATGTAAGTAATGTAGAGTTAGTAGTGGTTGATGGTAAGATTGTTGTTAAAAATAAGAGGTTATTAAGTGGAAATTTTTCTGAGATCAGAAAAAGCTTATTAAATTTACAAGATAAAATAAAAAAAGTTGCTAGAGAATTTTAATTTTTGTTCTTTATTATATTTATATTTGGAATAATTATAGTGATTATAAATATTTTGAAGCATATGCAAGACCAGACCAAGAAAATTCTGGAGCAGCAGTAACTTTTGAAGTTCACATATATGGAGAAAAAGTATTTGATATTGGACTTGTGAATATAAACAATAAGATATTAAATAATTAAATAAAAGATTAACTGAGTCTAATTAAGTAAATATTATTTAGTAGGATAAATTTTTAACCGCACATTTAAATTTAATAGGTGTGCGGGTATTCTTTGAAAATAGATATGAATTAATTATATTAGCTATAAAAATTTTAAAAAGAATGACACCAATAATAGTACAAGTGAATAGCATGATATGGAAAGGAGTTGGTATAAAATGTCATTAGAATTTATGGATTATTATAGAGATCAAAGTACTCTATATGATCAATGCAAAAACTGTATGACATATCATGTTGTCATAGTAATGAGAGATGGAAGTACATTTGATGGTATTATGGATGATGTAGATGCTGATAATGCTACTGTATTAGTTGGTGAAGATGTAATAACGGATGATATGGAAGACCTAATGGATAGACAAGAATCCTTTGGTTATCGACCTCGAAGAAGAAGAAGGCATAGACGCTTTAGAAGAAGAAAATTTCCAATGCGTAACATTCATAGAATAGGATTATTAGGATATCCATTTTTTGTACCTCCATTTCCTTTTTTTCCAGGATTTTAGAATAATAAATTTACATTTGTTACAGTAGTTATAACAATATTTTATTAATTTATTTCATATAATATTTAAGAAATAAAAAGATAATTTAAATTAAAATCTTATAACATAAGATAACCTTAAATAGTTCTAGAAAAGATATAATAAATAGGAATATCAACAATATGAAAATTTATACAGTATTTTGTATGAAGAATAGTATTATATAAAAAAAGCACATTGAATTTATTTTCAATGTGTTTTTTGTTAAGGATATTAAAATATTTATATTTCTGAAACTTATGATATACATAAATAAATGGATGATTTTAGTTAAAAATTAGCTTTATTAATATTAAGATGTATTATCATTAAACATTGTAATATATCTTTTTTAGAATAATAAATTAGAATTATCAACTAATTAAAATGATAAAGAAAAAGTATTTATATAAAAATTGTTAATACTTTACTGTTCACTAATAAAATGTTATTATTATACATAATAGTTAATAAAAGTAATATAGGTTGATGGCTTAAATTAATTATAAGAAATTAACACTTCTATAATTTATAGTTTTATTAACTTTAACCTATGCTAATTAAAAGGGGGAATAGTAACATGAAACCATTTCACAAAAAAAGCTCTGCTCTAGGGGTAGCATTAGCTTTTGCTTTAACTTTGTCACCTACTTTAGTAATGGCTGAAACAAGACAAGTTCCAGAATCTGAAACAGTACATGTTGGATTTATTAAGGATGGAGAACGGTCAACTATCTTTAATGACAATTGGAAGTTCTTTAAGGGTGATCCATCAGGTGCAGGGGCTGTAGATTTTGATGATTCTTCTTGGAGAGGATTAAATTTACCTCATGACTGGAGTATTGAAGGAGACTTTACTGTACAAGGAGAAGCTGAAAGTGGATTTTTATTAGGAGGGACTGGATGGTATCGTAAAAGCTTTGTAGTTCCTGAAAAGTATGATGGTAAAGACTTTACATTAAATTTTGATGGTGTGTATATGAATGCAGAAGTCTATGTAAACGGTAAAAAGATAGGTGAACATAATTATGGTTATACTGCTTTTGCCTTTGATATTACTGATGCATTAGTATGTGATGGACAAACAGAAAATATAATTGCTGTTAAGGTATCTAATCCTGTGCCAACTAGTAGATGGTATTCAGGAAGTGGGATTTATCGTGATGTAACATTAAGTGTTACAGATTCTATCCATGTTTCTCATTTAGGAACGACAGTTACAACTCCAAATATTGAAGAACAAAAAGATGGTAATGTAGACGTAGCTATTGAGACTATTGTTGAAAACGAATCCATAGAAGAATCTAATGTTACAGTTAAAAGTACTATATTAGATGCTAATGGAGAGGAAGTTAGTGAACCAGTAATAAGTGAACAAATTATAGCTGCTAATGAGAGTGTAACTTTCAATCAAACTGGTATTGTCAATAAACCAGATTTATGGTCAGTTGACAATCCTAATATGTATAAAGTGAAAAGTGAAGTTTTAATAGATGGTAAAGTAGTGGATACTTATTTCACAGACTTTGGATTCAGATATTATAACTTTGATAAAGATACTGGATTCTCATTAAATGGAGAAATGATGAAATTAAAAGGTGTTTGTATGCACCACGACCAAGGAGCCTTAGGAGCTGCTTCTTACTACCGTGCTGTAGAGCGTCAAATGGAAATAATGAAGGAAATGGGAGTTAATGCAATACGTGTTTCTCATAATCCAGCAAGTGACATGTTACTAGAAATTTGTGACCGTTTAGGACTATTGGTTATAAATGAAGCTTTTGATACATGGACAAATCCTAAGAACGGAAACGTAAATGACTTTTCTAAGTACTTTAATGAAGTAATAGAAGAGGAAAATGAGATTATAAATGGAACATCAGGAATGACATGGGGAGAGTTTGAAGCTAGATCTATGGTCAAAAATTCTAAGAATAGCCCATCAATAATAATGTGGTCAATAGGTAACGAGGTATTAGAAGGAATTAGTGGAAGTGCATCTAACTATACTAATGTAGCTCAAGATATAATTGATTGGATTGAGGCAGAAGATGCAACAAGACCTGTTACTATAGGTGATAACAGAACTAAAAATGGTGATAGAACGGCAGAGGCTATTTCAGAAGTAGTTGATGATAATGGTGGACTAGTTGGATTTAACTATGCTAATGAGAGACAAGTTGCACAACAAAGAGAAAGACATCCAGATTGGACATTATATGCTTCTGAAACTAGTAGTGCAGTTCATACTAGAGGATATTATAAAACAAAAGGAATAGATTATGGAAATCATCGTATTTCAGAGTACGACAATGATACTACAAGAGTTGGTTGGGGACACTCAGCTAGTGACGCTTGGAAGTTCGTTATAAAGAATGACTATAATGCAGGAGAATTTGTATGGACAGGCTTTGACTATATAGGTGAGCCTACTCCTTGGAATGGTACTGGTAGTGGTAGTGTTGGTGGTGGAAATGGTCCATCTCCAAAATCAAGTTACTTTGGTATAGTTGATACTGCAGGTTTTGAAAAAGATATATATTATTTATATCAAAGTCAATGGAATGATGATGTAAATACATTACATGTACTTCCAACATGGAATAGAGAAGATATAGTTATAGAAAATAGAAATGTTGAGGTAAATGTATTTACTGATGCTCATAAAGTAGAATTATATCTAAATGATGAAAAGGTTGGAGAGCAAACTTCAACTGAGCATACAACTGAGGCTGGTTATAAATACTATACTTTTGGAAATGATTCATTATATCCAGTATTTAACGTTCCTTATGAAGAAGGTACTTTAACTGCTAAGGCATATGACAAGGATGGAAATGAAATTACAAATACAGAAGGTAGAAAGTCAGTTACAACAACAGGTGACCCTACTACTGTAAAACTAAGTGCAGATAGAGATACTATTGATTCTGATGGATATGATTTATCTTATATTACTGTAGATATAGTAGATGAGGATGGAAATATAGTTCCAGGTGCATCTAATAGATTAAACTTTGAATTAGAGGGTAATGGTAAGATTGTAGGTGTTGATAATGGAGATCAAACTGATACAGAATCTTATAAACCTACAAGTGATACAACTGCCACTAGAAAGGCATTAAGTGGTAAAGCCTTAGTAATAGTACAATCAACTAAGGATGCAGGTGCTATGACATTAAATGTTTCTGGAGAGGGTTTACAATCTCAATCTATAGAAATTAATACTGTAAACAATGCTGGAGATGATAAATTCTTAGAGTCTTATGAAATTGTTAAAGACTATTATGTTAATTTAAGTGAAAAGCCAGAATTACCATCAACTGTAGAGGGAAGATATAGCGATGGAACAACTGAGAATTTTAATATCTTATGGAATGAATATGATGAGTCAGAATTAGATACTCCACAGATCTTTAAGGTGAATGGTAAATTAGAAGGAACAGATGTTGCTGTAAATGTTAATGTTCACGTAATTGGTGATGTTGTTTCAATGGAAAACTATTCGACATTCACATATGCTGGACAAGCTCCTACACTTCCTAAGACAGTAAAAGGATATTTGGCAGATGGAGGAGAATGTGAAGAATTTAAAGTAGATTGGAATTTAGAAGAAGTAGATTTTAGTGAACCTAATACAACAGTTGCTGTTGAAGGAGAGGTTTCTTTATTAGGTAAGAGATATACTGTAACTTCAACAGTGCGTGTAGTTGAGGCTTTAAAAGCAGCTTCTAATCTTGCTATAAATAATTCTTCTAATGAAGATATTCCTACTTTAAGTCAAAGTTGTATTTCTCAATCAGATAATTTAAATGCTATTAATAATGGAATAACTAATAATAGCTTAGATACAAGAGAGCGTTGGACAAACTGGAATGAGCGTAACTTAACAGTAAATGGAGAACCTAAAGGGGCATATGTTCAATTAGATTGGGAAAATAAATATGATGTAGATAGACTAGATTTATGGTTATTTACTGATAATGTATATGGAAGAATTCCTAAGAAGGTTGAAATAAGTTATAAAAATGAAGCTGGTGAATATGTTGTTGCTCCTCATTCAAATACAACAGAGGTATCATACCTTGCTGGAGAGACAACTTATTTCTTAGATGAAGTAATAAATACTGATAGCATACGTATATACATGCAACAACCTGAAGTAGGAAAGTGTATTGGATTATCAGAAGTTGCTGTTTATGAGTATATACCACAAATGAATGCTAATACAAATAATACTTTATCTGAAATTAAATTAGATGGAAAAGCTTTAGAAGGTTTTGATCCTAATACCACTGAGTATACAGTTAATTTAGAAACATTACCTACAACTGTAGAAGCTTTAGCAGATGAGAATGCAGCAATAACTATTTTACCGGTTTATAAAAATAAATCAACAATAGTTGTTCGTTCAGAATCTGGTTCTAAGAATGTTTATACTCTAAATTATGCATTAGAAGAGGATGAGATTTCAGCTGATGTCAATGGTGATGGAGTTATAAACGTAGGAGACTTGTCAATAGTATCTAAATATCAAGGTGATGTTATACCAGGTAATTCTCTAAGTGAGAAATCTGATATAAATAGAGATGGTATAGTAGATACAGCTGACATTCAAATAGTAATGAATAGCATTTTAGGAGAATAGTTTTACTGAATATAATATTTTCTTAAATAAAAATTAATTTATGTAAAAACACAAGGCACCATATAAAATGCCTTGTGTTTTTATTATATAAAGAATATAGAGAATATAGAGAAAAAAAGGAGTTTATTAAAGGAGTGTACTATATGAAGAAGTTTATTATATGACTGAAAATATGTAAATTAGTTGAGCATTATTATTTTAATAGGTATAATTTATTACTGGAATCATAAAGACATCCATACCAATTAATGAAATTTTAACGAAGGAGAAGGTTAAATGGAGAAAAATAATAAAAGTAGTATTTTAAAATATGTTTCAGTGGTAGTAATAATCTCTATATTACTTGGCGGTATAGCATATCTTTTAATAGAGGTTAAATATAAGTCTGAGCCAACTAATGAGAAAGTTAGCACTAAAGAAGAAAATACTAATATTACCTCTAATGACACACATGAATATGTTGCAAAAAATGAAGATGCAAATAGTAGTAAAGAAGTAAATGAAGATATAAGGGAAGACTTTAAAAACAAAAGTTTAAGTGCAGAAGAATTACTTCCAAAGGGTCAAGGATTTTTTAGGTACTATAATGCTTTAATAACAACTTTAAGATCTTATGATGTAAGCAACGTAGAAAATGCAAAAGTTGTTTATGAGTTAAGTGATGAGTTATTAAATAATATGTATAGAGAATTTAAAGAAAATTTATCTCAAGAAGATTTTAAAAAAATAACAAAAGTTCAAAAGAAATGGATAGACAATAAAAAGAAAATTGAAAAAGAGTTTAAAAATGATGAATTAGCTAAATATCAAAAATTTATTAATATGACACTAGATAAATGTGAAGAGTGGACAAACTATTATAAATAATTGCGAATAAAAAATCCATGATATTATATCGTGGATTTTTTACTTTTTAATAGTATATAATTAAAAGTAAACTTATACATAAATATATTAAAAATCATAAGTGGGAACTATTAAGAAATACTATAATTAGATGTTGAATTAAATAGAGTCTCTTCTGACTGTTTTGTAGAAGAAAAAGTTTATTTAGATTATTGATAGAAAGTTAGAAGGAATGTTAAAGTTGTACAAAGTAAAATAGAGAAGTATTTACTTAATGAAAAATAATTTTAATACTATAAAGTGAGGATAAGAATGAGCAAGGTAACTAAAAGAGGATTTGACGAAAGTGATAAGAGATGGTTTTATAATAAGGAACAAGAAAGATTACAAAAAGCAAAAGAAGAAATTGAATGGTTAATAAGTAGAGATTATAAAATGGAGCATGTTATTAAATTTGTTGGAGATAGATATCAATTTTCTCTAAGACAGAGAGATGCTTTAAAAAGAGGAGTCTGTTCTGAAGAAAGTAAGAAGATAAGAAGAGAAAAAAGACTTCCTTTAGAATGTTTAAGAGAAGGAGCTATACATATAGATGGCTTCAATTTATTAATAACCCTTGAAGTTGCTCTATCAGGAGGAACTTTAATTATAGGAAGTGATGGTTGTATTAGAGATTTAGCAGGACTTAGAGGGACTTATAAAATTATTGATAAAACAGATAAAGCTCTAAAAATAATTGGAGAATTTTTGAATAAGTATAATTGTAAAAATGTTATTTTTTATTTGGATTCTCCTGTTTCTAATTCAGGTAATTTAAAGCATAAAATATTAGAGTATTCTAAGGAATGGAATATAAATGTAGAGGTTAATTTAGTTAATAATGCTGATGTAATTTTAGAAAAATTAGATAGAGTTGTAAGTACTGATGCAGTAATAATTGATAAGTGTGTAAATTACTTTAATATGGCGCGAGAGATAATTGAAAATTATATAGAAGAGACTATTATAATAGATTTGGAAAAATAGTTTAATAATATAAAAAGGTGTAAACTTTGAATTATAAAATGATTGTGATTCTATTTATAAAACATCCTATATTTAAAAGTTTAAATATAGGGTGTTTTTAATTTTCTTACTCAAGTCTTTTGATTTGAAATATATTTTAAGTTATTTGTGATTAATTCATATAAAAATATTTAAAGGAATAAATAGTGATTCCTAATTATAAAATAGTAAAAAAGAGCGTGTTTTACTTAATTAGTTATTTGTAGAAAGTTATTTTAAAAATTATAAAGGGGGACAGGAAAAGGTGATTAGTGATATATTTGTGCAATTAACAGAAAAGAAGGAATTCTATTTGAATCTTTTACTTGAGCATTTGCAAATTTCACTCCTTGCTATTATTATAGCTTGCATTATTGGGCTATTAATAGGAATTTTAATTAGTGAATATAAGAAAAGTTCTAAGGCAATTCTTGCAATTATAAATTTTGTCTATACTATTCCATCAATATCACTATTAGGTTTTTTAATTCCTTTATCAGGTATTGGAAATACTACTGCAATTATAGCATTGACTATATATGCACTTTTACCAATGGTTCGAAATACTCATACTGGAATTACCAATATTGATAGTAGAATTTTAGAAGCTGCCGAGGGCATGGGAAGCACAAAATTTCAAATTTTATATAAGATAAAACTTCCCCTTGCAATGCCAGTCATTATGGCTGGAGTAAGAAATATGGCTACTATGACAATTGCTCTTGCTGGTATAGCTTCTTTTATAGGTGCAGGGGGATTAGGTGTCGCTATTTATAGAGGAATAACTACTAATAATTCTGCCATGACTTTAGCGGGAAGTTTACTTATAGCTTTATTAGCCATAGTGGTAGATTTTATTCTTAGTAAAGTTGAGAGTATAGGAAAAAGGAAGAGAAGAAATATAGGAAAGAAAAGAGGAATAGCAGGAATTATTTTAATTATAATTTGTGCATTAATATTTGGAAGAGTATTAACAAAAGAAGGTAATATTGATACTATAAATATTGCTACAAAACCTATGACTGAACAGTATATAATAGGAGCTATGCTAAAAGATGTAATTGAACAAGACACGGATTTAGAAGTTAAATTAACTCAAGGTGTTGGTGGAGGTACATCTAATATTATGCCAGGTATGGAAAGTGGAGAGTTTGATATGTATCCAGAGTATACTTCTACTGGATGGAATATGGTATTAAATCATAAGGGATTTTATGATGAAACCATGTATGAAGAGTTAAAGAAAGAATATGCAGAAAAATATCATTTAACTTGGACAGGAGTAGTTGGATTTAATGATACTTATGGACTTGCAGTAAGAAAAGATATAGCAGAAGAATATAACCTTAAGACCTATTCTGATCTTGCAAAAATATCTGACAAGCTGGTATTTGGTGCAGAGTATGATTTTTATGAGAGACCAGATGGATATGAGGCATTTTGTTCAACATATGGATTCAATTTTAAAGAAACCATTGATTTAGATATTGGATTAAAATATCAGGCTATGAATGAAGGTAAAGTTGATGTTATGGATATATTCACTACGGATGGACAGCTTGCAGTTGCTGAGGTTGTAGTCTTAAAGGATGATAAAAATTTCTTTTCTTCAGCTATGGCAGCTATGGTAGTAAGGGATGAAATCTTAGAAGATTATCCTGAATTAAATGATGTTTTCAAGAAGCTTGAAGGAATTTTAGATGATGAAAAGATGGCATACTTAAATTATAGGGTAGAGACGGAAGGAGTTGACGCTGAAGTTGTTGCTCGTGAATTCTTGATAGAAAAGGGAATTCTTAAATAGGGGGAGAATAAATGAGTGCAATTATTAAATTCCAAAATATAAAGAAAACTTATGGGGAAAACACCGTTATAGAGAATTTTAATCTTGATATTGAACAAGGAGAGTTCCTAACTGTAATAGGAAGTTCAGGATGCGGTAAAACAACGATTTTAAAGATGATAAATGGTCTTATAAAACCAGAGGAAGGAACCATACTAGTTAGGAATAAAAATATTGAAGAGGAAGATATTATATCACTTCGTAGAAATATAGGTTATTCCATACAGGGGAGCGTTCTTTTCCCTCATATGACCATAGAAAAAAATATTGCCTATGTTCCTAATTTATTAAATAAAAAAAATAAAGAGAAAACAAGGAATGCAGTGAAGAAGTGGATGGATATTGTAGGGTTAGATGAAGAACTTTTAGGTAGGTATCCAGATGAGCTTTCTGGAGGACAACAACAAAGGGTGGGAATTGCAAGGGCCTTATCAACATCACCAGACTTACTTTTAATGGATGAACCTTTTGGAGCTGTAGATGAAATTACTAGGGGGCAATTACAAGAGGAAATAATTAGAATCCATAAGCAAACTGGTATAACTATTATTTTTGTAACTCATGATATTTCAGAGGCAATTAAACTTGGAACAAAGATTCTTGTTATGAATGATGGGAAAATAGAACAATATGGAAAACCAAGAGAAATATTAAATAACCCAAAAACAGAATTTGTAGAAAAACTAGTTGCAAGAGAAAAGAAATTACATGATTTTTTACAAAATAAAGTAGAAGAAATATAGTTAGGATTCATTGGTTTATTGGAGAATTATATAAATCAAAAAATGTTTATAGTATATTATTTGTATAATACCAAATATATTTTATAAAGTTCTAAATTATATTATAAACAATACAAAAGGGGATGTATCAAAACTCGTATATAAAACTTATAAATATATTCCGAGAATTACTGAATTTTAAGTGAAAGTCCAAATTTTAATTTGGATTCTTGAACTTATCCAATGGAACTTTAGTTACATTGGAGTCATTATTTATAGCAATTACTCCGAATAATTTGCTAAAGCTCAGAACTCCCGCTGGTAAAACAGCTTCGCTTCTTAACGCAAATTATTCTACGTAATAGCTTAAATTCTAAAGTTCATTCAGATATTCTCTTCATATTATTTATAAGTTTTATTGATGAGTTATTTTGATACAGCCCCTTTTTTATTAAGTTTTTATCTTGTAGTTCTTAAGGTAATAGATTCTTTATTGGATATTTCACCATTGCTATATTTAGCTGCTATTTTAAAGTTATAAATAGTGTGTCTATTTAAATTGGTAAATTTATAAGTAGTTTCTTCAGGTTTTAATTCTACCACTTTTTTACCGTCCTTATAAAGAATATAGCCCTCTAAACCCTTAGTAGTTTCAGGAGCTTCCCAAGTGACAGAAACATTATTCTTATTAATTTCTAGTGCTTCAAAGTTTCTAACAGGATTAACTATTATATTTTCATCTTGTGATGAGATAAATTCTCTTGCAAAATCATTTATTCCTTCTTTCATTCTGTTCACTTCTAAAATAGTTAAATCTTTATCAGCTTGAGAAGCAGCTACTGCAGAGCCATATCCATTTCCACCTTGCTTAGGTCTTTTAAGTGATTTAACTAAAGCATCTATA
Organism: Clostridium sp. LIBA-8841; assembly: GCF_057782475.1. Lineage (NCBI taxonomy): Bacteria > Bacillati > Bacillota > Clostridia > Eubacteriales > Clostridiaceae > Clostridium > Clostridium sp. LIBA-8841. The sequence continues at coordinate 2,170,187 of NZ_CM173488.1, read as the reverse complement.
TCATCCTTTAATTCTGGAGCATTTTCCATTAGATATTTAGCTTTATTTATATCCCTTATACCTTCCTTTAATCTTTCAAATCTAGGAGTAGAGTAGAAGGTATTAGTAGTGCTATCTTTTTCAGCTGGGTATATAAACCAAGGGTCACCAGGCTCCCAATATTTATATGATACATTTTCTAATGGATTTTCAACCCATCCATCCCATGACCAACGCATAAATCCATCAGTATTTTGAGCTAATGAATACCACATAGTCCAAGCGCTTTCTGCCGTATCACTTATGGTGAAACTATTTGGATAATCTCCAGTACAAGTATATATTGTAGTCAATAATCCAAGGTCTTCTCTATGTGCAGCCATGTTTTTCATATCATCAGAATTATGATTTATATGAGATAAGCCAATTGATATATCATCTATTCTATCTAAGAAAGAATAATCATTTCCACTTTGATAATTCATAGCAGAGGATATTTTAAAGTGATCGCCATTATTATTTGTAATACTTTCAATTAAATCAACAGAGGCTCTTAAGTCATCCATACTTCTTTCATCCATTGAAATGTATGTTATATCAAACCAACCTTTTTCTTCAAGGTGAGACATAAATGAAGTTAAAAATTGAGTCCAGGTATTTATCCAAAGTTCACTACCAGGTTTAGGACTTATTGATTCATTTTTATTCGTAGCTTCGTTAAAGTATTGTATTCTATTGTTCCAAGGAACTATACTATAACATTTTATTTGTCCAAAACCATTTTCAGGATCTAGAATTCCTAAATCTACGTTAAATTGAATCCACTTATCAAAGTGAGAGTAATCAAATTCAAAAGTACCATCAGCTTTCTTTTTCCACTTAATCATTGAAGGATCACTATCATAGGATTGGTGGTTCCAAGCCTCTTCAACTATATTAGCTATAACACCACGACCACCCATGTCTCTATACTCTTCAAGGTTTTCTCTTAAATATTTAAAATGCTTTTCTGTAAATAAATCCTCTTCAGTTATACCGTAATATCTCGCTGTAGTGTAAGGATGCTGCCATAATTCAATTTGAGTATTTGTTTCCTTTGGAAGAGGTTGTACTAAATCTAAAACTTCAAAGGAATAATCAAAAACATATGGTTTCTCTAATTCATCTGCATTTACAGTTAAAGAACCGGTATAAACTCCAGGTTTTGTATCTCTAGGAATTGAAATATTAACCCATGCAGAAGTAACTTTATTTGCTTCTATATTTAATGAACCAGATTTATGGATTATATCTGGAAATAGCTCAACAGGAGCAGATGGGTTACCACGACCTATATTTGCTAAAGTTTCCTTAAGCCAAGATATTTCAACATTATCTGAAGAAATTGTATTTCCATTTTCATTTATAAAATCACTTGAAGTTACTGCAACATTATTAACAGGGGATGACTTTGTCCAAGTAACAATTTTAGAATTAAGCTCATCTCCTATCCAAGCTACATCATTCCATGTATTTGAATTTAAATTTTTTATATCATTATAATTTTTTTGAAGGTAATGAAAATCTGTGGAACCAACAGCGACGCCAAGAAGAGCTCCTGCCTTAGTAACTTTTAATGGTATAGTTTTAGAAATATTAGTTCCTTTAACAGTAGCAATTATATTAGTTTCTCCTTCATTTTTAGTAGTTATTTCACCATTCTCATCAATAGAAGCTATATTTTCATCTTCTATCGAATAGTTTATTGTCTTCTGAGTTGAGTATGAAGGAATGACTGTTGCGTTTACTGAATCACTCATACCATTTTCAATTTGAATACCCTCTGTATTAAAAGTTATTCCAGTAGCAGGAATTTGTTTATGATAAACCTTTGCATAATCTATTTCTCCATTATAGCTACTTGAAGAAGGATTTTTTCTATGAGTAACTTTTACAGTAAGAGTGTGTTCACCATCTGATAATCCCTCTTTTTCATATAACTTTTGACCAACTAATCTAGTTGGGTTGTATGGATCCATTTCCTCAGGTTCACCACCATCTATAGTAACTTCACATATAGCAGAAGAAGGTTCTTTAACACCGTATAATTCTACTTTGTTCCCATAAAACTTTAGGGTATAACTAGGCTGAAAATCAGCAGTAGCTAAAGTCCAGAATTCATCACCATTATAGAAAGAACCTATGCCAGTACTTTCGCTCCAACCACTTGAATAAGTAAATTGGAATAAATCATCACCAATGGTGTGATCGTTTACTGGTGTTACATATTCTTTATTAGGATCTACAATTTCAGTAGAGTAGACCTTAGCGAAATCTATTTGAGCACCTAAAGGTTTTGAATTGCTTGCCATAGGATTTCTTTTATCTAAAATTTGAAATTTTAGAGTATGTTCTTCATTAGTTAAATTAGAAGCTTCAAATAATTTTTCTTGATTTTGAGCATTAAGATTATAGGCATCTACTTCTATAGGTTCATTACCATCAATACTTATGGCATAAATACCTAAATCATTATCTTTTTTACCATAAAGCTCTATTTTAGTTCCTTTAAACCTTAATTCAAAAGAAGGAGCTTCTCCATTTACCCATCTATTTTTATTTGTCCAATGTTCAGTTCCGTTATAATCAATAGAAGCTCTATCAGCTACCCAACCTTCTGAAAAGTTAAATTGATTTAAGCCAGTACCTTTTTCAGAGTCATCAATAATAGTTGTTACTTCTTCAGTATCTAAAGAAGTATTTTTTTCTTTAGCTTGAGTTTGTAAAGTTCCAATTGGAAGTAGAGAACAACACATAATAAGTGTCAATGAATTACTTAACAGCCTAGTGAATTTGTTTTTAAATTTCATCATAATAAACCCCTTACTTAAGTATTTTTAGAAATATAAATTCTAAGAGTTGTAAAAAATAAAGTTTTCTTAGAACTTAGTAAGCTTAAAAATAGTCTTTTAACTGATTTTGATTTATCCTCCTTTCTTTTAAAATCTATTTACAAAATATTATAAGATAATATTATAGATAATAAAACAGTTATTATATAATTTGTAAAATATTACATATAATTATTTTTTATAAAATATAATCATGAATTTTGTATTTAGATTAATTAAGAATGGTATAGTAATTAATATTTAAAATTACTTATTAAAAATTTTATAATAGTTGAATTGAAAAAGTGGTAATGATATAATTACAGTATTATTACCAATAAATGGAAATAGGGCGGTGAATTTTAAAAGGGGGTGTAAAATTCAATAAAGTATTTTAGAAAGTAAGATATATTTGAGGAAATAAATCTTAGGCTACTTATTAATAGGAAAGTATATTAAAAATATTTTTCTAAAATTAAAAGGGGGAGAAAAAAGAAATGCCGGGTAAAAAATTTTCAAAAAAAACTTTATCCTTAACCTTAGGGCTTAGTGTTGCTTTAACTAATATTGCACCAATGGCAGTACTAGCAGAAGGAAATGAAAATAATGGCGATGTTGTTGCTAGTAAGAGTAATGATAAACTATTCATTGGAAACGAATTCATTTCAAGAGAGTTTTCAATTGTTGATGGAAAGGTATTAACAAGGGAAATAGAAAATAGTAGAGCCAATACTAATATAATTCCACAGGCTGGCTCAGAAGACTTTGTTATAAACACAATAAAACCTGAACTAGAAAATCCAGAGCCTACTTTACCTACAGAGGTTTTACAAAGAGATAATTGGAAAGGAACACTTTCTGTTCAAAATGGAACTGAGTATCCTCAAACAGATATTACTAAGCTATTTGATGGAGACAAAAATACTTACATCGATAGTTATAGAATAACTGGATACCCAACATCATTGAAAATTGATTTAGGTGAAGTTCAAACAATATCTTCTTTTTCATACTTAAAACGTCCAGGATATACTGATGCTAATTATGGTAAGAATGGAACAATGGGAGCATACAAGCTTTATGTAAGTGAAGATGGGGTAAATTGGACAGAGGCAGGTGAAGGTGAATTTACTGCAGAGGATTATAATCTACATCAAGAAGGAAATCTACACAATGTAGGTGATGTGGTTTATGGAAATTTTGATAAAACCTATGAAACAAGATATATAAGAATCGATCAATTATCAGATGCTTTAGGAAATACTCAAGAATTTTCAGGAGCAGAAATAAACTTATATTCTGATAAATATGTTATTCCAGAAACTTCAAAAACAGAAATCAAGTCTAGTGATTTAACAATAGATGTATCTACTACAAAGATAGAAGACATTGAAAATGGTAAAAAGCTTACTATTTCATATGAGCCATATGAGATTTTTGGAACAGAATATAACATTGATATGGTAACAGTTCTTGAAGGTGATGATCATTATATGAGATCATTCCTTGAGATTATAACTGATAATGAAGAAGCACAAATTGATTATATTGATTTAGATAACTTTGTACTAGATGATAGTATAAAAGACACAGTTTGGTCACATCCAGATTTAAAAGATGTATCTTCAATGTGGATTGGTAAGAATGAGTTAATGCTTGGACAACCTATTTATGCAAATGGTATGTTCTTTGGTTCAGAATTCCCAGCAGCAGATACAGATGTAGTAAATGATGAAATGCAAATAAGATATTATAGTGGTAAGACTTTTGAACAATTAGAAAGAGATAACCAGTTAACTACAGATGGGAAATTTGTATCATGGCAAAATGTTGTTGGGGCAGCAGAGGGAGTAGATACAGATGTTGTACAAACAGACTTCTTTGAGTATATTTCAGAAATAGCTACACCAACTGAGTTCAGAAAACAATATAACTCATGGTATGATAACATGCTTACAATTACAGATGAGAGTATTTCGAAGTCTTTCTATGGTTCTGAAAAAGGATTAACTGAAAATGGAGTAGAGCCAGTTGATTCTTATGTTGTTGATGATGGATGGCATAACTATAGAGATCCAGAGTTTAATCCTAATATATCAACAGCAGAAGCTGGAAATAGTATGAACAGAACTGATTTCTGGGAGTTCAATGATAAATTCCCAAATGAGTTATATACATCTACAGAGTTAACAAATAAATTCCAATCTAAGTTTGGATTATGGCTTGGACCTCAAGGTGGATATAACTACTTTAGTGGTTTTGCAAGATATCTAGAAAAAATGGGAACTGGATATGCCCAAAATGATTACTGGACTAATGTTTGTGTAGGTTCAGATAAGTATGTAAAGAATTTAACAAGTCTATTCTTAGATTATCAAAAAAGATTTGATATAGACTATTGGAAATTAGATGGATTTGCACTTAGACCTTGTACAAATTCAAATCACGACCATATGACTGGCGGACATAACAATATGTATTATACAACAGATTTATGGGAAAAATGGACTGATGCTTGGGATACAATGCGTGCAAGTAGAGCCGAAGAAGGAAAAGGATTATTTATAAATGCAACTTGCTATGTTAACTTAAGTCCATGGTTACTTCAATGGGTAAATACTGTATGGGTACAAGATTCAGGTGATACTGGTCATGCTGGAACTGGTTCAAGACATCAACAAAAAATAACTTATAGAGATAATGTTTATTACAATCTTTATAAGTCAAACCAAGTTCAATTCCCAGCAAAAAATATATATAACCATGATCCAATATATGGAGTATCAGATAGTAGTTCAGCAACTACAGAGGATTTTAGAGACTTCTTATTTGCAAATGCAGTTCGTGGAACAGCATTCTGGGAATTATATTATTCACCTTCAATAATGGATGATGAGAAATGGCAAGTAAATGCTGATGCTTTAGATTTTGCTGAGAGTAATGCTCATATTTTAGAAAAAGCAAAATTGTTTGGTAATAGAGCAACTGAAGGGGTTTATGGATATTCTGCATGGAATGGAAATGAAGGAATAGTTTCATTTAGAAACCCAACTGGAGAGACTAAAGAATATACTTTAGAATTAACTGATATAGTTGGAGTTCCAAAATCAGTTTCAAACTTAAAAGGAAATCAAGTATTACCATATGTTGTTGGAGATGCTGGTACAGTATCTTATGGAGATAGCATAACAGTAACTTTAAAACCATATGAAACTAGAATACTTCAATATGGTAAAGTAGATAATGAAGAGGCAGAAATAGTTTCTGCAAAGGTAACAGGAGAAAGTGAAATCACTATAAAATACAATGATCGTGTTGAAAATAGTGAGGGAGTTTACTCTGTTGAAGGAGCAGAAGTGGCCGAATCTAAGTTATTAGATGATTATAGAACTATTGTTATAACTACTAATGAAGCTTTAGATAAAGAAGTAACTTTAAATGTTAATGGAGAGAGAGATGCTTTAGGTAATTCATTAACAACAAGCTTAACAATTCCTGTTTACCAAAATGGAAATGTTGCATCAATAGTAAATGGTGATGAATTAATTGGCGGAGAAAATATAAATAAAAAATACAATGGAAACTCAGATACTTATTTCTTAGACATGAATAAGGAATATGAAGTTGATACAATTAATAGCTTTGAAGGAACAACTGACTTTGCAGTGACTATGGCAGTTGATACTACATCAACTAATGTAAATTTATTAAGTCAAGGGGATGACATTAAGTTATCAATTGATGAAGATGGATATGTAAACTTTAAAGTTAAAGATTTAAATGTTAACTCTAAGTCAGAGGTAACTACTGTGGTTGAAAAAGCACATGGAACTTTTGGAACAGACCAATATGTTCCAACTTCAACAGAATCAACTTTTGTTGGTAAAGTTAATGATGGAGAATTACACCATATTTCAGCTGTTAGAGAAGTTAATGGAATGCTTAAGATTTATATTGATGGAGAATTAATAAATTCTGTATATGACAAATCAATTATAAATCAAGAAATAAGCGGTGGAACTATTAAGGTTAGTGATAATAACTTTAATGGAATTATAGGAGATATTCAATTAAGAAATAGCTCTGTTTATTATGATGAAGCAAGAGAAATAGCGAACTCATATGAAGGATCAGATGTTATAGAATATAACAAAGAGAATTGGGAAGCAAGTGCTTGTTCAGAAATGAATCCACCAAGTGGTAATGATGGTCCTGCATCATATGCTATTGATGGAAATGAGGCTACTTTATGGCATACAAATTATCGTGGAGCTGATAATCATAGTGGAAAACACTGGCTTTCTGTTGACTTTGGAGAAGAAATAGAGTTTGATACTGTAAATGTATTATCTCGTGGAAAAGGAACAAATGGTTCAATCAAAGGCTATAAATTAGAAGCTAATATAGGTGGAGAATGGACTGTTGTTAAAGAAGGCGAGTTCACTGATGGAGTTAGAGAAAAAATAGAATTAGATGAGGCAATAAAAGCTAATGGAATTAGATTAACAGCCATGTCTACATTTAATGGACAAAACTTTGCAGCTATAAAAGAAATAAGTGTTACTAAGAAGGATAGAGCTGCTACTACTGAGGAAATCAATGAATTAAAGGCTTTAGTAGAGGATATCAATGAAGCAGATTATACAAAAGCTTCTTCAGAAAGATATAATAATGTAGCTAATAAAGTTAGTGCTTTAGATGTAATAAACTTCTCACAATTAAGTGTATTAAGAAATAAACTTGAAGAAGCACAGGCTGGATTAGTTGAAGCTAGAGAGTTAAATGAATTATTAGTTGAAGCTTCTAAATTAGTATCTAGTGATTACACAGTTGAAAGTTGGACTGCCTTTGAAGAAGTATTAAATAATGCAAAGGCATTAAACAATGATATAGAGACTACTAAGGAACAAGTTGATGAGATTACAATAAATCTAAAAGCGGCTATGGAAGCTCTTGAAACTGTTGGAGGAGAAGAGATAGTAGTTAAACCAGTTAGAAACTTTGATTCTTCTGAAATTAACAAGAAAAACGTAGTTGCTACTTGGGATGTTCCTGAATCAACTAAAGGATTAGAAGGATATGTTCTTTATAGAGATGGTAAAAAGGTTGCTGAAATAGGATCTGAAGAAATATCATATAATTTTAGCGGGTTAAGTAGACATACAATCTACAATTTCAAGATTGCTGCTAAATATTCTAATGGAGAGCTTTCAAGCAAAGAGAGTATAACATTAAGAACTGCTAGATAATAAGATGGTTAATTAGATTTTAAAAGATAAAATTTAATTAGGTATATAGGAAGAGTCACCACACCTAAAAGTGTAGTGACTCTTTTACTTTTGGCTCAGTTTTAGGTAAATGTTGATTTTTAGCTAGTCCTTCAGACTTAGCTTAATTTTAAGTGAAAATCAAAATTTTCAATTTTGTATTTTGAAGTTATACCTTTGAATGAAATGAAAAGTTGTAAGTTCAAAATAATTACTGAAAGTCTTTAAGGAAACTTACTTAACTATATAAGTACGAATTAATTTTACAAGCTCATCATATCCATTTAAGAATTGGTTCATAGTTCTTAAAAAAGCACCATAATGCTCGAATTCTTCAGGTTTTAAGCCATCTTCATAATAAGCTTTTCTAAATTCTTCCAACTTTAAAAGTTCATTTAAAACTTCAGGAGCTACATCCTTATCCATGTAATTATCCACTTTAATATCTAATTCATTAAAAATATTTTGGTACTTAGTAGTTATTGTTAAAACAATATCTCCACCTATAAATTCTGTAAAATGATAATTATTACGGAAGGCTGCAACTAATAGTTTAGTGTGGTATCCTCTTTCCTTATATAGTTTATAAGTATTTTTACAAGTAGTAACTCCAGCTAAACCTAGAATTTCAGGATCAATATCTATATTGTGTTCTTTAGTATAATCCTTTAAATAATCGTCTAAACGACCAACCATAATTGTACAAACCGGATGCATGTGATCAATTGAAAGTCCTTCTTCAAGACGACGATTTAATCCACGCTCAACAGCTTCTGCTACTGCAATAGCTTGAGGACAAGTAAAGGAAACGGTTGCATTGATACTTACGCCAAGGTATGTTAATTCTTCAAAGGCTTCTATTCCAGCTTTAGATGCTGGAAGTTTTATTTGGGAATTTTCTATAACATTTGAGAGTTCAAGTCCTTGAGTTATCATTTTTTCTTTATTTCTGTAAAATTTTGCATTAGTTTGAAATGAAATACGACCACGTTGTCCATTGCTTTCTTTAAATTGAGGATATAAAAGTGAACCAGCTTTTTCACCTAATAATTTTATTATGATCCATGCAATTTCATCCTCAGTAGCAGTAGGATTGTTTGATACCACTTCTTTTATAGTGGCATCCCAGTCATTTAATTCTTTTTTTAATACATTTAGAACTATGACAGGATTAGTTGTGGCACCTGAAGCACCATTTTCAACTGCTTGTCTTAATTCTTCATAGGAACAAGAATCGTTCCAAAATTCAGTTTGATAAAAAGTTTTTGTTACTTCTAATAGTTTTCCCATAATTCATCCACCCTTTTTATTTATATATTATTTAATTAGGATATTTGTATAATAAAAATAATTATACAAGTATATTTTAAAATTTAATATAATTAAAATCAATATTAAAATACAACAAATACCCATAATAACACTATAATTTAACGAAAATATGGGTAACTTTTGGGTGCTGTTGAGTAACTTTAATAGAAGCCAGATATTTATATTTTGGGTGTTGAATTTTTTATATAAGGTTTTATATAGTAAAAAAATCTAGTAAATAATATTATTCACTAGATTTTTTATTAATTATAATATTTCTAATACTTCTACAGTATAGTTTCCACCAGGTGCTTCAACTTCAACTATATCTCCAACTTTTTTACCCATTAAAGCTTTGCCTAAATCTGACTCAATGCTTATACACATATTTTCTAAGTCTAAATCTAATGTAGTTACTAAAGTAACTATATCTTCATCATCATCTTCAATGAACTTTATTCTGGCTTTACTATTAAGTCCTAATACTGATTTATCAACTGATTCATCCTCAACTATAATAGCAGTTGAAATCATTGTTAAAAGATATTGTATTCTATTATCATTTTCTCTATAGTTTCTACATGCCTCTTTATACTCAGCGTTTTCTGATCTATCACCATGGGCAGCAGCCTCAAGTTTCTCTTTTGCAATTTTTGCCCTAACTACGGACATTCTATAGTCTAATTCTTCTCTTAACTTTTTAACGTTTTCTTCTGTCAAATAATTGTTCATAGTAAAATCTCCCTTAAATGAAATACTTTATTTTATCATTATACAACATTTACATAAATTTTAAAGATATTATATAAGTAATATTGAATTTTATAAAGTTTTAAGAAGTGAAAATAAAAGTTTGGGGGATTTTATTTAAAAATATATATTAGAAAAAATTTTACTTACCAATAAGCAAATTCTAAAAGAATATTGATTTACTAAAGTTAAATTTAATTTTAAATAAGAAGAAAGGAATATGTTTAATAGATTGAATAGTTTTTTTAATATATTTATAAAATAAAATCTTCACAATAAGATTTTTATATTTTGGTCATATGTAGCTTATTTGACAAAACGTTTACATAATGATAATGTCAAATTATGGTCGATATAGCTATACTTTTAAAATTTATAGTAAGGGAAGTGTTTGTTATGAATAAGAATTATAGCAAGTTATTTGAGCCGTTGAAAATAGGAAAGGTAGAGATACCTAATAGATATTCCATGGCACCTATGGGGCCAGTTGGTTTTGCTACTGAGGAAGGGGCATTTAATCAAGCTGGAATAGACTATTATGTCGAAAGGGCTAGAGGTGGCACAGGGCTTATAATAACAGGAATATGTAATGTTGAAAATGAAATTGAGCCATTAAAAAGACCATGCATACCTTGTGTAACAATGAGTCCATTTCATTTTATTCAAAGCGCTACTGTTTTAACAGAAAGGGTACATGCTTATGGAAGCAAAATATTTTTACAGTTAACAGCTGGTTTTGGACGTGCTGGAATACCAAATTTAATAGCAGGTAAGGCTGTTGCACCATCAGAACAGGAAAATAGATGGGACCCTAATTTAATACATAGAGAATTGACTATTGAAGAGATTAAAACTTATATAGAAAAATTTATAGAATCAGCAGAAATTGCTAAAAAAGCAGGTTTTGATGGAGTTGAAATACATGCTGTCCATGAAGGATATTTATTAGATCAATTTACAATAGCTTTTTATAATAAACGTAAGGATGAATTTGGAGGAAGTTTAGAAAATAGATTAAGATTCCCTACAGAAATTATTAAGGGAATAAAAAAGGCTTGTGGAGAAGGTTTCCCAGTTTCCTTAAGATATTCTCTAAAGAGTATGATTAAGGGATTAAGACAGGGAGCTCTTCCAGGAGAAGACTTTGTTGAATTAGGACGTGATTATGAAGAAGGATTAGAAGCTGCTAAATTATTAGTTGAAGCAGGATATGATTCTTTAAATGTGGATGTAGGAACTTATGATTCATGGTATTGGAATCACCCACCAATGTATTTTGAAGAGGGATTATATAGAAAGTTTGGTAAAATGATTAAAGAAGTTATAGATGTTCCTATAATACTTGCAGGTAGAATGGATGATCCAGATATAGCTTTAAGTGCTTTAGAAAATGAGGAAGCAGATAGCATAAGTTTAGGAAGACCACTTCTTGCAGATCCGTATATTGTTAAGAAAATAAGACTTAATAAAATAGATGATATAAGACCTTGTTTATCCTGTCATGAAGGATGTATGGGAAGAATAGCAAAGGTAGGATCAATATCCTGTGCTGTTAATCCGGCATGTGGAAGAGAAGTTACTTATGGAATAAGTAAAGCAGAAAATTCAAAGAAAGTTTTAATTATTGGAGGCGGAGTAGCAGGACTTGAGTTTGCAAGAGTAAGTGCATTAAGAGGCCATAAGGTTGATTTATATGAAAAATTAGATAAATTAGGAGGAAATTTAATACCAGGAGGAGCACCTAACTTCAAAAGAAATGATCACAAGTTAGTTAAATGGTATGAAAAAGCAATAAAAGATGCTGGTGTTAGAATATTTATGAACTCTGAAATAAAGAAAGAAAATATAAATAGAAATAATTACGATGTTGTGGTAATTGCAACTGGTTCAACACCAATAATACTAAATATTCCTGGAGTTAATAGTGAAAATGTAGTAACAGCTGATAAGGTATTATTAAATCCAGAGCTAGCAGGAGAAGAGGTAACTGTTGTAGGAGCAGGATTAGTAGGATGCGAAACAGCTTTATATTTAACTAAGATGGGTAAAAAGGTTAAGATAGTTGAAGTTTCAAAGGAAATCTTAGGGGGAGAACATAGCATGCCTTTCATGAACTATGATATGCTTAAGGATTTATTAGCCTTTGAAAATGTTGAAATTAAAACTGAAACATCAATTGAAGAAATAAAAGAAAATATTGCCATTGTAAAAACTAAAGAAGGCAATATAGAAGAAATAAAATCAGATACTGTAATTCTTGCAATAGGATATAAGCCAGATAGAAAGTTATATAATGAATTGAAGATGAATTTCGAAGATATATATCTTCTTGGAGATGCTAGAGAGGTCCATAATATTATGTATGCTATATGGGATGCTTACGAAGTAGCAAGAAGTATTTAAAAATTAGAAAAAATAGCAGTAGAAATCATACTTAAAGAGAGAATGATTAATCAATAACTCAGTATAAAGAGTTATTGGTATTAGCATAATAAGCAATGTTAATTATCAAAATTAATATTACAAAAAAGTAGAGGTATATTATTAAATTGATATATCTCTACTTTTTTTATTAAATTTTTCTTAATATAAGAATTACATTTAAGTATAGCTAAATATAAAAACGAATAATAATGATTAGTAATGAAAAGTTAGAAATATATTAGAGGATGAAGTTTTTCAATGGAAAGAGATTTTTAAGAAGAGAAAATAAAGATATTACTATTAAATGAGTTCATCGTAAATGAGTATAATGAAAAAAGAAAAAATACTATATAAAAAATGAAAATTTAGTGAAAAAATATAACTCAATATAGTAAAATTTGAATATATATACTTTAATTTTGAACATTATTAATAGAATTTAAACTTAATTTGAAGTTGATTGACTTATAAATATAAATATGTAAATATGTACTAGTAAAAAGATGGAAATGGAATTTTAATGTTAATATTTTATTAAAGAAAAAACTTTAAATTGTTAAAAAAATTCTAAATTAATAGGGATAATATTTTTTATTTATAAACTTAATAGTATCTGTGAGAGTAATAGCTAGTATTTTAAAATTAGATATTTATAGGGGAACAGGTATCTATAGGTTAAAAACTTTATTAAGGTTTAGTTAGGGGAAACAATAAAGAAAATAAAAATCTAAAGCACATAAAAAAATGAATGAGCAATATTAAGTTTTAAGTAAAGAGTAAAATGCCTATAAAATATAGAAAATTAATTATAATAAGGGAGAATTGTGTAATGGCGAAAATGACAAAATGTAAAAAATGTTCTAAAGAAATATCACCTAATGCTAAGGCTTGTCCAGAATGTGGAGAAAAAAATAAAAAGGCAATATACAAAAGACCGTGGTTTATAGTGGTAGCAGTCTTTATAGTACTTGGATCAATAGGTGCAGCAGGTAGTGAGGATTCCAATACACCAAGTAATGAAGCTGGACAGGAAGTTAGCCAAAATCAAAATACAGAACCTAATCAGAAGCAAGAAACAGAAAATAGAGAGAATCAAGAAAAAGAAACTAGCAATGAGCAAGATACAGAAAAAGATGTTTTAGCCGAAAAGAAGAGTGATGAAAATGTTCCAACAGAACATAAATCTGCATTAAAAAAAGTAAAAACATATAGCAATACAATGAATATGTCTAAAGCAGGATTATACGATCAGTTAACATCAGAGTACGGAGAGAAGTTTTCAGAAGAAGCAGCTCAATATGCTATAGATAATGTAGATGCCGATTGGAACAAAAATGCATTAAAAAAAGCAAAAACATATAGTAAGACTATGAGTATGTCTAAAGCAGGTTTATATGATCAATTAATATCAGAGCATGGAGAAAAATTTACAGCGGAAGAAGCTCAATATGCAGTAGATAATGTAGAAGCAGATTGGAAAGAGAATGCATTAAAAAAAGCAAAAACATATCAAGAGACTATGGCAATGTCTCCAAGTGCAGTCTATGATCAATTAGTATCAGAGCACGGAGAAAAATTTACAGCAGAAGAAGCACAATATGCTGTGGACAACTTAGACTAAGCTATTATTAATTTAAATAGTAGCTATTAGTTTTATATAAAACTAAATGCTTGTAGAAAAGGATTTATATTAATAATTGAAATAATGGAATATTTAAATCAACTAATTGAAGATAAAATCATTATTATAGGATAGGTTTCATTATAAACTTATAAAAAATTAATATAAAATTATAGATCAAAAGGGTTGTACCAAAACTCACATGTAAAACTTATAAATATATTCCGAGAATTACTGGATTTTAAGTGAAAGTCCAAATTTTAATTTGGTTGCTTGAACTTATACAATGGAACGTTAGTTACATTGTAGTCCTTATTTATAGCAATTACTTCGAAGATTTTACTAAAGCGAAAAACTTCCTTCGGTCAAACAGTTTCGCTTTTAAACGTAAAATCTTCTACGTAATAGCTTAAATTCTAAAGTTCATCCAGATATTCTCTTCATACTATTTATAAGTTTTACATCATATTAGTTTTGGTACAACCTCTTTATTTTTAGAAATCAACTTATATTTTTACTAGTAATTTATGAAGATTATAAAATTGTAAAATTAATCTTTTAGGTTAATTTAAAAAATAATTGTATAATAATAAAGGAAGTTTTCAATTGGAAGGGAAAAATATATGTTGCAGAAGAATAAAGATTTAAATATAAAAAAACTAAGGGTAAGGATTAAGGATAAAAAAGAATTTAGGAATGTATTAAAAAATGAAGGTTTTGAAATAAAAGATTTTAAAGAGGAAAAAATTAAGGAGTTACTTTTAAGTGAGTTCATCGTAAATGATAATACTTTGAAAAAAATGAAAGAATGTATAAATGATGAAATTGCCTATAGAGTAGAGAATATAAAAGACTTTATTGATTATATAGAAAAGATTTTGCTTTTTGAAAGGAATCATAATCTTTTAGTAAGTAAGATTAATAATATGGATGAATTTTATATAGATAGAATTGAATATGAAAAAGAAGTGCAATTTCAAGAGGATATTCATAACCTTATGGAAATTGTTGAAGAGATAAAATTAAAAACTAAGGGAGAAATATCAGAAGAAGAACGTGAAAGACTAATAACTTTAGAAAAGGAAATAGAAGAGGAGTACCTTTATGCAAAGGATATAGAGCTTCTTAAAAACATAGTTATAAAAAATAATTGTGAAGTAGAGGAAAGTTATAATAGGGAGACAAAGATGAAAAGGCTTTTAATTAAGCCAGGGGAGAGTTTAGGGCTTGGATATGTTAAGGCAAAAAAAGGAACAGTGGAATATCATGAATACTTAAATAGAAGTATTCCAAGAATGAGACGATTAATAAAAAATATAGACAAGTATATTGAGCGTGATAAAGTACATATAGGAAAAATAAGAATAAACCAAAGCAAGGCTCTTCAAGATTCAATAAATGTAGCTGTAGCATTATTTAATGGGAAAGAATTTAAAGCTATTAGTGGAAGCAATGAGATAATTGGATATTGTGAAGCAAGAAAAGAAGAGAAACAAGCCTTTAAAAGTATGAAGGTAAATAAGCTTGGTAAGTTAGGTATAGGTTACAATAGAATAAATGATAGTGAAAAAAAGATATTTGAGGAAATACATAGACAAATAGAGGAAAAAGAAATTGAAGGTGAAGGAGATCTTACTTTATATAGTAAGTGGGAACCTTGTCCAAGCTGTTATTTAGTAATAAACCAATTTTCTAAAAAGTATCCCTTAATAAATGTTAGAGTAAAGTATGGTGAAAAGTATGGTTATATATAGAGTAAAAGGAATTTTAAAAGCTTAATTTTGAATAATTTTAGATAAGTTTAAATTTAATTTAAACTTTATTGACTTAAAAGTATAAATATGTAAATATATACGAGGATTTATATTTTTAAGGGGGACACAATATGAGAAATTCTTTTATTAAGAAAATTTCTAATTTTAAAGCTCTTATTGCATTTGTAGCAGGATTAATATTATTGATATCTTTAAATAGTAGGATTTATAGAGATGAGATTGAGTATTTTAAAAATAAATATATAAGAGCTCAAGAAAAATATAATGATTTAGCTTTAGAAAATGATAAAGCTAAGGAAAGAAAAGAATCATATGTGGAATTAAAGAAGAAGTATGATGAACTAAATGAAAAATATACTGATTATGAAAAAAACACTTTAAAAACTTTAGATGAGAAAATAGCAGATTTAAAAAGTGAAGTAGGGGAATAACAATGAGAAATAGCTTGAAAAACTTTTTAGATAAGTTACCTGGAGTAAGTGGAAACCATAGAGTGTTTATGATTACATATTATATATTTTTTACTTTTCTAGCTTTATTAGATTTCATAACTAACATTACTATGGATAATGTTCTTTTTAGTATATATTTATTCTTTTTAGTTTTACCATCAGTAATAGTAGGAGTAAAGAGAGTAAAGACCTTAGATAAAAGAGGAAAGTTAAATTATTTATTACTTCCAACATTATTTATATTTTTATTAGGAGTTAATATTAATTTAGATTTAAACAATGAAAATAATATAAAAAGAGATGGGCTAAAAGAATTAGGAATAGATGAAGCTGTATATAAAGATACAATAGAAAAATATGAAGGAATAAAAGAAGAATTAAACAATAATAAAATTGATGAAAATGAATATAAATTAGCTGAAGATAACTATAAAAGACTTGAGAATTCTTATGAAGCTTTAAAAAGTGAAGTAGATAAAAAACAAGAGATTTATGATAATCTTGTACAGAAGAAAGCTAAAAAAGAAGAGCAAGAAAGAATAGCTAAAGCAGAAGCTGAGAAAAAGGCTAAAGAGGAAGCCGAAAAAGCTGAAAAGGCAAGAATAGAAAAAGAAGCTAAGGCTAAAAAAGAGTCTTCAAAAAATAATCAATCTAGCAACAAAAATAGCGGAACATTTAAATCAAATGGTGGGACAGCTAGCCATGATAATAGAACAGGATATGATAGTCAGGATAGCGATCCTAATGAACCAGTAGTAACATCTGATTATGGATATGTAGCAAGTGGAAATAACTATATTCATAAAACTGCAAATTGTAAGTTTATAAGAGGAAAATCAGCAAGTAAGGTTAGTGTTAGTGCTAGTGGAAAGCATACATGTAATTGTTGGTATTATTAATTAAAAGGTAGTTTTAAACTACCTTTTAATTTTATAAATAGGTAGAACTTACAGGGAATTGGACAATTATCTCTATTGATTTTATAATAAGAATATATATTGGATTCTTTAGTAAATTTTGAAAGAATTAATTAAATTATTTATAAGAAAAAAGGTGAAAATCAAAATATAAAGGAGAAATTTTAGTGGACAAGAATGTTTTCGGCTATTTAGAGAGAGATTATAGCGATTTAAACGATTATATAAGTGAAATAAATGAAAATATATTTAAATCACCATATACTTCTATAGTAAAAGGAAGATTATTTGGAGAGAAATTAGCGCAAGAAGTTGCTAAAATTGAAGGATTAGGATCTTTAGATGAACTTACCCAAGTTGAAAGATTGAAAAAATTAAAATGGGATGTAGATTTAAATAAAGAAGCTGAAGATTTATTTCATACAATTAGATTAACTGGTAATTTAGCAGTTCATGAAGGTGTTGAAGGTGAACTTTCAGAAGCTTTAAAAATCCACAGATGTGTATATAAGTTGACAGGATGGTTTGTTGAAGTTTATTTAGATCACAACTTTACTTTACCACCATATAAAGAACCTAAAAATGATAATAGTGGATTAGAAAAAGGTATCATAAAGAATTTTTTAAATAAATTTATGGATAGTATTAATGGAAAAAATGAAGAGAAAAATGGAATAGAAGTTGCTAGTACTACTCTAGAAAAAGAAAATATAAAGTTAAATACTATTCAGGAAAAACCTGAACAAAAAATAGAAACGAAAAAAATAAAAGAACTAAAAAGAGCATGTTTAATAGATGAGCTAGGAAGATTAAAAGAGTCTTCTAAAGAAGCTGTAGAAGGATTAAATAGTTTTAGTGATTTTAAAAAGTATATGCATATAGAAAGAAATGTTCAAAGTAAACTTGAAGATTTAATAATAAATACCTCTAAAAGTGATAAAGCACAACTAATATTAGTTTGTGGTAGTGTAGGAGATGGAAAATCGCACATCATATCTTATTTTAAAAATAAATATCCAGATATTATTTCAAAGTTTAAGCTTCATAATGATGCTACAGAAAGTTTAGAACCTAATCAAACATCTATGGATACTTTAAATGATGTATTAGATGAGTTTAGTGATGAAAAAATTGATTCAAGTAATCAAAAATTTATATTAGCTATAAATCTTGGAACTTTAAATAATTTTATTGATTCTAAGTATGGTTCAAGATTTACTAAGTTAAAAGACTTTGTAGAAAGTCATAAAATACTTGAACAAACCATAGTAGAAAATGATTTTGATGAAGATAGTAATATTCAATTTGTGAATTTTTGTGATTATCATCTTTATACAATAAAAGATGGTAAAGTTAAATCTGAATACATAAAAGAGTTACTTGGAAAACTGACTAATAAATCAGAATTAAATTATTTTTATAAGTCGTATAAAGAGAATTGTGCAAACTGTTCAATTTCTAATAGATGTCCAATAAGAGCTAATTATGATCTTTTAAATAGCGAAGAGGTTCAAGAAAGTATTATAGACTTACTTGTTCAAGTAATAATAAAAAATAAAGCTATAATATCAACTAGAGCTTTATTGAATTTCTTGCATGATATCTTAATATCTAGAACGTATATAGATATTAACTCACCAACATTTAAGCAAAAAATATCAAGATTAAAACCTGAAGAGTATATAAATTCTTTAATGCCTAATATATTATTTAGCCATAAAGAATTATCAGCAATATTCGAAGGATTAAATAGATTAGATCCATTAAACATAAGAAATGAAGAGTTGGATGACTTTGTGATTAAATTTAACAACTCAGTAAATCTAATAGAATTATTTAATGAAAATATTGATTATCCAAAAGGTTTTTTAGGTAGTATTCAAGAGTTAGATTTTAATGATAAACAAGTAGTAAATAAAATAAGAATTGACTTATTAAAACTATTTATTAGAAGTTATTTATTATGTGGTAAAAACAATATCTTTTCATTAAAAGATGATATTTATGATGAGTTTATAAGAAATCTTTATTATTGGAATAAAGGTGAAAAAGGTAAACTTAAAGATTTATATAGTTTTATAAAAAATGGAGTTCTAAAATGGAACGGGGAAGCTGATAAAGATAGCATAAACATTTTTATTGGGAATAGTCAAACTAAATACAAGGTTAGTGAAGAGATTGATTTTAAGGCTGACATAAGTAATTTACCTAGTAATAAAGATAGTGAATTAATAAAGTTTTTAAATACTATGGAAATTAAATTTAAGAGTGAGAGATTAGAAAGTTCAGAAACTATCGATATAGATTATTCATTATATCAATTATTAAAAAAGGTTACTAACGGATATAGACCAAATAAGAAGGATAAAAATCAATTTGTTAAATTTATTGAGTTTATAAATAAGTTAGAGGTGGCGGGGTCACAAAATGAAAGTCTTTTATTTACAGAAAAAAATAGAGATGATAATAAAAAATATAGATTAGAATATGATGACGAATTTGAAATGTATAGATTTGTGGAGATTTAAGAATGAGTGAATTTAAGGATTATAAAATAGATTTAGAAGAGTTTAAGAATGGATTTAAGTTTACAGAAAAGGGGTTAACTCATAAACAAGGATCTAGATATAAACTTTTACCATATGCAGCTAATGAAAAAACATTAGTTGATGATTTTTCAGGTGTTCTTGGAAGTTTTTCAAGATTTATTTCAAATAAAGAAATAAAAGGTATCTTTAATTATGAAGAGTTTATAGAAGATGTTGCTGAACAGGTTGGTGACTATGAAGGGAATTTAAGTAGAGAGACTTTTAAAGATATAATAAGAATAATGTTTATAGAAGATGGAAAGTTAGTTAACTTTGATATTAAAACATTAAATTATATAAACTCAACAAATGCAGATGAAAAAATAGCTGGCTTTTTATATTCAGTATTATTTGATGAAAATGTAAAAAAAGAAGCATTAAGTCATTATGATACTGAAGTAAATAACATACTATATAAATTAGTCTTAAAATCATTACCAACATTAAAAGAGAAAAAGTACTCAATGGATGGATATAAATGCTATGTTCCTTATGTAAAGGAGATGTTTATAAAAGATTTTAGCTTCTTAATAAAGCATGAAGAGTTATATAAGGATTCGTTAAAAAGGTTATTAGAATACTACTATATGTTTTATATCTCACAATTAAGTATAAAGTTAGATAAATTTGAAAATGCTGAATTAGATAAAATAGAAAAAGTGTACTATACATTATCTTGGGAAAGTACTTCAAAAAATAGAACTGCCTATAGATTGGGATGGGAGTTATTAAAAGGTAAAGTCAACTCGTTATTTTCACATGCTATAGCATTAGAACTATTAAATACAAATGGAGATGAAAATCAACTTAGCTATTTGGAATTAGCAGAAGCTTATAATTCAATGGATAAAGAGGAAATAGAAGACAGTTTAAGAGAAGCTGTAAACATGTATCAAAGTCAGATAAAGGATGTAGCTTGGGATGAATTTAGACCAACTTCAAAACAAAGCTCTGTTAATGGATTTAATGAAGTCTATAGACTTTATGACTCCTTAGAATATCAATTCAATAAAGGAACAAGAAAAAGAGCATATGATGCTTATAAAAATTGGTTTGTAAAGTTTGTTGAAAATAACTTTGGAAAAAGAAGAGGTGCATTGGGGTACAATCTTAATATGACAGAAGATGATATAATATTAATGACCAAAATTTGTATTAATGATAAGAAAAAGCTGAAATTAAATGTTTTATTTGAAGAATTTGAAAAAAGAGGATTATTCTTTGATAGGGATTCAAGTAAAAAAATAATTCAGCTTTATGAAAAATTAAACTTACTAGAAAAGAAATCAGATAGTGGGGATGCACAATATGTTAGATCAGTTTTATAGTTATTTATCAGAAAGAATTTTAGAGTTTTTTAAAGATAATCCTTTAAATTCAGGAGCAAAATATAATATTCAATTTGAGACTGAGGAACAAGTAAGAAATCTATATAATGTTTTAAAGGAAAATACTTTAAGTGAAACTTATGAATATAAAGATGAAAATGGAAATGTTAAGTACAAATCATATAAATTAAATTTTCATAATGGTAAAGAATTAATAGTTGCTGCTACTATTGATAATGTTCAACCAGACTTTTTAACCAGACTTAGAAATATGGTTGGACATGAACCAGGATATGAGAATAAGGGAATACTATTTATACATAATACAACTTTAGATAGTATTGTTGGAGGAACAGAATCTTTTTCAAAAGAAGGTATGCCATTTCATGTAAATTATATACAAAATAATATTAAAGAAAAAATTTCAAACAATAACTTTAGTAAAGTAGATAAAGTTATTGTTGAAAAAGACTTGGAAAGAAAAAAAAGTTCATTATTTCAAGATAGTAATTCAATTTTTGAATACCGAGAAATATTAGAAATAATAAATAAAGGTTATATAGATAAAAATGAATATAGAAATTTTGGATTGTTTTATGATAGTAAATTAGAGCAAGTATCAGGAAAAGAATTAGAAAATAAAATAAATGAAAATGCATTATATTTTAGTAGAGTAGATGAAATTCATAACTATGGTAATCCAGAGACTCAATTAGAGAAGTATTTTGATGATAAAGGTATTGATAAGCTAAAAGAAGCTAATTGGAAAGATGTTGAATATAAGTATGTAATAAAATCTGTTGAAGATAAAAAACAAATAAAACCTCTAGAATATATAGGAGCTTCTGTTGAATGGGATAAAGAAGAAGGTACTTCTAAGGCTAAATCAAGAACTAGAAATATAATAGTTTTTAATGAAAATAACTTAGAAGAAATAAATTTAGAATTTACATTTGATGATAAGCTAAAAAAAGAATATATTCATGAAAAAGGAATAGTCGGTAATCTAAAAGCTACCACTTCAGGTAGGAAATTAAATGTAACCTTAAAGGTAGATGAATTCAAATCAAACTTTTATAAAGTAGTCTATAAACCAGAAAAAATGAAGTTCGAATTTAAAATAGTTGTTGTAAACTTTAATCAAAAATATTTAGAAGAGATAAAATCTAAATATACATTAGTTGTTAAGAAAAATAATAGTTATATATCTATAAATACAAATGATTCAACTATTATATTTAATGAGTTTGAAAGTAATAAATCAGAATATCAATTAACGTCTAATAATGAACAGATAGAGATACCCTGTGATGAATTAGTAGAGATTAAAATATCAGATGACTTTAACTATGAAAATGATGAGGAACTTATTAGATTTACAGCAAAGATTGAAAATGATATTGTACCGTTTGGAATAATTGGGACAAGTCAAGTGCCAGAGTATGCAACAGGTATGAAAGTATGGAAACTTAAAAGAGAAAAAAAGGCTGATTTTAAGTCTATAGGTGATAACAAGCTAGGTTTTGGAACAAGAGAATACTTAACAAGAGATGAATTTAGGAAAAATTTATCATTAGAGAAAGAAATTATAGAAAAAGAAGGTTTTTGTTTTATTGAAACTACAGAAGGATTAGAGAAAAATGAAATATTACTATATTCTGAAGTTAGAGAAGCTTACTCTAAAATTTTAGAGTATTATAAAAAATCTAGAAAGCTACCTAGTTTAACATATTTAAATGATGATTTGAAATCAATATATAAGGATTTCATAATTGTTTATTTAGAAGCATTAAATTCAATAAATGAAGGTGAGTATTTAAATAAAGAACAAAAGAATTTATTTAAGTTAGGTATTATAAAAAGAGAAATAGAAGATAAAGAATTAATATTTACGCCATTACATCCATTAAATATAGCATACCAATTAAAAATAAATAATGAACTTGGTAGTGAGGATTTATCAGATGAAATCATTAAGAGGTTTACTTCAACTTATCTTTTACCTTATATAGTTGGAGAAGAAAATGAATTATATATTCCAATGGAACAATTACATTCTCCAGAATGGAAATATTATGTTGATGAAAAATTACCAAGATATAAAGGATCTAGGGAATTTGTATCAAAATTGGTTACAGAAAAAATTGAAGAGTTTGTAGGTCATTTTAGATATTTATTTAACATGTCTGAAAATGCAGCAATTAGAATAAATTTGATAAACACAGGAGATAGTAAAGAAATTCTTCAAGGAATTTTTAAATATTATACAAAGAGACTTAAATCAGGAAATAATGTATTACCAATAGATTTATTTATATATTCAGATGAAAATATAACAAATGCTTTTGAAGAAGTTGCTTTTAATGAAAATATAGCCAGTATAAAAGGATTATATGGAATAGATTTAAAAGTAGATAACATGTCAGAGGAGGATGTACTTAATCTTTATAGAGAAAAAGTACAATTCTATACAAAAAAAGTTGAAGATGGAATAGAATATGCTCATATTACATTCTTAGAGATGAGTGAGGATGTAAGGACTATAACATCAAATATGAGTGATATACCATCAGGAGTAATATTAAATGGTGAAATCTCTGGAATTCCATCAGTATTTTTAGGAGATGCATATAGAACAGGATTTGGTACTAAATATGCAAATACAAATACTGATTTAATGAATGTTGCTATGAAACTTAATGCCTTAAATACAGCTTCTAATGGGGAACCTTTTAATAGTAATCAATGTAAAGCCATTTCAGTTCCTAATAAAAGTAAAAGTTCACTAGATGATATATATAATGCAAGTCATTGGGTAACATTTATAAATCCAAAGGTTGATTTAAACTTCTTTAAAAATGATCCTGATGCGAAAGACTTGTTAATAATACATTATAGTGATCAATATACAACTGCTGGAGGGTATGATGCAATAACTGTAACTAGAAAATCAACTCCTTATCAGAGGGTAATAGAAGAATTCTTAAACAAGAATGACATAGAAAATTCTGAAGAATACTCACCAATGATAATAAATATGTTTAATGCTATAAATGGAGATTGGTTGTTAAGATTGTTATCAAGTAAATCACATTTTCCTAAAGAGAAAATAAGCATACTTTCAGCTATTAAGTTAGCATTAGCTAAGTTTAAAAGTGAAAATATAATATGGGTACCAATATCATTAGAAGAGATTCTAAGAGTTTCTGGAGGAGTAGGATTAAAACAATCAGAAGGATTTTTTTCAGTTAAGAACTTAGGATTTGATAACAATGGTGCTACAAGTGATGACTTATTGCTAGTTGGAATAGAAGAAAAAGATGAAAAAGTGTTTGTTCATTACTATCCTATAGAAGTTAAAATTGGTATAAATGATGATGGATATATAGGAAAGGGTATAACACAAGCTAAAAAAACAAAAGGTCTTCTTAAAGAAACTTTATTACCTAAAGAAGGTGAATTACTTTCAAATACAAAGAAAGTATATAGAAACTTCTTGATGCAACTAGTAGTATCAAGTGCAGAGAAATTAAACCTATATGGAGTATGTAATAATCAAAACTGGGAAAAAGTAATTGATTCTGAGTTAAGAAGAAAGCTATTAAATGAAGATTATCAAATAGTAGATTCAACAGATAAAGTTTTAGGACAAGCTGCTGTAGTATCTTTCAAAAGAGGAGTAACTAAAAATATTTCTGAAATAACTGAAGATGTTATGGTTATAGAAATGGCAGAAGAAGATGGAATTCAATTTATAACTAAAACAGTTAGCGAAATTGAAGCTTTAATTTCTAAAGTTGATTTTTCAGTAGTAGAAAATATTGAAGGTGTAACTGAACAAGATGTAGATAGTAAAGAAACTATTGAGAATACTGATGGTGAAGATGTTGTAAATAACGAAGTCATTTATGAAGAGAATACAACAGGAGAAATAGTTGAATTAAGAGAAGAGATTTCAGATGATTGTAAAGAAACAATAGATAGCTGTAATAGTCAAATAGAAGAAAATAGAACTATGGAAATAGTATTTGGAACCAATGAGAAAAACAATAAAAAAATCATTCTTTATCCAAATGACACCAATAAGGTTCTTCATACGAATACAGGAATAATTGGAACTATGGGAACTGGTAAAACTCAGTTTACTAAGTCAGTAATTACTCAACTTCATAGAGAATCAAAGAATAATGTTGACGGAAAAGACATTGGAATTCTTATCTTTGACTATAAGGGAGATTATAATAAGTCAAAAGAAGACTTTATAGAGGCTACAGATGCTAAGGTATTTGAATTATATCATTTACCATTCAATCCATTATCAGTTGTAAAAGGTCCAAATTCAAAACCAATGCTTCCTCTTCATACTGCTAATAGTTTAAAAGAAACTATTGCAAAAGGATTTAGACTTGGTAATAAGCAAGAAACATTATTAAGAGAACTTATAATGGAAGCTTATGAGAAGAGAGGAATTATAAAAAATAAACCGGATACTTGGGATAAACCAGCACCAACACTAAAAGATGTTTATGATGTATATGATTCAAGAGAAGATTTGAAGAAAGATGATAGTTTATATTCTGCATTAAGCAATCTTATAGATTTTGAAATATTTGAACCAGATCCATTTGAGACTAAAAGCTTATTTGAACTTATAGACGGGGTTACAGTAATAGATTTATCAGGATATGATGAAGGAATACAAAACTTAGTTGTAGCAATTACGTTAGACCTATTCTATGCTCAAATGCAAGCTAGTGGACATAGTAAAATAGAAGGTCATTTAAGACAGTTAAATAAGATAGTTTTAGTAGATGAAGCTGATAACTTCTTAAGTAAAGATTTTGCAGCATTAAAGAAAATACTAAAAGAAGGTAGAGAGTTTGGTGTAGGAACAATACTTTCAACACAATTATTAACTCACTTCTCAACAGATAAGAATGACTATGCTAACTATATATTAAACTGGGTTGTTCATAGAGTTGATGATTTAAATAATAGAGATGTTAAAAAACTATTTAATGCTCAAAGTAAACAGGAAGAAGATAAGTTGGTAACAACTATAAAAGGATTAGCTAAACATCATAGTTTGGTTAAGATAGGTGATAGTGAGAGACCATCATTTATGAAGGACTTAGCTTTTTGGGAGTTATAGATATAAAATAATATATAGACTATTTTATAAGTTTTAAAATAGTCTATATAAGATAAGTTTACATAATATTGTATATAGATTTAATTTAATCTTTTGATAAAATTTAGGGGGAACTATGAAAGAATTTGATGCTATCAAAATTGATGAAATAAAGTTAGAAAGTAATACTGAAAATAGTAAAATATATATATTAAAAGTTGCTTATTCTGATTTGGATAAATTATTTAAACTTGGTAATATTTCGATAAATAGAGAGGTGGAAGAGGAAAGAGCAAAGATAATGTCAGAATATATTAAAGATAAAAATACATTTTATCCAACTATTGTAGCAGCTACAAATTCTAAAAATTTAATAAATTATAATGAAAAATTAAAAACAATAAGTATAAAATCATTTGGGGAAAATGATAAATTTATTGTTATAGATGGACAACATAGATTTAAGTCAATAGTTGGATTAAATGAAAAAATTGATGATAGATATCAAAGTGTGTTATTAATAGATAATATAAATGATTTTCAACAAAGAAAAATATTTATAGATATAAATGATACACCTAAAAAGGTAACTACAGGCACTAAATTAAGGTTTAAAAAGACTATAGAGAATTATATAACATTGAGTTTTCTAGATTCTGATGAAAATATTTTGAATTATATTGATATGGATGAAAATCAAGCAGGTAAAAATGAGACTATTCCTTATAAATATTTATATAAATTCAATGAAAAGTTATTGAAAGTTTTAAGCAGTAATTTTAAAAAAGATAAAATTGTTATCTCAGAAATAGATGATATGTATATTAATGATTTATTATTGATTAATAATAAAGTTAAAGAATTAATAGTTTCAGAAGCTAAAAATGAAAGTATTGTAAAATATGAAGTTTTTTACATAGAATTAGGAGCACGATGTTCTGAAGAATTAAAATTATATTTTTATGAAAAGAAAAAAATAGATATGAGTAAAATAAATGAAATAAATAAAAAAATAGATAAAATTAAAAGCTCTATAAAAAATATATCAGATGAATTTTTTGAAAAGAAGTGTAAAACTCAAAGTGATAGAAAAGCTACAATAGAAGAAATAATAGATAAATATTGGGGGGAGAATTATGAGCTTTAATTTTTTAATTAAAAATAGTGAAATTAACAGTGATGACAATATAAATACTATAATTTCAAGAATAACATCATCCTTTAAAAATAATATTGAAGGAAATGTTATTTTAAATAATGAAAATTGTATAGTTAAAAATATAGGTGAAAATAAATATTTAGAATGTTATAAAATAAATACAAATAACTCTGTAGAAAATGAATATTTTGTAAATCTGTTAAATATCGATGAAAGTGAAAAAAATAGAGTTATCGAAGTTATGGGCTCAGATAGATTATATAAAGATAATTTAGTTATTTTAGATTTATTATCTCATGAATTTATAAAAAAAGAACTAAAAAAATTATTGATATTTGAAGAGAATTTGAAAGCTTATTTAGTTTTATCTTTATTAAAAGAATATGAAGATGAAGTATATGATGTTATAGACAATTTTAAAACAAAAGAAGATTTGATTAAATTGCCACCACATATTAAATACAATCTTCAAAAAATAGAATTAACTAAAATTATAGAATTTATGATAGAAAATCCTTTGGGTGGAAAAGAATATGAAATATATTACAACGAATATCTAAAGAATAAAGAGGATAATCTTTCTAAGATGAAAAATATTTTGAAAAAAAATATTTTTTTAGAATTAAAGAATGATTTAGAAACAAGCCGAAATAAAATTAAAGAGTATAGAAATATACTGAGTCATAATAGATTTTTAAATTGTGATTTAATAAAAAGTAAACATTGTACTGAAATTAATTGCATATTAGAAAAAACAATGAAAAAAAATAATGAAATAATTGAAGAATTATTATGCATTAATAAGACCGAAAATGAAACAGAAGATAATACAGTTAATAAGGAAGAAAGACTAACATTAGTATTAAAAAATCAAGAAGAAACAAATTTGGAAATTTTAATAATAAAAATTTTAGCTGAACTTGGGTATATATATATAAAAGATAATATCAAAATAAAAGATGATTTATATGAATATGAGACTCAAGAAGAAGATTTGAATTTAAAAATAAGGAAAATATCTCAAAATTTAATTAGCAATATTTATATATTAGATATAAAATTTAATTCATTAAATAATGATAATTTGAAATTGAATGAAACTTTACTATATAAACTTAAAGATTTTGAAGTTATAATATGTTTTGATAGTTTAAGTAGGTTAAACTCATTAATTCTATCAGATAAATTAAGTATTTGTGAAAATTTATTAAGGAAATATATAAGTATATTTCAATATGTTGAAGGAATAAATAATAATAATAATAAAGATAAAATGGTTGATTCAGTAAGAATTGGTCATGGTGGGGAAATATTTAATACAATTTATGATTGTGATTTTATTGAATTAATAAAAATAATTGAATCGCCTAATAATACAAGCAAAGGTATAGATAATTTAAAAAAAGAGTTGAACAAAGCAATAAAAGAAACTAATTTTTCTAAAATTGAACTATTGTTAAATAATATGTTGGAATATAATACAGAATTAAAAACTATAATAGGTAGTTGGTGTGAGTTATATAAATATAGAACTAGAATAGCACATTGTCAAGTAATGTTTTATAGTGAGTTACCTAAAATAAAAGATACTATAAATAGAATAAAATCTACTATTGAAAATATATTAACTGAATATATAAATGAAATTTGTGATTTTAAATATGAATTACCAGATTTAACTCAAATGTTAAAAATTGAAAAAAATATTAAGAATAAAAATAAATTAGATTTAATATTTAAAAAAGATAATTCAGTTTATAGGATTGAAAATTTATTTCTTTTTAGAATTAATTATATAATAAATAGCATTTTAGGAGAAGAAAAAGAAGAATATGTTTATTCATTAGAAATTTTAAAAGAAAAAATAAAATCTAATATTACTGAATTAGAGAATTTTATAAAATGCGAAAATTTTGAAATGGAAATTTCGAAAATCTTGGAGAAATTAG
Source organism: Clostridium sp. LIBA-8841 (assembly GCF_057782475.1). NCBI lineage: Bacteria > Bacillati > Bacillota > Clostridia > Eubacteriales > Clostridiaceae > Clostridium > Clostridium sp. LIBA-8841. The sequence goes on along the minus strand of NZ_CM173488.1, from coordinate 2,140,666 downwards.
GTTTGTGTAATTATGCTGATTTTAGAATTATATCTAGTGAGAAACAGAAGTTAGAAGAGAAAATAGGAAAATTATTATCTAGTATAGATAAGAAAAAAAATCTAAATAATTCTAATTAAATATTTCTTTGAGTTAATTAAGAGTTAGAAGATAACAAATAAAAATAAACTTCTTCTTAAATATAAGAAGAAGTTTATTTTTATAAATTTAAAACATCATTTATTGATAATGATTTATTTAAACTAATTCTAATAAAGTGATTAGTACAATTAGCTTTCCCAATTTCTTGTATAACATATGATGGTTCACCAATTCCACAAGCAGAACCTGCTGAAATAGCTACTTTATCAGCTAAATTCTTTATTAGCATTTCATTTATTACATTTGGTATAATCATACCTATTACACCAGGTATTTTGTTTTCAGAATCTCCTAAAAACTCTATTTCAGGATACTTTTCTTTTAAAATACTCTTAGTTTCTTCTTCAAGTTTTAGTATCTTTTTTATATAATTATCCATTTCTCTTTTTGCAATTTCACAAGCTTTTCCGAATCCTACTATGTTATGAACAGCATGAGTTCCAGCTCTATATCCAAACTCTTGTTGACCACCATGTATAAGGGAAGTCATTTTATAATTATTAAAGCTTTCTTGTCTTATAAAAGCAGCTCCAACCCCTTTAGGTCCATAAATCTTATGAGCTGAGAATGATAGGAAGTCTATAGGAGTTTTCTTTACATCTATAGAAACTTTGCCTAATACCTGTGTTGCATCAGAATGTATAAGTATATTATTTTCCTTAGCAATCTTAGAAAGTGAGTCTATATTATTTAAAGATCCAATTTCATTGTTACCCCATATAAAAGAAGCTAAGATAGTATTTTCTTTTATAGAATTTTTAAAACTTTCATCGGTAACTTGACCATATTCATTAACTTGCAAGAAACTTACTTCAAAACCTCTATCAATTTTCTTAGTAGTCTTTTTCTTTTTTAGAAATTGACTTGCAATTGTTTTATCTGGATTATTCCAAAATACATCACCATTTAAAAACTTACATGTTTGTAAAATGGATTTATGTTCTACAGTTGAAGTTATAATATGATTACCTTTATCTTCATAAAATTTAAGATAATCAGAAACACCTTTAATAATCATATTATTACTTTCAGAAGCACCACTTGTAAAAATAATTTCTTTTGGGTCTGCATTAATTAAAGTAGCTACTTGCTCTCTTGCTTTTTCTACAGCTTTTTCTGCGTTAACAGCTAATGTATAGTGTCTACTAGAAGGGTTACCGTATTCTTCTTTTAAATACGGTAACATTGCTTCCAAAACTTCTGGATCAATTGGAGTAGTAGCACTATTATCTAGATATATCATATACTAGCATCTCCTTCATCAAGTATCTTAGTTATAAATTTTTCTAAGTTACCACCTGAGTATTTATATTTATTATATAGAAGTTCAGCACCTCTATCCATGTGAAGTTTCATATAAGTAGGGTAGTATTCATCATCTGAAATATGTCTACCTAAATTCATTTCAATAAGAGCTTTAAATATAGTATCAAATTCACCAGTAACAGTAGCTCTTTGTAGTTCAAGTCCATTTGTATCTTTGCTTTCATATTCTTCAATAGATGTTTCATAATTTAGAGACATAGAAACTGCTATTTTACTCAAAGCAAATGGTTTAAGATTTGAACTTCCACCTAATTCTTCAAATATTTCTTTTGTCTTTTTTGACGTTTTTAATCTAAATCCCATAATTACACCTCAAAATATCCATTTTTAACTTCTGTTTTTCTTAAATCTGTATTGTAAAGAAGCAGATATTCATTACATACATAAGGTTTAACAACTTGATATAATTCGTTGTCTATTTCTTTATTAGTTGAAAGTATAATTACTTGTTTACTTATATTAGGTAAGTAAGTTGTTGTTAAAGCATTTCTATGCGTTTCATCTATACGAGCATACGGTGTATCAATTATAAATGGTATTTCAACACCAGAACTCTTTATAATAGCCCAAATTAGACAAAGTATATAAATTTGTTTTTCTCCTTTTGAGAAGTCATTTATATTAACTTTTGAACTTAAAGAAATATATTCAACTAAGGCTATTTGTTCAAGTTTTTTAGTTAAATTCTTATAATCAAGTACATTAAAATATTTAAATAAATCATCTATGAACTTAGAACCATATTTCTTTTCAGTTCCTTCAAAACCAAGATTAGTTAATATATTTAATATTTCATTTGTATCGTACTCTTTATTTATGTAAAGAGTAGAATTAAATGAATCATCAATTACAATGCTATTTACATAGTTGTCTTTTCTTATAATGCTACTAAATATATTAATAAACTCATTTTCTATAGAATCAATCTTATCTCTAGTAATATTTTTAAGAAGTTTATCTAAATAGCTAATAATACTAGTTGACATTTCTAAAACATTATTATTTTGAAGTAGTGAAGTGAGTTCATTTTTTGCTCTTGTTAAATGATAATCTTTTAAAGACAATTGATTATTTTTTTCTTCAAGTTTAGCTCTTGAAGAAGTAATTATATTTTCAGTTTCACTTATTTGTTTATTTAAAATAGCAGTTGATTCTAAATAACTATTTAAGAACTCACCAGAAACCGTTGAATTAAGTTTCTCTCTTAAAACTTTCATACTTATTGAGATTTCTTTAAGTCTAGTAAATTTTGATAATATATCTAATTTTAAGTCTTTGCTTTTACTTAATATGTTATTTATTGTGAAGTTAATTGAATTTTTATCTTCATTTGAAAGTTCTAATATATTAGATATATCCTTCATTTTTTCTATTTCAAACATTTCTTTTAAAAGAGTTATAGCTATTTCATCATAATTAATACTATTATGTTTAGGTAAATGTTTGTTTAATGTTGATTCTATAATATTACCAGATAACTTTTTACTTATACTATTAAAAGAAAGTAGTGAATCTTCATCTTCAATTTGTTTCTTAGTCTGGTTTAATAGTCTAGGTACTATTAAAAATGGTAGAGTATCATTACAAAAATCTTTAATTTGTTGATTTATTTCTGAACGTTCTGATTCAAGTTTATTAATCTCTGAATTCAATAATGATCGTTCTTCTTCAAAGATTCCACCACTATTTCTAAAGTTATCATCAGCATTTTGCTTTTTTATATATAAATCATCAAGAATAGTTTCATTATTTAAAATAGTATTTTCAAGTTCTTTTATATCATTTTTTAACTCATATATTTCTGATGAAATTTCATCATACTTAGCTTGAGCTTCATCTAAATTTTTATTTGATTTAGAATGACTTCTTTGATAAGAAAGTAATTGTTTTTTCAATACATCAAATGTATCATAGTTGAAAAGTTCAAGTACAGCTTCTTTTAAGTTTGAACTTGATGATTTACCAACAAAGAAATCGCTTAATTCTTCACCATCGAAAAAGAAAAAGTCGAATAGTGAAGGCGGTAATACTGATTTTAAATACTTATCAAAATAAAGTTTATCATCTTCAGAAAGTTCTTTATCATTTAAAAATACTTTGAATTCTTCATTTAATTTATGTTTTTTATATTTCCATATACGTTTAAGATAATAATCTTTTAATTCTGTTCCTTCTTTAAATGAAAGGCTTAAGCCTATAAATGATTCTATATCTTCATTTTTAAATGCATTATCATTAATATTATTTTTTATTTTAGTTTGATAATTATAGTTATTACCAAGATAACCATAAGTTGTAGGACCGTATATACAAAGTTTAATTGCTTCAAATAGAGTAGATTTACCAGCTCCATTTTCACCACCAATTAAAACTATGTTTTTATTACCAGTTGGAGTAAATGAGAAGGTAGTTTCATCTTCATATGATCTAAAGTTTTTAAGTGTTATATTATTAATTATCATTGTCTATCTCCTCAACTAAACTTTTGTGTAAGTGTTTTTGGTTTAATAATTTACTTATAGATTTATCCAGTACAGTTTTATTGGTAAAGTGTTTATACTTATTACTTTCTATAAGTAATTTATTAATTAAATCTTCTGGGATATCCGATTCTACACATAGAGTAGATATTTGTTCTAATGTGGAACTATCAAAAATAGGCTTTTTATAATCATCCCAAGGAAGCCTATTACCAGTTTTATTGTAATAAATATCAACTAAGCTTCTACGAGTTAAATCTTCTTCGTCATCCCAAATTTTATCTATTGCTTCTAACTCTTGTATTGTAATTAAATCAAGGTCATAAGCTTCTTGTATTTTAGCTTGAGTTTCAAGTAATTTTTCAAGAATAAGTTTTCTAGCTTTAAAATTAAAAGGACCATATCCAACAACATTTATAAATTCACCTTTTGAATCAGATTGAATTTTGCTACTATCTAATTTAATATCTTCACCAGATTCAATTGTTGGAATTAACTCAAGAAATATTTTATCTTTATCTGTTGATTTTTTATTTGAAAGTTTATCAGTTTCTTTTGATCTGACTAAATCTATATATCCTTCATTATTTTCTTTATCAAAAAACAAATGATTTTTATCAATGATATAGTCATTTAATAAAGGCATTTTTTCTAAGTAAAGTTTTTTATAATAATGGTTCCCGTCTCTTCTATATTGTTGTCTGTATTCATGTTTATCACGTATGCTTAATAGCCAACTTCTGAAGTCAAGTAGTGGTTGAAGTTCAGTTTCACCACTTTCAATAAATCCAGTTAATGATTTATCTTCTTTAACAACAGTACAGATCCAGCATCCAAATCTTGAGTTTCCACAAGAGGGTGTCTCTGAATCATTTGTTACGGTGAAAGGACACTCTCCACCTTCACCACCCATATAAAGGGCAAATAGATCATTATTATTAGTTCCCCATGGTGTTTCACCATTATTTGAAAGTAGAATAGCCCAAACATCATCTGTTGTAAGCTCAACAATAGGGTTATACACATAAGTATTTTGTAGAGTTACATGAGGTGTCAATAAATAACCGTCAATTTCTCTATTTTTAATTCTAATTCCTCTTGCTATACTTTCAGATTTTCTAACACCAAGTAATACAACAACTTCACCATTTTCTTTTACTTTATCTTCAATGAATTTATTGGAAGGCTTTATCTTTAAACGTTCGGTACACCATCTAAATCTAATAGAAGTAGGGGTTGGAAGACCCTTACCAATTACATTAGCCCAAAATGTATTATTATAATCTGGATGTATCATATCAGTATATAAAGGTAAACCTAGATTCTGAGCACCTTCATTTATATATTGTGAGTTTTGCTGTAAGTAAGATAATACTATAGGGTTTTCAATCAATGTATCTGATGAAATTACATAAACAGGTTTATGTCTTTCTTCCTTTGGTAAATTTTGAAGCATTTTAAATGCTAATAAAACTACAGTAGTACTATCTTTTCCACCACTATAGCCTATAACCCAGGGCCTTGAGTCATTTTTATATACACGAGTCATTTCTTCTAGTATATTGTTAACTTTGTCATTTATATTTAAGCTACTCATTTTTATTTTCCTTCTGCTTTCTATACGAATTTTCTAATATTAACTCATCTGAATTAAGCTCAATACCTAATTTTATTTTTATCATGTTAGTAGTTAATTTAACATAATTAGAATTTTTTACTATACGTCCGTTGTTTCCAATGGCACGATTACCCCAGTCAGAGAGGTTTGATCTATTCCAATCTATATTTTTTATGTTAACTAAATAGTCTTTCCACTTAGATTTATTCTTTCTAAAAAGACAATTTCCTACTATTCCTAAAGCTTCTAGTACAACAGCATTAGAACTAACATATGAGCCTCTAAAATTACTTGCACTTAGTTCTTTATTAAAAACAAATTGCCATTCTTTCATATTTGTACATAAGCAATTCCAAAATTCATATACAAATTTTTGAGTAGACTCATCATCAGGATTAAGTTTACAAAGCAATTTTTTGTTTGTTTCATTTATACTACTTAATGTAAATAGTTTATTTGAATATTTAGATAAAGATGGTTTTTCTCTATCTGTGAAGTATTTAAGAAAACTATTTTGTTCAATAAGTGATTTTGTTATTAAGGCAATTGGATCTCTAGAATCATATAAAATGCCGATTGATTTTGAAACATTAACTGCATGTTTGTTTAAATCAGCAAATATTTGTTGGCTTCTATTAAGTCCTTCATCTATAAACAAAACTACAGATATAGTTTCATTTCCAAGTTCAGGTGATACTTTTAAAGCATCTTCAATAGCAGCTCTTCTATGTTGTCCGTCGTTGATTAATAATCTGCTATCCATAGCGACTTTTAATGTACCCATATTTTCGTTTAAAGCCTTATCAAAAGGCTCAAAATTAAAGTCGCCATCAATTGATGCAGTAACTGATGAAAACACATAGTCCTTAGGATTATCAACCATATAGGATGTTATTTCAGGTATTCTAGATTTATTTAATAATCTTTGTGCACGATATTCTGGAGGTAGTTCATCATCATTAAAGATGAATAACTTTGATAATACAGATAAAGGACACATAATTACGAAGAATTCTCTAGATGCCTGAATTCCTTTAAGTGCTGGGAATGTATAAAAGAAATTATTCTCCATTTTTAACCTCCTTACGTACGTAATACAGACCTATTATATCAAAAAAAATTAAGTATGAAAAGTTCTCAGAAAAGCTTAAAAAATCCTTGGAAAGTAGAGAAATCAAGCCTTAACCGATGCGGAGGTTATAAGTGAAATTATAAAACTAGCAAAAAAATTTATAAGATGAAGAGTACAGAAGAAAAATTAATATTTACTTTTTAATCTGATGATATGCTTATAAAAGTCTGTCATTACTTATAAACATTGATATTACTAAGGTTTAAGTTATGACAGGAGTGACAGAAAAAATTTATTTTAGGTTATAATAGACTTAAATCATAGATAGGAGGGATATATAATGGCTGATATAAAGTATGATATAGAAAAAGAGCTTGGAGTTATATCTGAGTCTAAAAAAGGATAGAATAAGGAATTAAACCTAATAAGTTGGAATGGAAGAGAAGCTAAATATGATATAAGAGATTGGTCTGAAGATCATAGCAAGATGGGGAAGGGAATTACTTTGGACTTAGATGAGTTAAAAGCTTTAAAGGAACTTTTAAATTCTATGGATATATAGGTTTTGGATTAATAGAGTACTTTTTATAGGTACTCTATTTTTTATTAATTACATAAAAAATTTAGAATGTTATAATTTGTATAAAGAGATAAATTTTTAATTATGAGAGGTGATTGAGTTTGAGTAATGAAGAACACAAAAGAGAATTAATAGATTTAGAGAATGTAAGAGAAAAGAAAAAGCTTTTGGAAAACTTAAATAGAGAGTACATAGAACTATTTGAGAGAAAAGAGGAGCTTATAAGTAAAGAAAAAGTTGCTATTGAAGCTAAATACTTAAGTTATTTTGGTGGACTTTTAAAAAGAAAGGTTGAATTAAACATTGAGTTTAGAAGTTTAAAGTATAGGCTTACTTTAATGATGAACTATATAAACAAGGATCAAGAGATTGATGAGAAAGAGATAAATAAAAAAATAGATGAAGAGCTTAAGGAGTACTATAAGGAACTTAAAAGTTTCAAGTATAAAATGGCCTTTTCTAAAGAATTAATGGAAAGTCCTACAGTTACTAAAGAGGAGCTTGCAGAAATTAAAAATATATTCCGTCAATTAGCAAAAAGGCTTCATCCAGACATGGTGGGAGAGTTAGATGCTGAGAAAAGGCTTTTGTGGGAAAAAACTTTATTAGCATATGAGAGTAATGATTTATTAACTTTAGAGGCTTTAAAGGATATAGTTTTAAATGAGTTACACGTAAATGATGATATACATATAAAAGGAATAGATGAAAGAATAAAAGATATATCTCAAAAAATAAAAGATTTAAGAAAATTTATTGATAGAATGAAGAATGAATTTCCTTTTGATATTGTGGAGCTTAATGATATTGATTTTATAAATGATAAAAAGAAAGAACTGAATTTAGAAATTAAAGAGTTAAAAGAGAAAATAGAATTTTTAAATACTAAGATAAAAAATATCTTAGAGAAGGAGAGGGGTTAGTGAATAGTTAAAGCACTAATAATTAAGTATGAGTAAGGAAAATGAATTATCAATCATTAGTAATAATGCAAGTATTATGAACATTTTAGATAAGGATAAAGAATTAATGCCTTTTTTTAATATAATCTATCTTTATACACTAAACATTGCAGGTATAAGGTATTACATAGACAACGATTTATATTTAGAAGAAAATGAAGAATTAAGATTAAAAAGAGAATCAGAGAATCAATATGATAAATATGCCATTGCAGTATATAATTCAGAAAAGAAAATAGGGTACATACCAAGAAGAAACAATAAAGTTTTTGCAAGACTTATGGATGGTGGTAAAAGTATATTAGCCAAGGTGAAATGTGTTGATTATTACTTTGATGAAATAGAGGATATTCAAATTAGATTATATTTAGATGATTTTTAGAAATATACTTATTTTGAAAGAGAATAATATGAGCTTTAGTGAGAAAATGAAAAACTCCTTTTGTTAGAAGAAAACGAGGATTAAATCCAGTTTTTTAACAAAAGGAGTTTTTATATAAGACTATATTTTAGGTAAATATTGATTTTAGATAGTCCCTCAGAATTACTTAATTTCGCAAAGAGTTTCTATTATCTATTCCAAAATAATAAAACTCTATATGCTCATTAAGATGTTCCTACAGTTCTATCTAAAATCAACACTAATTTAAAATAATAGAAAAGTTTATTAAATAATATATTTATTATAGCACCATCCTATATTCCCATTGTAATCAACTTTAGACCAAGTATCACCTTTTTCTAAAACTGTTACTTTTGCTCCATTATACATATTAGTTAATCTAGATGAGGCAGAGGTATCTTTGCTAGAATGTAGCCATAAGCCACCATTAGCTTGTATATGAACTGTTTTTGTACTTGGCTTAGTAGAGCTAGTTGAAACTTGTGAAGAAGATGGGTTGGTTAAAAACTCACTTGAACACCATCCTATATTTCCATTGTAGTTAACCTTAAACCAAGAACCACTTTCATCTAAAATTCTTACTTTTGAACCTTTATTCATTATAGTTATTCTAGAAGAAGCATATGAGTCTTTACTAGAGTGTAACCATAGTCCACCATTAGCTTTTATGTAAGCTGTTTTTACAGTTGTTTCAATAGGTTTACTTGGTTCAACTGGAGTAGTTGGCTGAATTGGTTTACTTTCCTCAGCATGATCAGTTGTTGAGCCTTTAGATGTAACTGTTGGATTAGTTAAAAATTGGCTTGAACACCATCCCATATTTCCATTATAGTTAACCTTAAACCAAGAACCGCTTTCATCTAAGATTTCAACCTTTTCTCCATTGCTCATTATAGTTATTCTAGAAGATGCATAAGAATCCTTACTAGAATGTAGCCATAAGCCACCATTAGCTTTTATATGTGCTGTTTTCACAGTTACCTCAGCAGGTTTACTTGGTTCTACAGGCTTAACAGGTTTAGCCGGTTCTACTGGCTTTGTAGGCTCAGTTGGTTTAACCACTGGCACTGGTTCTGTTAAGAATTCACTTGAACACCAACCTGTTTTTCCATTGTAATTAACTTTAAACCAAGAACCGCTTTCTTCTAAAATCGTGACCTTTGCACCTTTATCCATAATATTTATTCTAGAAGAGATATACGAATCCTTAGTAGAGTGTAACCATAAACCACCATTAGCTTTTATAGAAGCTGTTTTTACAACTGTATTATCAGGTTTATTAGGAGCTACTGGTTTAGTAGGTTCTGAAGGTTCTGCACTTGGAACCTTAGTAGAAGTTATGTCAGTTAAATAATCCTTTGAACACCAACCTGTATTTCCATTATATTTAACTTTAAACCAAGAACCACTTTCATCTAAAACCTCAACCTTTGTTCCATTACTCATTAAAGCCAATCTAGAAGATGTATAAGAATCTTTGTTAGAGTGTAGCCATAAACCACCATTAGCTTTTATGAAAGCTGTTTTCACGGTTGCCTCAGCAGGTTTACTTGGTTCTACAGGTTTCTCAGGCTTTGTTGGTTCTACTGGCTTAGTAGGTTTAACAGGTTTATTTGAATCCTGTGTTTTATTTTCATCAGTAGAGTCAGTAGGTTTTGTTGGCTCAACTGGTTTGTTTGGTTTTTCTGGAGTAACAGGCTTTTCAGTGTCTTTAGACTCATCAGTAGACTTAGAAGGTTCACTTGGATTAACTGGTTTTTTAGAGTCATCTGGCTTATTAGGAGTAGTTGGAGTAGTTGGTTTAACTGGTTTATTAGATGAATCTTCTTTTGCTTCAATATAGTTAGTATATTTATTACTTATGTAAGCTTTTTGACCATTATAAAGAACCTCATACCAGCCATTTGAGGCTTTACCAGTTACAGTGAAAGTATCTCCTCCATGAGCAAGTCCTATAGCCTTTATTCCTTCAGTAGTAGGGAATGGTTTTTCATTAATATAAACATCTTGCTTAGCTGTTACAGTACCTTTAAAAGCTTCTACAGTATATTTATGATCTTGTGAGATAGAAGGGTTTGAAGGTGTAGTGCTTGTGTCAGTAATATCAGAATTTCCATTACCTTTTACAGGAGTTCCTTTATATTTATAATATCTTGTAGCTCTATATTGATTATTCCATCCATTTTCTTTAGAAGGAGTTTGTCCATTTAAATTACGATTTGAATAAGAATCTCCTTGAGTATAGGCTTGATTTCCCATTACATAAGCTATTCCATTTGCTTTATCTTTCCATCCCATGAAACACATAGTATGATATTCACTTGCAAAGATAATATCTCCCTTTTGGATGTTTGAAAAATCTCTATGCATCTCCCAATTATTATCTTCTAACCAATTCCAAAGAACTGAGGTATATCCAATATTATTTGGAACGGGAATTCCTATTGCTCTTAAACAAGCAGATTGGAAGAAAACGCAAGTATTACTAGGGTCACCATTATGTAAGCGGATAGCTTCATTCATAGCATCAGATTGATTACTTTTAACTTTTTCATATTCATATAATCTTTTATTAACATCTGATGCAAAGTCATTTAAGTCATAAGGTGAAACTGCAAAAGAAGCATATCTTGATTGTTTTGGAACAGGTAACTGAATTTCTTCCATAACAGGTTTTTGTTTTTTTACCTCTTCTTTAATTTCAGCATTACTTTTTCCTTGATTTTTATTCTGTTTTTCTTCAGACTTAGTTTGTTCTTTTTGTGGTGCTTTAGATTTATTCTGATTTTCTTCATCTTTAGACTGTACTTTATTTTCAGTTTTAATATCTTCTTTATTATTTAATTCCTTTTTTTCAGGTTGATTACTTTCTTCTTTGCTTTTTACTACAGCAACTTTAGAGTTAGATAAATCAATATTAATCTTGTCATTTGCTTGCTGCTGTTGCTGAACTATTGCTACAGCCATTAAAAATCATCTCCTATTTTCTTTAAAATTTTCCAGTGTTATTATACCATAATTATAATTGTTAATAAATGATGGAATATTTGTGAATTAAAATTCATCTTAAATGTTAATTAATATGTGTTAACCAAAAGTTTAAAATTATATATAAGTAATTACTTATATGATTTAAAGGATATAGATATTTAACATTATATTCTAATGGTGCTACCATAAAATAGTTGATTTAAATAAATTGTTTTAGAGGAGATATTATGTGCCGTGTAATTATAAATGGAAAAGAAGTTATTGCTAAAAATGAAGAAACCATATTAAGCTTAGCAAAAAGAGAAAATATAGATATACCTACTCTATGTTTTCTAAAAGATTGCAATAATATGGGGAATTGTGGTGTTTGTCTTGTTGAAGTAAGTTCAGAAAAAGATTTAGTAAGAGCTTGCTCTTATAAAGTAAAAGAGGGAGACATAATTAATACAGCCAATGAAAGAGTTCAAAAGGCTGTAAAAGAAAGAGTTTCTCAAATACTTAATGACCATAATTTTAAATGTGGAACTTGTAAAAGGCTTAAAGATTGTGAATTATTAGCACTTATAAAAAAAGTTAATGGAAAGAAAACAGAAAATTTTGTTTTTGATGATGAAAAGTACATAGATAATAGAAGTAAATCTATCGTTATTGATAGAAGTAAGTGTATAAAATGTGGAAGATGTGTGGCTGCATGCAGAGAAAATAGTGGAACAGAAATCATGGGATTTAGAAATGAAGAGGGTAAAACTTGTGTAGGGCCAGAAAATTTAGCTTGTTTTGATGAAACTAAATGCTTATTATGTGGTCAATGTGTAGTTGCTTGTCCAGTTGGAGCCTTAAGTGAGAAATCTCATATGGATAGAGTGTTAGATGCTCTTAAAGAGAAAGATAAGCATGTAGTTATAGGTATAGCACCTTCTGTAAGAACAGCTATTGGAGAAGCCTTTGGAATGGACTATGGTACTGATGTAACAGGAAAATTATATGCTGCTTTAAGAAAATTAGGCTTTACAAAGATATTTGATGTAAACTTTGCAGCAGATGTTACTATTTTAGAAGAAGGAATAGAGCTTATTGGAAGAATACAAAATGGTGGTCCTTTCCCAATGTTTACTTCTTGTTGTCCAGGCTGGATTAGATTAGTAGAAAATTATTACCCAGATCTATTAAATAATTTATCTTCTGCTAAATCTCCACAACAGATTTTTGGTGCTGCAAGTAAAACATATTATCCATATGTAGAAGGAATAGATCCTTCAAAAGTATTTACAGTTTCAGTAATGCCTTGTACTGCTAAGAAATTTGAAGCAGATAGAGATGAAATGTGGAATGATGATATAAAAAATGTAGATGCAGTACTTACAACTAGGGAACTTGCTGAGCTAATCAAAAATAATAATATAGATTTCCTTAACTTAGAAGATGAAGATGCAGATCCAGCTATGGGAGAATATACTGGAGCAGGTACATTATTTGGTGCCACTGGTGGTGTTATGGAAGCTGCTTTAAGAACTGCTACAGATATCTTAGAGGGTGTATCTTTAGAAGATATTGACTACAAAGAAGTAAGAGGACTAGAAGGAATAAAAGAAACTACTATAAAGATAGGAAACAATGAGTATAAGATTGCTGTTATTCATGGTGGTAAAAACTTATTTAACTTTATAGAAAGTGGAATGATGGAAAAAGGAAATTATCATTTCATAGAAGTTATGGCTTGTCCTGGTGGCTGTGTAAATGGTGGTGGACAACCATTTGTAATTTCTAAAAATAGAGAGTTATTTAATATTAAAGAGCTTAGAGCTTCTGTTTTATATAACCAAGATAAGAATTTACCAAAGAGAAAATCTCACAAAAATAACTCTGTATTAAAAATGTATGATTCATTTATAGGTGAACCAACTAAAGGAAAAGCACATGAGTTATTTCATCTTAAATACAAAAAATAATATGGAGGATTTTTTATGGATTACAGATTATCAAAAAGCGAAAGCAATGAATTAATAAATGAATTAAAAAAACAATATAAAATATATGCCCCAGTAAGTTTTGAAGGGGAAGGAAGACATAGTTATACAAATAATATTAGATATGGAGAGATAAATTCTTTTAGTGATGTTGTGTATAAAGAGAAATCACAATATTCACCTAAGGAATTATTAATTCCAATAAATCATACATTATCACTTCAATTTGAAGGTAAATCTTTAAAAACAGATGATTTAGAAGAGGAAAAGGACATATTAATAATTTTACGTTCTTGTGACTTACATGGAATAAAGAGAATAGATAATTCCTTAAAGCATGATTCTTTCTATAGAAATAGAAGAGATAAAGTTAAGTTTATGCTTATGGGATGTCCAAAATCTTTTGATACATGTTTTTGTGTTTCAATGGGTACTAATCAATCAGATGACTATTCTTTAGGAGTTAAGTTCCATGAAGATGGAGAAATTTCTATAAAGGTTAAGGATGATGATTTCAATAAATACTTTGAAAATTCAAAGGAAGAAAACTTTGAAATGGAATTTGCAAAGGAAAATGAAATAAAGGTTAGAAGACCAGAAATAGAAATATGGGACAAGGTTGTATTAGATAAAGTTAAAGAATTAGACTTATGGAACACTTATAAAAATCGTTGTATAGGCTGTGGTAGCTGTAATATGAGCTGTATAACTTGTTCTTGTATGATTACTAAGGAAGTTACTCATTCAGATAATTCTAAATTAAAGGAAGTGAGAAGAACTTGGAATGGATGTCAGTTAGTTAAATCTTCTGCTTTAAAAAATAAGAGTATGAGTGAAATAGTTCCTACAAGAATAAGGCAAAGAGTTTTAGATAAATTCTATAGACCAAAGCTTGATGTTTCTAAAGAGCAAATATGTGTAGGTTGTGGAAGATGTACAGATATATGTCCAAGATATATAAACTTTGCAACAACAGTAAATAAATTAAGTGATGAATTAGATAAGATTTATGAAGAATTAGGAAGATAATATTAAAGGGAGAAGAGTATAGCTATGAATAGAGATATTGATATAGATAAATTACGTACCAATTGTTTCCGTGAATCAAAGGTTCCAGGAGAATTCATGTTTCAAATGAGAGTTCCTGGGGGTACAATAAGTGCTAAACATTTAAGTCTAGTTCAAGAAATAGCAGAGAAATATGGTAATGGAAGTTTCCACTTTGGAACTAGACAAACATTTAATATTCCAGGAATAAAATATGACAACATAGAGGCAGTAAATAAATTAGCTAGAGGATACATAGAAGAAGTTGAAAATGAACTTTGTAATGTTGACTTAGAGGTTGATGATTATGGTTATCCAACTTTAGGAGCAAGAAATATATCTGCTTGTGTTGGAGCAGATCATTGTATAAAAGCTAATGCAAAAACACCTTATTTAGCAAGAAACTTAGAAAAAATAATATTTCCAAGTAATTATCATATTAAAATATGTATAGCTGGATGTCCAAATGATTGCATAAAAGCTCATATGACAGATTTTGGAATAATAGGAGTTACTATTCCAGAGTATGATTATGATAGATGCGTAGGATGTGGAGCATGTGCAAGAGCCTGTGCAGCTCATTCAACTTCAGCTATTCAAGAAGTGAATGGAAAAGTAATAAGAAATGAAGAACTTTGTATAGGATGTGGAGAGTGTGTAGAAGCATGTCCAACAAGAGCCTTTACTCGTTCAAAAGAAACTTATTATAGAGTTTTAATAGGAGGAAGAACAAGTAAAAAGACTCCTAGACTTGGAGAAGTATTCTTAGATTATATTACAGAAGAAGTATTGTATGAAGTAATAAAGAACTGGGAAAAATTCTCTAAACATGTTCTGCAAGGCTCACCAAGATACCTTCATGGTGGCCACTTAATGGACATGGCAGGATATAATAAGTTTAAAGAAATCATGCTAGATGGAGTTCAGTTAAACAAAGAAGCTAAGGTTGCTACAAGACTTAACTGGAAAGAGCGTGAATATAAAGCTAACATAAATGTCAAATAAAAAAAATTAATATAAATTAAAAATCAAATATAAACAATTTATTCTAAAGAAAAAATACAAAAAATAAACAAGTTTAACCAAATGAAAAATTACTATGATAAATTGAACAAAAAATATAAAAATTAATAAAAAGAATTACAAGTATTCTAAATTCAAAGATAAAATATAAATAAATATTCTAAATTAAAAAGCAAAATTAAGTGTAAACAAAATTAAACTAATTAAACAAGATAAAAACAAATAAACAAAATAAAAAGCAAAATTACTTTTAAAATAATTTCTTAAATATAAAAAATAATAAGCCTATCTATTGTCAGGAAGATAATAAATCTTACTGGTATCAAATAAAGAGATGAAGTTTTTAACCTTCATCTCTTTTGTTATATTAATTAATAACTATAAATTATCAAAAAAATTTAAAGTGGTATAAAAATATTTGATTTTAAATTCTTTAAATAAATCATAAAATTAAATTATCCAGTATTAAAATCTTTAATACTGGATAATTTATATACGTAAACTTAAGGGTATAAGGAGTTAAAACTATTATATAAATAATAATATTAATTTAGCATTTATAAGTTACGTAATAATGTCTTAAATAAAAAGAAATAGTTACAAAAATAAATTAATAAAATGAACTTATACTATAAGATTTTTAAAGTCTTCAAGACCTTGATAAATTTCAGCCCTACTAAAATTATGAAGGTTTAAATTCTCATCACTTTTAAGAGAAAGTTCATTATAAAACCAATTTGCTACAATAATAAGATCTTCTAAATTATAAGTGTTTTTAGTATTTAAGTAAGAAAATAATAAATTTTCAGCTTCATTATACTCACCTTTTGAAATCATCTTTTTTAAGTTTAGAGTTAATATATCTTTATCTGTTAAGTTTTCTATTGCAATTGGCTCTGAATCTTCTTTTGCATCATGAACAAGTTTTCCTAATTTTTTTCCTAAGGATTCAGCTAAATCTAATATATAATCATTTCTCATTACTATTTCTCCTTTTAATTAATATTTATATTTTACCATTAAAAGATAGTATTAATATATGACTTGAATTTAAATTTATCTTAAAAATAAATTTAAGTGTTATAATTATACCTAAATAGGGAAATTCTAGAAAAAGGTATAATGAAATAGAGATATACAAATAAAAATATATTTAGAAGATTTTTATGGGAATGAAACTATTAGAGGAGTGATAAAATGAGCGTTTATGATAAAATAAATGATAGTATTAAAGAAATAAAAAACTTTTCGGGAGTGCTTACTTTAAGAGATAAAGATGGATTGATATTTAGTAAAACATGTGGATATGCAGATATTCCCAATAAGAGAGAAAATAATCTAGAAACAAGATTTGGAGTTGCTTCAGGAGCAAAAATATTTACTGCTATAGCTATATGTAAGTTAGTTGAAGAAGGAAAACTTAAATTTGATTCTTTAATAAAAAATTATATTGATTTTCAAAATTATGATGATTCTATAACAATAGAACAACTTTTAACACATACTTCAGGGATTCCTGATTACTTTGATGAGGATGAAATGAACGATTTTAGCGAACTTTGGAGAGATATACCAATGTATCTTTTAAGAGAACCAAAGGATTTTCTACCTCTTTTAAAAAAAGGAAAAATGAAATTCAAACCAGGAGATAAATTTTCTTATAATAATTCTGGTTTTGTTATTTTATCTTTAATAGTTGAAAAAGTGAGTGACCAAGGTTTTAAGGATTTTGTACAAGCAAATATATTTGATGTTTTAAATATGAAAGATTCAGGATACTTTGCTATGGATATGCTTCCTGAAAATTGTGCTTATGGATATGAAGAAACAAAAAATGGACAATTAAAGAGCAATATATATTCCCTACCTGTTGTAGGTGGCGGTGATGGTGGAGTTTTTGTAACAGAAGAGGATATGGACAAGTTATGGAGAGGGTTAATTAACTTTGAAATTTTAAATGAAGATATAACAAAGAAGCTGTTAACTCCTCATGTATATGTAAATTATGATGTTTATTATGGGTATGGTATTTGGATTATAAAGAGAGAAGGTGGTATATATAAATATTATTTGACAGGTTCAGATCCTGGTGTTACCTTTATGTCTGCAATATATCCAGACAAAGATATTGTTGTTAATATATTAGGGAATAGGGAATTTAGTAAATTTGAACTTTCAAAGAAAATAGAAGAGTCTTTCATGTGATTTTATAATTCTATGTAATCTAATTATTATAAAATAGCTAATTTTTAAATTAGCTATTTTTTATTTTAAATATCTATTGGTAATCACCTTTATTTATTTTAAGTAAACGTTTTATTAAATGTTAATGAAATAAGAATAATAATTTGGTTTACATAATAAATATATATTACAAGAAATTAATAGTTTTACTTAAGGGGGAAAATAAAAATGCTTAAACACAAAAAAATAATAGCATTAATATTAGGAGGAATGATTGGAACATCTGCTCTTTTAACTGGATGTGGCTCAGGTGGAAGCGCTTCATCAGGTGGAGAAGGAGAGAAACCAGTGAATTTAGTATGGTATGTAATAGGGGATGCACCAGCTGATAATGAAGTGGTAGAAGAAGAAGTCAATAAATATATAAAGGACAAGATAAATGCTACAGTTGATATTAAACATATTTCTTTTGGAGATTACACTCAAAAAATGAATGTTTTAGCTAACTCAGGAGAGGAATATGACTTAGCATTTACATGTTCATGGGCTTTCCCATATTTAGATAATGCTAGAAAGGGAGCTTTCTTAGAATTAAATGATCTTATAGATAAAGAAGGAGCTGAGCTTAAAGGCGTTATAGATGAAAGGCTTTGGAAGGGAGCAGAGGTTGATGGAGGTATATATGCAGTGCCAAATCAAAAGGAGATAGCAGCAGCACCTATGTGGGTATTTGATAAAGAGCTTGTTGAAAAATATGATGTTCCATATGAGGATATTCACTCTGTAGATGATTTAGAGCCATGGCTTCAACTTATAAAAGAAAAGGAACCAGATTTTGTTCCATTCTATACTCAAGGAGATGGAATTCCATTAGAGGGCGTTGAAGATATAATGTCACCTTTAGGAATATTCTATGATGATGAAAGTTTAACAGTTAAAAATTTATATGAAACTGAAGAATTAAAGTATCTTTTAAGTAAATTAAGAGAATTTTATGAAAAGGGATATATAAATCAAGATGCAGCAGTAAATAATATGCAAAGTGAAGTTAAGAGATTTGTATGGAAGGCAGATGGACAACCATATGCTGAAAATGGATGGGGACAATCTTTAGGACGTCCAGTTGTAACTTCATCAATAATACCTTCATACGTTACAAATAATTCAACAACAGGGGCAATGACAGCTATATCAGCAACATCTAAGAATCCAGAAAAGGCTATGGAGCTTATTAACTTAGTAAATACTGATTCTACATTAAGAAATATGTTAATGTTTGGATTAGAGGGAACTCACTATGAAAAAGTTAGTGATAACCAAATAAAGAGGGATCCAAATGGACCATACAATGTAACAAGTTGGGCATATGGTAACCTATTTGATACTTATGTTTTAGATGCCGACCCTAAGGATAAGTGGGATGCTTTTGAAGAATTTAACAAAAATGCTGAGACATCAACTATCTTAGGATTTAAGTTTAATACAGAGCCAGTTGTAACGCAAATATCAGCTGTAAACAATGTATTAAGTGAGTTTATAAGACCGTTATATACTGGTTCAGTAAATACTGAAGAATCATTAGAAAAGTTAAACAAGAAATTATATGATGCTGGATTAGAAGATATAAAAGTTGAAATGCAAAAACAATTAGATGAATGGAAAAAAGAAAATAAATAGAATTTAGAAAGGGGGACTAATAAGTCCCCTTTTATTAACTAAAAACTATTGTTGTAAACGTTTTATTAAATTCTGTGGAATATGTTATATCATGTAAAAAAATAAACATATATAATGATGTGATTTAAATATCATTTAAGGGGGAAATAAAAATGCTTAAAAGAAAAAAATTACTAGCAATAATGTTAGGAGCCATGGTTACAACTTCAGTTGTACTAACTGGATGTGGAGGATCCGGAGGAATTTCAAATTCAGCTGACGGAGATAAACCAGTTAATTTGGTTTGGTACGTTATAGGAGCAAATCCTAAAGATGGTGATTTAGTTGAAGAGGAAGTAAATAAATATATAAAGGACAAAATAAATGCAACTGTTGATATTAAATCTATAGACTTTGGTGATTATACTCAAAAAACCAATGTTTTATCAAATTCAGGAGAAGAATTTGATTTAATATTTACATGTTCATGGGCAAATCCATATTTGGAAAATGCTAGAAAAGGTGCATTTATGGAATTAAATGATCTTATAGATTCTCATGGGGCAGAACTTAAGGATGTTATTGATGAAAGACTTTGGAAGGGGGCTGAAATTGATGGAAAGATTTATGCCGTTCCGAACCAAAAGGAAATAGGAATAGCTCCTATGTGGGTATTTACTAAGGAATATGTAGATAAATATAACATACCTTATGAAGACATTCATACAGTAGAGGACTTAGAGCCATGGCTTAAGATTATAAAAGAAAATGAACCTGATGTAGTACCATTCTATACTCAGGGAGATACTCTACCAATTAATTTTGATGATCTTCTAAGACCCTTAGGTGTTTTCTTAGATGATGAAACTTTAACAGTTCAAAATATATATGAAACTGAAGAAATGAAAGCAATGATTATAAAGCTTAGAGAGTATTATGAAAAAGGATATATAAATCAAGATGCTGCAGTTAAAAATATGGAAAAAGAAATTAAGAGATTCGTATCGAAATCTGATGGTCAGCCTTATGCAGATAACATATGGAGTAAAAACGCAGGTTATGAGGTTGTTTCAACATCTATAATAGATCCTTTTGTATCAAATAACTCAACAACAGGAGCAATGACAGCTATATCAGCAACATCTAAGAATCCAGAAAAGGCTATGGAGCTTATTAATTTAATAAATACTGATTCTACATTAAGAAATATGTTAATGTTTGGATTAGAGGGAACTCACTATGAAAAAGTTAGTGATAATCAAATAAAGAGAACTCCTGAAGGTCAAGAAAATTATAATGTAACAAGTTGGGCATATGGAAATCTATTTGATACTTATGTTTTAGATAGTGACCCAAAAGATAAATGGCAAGCTTTTGAAGAGTTTAATGATGCATCTAAATCTTCACCTGTATTAGGATTTAAGTTTAATACAGAACCAGTTACATCAGAAATAACTGCTATAAATAACGCACTTAAAGAGTTTGAAAGATTATTATTCTCTGGTTCTATAGATGCAGTTGATGGTTTAGAAAGATTAAACAAAAAGTTATATGACTGTGGATTAGAAAAGGTTAAAACAGAAATGCAAAGTCAATTAGATCAGTGGAAGAAAGAAAATAAATAGAATTTAGGAATAAAATTTAATTATAAGAAATAAAATGTAAAGTAGGTTTTATACTAGGTATAAAACCTATTTTATTTGAAAAAATATACAATGTTACTATTATGTTAGGAGGCATTAGCATGGCAAGATTTACTTTACCAAGAGATTTATATCATGGAAAAGATTCTTTAGAAATACTAAAAACTTTAGAAGGAAAAAAAGCTTTTATTGTTATTGGCGGAGGTTCAATGAAAAGATTTGGCTTCTTAGATAAGGTTGAAGGATATTTAAGGGAAGCTGGAATAGAAACAAAGGTATTTGAAGGAGTAGAACCAGATCCTTCAGTTGAAACAGTTATGAAGGGTGCTAAAGAAATGGAAGCTTTTGGACCAGATTGGATAGTTTCAATAGGAGGAGGATCACCTATTGATGCAGCAAAGGCTATGTGGATTTTTTATGAATATCCTGATTTTACCTTTGAAGAAGCTATTGTTCCTTTTGGATTACCTAAGCTCAGAAAAAAAGCAAAATTCATAGCTATTCCATCAACATCTGGAACTGCTACTGAAGTTACTGCTTTTTCAGTAATAACTGATTACAAAGCTAAGATTAAGTATCCATTAGCTGATTTTGAAATCACACCAGATATAGCTATTGTAGATCCAAGTTTAGCTGAAACTATGCCAGAAAAGTTAGTAGCTCACACAGGAATGGATGCGTTAACTCATGCTATTGAAGCTTATACAGCAAGTCAAAGCTCTAATTTCACAGATCCATTAGCTTTAAAAGCAATAGAAATGGTGAATACTCATTTAGTAAACTCCTTTAAGGGAGATATGAAAGCAAGAGGCGAAATGCATGAGGCTCAATGTCTAGCAGGAATGGCTTTCTCAAATGCTCTTTTAGGTATAGTGCATTCTATGGCTCATAAAGTAGGAGCTGTATTCCATATACCTCATGGTTGTGCCAATGCTATTTTCTTACCATATGTAATTAAATATAATAGAAAAGCTTGTGAAAATAGATATGGTGATATAGCTAGACATATTGGATTAAAAGGAGAAAATGACTGTGAATTAACCGATGCTCTTATAGAGTTAATAAATAAATTAAATAAAGAATTAAATATACCATGTTCTATGAAAGAATATGGAGTAGATGAAACTGAGTTTAAGGATAATCTTAAATTTATAGCCCATAATGCAGTATTAGATCCATGCACAGGTTCCAATCCAAGAGAAATAAATGATGAAACTATGGAAAAACTTTATACTTGTACGTATTATGGTAATAATGTTGACTTTTAAAGTATAAATATAAAGTGAGACTAACTTCATATTTATATAATTTATCAGTTAAACTTTAATGAAGTTTATCTTATAAAAAATTCATGGCTTTATAATTTATAAAGCTAATTTAAAATAAGCTTTAAGATAAAAGAGAAACCTCTAAAGATAAATTTAGAGGTTTTTTATTTATAGTTCATGTTTTAGACTAGTGTTGATTTTTAGCTATAACTGTTCATTAACATGGTCTGAAGGGCTAGCCCAAAATCAACATTCACCTAAAACAAGAGCTTATTTATAAAATAAAGCTATAAATAAAATTTAGGAGAGTTTAGATCTATGTTTAAGATTTTAGAGAAAAAATATTTAAATGAATCAGTTTATTTAATGAAGGTTGAAGCGCCAAGAGTAGCTAATAAAGCTAAGCCTGGTCAATTCATTATACTTAGAACTAATGAAAAGGGAGAGAGAATTCCTTTAACAATAGCTGATTATAATGCTAAGGATAAAAGTGTAACTATTGTTGTTCAAAGTCTTGGAGCAACTACGGTAGAGCTTGGGAAATACAATAAAGGAGACTATATAAATGATTTTGTTGGTCCCTTAGGAAAAGAAAGTGAGTTTATACATGAGAATATTGAAAAGTTAAAAAATAAAAAAATACTCTTTGTAGCTGGAGGAGTAGGAGCAGCACCTATATATCCTCAAGTAAAATGGCTTCATAATAATGGGATTAATGCAGATGTTATAGTAGGAGCTAGAAATAAGGAGTTATTAATATTTGAAAAGGAGCTTAAGGAAGTTTCAGAAAACTTATATATAGCAACGGATGATGGAAGTTATGGATTTAAAGGTAAAGTAACTGAACTATTGAATGATTTAGTTAAAAATAAGGGATTAAAATATGATAAGGCAATTGTAATTGGGCCTATGGTAATGATGAAGTTTATGTGTAGTCTTACAAAGGAGTTAAATATTCCTACTATAGTAAGTTTAAATCCTATAATGGTTGATGGAACAGGAATGTGTGGAGCATGTAGGGTTACAGTAGGAGGAGAAGTTAAGTTTGCTTGTGTTGATGGACCAGAGTTTGATGGGCATTTAGTAGATTTTGATGAATCAATTAGAAGACAAGCTATGTATAAAACTGAGGAAGGAAGAGCTTTTTTAAAGCTTAAAGAGGGAAAAACACACAGTCATGGTGGATGTGGATGTAGAGGTGATTTAAAAAATGAGTAATTTAAAAAAGAAAAGAGTTAAAGCAAAAGAGCAAGATCCTTTAGAAAGAGTAAATAACTTCAATGAGGTTTCTTTAGGATATAAGAAAGAAGACGCTATTGAAGAGGCAAAAAGGTGTTTAGGGTGTAAAAATCCTAAGTGTATGGAAGGATGTCCTGTTTCTGTAAATATACCTGGTTTTATATCTTTTATAAAAAAAGGAGACTTTTCATCATCTTTTGAGGAATTATCAAAATATAATTCTCTACCAGCAGTATGTGGAAGAGTTTGTCCACAAGAAGTTCAATGTGAAGGAAAATGTGTTTTGGGAATAAAAGGAGAAGCAGTATCCATAGGGCAATTAGAACGATTTATAGCAGATTGGGCTAAGAAAAATTCAATAAGCACTTTAAAAGGTAATGGAGAGATTTTAGAAAAGGTTGCTGTAATTGGAAGTGGGCCAGCAGGGTTAACCTGTGCAGGAGAATTGGCTAAATTGGGTTATGATGTAACTATTTTTGAAGCATTACATGAGGCTGGTGGAGTTTTAGTTTATGGAATTCCTGAATTTAGACTACCTAAGGAAAAGGTGGTTAAGTATGAGATAGAACAAATAAAAAAATTAGGCGTTAAAATAGAAAACAATGTTGTTGTTGGAAAGACTGTTGATATTAATGAATTAATAGAAAATGAAGGCTTTAAAGCAGTTTTTATAGGATCAGGGGCAGGACTTCCTAAGTTTATGGGAATTCCAGGCGAAACTGCTAATGGAGTTTTTTCAGCCAATGAAGTATTAACTAGAGTAAATCTTATGAAGGCTTTTCAAGGAGAATGCAACACTCCTTTAAACTTAGGAGATAAGGTTGCTGTAGTTGGTGGAGGAAATGTTGCTATGGATGCAGCAAGAACAGCCTTAAGATTAGGAGCAGAAACTCATATAATTTACAGAAGAAGTGAAAAGGAATTACCAGCTAGATTAGAAGAGGTACATCATGCTAAGCAAGAAGGAGTTGTTTTAGATATTTTAACTAACCCTACTGAAATATTAACTGATGAAAAAGGATGGGTTAATGGAATAAAATGTATAAGGATGGAACTTGGAGAAGCTGATTCATCAGGTAGAAGAAAGCCAATAGAAATTGACGGGTCAGAGTTTATTATGGAAGTAGATAGCGTAATAATGTCTTTAGGAACCTCACCTAATCCATTAATATCATCAACAACAAAAGGACTAGAGGTTAATAAGAGAGGATGTCTTGTTGTTGAAGAAGAAAGTTTAAAGACTTCTCTAAAGGGAGTTTATGCTGGGGGAGATGCTGTGACAGGAGCTGCTACAGTTATACTTGCTATGGGAGCAGGCAAAAAAGCTGCTAAGTCAATAGATTATTATTTAAGGAGTGAAAAATAATAAAGTCATTTAAATAATATTAAGGAGCAATTTCATATGAAATCTAAAAAAAATAAAATTAGTGTAATAATTTTTAGTATTATATTGATTTCAACAGCTGTAATTGCGTATATATTAAAACCAATGAATTTAAGTGGTGGAATACTTTTTTTAACATATGTAGTTTTAGAAATTTTTTTATATAGACTTTGGATAGTATGCACTTATGGATTTATCTGTATAGATTGTGGTAATGAATTTAATATAGGACTACTTAAGAGAATTTTATTTTTAAAAAATAATAAAAAGTGTCCTAGATGCAATAGTAATAATATAATAAAAGAAACCTTTGGGAATTATTGCTTGAATGAGTGGGTTGATTCAGAGGAAGACTAAAGAAAGGCTGTATTAAAATATAAAATGGGATATGAATATATATAAATATTATATTTATATTTTCTATTTACTTTTAATGCAGTCTTTATATTTTTAAGTTTAATAATTATAAGTTGGTTTTAATGAAATAATACATAAGATTTATATATCTAAAGTATAAAATGAAACAAATTTGACATACTTTGACTATATAATTTAAACTATAGTAAATAAATTATACTTATATAAGGAGGTAAGAATATGAGAAAAGAAACAAATCCTGCATTAGCAGTTGGCTTTGAAAAGGCTGTTAGTGATGGAACTACCATGACAGTAAGAGGGACTATAGTTAAGATATTAATAATGACAGCAATCTTAGGAGTTGCTTTTGTTTATAGTTGGATAGCTTTTCAAAATCCTGATGTAAATTATAGAAGTGCTTTAGTAGTATCAATGATAGGTGCCTTAATTTTAGGATTATTAACATCATTTATACCAAAAATTGCACAATACACAGCAGTTTTCTATGCTGCCTTTGAAGGGGTTCTTTTAGGTTCTATATCTAGATACTTTGAAAGTATGTTTCCTGGAATTGTATTTCCAGCTATACTTTTAACAATAATATGCTTAGTAGCAACAGTTCTTATATATAGAAGAACACCAGAGGTAGCAGGAAGAATAAGAAAAGGAGTTTTCATAGCAATAATATCAATTGCAGCTATTTACTTATTAGGAATGATACTTAGCTTCTTTGGAATAATGTTACCTATATATGGTTCAGGAATAATTGGTATTGGATTTAGTTTGTTTGTTGTAGTAGTGGCTACAGCAAGTTTAATAATGGATTATGATTTCATATTAAAAGCTGAACAATATGGATATCCTAAATATATGGAGTGGTACGGAGCTTTTGGCTTAATGGTAACTTTAATATGGTTATATACTGAAATATTAAGTCTTTTAGCTAAAATAATGGATAATAATTAAAGAAAAGATAGACCGGTAGAATTTAATCTACTGGTTTATTTTTTTTGTAAAAATTAAATTATTTAAAACAGTGAGCAGAGCTTATTTACATATATGGAAAATAAAGTATAATTATTGTAAAGAAGAGTTAAATTTTATGGCTTTTATTAGGGATATTTAGTAGTAAATGAATTTTTATGGTGCATAAAAGCATCTAGGTAGTGGGTTAGGAGGAAGTTATGGAAAATAGAAATGAGGATAATTTAAATGAGGATAATTTAAATGAGGATAATTTAATAGATGAGTTTAATGAATTAGTTTCAGAAATAAGTAAATCCGTCTTTGATAAATCTATTTATAGAGATTTGAAGCTTACAGAAGAAAATTTAATAAAGACTCTTGCAAGTACTTCAGAAAAAACTGCTACGATAAATAGAAACAATTTAATAAGTTTACAAAATAATTTAAAAGTAATACTAGATGATGCTATATCGGATTTTAATCTAGGTATTGAACAGGGAGAAAAAACATTTGAGAATAAAGCTAATAAATTTTTAAATAATATAGAAGAACTATCTACTAAATCTAGAGCCAATATATATGTTCTTCAAGAGAAAGCTAAGGAAACATTTAATGAAATTGAGGCCTTAAATAGACAAATTAGTATTATAAATAAAAATATATGTGAATTATCTCAAGAAGAGGGAATGCACAATATAGATAATTTAAAAGAAATAGCTGAAGATTTAACTAAAAGTGTAAATTTAAGCAATAATATAGCCAAGGAGCATATAGAGAAAATAGAAGAAATTGATAAAATGCTAAAAGGCGAATGTTTAAAAATGATGAATTGCGTTAATAAATTAGAGAACAGATTGAAGATTAGTAAAGGAGATTTAGAAAACTCCTTGTTACAATTTAGAGAGCATATAGAAAATAGTTTTGAGAGATTAGAACATAAAGCTAAATTGGATTTTGATGAATTAAAGGACTTATTGGAAGAAGGAAACACTAATATGGACAACTCTATGGAGTTATTAAATAGCACAATAGCAAAATATAATGCTGATGCTATTGATGCGACTAGAAGGCTTGGAGATAAAATTAATAATATAGATAAGAAAATGGCTAGTAATAATAAAGAGATAACTGAACCATATTTTAATGATGAGTTGAAAAGTGAGTTTGAAAAAAAATATTATTTTTTAGTTTCAATTGTAGCTATTGTAGGTGTTTTAGCTGTGTTATTTTAGGAGAAAAATTATGCTGGTTAAAGAGTATGAATTAAAAAGTAGTGATAATATTATAGAAAATAAGATCCCATCAGATTTAGAGAAAAAGTTTTTAAAACTATATAGTAGTATAAAGAAATATGAAAAAGAAAACAAGTTAGATATGATGTGCTTAAAATTAAAGAGTTATTTAGAATTATTAAAGGAAAGCTTAGATAATTTAGAAAAGATTACAAAAAATGATTGTGAAAATAAAAATGAAGTAGATTCATTTTTGAAGTCTGTTAGAAAAGAATTAAATATTATAAATATTAAAATTGAAGATTTAAATGATAAGAGTATTGAGTTATCAGAAGAAGAAATTATAGAGGAATTTTTATTAAACTTAAAATATGAGGTATTACCAAACATCAATGAATATAAAGAAGCTTTAAATGGTGCATATTCATACCATAATGAATTAAGGATTAGTTTTGGGGTTAAAGGTAAAGAAATAGAAAAAGAGTTTTTAATAGAACTAAAGAAATTTTTAAATAATTCTACAGAAAGACTAAAAGAGAAAATAAATCTAGATAGTAAATCTATATTAAATGAAATAAAATTAATTTCACATGAAGACGTTAATCTAAATGTTATAGATATAATAAAAAATGAAGTTTTAGAATTAAATATATTAAATGAGGAAATATTCAGTATATATTTAAAGGGTGAAAAAAAGATTTTTCAAAACTTTCTTGATATACAAAATAATCTAGGAATAAGCATGGAAGAACATAAGCTTTATGAATCACAAAAGGTTGATTATAGTTCATTAAATAAGCGTTTCTTTAAATTAATAGATTTTTATAATAAAGGGTTTTTAAAGAGTAGAATTTTAATTGACTTAGAAAAATTCATAGGATCTGAAAGTATAAAGAATAAGATAGAAATAGAACTTTTATATGCACTAGATTTTATAAAAGAAGAGTATGTTAAAAATCTTGAAAATTTAGTTTTAAAGTATAAAGAAAAGATAGATGAAATTATATATATTAATTTTGAAAATAAGTATGGTAATATATTTTCTGTATCAGAACAAATTGATATTTTAAATTATATATATTTACATTTAAATAATATGCAAGTAAATGATTTAAGTAAAATAACTTTAGTGGATTACTTAAATAATAGTAAGAGAAATAAAAGATATATTTAAATATATCTTTTATTTTTTATAAAAATATCATTTTAGGGTAGAAAATAGAAAATTTTATCTGGATATTATTTACAAAATAAGACCAGTTATGCACGAAAAAAGACCAGTTATGCAGTATAACTTTAAAAATATTGAAAAATATTGTAATATCACTACTGTATGAATAAAAAAAATAGGAGGGATTTTTATGAGAAAGAGAATTTTAATTCCTATAGTAGTAGTAGTTTTTATTGTGGGAATAATTATGGTCGGCTTTATTACTAAATTAACTTCCTTTGAGATTAGAGAGCATGAAGTGGTTTCGATGAAATATTATATAAGTGAAGAAAGATATGAAAATTATTATACAATACCTAATGATTTGGAGAAAAAAAGTATTGAAGAAATAACAAATGTTTTAAATGAAGAAAGTATAAAGGATAATACAGATTACAATCCTATAAATGATAGCAATAGAAAATTATATATTTTTTTAGAAAACAAGGATGTAATTGTTATAAATAATAATAGTATTGATGAAAATAAATATGTCATAGAGTTGCCTAATAATTCTCTTTTAAGAAACAAAGAAGCATCAAAATATACTGTAATAAATTCAGGGAGATTAAAAGATGTATTTTTAGATATAGAAGATTTTTTTAAAGGTGTAAACGATTTTAATGAAACGATGAAAGTTTAGAGTTATATTTATATGAGTTTAAAAAAGGTATTATTATAATTAATAAAAAAAGAAGGCGCTGTATCAAAATAACTGAATAAAACTTATAAATTATTAGTGAAATTCAGTAATTCTAGTAATATATTTATAAGTTTTATTATTAAGTTTTGGTACGGCCCATCTAAATTATAATTTTTTATTTGTTAGTTTCAATAAATTGTTTAAGATATTTTAACTGAAGCTCTATAGATTCTCTAGCCGGTCCTCCAATAACTTTTCTCTCATTGACACAAGTAAAAAAATCAATAGCTTCATAAACATCTTCTTCAAAGATATTAGAAAATCTTTTAAGTTCTAGTAAAGAAAGATCAGAAATTCCTTTATTTTCTTTTATGCAGTAAAGAACAGTTTCTCCAACAATTCCATGAGCATCTCTAAATGGAATTCCTTTTTTGACAAGATAATCAGCAAGATCTGTTGCATTAGTAAAACCTTTGGAAGCTCCATCTTTCATAATATCCTTATTTATTTTTATAGTATCTATCATACCAGAAAATGTTTGAAGTGATAGTTTTACTGTATCTAATGCATCAAATAATGCTTCTTTATCCTCTTGCATATCTTTATTATAGGCTAAAGGTAATCCCTTCATTACTGTAAGTAAAGCAATTAAATCTCCATATACCCTTCCAGTTTTACCACGAACAAGCTCTGCAACATCAGGATTTTTCTTTTGAGGCATTATACTACTTCCAGTACTATATTCATCAGACAATTCTACAAAATTAAATTCATTTGTACACCAAATAATAACTTCTTCTGAAAACCTAGAAAGATGCATCATTATAATTGATAGAGTAGACAAAACTTCTATAACATAATCTCTATCAGATACTGAATCTAAACTATTTAAAGTTATTTTTGAAAAATCAAGTTCTTTAGCTACAAAATCTCTATCAATAGGATAAGTCGATGTAGCTAAAGCACCACTTCCAAGTGGCATTTCATCTAATCTAATTAGAAAGTCTTTAAGTCTAGATACATCACGTTTAAACATTTCACAATAAGCTAAGAGATGATGAGAAAAAGTAATTGGTTGAGCTTTTTGCATATGAGTATATCCTGGCATTATGGTATCTATATTTTCTTCAGATTTTTTATAAAGTACTTCTAAAAAATCAATAATATCTCTTATAAGTAGTGGTACATATCCTTTTAAATAAAGTTTTAAATCAAGAGTTACTTGATCATTTCTGCTTCGTCCAGTATGAAGCATTTTGCCGTATGGTCCTATATAATAAGTTAATAGACCTTCTATAAAGCTATGGATATCTTCAGAGTTCTCATCAATTTCTATAAGATTATTTTCTAATTTTATTAAAATATCATTTAATCCCGATTCGATTTTATTATAGGCATCTTCAGGAATTATCTCTTGCTTTCTTAGCATTTTAACATGAGCTAAGCTTCCTAAAATATCTTCTTTAAACATTCTACTATCAATTCTTATTGATGAATTAAAATCATTTACTAATGTATTTGTTCCTGATTTAAATCTTCCTCCCCAAAGTTTCATATGATCAACTCCTTAAATATCTTTTAACGTTTCATCAAGTTTAGCTTTTACTGTTATAGGTAACCCAAATAAGTTAATGAATCCAGTAGAGTCATTTTGATTATATACAGAATCTTCGCCAAAGGTTGCAAATTCTTCACTATATAATGAATAAGGTGATGTAATTCCTGCGTTAACTATATTTCCTTTGTATAATTTAAGTTTTATTTCACCAGTTACATTTTCTTGTGTTTTTGAAACAAATGCTGAAAGAGCTTCTCTAAGTGGAGTGTACCATTGACCATTATATACAATATCAGCAAATTTTAAGGCAACCATTTCTTTATAATGAGAAGTTTCTTTATCTAGACAAATTGATTCAAGTTCCTTATGAGCAAAGTTTAATATTGTTCCACCAGGAGTTTCATATACACCTCTTGATTTCATACCAACTAAACGATTTTCAACCATATCAATTATTCCAATTGCATTTTCTCCACCAAGCTTATTTAATTTTTTTATAATTCCAACACCATCTAAATTTTCACCATTAAGTTTTAGAGGAATACCTTTTTCAAAACTAATAGTTATATACGTTGGTTCATCTGGTGCATCTTCTAATGTCTTTGAAAGTTCTAGTATTTTCTTATAATCTGGTTCATTTGATGGATCTTCTAAATCTAAACCTTCATGACTTAAGTGCCAAAGATTTTTATCTTTACTGTAATTAGTTTCGTAAGTTATATTTATAGGAATATTTTTCTTAATTGCATATTCTATCTCTTCTTCACGAGATTTTATATCCCATATTCTCCATGGTGCTATAACTGGCATATCAGGTGCAAAAGCTTTTATTGCAAGTTCAAATCTTACTTGATCATTTCCCTTACCAGTACAGCCGTGACAAATAGCATCAGCTTCTTCTTTTTTTGCTATTTCAACTATTCTCTTTGCGATGATAGGTCTTGCAAATGCTGTTCCAAGTAAATATTTTCCTTCATAAGTTGCCCCAGCTTGAATAGTTGGAAATATAAATTCATTTACAAATTCCTCTTTTAAATTTTCAATATATATTTTTGACGCCCCAGTATTTACAGCTTTTTCCTCTAGTTCGTAAAGTTCATCTTCTTGCCCCACATTTCCAACAACTGCAATAACTTCTTGACAGCCATAAGTTTCTTTTAACCACGGTATGATAATAGAAGTATCAAGTCCTCCTGAATATGCTAAGACTACTTTTTTATATTTTTTCATAATAAATTGCCCCCTTGTTATAAATAGAATATAATAGCATTATACAACTAAAAGTATAATTATGCAATTATTATGCGTAAAAAATAAGTAAAACATAAGAAATATGTATAAAAATACTCTTATATGTATACAAATACTCTTATATGTATACAAAAAGAAAGGCTTTATATGTCTTAAAAAATATAAATTATATTTTGAATTTTATTTAATTTAATGTAAAATAATATTAATGAAATGTTAACAAAGGCAAAAGGAGAGAAAGGGTTTGAAAATTAAATTAAATAATAGAATTAAGCTTTTCTTGAAATTAAGTTTTATAACAGTAATACTAGTCTTAGTAGTATTTGGTTTTAAAAATATGTTTAAGGAATTTAATATTAAGTATTTTAATATGTATAGAGATAGATTGCATTTTCTACAACTATTTTTAATTGGTATTGCTGGTATTGTAGCATATATGCCTTTATCTTTTTATGATTTTATTCTTAAAAAGAATGTTGGTATAGATATGAATAATAAAAAGTTATATAAGTATTCTTGGATAGCAAGTTCAATAGCAAGTTTACTTGGGTTTGGTGGAGCAACTTCATTAGCTTTTAAACAATATTTTTATGGGAATCATGTTAAAGATAAAAAGAAACTTTTAAAAGAAATAGGTAAGATAATATTTTTAAATTTAAGTGGTTTATCAATATTATGTATAATTTATGTTTTTCTAGAGTTTAAAGATTTAAAAGATTTAGGAATTATAAAGTATATAGTTTTTGCAATTGCTACATATACACCATTAGTTGTTATAAATTCATTATATAAATATAAAAAGAAAAAAGAAGAAGAGGGATTTGTTTTAAGGGTAATAGGTATATCTTTTATAGAGTGGATTGGAAACATGCTACTTATATATTTAATACTTTTTATTACAGGTGCTCATATAAATATAGCTGAATATTTTTATGTTTATATAAGAGCTACAGCAATTGGGATAGCAAGTATGGTTCCAGGAGGACTAGGAACTTTTGATTTAACCTTTATAAATGGATTTAAGGCATTAGGAATTCCAATAGAGCAAACGTTCTTAGTAATAATACTTTATAGAATAAGTTATTTTATATTACCAGCAGTCATAGGTTTAATTTTATATGTTCATGATTTTGGTATGAATTTTAAAACAATAATAAAGAATAAAAGTAAATAGAATTTAAAAAGTCATTGTATATTTTAAATATAATGGCTTTTTTAAATTAATATTTAAGTATATTTATACATTTTAGATAAATATATAAATGAGGTGATGAAATGAAAAAAAGAGTTATATTTAAATATCAAGAGAAGTGAAATATATGATAAATAATCAAATAAGTTTTTTGATAAACCAAAAATTAAATTATTTTTCTTTTCTTAAATTTACATTAAATTTTACATATAATTAGGTTAAATACGGTTATTGTAACCTTTTCTATA
Source organism: Clostridium sp. LIBA-8841 (assembly GCF_057782475.1). NCBI lineage: Bacteria > Bacillati > Bacillota > Clostridia > Eubacteriales > Clostridiaceae > Clostridium > Clostridium sp. LIBA-8841. Next base: position 2,107,025 of record NZ_CM173488.1, on the reverse strand, counting down.
TTGATTTCCTTTTTATTCTAAGATAGAATCCTTACATAATTGTAATGTAAATGAAATATTAATCAATGGCTTACAATTACGTTATGAATATATAATATTATTGAAATTTGAACAATGGGAGGATAAAAAGTGAAGTTAAAAATAGGAGATAAATTAAAATTATTTTTAAAAATAGCATTTGTTTCGGTAGTTATACTGTTTATAGTAAGAGAGTTTACTTCAGTATTTAGAAATTTTAATACTGAGTATTTCTTTATGTATAGAAATAAATTAGATTTTGTAAATCTATTAATAATTGCAGCTTTAGGTATTATTTCATATATTCCATTATCTTTTTATGATTTTATTTTAAAGAAAAAAGTAGGGATAAGGTTAAAAAATAGTAGACTTTACAAATATTCATGGATAGCCAGTTCAATAGCGAGTTTACTTGGCTTTGGAGGTGCTACATCATTAGCATTTAAACAATATTTCTATGGGGAGTACGTAGATGACAAAAAGAAGTTATTAAAAGAAATAGGTAAAATAGTAGCTTTAAATCTAACAGGATTATCAATCGTTTGTTGTGCATATATGGGAATGCAAGTATATTCTTGGAATAATTTGGGGGTAATAAAGTATGCTATAGCAATAATAGCTTTATATGCACCAGTATTTATAATTTATTCAACTTATAAATATGTTAAGACAAAGGATAGATTAGAATTTTTCAGTACATTAGGTACTATATTTATATCTTTCTTAGAGTGGCTTACAACTATAATTTTAATTTACGCTACTTTAAGAATAACAGGAGCATCAATAAGTGTTAATACTTTCTTACCAATATATATTGAAGCAGCTGTTATAGGTATAATTAGTATGATTCCAGGTGGAATTGGTACTTTCGATTTAACATTTATGAATGGATTAGAAGGCGTTGGAATTCCTATAGAACAAACATTACTAGTTATAATACTTTATAGAATAAGTTACTTTATAGTTCCAGCAGTTATTGGTGTACTACTTTTTGTACATGATTTTGGTAGCAAAATAAATGAAAAGTTTAATGGTTTACCATATGAAATAGTTTCTAAAGTGGCTTATAAAGTAGTAGTAGCTTTAGTATTCATATCAGGAGCGGTTATAACTTTATCAAATATAGCACCACAATATTTATTTAAAATAAGATTATTAAAAGAACTTTTAGGAAAACAAGTATTAGGACTTTCCATGGGAATGAGTGTAGTATTAGGATTCTTAATAATGCTTACAGCTCTTATGATGAAGTATAGAGCTAAAAGTATATATAAAACAAGTATGATTCTACTTCTTTTAGGAATACCGCTATCACTTACAAGAGGAATAAATCCATATGAATTAGTTTTTATAATGATTGTGGCATATATATTATATTTAAGTAGAAGAATGTTTTATAGAGATAGTTTCGTTGTGAGTTGTAAAAATACTATAATAGATTCGGCAATATTAATGGCATCTTTTTCAGTTTATTTCTTCATTTTAATTAGATTTGGAAGACATCTTAAATATGTTGGAATATTGCGTAAAATGCCTTATAAAATGGCGTATAAATTTGGTTTTATAGCATTTGTATTAGTAACAGTAATTTATGTTGCTATCTATTTCTTCAATGTAAGAAGAAAAATTCCTGTAAGAGTATTTGATGAATGTAAGGAAGAGGTTGAAAGAATAATAGAAGAATATAAGGGAGATTCCCTAACTCATTTAGTATTTTTAAAGGACAAATATATTTATTTAAATGAAGATAAAGATCTATTTATTCAGTATGAGGTATATGGAGACAAGCTTTTTGTTTTAGGAAATCCTGTAGGAAATACGGAAAATTTATTTAGAGAAATAGAAAAGTTCTGTGAATATGCTGACAACTATGGTTATACACCAGTATTTTATCAAGTTAATGATGAAATGATAAGTTATCTTCACTCTAATGGATATGATTTTATGAAAATTGGAGAAGAAGCTAAGGTAGATGTAAAAGAATTTAAAGTTGTAGGAAACAAGATGAAGAGTTTAAAAACTTCAAGAAGTAAGGTAACTAAGGAAGGATATACTTTCCATATGGTTGAGCCACCATTTTCAAGAGAGTTCTTAGATTCTTTAAAAGATATATCAGATGAATGGTTAGATGGAAGAAAAGAAAAAGGATTTTCAGTTGGATTTTTTGATGAAGACTATTTAAGTAAAGCTCCTATAGCTATCTTAAAAGATGCAGAGGGAGAGATAAAAGCCTTCGCTAATATTATGTATATGTATGATGATGAAAGCTTCTCTGTAGATTTAATGAGGTTTAGCAATAATACTCCAAGAGGAGTTATGGATTTTATGTTCATAAGTTTAATTGAATATGGAAAAGAAAATGGATATGAAATCTTTAATATGGGAATGGCGCCACTAGCTAATGTTGGATTATCTAAATATGCTTTTTGGAATGAAAAATTAGCACTTCAAGTTTATGAAAACGGACAAGCTTTTTATTCTTTCAAAGGATTAAGAAGATTTAAGGAGAAATTTAGTCATAAATGGGAATATAAATACATTGCATATAGAAGAAATACATCCATATTAATTACAGTGATACAAGCTGCTATAGTGTGTTCAAGAAGCAGAAATGTAGATGAAAGTTTATTTGTAAGAAATTTAAAAAATATAATTAAATAAAAGGCAATGTTTTAAATTAGTGTTGATTTTAGCTAGAACATAGTCAAATAAAAAATAAAAGTTGTATTGAATATCTTATTAAAAGTTATCTTTTAGAAAAAGATGAGTTAATAAAAAACAATACAACTTTTTTTATGACTCTGTTTTAAAATAAGCTTTGCTTAAAAGTGTTTATTAGTTTAAAATGAATTTAAATGACATAGTTTACATTAAAGATGGGAGCTGAAAATATGAAAAAACTTAAATGGGGAATATTAGGACCAGGAAACATAGCTGGAGATTTTGCAAAGGCTCTAAATAGAGTTAATGGCGAGGTTTATGCTGTAGCATCTAGAAATAAAGAGAGAGCTGAAAAATTTGCTAGTGAAAACAATGTAAAAAAAGCTTATGGAAGCTATGAGGAAATGATAAATGATGAGGAAATAGATGCTATATATATAGCAACACCTCATAGTAATCATTATGAATATATGATAAAAAGTTTAAATAATAATAAACATGTCCTTTGCGAGAAAGCAATAACTGTAAATAAGAAAGAATTAGATGAAGCTTTAAAAATAGCAAAAGAAAATAATTTAGTTTTAGAAGAAGCAATGACTATATTCCATATGCCATTATATGAAAAGGTATTAAATAAAATTAAAAATGGTAAATTGGGAAAAGTTAATATGATTCAAGTTTCTTTTGGAAGTTTTAAAGAATATGATGAAAATAACAGATTTTTTAATATTGATTTAGCTGGAGGAGCACTTTTAGATATAGGAACTTATGCATTATCCTTTGCTAGATATTTCTTATCTAGTATGCCCGTAGAAATACTAACTACAGTTAAAAAAGCTAATACTGGTGTTGACGAACAATCAGGAATAATATTAAAGACTAAAGAGGATGAAATGGCTGTAATTTCCTTAGCATTTAGATCTAAGATGCCTAAGAGAGGAATTGTTTCTTGTGATAATGGATTTGTAACAATTGATGATTTCCCAAGAGCTAATAAGGCTACTATAAATTATTTAGATGGAAAAGTAGAGGTTATAGAAGTTGGAGAGGTTGAAAAGGCTTTAGATTATGAGGTTATTTTTATGGAAAATAGCATAAGGAATAATCAAGAGTCTAAGAGTATGGAATTAACATATGATGTTACAAATATTATGAATAATGTTAGAGAGCAATGGGGAATAATTTATCCATTTGAAAAATAAATGTAGAGAATAATATCACCTAAAGAATATAATATATTGTTAATATTCTTTAGGTGATTTAATTTGAATATAGATCTTTCAAAAAAATATAATTCTTTAAACTATACAAACTTTAATATAGATATGGATTCTTTTGTTAACTCTAATAACTTAGAGAGTAAAACTGATTATCTTTTAGTAACAAATTTAGTAACTAAATACACTTATGTTTATAAGAAAATGAATAATAAGTGGATGAGGTTATATAGGTGGATTAGTACAGTAGGAAAGCCTTCAACACCAACAAGAAAAGGCATTTTTTTAATTAATGGAAGAAAGCCAAGTTTTGCAGGTGCAGACTATTCAGTAAAATATGCAACAAGAATAATTGATGGGTATTATTATCACTCTATTCTGTATGATAGAAGTGGAAAAAACGTTAAAGATGGTAGATTAGGACAAGCCCTAAGTCATGGTTGTATTAGACTTGCCACAGATAATGCTAAATGGATATATGAGAATATACCAGATAATACTACGGTTTTAATAGCTTAGATTACACATACTATTTTAGAACAATCATTTGAAAGGAGAAAATAGTATGGATAAGATTCATTATTTAGTAGACGGACTAGGAAGTTCCACAAATAAAACTCAAGTAAAAAATGCTTTAGAAAATATAAGTGGAGTTCAAAAGGTATGTGTAGATGTAGCTAGAGGAAGTATAGAAGTAATGTTTAATGAAAATACAAGTGAAGATGAAATAAGAGGTTGTATTGAAAACACAGGATTTCCTATAAGAAATTATTAGTATAGTTTAAATAAAAGAGCCCTATTACTTAAGTAATAGGGCTCTTTTGTTTATAGCTTTTGAACATTTGTAGCCATAGGACCTTTTTCACCTTCACTTATATCAAAAGACACGCTTTCACCTTCATGTAAGTCTTTTTCAGGACCTTGTTCTTTAACTTGTGATATATGTACAAATATGTCATCACCTTCATCACAAGAAATAAAGCCATATCCTTTTTCTGGGTTAAACCATTTTACTATTCCAGTTCTACTACTCATAAATATATTTCTCCTTAAATTAAAAAAGTTAAACATTTATAGTATTTCAAATAATAATAAAAATAAACATATTTTTTATAAATTTATATTACTACTAAGAGTTAGTGTTATAATAATAAAAAATGATATTTTAGGAGGAATTATGGATTGTAAAGGGGTTATATTTGATTTCAATGGAACTTTATTTTGGGATTCAGAAAAGCATGAAATTGCTTGGAAAGAATTTTCAAAAGAAATAAGAGGCGTGGAATTAAATGAAGAGGAATTTAAAACTAAGGTTCATGGAAGGACAAATGAACTTATTTTAAAATATATTATAGGAGAAGATTGTGATAAAGATAAAATAGACAAGCTTTCAAAAGAAAAAGAAAGAGTTTATAGAGAGTTATGTAAAAAGGATAAAGAAAATTTTAGGTTAGTGCCAGGAGCTAATGAATTTTTTGATTATTTAAAAGAGAGAGGAATTCCATTTACCATAGCTACTGCCTCTATAAAGGAGAATGTAGACTTTTTTGTTGAAAGCTTTAATTTAAATAGATGGTTTGATATAAATAAAATAGCTTTTGATGATGGAAATACAAGAAGTAAACCAGATCCAGATATTTATTTAAAAGCTGCTGATTTACTTGGAGTTAATATTAAAGACTGCATTGTTTTTGAAGATGCTATTTCAGGAATAAAATCAGCAAATAATGCAGGAGTAAAAGAAATAATAGTTATAGATGGCATAGGAGAAAAAGAAACCTTTAAAGATATAGTTGGTGTCAGTAAAATAATTAAAGACTTTAGAGAGTTATTATAATTGACAACATAACAAATTAATTTAAAAAGAGCTGTATCAAAACTTGCATATAAAACTTATAAATATATTCTCCTCATATTATTTATAGGTTTTATTTATAAGTTATTTTGATACAGCCTCTTTTTATGTGCTTTCAAAACTTAAAAAATTTAATATGAACTATGAACTTTGTTGTAATTTTAATATATTAGTAGTTGAAGAAGTATATTAAAGGTTTCAATAGAATTTAAATGAATTGTAATTAATTTATATATACTCTTTGTAACATTATTGTATAGATTCAGGTTTACAGTTTTGGTAAAATTTATATTGATTACTTTTGAGAGGAGAATATTGTGAAAAAATCAGTACTTAAATTTATTTCGATTCTAATAGGAGTAATTTTCATAGCATATTATTTTTTAGTCAACACCTTAACTGGAAAAACTACATTTAGTTTTTTTTATTTAATAGTTGGAATAGGAATTATAGCCTATGTATTATTAAGAGATAAACTTTTAAAATTAAAATGGTTTAAAAGAATATATAAACCATTTAAAATTTTAACTGTTATATTTGTAATCATATTTATTATAGTTGAAGGAGCAATAATTTTTTATCCTAAGAAATCATTAAATACTTGTGATTATATAGTTGTTTTAGGAGCTGGTATAAGAGGTGAGAGTTTAACGGCAACCTTAAAAGATAGATTGGATAAAACCATAGAATACTTAGATAAAACTGGTTATGACGGTGAAATAATAGTTTCAGGTGGACAAGGTCCAGGAGAAAATATAACAGAAGCAGAGGCAATGACAAAATATTTTACAGAAAAAGGAGTTCCAAGAAATAGAATAATACTTGAAAATAAGGCAACTAGCACTTATGAAAATTTGAAATATTCTAAAGAAATCATAGAAAATTTAAGTGGAAAACCTATCAAGGATTTAAATATTTTAGTCATCACAACAGATTTTCATGCTATGAGAAGTGAACTTTTAGCTAAAAGAAATGGGTATGGCAATGTAGAATTATATACTAGTAATAGTCAATGGTATTTAGTACCTACAATGTATGCAAGAGAATTTTTTGCAGTGTGTAAGTCTTTGGTATTTGATAAATCCATTTAAATGAAAATCAACATTAACCTAAAATAGAGCCAAATGAAAAAGCAGATTAGTATTTACTAATCTGCTTTTGGTTTCAGCATGTAGAATATGAATAAAAAATGTAAAAGGAGAATTACAACACAAAGAAACAAATTATAGGTTATACAGTTTAATAATATTCATAGAAGGCTCTACATGCTTTTATAAAATAAGAAAAAGTGAGGTTAAAAATTACTAAATTATAATTTTTGTTATTATATATTTATGATTTTTTATTACAAAATATTCCCAAAAACAAAAATTCAAAATAAATTTTTGTTTACAAAACGTTAAAAGTTACTTAATATAATATATAGAAATAATATTTTAAAATTTTTATTGTATTTGGAGGTGGTGTAAATGGAAGGAGATCCCCTTAGTAGAAACTTAATATTTAAATTTAAAAACAAGAGGAAAAATACATTTATACCATTTGTACTACAATATGTTAGCTTAGAATTTATTAAATGTAATTAATCCTCTTGTATAATAGAAAAGAGGATAAAATATGAATAAAAGAATAACAGAAGAAAAGTTAAAGGATATGTTGATTAAATATTCTAATAACAAATTAAATTCACTAGATGATATTCATCCAGCTGATATATTAGATTTATTAGAAGAAAATGAAGAGAATATTAAGCTTATACAAAAACTTCCAGAAGATATGATCGCAGATATTATAGATTTTGCGAAGGATGATGATAAGGTAAATATTTTAAAGAGTTTACCAGAGGAAAAAAAGAAAAAGGTTTTACATAATATATCTTCAGATGAGCTTACTGACTTAATGGCAAACTTAAATGATGAAGAATCCAGCAGATTACTTTCAAGTATGCCAGTGCAAGAAGCTAAGGATTTAAAAAAGTTATTAACATATGCACCAGATACAGCTGGTGGAGTTATGGCAACAGAATATATTTCAATAAAGGAAACTATGAGTATAAAAGAAACCCTAGAGTATCTTCAGTTAGTCGCTCCAGAGGCTGAGTCTGCTTATTACATATATGTAGTTGATGATTTAGGAATATTAAAAGGTGTAGTTTCTTTAAGAGAACTTGTTATAAGTAAGTTTGGTGAGAAAATTTCAGAGATTGTAAATAAAAATGTAATAAGCGTTCCTTTTGATATGGATCAAGAAGAGGTTGCAAATATATTTGATAAATATGGTCTTTTAACAATACCAGTTGTAGATTATAAAGATATGCTTTTAGGTATAATAACTATTGATGATGTTATAGAAATCATAAAAGAAGAAACAACCGAAGATATACACCGTTTAGGAGGTGTAGACGGAGAAGAAAAAGTAGATAGTACTGTAAAAGAATCTGTGAAAAGTAGGTTACCATGGTTGTTCGTAAACTTAATAACAGCTTTCTTAGCTTCAGCTACCGTTGGGCTTTTTGAAGGAACTATTAGTAAAGTTGTAATTTTAGCAACATTTATGCCTATTGTTGCCGGAATGGGTGGAAATGGAGGAACTCAAACCTTAACAATCATAGTAAGAGGTATAGCTTTAGGAGAATTAACTTTTAAAAATGCAAAGAGAATTTTCTTTAAAGAGATTGGTGTTGGTATTTTAACTGGTGCTGCTACAGGTTTAGTAACTGCTATTGTGGCTGTTTTCTGGTCAGGAAAGCCTGCAATTGGTTTAGTAATCGGCTTAGCTATGATATTAAATATGACAGCTGCTACTTTTGCAGGATATTTAGTACCGGTTATTTTAAAGAAACTAAAAGTAGATCCAGCTTTAGCATCAGCAGTTTTTGTTACAACAGTAACTGATGTATGTGGATTCTTTTTCTTCTTAGGTTTAGGAACATTATTCTTACCATATTTAACTTAGATTATTATTTATTAAGAAGGTGTAATAGATGAAAAAGAGTTTTAGAGGCAAAAATATTTTAATGGTAATAGTATTAGCACTTATAGTATTTATTGGTGGAAAGATTTATTTTAGTAATCCTAATAATTTAGGAAAATTAGATGTATCTGATAATGCTCAAGGAATAATTAGTATTCAAGAAGTTAATAATTAATATAAAAATACCTATGATTAAAGTTTTTATCTTAATCATAGGTATTTTTATATTCATAATTTATTCACAAAGTTATTCTACTCTTAAAAAGAGGTGATGAAAATGTGTAGTTATTTTTTTAGTAGAGGAGTAATGGGAGGCTTTGGGTCTATAGTTATGATGCTTGTAATGTTTCTTATAGTTTTCTTTGTAGCATATTTCTTAATTAAGCTTTTTAGAGAGTTTAATAATCCTAATAAGGAAGCATTAAAGGCATTAAGCCAAAGGTTTGCTAAAGGTGAAATAAGCAAAGAAGAATATTATGAAATTAAAAAGAATTTATAGCAAAACAAACCTGACATGAATATTCATGTCAGGTTTGTTTTATTTAGATTTAGATTTTATATATTCTATTAAGGAAATTATAAATCCTATAAAACATAGGATTGCTACTAATATGTATACGAACTTCATTCCTGAAATAAAAATTTCTGGTTTACCAGGTATTGCACCTAGAACTCTAAATCCAGCTAAATGACTCATTTTAGCGTATAAAATAGAAGTTGAAGCTGATACACCAAAAGCAAGTCCTAAATTTCTTATTAAAGCGTTAGTACTACCAGCTATTCCAAGTTTATCCTTGGGAACAGATGACATTATTAGGCTTGTATTTGGTGATTGGAATAATCCATTTGAAAAACCTAATAGAGCTAACATAAGAAATATTGTTGCTTCCTTTGAATTACTATTTAATGATGATAATAAAATCATAGAAACACCAGTTAAAAATAAACCTATTAAAGTAAGTATTTTACTACCTATTTTATCAGATAATGTTCCACTAAGAGGTGCTACAATAAATAATACAATTGGGTAAGCAGTCATTATTACTGAAATCTTTCCAGGACTATAGCTTAAAATATCATTTAAATAAAATGGTTGAATAACATTTATTGTATTTATTGCTGTGAAAGAAATAAATGCACATATTAAGCTTACAGAAAATATGGATTTTTTGAATAAGTTTAAATGAAGCATAGGATTTTTTGTTTTGTTTTCGAACATTAAGAAGAATGCAAGAACAATACATCCTATTATAAAACCTAAAATTACATACATACTATTAAAACCTAAAGATTGACCAAGTAGTATTGAAGTAAAGATAAGAATTGTAGCAATAAAGAACATTACTGCTCCTGGTTTATCCATTGATTCAGATTCTTTAGAAGCTCTTATTGGTAGGTATTTTTTAGCAAATATATAACATATTATACCAATAGGAACATTTATTAAGAAAATGTAGTGCCAAGTGAAGTAGGTTACTATAAATCCACCTAAAGCTGGTCCTAATATAGATCCTAAAGCAACAAATGAGCCTGAAATACCTAAAGCTTTTCCTCTTTCATTAGGAGGGAAAACGTCTGTTATAATACCTTGGTTTGATGACATTAACATAGCGGCACCGATAGCTTGCACAATTCTAGATATTACTAAAATAGGAAGTGATGGAGATATTCCACAAAGCAAAGATCCTAAAACAAATACTAATATTCCTTTTATAAATATTGAACTTTTTGAATGCATATCTCCTAATCTACCAAAGATTAAAATAGATGCAGAAATTATTATCAAATATGAACTTACAATCCACTCAGTTCCAGCCATAGTTGCGCCTAAATCTCTTTGAAGAATTGGAAGAGCTACATTGACTATACTACTGTCTAAACATGCCATGAATGGTTGCATTACTAATACTGCTAATATAAACCATCTGTTTTTATAGACCAGATCGGTTGAATTTTTAGAAGTTTCATTAGCATTAATCACCTAATCATCTCCTTTATTAAATTTTTGTTAAATATGAACTATACAATTATAAAACGACAAAATTTTATTGTCAAAATCGAAATAAGCTATATTTTTACTGTGAAAACGTTTATTATTATTTACAAAATGTTAAATTTTAAATGATACTATGATTTATTTAATTTTAACTTTATTTAATAAATATATTTATGAAAATATTATTTCATTTGGGAAAAGGTAGATAAATGTGTACTAATTGTAAAGGAAAAGTGGTAGAATAAAGATAGATAAAGAAGTGTCATTTAAAGGAGGAGAGATATGAGAAAACTAATCTTTTCTTTTAAAAAAAAATTTATAGAGCACAAATTGTTATTTACATCCATAGTTTTGTCTTTATTCATGGCAGGGACACTTCAATGGAGTTTTTTTAGATATCTAGTAGGAATATTGTCTTGTATTATGATTATACTAGACTATAAAGATGGATTGAGTTATTTTAGTAAAAATAAAAAATTAATATATATAAAATATATAAAAAATATATTTTTCTTAATAGAAAGTCTAGTTATAGGTTTTATAATTAATGAAATATTTTGGATTTTTACTAAAAATAGAATTTTTATCTTAAAAGAAGGAATTTTTAAAAGTACACTAATTACCACTATTTTTATAATAGTAATTATTAATTTAATTTCTGTATTATTTTTAGAAAATTTAGGCTTTGATAAAACAAAATGGATTGATATGATTTTAGCTTTGTTTTTTATGAATAGTAATGTAATTAATGGAACAATAAATAGTTTGTATATTATTAAAAGTAAGACTATATTAAATTTTATATTAACCTTAACAATAGTATCAATTATATTTTATACTGGATATTATATGTTTAAAATATTTGTATTAAAGGGTATTAATTTTAAACATTAGTATATATAAATTATTATTTAGAAAAACTAATATAAATGTTTGAATATTGAGGAGGAATGAAAATGAATAATAATCTTTTAAAACACAGAAAAAATCCATTAATGTATCCGGCTTATTGTGGCTCAGCTTCAACTCCAGGAGTAGGATTTAAATTAAAACCGTTAGGTTATCCATATGATGCTTTAGAGCCATCAATAGACGAAGAAACAGTAAGAATACATCATGATAAGCATCAACAAGCTTATGTAGATAAATTAAACAAAGCATTAGAAAAACATCCTGAACTTTATGGTAAAGATTTATGTGAAATTTTAGGTAATCTAGATGCTATGCCTAAAGATATACTGACAGATTTAACAAATCAAGGTGGAGGAGTATATAACCACGAATTCTATTGGAGTGTCTTAGGTAAAGGTTGTAATAGACCGGTAGCTGAAATTGCTGATGCTATAGATAGAGATTTTGGTTCATTCGAAAAGTTTAAAGAAGAGTTCACACAATGTGCAATTTCTGTTTTTGGTTCCGGATATGCATGGTTAGTTAGTGATAAAGATGGCAAATTAAAAATAATGCCAACTAAGAATCAAGACTCACCTATTTCTTTAGGATTAATTCCTATATTAACAATGGATGTATGGGAGCATGCTTATTATTTAAAATATCAAAATAGACGTCCAGAGTATGTAAATAATTTCTTTGATATTATAAACTGGAAGCAGTGTGGAGAATATTACAATAATATATAATAAATAATAAAAAAAGAGGCTTAATTTTAAAATTAAGCTTCTTTTTTTATTATTAAATGGTAATATTTGTAAAATAGTTTTAGTATACATATTATGTAGAAAGTAAAGTCAAAAAGGGGGAGAATTATGACTAGATATAAATTTATGAAAAAAAATGCAGCTAAATATACAGCCGCCTTGTTAACTTCAATTTATGGATTAACATTAGTATCACCTCAAGTTGTAAAAGCTGATGTTGATGAGGGTAAAGCAGTTATTGAAGAAAAGACAGTAGAAGGAGAAATAGTAGATGTAACTGATCAGCTTACAAGAGAATTAGAGGTTAATGCTAAGGATGTTGCAAATCCCGAAATTATTCCAGCAGCAGAAGGAGAACTTAGAAAAATAACTAATACAGATACTTTAAGTTCAGAAGAATTAACTGTAACTGTTGATACTGAATTTCCTAATATAGTTGAATATAGAATGGGAGATAAGGTTATTAAGGGAGCTAATAAATCAAGAGATGAGTTTTTAATAAATGGAAAGATATTCAAACCAACAGTTCAATCAGAAAAGGTTTCTGAGGATTCAAATGGAGAGTCTTATTTATATAGACTAAACTTTGAAGATATAAATGTTGAAATGATTATTTCACTTACAATAGTAGAAAATACAGTGAAACTTCAATTCGAAGAAATAAATGAAAATGGTGACTTTAGAGTTGGAACAATGCAAATTCCTAATCATAATTTGGTTACAATAAATGAAGAGGAAGAAAATTCAGATATTACAGCAGCTAAAGTTCATGGAATATTGAGTTCAGATGACTATTTTTATGATTTAAAAGAAAAAGAAGTTGATAAAAGTCCAGTTAATCAAACCATGGCATTTTTAAATAATGGAGACTTAGTTGCATCTTTAGAAAACAATGTTATTGATTATGAAAAGCAAGTTTATTACCAAACTGTTTTAAATGAAGGTGTAAAAGAAGCTGGACTTTGGAATGGTTCATGGATATATAGAGAACAATTAAGCAATTCAGATGAAACGAATATAAAATTTAGTGGTGTTACAGAATTACCATGGTCAAGAGTTGTAATTTCATCTGACCAAAACAATGATGAAGTTGTAGATTGGCAAGATGGTGCTATTGCATATAGAGAGCATATGGTTAAACCTTATGGAGATGATGTTGTTAAAGACCATGTTTCTCATGTTGCCATGAATTTTGCATCACAAGCTCAATATCCATTTGATAGATTAACAGACCAAGTTGCTAAGTACTCTAATTATTTAGATGGTTTTGGTCAAATGATGCTTGTTAAGGGATACCAATCAGAAGGACATGATAGTGCTCACCCAGACTATGGAAACAATTTTAATCAGAGAGCTGGTGGAGTAGAAGAGTTTAATGAAATGGCTAAGGTTGTAGAAGAAAAATATAACACTTTAGTTGGTGTTCATATAAATACAACAGAATTATATCCAGAGGCTAAGTATTTCTTAGATGAACTTTTGGAGCAGCCTTATAGAAAAGGATGGAAGTGGCTTGATCAATCATATTATGTAGATAAAAGAGCAGATGTTTTAAATGAAACAGAAACTGGATTAAAGGCTAGACTTGATGAATTGAAAGAGGCTACATCAGAATTGGATTGGGTTTATGTGGACGTTTATAGAACAAATCCTTGGAACGAGTATATGCTTCAAAACTTCTTAATGGATAATGACTGGTATGTTGCTACAGAGTGGAGTGGTCCTATGAGAAAAAATGCTATTTGGACTCACTGGGCTGATTTGACTTATGATGGTGGAAATATATCAAATGGAGTTAACTGGGGAGAACAGTATAGAGGAACAAGAAGTAAAGTAGTTAGATTTGTTGAAAATGAAATGAAAGATGTATTCCCTAATGATATTTTATTAAAAGGTAATAAGAATAAAGGATTTATGGGATGGGAAGGAGATGCTCCAAGAGAGAAGAATATAGAATACTCTGTAGAGACTTTCTATAATTGGACTTTACCTACAAAGTATATGCAGCACTTCCCAATTATAAAATGGACTGATACTGAGGCTACATTTGAAAATAATTTAGTTAGTTCAATTGAGAATCTAAATAAAGACCAGTATGGAAAAGTTATAGGGGGAGATACCAAACTTGAGAAAGATGGTAATTTAATATACTCTGGAACAACTTATAGAAATGGAAGTTCAGAAGGCAACAGAGCTGAGGATGCTGGAGATAAATTATTATCAAAAGATAATAGAGTATTCATACCTTATAGTGAAACTGATATAGAAAATCCTGATAAAGTTTACGCATGGAATGACTTTGATGAGGAAAGAACATGGCATTTACCAAAGAGTTGGAAAGAAGAAGGAACTTCTAAAGTTTATCTTTATGAAACATCAGGAGAAGGAAGAAGATTAGTTGAGGAAATTCCAGTAGTAGATGGACAAATTACTTTAAATCTAAATCCAAGTACTCCATATATTATTTATAATGAAAAAGTTGAAGAAACTATAGGAACAACTGAGTGGAGTGAAACAAGTTCTGTAGGAGATATGGGATTTGATAGCTATGATTTCAAAGATGGAGAAGATGATTCTTATGGTTGGTGGAGTAAGACTAGTGAAGGTGATGGAAGCAATGTAAGCTTTGAAAGAGAAACAGGAGTTTCAGAAGCTAATGGAAGCTTTACTAATAATACTGGACAAACCTATTTAAGAATAGATGGAGAAGAGGCTGGTGGAGTAACTCAAAATATAACTCTTAAAGGAGGAAAAGATTACTCAGCATCAGTTTGGGCTGAAATAACTCCAGGTAAAGAAAGAGAAGCAGAAATAGAAGTTAAAGTTGGAGATGAGGTATTTAAACAAAGCATAACTTCAACTAATTTTAGAAACTTTACAGTAAACAGTGATAAACACAACACATACTTCCAAAGAATTAAGGTAGATTTTACTGTACCAGAGGGAGTAAATGAGATTCAAGTATCATTAAATGCTGGAGAGGGAGAAAGTGATTCTTATGTTAGATTTGATAATGTAAGGGTTGTTGAGCATAAGATGAGTGAAGAGGAGAAAACTTCTCAAAATGAGAACTATTATTATGAAGATTTTGAAAGTGTAGATGAAGGATGGGGACCATTTGTTTATGGATATAATGGTTCATGTCAAACTCACCTTTCAGAAAGAAATATAAATGGCTATACTAACGATACAATAAATGGTGATTGGTCATTTAAAACTCAAGAGGGAGGATCAGGTTTAGTAGCTAGAACAGTTCCAGGTTTATTAAAATTAGAACCTAATAAGAAATACTCAATAAAACTTGATTATAAATTCCCAGACAGTGATTTCTATAAGGGAGATAAATATGGTAATTATGATATAGCAGTTAAATCTGATAAAGCTAAGGGTAGCGAAGAAGAAACTGTTATGAGAGCAAGATTAGACAGATATGAGATTAATGAAGAAACAGGACAAGGCTCAGGAACTTTTGAATATACCTTTGAAACTGGAAGTCAAGATGACTACTATATAGCTATTGAAAAGGTTGGAAATGGAATCTTAGTTTTAGATGATTTAACAATAAATGAGTATGATGGAGAAGTTGATAATCCATTCCCAGAGCCACCAAAACCACCAGTAGATCCATTAGCTATTCCTCAAGAAAAGATGAGCATTGTTGCTAATGCAGAGCAGTCAGATGCAGGTGGAGAAGGACCAGCTAGATATGCTCTAGATGGAAATGAAGGAACAATATGGCATACTCCTTGGGATGGTTCAGGAGATAAACCATATCATGTAACTTTAGATCTAGATAAGGAAGGGGATAAGAGTTATGTTATAGATACATTTACTTATCTTCCAAGACAAAGTGGTGGAAATGGTAGAATAACTCAATATGAACTTCAGGTAAGTAATGATGGAGAAAACTTCACAACTGTTAGCACTGGAAAGTGGGCAAATGATGAGGAGCTTAAGGTAGTTAAGTTTGATGCTGTAGAAGCTACTCACGTAAAACTTATTGCTTTAGAAGGTGTTGGTGGATATGCATCAGCAGCAGAGATTAATGTTAAGCAAAAAGAAGTACCAGTTGAACCAGAAATAATTGTTAATCCAGTAAGAGAATTTAAGGAATTTGAAGTTAATAAAAAAGATGTAACTGTAACTTGGGTAGAACCAGAAACTACAGAAGGATTAGAAGGATATATTCTTTACAAAGATGGCAAAAAGGTTGATGAAATAAGTAAAGAAGAAACTTCATATATCTTTAAGAAATTAAATAGACACACAATCTATAACTTTAAGATTGCTGCTAAGTATTCAAATGGAGAGATTTCAAGTAAAGAGAGCATAACATTAAGAACTGCTAGATAATGAATTAATAATATAAAAAAGAGCATGGAGCCAAAGGTTTCATGCTCTTTTATTATAATAAGGAATTTATTATAAAAAGACTATATTTTAGGTAAATGTTAATTTTTAGCCAGCTCTTCAGACCTAACTTAAATTCGCAAAGTATTGCTATCATATACTCCAGAATAATAGCTAAAGCTTTTAAACTCGATGTGCTCAAACAGAAAAAGCTTCTTAAACATATATGATGCAATACTAACTGCTCATTAAAGATGGTCTTACAGTTCTATCTAAAAAGTAACACTAGTTTAAAACATAGCCTATAAAAAAAGTTAACATAATAATAAGTGGTAAAGCATATATTATTATGGAGATGTAATTTAGGAGGGGTAACTTTAAAATGACACGTTATAATTTTATGAAAAAGAACGCTTTAAAGTATGTAGCTGCAATAGCTACATCAATGTATGCCATATCTTTGGTTTCTCCAAGCATGGTAAATGCAAATGAGAAAAAAGAGGAGAGTGTGATATCTGAAAGTCAGGAAGTAAGGGATGTTACTGAGATTTTAAATGAGGAGTTAGAAGGGGCTTCTCAAACTTATTATTCTGATGAAATTCAAGAAGTTATAGAAAATAGTGAGGAAAGAATAATTGAGGATACCATAGAGATTAAATCGGATGATTTAACTGTAGTGTTAGATACTAAATTCCCTAATGTAGTTGAATATAGAAAGGGAGATAAAGTAATTAAAGGAACAGATAAATCTAAAGATTTATTTTTAATTAATGGAGAAATATATAAACCTAGATTAAAAGAAAAAAAGGAAATTAGAGATAAGTTTGAAGGTTACTTATACACTTTAGTTTTTGATGAAATAAATGTTGAAATGAAAATATCTATTTCTTTAATGAATAATACTATAACTTTAAATTTTGAAAATATATTAGAAAAAGGTGATTTTAAGGTCTTTGATATTTCAATACCAAATCATAATTTAGTTACTATTAATGAAAAAGAAGAAAGTCCAGATATAGCTGCAGCAAGAGTTTTTTATGTCTTAAGTTCTGATGATTATTTTTATAGTTTAAAGGACAAGCCTTTAGATGAAAAACCAGTTAATCAAACCATGATAATGATGGAAAATGGTCAGTTAGCAGCTAGCATGGAAAATAACGTTTTAGATTATGAAAGACAACTTTATTATCAAACAGTTATGGATGGGGATATAAAAAAAGCAGGAATGTGGAATGCTAATTGGACTTATAGAGAAGTTGAAAATGAGATTGTGGAACTTCCATGGTCAAGAATAGTTATAACTGATGATGCTAATAATAGTGGAGATGTTGATTGGCAGGATGCAGCCATTGCTCATAGAGAACGTATGAACAAACCTCATGGTTATGATGTGGTTAAAGATAATGTATCTCATATTGCCATGAATTTTGCTTCTCAAGCTCAATATACTTTTGATAGATTAACAGACCAAGTTGCAAAGTACTCAAATTATTTAGATGGTTTTGGACAAATGTTATTAATTAAGGGATATCAATCAGAAGGACATGATAGTGGACATCCTGATTATGGTAATAACTTTAATGAGAGAGCCGGTGGAGTAGAAGAATTTAACGAAATGGCTAAAAAAGTTGGAGAGGACTATAATACTCTAGTTGGAGTTCATATAAATACTACTGAAATTTATCCTGAAGCTAAGCATTTTAATTTTGATGTTTTAGAACAGCCTTATAGAACAGGTTGGAATTGGCTAGATCAGTCTTGGTATGTAGATAAAAGAAAAGATATCTTAGATAAAGGACCAAGTGGATTAAGAGCAAGACTTAAAGAACTTAAAGAGGCTTCAAGCGAACTAGATTGGGTTTATGTTGATGTTTATAGAGAGAAAAAACAATGGCATGAATATAAGCTTCAAGAATTTTTGATGGAAAATGATTGGTATATAGCTACTGAATGGAGTGGGCCAATGAGAAGAAATGCAATTTGGACTCACTGGGCAGATTTAACTTATAATGAAGGAAAAATAGAAAATGGAGTAGATTTAGGAGAGCAATATAGAGGAACTAGAAGCCAAATAGTTAGATTTGTAGAAAATGAAATGAAGGATGTATTCCCTAATGATATTCTATTAAAGGGTAATAAAAATAAAGGCTTTATGGGATGGTCAGGAGATTGTCCAATAGAAAATAATATAGATTATTCAGTTGAAACCTTCTATAATTGGACTTTACCTACAAAATATATGCAACATTTCCCTATTGTGGAGTGGAACAACAATGAAAATGTTAAATTTGAAGGAGACTTAGAAGTAAAAGTTGTAGATGGAACCTTAAATGTAAATGAATATGGTAAAGTTCTAGGTGGAGATACAGAAATGTATAAGGATGGAAACCTAATTTATTCAGGGACAACTTATAGAAATGATGATAGAGAAGAGGATAAAGGAGATAAATTACTTTCTAAAAATGATAGAGTATTTATACCTTATAGTGAAACTGATATAGAAAATCCTGATAAGGTTTATGCATGGAATGATTTTGAAGAAGAAAGAACGTGGCATTTACCTAAAGCTTGGAAAGATAATAATGTAGAAAAAGTATATCTTTATGAAACAACAGATCAAGGAAGAAAATTTGTTAAGGAGATAGAAGTTGTAGATGGACAAGTTGTTTTAAACTTAAAGGCAGAAACTCCTTATGTTTTATATGATGAAAAAGTTGAAGAAACCTTAGGAGATACTCAGTGGGGAAGTACAAGTAATATTGGAGATCCTGGATTTGATAGTAAAGATTTTATTGAAGGAGAGGGAGATGAATCAGGATATTGGAATGTGTCTTCAACAGCAGATAATATAGACCATATAGGATTCTTCCAAGAAAATGAAAGATCAGCAGGACAAACTTATGCAATGGTAGATGGAAAAGAAGATGCTAAAATTTCTCAGGAGATAAAATTAGAAGGTGGCAAGGATTATACTGCTTCTGTTTTGGCTGAAATAACACCTGGAAAAGAAAGAGATGTAACTTTAGAAGTAGAACTTGGAACTGGGGAGAAGTTTGAAAAAACAATAGATGCAGCTAATGGTGTGAACTACACTAAAAATAGTGATAAAATGTACACTAATTTCCAAAATATAAAAGTGGATTTCACTTTGCCTGAAGAATTAAGTGAAGTAACAATAAATTTAAAAGTAGCAAAGGGTGATAGTGAAGCAAAAGTTTATTTTGATAATGTTAGGATTGTGGATCATAAAAGAAATGCAGAGGAAATAGAAAAGCAAAATGAGCATTATTATTATGAAGATTTTGAAAGCGTAGATGAAGGATGGGGACCATTTGTACAACCTCTTGATGGACCAACTAGAACGCATCTTTCAGAATTACATGAAGGATACACAAATGATACTATTTCAGGAAATTGGAGTTTAAAATCACAGGAGCATATAAGAGGATTAGTTTTAAGAACAACTCCAGGAATATTAAACTTTAAACCAAATAGAAAATATACAGTTAAATTTGATTATAAATTCCCTGTTAATGAATTTGATTCACCAGATGTTTATGGAAAATATGATTTAGTTCTTAAAACTGATAAGGGAGGAAATGAAGAAGGTTTCAGAGTTACTCTTCCGGAGTATGAAGGAGAATATGGAACCTTTGAATATACTTTTGAAACTGGAAAATATAATGATCATTATTTAGCTTTTGATAAGTTAAGTGATTCCATATTAGTACTTGATAATTTTACTATAGATGAACATGAAAGTACTGAGATAGTAGTAAATCCAGTTAGAAATTTTGAAGCTACAAGTGTTGAAAGAAACAAAGTTGAGGTAACTTGGGATGAGCCTGAAATCACTAATGGTCTAGAAGGATATATACTATATAAAGATGGAAAGAAAGTTTCTGAAATTCAAGCGCATGAAAATTCTTATATTTTTAAAGGATTAAATAGACATACAATTTACAATTTTAAGATTGCGGCTAAATATTCAAATGGAGAAATTTCAAGCAAAGAATCTTTAACTTTAAGAACAAGTAGATAAAACAAACAAATCGGAAGGGAATTTTTATCCTTCCGATTTTTTTATACATTTACATAAATTGTAAACGATATTATAATTATATTGTAAATAATTTACAATAGGAGGGGACTATGAAAAGAAAAATGCTTAAAAGACTTTTAACTTCAGCTTTTGCTTGTATTTTTATAGCCAATGGATTAATAACAACTACTGTAAGAGCTGTTGGGCCTAAAACTGGGGAGGAAACACAGGTTTTAGTTCCGAACTTAAATCCAACACCAGAAAATTTAGAAGTGGTTGGAGATGGATTTCAAATAACTTCTTCTATAAATTTAGTTGGAGAAAATCTTGCAGATGATGATGCAGTAAAGTCATTAAGAGAATTTTTAGATGCAAATGGTATAGAGGTAAATTCAGAACATGATTCAAATTCAACAACACTTATAATTGGAGAGGTTGATGACGACATTCCAGAATTAGATCAGGCTTTAAATGTAACTTCAACAGAGGAGCTAAAAGACGAGGGGTATGCTTTAGTTGCAAATGATGGCACTATAGCCATTGAAGGAAAAGATGGAGATGGAACTTTTTATGGGGTTCAAACATTTAAACAGTTAGTTAAAGATTCTAATATACCAGAAGTAAATATAACTGACTATCCTACAGTGAGTGCAAGGGGAATTGTAGAAGGATTTTATGGAACTCCATGGACACAAGCGGATAGATTAGATCAAATTAAATTCTATGGAGAAAATAAGTTAAACACATATATTTATGCTCCAAAGGATGATCCATATCACAGAGAAAAATGGAGAGACCCATATCCAGAAAGTGAAATGGCAAGAATGCAAGAACTTATAGATACTGCTTATGAAAATAAAGTTGACTTTGTCTTTGGTATTTCTCCAGGAATAGATATAAGATTTGATGGAGAAGCAGGAGAAGAAGATTTTCAACATTTGCTAAACAAAGCAGAATCTTTATATGAGATGGGAGTAAGAAGTTTTGCTATTTATTGGGATGACATTGCAGATAAGAGTGCGGCTAAACATGCTCAGGTCTTAAATAGATTTAATGATGAATTTGTAAAAGTTAAGGGAGATGTAAAACCATTAATAACAGTTCCTACAGAATATGATACAGGAGCTATGGTTAGTAATGGACAGCCTAGAAATTATACTAGAATTTTTTCAGAAACAATTCAAGATGATATAGAGGTTATGTGGACTGGCCCTGGAGTTGTTACAAATGAAATTCCTTTAAGTGATGCAGAGCTTATAAGTGGAATATATAAAAGAGATATGGCTGTATGGTGGAATTATCCTGTAACAGACTATTTTAAAGGTAAACTTGCTTTAGGACCAATGCATGGATTAGATAAGGGATTAGATCAATATGTAGATTTCTTTACAGTAAATCCTATGGAACATGCTGAACTTTCAAAAATATCAATACACACAGCTGCTGATTATAGCTGGAATATGGATAATTATGATTATGATACTGCTTGGAATAGAGCAATTGAAATGCTTTATGGTGATTTAGCAGAAGACATGAAGGTTTTTGCAAATCATTCAACAAGAATGGATAATAGATCCTGGGCAAGATCAGGAAGAGAAGATGCTCCAGAGCTTAGAGAAAAGATGGATTCCTTATGGGATAAGCTATCTTCTAAAGAGGATGCTACAAGTATTATAGAGGAGTTATATGGTGAATTCGCAAGAATGGAAGAAGCATGCAATAACTTAAAAGAAAATTTACCACAGGTAGCTTTAGAAGAATGTTCAAGACAACTTGATGAGCTTATTACTTTAGCACAAGGAGACAAAGCAAGCTTAGATATGATAGTAGCTCAATTAAATGGAGACATGGAAGCTTATGAAAGTGCTAAGGAAATTGCACAGACTAAATTAAATGAGGCTTTAAGTAGCTTTGCAGTTATATCTGAGAAGGTTGCACAGTCTTTCATACAAGAAGCTTTAAGCTTTGACTTAACATTAATAAATCCAAGCACAGTAAAAGTAACAGCTTCATCAGAAGAAGTTACAGGTGAAAATGCACCAGCTTCTTTCGCTTCAGATGGAGATATGAATACTTTCTGGCATAGTAAATGGTCAGCACCTGCTCATGAAGGTCCTCATTATTTAACTTTGGAATTAGATAATGTTTATGAAATAAACAAGGTTAAATATGTACCAAGACAAGATAGCAAAAATGGAAGAATAACAGGATATAAAGTTTCTGTTAGTATGGATGGAGAAAACTTTACAGAAGTTAAATCAGGAGCATTAGCAGACAATGCATCTATAAAGTTTATAGAGTTTGATAATGTAGAAGCTAAATATGTTAGATTAGATGTTACAGATAGTGTTTCAGATCAAGCAAATAGCAGAGGAAAATTTGCTACAGCTGCAGAATTAAATGTTCATGGTTCATTAAAAGAGAATAATGAGGTAACAGGTAATGCATCTCTTGAAACCTTAGAAGAAGTTAAAGTAGGAGATAATTTAGAAGTTGGAGTAGGAATAGAAGAATTAACAAATTCAGAAGCATGGGCTTATGATTTTGTATTAAATTATGACGAAAATGCTTTTGATTATGTAGAAACAACTTCAAAGGATGGAGTATTTGTAAGTGCTAAGAAAATAGAAGATGGAAAGGTTAGAGTTTTAGCAAGTTCATTAACAGGAGAACCATTACCAGCTAAGGAAGCCTTAACAAAGGTTGTATTAAAAGCTGAAACTAAGACAGAAGGAACGTCTTTAAGCATAACTAACTCATCTATAGGAGATGGAGAAGGAATAGTTCATGAAATTGAAGGCGCTGAAAAAACAGTTAATATAATAGAAGGAACTAGCCCAGAGATTATTGTAAATCCAGTAAGAGACTTTAAAGAATCAGAAGTAAATAAAAAGGATGTAACTGTAACTTGGGTAGAACCAGAAACTACAGAAGGATTAGAAGGATATATTCTTTATAAAGATGGTAAGAAAGTAGCTGAAATAGGAAAAGATGAAAATTCTTATACATTTAAGGGGTTAAATAGACACACAATCTATAATTTTAAAATTGCAGCTAAATATTCAAATGGTGAGATTTCAGGTAAGGAATCTATAACTTTAAGAACTGCAAGATAGAATATGTATTTTTATAACTAATTTAAATAGATTTACTTATGAAATAGAACTTTAGTAAATCAATATTTTGAGCAAGAGGAATTTTCCTCTTGCTTTTTAATTTATAGAAGTAAAAAAATTCTATGTGTTACTTTATGTATGGATGTTACAATTAAGTAAAATAATACAAAATGATTAAGGGGGATAAAATGACAAGGAATAAGTTTATGAAAAAGCATGGATTAAAACTTACAGCAGCAATAATGACTTCCTTTTATGGTTTAAGTTTGATATCACCTAAGGTGGTAATGGCTAGTCCAGAGAGTGAGCAAGAAGCTACTAAAAATATCGTAGGAACATTAGAACTAGAAGAATTAAGCACTTATTATAATAATTTAAATGTAAGTGCGAGCTTAGAGGAGGATATTTATACAAAGGATTTCGAGGAAGCTACAGATTTAGATGGATATCGAATTTTTAGTGGAGAACCTAAGAAAATGGTTGTTGAAGATGGGGTTTTTAAATTAGCTAATAAGCTATGGACAGAGTGTAGAGTTATTGATGATAATTCACCAGTTTTTCAAAATGCTGAATATGAATTCGATTTCACAATGATTTCAGGAGGACAGTTTGGAGTTGTTATAAGATACGAAAATGATAATAATTATGGAATGATATGTTATGATGGCGGAAAATGGGTAATTCAAAGTGCTAGTGGATATATAAGTGTTGATGGCCCATCTCTTCAAGCAAATAAAAAATATAGAATGAAGCTTAAATATGTTGATAATAAATTGGAAGTTTATTTAGATGGTGAACTTGCTTTAGAAACTGATTTAAGCAAAGCGCCAAATTTCCCTATGGGAGAAGGAAAAATAGGATTTAGGCTTTGGTCTCAAGAAAAAGAAATACACTTTGATAATTTATCATATAAAAAACTTCCGGATACAGTACAAGAAGCAGATAGGATTATTACAGAAGAAAATCAGGATACAATTTCAGCAGAGGATTTAGTAGTTACAATTGATAATAAATTCCCTAATATAGTTAGATATAATAAGGGAGAAAGAAGTATAAACGGAACTTTAGTATCAAAAGATAAGGTTAAAATAAATGGCGATGTGTATAAACCAATTGTTTTATATAATAAAATTTCAGAAAACAAAGCAGTTTATTCCTTTGATTTTGACGATATTGATTTAACTTTCGACATATCGTTAGAAGTTATTGATAATTATGTGGAAATGAAATTAGTAAATGTTATAGAAGGAGAAGACTTTACTTTAAGAACTTTAGAATTTTTAGATCATAATTTAGTTACAGTGAATGAAGGTGAAAGTGTTGGAAAACTTACAGCTGCTAAAGTTACAAGCATAAATAATTCTCAGGATATATATTTAGATGTTTCAACAGCAAATGTAACACCCCCTACTAAAGTATCTATGGGATTTCTAAATAATGAGGGTTTAGCTGTTTCTATAGAAAATAATAATATAGATTATAGTTCACAAGTACAATATGGAGTAAGAGAGTTTGACGGTAATAAAGAAATTGGACTTTGGAATGGACCTATTATATATAGAGATGTTGAGAAAGGACAGGATTCACCAGTTTTAAATGGAGATTTCTCAGCTAAAATAGTAATTGCTGATGATTTAAATAAGGATGGAGAAATTACTTGGCATGATGCTGGGGTAGCATATAGGGATATTATGACAAAACCACAATATCACGATATGGTGAAAGATAAAGTAAGTCATATAAATATGAACTTTGCATCTCAAGCTCAATATCCTTTTGAAAGAATAGTTGATCATGTAGCTCAGTATTCTAATTATATTGATGGATTTGGTCAAATGTTACTATTAAAGGGATATCAGTCAGAAGGACACGATAGTGGACATCCTGATTATGGTAACAACTTTAATGAAAGAGCAGGTGGATTAGAAGGCTTCAATGCTATGGAAGAAGTTTTAGAAAGCAAATATGGTACTAAACTTGGGGTTCATGTTAATGCTACAGAAGCTTATCCAGAAGCAAAATATTTTTCAAATGAATTAGTAGGTACACAATGGCAACCAGGATGGTCTTGGTTAGATCAAGCTTACCTTATAGATAAGAAAAATGATATATTAAATAATAGTGATTCTGGTCTCTTAGGAAGACTTAAAGAGATGAAAGAAAATGCACCGGGAATAGATTGGGTGTATGTAGATACTTACTGGTCAAATCCATGGAATGAGTATAAAGTGCAGGAATTTTTGTTAGAAAATGAGTTTGCAGTAACAACAGAATATAGTGGTCCATTTAGACAAAATAGTATTTGGACTCATTGGGCTGATATAGCAAAAGGTTCTAGTGAATATACTAAGGGAACTAGAAGCAATATTATAAGGTTTGTAGAGAACGGAATGAAGGATGTATTTCCACATGATTTGCATCTTAAAGGAACTAAGCATACAGGATTTACTGGATGGCAAAATGAAAAAAGTTTAGATAATGTAGTAAATCAATTCTACACTTGGGAATTACCAACTAAGTACATGCAAAACTTTAATATTTTAGATTCAAGTAAAGAAGAAGTTGTTTTTGAAAATGGATTAGTAAGTAAAGCTAGCAATATTAAAGAGAACAATGAAGGGGTTGCTTACGAAGGAAATCATGAGCTTTATAAGGATGGTAATTTAATTTATTCTGGATTCACATATAAGAGTGGAACCCTATACTCAAGAGATAATAGAGTTTTCATTCCATGGGGAGAAGATATAAATAATCCTGATAAGATTTATGCATGGAATGACTTTGCAGAAAATAGAGAATGGACTTTACCAAACTCTTGGGATGGTTCTAATGAAGTATATCTTTATGAAACAAGCTCTATTGGAAGAGAACTTGTAAAAACTATTCCAGTTGTCGATGGAAAGATAACATTGACTTTAGATTCTAAAAAGCCATATGTTCTATATAAAGAAAAGGTTGAAAACACAACAGAGTCTACTGAATGGTCAGAAACAAGTAATGTAAGAGATAATGGATTTAATAGCTTTAGTTTTAAAGAAGGTCAAGTTGACTCTTATGGATGGTGGGAAAAATCTTCTTCAGCTGAAAATACAGACCATATAATATTTGATGTTGATAATGATGTAGCTATGGGGCAAAACTATTTAAAAGTTAATGGAACTAACGATGGACAAGCATCTCAAAAATTAACACTAGAGGGCGGAAAATATTATTCTGCATCTGTATGGGCTGAAGTATCAGATAAATCTAAAAAGAGAGCTGAGATAGAAGTTGTTCTTCCAGATAGAGAAAAAGTATCAAATTATGTTGATGCAACTCATTTCCAAAATAGAATAATAAACACAGATAAAAGAGGAACAAGATTCCAAAGAATAGAGGTTGAATTCTTCTTACCAGAAGGAGAAAGTGAAATTACATTAAACTTAAAAGCTGGAAAAGGAGAAGAGGAAAATAGCTATGTTAGATTTGATAATGTTAGAGTAACAGAAGAAAAGAAAAGTGAAAAAGAATTAGAAAATCAAGAAAAATACTATTATTATGAAGATTTTGAAACAGTTGATGAAGGATGGGGACCATTTACAAGTGCTGTTAATGGAGAATGCCATACACATCTTTCAGAAACTCATGAAGGTTTTACTGATGATACAATAGATGGTCAGTTTTCTCTTAAGACAAGACAAACAAATAGTGGATTAGTTTTAAGAACATCCCCAGGCTTATTAAAGCTAGAGCCTAATTCAAAGTATAAGGTTACTTTTGATTACAAACTTATGAATAATGGCGCTTATGATTTTGTTGTTAGAACAGATGAAGGTGGAAGAGCGCAAGAAAAAATGGATATATCATTACCAGCTTATGAAGGAGAGAATGGAATTTTTGAAATAGCTTTTGCTACAGGAGATTTTTCAGATTATTATATTGGTTTTGAAAGATTAAATGGAACTTTAGTAATTGATAATCTTATCGTAGAGGAATATGATGGAGAAGTTCCTGATTATATACCTGAGGGAGCTGACCCATCAATAATAAATCCTACCTCTATAAGAGTTACTGCTTCATCAGAAGAAACCTCTGGAGAAAATGGAGCAGCTCAAAATGCCTCAGATGATGATGTTGATACAATGTGGCATACTAAATATTCAGGAGGAGCAGCTCAGGGACCTCATAATATAACCTTGGAGTTAAATGAAGCTACTAAAATAAACAAATTTAGATATGTTCCAAGACAAAGTGGATCAAATGGGAATATAACAGAATATAAACTTTCTGTTAGCTTAGATGGAGAAAACTTTACTGAAATAGCTTCAGGAAACTTTGCAAACAACTCTATGGATAAGTTTGTGGAATTCGAAGCTGTAGATGCTAAGTTTGTTAAGCTTGATGTTATAAATAGTGTTGGAGGCTTTGCTTCAGCCGCTGAATTGAATTTATATAGAGCAGAAGAAGCTAATGAAGTAATAGGTAGTGCATCTATTGAATCTTTAGAAGAGGTTAAAGTAGGTGAAAATATAGAAGTTGGAGTAGGAATAGAAGAATTAACAAATTCAGAAGCATGGGCTTATGATTTTATATTAAATTATGATGAAAATGCTTTTGATTATGTAGAAACAACTTCAAAGGATGGAGTATTTGTAAGTGCTAAGAAAATAGAAGATGGAAAGGTTAGAGTATTAGCAAGTTCATTAACAGGAGAGCCATTACCAGCTAAGGAAGCCTTAATGAAGATTGTCTTAAAAGCAGAGGCTAAGACTGAAGGAACATCTTTAAGCATAACTAACTCATCAATAGGAGATGGAGAAGGAATAGTTCATGAAATTGGAGGAGCTGAAAAAACAGTTAATATAATAGAAGGAACTAGCACAGAGATTATTGTAAATCCAGTAAGAGACTTCAAAGAATCAGAAGTAAATAAAAAGGATTTAACTGTAACTTGGATAGAGCCAGAAACTACAGAAGGATTAGAAGGATATATTCTTTATAAAGATGGTAAGAAGGTTGGAGAAATTTCCGCTGATGAAAATTCATATACATTTAAGGGTTTAAATAGACACACAATCTATAATTTTAAAATTGCAGCTAAATATTCAAATGGTGAGATTTCAAGCAAGGAGTCCATAACTTTAAGAACTGCAAGATAATAATATAATAAAAATAAGCTAAATCTTTAGAGGTTTAGTTTATTTTTATGCTTTTAACATGAGAAAATTTTTAAAATATTCCTGTAAAAGAATTAAATAGGTAAAAAATAGAGATGTTACTTCAATAAATTGGTAAAAAATATGATAATTATTCTCAAATGTTGTAATAAAATAAAAAAATATTGAGTTTTTTTAGAAAAATTTTTAGAAATATATTGTTACATCGCCATTGTTTTGTTAAAATAGGTGTGAGGGTAATTAAATATCCCATAGGGACAAAAAAAGTCCCAAGTTGTTAAGAGGAATAGATATAGCAAATTTTTTTGCTATAAGTTATTTTTTAGGGAGGAGAAATGAATATGATGTATTCAAGCGAAGTTCAAGAAATGTGTGTAATTGCTAAAGGTCCAAACCACGGTCCAGCACCAATCCCTGTAGAAGGTAGATGGGTTCAATCAAGAGAAATAAAAGATGTTTCAGGTTTAACTCACGGAGTTGGCTGGTGTGCACCACAACAAGGAGCATGTAAATTAACTTTAAACGTTAAAGATGGTATCATAGAAGAAGCTTTAATAGAAACTATAGGATGTTCAGGTATGACTCACTCAGCTGCTATGGCTTCTGAAATATTACCAGGAAAAACTATATTAGAGGCTTTAAACACAGATTTAGTTTGTGATGCTATAAATACTGCAATGAGAGAATTATTCCTTCAAATAGTTTATGGTAGAAGCCAAACTGCTTTCTCAGAAGGTGGACTACCAATAGGAGCAGGTCTTGAGGACTTAGGAAAAGGATTAAGATCACAAGTAGGTACTATGTACGGAACTTTAGCTAAAGGACCAAGATACCTTGAAATGGCTGAAGGATATGTAACAAAAGTAGCTTTAGATGCAGATGATCAAATCATAGGATACAGATTCGTTCACTTAGGTAGAATGATGGAAATGGTAGCTAAAGGAATGAATGCTAACGAAGCAATGGAAAAAGCTACTGGTCAATACGGAAGATTTGACGAAGCTGTTAGAACTATAGATCCAAGACACGAATAATCTAGATATTCATTATTGAAGGAGGATAATAAAATGGCATTATTTGAAAGTTATGAAAGAAGAATTAACCAAATACAACCTGTATTAGAAAAGTACGGAATGGAAACAATAGAAGATGCTAAAGTAGTTTGCGATAATTTAGGAATAGATCCTTACACAATCGTTAAAGAAACTCAACCAATAGCATTCGAAAATGCTGGATGGGCTTACATCTTAGGTGCTGCTATAGCAATAAAGAAAGGATGTAAAACTGCTGCTGATGCTGCTGAAGCTATCGGAGAAGGATTACAAGCTTTCTGTATTCCAGGATCTGTTGCTGATGACAGAAAAGTTGGATTAGGACACGGAAACTTAGGAGCTATGCTTTTAAGAGATGAAACTAAATGTTTCGCATTCTTAGCAGGACACGAATCATTCGCTGCTGCTGAAGGTGCTATCAAAATAGCTGAAAAAGCTAACAAAGTTAGAAAAGAGCCTTTAAGAGTTATATTAAACGGTCTTGGAAAAGATGCTGCATTCATCATTTCAAGAATTAACGGATTTACATATGTTGAAACTAAATTTGACTATGTAACTGGTAAATTAAACATCGTTAAAGAAACTCCATACTCAAACGGTCCAAGAGCTAAAGTTAAATGCTACGGTTCAGACGACGTTAGAGAAGGTGTTGCTATAATGCATCATGAGGGAGTTGACGTATCAATCACTGGTAACTCAACTAACCCAACAAGATTCCAACATCCAGTTGCTGGAACATACAAAAAAGAGTGTGTTGAGCAAGGTAAGAAATACTTCTCAGTAGCATCAGGTGGTGGTACAGGAAGAACTCTTCACCCAGATAACATGGCTGCTGGTCCAGCTTCATACGGTATGACTGATACTATGGGAAGAATGCACTCAGATGCACAATTCGCAGGTTCATCATCAGTTCCAGCTCACGTTGAGATGATGGGATTAATCGGAGCAGGAAACAACCCAATGGTTGGTATGACTGTTGCTGTTGCAGTTGCTGTAGAAGAAGCAATGAACAAATAATAGATATATCAACGCTTTGCGAAGATTTAAGTCTATTTTTTAGATGTTCGTTTGATTACTTAATCGAATAATAACAATACACGTTATGTGAAATTAAAATTTGCATGACGTGTATTTTTTTACGTCTTTTTATTAGAAGATGAGGATATGAAAAAGATAAAAATTAATTTAGAAAATGATTTAACTTTCAAAGAAGGCTTTAGTGAATTTATTTACAATTGCAAAGTAAGAAATTTAAGATCAGGAACTAGTAAACATTATGAAAAAGCTTATATATCAATTATTAGATATTTTGATGAGGATATTTTAATTAAGAATATAAACAAAAAGGTAGTAGATGATTTTATTATTAAATGCAAAGAAAATAAATAAATAGGAGAACAAACTTTACACACCTACACAAGAGATTTAAAAACAATTCTTTATTTCTTTATGAGAATGGATTATATGAAAAGTTTTAAAATAACTTTACCAAAAGTAGATAGAGTTGCAATAGAAACTTATACGGATGATGAGTTAAGAAAGTTATTGGAAAAGCCAAATTTAAAGAAATGTACATTTTCACAATACAGAAATTACTGTATTGTATGTATGTTATTAAGCACAGGTATTAGATTATCTAGTTTAATAAATATAAAGATACCAAAAAGTAAAAAAACATCAAATTTAAATTTATTTTAGAATAAAAAAATAGTAGGTACTTGCAATACCTACTATCAAAACTAAATACAGTTTTATAAAACTTTGCATATCCTCAATAACTAGGATATACCAACACCTTAATAGTATTATCTCAAAAAAAGTGATGATTTGCAAGGCTTTATTTCCTATACCCTAAATTAAGTATAGGTTAGTTATAAGCTTTGGAATAACTATAAATAAATCCATAGGTTAGTTGAGCAGCTGCAATAAAGTCAACAGTATATTATACTAGCTATATATTACCCTTATTGGTATAGCTGGAACAATGGTTATAATATATGCTTAGGTGTGTGTCTACCAATATTCATAAAATAAAAGGCACGGTGGTAGTTTGGCACTCTAAAGAGTGGGGAAACTGTATTAGATGTTATAGGACAAACTTTATAACAGTTGATGATACTTAACTAATAAGGGCAACTGAAACGATGCGAAAAAGAGGATTTACAGTTGAGGATTCCTTATGACTTCATAATTTTATTTTTTATGTTGTTCATAGGGAATAACTCTGCCTTCATTCAGCTCCCATAAGGATTTATAAGCCTTTGGCACTTAAAAGTCAATAATTTTAATAGAGAATTGTAATAAATTTATTAATAAAATAAATTTGGAAATATAAAATATTACCTTATAGTGTAAAATAATTATAGGGATGATAATTTATGAGAAAGAAAGATGAAAATTTATTATTGATAAATTATGATATTGTTCAAAATAATTATTGTTGGATGTTTAGTAAATTTAATAAGATAGAAGAGCTTATTAACAAATTGAGTAGTATGGATACATTTGATAAATCAGTCTTAAATGAAGCTCAAGAATCTATTATAGAGCTAATTAAATTTAAAGAAGAATTTCTTATTAGCAAACTAGAAGGATCTTTAAAATCTGAAGTTATCAAAAAAAGACAAATACTAATATCAGATTTTAATTATGAAGAAGGAATAAGGGAAATTATGAAATAATATTAAGTATTTCTTAAGGAGCAAGTATTTCTTATGGGAATAAAAAATCGACTTAGAGAAATAAGAATGAGAGAGTTTCTAATGGATTCAGGATAGGGGTAAATTTAAAGACTTATTCTAATTGGGAAAAGAATCGTAGTAAGCCACCGGTAGAGGAGGCTTTAAGAATAGCGAAAGTATTAAATAGAGCTGTGGAAGATATTTGGTTTTTAGAGAATATAGAGTAAAATCTATATTCTCTATTTTTTTACATATATATTAGATTGGATTAAAAGAGATGAGGAAATGGTAAAGCTATGTAAAGTAGCTGTAGAAGAAATATTATTATCAGAAGATAAGCCTCAACGTGTATCTTGTAGGTAGGAAGATAGAAAAATAGTATTTGCTTTCAAAGTATTTGGATAAGCTAGAAGGTACCAAGAGATTTCTTGAAGAAAATGTAGAATCAGTAGAGCAATTTCAGCAAAGAAGGATTAAATGGGTTAAAGAAAAATATCCGGAAATGCACGAATGGGAGCAATTTAGGATGATTGGGATAAAACAGTAGAAATATTACTGAACATAGAAGAAACTTATGATTTGTTGAACAATATATGGATAGATAGTATTATTATGAGAGTGTGCATTTTATAATAATGCATATCTTCTGTTTTAAAATAACTAAGTATCTTTCAGAAAAGGTGGTATAAAAATGTATAATGAACCGGAAAAAAGAACTATTAGAAAAGAAGTTATAACTAATGCTATTAAAATCTTGGTAGATAGAAGAGCAGAAAGTACTATAACTAATGCTAATAATATAAGAAAAATCAAGAACCATATTATTAAAAAATCTTTTCATCAAGAAGAAAAAGATACAGCAAGTAAGTTAACTGATAGTACGATTAACTCTTGGGAAAGATATTATACTTCTTTATTAGGGAAAAAAGAAGTAAGCAATTTGAAGGTCGCTTTTTTAGCAGGTCCAAATCCTGAAAATGATATAAAAGAGTTAATAGATAATGGAATATTAGAAGAAAATATATGGGCATTTGAGTCAGATAAAAAATTATATAATCAAGCTGTTAGTAATCTTATGGAAAAGTTTCCAAAAGCAAAAATTTATAAGGGAAAGATAGAAAGTTTTGCATGTGACATGCCTATCAAATTTGACATAGTTTACTTGGATTTTTGCGGACCGTTAATGGTTAAAGAAAATAAGAACAAAAGTATAATCTCTCTTTTAAGATTGATAAAAGAGCATGTGATTAATTCACCTGGAGTACTTATAACTAATTTTGCTTTGCCATCACAAGAGCAAGATGAATTAGGACGCGATAACTTAGCCAAATTAGCAACTTTGTATCTATATCCTAAAGAATTTATAACAAATAATATTTGTATTAGTGAAGATGGAATTAATATAAATCAGATGTATGATAGAGTGAAGAATAATTTGGAATTTTATTATGGAGAGTTTATATCAAGATTTATTATGGATTTGTGTGGTGTAATAGTACCATACTCAAAGATAGCAAGTAATAAAGGATATTTTGATATGTTTTTTCAAATGAGTAAAGAGGATAAAAAAAAAGCTTTACAAAGTTTAGAACAATATAATGACAGTGAGGAGGAGCTGTCTAATGACGATGATTATGATTGTGGAGGATGGCTTAGTTCAGCTACAGAACTTTTCCCTATACCATGGACATTTTCAATTATTAAAGATAATTCAAATATAAATAATCTATCCGATAAAGACTTAACAAATATATTTAGCGAGAGTTTTATAGAATTTGCAAAATCATTTCTTAATCAAGTTGTTGATGGAAATAATGAATTAATAAATAATATAGAACTAATTTATTATTTGATTTTTGCGGAGAAAAGTAAGTATTATTCAAAAAAACTAAAGAAAATTTATAATTTAAATTATAGCAAAATTGCACCACAGTTTTGCGATGTATTTACATTCCAAAGTATCATAGGAGTACTTATAGGTCAAATTACAGTTCCGTATCATATAAATGTGAAAGAAACAAAAAGGTGGACATATAAGGCGAAATCAACACGTATGTTCACAGATATGTTTGTACTAGATGAATGTAGATATATATATGATATGATGCCGACAATTGATATGATTAGTAAGAGTATCTGTGACATAGATTATCAGTTATGTTATAGATTTGCCTTAGAAGGATTAAATAAGAATCAATTTTTATATAATAATGAATTCTTTTTTGGAAATGCAGTCATCGGAAAAAATAATGAAGGGTTTGAAAATGCTGAATTTCAGCAGAGGAATTGTATATAAATGGGAGGGGGATATAAATGATTTGTTATAGATGTAGTGAATATAAGTTTTGGTTGAACATAGAGAAGTATTTAGTTTTGTATAATCCACAAGAAGTATTAAAGGTGTCTAGAATTTTAGATGATTCATTAGAAATTGCAGATGAAGAATGTATTTGTGATAATTGTGGCGCTACGATAGTACAAGATGAATGCTATATTGATGATGAGGAAAATTTCATGGATGAAATATTAGAGTTTATGGGAAAGTTGGTCACAGATGAAATAAAATGTTGCAAGGAATGTGGAGAAGGTGCTCAAATAGAAGAAATACATGAATCAATTGAGAGGTGTTATTGTGATAAAGAGGATAACCCAGAAGAAATTTTTGATGAATATGACACTTCTACTCCTATTGAAGATATATTAAATGATTTGTTCTGCTATGATGATGATTTTTGGAATCAATATTATGAACAAATAGTTGATTATGTTTATTGCCCTAATTGTCTTAATGGCTCTGGAGAAAATTATGATGATAAAATTGATTATGGAAAATTTGATATTTATACTGAAGTCTATAGAGAATCTGATATTGATAGATTTAATCATAAGTTTTATGGTGATGAATTAGTGGAAATAAAGAATGATATTCATGGATTAGCTAACTCATTTTCAATCAAGGAGCTTATAAATTTAAAAGAAGAATATCTTAAAAATAAAACATTTGTTGCTAGGAACGAAACTTTTGCTAAACTTGAGAGATTTATTCAGAAGTTATTTGATAATAGAATAGGTTATTTACTTACTCCTAATAGAATGATTTTTAGAGCTAGAACAGAAAATATTGGAGTAATGTTATCAAAAGATGAAATGTGGGAACCTCCATTTAATATTACAAATCATGGGAGATATAATGATATAGGTACTAGTGTACTTTATTGTGCGAATAATATAGATGTTTTGAAAAAAGAAGTTTTTCTAGATGAAAATAAATGTTACAATGTTGCGAGAATAATCACGCATAAGGAATTCAATCTTTTCCCTATCAATTATATATTTAAAGGAGAATATTCAGGATTAATTGATGAGAGCTTAGTTGATGAAAGTTCTACATATAAAGAACAGTATATATTAAGTAATATTGTATCAGCTATTTGTTTACAAGTTGGTTTTGATGGTATTGTATATAAGTCTACTAAAGATGATATTTCTATAGATTATGCTTTATTTAATAATTATGAGAAAAATAAAGACTTGGATATTATAAG
This sequence comes from Clostridium sp. LIBA-8841, assembly GCF_057782475.1. Classification (NCBI taxonomy): domain Bacteria; kingdom Bacillati; phylum Bacillota; class Clostridia; order Eubacteriales; family Clostridiaceae; genus Clostridium; species Clostridium sp. LIBA-8841. The sequence goes on along the minus strand of NZ_CM173488.1, from coordinate 2,070,705 downwards.
TATAGAAGTATCTAATAAATAATAAAGATTTTCTTGAGATTGAGAAAAGTGGGACTAGCTTGGAAGTTTATTGGTGCTTCTAAGTTTAGCCCTTATCATATAGTGTCTATAACATATTTGTGGAATAAATAGAAGTAAAAGATGATTAGAGAAATAAGATAATATGTAAAAATATAAAAAGGTGTTTTCATAATGCAGGGAATCTACGCTTGTAGCCCACTTATCACATATGAAACACCTATAACATTTGCAATATTATTATATTCAAAATATATAAAATAAATACTATAATTTCTTTGTTTATGCTATTATTATAATGTAATATTTCAGAAATGTCAAATAAGGATTGGAGAAATTATGGATAGATATAAAATGAATGCACATAAATATTTTTTATATGGAGTGCAAGAATATTTTTTTAATAAGTACTGTAAAATAGAAAATAAAAAAATACAAAGTCTTAGAAGTTTGCTTGAAGACTATATAGACTTAGAAATGAATATAAGACTAAATAGTAGTGATGTGAAAAAACTATTAAATGGAAAGAAAGCATTGCTGGAGTGTATATTGTTTACATTGCATAATATACCGTTAAATAAAAATAAAGAATTTTCTAAAGATATTCAATTAATTATACCGCTTATAGAATCAGCTATAGAACAAATTAATTTAGAAAAATCAGGTGATGTAACAAAGACATCTGAAAGGGAAAAAAGTAATAAAATTTTATATTCTTGCTTAAGCTCATTTCGTAAAAAAGTGAAGAATTATAATATACTTAATTGCTTAATTGATATACATAATAAATTTGATAGGACATTTAAAGATGTTGAGATATTAGTAGATTATTATGTAAGTGAGTTGTTATTTGAAGGCTATTCTCTTTCTTATTTGAAGAGTTGGTATAAACAAAATTTCAATAATGATGATATTAATAAAGCTAAGGATGAAGAGGAATTACAGAATTATATAGAAAAGTTTAAGGAATTATCTGAAAATAATAAAAAGAAATTTGAAGTTAAGATAAGCATTAATTTACCGGATTCGTTGAAAAAGTATGTCCTTGAGAATAATAAAAAAACAATAGACAATATTGAGTATTGTGTATTATCAGAAAGTGAGATACCTACGAATAATAAATTTAAAGTAACACCTAAGTCAGTGTGTCTTAAGGCTGATATAATAGCGTGTGATGAAATAAAAGCAGTACAAGTTGCTACGAGTACAATTGAAAATTATATAGAAGTATATAAAGCGTTTGACACATCAATAGGTGCAATGCCTATTACAGGCTGTTATGTAGAAAATACTATTTTGGACTTGAAGGGAACACAAGATTATTCAAAGTATGTTAATGAAAGAGAAAAAGAGGATATACAAGAATTTATTTATTTACGTGAGAAAAATCATAATAATAGAACTATTAAGGATATAGAGAGAGTAATAAATATCGTACAAAAGCTTTCTAACGATACATCAGAAAACAGATTATTAAATGCATGGAGTGCTTTAGAGAATATTTTGAGATTTTATGATTCAAAATCAATAATTGGAAAAATAACAGAAATAATTCCTAAGCTTATAGTTATGTACTCGATTAAGAGGGAAATGAATAATTTATGGGATAGTATACTTCCACTTATAAATAAAAATAAGATTGATATACCAGAATTAACAAACTGTAAATCTGTTTTAAATGATAAAAAATATGATAAAGAGAAATTTGCTCTATTCTTAATGAAAGAAGAAACTGGTAGTAAATTATATGAGTGTACACAATCAAATGTAATAATAAACAAAAGTGTAGTGGATTTGAATACTTGGTTAAAGAATCCTAGAGAGTTATTGGATAAAATTATATTTGATGAAGAAGCTATAAGACATAATATTACTACAATTTATAGGCTTAGAAATGATTTGGTGCATAATGGTGGAATTGTGGACAAGAATATAGAAAATAAAATTTTAATGTTAAGATACTATATAAATTGCATATTAGGTACATTAATCCATCATATAAAACGTAATGAAGAGCTTACTATAGAAGAGGTGTTAAATTCAATTATAGTTACTTATAATACCTATATACAAGATATTCAATATTTAAAGAATCTTACTAGTAAAAAATATGAGAACATAAAAAAACAAGGATATACATTAAGAGACTTAAGCAATAAAAAAGATGAAGCTAATAAGTTAGAAATTCAGAAATTAGAAGAAGAAATAATAAAACAAAAAAGTGAAATAGAAGATATTATAGTTGAGTTTGGAATAGGTAATATTGCATATCCAAGATATTTATATATATAATCGACATTCACTAAAAAAAGTTCCGAACGAAATAATAAAGTTCAGAATATGGACTAGCCTGGAGGCACGTAAGTGCTTCTGAGTTGGTCTTTTTTTTATGCCTGAAATTAAATATGAAGAGATAATAGATTGATTAAAATGATTAAGATTAATGTATGAAGAATAGCATGAATAAAGGATTTATAGGCAATAATTAAAAGAGTTTTTCGCTCGCGCGTAGTGGATGAATTTGATTGATTAATGCATGAAATTTTTTCGGAACTTTATTATGATTTAGCTCCAAAATACCTGTGAATAACTACTGATTTTTGCTTGATTTTACTTTCGGAACTTTTTTATTAGGGAACAATAAAAACTAGTTTTTTATAAAAATATATATAGTAGTGTAGATTACTTTAATTAATTTTAGAGTAACTACACTACTTTTTTTACGAAAAAAATTAAAAGATTAAAACTTTAAAATAATAGAAAGTGCATTGAAGAATGAAAATAATATGTTCTTCAATTTATGAAAGTTATTTTATCTAAGGTTTATAATATAGGCACCTAAAGTATCTATTTATATACTTTAGGGTTACTAAACAAAAGTTTATTAATATTATTTATAGATAAAAATAAATTAAGTTTAATGAAGTTTATTATTGTATATTAAAAGAAAATAAAAAAGTATATATAAATAGATTAAAATGTAAATAAATATTATTCTCTAATAATAATATTTAAATAAATGTATTTAGTAAATAAAAAAGGTAGAATTTAAAAAAGATTTGTTTTATAATTATTGGCTAATTTTGTTTTTAGAAGTATAATAATATTGGAAAGATTATGAGTAGTATGTAATAATTATTAAAACTTGCATTATTTTTCATTTAAATGAAATATTTGTATAATTATTATTTTGTAAATCTAATTGTTATAAAATATTAATTCTTTTAAAAAGGAGATTAATTATGAATAGAAATAGATTAAGTTGTCTTATAATAGGAACTGTAATTGGAACAGGGACACTTGTTTGTGCATCTAATATAAAAGTACATGCGGAACCAATAAATGAAGTGAAAAATATTAATGAATCCAAAGGAAATGTTCTTGGAGAAATTATTTCATCAGAAGCATTAGGGTTAAGAAAAGGCACAGATTCTTCTCATGAAATAATAACTTCAATACCTAGTGGTGCTAGAGTTAACATAATAGATAAAATATCAAATGATTGGTGTAAGGTTTCTTATAAAGACTATGTTGGTTATGTACAAGCTAAGGACATAAGAATATTAGGTGATGAATTAAATCAAAAAAATGTTGGTTTAATTTCTGCTAACCAATTAAATGTAAGAACTAGTCCAAATGAAAATGGTCAAGTGATTGGAACATTACATAAGAATGACAAAGTAAATGTCTTAGATAAAGAAATTGATGGTTGGTATAAAATTGATTTCAATGGAAGAAGAGCATATGTGTCAAGTTCATACGTAAGTTTAATTTCATATGAAAAAAATGATGCTAAAGAAGTCAAAAAAGAATCAGTTGAAGGAACTGGAAAAGTTAATATAAATACATCTTTAAATGTTAGACAAGCTGCTACAAACAATAGTAGAATAATGGGAAGTTTAAAGGGTGGAGAAAAGGTTAATATAATAACTGAAAGTAATGGATTTTATAAAATAGAATTTAATGGATCATATGGGTATGTTTATGCTAAATATATATCAAAGGATATAAGTGACAATAAAATTCAAGAACAGAATGATGCAGAAGTAAAAAATAAAAAGGTTCAAGAAAATAAAGCTGTAGAAGTCGTAGAAAAAAAGGCTGATGAACCTAAGAAAGAAGAAGTTAAAGTTCAGCCTAAGGCTGAACCAATACTTATGGCTGTTAGAGCTTATAGTAAAACTGGAATAGTAAATGTAAGTAGCTCTTTAAATGTAAGGGCCGGTGCAAGTACAAGTAGTAAAGTAATTGGAAGCTTAAGTGGAAATACAAAAGTTACAATAGTAGGAGAAGAAGGTTCATTCTATAAGATAGAATACAAAGATTCATATGGCTATGTAGCTAAGGAATATATTAAGGATATTAAGAATGAAGGAAATACAACAGAGCCAGAAAAACCAACTGAACCAGAAAAACCGGAAGCTACTAATAAGACAGGAATAGTAAATGTAAGCAGCGCTTTAAATGTAAGAGATGGAGCTAGCACAAGTAGTAAGGTAATAGGAAGCCTAAGTGGAAATTCTAAGGTAACAATCGTAGGAGAAGAAGGTTCATTCTATAAAATAGAATATAAAGGTTCATATGGCTATGTAGCTAAGGAATATATTAAGGATATTAAAGATGAAGGAAATACAACAGAGCCAGAAAAACCAACTGAACCAGAAAAACCGGAAACTACTAATAAGACAGGAATAGTAAATGTAAGTAGTGCTCTAAATGTAAGAGAAGGAGCTAGCACAAGTAGTAAGGTAATAGGAAGTCTAAGTGGAAATTCTAAGGTAACAATAGTAGGAGAAGAAGGTTCATTCTATAAAATAGAATACAAAGGTTCATATGGCTATGTAGCTAAGGAATATATTAAGGATATTAAAGATGAAGGAAATACAACAGAGCCAGAAAAACCAAGTGAACCAGAGACACCAAATAAACCGGAAAATACTAAAAAGACAGGAATAGTAAATGTAAGTAGTGCTCTAAATGTAAGAGAAGGAGCTAGTACAAGTAGTAAGGTAATAGGAAGTTTAAGTGGAAATTCTAAGGTAACAATAGTAGGAGAAGAAGGTTCATTCTATAAAATAGAATACAAAGGTTCATATGGCTATGTAGCTAAGGAATATATTAAGGATATTAAAGATGAAGGAAATACAACAGAGCCAGAAAAACCAAGTGAACCAGAGACACCAAATAAACCGGAAAATACTAAAAAGACAGGAATAGTAAATGTAAGTAGTGCTCTAAATGTAAGAGAAGGAGCTAGTACAAGTAGTAAGGTAATAGGAAGTTTAAGTGGAAATTCTAAGGTAACAATAGTAGGAGAAGAAGGTTCATTCTATAAGATAGAATACAAAGGTTCATATGGCTATGTAGCTAAGGAATATATTAAGGATATTAAGAATGAAGGAAATACAACAGAGCCAGAAAAACCAACTGAACCAGAAAAACCGGAAACTACTAATAAGACAGGAATAGTAAATGTAAGCAGCTCTCTAAATGTAAGAGAAGGAGCTAGCACAAGTAGTAAGGTAATAGGAAGTTTAAGTGGAAATTCTAAGGTAACAATAGTAGGAGAAGAAGGTTCATTCTATAAGATAGAATACAAAGGTTCATATGGCTATGTAGCTAAGGAATATATTAAGGATATTAAAGATGAAGGAAATACAACAGAACCAGAAAAACCAACTGAACCGGAAAAACCAGAAAATACCAAAAAGACAGGAATAGTAAATGTAAGTAGTTCTTTAAATGTAAGAGAAGGAGCTAGCACAAGTAGTAAGGTAATAGGAAGCTTAAGTGGAAATTCTAAGGTAACAATAGTAGGAGAAGAAGGCTCATTCTACAAAATAGAATTTAAGGGTTCCTATGGCTATGTAGCTAAAGAATATATTAAAGATGTTAAGGATGAAGGTAATAATACAACACCAGAACAACCAAGTAAACCAGAAGAAACTAATAAAACAGGAATTGTAACAGCTTCTAATGGATTAAATGTAAGAAAAGAAGCAAATACATCATCTCAAATTCTTGGAATTTTAAGTAGTGGTGAAAGTGTTGAAATTTTAGGTGAAGAAAATGGGTTCTACAAAATAAATTATAAAGGTCAGGAAGCATATGCATCTAAGAGCTATATAAATATTTTTGATGGAAATTCAAATGTTAATCCAGAATTAGATTTAGGAGATGCTATAAAAACACCATATGGGGTATCTCTTGACGAATATATTAGAATGCAACAAAGAAGTAACCCAGTAAATTATTCATATTCAGAGTTTGAGAGATATATAAACCCAGCGAAGGCTACTAATAAATTACAATTCTTAAGAATTGATAGGTTTAGGGCTGTTAATGTAAATGGATTAAGTAGCAGGTTAAACAATAAAGGCGTTTTAACTGGTCAAGGACAAGCTTTTGTTGATGCTGCTAGATCGTATAATATAGATCCTATATATTTAGTTGCTCAATGTTTACATGAAACAGGTAATGGAACAAGTAAACTTGCAAGAGGAGTAACTATTACTCAAATTGCAGATGAAAGTAAGCCTATATATAATAGCTATGGTCAATTAGTAGGATATCATATGATACCATTATCTAAACCTGTTACAGTTTATAATTTATTTGGAATAGGAGCTAAGGATAATTCTTCAGCATTTCCTAATAGAGCATTAATATTAGGAACAACCTATGCTTACAATAGAGGTTGGACAAGTATTGAAAGTGCTATAAAAGGAGCAGCAGCATTTGTTTCTGCAAATTATGTTCATAGTCCAACCTATGAACAAAATACACTTTATAAAATGAGATATAATCAAAATATATCTAATATATGGCATCAATATGCAACAACTACATGGTATGCATCAGAGATAGCTGATATTATGAATAGTTATGAAGATTTATATTTAAATAATAACTTTACATTTGATGTACCTGTATTTTCAAATTAGAGGTAATAGAAGTCTAAATTTAATTGTTATTTAGAATTTAATCGTAGTAAATAAAGGGAGTTTTTATACTCCTTTTATTTTAGCTAATTTTAGCGTAAGAGAGAAAATAAATGAATAATTATGTGTTGAGAAGACGAGTAAGTACAATAATTGTAATTGGGTTTATATTATTGATAATAATATTCGTATTAAATAAAAACATATTTTTTTAAAAGACTATGCCTTTAGGTTAGTTAATAAAGTTAATGAAAAATATTAAAACGCTTAAATCGATAAAGTAATAATTACTACTTCTGTTAAGTAAAATAATAAGGAAAGTATGTTTAGGAGAATGAAAACTTTGGAGATTTTAGATTGGAAGTTTATTTTCATAATAATAACATTTGCTTTAATAGGAGTAGTATGTTTATTTAAAAAATCGAAAATTGGATTGACTGCAGCTTCAGTAGGAATTATAGGAAGTTTAATTTTGTGGGGATTTTTTAAGATAAGTATAAAATTTAAAAATTTTCTAACAGGGGTTGGATTAAGTTTTAAGGATATATTAAACTTTTTTATTGCAATTATTACGGCTATAGTAGCCTTTACAGCAATTTTTTTATTATTGAAAATTTTTAATGATTTTGGTGGAAGATTAAAAAAAAGATAAGGCAAAAATGTCTTATCTTTTTTATTTTACCATTCACCAGGATAGGCAACTATGTGTAATGTAACTTGACGTCTTCCCCAAGATTTACATTCATCATTAGAGTTCATATAAAGGTCTATTATGTTTCCTTTAATAACTCCTCCTGTATCTGATGCTATGGCATAGCCATATCCAGGGATGTACACTTTTGAACCTAATGGAATTACATTAGGGTCTACTGCTATTGTACTTATTCCACCTGGATCTCTTACTGGTTTAAGTCCCATGGCAGTTAATGTTCCTCCAGTATATGCGGTAGCTTCAACGGAAAGTGTTTTCTTATAGTTACCATCACTAGGTTGGTTAGAAGTATTATTGTTGTTATTATTATTATTTGAATTAGCTGGAGAGTTGTTACTAATACTTTTAGCTGCTTCTTCAGCTTTTATGGATTCAATTTTGTTTTTGGCAGCTTGTACAGAATTATTAGCTGTATCCCTTACTGAATCGATGTTAAGTTGTGGGATTAATTGATTCAATGTGCTTATTGCATTTTCAAGCTCATTGACTGATGAAGATGAATTTATAACAGAAACAGAATGAGAAATTAAAGACATTTCATTTTCTTTAATTATTCCTAAAACAGCTTCTTTTTGATTGTTTAATTCATCAATTTTCTTTTGTTCTTCAACTTTTTTACTATCTAGGGTTTTAAGAGATTCCTCAGTTGAACTTTTTAATTCTTTTAATTCAGCCTTATCTCTTTCTAATTTTTTTATATCCTGATCAAGAGAATCTTTTTGAGAATCTAGATCATTTATAAGATTTTTATCTAAGGCTGTAACCCTTGCCAAAGCATCTATTCTTGTTATTAAATCTGATAAGTTTTCAGATTTAATAAGAAAAACTAGTGGGTTCATTGAATCTTTGCTTTTATACATAGCACGCATTCTTTTACCTAAAACAGATTGCTTTTGATCTATTTCGGTTTTTAAAGTACTTACTTTACTTTCCGTTTCTTTTAAGTTTTCCTCAGTATCTTTCATCTTAGTTTGATTATCTGCTAATTTAGCATTTAATTCTTCAATTTCATTGTTAAGTTTTGATACTTGAGAATTAAGAGACATAACCTCATTATCTAATTGTTCATATTTTACTTTATTTTCTTGTATATTTGATTTCTTATCACTTATTGTATCAGCAAAAACTACTTGAGTCGTTGAAATACTTATAGTTATTGCTATTAATGCTGATAAAATTCTTTTTTGCATAAAGTACACTCCTTTTAGTTAAACTGTCCACAACTTAAGTGTATTTCATCCTGTATTACTGAATTATAACATAAAAGTCAAATGTAACACAAATTTAACCTTTATCCCATTTAAATATGTTAAGAAAAAATTAACAATTTAATTATACTATAAATCTGAAAAAATAAGAAATTTGTCTTATGTTGAAATAATTAAAATTATATATTATAATTAAGAAAAAAATAATATTTTATATTTTTAGGTTTAATTTTACTAATTAAAAGGGAAAGTGGTTAAAATCCACTACAGCCCCCGCTACTGTAATAGGATACAAGTTTCTAATTGCTCACTGATTTTTTTAAATTGGGAAGGGAGAAATGAGGATAAGCCTTAAGTCAGGATACCTGCCTAAAAATTATGAACTAAGCTTCGGAGGGAAGATGTAGTATTTATTGATTCCTATATTTATATTGGAAAATAATTACTTTTTATTAAAGCATCTGGTTCTTTGTAACACAGATGCTTTTTATTTTAATTTTTTAGAGGTGAAACATGAAAAAAGCTATATTAGTTGTAAGTTTTGGAACAAGTCATTTAGATGCCTTAAATAATTCTATAAAAAAAATAGAAGATTCAATAAAAGAAAGTTTTGAAGAGTATGATGTTTTTAGAAGTTTTACATCACATATGATAGTAAGAAAGCTTAAAGAAAAATATGATATGAATATACTGTTTCCAGAAGATGCTTTAAAAAAGTTAGAGGAAGAAGGATATGAAGAAGTTGTGGTGCAACCACTTCATATTATGCCAGGTGAAGAATTTGACTATATAAAGCATATGGTGAAGAATTATGAAAATCATTTTAAAAAGATAGAAACTGGTAGACCAATATTTTATTATGAAGGTTTTGGTGATGGACCAAATGACTATTCTGCCTTTGTTGATAGTATGAAAGAAGTAATAGAAGAGAATAGACCGTGTATATTAGTTGGTCATGGAAGCGCACATCCTTCCAATGCTGTTTATGGATGTCTTCAATCAGTTTTAGATAGAGACTATGAAGATATTTTTGTTGGAACTGTAGAGGGATATCCTAATTTTTCAGATGTTTTAAAAAGAGTTAAAAAGAAAAATTTAGATAATGTGACTATTATTCCTTTAATGGTTGTAGCAGGAGACCATGCTAAAAATGATATGGCTTCAGAAGATGAGGATTCATGGAAGAGTAGACTTGAAAGTGAAGGAATTAAAACTGATGTTATTTTAAAAGGATTAGGGGAAAGAGAAGAGTTTAGAAAACTTTACATAGAACGTGTTAAAGATGTTATAGATGGTACATATAAAGGTTTAGGAGAAACTAAAAAAAGACATAGAAAGGTGAAGAGATAAATGGATTATATGAAAAGTCCTATGGGCATAGAAAAAAGAAGCTTTGAAATAATAGGTTCTGAAATGAAAAATCATAACTTTTCAGAAGAGGAGTTAGAAATAGTAAAAAGAGTTATACATACTACAGCAGACTTTGAGTATGAGGATTTAATTGAAATAAGTGAAGGAGCTATAGAAGCTGGAGTTTCTGCTTTAAAATCTGGAGCTAAAATATATACTGATACAACAATGGCCTTATCAGGTATGAATAAAAGAGCTTTAAAGGAATTAAATTCATCAGTTGAATGCTATGTTGGTTTAGATGAGGTGTTTAAATTAGCAAAAGAAAAACAGATAACTCGTTCAATGGCAGGTGTTGAACTTGCGGCAAAGGAAAATGTAGATATATTTGTTTTTGGAAATGCTCCAACAGCTTTGTTTAAACTTAGAGAACTTATTAAGGAAGGAAAGGCAAAACCAAAACTTATAGTAGCTGTTCCAGTTGGGTTCGTAGGTGCTAGTGAGAGTAAAGAGGATTTAGATGAACTAGGTATTCCTTATATAAGAGTTAAGGGAAGAAAAGGTGGTAGTACAGTAGCAGCAGCCATAATAAATGCATTGCTTTATATGAATTATAAAAGAGAAATGTAATAAAAGAAGGTATATTAAATGTTTGAAATGTATGTAGAAAGCGGTGGAAAAAAACTTAGATGTGGGTATACCACAGGATCTTGTGCAGCGGCGGCAGCTAAGGCGGCCACATATATGCTTTTTCATAAAAAGGATATAGGAGTTATAGAGATAGATACTCCTAAAAACATAAAGCTTAGTTTAGAAATACAAGATATACAAGTAGAAAAAAACTCCGTTTCATGTTCCATAATAAAAGATGGTGGAGATGACATAGATGCTACCTCAGGAATAGCTATATTTGCAAAGGCAGAGGAAATTTCAGAAGGATTTGAGCTTTGTGGAGGAGAAGGTGTTGGAAGAGTTACTAAGGATGGGCTCTTTGTAGAAAAAGGACAGCCAGCTATAAATCCAGTACCTAGGGAAATGATTAAGAAGGAAGTATTAAGTGTATTACCTGAAAATAAAGGAGTAAAAATAACAATTTTCGTTCCAAGAGGAAGGGAGATTGCTAAGAAAACCTTTAACCCTAGATTGGGTATAGTTGATGGAATATCAATACTAGGCACAACAGGAATTGTGTATCCAATGTCTGAAGATGCTTTAAAGGAATCTATTAGAATTGAAATAAGGCAAAAAGCAGTGTCTAATAATGAACTTGTATTTGTCTTTGGTAATATGGGAGAAAGGTTTCTAAGGGAAAGAGGATATAAAAAGGATAATATAGTTATCATATCTAACTATGTAGGATTTTCCATAGAGTGTGCCTTAGCTCAAGGAATAAAGGATTTAACCATAATAGGTCATATAGGAAAACTAAGTAAAATTGCATTTGGCTGTTTTAATACACATAGTAGAGTTTCAGACGTAAGATTAGAAGTTATAGCTTTAGAGTTAACTTTAATGGGATATGACTTAGAACTAGTTAAAAAGGTTTTAGAAGAAAAGACAAGTGAAGGTGCTGTAAGACTTCTTGGAGATGATTTCCCAATGTTATATGAGAGAATTGGAGAAAAAGTATTAAAGAGATTAGATATTTACTCTTACGGTGAGGCAAATTTTAATATTCTTATGTATTATGGATCAAAGGAAATGAAATTATTATATGAATCTAAAAATTCAAACTTGTTTGATTAAACTTAAATTAGAAGGGAATGAAGGCTATTGGTTAAGATACTAGGGTTAGGACCAGGCCATAAAGACTATATAATTCCTAAGGTTATTAAGGAACTAGAAAAAAGTGATTATATAGTAGGTTTTGAAAGAGCAATTTCAAGCTTAAAGTTTTTAAATAATTTAAGAGATGAAAAGTTTAAAAAGGTCAAAACTTTAAGTGAATTAATAGCTTTTTTAAATGAAAATGAAGAGAATGATATTTCAATTGTTGCATCAGGAGACCCTACCTTTTATGGTATTACAAATTACATAGAAAAAAATTATTATGGAGAGATTTCTATTATTCCAGGAATAAGTTCTTTTCAGTATTTAACATGCAAAGTAAATAAATCTTGGAATAATGCATTTGTAGGAAGTATGCATGGAAGAGAAGAAAATTTTATAGAAGTTGTCAAAAAAAACAAACTTTCTATATGGTTAACTGATAAAAAGAATACTCCAAATGAACTAAGTAAAATGTTAATAGAAAATTCTATAGAATGTACGATATATGTTGGAGAAAATCTTTCTTATGAAAATGAAAATATAACAATTGGAAATCCAAGAGAAATTTGCGAAAAGGATTATGGAGATTTATCTGTAATAATAATTGAAAGATAAATTTTCCTTTGGAGGATATATGAAGTTTATAAAAGATTCAGAGTTTATAAGAGGAAAATGTCCTATGACAAAAGAGGATATTAGAATCCTTACTATTAGTAAATTAGAGTTAAATACAAATTCTAATTTTTTAGATATAGGAAGTGGAACTGGTAGTATTACTATTCAGGCCTCTAAATTTATAGAAAATGGAAAAGTATTTTCTATAGAAAGAGATGAAGAGGCTATAAGGGTAACTAAAGAGAATTTAAAAAAGTTTAACTGTAATAATGTTACTTTATTAGAGGGTGATGCTATAGAACATATGGAATCACTTTCAAACCAAATTAAGAAAGAAAAAATTTCAAAATTTGATTCTATATTTATAGGAGGCTCTGGTGGGGGACTTGAAAAAATTATAAATATATCAAATGAAATTCTTAAAGAACAGGGAGTTTTAGTTTTAAACTTCATAACTTTAAATAATGCATATAATGCTATAGAAATCTTAAAAAAATTAGAATATAAAACAGAGATTTCTTTAGTAAACATAAGTAAAAATAGAGAAAATACATACATGATGATTAGCAATAATCCAATTTTTATTGTTAAAGCGTTTAAGGAGGAAATTTAATGGCAATATTATATGGAATAGGTGTAGGACCTGGAGATAGTGAATTATTAACAGTAAAAGCGGTAAAGGCAATTGAAAATAGTGATGTTATAGTAGCACCAAGTGCAGAGGAAGGTGGAGATAGTATAGCATTAACTGCTGCTGAAGAATATATAAAAGAAGGAACAGAAATAGCTATTAAACATTTTCCAATGGGAAAGAAGAATAGAGATTTAAAAGTTAAAGAGGCTTATGACTTTATTTTAGAAAAACTTAAAGAAGGAAAAAACGTAAGTTTCTTAACTATAGGTGATCCTTATGTTTATAGTACATATATACATTTATTAAATTATGTAGAGGATAATGGTTTCCATGTAAAAACTATTCCGGGAATAACATCTTTCTGTGCTGCAGCTAGTATAGTTGACAGAACATTAGTTGTAGGTAATGAACCTTTACTTGTTCTTCCAGCAGCTAGAGTAAAGGATATAAAAGATGAGAAGTTTGTTGTAATAATGAAAGTTTACAAAAAAGAAGAAGAAGTTATAGATGTTTTAGAAGAAAAAGGATTTGACTATGTGCTAGTTAGTAGAGCAGGTAGAGAAGGAGAAAAAATCTTAAGAACTAGAGAAGAAATTGTAAATCATAGAGATTATATGTCTTTAATATTAGCAAGTAAATAAAAGGAGGAATAAGAATGCTTTATTTTATAGGGGCAGGACCAGGAGCTGTTGACTTAATAACTGTTAGAGGAAGAAATCTTTTAGAAAAAGCAGATGTTGTAATATATGCAGGATCTTTAGTAAGCAAAGAACATTTAGATGTTTGCAAAGAGGGAGTTAAAATATATAACTCAGCTTCAATGACTTTAGAAGAGGTAGTTGAGGTTATAAAAGAAAATGATGGTGAAGATAAGGTCATAGTAAGACTTCACACTGGTGATCCATCAATATACGGAGCTATTAAGGAACAAATGGATGAATTAGACAAGTTTAATATAGAATATGAGGTTGTACCAGGTGTAAGTTCATTTACAGCTGCAGCTTCTGCTATAAAAAAGGAATTTACACTTCCATCAGTAACTCAAACTGTTATATTAACTAGGGTTGAAGGAAGAACTCCAGTGCCAGAAAAAGAAGATTTAGAAAAATTAGCTTCAATAGGAGCTTCTATGGCATTATTTCTTTCTATATCAATGATTGACAAGGTAGTTGAAAAATTAAAAAGAGGATATGGAAGAGAGGATGTTCCAATAGCTGTAATTTCAAGAGCAACATGGGATGATCAAGAAGTGATTATTGGAACATTAGATAATATATCAGAAAAAGTAAAAGAAGCTGGTATAAATAAATGTGCTCAAATATTAGTTGGAGATTTCATTGACTGTGATTATGAGAAAAGTCTTCTTTATGATAAACACTTTACTCATATGTTCAGAAAAGGAATTGATTAAATATGATTGGAATAATAAGTGTTACTGAAAAAGGTGACTTTATAGGAGATAAGCTTATAAAGTTTTTTGAAGAAAATAATATTAATTTCAAAATGGTTTGCAAAAGCAAATGTGAAGATTTTTCTTTAAAAGAAGCAACTAAGGAAATGTTTGAAACTTGTAAAAATATTATTTTTATAAGTTCAACAGGGATTGCAGTGAGAGCTATAACTCCTTTTATAGTAAAAAAGGATAAGGATCCTGGAATTGTTATGGTTGATGTAAATAATAGGTTTACCATAAGTTTAGCTGGAGGGCATATTGGTGGTGCAAATGAATTAACTTTAGAGATAAGTAAAATATTAAATAATATTCCAGTTATAACTACGGCCACAGATAATCAAAATAAAGTTGCGCCAGATATGGTAGCTAAAAGTAATAATCTTATTATAGAAGATTTAAAGAAGGCAAAAGAGATTGCTTCTAGATTAGTAAATAATAAAAAAGTTTATTTTATGGATGATAATGATTTAATTAAATTACCTTTAGGCTATGAAAGTACATATTCATTAAAAGATAATACACTTTGGATAACTAACAAAGAAAAAAATGAGGATGAAAATCTTAAGGGAGTTTTAAGGTTGATAAGAAAAAATATATTACTTGGAGTAGGATGTAGAAAAGGTGTTCCATCTGAAGAGTTAATAGATTTTGTGCTTTCTTCACTAAAAAATTTAAATATTGATAAGAGAGCCGTTTTAAAAATAGGATCAATAGATTTAAAAAAAGAAGAAAAGGCTATTTTAGATTTAAGTGAATTTTTAAATTGTCCTTTTGAAACATTTTCTAGAGAAGAGATTAGACATGTTCAAGATGAATTTGAAGGTAGTGATTTTGTAGAAAAATCTGTTGGAGTTAGAGCTGTATCAGAGCCGGCAGTTGTTTTAATGAATGGAAATATTATAGTAAATAAACTAAAGAAAAATGGAATGACATTAACTATTGGAGAGCTTAAGCTAAAGCATAAGGAGGAATAAGAATGGGAAAATTATATGTAATTGGAATTGGGCCAGGTGGATTAGATGAAATGACTTTAAGAGCTGTTAAAGCTATTGAAGAATGTGAAATAATAGTTGGTTACACTAAATATATAGAAATGGTTAAGGATTTAATTAAAGATAAGGAAATCTTCAAAACTGGTATGCGTGGAGAAGAGGAAAGATGTAGAGAAGCATTAGAGCTTAGTAGGGATAAAAAGGTCGCTTTAATAAGTACTGGAGATTCAGGAATTTATGGCATGGCTGGACTTATATTAGAAATGAGAAAAGATGAGAATGTTGAAATAATACCTGGTATTACAGCATCAAGTGCTGCAGGATCAGTTTTAGGAGCTCCTTTAATGCATGATAATTGCAATATAAGTTTAAGTGATTTAATGACTCCTTATGAAGAGATAAAAAAGAGAGTACGTTTAGCTGCAGAAGGAGATTTCGTAATTTCTCTTTATAATCCAAAGAGTAAGGGAAGACCTCACTATTTAAAAGAGTGTGTTGATATAATTAAGGAATTTAGAGAAGAAACAACACCTATAGCAGTTGTTAGAAATGCTTTAAGAGAAGGAGAAAGTAAAGAAATATTTACTTTAAAAGATTTTAATGATGAAGTAGTTGATATGTTTTCAATTGTAATCATAGGAAACTCAAAAAGTTACATTAAAGATGGATATTTTATAACTCCAAGAGGATATAAAATAAAAAAATAAGGCTAATGGGGTGAGAAAGTGATTGCACTTATATTAGGTACTTCTGAAGGAAGAGAGTTTTTACAAAAGCTTAAGGGGCTAGAGGATAAGATAGTTATATCTACAGCAACTGAATATGGAGGAGAACTTTTAAAAGAATTTAAAGTAGCCTTTATGAATACTAAACCCTTAGATGAAGAGGGACTTATTAATTTTGCTAAAGAGTTCAACTTAAAAGGGATTGTAGATGCTTCTCATCCCTATGCAAAAAATGTAAGTGAAAACACAATAAAGGTATGTAAAACTTTAAATATAGAATACATAAGATATGAAAGAAATGGCGTATTAAAAGATTTAGATGATCCTAATATTATTAGAATAAGCGGATTGGACAAGTTAAAAGAATTAGATTCTAGTATTGATGGTCCAATTTTAAATACTACAGGAAGTAATGGAATAAAGCAAATATTAGAATCATCCCTTAAGAATAGAATTATTCACAGGGTATTACCTTCAAAAAAGGTTATGAATGATCTTATAGATTTAGGAGTTAAGATAGAAGATATAATTGCCATAAAAGGTCCTATTGGATATGAACTTAATAAAGCTTTTATAGATGAATATAAAGCTAAAGCTCTTTTAACTAAAGATAGTGGCGAGAGAGGTGGAGCTTTAGAAAAGGCTAAGGCAGCTTTAGATTCAAATATTAAACTAATAATAGTTGAGAAGCCTAAGGTTGATTATGGTAAATATTTTTCTGATATAGATGAAACGGTAGAACATATTAAAAAGGTTTTAAAATAACAGGGGGATAAAATGAAAAAAAAGAGAATTTTAAGTTTAGCTACTATAGGGTTAGTATTTTCTTTAGCTTTAGCAGGATGTACTGGAAATTCAAAGGAAAATATAGCTTCAAAAAATACTAATGAAGAGGGATATCCAGTTATAATAAGTACATATAATCAAAATGGTAAGGAATTTGATGAGACTTTTGAAAGCAAACCTAAAAAAGTTATTAGTACAAATCAAACAACTACAGAGATAATGCTTGATTTAGATTTACAAGAATATTTAGTAGGAACATCATTTATGGATAGTCCCATACTTCCAAGATTAGAGGAAAAGTATAAAAATATAAATGTAATTTCTGATACATATCCAAGTAAAGAGGCTGTTTTAGCTTTAAATCCAGATTTAATAATGGGATGGAAAAGTGTATTTTCAGAAAAAAATCTAGGTACTGTAGAGTCATGGAATGAAAAGGGTGTGAAAACTTTCATTCAAAGAAACTCTGGTATTTCAAAAGAGCAGACTTTAGAGGATGTTTACTATGATATAAATGACATAGGTAAAATATTTAATGTAGAAGAAAAATCAACTAAGTATGTTGATGATATGAAAACAAGAATAAATGTTATTTCTGAGAAAACAAAATCTGTTAAAGAACCAATGAAGGTTTTAATACTAGAAGGTGAAGGAGAAAATAAATTTAGAGTTTATGGACCAAAGACTTTAGTTTCAGATATGGTTTCTAAGTCTGGTGGAGTTAATATAGCTAAGGATTCTGGTAGTATTGGAGTTGAAAACATAATAGAAATGAATCCAGATGCTATTGTTCTTATACATTACTTAATGCAAAATAAAGATAATCAAGAGGCGAGTTCTTTATTAGATAATAAAGCATTAAAAAATGTTACAGCAATAAAAGAAAATAGAATAATATATACTCCACTTTCAGAGACATATGCAGGAGGAGTAAGAACTGTAGATGGAATTGAAAGAATAGCAAAAGGGTTATATCCAGACCTAGTAAAATAATGGTTAATTTTTATTAAGATTTAAAAATTTTAGAAGCTCTAAGATTCTCGCTTTAAGAAAGTGGAGTCTTAGAGCTTAGTAATTATTAGGCATAGATTTAAAATAGAATTAAAAAGTTATCAAACTTCAATAGAGGAGTGTTAAATGCAGTTGTTTAAATTAAATGGGAGAATGAATAAAAAAGTTATAATTGCTATTTTATTAGTTGTACTTTTTATATTATCTATAATATTAGGAATATCCTTTGGTGCTGTAGATATTCCTCCTTATGATGTATATAGAGTGTTTTTATATAAAGTATTAGGAATTAAAATAGGAAATTTAGGAGAATTATTAAATAGTACAGTTTTCGATATAATATGGGAAGTTAGAATGCCTAGAGTGCTTTTAGGAGCTTTTACAGGAATGTCATTAGCAGTTGTTGGGGTAATTATGCAGGCAACTATACAAAATCCTTTAGGAGATCCATATATATTAGGATTATCCTCAGGAGCTTCTTTAGGAGCTACATTTTCAATACTTATAGGATTTACAGGAGTGTTATCAAGCTTTGGTGTCGGCCTAGGAGCTTTTTTAGGAGCTTTAGTGGCATCTATATTTGTTTACTTCTTAGCCAAAATAGGAGGACGTATAACGCCTTTTAAGATGATATTAGCCGGTATGGTTATAGGTTCTATATGCTCCTCATTAACAAGTCTTATAATATTTTTATCAAAGGACAATGAGGGAATAAGAACAGTTAACTTCTGGATGATGGGAAGTCTTGCAGGGGCAGAATGGAGTAATATAGTTCTTCCTATAATGGTATCAATAATTCCTTTAATATATTTCTTTACCCAATATAGAAATTTAAACTTAATAGTATTAGGTGATGAAACATCTATAACTTTAGGGTTAAATGTGGAAAAGCATAGAAAGATATATATGATATTATCTTCTTTAGTAACTGGAGTAATTGTTTCAGTATGTGGAACCATAGGTTTTGTAGGTATTATGATTCCTCATATTGTAAGGCTTATATTTGGTACAGATCATAAAGTCTTACTGCCTTTTAGTGCTTTATTAGGTGCTATATTTCTTATATGGGCAGATGTTATTGCTAGATGTGCAGTTTCTAACATGGAACTTCCTATAGGAATAATTACTTCTGTAATAGGTGCTCCATTTTTATTATGGCTAATGATAAAAGGTAATGGAGAAAAGGAGCAAGGATTATGATAAGGTTAGAGGATTTAAAGGTTTCAATAGGGAAAAATGAAATCATAAAGGGAATTTCATTTAATGTTAAAAAAGGTGATTTTATTGGACTTATAGGACCAAATGGAAGTGGTAAGTCAACCCTATTAAAAACTATTTATAAGCTACTAGATAAAAAAAGTGGAGAAATATATATAAATGATAAGGATATAAATAAAATAAGTATAAAGTCAATGGCAAGAGAGTTAGCTGTAGTAAGTCAATTTAATCAATATAATTTTAGCTTTAAGGTTAAAGATATTGTTATTATGGGAAGAAATCCTTATAAGAAGACTTTTCAGCTAGACAATAAGGAAGATTACGAAATAGTAAAAAATTCTCTAGAGAAAGTTAATATGCTTGAATATAAAGATAGAGATTTTTTAAGTTTATCAGGTGGTGAAAAACAAAGGGTTTTATTAGCTAGAGCACTAGCACAAAAGACAGAGATTCTTTTATTGGATGAGCCTACAAACCACTTGGATATTAAATATCAAATAGAAATAATGAATATTGTCAAAGAACTAAATATAACAGTTTTAGCCGCATTACATGATATGAATTTAGTTTCAGCTTATTGTAATAAAGTATATATTATGAATAAGGGGAAAATTGTTTGTGGAGGAGAAACAAGAAAGGTTTTAACTCCTAAAAATATAAAGGATGTCTTTGGGGTTGAATGTGAAATAGGAGAAAATTCAAAAGGAAATATGACGATAAACTTTTTATTTTAATTTTAGGCTCTGCTTTAGATAAACAGTGATTTTTATTTAAAGCAGAGTATTTTTTTTATATTTTAACTAATTTTATTTTTGAAATATCAAAATGTTTGTAAATCAAAGTAAAATAATATAAAATTACAATATGTAAAATAAATTTTGTTAAGGAGTAATTTTATATGAAAAGTATAAGTAGAATTAAGGTAAGATATGCAGAAACAGATGCAATGAAGGTTGTACATCATGCCAACTATTATATATATTTTGAATCAGCAAGAGAGGATTTCATAGAGCAGTTTGGAATAAGATACAAAGATATGGAGGATATGGGGGTTATGATGCCTTTAGTTGAAACACAGTGTAAATATATAGATGCTGCAAAGTACGGGGATAATCTTGTTATAGAAACAGAATATGACGAAATAACACCCATTAAGGTAGGATTAAAATATACTGTTAAAAGAGAAGAAGATAATAAGCTTATTGCTACAGGGAAAACACTTCAAACTTTTGTTGATAGTACCACTTTTAGAATAATAAACCTTAAAAAAGTGCATCCAGAAATGTGGGAAAAATTAAGTGATTGTTAAATTGATGAATAATTAATCAATAAAATGTTAAAAACCTTTTTGTTTATTGAAAATATATATTAATTAAAATATAATCTAAGAAAATAAAATTATTCTTTAATTCAGTCCAGAGAGGCTTAGAAGAATTGGTTATTTAGATTATAAATATAAATTTTATTAGTTTAAAGAATTAACTTCTTGTCTCTAACTGGCAAGAAGTTTTATTTTTACCTTTTTAAATCAGTCCTGTGAGGCTGGAAAGAGGAGAAACAGAGCTTTCTCCTTAATAAGAGTAAGGAGGCTTAAAATTTATGGCACAACAAGTAATGAGTAAAGAAAAAAGCAGTATTAAGACAGAAGGAGTTTTATCCTATTTAAAAAATGGTATTTTAGGACTACAGCATTTAGTTGCTATGTTTGGAGCTACAATATTAGTACCTATGGTAACAGGGCTTGACCCTTCAGTAGCTTTATTCACAGCAGGAGTAGGTACTTTAATATTCCATTTATGTACTAAAGGAAAAGTTCCAGTATTTTTAGGATCATCTTTTGCATTTATACCAGTAATCACAGCAGTTGCTGCGAAGTATGGTGATTTGAGATATGCTCAAGGAGGAATATTCTTTGCAGGGCTAGCATATGTATTAATTTCTTTTATGATAAAGAAAATAGGTGTAGAGAGAATAAGAAGATTTTTACCTGCAAGAGTGGTAGGACCTATGATTATGGTTATAGGTTTAAACCTTATACCTAACGCTTTAGAGATGGCTGGAGTTAAATCTTTAATAGCCGGGGAATCTGGGGCGATGATTTCAGTTATAATAGCAATTACTACATTAGGATTAGCATTATTAATAAGTAAGTTTGGAAAGGGATTTTTCTCACAATTAGCAATAATAACAGCAGTAGCCGTTGGATATACTTTAAGCTTAGTATTAGGACAAGTTGATACAAGTTTAATTCAACAAAGTACTATGGTTGCAGTACCAAACTTTACACTTCCAAAATTTGATTTTGGAGCAATAATGATAACTTTACCAGTAATATTAGCTGTATCAATGGAGCACATAGGTGATATAACTACTAATGGACAGGTTGTTGGTAAAAACTTTATAGAAGATCCAGGCTTAAATAGAACAATATTAGGAGATGGACTAGCAACTTTAGTAGCATCTTTATTAGGAGGGCCTGCTAATACTACTTATGGAGAAAATACAGGAGTGTTAGCAATAACTAAAAATTATAATCCATCAATTTTAAGATTAACAGCTGTTTTTGCCATAATACTAAGCTTTATAGCAAAGTTTGGAGCAGTTATAAGAACAATTCCTCAATCAGTAATGGGAGGAATAAGTTTAATGTTATTCTCTATGATTGCCTTAGTAGGGGTTAAAACAATAAAGAATGAAAAAGTCAAGCTAAATAAAACTAATATTATACTAATGGCAATAATAATGTTCGTTGGTCTATCAGGTTTATTTATGGAAAGTCCTATAGGAATAAACATAAGTGAAGCTGTAAGTATATCAGGATTAAGTTTAGCGGCTTTAGTAGGAGTTGTTTTAAATTTAATAATTACTAAGTTTGAATCAGTAAAAAATAGTGAAGAAGTAACTGCTTAAAAAGAGTAATAACAAGTCATTTTAAAATTAAAATGATTTGTTATTTTTTTGTATAAAATAAATTAGAAAAATTTCTTAGAATGTGGTATCATATTAATAATAAATATTAATATTTTGTTAACACAAATTGATGAGAGGAAGTGTCAAAAATGAATTTAATAAATAGCAAAATTGATGAAATGAAAGAAGATTTAATTGAATCAGTGCAAAGTATTATTAAAATCAAAAGTGTTGAAGGAAAACCAAGAGAAGGTATGCCTTTTGGAGAGGGAGTTTCAAAGTCTTTAGAACATGCTTTAAATATTTCAAAAAAATTAGGTTTTAAAGTTGTTAATCTAGATGGACATGTAGGATATGCTGAGTATGGTGATGGAGAAGAATATGTAGCTGCTTTAGGTCATTTAGATGTTGTACCTGAAGGCGGTGATTGGATTTATCCACCTTATGGAGCAGAAATACATGATGGAAAAATTTATGGAAGAGGAACAACTGATGATAAAGGACCAATAATTGCATCATTATATGGTTTAAAGGCTATAAAAGATTCAGGGTTACCTATATCAAAGAGAATAAGAATAATCTTTGGTACTAATGAAGAAACTGGAAGTAAAGATATAGAATACTATTTAGAACGTGAAAAAGCTCCAGTAGCAGGATTTACTCCAGATGCAGAATTTCCAATAATAAATGGAGAAAAGGGTATCACTATTTTTGACATTGTTAAAGCTTTTGGAGACGAGAAAGTTCCTGGTAATGTATGTGTTGAAAGTATAAAGGGTGGAATAGCATCAAATGTAGTTGCTAGTCTTTGTGAAATAAAATTAAAAACTAAAGAAGTAGATAAAGTTTGCGAATTAATAGAAAAAGTTGCTAAGGAAAATAATATTAAGTTTGAATTATCACATAGCAATGATGAAATTGAATTAAAAGTATTTGGAGTTTCAGCTCATGGTAGTACACCAGAAAAAGGTATAAATGCTATTATGCAAACAGTTAAAATATTATCAGAATTAGATTTAACACAAAAAGATATTAAAGACTTTATTAAATTCTTAAATGATAATATTGGTGAAGATGTATATGGAGAAAAATTTGGTATATTCTTAGAAGATGAAGCTTCAGGAAAATTAAGCTTTAATGTTGGAGTAATTGATTTAAATGATAAAGAAGGAAGAGTTACTTTAAACTTAAGATATCCTGTTACTAAGACTTTAGAAGATATGATGAAACCATTTAATGAAAGAATAAGTGGAAAAGGCATAGAAATAGAAAACTTTGAACACCAAGAACCATTATATTTCTCAGCAGACCATTCTTTAATAAAGACTTTACAAAAAGTATATAAAGAAGAAACAGGAAAAGAAGGAGAATTAATATCTATTGGTGGAGGTACATATGCTAAAGAAATGCCTAATACAGTAGCATTTGGACCAATATTCCCAGGAGAACCAGATGTTATTCATAAACCAAATGAATATATTAAAATAGATGACTTAATTTTAATAAGTAAAATATATGCAAAAGCTTTATATGAATTAGCAAAATAATTATAGTGATTAATAAAATTATATATTTTTTAATTAAACTTAACTTTATGAACATAGTTAGTTAAAAAATCCATAATTAATAAAATAAAAAAAGAGTGGTGAAAATCCACTCTTTTTTTTATTCGTGTTTATCTTGACATTCTTCACATATTCCATAAAAATACATCTTGTTTGAAAGTATTTTATAGCTTGAATGTTTTTGGGCTTCTTCATTTAGATGATTATAATCTAAATTTTCAAGATCATCAACTCTACCACAAGCTAGGCATTGAACATGACAATGATCTTTAGCAGTGCCATCATATCTAAAGTTTCCTTCACCAACATTAATTTCTTGTACTAATTCAACTTCTACAAGAGTTTTTAATGCCTTGTAAACTGTAGCTAGTGACATTGTAGGATAATCTTCCTGTAAAGCCTTATAAATTGTCTCAGCAGATGGATGTTCCTTAGTACCTTTTAAGTATTTATAAACAGCAATCCTTTGAGGAGTTAATTTTAATTTTTTTTCTTTAAAAACAGAAGTTATATTGTCCATTTCCACCATCCCTATCATCTATGATAATTAAATATATTATATAATAATAATTATTATATGTCAAAGATTATCTTTTAATATTAAATAACATTAAACTATGTTAAATATTATTTCACAAAAATTCATAAAAAAAACTTGTAAAAATAGCCTTTTTATGATAAAATTTATTTAAAGGTTGTTAATTAATTAACAAAGTTTTTCCATGTTCATTTCATTTTCCTTTAAGAACAGTTATTTTTACTGTTCTTTTTTTTTATTTTTAAACAATTAAAAAAGGTATTAAAGTTTGAAGCTTTAAATACCTTTAAAAAATTATTTTGAAAGTTAAATAAATTTTAATTTAAATATTTTTAACCGCTATTAACTATTTTACTTGTATAAAAATATAATTGCAAGTAAAGTAATTACAATTATATATTAATATGTTATAAAAATGTAACGTTTTTTAATAGTTTATTTATTAATTTAAGTTAAAAGTATTAAAGTAAAATTTGAAAAAAGTATCCTGAAATATAATAAATAATAGTATTCAAATTAGTAAATAATATATAGGTATATGAAAGATAATTACTTTACTTAAAGTTAAATGAGTGGTAAACTTTACTATATAAATTAATTACTTAGGAGGTTAATTATGTCAAAATATAAAGTTGGAGACGAATTAATTATTGTTTCAGATCCTAATCAAGAAGAGAAAAAACTAAAGGATTTAAGTTTCTTAAAGAAAGATGGAGACTATGCTTCTTTATCATGGGGAATAAGAATAGTTGATGTATTATATGAAAAACCAAATGTTACATTAACTTATAGAAATGTTATGGGTGAAACTAATAAAGTTTTTGCTGTATGTAATGATGTAGCTAATTTTGATCATGAAAAAGTTTTAGAAAAAGCTTTACTTAAAGCATTCCAAAATGAACTTACAAACATTACTGTTATAAAAAATGCAGGCTTAAAGACTATGTTATAATTAAATTAAGAGGGGATTGAGAGTATAATATGGCATATTGTCCATTTTGGTCGAGTGAGAGGGAGAAATTTAGTTGTTATAAAGAATGTCCAATGAATGAGAAGATTACAGGAGAAGAATGTGTATTTTCTCTTTATTTAGATAAAAACTTTTTACTTGGGGAAGAAGATAAGGAATCAGATTTAGTTTTAACTCAGGTAAATTAATAAGAGACGCTTCTTGGGTATGAAGCGTCTCTTATTTTTATAATAAGAAAGAAAAGTAAAGAACCCTACAAATCTTTAATTATTTATATATATTAGAATATCTATGAAGTAAATTATGCTTTAGATTCCAAAGGCCATTTGATAAATCTACATAATAAGTATGAGGGTTTTCAAATCTTAAAATTTCTGGCCAAAGCTTTTCACATTCTTTTTGAGCATAATCTCTAATTTCCATGACAGATGGATTTTTATAGCATACCTCTCCATTTTCAAATATCTTAACAAGTAAGTCCTTAACATAATAGTTAGTTAAGGTTTTTCTTTTCCATACGTGAATAGGATTAAAAATTTCTAATGGTTTATCAGTATCTATTTTTTCATCATTTAATAATATCAAATCAGCTAAAGCTGTGTGAGTTGTATTATCAAATATTCTTATTAATCTCTTAAACCCTGGGTTCGTTATTTTTTCTTCATTTTCACTTATTTTTATTCTAGGAATTATGTTTCCTTCCTCATCTTCAACTGCGACTAATTTATAAACACCGCCAAAAACAGGCTCTGATCTAGCTGTTATAAGTCTTTCGCCAACTCCAAAAGCATCTATTGAAGCTCCTTGGCTTAATACATCTCTTATTATAAATTCATCTAAAGAGTTTGAAACTATTATTTTACAATCTGGATATCCAGCATCATCAAGCATTTTTCTACATTTTTTAGAAAGATAAGTGATATCACCACTATCTATTCTTATTCCCTTTGGTCTTTTTCCTAAAGGTTTTAATACCTCATCAAAAACTTTAATAGCATTAGGAACACCAGATTTTAAAACATTATATGTATCTATTAAAAGAGTACAATTATCTGGGTACGCAACTGCCCATGCTTTAAATGCTTCATATTCATCTCCAAAAAGTTGAATCCAACTGTGAGCCATAGTTCCTATAGCTGGTATATCAAACATTTGGTCAGCTATTGTACATGCTGTAGAGTCACAACCACCTATAGCAGCAGCTCTTGCACCATAGATTGCTCCGTCATATCCTTGGGCTCTTCTAGAACCGAACTCCATAACAGTTTTATCGCCAGCGGCTCTACATATTCTATTAGCTTTAGTAGCTATAAGTGTTTGGTGATTTATAGTAAGAAGTATCATAGTTTCAACAAATTGTGCCTGTATTACAGGACCTTTAACTATGACTAAAGGTTCATTTGGAAAAACAGGATTACCCTCTGGAATTGCCCAAACATCACAAGTAAATTCAAAATTTATTAAAAATTCTAAGAATTTATCACAAAATATTTCCTTTGATTTTAAGTATGCTATATCATCTTCTGAAAAGTGTAGATTTGATAAGTATTCTATTAATTGTTCAACACCAGCCATTATACAATAGCCACCGCCATCTGGTACCCTTCTAAAATACATATCAAAATAGGCAATTTTATTTTCTATACCATTTTTAAAATAGCCATTTGCCATAGTAAGTTCATAGAAATCAACTAGCATTGTAAGATTTCTAGGGTTTTTTACATCAAACTTATAATCCATATAAAATTTATCTCCTTTTCATAAGTTGTCAATAACTATTGTAACCAGTAGTTAGAATTATTACAATATATATGTTACTAAATATTATGTTTTACTAATATTAATTTAGTCAATAATTAAAATAAATTTTATTAAATTTAGGAGAATTATCATGTCAAATTTAGATAAATATCAAAAGGAGGCTGTAAAGGCAAATAGTAAAAGTATTCTTGTTATAGCACCTCCAGGAGCAGGAAAAACAACTGTAATATTAAATAGAATAAAGTATCTTTTAGAGGAAAAGAAAATTAGAGGAATACATGTTGTGGTAATAACCTTTACTAAGGCAGCAGCAGAAAATATGAAAAGTAGATTTAAAGAGATGCATAGGGAAGGTGTTATTCCTTTCTTTGGGACATTTCATGGACTTTTTTACAAGATATTGCTTAGAAACAAGGAAGATATAAGGATTATAGAAGCAAAGGATGCTTATAAGGTTATAAAAAAGGTTTTATCAACTTATATAGAAGAAGTAAGTGATGAAAAAATAAAAGAGGTATTAAATAATATATCTAGAAAAAAAGTTTCATCTAAAGATTTAGAAATATCAATGACGCAGGATATTTTTGATAAATGTTATGAAGCATATGAAACCTTTAAAAATGAAAGGGGACTCTTAGATTTTGATGATTTGCAAATCAAGGCTGTAGCTCTTTTGAAAAATAATCCTCATATATTAGGATATTATAGAAATTTAATAAAATATATATTGGTTGATGAGTTTCAAGATTGTGATGAAGTTCAGTTAGAATTTTTAAGACTTATAAATAATGAGGTCTTTTGTGTGGGAGATGAAGATCAAAGTATATATTCCTTTAGAGGAGCAACTCCAAAATGTATGATAAATTTTGGACAGGATTTTGAAGGAAGTGAAAAAGTTTATTTAAAATACAATTATAGAAGCCTTAAAAATATTGTTGAGGTATCTAAGGATATTATAAAGCATAATAAAGAAAGGTACCAAAAAGAAATAATAGCTTTTAATGAAAATGAAGGTAATATAGAGCTTAAAAAACCTTTTAATGAATCTGAAGAGGCTAATATGATTATTGGAAAGATAGAGGAGGCTAAAAGACTAGGAAATAAATATTCTGATAATGCTATTCTTTATAGAACAAACATGGAAAGTAGAAGTTTTATTGATGCTTTTATTAGAAAAAAGATTCCTTTTAAGCTTTTAGACAAAGAATATAATTTTTTTAATCATTTTATATGTAAAGATTTAATAGCTTATTTAAGATTAGCAATAGATCCATTTAATAAAGAGGATTTTAATAAAATAATAAATAAGCCATTTAGATATGTATCTAAAAGTGCTATATATGGAGTTTTTAATTCTAAAAAACAAGAAAATGTATTTGATATATTAATGAGTGGAGAGGGAGTACATCCTTTTCAAATGAGAAAGTTTGAAGAATTAAAAAATGATATAGCGTATCTAAATAAACTTTCTTTAAATAGTGCTATTGATTTTATATTGAGTGATTTAGAATATAGTCAGTATATTAGGGAATACTCTTCTAAATTTAAGCAAAATCAAGAGGAATTATTGGATATTGTAGATGAATTTAAAAGTTCTGCTACAGAGTTTAAATCCATAATAAATTTCTTAGCACATATAGAAAGTGTTGAAGAGAACTTGGAAAACATAAATTCAAAAGGGAATATAGATTCAGTAATATTAAGTACAATGCATGGAGTTAAAGGCATGCAATTTAAAAATGTTCATATTGTTAATGTTGTTGATGAGACAATACCACATAAAAACAGCATGGAAAATTTAGAAGAGGAGAGAAGACTTTTTTATGTAGGAATAACTAGAGCTATAAGTAATTTATATATTTATGCACCAAAGAATGTAAGGGGGAAATTTAAGGACCCTTCTATATTTTTAAGTAATATAAATTTAGAGGATGAATCTAGTATAAGAGATTATGGATTAAAAGAGGGAGACGTAGTAAGACATAATTATTTTGGAATAGGAGAAATATTTAAAATAGATAATGATACTGTTGAAGTAAAATTTGTTCAAGGAGGAAGCAAAAAGTTTTCTTTAAGAACATTAATTGAGAATAATTTGGTAGAAAAAATAATTTGCGAAGTTTAAACCATTGCTGAAAGTTATTTTTATATATTTATTTAAAACAGAGAAGCGTTAAAGAATTAATATTATTTTGAAATACATCATAATAAAAATAAGGTGTATCAAAAATTCATAATAGAACTTGATACACCTTATAATTTAATTGATTTTAAGAAATAGTGTTTGAAATATAAATAATATTTATTTGGTATTTTTGATATTATATTAATTATTAAATATTTTAAAAATTAATAATATATTATATTTTAAGAGTATCATATCCTATAGCTTTTTTAGGACAAGCGGTAACACATTGGCCACATTGAATACAATCAGGATGACTTAATAAATCGCCTTTATAATCATAAGGAACTAGGCCTAAGGGGCATTTTTTTCACATAGTTTACATAAAACACATGAGTTTGATACTTGTAATACTCTTTTTCTTTTATTAAAATTTGATACTAGTGAGCCTAAAGTTCCCATAGGACAGAAGCTACACCAAGTTCTATGATTATATATTAAAGAAAGTAAAATTCCTATTACTGTTGTTACAACAATTAGTCTATAAAATACCATTCCAATTCCATAAAGGTTTCCCCAATTTTTATATAATCCAGAAATAAATACAGTCATCATTAAAGTTAGGGTTAAGAATCTAAATAAATATGATTTAAAAAATTTAGGCGGTTTTCTTTTACCACTAATTTTTAAAATTATATTATCATAAAAGTTACCTCTAGGACACAAGTTACCACACCAAAATCTACCTCTAAATACAGAAACAACTACGGGTGCAATCATACAGATGGCAGCTACTATAGCGAATCTCAAATCAAAAAGGCCTAAAATAACAAATAATATTAAAAGTAAGAAAGAGTATTTCTTCCAAAGTTTAAGAAAAGTATTCATTTAATAAATCCTCCTAATAAAAAAGTTTGTATTGATGTAATTATTCTATTTAAAATGTAGAAATAGAACTATAACTTTATCACTTAAAAAAATTAATTAAGTTTAAAAACTCAGTATTATAAGCAATTATATAGGATAGTCTTAAATAATATACTCGTAAATGAGTATAAAATATAATTGAATAAAAAAAAATAGTAATATATAATCAAAAATATATAAAATAAATAAAATATATAATATATATATTTTATAAACAAAAAGTAGGTGTTAAAAATGAATATAAATTTAATGGAGGAAGCTCAAGAAATAAAAGATTTATTAGTAGCTTTAAGAAGAGATTTTCATGAAAATCCAGAATTAGGTTTTGAAGAATGGAGAACTTCAGGAAAAATAAAAGAATTCTTAACTAATGAAGGTATTGAATATATAGAAACTGCGAAGACAGGAGTATGTGGTGTAATAAAGGGAACACTAACAGATGATGATAAAAAAGACAGATGTATAGCTTTAAGAGCAGATATAGATGGTCTTCCTATGGATGATAAGAAGACTTGTTCATATTCTTCTAAGGTTAAAGGAAAAATGCATGCATGTGGACATGACGCACATACAACAATATTATTAGGTGCAGCTAAGTTATTAAATAGACATAAAGATAAGTTTAGCGGTACTGTTAAGTTATTATTTGAACCAGCAGAGGAAACAACAGGTGGAGCTCCTATAATGATAGAAGAGGGAGTTTTAGAAAATCCTAGAGTAGAAAAAATAATAGGACTTCATGTTGAGGAGACTTTAGATGCTGGACAAATAATGATAAAAAAAGGAGTTGTTAATGCCGCATCTAATCCTTTCACAATAAAAATAAAAGGAAGAGGAGGCCATGGAGCATACCCACATATGGCTGTAGATCCTATAGTTATGGCTTCTCAAGTTGTTTTAGGCTTACAAACAATAGTAAGTAGAGAAATAAAACCAGTAAATCCAGCTGTTGTAACAGTGGGAAGTATAAATGGAGGAACTGCTCAAAATATAATACCAGATGAAGTCGTATTAAGAGGTGTTATAAGAACTATGACTTTAGAGGATAGAGCTTATGCAAAGGAAAGACTTAGAGAAATAGCTACTTCAATTTGCGCTGCTATGAGAGGTGAGTGTGAAATAGAAATAGAAGAGAGCTATCCATGTCTATATAATAATAGTGAAGTTGTTGATTTAGTATCTGAGGCAGCTAAAGAAATTATTGGTGCTGAGAATGTCAAAGAACAGGAAGCACCAAAGCTAGGCGTTGAAAGTTTTGCATATTTTGCCTTAGAAAGAGAATCAGCATTTTACTTCTTAGGAGCTAGAAATGAGGAGAGAAATATTATTTATTCAGCTCATAATAGTAGATTTGATATAGATGAGAATTTATTACCAATTGGAGTTTCAATTCAATGTAAATCTGTATTAAATTATTTGACAAGGGAGTAATTTAATATTAATCTATAAAATAGTAATTATAAAATGATTTGAATTTAGGAGTGAAGCAATTTGAAAATAGAGATAGGTACAAATGAAGCGGGACAGAGATTAGATAAGTTCTTAAGAAAATATTTAAAGGATGTACCTCTAAGTGCTATATTTAAAGCATTAAGAAAAGGAGATATAAGAGTAAACGGGAAGAAGCAAAAAGAAAAGTACTCTCTTTTAGAGGGAGATGTTATAGAAATAAGATATCTTCAAAGCGTAGTAACTAAAGAGAAGAAAAAGCCTAATTTCCAAATGGTTGATTCAGGATCACTTCAAGTGGTATATGAAGATGAAAATATGCTTTTAGTTGAAAAATGGCCAGGAGTATTAGTTCATTCAGATAAAAAGAATGGAGCTCCAACCTTAACTGATTACGTATTATCATACTTATTCAGAAAAGGAGACTATGTTCCAGAAAACGAATTAACTTTTACTCCAGCATCTTGTAACAGATTAGATAGAAATACTTCAGGAATAGTATTCTTTGGGAAGAATTTCGAAGGATTAAAATTATTAAATGAAATGATAAGAGAAAGAAAAGTTAAGAAGTATTACTGTGCTTTAGTTAAAGGTAAAATAAAACCTGGAAAGTATGAAGCATACATATCAAAAGATGATGAAGCTAATAAGTCAACGGTTTATGATACTGAAAAGCCAGATACAAAGAAAATAAAAATGGATGTTAATGTTATACAAACTAATGGTGCATTCTCATTATTAGAAATAGAACTTATAACAGGAAGAAGTCATCAGTTAAGAGCCCATTTAGCTCATTTAGGAAATCCTATAGTTGGAGATTTTAAATATGGTGATAATAAAATGAATTCGTTTTTTGAAAATAAATTTGGATTAACATATCAATTCCTTTATGCGTATAAGGTTACGTTTAAAGAGGTTCCTGAAAAGTTTAGTTATTTAAAAAATAAAACTATAGCTCAGGGATTACCTCCGATGTTTAAAAAGATAAAGAAGGATGTATTTAAATTTAGGATTTAGTTTTAAGATAGGAGATTTTTATGAAAGAGCAGTCTATAACTAGAGGATTTGCAATACTCTCTATTGCAAGCATAGTTGCTAAATTATTATCTTTAATTTATGTGCCTTTTCTTACTAGAATCGTAGGAGAAGTTGGTATGGGTATATATGGTAAAACCTATGAGATATTTGTTTTTGTATACGCATTAACAAATGTAGGATTACAAACAGCCATATCAAAGTATGTTTCAGAATTGGATGCAATTGGTAATTATAAAGATGCCTTAAGAGCATTTAAAATTTCTAGAGCATTTTTACTTGTAGTAGGAACATTATTTACTATATGTTTAATGTTAGGAGCTAATTTTATAGCAAACATAAGCCAGTCGCCAGAAATGGTTTATCCAATAATATTTTTAGCACCTACAATTATGATAACAACAGTATTAGTTACATATAAAGGATATTTTCAAGGAAGATCTCAAGCAACACCAATTGCTATTGCAACTGTGATTGAACAGGTCGTAAATGTAGCTTTAAGTTTGATATGTGCATACTTGCTTATAAAGAAGAGTTTATCATTAGGGGTTTCAGGAGGAACTATTGGTTCATCAGCTGGAGCGCTAATGGCAGTTATATATTTAATATACATATATAATATATATGGAGTTGAAAAAGAAGCTAAGATAAGACAGGAGCCAGGTGTAAAAAGAATTACTGGTAAGAGGATAGCAAGAACATTATTTAAATATGGTTTACCAATAACTCTTAGTACAGGACTTCAGAACTTGGGAAATATAATAGATATGCTAACAGTAAGTAACAGACTTGTTGATGCTGCAGGATTTTCACGAAATGAAGCAAATGCTTTATATGGATATTTTTCAACAAGATATAAAGTTTTATTAAATATTCCTATGGTGTTTATAACATCTTTAGGATATATGGCATTACCTGCAATATCCAAAGCATATGTGTTAAAGGACAAAAAAGAAATAAAAAATAAAATTAATTTCTCTATGAGAATTACATATCTTTTATCTATACCAGCAGCTTTTGGCTTAGCTTTATTAAGTGAAAATATATATAAATATATCTTTGCAGATTCAAATGGATATATGATGATGGTAATAGGTGCTGCTATGATTCCTTTAACGGCAATAGTACTTATGCAGAACGTAATACTTCAGAGTGTAAGCCAGTTTTACTATGTATTATTTACTCTAGCACTTAGTATTGTAGTTAAGTTTACATTGAATATGACTTTAGTTGCAAATCCTAATATAAATATTTACGGGGCTGTAATTTCTGGAATGGTGGCTTTCACAATTTCTCTAGTGCTTAATCACTTTAGAATGAGAAAAACATTAAAGATGAAAATATCAATGTTTAAATATGCAGTAAAACCTGTCTTAGCATCGATATACATGAGCATAGGAATAATGTTGAGCAAATATGTATTATCTTTATTTATAGATTTAAATAAGTTAAGTTTTATATTTGGTATAACTATATTACTTGTAATAATAGCAATGGGTGCATTTATGTATCTTCATGCTATTATAATCTTAGGTGGTGTTAAAAAAGCTGATATAGGAGAAATTTCACCTAAACTTTTAAGGATTATGCCAAAATTCTTAAGGAAGAATATTAAATAAAAAAAGTAGGTTATCTAAACATAGATAACCTACTTTTTTATTATTTTTTTCTAAATAGTTTTAAAATTTCATTTATTACAAAAGGAATCAGTGATACTAATATAACTACAATCCAATCATAGAAAAGTAATGGAGTAACCTTAAAGATATTAGCAATAAAAGGAATAGATATTATTATTACTTGAAGAAAGATTCCAAGTAATATTGAATAAACTAAGTATTTATTTGAAAATATCCCTAAAGAGAAAGCTGACTTTGTATTGCTTCTAAGAGAAAGTGATAAAAATAATTGAGACACACTTAGAACAACAAAAGCCATTGTTTGCGCATGTACCAAGGATGATGGATAAAGTCTTTCACCTAATTTAAAAGCAAACAAGGTTATACCACCTATTAAAATACCATTTATAATCAATTGTATTTTATCACTTCTAATAAAAATGCTTTCTTTAGGATCTCTAGGTGGTTTATCCATAACATCTTCTTTAGTGTTATCTACACCTAAAGACAAGGCTGGAAAGCTATCTGTTATTAAATTAACCCAAAGTATGTGTATTGGTTGAAGTGGAGAATTCCAGTTAAGTAGTATAGCCGTAAATAAGGTTAGAATTTCACCTAAATTACAGGATAGTAAAAATACTATGGATTTTTTTATATTTAAGTAAATTTTTCTTCCTTCTTCTACAGCAGAAACAATGGTTGAAAAATTATCATCAGTTAAAATCATATCTGAAGCACCTTTAGATACATCAGTGCCAGTTATACCCATAGCAACACCTATATCAGCAGCTTTTAAGGATGGAGCGTCATTTACTCCATCTCCAGTCATAGAAACTATATTTCCATGAGATTTAAAGGCTTTAACTATTTTAACTTTGTGTTCAGGAGATACTCTTGCAAAAACCCTATAATTTACGATTTTTTCATTGAATTCTTCTTCCTTAAATTGATCTATTTCATGGCCTGTGATTGCTTGGGATATATTTTCAGCTATTCCAAGCTCACTAGCAATAGCAAAAGCTGTATTTTTATGGTCACCTGTTATCATAATAGGTGTTATTCCTGCGCTTTTACAAAGTTCAATAGAATCTTTTACTTCTAATCTTGGAGGGTCAATCATACCAACCATACCGATAAATATTAAATCTTTTTCTAAAGAATCCAAAATTATATTATCTTTTGAGATATCTTTATAAGCAAAAGAAAGAACTCTTAATGCTTTATCCGACATTACATTGGAGCTTTCTAAAATTTTATTTTTATATTCAGGTGTAAAGTCTAATATGCTTCCATTAATGGATATTTTATTACAAATAGATAATATTGAGTCTAAAGCACCTTTAGTGAAAACTCTTGCTTTTTCATTTACTAAGTTTACTGTGGTCATTAATTTTCTATCAGAATCAAAAGGAATTTCGTCTATTCTTTTAAATTCTTTTTCAAGATTTTCTTTTAATATGTTTAATTTAAAAGAACTTTCTAAAAGTGCAATCTCAGTAGGATCACCGGTTTTGTTTTTTTCAGAATAAGTTGCATCATTACAAAGAACCATACAATCTATTAAAAGTTTAGACTCATTTTGATTTAGGTTAAAATCACCTTCTTTTATATAAGAATCATTTACATAGACTGTGGTAACTGTCATTTTGTTTTGAGTAAGTGTACCTGTTTTATCAGAACAGATTATACTAACAGAACCTAAGGTTTCCACAGCGGGAAGCTTTCTTATTATGGCATTCTTTTTAACCATTCTTTGAACCCCTAAGGCTAATACAATAGCAACTATAGCAGGAAGCCCTTCAGGAATGGCAGCAACAGCTAGTGATATGGCTGTTAAAAACATTTCAAGCAAATCTCTTCCTTGAAAGAAAGAAATAACAAATATAAGTACACAAATTCCCACTGCTAAAAATCCTAGAATTTTACCTAATTCGCTTAGTTTTTTCTGAAGAGGAGTTTGTTCATTTTCTTCTTGTTCTATCATTTTAGCTATTTTACCAATTTCAGTATTCATACCAGTGCCGACAACAACACCAACTCCACGTCCATAGGTAGCTAAAGTTGACATGAATGCCATATTGTTTTGATCACCAATTGGAACTTCTTTATCAGCAATAAAAGAAGCATCTTTTTCTGAAGGAACAGACTCACCTGTAAAAGCTGATTCTTCTATTTTTAAATTTGCTGTATCTATTAAGCGAAGATCACCGGGTATATATCTACCAGCATCTATTATGGCTATATCTCCTGGAACAACATCTTCAGAAAGAATCTCTTTTAAAGAGCCATCTCTTTTAACAAGAGCTTTGGGAGTTGAGAGCTCTTTTAGAGCATCTAAGGCCTTTTCAGCTTTAGACTCTTGAATAACTCCAATGATTGCATTTATTAGTACTACCAACACTATTATTAAAGCATCACTTATTTCTCCTAAAAATGCTGATATGATTGCAGCGATAATAAGAATATAAATCATCACATCTTTAAGTTGGGCTAAAAATTGTTGAATTATGGTTTTCTTCTTTTTAGTTACCAGTTTATTTTTGCCGTACTTTTCAAGTCTCTTTAAGGCTTCTTCAGAGGAGAGACCATTTTTTTCATCCACATTTAACTCTTCTAATATTTCATTTTTAGATTTTTTGTACCACAAAATAATCACATCCTTTCTATTATATTAGCTTATAGATTTTTATTAAAAAAAATACAGAAATAAGAGAAATTTTTTATTTTCTATAAAACATTATATTTTTGAAAATATAAAAAAGATAATATTTAACAAGATTTAAAATTTTTATAAATTTAAAAGAAACATAATAAAAAAAAACGGAAATTTTAGTAAAATAAATTTATATGTTTAAATAACTTATAATTTGTGGTAAATGGTATGGTATTAAAAAGAGGATAACTTATTATAGAAGGGGGATATGGAAATGACCAAGACTACTTTGGTAATAATGGCAGCAGGAATGGGGAGTAGATATGGTGGTCTAAAACAGTTGGATAAGATCGGTCCTAGCGGAGAAACAATAATTGAATATTCAATTTATGATGCTATCAGGGCTGGTGTTACAAAGGTTGTATTCATAATAAAAAAAGATATCTTTAAAATATTTAGAGAAACTATAGGTGCTAAAATAGAAAAAATAGTTGAAACAAAATATGTTTTTCAAGAAATTGATAATATAAAAGAAGAATTTAGAGATAAATTTGAAAGAGTTAAGCCATGGGGAACTGGACATGCAATACTATGTTGTAAAGATGTTGTGGAGGAACCATTTATTGTGGTAAATGCCGACGACTTTTATGGAAGAGAAACTTATAATATCATTTGTAAAGAACTTGAAAAGAGCAAGGATGATTTTGAGTATTTTATGGCTGGATTTTTGGTTGATAAAACTTTAACTGATTTTGGAAGCGTATCTAGAGGAGTATGTGATTTTGATGATAAAGGCAATTTAATATCAGTGAAAGAAAGAACCAAAATAATGAAAATTGATAATAAAATATTTTATGAGGAAGATAATGTTCTTAATGAAATTTCTAAAGGTACTTTAGTTTCTATGAATATATGGGGATTAAAACCTAGTATATTCAAGGAGTTAGAAAATAAATTTTTAAGTTTTTTAGAAGATGAAAATATAGATAAATGTAAAGATGAGTTTTATTTACCAGTGGCAATAGATACCCTTATAAATGAAGGTAAGACAAAGGTTAAAGTGCTTAAATCAAGTGAACAGTGGTATGGGGTAACTTATAAAGAAGATAAGGAAAAGGTAGGTAACTCCTTAAGAAAGTTATCAAAAAAAATTTATCCAGCTAATTTGTGGGAGGAGTTTAAATAATATGATTAAGACGTATAATTTTAAAAACATAGCAGAGAAGTTTAAATTAGAAGGAGAACTTAAGACATCAGATAGTCATGTATGTGGTCATATAAATGATACATTCATACTAAGATGTGAAGGAGAAAATGGAGAAGAGATAAAATATGTTCTTCAAAGAGTAAATTCAGACATATTTAAAAATCCAGAAGAGTTAATGGAGAATATTGAGAAAGTTACTTCTCATATAAAAAATAAGATTATAGAGGAAAATGGAAATCCTTTAAGAGAAACTTTAAACATAGTTAAGACTAAAGAGGGTATGAACTATTATAAATGTGAAGAGGGTAATTATTGGAGAGTATTTAATTTTATCCATGGTGCTAGCACATATCAAATAGTTGAAAAACCAGAACATTTATATACTGCAGGTAAGGCTTTAGGAAAATTCCAAAAACAATTAGCTGATTTTAATGTTGAATTACTTTATGAAACTATTCCAGATTTTCATAATACAGAAAAGAGGTTTGAAGCCTTTATGGAAGCTGTAAAAGAAGATATAAAAGGAAGAGCGGAAAGTGTTCAGGAGGAAATAGACTTTGTTATTAAGCGTGCTGAGGATACTAAAGTTTTAGTAAATATGATTAAAGAAAATAGAATTCCTTTAAGAGTTACCCATAATGATACAAAGTTTAATAACATAATGATAGATGACGAGACTGGAGAGGGAATAGCCGTTATTGATTTAGACACTGTTATGCCTGGATTATCTTTATATGATTTTGGAGATTCAATTCGTTCAGGAGCAACAACAGCTTTAGAAGATGAGGTGGATTTATCAAAGGTAAATTTTGATTTGAATCTTTATGAGCATTTTGCAAAAGGATTCTTAGAGTCAGCAGGAGATGCCTTTACTAAGGATGAAATTGAATACTTATCTTTTGCAGCCAAGCTTATGACTTTTGAATGTGGAATGAGATTCCTTATGGATTACTTAAATGGGGATATTTACTTTAAGATCCATAGAGAAAATCATAATTTAGATAGAGCCAGAAACCAATTTAAACTTGTCTCAGATATGGAATCTCAAATGAATAGTATGAAAAAAATTATATATAAATATGTTTAAAGTATAGATTGATATATAAATTTTTACCATTCTTTGAGGCATAATGATATACTAAATAGGTGAATAAATTAATTCACCTATTTAGTATTAAAGAAAGGGAGTGCAAGATGAAGCTTTGGGATATATTAGAAAGAAAATTTGGAAAGTTCTATATAAAGAACTTAATGATGTACATAATACTTTTTAATGCACTTATTTATATTATGATGTATACATCTGATGGAAAAGGATCTGTACTCAATTTAGTATTAGTGCCAGATTTAGTACTTAAGGGAGAGATATGGAGATTAATAACATTTATATTTATTCCTCCAATGGCTAGTCCTCTATTTATAGTTTTCACTTTATATTTTTATTACCTTGCTGGAAGTAGTTTAGAAAGTGAATTAGGTGGCTTTAAATTTAATATATATTATTTTATAGGAGTTTTAAGCACAATAATAATTTCATTTTTGACAAAGACACCAGCAACAGCAGCATATATAAATTTATCTTTATTTTTAGCTTTTGCTAAGGTAGATCCTAACTTTCAATTATTATTTTTATTTATAATTCCTGTTAAGGTTAAGCATTTAGCAATGTTAAACTGGGTTTTAATAATTTGGAATTTAATTACCGCAAATTCTATGGGTGGAAAATTATTAGTTTTGGCACCTATTATAAACTATTTGATTTTCTTTGGGAAGGACATAGTAAAAGGAACAGTATCAACATCTAAAAATCATTATAGAAAGAAAAATTTTGAAAGTAAAATGAAAACACCTAATTTTAGACATAAATGTGAGGTGTGTGGAATTACAGAAGTTGATGATCCAAATATGGAGTTTAGATATTGTTCTAAATGCTCTGGTAATAAATGCTATTGTATAAATCATATAAAAAATCATGAACATAAATAAAATTAAATTTAATAAAACGAAAGAATGGTGAATAATATGGGCAAAAAGTCAACAGACTTAGGAAAAGATAGCATAGGAAAACTTCTTTTTAAATTAGCTATGCCAGCTATAATCGCTCAGCTTGTTAATGTTCTATACAATATAGTTGATAGAATGTTTATAGGAAGATTACCTGCAGGTGATATGGCAATGGCGGGTGTTGGAGTAGCTTTCCCAATTATAATGATAGTATCTGCATTTAGTGCACTAATTGGTATGGGGGGAGCTCCCTTAGCAGCTATAAAAATGGGAGAGAAAAAACAAGAAGATGCAGAAGAAATAATGACAAACAGTTTTTCTGCACTTGTAGGATTAGCAGTAATTTTAACTGTAATTTTCTTTATATTTAAGGAGCCTATTTTATGGGCTTTTGGAGCTAGTGAAGCAACTATAGGATATGCTATGGATTATTTAGGTATTTATTTGATAGGTACTATATTTGTTGAAATAGCTTTAGGTATGAATCCTTTTATTAATACACAGGGATTTGCTAAAACTGGTATGATAACAGTTATGGTTGGAGCGGTAATAAACATTGTCTTAGATCCTATATTAATTTTTGGTTTAGACATGGGAGTTAAAGGAGCAGCTTTAGCAACTATAATTGGACAAATGGCATCTGCTATATGGGTATTATATTTCTTATTTGGAAAGCAAAGTATTCTTAGAATAAGAAAGAAATTCTTAATGCCAAAGTTAAAAATACTATTTTCAATAATGGCTTTAGGTATATCACCTTTTATAATGCAGGCTACAGAAAGTTTAGTAATAATAACTATGAATAATAATCTTTTAAAATATGGTGGTGACTTAGCTGTAGGAGCTATGACTATTATGAGTAGTGTAATGCAAATTATATTACTTCCTTTAATGGGGCTTTCTCAAGGAGCTCAACCTATAATAAGTTATAATTATGGAGCAAAGCAGCTTGATAGAGTGAAAAAGACTTTTAAATTACTTCTAATTTCTTCTCTAGTATTTAGTATTACTATGTGGGGAGCGTTAATAACATTCCCAGAAACATTTGTAAAAATATTTAATAGTAATAATCCTCAATTAATGGAGATAACTTCATGGAGTATTAGAATATACTTCGCTGGTATTGGAATTTTCGGTGCGCAGGTTGCATGTCAACAGACTTTCTTAGCTTTAGGACAAGCAAAGATATCATTAATCTTAGCATTGCTTAGAAAGGTAGTACTTTTAATACCATTTATATATATACTTCCAATGATTTTTGAAAATAAACTAAAAGGTGTTCTTATGGCAGAACCATTTGCAGATATAATAGCAGCTTTAACTACTATAATATGCTTTGCTGTATTTTATAAGAAACATCTATCAAAAAGTTTAGAAGAGGAAGAGTTAAAAGTAAATTATTAATCAATAAAAGCTATTTTAAAATGCGAATCGCTAAGAATCGTTAATTTAAAAATAGCTTTTTAAATCCAAAAAATTAAGAAAGGAACTTAAGATGATTGTAAATAGAAGAGAATTAAAGTATGCAATAAGCGAATTTGATTATTATAAATTAGAAAATTTGCTTAAAAAGATTTTAACTCCTGATAAAAATAATGGTAATTATGGATATAGTATTAGAAGTTTATATTTTGATTCTATAGATAATTGCGATTACTATGCAAAGATTGGAGGTGAAGAAGTAAGGAAGAAAATTAGACTTAGAATATATAGGACAGATTGTCAGTGGGTTAAATTAGAAATCAAAAGAAAGATTAATGTTAATCAAAAGAAAGAAACTTTAAGTATAAGTAGAGAAGATGCAATAGCTCTAATAAATAAGGAGTATACGGTGCTATTAAAATACAATAGTCCTATTGCAGAGGCTGCTTATAACATAATGACAATAGGGCAATATCAGCCGGTTGTTTTAGTAGAGTATAATAGACGAGCATATATACATGAAGAAAATAGTATAAGAGTTACACTAGATAGTGATATAAGGGCTAGCGAAACTGATTTTGATTTGTTTTCTAAAGATGTTTTCTTAACGCCTGTATTTACTCATTATGATGGACTTTTAGAGGTAAAGTATGATGGAGACTTCTTTTGTTGGATATCTCAAATAGTTAATGGAAGAGATGCAGTAAATCAATCAATGAGTAAATATTGTGCTTCAAGAAGATTTTTTGAAAATTATTTAGCTTAAATTTAAGAAACGTGAGGGAAAATAGGATGAAAGAAAAATTATATGATTATTTAATAAGTAATAGTAGCGAAATAGGAGCATTTAAAGCTTTTGAAATTTTAGTGGTGGCTTTAATTATAAGTTTAATAATATTTATAACATATAAGGTAACATATAGTGGTGTTATGTATAATAAAAAGTTTAATGTATCATTAGTTATGTTAGTTTTAATTACAAGTATGGTTATGATTGTAATAGGTAGTAATATAGCTTTATCATTAGGGATGGTTGGAGCATTATCTATCGTACGTTTTCGTACTGCGGTTAAGGATCCGAGAGATACAATGTACATATTTTGGGCTATTTCAACAGGTATATGTGTAGGAACACAAAGTTATGTAATAGCCATAGTTGGAACTGTATTCTTAAGTGTTATAATATTTGCCTTAAGTGTAGGTGGATTAGGTAAGGAAGACAGATATATTTTAATAATAAGGGGAATAAGAGAAAAAGAAGAAGAAATGATGAGTTGTGTATTTAAAGCTTTTAAATCAGGACAATTGAGAGCTAAGAATTCAACAGGAAAAAATATAGAGTTAGTTTATCAAATAAAAATAAAAAGAGATGATGATAAAGGGATATTAAAAGAACTATATTCAATAGAGGGGGTTTCTGCAGTTAATATAGTTGCTCAAAATGGAGAGACTTTAGGTTAATATGAAATCAAAAAGAATATTTTGGATAATATTTACTCAGATATTATTAGCGGTATTTTTTATTGGCTGTACTAGTGAAACCTTTAAAGAAAAAGAATCGAATAATAAAGAATTTTCTAAAGAAGAAAATGAAAAAAAAGAAGGTTATAACCTCCCACTAGTAGTTATAGATACCAATGGAAAGAAGATAAATGGAAATGAGAGCATAAATGGAACAATAAAAATATATGATTCAGAAGATGGTATAAACAGTTTAAGTGATGAACCTATTTTAGAATCTAATATACAAATAAAAATAAGAGGAAATACAACTAGAAGAGTTCCTAAAAAACAATATAGTATAGATTTAATGGATGAAAATGAAAAGAAAAGAGAAGAGGAGATATTAGGTATGCCAAAGGAATCTGAATGGATATTAAATGCTCCCTTTGAGGATAAGTCTCTTCTAAGAAATTATCTGGCATACAACATATCAGGTGAAATTATGGAATATGCTCCAAGGGCTAAGTATTGTGAGGCTTTTATAGTTGATGATGGAGAACATATAAGTGAAAATCATTATAAGGGCGTATTTCTAATGATAGAACAAATAAAGAGAGATGAAAATAGAGTTAATATTTCTAAAAGTAATTCGTCAAGAGATGAAACAAGTTTTATAGTTGAAAAGAATAATCCTAAGGAAAAGGATATAGTGCTACATAATTATGGGAAAGAGACATATTTGTATGATTATCCTATTTTAGCTTCCTATCCTAAAAAGGATTTAACAGAAGGACAGATGGACTATATAAGTAAAACTATAAGTATTTTTGAGAGAAGTTTATACTCTAATGAATTTGAAAATAAAAATATAGGGTACGAGAAATATATAGATGTAGATACTTTTGTTGATTACTATATTATAAATGAGTTCTTTAATAATACAGATGCAGGAATATTAAGTACTTATCTTCATAAAGATTTTGGAGAAAAAATAAA
Source organism: Clostridium sp. LIBA-8841 (assembly GCF_057782475.1). Classification (NCBI taxonomy): domain Bacteria; kingdom Bacillati; phylum Bacillota; class Clostridia; order Eubacteriales; family Clostridiaceae; genus Clostridium; species Clostridium sp. LIBA-8841. Next base: position 2,026,648 of record NZ_CM173488.1, on the reverse strand, counting down.
AGCTGGACCTGTATGGGATTTTAATGCTTCAATGGGAAATAGTAATGTTTTAAGTCCTTATTATGACTATAAGGGTTTTTATATGAATAGAACTGCTTGGTTTGATAGGCTTATGGAAGATAAGAGTTTTGTAACAAAAGTAATAAATAGATATAAATTGCTTAGAAAAACTTATTTAAGTGATGAATATTTAATTGAATTTATCGATAATACTGTAAAGATGTTAGGAGATGCTCCTAATAGGAATTTTGAGGTTTGGCCTATATATATGTGTAATCAATTTGAGATGTTTAAAGATTATAGAAATGACTTTTCTCAATTTGAAGATGATCCTAAAAAGTTAGATGAATATTTAAAAGATAATACTGGTCTTTTTAAATCAACAGAGAATATGGCAACTTCCTATAATGAAGAAATCGAAATGCTTAAGGTATTTTTGGTTAATAGGGGAAGATGGATAGACGAAAATATAGATAAACTTTATAAATGGACAGAGTAAGGGAGAAAATATAAATGAAAAAATTTTTGATTTTTAGTATTTTTACATTTTTCTTTGTCTTATTTGGAATTAGCTTTGTAGAAAAAATAGAATATTTAAAAAAGGATATTAATGTTTTTTCAGAAGTAGATGGTAAGAAAATTTTTATAGGTGATGAAAAAATTGATATAAATGGAATAAATATCAGTTCAACTAAACCAGGAAGCTTTCCAGGAGATCTTAAAGCTAATAAAGAAGACTATAGAAGATGGTTTGAAAATATAAAAGAACTGAATTTAAATTGTTTAAGAGTTCAAGGGCTTATGAATCCAGAATTTTATAAAGCTTTATATGATTTTAACTTAAATAATGATAAGCCACTTTATTTGTTGCAAGGAATATCATTAAATGAAGTAGAAGTAGATAATGGAGAAGACATTCAAGGAGAAAAGGTTTCAGATGAGTTAAAGAAAAACATAGAAATAACTATTGATGCTATTCATGGAAATAAGGTGCCGGTATTAAGTAGTAATGCTAAGAAGGTTTATGAAACTGATATTTCAAATTACGTACTTGGTTATACAATTGGAAATGAATTATCTTATGATGATATTATTTATTCTGAAATAATGAATGATTTATCTAAGTTCAAAGGAAATTATGTACAAGTTAAGGATGGTGCTTCAGATACAGAGATTTATTTAAGTTATATAGCAGATTATTTAGTAGAATATGAAAGCGAAAATTATAAAGAACAAAGGGCTATAAGTTTTGTTTCAATGGAAAATGACATAATGAAATTTATAAGAGACGGGTACGTAAATAAGAAAAACAAAGAAAAAAGATTCATTGATATTGAAAATATCCAAAGAACAGATAATTTTAAGGCAGGAATATTTGTATCTTATAATGTTTCTATAGCAAAGGATGATTCTTTGCTTGAGAATGATACTTTATTAGAATATTTCACTAAATTAAATGAATACCATAGTATACCAGTTGTTATATCAGAATATTCAATACCTTCAGCTAGAATGGCTGGAGATTTCATGAAAAATGATGAAAAAGGATATATAACTGAAAAAGAGCAAGGAAATATGTTAATAGAGGCACATAATGCTATTAGAGAATCAGGCTGCGCTGGAGGAATCTTATTTGAATGGCAGGATAGTTGGTATAGATCAGCTTGGAATACAAAAGAGCTATTTAACTTAGATAAAAGTGCTTATTGGAGTAATACTCAAGTATTTAGTCAAAATTTTGGAATTTTAGCATTTGATCCAGGTGAAGAAAAAAGTGTTTCTTATCCAGATGAAAGTATAGGAGAATGGAAAGAAAAAGATTTAATAAGTAAAAATGAAGAATTAAGTCTTTCCATGAAAGAAGATGAAAAATACTTATATTTTCTAATAAAATCTACTAAGCCTATAAATGAAAAAGATAGGATATATATTGACTTAGATATTACACCTAATTCTGGCGTTGATAAGAATGAGGAGAGAAATTTAATCTTTGAAAATAATGTTGATTTCATAATAGATTTAGGTAAAAAAAATAGTAAGGTATTAGTTCATGAATATTATGATACATTTAGGTTTATAGAAAAGAGAAGTGAACTTAAAGTAAATCCTAATAAAATTGATGTCGATAAGAATGGAGAAAAGTTTTCAGTAGTAAAAATCCACTCTAAAGAAAAGAGTTATTCAGAAGTTACTAATACATTTAAGGAAGCTAAATCTTATGAAACAGGAAATTTAGTTTTAGGAAATGGAAATCCTAAAAGTGATGAGTTTAATTCAGTTGCTGACTATTATATTGGTGATAATTATATAGAACTTAGAATCCCATGGGGAATATTAAACTTTAAGGATCCATCAACTAAAAGTATAATAGATGATTTTTATGAAACATTTTCTTTCGGTTCTAAAAAAATAGATTATGTTAATGTTGGAGTTACAAGAAAAAATAAGAATGGAGAAAGTTTAAGATTAAATTCTCAATCATTTAATTTAGATTCTTGGACAAAACCTAAGTACCATGAAAGACTTAAAGAATCTTATTATATGCTCAAGGAAGAATTTAACAAGAAATAAGGAGGAAATATGCAGATAGTACCTTATATATTTTTATCTTTAATTCTTTTCATATATATAATATTTATGTCAATATTATATATAAAATTTGAAAAACTAGTTACTAGAAAAAGAGAAGAAAAAATAAGTAATATAGAGAATGAAATTATAGAAAATATAAAAACACAGGTTTTAAAAGTAACTAATAATAACAATCTTTCTAAAGATGAAATTTTATATGTAAAGAAAATTTTAAGAAAAAGTAAAAGTAGACAAGCTTTTAATAATATTATTTCAGAATTAAATGATGTTAAAAGTTCTAAATATGATATATCAAAATTTATGATAAATTATTTAGAAGTAATAGAATATGAAATTAAAAAATATAGAAAAAAAGACTCTATAAAGAAGTGTTACTTTATATTAAATTTAGGAGAATATAAGGTTAATACTTTAGAAATACAAAAGTTCTTAATAGAGTGTTTAGAAGATAACTCTCTTTATGTAAGATACAATGCTTTAAATTCAATAGCTAGAATTGGTAAGAAAGAGAATTTTATCGAGGCTTTAATATATATGTCTAAAAATAAAATATATTTAAATAATAAGGTTTTTATTGAAGTTCTTGATAAGTTTAAAAACAATTATGAGGTCAATAAAGAGCTGTTAAAAAATTTAGATAAATTAAGTGCCGAAATACAATGTCTTATAATAGATAGCTTTTCTAAAAATAAGTTTGATTTTTGTAAAGAAAGCATTTTAATGAAGTTAAAAGAGGAAAGTCATAGAGAGGTAAGAATAAGTATAATAAAATATTTTGGAAATAATTATTATGATGAGGCTCAGGATAGCTTAATTAAATTATTATCTTCTAAATGGTGGGAAGAAAGGGCAATGGCAGCAAAAAGTATTGGTAAGTATTATTCTTTTGAAGTTGAGAATAGTCTAAAAGAATCTATTAAAGATGAAAATTGGTATGTTAGATTAAATTCAGCATCAAGTATTTTAGAAAATAATTGTACTAAAGAGATAGTTAAAGAAGTTTTAAATAGTGAAGATAAATATGCTAAAGAGATTTTATTATATGTTTTACAGCAAAAGAATAAAACTTTATATGATAAGATTTTAGATTATAAGGATGGGAGAATGGCTTTAACATGTTAGAAAATATAGTTGACTTTATAAATTTGCTTTTTATGTACTATATATTTATTTATGCCATAATATTTTTCATATCTACTGTATATTCTATTATAGAATTATATGAATTTAACTTAAAGAAGAGATTTAAGAATACAATAAATATTTATGATAAGAAGAGTTATACCCCAGCTTCAATTTTAGTTCCTGCTTATAATGAAGAAAAAACTATTTTAAAATGTATTGATTCCTTATTATCATTAGATTATCCAGAATATGAAATAGTTGTAATTAACGACGGATCTAAAGATAAAACATTAGATGTATTAGTAAATAGATTTAACTTAAAAAAAGTTGAAAGACCTATTAGAAGGTTAATAAGATGTAAAGAAACAATAGATGTTTATGAAGGATTCGAGAAAGTAAATATAACTTTGATAAATAAAGAAAATGGTGGGAAAGCAGATGCTTTAAATATGGGAATTAATGCTTCAAAATATCCTTTGTTTTTAACATTAGATGCAGATTCTATATTACAGAAAGATTCTTTAAGTAATATAGTTATTCCATTTATGGAAAATGAAAATACTATAGCTGTTGGTGGAAATGTAAAAATATCTAATAAAGTGTTATTAGAAAGTGGTGTAGTTAAGAAAAATAGTCTTCCTAAGAAGTGGTTAGTTATTTTTCAAATAATAGAATATTATAGAGTGTTTTTAACAACTAGGGTTTGGTTTAACAAATTTAATGGAAATCTAATAATATCAGGTGCTTTTGGGTTGTTTAAAAAAAAGGCTGTAATAAATGTAGGAGGATATAACTCTAATAGTATTGGAGAAGATATGGAACTTGTTATGAAGCTACACTCTTTTAATAAGAAGAATGAAAATAAGTATAGTATACAATATACACCAAATGCTATTTGTTGGTCTCAGGCTCCAGAAAAGATTAGGGATTTAAAAAGTCAGAGAAAAAGATGGCATATGGGACTTATGCAAAGTTTATTCGAGCATAAATATATATTCTTAAATTTAAAATATGGTGTGGTAGGTGTATTTTCTTTTTTATACTATTTAGTGTATGAGATGTTATCATGTTTAATTGAAATTTGTGGAGCTATATTTGTAACAATATCATATTTTACTGGGTTTATAAATTTAAAGTTTTTTATTACTTTTATGTGTATCTACATGTTATACAGCACATTAATATCCATATCATCCATTTTCTTAGAGGAGTATTTCTTTGATACAAATCTAAGAGTAAAAGATAAGCTTAAACTTATGTTATTTAGTTTTCTTGAGGCTTTTGGATATAGACAAATATGTTCTTTATTTAGAATAGTTGCTATATTTACTTATAGAAAGAAAAAGAATCAATGGGGAGAAATTGAAAGGGTAAGTTATTTAGAAAGTGCATAAAAATTAGAAGGGAGAAAGAATTAAATTCTTTCTCCCTTTTTATTTTTATTAATTATATGATAAAGTTTATATATAGACAATGAAAATAGGTGATTTAAGTGAAAAATGAATTGATAAAGATTTCTATAAGAAACCTAGTAGAATTCGTTCTTAGAAAAGGAAGTATTGATAGTAGAGTAAAGGCATCAGTAAGAGCTTTAGAAGGAATAAAAGGACATAAGAAAATACAAAGTACCTATTCAGAAAAAGATAAAGCAGAGGTGTCTTTAAAGGAAGATATTGAATTTGAAGGATTTACGCTAAGAGTAGAAGGTAGAGCTGATGGAATATTAGAAGAAAATGACAAGGTAATTATTGATGAAATAAAAACTACAACAAGAAATGTTATGGATATAGATTATGACTTTAATGAATTACATTGGGCTCAAGCAAAGATATATGCCTATATATATAGTAAGGAAAAGAATTTAGAATCTATAATAGTTCAATTAACATATTACAATATTGAGGATTTTGGAACAAAGTTTTTAAGACGTGAATATAACTTTAATGAACTAGAAGGATTTTTTTATGAATTAATAGAAAAATATAAAGAATGGATATTATTAGAAAAAGAGTGGATAGATATTAGAAATGATTCTATAGAAGTATTACAGTTTCCTTTTGAAAGATATAGAAAAGGGCAAAGAGAATTGGCAGTTAGGGTATATAAAGCAGTTGAAGAAGGGAAAAAATGCTTTGCAGAAGCACCAACAGGAACTGGGAAAACAATGTCTACATTATTTCCTACTATAAAGGCTTTAGGAAAAGGAGAAACTTCTAAAATATTTTATATAACAGCAAAAACAACAACAAGAGAGATTGCTAATAACAGCCTTCGTATAATGAGAGAAAAGGGATTAAATATAAGAAGTGTAAATATAACTGCAAAAGATAAATGTTGTAAGATGGATGAAAAAAAGTGTATTCCAGAGTATTGTCCTTATGCAAATGGATACTTTGATAGAGTTAATCTTGCTTTAAAAGAGGCTTTAAAGAATAAAGGAGAATATAATTTAGAGTATATAAATAAATTATCTGATGAGTATAAAATTTGTCCCTTTGAATTTTCACTTGAATTAACTAATTTTTGTGATGTAGTAATCTGTGACTATAATTATATATTTGACCCTCAGGCTTCTTTAAAAGGAATAATGGAGGGCAAGGCTAAGGAATATACTGTATTAATTGACGAAGCTCATAATTTACTTGATAGAGGAAGGGATATGTATTCCTCTAGAATACATAAAGAAGACTTCTTAAACCTTAAGAGAGAATTTAAAAATAAGGATAATGGGATTTTTAATTCTTTAGATAGGGCCAATAAATATTTAATAGAAAAAAGAAAATTACTAGAAAACTTAGAAACTAAGAGTCTTATAGAAAAAGAAGAACCTAAAGAATTATATGGTATTTTAAGAGGGTTTTTAGAGAAAACAGATATTTATCAAAGCAAAGCTAATGAGGAAAATTCTAATCTTTTAGAGTTATATTTTAATATTTATGAGTTTTTAAACATAAGTGGTTATTACGGAGAAGAGTTTATAAGCCTATACAAATCAAATGGAAGTGATTTAGAATTAGGTATTAATTGCTTAGATCCATCTAGAATACTTAAAAGCATAATGAATAGATTTAAATCGGTTATAATATTTTCGGCAACATTACTTCCAATGGAGTATTTTAAGGAGCTTTATGGGGCACAGGAGGGTGATTATTCTGTTAATTTAAGTTCTCCTTTTGATCACAAAAATAAGTTAACCATAGTAGGAAGGGATATATCTACTACTTATTCTAATAGAAAGAGGACTCTTCCTAAAATAGTTAATTATATCTTAGAATGTGCAAAAAGTAAGGTGGGAAATTATCTTGTATTTTTTCCATCCTATGAATATATGCTAATGGTTTATGAGGAAATAAAGAGACAGGATATTGATTTTAGCATAAGAGCTCAAAGTAATGATATGAATGAAGAGGAAAAAGAAGAGTTTTTAGCTTTGTTTGAGGAAGGTAGAAAAGAAAGTCATATTGGTTTAGCTGTATTAGGAGGTCATTTTTCAGAAGGAATAGATTTAACATTAGATAGGCTTATTGGAGTAATAATTGTAGGAGTTGGAATGCCAAAAATTTGTTTGGAGAGAGAGGCAATAAAAGAATACTACAATTCCATAGGGCAAAATGGGTTTGATTATGCATATGTATATCCAGGAATAATTAAGGTGCTTCAGGCTGCAGGAAGATGTATTAGAACAGAAGAGGATAAAGGAATAGTACTTCTTTTAGATGATAGATACTTTACCAATAAATATAAAAGTCTTCTTCCAAAAGAATGGTTTTTTAATATTTTAGCGGAAAATGAATTAGGTGTAAAAAATATTTGTGAAAAGTTTTGGAATGAAGTTTAATTTAAAGTTTTAAAAGTACTCATTTAGTGTGTAATACTAAATGAGTGCTTTATTTATTGAAAATGAAAAGAATTAATTTACTCTGATTCAATAAATGTCGCCACAGTAATAACAACTAAAATAAATTTGTTGTTTAAAAATTGGGTAATTTAATTGGAAGGAACTTTATGAAGTAAAGAAATAACACTAAAAATAGTATAAAATAAAACTTGGTTTTATACTATTTTTAATGTTATAATCATATGAAGATTTATTTTAGCTATTTTGCATAAATAATCTTAAGAAGAGACAAGTAGGTGAAGAAATGAGTGAAAATAAGTTTTTGCCAATTTGCAAAGATGATATGATAGAAAGAGGTTGGGAACAGTGTGACTTCGTCCTAGTAACAGGAGATGCATACATAGACCACCATAGTTTTGGTACAGCCATTATATCTAGAGTTTTAGAAAACGCAGGATATAAGGTGGGAATAATAGCTCAACCAGATTGGAAGTCTGTAGATGATTTTAAAAAGTTAGGTAGACCTAGACTAGGATTTCTAGTTAATGGGGGAAATATGGACCCTATGGTTAATCACTACACAGTAAGTAAGAAATTAAGAAAAAAAGACCTATATACTCCTAAGGGGGAAATGGGGAAGAGACCTGATAGAGCTACAATAGTTTATTGTAATAAAATAAGAGAAGCTTATAAGGATGTTAATATTGTAATTGGAGGAATTGAAGCTAGTTTAAGAAGATTTGCTCATTATGATTACTGGGAAAATAAAGTAAGAAAATCAATATTAGTTGATAGTGGAGCGGATCTTTTAATCTATGGAATGAGTGAAAAACAAATTGTTGAAGTAGCTGATTTCTTAAATCAAGGATTCGATGGAAAGTACATAAGACATATACCAGGAACATGTTACATAGCTGATAGCTTAGATGAAATCTATGAAGAGCATATAGTATTACCATCATTTAAGGATGTTTCAACAGATAAGAGAACTTATGCTAAATGCTTTAAAACATTATATGAAGAGCAAGACCCTGTAAGAGGAAGAACTTTAGTTCAAGAGCATAATGGAAAATATGTTGTTATAAATAAACCTGAAATGCCTCTTACAAGAGAAGAGCTAGATAGAGTTTACGCTCTTCCATATCAAAAGACATATCATCCTATTTATGAAAAAGATGGTGGTATAGCAGCTATAGAAGAGGTTAAGTTCAGCGTAGTAAGTTCAAGAGGATGTTCAGGTAACTGTTCATTTTGTGCAATAACATTCCATCAAGGAAGAATTGTATCAAGTAGAAGTGAGGATTCTATAGTAGAGGAAGCTAAAGAAATAACTAAGTATGAGGACTTTAAAGGGTATATCCATGATATAGGAGGTCCTACAGCTAACTTTAGAAAATCGGCTTGTAAAAAGCAATTAACTTTAGGGGCTTGCAAAAATAAACAATGTATGTCACCGGGGATATGCAAAAATATGGACGTAGACCATAAAGAATATCTGCATTTATTAAGAAGAGTTAGAAAATTGCCAGGAATTAAAAAAGTATTTATACGTTCAGGTTTAAGATATGACTACATAATGGCTGATAAGGATGATACTTTCTTTAAAGAGCTAGTTGAACACCATGTAAGTGGACAATTAAAAGTTGCTCCTGAGCATGTATCTCCAAATGTTTTAAAATACATGGGTAAACCAGCTGGAAAGACTTATGATAAATTTAGAGAGAAGTTCTTTAGAATTACAGAGAAATTAGGAAAGAAACAGTTCATAATTCCTTATTTAATGTCAAGTCATCCAGGATGCAAATTGGAAGATGCTGTTATGCTTGCTGAGTATTTAAGAGATATTAAATATCAACCAGAGCAAGTACAAGATTTTTATCCAACACCAGGAACATTATCTACTACAATGTTCTATACTGGACTAGACCCATTAACAATGGAAGAAGTATATATTCCTAGAAGTAAAGAAGAAAAAGCCATGCAAAGAGCTTTATTACAATTTAAAAATCCTAAGAATTATAATATAGTTTATGATGCTTTAGTTAAGGCTGGAAGAGAAGATTTAATTGGTAATGGACCAAAGTGCTTAATTAAGGATAAAAACAGTGTAGGAAATAGAAGTCATCATGGGCATAAAAATGGTGGAAGAAAGAACTCCAAGGATAACAATGGAAGACTAGGAGTATCAGAAGATAAAAAGAGAAGTTCACATAGCAAAAAGCAAAGAGGTTCTAATTCAAAAAGTTCTGAACAAAGAAGTTTTAAAGGTTCAAAGGGAAAGAAAAGAAGGTAATTAAATATATAAATGGTGGTTATTGGGTTAAGTACTTAATAATCACCATTTGTGCATATATTAAAGTTAATAAGGAATCTTTATTTTAATGAGATAATAAGTAAATTTATGAATTAAACTTATATTTTGCTTATTATTAAAACTTATAATTAGGTGATATAAATATATTTTTATGATATAGTTAATAAAGAATTAACAAAATGTGAATGGGTTTTCTGAGATTTATTCATTTTTTTGAAAATATTAGTAGAGGATATTAATTATTAATTAAAGAGGTGATATTAACTTTGTATTACAAAATAGGTATTGATGCAGGGTCTACAACTTTAAAATGTATTGTCTTAAATGAAGAGGATAAGGTTATTTATTCTAATTATGAAAGACATTACTCAAAAGTAAGAGAAAAGCTAATAGAAGAACTAGAAAATATAAAAGGGTTAATTGAGAATAAAAAGTTTAAAATAGCTATAACTGGATCAGCTGGCTATGGAATTTCAAAAGAATATAATCTGCCTTTTGTTCAAGAAGTTTTTGCAACAACATTGGCTATAAAAAGATATTATGATGATGTAGATGTAGCAATAGAACTTGGAGGAGAAGATGCTAAGATAATCTTCTTGACAGGTGGTTTTGAGGAGAGAATGAACTCAAGTTGTGCAGGTGGAACGGGGGCTTTCATAGATCAAATGGCTCATCTTATGGGGCTTACTGTAGATGAAATGGACAACTTAAGTCTTAAACATGAGAATATATATGAGATTGCTTCAAGATGTGGGGTTTTTGCTAAAACTGATATTCAACCATTATTAAATCAAGGAGCAAGAAAAGAAGATATTTCTGCAAGTGTATTCCAATCTGTTGTAAATCAAACTATAGGTGGATTAGCACAGGGAAGAAGTATTGAAGGTAAGATAATGTTTTTAGGAGGACCTTTATATTTTTGTAAGGGATTAAGAGAAAGATTTATAAAAACATTAAAATTACAGGATAATGATGTTGTTTCTCCTGAAAATGCACAAGTTTTTGTAGCCATTGGAAGTGCTATATATTCTAAGGAAAGTAATAGAGAATATGAATACAAAGAATTATTAGGAATAATAAAAGAAAGCCATAATGAAATCTCAACTATAAATACGATCGATCCATTATTCAATGATGAATTAGAGTATGAAGAATTCATAGAAAGACACAATAGAGCTAAAGTAATAAGCAATGATATAAATAGTTATAATGGTGAAGCTTACATAGGAATTGATGCTGGAAGTACAACAACTAAGGTTGTTTTAATAGATAAAGAGGATAATATTTTATATGAGTATTATGGTTCAAATAAAGGAAATCCTATTGAAGTAGTAAAAAAAGAATTAAAGCATATTTATAATATATGTGGAGAAAAAATTAAAATCATAGGTAGCGCAGTAACTGGATATGGAGAAGAATTAATAAAGAAAGCTTTTTCAATTGATTTTGGAATAGTAGAAACCGTAGCACACTATATTGCAGCTAGTCACTTTAATCCTAAGGTTGATTTTATTTTAGATATAGGTGGACAAGATATCAAATGCTTTAAAATAAAAAATGGGATTGTAGCAAATATAATGTTAAATGAGGCATGTTCATCAGGATGTGGATCCTTTATAGAAAGTTTTGCAAATCAAATGGGATATGACGTAGAAACATTTTCTAAATTAGGGTTATTTGCTAAACATGGAGCAGACTTAGGATCAAGATGTACTGTTTTTATGAACTCATCAGTAAAACAAGCTCAAAAAGAGGGGGCAACAGTAGAAGATCTTTCAGCCGGACTTTCTGTTAGTGTAGTAAAAAATGCTCTTTATAAAGTAATAAGAGCTAAAAGTGTGGATGAATTAGGTGAAAATATAATTGTTCAAGGGGGAACAATGTATAATGATGCCATACTTAGAGCCTTTGAAAAAGAACTTGGTATGAATGTTATAAGACCTAGTATATCCGGACTTATGGGAGCTTATGGATGTGCGCTTTATGCAAAGAGAAAAAATTCAAAGGAAAGTAAAATAATCTCTAAAGAAGATTTAGAAAAGTTTACACATAAGTCTAAAATAGCGAAGTGTGGTTTGTGTACTAATAGATGTAATTTAACAATAAATATTTTTAATGATGGTGAAAGATACATTTCAGGAAATAGATGTGAAAGACCAACAGGTAAAAAAGTAGCAGAAAGTATTCCTAATATGTATCAATATAAATATAAAAAATTAAGAGAATATGAATCATTAGAAGAGGGAACAAGAGGAACTATAGGATTACCAATGGTTTTAAATATGTATGAGAATATTCCTCTATGGGCTACTTTCTTTAAGGAGTTAGGATTTAAGGTTGTTTTATCTGACCAATCTAATAAAAAAATGTATTTAAAAGGACAGCATACAATTCCATCAGATACTGTATGTTATCCAGCAAAATTAGCTCATGGTCATATTGAAAACTTATTAAGTAAAAATATAGAGCATATATTCTATCCATGTATGAGCTATAATTTCGATGAGGGTATGGCAGATAACTGCTTTAATTGTCCTGTTGTAGCTTATTATCCAGAACTTTTAAAGACTAATGTAAAAGAGTTAAATAAAAATAATTTTACTATGGATTACTTAAGCTTAAATAACAAGAAGCTATTAAGCAAAAAGCTTTATGAAATTTTAAGTGAAACTTTTGGAGATATAAAACAAAAAGAAGTTAAAAATGCTTTAGAAAAAGCTTATATAGAATATGAGAGATATACTAAGGATATAAGAAATAAGGGTAAAGAGTTTATAGAGTATGCTAAAAATAACAATAAGAAGGTTATAGTAATAGCAGGAAGACCTTATCATATAGATCCAGAAATAAATCATGGAATAGATAAGGTTTTAAGTAGCTTAGGGATTATTGTTTTAACTGAAGATTCTATTGAGTTAAGTCATGAAAAACCAAAGGTAAATATTTTAAATCAATGGACATATCAAGCTAGATTATATAATGCAGCTTATTATGTAGCAAGAAATAAGGATATTGAGCTTATTCAACTAGTATCCTTTGGGTGTGGAACAGATGCCATAACTTCTGATGAAGTAAAAGATATATTAGAAAGAAATAATAAGATATATACTCAATTAAAAATAGATGAAACAAATAATTTAGGCGCAGCGAAGATAAGAATTAGAAGCTTGCTAGAGGCTATAGCACAGGAATAGGTGATAGAATGGAAATAGGAATTAAGAACGAATTTGCAGTATTTACTAAAGAAATGAAAAAGACTCACACTATTTTAGCTCCTACAATGTTGCCAATACACTTTAAACTTTTATCTGGAATAATGAAAAAATACGGTTATAAATTAGAGTTCTTTGAAGGTGATACAAATAGTGCCATTAACGAAGGATTGAAAAGTGTTCATAATGATATATGTTATCCAGCTATGATTGTAATTGGACAACTTATGGAAGCTTTAAAAAGTGGAAAGTATGATCCAGATAAAACAGCTTTAATAATAAGCCAAACTGGAGGCGGATGTCGTGCATCTAACTATATACATTTATTAAGAAAGGCTTTAAGAGAAAATAATTTAGAGCATGTGCCAGTAATTTCTTTAAACGCAAGTGGATTAGAGAAACATGAAGGCTTCAAGATGTATCCAGGATTATTACTTAAATGTATATATGCTCTTTATTATGGAGATTTACTTATGTACATGTATAATCAGTGCAAATCCTATGAGATTAATGAGGGAGAAACTGATGAAGTCTTAGATAAATGTATTAATACTTTAAATAATAAATTCAAAAATTTAGGTTATTTAAAAATAAGAGAATTATTCAAAGATATAATTTTAGAATTTTCTAAATTGGAATTAGAACAAACTGAAAAGGTGAAAGTTGGTATTGTAGGAGAAATATATTTAAAATATTCTCCTTTAGGTAATAATGATTTAGAAAAATTCTTAAGAGAAGATAATGCAGAGGTTGTTATGTCAGGAGTGACAGATTTCTTTATGTATTGTCTATCAAACTCAGAAATAGATTATAAGTTGTATGGAATGAAAAAAGTGTCAAGTAAGGTCACTAAGGTTGGATGTTCATATTTAGAGCATTTACAAAATATTATGATAGATTCAATAAAGAAATACAGTAAGTTTAGAGCACCAGCTCCATTTAAAGAATTAAAGACTTCCGTTGAAGAATATATCGGAAGAGGAGTTAAAATGGGTGAAGGATGGCTTATGACTGCTGAAATGTTAGAACTTATAAATAGTGGAGTAAATAATATTGTTTGTGCTCAACCTTTTGGATGTCTTCCTAACCATATAGTCGGAAAGGGAATGATTAGAGGGATAATGGAGAAGCATCCAGAGGCTAATATAGTTGTTGTAGATTATGACCCTTCATCAACAAAGGTCAATCAAGAAAATAGAATAAAATTAATGTTAGCTAATGCTAAATTAAGTGAGTATTTATTAAATAGTTAATTAAAAGGTCTCAAATAAGAAATTAAGTTTCTTTATTTGAGACCTTTTAATCTTAAAAATATCTTAAATAATAAGATAAGTTTAGAAAAATAATATTTTAATATTATAATGTATTTAAGGAATTATTATAGGAGGGTAATATGAATATTTTAATAGCTGAGGATGAACAAGATATAAGAAATCTTTTGGAGTTACACTTATTAAAGGAAGGATATACTGTTTTTAAAGCTGTAAATGGCTTAGAAGCTTTAGATATATTAAAAAAGGAACATATTCACTTAGCATTATTAGATGTTATGATGGATGGAATAGATGGCTTTAATTTATTGAAAATGTTAAGAGGATGGAGTCAAATTCCAGTTATCTTTTTAACTGCAAAAATCGAAGATGATGATAAGATATTAGGATTAGGGTTAGGAGCAGATGACTACGTTATAAAGCCATTTAAGCCAGTAGAACTTATGGCAAGAATTAAATCTAACTTAAGAAGATGCTATAAATACTCTGGAGAAAATGAACTTATAAAGATTGGAAACTTAGAACTTGATAAAGAAGGATGTACTGTGAAGAAAGATGGAGAAATAGTTTCTTTAAATGCAAAAGAGTTTAAAATACTAGAAATGTTAATGAATAACATAGGAAGAGTATTTACTAAAAAACAGATATATGAAAATATATGGCAAGAGGATTATTTAGGGGATGATAATACTATAATGGTTCATATAAGCCATTTGAGAGATAAAATAGAGGAAGATCCTAAAAATCCTTGTAAAATAAAAACGATAAGAGGGATAGGTTATAGATTTGAAAAGATTTAATCTAAGAAAAAATAGATATAGGGTTTCTAATATACTACTTAGAAATTACCTTAAGGTATTTTTACTAATAAGTATTATAACTACTATTATATTTATATTTTCATTTATAACAGGTATTGCTATATATTTGAAAAGTGAGCCTTTAGAAGGAGAAACTTCAGATATAATTCTAGGTGAAATAGAGAATAAAGATTATGATAGTATAAGTGAAAATTACATAACAGACCATGATGGTTGGATTGAGGTTATAGATAAGGATTTAAATGTGATAAAAACAATCGGTACTCCTAAGGTAAAAAGAGATAAGTATTCTAATGAAGAGTTTGGAGAAATTTTAGTTAATGAAATAAATGCCACTAATATGGATAATGATTATTTTATTTATGTTGGATATAGCAAAGAGGGACATTTTTTTGTTCTTACTAGAATACCTAAAGAAGATTTATCCAGTATGTTCATAAAAAGTCCTAGAATAGGCTTTAAAGTGTTTGTGTACATAATGGTAGTGTTATACATTTTTATATTTATAATAAGTTTAATTCTTTATTCTAGACTAACATCAAAGACATTTACTAAGCCTTTAGATAAACTTATGAATGGAGTTAGAAAATTAGCTTCAGGTGATTACTCAACTAGGATAAATATTGAAAGAAATAATGAATTTAAAGAGCTTGGAGATGCATTTAACAACATGGCTTCTAAAATAGAGGAAGAGAAAAAACTAAAAGAGACATCAGAAAGACTTAGAAAAGAGTTTGTTAGAAATATAGCTCATGACTTAAAAACTCCTTTATCTAGCATAATAGGTTATTCTAACATTATAAAAAATAATCCTAATATCAGTGAGGAGAATTTAAATAAATACATAAATATAATTGAAAATAATGGAGAAAGAGCAAATGAAATGATAATGGAGCTCTTTGAATTTTATACATTGCAAAGTTCAGAGTTTATCTTAGATAAAAGAAGACAAGATTTAAGTGAGTTTTTAAGAAGTTTAATTGCGGATTATATATATCTATTAGAAGAGAAAGATTTTGATTTTGAGTTTGAGATATGTGATGAAGAGGTTTATTTAGAATTTGATGCTAAAAGACTTGAGCGTGCCATAGGAAACTTAATAATAAATAGCGTTAAGTACAACAAAAATGGAACGAGATTTTTAGTATCTCTTATAAAAGAAGAGAATAGGGTTAAGGTAATAGTCAGTGATGATGGAATAGGGTTAAGTGAGGATATTAAAAAAGATATATTTAATCCTTTTGTAAGAGAAGAAAAATCAAGAAACTCTAAAAAGGGTGGATCAGGTTTAGGTTTAACCATAAGTAAGGAAATCGTAGAAAAACATGGAGGTATCATATATTTAAGTGAAGGGCCTTTAAAAGGGTGTAATTTTATAATAGAATTACCAATAAAATAATAAAGAAGGACTAGTGAGAAGCTAGTCCTTTTTTTATTATGCTGCCTTTCTTGCAGTTCTTTTATTCCTACTATATTTCTTGTATGATTTTTTCTTTCTGTAAGAGAATTTCTTTTTAAAATAACTATAAATTATATCTGTTATAGTATGAAGTCCAGAACCTAAAAATAAAGCTAAAAGAATGTTTGAAAATAAAACTTTATTATTTAATATAAAACTTCCAACTAATTTTAGCATTTCCGGTGTGGAGACACTAATTATAGAAAAAGAATATAACAATGAAGAAATTGTTATAGGTATTATAGATACATAAATTATTCTAATTATAGGTCCTAATATAAAACCGTGTGTAAATACACTTCTATGTTCAAATAGCTTTTGGTAAGGAATCCAAATAAACTTTAAGTAACCCCATCTTTTAAATTCTCTGCTCTTAATATCTAAATCTCCAGAAAACATATATCCACCAAACATATATATGGACACGCCTAATATAGTGAAGGCAAGACTGCTTCCTAAATCCTCTAAGAAAACCATGTTTATAAAGAGAAAAAAGGATGCTACGAAAGGGGTCATAATAACCGTAATTTTGTCATGTGTTTTTCCTGCTGCCAAAATATCACCCCGCAAAAAATATTTATAATAATAATATAACATATTTTGGAGTAATAGCACATAATTTATTGAATTAACATATTAAAACTTTAATAGTGGTAGATTTTCATATAATAAATCATGATATGGTATTTTATATTTTATATCATGATTTTCTTATATGAAAATATTAATAAATAGTTAAATTAATAAAAATTAACTATTTATCTATTAAAATTTCTAAATTAATATTTACTACTGGATAACCTTTGTGATAGTATTAATAAAAACTTAATTTTATAAGTAATTTAATATTTAACAAAAGCTAAAATGATTCGTAGATTGGGGGAGTACGTTTGAATAAAAATAAATATGGATTATTTACAACAATTGGAATGATAGTTGGTGTTGTTATAGGTTCAGGAATATTTTTTAAAAGTGACAATATTCTTATAGCAACTGGCGGAAGTATTAGTTTAGGGGTATTAGTTTTTTCGATAGCCGCACTTGGTATCATATTTGGAAGTCTTACAATTTCAGAATTAGCTTCTCGTAATTCAAAGGCTGGTGGAATTATAACCTATGCTGAGGAATCATATAATAAATCTGTAGCATGTTCATTTGGATGGTTTCATACATTATTATATTATCCAACACTTATAGCCGTTGTTTCATGGGTTACAGGAATATATACTTGTATGCTTTTTGGAATAGAGGGAACTTTAGAAATACAGGTTTTAATTGGACTAGCAGTCGTTGGGATATTATTTTTATTTAATGTTTTATCTGCTAAAGCAGGAGGGTATTTTCAAAATGCATCTACAATAATAAAATTAATTCCTTTAATACTTGTAGCTTTAGTAGGATTAGTTTATGGAAATCCAACAAGTATAAATCCAACTGATGTTACTAATATGCAGTCTTTAGGATGGATTTCAGCAATAGCTCCTATTGCCTTTTCATTTGATGGGTGGATCGTTGCAACTTCCATAGGGCATGAAATTAAAAATCCTAAAAAGAACTTACCAAAGGCTTTAATAATAGCACCATTATTTATACTTATTATATACATAGCTTACTTTGTAGGTATAAGTACTTTTGTAGGACCGGAAATGGTAATGCAACTTGGAGACGCTCACGTAGATTTAGCAGCTAATAAAATTTTAGGACCTATGGGAGCAAAAATATTTATAATTTTTGTTATTATATCAATTATGGGAACTGTCAATGGTCTTTTAATGGGAATGATAAGATTACCATACTCATTAGCTATAAGAGGAATGTTTCCTAAGTCAGATAAAATTTCTAAAGTTAACGATAAATTAGGAATACCAGTTAATTCAGCTATGATATCTTTAGTAGTAATTTTATTCTGGGTAGTGATACATTATATAACTCAAAAGTTTAATGTTCTTCCTAACTCTGATATATCAGAGATTTCTATAACAATAAACTATGTGCTTTACATTTTATTATATGTAAAAGTATTTAATATGGGAAGAAGTGGAGAAGTAAAAGGAATTTGGAAAGGATTCTTAAATCCTATATTAGCCACAGTTGGTTCTCTAATAATATTAATTGGAAGTATGAGTAATCCATTATTCTGGGTTTATACTTCATTCTGCTTAATTTTATTATTGTCAGCAATGGCATTCTGGAAGATAAAAGAAAGAAGCTTAAATTTATCATAAATAAAAAAACACTAAGAAGGATTGTTCTTAGTGTTTTTTTTATTTTTATTAATTAAACTAGAAAAAATTAAATTAATTAATAAAAAAACTAAAAATTTCTGATAACATTTCAAAAAAAACCAATTTATTAACTATATTTTAATAAATTGTTATTATAATAGACAAAATATATTTAAAATATTTAAAATATATGTTAAGATGATATATTATACGTATAAATTACATATAATCCAACAATTTAACTAAGGAGGAAAAATATGAGCTCAGAACATAAGAGTAAATTGTCTTTAACAGCGCTTATATTAATGATTTTCACATCAGTATATGGTTTTGCTAATATGCCAAAGGCCTTTTATTTAATGGGATATGGTGCTATTCCATGGTACATAATATCAGCATTAGCATTCTCAATTCCATATGCTTTTATGATGGCAGAATATGGAGCAGCATTTAGAAAGGAAAGAGGGGGAATATACTCATGGATGGCAAAGTCTGTAGGACCTAAATATGCTTTCATAGTTACATTCATGTGGTATTCATCAAACTTAATATGGTTAGTTAGTAACTCATCATCAATATGGATTCCTTTCTCAAATGTTATATATGGAAAAGACACTACAGGTACATGGTCTTTATTAGGACTAAGTGTTCCGCAAACTATGGCTATATTAGGATCAATTCTTATAATAGTTATTACTTATGCAGCATCTAAAGGATTAAAGAACATAACAAAAGTAACTTCAATTGGGGGAACTGTTGTTGCATTATCAAACATAGTACTTATTCTTGGTGCTATAATTGTTTTTGCAGGTAATGGATTCAAGCCAGCGGAGGCTATAAACGCCTCAGCCTTTGTTAATGCTCCAAATCCATCTTATCAGTCACCAATTGGTGTATTAGGATTTTTAGTTTTTGCAGTCTTTGCTTATGGTGGATTAGAAGCTGTTAGTGGATTGGTTGATGAAACTAAGGATGCTAAAAAGAATTTCCCTAGGGGATTAATGATTGCATCTATAATAATAGCTGTTGGATATGCTATTGGAATACTTTGTATTGGATTATTTACAAACTGGCAAGAAACATTATCAGGAGATAATGTTAACTTAGCTAATGTTGCATATATAGTAATTCAAAACTTAGGTGTAAAATTAGGACAAACTTTCGGTATGAGCACTGGAGCTTCACTTCAATTAGGAGCTTGGTTTGCAAGATACATAGGTCTTTCAATGATGCTAGCATTAATGGGAGCATTCTTCACTTTAAGTTATGCACCTATTAAACAGTTAATAGAAGGAACACCTAAAGAAATATGGCCAGAAAAATGGACAAGATTAAATAAAAATAACATGCCAGTAAACGCTATGTGGGTTCAATGTATCGTTGTTGTAATATTTATCTTAGTTGCTTCTTTCGGAGGAGATTCTGCGAATAAATTCTTTAGTTACTTAATATTAATGGGTAACGTGGCTATGACAATACCATATATGTTCTTATCAGGTGCTTTCCCTGCATTTAAAAAGAAAAAAGAAATTCAAAAGCCATTTGTTATGTATAAATCATATAAGGCTTCAGTAGTATGGTCAGTAATAGTAACCTTCACAATTGGTTTCGCGAACTTATTTACAATAATAAAACCTGTTATTGAAGATAAAGATTACACAGCTATGGCATTCCAAATAACTGGACCAATAGTATTTGCTATAATTGCATTTGTACTTTATCATAACTATGAAAAGAAATTGAAAAACAAATAATTTAAAAAACAACATCCTAAAAGATGTTGTTTTTCTTATTTTTCTTAATATGGATTCTTTTTGAAGTTTTATAGTATAATTATTTTAACAGTAAATAAAATGGAGAGTGTAGCATATGAAGAAAAAAACATTAATTATTTTAGGAGTTATCTTAATATTATTATTGAGTGTAGGAGTTTACTTGGTAAAGGATAGTTCTACCTTTAAAATTACCATTAATAACAAGACAAATAAAGAAATAAGTGGTCTAAAAATAAGTTATAGCAATAATAGTAAAAACATAAATGTGCCAAGCATAAAGGCAGGGAAGTCCACTGAATTAAAAGTAAAAGCTGATGAAAGTGGTTCATTAGTTATGTATTATACAGATATTTTAGGAGATTCCCATAAAGAAATTTTAGCAGGATATTTTCAAAAAGGGTTTTCCGGTAAGGTTGTTGTGAATATAACAACGGTAAATGATTTAGGAATATATGGAATGGAGATAGCATCTCCTGAAGCTGAGAATATATTAAATAATGAATAAAATAGGAAAGGAAGTGAAGGTAAAAAAGAGGTAAGTACTCTTTTTTACGATTAAATGGAAAGAGTTATATACAATATCCTATATATAATAATATATAGCTTTTTAGGATGGGTATGTGAAGTTATATATTGTTCTATAATAGATCACAAATTTACTAATAGAGGCTTCTTAAACGGTCCTCTATGTCCTATATATGGCTTTGGAGCTTTTTTTGTTTTAACATTTTTAGATGATTATAAGAATAATGTAATAGTAGTATTTATTTTAGGAGTTATAATAACGTCAATTTTGGAATATATAACTTCCTTTGTATTAGAAGCAATATTTCATACAAAATGGTGGGATTATTCAAAGCATAGATTTAATATACACGGTAGAGTATGTTTATTGAATTCAACTCTATTTGGTATATTATCAGTGGTTTTAGTTGAAGTTATAAATCCTATAATAGTTGATTTTGTTGGTAAATTCCCAGAAAAGTTAGTTTTTGTTGTGACAATAGTTCTTACAGCTACTATTGCTGTAGACTTTGTAATAACAGTTCATACTATGCTTAAATTAAATTCGAAATTACACAATTTACATGGATTGTCTAAGGAATTTGAAGAGCTTGGAGTATCATTTATAGATAAGACAGAGACAGAACTAGAACTTACCATGAAGAAATTTAAACATAAAACTAGCTTAAAAGAAGATATGTTAAATAGAGCAAGAGCTTTAAGAAAGAATAATATTCTTCAAAGAAGACTTTTAAAAGCTTTCCCTAATATGAAACATAAAAAATATAATGAATTACTTCAAAAATTAAGAAAAGAGAATAAATAAAAAAATAAAGGAAGTCATTAATAGACTTCCTTTATTTTTAATTGTATTTGTCTTTAGATAACACTTCTTTTTTTACTAAAACTCCATTTTCGTAAGTTTCCTTATAAGTTGTTGATGACTTAGGACCATGTTGATCAACAGCTATTACTATTTCTTTTTCAGGATCTTCATCTATACCCCAAATATTAGCTTTTACTTGACCAGATGATGTTATATAAGTTTGAACGATAACAGGATTATTCGTATTATTTTGGAATTTAAAATCAACAACATCTTTTGCCATAGTTGCATCTCTGCCTATAGGAGCATAAGTTACTGGAAGACTATGAGGAGATCTTTCAACAATTTTTAAGTCAGCATATAAGACTGAATTATAAAGCGTTGTAACACCTTGGCATATTCCACCAGCTAAAATATCAACTACCTTATTACCTATATAACCAGGTGCATAAGTGTAACCATTGCTTTCAGTTCTATCTTCTCCTTCTTTATCAGCAGAGAAAATATCTCCAGGCATTAATACTGTATTATTAAGCTTACTTAAATAGGTACGTATATTTTCAGTACGACCTCCACTTAAACTTGGTAGAGGAGTAGAATATGAACCTAAAATAACCATATTATTAACTGTTTCTTGTGTTAATTCAGGTTTAATTTCTTCTACCGGTATTTCAATGGTACAGTTTTGACTATAGTGACTATTGGTATCCAAATCACTTATTATATCAGAGGTAAGCTTGTCTAAGTCAAGCTTATACCCAATCTCTTCTTTAGTTGCTGTTAAAGTATCACCTGAAAATGAAATAGTTGGTTCAACCTTTTCTTTATCAATTTTATTACTTATTTCAGAAAGTTTTTCACTTAATTCCTCAGAATTAGATTGAGGTTTAAACTTAAAGTGCTTTGGATTATATTTTAAGTTTAATCTTTGAAAGGTATTATTTAAAATATTGCCTTCCTTTCCAAAAGATAAAACCTCATCTGATATATCATTAACATCAAAGAAGAATCCTAAATCTTTTGCTGAGAAAGTCTCATTGAACATATCTTTATAATTAAAGGTTATTTTAAAATTATCTAATAAATTAGAGTAGTGCTCAGTTACTTTTTCTTTTAAGTCTTCCTTAGTTAAGTTTGACATATTTATGTTTTCAACATAAATTCGTTCGTAAGTAATATCTTTACTAGAATAGGTTTTAAATAAAATTACTGAAACTAAAACTAAAAATAAAGCTATTAGTACTATTGAAATCTTTAGTGCTATCCTTTTGGAATTGAATTTTTCTGTTCTCTTACTTCTCACTTTTATTACCTCAACTATAATTAATTAATATTATAAAAATATGTACATATAGATTAACAAATAAATATAAATAAAATATGGAGAATTTACATAATTTGCTTTATTTAGGTAGTTTTAATATTTATTAAATTTTTGAATGTTTATTTGGTTTTATCTCAATCACTTTTAATTATAATACAGAATTTAGAAATAATATACAAGTTTGAGGAAAATTTCATATTATATTTAATAAAGATAAGGTTGAATGATATTATGTTTAAAAAACTTACTTTAAAAGATAAGAATCTTTATAATAAATATATAGAGAAAAATAGGTTTTTAAGCTGTGAATACTCTTTTACAACTCTTTTTATGTGGAGAAATTTTAATAATATAGAATATGATATATTAAATGATATTTTTGTTATTAAAAAATATGATAAAAATGAAGGCAATTTTTTCATGGAACCTTTAGGAGAAATAAGCGATATGAAATTAAGAAATCTTATTGAAGATTTAGATTCCACAAGAAAAATAGAAAAGGGGAAATGGCTATTTGGAGATGTAAGTGAATCATTTCTTTTTAGGTTACAAAGGCTTTATAGAAGTGAGCTTACAGTTCAAGAAGAAATAAATAACTTTGATTATCTATACGATTATAATGAGTTTATCGCTCTAAAAGGAAAAAAATTTAGAAAGAAGAAAAATAAGTATAATCAATTTGTCAAAAGCTATAATTATAAAACAATTATATTTAAGAAATCTCTAGAGGAAAGTGAAAAGCTTAAATGCTATAAGTTTTTAGATAAATGGTGTTTAGAAAATGAGGAAATGGATGAGGAGTTTTTAGCTGAGATAGAAGGAACAAAAGATTTAATAAATTTTTTAGAAGAGTTGAATCTTGAATTAATAGAGCTTTATGCCGGAGAAGAATTAATTGGCATATCTATAGGGGAAATATTTAATGATTATATATATATAGTCCATGTTGAGAAATGTTTAAAAGAGTTTAATGGAGCTTATGCTTTTATAAGCAATAGTCTATTGAAAAATTCATCTTCTAACTTAAAATATGTTAATAGAGAAGATGATTTGGGGATTTTAGGTTTAAGAAAATCAAAGATGTCCTATAATCCTAAGTTTTTTGAAAGAAAATATTTAGTAAGAATAAAATAAGGCTTTTTTAAGCCTTATTTTATTCTTTAAAACCATATAGTGATGTTTTTGTCATATCTAAAGATTTATTTACATGATTTAATGTGTTTTGAATGAGTTGTTTATTATCAGTCTTATCAACTGTATTTAAAGCAAAATTTATGTATTCTTGAGCATGAAGAGCATTTTTTACAGCAAATATAAGTTCTTTTTCTACATTCTCTTCTAAGTTTTCCATAATTAACACCTCTTAAAAATTAATCTTTATAGTTATTATAATTATCTTGAGCATGCTCTAATGTGCTAGCAATTGCTTTTAAGGCTGCATGTACTTCTGTTTTACTTTCTTTATTAGTTATACTCATATATGCATTATTTAAATGATTCTGACAAGAACAAAGCTCGTCAATAGCAAGTCTAAAATTATCTCTTGCATTATATCTCATAAAAAAAACACCACCTTAAAATATTCTTCATTTATATAGTATGTATATTTAAATAAAGAATAAGTGGAAATATCATAATTTAATCCCTTACAATTCCTTTCACAGAGTGAATTAAGTCAAATACATCCTCATAATATTGATCAAAATTATTTATAAAAGAATACTTTATTCATTATACTAATTTAAGTTTATAACTCCATTTTTGCAAGTTTAATACGAATATTACTCTTAAATAATATACTCGTAAATGAGTATTAAAATACAAAAAGAAAAGATAAAAAACAAAAAAAGGAAAATCCAAAAATAAAGAAAAAACAGAGAAAACTCTCTGTTTTTAAAAATTTACTTATTTTCGTTGTTTAATCTATCTATCATAACATTCTTAGCCTTAATTTCGAAAGTATCATCTAAAGGTGATAATGAAATATTATCATACTTACTACTAAGAGCTAATGTTAAAATTCTATCTGCAAGTTCTGGATTCTTAGATAAAAGTGAACCGTGGAAATAAGTACAGAAAGTATTTTTATAAATACATCCTTCATAACCACTTTCACCATTGTTTCCATAACCGTGAACACATTTTCCAAGAGGCTGTAAGTCTCCAATAAATGTTCTACCAGAGTGATTTTCGAAACCAACATAAGTTTCATCGAACTCTTCATTATGAATAACTGTATTACCTATGAATCTAGTATCTCCACCTTCAGTATATATATCTAAGATTCCTAAACCATCAATTTTTTCTCCAGTAGGAGCTGTATAATAATTTCCTAAAAGTTGATATCCACCACAGATTGCTAAAAGAACTTTTCCTTCTTCAACATATTCTTTTAAGACATCTTTCTTTAAAGTTAATAAATCATCTGATACAATTGATTGCTCAAAATCTTGACCGCCACCGAAAAATACTATATCGTAATTATCTTTATCAAAATTATCACCAATAGAAACATTTATTACATTTACTTTGATTCCACGTAATTCAGCTCTATGTTTTAATATTAAAATATTTCCTACATCTCCATAAACATTTAATAAGTCTGGATATAAGTGACATATATTTAATTCCATGTGAATCTCTCCTTTAAATTACCAAAGCTTTTCAATATAACCTTTAGCATGTAAGTATTTTCTATAGTTAATCATAGCAGTATAAGTTGCAAGAATATAAATCTTATTTTCTTTAGAATTTTTGATTGCATCTGTTAAGCCGTCAAAATCTTCTTTGATTACAAACTTTTCAACTGGTAGATTAGCTATTTTTAATCTTACAGCCATATCATAAGCTCTTATTCCAGAGATGAATATTTCATTTAAATCCATAGAATTTAATTTTTCAAAATCAACATCCCAAATCCAAGACACATCTTTACCATCTGCATAATTATCATTTAATAAGAATGCTGCAGCAAAGCTTTCAGAGTTTAAAAGTAGAGTATCTAAAGCTTGATTATATCCAGCTGGATTTTTAACTAAGATAATTCTTGCTTCTTTATCTCCTATTTTAATAGTTTCTTGTCTACCAAAAGATGAACTTTGGTTAGAGAATGATTTTTGAATAACTTCATCACTAATATGTAATTCTTTTGCAACAGAATAAGCACATAATGCATTATATATATTATAAGTACCTGGTTGAGTTATTGTAAATAATCCACCATTTATAACAACTTTAGAACTTTCTGGTGTAAGTTCTACTATTTCTTCTACTTTATATTTTAAATCTTCTCTCTTGAATCCACAGTTAGGACAGTAGTAACTTCCAAGATGATTATATGTTATAAAGTCATAAGAATAAGGTTGTTTACAGAATTTACAGAACTTAGCATCTGCATTAATCTCTATATTCTTATTGTTGTTTGGAGAAACTTCGAATCCGTAGTAAACTTTAGGATTTTTAACATCAAGTCTTCCTAATAAAGATTCATCTCCATTTAAAAGAAGAGTAGTACTTGGTACTTTAACAACTCCTTCTAATATTTTGTTTAAAGTAGTATAAACTTCTCCATATCTATCTAACTGATCTCTAAAAAGATTAGTTACAGTTATTATTTCTGGAGTTATGTACTCAGTTATGAATTTTAAGTTAGCTTCATCAACCTCTATTACTGCATATCTCTCTTTATTTGAAGAGAATTTGTAATTAGCTACAAATGTACTAACTATTCCTGGATATAAATTTGCTCCAGTAGCATTAGTTATAACATCTAATCCATTACCTTTAAGGACATTATATATCATTGAAGTAGTAGTAGTCTTTCCATTAGTTCCAGTAACTAAAATAACTTTATAATTTTGAGAAACTACCTTTAAAATGTTTCTGTCAATTTTTAAAGCTACTTTACCTGGAAAGTTAGTTCCACCTTTAAAAACTTTCTTTGAAATAAATTGTGTCATTTTAGATAAGATTATGCTTATATAAGATTTAATAGCTATTTTAAACACCACCTTACAATTACTTTTTAGTCAATCTTCTTAAACTATTATAGTATAGCACAAAGTGTTTAATTTACCAATATATTAATTCCTGAATAAAAGGAAGGAATTTTATACTAGTAAGTAATTAAATGAATTTATTCTATACTTACTAGAAATTTTACAATGAAATATGAATTGAAATATTGTATTATATATAGGAAAGATATAATTAAATTGAATTAATTATACAAATGATTATAAATAAACTAGACTAGGGGGAATACTAATGTATCCAATAAGATTTGAAAATTTATACTATGATAAAGTTTGGGGTGGAAGAGATTTTGAACTTTTTAGAGATAATATGCCAGAGGGAATGATAGGAGAAACTTGGGATGTTGCTTGCCATCCAAATGGAATGAGTATAGTTGAAAATGGTGAATATAAAGGTTTAAGATTAGACCAATTAATAGATAAATTAGGAAGCGATTTAGTAGGAACTGAAATATCAAAAGAGAAATTTCCTCTACTTGTAAAATTAATAAATGCAAAGGATAAATTATCAGTACAAGTTCATCCAAATGATGAATATGGAATGAGAGTTGAAGGAGAACTTGGAAAAACTGAAATTTGGTACGTTGTTGAAGCTTTTGAAGGAGCTAACCTAATTGTAGGAACAAAAGATTGTACAAAAGAGCAATTCGTTAAAGCTATAGAAACTGGTGAATTTGATCAATACTTAAATAAAGTGCCAGTAAAAAAAGGTGATACTTTCTTTGTAAGAAGTGGATTAGTTCATGCTATCTGTGAAGGAGTTATAATAGCTGAAATTCAACAAAATAGTGATACAACTTATAGAGTATACGATTATAACAGAGGAAGAGAAATCCATGTTGAAAAAGCTTTAGACTGTATTGATTTCTCATTAACAGGGGATAAGGCTAAAGGATTAAAAGTATCATATGATCAATATGACAAAACTTATCTTTCATTATGTGAATACTTCTCATTAGAAAAATATGATATACATGGAGTATGTGAAGAAGAAAGTGATAAAGAAAGATTCTTTATATTTACATGTGTTGAAGGAGAAGGTATAGTAACTTCAGAAGAAGGTGAATTATCAATTAAAAAAGGTGATAGTATATTCATACCTGCATCATTAGGAAAATATGCTTTAAAAGGAAATATATCATTATTAAAGAGTTATGTTCCTAAAAAAGGCGCTGTTGAAGAAGAAATTCTTTCAATAGTAAAAGCTTAATATAGTATTTATTTAATTTGAAATTTTTAAGATAGTGCCTCTTCATGAGAGTATTATTTATATAATAATTATAAAATTAAGTATATATAATTAGAAAAGAGTATATCGAAACTGATTTAAAAATAATCAATGGTTATGAATAATTTATTTGGAATATTAAATTCTGAATTAATAAAAATTGCTACTTATTATTGAGATAATTGGTTTTAGATATGCTCTTTTATTTATATATATGTAAAAGTGGACAAATTTAACTAATGAAATTATAATAGAAAAGTAAAACTTAATTATTAGAAAGTGAGTGTAGTTATGGGAATTGATTTTTTATTCATATTTAAGGCCTTAATAATCGCAGTTGTTGAAGGTCTTACAGAGTTTGTTCCTGTTTCCTCAACAGGACATATGATTTTAGTTGGTGACCTTATTCATTTTAATACACAATCAGGTGGATTCCCTGAAATGTATGAAGTTGTTATTCAGTTAGGTGCCATACTAGCAGTTGTAGTTTTATACTGGAGAAAGATAAGTGATTCAGTAGTTGAATTTTTTAGCTACATATTTGCATTTATATTATCTAAAACTTCAGGAGATAAAAGACTGTATGAAAGTAAACTTGCTAAATCAGAAACTGGATTTAGATTTGGTATAAATGTTATTATAGGAACAATACCAGCAGCTATTTTAGGACTTTTATTCCATGATGAAATAAAAAAATATTTATTTTCAACTAAAACTGTGGCTATAGGATTCATAGTAGGTGGTATCCTACTTATAGTTGTAGAAAATAACTTTAGAAGAAGAGCTAAGAGAAGTAAAGTTGTAAAAGATATTGATAAAATATCATATAAACAATCATTACTAGTTGGATGTTTCCAATGTCTTTCTTTATGGCCTGGAATGTCAAGAAGTGCCTCAACAATCATGGGAGGTTGGATTTCTGGATTAAATACGACAATTGCTACTGAATTCACATTCTTCTTAGCAATACCAGCTATGATTGGAGCATCAGGATTAGATTTATTTAAGTTTGATTATTCTCAAATGAATGCAACAAACTGGATTGCATTAATATTAGGATTTATAGTTGCATTTATAGTTTCATTAGTTGTTATAAACAAGTTTATAAACTACTTAAAGAAAAAGCCAATGAGAATCTTTGCTATATACAGAGTATTTGCAGGTATTTTATTAGCTATATTAATATTTACTGGTGTAATTAGTTAATTATAAAAGACAAGGAATTAAGATCCTTGTCTTTTTTTATTTTTTTACAACTAATAATAGTTTTACTAATATTTAAGTAAAAAAACTTGATTTTTCTTAATTTTTAAAATAATTTTGCTTTTCATAAAAACGTTTATATGATATCATTTACTTAAAGGGTAATTGTAAAAAACTTACAAACTATGATATAAGATTGTTTAGAGGAGGATTTTATATGATGCAACCAATTAAAAAAATCGCTATACTAACAGGCGGAGGAGATTGTCCTGGATTAAACGCAGTAATAAGAGCTGTAACTAGGACTGCAATTTTACAGTATGGATATGAAGTTATAGGTTATAAATTTGGATATAGAGGTCTTTATAATAATGACTTTATCAAATTAGATCTTGATTCTGTTTCTGGAATACTTCATAGAGGAGGAACAATTCTTCATAGTTCAAATAAGGACAACCTATTTGATTATCAAGTTGAAGATGAAAATGGTGAGATAGTAAAAAGAGATGTTTCTGATATAGGTGTTGCTAATTTAAAGAAAGAAGGCGTTGATGCTTTAGTTGTTATTGGAGGAGATGGAACATTAACTTCAGCAAGAGACTTCTCAAGAAAAGGAGTAAATGTTATAGGAGTTCCTAAAACAATAGACAATGATTTATTAGCTACAGATGTAACTTTTGGATTTAATACTGCAACAGAAATAGCTACAGAAGCTTTAGATAGACTTCATACTACAGCTGAGTCACATCATAGAATAATGCTTTTAGAAGTTATGGGAAGAAATGCTGGTTGGATTGCTTTAGAATCAGGTATAGCTGGTTCAGCAGATGTAATATTACTACCTGAAATACCTTATGATATAAATAAGATAGTTGAAAAAGTAAGAGAAAGAGAAGAAGCCGGAAAACAATTTACAATTATTGTGGTTGCAGAAGGAGCAAAACCTAAAGATGGAGAAATAGTTGTTTCTAAAATAGTTGATGATAGTCCAGATCCAATAAGATTAGGTGGGATTGCTAATAAACTAGCTAATGATTTAGAAGGATTAATAAAAAATCATGAGATAAGAAGTACTGTTCTTGGACATATCCAAAGAGGGGGAAACACTTCTACTTATGATAGAATACTTTCTACTAGATATGGTGTTAAAGCTGTTGAACTTATCAATAGTAATTTATTCGGGAATATGGTTGCATTAAAAGGAAATAACATATCTTTTGAAAGTTTAGAAAATGTAATTGGATATACTAAGGATGTAGATCCAGAAGGAGAAATGGTAAAAGCAGCAAAAAGTATAGGAATTAGTTTTGCTGATTAAGAGTATAAAAACACTCATCTATATGATGAGTGTTTTATTTTCTATTTAGTAAAATTTTACTTATATTAATGATTAAAATTGCTAATACTTTAAAGGGATTAAAATAAATGTTTAAACGTTAACAAGAAAAAATTTACAATTAATACTTCAAAATTTTCTGAAAATATGGTACACTTTAAACAAGGCAACATTAAAAGCAACATTAAAAGAAAGCTGGTGGGTATTTATGAAAGAAGTTCAAAAATATTTAGAGAGCAGAATCGGTTCGTATAGCTTTTTCTTTGAGGATTTAAAGAGTGGTTATACTTATGGTTACAATGAAAACGTTAAAATGGTTTCAGCAGGTTGTATGAAATTACCTATAGCTATAGCTCTTATAAAACAAGTAGAAGATGGTAAAATAGACTTTTTAGATAAAGTTAAAATAGAAAGTTCAGACAAAGTCTATGGAACTGGAATAATACACGAGTTTGGAGAAAGAGAATATACTGTATTTGAACTTTTGGTAGCAATGCTTATACAAAGTGATAATACAGCAGCTAATAAAATAATTGATTTAGTTGGCATGAATAAAATAAACGAAATCATCAAAGAGTTAGGAATGAAAAATACTGAGCTTAATAGAAAGACCGCTGATGAAAGAAATTTCAAATCAGATATAGAAAATTATACAACAGCTTATGATTTAACTCTAGCTTGGAGAAAACTTAGCGAAGGATCTTTCTTAAGTACAGAGAACTCTCAGATGCTTATAGATATACTTACACGACAACAGATTAAAAACAAACTAGCTTTATATATACCAGATAATCTTAAGTTTGATATATCAAGTAAAACTGGAGATAAAAAAGGTGTAGAAAATGACACTGAATTAATTCATACTCAAAAAGGAAATTTTGCTTGTACAGTTATGTCTAGCGGAATTCCTAATTCTGTATATGGAACTGTTACTTTGGCAAAATCTGGTAAAATGATGTGGGATGCAATCATGAACAATTGGCATTAAAATTAACATTAAACCCTCGATTTATGAGGGTTTAATTTTTTATGAGTATTGAGTATATAGACACTTATATTGTTACTAGAGCAATTAAAGGTTAAATAAGAAGAGGTATAAACTTACTAAGTGATTGTTATTCCAAAGTTTGGAATTATGTCGGCAGGAAGTATTCCTAGGTAAATACATACAATCAATACAATAACACAAAATGCAATTACTTTTAATGCCTTAGCAGCTACCTTTAATATTATATAAACACATAAGGCTACTATTAACACAGTTATTATAGTTTCCATAATTA
Source organism: Clostridium sp. LIBA-8841 (assembly GCF_057782475.1). NCBI lineage: Bacteria > Bacillati > Bacillota > Clostridia > Eubacteriales > Clostridiaceae > Clostridium > Clostridium sp. LIBA-8841. The sequence goes on along the minus strand of NZ_CM173488.1, from coordinate 1,994,278 downwards.
TCTCCTTCCAAGTATATTCTTCATTTACTAAATAGATTGCAAATTATTCATATTAGTCTTTAAAACAAAGCTTGAGACTAAGTCGTTAATCAATATATGAAAAGAATACTTATTTCAATTATTATAGCTAATTAATTTACTTTTTTCTACTTTATTTAGGTTACAGTATAATTAAATGTATAAATAGTTATTTTTTTTTACGTTAAAAATTTTAATAGAAATAAATGCTAAAAGTTTATTGACATAAAAATTTTAATATGATATCATAAGCACAATGAAAGCAGTCCAGTGAGGCTGATTAATGAATAACCTTTAAATTTGATCCAGAGAGGTCAATAAGGAAGTTATATAGTTGAATTATAATCTTGCGAGATTTATTTTATACGCGAAAAGTCTTCCTTATCATAGGAAGACTTTTTTTTGAGTAAAATTATATAGCTTTTCTTCTTTAAATTAACACAGAGAGGTTAAAAAGGAGTGAATTTTTATGTTAAAAAACAAACATTTATTAGACCCATCAGATTTCACAGTAGAGGAATTTGATGAAATTTTCAAATTAGCACATCAAATAATGGCAAATCCAAAAGAATATCAAGACATATGCAAAGGTAAAATCCTAGCAACGCTTTTTTATGAGCCAAGCACTAGAACAAGATTATCTTTTGAATCAGCAATGCTTAGACTTGGTGGACAAGTTATAGGTTTCTCAGAACCAAACTCTTCATCAGTTGCTAAAGGAGAATCACTAAGGGATACTATTAAAACAATAAATTGCTATGCAGATCTTATAGCAATGAGACATCCTTTAGAAGGTGCGGCAAAAGTTGCTTCAATGTATTCAGATATCCCAGTTATAAATGCAGGAGATGGAGGTCATCAGCATCCGACTCAAACATTAACAGACCTTCTTACAATAAAAGAATACAGAGGAAATCTAGAAGGAAATACAATTGCATTATGTGGAGACTTAAAATTCGGTAGAACAGTGCATTCTCTTATAAAAGCACTTTCAAGATATAAGAACAACAAGTTCATCTTAATATCTCCAATAGAACTTAGAATCCCAAATTATATTAGAGAGCAAATCTTAGAAAAAAATAATATAGAGTATAAAGAAATAACTAGTTTAGAGGAAGGCCTTAAAGAAGCTGATATTTTATACATGACAAGAATACAAAGAGAAAGATTTGTAGATCAAAGCGAGTATGAAAGATTAAAAGATGTATATGTATTAGATGAAGCAAAAATGAAGAGTGCCAAAGAAGATATGATGGTTCTTCACCCTCTTCCAAGAGTAAATGAAATAGCTTATGAAGTAGATGAAGATTCAAGGGCATTATACTTCAAACAAGCTAAATGCGGAATGTATGTAAGAATGGCATTAATGGCGAAACTTTTAGGGGAGGCGTAATAAGATGAAGAATAAAGAAGTACAAAATCATAAATGTAAAAATACAAAATGCATAACTCAAGTAGAAAAATATGTTCCTCAAAGTTTTACTTTGATAGATGAAAAGAACGATACATATCATTGTGATTACTGCCACGCAGAAAACACTTTTCCAAAGTTTTAATTTGAGGAGGAAATAATTAAGATGGATTTGCTAATTAAAAATGTAAATTTAATAGATGAAAGTAACAACTTTTTTGGTGATATATATATAGAAAAAGGATTAATAAAAGAATTAGGAACTGAATTAAATAAAGAGTGTGAAACAATAGATGGTAAGGGCTTAGTACTTATGCCAGCATTCATAGATACTCATGCACACTTTAGAGATCCAGGATTTGAATATAAAGAGGATATAGAAAGTGGCTCTAAGGCGGCAGTAAGAGGAGGGTATACAACTGTAACTCTAATGCCAAACACTAAGCCAGTTTGTAGCTCAAAGGAAATTTTAGATTATGTAGTTAACAAAGGTAAGGATGTTGGACTAGCAGATTTATACCAAACAGTTTCTATAACTAAGGATTTATCAGGTGAGGAAATAAATCATCTAAATGAATTCAAAGGAGATCCTAATGTTAAGGCAATAACTGATGATGGTAAAGGCGTATCTGACTCTAAGATTATGATGGAAGCTATGAAGGTAGCTATGGAAAATAACTGGGTAGTAATGTCTCATGCAGAAAGCCCAGAATTTTCAAAAGTGGACATGCGTCTAGCTGAGAATATGATGACTTGGAGAGACATTGCCTTAGCAAAGTTTGTAGGTTGTAAGTTACACATGTCTCATGTCAGTACTAAGGAAGCTATAAAGTATATAATAGATGGAAAAAATGATGGAGTTAAAGTAACTTGTGAAGTAACTCCTCACCATATAGCTTTAAATAACAAGGTTAATAATTACAGAGTTAATCCTCCTATAAGAGAAGAAGAGGATGTTAACTTCATAATAAAAGCAATAAAAATGAATTATGTTGACTGTATAGGAACAGACCATGCTCCGCACTCAAAAGAAGATAAGGAAAAAGGAGCACCTGGCATGATTGGAATTGAACAAGCTTTCTCAATCTGCTATACGAAGTTAGTTAAAGAAAATCATATTAACTTAAATAAGCTAAGCCAATTAATGAGTGGAAATGCTGCTAAGTTATTAAATATAAATAAGGGAAAACTTCAACCAGGTTTTGCAGGAGATTTAGTTTTAGTAGATCTAAACAAGAAAAGAATATTAAAAGAAGAAGATATAGTATCTAGAAGTAAAAATACGCCATTTAATGGAATGGAATTTTACGGAGATGTGGTATTAACAATAAAAGACGGAAAAATAGTTTATAAAGGTGAGTTTTAGGAGGTATATATGATAGCTGATAAATTGTTTGAAAAGGTAGAAAAAAATGGATTGGTTTGTGTTGGATTAGACACTAGCTTAGACTATATACCAGAAGAATTCAAAAGTAAGTTTTCAAATGAAGCTGATATGTTATTCGCTTTCAATAAGGAAATTATAGATGCAACACTAGATGTATCTGCATGCTTCAAAGTTCAAATAGCTTACTATGAAGCTCTTGGTCTTAAGGGATTAGAAGCTTACAAAAATACATTAAGCTACTTAAGAGAAAAAGATGCTTTAATCATAGCTGATATAAAAAGAGGAGACATAGCAGCAACAGCGAAAATGTATGCAAAAGCTCACTTCGAAGGTGATTTTGAAAGTGACTTCATAACTTTAAACCCATACATGGGAATGGATAGTATAGATCCATACTTACCTTATATAGAGAAAAATGAAAAAGGAGTTTTTGTACTAGTAAGAACTTCAAACAAAGGAGCTGAAGATATAGAGTATCTGGAGGCTGGAAATGGAAAGAAAGTTTACGATGTAGTTGGAGAAAAGTTAAATACTTTAGGTAAAAACTACTTAGGAAAACATGGTTATAGCTCAATAGGTGGAGTTGTAGGATGTACTCACCAAGAAGAGGCAAAAGAAATGAGAGCTGAATTAGATACAATGCCATTCTTAATACCTGGATATGGTGCACAAGGTGGAACTGCAGAAGATGTAGCAGCTTACCTTAATAATGGAAATGGTGGAATTGTAAACTCTTCAAGAAAGATCTTATTAGCATACAAAGCTATGGAAGATAGTAAAAACTTTGCAGAGTGTGCTAGAAAAGAAGCGATTTCAATGAGAGATAGCATAAGAGAAGCAATTTTAAAATAGAGAGAACTTGGGAGGACAGATTATGGCTATGGAATATTTCAAAGGCAAAGTAAAAGAAAATATTGAATTAGTAGAGGGAATATACTCATTAATAGTAGGGCATGAAGCTAAAGTAAATGCAGGACAATTCTATATGATAAAAACTCCAAACACTTTCTTAGGAAGACCAATAAGTGTTTGTGAGGTAAATGAAAATGATGTACGTTTCGTGTATGCTACTATTGGAGCTGGAACAAATGAAATGAAAAAAATGATTCCTGGAGATGAAATAGAAATAATAGGTCCTTTAGGAAATGGCTTCGATGTAACTAAGGATTATGGAAGAGTTGCTTTAGTAAGTGGTGGTATAGGAACTGCACCAATGTTAGAACTTGCGAAAATGCTTAGAAAGAATAATCCAGAAATAAAAATGGATTTCTATGGTGGCTTTAGAGATGATATATACCTAGTAGATGAAATAGGAGAATATGTAGGAAAAACTAAAATTTCAACAAATACAGGTAAACATGGACACAAAGGTTTTGTAACAGAAATTCTTCCTCTTCAAAAGTATGATACAGTACTATGCTGTGGACCAGAGATTATGATGAAGAGGGTTGTTGAAATGTGCAAAGAGGCTGGTGTTAATGTGTATGTTTCTATGGAAAAGCACATGGCTTGTGGAGTAGGAGCTTGCTTAGTATGTACATGTAAAACAAAATCAGGAAATAAAAGAACTTGTAAAGATGGTCCAGTATTCAATGGCTTAGAAGTTGAATTATAATTTAGGAGGGGTTAAGTATGTTAAAGACAGTTATAAATGGAGTAGATTTTAAAAACCCTGTTATAGCAGCATCAGGTACTTTTGGTTTTGGAGCTGAATACAATAACTTCTATGATGTGGGAGAACTAGGGGGAATAAGTTCAAAAGGACTAACTCTTAATGGTAGAGAAGGTAATGAAGGAATAAGAATATATGAAACACCTCAAGGGATCATGAATTCAGTAGGACTTCAAAATCCAGGAATAGAAAAATTTATAGAAGTAGAACTTCCTAAAATGTTAGAACTAGATACAAACATAATAGCAAATGTAGGTGGAGCTACTATAGAAGATTATGAAAGAGCAGTTTCACTTTTAAATAAAGAAAAAGTAGACATGATAGAGTTAAACATCTCTTGTCCTAATGTAAAATCTGGGGGAATGGCCTTCGGAATACAATCAGATGTAGCTTATGAAGTAGTTTCTAAGGTAAGAAAAATTTGTGATAAGCCTCTAATGGTAAAATTATCACCAAATGCTGAAAATATATGCGACATGGCATATAGATGTGCAGAGGCTGGAGCGGATTCAATATCACTAATAAATACATTAAAAGGAATGGCAATAGATATAAAAAATAGAAAGCCAGTATTCAATAATGTGTATGCAGGACTTTCAGGTCCAGCTATAAAACCAGTAGCACTTAGAATGGTTCATGAAGTTGCTAAAACTGTAGATATTCCAGTAATAGGACTAGGTGGAATTTCAACAGCAGAGGATGCAATAGAATTTATGATGGCAGGAGCTTCTGCTATACAGATAGGAACAATAAACTTTGTAAATCCTAAAGCAGGTGTAGAAATAATAAAAGGTTTAGAAGGTTTCTGTAGAAGAGAAGGCTTAAAGAACATTAAAGAAATAGTAGGTTGCATAAAGTAGTAAGATTGTATTGAAACCTAACAATAAAACTTACAAATATATTCCGAGAATTATTAGATTTCGCTAAGAATTTATAGTTATTATTCCAAAAATATTACTAAAGCTTCGAAACTAGCTTCGCGTCGAACAATCTTAGCTTTTTAACGTAATATTTTCTACATAATAACTTAAATTCTAAAGCTTATCTAAATATCCTCTTCATACTATTTGTAAGTTTTATTAAAAGATAGTTGTACACAATCTTAGGTAAAGTAAATAAAATTAATTAAAGGAACAAATAAAAAGAAAAGTTTTGGAGGAGTTAAATATGAAAAATACAGACGTTATGGTTATAGATACATTAAAAGAGGTTGGAGCTTTATTAGAAGGACATTTCTTACTATCATCAGGAAGACACTCTAATAGATACTGCCAATGTGCTCAATTATTAAAACATCCAGATAAAGCTGAAAAAGTATTAAAAGTTGTTGCAGATCAATTAAAGGACATCGACTTTGACTTAGTTGTAGGACCAGCTATGGGAGGCGTTATAGTAGCTTACGAATTAGGAAGACAATTAGGTAAGCCAGCAATCTTCACTGAGAGAGTAGATGGAGAAATGACTCTTAGAAGAGGATTCACTATAGAAAAGGGACAAAAAGTAGTAATAACAGAGGATGTTGTAACTACAGGTAAGAGTTTTAAAGAAGCTGCAAAAGTAATTGAAGAACAAGGCGGAGAAGTTGTAGCAGTAGTTTGTATAGTAGATAGAACTCCAGGAAATGTAACAGACTTCCCAATGTATAGTTCAATAAAACTTGATATAGAAAGCTTTGAGGCAGAAAACTGCCCACTATGTAAAGAAGGTACACCTTACATTAAACCAGGTAGCAGAAACATAAAATAGTATAAAAACTTTAAATGAATTTATATATCAAATAAAAACTTCAGTACATATTGTACTGGAGTTTTTATATTTTACTAATTTGTTAAAATATTGTATTATAATTGGAATGTGTAAAAAATTAACTTATAATTTTAAATATACAATAAGTTCCAGTTTGATAGGGAGGAGATTAAATGATAACTACTTTATCAAAACATAGGAATAAGATTATAGGTTTAACTCTTTTTATAATTGCAATTATTATATTGGCTATGGTTCCCACAGATGATTTTCCATTTGATAAACCTAATCTTAAAATAACTTATGATAATGAAAAAGTTTCTACAATCAATGGAGAATTTAATTGGTTTAATAAAGAGTTAGGTGGAAACAGTACTTTTGCAGAGCCTTTAGAGAATTTAAATAAGCCAATATATGCAGAAGGCGGAGAAACACTCCAAATAAAGTTTTCTAAAGAACCTAATTCTGTAACTATCCAAGAACTGTCTACTACCCCTTATACAGATTATGAATATTTAAATGGAGATTCAAAGAAGGAATATTCTTTTATATTACCTAAAGAAAAGGGAGAATATTACTTTGAAGTGAAAGGAGTTTGGGATGAAACTCATAATATAGCTGAGATATTTAAGGTTTGCATTGAATAATATTAAATAGTTTATTCTTATTATTTTCATATTAAATATAATTGTTGTTTTAAAGAAGTAATGATAGTAATGTATGAAATATAAACAAGCGATAATTTAACTTGTCTATATTAATGATTTACTTATTTTTAGATTTTATAAAATTATATTAACTAAAGGGGAGAAATTTATGAGGGAAGAAGAGATTTTAAAATTTGAAAGTGAAGAAGAAAGAGTGTCCGCCTTATATGATATATTTAATGAAAGTACTAGGCTTTCATCAAAGGCTAATCAGGTTGAGTTTTTGACAACAGTAAGAAACATTGAAAAGTTTCTTAAACCAGGAATGAAGATTCTTGATTTAGGGGCTGGTACTGGAGAATATAGTCTATATTTTGCTAAAAAAGGTTTTCAAGTAACAGCTATTGAATTAGTTGAAAAACATGTTAAAGAAATCAAAGAAAAATGTGAGAAGGACATGAATTTAAGCGTTTTTCAAGGTAATGCATTAAACATATCTAATATTGAAGAAAATAGTTATGATATTGTACTATGTTTTGGTCCTCTATATCATTTAAGTAAGATTGAAGATAGAATGAAATCTATAGAAGAGGTAAAAAGAGTTTGTAAAGATAATGGAAAAATGTTTTTTGCCTTTATATCTAATGATATGGTAATAACTACAGAAACTATGTGTTATAATCCAAACTTTTTAAAAGGAGATGCTTATGATCATGAAACATTTAAGTTAGTTGATTATCCTTTTGTATTTCACAGTGTAGATCAGTGTAGAAAACTACTAAATGACTCTGGGGTTGAAATTATTTCTGAAATTGCTGCAGATGGATTAAGTGAGCTTTTAGCAGATAAAATAAATAATATGGATGAAGAGGACTATAATCTATGGTTAAATTATCATTATCATTGTTCGGAAAAACCAGAGTTTCTAGGATATAGTAACCATTTATTGTTTATAGCTGAAAAATAATATTATTTTTAATTAAAGAGGTTTTATGGATTTAGAAAAAGTAATTTTAAAAAAAGATTCAATTAATGATATAAAAAGTATAGCTTTATTATATGAAAGTGCAGGCTGGATTAATTATACTGAAGATTTAAATAAATTAGAAAGAGCATTTAAAAATTCACTAAAAATAACTTCAGCTTGGCATGGTGAAAAGTTAGTAGGTCTTATTAGAGTTGTTGGTGATGGTTTAACTATAATATATATACAAGATATAATTGTACTTCCTGAATATCAAGGAAATGGTATTGGGAGAGGATTAATTAATTCTGTATTAGATGAATATAAAAATGTTAGACAAAAAGTATTGATAAGTGATGATAAAGAAGCTTCAGTCGAGTTTTATAAAAAGGTTGGTTTTAAATCAATTGATAATTATAATGGAGTAGCTTTTGTAAATTATATAGAATAACTTTAAAATACAAAACCTCAGTAATTATTACTGAGGTTTTAATTATAAAATAATTAAGTTAATGACTTCATATACCTAAGATAATTTATAAGTGTTTTCTAAAGAATGCTTCCATAGCTCCGTTTTTATTTATTGAAGATATAAAACCACATTCTTTAAAACCTCTTCTCATATTCCATTTTTGAGCCTTTGTTAGAATTATTATTTAGGAACTTAATAATAATTCTGAATTTTTTTCAATCATTTGATTTACAACTCTAGCATTAAATTTCATAAAAAACCTTTCCTTATATCTATATTTATTTGACTTATTAAAATTACTATGATATTCTTATTTAGCAGTTGGTACTTAATGGTGCTGTAGCATAGAGCATGGATCTTTAACTGGAACCATGCTCTATTTTTTATGTTAATATAATTTTAGAGTATTAATATGTTTTTTTAATAAACATATATTAAATTTATTAAAGAAGAAATTTGAAAGGAAAAGGATAAGAGCATTGAATTTTTTAGAACTTGGAATAAATGAAAGATTAACAAAAAGACTATTAAAAAGTGGAATTAAAACTCCAACTAAAATACAAGAAGATAGCATACCGCATATATTAAATGGAGCTGATTTAATAGGTGAGGCAAAAACAGGAACAGGAAAAACTTTAGCATTTTTATTACCTACAGTACAAAATATTGATGAGAATAGCAAAGATACTCAAGTACTTGTTATATCACCTACAAGAGAACTTGCTATTCAGATAACTGATGAGGCGAAAAATTTAACTAAAGCAACATACATAAAAGTTTTAGCCGCATATGGTGGAAAGGATGTATCATCACAGGTTAATAAATTAAGACAATCTATACATATGGTAATAGCAACTCCTGGAAGATTGCTTGATCATATAGAAAGAAAAACTATAGATTTAAGTAAGATTAATACTGTTATAATTGATGAAGCTGATCAAATGCTTCTTATGGGATTTAGAAATGAAATTACAGAAATCATGAAGCATGTTCCAAAGAAAGCTCAAACACTTTGTTTTTCTGCAACTATGGATTCAGCAGTTAAAAAACTTGCTTATAGATACATGAATGATCCTATAATGGTAAAAGTTGAAGAAGAAACTCTAGTTGTTGATAAAATAAGACAAGAGGTAGTTGAAACAACAGATAGGTGGAAACAGGATGCTCTTTGTACAGTATTAGAAGAGGATAATCCTTTTATGGCTATAATATTCTGTAGAACAAAAAGAAGAGCTGATGAGCTTGAAGCAGGTTTTAGTAAAAGAGGAATAGCATGTGAAAAGATACATAGTGATGTTTCTCAAGCAAAGAGAGAAAAAATTATGAAGCAATTTAGAAAATGTACTATTCAATATCTTATTGCTACAGATGTTGCCTCAAGGGGAATAGATATAACAGGTGTAACTCATATATATAACTATGATATACCAGAAACTGTAGAAAGTTATGTTCATAGAATAGGAAGAACAGGTAGAGCTGGAGATGAAGGATATACATGTATGTTTATAGATCCAAAGAACCTACCTATGTTAAAACAAATTGAGGATACTTTACAAATAAGTATAAATAGAAGAGATGTAGATATAAAGAAAACTAAATAATAATTAACATAGCTATCTCCTATTACTAATTTTAGCGAATTGGAGATGGCTTTTTTTAGTTTATTAAGATCTAAATAATAAATGTAATCTTTCTACTTATTAGTTGATATTTAAAGGGATTTAAATTATAATTACTAAGAAATAATTATTATTATTTTGAATTAAGAGATGATTTATTTTGAATATTTTATTACAATAGAATAATAGACATGAAAATATATAATATTATCTTGGAAGAAAGTTTCAAGAATGATACAGGAGGAATTTTTAATATGAAATTAATATCATGGAATGTTAACGGCTTAAGAGCTTGTGTTAAAAAAGGATTTTTAGATTATTTTAAATCTGAAGATGCTGATATATTTTGTTTACAAGAAACTAAGTTACAAGAAGGACAAATAGAGTTAGATTTAGAGGGATATCACCAGTATTGGAATTATGCTGAGAAAAAAGGATATTCAGGTACTGCTATATTTACAAAGAAAGAACCCCTAAATGTTTATTATGGTATAAATATGGAACATCATGATAAAGAAGGGAGAGTTATAACTTTAGAGTTTGAGGACTTCTTTATGGTAACTGTATATACTCCAAACTCTCAAACAGCACTTGCTAGATTAGATTATAGAATGCAATGGGAAGATGATTTTAAAAACTATCTTTTAGAACTTTCTTCTAAAAAAGGTGTAGTTGTATGTGGTGATTTAAATGTTGCTCATAAAGAGATAGATTTAAAAAATCCTAAGTCAAATAGAAAGAATGCTGGTTTTACAGATGAAGAAAGAGATAAATTCTCTACTTTATTATCAAGTGGATTTATAGATACTTTCCGTTACTTCAATCCAGAGGTAGAGGGAATTTATTCCTGGTGGTCATATAGATTTAATGCGAGAAAGAATAATGCTGGATGGAGAATTGATTATTTCTTAGTTTCAAATAGTTTAGAGTCAAGAATAAAAGATGCTTTTATAGATACAGAGGTATTAGGATCAGATCACTGTCCTGTTAAATTAATAATGGATTAATACTTAAAATAATAAAAACGTGCAAACACAGTGTAAGTTGTTTGTACGTTTTTATTATCAAGTAATAATTTTAATAAATTTTAGCTAAAAGCTTTCTTTTCTTGTTTATATAATACTTTTGAAAGTGGTAATGCTATAACTATACCTACACCAGCTTGCATTATATTACCTATTATATCCTTTGCTGAATAAGCTAAAGCACCTATAAGAGTATTAGAACTTCCTGTGAATAGTAATGCTATGATTGCTCCAGCGAAGAAATATGCTACTACCATAAAAACTCCTGAAATTAAGAAAGGATTTAAATAACTCTTTCTATGATTAACTTCTAAAAGATATCCTGCTATATATGCCATTAAAGCCTTTATTATAAAAGTAAATGGTGCCCAAATTATATATCCACCATATAAGTCTACAAGAGCCATACCAATACCGCTTGCTATAGCACCTCTTTTTTTACCTAATAATGCTGCAGATAAAAGAACCATGCAATCGCCTAGTTGAACATAGCCTCCAAAGGTTGGTATTCTTATTAAGCTTGCTGCTATAAATATTATTGCGATCATTAATGCTGTAAAGACTGTTTTATGAAATCTATTATCCGTATTAATATTCATTTTTTTACCTCCTGAATAAAAAATATAGTTATATATTAAAATATTATTAATATATTATCAAATGTATGGGTACAATTATATTTTATATATTCCCTTTAAAATTTATTTATTTATGATATACTTTTAAATAATACATAAATGGAAACCATACAGAAGAGGAGAGAAAAATATGAAAAAGAAGAACATAGCAGCATTTTTTGATATTGATGGAACAATATACAGAGAAGGACTAATAACAGAAGTATTTAAAAAAATAATAAAATATGAATTAGTTGATGAAACTAAATGGTATAAAGATGTACGTCCTGCTTTTATAAAATGGGATAAGAGACAAGGTGATTATGATGAATATTTACTTAAAATGGTTGATATATATACTGAGGCAATAAAAGGCATAAGTAATTATCATATAGAATACATAGCTAAAAAAGTAATAGAACAAAAAGGCGATAGAGTATATACATTTACTAGAGAAAGAATTAAATGGCACAAAGAACAAGGACACATAGTAATAGCTATTTCTGGCTCACCATATGAACTGGTAAAAGAGATGTCAGGAAAATATAATATGAATGATTTCAAAGGTACTATATACAAACTTGATGATAATAATACATATAATGGAGATATAATACCTATGTGGGATTCAGAAAGTAAAGAAAAAGCTATTTTAGAATTAAAAGAAAAATATAACATAGATTTAGAAAATAGCTATGCTTATGGAGATACTTCAGGTGATTTTACTATGTTTAAAAGTGTTGGAATACCATATGCAATTAATCCAACAAGAGAACTTCTAACAAAAGTTCTTGACTGTGATGAAATTAAAGAAAAAATTAAAGTTATTGTCGAAAGAAAAGATGTTACTTATGACTTAGATATAAATAATCTAAAACTTCTATAATAAGAAAAGCAACCTTTCATAAGAAAGGTTGCTTTTCTTATGAAAGTTCGTAATTATACTTAAAAATACGGGGGTTATACTTTGGGTAGTCATCATAATATACGTATATATACGAATTATTATAGAATATATTTGTTTAATGTACATATTAGTTAGAGGGTTAAAGTGTACGTCAAAATTAGAAAAACAAGTTAGAAAACTATTTAAAACATATTTAAAACAAGAATCATTAAATAATATTGAAAACTTTATTTAAACTTATACTAAAATAGCACAATAATATATAATAATTTGCTATAATATGTATATAAAAAGCGAAATGTGTAAAAGGGGAGACTTATATGGGTAACATTAAATTTTGTTCTATCCTTATAAAGGATGATTTTAATAATATTTTAATTTCAAAAAGAAAAGGTAAAAAAGCTGATGAACACTTATGGTATCTTTTTGACAGAAAAATAAAGGGTAGAGAAACTCCAGAAAAATGTGCAAATAGGGCTATAAAAGAAGATTTAAAAACTATAGTTTTCGATTTAAAGGAATTATATGATTTTAATATTAATGAAGAGGAAAGTTTAAGAGTGTTTACAGGATCTTTAAAAGAAAAGGTTACTTGTGGTGCAAACATAACTGCATACAAATGGATAAATAAAGATGAATTAAGTAACTATACTTTTGCAGATGGAGAATTAGAAAAGATAAACGCTTTTTTTGAGACTATATAAAACATGCCAATATTGGCATGTTTTTCTTTTATTGTTATAATAAAATTGTGAGGTGATTATTATGACATTATTAAGAAAGAAAATTTTAGGAGAAGATTTTCATGTTACTATAAAACCTATATATAATAGAGATGATACATTAGCATTTACTTTTTCACCAGATCAGAAGAGGGTAGAGGTTGGTGAAGAGATTACAATTACAGTAAAACATCCCACAGAAAAATATGATGCTTTCTGTGATGAATTAGTAGAACTTATAGCTAGATATCAAGAGATATAAAAAATACATATAAAAAAACAGTCCTTATGGACTGTTTTTTTATATTATTTTTCAGCAGTTTTTCCTATGAATTTATGTACAATTTTTTCACATGGTGGCATGAAAAATTGGATAGCCGGACCTGTGAAAAGAACTGCTATTATTGTACCAACACCAACAACACCAGCTAATAAGTAACCAACTACTAAGAAACTTAAATCTAAGCCGATACGTATCCAACGGTATTGGAAATTAGTTTTATCTCTTATTATAAGAGGAACTAAATCGTTTGGTGCAACTCCTAATTCAGTACTAACTAAGAATGAGAATCCTATAGCTATTATTATACAGCTTAAAGCTACAATCACACATTTTACAGGTAAGTTAAAACTACTAAGTGAAGTATCTAATCCAGCCTTTTGTAATAATCCCATAATAAAATCTATAGTAGGTCCTATTACTAATACAAGTACAAAAGTTCCAACTTTAAGTTGTTTTCTGTCAATAACGAAAATTCCAATAACTAAAGTAATAAGTATTATCATATTAGCTGTTCCAGTTGAAATACTTAAAGCTTTTGAAAGCCCTTGAGTAAATACAGTGAAAGGATCTGATCCTGCACCACTTAATAAAAATATTACAACGCCTAATTGTATGATTGCCATTCCTAATAAGAAAAATATAAGTTTAGGAATAAATTTTTCTTTTTTCATTTTTTAATACACTCCTTAATTTTTGAGTTTTGTGAATCGTATTATTGAATGTGAATTTAATATTTAACGTGTATTTAAAAACTTAAAAGAATACCAAACAAAATGATTATACAAGTTGTTCATCAATATGTCAAATATATTTAATAAACACATAAATTCTTTCACAATTTAATGATAAAATGGATAATAAAACTATATTATTTGTATAGATAAGAAAAATTGAAATGTAGGTAATTTTATCTTATAATTATTACGTTAGATATAGAGAGGTGACAAATATGAATGATAATAAGACTAAAGAACATATTGCTAGAATAGCAAAAGCTTCAACATATTTCATTTTTAAGAATGGTCCTGTAAATAAAATTCATAAGGAAAATAAAATTTCTGATGAAGAACTTAAAGAGATGCAAGAGTATATGCAAAATCACTTAGCATATCTTTATGAGGTTTTACTTGAAGAAGGTAATCTTAAAAAATATGAACTTATAATGAATACTATGAATCAATTCTATGTAAATGATGATACTGAAGTAGTATTAGCTGATGAGGGATTTGATGCTTTATATGAGCAATTATTCCCCAAAAGCAATAATATAATTATTAAATAAAAAAATGACTATGAGAATTTCTCATAGTCATTTTTTAATTACAACTAACCTCTGGAAGAAACTCTTCTTTAGCCTCTTCAATTTTAAGATTAGATTTTTTATTTCTTCTTAGGATAGACTCTACTATTATTGCTATAGCTCCATCACCTGTTACATTTGTTGCTGTACCAAAACTATCCTGTGCAGCATGTAATGCTATCATTAATGATTTTTCCACATTACCAAAGCCAAGCATACTTTCAAGTAAACCTAGAGAAGCCATAACACCACCACCAGGTACTCCTGGTGCTGCTACCATAGTTACTCCTAACATAACTATGAAAGGTAACATAAGTGATAATGTTGGAACTTGTCCTTTCATATACATTACAGCCATAGAAGCAAGTACTAAAGTTATAGTATCACCAGCCAAGTTTATTGTAGCTCCTAAAGGTATAACAAAGTCTGCAACATCTTCATCGACTTTATTTTCTATAGTACAGTTTAAAGTAACTGGAATTGTAGCTGCTGATGATTGAGTACCTAAAGCTGTCATATATGCAGGAATCATATTTTTTAACAGTTTAAATGGATTTTGTTTCTTTATAGTTCCAGCTAAAACATATTGAACTAATAAATAAGCTCCTTGTATTGAGAAAAGAACTACGTAAACAAGTCCAAAAGATTTTAAAGTAGTAAATATTTCACCATTATAGCTTAACTTAGCAAATATTGAAAGAATATATACTGGAACTAATGGTATTAAAAGATTTTTTATTGTTAATGAAACAACATGATTAAACTCTTCAGATACTTTTAATAAGTAACTATTTTTTATTCTTGATATTCCTATACCTAATAAGAATGCAAAAACCAAAGCAGACATAACACTAAACATTGGAGGTATGTCTATTGCGAAGTATGGTTCAACATTTACAGAGCTAGTACTTAAAGAAGCACTTACTATAAATTTAGGAAGTAATGAACGTCCTATAAAGAATGTTATTATACCTATTAAAAATGTTGATGCATATGCTATTAAAGTTGTTACTAAAAGTCCTTTTCCTGATTTGCTTCCTAAAGATGCGATTCCAGGTACTATAAATCCAACTATTATAAGTGGTATTAAAAAACTAAGTAAGTTTCCGAATAATCCATTGAAGGTCATTAATGCCCTAACGGGTATATCAAAATTTATGTAGGAACAACCTAGCCCAATCAGTATTCCTAAAATGATTGCAAAAAATATTCTCTTTATTAAAGATAAATTTTTCATAATAGCCCCCTTCTTGTATTTTTATTAAATACATCTGTTCTTTGTATGAGTACATATTACTATAATTAATATTTAAAGTCAAGGTAATTATTAATTATAGTAATAAAATATATTCTTTTTATAAATGTAATTTATTGATTGGGTTTCATTAACAATAAAAAAAGATTGACAATTTGTAAATTAAACTGCATAATTATTAATATAAAGTGAATAACTGAGATAGAGGCGCGATGATTAATAGTATCTTTGCAGAGGTAAGCACTATGAAGCAAAGAGAAAGGATGAATCGCCGAAACCAGTAGAAGAGGCTTTAATTCTATTAGGTTGGGGTTGCATATAATATATGTAACACTGTCACAATTAGTTTTGTGGTGTGCTATCATGAAAGAAGAGTATTGTTTAATAAGACTTTACAAACCCTTAAGCATGAAACCACGCTTAAGGGTTTCTTTTGTTAGCGGAACTTAGTTATCACTTATGGGTTAATTATTAAAACCATAAGGAGGACTAAAAAATGAGTCAGGAACAAAATACTAATCTAAAAAGGGGATTAAAATCAAGACATCTTAGTATGATTGCAATGGGTGGAGCCATAGGTACAGGTATTTTCTTAGCAATGGGAGATACTTTGCATCAAGCAGGTGTTGGAGGAGCTTTTGTAGCTTACGGAGTAATAGGAATAATGGTTTATTTCTTATGTACAAGCTTAGGAGAAATGGCAACATATATGCCAGAGACAGGTTCCTTTGGAACTTATGCAACAAAATTCGTAGATCCAGCCTTTGGATTTGCTTTAGGATGGAACTATTGGTATAACTGGGCTATAACAATAGCAGCAGAGATGGTTGCAGGTTCTTTATTAATGAAATTCTGGTTTCCAAATGTTCCAGCTATGGTATGGAGTGCGTTATTTTTAGTAATTATATTAGGTCTTAATTTATTATCTGCTAAAGCTTACGGAGAATCAGAATTTTGGTTTGCAGCAGTAAAAGTTGCTACTGTTATTATTTTCTTAATTATAGGAGTTCTTATGATATTTGGAATAATAGGAGGAGAAAAAGTAGGCTTTAAAAATTTCTATGCTAATGGTGGTCCATTTATTGGAGGAGCAAAATCTATATTCATGATTTTCTTAATAGCTGGCTTCTCATTTCAAGGAACTGAGTTAGTAGGGGTTGCCGCTGGAGAAAGTGAAGATCCTGAAAAAAATGTACCAAAGGCAGTTAACACAATCTTCTGGAGAATTTTATTATTTTATTTAGGAACAATCTTAGTAATTGGAGCTTTAGTACCTAATGCTCAAGCAGGAGTAGAAACAAGTGCTTTCACAGTAGTTTTTGAAAAAATAGGGCTAGCTGGTGCGGCATCTGTTATGAATGCAATAATACTTACATCAGTTTTATCAGCTGGTAACTCAGGAATGTATGCATCTAGTAGAATGCTTTATGCTATGGCTAAAAGTGGAATGGCACCTAAGATATTTCAAAAAACAAATTCTAGAGGAGTGCCAGTTAATGCAATAATATTAACAACAATAATTGCTAGTTTATGTTTCTTAACAGGTATTTATGCTGAGAATACTGTATATGTATGGCTTGTAGCAGCATCTGGTTTATCTGGATTTATAGCATGGCTTGGTATTGCAATATGTCACTATAGATTTAGAAGAGCTTATGTAGCACAAAGGAAAGATATGAGTAAATTAGTTTATAAAGCTAAATTATTTCCACTTGGACCTATAATTGCTTTAATATTATGTGGAATAATCGTTTTAGGACAAGGATATGCTTATTTAGATGTTAGAAATGGAATAGACTGGGGTGGGTTAATTTCATCATATATAGGAATTCCTTTATTCCTAGGTTTATTTTTCTACTATAAATTTAAACATCATACTAAATTAATAAAATTAGAAGATGTTGATTTAAGTAGAGATAATTTTAATTACCATGAATTAGAAGATGTTGATTTACCTTTAGAAGAATTTAAAGATGTTTATTAATTAAAGGGAATTTTAAATAGTATACAATTTCAAAAAGAGTCTATTACAAATAGGCTCTTTTTTATTAGGTTTTATTTAAAGGTGGAGTAGAGAAGTGTATAATTTTAAAAAAGAGACAGTATTTTAATTAAATAAAATACTGCCTCTTTTATTTTCTTACTAATAAATTTGTTTAATTACATAGCTTTGATCAGTTAAAGCCTTTTTAATTTCAGCAATATGAGAATGACCATTAGTTTCTAAGGTTATTTCTATAACCATATTTTTAAGCGCATCTGTTGCCTTAAAATTATTGTGTTCAAGTTTTACTATATTAGCATTTACGTCTGTAAGTATTTTTGAAATTCTAAAAATTTGTCCTGGCTTATGAGGAACTTCTAAGCTAAATCCAAAAAGTCTACCTTTAGAAACTAAAGCGCTATTTATTAATGAGGTTATGGTAACCATATCTATGTTACCACCACTTATTATTGATACTATATTTTTATCTTTAAAATTCAATTTAGAAGAGGCAGCTAAAGAAACAGCTCCTGAAGCTTCAGCTAAAAGTTTGTGCTTTTCACTTAAGGTAAAGAAAGCTTCAACTATTTCATGGTCTGAAACTGTTATTATATCATCTACATATTCTTTTATGAAATTAAAGGTTAAATCACCAGGTTTTTTTACAGCAATACCATCTGCAATTGTATCTACAGATTTTAAATTGATTATTTCTCCTGATTTAAAACTTTGTTCCATAGCATTAGCACCTTCAGCTTGAACTCCTATTATTTTTACATTAGGATTTAATTCCTTAGCAGCTAAAGAGACTCCACTTATAAGACCACCTCCACCAATTGGACAAAGAATAACATCTACATCTTTTAAATCTTCGAAAATTTCTAAAGCTACAGTACCTTGACCATATATTACATCGATGTCATTAAATGGATGTATAAATAAAGTACCTTCTTCTTCTTCTATTCTTTTAGCTTCGTTAAAAGCATCATCATATACATATCCTGATAAAACAACATTTCCACCTAAATCTTTTGTAGATTGAATTTTTAATAGAGGAGTTGTTTTAGGCATTACTATTGTTGATTTAACACTTGCTTGAGAAGCGGCAAAAGCTACACCTTGAGCATGATTCCCAGCAGAAGAACATACAACGCCTCTTGCTTTTTCTTTCTCTGATAAGGATCTTATCTTATTTAATGCGCCTCTAATTTTATAAGCACCTGTTAATTGTAAGTTTTCACATTTCATATACACTTGATTCTCAGATTTCCTTGAGAATACCTCACTATATATTAAAGGTGTTTTTATAACTATATCTTCTATATTCTTTTTTGCTTTAATAATTTTTTCTAAATACAAAATAATCACCTCTCATTTATGTAAACCTTTTATATATTAATTATAACAAACAAAAATAATTTTTTACAGAGAATATTTTTTGAAAATACATGCAAAATAATAGTAAAGGAAGGTGATAATTTATGTCAGATTCTATAGTTAAAGTAAAAAAGAATAGTAGTGGAGAAATTACAGATTACGTTTTAAGTAACGGAAAAACTGTTTCTAAAGCTGAAGGTGTAAGACTTGCAGAAGAGGGAATGATTGATGGTGTTATAATTTCTCATTCTAAAAAAGGTGAAGCTTATTTAAGAAGTATCCCTGATGGAAAAGAAAGTAATAACCTAGACGAATTATCATAATTACATCTTTATAGTATAAGAAAACAAAAGGATGATAACAAGAATATAGTTAACTTCCTTTTGTTTTCTTATTAATATCTAAAAACGATATTAGAATAGTGAGAAATTTGAATATATATTTGTAATGTAAGAAATATTACGTTTTTTTAATCTCGTCATGTATATTATTTTGGAAATTGGTCATAATTAAAATATATCAATCGATATTGGTCATAATTAAAATATATCAATCGATATTGTTATTGTATTACATGTATATGTATTACTTAATGTATTACGATTTGATAATATATAATCGTTCTTTGATTTGAAGAATTGAATTAAGAATTAAAACCACAAACTATGGTTCAAACACAACTAAAAATTTATTTTAAAGTTGTTTTTAAAATACAAATATGAATTTCTTAAAATACCCCTAATTTATAACTTCGCTAAATATACATTTAGCGAAGTTATTGCGTTTTTTAAGTAAATATGCTACAATATAGTCATATCAAGGCTTTGAAAGGATTTTAGACTATGAATAATAAACAAAATCAATTCGAAAATTTTCAATACTCACAGGAAATCAAAGAATTACTCAATATAAATTTAAGTAATGATGATTTAACTAATCTAGATCATATATATAACTATTACGATTCTCAAAATATTCAACGTGACTACGAAGATTTAATTGAAGATATTTATATTTTAATCTTTAAAAGAAATCTAAGTAATACAGAATTGGCAGATATATATAAGATTAATCAAAGAATAATAAAAAGATGGATAAAAGAACTTGGGATGGACAAGCTCTTAGAGGTAGAAAAGGACATCAATTCTGTTGAAAAATCAAATTTTAAAAATGAATTAAACGATGAATCATACAAAAATAAAAATCTTAAATTTGATTTTTTAGAGAAATCGAGATATCCAAAACGAGTTATGGAGTTCCTAAATTACCTAGAAAATGTAAAAGGTAAATCTTTGAATACAATAAAAGGATACTCTGTTGATTTAGGATTATTTTTTAAATTTTTAAAAGTATATAAAGGTTTAGAAAATAATATTGAATTAGAAAAAATCGAAGAAGTTGAAATTTCTGAGTTAAGTGATAATTTTATAAAAGACATAACCTTATCTGATATATATGCATTTTTGGCTTTTTTAGAAAAGGTAAGAAATAATAGCGCTTATGCAAGAGCAAGAAAGGTTGCTACATTAAAGTCTTTCTTTAAGTTTTTAAATTCAAAAATAAAAATAATAGATGAAAATCCAACTGTAGAACTAGAATCACCTAAAATAAATAAAAGACACCCAGTTTATTTGACTTTAGATCAAAGTATAACTGTATTGAATTCGATGGATCAAACAAATAAAAACTATCATAGAGATTACTGCATACTTACTTTATTTTTGAACTGCGGAATGAGATTATCTGAGCTTTGTAACATACAAATAGAAAAAATAAAAGGAGATACCTTAACTATCATAGGTAAAGGTAACAAAGAAAGAACTGTATATTTAAATGAGGCTTCGATTTCTGCTATAGATAGTTATTTAAAAAACAGAAATGATTCAAAAGCTACGGAAGAAGCTAAAAAATATCTATTTTTATCTAGTAAATATAGACCTATAAATAAAAGAAGTGTTGAAATGTTAGTTAAAAAACATATAGAAAATGCAGGGTTTAAAGATCAAAAATATACCCCTCATAAACTTAGACACACAGCTGCTACGCTAATGTATAAGTATGGAAATGTAGATATAAGAAGCTTGCAGAATATCTTAGGGCACGAAAATATTTCTACCACTCAAATTTATACCCATGTAGATGATGAAACTCTAAGAAAAGCTGTTAACACTAACCCTTTAGCTAATATTAAATAGTTTAATTTGGTTAGATTTTATATCTAAAAATCTGAAATTATAAAGAAAATACGGGTATAGAACATATGTTCTATATCCGTATTTTTAGCACTTTTATCTATAAAACTACTCTTTTATTTTTAGTTTTCTAACGCCTGGGAATATTTCTTCTGTCATTTCTTCCATTGTTAAATCATCATTTAAATCTATGTCTTCAAGATATTCTATATGATCAAAAGCATCTTCGTATTCATCTTGCTTCGCTAAATACTCTTCCCAAGTTTCTGTTGTAAGTTCTTCTTCAACATTATCATCTATTTCTTCTTGCTCTTCTTCAGAAAGTTTCTTAAGAGCTTCTTCTATTTTTTTATTTTCCTCAACTTCTTTTGCTATATCAGCTATTTTTATAGCTTTTGTATCTACTCCTTGCATCTCTAAACAATCACCGCAATTGTCGCAAATTTTTCCGTTATATACATCACAATAATCATCGTTGTTAAATTCTTTTTTATCCATAAAGTCACCTCTTATTTTCAAAATCCATCTTTCCATTATAACAAATAAGTTAATTTTTATCAAATAAGACTCTTTTTATCCTTAAAAGTATATCTACTCTCTTTCTTTTTTATAGAAAATAGAAGTTAAATTTTCTCTTTTAAAAATCCTTTTATAATTTTATAGATATGAGAACATAAGTTTGCTATGTTGCTATTCATATGGTATAATATTACCAAAGAATCGTGAGGTGCAATTACTATGATAGTTAAGGAAAGTTCAGATAAACAAACTCAAATATATAATTTTTTAGTTGAATTTACAAAGTCAAAGGGGTATCCACCTTCAGTTAGGGAGATATGTCAAGCTGTTAGCTTGAAATCAACTTCAACTGTTCATGGACATTTAAAAAGATTGGAAAAAAAAGGATTAATATATAGGGATCCAACTAAACCGAGAGCTTTAGAAATAGTGGAATTATCTACTGAAGAAAAAGAGCTTATAGACATTCCTATTATAGGAAAAGTTACTGCTGGTATGCCTATTTTAGCTACAGAAAATATAGAAGATATGTTTCAAATTCCTATAAACTACGTTAAGCATAATAATGAATTATTTATTTTAAAAGTTACTGGAGACAGTATGATAGAATGTGGAATATTAGATGGTGATTTGGCAATAATAGAGCAAAAAAACATAGCTTCAAATGGTGATATAGTTGTGGCTTTAATAGAAAATGAAGCAACCATAAAAAGATTCTTTAAAGAAAATGGATTTATAAGGCTTCAACCAGAAAACAAAAATTATGAACCTATAATAGTTCCAGACTGTTCTGTTTTAGGTAAATTAGTAGGAATATATAGAGCGTATTAATAAAAAAAGAAAGCATCATTTGGTGCTTTCTTTTTTTATTTTAGGAGTTTAATTTGTTTTCTAAAACTTCTTTTTCGTGTTTTAAAGTTCTTATATCTAATTCTAAGCTCTTCTTTTCTAAATCTAACTTATTATCAAATGCCTCTCTAAGCTTCTTAGACTCTTTTTCCAACATTTTAGAGTATTTATCCTCTAATAGCTCTAATTCTTTCTTGTGGTCCTTTCTCATGGCTTCTATAAGCTTTCTATAAGATTCCATCTCTTCCTTATAAGAATTTTCTTTTTCTACATAGAAATCTATTCTTTCTTTAAAAGAGTTTTTTTCTAATTCTAAAGCTTTTATATGAGATTTTTGTTCTTTTATAGAATCTCTTTCCTCTTCTAACCTTCTTTTTAACTCTTCATTTTCCTCTTTTAAAGATTCTAAAGGTTTTAGAGATGCTATTTCTTCCTTGTTTTTTTCTATTAAATCATAGTTTCTAGATACTAATTGAGATAAAGTACTCTTATCCTTTTCTAATGCTTTAATAGTTTCTTTAAGTTCTTCAACTTCCTTTGTTTTAGCTCTAAGTTCTTCTTTTAAAGTCTTATCTCTTTCTATAAACTCTTCTTCTCTTTTTTGTAGTCTCTCTATGGTTACATCTTTTATGGAAAGTTTCTTTACAAACTCCTCTTCTGCTCTTTTCCCTGCATCCTCACTCATTTGAAGAGATGTTAAGAATAATTGATTTATCTTATTTAAATAATCTTGGAAAGATTCTATTTCTAATTTTCTTTCTATTAATGTTGATTTAGAATTCTCTAATTCGTATAAAGATATTAAAGCATCTAGACATTGTCCTTGGTTACCAAATTCATCAGATGCTATTTTTTTAAATTTATCGAAAGTTTCTTCAGTGACTCTGAAGCTTTTTACCTTTAATTCTTTGTTTCTACTCTCTTCCAAAACTATGTCCACCTTTCTCCTTGTAATACGTAATGTAATTGTATATTTGTAATACGTAATAATAACGCTGTATTAATTATACAATATTAAAGTAATTTATTCCATAAAAAAACACCTTAAGTTATAAAAACTTAAAGTGTTTAGAGTTAAAATCTTATTTAAAAATGTTGTTTAAAGCTATTAAGACACCGATTTTAGCGTGATCAAAAGTTAATCCACCTTGTAAATAAGCTATATAAGGCTCTCTTATAGGTGCATCTGCTGAAAGCTCTATAGAAGAACCTTGAATAAAGGCACCAGCTGCCATAATAACTTCATCTGCATATCCTGGCATAGCCCATGGTTCACATTCAACGAAAGAATCTATTGGTGATGCATATTGAACACCCTTACAGAATTTTATAAGCTTTTCTTTATCATTGAATTTTATAGCTTGAATTATATCACTTCTCTTATCTGTATATTTAGGAAGCACCTCAAAACCTGCAAGTTCCATTATTCTAGAACAGAATATAGCACCCTTTAAAGCTTCTATAGCAACATGAGGAGCTAAGAATAATCCTTGATAGAAGTCTTTCATTACTCCAAAAGTACATCCACACTCTGCTCCTATACCTGGTACAGTTAGTCTATAAGATGCTTGCTCTACATATTTTTCTTTTCCTACTATGTATCCACCAGTTGGAGCTATTCCTCCACCTATGTTTTTAATTAATGATCCTGCAATTAAATCAGCACCAACATCTGTAGGTTCTATTATATCTATGAACTCTCCATAACAGTTATCAACAAATACTATTAAATCTTCTCTTAATTCTTTTATCGCTTTTATAGCTTCTCCTAATTCTGTAACTTGGAAAGCATTTCTCCAACCATAACCAGTTGATCTTTGCATATGTATTAACTTTATTGAGTCATCTTCTTTAATCATCTCTAAAGCTTTTTCTATATCAATTTTTCCGTCAATAAGATCTACTTGCTTATAATTAACACCATATTCTTTTAATGATCCTATGTTTTCTTCTCCACTTATACCAATTACACTATGTAAAGTATCATATGGACTACCAGTAACAGCTAATATAGTATCTCCAGGTCTTAAGTTACCAAATAAAGCTGTTCCTAAAGCATGAGTTCCATTAACAAAGTGTGGTCTAACTAAAGCTTTTTCAGCATTAAAGATTCTTGCATAAACTAAATCTAAAGTATCTCTTCCAACATCTCCATATCCATAACCAGTTGAATTAGTGAAGTGGCTATCTGAAATTTTCTCTTCTTGGAAAGCTTTAAGAACTTTTAATTGATTAAATTCTCTTATTTCATCATATATTTTAAATTCATTTTCTACATCAATTATAGCTTGATTATAAAGCTTTAAAGTTTCATCTGTGAAACCGTATTGTTCTTTTAGTAATTCTATAGTTGCATTAAGCATTATTATACCCCCGCATTATTAAAATATCGTACATTTATAAATCTTATCATATAGAAAAAAAATAGGCAAACCAATAAAGGTTTACCTATTTTTTTCTATATATTTAATTATCAAAAACTTGTGCATTATTAAATAAAATAGGTTTAGCTGGTGATACTGTGCTTATAGCATGCTTATAAACAAGTTGTTGTTTTCCATCACTATCTAAAACTACTGTAAAACTATCGAACCCTTTAACAATACCCTTTAATTGAACCCCATTTACTAAAAAGATTGTTACATGTATTCTTTCCTTTCTTGCATTGTTTAAGAATATATCTTGTAGGTTATTGATTGACTTATTCATTCTATTGCCCTCCATAAATTTTAATCTAACTTAATTATAAACCTAAGCTTTTATTATGTCATTAATAATTTTATTAGAAATCTCTTCTTCTGAATCAAAGATATCCTTATCTATAAATATAGCCCTAGGATCCTTTCTAAACCATGTAAGTTGACGTTTAGCATAATTTCTGCTACCTTGCTTAATCATCTCTATACACGTCTCTAAAGATATTTTTCCATCAAGATAATATAAAACTTCCTTATACCCTATGCCTTTCATAGATTGCATATCATCAGTAAGCCCCATATCTTTAAGAGTTTTAACCTCTTCTAAAAGACCTTTTTCAAACATTATATCAACTCTTTTGTTTATTCTATCATAAAGCTTTGTTCTATCCATATTAAGTACATAATAATATATATTATATGGAGTTTCGTAAATACTATTCTTAGCTTTAAAAGATGAAAAAGGTTTCCCAGTTAACTTATAAGTTTCTAAAGCTCTAATAACTCTTTTTCTATTGTTAAAATGTATAGAATTATAACTTTCTAAATCAATATCTTTAAGCATTTCATGCAGATATTCATTACCATGCTCATCAGCTATTTTTTCAAGTTCTTCTCTATATTCTTCATCCTTATCACTTTCAGCAAAATTCATATTGCATATGATTGAATTTATATAAAGACCTGTTCCTCCTACTAATATAGGAAGTTTTTCTCTATTTTGAATATCTTTGATTTTCTCTGTAGCCAATTCTTTAAATTCAGCTACGCTAAACTCCTTACTAGGATCAACAAAATCTATTAGATAATGAGGAATTCCTCCCATTTCTTCTTTAGATATTTTAGCTGAGCCTATATCCATGTACTTATAGATTTGCATAGAGTCAACAGAGATTATTTCACCATTTAACTTCTTTGCTAGATCTACTGAAAGGTCACTTTTTCCTACGGCTGTTGGCCCAGCAATAATAAGTAAATCATTATTCATTTAAATTGTCTCTCTCCTTAAGTTATTCTTTTAAATTTCTTATCTAATTCATAACTAGTAAATTTAATTATAGTTGGACGCCCATGTGGACAATGGAAAGGATCCTTTATATATCTTAAATCCTCTATTAAGTTTTCCATTTCTAATAAAGATAAAATATCATTAGCTTTAACAGCTGCTCTACATGACATAGATGCTATCTTATTATATTTAACCTCTACAGTTTCTCCACTACCCATTTTCTTTAAATTATTTATCATTGATGTTATTAACTCTGTTGGGTTTAATCTATCTAAAAAGTATGGAACTTCTTCAATTCTTATAGAATTATCACCAAAATCACTTATTTTAAATCCAGCCTTTTCAAAAATCTCTTTATTTTCATCGTAATAAAGATAATCCTCAGTAGGTAAGGTTATTACTAAAGGAACCATTAGAGGTTGAATTTCAACTTTCTTTTTAGATATATCTGTAGAATATTTCTCAAAAAGAATTTTTTCATGAGCTGCATGCTGGTCTATTAGATATAAAATAGAATCATATTCAGCTAATATATAGGTTTTATTAAATTGACCTATAACTTTTAATCTAGGAAATTTAGCTTCTCTATAAACTATTTCTTTTTCCTTATTATCTTTATCATATTTATCAATTTCATTAGAATATTCTAAACTTTCTTTTGTTTCATTTTGTGATACAGAGGGATTAGTTGAAGTAATATGATTTTCACTTATCTTATCCCTAATTTCATTTTTAATAAGTATTGGTTCATAAGAAAAATCTTTTTTACTTATAGAAGATAAAGCATCCTTATCTTCTAAATGCTTATTTAAAACTTCTTCTTTTTCTTGTTTAAAAGAAAAATCCACTGGAATTTCAATTTCAGTTTTATTGACTTCATTATTTGAAGTTTTGTAAGAAGATAATTCTTCTATTCTTCTTTCCTCATTAGCTTTATAAACCACATTTTCCTTTAATCTTTCCAAAGTACTTATTTCTTTATCTAAACTTTCTTGAATAACCTCTTCTTTTAAAGTCTCAAACTTTCTTTCTTCTTCCTCAGGAAGAGTAAAGGTATCCTTAACATATTCTCTCATGGCTGAGTGAACAGCATCAAAGACGGTTTTAAATATGAAACGCTCATCTTTAAATTTAATTTCAGATTTTGTTGGATGTATATTAACATCTATAAGTTCTGGATAAGTATCTATAAATAAAACAAAGAAAGGGAATTTTCCAGTTACGTTAAATGATCTAAAGGCATTTTCTACAGCCACTGTTAAGCTTCTATTTTTAACATATCTTTTATTAACAAAAAGACTTTGATTGTTTCTAGAAGCTCTAGCTAAAGTGTCATTACCTATAAAGCCATAAACAGAGGCTGTATCCTTATGCTCTTCAAAGTATATTAAATTTTCTGAAGTACTCTTACCATATATGGTTCTTATAACATCTATTAACTTTCCATTACCATAAGTATTTAAAACCTTTTTGTTGTTATTAAATAATTTAAATGATACATCTGGATTGGCTAAGGAAATTCTATTTACCAAATCATTTATTATGGCACTTTCTCTTGCTGTTGTCTTTAAGAATTTCTTTCTAGCAGGAACATTAAAAAATAAATCTTTAACTTCTATTTGTGTCCCTTTATTCATAGAACAATCTATTAAAGATTCTTTTTCTCCGCCACTAATTATTAGCTCCTTACCCACAGCACAATCTTCTATTTTACTTTTAAAGTTTACTTTAGATATAGAAGCTATACTAGGTAAAGCTTCTCCCCTAAATCCAAGAGTATTTATGCTAAATATATCGTAAGTATCCTTAATTTTACTTGTGGCATGAGGATTAAAAGCTTTTTCAACATCTTCTGGATGAACTCCAGCCCCATCATCTATTATTTTTATGAGAGATTCGCCGCCATTTTGAATCTCAATAGTTATGTTTTTTGCTCCTGCATCTAAGGAGTTTTCTACAAGTTCTTTTACAACAGAAGAGGGTCTTTCAACAACCTCTCCTGCTGCTATTTTATTTGCTGTATCTGTATTTAAAATATTTATTCTATTCAAAATCTCTCACAGCTCCTTCCTTTAAGCTAAACTAAATTCTTAGCTTCCTTAACTAGAGCATATAGCTTATTCATAGCATCCATAGGATTTAAAGATAAAATATCAACTTCTGAAAGTTCTTTTATTAAATTATCTTTTCCTATTGCAGAAAAGTCTAATTGTATTTGATCATCATCTTTTTTTAGTGTTTTAGCACTTGAAGATTTTGAAATAACTTCTTCTTTAATTTCAATTTTTTCTTCTTCTAGTACTGTTTCTTTAACTTCACAAGAAGTTGTAACGGCAGCTTCCTTAACTTCCTCTTTTGAAGTACTTACTTCTTTAAGAGCTACCTCTAAATTATCCTTTGAAGATTCCATTTCAAGAGTTTCTAGGATTTCCTTTGCTCTGTTTATTACTTCATCTGGAATACCAGCAAGTTTAGCAACCTCAATACCATAAGATTGATCTGCTCCACCTTCTATTATCTTTCTTAAGAAGATAATGTTGTTATCAACTTCCTTAACAGCTACTGAATAGTTTTTAACTCCGTGAATTTCTCCTTCTAACTTAGTTAATTCATGATAGTGAGTAGCAAAAAGAGTTTTACATCTTAAATTTTTATTTTTGCATATATACTCTATAACAGACCAAGCTATACTTAATCCATCATAAGTACTAGTACCTCTTCCAACCTCATCTAAAAGAACTAAGCTGTTTTCTGTAGCATTTTTAAGAATATTTGAAACTTCCCACATCTCAACCATAAATGTACTTTTACCACCTGCTAAGTCGTCAGAAGCTCCTATTCTAGTAAAGATTTTATCAACTATACTTATATTAGCCTTATTAGCTGGTACAAAGGAACCTATTTGGCACATTAAAGTTATAATAGCAACCTGTCTCATATATGTTGATTTACCAGCCATATTAGGTCCTGTTATTATAAGAAGTTGATTATCATCTTTGTTTATAATAGTGTCATTAGGAATAAATTCTCCTTTAGGTATTACCTTTTCAACAACAGGGTGTCTTCCATTCTCTATTTGAGTTTCGCCATTTTCGTTGATTTCTGGCTTTATAAAATCATTTTCTAAAGCTATAAAAGCTAAGTTACTTACACAATCTAACTCTGCAATTATTTTAGCAGTAGTTTTTAATCTATCTATATGCTCTTCAACTTCATTTCTTATATCTAAGAAAATATCATATTCTAGAGAGCAAAGTTTTTCACTAGCTCCTAAAAGTTTTTCTTCTATCTCTTTAAGCTCTGGAGTTATGAATCTTTCAGCATTAGCTAGAGTTTGTTTTCTTATATATCTTCCTTCAGGTATAGAACTATAATTAGCTTTAGATATTTCTATATAATATCCAAAGACTTTATTAAATCCTACCTTTAAGGATTTTATTCCAGTGAACTCTCTTTCTCTATTTTCTAAGCTAGATATCCAATCCTTACCGTTAGTTTTAGCAAGTCTTAATTCATCTATCTCGCTGTTAAAGCCATCTTTTATTAAATCTCCATCCTTTAATGTTAAAGAAGGATCCTCTTTTATAGATTTTTCTAAAAGTTCATAAATGTCTCTTAGATCATCTAAGTTATTATGATAATTTTTTAGAAGATTTGAATTACAATTCTCTATAATTCTTTTTACATTAGGAATTTTTCCTATTGATGTTTTTAATGCTATTAAATCTTTAGCATTTGCATTTTTATTTGAAATTTTACCTAATATTCTTTCTATATCATAAATATCATGTAAAGCTTCCTTAAGAGAGTCATTTAAAGAAAGATCATTAAATAATTCTTCTACAGCATTTAATCTTAAAGTTATCTTTTCTTTATTAACAAGAGGTTCTTCAATCCATCTTCTAAGCATTCTACTTCCCATAGAAGTTTCTGTTTTATCTAATACCCAAAGAAGAGACCCCTTTTTACTTTTCTCTCTTAAATTTTCTGTAAGCTCTAAATTTCTTCTAGAACTTAAATCTATAGTCATAAAATCAACTAAGCTATATACCTCTATATCGTTTATATTGGTTAAACTTATTTTTTGAGTATCTAGTATATACTTAACTAAAGCATTACTTGATTTCTTTACCATTAAGCTTAGTGAGTCTGATTTATTACCAAATTGATTCTTTAATATTTCTTCAAAGTTTTCTTCAAAATACTCACTAGATTTTCTGCTTATTAAGGCAGGCGTAGTTAATGTTATTTCTCTTATAAGTTCAGGGTCTAAAGAATCTAAAAGAATTATTTCCTTAGGATTAAACTTAGATATCTCGTCTAAAATAACTCCCTTTTCTAATTCACCTTCTGTAGATAAGAAATCTCCAGTTGAAATATCAGTTATAGCTAGAGAACATCTATTTCTATCTAAATCCGCGTATATAGTCATTATATAGTTGTTTTTTGTTTCCTCAACAAAAGAAGAATCTGTATATGTTCCTGGTGTTATAACCTTTATAACATCTCTCTTAACTATTCCTTTAGCAACTTTAGGATCTTCAACCTGTTCACAAATAGCAACCTTATATCCTTTTGATACTAATCTTCCTATATATGAATTAGATGCATGAAATGGTATCCCACACATAGGAGCTCTTTTTTCTAAACCACAATCTCTACCAGTAAGAACTAATTCTAATTCTCTAGCAGCAGTTTCTGCATCCTCGAAGAACATCTCGTAGAAATCTCCAAGCCTGAAGAATAGAATACAATCCTTATAATTTTCTTTTATTTCAAAATATTGTCTCATCATTGGAGTCAACGCCATTTTATTACCTCCATTAAACCTTAAAATTTATGTGTTTTTCTATTATGTCATACTAATTATTCTAACATATTTTTTATGTAAGAAAAAACTAAAGCCTAAAATTAGACTTTAGTTTTTATCTAAATAATTATATTAATTAAATATTTCTTTTTCAAGTTCTTTTAACCAATTTTTATCTAGAGGCTGAACTCCCTCTAATCTATATGGAATATTAAGTCCTTTATATTTATTTACACCTAAAACATGATAAGGTAAAAGTTCTACCTTCTCTATATTATGAAGACCATCTATAAAATTCTTTATTCTCATTAAATCGTCTTTATTATCTGTATATCCAGGAACTACAACATGTCTTATCCACATTTTCTTATTCATTGACTGAGCAACTTTTAAAAATTCTAAAGATCTATCTATAGAAACACCTACTAAGCTCTTATATTTTTCAGGATCTGTTTCCTTTACATCAAATAATATAAGATCAACATACTTTAGTATTTCTTCATAATCTTCTAATCCAACGCCAGCGGTATCTATTGTAGTATGTATTCCTTCTGCCTTACATAGTTTCAAACATTCTAGTAAAAATTCTGGTTGAAGAAGAGGCTCACCACCTGAAAAAGTTACTCCACCGCCTGATGCATTAAAATAAGTTTTAAAGCGTTTAATCTTATTTACAAGTTCTTCTGGAGTATATTCAGTACCTCCATCTTTACACCAAGTATCTGGATTATGACAATAAGCACATCTTATGCCACATCCTTGCATAAATGCTACAAATCTTATACCAGGCCCATCTACTAATCCCATAGTTTCTAATGAATGAATTCTTCCTTTTACCATAATGCTGTCCCTCCTCATAATGAACATTTAAAAAAAGAGTGTATAAAGTGTTTGCTTAATTAAATCTTATAAATATAATGAAGAAAATATCTAGATGAACTTTAGAATTTAAGTTATTACGTAGAATATATTTCGTTAAGAAGCTGAGACTGTTCGAAGCGAAGCAAGTTTCGAAGCTTTAGAAATATATTCGGAGTAATAACTATAAATTCTTAGTGAAATCTAGTAATTTTCAGAATATATTTATAGATTTTTAAACAACCTTATACACTCTTATTATATAAGATTATAGAGAATCGTGGAATGTTCTGCTTATAACCTCTAATTGTTGATTTCTAGTTAATCTATTGAAGTTAACAGCGTAACCTGATACTCTGATTGTTAATGTTGGATACTTTTCTGGATGTTCCATAGCGTCCATTAAAGTTTCTCTATTAAATACATTAACATTTAAGTGATGAGCACCTTGCTTAAAGTAACCATCCATAATAGCAGCTAAGTTATCTATTCTGCTATTTTCATCCTTACCTAAAGCATCTGGAACTATTGAGAATGTATTTGATACTCCATCCTCACAAACTTCACAATAAGGAATCTTAGCAACAGAGTTTAAGCTAGCTAAAGCTCCACTATTATCTCTTCCGTGCATTGGGTTAGCTCCTGGAGCAAATGCTTCACCAGCTTTTCTTCCGTCTGGAGTTGAACCTGTTTTCTTACCATAAACTACGTTTGAAGTTATTGTTAATATTGATAATGTGTGCTTAGCACCTCTGTATAGTGGATGTTTTTTTAGCTCATCTGAGAACTTCTTAACTATCTCTACAGCTAAATCGTCAACTCTATCATCATCATTTCCGTATTTAGGGAAGTCACCTTCGATTTCGAAGTCTACAGCTATTCCATTTTCTCTTATTGGCTTAACTTTAGCAAATTTAACAGCGCTTAATGAGTCAGCTACAACTGATAAACCAGCTATACCGAATGCCATTAATCTTCCTACATGAGTATCATGTAAAGCCATTTGTCCAGCTTCATAAGCATATTTATCATGCATGTAGTGGATAACGTTCATTGTATCTACATAAAGCTCAGCAACATACTCTAAAACTTTATCATAGTTAGCTCTTAATTTATCGTAATCTAAAACCTCATCAGTTATTGGCTCTAAACCTTTGATTACAACTTTTCCTGATTTCTCATCAATTCCACCGTTTATAGTGTAAAGTAAAGCTTTAGCTAAGTTAGTTCTAGCTCCGAAGAATTGCATTTGCTTACCAATTTGCATTGCTGATACACAACAAGCTATTGAGTAATCATCTCCGTACATAGGTCTCATTAACTCATCATTTTCATATTGGATTGAGTCAGTTTTAATTGATACCTCAGCACAGAACTTTTTGAATCCTTCTGGTAATCTATCTGACCATAAAACAGTCATATTTGGCTCTGGAGCAGGTCCTAAGTTAATTAAAGTTTGAAGATATCTAAATGAGTTTTTAGTTACTAATGGCTTACCATTAATCCCCATACCGCCAATACCTTCTGTTACCCAAGTTGGATCTCCAGCGAATAAATCATTATACTCAGGAGTTCTTAAGTGTCTAACTAATCTTAATTTGATTATGAATTGATCTATTAATTCTTGAGCTTCTAACTCAGTTAAAGTTCCTGCTTGAAGATCTCTTTCTATAAAGATATCTAAGAAAGTAGAAGTTCTTCCTAAAGACATTGCAGCCCCGTTATTTTCTTTAACTGCAGCTAAGTATCCAAAGTATAAGAATTGAACTGCTTCTTTAGCGTTTGAAGCTGGTTTAGATATATCAAAACCGTATTTTGCAGCCATTGATTTTATTTCACCTAAAGCTCTGATTTGCTCTGAAACATTCTCTCTTAATTGAATGTACTCTTCTACTGAACCTTCGCTTTCAAATGATATATTAGCATAATCTTTTTTCTTTTCTTCTATTAAATAATCTATACCATAAAGAGCAATTCTTCTGTAGTCACCTATGATTCTTCCTCTACCATAAGCATCTGGAAGACCAGTTAAAAGACCTGCAGATCTTGCAGCTCTTGTTTCAGCTGAATATGCATCAAATACACCTTGATTATGAGTTTTTCTATAGTCATTGAAATGATCTCTTATATTACTGTCTAATTCATATCCATATTCTTTTAAAGAACTTTCAACCATTCTCATTCCACCGAAAGGATTTACAATTCTTTTAAGTGGTGCGTCTGTTTGGAAACCAACGATAACTTCGTTGTCTTTGTCTAGGTATCCAGGCTCGTATTTATCTATTCCAGATACTCTATCTGTAGCAACATCTATAATACCCTTTTCGATTTCTTCTATTATTAATTTTTGAGCTTTTTCTAAAACAGCATCAGTTCTTTCAGTTGTTCCTGCTAAGAAACTCTTGTCCCCTTCATATGCAGTATAGTTCTTTTGGATGAAGTTTCTAACATCTATTTCGTTTTGCCATACTCCTTCTCTAAAACCTTCCCATTGTTTGAACATATGATATCCCCTCTTTCCTAATTGAAAATCTTTATCAATTTAAAACTAACATATTTTAAATGAATTGTAAAGTACTTGATAATCAATTTCAATACTTTTCCAAAAAATACTTATTAAATTATTAATATTTAAATTGAATTATAAACTAATCAACTAAATTATAAGTTATTTTTATGAAAATATAAATATTAAATATTTAAAATTTTCATATACTTAATAATTAAAAAGCAAAAACAACATATTTTTACTGTTGAAAACATTTATAACTAATAAAAGATGAAGATACTTTAAAGAGCATCTTCATCTTTTATTAGTTATATTTTTCTAAAATGTCTATATGGAACTGTAAATATTGTAATATCATCATAATTTTCAGTTTCTTCATTATTTAATTTTAATCTTCTACTTATAAAATTATTTTCTTTTATTGTAACAGGATATATAAATCCCTCTGCAACTAGACTCATAGTTGCTTTTTCATCTCTTAAATAATCAATAATTGTATTTGCAACTTCTTGACATGCGACTTCAAAAGAACCTATATAAGTATCTTCTAATTTGAACTCTTCTAACTCCCAAAGATCTAAGTTGTTTAATTTATTGATTTCTTTTCTTAATTCCTCTTTACGCACTTTAATTTCTTTATCTGTAAAATCATAATTATTTAAAATTTCTTCAACTTCATGACTAATGCTATTACTATTTGATTTTTTAGCATAATCTAAATCCATGTTTATCACCTCATTAAATATCTCTTTTAATCGATAATATCAATTAAAAAAAATTTAATCTATGACATGTATCATATATTAAAACTTTGATTAATATATAATAAAATTATTGAAATATATCATTATTATAAACAGTTTATTTATAATTTTTTTAACTTCGTATATATTTTAATAGAAATTACTTTCAGTAGTATAAACCAAATCTTTAT
The DNA here is from genome assembly GCF_057782475.1 of Clostridium sp. LIBA-8841. Lineage (NCBI taxonomy): Bacteria > Bacillati > Bacillota > Clostridia > Eubacteriales > Clostridiaceae > Clostridium > Clostridium sp. LIBA-8841. Next base: position 1,958,496 of record NZ_CM173488.1, on the reverse strand, counting down.
TAATCTTCTACAATTATATTTTCTTTTTCTTTGTCAATTATAAATCTACATATTCCATGTCTCATTAAAGTCATTTCTTCGAAATCAAAACTATTTCCTGATAATGATGAATAATATTTTAATAGTATAAAATCTTTTTCAGGGTTTTCTATAAAGTTTCTAAATTTTAAAAGCATGCCATCTTCTAAATAAAAGTCTTCTTCTTCTCCATCCATAAAAAATATATTAACATTTGTAACAGACTTAATATTTTCTTTTAAATTATTTTCTTCTAAATATGAATCAATTGACTTATACCCTTCTCGCTCTTTATTTTTGCTAAACAACCCCATTTTATTTCCTCCCATATGATAACTCTATATAAAACATTATAACATCTAGTAATATTCATTTTAAACAAAATATGACAATAATGTATCATAATATCAACAGAATAAATATTTCTTTTCTAAGAAATATTTTAAAATAATACTAATATACACATTACATATTAAGAGAGGAAACAAATAAAAAAAATTATTACTTTAGTAATTTTAATTAGTCCATTATTAAATATTGCAGGATGTTCTATTTCTGTTTCAACTAAAAGTGATTCTATGGTAGCAAATGTAATAAATAGTCTAAATAAGCCTTTATTTGAAGATAAAAAACTAGAAAATGACAATATTAAATTTAATATTAGTCAATAAGATTATATAAATACAAAAAGAAGAATATATATAGAAATTATTCTATATATATTCTTAGTTTAAATATTAAATATCCATTTTATTAATAATTTAAACTTAGATTTATTTAGAAAATATAATGTAAATGCTGATGGAATAAATCCTAAAAAAACTATAAGTAACACTAATGTTGATGCTCCTGGATGTAACCACATTATCCCCATCTTCTTTCTTAATCTTTTCTATATTATAGCACTAAATAGTACTAACAATTAAAGTTTTACAATATATCTATCATATTCTGATGACATCGCTTATATATAATACAAATAAAAATTAGTCGTTAAATATATGTACAAATTATATAAATTATTAACAAATTACATAAAGCTTTCTTTTTTTATTCAAATATTAAGTCGAAATCATTGATATTAAATAATGTAAATAGTAAAATCTTTGTATAAACGTTTTCAAAAAAGAATATATTTAGGAGGGGGACAATATGATAAAAAGAAAAAAAGTCTTATCATTAATTTTAAGCGGTCTTGTATGTTCATCTTTAGTACTTACAGGTTGTGGAAATGGCACAGAAAAGGATAGTAAAGAACCTGTTAATTTAACTTGGTATGTTATAGGGGATGATCCTGCTGATAATGAACTTGTAGAAAAAGAAGTAAATAAGTACTTAAAGGAAAAAATAAATGCTACGGTAGACATAAAGCATATACCTTTTGGTGACTATAGTAAAAAAATGAATGTTATTGCAAATTCAGGAGAACCATATGACTTAGCATTTACATGCTCTTGGGCCTTCCCTTATTTGGAGAATGCTAGAAAAGGAGCTTTTCTTGAATTAAATGATTTGTTAGATACAGAAGGAGCACCATTAAAAAAAGAAATAAATAAAGATTTATGGAAAGGTGCAGAAATAGATGGCAAAATATATGCTGTTCCAAACCAAAAAGAAATAGCATTAGCTCCAATGTGGGTATTTGATAAAGAACTCGTTGAAAAATATAATATTCCATATCAAGATATACACTCTGTAAACGATTTGGAACCTTGGTTAAAGCTAATAAAAGAAAAGGAACCAGATTTCATTCCATTTTATACTCAAGGAGATTCTATTCCATTGGAATTTGATGATATAGTAAATCCTTTAGGTATATTCTATAATGATAAAAGTTTAACTGTGACAAATAAATATGAATCACAAGAAATGAAAGATATGTTATTTAAATTAAGAGAATATTATAAAGATGGATACATAAATCAAGATGCTGCTGTAAACAACATGAAACCAGAAGTGAAGAGATTTGTTTGGAAAGCTGATGGACAACCATATGCTGAAAATGGATGGGGAAAATCTTTAGGTAGAGAAGTTGTAACTTCATCAATAATCCCTCCATATGTTACAAACAACTCAACAACTGGTGCTATGACTGCTATTTCAGCTAATTCTGAACACCCTAAGAAAGCAATGGAGTTATTGACATTAGTAAATACTGATCCAAAACTAAGAAATTTATTAATGTTTGGAATAGAAGGAACTCACTATGAAAAAATTAATGATAAACAAATAAAGAAATTTGATAATAAGAAATATGATGCTGTTAGTTGGGCATATGGAAACTTATTTGATACTTATGTTTTAGAAAATGATCCTATAGATAAATGGGATGCTTTTGAAAAATTCAATAATTCAGCTAAAGTTTCTCCAATATTAGGATTTAAATTTAATACTGAAAAAGTTTCAAATCAAATTTCTGCTATAAACAATGTTTTACAAGAATTTGAAAGAGCTTTATATACTGGTTCTATAGATCCTGAAGTTGGATTAGATGATTTAAACAAAAAATTAAATGATTCAGGTATAAATGAAGTTAAGGATGAAATACAAAAACAATTAAATCAATGGAAAGAAAATAATAATTAGTGTAAAAACTTTAAATATTTATTTTACGTTACTTATTAGAAAATGAATTACTCCTTTCAAATCAGATTTTAGCAGAAATTCTATTCTGTTTACTTTGAAAGGAGTAATATTTTTATTCTTTTTTAACACTCTAGCCATAATAAAAAGCACCTCCTATTAATTAGCAAAAAACTAACAAGAAGTGCTTTAATACACTTAATAAATTTCTTCATTTATTGGGTTTTCATCAATATTATTTATTGGCCTCAAATCAAGTTTATAGGTCTTTTTGTTATAGACAAATCTAATTTTAGGTTTCATAAATTAAATCTAGTCTTATTTCATTCTAGCCGATACTTCCTCTTACCTTACCCATTCTTACTATCCACTCATTTAGGATTTTAAGTTCTTCTGTCTTGCTACGCATTACATTTTCCTCAAGCCCCATAAGATGCATTATTATAGGTTTAGTAGTTTTAAGTAAAGTATGATAGAATTCATTTTCATTCAAGAATTCATAATCTAAACCAAGAGCTAGAATTTCATTTACATATCTCATATCTTCTTTATATTCTTGTCTAGCTTCTTCATTGATTATTTTTTTAGAAACTCCTCCATTTGCAAATCTAGCGGCAAATGCTAAGTCTTTTCTTAGAATTGGGTAAACTTCTAAAAGTTTATCAATTCCTTCTTCACCATACTTTTCTTTTATTTCATTTAACGCTCTACCCATTCCCATAAGTTCTGGTGGCATTCCTAAAGTGTACATAGCTCCTGTAAATGATATTGCTCTTGGAACTGCATATTCTTTAGTATTATCTATACTAAGTATTTCAGCCTTTAGTTTTTCATCTTTAACTAAATCAGCTACATTATCTAAATTGGCAACTTCTCTATTATATTCTAATCCAGTTTTTGCTTTTGTTAATCTATCTCTATTTTTAGGAATAAAATCAGAAACAAAAGATACTGTATCTATTACTTTTAAGAATGTTTGAAGATAATATTTTGAACAAATTCCTATGAACTCTTTCATTAAATCTTTATCTTCTTCACTGAAGTTTCTAGGCTTTGACTTTGCAATTTTTGATTTTAACTCATTAACAGCATGTTTAGTTGCGTCTTCACCATGATCATATCTTAATGCAGATTGGAATGTGAAAGTTTTAATTCCACTATATGTAGCAATAATTTCATCTATATTTTCTTCTGAGAAGTGTCCTCTAAATGGAAGTGATCCACAACCTAATATAGGATTTATAGTTACTCCATTTTTTTCGCCCCATTTATAAGCTCCATCGACTGCCATAAGCACTGATAAAACTCCTGATATTAATCCATAAGACATGGCAGTATCTGACCTTGCTATCATTATTCTAAGATCTTTTAGAACATTTCCTTTACTCTTTTCTATTTCATAATGTTCATCTAATATTTTATCTATATTTACTAGTGCAGGTACATCTTCAACTAAAGGTATTATCCTAACACTATTTAAATCTAATTTAGTTTTGTAGTTCTTATTCCCCATATCTACTACTGAATTAACTCTATCTTGAAATTCTGAAATTTCTTTTCCTGTTTCAATCATAGGAACAACTACTTCTGAAATTGCAGGTACTCCTGATAATTCCTTTGATTGAACATTAGTTTCAATTATAGACATTATACTCATTAATTGTCTAAATACTGATTCTTTGTTTGCATTAGGTATTCTAGGTGTAACCCTAACGTCTTTTCCTGGAATTATTCCGTTTGAAATTAAGCCTAATGCTATTTGTGATGTTTGATGGTAAGGTGTTAACTTCCCTTCAAAATCTATCATAACTTCCTCTATGCCTAATCCACCTTTATCTTGTGGAGTTAATCCCTTTATAGCCTCTGCTGGTTCTTGTTGTATTGAAACGTAAGTTTCTACATTATCCGGATGTTGTGTCATCATGGAACAAGGTATATTCATAATACAGCCCCCTTTTATTTATTACAAAATGAAATTTACAAGTTAATTATATTGCAATAACTTCTTAAAATCAAGTGTTTTTCAAATAAAAATGCAATTTTTTTTAAAAATAACTTGCATTTTATAATTGCAAGAAATATTTCAATAAAAAAGCTACAATTTTTTACATTTTATATATTGCGAATTATAATATTTTTTAAATTAATATAATTCGTATAAATAATTATTTAAATAGTATGAATTATATTATGCCCTTAAAAATCATATTAATTTATTAGAAGCTATCTTTTATTTAGGAGGTAATATGAACTGGGAGGAACTTTATAATTCAAAAAAAGTTACTGCTAGGGAGGCTATAAATAAGATTCAATCTAATTCAAGAATAGTAACAGGTCACGCCGTTGCTGAACCAAGAGTTTTATTAGATGAACTTGTTCTTAATTATAAGAACTTTAAGAACTTAGAGATACTTCATTTAGTATCTTTAGGCAAAGGGGATTATACAAAAAAAGAAATGGAAGGACATATACGACACAATGCACTATTTGTTAATGCAAATACCAGAGAAGCTGTTCAATCTGGTTTTGCTGACTATACTCCATCATTCTTTTATGAAATTCCTAGATTATTTAAGAAGGATTACTTGCAAATTGATGTATGTTTACTCCAACTTTCGCCACCTGATGAGCATGGGTATTGTAGTTATGGCACATCTTGTGACTATACAAAATCTGCTTCTGAATGTGCCAAACTTGTTATTGCAGAAATAAATCCCAATATGCCTAGAGTTTTAGGGGATAATTTCATTCATATATCTAATATTGATTATATTGTTGAAGTTGATTATCCATTGCCAGAATTAAAACCAAAAGAAATAAACGACGTGGAAAAAGCTATTGGAGAAAACTGTGCTAAGTTAATTGAAGATGGATCTACACTGCAACTTGGTATAGGATCAATTCCAGATGCTGTTTTAATGTTTTTACATGATAAAAAAGATTTAGGAATTCATTCTGAAATGGTTTCTGATGGTATTGTAGATTTATTTAATAAGGGAATTATTAATAACGAGAAAAAGAGTATTCATAAAAACAAAATAGTCCTTACCTTTATGATGGGTACAAAAAAACTTTATGACTTTGTAAATAATAATCCTGTAATAGAGATGTATCCTGTTGACTATGTAAATGATCCAATTACTGTTTCTAAGAATAGAAAAATGATTTCTATTAATTCATGCATACAAGTAGATTTGTTCGGGCAAGTAAATTCAGAATCAATAGGAGGAAAACAATTTAGCGGTGTTGGAGGACAAGTTGATTATGTTAGGGGTACCAGTATGTCCGAAGAGGGAAAATCAATAATAGCTATACCATCTACTGCATCTAAAGGTACAATATCTAGAATAGTTCCTAAGTTAGATTATGGAGAATCTGTGACTACCTCTAGAAATGATGTTCATTATATCGTTACTGAATATGGAACTGCTGACTTAAGAGGAAAAACATTAAAAGAAAGAGCTAAGGCACTTATAAGCATAGCACATCCTAAATTTAGAAATGAGTTAGAGGAATACTGTAAAAACTATTTTAATATGTAGAAAAATTAAAAGGCTTTATCTTATTTAAGATAAAGCCTTTTTAAAAATTATTCTACTATTTCACCAATTAATGAGAATGGTTGAGCTCTAACTATTTTAACGTTAACTAATTTACCTACTAAGCTTTCATCACCAGCAAAGTTAACTAATTTACCGTTTCTAGTTCTTCCAGTCATTTTAGTTTCGTCATTTTTACTTGGACCTTCAACTAAGACTTCTACAACTCTTCCTTCATATTCTTTGTTCTTTAATACAACTTTTTTGTTTATAGCTTCAACTAATCTATTGAATCTTTCATGTTTTATATCATCTGGAATTTGATTTTCCATTTTATCAGCAGGAGTATGATTTCTTCTAGAATAGATGAATGTGAATGCTGAATCATATCCAACCTCTTCACAAAGACTTAGAGTATCTAAGAAATCTTCTTCAGTCTCTCCTGGGAATCCAATAATTATATCAGTTGTTAAAGTAACATCTGGAATTTCAGCTTTGATTTTCTTAACTAAATCTAAATAGTACTCTCTATCATAGTGTCTGTTCATCTCTTTTAATATTCTTGATGATCCACTTTGAACTGGTAAGTGAACTTGTTCACAAAGTTTGTCACATTCTTTTATAGCTTTAATTACATCGTAGCTTAAATCTTTAGGGTGAGAAGTCATAAATCTAACCCTCTCTAATCCTTCAACCTCATTAACTTTTCTTAAAAGTCCTGCAAAGTCGATATCCTCTTCTAGACCTTTTCCGTATGAGTTTACGTTTTGACCTAGTAAAGTTATTTCTTTATATCCTTTAGCTACTAATTCTTCTATCTCTTTTATGATATCTTCAGACTTTCTGCTTCTTTCTCTTCCTCTAACATAAGGTACTATACAGTAAGTACAGAAGTTGTTACATCCATACATTGTAGTAACGAAAGCTTTAACATCACTTTTTCTATCTATAGGTAATCCTTCAACGATTCCTTCTTCTTTGTTTAATATTTCCTTAACTTGAACACCTTCTTGAAGTACTCTATTTAAGTACTCTGGGAATTTGTGTGCATTATGAGTTCCAAATATTATGTCAACATAAGGGAAAGTTTTTAAGACCTTGTCTGGCATACCTACTTGTTGCATCATACATCCACAAATCGCTATTACTAAATTAGGATTTTTTCTCTTTAATTTTTTAAGTTGTCCAAGATTACCGAAAACCTTATTTTCAGCATTTTCTCTTACACAGCATGTATTAAATATTATTATAGAAGCATCTTCTTTATTTTCAGTTCTCTCATATCCTTGAGATTTTAACATTCCTGATAGTTTTTCTGAATCTTCTTCATTCATTTGGCATCCGTATGTAGAAATACAGAAGAGTTTTTTATCCATGTTTTCTAATGTCATGTCTTTTCCTCCAATTCAAATTGTTATCTGTTGTATTATATCATAAAAATTATTTTTATTAAAAGATGGAATTTTCTAAATATATAATTTGAAATTGTATTTATAATCAAAATAGAAATCTGAATTTAACTTTATCTATTATAGATTATATCATTCCAAAATAAAAAGACTAGCAAGTGTTTATGCTTACTAGCTTTTTTATTATTAAATCTCTCATTTTTCTACAATATTATTTACTTTTTCAATTTCAAATTTGCTAATTTCTTTAACATTTTTGAACCTATTTTCTCTTGCAAAAACAGATTTTGCATTTGTATTTATAGCAACTTCACAATTTTCAAAAGTATTATCATAAATATCTATATTTTCCATATCATCTACAAAGGTTATAACCCCTCTACTATTTGTTAGATTTCTAAAGATATTATTCCGTATTGTTGTAAACTCATGTTTAGCAAATGAATGATTTCCTATAGCTGGTGATACATCACTATTTTCAAAAACACAATTTTTAATCATTGTAAATTTGCAAACAGTTCCATCTTTTTTACCATTCCAAGGGTAAACGGTATTATTTAGAGCAGCATCTAATTGAATCATTTCTGCATTATTATGTACTGTCTTAGTATTTTTAAAATAACAGCTATCAATAATAGTATCTTTAGATGCATTCACCTCTAAACAATGCCACCCACCGGCTAAATTTTCAAATTTACATTTAGAAATCATTGTATTATCAGAATGAATAAATCCTAATAAAGTGCAATTTGTATTATAATTAGCATTAGCATCGAAAATTGCTCCAATAATCTCTACATCTTTAGTCATATCATAATTTCCTGTTAAATTATCAGCATAATTTGTTATTAGTAAATTCATATCTTCTGATCCTCTTAATAAAGTCGCTTGCTCAAAAATTAATTTTTGATTTGAATAGTATTTTATACATTTATTAAGTTTATAAATTCCTTTTGGAAAATATATATTACCACCAGTTTCTTTTAAACTGTCTAAAGCTTTTTGAATTGCAGGAGAATCATCAATTATACCGTCGCCTTTTGCTCCAAAATCAGTAATAACAATTGACTTAAAATTTAATGACTTTAAAAAAACATCTAGTGTAGTTTCATTATCAACATAAACAGCCTCAGCTTTAGTTATTGGATATATTTCATTCATAGCTTTTATAGACTCTTCCATTAGCTCACCTCAACAATATCATTCTCAATATAAGGATTAAAAACTTTAAATTCTTTTAATTCAAAGTCAAAGAAATACTTTCATTATTCCCAAAATAATAAAAAGCTAGTAAGTATTTATTCTTACTAGTTTTTTGTTAAATCTATTTATATTTATTATATAAATCTTTTCCTTGATTCTTTATATTCATACATTTTTACCTTCAAATCCAATTCAACTCATTTTTCACCAATTGAGCAAATTGAGTTGTTCTTTTAAAAATTGACCTTATTTATATTTTCAATTACTTTTATTTCATTGCTTGTTCCAACAATAATTTTATCGCAAATATTTAAAAATAATCCTGTTTCTAACACTCCTGATATAGATTTTAAAATTTCAGATACATATTTAATATCAAATTCCTTTCCAATATGTAAATCAACAATATAATTATGATTATCTGTAACAAATGGAACTTCCCCTTTCATTCTTAAAACAGGATTAAAGGAAAGTGATTTTAGTTTCTTTAATATATGATTATGACCATAAGGAAGAATTTCTACAGGAAGAGGAAAACTTCCTATGGAATCAACTAATTTACTTGAATCCATAATCCAAATTACTTTATCAGCAATATTAGCTACCATTTTTTCTCTAAATAAGGCTCCTCCACCACCTTTAATTGCATTAAACTGATCGTCAATTTCATCAACACCATCAATGGCTAAATCTATTCTTTCAACATCATCTATAGATATTAATGGTATATTAAAATTCTTTGCAAGATTTTCTGTACTTTGTGAAGTAGCAACAGCTTTAATATTTAAGCCACTCTTAACTAGCTCTCCTACCTTTTCAATCATATAATATGCTGTAGAACCAGTACCTAATCCAATTACCATATTATTCTCAATGTATTCAGCAGCTTTTATCCCTGCGATTTTCTTTTCTTCCATACAAACAACCTCCATAACTTACTCACTTAATTATGTATTTATTTTAACCAATTATTGTATCTTTATTTTATTATAGTTCACTTTTTGTAATATTTATTAGTTCTAATAATTCTTTAATATATTCTAAAGTTGCTTGTTTTTTACGACTTTAATAAATCTAAAAAAAATAAAAAGTCTTATTTCTAAGACTTTTTATCTCTTAATTATTATTTAATTTCTTTTTATTTAATTGAATAAGTTACTAATTCATCTTTTTTAACATTTTCTAAAGAGAATTCCATTGTATCCATGTGATTAAAGATACGTAAATATAATTTTCCTAAGTTTTGATTATATGCACACATATAACTTGAGAAGTCTGAATCATCTTTATCTTCGTTGAAACGTTCAACTCCTTTTGGAACCCAAACAGAGTTTAAAAGACTAAATAAACGAGCAGGGGCTTCTTCATCACTAACATCTCCTATAAGATTTCTTAAATATGCTGCACGTACAAATCTTGATGGTGAAGTATAATCTCCTGGTAATCCAAGCATACCTGTACCATTTGAAATTGGTGTAATGACTGTTTTTGTATTTAAATTTTTTTGTTGCTTATTAAATCCTTGAATTTGAATATAATTTGCTAAATTAGTCATATGCCAATCAAATGTTGGATCATTAGCCATTACCCCTACAGTATTATCAAAAACACGAAAATGTCCATGATTTGTTGGTTCTAATACAACTGATTCACCCATCTTATCTGTGAAAGTATAATGAGCAGTAATAGGATTTCCTTTTCCTAGCTCCCCTAATGAAGGAATATCATCAGAGGTAACTACAACTTTTGCTATATTATTTTTTATATCACTAACACTTTCAAAGTTACTTAAAATCCAAGTAACTATTTCACCACTATTAATGGCTGTAAGTCCTTGTTTTTCTATATTTTCTTTCTTATCCCATGTGCATGCATTTAAAAATAAAAGTCCTCCAGCAAGACCTTTTTCATTAACCCCATCGAAAAATAAGGTAGATCCTGATAAATTTATACCTAAAAAAGCATATTTTGTTTTCCAAGGTTTACTTTGTGTTTCTAACATAAAACCTTTAGGTACAATAGTTACTTTTGAATCAACATCAAAGGGATTAAATGAAGTATCTAAAGTTCTTCCCCAATAAAAATTATTTTTATTACTTGAAATATGTATGTGAGTACACACTTAACTCATCTCCTTAAAAATAATTAAAATTTATATTTTTATAGTATACCCACATATATTTGTTGTCAATTTGTACTAAATTACTATATAAATATTAAAAAACCAAAATTTTTGTATTTTTTTAACCATATATATCATAATAAATAACTTTTTTTATGATATATATGGTATTTTTTTATTTTTATTAATTTAAAAAGTTCTTTATATAAATAATTAGAATTTTATTACCCTAGTGGCTATATAAGTTGAAATCTGTTTATATAATAACCCTTCCCCTAAAATACCTTCATAAAAACCAGAAATCATAAATCCAGCTTTAATTTGTCTTCCTATTTGACTTTGTAAGGAATGTCCAAATACTAATGTATCTTTTTATAGAATTAGTATTTTACACCATATAATTAATACTATGGTTATTACTCAATATTTTTAAAATTAACATAAATTTTATGATATAATTAAATTAAGGAGGTGAAATACATGTCATATTTTCAAGGATTATACGATTTTAGCAGCACAAGTATTTTAGTAGCATTTATATTTTACCTAATAAGAATATATCCAAGCTATGTTATGTCTAAGAGGGCTAACTTAAAACACTCATGGATGATGTTCTTTCCTATACTTGGAGAATTTCAGTTATTACATTTAGCTGGCTTATCTTATTTATACTGGATACTTTATTTAATCCCATTTGTTAATATAATACTTTCTATAATTGTATTTTATAAAATACTTAGAAATTTCGACTTTGGATTATTTATGACTATACTAGGAATTATATTCTCTTTTATAGCATTCCTAACATTCTGGTATATAGTTCTAAGCAATAGAGAATTCGTAGGAGATATCCCAAGTGAATATCAAGAATTTTAAAAGGCTCTGCTTTAAGTGAATGTTGATTTTCAGCCATTACTTAAAACAGAGTCAAAAAAAACAACTAGAGTAAATAACTTTTTATCTCTAGTTGTTTTTTGTTTTTATATACTTTTATTCTAGTACACTATATATTTATTGATATCATGAAATTTAAGTGTTTTATTTTAAATCAATCCAATATCTACAGGTGATTCTATCTCCTTTTAAAACTTCATTTTCTAATACTCCATTTTGTGAAATAATAGTTTTCATTGAAGGGATATTATCTTTAGAACAAGTTAATAATACTCTATTTATATTTAATTCTCTACACTTATTTAAGGCTAACGCTAGCATTTCCTTAGCATATCCTTTTTTACGTTCTGATTTTCTAACACTATATCCAATATGTCCTCCAAATTGTTCTAAATAATCATTTAGGAAGTGACGAATATCTATCATTCCAACAATTCTATTATCTGATTCTCTTATAGCCAAATAAGTTGATGATGGAACAAAACCATCTCTCACAGTATTGATATTAGAATTATCCTTTAATATCTTTATCCAATCTTCAAAAGATTCTATATTTCCTAATCCAGCACATCCATCCATACTATCACCATTCAATAAGAATTCTTTCTTATATTCTTCTATTTGCTCTTTAAAATTCGGTTTAGGTGAAATTAATTTAATTTTATTCATAACTAGCCCTCCTTTAAATTTTATTAAGAATCTATTATATATGTTTCCTTCTAAATTAACAATAATGTTTGTAAATTTAGAAATATATTGACATTAAAAACTTTTAATATATTTACAATAATATACTTTAAATGTGAAAATATATGAAATATAATGAAAATATATGAATTGAGAGGTGTATGTATATGAATAATTTTGAAAAGCTTTATACTATTGAAGACATAGCAGAAATGACTAGACTTACTTCACGTACTATTAGAAACTATCTTAAAGATGGCATCTTAGAAGGGAAAAAAATTGGTGGACAGTGGCGATTTACTATGAAGGATATTGAGAATTTTTTTGATAATAACAAAACTAATCAAGATATAAATACTGCTTATAATAATGAAGTTATTGATTTTTTAGAAGGAAAAAATATAGATTTACAGAAAGAGGTACAAATTTGTACTATAGTAGATCTTCATTGTAAAAACATATTGGAAGGGAAAGAACTATCTAAAAAGTTAATGACAATAATAAATGAGGATGAAGAGGCCGTTAAAAACGGCGCTAAATTTTCCTATGAATATATGAAGGACTCTTCTAAAGCACGTTTCACTTTATTTGGAGATCCAGAATTCATAATAAAAACATTAAAAACTCTTGAAAAGTAGAAAAATAACCTTTGGAATATCCAAAGGTTATTTTTTATTTTAACTTTATTTTATTATATCAAATATATATTTTTTGAAATCATCAAAAGACATTTTTTCTATTGAAGCTCCCTTATTAACTTTTCCAGTTGCAAAATCATATGCTGCTGATCCATAGTTAAATGCTGGACTACCAACTATAAAGTTGCTTCCTGGAGTTCTATATGTAACCTTACATCTTAAAATCTCCTTGCAAAACTCTAAAACATCTAAATAATCATCTAAATGTTTTTCAGCAATCATCTTAACTATAAATGAGAATAATTGATATCCTCCAAGTAATTGTTGCATTCTTCCACCATGCATATTAAAGATTTTATCTGTGCTATAAAAATACTTCATATCTTTATAAGTTAAAGTTTTAAACTGATTATTTATTTCTAAATCAGGTAAATCAATTCCTTCTAAATCTTCCTCTATAGTCTCCCATTGAATTGACTTTGGTATAGCATTATTGTTTACAGTTTGAGTAAATTTTTCTATTGCATTATCCATATATTTATTAACTGTAATTAATTCATCATTCATATATACAGTAAATTCACCATTTTCATATACTAAGCTAATTTTATTTCCCATAAAAAAGCACCTCATTCTTTTAATTAATAATAATTATTATATAATAACTAAAGAAATTTGTCTATATCAAATTATCTATGGCAATTAAATAAGATCTTTTTAAATTGTTAATACTAATAAGGAGGAGGTGACTTATTTATGTATGATTTAAAAGAACTTGAACAAAACTCAACTAATCTAGAGAACAGCAATGTAGAGTTAAGTGATCGTGGATATTATAGTCCTCACTTAACAGATAGTGTATTCAAAACAAAAATATCTTATGTACCTACTGATTCTCTATTATAACTTTAAAGCTTATTTATAATAATAAACAAACTTTAAAATCATCTTAAGTAATAAAAAGAGAATTTCTACATTAAGGTTTTATTTTACGTAGAAATTCTCTTTAAAATCCTATTTAACTTAATAACTCATATATATTTATTTCTGAAGATTCTTCAAAACCAATTTTTTTATATAAATTTACAGCACTTGTATTATCTGATTTAACTTTTATATACACCTCATCTAACCCTTTTTGTTTAGCTTTATTCAATATGTGTATAAGGAGAGCTTCTCCATAACCTTTTCCTCTAAACTCTTTTATTATTCCAAAGTTAGCAACTGTATATTTGCCTTTTAGGAGTAATATCTGACCATAGCCAATTAGATTATCGTCTTTAAGCTCAAAGAAAGCTAAATCTTCTAAAAAAGCTTTTCTACTACACTCATAAACAATATCCTTTGTTTTTAGAGGTATTCTATTTTCCTCATAAAATATTTCATTTTGTAAATTACAGCGTAAGCTCTCATCTTTTCCTTTAATAAAAGGTCTAAAATTAAATTTATTAGTATTTTTTTTATTAAAGTTATGAAGATCTAGTTTTAATATTATATTAGAAGCTTTTTTTACGAACCCATACATATTCAAATCAATTCCCTCATCTTCCACTGTTTCATATATATATTTATTTATTTTAAATTCTGAAAAGATATTACCCTTTTCAGGAATATACCTGCTGCACTTCACCTTAGTGATTTTTTTTATATATGCATCAAGATTTACTGCATAATCAATTTCCCAAAGCATTAAAACATCATTTTTATACGTTACTTTGACAAAATAATTAGTACATAGTCTTTTAAGTGATAAATTTAAAAGCTTTGCATATTTAAAATAATCCCACAATCTAAATCTAACTATATTCATACTACTACTCCTAAAACTTTGTCATATATTATAAGTATAAAACAATTTCCATTTTAATACCAGTAGTGAAAAATAATTATCATTAAATTGCAGGATTATTTATAAAATTACAATTCTTTAATTTTTGAAATTACTTCATTTATTATCCAATCTGGAGTTGATGCTCCAGCAGTAATTCCTACAGTCTTAATATTTTCGTCTTTTAATAAGTTTTCATCTAATTCCTTAACATTTTCTATATGATAACTCTTAGGACATTCCTTTTTGCATATTTCATATAGTTTTGTTGTATTAGAACTATTTTTTCCACCTATAACAAAAACTAAATCAGCCTCTTTTGAAAGTTCTTGTACACTTTTCTGTCTAACATCTGTAGCTGAACAAATAGTATTGAAAGCTACTATTTCCTTACTTTCTCTTACTATTTCATTTAAAACTTTATTCCAAGTTTCTTTTTTTTCTGTAGTTTGTGAAACGACACAAACCTTTGCTGGTATATTTGTAAGTTCTGTTTTACCATTTGTTATTATGGCAGAATCATTACACCATCCGTTAATACCAATAACCTCTGGATGATTTCCATCTCCAACAATGATTATTTTATAACCTTGTTCATAACATTTTTTTACCTTTTGTTGAATGTTAGTTACGTATGGACAAGTTGCATTCTTAACAATTAATCCCTTATCGTTTAAGTCATTTATTACACTTTCCTTAACACCGTGAGACCTTATAAGCACAACATCTCCTTTATTTAATGAATCAGCCTCTGAAAGTTCAATTGCAAATATATCATTATCCTCTAAATAATTAACAACATCATTGTTATGAATAAGTGGTCCTAGAGTATATATTTTCTTTTCAAATTCTTTTTGATATTTTATAGCTTCATCAACTGCTCTTTTTACTCCAAAGCAAAAACCTGCATTTTTAGCTAAAATTATATTTCTTTCCATAGTTATTTCTCCATGTAACTAGATATCTTTTCAACTACTCCTATTATACCTATGCCAGTAGTATCAATTTCAATAGCATCCTCTGCTTTTCTAAGAGGATCTACTTCTCTATTAGAATCTAGGTAATCTCTTTTTATTATATCTTGTAATATTTCATCATAGTTAACTTCTACGCCTTTTTCCATAAGTTCTTTATATCTTCTATCAGCTCTTTCTTCTGGGCTAGCAGTTAAGAAAAATTTATAATTAGCATCTTTTAATACAACTGTTCCAATATCTCTTCCATCCATTATTACATTGTATTTTAAAGCCATCTTTCTCATAAGGCTAACTAATCTTTCTCTTACTTCTCTTATTGAAGCATAAGCTGAAACATTTTTACTTATGTTAGGCATAGTTATTAATGAATTTATATTTTCTCCATTTAATATAAGCTCATCATTTTCAAAATGCATATCCATTCCATCTATCATTTCTAATAACTTATCAACTTCTTCAGCTGAAATATTATTTTCTAAGGCTTTTAAAGTAACAGCTCTATACATAGATCCTGTGTTTATATACATTAAGTTAAAATTTTCTCCTATTATTTTGGCAATAGTGCTTTTTCCAGCTCCTGCTGGTCCATCAATAGCAACTGTAATTAGTTTATTCATATTATTAAGTCCTTTCTTATAAAAACATTTTAATTCTTTTTTATCTAAATAGAGCAAGTTCTATGTGCTCTATAAGTTTACTATAAAATCTAGATAAAACTTACTAAAATTTCTATGAATTTTATAGTAATTTATTTAAAAATTAAATTGATTTTCCTGCTAAATATCCTGTTGATAAGGCTATTTGAACATTATATCCTCCTGTAAAGGCATCTACATCTATAACTTCTCCAGCAAAATATAGATTATCTATAATCTTTGATTGCATAGTTGAAGGGTCAATTTCTTTAGTTGAAACCCCTCCAGCTGTAACAATGGCCTCAGCTATATCTCTTAATCCTTTAACTGAGAATGTTAGATTTTTTAATAGATTTAATAATGTTCTTCTTTCTTCTTTAGTGATGGAATTAATCTTTTTATTTTCATCTATACCAGATAACTCTATAATCACAGGTATTAGCTTCTTGGGAAGAAGTTCATCTAAAGAATTCTTGAAATCTTTATTTAAGTTCTTCTTAAAATCCTTTTGTAATCTTAAATCAAGCTGTTTCTCATCTAAAGCTGGCTTTAAATCAAGAGAAACTTCAAACTTCTCACCATCTTTTATGAATCTACTACCACTTAAGACAAGAGGACCTGATATTCCAAAGTGAGTAAATAGCATCTCTCCTTGGCCGCTATAAACAACCTTAGAATTCTTTTTGTTCTTTATCTTAAGTTCTATATTTCTAAGAGATAGGCCCTGTAATTCACGAACCCAAGCCTCTTCAATTTCTATAGGTACTAATGATGGTTTAGGTTCCACTATTGTGTGTCCCATCTTCTTTGCTAAGTCAAAACCTATGCCAGTTGAACCAGTAAGAGGATATGACTTACCTCCTGTTGTTATTATAAAGTAGTCACCTTTAATCTTTGCACCACTTTCTAAAATAACGGCCTCTATTTTATTATTATTAAATATAACATCCTTTACTTTGCTATGTAATCTAACATTTACTCCAGCTTCATCTAAACTCTTTGATAACCCACTTATAATATCTGAAGATTTATCTGAATTTGGGAAAACTCTAGATCCTCTCTCTACCTTTAATTTAACTCCAGCATTTTCAAAGAAATTCATTACATCAATATTAGTATATGTATATAATGCACTATATAAAAAATGTGGGTTTCCTGGTATATAGTCAAAAAACTCACTTATGTCTTTTGCATTTGTTACATTACATCTTCCTTTTCCAGTAATAAATAACTTTTTACCTAATCTTTCATTACCTTCTAAAAGAGTAACTTCATGATTTTCTGCTGCAGATATCGCTGCCATCATTCCTGCAGGACCAGCGCCTATAACTATTACTTTAGCCAATTTATCAGCTCCTTAATCTAATTGAGTCAAACTAATAATAAACTTTCTTAAATACATTTGTCAACAAATGCATTTACTTGGTATTCTATGTAAATTCGAAAATTTAAGCTATACAAAGATATAATTTATAAAAACTTATAAATTATATAAGAGAATAGCTTTTATAAATTTTCAACTTACAAATTAACTCTCAAATATATTTATATTTTTTTTATTATATCCTTATACAGCTTTTATTCTAAGGTTCTATGTTATTTTTATTATATGAGTAGACATTATAATCTTTCCATATCTTTTCTAACTCACTAAATGTTGATGTTATTTTTTCTTTTTCTCTTATTCCAACAGCTATTATTAAAGCGTTTATTACACTTAAAGGAGCTACTAATGAATCTACAAATGAGGCCATGTTACTCTGTGCTATAAGTGTATGATTTGATTGAGATGCTAAAGGAGAAATTAAGCTATCTGTAATAGAAACTATTTTAGCATTTCTAGTTTTAGCAAATTCTAAAGCATCTATTGTTTTTAATGCATATCTTGGGAATCCTATTCCTATAACTAAGTCTCCTTCCCCTAAGTTAAGCATTTGTTCGAAAGTATCACTTATCCCATTAGAAACTACTCTTACATTATCTAATATTAAATTTAAATAGAATCCTAAAAATTCTGCAAGTGCAGTAGAGCTTCTAAGACCTATTATATATATTCTTTTAGCCTTGAATATTTCATTTACAACCTCATCAAAAGTTTTATGGTTTATTTTTTCTAATGTTGCTCTTATATTCTCTATATCAGCCTTTAAAACACCTTTTAAGGCATTTTCTTCACTTATGAAGTCATTAGATAATTCTAATCTTTGTACTGAAGTTAATTTATTTTTTATTAATTCTTGAAGTGCCTTTTGTAGCTTTGGATAACCTGAGAATCCAAGTTCTGTGGCAAATCTAACAACTGTTGATTCACTTACTCCAACATTATTTCCTAATTTAGCAGCAGTCATAAATGCAGCCTTATCATAGTTTTTTAATATATATTCAGCTATAAGCTTTTGTCCTTTACTAAGCTTTGGAAACTTAACTTGAATTAATCTCATTAAATCTTGACTTTCCATTTTAAAAATCCTCTCTTTATCATATTAAAATCTTATTTAAACTTCTTTTCAATTACAACTAAAGAAGGTGCCTTCTTAGCTCTATTAGTAAACTCTGTATGTAAAACACCATATTTATTCTTAGGCAAACTACTTGTAAAATCAAGTACAGCTTCTTTTTCGATTTTCCCTTCTTCATGCCCACTATAAAGTGCTATTATCATTAAACCATTTGCACCTAATAAATCTAGTCCAATTTTTATACTTTTTAAAGTACTATGTGCAATCGTAGTAACTTCCTTATTATTACCTGGAAGATATCCTAAATTATAAACTATACAATCAACACTCTCTTCTTTTATATAATGTTCAAAGTTTTCATGTGAATCTAAAATTTCTTCTACATTTTCTTTGTTTTTTGATTTATATGAATTTATAGCTTCTTCTTGTATATCAAAGGCATATACTTTTTTAAATAATTTACTCAAAAAATCACAATCATGGCCATTTCCTAATGTAGCATCTATTGCTACATTTTTCTCTTCTATGAAAGAAGTTATTATATTATGATATATATTGCTTACGTCAGTTACATATTTAAACATATAGATTATAGAGATTTTATATAATCAATTTCTGAATTACTTAAATATCTCCATTCTCCTTTCTTTAAATTCTTTAAAGTTAATTTTCCAATAGCTTCTCTTTTTAAAGAAACAACTTCATGATTAAACGCTGCACACATTCTTCTTATCTGTCTATTTTTACCTTCGTGAATTATTATTTTAACTTTACAACTATTAGAATATTTTTCTAATAGTTCTATTTCACATTCTGCTGTCTTATAGTCGCCTATATCCACACCTTTTCTGAATCTATTCATTTCGTCTTCTGTAAAAATTCCTTTTACTAGAGAAACATACTCCTTATTTAAATTAACCCTTGGATGTATTATCTTATTATATACATCTCCATCATTAGTTAATAAAAGTAAACCAGAACTATCATAGTCAAGACGTCCTATTGGATAAATTCTTTCATTTACTTTCACTATATCTAAAATAGTCTTCCTATTTTTTTCATCCTTATTTGTTGTTACATATCCTTCTGGTTTATTTAACATTATATATACTTTATTTTCTTCAGGACTTATTACTTTATTATTAACGCTAATAACATCTATTGAAGGATTAACTTTTGTACCAAGTGAATCAACAACAATGTCATTAACCTTTACTTTACCACTGCAAATAATTTCTTCGCACTTTCTTCTTGATGCTACTCCACACCTTGCCATGTATTTTTGCAATCTTTCTTCCATTTTACACACTCCATCTATAGTTTCTACTAATAATTTTAAATAACTATAGGGCAAAATGCAATATTTATTTCGAATTATTGCATTTTTTCTTTAAAAAAACGGAAAATATATCTATATATTAAGAAAATTGATAGAATATAATTCATATTAAATAATAATTACTTTCTATTGAATAATTCCTAGTGTTTTGCTATACTTTAAAAAGAGGTGATAAAATGAAAAAACTTTTATTTGGAATTTCAGGTTTACCAAACGGTGAAGAAGGCCAGAAATTCAACTATGCAACAGGAATTGAATATTTAAAAGAAATAGGACTAGATGCTATGGAACTTCCTTTTGTTAGATCTGTCAATGTTACAGCCAAGAATAAGGATAAAATAATAGAAGTTAAAGAAAAAAATGATTTTTATCTTTCAGCCCATGGTTCTTATTTTATAAATTTAAATGCTGAAGAAGAGGAAAAGAAAGAGAAATCTATTGAAAGAATACTTAAAGGAGCTGAAGCTCTAAAAAGCGTCGGAGGTAGAAGTTTAGTATTCCATCCAGGATTTTATTTAAAATCTTCAAAAGAAGATACTTTAGAAGAAATAAAGAAGAATTTAAAGAAACTTCCTTATGAAGGTGTTGATTATAGATTAGAAACTACAGGAAAAGGAACTCAATTTGGAAATTTACAAGAATTAGTTGATATATGTAAAGAAGTTCCATCTTGTAAACTATGTATCGATTTTTCTCATATTCATGCAAGAGGAATTGGTGCTCTAAAGGAATATAAAGATTTTGCAGAAATCTTAGAATATATAAAAGAAAATTTAGGCAATGAAGCTTTAGAAGATTTACATATTCATATGTCTGGAATACATTACACTGCAAAAGGAGAAAGAAATCACTTGCCATTTTTAGAAAGTGATTTTAACTATGTTGAATGTTTAAGAGCACTTAAAGATTATAAAGTAAAAGGTTGTATAATTTGTGAAAGTCCACTTTTAGAGAAAGATGCCTTATTACTAAAAGAAACTTATGAAAAATTATAAGATAGGAGAAATTCTCCTACCTTATATAACCAATCTATGCTGTTATTATATAGAATACTAATTAAAAGAAGCATCCACGATTGAAGCCAAAGCCACCGCATCCACCACAGCCTAGTAGAAGAAGTAAAATTAGAGGAAATCCGCATCCACAATTACCAAATCCATTGCATCCGCCAAATCCACCGAATCCGCCGCAACTTCCAAAGCCACCACAACCTCTTCTGCAACAACAATCTCTTCTGCAACAACAACAACAATCTCTTCTACAACGACACCTTCTTGACATAATAGTTCACCTCACTTCTTTTGTATAATATAGTATATTCAAGAAATTATAAATTGTTAATTACTTTATGTAATAATTTGAGTTATACTTATAATATAAAATGTAAAATTTGGAGGTGAGGTTTTTTGAATAAAAGAACTCGTATGGTTGCACCAAGAAATATTATAAATGCAAAACAGTTATATTCTTTTTATGTATTAAAAGAACTTTCAAAAGGACATGAAGTTTTCGGAAATAAAGTTCTAGAAGCTTTTAAAGATGAATTTTCTAGTTCTCCCCTTCCATTTCCAGTATCATCTAGTACAATCTATGATACACTTTACGACTTAGAGCAAAAAGGATTAGTTACAAGTTACTGGATAGGTGATGACTTTATAAATAAAAGAACAAAAAAGATGTATAGAATAACAGATGAAGGTAAAGAATACTATAAACTTCACGTAGCTGACTATGTGGATGCTTTAAAGAAAAATAAATCAATAATAGATATATTAATAAAGATGCTTACAACTTAATCTCTATTTTAAATATTATCTAATAAAAAACACATGAGTTTAAATAAAACTCATGTGTTTCATTTTATATAAAATATATCCTATAGATTATTTTCTATATTTCTATATTTGTTATATCTTTCGTTTAATAAGGTATCTAAATTTGTACCTTTCATTTCAGACAATGTTTCTAGAAGTGTCTTTTTAATATTTTGAGCTGTCTTAGCAGGGTTCTTATGAGCGCCCCCTCTAGGCTCTTTTATTATTTTATCTATTATATTAAAACTTTTTAAGTCCTGTGCAGTTATTTTCATTACATTAGCAGCCTCTTCTGCTCTGGATGCATCCTTCCATAATATAGATGCAAAACCTTCTGGAGATAATACTGAATAAACTGAGTGTTCTAACATGAATACTCTATCAGCAACAGCTAATGCTAAGGCACCACCACTGCCACCTTCTCCAATAACTATTGATATTACTGGAACCTTTAATCCCATAAGTTCAACTAGGTTTTGAGCTATAGCTTGCCCTTGCCCTCTTTCTTCAGCCCCTATTCCACAAAAAGCTCCAGGAGTATCAACAAAACAAATTATTGGTCTTTTAAATTTTTCTGCTTGTTTCATAAGTCTTAATGCTTTTCTATATCCTTCTGGATGAGGCATACCAAAGTTTCTTCTTATATTTTCTTTAGTATTTTCTCCCTTACATATACCTACAACAGTAAAACTTAAATTATTTAGAAGAGCTATTCCACCTATTATTGCCTTATCATCACCAAAATTTCTATCTCCATGTAATTCGATGAATTCATCAAATATTTCATCTATATAAAATTTCGCATTAGGACGATTAGGATCTCTAGCTATTTTTACTTTACTCCATGCATCTGCCGTTCTTATTAATTCTCTACTCATAATCCACCTCATGCATTCTTAAAAGAGAAGTTAATACCTGTTTTAAATCTTTTCTTTCTACTATTTTATCAATAAATCCTTTTTGTAGTAAGAATTCTGCTGTTTGGAAATCATCAGGTAGTTTTTCATTTATAGTACCTTCTATTACTCTTCTACCAGCGAAACCAACTAAACATCCAGGCTCACTTAATATAATATCGCCTTCCATAGCAAAGCTAGCAGTTACCCCACCTGTAGTAGGATTAGTTAATACTGTAATATATAATAAGTTCTCTTGATTGTGTCTATAAATAGCACCACTAACTTTTGCCATTTGCATAAGAGAGTAAATACCCTCTTGCATTCTTGCTCCACCAGAGCAAGTAAATATTAT
The DNA here is from genome assembly GCF_057782475.1 of Clostridium sp. LIBA-8841. Lineage (NCBI taxonomy): Bacteria > Bacillati > Bacillota > Clostridia > Eubacteriales > Clostridiaceae > Clostridium > Clostridium sp. LIBA-8841. The sequence continues at coordinate 1,935,100 of NZ_CM173488.1, read as the reverse complement.
TAAAGGAAGTCTGTTTTTAGTTGCATATTCAACAGCTCTTGTTATTTTTTCACCAACAGCTGTTCCCATGCTTCCCATCATGAAATTAGAATCCATTACACAAAGAACGACTTTTCTGTTAGCAATAAGAGCTTCTCCAGTTACAACTCCTTCAACAACATTGCTTTTCTTTTGATAGCCCTTAATTTTTTCTTCATATCCTTTAAAGTCTAATGGGTTTCTTCCAACGACTTTCTTATTAAATTCAACAAAACTATTTTTATCTGTTAAGTATTCAATTCTTTCATATGCACCTATTTTAAAGTGATGCCCGCAACTAGGACACACATTAAAATTCTCTTTTAAATCTTCAGTATATAGTATTTTTGCACACTTTTCACACTTACTCCACATACCAGATGGTATATTAGGTTTTTCTTCTGGACCTACCTCAGCATCATTTAATTCTACTGAACTAACCATTATATATTTTCTTTTGTTTAATAAATTCTTAATCATACTTATTCACCAACTTTTCAGCTAAAAATGAAGTATTATAAGTACCATTTTTAAAATCTTCATGATCTAATATTAAAAAGTGATAGTCTATGTTACTTGTTATACCATCAATAGCAAACTCATCTAAAGCTCTTTTCATTTTAGAAATTGCTTCTTCTCTATCTTTGCCATGAACTATTAATTTCCCAATCATTGAATCATAACAATGAGGAATCTTATATCCTGAATAAATAGCTGTATCTAAACGAACTCCAAAGCCACCTGGGAAATTAACATCTTTTATTAATCCAGGACATGGCATAAAGTTTTTGCTTGGGTCCTCGGCATTTATTCTACATTCTATAGAGTGGCCATTTATTTTTAAATCATCTTGAGTTACTTCTAATTCTTTACCAGCAGCAACTTTTATTTGTTCTTTAACAAGATCAATACCTGTTATCATTTCAGTTATTGGATGTTCAACCTGTATTCTAGTATTCATTTCCATGAAATAGAACTCACCTGTTTTATCTAATAAAAACTCAATTGTTCCAACATTATGATAATTTACAGCTTTTGCAGCTCTAACAGCTATCTCTCCAAGCTTAGCTCTTTGTTCATCAGTTAAAATTGCTGAAGGAGCTTCCTCTAAAATCTTCTGATTTTTTCTTTGGACTGAACAATCTCTTTCAAAAAGGTAAACAGCATTTCCATGTTTATCGCATAATAACTGTACTTCTATATGTTTAGGTTTCTCAACAAATCTTTCAATGTAGATTTTATCATCTCCAAAGTTTGTTCGAGCCTCTGATTTTGCTGTGTTGTAGTTTGAAATAAAATCTTCTTCTTTATAGACTATTCTTATTCCTTTTCCACCACCACCAGCAGAAGCTTTTACTATTACAGGAAAACCTATTTTTTTTGCTATCTCTAAAGCAAACTCTGGACTTTCAATTTCTCCTTCATATCCAGGTACAACAGGAACATCAGCTTTCTTCATTATTTCTCTTGCCATAGCTTTGTTACCCATAAGTTCTATAGATCTCCAATTAGGACCTATAAACTCTATATTACACTCTTCACACATTTTAGCAAATCTTGGATTTTCAGATAAAAAACCAAATCCAGGATGGATAGCTTCAGCACCAGTTAAAACACAAGCACTTAGTATATTTTGAATATTTAAGTAACTTTCTTTAGAATTCCATGGTCCTATACACACGGCTTCATCAGCTAATTGTACATGCAGTGCATCTCTATCTATCTCAGAATAAACAGCAACTGTAAGAATTCCTAATTCTCTACAAGCTCTTATTATTCTAACAGCTATTTCACCTCTATTTGCTATTAATATTTTTTTAAACATACTCTAATCACCTAACCTATTGCAAACATAATTTCTCCAGAACAAGCGATTTTTCCATCAACAGTAGCTGTAGCTTTACCAAATCCGATGCTTCCTCTAAGTTTTATTATTTCAACTTCTAATCTTAAGGTATCTCCAGGTAAAACTTGCTTCTTAAATCTAAGCTTATCTATTCCCGCAAAGAAAGGAGTTTTTCCTTTAAATTCTTCTTTGCTTAACATTGCCACTGCTCCAGTTTGTGCTAATGCTTCTACTATTAATACTCCTGGCATCACTGGATAGTCTGGGAAATGTCCTTGGAAGAAAGGTTCGTTTATAGTTACATTTTTATATGCAACAACTTTATTTTCTGTTATTTCCTCTACTTTATCAACAAGTAAAAAAGGATATCTATGAGGAAGAATTTCCTTAATTTCATTTATATTCATCATAATTATGCTCTCCTAACTTTAAATAACGGCTGATCGTATTCAACCATATTTCCGTTTTCAACTAGTACCTCAACAATTTCTCCAGACACTTCACTTTCAATTTCGTTCATAAGTTTCATAGCTTCAACTATACATAAAATATCTCCTGGAGCAATTTTACTTCCAATAGAAACATAACTTTTTTCACCAACACCAGATGATTCATAGAATGTACCTACCATTGGTGAAGTAACTACATATAATTCCTCATCAGCTACAACTTCTTGAACATTTTCTAATACAGTTTCCTCTAATTTTGAAACTGATTCTACTTTTGTTTCTTTTACTTCGGTTATTTCATTAACTTCTACGTTTGAAGACTTACTTTCTTCTGTTAAGTTTCTAATTAGTGATTTATCCATTTTTATATATGAGTTATCTATCTTAACTTCGAAATAAGAAATGTTAGAAGAATCTATTTTATCTATAAGCTCTTTAATATCATTAAGGTTCATTGTTTCAACTCCTAATCCCATTTTTTAAATAATAATGATGCGTTATGACCACCAAAACCTAGTGCATTATTTATTACATATTTTAAATCTGCTTCTCTACCTTCATTTACAACATAATCTAAGTCACATTCTTCATCTGGAACTTTAAAGCCTATTGTTGGAGGTATAAATCCTTCTTCTAGGGCTTTTATACAAATTACAGATTCTATAGCTCCAGCAGCACCTAGAAGATGACCTGTCATTGATTTTGTTGATGAAACAGGAATCTTATAAGCTTGTTCCCCAAAGCATCCTTTAATAGCTAAAGTTTCAAACTTATCATTTAAAGGAGTACTTGTTCCATGTGCGTTTACATATGAAACTTCATCTTTATTTATTTTACCTTCTTCAATAGCAGCTTCAATAGCTCTTTTAGCTCCTTCTCCCTCTGGATCAGGTGAAGTTATATGATATGCATCACAAGTTGCACCATATCCTATGATTTCTCCATAGATTTTAGCTCCTCTTTTCTGAGCGCTTTCTAAGCTTTCTAAAATTAATATTCCAGCACCCTCTCCCATAACAAATCCAGCTCTTTCCTTATCAAATGGAATTGAAGCTCTCTCTGGCTCGTTATTAGTATTTAATGCCTTAAGATTAGTGAAACCTGCGATTGCAGCTCTTGTTATAGCTGCCTCTGATCCTCCTGATATAACTATATCAGAATATCCATGTTTTATACTTCTATAAGCAGCTCCTATAGAACTTACCCCTGTTGCGCAAGCTGTAACTAATGATTCACATACTCCTTTTGCACCATATTTAATAGCTATGTTTCCAGCCACTAAATTTATTATTCCAGCAGGAATTGCAAATGGAGAAACTCTAGCTGGTCCTCTGTTTAATAAAACATCAAACTGAGCTTCTAAAGTAGCATATCCTCCTATTCCAGATCCAACAATAACTCCAACTCTATTTGGATCTACATTATCACTACTTAAATCTAACTTAGCATCTTTCATAGCTTCTTCTGTAGCAACAAGAGCAAAATGAGTAAATCTATCTAAACGCTTAGCTTCTTTCTTATCAATAAACTCTTCTACATTAAAGTTTTTAACTTCTCCTGCTATTTTAACCTTATAATCAGTAGTATCAAATAAAGTTATTTCATCTATTCCACAAACACCATTTTTAGCATTCGTCCAAAATTCATTTACATTATTTCCGATTGGGGTAACTGCTCCCATTCCCGTTATAACAACTCTGTTTTCCATAATAATAAATCCTCCTACATTACCATTCCGCCGTCTACATTTATGACTTGACCTGTTATATAATTTGCTGCATCTGATGCTAAAAATCCTACTAAATTAGCAATATCTTCAGGATTCCCTAATTTCTTTAAAGGAATATTTTTAATAGCCTCTTCTTTAACTTTATCAGATAAAACTGATGTCATATCTGTATTTATAAATCCAGGAGCTACTGCATTAACAGTTATTCCTCTACTTCCTAACTCTCTAGCTAATGACTTAGTTAGTCCTATAACTCCAGCTTTTGATGCTGCATAGTTAGATTGACCAGCATTACCTGTTATTCCAACAACAGATGTCATATTTATAATTTTACCAAACTTTTGTTTCAACATTATGGCAGAAGCATGTTTAGCACAATTAAATGTTCCTTTTAGATTAACATCTATTACACTATCAAAATCTTCTTCTTTCATTCTCATAATTAATGTATCTTTTGTTATACCAGCATTATTTATAAGAATATCTATTTTTCCAAATTCTTCTTTACACTTATCAATAAGTTTTTTAGAGTCTTCAAAATTACTTATATCACATTTTACAGTAAGAACTTTTACACCTTTTTCTTCTAAAATAGCTTTTAATTCTTCTGCTTCCTTATCGGAATTTCTATAATTTATAACTATATTTGCTCCATTATCTGCTAATTTTAAAGCAATCGCTCTTCCAATACCTCTTGTTCCACCAGTTACTACTGCTACTTTATCTTTTAACATAGATTAAAGTACCTCCATATCTTTTAATTTTGATAATGTTTTTTCTAATGAATTTAAATCTTCAACGTTAAGTACAGTAACATTTTTATTTATTTTCTTCACAAAACCACTTAAGGCTTTACCTGGTCCTATTTCTATAAAAGTATCAACACCATTTTCAAGCATCTTTTCTATATCATTTACGAATAAAACAGATTTTTTAACTTGAGAAGTTAAAAGTTCTATTATGTCATCATCTTCTGAGTAAGCCTCGCCTTTAACGTTTGACATAACAACACCATTAAGTTCATTTATTGAGATTTTCTTTAATTCTTCTTCTAACTTTTCAGCTGCTGGTTGTAACATTGAACAATGAAAAGGAGCTGAAACTGGTAATTTTACGGCTCTTCCACCGGCTTCTTTTATGAATTCCATAGCTTTATCTAGAGCTTTTAATTCTCCAGATATAACAATTTGACCAGGTGAGTTATAGTTTGCACCTTCAACTACTCCATATTCAGAACTTTTCTCTATTATTTCGTCAACTTGCTCAGGTGTCATTCTTAAAACTGCAACCATACCCCCAATGCCTTCGGCAACAGCTTCTTGCATAAACTTACCTCTTTTTTTAACAAGCTTAACTCCATCCTCAAAGTTAATGGCACCACTATGAATAAGTGCAGAATATTCTCCTAGACTTAATCCACAACTTATATCTGACTTAATTCCTAATTTGTCTAAAGCTGTTAATATAGCCATGTTTGTTGTTACTATTGCAGGTTGAGTAAATTCTGTTTTATTTAATAATCCATCTGGATCATTAAAACATAATTCTTCCATATCTAATCCTAAAGCATTACTACTTATTTTAAATATCTCTTTACTCTCTTCAAATTTATCAAAGAACTCTTTTCCCATACCTACATATTGAGCGCCTTGCCCTGCAAATAAAAATCCTAGTTTAGCCATTAAAATACCTCCTAAAACATAACGGATTAAAAATTGATATATTTATAATTATATTCTTATATAATATTATTTTCTAGATTTTGTTTTTTGAAATTTTATAATTTAACTAAAGTAGCTCCCCAAGTAAGACCACCACCGAATCCAACCATTATTATGTTGTCTCCTCTTTTTACTTTTCCTTCATCTACAGCCTCACAAAGTGCTATTGGAATACTTGCACCAGATGTATTACCATAATTTTTTAGGTTTATTATAAATTTTTCAGTTGGTATTCCTAATCTTTTACCTACGTAATCTATAATTCTTAGATTTGCTTGGTGAGGAATTATAGCATCAATTTCATCTATCTTAATATTTTCATTTTCTAAAATTTCAACTATACTTTCTTCCATTACTTTTGTAGCAAATTTAAATATTTCTCTTCCATTCATGCTTATGTAATTTTCAGAAACCTTCTTTTCATTTTTAAATGGACTATTTAATGGCAGTGCTTCAATGACAAGCGAATCACCTTTCGTTCCATCTGATTTTACATTAACACATCTTATTCCACAATCTTCTTCAGTAGCTGTAATAACAGTAGCTCCAGCACCATCACCAAATAATACACAACTTCCTCTATCTTCCCAGTTAAGTGCCTTTGATAAAGTTTCAGCGCCTATTATCAATGCATTTTTAGCTTCTCCTGATTTTATTAGTGATCTTCCCATCTTAAGTGCATATATAAACCCAGTGCATGCTGCGTTTATATCAAAAGCCCATGCATTTTTAGCTCCTAATTTATCTTGTACTATACATGCTGTAGATGGAGTAAAATTATCTGGAGTTACAGTAGCTAAGATTATAACATCTATATCCTCTGCACTTAGGCCTGCTTTAGCTAAAGCCACTTTTCCAGCCTCTACTGCTAAATCAGATGTATTTTCTTCTAGTGAAATATATCTTCTCTCTATTCCAGTTCTTGTTCTAATCCATTCATCACTAGTATCTAAAAATTCTTGTAATCTTTCATTTTCTATTAAATTTTTAGGTGTGTACAAGCCAAATCCTATCATTTTAGCATTTTTCATATTAAATCTCCTTTGATTTTATAAGTTCTAGTTTCTTTTCGAAGAACTTATCTAGCTTCCCTAAAGAACTTATTAAGACTTCCTCCTCCTGAACACCTAGTTCTTCTAGAACATGATCTATCATTTCTTCATGAAATTTCTCATGTACTTTATAAGCTAAAGTTCCCTTTTCTGTAAGCTCTATCATAACAACTCTTCTATCTTCTTCTATTCTTCTTCTATTAACATATCCCTTTTTTATTAGCTTGTTTATAGCAGTTGTTAAAGTTCCTACAGTAATATTTAAATCTAATGCCACTTCAGACATTGTTCTTGCTTTCCCTACTCCTATAGCCTCTATAGTATGGTTTTCTGTTATTGATAAATCGTTAAAAGGTGAACTTTTTAACGCAAATTCCTCTATTCTCAAAATATTATTAAATAATTTTACTAAAATATTATTTAGTACTAACTCACTTTCCCTCATCCTAAAATCGCTCCCTTACTTCAAAATTATTAGATATAAAATTCAAACATTTTGAATGTCAAATCAAATATTTTGATATTCAAAATATACTATACTCAATAAGAATTGTCAACTCTTCTATTTTTTAAGCAAATAAAACCTATAGGATATTTCCTATAGGCTTTATTTATGTTAAACATCTTCAGGTCTAAATGATATTAATAAATTTTCTCTTTTACTACCTAAATACCTATATTTTACATTGGCTTTGTCAAACATGAGCTTAGATGCTTTAACAATGTCAGTGTCCTTATACTTATCTGATAAATATATTACCTCATTTATTCCAGATTGAATTATAGCTTTAGCACATTCATTACAAGGAAATAATGTTGCATATACTCTACAGTTTTTAACATTTTTACCTGTACTATTTAAAATAGCATTAAGTTCAGCATGACATGCATATGGGTATTTTGTTTCTAAAAACTCTCCAGTATTATTCCAAGGTAGTTCATCATCTGAACATCCTTTAGGAAAACCATTATACCCAATTCCGACTATTTTATTATCACTATCTACTATACAAGCTCCAACTTGAGTGTTTGGATCCTTACTTCTTTTAGCACTAATTAATGCAACTCCCATAAAATACTCATCCCATGAAATATAATCTTCTCTTTTGCTAATCATATTAACCCTCCTAAATAGAACTTAACACTAATTTTAAAGTTTTTTTATTTTTTTTCAAGTGTTTTCAAGTTTTTCTTTATTATTTAATCTCAATTTTATCTTAAATTTATCGTTTTCTTAGGACATTTTGATGCACATACTCCACAGGAATTACATTTTTCATAATTAATAGTTGCTAATGAATTTTCAACCTTTATAGCTTCATTTGGACAATTTTTTTCACATATTTTACATCCAATACATCCTACAGTACAATTTTGATTTACTACTTTTCCAATATCATTAGAATTACATTTAACAACTACTTTTTGATCATCTTTTATTATATCAATAAGATTTTGTGGACAGGCTTTAACACATGCTTTACATGCTACACATTTTGAAGAATCAATCTGTGCTATACCATTAATAATACTTATAGCTCCAAACTTACAAGCATCTTTACAACTTCCTAGACCAAAGCATCCATATTTACACCCTTCATTTTCTTTACTTTCCAAGAATACTTTAGCTTCATCACAACCTTTATCTGTAGGTATGTTTAATTTAACTTTCTTTTTATTACAATCTCCCATACATTTTACAAAGGCAACCTTCTTTTCTACAGCTTTAACTTTTACTCCTAAAATTTCTCCAATCTGTTTAGATACATTTGCTCCTCCAACACCACATAATGTAATATCAGCTCCCTCTTCAACTACAGCAGTAGCATAGGCATCACATCCTGGGTAACCACATCCACCACAGTTAGCACCAGGTAAAATTTCTCTTATTTTAGGAATTCTTTCATCAACTTTAACCTCAAATTTTTTTGAAGCAAACCCTAAAAGAATTCCAAATAAAAGACCTAATATACCTAAAATTAAAATAGAAAATAATATACTTGAAAAATCCATTTTAAAATCCTCCTAATTTATATAAGTCCTTGAAATCCTAAAAATGCTATAGACATAAGTGCTGCTGTAAAAAGAGTTATTGGTAATCCTTTAAAATAAGGATGTATTTCTTCATTATTATCTATTCTTTCTCTTAAAAAGGACATTAAAACTATAGCAAGCATAAATCCACTAGCAGCACCTAAAGCATGGACTATAGACTGAATTAATGTATATCCTTCTTCAACATTTGTAACAGCCATACCTAAAACCGCACAGTTTGTAGTTATTAAAGGTAAAAATATTCCTAATGCTTTATATAAACTAGGACTATATTTTTTTACAACCATTTCAACAAATTGAACTAAAGAAGCAATAACAAGTACAAAAACTATAGTTTTTAAATATGTTATATTTAATTTATCTAAAACTAAATTATAAACAAGCCAAGATATTATACTAGCAAGCACCATTACAAAGGTAACAGCAAGGCCCATTCCAATTGCAGCTTCCTTCTTTTTTGATACTCCTATAAATGAACATATACCTAAAAACTTAGATAAAACAAAATTATTAACAAGCATAGCACCAATAAAAATTAGTAATAATTCCATACTACTCACCCCTAATTCCTATATTTTTATCAAGAATTTTTGCCACATCCAGAACAAGTACTACAATTATGTTCCAAACATTTAGCTTTCTTTCCTTCTTTTTTTGCCTTATTTATATTTCTATAATTTAAAAATGTCATTAAGGCACCTAATGTTAAGAATGCTCCAGGTGCTAATATCATAATAGTAGCTGGTTTAAATCCCTGTGGCATAATGCTCATTCCTAAGAATGTTCCTGCTCCTAATATCTCTCTAAAAGTACCTATGGAAAATAAAGCTATTATAAATCCTATTCCCATTCCAACAGCATCAAAAATTGATGGTATTATTGGATTTTTAGAAGCATAAGCCTCTGCACGCCCTAAAATAACACAGTTAACAACTATAAGTGGTATAAAAATCCCTAAGGATTTGTATAACGATTGAACATAGGCATTCATTAACATATCAACTATTGTAACAAAGGAAGCTATTATAACTATATATGCTGGAATTCTTATTTTACTTGGTATTAACTTTCTTAAAGCTGAAATTATCATATTGGAAAAAATCAAAACAACAGTTGAAGCAATTCCCATACCTATAGCGTTTTCAACACTTGAAGTAACAGCAAGGGTTGGACACATAGCTAATACCTGAACAAATATAGGGTTTTCAGTAACTATACCATTTTTTAATCTTTCAAATAAAACCTTCAAAAATATCCCTCCCTAATTAATTAAGATTATTATTATAAAAGTTAATTACATTTGTAACTCCTTTTATAATAGCCATGGAACTTTTTGTTGCTCCACTTACGGAATCAACATTTATTACTTCTCCATAGGAACTTACATCAATCTCTGCTGTATTTTCTTTAACTGAATGCTTATCTAAAGAAGAAATTCCTATAAATCCATTTAAGAAATTTTCATCCTCTATTGAATCTCCAAGGCCAGCAGTTTCTTTATGATCTATTATTTGTACTCCTGTAACTATTCCCCCATTAGAAATTCCAACAGCAAACTTTATTGGTTTATCATCATACATTCCAACATGACTTCCCTCAATTGCATATCCAATTTCTTTTTCATCATTAGATACTATATGAACTTTTTCTATTCCTTCTTCTAACTCAATAGCTAATTCTTTAGAAGTTCCTTCTAAATTAATATTTGCTAAATTTAAAGCCTTTTCTTGTGATAAATCTTCTCCTAAAATATTTCCTTTATAAAAATTTATAGAATCATTAATTCCACTTAGCACTGCATTTGATGATATTGTAGCCCCTGTTATTCCTTGAATTTCTCCCTCATTGCTTGGAGCGGTTTTAACTGTTTTAATTTTATCTTCAATTGTTAACCCTTTAAATTTATCAGTAAAGATAGTCTCTTCTACTTTTGCACCTAATCCTGGAGTTTCTGATTGTGATAAAATTTTAACTCCACTAATCCCGCCTTCATTATCAATAGCTACAACCATATCTATTGCACCATTAAAACCTTTTGGAGAGACCTTTATAACATATCCCACACTTCCTGAGTCTCCTTTTGCTTCAAAAACTTCCGATATGGTTGAATCTTCCTTTTTTTCAAAAGCAAAATCTTCTATTTTATTTGCGCTAGGTAATATTTCCTTTAAATCTTCTGCACTTAACTTTGAATTTTGAGCAATAACCTCTTTGGTAAATTCATTAGCAAAGCCTAAAAATATACCAGCAAATGAAGTTATTAAACAAAGTATAAGTCCTAATTTTAGATTTTCTTTCATGATTTCTTTCTCCCTCCCATAAAACAATTAATTTAAAAATCTAAAATCCTTAGTACCTTACTTTTTTTCTGTATTATGTTCTTTATTTTAAAGCATTAGTTAAAATTAGAAATTTAATTTAGTATCATTCTTTTAAGGCTATATTAAAAGGTAGTATTTTAATTCTTAAAATATTACAAAAAACAAAAAAACATAAGACTAAATTTGTTTAGTCTTATGTTTCTAAAAACTTTTAATTTAAACTATTAAATTATTTCTAATAAATATATCTTTTTTCTATGCTTGAATCTGATATTATAGGAGAAATATCAACCTTTAAAACAGAATCTTTTGAACAATTTTCCATTGATATAATAGTTATATTCATATTTACTTTTCCTAATATCTTTACTGGTATATTATTATTGAAGATTACACTTCTTTCCTTAAATCTTCTATAAACCATTCTAAATATATCATAAAAAACATTATTTTTAATTTCTCTACTTATACCTAATCCATGTACATTACCACATTCAATTATTCCTATTTCCATATCCTTATTAGCTTTAAATAGACATCCATAACCAACAGTTTGTCCTTTTACAACTTTATAAGTATTTACTGGTTTTGCATAGTACTCATAAGTTTTCTTAATTCCTTTATTAAATCCTATATATCCATAAAGGACATTTCCAGCTCTAGCTCCTGTAGTAAAATCACATGCTTTGCTTAATTGATCATTTACAATAGCACTTGATGCCATACAATGTATTACCCTTACTTTTCCTATATATTTCTCAGTAGTAGATTTAAATAAATTTACTTGATTTAAAGTATAATTAACATCCTTTGCATTATGTAAATGAGTATATATACCATCAATCTCAATGTTAGGGAAATCCTTCTCTATTTTCTCTATGAACGAATCTAATCTTTCAGGTTTTATTCCCATTCTGCTCATTCCTGTATCTACATATATATGTACTCTTCTTTTTGTCTCTTTATTTAAATCATCTAATATCTCTTCATTGTCTAAAGTTAATATTAAATTTTCTCTCTCATCTTTAAAATCTTCTTTTGTGCATAAAGGAGATAATATAAGTATATCTTTTTTAATATTTTCTAAGCATAAACTTTCTTCTATATTACCTACAGCTATTATATCAACTTTATCTTCTATGAATTCGGCAATTTTTTTACTTCCTAATCCATAAGCATCTCCTTTTATAACAGCAATAAATTTTTTATCTTGGATTAAATCCTTTATTATATTTATATTATTCTCTATATTTTTTAAATTTACATCGCACCAAAAATAATTACTCATATTTTAATCCTCTTTCTACATTAAAGTTACATTTTATATGATAACATTTTTTTATGAATATATAAATTACTAATTTATGATTAATTATATCCAAATAAAAAAATCCCTTTACTTAATTTAAAAGTAAAGGGAAAAACAAATTCCTACGTAAGCCTTATAAAAGACTCATTTATAGTATATTCTTCAGAACTATTTTTTATTCTCTTTTAATATATCTGCAATAGCCGCTATGCTACCTAGAGAAGATACTGCTTCATTAGGCAAAATAAGCTTATTAGCTGGATTAGTAGCCATTTCTTTTAATGCTTCAACTTGCTTTAATGCTATTACTGTTTCATTAGTTCCAGATTCAATTATTGCAGTATTTATTCTTTCAATAGCGGCAGCTTCTGCCTTAGAAACTTCTGCAATGGCTCTAGCTTTACCTTCGGCTTCAAGTAATTGAGATTCCTTTAAACCTTCAGCATGTCTAATATTTGCTTCTTTTTCTGCTTCTGCTCTTAAAATCTTAGCCTGTTTTTCTGCTTCAGCTTTTGCTATTTCACTTTGTTTTAATCCTTCAGCTTGTAATATAGTAGCTCTCTTATCTCTTTCGGCCTTCATTTGTTTTTCCATAGCATCTTGAATTTCAGCTGGTGGCATTATATTTTTAATTTCTACAGAAAGTATTTTTATACCATAAGCATCTGTTATTGTATCTATTATTGTTAAAAGCTCTAAGTTTATTTGATCTCTTCCTGATAAAACTTCATCTAAAGACATATTACCAACTATATTTCTCATATTTGTTATAGTTGAATAAACAATACCAGATTTAAAATCTTCTATATTATAAACTGCATCTTTAGCGTTTAATACTTTATAGAATATAACATTATCAATTTCAATTTTTACATTATCCTTAGTGATTACGTACTGTGGAGGTATATCTAATATTTGTTGTTTAGTTGAAATTCTTTTTCTTACAAAGTCAGCAAAAGGAATAACTAAATGCCAACCTGGCTCTAATATTTTACTAAATTGTCCAAAACGTTCTAATACATAAACATATCCTGTATTTACAACTTTTATTGAAGAAATTGCCGCAAATACCACTATTAATAATAAGATTATAATAATTACAGTAGCTACCATTTGTAACCCCTCCTATTTTTTAATTAGAATTTTATTTCCTTCTATACCTATAATCTCGACCTTTGTCCCCTTTTTTAAAGGACCACTAACACTTTTAAATGTCCAATAAATCCCCTCAAATTTAATTAACGCTGAATCCTCTATGTTTTCATCTAATATAAGTTTTCTGCCTACATAGTCTTGTTCCATTGTTTTAGTTCCTATATTATCCAACTTTATTTTCTTCTTAATTTTAGGATAAATATAGAAGAAAAAGAAAATTGTTATTATGGCAAATAGTATGAATTGTAATATTACATTAGCATTTAAAAATGCTAATACTAACCCACCTAGAGCCCCAAAGGAAAATCCAACAAATAGAACGTCAGAGCTTAAATAGTCTATAATTATACCTGCTAAAATTACTGTTACCCAAAGCCATAACATTAATACCCCTCCTTTATTTAATTTACTTTTTATTAATATTTACTTTATTATACAGTTTATACATTATTTTTGCAAGTATTATTTTTAACTTTTTAAAATAATATTATAAAACATTATAAGAGTTAATAAATACTATATTTCTTCAGTTGATTTTATTAAGAATTCACATTAATATTTAATATATAGGTTTGTTTAGTAAATGTTTCTACTATAAGAAAATATTATTTAAAAACACATATTTCCTTATGGGATAAACTTTTATTACTATAGAAATACTAAAAATAAAATATAAATGGAGATGATGCTATGGATTTCATAAAAGTAGGTGCAGCTTCACCTAAAGTAAAAATAAGTGATATAAAATATAATCTTAAAGAAATAGAGAATATGATTTTAGATGCTATAGATGAGGAAGTTAAAGTTTTAGTTTTTCCAGAGTTAAGTATATCTGCTTACACTTGTGGTGATTTATTTACAAACCAAAAACTAATTGAAAATTGTAACTTAGCTATAGAAAGCTTAGTTAACTTTTCTAAAGAAAAAGATATATTAATAGCTGTTGGTGCTCCTTTATTATATAGATATTCTTTATATAACTGTGCATACATAATCCTAAATGGAAAAGTTTTAGGTATAGTTCCAAAAAGCTACATACCAAACTATTCAGAGTTCTATGAAAAAAGATGGTTCACAGAAGGTTTCAATATTAAAGGATTAAATTTAGATTTACCTTTTCAAAAAGAAGTTCCTTTTGGAACTGATTTAATATTCTCATTTGAAAGCTTAAAAATAGGATTTGAAATTTGCGAAGACTTATGGGTTACTATACCACCTAGCTCTAATTTAGCTCTTATGGGTGCTAACCTTATTTGTAACCTTTCAGCTTCTAATGAACTTGTATCAAAGAGCTCATATAGAAAGTCATTAGTACAAAATCAAAGTGCTAGAACAATGAGCGCATATATTTATTCTTCAGCTGGAGTTCATGAATCAACTACAGATCTATTATTCAGTGGCCATATGCTTATAGCTGAAAATGGTACTATATTAAAAGAAAATAATAGATTTAGAAGAGAAAATGATTTATTAACTGGTATAGTTGATCTATTTAGATTAGATGCTGAAAGAACTAAAAATATAAGCTTTAGAAACTCTACTTTTAATGAACAAAATGAACCTAGATTTATACCTTTTACTTTAGAGAATACAAAAATAAATAATTTTGATAGAGAAATAGATAAACATCCATTCTTACCAAAATCACAATACGCAATGGAAGCTCGTTGTGAAGAGATATTAAATATACAAGCAGCTGCTCTTGCTAAAAGATTAGAACATACTAATCTAAAGAGAGCCGTAATAGGTATTTCAGGTGGCCTTGACTCTACTCTTGCTCTATTAGTAGTTGTAAAAACATTTGATATGTTAAATATACCTAGAGAAAATATAATAACTGTAACTATGCCTGGTTTCGGGACTACAGACAGAACATATAATAATGCTGTAACTCTTTGCAAAGAACTTGATTGTGACTTTAGAGAAATAAATATAGTAAAGGCTGCTCTTCAACATTTTGAAGATATTGGTCATGATAAAGAGATTCATGATGTAACTTATGAAAATGTTCAAGCAAGAGAAAGAACTCAAATACTTATGGATATAGCAAATAAAGAAGGTGGCTTATTAATAGGTACTGGTGATCTTTCTGAATTAGCTTTAGGATGGTGTACTTATAATGGAGATCATATGTCAATGTATTCTGTTAACTGCTCTATTCCTAAAACTTTAGTTAGATTCTTAGTTAATTACTTTGCTAATAATGAAATTTCAGATGATGCTAAAGAAGCATTACTAGATATTTTAGATACCCCTGTTAGCCCAGAGTTACTACCAAAGGATAAAGAGGGAAAAATCGCTCAAAAAACTGAAGATATTGTTGGTCCATATGAACTTCATGATTTCTTTCTATATCATTTTATAAAACATGGTTCAAGTCCTGAAAGAATATTCTTGCTAGCCAAGGAAGCCTTCAAAAACGATTATGACGAAGAAACCATAAAAAAATGGTTAGATAAATTTATAAGAAGATTCTTTACTCAACAATTTAAGCGTTCTGCTCTTCCAGACGGTCCAAAGGTAGGTTCAATATCCCTTTCACCTAGAGGTGATTGGAGAATGCCTTCTGATGCAGTATATAATGATTTTTTAATATAAAAATAATTAAGTTTTTTTAATTTAAGCTATAAATATTATTCTAAAACTATTTATTATAATCTAGAATATTCTGAAATAAATAGTTTTTAGAATATGTTTATAGTTTTTTTATTAAATTTTTAAAAAAAACAAAAATTATTTTTATTTTTTTAATGTATTCAGAGATAAATCACCTATCTTAACGAATTATTTTTACTATTTTTGGTGTATTCTTATACAAAAAAATAGTATTTTGTAAAAAAATTAAGAACATTGACATACTTTTGCCAAAAATATATTGTAAACTTTTATATAGATAATGTATAATTAGAATTTAGACAGATACTTATTTTAAATCAGTTATTTTGTCAAAATATGTTTGATACAAATTATTTAAAAAGGAGGAGCTAGGAGGCTATGAGTAAATATGATAAAAAACTTAAAAAAGCATTAGCTCAATATGAAAATGGAAATTATGAGGAAGCATTAGATATATGTGAAAAAGTACTTGATAAAGATTATAATAATGAAGAAGCACTTATATTAGAAGGAAGAGCTCTTGAGAAGCTTAATAGAATAAGTGATGCTATTGTTTCTTGGAAAATAAACTCTGAGTACAACAACAATGAAGAAGCTAGAACAAAACTTGAAAAGTTTAATAATATAGATGAGAAAAAACTAGCAATGAGTACTATATTCAGTGATACTATGAAGGATGAAATTAAGGCTAGACTTCAAGAAGAAGCTCAAAAAGAATATGCTAAGCAATTAGAAAAAAGAGAGCCTGAAACTAATCCTGAAGTTAAAAAGACTGAAAAGGTTAAAGAAAATTCAAAAGTTGAACAAGCTTCAGTTATTAATATCAATAAAGAAACACCAAAAGAAGATATTAAAATCGATGATATAAAAATAAGTCAATCAGTTAAGGAAACTCCAATTAAAGAAGCTCCAAAAGCTGAAAATAAACATCTTGATAATGTAACAAAAGTTGACTTCCATAAAAAAGATGAAATTAAAAATGAAAAAATAAAGGAAGCTAAAGAAACTAAGGATGATAATGAACCTAGAGTTATTAGTACACCTAACTTTAAAAATGAAAAGTCAAATTCAAAAAAATCAAATAAAAAGAAACCTGTTAAGTATGTTGCTGTAGCTGTTTCAGGTGCTATTGTCCTACTACTTGCTTATGGTATAACAAAGAATATAAAAACTACAAATGCAGGTAATACTCAAGTAACTTCAACTGAAGAAAGTACTGACCAAGCTAGTAATTCAACAGAGAATAAGCCAAGCGAAAATTCATCAACTGAAAATAAAACACTTAATGTAGATGAATTAAATAAAGCTGTTCAAGATAAAGACATAACTTCTCTTTATACAATATTAACTTCTACTCCAAAGGATAAAGTCCCAGCAGATGCTTTAGATGCTTATAATAAAGCCGAGGAGTTAATGAAAAATGATGGAGTTAAAGATTTATACTTAAAAGGATCAGATTTATTTAAAGAGAAAAAATATGAGGATGCTCTTAAAGATTTTCAAAAAGCATATGCATTCTCAGATGGTTCTTACTTAAAGCCTCACTTAATGTATTTCATAGGAACTTCTTATGAGAACTTAGATAATAATGCAGAAGCAATTAAATACTTCCAAGATTATTTAAATAATTATAAAGCTAAACCAAATGCTGAAGATGTTATGTACACTCCTCAATGCTTATATAACTTAGCTATCTTATATGATAAAGAAGGTAATAGCGCTGAGGCTAAGAAATATGCTCAAGAAATTGAAGATAATTATCCAAATACAATGTTCTATAATGACGTTACTAAGAAAATTATCTACGGTAAATAATAAAAAAATCACAGGTTTTAATTAAAATCTGTGATTTTTTATTTATAGTTTTATATTAATAATAGTTAATTTAAAACTATAATTTTTTTAAAATTTAAAATAAATATTAACTTAAAAATTACATTGCTTCTGAATCAGGGAAAATCATATTTGCAACTTTTTCAAATTCTACTCCCACATATTTTGAACTATGAGAATCTGATCCTAAAACCATCGGTATATTATACTTTAAGCATAAATCTAAAAATATTCCTTGTGGATGTACTTCTCCGCATTTTTCTCTTCTAAGTCCTGAAGTATTTAAATCAATCTCATATTTACCTTTTTTCATCTCTTTAAGAACATTTTCTAAAAGTTTCATGTTATATTTCTCATTTGGAAAATCTTCTTTATATTTTCTTACTAAAGTTGGATGTCCTATTCGTTTAGGCTTGTACTTTCCTAAATCACTCTTAATTGACTTTAACATGGTTTCATAGTATAAATCATAGAGTTTATCCATTCCACCTATCTTTTCTACTAATTGGCCAATCATATCTGACCCGTTTCCTATTTGATAGTATTCACCCTCAAATTTTACTATGTGTACAGAAAGAATAGCATCGTCTAAATACTTTCCATACTTATCTAATATAGCTTTAGTTTCATGTTCATATCCTTCAACATAATCTACCTCTAAACCTACATTAACCTTAATTTTATCCTTAACCTTCTCTTTTAATTCAGCTATACCCTTTAGATATTCTTCTAATCTCTCCATAGGTAGAGCGCTATTTTTCCTTGGAGAAGGATCTTCCATAGGAAGTGGCATATGTTCTGTAAAAGTTATTTCAGTAATACCATTTTTTAATGCGGTATCAATGTACATATCTAAACTATCATCACTTCCATGAGGACAATAAGTGCTATGTACATGTCCATCTCTTCTTGTGTTTAAAATCATCTTTATCCTCCGTAATATTCTGTTATGTTTTTTGTCAAATTATTATAAGGCATATATCTTTATTTATAGTAATCCACCCTTAGGTAAAGATTCAATAAATAAAAACCTAAATAAACATATGATATATAATTAAACTAAATTAAAAACTATAAAACTTAAGATTCCAACTTAAGATTCCTATAGTTTTTAGTCTCTTTATATTATACATTATTAAATAAATAAGGCAAAATAAACCTTAAGGAGATATTTTATTTTAATTTAAATTCACATATAACAGGATAATGATCTGATGGGTATCCTCCATCTATTTCTCTATCGTCTATATATAAATTTTCAATTTTGAACTCTTTTGAATATATGATATAATCTATTACTCCTCCATCATATCCACCTTTAAAATCATGAAAAGTACCTATTATATTATTTTGAATTTTGTCATAACATACATTAAATTCTATAGTATCTTCTTCTGAGTCTTTTATTATATTAAAAAGATTATCCTCTAAGTAGCAATTAAAATCTCCCATTATTAAGTATGGTGATTTTTTTATTCCATAATTCTTTTTAACCTCATTTAATATTATTTTTATTCCCTCTTCCCTTGCCATTTCACTTTCATGATCAAGATGAGTATTATATATAACTAACTCTACATCCTTTATTTTATCTTTTGCTTTTAATCTTGTACATATTCTTGGAAGACTACTATTAAAATCTTTGCTTCCCTTAATTTTTGGAGTTTTAGATAACCAAAATTGATTCCATTCTAATAAATCAAACTTTTCTTTTTTGAAAAATACGGCATTAAATTCATCTTTACCAGTTCCTTCTCTATCCTCTCCAATCCATGAATACTCATCTAATATACTATCCATATCATTTAACATATGAATTAGCCCTTCTTGAGTTCCTATTATATCTGGTGAATATTCCTTTATTAATTTTGTAATTCTAGCACATCTTTGACTCCATTCATTATTATTCTGTGCCTTAAAATCATACTTTAAGTTAAATGTCATAATTTTTAAATTTCTCATAATCAATTATTCAATTAA
The DNA here is from genome assembly GCF_057782475.1 of Clostridium sp. LIBA-8841. Classification (NCBI taxonomy): domain Bacteria; kingdom Bacillati; phylum Bacillota; class Clostridia; order Eubacteriales; family Clostridiaceae; genus Clostridium; species Clostridium sp. LIBA-8841. The sequence continues at coordinate 1,915,016 of NZ_CM173488.1, read as the reverse complement.
TAATCCTAATTAATTGAATCTCTCCCCCTTTATTTATATCTTTTTAAAATAATTATAATCTTTATATTAATATATTTTATAGTGTGAAATTATATTTTCTATGTACATATTTCAAATTAGATATATATTATTAAAATTTTAAATTAGATACTTGTTTAAACATATTCAGCTCTTTTTCAGACTCTACAGAATCTAAAGTTTCATTCCAGTCTTTATCAAATTTAATTTTAAATAATTCAACATGACTTTTATCATTTTTAGGAGCCATTGCTACATATTCTGCACCACATATTAACCTTTGTTCTAGAATTAGATATTCTACTTTTTTTCCATTTTCATCTTTAAAAGATACTACTTGATTTTCAGACATTTTATTTTCCTCCTTCAATATATTTCCATTTGATTTTTACTCTCTTTTTTATTATTTTATATATTTTTTTATTTATTCTTTTATTTATTCTTTTTTATTTTATTACTCATTTACGAGTATATTATTTAGGAGTATATTTAAGAAATAATCAAATTATTAGAATCTATAGCATCTATTTTAAAAGAAACTTATCTTTCTAAATGAAATTTACCATGAAAATTGTAAAAAAAATAAACCATCCTATCATTAGATAAGATGATTTATTAAAACTATTATTAACTTACTTATATTTTATAGAAACTACTATATTCCAAATAATTTGAATTACTAAAACTACTAAGGCTATCATTATAAAATAATAGTACGATAATAAGTTTTCAAAAAACTGTAGTTTTATAACTAAAGCTAAAATAATAGCCATAAAAGTGCTTATTATTGTTTGAACTATATAAAATTTATTCTTATTACTTTTTACTAAATAAATAAACCATATAAAAAATAATAAAGCTAAAATCAAAGCTATAACTGATAAGATATATAAATTTTCGTTACTTATGCTCTTTGAGTACTCATATCTTTTAAAATAAACATGGTGCATTACACCGGCTTTTTTAGTTGTTAAATATTCAATAGTAATTATAGCACACCATAAAGCAGCTTGAATAAATACTATTAATGGATATATTATTTTCTTTAATTTACTCATTGATTATTTCTCTGGCTCTCCAGTAATTGATGGGTTTCCAGCATTACTCCAACCAATCCATCCATCACTATATATAGATGTATTTTTAAGGCCCATTACATTAGCATAAGTATAAACTTCAGCTGCACGCCATCCACTACCGCACATAAATGTAAGATGATTTTTTAGGTTTATTCCTTGATCTTCCCACATTTTTTCTATTTCATATCCATTTCTCATTGTATTATCTACATTTCTATAATAATCTAATGAAGTTGAACCTTCTATTCCGGCATATCCGAAAACCGCTCCTGGAATACGACCTTTTTTATCATGATAGCTATATCCTGATATTTTACCTATGTATTCATCCCAAGTACGATTATCAACTAAAGTAAAGTCTGGCTTTTTAAGATCTTCTTTAAGTTCTGGAATTGTAGTTATTACACTAGGATCTGCTGGTATAGTAGCACCAAAATCTCCACCTGGAGTTTTTGGATTAACTTTTGTTTCTAGTTCATAACCTGCACTAGTCCATGCTCCATCTCCTCCATTTAATACTCTTACATCTTTAACACCCATATATTTAAGAACACTAGCTACACGATAAGCTGCCATTTGTTCAGCTCCTGTAAGTATTATTGTATCATCCTTGTTAATACCATATTCTAAAGCAAATTGACTTAATGTCTTATCATCTGCAAGCATCCATGTTGGAGGTGGTTCTATAGTATCTGTATTGATATGTACACTTGTAGGAACATGTCCTTTTCCATATGTTTGATTTTCATCTCCCCAGCTTGCTTCAAATACTTTTATATTTTTAGTATTTTCAAAAGTTTCTGGTTTTTTACCATCAATAACTTCCTTTAATATTTTAGCTGGAACTATTAAACTATAATCCTCATATTTTTCTAAAGGTAAGCTTTTATCACTTGCCCATTCTTTAATATCATATGTATATAAGTTCTTATATCCTTTTTTTGAAAGATAGTCCGCAACTACTTTAGAATCTTCTCCATTAGCATCATATAATATTATGTTTTTATCTGGAGTTATTCCTTTAGTTTTTAAGGCTTCATCTAACTTTTTCTCTTTATCCTTAGCATCTACCTTTATCCAATTTGCCGAAAAATCCTCAGCATTTGGAATATGTCCACCTCTAACCTCATCATATAAAATCCATCCATTATACGAATCACTTAAACGTGTATCAACAGCTACCCATGAGCTATCTTTTAAGTTTTCTTTTACTTCTTTTGTACTTAAAGATTTAAGAGAAACATCTGCCTCATTACTTTTACTGCTAGAACAAGCTATAAAAGTAACAGTTGATGCTACTATGATTAAACCTAAAGATAATTTTTTTAGAAAATTCATAATTTCCTCCTTAGTTTTTTATTATTCTAGTACCACTAAAAATAATACCAAATTTATATTATTTAGTAAATAAGTATTAATAATTATCAAATTTTTAGCAAATGCTATATTTAATTAAATTTTTTATTGTTTTTATAGAAAATTATATTATTTTGTTATTTTAATTTTGAAAAACAAACATTTTTTATGTGTATTTTTAAGCATTTTTTAATTAATTTCTTAGATTCATTAATTTTAAAGAATTAAAGTACATTTTGCAAAAGATTTTTTAACAGATATAGAGTATCATTAAAACATAAACATTGGATGAGGTGATTTTTATGGAAATTAGTAAAAATATAGTTAAGTCATTAGCTGAAAATCTTTCAGATAGACCGTTTAACTTAGAATTTTGGGATGGCGAAGTAATTCAATATGGTTCTGGTGAACCTGAATTTAAACTTATTATAAAAAACTTCCCAAGTAAAAAAGACCTTTTATCAGACCCTAGCTTAGCTTTAGGAGAAGCTTATATGAAAGGGGACATTGATATAGAAGGAGATCTTCAAAAATTCTTTGAAAGTATGATTCGTAATAAAGACAGCTTTATGAATAAGAGTACAGTATTAAAATTAGCTTCTAAAATAAAAGCTCCTTCTTTACTTAAATCAAAAAAAGATATTGCACACCATTATGACATAGGAAATGATTTCTATAGTTTATGGTTAGATAAAACCATGAGTTATTCATGTGGATATTTTAAAGAACCATCTGACACCCTTTATGATGCCCAGATGAATAAAATACATTACATATTAAAGAAACTTAACCTAAAAGAAGGTCAAAAACTTTTAGATATTGGTTGTGGCTGGGGATATTTAATTATAGAAGCAGCTAAGCTATATAAAGTAAAAGCTTTAGGTATAACTCTTAGTGAGGAGCAATTTAAAAAAGCCAAAGAAAGAATCAAAAAAGAAGGTCTTGAAGATTTAGTTGATGTACAATTAATGGATTATAGAAATTTAGAAAAATCTAAATTAGAATTTGATAGGATTGTTAGTGTTGGTATGGCAGAACATGTTGGGCATGCTAATCTACCTCTATTCTTTAAGAATGTTAATTCAGTTCTAAAAGAAAGTGGATTATTCTTATTACACAATATAACTAATCTTGTAGAAACTGAAGGAAATAAATGGATTACAACATATATCTTCCCAGGTGGATATCTACCAACTTTAAGAGAAGAACTTAATATTGCAGCAGATCTTAATTTCCATGTATTGGATATAGAAAGTTTAAGACTTCACTACATGAAAACTTTAGAAGAATGGTGCAAAAACTTTATGAATCATTTAGATGAAGAAAAGGAAATGTTTGATGATGAATTCTTAAGAATGTGGCATTTATACCTTGCTACATGTGCAGCAGGATTCCATTATTGGGATATAGATATACATCAAATTCTATTCTCAAAAGGAATTAATAATACTCTTCCTATGACAAGAAAATATTTATATGAAGACTAATTAATATACAAAGCTAAAGTTTAACTAATTTATGGTTAAGCTTTAGCTTATTTTTTAATTAATTTATAGATTTTGCAATATATTAAACAAATTAACTTTTTTGTCTATATTCATATAGAATATCTTCTAAATTTATAGAAAAACTATAGTTAAAGTTTTATTTTAGGAGGTATTTCTAATGGCTAATGAAAATAAATCTGCTCATGATATAGCTAAACAAATGATTATCAATGGTGACCCCTTTGATAAAATACAAGAGCTAACTAATTTAAGATTAAAAGAACTTAAAAGAATTCAAAGAGAAGAAATAAGTCCAAAATTCTAGAATCTCTTTAATCCTTATTTATTTTTGGTTTAATTCTTATATTTTTTAATCATTAAACCAAGTTTAAAAGAAAGTAAAATTAAAGAAGGGACTGTAGCAAAAGTAACTTAAAATAAAACTTATAAATATATTCCGAGAATTACTAGATTTCACTAAAAATTTATAAGTTTTATTATTTAAAGTTTTGCTATAGCCCCTTCTTATATGTTCAAAAGTTACTTTTAATACATCCTCTTTTGAAATCTATTCTAAATTATTTCCTCTTCTTTTAATAATTTATACAAAGTTGGATTTAAATTAAATTCTTCAATAAGGTTATTTACTTCTAATAAAGATTTTTCCTTTTTATTTTTAGAAACATTTCCTTTTATAGCTCTTATTAAAATATTTTTAGGTGAATGAGCAATATCTATAAATTCAAGAAGTTGAGTCTTATACCCTGCACATTCTAAAAGATTTGCTCTAACTGAATCCGTCATAAGAGCTGATATTCTTTCTTTTATTATTCCGTAGTTAGTAAGTATTGAAAACTTCTCACTTTCTATTTGACCATTAAACTCATGTTGACAACATGGAACTGAGAATATCATTTTACTATTCCATTTAATTGCATTATATAAAGCATAATCTGTTGCTATATCACAAGCATGTAATGTTATTACCATATCAACCTTGTTATTATATTTGAATCCATTTATATCTCCAAGTTCAAAGTGTAAATCTTCATAATTATACTTTTTAGCTATATCACTGCATTTCTTTATTACATCAGCTTTTAAATCTAATCCAATCATATTAACTTTTATTTTTTTAATCTCAACAAAATAATAGTATAATATGAATGTTAAATATGATTTACCACATCCAAAATCTAAAATTGTAAGTTCTTTCTGATCAAGTTTTTTTACTTCATCATCAATTATTTCAATAAATCTATTTATTTGCTTATACTTATCATATTTTGAGTTAATAACCTTACCTTCTTTAGTAAAAACTCCTAAGTCTATAAGAGGCTCTATTATCATTCCCTCTTCTAATATGTAATTTTTCTTTCTATTATGTTCCTTCTTAACTTCCTTTAAAGATTCATTTTTCTTAACTCCTAGAAATACTTTTCCCTTCTTAGAAACCTTAAGATCAAAGTCACTTTCTTTAGAAAAAGCATTTAATTGTTTGTATTTAAAAACGAATAACTCTTCTACTTTTCTTTTTAATTCACTTTTTTCTATATTTTCATGAAAGACTTGTTTATCAGTATACTTCTCTATTTGATAAAAATCCTTTTTATTCTTTTCTTTAAGTTGAAACACTATTTTTTTATATTCAACATCTTTATTAATCTTATTACTAATTACTAATTTTATGATTTCTTCTTCTGTAACTTTATCAATTGCTTTTATTAAATCATCCATTAAAAATCACCTTACAAATTTATTATTAAAGTTAAATTAAATTTCTAACTTAACTTGCTATATAATATAATACATAAGATTTATACATATATCAAATTAAAGTGTAAAAACAAATTGATTAATTTCTTTAAATCGATTTTAAACACAATATAAATATTGTCACTTACTCAACATCACTAATCATTAATACTTTATCTTCGCCTAATAATTCCTTTGCAACTTCAAATAAAGCCTTATCCTCTGTAACCAAAGAAAATCCTTCCTTTTCAATTGAAGCGAATATAAGCAATATATCATTTTTTGTAAGTTTTTTACCCTTATAGTAATGAGCTTCTCCTTTTATCTTTTCAAAATCTATATGATTTAAAAATTCTTTAAACATTCTTCTATCTATTTCAAATATTAAAGGAACAAGCCTCATAAATCGCTCTGACATCACATTTTCTCCATTAAATTTTCTTTTCTCTTTTCTAGCTAACTCCTCTAGCACCTCTCTTATAATTATAATTTCATTGAACTCTAAAAAATTATCAAAAAAACCTTTTTCTCTATTCCAAAAATTTATAATAACATTAGTATCTAATATATACTTTCCCACAGCTGTTCACCTCATTAGTATTATATATTTAATTTATTCATTTTAAAAATATTATATCCAACAGATCCATAGCTAATAAATTAATTTCTAAATAACTTTTAGAAATTAAAAATATAAAAAAAGCTTAGCTTTATGGAAGGTATTGTAATATGTTAAACTTTCAATTTAGTTTAATATATTATAGAATTTAAACCTCCTACAAAACTAAGCATTTCTTTCTTTTAACCTAATTATTTAGCATCAAGCTTATTTTTTACAACCCATTCATCTAGTTGCTCTTCACTTGTCACTTCAAATATTTCATCAATTATTTTTCCATCTTTTACATAGTACATTGATGGAGTTGAATTAAACTCTGGAAAAATTTTATTTATTTTCTTTCTATTGTTTTGAATCTCCTCTTTAGATGTTCCTTCATTATCTAAAACAACTTCATTAATAAATATATTATGATTTTCTAAATAAGGAAGTAATATCTCCTTTAACTTTATACAATCTTTACAAGTTGACTGTGTAAAAAGAATAATAGACTCTTCTTTATTTTCAGCCATGGCAATAGCATCATCTAATCTAACTTCTAGTATTTCTCCACTAGAGGTATCTCTTACATACTCTTTTTCTCCACATCCAACAAAAGTAAATAATAGTGTAAATAACAATAGTATATTTATTATTTTTCTCATAATTTAATCCCTCTCCCCTTAAATGTATATCAGTATAATCAAGGAGATGAATCTATTTCCTCTCCTTGATTAAATACTTAATTATTTTGTCTAATTATTATCTTGCTGTTCTAATAGTTATTGATTCTTTTTCTGAAATTTCTCCATTTGAATATTTGGCAGCGATCTTAAAGTTATAAATTGTATGTCTATTTAAGCCTTTAAATGTATATGAAGTGTCCTCAGCTTTTATCTCTGCTACCTTTTTACCATCTTTATAAAGAATATATCCCTCTAATCCATTAGTTGTTTCAGGAGCAGTCCATGTTACAGTTACATCTTTCTTATTAATTTCAGAATCTTTAAAGTCTCTTACTGGATTAACTATTATTTCCTCTGAGCTATTATCTGTTACTGTAACTATAGCAGTAGCAAACTCTCCATTTGGTATTGTAGCTGTTATTGTAGCAGTACCTTTACCTACCCCAGTAACTAATCCATTCTCGTCTACTGTAGCAACTGACTCATCACTTGAAGTCCAAGTAATAATATCCTTACTTTCAATAGGGTTTAATACAGCAACTAATTTCTCAGTTCCATTTACTTCTAGATTTAATTCGGTCTTTTCTAATGTAATTGATTCAGCACTTACATTTCCTTCTTTACCGTAGAATACTAACTCAGCTGCACTTGCATACTTATTGTTTGTATCTCCTAAAGTTTTAAGAGCAGTAAATCTTACATATTGAGCATTAACAGTGTTAAATCTTATAGGATTATATCCTCTATTAGCTAAAGCAGTTCCAGCTTCATTAGCTTCTAAAGTTCCTGTTCTAGCCTCAGTCCAATTTTCATTATCTAAGCTTGTTTCAATCTTATATTCAGTAACATGACCATTTCTACTGTTTTGTCTTGGTAGATAATCTATTTGATTAAGATCATAAGCTTTATCTAACTTAATTGTTATAGATACTGGAAGTTTATCAGCAGCTTGATATCCTGAATGCCAAATACTATTTTCGTCTCCATCTACTGCATTTTCTTTGTAATCTGTATCAGCTTCACTAGTTGCATGGATAGCTTCTAATTTATTAAAATCTATTTTATCTTCTTCTACAGTTTCACGCTCTTGTAATGAATGAATCTTATTTCTTAAAGTTAAAATAGCATCTCCGATTTCTTTTTCATCTGAACTATTTTCTAATACATTCTCAGCATGTTTAATAGCTTCAAGTAAAGCTTCATAAGTTTCAGAAGTATAGATTTCACTTAAAGATTCATATGACTTAGCTTGTTCTATAGCTTGAACTAATAATGTCTTATCAATTCCGTCTAGAACAACTATTTCTTTTTCAACTGTATGGTTTCCATCAGCAGTAGTTGCAACTAATTTTGCCAATCCTGGTTGTAATCCACGTAAATAGTAAGTTACTTTATCTTCTCTATCTACACGTAGAACTTCTAAAACCTCTGGATTTTCAGAAACTAATCTATAGTTTAAGTTATTTGCATTATCAGGTGTAACTTCTGCAAATATAGGAGTAATTCTATTTAGGTATACTGATTCTGGAGTATTTTCTGCAAAATTAATTCCAGTTGTCTCAACTCCACTCTTTTCATAGAATTCAATTTCATTTATAGCTAAAGTATTCTTATCTTTATGAGAATCTAAAGCTGTAATAACAATCTTATCGAATTCTTGTCCACCTAACTCATAAACAGTTGTAGCAGTTGTGATATCTGCTTTTTCTCCTAAATCAAACTCTTCTCCATTTAAATACCCAACAGCCTTAACCTTCTTCATGGCAGCAACATTTATACTTCCATTAGCATTCATTCTATTGTATATAGTAAAGTTTTCTAAAGCTTTTGACTCATCAAAATTAAATGTCATTTCAAAAGGAAGCGTTCCTTTATCTGCTTGGTCCGGATTAAAGACCCACTTTAAGTCCATACGAGAACTATCATCACTGCTTGTTGTTCCATCTATTAACTTATCTAATCCCATTCCTGCTTGTAATTGACTTGAATCTCCACTTACAGTAATATGCTCTTTATCAATCTTACTACTAGTTGGTCTTCCTGATGGTAATTCAGTTTCAGGATCAACAATCTCAGCAATAGCCATCTTAGAATTTAATTTACTATCCACTAGTAAAGCATGACTAGCTTCCATATCCCAAGTAAGATTTTGTTTAGCTTTTAATGTTACTCTTGCTATTGTGTCTGTTCCACTAACTTTTACATTATCACCAATATTAGTAAAGTTTACATAAGCGTGTTGTGTATTATCTGTATGCACTCTTGCCTTTGAAAGATTTTTCATTCCTGCTGTTGCAATAGTTCCTTCAGTCTTAACATATTCATACTTAGAAGCATCTAAAGGAATTTCTACACTAAATGAATTAATATCAGAAAGACCAGTTCCTACAACATCAACAGTGAATGTTTCACCAGAAGCAATTTCTTGCTTACTTGGTACAAGCATTACTTCACCTTCAAGTTCTGCTCCCTCTGAAGGTTTTACTCCACCTTCTAATTTACTAGCAACATAAGATATATCATAAGCATCAATTAAACCATTATTATTTAAGTCCGCCATTGATACATATCCCCAGTCAGCATCAGCAGTTGTTAATCCTGCATAGTTTTCAAGGAATACTAAATCTCCTTCTTCTATAGAACCACTGTTATTCCAGTCTCCAACCACTTGTCCATTAGTTCCATCAACTTTATATGGTCTAAATTCTCTCATAGTTAAGAAGTTTCCTATAGACTCCTTAGTTACAATTTTAAAGTAACGAGCTTTTATAGGCTCATTAAAGTTTATTGTCTTAACCTCTCCATCAGTAGCCCATGCTGGAACATTTGAACCTTGAGCATTACTAAATACTTTCTCATAATTTACACCATCTAAGCTACTATATATTTCAGCACGCTTAACTGATCCATTACCATTTTTTCTAAATAATAAGTCTAATTTCTCTATTGTATATGCCTTTTGCATATCAATTATAAATGGCTTATCTATAGCACTATCCTTTGAATGGAATTGTGAATTATCATCGCCATCAACTGCCTTATATGGCGCGTCACTACTATACTGACCCCATTTCCAATCAACCTGCATATCCTTAGGTACGTTTCTATATGGATCTAAGGCTGTTCTTACAGTCATTAATTCACTCCACTGAGAATGACCGTCTTTATTTACACTACGTACACGATAGCTATATTCTGTATCATAGTTTAATCCAATATCTGTATATTCGTTAGTTCTGATGTTATTAAATATCATTCCATCTATTTCAACATCATAACTTGTAGCCTCTTCAACTTCATCCCAATTTAATTGAATAGATTCTGATGTTATTCCATCTTCTGGTGCTCTGAAATTACTTGGAACACTTAAATTTTCATTTACTTCATTCTTATTTATATCTTGAGTATTAGTAAATCCTTCAACGGTTAATTTAACCTCATTTTGCTTTACATTTGTCTTATCAACTTTTACATAAACCTTAGGAGTAGTTGTTATTTCTACACCCGCAAACTCTGATCCCTCAGTAGCATACTTATTAAGATTTGGAGTTTCATCATAGAAATACATATTAGTTCCATTTTCAAACTCTTCTAAACTTTGAGCTTCTATTAACTCTACATCATTACCACCTACAGTAACGCCTAAACTACTTGGTTTTTCACTTACATTAACTATAAATTCAGTTGTTCTATCTACAACTATTCCATTATAGTCTCCCTCTAATAAACCTGCAGTAATAACTGCTGTTCCTTTTCCTGTCTTTGGAGCACTTGAAGTTATCATAGTTTTAGCTGACTTTCCATCTTTATAATCAGTTGTTAAACCATCATCTTCATAAACTTCAAAGTTTGTATCTCCACTTGGATATACTTCATAAATACGATGTGAATCATCCATAGCTTCTGGATTATTGTTTTCACTAGTCATAGGAATTATAGCTCCATTCTTAACAAAAACTGGTACCTTCCATACAGGAGCTTCAAAATTATTTAATACTCCGCCACCTCTATATTGTTCTCCAGTAAAATAATCTATCCAAATTTGTTCTTCATCTGGAAGATATATATCATTTCTTATATCATTACCTTTGTCATCAGCAGCTGTATTTTGATATATTGGAGCAACCAACATATTTGGTCCCCACATATATTGATACTCAGTAGCTGTTCCATAAGTATATGCTTCTGGATATTCAAGCATCATAGCTCTTATCATTGGAACTCCATCTTCAGTTGCTTCATTAGCTATACTATAGTTATATGGCATCATTTCAGCCTTTAATTTTAAATACATTCTATTTATTGATGTATATGGTTCTCCAAATACATATGGATATTTAGCATTTGCTCCCCAACCATCCATATCTATTTGAACTGGAGTAAATGCCTTCCATTGGAAATCTCTAGTTTGTACTAATTTACTTCCTCCAAATATACCATCCATATCAGATCCTACGTTAGGTTGACCTGATAGACCTGATCCAATATATGTTGGTATATGGAATCTTATATATTCCCAATCTCCACCAGACTGATCTCCTGACCATATACTTGTGTAACGTTGAGTTCCTGCCCAACCATCTAAACTTACTATAAAAGGTCTTGCTTTATCCTTAGAATTGTTTACTATTCCTTCTGCAGCTTGTCTCACTGAGTTAAGGGCAAATGAATATCCTGCTCCAACCCAAGCAACGTCAGTTTTAACTCCATTTGTGCCTGCAACTCCAACTTCTTTATCTATATCACGCTCAAGATAAGCTTCTTGTCCTCCAGTAGGTTTTAAAGAACTTTGAGTCCAAAGACCTGTTTGAATACCAAAGCCTCTTGAATAATCAACAAATTCTTTTAAATTATCTATATTTCCATCTATAGTCTCTTCACGACCATAACCACATCCATAACCATCATTTGGTAAAAACCATCCTAGTGGTGTATCATTATTAACATGGTCATCAACAACTTTCTTAGCATCAACCATCAAACTTTCTTGTCTATCAAATCCTGGTTTTGGTGTTTGGGATTCTTGTCCTGTTTCGTCATTTATCCAGTCACGTGAATAACAGTTAGCATGTCCTAAATAGAATCCATATTCAGGTAATAAAACAGGTGCTCCTGTTAACTCTGTAAACTTATCTATTATGTTTGTTGGTTTTTCATCAACAAAATAATAAGCATCAAAGCGATTTTCATCATGCTTTGTAGTAACTTTTCCTGCCTCAGCTGCTTCAAAATCATATTCACCTGGCTTAAATGTATGTCTCATAACTCCATATCCATTAGTTGAGAAATAGAATGGATTTGGACTTGCTACTCCTCCATCAACCCAGTTATTTTCGTTCTTTATATTTATCTTTTTACCTTTATGTGAGAATCTACCATTTTGCATTCCACCGCCATAGAAGTATTCATCTTCATTTGATTCAAGAGTTTGAATTGTACTATCAGACTTATGTTTTAATGGCTCTGTTTCTTTCCATACAGTCTTATTATTTAACTTATCAAAAAGCTCCATTTTTCCAGTAGCTTTTTCTATCCTAAGTTCAACAGCATTTGTAGAAATTTTTATTATCTCTCCATCTTCAACGGTTGGAGTAGGATTTTCATACTCCTCTTCAGTCTTATCAATTATTTTTGTTATGTGATCTTTTCCATTTGGAGTTGGATCTTCTTGGAATTTTCCTGTTGGATCCATATAAATTCTTAGTACATCATCTGTTAAAAATGATACTCTAATCTGCTCTCCAGTAGTAAGCTTCATAGTTACATCGTTTTCATTTTGAATAAAACTTTCTACTCCCCCGATTTGAGAATAACCAGTATCTTTAGGCGCTTCTTCCTCTGAGTTTTCAACCTTTTGAGTTAAACCATCAAACAAAGGAAATGCATAAGTAGATGTTGCTGGTAGCATAAGATTAGATACAAAAACAGTACCTAAGGTTAAAACACTAAGCTTTTTAATTATCATCTTTCTTTTCATAATTCCCCCCCTATATCTTCTTAATATTAATTAATGTATAAAAGAAATAGAATCTCTAAAAATTATATCAATACATCTTATAGACTCCTAAACTATTTGGTCTAAAAGTTTTATATAATATTGATCTAACTTTCAAAATTAAGATTCACCAACTTGTTATTACAAGTATATTTTATACAAGATTTTTTCTTTTGTCAAATTATTACTATATTTACTTTTTATGTAATTAAAGAGTGCTTTTTATTATTTTCGACTAAATTGTAGACTAATTACCTTTTTTTGTTTATAAATTTTATTTAATGCTATATAATAATTACATATCTAAAATCAATAGGGGGTTCTTTTTTGATTAAAATTGCTATTTGTGATGATGAAAAATATCACTTAAATTTAATAGAAGATATGCTGAGAAATATTTTAAATAAGAATAACTTAGAAGCTAATATATTTAAGTTTTCATCTAGCTACGAATTTTTAGAATTTCAAAAGAACAGCTTTATAGCTTTCGACTTGATATTATTAGACATACTTATGGATGGATTAAATGGCCTAGATTTAGCCAAAAAAATACGTAATTTAGATCTTGAAGTTAAAATTTTATTTATAAGTACCAGTAAAGATTATATTTTAGATGGCTATGATGTACACGCCTATAACTATCTATTAAAACCAGTCTCTTATTTAAAATTAGAATATGTAATTTTAGATTTTATAAATAACTTCAATAATTCCCAAAATAATTTTTTTACTGTAAAAAATAAGCAAAGTATATTTAGAATAAATTTAGATAATATAATCTTTTTTGAATCAAAATTAAGGAAGATAAATATTGTTTGTTCTAATTATTCAGAAATTTCATTTTATGATAAGTTAGATAATATTGAAGATACTCTCACTTCAAAAAACTTTATAAGATGTCACAAAAGTTATTTGGTAAACTTAAATTATATAAAAAAAATAGAGAATTCTAAAATTATCACTTTAAATAATAATATTATTCCTATAAGCAGATCTTATTTAAGAAAAACTAAGGATATCTTTTTTGAATACTTTAGATGTAAATCTACATAAAAAAATGAGGTTCTTATCACCTCATTTTTATTAAAATAGCTACATTAAACCTCTTATCATCATAATAAAACTTAATTTGACCATCATATTTTTCTATGCTTTTTTTTATACTTTCTAAGCCAATCCCATGATTTTTTTTATCTTTTTTTTTCGTTCTAAAAACTTTATTCTTTTTATCAAATTCTTCATAAAAACTTATACTATTTTCAACCTCTATATATAAATAATATTTATTAGATCTACTACTTATTATTATATATTTTTCACTATCATCATTAATTCTATTGCAAGCCTCTATAGCATTATCTATTAAATTGCTATATATTATACAAAGATCTATATTCTCTATTGGTAAACTTTCTTTTATATGTATATTTAAATTAATATCTATGTCATTTTCCTTGCATAACTCTACTTTCCCCCTAAGTAGGGCATCTAAGATTTTATTATTCGTTATACTTTTTCTTTGCACTCTTGATATCTCATTATTTAAAGACTTAAGATAATTTTTAAATTCATGATAATCACCATTTTCATATAGAGCAGTTATTATATTTAAATGATTTTTCATGTCATGCCATAACCTTTTTATTTCCTCATGATTTCTTAGATCTTCACTCCAATATTTTCTTTGATAATTTATCTGTTTGCTCAATATATCTAAGTTAGTTTTTAAAATAGAATTCAATTTATTTTTTTTATTATTTAATGATATAAATTTCAATATAACTCCTAAACAAATAAAGTTGATTATTATTAATCCACTAATAATTTGTCTTTTTTCAGATTCCATACTCTCTTTATTTCCTCTTAAGATTTTTTCTTTAAATTAATAAAACTTAACTTGTATATCTATTTCTACCTTTTTTCTTTGACTCATATAACTTTTTATCAGCATCTCGTATTAATTCTTCAATATTCTTTTTAGAAATAATAGTAGACTTGCTAACACCTATACTTAATGTTACTCTATCACTAATCTTTGAATATTCATGCTTTATATCTCTTTCATGCAAGTCATTCATTAGTTTTTCTATGTCCTTTATGACATCCATTTTAGGTCGTTCTGATAAAACTGAAAATTCTTCACCTCCATATCTAAAAACATAATCTTCTTTAAAAACATTTTTAATAATATTAGCAACACTTATAAGTGCCTCATCTCCTTTCATATGTCCATAATTGTCATTGTATTTTTTAAAATAATCTATATCCATCATTATAAAAACTAAACTTGTACATTTATTTATACTATCTTCTAATACCCTATATAAATATCTCTTATTATATACATTAGTTAACCCATCAGTTAGTATAGCTAATTCTAATTCCTTATTTAAATTCTTTATCTTTTTATTTTTTAAATGTATAATACTAATAGTTACTATTGCTATAATAAGTAATCCACTTAAAGAATAGATTTTCCTTCTATCTTTAACTCTATCTTTATTGAATAGATCATTATTCAATCTAACCAAAGCATCATCTGTACTAGAATTAGCACTAATTTCATTAAATTCCTCATACATATAGATTATATACTTAGAGAACTTTTCGTAATCCTCATTTTCATAACTTATTCTAGCTATTGAATAAGCTACTGAATATAAAATATCAGTACTTATCCCTCTCGATTTTATCTCATTTAATAGCTCTTCATATTCATAAATAGCTTTTTTAAAATCATCTGTTTTTATGTAATTTATATTTATATCTAATTTCTTTAAAAGTATGTCAGTATTAGCATAGGCATCACTTTTATCTTTATTATATAATTCACTAGCTTTGCTAAAATAATATTCTCCACATTCTAACTTTTTCTCTCGTAAGTTTATATCTGACAAAACTAAATATAACCAAATATATTCTCTATTTTGCTCTTCTTCCTCTAATTCTTTTATAGTACTTAAATATTTTTCTTCATAGCTTTGTACCTTACTATAATTACCAACTTCAAAATGACTTTCTAATAAATATCCATATATAGTTAACTTATTTTCCGGACTTGTAACATTACCACTTTCAATTAAAGATTCATATACGGATATAACCTTGTTATAATCTCTCTTTACATAATAATTTTCTCCTAAATTAATTATACAAGCATTTAAATTTTTATTATCATTATGCTTTAATGCTATTTCTATAGCATATTCATCATATTTTAATGATAAATCATATTTCCCACTTAATCTATACATTGTTGAAAGGAGTAAGTAGGCTCTTATACGATTCTCATAACTCTGGTTGAATTCTATAGATTCTTCCATTAAAACTATAGCATCACTTAGTTTTCCATTAATAGATAAAATAGCTTTTGCTCTTGCATAATACATATTTGCTAACTCATCACTTTTTTTATTATCCAAAGCCATTTTTTTTGCTTTATTAAAGTATTTTTCAGATTCCTCTTTTTCTTCTATCATTAAATAATTAGTTGATAAAGCACTATATATCATTAAATCTACACAGTCTATTTTTCTATCTATATAACTTTCTGCCTTTAAAAGTAATTCTATAGCCTTATTATAATTTTTCTCTAAATATTCTATTGATCCTAAGGAATAATATGCTTTTTTTAAATGAATCTCATCTTTTGAATTTATTATTTCTTTCTCTAATTCACATTTTAGCTCTTGTAACTTATCTGATTTTAATTCTCTTTCTTCATCAAGTTTTACTATTTCTATGAACTGATCTGCATAAGAATAATTATTTGTTTTTTCCAAATAAATTCTATATCCTTCTATAAAGGCCCCAAATATAAAAATTATTAACGCATATATTATAACTTTAAATTTCATTTAAAAATCCGTCCTATTTTCTTATTATATAATAATTTTTTTCGTTAAATAATGCCTTTTATATATTACCATTTATAGTACCTATTTTTAAGTGATTTTGTAATTTTTTGTACTTTTATTGTACTTTTTTGCCATTAAATTTAATTGTAAAAAAGAGATATAACTTTTAGTTATATCTCTTCTTTTTTAAAATATATAAATTAAATTTTATTTTTGTAAAAACATTTTTATATCATCTTCAACATTTGTAATTCCACCAATTCCAAAGTTTTCAACTAAAACTTTAGCAACATTTGGAGATAAAAATGCTGGTAATGTTGGTCCTAAGTGTATGTTTTTAACACCTAAATATAATAGTGATAATAATACTATTACAGCTTTTTGCTCATACCAAGCTATGTTAAATGATATTGGTAAATCATTTATATCTTCTAGTTCAAATACTTCTTTAAGTTTTAATGCTATTAATGCAAGTGAGTAAGAATCATTACATTGTCCTGCATCTAATACTCTTGGAATTCCATTTATATCACCTAAAGGTAATTTATTATATTTATATTTTGCACATCCAGCTGTTAAGATTACTGTATCCTTTGGTAATGCCTTTGCAAAATCAGTATAATAATTTCTTGATTTAGCTCTTCCATCACATCCAGCCATAACAAAGAATCTTCTTATTGCTCCAGATTTAACTGCCTCTACTACTTTATCTGCTAAGGCAAGAACTTGGTTATGAGCAAATCCACCTATAATTTCTCCTGTTTCTATTTCCTTAGGAGCTTTACATTTCTTAGCATGTTCAATTATAACTGAGAAATCTTTATCTGATTCTGAGTTTCCTATTATGTGAGTACATCCAGCAAAGCCTGCTGCTCCTGTTGTGTATAATCTATCTTTATAGCTATCCTTTGGAGGTACTATGCAGTTTGTAGTCATTAATATTGGACCATTAAAGCTTTCAAACTCTTCCTTTTGCTTCCACCAAGCATTTCCATAGTTTCCTGCAAAATGAGAATACTTTTTAAATGCTGGATAATAATGAGCGGGTAGCATCTCTGAGTGAGTATATACATCTACTCCTGTATCTTCTGTTTGCTTTAATAATAATTCTAAATCTTTTAAATCATGTCCTGATACTAATATACCTGGATTTTTTCTAACTCCTATATTGACCTTAGTAACTTCAGGATGTCCATAAGTTCCTGTATTTGCACTATCAAGTAATGCCATTCCATCTACTCCAACCTTACCAGTTTCTAGAGTTAAAGCTATTAATTCATCTATTGTTAAACTATCGTCTAAAGTCTTAGCTAATGTACTTTGCATAAATGCATTTATTTCTTCTTTGTCATATCCTAATGCATTAGCATGCTTCATGTATGCTGACATACCTTTTAAACCATATATTATAAGTTCTCTTAAACTTCTTATATCTTCATCCTTAGTAGCTAAAACTCCTACCTTAGTTGATTTTTCATCTAATATTGAATCTAGTGAAATTTCTTCTTTCTTTGAGAAAGCATTCTTTATCTTTTGTAATAAGCTTAATTTTTCATCTATTTCATTTTTATTAGAAGCATTCCAAAGTGCAGCTTCTGATAAATTCTTTTTATTCTTTAAAGTGCTTAATAAATTTTCTTTTACTCTTAAAGTTTCTTTTACTCTTTCATAGAATATTTCATCATCAAAGTTTGCATTAGTTATTGTAGTAAATAGGTTTATAGTTACTAAATGATTAACTTTTGAATCTATCTTCTTTCCTTCAGCTCTTAATCTAGTAGTTACTTCTGATAACCCCTTAGTTGTATATATTAATAAGTCCTGCATTCTTGCTAAATCTGGTGACTTTCCACATACTCCAAACTTAGTGCATCCTGTACATCCAGCAGTCTCTTGACACTGGAAACAAAACATTTTATTTTCCATTAATATTCCTCCAATTTATTCAAAACTTTTTCCTTTGTTTATCTAAACTATTTTTAGTTTTTTAAGCTGTCGCTTCAACAGTTATTATTCTATACTATAAGTCTTTTTTATCCTGTAACCTAAGTTACCAATACAAAATTTTTTTAATAAAAATTAAAATTTACTTGAAACTAATAATAAAGTATTATAAAAAACCCTAAAAAAACAGTGTATTAAATAATAATATTTAATACACTGTCTAAAATTAAGATCTAATTAGATTTTCAACATAGTCCATATCTATATTTTCTTCTAAAAGTTCACAAAGCTTATTATATTGACTTATTTTATAATCCTTATAACGCATTTCATGACTTTCTTCTAAGTTTAGCTCCTTTTTAAGCTTATTAATAAGCTTAATTCCAAAGTCACCTTCATCAAATATTCCATGAATGTAAGTTCCTAAAACTTTTGATGCTTCATCTTTCATTCCTAGAGCATTATCTTCCTGGTCTTTTAACCAAACAAGTTCTTCTTTTGTTGGAATACTTTCTCCATTATGAATTTCATATCCACTTACTTCATTTCCTTCTGAATCAAAGGCAATTACTTGCTTTGTAGTTTTTTGCTTATTGAAAGATGTTTTAATGTTTAAAAGTCCTAATCCTTCTTCTTCTCTAATACTTCCTTCAACTCCAAGAGAATCAATTATTTTTTCTCCTAATATTTGGTATCCTCCACAGATACCAAATATTAATTTTCCTTCTGCTTTCTTTTCAAGAATCTTATCCTTAAAACCACTTTCCTTTAAGTAAATTAAATCATCTATAGTATTCTTACTTCCTGGAATTATTATCATATGTGCATTATCTAAGTCCTTAGTATTTTCCGCATATCTTATTCCAACATCTTTTATTCTTGAAAGAGCATTAAAATCAGTGAAGTTTGACATGTGAGGTAATCTAACTATGGCTATATCTACCCCTTTATTATTTCCCTCTCTAATTTTAATAGAAGCACTATCCTCTTCTTCTATGTCTAAATCAAAGTAAGGCATAACTCCTAAAACAGGTATATTTATTATTTCTTCTATTTGTCTCATAGCTGGTTCAAAGAATTCTTTTTTGCCTCTAAATTTGTTTATTATAACTCCTTTAACTCTTTTTCTTTCCTCTTCAGTTAAAAGCATTATAGTACCAACAATAGAAGCAAAAACTCCTCCTCTATCAATGTCAGCAACTAAGATTACATCTGCATCTGCCATCTTAGCAGTCTGCATATTTGCAATATCTGTTTCTCTTAAATTTATTTCAGCACAACTACCAGATCCCTCTAAGACTATTAAATCATAATCCTTAGAAATATCATCATAAGCTTCCTTTGCCTTTTCTTTAAGATACTTATTTAAGTCTTTATATTTATAAGCATCCATAGTGCAATAAACTTTACCTCTAACTATTACTTGAGTTTTAAACCCTGCACTAGGTTTCATTAAAATAGGATTCATATATTCTTTAGGGTCAATTTCACAAGCTTCGGCTTGTACCACCTGAGCTCTCCCTATTTCATCTCCCTCTTTAGTTACAAAAGAATTCAATGATATATTTAATGCTTTATAAGGTGCAACACTATATCCTTTTTTCTTAAAATATCTACAAAAAGCCGCGGCAACAGTACTTTTTCCAACAGAAGATGCTGTTCCAAGTAGCATTATTCCTCTATACTTCATAAAACACACCTACTTAATATCTAAAAATCCATGAGTTTCTGTTAATATATTTTCTCCAGTTTCAAAGTTTATTTTTTCTTTAAATAAAGGTCCATCATAAACAAATGTATGATACTCTCCATTTTCTCCACAAGCATCTGAACCTGCTGCTTTTAATCTTTCAACTACATCCTTAGTTAAAACTTCACCTAAGAATTCTTCTCCTAAAATACTTAATTTTACATTTTTGATTACAGTTTTAAATCCACTATCTATGAATTCATAAGTTAGAGCTTCTCTATCTTCTTCCCAAAGTGGAAAAATAGCTTCAAGACCGGCTTTTTCACATTTATCTTCACACCAATTTCTGTGTGCCATTAAATCTATATCTCCAAAAACACAAGCCTCTGCGCCCATTTCTTCTTTAAGTTTCTTTAAAGCATCTACGAAAGTTTCTCCATAATTTTCTTTTCCGTTACTAGCTACTAAAACCATAGGAATATCTAATGACTTAGCAACATCTTTTAATAATTTATCTGGTATTCCATGAAACCAACTTCTTAAAACCTTTTTATCAACAGTAACTAATAAAGCTACTGGAGTATGTCCAGCTTTTATCATTCTATATAATGATAATGTACTATCCTTTCCACAACTATATGATACAACAAATTTCTTTTTCATATTGTCCACCTACTTCCATTTTTCTAATGCTTCTAGCATGAATTTTCTTATATCTATTTTATAGACATCTTTAATTTTTGAGCTATTTAATATTTCTCTTGCTTTACCACTACTATAAATTTCTCCCTCTTTAACAAGAATTACATCCTTACTAAACATTTGAACTAAATTTAAGTCATGTAAAACACCTATAACTGTTTTGTTATTTTCTTTTGTCCATTTATTTATATAATCTAAAATTTCAATTTGACATTTTAAGTCTAAATGATTAGTTGGTTCATCTAAGAGTAATATATCTGGCTCTTGAGCAAATGCTCTTGCCAAATAAACTCTCTGAAGTTGTCCACCTGATAACTCATTTATTAATTTATCTTTTTCTTCTAATAAACCAACACTTTCAATACATTTTAAAACTATATCCTTATCCTCATTACTAAGCCTTGAAAAAATACCATCTATATGAGCATACCTTCCCAAAGCAACGGTCTCAAATACAGTGTAAGAAAAATATATTTCAGAATTTTGACTCATTAATGCAACTTTTTTAGCTAACTCTTTTCTTTTTATCTTTTTAATCTCTACCCCGTCTAGCTTTATTTCCCCTCTATATTCTATGAGGTTAGCTAAAGCTTTTAAAATTGTGGATTTTCCACACCCATTTGGTCCTATTATAGAAATATTTTCTCCTCTATTAATATTAAAGGATATATTATGTATAACATCATTACCATCATACCCACAGCATAAGTTTTTAACTTCTAGCAAAATATCACCTACTTCTTTTTCCAAAATAAATGTAAGCAAAAAATGGTGCTCCAATTAAAGCCGTAATTGCTCCTACTGGCAATTCTGATGGTGAAATTAATGTTCTTGAAACTAAATCTGTTAGTACCATAAGTGTTCCACCAAGTATAATACACATTGGTATTACTATTTTATGATTAGAACCAAATATTTTTCTAACTATATGAGGAGTTATAAGATCAATAAAGCCTATAACACCACTTAAAGCAACTGCACTTCCAGTTAAAATAGCAACTGAAATAAGTAGTCTTTTTTTTACCTTTTCAGTTTCAACACCTACAGTCTTTGCACTATCTTCTCCAAAACTTAAAATATCCATTTCTTTTGTATATCTTAATACCATAAAGATTCCAATTATAAAAAATGGAAATCCAGCAAAAACATAAGACCAACTCTTCATAGCAAATGATCCCATTTGCCACATAGTAATAGCCTTTATATCCTCACTACATAATGCTGTTATAGTTGTTAACATGGCACTAGTAAAAAGCGATAGAACCATTCCCGCTAATATTACGGTATTATTTGAAAGTCCTCTATCTACCTTATTTGAAAAAATTATTACTGCAAAAATAGTAAAAACTCCACATAAAAATCCTATAATAGGCATAGCTAAATTTCCTATAAAAGGTATTGTTATACCAAGAACTATGTATATTCCAACTCCTAAGGAAGCTCCTGATGAAACCCCTAAGGTATATGGTGATGCTAAAGGATTTTTTAAAATTGATTGGATTACAGCTCCACTAACTGCAAGAGCAGCTCCAACCCCAAAGGCTAATAAAACTCTAGGTAATCTAATTACCCAAATAATTGCTACGTCTTCAGGTTTGATACCAGCTCTAAGTGGAATATCAAAAATCTTATTTCCAACTATAGAAATAGTATCCCATATATTAATATTGGAACTTCCAATAGAAGTTCCAATACAAAGTACTAATAATACTAATGGAATAGATAGTGTTATTAGCAATTTTCTCTTTTTAGATTCCTGCATATTGTTCTGGATAAATATCCTTTGCTATTTGTTTTAAGGCACTTATCACATATTGACTTCCACGTGATGTTGCATTTTTATCTACTAAGAATATTTGATTATCCTTAACAGCAGTTATTGTATTCCAACCTGGACGTTTAGCAATTAAATCTGTTGCATTTTCAATATAATCTTCATTTGTTAAAATTACATCTGGATTTGCTTTTATAACGGCTTCTTCACTTGGTGAAATCCAGCCTTTTTCATTTGCAAATACATTTTCTGCTCCAACTATAGTTAATAAATTATTTAAGAAAGTATCACTTCCAAAGCTATATAAATTTGGACTTGATCCAATTTCAAAGTAAACAGTTTTTTTATCTTTTATAGTTTCACCTATAGCTTTAATTTTGTTTACTTCACTTTTCATTTCATCAACCATTTTGTTTCCTTCAGCCTCTGTTCCAGTTAACTTAGCTAAGAAATTTATATCTTCGTATATTCCATCAATGCTTTCACTAGTTGGAATATATACTACTGGTATTCCAGCATCCTTTAAAACCTTAAATGGGTCTTCTTTACCTTCTCTGTTATGACCTGAAGCTATTATTACATCAGGCTTAAGAGCTAGAATAGCCTCAGCATCTGGATTCCTAAAATCTATTTTAGGTATATCTGGGTTTAATCCCTTTACATCTGCTGAGTATTTATCAACACCTACGATTTTATCACCTAAACCTAAACCTACCAATATTTCTGTATTAGACGGTGCTGTTGACACTATTCTTTCGATTTTTTTCGGTACTGTAAATTCAGTCCCTTCCATATCTTTCATTGTTACCGTTTTGCTTCCACAACCAACCAATAGCAGTAATGACATTACTGTTAAGGTTACTAGGGAAATTACTTTTTTAAAGTTTTTCATGTTTTTCCTCCATTTTTACCTTTGTAATTTCTTAAGTCATATGAAGGATTCCTATTTGATTTTAATTAATGATTTTAATATGTATTTTTTAATATTGCTAAGTATCCCTACAACCTATAAAAGCAAATTTGAAATTTCTTAAATTAAGTTTAAAGCATCACTAATAATCAAATTTTTCTTTCATAAAACTTAACAATTAAATATTTGAGGTTTAAGATTAATACGTAGAAAATAAAAAAACATACCCATTAGAAGGTATGTTAAGTATATTCTGAAAGCGTACGCATCCTATTACCCTACCCTCAGAAGATAATAGTATTCGCATAAAAGGCAGGTATCCCGACTTTGCTTCACCCTCCATCTCGTCTTCCCACATAAAATGCAGTGACATATTGAGATTTTGTCAGCTTCACGGTTACTGAGGTAGTTGAAGATTTTAACTTCATTCCCTATTAAGTGAATTCACACCAATTATGAATCAATCAACTTGATTATATTATTATATTTTATTATTGTCAAACACCTTACCTACTTTAAATTTATCTTTTTATAAGAATAAAAATGTAAATAAGCTATTTTAAAATTTTTGAAAGCGCTTCTAAAAGTTTTTCATTTTCTTCTCTTCTTCTAACTGCAACTCTATAATAACTATTGTCTAAACCTATATAATTATTACAACTTCTTATTATTATTCCTTGTTTAATTAGCTCTTCTCTTAAATTTAATTCTCTGCTTAATTTAAAAAATAGAAAATTAACAGCTCCTTTAAAAACATTAATGTCTTTAAATGCTTTTAATCCATTATATAAAAATTCATTCTCTTTTTTTACGTAAGCTATGCTATCTTTTATATACTTAACTTCTTTTAAGGCTTCTCTTCCAGCATAATCTGCCACTGTATTTACACTCCAAGGAGTAGCAACAGAATTTATTTTTTTTATCATTTCAAAATCTGAGCTTAATCCATAACCTAGCCTTATACCAGGAAAAGCAAAAAGCTTAGTTAATGATTTAACCACAATTAAATTATTAAAATCATCTAGATATTCAATAACAGAGTATTTTTCATTATCCTCAACAAAATCCAAAAATGATTCATCAAAAACAACTTTTACATCCATTTCCTTTGCCTTTTTTAACACTCTTAAAGAAAAATCTTTCTCTATTAAAGCTCCTGTTGGATTGTTTGGATTGCATAAAAATATTATATCTAAATCATCATTTATTTCATCTATAAATCTATTATCTAATGAATATCTATCTTTTAATATGTAATGATTTACTTTGCATTCTAGAGAGTTTAAAGCATCCTCATATTCTGAAAAAGTAGGTGCTATTATAAGAGCATTCTTAGGTTTGATTCCTCTTACTATATTAAAAATCACTTCTGCAGCTCCGTTACCTAAGACTATTTTATCTAAATCTACTTTTTCGAAACTTGAAATTTCTTTTTTAAGCTTATAATAAGTTATATCTGGATATCTTTCTATAGAATTTATTCCTCTAATCATGGCCTCTTTTACTTTTTCAGAGATCCCCATAGGATTTATGTTAGCTGAAAAATCAATGATTTCATTTTCTTCTAACCCATAAATTCTCTTTATTTCTTCTACATTACCGCCATGTCCTAAGTTCATATAATCACCTCTAAGATATATCTAATAATAATAGCTATTAGCATTCCTAAAAAAGAAACTAATCCTAAAATTTTATTAGTATTATAAACATCTGAAATTTCTATTTTCTTTTTAATATCTCCTATAGTTGGTTTTTCTACAAGCTTTCCAAAATAATAGTTTGCTCCTCCAAGCCTTATTCCTAAAGCCCCTGCTACCGCTGCTTCTGGATGAGCACTATTAGGACTTGAATGATTGTATCTATCTCTTTTATATATTTTAAAACTTTCTTTATAATTAAGCCTTAAAATAAATGAAGCTATTACTATAAGGTAAGCTGTCAATCTAGCTGGAATATAATTGAACACATCATCAAGTTTCGCTGAGACGAACCCAAATTCTCTATATTTATCATTTTTATAACCAAACATAGAATCACATGTATTTACTGCTTTATACAAGAAAGCCAAAGGTGCTCCCCCAATTCCAGCAAAAAATAAAGGCGCTATAATTCCATCTGACATGTTTTCAGCAACTGTTTCTACTACAGCTCTTACTATAGCTTCTTCATCTAAATTAGTAGTATCTCTACCAACTATATATGATAATTGTTTTCTAGCTTTAACTATATCTCCTGTATTTAAAATTTTAATTACTTTGAGACCTTCAACTTTAAGCCCTTTTGCTGAAATACAAAAATAAATAAGTATTCCTGATACTAAAGTTCCTAAAATAGGACTAACTAAATTTGCAATATGTACAATCCCTAAAGTTACTCCAAAAGTTATAGCTACTATGAAAAACCATGCAAAAAAACCTGCTAACTTAAGATTTTTCTTAAATACTTTTCTCCAAAGCTTTTCCATACTAGAAGCTAATTTTCCTATATATCTGATAGGATGATATGGATTATTAGGATCTCCTATTATTAGGTCTAAAACATATCCTATTATAATTTTTATCATTTCTAAAACCTTTCTATTATTTCTAGTCTTAGATTATTTTCTATATTTTCTTCAAAATCTAGACTTGAAAATTCTTTTTCTAAATTCTCGATATCTTGTTCAACTTTTAATTTATATCCACCTCCACACTTAGGTTGATAAGTATAAAAGTCTAATCCTTCCTTTTCAAAAAGTTCTAAAATACAAGCTATGCTTCCTCCATGACATACTATTAAAGCTTCCTCTTCTCCCTGTTCTTCTAGCATTAAAAGTAATTTTAAAAATGCTTTTTTCATTCTTTTTTCAAAATCTCTTCTTGATTCACCATTAGGGCAAGAAACTCCTTTACTTTCATCTAGAATCCAATCTAAATACTTCTTATCTTCCTTTAGCATTTCATAAGATTTCAGCTCAAATTCTCCAAAGTTGTATTCTCCAAACTCTTTTACAACTTCATACTTTTCATTTGGATATAAAATATTAAATGTTTCATTAGCTCTCTTTGCTCCACTTGTAAAATTCCTTTTACACTCTGGAAGCTTCACACTCTTTCTTTTTTCCTCTAATTCACTTATTCCTATTTCACTTAAAGGCACATCACTTATTCCACAATAAAGCTTCTTTTCATTACAATAAGTTTTTCCATGCCTAATCAAATAAATTATCATCTTATTATTCACCCTTTAATCTCGTTGGTATTCCAAAAAATATTCTATAAACCTCTTCACTTTCTTTGGATAAAAACTGAAGAACCTTACCTGTCTCTTCTCTCCATAATCTTTCCTCTTTTTTTAAAGGAACTATTCCAGAAGATATTTCATCACAAATTAAAATTTTTCCTTTGAGCTTGTCTTTATTTTCCTTAAAAAAAGCTAAAGATTCTTTTCCTTCTAAGGCATTGAAATAAATTAATCTATCTATTCCACTAATAACTTTTTTAGAGAAGTCTATTTTTTCATTGATACAGTAAAATATCTCCTCTTCTTTTATGCCTAAATTTTCTTTTACATATCTTAACTTACCATTGTAAGCACCACCAAATAAAAGTTTCAAAAGTCTTACCTCCTTAAAGAATTCCTAAAATGAGAATTCCTGTAAATTCCATAAGAACAAGAATATATCCTGCAACGTCTCCATTTATTCCACCTAACTCTTTTCTCACTTTTAAAAGTAAAATAAGAGAAATCGCTCCCATTCCTAAGATAGCAATTAAATAGTTTATTCCAAAAATAAAGAATGTTAATATCGAAACTACTACATAGATTCCTATTAAAATTATTTCATCTATTTTTCCAGTTCCATTTTTAAAAAACTTTCCTAAAGAACTTTCTCCAATCATTTCTTTACTAACAATAAAATAACCATTTATTGCTCTTGATACTATAGGTATAAAAATAAGTATTTTCATATCTATATCCTTCTCTAATAAAGTAAAAACTCCAGAAAACTCAATAATCAGTAATAAAAGAACGGCAATTACTGAAAATGCTCCTACTCTTGAATCTTTTAAAATCCTAAGTTTTTCTTCTTTATCTCTTCTTGAAAGAAGTGCATCTGAAACATCCATGAATCCATCTAAATGCAAAAATCCTGTTAAAAGATAAGGAACTGATAAAATAATAGCTGCCATAAGCATCATAGGCACATTTAGTTTATTTAGTATAAAAAAACTAAAATACCAAAGACATCCTACTATTAAACCTATTAAAGGATAAAGCTTCATTATATGTTTAGCTACTTTATCATCCCACTCATATTTTGGAAGTGGAATAACTGTAAACATGCTTAAAGCCATATTTAAGGCTTTATATAAGCTTTTCATTTTTTAAAACCTCCTTTCCCTTATGAAATATTAAATTTCCAAAGGAAGCTTCTATAACTACATCAGAAAATGCTGCTAAATCACAATTTATTGTTCCTAGTTCTTTTCTGAAAGCTTCTGTGTAAGAATCATATTTGATCCCATCACTAAAAACATAATCTGAAACTATTATTAAATTAGAAACTTTGCTTCCTAAACTTTTTATATGACTTAAAATAATTGAACTAACATTTTCATTAAACTCTTTTCCAACAAACATCTCATTAGTAACTAAAGATGTTAGACTATCTAATAAAACTGTATCATCATTAGAAAATTTATTAAGTATACTATTTAAATTTCTATGTTTTTCAACTGTCTTAAAATCATATTCTTTTCTATTTTCCAAATGATTTTCTATTCTTTTTAAATCTTCCAAATCATAAGGATTCATAGTAGCTAAATAATAAAGACTTCCCTCTTCTCTTTTAGAAAGTTCACTACTATAAAATTCAGCGTAAGATGACTTACTACTTTTAGCTCCTCCAATAATTAAAACTATCATATCAATTAATTTAACTCCATTATTATTTTTATAAGGCTCTCTCTACCTCATTGAACTATATAACACTCTTCTTCCTTTACTTCCTCTAAATAACTATCATCAATATTTCCTTCTTCAAAGGTTGCCATATTATTCATCATGGCAATTGCAAAATCAACAACTGAAAATGCAATTGGACAACCACTACCTTCTCCAAGTCTCATATTAAGATCTAGCATAGGATTTAACCCAAGTTCTTTTATAGCAAGGTTATAACCTATTTCTTCTGATTTATGAGAAGTAAAACAAAACTCCTTAACTAAAGGGTTTAATTTACTAGCTAAAAGTGCTGCTACAACTGATATAAAACCGTCTATTACAACAGGAATTCTATAATAAGCCGCTCCTATAAACACTCCAGCCATGGCTCCAATGTCATATCCTCCAACTTTTGAAATAATATCAATAGGATCCATAGTATTAATATCATGCTTTTTTATAACTTCTTCTACAATAGTTTTTTTCTTTTCAAAAGATTCGTTGTTTATTCCGCCACCTTTTCCTACTACTTGAGAAGTCTCACATCCAATAAGGGCTTTTAGGACGGCTGCTGAAGTAGTGGTGTTTCCTATACCCATTTCACCTACTCCAAGTATCTTATATCCTTTTTCCTTAGCCATTTTTACAGCCTCAATGCCAATTTCTATTGATTTTTTGGCTTCCTTATAAGTCATAGCTGGTTCTTTGTAGATATTTTTAGTTCCCTTTGAAATTTTTCTATCTATTACCCCATCTATAACCTCATCTGAGTTAATTCCTACATCAAAAACCATTAAATCTGTATTATTAACTTTTGCTAATGTAGCCACGCCTGTATTTCCTTTTATAAAGTTTTTTGTTTGAAGTAAAGTTACACATTGAGGTGCAGAAGCTACTCCTTCTTCTACAACGCCATTATCTGAAGACATTATCAACACACATTTTTTGTTAATATCATTAAATAATTCTCCAGTTATTCCAGATAATCTAATAGCTATGTCCTCTAACTTTCCTAAACTACCTAAAGGTTTTGCTAAGGAATCTACTCTTTTTTTAGCTTTTAACTCTATTTCTTCATCTCTCCCCTTTATTCCTTTTAATACCTCATTTAACATTATCCTTTTCCACCCCTTCTTATTTTTGATATAATATTTTTATTAGGATATAAGGAGATTAAGATGAATAACAAAATGAAAAATCATAAGATAACTAAACTAGGTGGTCTTAATAATTCAAACTATTTATTAGAGTGTGAAAATAATAAATATGTTTTAAGAATACCTAGTAAAGATAATAAAAATAATTTTTCAGAGGAAAATTTTGTTTTAACTTTTGCTAATTTGAACAAGCTATCCCCCCCTATTATATATCATAATAAGGATAATGGAATACTAATAAGCAAATTTTTAGAAAGTTCAAAAGTAAACATGAATACATTTACATCTGTTGAATTCATTAAAAATCTAGCTATAACTCTAAAAAAGCTACATATTCTTAGATGTGAGCATACTTTTAATCCTTTTGAACATATAAGAAAAAACTTTAAATTTTTAGAATCTAAAAATTTTATATTACACAAAGATATTTACTTAATTTTAAATAGGTTGAATTTCCTTGAGGAAAAGTTAAATAGAAATATTAATTTAGGTCTTTGCCACAATGATTTAAATTCATCAAATGTACTTTACTATAATAAGAAGGTTCTTCTTATTGACTTTGAATTTTCCGCTATGTGTGATATATTTTTTGATTTAGCAACTATATCATGGATGCTTCAGGAGAAGGAAAGATATTTTTTGATTAAAAATTATTTTGGTTATTATTCTAATGAACTAATGGAAAAATTAGAGGATTATCTTTTTGTAGTTAAGTTGTGGAATGCTTCTTGGAGTTTTATAAAGTCTATGACGACAAAATCTACATATGATTATAAGCTAGGTGGAAACATGATTATAGACGATTTATTATCTAAGATATAAAACCACTAAATTTTACATAATAAAACTCTTCTCATATTAACTACATCATACTTATTAATCTAAAATTGAAATAGGTAGTCTTAAATTAAAAGACTACCTATTTTATTTAATCTATTTACTCAATTCTATGATTGTTCTTAAATACAAATTAATTGCTGGAAACATATCTTCTTCATGAAAATCAAATCTAATAGAATGATGTTCATCTTTTAGTTGACTTCCAAACATAATATATGATGCTTTTCCCCCTCTGTCCTGTACTCTTTTCATCATATAACATATATCTTCACTAGCTCCAAAATCTTCTTCATCTATTATCGTTTCATAACTTTTTATATCCTTTGCTACAGTTTTAATAACATCAATTAATTCCCTATCACTTTTTCCACTTATGGATTTCCCTAAGCATGATATTTCAACATGATTATCATGCATATCTGCAGAAGCTTTTAAAATTCTTATAGCATACTCTTCCATATATTCATTTAACTCTGTGGTTTCTCCTCTGGTCTCTACTTCCATAAAGGCTTTTCCTGGAATTACATTTCTTCCACTACCAGCTATTAATCTTCCTACATTTATTCTTGTTATTCCTTCACTATTTCTAGGTATGGCATCTAAATTTAATACTGCTGTAGAAGCTGAAAGCAATGCATTATGTCCCTTTTCAGGTGCTACACCTGCATGTGATGACTTTCCTGTAAATTCCACATTAATTTTTGAAGTTGCCAAAAATCCTCGTGTTCCACATATTACTTCTCCTGACTTTTTTGCCTTTATCCCAATATGTCCACTTAATAGATAGGTTACATCATCTAATATTCCCGATTCAACCATAGGATTTCCTCCACAAACGCTTTCCTCCCCAGGCTGAAAAATAAGCTTTATTGTCCCTTTAAACTTATCTTTTAAATTAATAAGTCCTTCAGCTACTCCAAGTCCAATAGCTATATGTCCATCATGACCACAAGCATGCATTATACCATTATTCACTGAAGAAAACCCCATTTTAAATGGCATATGTTTTTTATCATTACTTTCAAAAACCTTAACCCCATCTATATCAAACCTTAAAGCAATGGTTGGTCCTTCACCATTTTTCATAATTCCAACTACACCAGTATATCCTCCAATCATTAAATCACTTATTTCTTTAAAAGCTCCCTGCTTTAAAGCTCTCTCATAACTCTTATTTAATTCCTTTTCATTAGGAACATCTAACCTATGTTCTTTACTTATAACTTCTCTGCCTACCTTAATTTCATATCCCATGTCTTTTAAATATTTTCCTATTAAAGAAGCTGTTCTAAATTCTTTCCATGCTCCTTCTGGATATTTATGAAAATCTCTTCTATAATTAATTATCTTCTCTCTAATTTCATTTAAAAACTTCTCAATATCCTTACTCATCTTTTACCCCTCCATATTACTAAATATTTAAAATATCCTTATATTTAAATAATACGGTACTTTTAAGTATAATAAACTATTTAAAATTTTCTTAATGTTTAAAGTATTTTTCCTAATAATTTTTAATAAAAAAACAAGTCCTAACAAGAACTTGTCTTTTTATTAAAAATTATTAGTTTAGTGACTGAATCCATGATGATTACATGCATGTGTGCTTGAAAACTCTTTTAATTCTTCTTTTTTAAATGCTTGTAAATTAGCTTCTATATTTCCATCAATTGCTTTATAAACTTTAATTCCCATAGAGTTTAATTTATTTATGGCACCAGCACCTATTCCACCAACTACTACAGCATCTACAACTTCACCTGATAAAGCCTTTATTGGCTGACATTTACCATGTTCATGACCTAAATCTCCATTACCTACAGTAGTCACCTCGTTTTTTTCTAAATCACATATTACAAAAGTTGGAGCTGTACCAAAGTGACCATATGGAATACTTTTAACTCCTTCATTAGTTTTAACTGGGAAACAAATTCTCATTATATTTTCCTCCTTTAAATTTTTATTATTCATGCATTTAGCATGTTTACATACTTTAATACATTTTTCATAAGTAGTTTCTTTTGTTTTTATATTATTATCATCATTTACGATATAATCAATTAAGCTATTAATACTCTCTAGCTCCTCTATATTTAAATCATAAACAATGTGATAACCTATTTTATATCCAATTACAAGGTTCGCTTCTTTTAATATTTTTATTTGTTGTGAAACAGCTGATTCTGAAATGCTTAGTTCTCTAGCTATCCCCTTTGCACACATAGATTTTTTTCTTATAAGGTGTAATATATTTATTCTTGTTTCATCACCTAAAGCTTTAAATATTTTTATTTTTTCTTCCATAAACCACCTCTTGATTTAATTAAGTATTTCCTTAATTAAATTCTACTCCTATTGCTTTCCAAATTCAATAGTTATTTTCATTTTAATTAAGTTTTTACTTAATTAAATTTATTTTATATATTACTTACCTCTTAAAGATAATTCAAATAAAAGAAAAAGAGTGGTATAAAACCACTCTTTTATAATTTATTATTTATTAGAAGCTTTCCACTCATCTAATTGCTTTTGCATCTCAACCTTTATGTCTTCTAATCCAGCTGAGCTTAACTTTTTATTTAAATCTTCTAATCCTTTTACTGGATCTATTGAACCTGTATATAAAGATTTTTCGAACTCTTGTAATACGTTATTAACTGCTGATATTTGAGTTGTAACTGACTCTGTATTGAATTTGAATCCTAATATTGGTGAAGTCTTAGCAGCAGCATTGAACTCTTCAAATGCTTCCCACTTGTCGGCTGGATCTGTGTCTAAAACATAAGTATCAAATAAGTTTCCATATCCCCAGCTAGTTACATTGTATGGTCCATTTGGATCTCTCTTAATTTGGTTATCACTAACTTTTTCATAATGAGTTCCCTCTATACCAAACATTAACATATTTCTTAATGTAGTATCAGTATTTACTAAGTTAATAAGCTCCATAGCTTTTTCTGGATTTTTAGAAGTTGATGATATCGCAGTCATAGCACCTGTAGTTGAGTTATTTGTAACGTATGCAGGTATTATTGATGAAGTAACAACTTCTCTTCCTAAAGATTGTCCCCAACCACTCTCAGCATATGGTTGTCCATCAGCTTTCCATAAAAATCTCTTAACTTCATTTTGCATGTTATTAACAGCTGCATCTTGATTTATATATCCTTTTTCATAGTATTCTCTTAATTTAGCCATCATAGCTTTCATTTCTTCAGTTTCAAACATATTTTGTACTGTTAAAGTATCATCATTGTAGAATATTCCTAAAGGTTTCATGATTTCATCAAACTCTAATGGAATTGAATCTCCTTGAGTATAGAATGGAACGAAATCTGGCTCTTTTTCTTTTATTATTTGTAACCATGGTTCTAAGTCTTCTACTGAGTGTATATCTTGGTATGGAACATCATATTTTTCAACAAGTTCCTTATCAAATACCCACATAGGTGCTCCTGCTATTTCCTTTTGGTTTGGAACTGCGTAAATCTTTCCATCAACCTCAGCACCTTTCCAAAGTCTCTCATCTATAACACCTTTAAGATCTGCTCCCTCTTTATCTAATAAATCATCTAACTCACGGAAAGCACCTTTTCTAGCATTCTCTAAGTATGGGAAAGCCCATGAACATGTAAATGCTAAATCATATTCTTCTCCTGAGTTAGCTAATACGTTCATCTTTTGAGTGTAGTCACCAAAAGAAACATGTTTGATATCTACAGTAGCATTTATCTTATCTTTTATATATTTATTTACTTCCTCTTCTACCTTTTCATTATCAGTTTGAGTATCACCTATTACATACCATACTAAATTAACAGGCTCTTCGCTTGCTCCACCTTCTGCACTTTTGTCGCTTGATCCACAACCTGTAAGTGCTACAGATGTAGTCATCATTCCTCCTAAAATTAATGCTAATAATTTTTTGTGTTTAAGCATTTTTTAATCCCCCTCATATTACTATTTTTATACCATTTAGACCCTTTAACTCTAAAACCCCTCAATCAAACGTTTACAAATAATATATAACTTCCCTAATGTAACTACCCTTAATATCACAAGCTATATATTTTTCATGCTTTGCTTAAAAAGTTTTAAGCGAATTAAAGTTTCTATAGTTAATTTATACCATAACAGTAAAAAAGTCAACATTTGCAAAAATAGGCGTTTTTTGTTCTAAATTGGCTATATCAGTAACTTTGAAGAAATTTTTTTATGAAAATTTATTTATATATATTCTATTAAGTTTTTTAATAATTTGAAAAGTTTGAAGTATTTGTAATAAAACTGTTATCTTCAGCATATTTTTATTCTTTATTTCATTACATATACTTCAAAATTATTATGTATATTTTTTTATAAGAAACTAAAACTTTTATTATATTTAATTAATTATTGTATTGTTTTTACTTTAAATACCATCTCTTTATAAAAATACATACTTTTTTATTAAACTTTTTCAATATATATTCTTAATTTATAAATCATAACTTTTTTTACTTTCTATTTAAAGTTTGTTAACATTAATTTAAATAGCTTATTTAAAGCTTATTTAAATTAATAAGTAATTATTTAAGGAGATGTTAAAATGCAAAAACTTTTTCTTGCTTTTATAGTAGGATGTGGTGGATTTTTAGGTGCTGCTTTAAGATACCTTATTTCTATTTTTGCAGCTAAAAATTTAGGTGGAAATTTTCCTTATGGTACCTTAATTGCAAATATTCTTGGTGCTCTTTTAATAGGATTCATCATGGAATTTAGCATGGATAGTGCCTTAATTTCACCTAATATAAAATTATTTTTAACTACAGGTATTATGGGAGGTCTTACTACCTTTTCAACCTTTTCTTATGAAACAGTAAGCATGCTAAATAATGGCCATATGATTTTAGGAATAGAAAATGCAATATTAAACTTAGGATGTAGCTTAGTCTTTGTTGTAATAGGTCAAAGATTTGCTAAAATATTATTTTAATTTTAGGAGGAATATATAATGAAAAATGAATTTATAGGTAGCTTTTTAAAAATATTTATTGATGAATCTGATAAATTTAATGGAGAACCTCTTTATTCAGAAATATTAAAAACCTTAAAAGAAGAAAATGTTTTAGGTGCTACTGTTATAAGAGGAATTGAAGGTTTAGATGAACACCATAAAATACATTCTGATTTTATTGAAGTGCTTGCTAGAAATTTACCCATAGTAATAGAGGTTATTGAAAGTAAAGAAAAAATATCTAAATTAATAGAAATTATTCAACCTATGATAGAAACAGGTACAATTACAGTTTTAGATAATGTACAAATAATTAGATTAAAAAAATAAAAAAACAGACCTACTAGTCTGTTTTTTTATTTTTCCATTCATTTAATTGTCTTTCTAATTCTTCTTTTACCTTATCTATTCCTGCACTTTTAAGCTTATTATTAAGCTTTTCAACATATTCTTCTGTATCAACTAATCCAGTATATAAACTTCTCTTAAACTCTTCAAGAACAGTATTTACAGAATTAAACTCTACTTCTACATTACTAGAGTCAAATTCAAATCCTAAAGCTTGTGAAACCTCTGAGTTATTGTTAATACGTTCAAATTCTTTCCATTTATCATCTGGTTCATCTTCTAAAACATATGTTATAAATAAGTTTCCTAAAGTATAATAGTCAACCATGTAATCTTTAGCCTTTTTTAATAGTCTAATTTTATTATTAGAGATTTTTTCATAATGAACGCCCTCTATACCATAATTAATAAGATTCCTTAAATACTTATCTGTATTTAAAAGATTAAGAAATTCCATAGCTTTTTCAGGATTTTTTGAATTTTTAGATATAGCAATCATAGATCCATTAATTGAATCATTAGTTATATAACTTTCATAGATTGGAGTTACTACAACTTTTTCTCCACTTTTAGCTGACCATATTTTTTCAGCATAAGGTTGTCCATCAGCCTTAGTAACAAACTTATTAGCAGAAAAATCTCCTGTATTGCCAAGTTTAGAATTAGTATATCCAAGTTCATTATATCTTCTCATAGTTTTTAGATTAGTTAACATTTCTTCTGTTTTAAATATGTTTGCCACATCAAAATTATTACTTCTTAATGAAATTCCTAAACCTGGAGCCAATTCATCCCATATCATTGGTACTGAATAGCTATTATCTACATAAAAAGGTATAACCCCATCTTCATTTTCTTTAATTAATTTAAGCCAAGGCTCTAAATCTTCCAATGTCCTTAGTTCTTTATAAGGGATATTGTATTTATCTACATATTCCTTTGAAAATACCCACATAGGCATATTGGCTATTTCTTTTTGATTTGGAACAGCATATACTCCCCCATCAACCTCAGTACCTTTCCAAAACTTTTCGTCTATTTCCTTATATACATCTTTTCCATACTGCTCTAATAGGGAGTTTAATTTAATAAAGTTGCCTTCTTTAACATTAGGTAGGTAGTCATTTGCCCATGATGATGTAAATACAAGATCAAATTTTTCCCCTTCTTTTGTTTTATTATTCATAACCTTTGTAAAATCAACATAATCTATAAATCTAATGTCAATAGTTGCATTTATTTTGTCAATTAAATACTTATTTACTTCTTTTTCAACTATATCCATATCATCTGGCTCTATGCCTATGGTATACCAAACTAATTCAGTATTTTCAAAATCACTAGTATATTTTCCATTCTTTATAAGATTAAACATTATTAAAAATATCATAAGTATTAAACCTATAATAATCAAAACCGATCTCTCTACCTTAACCACTCTTCCCCCTCCATTTTCTACTACAAATATATTATATTTATTTTTTATAATTCTTTAAATGAATATTTTTTATATAATCTTACTTTTTTTTATAAACTTATTCTTATCTTTACTAGACTTATTAAACTTTTAGTAATAAAATAAATTTATTATGGAGGTGACCATTTATGATTATTCAAAACATAGATATAAATATACTTTATTGGATCCAAAATAATATTCAAAATAGCTTTCTAAATCCTATAATGATTTTTTTTACTTCATTAGGTAACTTAGGCCTTATATGGATTGCAATAAGTATATTATTAATATTATCAAAGAAGTATAGAAAAATTGTTTTTTTAACTTTAGCAGCTCTAATTGTAAATACAATTCTTGGTGAAGGAATACTTAAACATATTATAGAAAGACCTAGACCATTTACTACTTATCCTGATTTACATATAATAATTCCAAAACCAACAAGCTATTCCATGCCATCTGGACATGCCTCTGCATCATTTGCTGCAGCTTTTATGCTTGCTTATTCATTTAAGAATTTAAAAGTATACATCTACTTATTAGCTTCACTTATAGCTTTTTCTAGAGTGTACTTACTAGTTCATTATCCAAGTGATGTATTATCAGGTGTTTTATTAGGATATATAAGCTTTTTAATTGTTATAAAAACTTATAACTTTATAAAATCTAAAAAAAAATCAAAAGAGTCCTAAGTTGACTCTTTTGATTTTTTCTTTATTTTAGATATTAACTTTTCATAATATTTTATGCTATTTTTTAATGTCGTTACTGCATATTTTTCATTTTCTCCGGTGCTTGTCTCTCCTGTTAAGATGAACCCTGTTACTCCACATCTCATTAAATGATATATATCGCTTAATTCATTTATAGTAGGCTTACTTTTATTACTTCTAGAAATAGAACTAAGTACATTAGTTGCCACTATTATTGATTTATTCTGATTCTTTAAAAGATAAACTATCTTTTCTTGTGCTATAGGAACATTTATTATTCCTACTTCAGCAGATAAATCTCCTCTGGCTATAACTATTCCATCTAGTTCCTTTGCTATTGCCTTTATATTATCTACTCCTTCTGAAGTTTCAATTTTACCCCAAAGTTTTGGTATGACTTGATTTGCTTTTATACTTTTAAAAACACTATTTTTAAACTCTTTACATTCTTCTACATATGAACAATAAGAATATGCTATAATATCTACCTTATTATCTATAGCAAATTTAATATCTTCCAAATCCTTAGGTGCCATTCCCCAATTTTTTCTATCCAGCTTAGGAAGATTACATCCTTTTTCTTTTCTAACAACACCTCCAAGTTTAACCTTAGTTTTTATGAGCCCATTATTATTATTTATAACTTCAAACTCCATTGTGGCATCTTTCATATATATTTTTTTAAAATTATTATTATAAATAAATTTATTTTTTATGTTTAAAGGTATCAATTTTGTTTTATCAATATTTTCTAAATAAAGCTCATAAGTTTCTTCTGAACAAAAATAAATAATATCATTTATATTCACTTTAAATGTGCCACAAATGTTATTAGATACCCTAATTTTATTTCCTTGCAGGTCTAAAAGAATTTTTATACCTTTATATTTATCTCGTATGTAATTGATGCAAACCTCTATGTCTTCATGCTTTCCATGAGAGAGATTCATTCTAATTATATTACCTCCACTTTTAACTATATTATCTATTTTATTCAAGATTTCTTTTTTGCTCTGTTCGTTTTTATTAATAAATCTAGTATTAATACTGCCTACAATGTCCATAATTCCCTCCATAAATATTGCTATTCAATGATATATATGCATAAAAGTTAATAAATATTATTTTCATATATTAACAATTAAAAATAACTTAACATAATATATTTCATAAAATAAAAAGGACTAAAAAAACTAGTCCTTTTGAAGTAAATAATATAAAATTAAATGCTATAATACCACATTCTACAATAAATTAAATTACTTAACTTACTTCCTTAATTATTTTATATAAAGCATCTTTTAACTTTTCTTGATCTATATTCTTAAATTCCTCATCACTTATATTTATAATTAAACACAAAGACTCTAAGTTTTTAACTAAGTACAGTCCTTTTCCACTTTTAATACATATTTGAGCTAATTCTAGATAATCTATTATATCCTCTAAGGTTAAAGATACTACTCTTCTAAGAACTTGGTTATCACCTAAAATCTCTATTTTTTTCTCATTTCCTAACTCCTTTGTTATTCTTACAAAGATATCTGCTTTTGTACTGTTAGATAATAATACTTTTTTAAAAAAACTTTCTCCTAAACAACCTTCTTCATTAAAACAATCTATAGTTAGATTACCTTCTTCTTTTAGTTTTCTGATTAAAAATTCTCTTAAATAGGAGTCATTTATATCTAATGCATATTTCATTATAAAGCACCTCCTTATTTTTAATGTCAATTGTAATATATATTATTCA
Source organism: Clostridium sp. LIBA-8841 (assembly GCF_057782475.1). NCBI lineage: Bacteria > Bacillati > Bacillota > Clostridia > Eubacteriales > Clostridiaceae > Clostridium > Clostridium sp. LIBA-8841. Next base: position 1,874,973 of record NZ_CM173488.1, on the reverse strand, counting down.
TTTTATTGAAAAAAGTTCTACCCCAAACATAACTTTCATAAATTAAACTGGAGGAGGTGATAAAATTGATAAAAAAATTTGCTACCATATTTATAATAATTCTATGCTTTTCCTTGGCTTTAATCTCATGTTCTAAAGCTGATATATTCACTAAGGAAAAACCTTCTTTAAATTACCATACTAAAAATCTTAGTGAAATAGCCTCTAAAGATAATGTGAAAATTAGAATATTAGATATGAATATTTATAGTGAAGTTGTTGTTGAGAATGAAGATGCAAGAATTGTAGAGGACTTACTTAAAAGTTTAAAAGATTCTAACTTTATACAAGAAGAACCTTTACCTACTAAGCCTCTTTATAAGTTTTTTATTGATTTAGACTCAATTAAATATGTAATAGATATTTATGGAGATGATATAGTAACACTTTATCCTTGGGATAGTGATATAAGTAAGGATTATATAAGTTTAAAAGATACGCCTAACGCTTTTAAGCTTGAACCCTTTTGCCAATATATTTTTAATAAAAAACAACAATGAAAAGAGCTAAAAATAGCTCTTTTCATTATTTTAATTCCTCTAACAATTCAAATACACGCTTTTTATATAGTGGATGAATTTTATAAGGAGCGATTTCATTTAAAGGTTCTAAAACAAAACTTCTTTGATGCATTCTAGGATGTGGAAGAACAATCTCCTCATCCTCACTTATTAAATCATTAAAAAATATAACATCTAAGTCTATAGTTCTAGGTCCCCATTTAATTGTTCTTTCTCTTTTAAGCTTCTCTTCTATTCCTAATAAGAACTTTATCAATTCCTTAGGATTTAAAAGAGTTTTTATAATGCAAGCTCCATTTAAGAATTCATCTTGTTCAGTGTATCCCCAGGGCTCAGTCTTAATTAAGGATGATTTTTTTACAACCTCAGTGTGGTATGCTTTATCTATCTCATTTAAAGCCTCTTCTATATAGTATTCTTTATCTCCCATATTTGAACCATAAGAAAGATATGCCTCGTTCCACTGTCTTTCTATTTCTATAAACACAGTATCTAAACTTCTTAATATAGGTGCCCAAGGTTTTTTTAAAGTAACTTTAACCTTCTTTACTAAAGAATATTCTAATAATATAAACTCACAAATTTTTTCAGCAGTAGTTTCTATTAAATCATAACTTTGTTTCTTAAATTCTTCTTCAACCTTATGTGCAAGCTCTCCGTAATGAACAGATTTGCTTAAATCTCCAGTTATACCGGCTTCTCTAGTATCTAAAGAAAGTTCTATACTTAAGATAAACTTTTGTCCTAATCTCTTTTCCTCTTCAAAAACACCGTGATTACCAAAAACCTCAAAATCTTTAATAATAATCTTATCCATGCAATTTAACTCCTATCTTCTCACCATAGCATCAGTCATAAGAGCAGTTCTTTTATTCACTAGCACATCATGAATTCTTACAAACTCACAGCCCTTAATTATTCCAAGAGTAGTTGTAGCTAAGGTTCCCTCAACTCTTTCATTTGCGGGAAGGTTTAGAGCAGTTCCTATTACTGACTTTCTTGATGTTCCTAGTAAAACTGGATAATCCATAGTACAGAATTCATCTAGTCTATTTAGCACTTCTAAATTTTGTTCATAGTCCTTTGCAAAACCTACACCTGGATCTAAAATTATATTTTCTTTTTTAACTCCTGCTTCTAAAGCTATATTTATGCTTTCTTCCATATCAGCTTTCATAGTTTCTATTATATCGTCTCCATACTCATTGTCATTTCTATTGTGCATTAAACAACAAGGTACTCCATATTTTGCTGCAACTGTAGCCATATATTTGTCTTTTTTAAATCCCCAAACATCATTTATTAAATTTGCACCTGCCTTTATTGCTTCTTCTGCAACCTTACTCTTATATGTATCAACTGATATAGGTATATCAAACTTTTCTCTTAAAGCGTTTATTATAGGAATTACTCTATTTAACTCCTCCTCTTCGCCTACTGGTGTATGGGTTGGTCTTGTTGACTCTCCTCCAATATCTATTATGTCTACACCCTCTTCAATCATTTTCTCAGCTTGTTTTAATGCTAATTCAATATCATTAAACTTTCCACCATCTGAAAATGAATCTGGAGTTACATTTAAAATCCCCATTATGTATGTTCTTTTACCTATTTCAAATTCTTTATTTCCTATTTTCATAAAACTTCCCCCTTAAACAAATATGTCTAAATTCTTTTTCTCTTTGTCCCATTTACAAAGCTTCTCAGCTTTACATAAAAAGCAACTTCTTGATCTTTTATCCGCTAGATATATTATTTTATCTAATCCTTTGGCCTCTTTATTTCTATGATTTAAAATTCCATTTAAAATAATTTCTATTTCATTTTCATTAAAATCACATTCTTTTAAAATATCTAAACTTAATTTATAAGAAGCCTTATTATGCTTTTCTCCACCTTCATATTCTACCCATCTTCCAATGTCATGAAGAAGACCAATTGCATATATAATTTCCTTAGAGACCTCTAACTTTTCTTCTAAAACCATTATGTATGCAATTCTTGATACATCTAAAAAATGTTCTAAGTTATGCTTACAAAAAATTCTATCTTTTTCGCAAAAAGAATTCTTTTTTAAATATTCTTTATACTTATCATTATTAAGTACTTTATTTACTCTTTCCATAATTCACACCTCGAACAACAGTTATCTACATGGAAATCATTCTAAATACATCATTTTTCAAATTCTCATCCTCTAAGAATCTTCCTCTATAAGTAGTCGTTACAGTTTTTGCACCTGGTTTTTTAACCCCTCTCATGGTCATACACATATGCTCTCCTTCAACAACCACCATTGCCCCTTTAGCATCTAAGTACTCCATTAATGCATCAGCAATTTCCTTTGTAAGTCTTTCCTGAAGTTGTGGTTTTTTTGAATAAACCTCTACGCATCTAGCAAGTTTAGACAATCCAACAACTCTCCCATTTGGTATATATGCTATATGAACCTTTCCATAAAAAGGAACTAAATGATGTTCACACATTGAATGAAAAGTTATATCTTTTTCTAGAACTAAGTCATTACTATCAACTTCAAAGGTTTTACTTAAATGTTCCTTTGCATCCATACCTATTCCTGAAAATATTTCCTCATACATTCTTGCAATTCTATCTGGAGTTTCTAATAATCCTTCTCTATTAACATCTTCTCCTATTGCTTCAAGTATTAATTTCATTCCTTCTCTTATTTTATCTTTATTAATCATTTTGCCCTCCTTCTAAAAAGCTTCTAATAGAATTATCGTATTTCTTTTTTATCTCTTCTATTAAGTCTTTTTCCCCAAAAAATTCATCTTCAAATTGTCTTACTTTCATTATTCCTAGAAGGGAATTACTTATGAAAATCCCTTCACTATTTCTTAAGTCATCTATAGTATAACTTCCTTCTTCAACTAAGAAATTCTTTTCTATCCATTTTCTAATTATACCATTTAAAAGACCACAACTCACCTTAGGGGTATGTATCTTATTATCTTTTATAAAATATAAATTGCTAGTAGCCCCTTCTGTCAATTCTCCTCTTTCATTTAAAAATATTACTTCATCAAAGCCTTCATCCTTTGCTCTTTCCTTTTCCATAATATTTTCAATATAACATGTACTTTTTAAATAAGTTAATTTAGAAGTGCTGTTTCTTCTTACATCACTAAGCTTTAATGAAAAACCTCTATTATAGTCATCAGGACTATAAGTAATATTTCTAGTAGAATAAATTATATTTTTCTCAGTAACTGTTATTTTTAAAGCCTTATTATTTATTTTTTCATTTTTAATAAACTCTTTTAGATCTTCTTCATTAATATTAAAAGGAATTTCTAAAGCTTCACACCCCTCTTTTAATCTCTTTAGATGTTCCTTTAAAAATACCCCCTCTTTTAATACATGTATTGTTTCAAAAACTCCTCTGCCAAAAAAAACCGAAGAATCTATGTACACTAAATTTTCTTCTACCATATTATAATTTTTTTCATTTTTACCTATATAAATCACTTTATACCACAACCTTAATTATAATACTCTCATTAAAGCCTTTGCCTTATCTAAAGTTTCTTCATACTCCATTTCCTCATCTGATTCAATGGTTATGCCTCCACCAACTCCAAAATAAGCTTTATTATCTTTAACTAATATAGTTCTTATAACTATATTAAAATCGCAATTTCCCCTTAAATCAAAATAGCCTATGGCTCCAGTATATATTCCTCTTCTAATTCCCTCTAGCTCTTCTATTATCTCCATACTTCTTATTTTAGGAGCACCTGTTATAGATCCACCTGGAAAACATTCTCTTATACATTTTACAGAACTAACATCATCATTTAATTCTCCAATAACAGTTGAAACTAAATGAAACACTGTAGCATACTCCTCTAATTTAAATAACTCTGTAACCTTAACTGAAAAGGGCTTACAAACTTTGCTTAAATCATTTCTTTCTAAATCAACTATCATTAAAAGCTCTGATTTATCTTTTTCACTATTTAAAAGTTCTTTTCTATTTTTTTTATCCTCTATTTCATTTATTCCTCTAGGTCTTGTTCCTTTAATAGGCCTTGTCTCAACCTTATTATTATATACCTTTAAAAATCTTTCTGGTGAAGAACTTATTATTTGGAAATCCTCTAAATTTAAGTAACAGGAAAAGGGAGCTTTATTTATACTTCTTAAACTAATATATGTATCAAAAGGATTAGAATTATATTGGCACTGAAACCTCTGAGTTAAGTTGGCTATATATGTATGTCCCTCTTTTATATAGTCTTTTACTTGTTTTACAGCATCTATATATTCTTCTCTTGAAAAGTTTGAAATGAATTCACTTTTTTTATCTAAAATTATGTTAAATTCTATTTTTCCTCTTTTTATCTTGTCCTCAATATATTTTATGCTTTTTTCTGAGTCTTCTTTAATCCCTAAAGCAGTTACATAAGTTTTCTTATTTCTTAAATCAAATATTATTACATTATCATAAAATAAAAAATAACTATCAGGAATACTTAAATCATCTTTAGCACTTTCAGGCATCTTTTCACTTACTCTTCCTATGTCATAAGAAAAGTACCCCATTGCTCCTCCTAAAAAAGGAATATTACTCTCATAATCAATTTTATATTTTTTAATTAATTCATCTAACTTAACAAAGGGATCTCCACAACTCAATTTCTCATCTATGTAAATTTTATCTCCTTTAGAAACAAATTTTTTAAAAGGATTTACTCCTATAAATGAGTATAGAGAAAACTCACTTTCTTCTTTTGAACTATCTAAAAATATACTATTCCTTTCATCTTTAAATAAAGAATACACTTCATGAGATTCAAGTTTATTGTCTATCTCTTTTATTTTAAAATTCAAGCTAATCACCTTTCTATAGTATTAAATTTTTTCTAGAAATTTCAATAAAATTTCTAAGCATTTCATGACCATATTCAGTTAAAACAGCTTCTGGATGAAATTGTACACCTTCTACCCTATACTTCTTATGTCTTATCCCCATGACAACACCATCATCACTTAAAGCTGTTACTTCTAAATTCTCTCCTAAAGAATTTTTATCAACTATTAAAGAATGATATCTAGTGACATTTATATTGTTTTTAATTCCTTTAAAAACACCTTTTCCATCATGAGTTATTTTACTCACCTTTCCATGCACTGGGAATTCTCCTTTTATTATATTACTTCCAAAGGAATATCCTATACACTGATGTCCAAGACAAACTCCTAAAATCGGAATCTTTTCTTTAAACTCATCTATGATATTCAAACATTCTTTCATATCTTTAGGCGCCTTAGGTCCAGGTGATATAATTATTCCTTCTGGCTTTAATTTTTTTATCTCTTCTATAGTTATTTTATCATTCCTTTTTACAACAATATCCTCATTTAGCTCTTTAAAATATCTAACTAAATTAAATACAAAGGAATCATAATTATCTATTATTAAAAACATTAATTCACCTCTAAAACATTTAGTTTAAAATCATTATATCAAAAACATATCAAAAAAAATATTAATTTTATACCATTTATATATTACTGTTTTCCTAATTAATAATATAAAGTATTGTTATTACTTGATTAGAAGTAAAAAATTAATTTATTTTCCTCTAATTTCTGTGTTAAAATATTTATACTACAAATTTTATAAAAATAACAATATTATTCAAATAATAATCTTTATACATACATTAATTTTTTCATTTTCAAAGGAGGGTTTACTATTAATATTAATGCAGAATTTCATTGTCACTCACTAGCTTCTGACGGAACACTATCTCCAAAAGAGATAATTAAAGAAGCAAAAAAAGCAGGTATATCATTAATAGCTTTAACAGACCATGATATAACTTCTGGTCTTGAAGAAGCCAAAGAAGCTGCAAAAGATTTAGATATTCAATTCATCCCTGGAATAGAACTTAGCTGTGAACATAAGAACGCTACTGTTCATATATTAGGATATTTTAGAGATGACTCTTATAAATCAGAATCTTTTCAAAACTTCTTAAAAGAATTAAAAAATTCTAGAATAGATAGAGCTAAAAAAATTGTAGCTAATTTAGAAAAATATTTTGATATAAAACTTGACTATAGAGATGTTTTAGCAAAAGGAAAAGGTGTAGTTGCCAGACCTCATATAGCTCAATGCATAATAGATGCTGGCTATCCTTACGATTGGGAATATATCTTTGACAAATTCATCGGAAATGATAGTCCTGCTTATGTTCCAAACAAAAAAATCTCTGTAGAAGAAGGAATAAATATATTAAAAGCTAACAATGCTTTAACTGTTCTCGCTCATCCAAAACTTATAAAAAGAGTTCCAGTAAAGGAAGTTATGGAATTTCCTTTTGATGGTATAGAAGCAATCTATTATCAAAACACAAAAAAGGATACTGACTTCTTTGTTTCTTATGCTGTTCATCATGATCTTCTTATTACATGTGGTTCTGATTTTCATGGTGACCATGAAGGAGACGAAAGACATGGTCATGTTGGATGTATGAGTATTCCTGAAGGATATCTTGAAAAATTCCTTGAAAAATATCATAGTAATAAAAAATAATATTAATCAAAATAATGGCAATATGGTTTAACTAACCACATTGCCATTATTTCTTTATAAATCTAAAAAATATAATATTCTATTAAAAAAAGTATTTACTTTTCAGCAAAAAAGAATATAATTTAATTATAGGTGTTAATTAATAATTAATATTAATTAATTTTGATTGTTACAATTTTAACATATATTAGGTGGTGTTTTTATGAATTATTTAGAAATAAAAAAAGATATTTATTGGATTGGATCTTTAGATCCTGAATTAAGAGTATTTGATATTATCATGTATACTCCTTACGGAACTACTTATAACTCATATGTTGTTAAAGGTAGTGAAAAAATAGCTATATTTGAAACAGTAAAAGAAAAATGTTTTGAAGATTATTTATCAAAACTTAATAGCTTAGGTGTTGATCCTAAATCTATAGATTATATAGTTGTTGATCATACAGAACCTGACCATGCTGGTTCAGTTGAAAAGCTATTAGAAATCTCTCCTAAAGCTAAGGTTGTAGGTTCAATGCAAGCTATAGAGTTTTTAAAAGATATAGTTAATAAAGAGTTTGAGTATATAGTTGTTGGAGACAATGACTCAATTTCACTAGGAAATAAAACATTACAATTTATTTCTGCACCATTTTTACACTGGCCAGACTCAATGTATACTTATATTCCTGAAGATAAAGCATTAATAACTTGTGACTCTTTCGGAAGCCACTATTCTTGTGAAGAAGTATTTAATGACTTAATCCCTAATGAAGGAGAATATTTAGATGCTTTAAGATACTACTATGATTGTATCTTTGGACCATATAAACCTTATGTTTTAAAAGCTATAGACAAAATTAAGGATTTAAACATAGATTTAGTTTGTCCTGGTCATGGTCCTGTACTTAGACAAGATCCTTGGAAGATAATAAATACTTATAAAGAATGGAGCACTCCAGTAGAGCCTAAAATAAATGGAGATAAAAAAGTTACTATTCCTTATGTATCAGCTTATGGATATACTAAAGAATTAGCTGAAGAAATTTCTAAAGGAATACAAGCTGAACATAATGTTGAAGTTAAATTATATGATTTAACATATAGTAAACAAGAAGATGTTTTAGCTGATATAGGCGAATCAGATGGAATATTATTCGGTTCACCAACAATAGTTGGAGAATTACTACCTCCTATTAGAATTCTTTTAGCTAACTTAAACCCTATTATTCATGGAGGAAAATACGCTGCTGCCTTTGGTTCATACGGATGGAGTGGAGAAGCTGTTCCAAGAATAGAAGCTAGATTAAAAGAATTAAAGATGAACATATTTGGACCTGGTTTAAGAATTAAATTTAAACCTTCAACTGTTGAATTAAAAGAAGCCTTTGAATTCGGTAGAGATTTTACAAGAACTATGTTTGGAGAAAAAGAACTTGATTATGCTCCAAATAATGCTACTGAAACTAAGGAAATATTAGTTGGAAACGGAAAGACAAGATATTGGAAGTGTCTAGTTTGTGGTGAAATCTTTGAGAGCCCAGTATGTCCTGATATCTGTCCTGTTTGTGGTGCTGGAAAAGAACAATTTATAGAAGTTGAAATGGATACATTTGAAAAGAATGATACTAATGATGACTTTGTAATCATAGGTAATGGAGCTTCTGGATTCTACGCTGCTAAAACAATAAGAGAAATAAATAAAACAGCTTCAGTTAAATTACTTTCAAGTGAAGAAGTTTCTTCTTATTCAAGACCAAACCTTTCAGATCTTTTAACTGAAGAAATGAATATAGACACTTTCTACTTAGCAAAATCTTCTTGGTATAAAGAAAATAATATAGAAGAGTTACTAGGTGTTACAGTTAATTATATAGATAAAGAAGGTAAAAAAGTGATCTTAAAAGATGGTACTGAAATACCATATACTAAACTTATATTAGCTAATGGTAGTCATAACTTTATTCCACCATTTAAAGTTATGAATAATAATGAGGAAATTTCTTTAAATAGCAATAACATTCATGACTTTAAAGGTATCTACTCTATTAAAGACTTAAAAGATACTTTTGATGTTAAAGAAGAAATGAAAGGTGCTAAAAAAGCTATTGTTATAGGTGCTGGTCCTCTTGGATTAGAAGCAGCTTGGGAAATGAAACTTGCTGGTATTGATGTGACAGTAGTTGAATGCTTACCAAACCTTATGAACAATCAATTAGATCAAGAAATTGCTGACATCTTCAGAAGCCAAGTTTCTGATTGTGGAATCACATTCTTAACATCACAAGAATGTGATAGAATCATAACTAAAGATGGAAAATTAACTTCTCTTGATCTAAAGAATGGAAAAACTTTAGATGCTGATATATTACTAGTTTCAACTGGTATAAGAAGTAATATTGAGTTAGCTAAAGAATCAGGAATTGATTGCAATAGAGGTGTTATTGTTAATGAAAGAATGGAAACAAGTGTTAAAGATATCTACGCTTGTGGTGATGTAGCTGAATTTAACGGTATTGTTTATGGAAACTGGCCTGCAGCAATTGAGATGGGTAAAACTGCCGGTGCAAATTCAGCTGGATCAGAAAAAACATTTGAAAACTTTACACCATCAATAATATTAGATGCTTTAAATACTCATGTATTCTCAGCTGGTTTAATAAGATTTAATGATGATTCTTATGAAAAAATAAGCTCTAAAGATGAAGTAAAAGGACAATACACTAAATTATTCTTCAAAGATAATATTTTAGTTGGAGGAATTATAGTTGGTGATATTTCTAAAGCTGGTCAAATAATCATAGCAATAGATAATAAATTATCTAAAGCTGCTGCTTTATCAAATGATTTACTATAATATTTAAAAAACTTAAATAAAAAAAGGATATTAGTTTTACTAATATCCTTTTTTAATTAAGATTTAACTCAACAATAAATGTATTTCTTTCTCCTGGGTAAATACTTTCAGAATACTCTATTGGTTTCCCACTTTTTAAATAACCAATTGATGATAAGTAATGAATGGCTTTTCCCTCATTTATCTCTAAAAGTCTTGCAGTTTTATAATCTGCATTTTTAGCCTCTATCTCTCTAACTACTCTACAAACTTTTAAACCCCTACTTTCTAAAATATCATATAATGATGTACTTTCTAAGTCATTTCCTAAAACTTCTCTAGCAACTTTATAAGGTAAATAAACATTTGTTAGTAGAACAGGCTTATGATTTGTATCATCCTTTTTATTCTCTCTTTCAGCAAATCTAAGTCTTTCTATTCTAATAACCTTATCGCCTTCGCCTATCTCCAATTTTTCCGCAATTTTACTATCTGCTAATATTATCTCTTTACCTAATACCCTTGTTATAGGCTTTAACCCCTTATTATTCATTTCTCTATTGTAGCTCTCTATGAATCTAGTGTTATCTTGCACTATTTTAGGTTTTGTAACAAAGGTTCCCCTTCCCTTGATTCTCTTTAAATATCCTTTATTAACTAAACTATTAAGTGCTTGCCTAACTGTGGGCCTACTTACAGAAAATTTTTCTGATAATTGCATTTCAGTAGGAAGTACTTCTCCTTCTGATAATTCTCCTGACTCAATCTTATCTAGTATATAATTTTCTATTTTATTATGTAAATGCATAAAAACACCCTTTTCTTAACTTGATTCTTTATTAATAAAAATTATATCATATATCTATATTAAAATGTAATTACATATTTCTCAAAACTTAAAATAATAAAACTTATAAATATATTCCGAGAATTACTGAATGACCCTAAGAATTTATAGCGATTACTTCTAAGGTTTTGCTAAAGCTTATTCAGATATTCTCTTCATGTTATTTATAAGTTTTATTTCAAGTTATTTTTTATGCATTACATTTTAAATACTACTTTTTTATATTAATTCCACCTATTAAAACAAACTACTCCTTCATTTTGATTGATAATCTCTTTAAATGCCTTTTTAGCATCCCCATTAACCTTAAATACGGAGTAATTAAATTCATAGAACCCACCTAAAGAAGCTTTAAAGTTTGTTTCCCAATAATTATTCATTACCCATGAATATACTAAATCATTATTTATTACTCCAGGATCTCCACATAAATTTATTTCATGAGGTTTAATATCTCCCATAAAAATCATATGAGCATCTTTTGATGTTATTGCAAGAGATTCCTTTTCTCCCTCTAAAACCATTCCATTTTGTATTGCATAGAAATCTACACAACTCTTTGGAAGTTGATCTATTCTAGGTCTTAAATAACATCCTGTCTTATCTATATAAATTTCCTCTTTTTCCTCCATAGTAAAAGGAAGTGCTACATATAAATTTTCAGCATTTAATACATTATCTTTTCCAACTCTACAATCTACATCAACTCTAGGTAATTCTTTATAAATAGTTAGTATTACAAAGTAATTGGAGCATCCTTTAACCTTATATTCAAGTTCTACTCTTCCAAATAAATCTCCATCATTTAATACTTTAACATTTATAAGTTTTCCAAAGTCTCTAATACTATGATATGCCTTTCTATTTCTTCCCATTAACCTTCTATCATTGGCAATATCTGTTTTAAGTGGTGTAACTTCATATATAGGTGTAAAAGCATTTACAACTCTATCTTTTCTTTGAAGATTTTTTCCACTTTCTTTGTCAATAAATTCTATAATACCTTCTTCTAATTCAAACTTTATCTTAAAGAAAGGAGATTCTAATCTATTTAGAGTAACTATTAAATCTTTTCTATCATTAACTAAATCCTGTACTCCATCAGCGCCTGTTAAGGTATATCCTGCTGTTGTCTTAAGCTTTTCCCTATTGATATCTCTAAATATTAAAGATTTCTCTTCCTTTGGCTCTAAATCAACTAAAACATTTATTTCATATCCTCTAGGTACCATAGCTATTTGATGCGGATAAACCTTACCAGTATCCTTATCTACAATCTCAAAATTTTCATGTCCAAATAAAACCTCCAAGAAAAATTTAGCAATTTCTCTTCTCTTTTCATCATGTGGATTTACTACTTTAAAACTTATATCTCTCCACATCTTAAGCTCCGTTTCTCCAAGCTTATAAGTTATTTTATCTAAGTTTCTTGCTGCCGCTTCATGTCCATTTGAAGCAAAAGATTGTTTTCTTAAATCCAGGTTATTAACCATAGTGTGCCATGGTTCAGTAATTGAAGCTGAATATCCCCAAGTATGCTCTGAATACATCATAAAATTATTAAGAGCTTCATTCATAAGTTTTTTTTCTCCTAATTCATTTTTAGGATCTAATTTCTTACATAAATTATACAATCTTAAACCTTCTCTATAGTGTTTAACAGCTCCAGGAGTTGATGCTGTTCCATCAGCCCACCAATCAGTCCAATCTCCTTTATAAGTTGGTATTAAGTCTGACTCTTTGAATCTATTAATATTTTCTAACAAATCCTCTAATACTGCCATTTCAAGCTTAATTTCATTGCCATGTTCCTTGTTCCATCTATTAATAAATTCTATAATTTTAAAACTTGGAGGAGCATTATCTGTCATAAGAGCCGAAACTGTTACTGGAAGAAAATCAAAAGGAAAATCTTCCTCTTCAAACTTTTCTAAATAATTAAATATTCTTTTTTCAGCTCTTTCATAGTGCCCTATATCTTTACTATTTAATCCATCTTTTATGGTGAATTCCCAACTATTAAACTGAGAAAATCCCAACTCATTTCCAACATGATAGTGTTCTCCTACCCATGAAAGAAGCTTGTCTCCATTTGGAGTTTCCCAATAAAAAGGATATTGTTTTCTTCCATTAGGATACATTCCATGGTGAGTATGAATACATGAATATAAAAGGTTTACACCACTATCCTTAAGGGCCTGTGAATATCCCCATGAATATCCATTTATATCTGCTGTCATAGCACAATTAGCACTTAATCCTAAACTCTTTAATTTATCAATTGTTCTATTAAATACATCTCTTAATACATCATCACTTATTAAATCTGTTAAATTTAAATAGTTTAAGCTTAACCCAATTCTACCTAATTTAACATACTTTATAAAATCACTTAATTCCTTTTCAGTAGCCTCTTCTAAGAATCTTTCTACACACCAAAAGCTTTCACAAGTCCATTTATAGCCTTGCCATTCTTCTTTTCCATTTTCATATGCTTCATTTAATATATTTATTGCCTCTTTTATATATTCTATATGATGCCTCTCTATTTTTTCCTGCCTATCAGTATATCCAATATCAGTATGACTGTGATTTAAAACAAGTATTTTCCACTTTTTCTTTAACATAAATATACACCTCTCAAAACCTTTTTATTTTATACTTTAGATATAATTATCTTTTTAATTTTATACATTAAAATTTTCTTTAATTTATATAAACAAAACTAATCTATTTTTTGAACAACATAGGAACAGCTATTAAGGTACTTTCTGTAGAATCCTCACTTATTAATATTGTTACATTGTTATCACTACACATTCTTTCTAAGTCTTCCTTAAAAAATTCATATGCTTTAGATATATTGCCTCCTATAACTATGGCTTCTATATTGCATTTTTTAACATATAGCTCCATAAATTCTTTTAAATTTTTACCGAAAGACTTAAAAACATTTAAGGCTTTCTTGTCATTATTACAAGCTAACTCATATAATTCTTTTCCAGTTGAAATAGCTATATTATTATCTTCTGCAATCCTTAACAATCCCCTTGTAGATATATAATCATCTGCTATAGAGCCTTTAAAAGGTTTATCGTATATCCATCCTTCCTTTGGTATATTTTCACCTTCATATAGTAAGCTTTTATTTTCAATAAAAGCAGAACCTATTCCCGTTCCAATACATATGCATAAAAGCTTATTAAAAATTTTTCCTTCTCTAAAATTACACTCTCCTAAAGCATATAGATGAGCATCATTTTTGAATTTAAATTCTAATTCTGGTAAAAGAGTTTCAAGCTCATCTTTTAAATTAATATTATATAAGCTTTCATACTTACCAATACCCCTTATTAAAGAAATACCTTTTTCATAATCAAAAGGACCTGGAAAAGCAATTCCTACTTTCTCTATATTTACACCTAAATTCTCTCCCTCTGAAATATGAAATTCTATAATTTCAATAAAATTTTTTAAAATGGTATTTTTATCTTTATTAGCTAAGGAATCTCTTACTGAAATATTTGTAATAACATTTCCTAAGTTATCAACCAAAGCACTTTTAATAGAACTTCCTCCCACATCTAATGCTATAAAATAATTTTTCATAAATAACACCTCACCCTAATTTTATATGCATGTCTTCATAATGTAAATACATTTATTCTTTATTAACTATATTTTAATATTTTTAATCGTATAAAACTTGATATATGTAATTACATATTGTAATATTATTTTATAATACAAATATTTTAAGGGAGAGTTTTTATGTTTAATAAATATAATAATTATGACAAGCATCCTACAAATAAAATTAAAGGATTTCACAAGGAAGCTTGGCAAGGATATGATTCAATAATTGAAAAACTAAAAAATAATATAAATATGCTTAATAAAAATAACCCTATATTAGTTATAGATTGCTATATAGGAGTTGACCTATTAGAAATAGAAAAAGCATTTTCTAAATTATCCCCTGTTAAAATGATAAAATCTGATGATTTTGCATTATGTCCTGAGGATATAAATGAAAAGATTAAAGACTTCATGACTGAAGATAGAGTTTTTGGAGTTATGAATAATAAAAAACTTTCTGAGTTTTTTCCTGAAGAAAACATAAACAAAGCTAGAGAACTATTATCTAAACAAGATAAGGGATTAACTATTATATATGGTACAGGTGCTTCTTTAATTGCTAAAGGAGATATACTTATATTTTCTGATCTTGCAAGATGGGAAATACAAATACGCTATAGAAAAGGAATGGGAAATTGGAAAGCCAATAATGAAAATGAACAAATACTAAAAAAATATAAAAGGGGCTTTTTCTTAGAATGGAGAATGATGGATAGGCATAAAAAATCTCTATTCTCTGAAATTAATTATATTTTAGATACCAATATTCCAAACAATCCAAAGATGATAACTTCTGATGCTTTTTTCAATGGACTTATGCAAGTTTCTTCAAAACCATTTAGAGTAGTTCCATACTTTGATCCTGGTGTATGGGGTGGTCAATGGATGAAAGAAGTTTGTAATCTAGATAAAAATTCTGAAAATTATGCTTGGAGCTTTGATGGAGTACCTGAAGAAAATAGTCTTTATCTTCAGTTTGGAGAAATAAAAGTTGAACTTCCAGCTATTAATTTAGTTTTAACTAACCCTAGAAAACTTTTAGGTGATAAGGTCCATGCTAGATTTGGCTGTGAATTTCCTATTAGATTTGATTTCTTAGATACTATGGGTGGACAAAACCTTTCATTACAAGTACACCCATTAACAGAATACATACAAGAAATCTTTGGTATGCATTATACTCAAGATGAAAGTTACTATATACTTGATTGTGAAGAAGATTCCTATGTGTATTTAGGATTAAAAGAAGGCATAAATAAAGATGAAATGATTAGAGACTTAAAACTTGCTGAAAATGGAGAATTTCTATTTCAAGCAGATAAATACGTAAATAAATTTCAAGCTAAAAAACATGATCATTTTTTAATTCCAGCTGGTACTGTTCACTGTTCTGGTAATGGAACAATGGTTTTAGAAATAAGCACTACTCCTTATATATTTACTTTCAAACTATGGGATTGGGGAAGACTTGGCTTAGATGGCCTTCCAAGACCTATACATTTAGAACATGGTGAAAAAAATATTCAATGGGATAGAACTACTTCTTGGGTTGAAAAAAATCTAGTAAATGACATTAGAATAATTTCTCAAAGTAATAATATAAAAGAGGAAAAAACAGGTTTACATGAAAGAGAATTCATTGAAACAAGAAGACATATATTTTCTGAAAAAGTATATCACTCAACCGATAAAAGTGTTAATGTACTAAACCTTGTAGAAGGTGCTGAGGCCATTGTAGAAAGCCCTACAAACTCTTTTGAACCATTTATTGTTCATTATGCTGAAACCTTCATAATACCAGAATGTATAAAAGAATATACCATAAGACCTTACGGCAAATCTTTAGGAAAAGAAATTGTAACGATAAAAGCTTACGTTAGATAATAAAAAAGTGACTATATGAATTATTCATATAGTCACTTTTCTTATTTAAAATATAATTTCAATTTAAATAAAATTTCTTTTGATTAAAATTGAAATTATACTTTATGTTCTATTGCATGCTTTTATATTCTTCTAAAGCCTTTGCAAGTTGATCAGGACAAGATGTTCCTTTACCTCTACAGTCTATTCCTTTTAATTTTAAAATAGCCTCTTCAACTTCCATTCCTTCAACAAGTCTAGCAACTCCCATTAAATTTCCCGGACATCCATTTACGAAACTAACATTTTTTATTTTGTTATCTTCAATTTCAAAGTTAATTTCTTTAGCACAAACTCCTGTAGTTTTGTAATTCATACTTATCTCCCCTATCTAGCTAATTACGAAAACATAGTTACTATTTTAAAGTAGCTATAACTTCGATTTCTACTTTAGCATCCTTAGGCAATTTAGCAACCTCTACTGCACTTCTTGCTGGTTGATTTTCTGTAAAATAAGTAGCATATACCTCATTCATTCTTCCAAAATCATTTATATCACTTAAAAATACTGTAGTTTTTATTACTTTATCCATAGAAGTTCCAGCAGCTTCTAAGATAGCCTTTACATTTTCTAATGATTGTGTTGTTTGTTCTTCAATTGATTCTGGCATTACTCCTGTTTCAGGATTTAGTGGAATTTGTCCTGAAGTATAAACTAAATCTCCTATTTTTACTCCTTGTGAGTAAGGTCCAATTGCACCTGGTGCTTTGTTTGTTTTTATTATTTCTTTTGCCATATAAAACATCTCCTATTCTTCAATACATTACTTCCAATACTTTAATTTTAATACAGCAAAAGTTTAAATTCAACATTTTTCTACTATTTATTATCATCTTCTCTATTAATTACATTGTCACTTATTTCATCTAAAGTTTTAGGTTCAATTTTATCATCCCCAAATCCCCTTGTTTTAGTAGTTGGATTACTTAATATTCCAGCCATAACTAATATTGATAGGACAGCAGTTACTATTTCATTATAATTGCCTGGTAAAATATTTATATGACAACTTTCAAGTATTAATGGTATTAAAGCAAAAATTGACATCCATAATCCATAGTTTTTTAATCTACTCCAATCATACATAAATATTTCCTCCTAAAATTTAATATATATTATTATATTCACAATATTCATGTATGGTTATAATATAATTAGCATAATAAAAGACTGTTTTAAATAAATTTAAAACAGTCTTTAAATTAACATATATTATTAGATATCTGTCATTATAAGCTTAGCAGTTTCTGTATTTGTAGCTAATGGAACTTTGTAAACATCACAAAGTCTAAGTAATGCATTAACATCTGGCTCATGAGGTTGAGCTGTTAATGGATCTCTTAAGAATATTACCATATCAATATCATGGTTTGCTACCATAGCTCCTATTTCTTGATCTCCACCTAGTGGACCACTTTTACATCTTTTAACCTCTAAAGATGTGTTTTGCATGATTTTAAGACCAGTGGTTCCTGTTGCAACAAGAACATGTTTAATTAATTTGTCTTCAAATTCCTTTGCAAGTTCTATCATTTCTTCTTTTTTCTTATCATGTGCAATTAACGCTATTTTCATTTGACTCTCCCCTTTTATCTAAATAACTAAAACTAATACTTCTTGAATATTCGCTTATAGTCATTTG
Source organism: Clostridium sp. LIBA-8841 (assembly GCF_057782475.1). NCBI lineage: Bacteria > Bacillati > Bacillota > Clostridia > Eubacteriales > Clostridiaceae > Clostridium > Clostridium sp. LIBA-8841. Next base: position 1,856,975 of record NZ_CM173488.1, on the reverse strand, counting down.
TGCTTTTAGATACAGTGTATAGAAATACTTCTAATTACTCTATCTTTTTAAATTATATCCTTTACATAACTTAATTATATACTAAAGATTCCTATATTGATATACTAACTCCTAAATTCTTTGCATATTCTAAAAACTCTTTTTCTTTTAAAGCCTTAGAAAAATAAAATCCTTGAATAACATCAAAATCTAATAACTTAAAAAAGTCATAGTATTCCTTACTTTCCACTCCTTCAACTACAAGTTCAGCATCTAAACTTTTAGCAAAATTAGAAATAGCACTAATCATTGATATATACTTGTCATTTGGTATATCAGCTATAAACTCCTTAGGAATCTTTATCTGATCAAAAGGTATTTTTAATAATCTATTTATAGAAGAATATCCCTTTCCAAAATCATCAATTGCTATTTTAAATCCATACTTTTTTAGTCTTATTATTTCATTTAAAGCAACTCCATTAGCCTCTAAATCAAAATCTTCTAAGATTTCTAAAGTAATATTTTTAGGTATTAAATCATATTTTTTTGTTATCTTATCTAACTTAGAAACTATTCCCCTATTCTTTAATGTATTTATAGATATATTTACAGAACATTGCAAATTAATATTGTTTTTGATTAACTTACTTTGAAATGCACATGTTGATTCAAAAACATATAAGTCTAATTCTTTAATAGAATCAATTTCTTCTAGTGATTTAACTATATCACAGGCTGGTATAGGACCTAATATTTCATGATTCCATCGTATAAGCGTTTCATAGCCTTTTATCTTATTATCTACAGAAGATATTTGTGGCTGATAAACAGTATATAATTTTTTATTTATCAATGCATTTTTAATATCTTTTTTTATTAGATTTTTTCTTATTCTTATATTTTTTAATAGCTCAGTATATTCTATAGAGGAAACAAAAACTTCTTTTTTAGCTATTTCTTTTGCAAAAGATGCTTCTTCGATTATTTCTTGAAAACTCTTATTTCCTAAATTTACTGAATAACCTATATTAACCCCAATTTCAAATTCTTTATTAAGACTATTTAAATGTATCTTTTTTATATTTTCTAACTTGTTTAAAAGCTTCATTATATCTTTTTTATCATTGCTATTAATTGCAATTAAGAATTCATCCCCTTCATAAACACCATATACATTTTTAACAAATAATGTTTTTGATATATTATCTAAAACCTTACCAAATTCCTTTAAAGCTTCATCACCCTTCTCTCTTCCTAAAATATCATTTATTAGACTAAATTTATTTAAATCAATCAAAAATGTAGTATATGGTCCATACCAGTTTTCAAGACTCTCTTTAAATTCAAGCCTAGTATAAATATTTCTGATAGAATCAAACTTTTCCTCTAGTAAAATTTCTTTTGTAAGCTTCTCCTTGCTTCTATTGTATATAATTACTCTTATTAAAAATGCACTCATAGTAACAGTACTTAATAATACATATCTAAAAATATTAACTTTAGTATTTAATATATTAAATACTAATAAACTTAAAAAAGAAAAAATAATAAAAGTAATTACTATTATCATATTAAAAATATCATTATAACTCTCTTTTCTTATATGCTCTATTTTATTAGAATAAACCTTTCTGTCTTTTTTCCCAAAATCTAAAATAGCTGCAAAAATAAATATTTCTAAAAAATTTATTGATGTATATATTAAATTGCTTTCATATTTCGAATTTAAGCTCATAAAATAAAATACAGATATTTTCATACAAATATATAACATTAAAACTATATTCATTTTTTTTTGAATTTTAGAATAAAAGGATAATATAAGAGATGTAAGTAAAATAAATACAAAATTTATTATCATAAAATTTCCGAGTATACTATTTATATTTAATATAAAATTAGTAAACCTATCAATTTCTAAAACTCCAGGCAAATTTCTTGGTACAAATCCAACTAATATTATTAGAACTGGAAATAATATTAATAATGAATCTTTTAAAGCTAATTTATAATAGCTATAAATTTTTAATTCATTGAAATACTTATATGTCCTAAAGATTAAATATAAGCATCCCCCAAATAATAATAAAGATATACACTTTAAACGAGTATTTAAACTTACAATATTATTAAACAATATTATTGTAAACATGATATTTAAAAAATAACAATCTCTAATAATTTTCCATTTTTCTTTTGTAGTTTCTTCTAAATATCTATCCTTAAGAAAATCTCTTATCATAAATATTATTTGAGAATAGAACATTATATTTAAGAACCAAAGAAATCTTTTACCATTAAAATCATTTATAAAAGTCAACCCTAAAAAGAAAGTAATACTTAAAAAAACTAAATTTCCCTTTAAAACCTTATTCATATATAAACCCTTATCAAACAAATTATTTTTGTAAAAATAAAAGAGCTGTACCACAAACTCTCCTAATATATCCCAATAAAGTTTAAATATATAGGTTATATTAGATATTTTGGTACAGCCTTTTCTTCATTAGTAATTATGCTTCTTCAAAAAATGCCTTATAACATTTTTTAGTTTCATATATATCTGCCTTAGATGCTACTTCTAAAGGTGCATGCATATTTTGTAATGCCACTCCACAATCAATAACTTCCATATTGTATTGTGCTAAGATATAAGCGATTGTACCACCGCCACCTTGATCAACCTTTCCAAGCTCTGCAGTTTGCCACACAACACCATTCTTATCCATAATATTTCTTAGGTGAGCTATATATTCAGCATTGGCATCATTACATCCTGATTTACCTCTAGCTCCTGTATATTTGCTAAATACTACTCCATTTCCAAAGTAAGCTGTATTCTTCTTTTCGCATACAGATGGATAATTTGGATCGTAAGCAGCAGTAACATCTGCTGATAACATCATTGAGTTTTGAAGACATCTTCTAAGTTTTAACTCTGAATATTCTCCTCTTCTATCCATAAGTTCCGCAACTAAATTTTCAAAGAATCTTGATTGCATTCCTGTAGCTCCAACGCTACCTATTTCCTCTTTATCAACTAATAATGCTACGCATGTTTTGTCAACATCACCTAAGTCCATTAAAGCTTCAGCTGAAGTATAAGCACATATTCTATCATCATGTCCATAGGCTAAAACCATACTTCTATCTAATCCATAATCTCTTGCTTTTCCTGCAGGAACTATTTCTAATTCAGCAGATACAAAATCCTCTTCTGTTATGCCATATTTTTCATTTAATAAAACTAAAATATTAGCTTTAACAGCTTCCTTTTCATCTGTACCCTTTAGAGGCATACTTCCCACTAAAACATTTAGGTCTTCTCCTTCTATCACTTTAGCACCCTTTTTATCCATTTGATTAGCTGATAAATGAGCTAGAAGGTCTGATATTCCTATTACAGGATCATTATCATCTTCACCTACTACAATTTTTACCTTAGTACCATCTTTTTTAATAACAACTCCATGAATTGCAAGTGGTATAGTTACCCATTGATATTTTTTTATTCCTCCATAATAATGTGTATCTAATAATGCTAATCCTGAATCCTCATATAATGGATTTTGCTTAACATCAAGTCTTGGAGAATCTATATGAGCCCCTATTATTCTTAATCCATTTTCTAATGGTTCTGAACCTACTTTTATTAAAGTTATTGTTTTATCCATATTAATAGAATAAAGTGTATCACCAGCGGATATCTTTTCTCCATTTTCAATTGTTTTATCAAAATTTTTAAAACCTTTATTTTCAACCATTTCTGCTAAAGCAGAAACACATTCTCTCTCAGTTTTTGCAACTGACATAAACTCTCTATATCTGTCACTTAAAGAAAAAACATTTTTAAGATCCTGTCCTTCATATTTTCCCCAAGCATTTTCATATTCTTTTTTTAAATCTTTTACATCTTTCATAATATAGCCCTCCTATCTATTTAATCTAATTTTATATTTTTGGTAATATTTTGTCAAACTATAGAATTTTTCTTATCTTAAATAATAATAGTAAAATCAGTGCCATTAATCCCAATACAATTACCATAATATAAAACCCATAAGGATATGTTTTAAAAGGCATACAGTCAAAGCTCATTGAAAAGATTGCAGTAATTAATTCTAAAGGCAAAAAAACTGCCGTTATTATGGTAAATACTTTCATAAGTTCATTAGTTTTATTAGCTAATTCTGACTCATAAGCCTCTCTTACAATTGCCAACTCCTGTGATAAAGTATCTAAAGAAGTCATCAATTTCTCTATTTTACTATTTATGTTTTTGAAGTAAATTCTATTTTTTTCTCCTACAACTCCATTTTCATCCATAACTAAAGCATCACCTATGTATCTAATAGGTTTTATAAGTTTTCTAAGCTTATATGCCTCTCTTCTTATAAATAGCAATGAATTTAAATGTTTATTCTCAGGATCTTTTAAGATTTCCAACTCTATTTTATCGCTTTCTGTTTCTAGATCTGAAATTATATTATAGTTATTTTTTATTATTCTATCTAATATATAATAAAGAATAACAGAAGGACTTTTATCCATTTTAAAGAGTTGACAATTTTTCTCTTCCTTTATGTCCTCAATTAAATCATATAGAAGTGATATATTACTCTTATAAACCGTAACTATAAAGCTCTTTCCTAAAAATATATCAAGCTCTTTTGAGATGATTTGCTTGTCAGATTGCTCAATTATATTAATCAAAATAAATATGTAATCCTTAAAATAATCTATTCTCTGCTCTTGTCTATAATCAATGCATTCTTTTATACACTCATAAGAAAACATCTCTTCTAAAAGATTTATTTCATCTTCTTCCATTAGAATCCATGCTGGGAATTCATCAGGCTTCCACTCTTCAACCACTTTAAAATTCTCTTTAATATTAAATATAACCATATCATCACCTTTAATTCTGATATGGTTATAGTTTATACTTTTTATTAAATTTTACTCTCTTTTTCCATGCTTTCAAGCATTCTTTTTTCTATTATATCAACTGGTGTAACATCAGACATACGTTGATATCTATAGTTAGCTGCTGCTGCCTCTATTATTACTGCTATGTTTCTTCCAGGTCTTATTGGAACTCTTAGCTTTTTAACTTTCACACCTAAAATATCTTGATATTCGTCGTTTACACCTAACCTATCATAATCTCCATCATCTTTCCAATGTTCAAAATGGATTATTATTTTTATTTGTTTAGAATTTAATATTGAGCTTAATCCATATAATGCTGATACGTCTATTATTCCCATACCTCTAACTTCAAGCATTCCAAAAGTTATCTCTGGAGATCTACCTATAAGATCACCATCTATTTCTTTTATATCTACAGCATCATCAGTTACTAATCTATGACCTCTTTTTATAAGCTCTAAAGCGGTTTCACTCTTACCTATTCCACTTTCCCCTGTTATTAACATTCCTATACCATAGACATCAACAAGTACACCATGTAATCTTGTTTCCGGAGCCATTTTATCAGATAAATACATTGTGATTTTACTTATAAATTTAGTTGTTATCATTTTGCTTCTAAGAATCCATAAATTTCTTTTTCTAGCTGCCTTTATAAGTTCCTCATGTATCTCTAAATCTCTAGTTATTATAAGACAAGATATATCAAAAGAGAAAAACTTATTTAATCTCTTTTTTCTAAGATCTGGAGACATATCTTCTAAGAAACTCCACTCTGCCTTTCCTATAACTTGAATTCTTTCTGGAGCGAAATAATTATAAAAACCAGCTAATTGTAAACCCGGTCTATTTACATCACTAACATTTATAGGGACATTTTCTTCGCCAGTTTGAATTACCTCTAAACTAAAATCCTTTATTAACTTTTCTACTGTAACACCCACTTAAATCACCCTTAATTTTTCTTATTTTTTGGCTCAATCCCTTTTAACTGCTCTCTTAAATTGCTTTTAAATCTGTTTATATATTCTTTTCTAAGCTCTTCTCTTTCCTTATGTTCATCCTCTGATAAACCTTCTTCTTTATGTTTCTTATGTAACTCATTTATTCTTTTTGTTAATTCATCTATGTTCATGTTTATTCTCCTTTGCACTATAACTTTAATTTATTCCTATTATTATTTTACATTTGTATGTATTTTTTAGCAACAATCTTTCTTGCTAAAATTCTTATTTAATCCAAATTATATTATAATATATATGAAAATTATATATAAGATGTAAAAATCTTTGAAATTTTTACCTGTTTTAACTGTAATATATTTCATATTAACTGATTTTATCTTATAATATTTGTATAAACTCCTGTAATATGGCAAAGCTCACATTACTATTAAACATAATTTATATTTTGTATTTAAGGGTGAGATAATTATGAGTAATAAAAAAATAAATTTTAAAAGTATGATTAATTCAGATAAAGTTAAGTTGATAAATAATTCCTTGGTTCTAGATGGACTTTCTCTTAAAGAACTTTCAAAGAAAATAAATATACAAAAGAAAGAAATACTTAATTTTATGGATGATGAAGGTTTTTTCTTTGACGAAATAGATGGTTATTTTAAAAAATCTAAAGAAGTAACAATCTCGAATGAAGCACAAGCTTTAATTGAAACAAATGAAATAGATTCAAATCCCAACACTGAACGTGAAGATATTCAATCTATTATAGATTCCATAAATGAAAAATTAAATTTAAAAGATATTGAACCTAATAAAATTTTATTGCCAGAGATTAAATCAAGTAAAGAAATTAGTGTTTCTCTTGAATTCACTCCAGAAACTACTGATTCTAAACCTCAAACACTTACGTTAGAAATACCTAAAATATCTAGAACTGCTAGAAGAAAAAAGATGAAAAAAACAGCTTTGAAAAGATTTTTCTTATATATAAAAAATAAACTATCTAAAATATTTATGGTAAAAAAGCCGAAAAAGATAAAAAAGCCTATGAATCTAAAAGAGCCTATGGAGCTAAAGCTCCAAAATTCTTCGCAGGATATAAATTTAGCAAAACAAAAACCTGCTAATGCTATTTTAGAGGAAGTAGCTTTAGAAGCCTTACCTAAAAATAAAGATATAGTAACTGATTTATCACAAACCCATGAGGAATCTAAATTATCTTTTGAAATAAAAATTCCTAGAAATTTTAGAGGAAGAAAAAGACTTCCTATTTCAGAAGAAGATTTAAAAGAACTAAGTATTTTAAATTTAGATAAAGATTCCTTAGAAGATTTAAAAAATGAGCTGCGAAGTCTTAAGCTTAATTCATCTTTTATAGAAAATTTAAAAACAAATAATCTAGAAGATAATGAAAAAAAAGCTTTAGAGGAGCGTGTATATAATCTTGAAAAGAAAGTGTCTGAACTTGAAGAATTTTTCTTAGAAATCTTTCAAGCCATGTCAATAAAATAGGTCTTACTTTATAAAAAGGCTCTATTTTAGGTGAATGTTTATTTTAGCTACTCCTTAATATCTAGTAAAAAAATCAACACAAGTTCAAAATAGAGTCTATAAAAAAATCTATTCCAAACTGGAATAGATTTTTTTATTTTGTAATCATATTTAATTATAGAAATTTAGCTTTATACCTATACTATAGTTACATTATACTTTTAGGAGGAGTGACATATGTCAAATAGAAACTTACAATTAGAAGAACTAAAAAAGATTTATGGTAAAATAAGTCCTTTTGAATTTAAAAATAATTTAATAGATTTAGCTAAAGATAAAAAAAGTGCCCGTGTTCTTTTAGATGCAGGTCGTGGTAATCCTAATTGGACTGCATCAACACCTCGTGATGCATTTTTTACTTTTGGTCATTTTGCTGTTTCTGAAACACGAAGAACTTTTACCTCAGGTGATCTAGCTGGTATACCTCATAAAGAAGGAATATATAATAGATTTTTAGATTTTTTGAAAAACAATGAAAATTTTCCTGGAATAGGTCTACTAGATGAAATAATCAAATATGGAATTCATATAAAAGGCTTTAATCCAGATGATTTTCTTTATGAACTTACTGATGGTATTATAGGAGATAACTACCCTTATCCAGATAGAATGCTTCCTCATATAGAATCAATAGTTCATGACTACTTAATAAAAGAACTTTGCTACTTGCCCCCTTCAAAAAAATTTAAACTTTTTGCGGTTGAAGGTGCTACAGCAGCAATGTGCTATATTTTCGATTCTTTAATAGCTAATGAATTACTTCAAAGAAAGGATAAAATAGCTATAATGACTCCTATATTTACTCCATATTTAGAAATTCCTCATCTACCTAGATATGATTTAGAAAGTGTGTATATTCATGCTAATGAAATTAACGAAGCTGGAAATCACACTTGGCAATATCCTGAAGAAGAGTTAAATAAACTAAAAGATCCCTCAATAAAAGCTCTTTTTTTAGTTAATCCAAGTAATCCTCCTTCTGTTGCTATTCATGATAAGAGCAAAGAAATTCTTAAAGATATAGTAAATAATCATAACCCTAATTTGATGATAATATCAGATGATGTTTACGGAACCTTTGTGAATAAGTTTCAGTCTTTAGTAGCAGATCTCCCTTATAATTCCATTGGTGTTTATTCTTATTCAAAGTATTTTGGAGTTACTGGTTGGCGCCTTGGAACTTTGGCTCTTTATGAGGATAATATATTTGATAAATTAATAAGTGAGCTTCCTAAAGAAAAAAATGAGGTTGTTAATAAAAGATATGAATCCTTGTCTACTAATCCAGAAAAGATTCCATTTATTGATAGAATTGTTGCCGATAGCCGCCAAGTAGCACTTAATCATACAGCCGGTCTTTCAACTCCTCAACAAATACAAATGGCCTTTTTCTCAGCCTTTTCTTTAGTAGATGAAGAAAATAAATATAAAAATCAAACAATAGATATATGTCATAGACGTCAAAAACTTTTATTTAAAAGCTTAGGACTTAAACTTAAAGAAGATCCATATGATGCATCATACTATACTGAATTCGATTTACTCCAATGGGCGCTTAAAAATTATGGCACTGAATTTGCAAATTATTTAAAATCTAATTATAAATCTGTAGACGTACTATATAAATTGGCTGAAGAATCATCCATAGTGCTATTAAGTGGAGGAGGTTTCCATGGTCCTGAATGGTCAGTAAGAATATCTTTAGCTAATCTAGATGATGATGCTTACTCTAAAATAGGTACTGTGCTTCGAAAAATACTTGAAGACTTTGTAACCCACTGGAAAAACTCAATTAGTAAATAAAATCCGAAATAGCAGTTAAAATAAATTAACTGCTATTTTTCTTTCAAGTTTTCCATTCTATATCCTATTTCTTTATTTGCTAAGTCATATCCTTCTTCTATCATCTCTTCTGTGCTTTTCTCACTGCCCATTAAAGAATCTATTGTTAATTGATCTCTATCTTTAAAATATTTATCTAAAAGCATATTTTCTATTTCTCTTTGATTACAGAGTGAATAATCATGTAATATATGATTAATCTTAAACCCATGCTTTTCTAATTCTCTTCCAACTAATATACTTCTATGACATCTTATTGGTTCTTGCATCGCTCCTAATAAAGCTATCCTATATCCTTTGCTTAGTCCAATCTTAAGTCTTTTTATTCCATTTTTAAATGACTCCTCATTAATAACTTTATGAAAGTCTGCATATCCTTCTTTATTATAAGAAATCTTGCTTTCCCTTTTTGCTGCAAATTCCTTTGCCATATATATATAAGTAAATCCTAAATCAGTTAAAGTTTTCTGAATAGTTTCCTTGTTATATTGAACATTATATTTAGAATATGGAATTCCTCTTATGTCTACAACACAATTTATATTATATTTATTTAACATATGAACAAGTCTACTTACATCATAGTTTGAATGTCCTATAGTATATATTTCCATATAAAAACCTCCTTAGTTCAAAACAAATTATTCTATTTATCAAAGCTCAAAGCATCCTTAAAGAATATATCTTATAATCATTTAGAAATTTAAACCTTATTTTTAAAATAAAAAAAGATTGTAAGACTAATCTTACAACCTTATAATAAACAAATTATTATCTATTGTTTCTTTGAGCTTTTCTTGCTCTTCTGCAATCTGCACATCTTACTGGATCATTTTCAAATCCTTTTTCTTTGTAGAAAGCTTGCTCTCCCTCAGTGAATATGAAATCTGCTCCACAGTCTTTACATTTTAATGTTCTATCTGCCATTTTGACATCCTCCTTAAATTTAAAGATTTAAATGGATTAATAAAAATTTTCTTTAAGTTTAAGGAAAATTTTATTGATCTTTTAAAGCTTTTTCTATTATGAATTTATTATATCACTATTAAATTCATATTGCAAGTTTTTTTCTTTACTTTTTTTCTTTATTTAGGTAATAAAGCATTTAAAGTATATACTCTACTTAAGAAATATATACATAATATAACTAATAATAAAATAATTATTGCTCCTATTATATTTACAATACCACTTTTAAGTTCAGCTAAAAACTCTTTTGATCCAAATTTAACACCCTTATCTTTTCTTATTCTATAAAGCCCCCCCCATATAAGAGCGCTAGTTATTATATTACCTGTAATAATTTGAGATATAGCTATTATATTAAGTGCGATTTTATTAGATGTTATATTCTTTCCTTCTTTTAAATCTTTTATAGCATATTTACATATTGCTCCACAAAAGAAAGCCAGCATTGCTATAACAAACATTACTGTTGTTTTAGTATCCTCTAAAACTGGCTGATAAAACTTTTCACCTTTAGCAATAGTTAAAGTATATAAGTATATTATGTACACTATAGGTATTATGAAGAATATATACTTTGCTAAATTTAGAGGAAAATACTTTTTCTTTAATTCCTTTTCCTTATCCTCTATTTCTTTCTTTGTAGGTTTGTTCTGATTATTTTGCTTCTTTTTCTTTTGTCCCAAATTTACTTGCACCTCTCTTCTTTAAACTTTATGTAGTATTGAAATACGCATAACAAAATTATATCAACTTAACATATTATTTAACAATGTATTTTTTATGTTTTGTGAAAAATTTCTATATTTAGTTGCAAAAAGGATTGTATAAGTTCATACAATCTGAAAAAACACATTATAATTAATATATTCTTACAGATTAATTTAAACTAATACAATCCTCTAAATCAAATTATAAAGCTAAGAATTTTTGGAATCTTTCTCTTACTGCTTCTTCACCCATAATTTGCATTATTGTATAAAGGTCTGGTGTGTTAGCTCTATGTGTTAAAGCTGCTCTTACGGCACCGGCAACATCAGAAACCATTCCCTTATATTCTTCTGGATTTTTCTTATATTTCTTTCTATCAGTAGCATATCCTAATTCTACAGCAACCTCTTTTAAATCTGAGAACCAAGTATCTTTATCTGTATTGAAGTTATATGCTTTTGCATAAGCTTCTATTATTCTCTTAGCTTCTTCTAAATCTAAAGTCTTTGGTAATTCAACATCAGCAGCTGTTTCTTTATCAAATAATTCATCAAAGAAGTAGAATATTTTTTCTCTAACTTCATCCCACTTAGCAAAGTCTTTTCTTGGCTTTGGACCTTCTTTATCTATATTGAATACTTCCTTCATCATATTTTCTTTAGAAGTAACTAAATCATACATTTCTTTATCATATTCTTTAGCCCAGTTTGTATAGTAATCATATACTACTTCTGGTTTCATCTTGCAGATAACATCTTTACTTACGTCATTTAATTTAACTAAGTCAAATAAAGCTCCACTTTTACTCATTTTGTCTAGTTCAACTTTGTAATCATGATAATCTGCATCTGGATTTTCAGCTCTCCATTCCTCAAATGCTGAGTTTATTATATTTAAAAGATATTCAATAACTGATTGAGATGGATATCCTTTTTCGCTGTAATAACTTACTGCACTTTCTGGATCTTTTCTCTTTGATAATTTTCTCTTTGAACTTCCGTCCATTTTCATTATTGTTGGAATATGAGCATATTTAGGTGCTTCTACTCCTAAAACTTCAAACATTTGAAGATGTATCGGAAGTGATGATAGCCATTCTTCTCCTCTTATAACATGAGTAGTTCTCATTAATGTATCATCTATAGCATGTGCAAAGTGATAAGTTGGAAGACCATCACCTTTTATGATTACTACATCTTGAAGATTTTCTGGGAATGAAACTTCACCTTTTATCATATCATGAGCAACAACTCTCTTTTCAGGATCTCCAGGTGATTTCATTCTTATAACATAACTTTCACCAGCTTCTATTTTCTTTATAGCTTCTTCTGATGATAAATCTCTATATTTAGCAAATTCTCCATAGCATCCTGGAGTTAATTTTTCTGCAACTTGTTTTTCTCTTAAAGCTTCTAATTCTTCTGAAGTCATAAAGCATGGGTAAGCTAAGCCCTTTCTTAAAAGATCTTTAACGAAAGCTCTGTATATGTCAGCTCTTTGACTTTGTTTATATGGTGCATAAGCTCCTTTTTCTGAATTTTCTCCAGTTATTCCTTCATCAAAATCCATTCCAAAGTTATGCATAGTTTTTATAGTATCATCTATAGCACCTTCAACTTCTCTCTTTTGGTCAGTATCTTCTATTCTTAAGTAGAATATCCCACCACTTTGATGAGCTAATCTTTCATTTATTAATGAAGCAAAAACTCCTCCTATATGTTGAAATCCAGTTGGACTTGGTGCATATCTTAATACCTTAGCACCTTCTTTTAATTCTCTCTTTGGATATTTTTCTAAGTAATATTCCGGTGTTTTATCTATATCTGGGAATATTAAATTAGCTAATTTTTCATAACTCATTTTTTCACTTTCCTTTCTAAACTTATGTAATAAAAAAAGCCCTTCGTCCTAAAAATTAGGACGAAAGACTTAACTTCCGCGTTACCACCTAAATTAGTTAGCTAAGCTAACTCACTCAAAATCAATTAAGGGAATTACCCCTAGACCTACTCCTTAAAATTTAAGATTTTCAGTCTAAGCTCCGAAGCTTCTTTCTATAAGATTATTTTTAGGCTCTCACCATCCCTAAATCGCTTTGAAATAATTACTTATATACTCTTCTTCATCATAGCAATAAATATTTGGTTTTAAATAACAAACTCTATTATATCAGATTCTTTAAAGTTGTAAATAAAAAAATATTATTATTTTTAACTTTAATAACCCCTAATATGATTATAACACATACAAATTAGTAGGTAGATTACTTAAATTTCACTTATAGTAAAATATTCCTTAAAAATTTATTGATATTTAACTTTTCTCTTTAATATCTTTATATTTAAACATCATTAATATAAAATAATCTTATTTATTATAAAACTAATACAAACATATTATTAATATTTGTAAGAAATGCTTTATTTATGCATGTTTTTTCTCATAAAATCATTCCAAATACTAAGATTCATTTTATCCTCTAAAAGCTTGTACCTAATATTTATGTCTTCACAAGAAATATTACAAAGTTTTGCTCTTAAAATCCATATCTTTAATAAAAAACTTAAAGTATTTGAATACTCTTCTATTTCTTTTGTTATATATGAATTATAAATATTAACCTCTTCATTATTTAAAAAGTTTTTAAATTCTTTTTTATATGATTTAACTTCATCTTTAACATAATTTTCATCTTCTCCTAAAAACCATGTCCACAAAATGTACTCATATTCCTCTAAATAATCAATTACCTTTTCATCCTCTAAATATTTTTTTAAATTCCATAGAGGAATTAAACCATTACCAAATAAATAATTAGATGCAAAAGCATTACACTGTTCACCTAATAACCTATAAAAAAGGTTTTGCATAGAAAATTTTTCTTTTTTATTATCTACTAAGTAATTAATTATTTTATTGTTTTCTCCTTCTTTAATACCTAATTCTTCTATATAGAAAATCATTAATGGTGCTTTAGTATAGTGAAGAAACTCTATTTTACCATGACTTCTTATACTTGCCTCTTCCATAGGAATAACTCTAAACCTACTTGGCTCTTTTAATGTCATATATAAATATCTAGTATATAAGCTAGCCATTTCATTTTTGAAACTTATTTCTAGACTTTCTTTTAAATCTTCCTCTAAAGTTTCTAAAGCCAAATTTTCATAATAGGTTGCTAATCCTTCTGTTAACCAAAGGTTCGGTGGAAGATGATAATCTCTTGATTTTAAGACGTGATCCATAAAAGCATGAAATAATCTATGAGATAAAAGTTGCCAATCTCTCTTATTATCCATATCAAAGGTAGCACTTATAATATTTTTTCCGCTTCCTCCTAATATATAAGGATTTTCTTTTTTACTTTTTCTTAATAAAGCTATATTTATATCTTTTTTATTAAAGGAATTTATTTTAAATAAATTAAAGTAATAATCACAAACTCCTTTTATATTTCTTATAAGCTTCTCTTTTTTTGTTTCATCTTCACTAAGAAAAGTGTTTTCTATATTGTTATATATTGATATATTTCCATAACTCTCTTTAAAATCTATTTTTTCAAAATAACCAAAAGTGTAAGATGATTTCATTATTTCATATAAATCACTCCAAGTAGCATTTTTGCACCTTGACCTAAAATTCTCTTCTTTAAAAGGAATTATGTGCTTAACTTCATTTAGTTTATTAAATTCCAAAAGATTATTATTTTCAAGGTATTTCTCCTTAAAACTTTCAAAATTTAAAATCTCTACAAATTTCGAAAAATCTATTTCTATGGTGCCATTAAATTTACTATTATCATTCATGGTAAGCATTTCTACTGGTAATAATAATATCTGTTCCCCCATGAAGGTTATTAAGTCACTACTTAACTCTCCGCCTTTTCCATGCTTACCTAAGCCACCAATGAGAACATCATATTCTAAAATCAAATTACTATTACAGCTATTTACATATATAAAGTTTGAATCATAATAAAATTTCTCTTTACACCTTATATTTTCAATTTTTGCCTTTCCCTTATAAAATTGAATTTCTTTTCCTAAGGAAACTTCTTTAATTTCTAATCTTATGCTTAAAAAATCCTTTTCATTTAAATTTTTTCTTACTGAAAATTTAATATCTCCATATATCATTTATACTCTCCCACATCTAACTATCTGTATTTCTAATAACTTCTCCTGATTTGTTTATGTATAACTTTTCTAAAGGTTCATAAATTCCTTCTTTTTTCAAACTCTTTGAATATAGATTAACTCCGTAATATATTTGATTATTGATTTCTTTCTCACCCCATATATTGACTTCTAAATCATTATTATTTAATGAAACTTCATATTTTTTCGCAATATTTTCTAACTCAATACGCTCATTGTTACTTATATTTAGTTTGATTATAAGTCCTTCAATTCCAGTTAAAGGTTTTCCGTTTTCACCTTTTAAAACATTGCCTTTTTTACTTATAAGAATTCTATCTACTATTCCTGTTAAATCATCACTTTGCACACTTTTAGAATAAAGTGTTATTTGGTAATATCTTTCCTTACCTATCTCTTTAAAGCCATCTATATTAGCTCCTAAATCCAAAAAAGTCATCTTATCTTCATACTTTAATGCATAATCTTTTATCTTTTCTTCCTCTTCCTTTGTTAAAGATATTTTTTTAAGATCTTCCATATTCTCTTCCTCTTTTTGCTCTTCCATAGTTTCTTCATAATCATTTCTAGTAACTAACATATTAATATTTTTATTTGAATCAATAGTTTTCTTACTCTCTAATAAAGTACTTCCATAAGTTAAAATCCCACCTAAAAATAAGGAAAAAACTAAAATGGTTCCAATTAAAATTCTTTTCACTTGTAAACAACTCCAATCAACTTTATCTATAAGTATATTATTTACAAAACCATTAGTTTATAACCATTTCAATAAGGGTTTTATTAATTCTAATATTATGTTAAGTATAATTCAAGTAAAAAAATTCTTAATTATATTGTATATATATGGATTAAGTCTTAGAGACTTAATTAAAAATCTCTAAGACTTATAAACTTAATATTTTGTTCTATTTTATACCATTATTGATTTTTAGCTAGATTCTAATATTTTAATTAATTAGCTTCTATTAAATAAAGATATATAAGTTTTATAGTATTTTCTAAAGCATCATAATGTGTTCTTTCCATTCCATGAGATGCATGCACTCCTGGTCCAATTAAAGCTCCTCTTATATTATTTCCACCTTTTAATGCAGCTCCCACATCTGATCCATATCTAGGATATACATCTACTGCATAACTTAAATTATTCTCCTTAGCAAGTTTTACAAGCTCTGATGTCATTTTATAGTCATAAGGACCTCCAGAGTCCTTTGCACATATAGAAACATCATACTCAGTGCAACTTAAATCATCCCCAATACATCCCATATCAACAGCTATCATTTCAGTAATATCCTCTGGCAAATATGATGCTCCATGGCCAACCTCTTCATAAACTGAAATAAATATTTTAGTTTTGTATTTAGGTTTAATATTCTCCCTTTTTAACATTTCTAATAAACCAATTAATGCTGAAACACTTCCTTTATCATCTATAAATCTAGATTTTATAAAACCACTTGGCGTTATTGTTGTTTTTGGATCTATAAATATAAAGTCTCCTGTCTCTATTCCTAAAGCCTTTACATCTTCTTTATTTAAAACTCTTTCATCAATTCTAACTTCCATATTTTTCGCATCTCTAATTTTGCTTGATGCATCATCATAAACATGTATTGAAGGACTTGTACTTAAAAAAGTACCAGTATATTCTTTTCCCTCTCTTGTTCTTATTACACAATATTCTGAATCTAAAGTAGGCACTATAGGCCCTCCTACTAATTCAAACTTTAAGGTTCCATTAGGTGTTATTGACCTAACCATAGCCCCTAATGTATCTACATGAGCAGCTAATCCTATAACTTTCTCATCACTTTCTCCTGGAATTGTTATTATTCCACATCCTTTATTGGTTAACTCTAGTTCATAACCTAATTCTTTAATTATTTTTTCTATCTTTCCCATAATCTCAAAACAAAATCCACTTGGACTATGAAAGCTTAAAATATCCTTTGCCACACCTAAAATAAAATCCTTGTTTATACTTATCATGTATTTCGCCCCCTCTAATTATATGGATTATTATACCACATTCCATTTAAATAATAGAGTGAATAAAAATTTGTAATCTCAAAGTAATTTTATTTAAAGTAAGACTTATGACTTCTTGTTACTTAATTACTTAAAATATATAATTAATATTGAATATAGATTAGAGGTGTTTTAATGAAAAATAAAGAATTATTAGAAGAATGTACTCTTTGCAATAGAAATTGTAAAGTTAATAGATTTAATACTTTAGGGATATGTAAGGCTAATGAAAAAGTTAAAGTAGCTAGGGCAGAACTTCATCAATGGGAAGAACCACCTATTTCTTTTAGAAATGGATCAGGAACAGTATTCTTCTCTCACTGCAATTTAAAATGTGTTTTTTGCCAAAACCATGAAATAAGTCAAGATTTTAAAGGACTTGAAATCTCAATAGAAAGACTATCAGAAATCTTCCTAGAACTTCAAGAGAAAGGAGCAGAAAACATAAATTTAGTTACTCCAACTCACTATGTTGTTCAAATATTAGAAGCTTTAAAAATAGCAAAAGAAAAGGGATTAAATATTCCTATTCTTTACAATACTAATGGATATGATAGTTTAGAGACTATTAAACTTTTAGATGGATATATAGATGTGTATCTTCCAGATTTCAAATATTTTAAAGATGATTATGCATTTAAATATTCAAAGATAAAAAGTTATAAAGATAATTTAATTCCTGTACTTGATGAAATGTTTAGACAAGTTGGTACTCCTAAATTTTCAAAGGATGGGAAACTATTAAAAGGTATGATAATAAGACATTTAATGCTTCCTGGTTTATTATTTGATTCGAAAAAGGTTATTGATACAATCTTCTCAAGATTTGGTCACAATGTCTTTATAAGCATAATGAATCAATACACTCCAATGAATAGAGCCTGTGATTACCCTGAAATAAATAAACCTTTAAATCCTAAGCATTATGATTCGTTAATAGATTATGCTGCCTTCTTAGGAGTAAAAAATGCCTTTATACAAGAAAGTGGAACTAATTCAGAAGCTTATGTTCCTTCATTTAAGTATCAAGGAGTTCTTAAAGATAACTAATTATATTATTCAATTTATTATTTTATATAAAAGCATACATATACAAATGTTAATTTTATTTTAACAAAAAAAATAAAATTAATAAATCTAATTTAAAAATAGCTAGACTACATTACATATACTTTAACACTCTATGTAATGTAGTCTAGCTATTTTATGATATTATCTTTCTTATTTTTTCTATATCCTTTATTATTAATGATTTATTTCCTCTAATTTCTATTAGTCCTTCATGCTCAAAAATAGAAAGCTTTCTACTCATAGTTTCTCTAGTTATTCCACAATAATTAGCCATATCTTCTCTATTAATAGGTAAATCAATGAATATTTCTCCATTCTCTACTTTCCCATATTTTCGCCTAAACTCTTTTAACATATATGCTATTCTTACCCTAACATCATTAGTAGCTAATTTATGTGCAAATTCTTCTGTTTCTTTTAAACGACTTGTTAAAGATTTCAAAACAACCATTGCTATTCCCGGATTTTCTTCTAAAACACTATCAACTTCATACTTATCTATAGCACAAACTATAACATCATTTAATGCAATAGCATTAAATGAAATACCCCCTTCATTATTAAAAAGACTTGTTTCACCGAAATAATCTCCCACGGAAAAAATATGCATTATTTGCTCTTTTCCCCCTTTAGTTAGTTTGGATATCTTTACGCTTCCTCTACTTACTAAAAATAATTTAGAAAGTTTTTCACCTTCATAACATATGTATTCTCCTTTATTAAAATGAAAACATGCCATTCCAGTAGCTAATTTATTAAATTCTTCCTCTGTTAAATCTCTAAATATAGTCAGCTTCTTGTTGCATAAGCAACTTTTATAGCCCTTGCAATCACATTTTTCCATAAACCTTCTCCTAACTTTTAACTTAATGTTTTTTTCTCAACGCTTCTTAGTACTAATTATAATATATTTGCACGATTTATTCACACTTTTTTAACATAATTAATTAATTTATTTTACTACTTGTTTATTTCCTAACTTATTCTTATAATATATTTATATTCAAATATTTTTATTATCAAAATATTTGTTGTTTTAATTTTTTAATCGAAAGGATTGTTTTTATGAATATAAAACCACTTACTATTGGAAATATATCAGCTAGATTACCTATAATTCAAGGGGGCATGGGTATAGGTGTATCTCTTTCAAACTTAGCTGGTGCTGTAGCAAAAGCTGGAGGAGTAGGAATAATATCCGGAGCTCAACCAGGATATTTAGAAGAAGATTTTAAAAAAAATCCTTTAGAAGCTAACTTAAGAGCTCTAAAAAAACATATAAAATTAGCAAAAGAGAAATCACAAAATGGAATTATTGGTGTTAATTTAATGGTAGCCATGAATAATTATGCTGAACATGTAAAAGCTGCTATAGATTCTGGAGTTGATTTAATAATATCTGGAGCTGGTCTTCCATCTCATCTACCTAAATTTACAAAAGGTAGCGATGTAAAAATAGCTCCTATAGTTTCTTCTCTTAAAGCTGCAAAAGTAATCTTAAAGCTTTGGGATAGACACCATAAAGTTGCCCCAGACATGATAGTGATAGAAGGACCAAAGGCAGGAGGACATTTAGGATTTACTAAAGATTCTCTTGAAGAAGAAACTAAAAACTTTGATTCAACTATACTTGATATAATAAAAGAAAAATCTAGCTATGAAGATAAGTATGAGAAGAAAATACCAGTAGTTGTTGCTGGAGGAATTTTTGACGGAAATGATATTGCAAAGTATTTAAAACTTGGAGCAAATGGAGTTCAAATGGCAACTCGTTTTGTTGCAACTGAAGAATGTGATGCTAATATAAAATTTAAGGAAGCATATATAAACTGTAATGAAAATAATATATCTATAGTAAAAAGCCCTGTTGGAATGCCAGGAAGAGCCATTAGAAATTCCTTTGTAGAAAACACTGAAAAGGAAAAATCTAAAATTACTCACTGTTATAATTGCTTAATTCCATGTAATCCGGCAGATACTCCTTATTGCATAAGCCAAGCACTTATAAATGCAGTAAAAGGCGATTTAGAAAATGGCCTTATCTTCTGTGGTGAAAATGCCTCAAAGGTAGATAAGATAGTTTCTGTAGAAACTCTAATGAATGAGTTAGAAAATGAATTATTAGAAGCTTAAAAATTAGCTGTATAAAAAGTTTATTAAATAATAGAATCTTAACATTTTATTATTTACAACTTTTTATACAGCTTTTAATTTAGTAATTTAATTCTAAAAGACATAAACCATGAGCTGGTGCTTTCTCTGAAGCTTTCGCTCTTTCCTTAGCTTCTAGTATATCAACTATGTAATTAGGTTCTATTTCACCTAACCCAACAGCTACTAGTGTACCAGTTATTATTCTAACCATATTCAATAAGAATCCATTACCATTTATTTCTAAAGTTATTATATTATTTTTCTCCTTAATCTCAATACTGTTTATAGTTCTTAAGGTTGATTTATTTTTTGATTTTAAGCTTGTAAAACTTTTAAAGTCATGAGTTCCTATTAAATATTCAGAAGCCTCTTTCATTGCATCTAAATTTAATTTACTTTCAATATGCCATGCATACTTTCTTAAAAACACATCTTTGAATCTATTGTTATCAATAGTATATGCATAAGTTTTTGATTTCACGTTAAATCTAGCATGAAATCTTTCACTTGCATCCTTAAGTTCTTTTACGCTTATATCTTCTGGTAAATACTCATTTATATACTCAATCATCTGATCCAAAGCCATAAGAGAGTTAGTTTTAAAATTAGCAATATAATTTTTAGCATGTACTCCACTATCAGTTCTTCCGCATCCAATCACCTGAATTTCTTCATCCGTCATCTTACTTAAAACATTTTCTAATTTATCTTGAACTGTAGCAACATTACTCCCCTTTTGATTTTGTTTTTGCCACCCCTTATACTTACTACCGTCATAATCCAAAGTCATTTTTATATTTCTCATTTTCTTTTCCTTTCAAAAGTAACTTAAGTTTTCTTTTAAGCCTTTGTTTAATTATTTTTATAACTATCTCAGCTAAAATTGTACTATCAATAAAAATATATGACAATTAAAACTTTTGTTTTTTATTGTTTTCATATAACATTTCTACATGAGGAATATCATCTTCCAAATATACTTCTGAAATCTTTTTAAAACCAACCTTTTCATAAAATCCCTTTGCATACTCTTGAGCTGAAATTCTTATTTTTCCCTCATCTAATTCATTTTCAATAAAATCTATAGCTCTTTTCATACATTCTTTTGAGAGCTTTTTTCCTCTAAATTTCTCATTAGATAGAACTCTTCCTATGGAAGCTTCCTCATAAGATACTCCTCTTCTTAATATTCTTGAATAAACCCCAATTTCTCCATTAACCTCACAGTAAATGTGATATGCATCTAAATCTTTGTTATCACAATCTTGATAAGGACAATTTTGCTCCACAATAAATACTTCATTTCTAATTCTAAGTATTTTATAAAGTTCATTTAAATCTAATTCACTAAAGTGTTTTAATACCCATCTCATTTTATACACTCCTCTAAATAAAAACTAATTATTTTATCTTTTTCCTTTTAGCTTATGTATATTATTTTACATAATAGATTAATAAATAAATAACCTCTCTATACATAAAATCCTGTTAGACTTAATTATATAGAGAGGTTATCTAGTAAACAATAGATTAGTATAATTTTTATTAACTTTCCCATTAATTTGAACTTTTATTCTAAAATTTTGGAAGCTTTTAATTTTTCTCTTTATATTTTAACTTTTTTATTATAAGATAATTAAATAAACATTAAGAGGTGATTCTGTGAAAACCATGCAAAAGTTATTAAGTAAAACTAGACAAGCCATTAAAGAATATAATCTTATTGAAGATGGTGACAAAATAGCTGTAGGACTTTCTGGAGGCAAAGATAGTCTAACTCTTTTACATATATTAAAAAACTATGAAAGATTCTCTCCCGAGAAATTTGAACTTATAGCAATAACTTTAAATCCAGGTGGAGTTGATAATAGTCCTTTACATGAACTTTGTAAGAATATAGATGTTCCATTTTATGAAATACAAACTAACATAAAAGAAATAGTCTTTGACATAAAGAAAGAAAAAAATCCTTGTTCTTTATGTGCTAATCTTAGAAGAGGTGCTTTAAATGATAATGCTCAAAAACTTGGTTGCAATAAAGTAGCTTTAGGCCATCATAAAGATGATGCTTTAGAAACTCTTATGCTTTCAATAAGCTATGAAGGAAGAATAAATTGCTTTTCTCCTAAGAGTTTTATGCATAAAAATAATCTAACACTTATAAGACCTATGGTATTTATTGAGGAAAGTCAAATTAGGAAGGCAGCTTTAGAGTATAAATTTCCTATAATAAAAAATCCTTGTCCTGCTGATGGTAAGACTAAAAGGGAAGATATGAAAATTTTAATTAGGAATTTAGATAAGACAATGCCTGGTTTTAAGAAAAATCTTTTTAAATCTCTAACCAATACAGATCAAATGTTTGTATGGGATAAAGAAATTGTAAGAAAAATGTAAAATAAAGTGTACAAGAAATCTTGTACACTTATTTCTTAATGAATATATATATCTGATAATTCTATTTTATATACCTCATCTCTTCTCTCTTCTTCATTTGATGTAAGAGCAATTTCATCTAAAGGTGAACTTTCTATCTTCCTCATAGGTATTTTTACTATAAATTCTGTTCCCTCTCCAAGTTCACTATGAACTTCTATTTCACCATCATGAATTTTAACTAATTCATTAACTATAAACAATCCAAGTCCACTACCTTCATTAACTTTAGTTAATCTATTATTGATTATTTTAAATCTATCAAAAATCAAATCTATTTTATCCTTTGGTATCCCTATTCCCGTATCTTTAATGCTTATATTTACATACTTTTCATCAAAGCTCATGTAAACATCTATATTCCCATTTTCTTTATTAAACTTTATAGAATTAGATAAAATATTTATTATTATTCGTTCTAAATGATTTAAATCAAAGGCAACTATTTTCTCTTCTTCCTCTGTATCAAATGTAATATTAATTTTATTAGTCTCTGCAAATTCACATATAGACATTGTTATATTTTCTACGCAACTAACAATATTATGATTTTCTATATTGATATTAAAGAATCCTGCTTCTAGTTTAGTGCTATCTATTAAGTTATTTATTAATTTTAATAGTCTAAAAACATTCTGCTCTCCTATTTTTATATAATTAAGGTAGTTAGCATTATCCCGTCTATTAGAATTTTTCAATTTTAATTCCAATAGCTGAAACACGCTAAATATTAAATTTACTGGAGTCTTAAATTCATGAGATATATTAGCAAAAAACTCCTTTCTAAGCTTTTCCATTTCATTTTCTTCATATATACTATCTGTTATATCATTTATAACTATAATTCTTCTTATAACCTTTCCCTCTTCATTTTTTATGGAATTTGCTCTAAACCAAACAGTTCTAATTTCATTATCCGCTCTAATTATTCTAGCTTTTTCAGAGAAAAAGTTTTCAAAATCAACATTGGTAAATTTATACCTATCTTCTGGATGAATTCTATCCAATTTAATTATCATACTTTCCTCTTTATATAATTCTTTACAATTTAATCCATATAATTTTTCAAAAGCATCATTTACATAAACTGTCTTAGCCCCCTCTTTAACTATTACTACATCATCTAAATAGTTTAAAACTTCAAAAAACATGCTATCATTTTTTTGTAGCCTCTGCTCTATAGCTTTTTTATATGATATATCTCTAGTCAAGCCTATTATTCCTTTTATCTCATTATTCTCATCAAAATATGGAGCTTTTATTGTCTCTTCTAAATAAAACTCTTTATCAGTAAATTCCCATTCTTCACCATACACTCTTTTTTCTTTAAATTTAATAACTTCCATATCTGTTTTGTAAAACATTTCTACTCTATAATCATCACTGGAAAAAATTTCTCTATCAGTTTTTCCTACTATATTCTTTTTTTCCATTCCAATTTTATTTTCAAAAGCCTTATTGCAATTTATATATTTTCCATCAATATCTTTAAAAAATACATAATCAGTTAGAGAATCTAAAAATAGATCTAGCATATCTTTTTCTTTTTCTAATTTCTTCTCTAATTCATCATATTCTTTTAATACATCCTTCTTGAACCAAATAACTACGTAATCTTTGTCCATTATTCTTACATTTATAAATTCATTAGTATATTCATCTAAATCTGTGTCTTTTTCTACTTTTCGAAAATGTTTACCTTTAAATATATTTTTTAGCTTTAAGTTATTATTTAATATTTCACTTAATAGTTTTCCATTTAAAGTTTCTATACTAGACTTTATTATTAATAAATCACTAAAGTCTCTACTTCTTACTTTTCCATAAATGTAATCCATGGGACATGATTCTAATATTATATCAAAATTAAAATCCTTCATCTATAACTCCCCTTTAAGTTATGAAAATCACTTATTTACAAATTAAAACAGTTTTCCCTATATTTTATTATATTTTTTTTAACGCTTTAATACAATACATTAAATTTATTTTAATGATGATAACATATAGAAATTGCACGTTTAAAAATTTTTATCCTAAAATTTTCTATAAGTCAAGTACAATATATCTCTTTTAAAGTTAATTAACTATAAATATATATTTATTTAATCATTAATTCACGTCCTTAATATTTTTTTCACATTTTACCATCAAATTACAAAATAGTATAATAAAAATAATATAATATAATACTAAAAACAAAGTTTAATACTATAAAAAAATATAGGAGGAGGAAAACAAATGAGTAAAAAGAAAAAATTTACATTCCCGACAGCCTTTACAGTGCTATTCATCGTCTTAATTTTATCTGCCATTTTAACATACTTAATTCCAGCAGGATCATACTCAAAATTATCCTACAACGAAGCTGAAAATACCTTTGTTATTACTAATCCCCAGGGGAAAAGTTCTAAGGAAGCTGCAACTCAAAGCACTTTAGATGGCCTTGGAATAAAAATAAGCTTAGATAAGTTTACTGATGGAAGTATAAACAAACCTATAGCTATACCTAATACCTATGAAAAGGTTACCCAAAGTCCTCAGGGTATTGTTCAAATAATAGAAGCACCTATTCAAGGAACTTACGATACAATAGATATAATTATGTTTGTTCTAATAATTGGTGGAGTAATAGGAGTATTAAATACTACAGGAGCATTTAATGCTGGAATTGCTAGTCTTTCTAAAATAACTAAAGGGAAGGAATATATACTTATAATATTATTATCAGTGCTTATTTCTCTTGGTGGTACTACTTTTGGATTGGCAGAAGAAACCATTGCTCTTTATCCTATACTACTCCCAATATTCCTGGCCTCTGGTTATGATGCTATAGTATGTATAGCAACAATATATATGGGTTCTTCAATAGGAACAATGTTCTCAACAGTAAACCCATTTTCTTCTGTAATAGCCTCAACTGCAGCAGGGATAAGCTTTAAAGAAGGCCTTAGTTTTAGGATGATAGGGTTAATTTTAGCTACAATAATAACTATAGTTTATATACTTAGATATGCTCGTAAAATTAAAAATGATCCTTCAAAATCACTTATATATGATCAAAAAGATGAAATAAATGCTGTATTTCTTCATGAATCAGCTAAAGATGTTCCAAAATTCACTTGGAGATTAAAACTTATGCTCCTAATATTTGCTGCTTCCTTTATAATACTGGTTTATGGTGTTTCTGCTAAAGGATGGGGTTTTATAGAAATGACTGCTCTATTCCTTGTAGTTGGAATAATCTTAGGATTCATCTCAGGTCTTGGTGAGAAAAAATTCGTTTATAGCTTTATAGCTGGTGCCTCTGAACTTGTGGGAGTTGCATTAGTTATTGGTGTTGCAAGATCTATTAACTTAATACTTGAAAATGGTAAAATATCTGATACTTTACTTTATATATTCTCAAATGGAGTTCAAGGTATGAATAGCAACATCTTTATATTATTAATGCTTGTAATATTCATAATTTTAGGTTTCTTTATTCCATCATCTTCTGGTCTTGCAGTTTTATCAATTCCGATTATGGCACCACTTGCAGATACAGTTGGATTACCAAGAGATGTTATAGTTAGTGCTTACCAATTTGGTCAAGGTTTGATATCCTTTATAACACCAACTGGTTTAATTTTAGCAACCCTTGCTATGGTTCATGTTACATATGATAAATGGTTGAAATTCATTATGCCTCTTATGGGTATTATAACTGCTTTTGCAGCTATACTTTTACTAATACAAGTACATCTATAAAGTTTTTAAATGCATGGTTTAAAATAAACCATGCATTTTTTATTAGCTCATAAAGTTTCATATTCATCTATATTTTAATTAAAGTTGATTATTAAATATATCATAAGACCTTTCTAATAAATAACTAAAGCTTATTAAACAAGCTTTTATATTTAATCCCATAACTTAATTATAGGAATATTATTTATGCTCCTTTGAAATAATAAATTTATATTGTTTACTAAGGAGGAATTTTTTTGGAATTAACATCAAATTTTGATAAAAATATAAATACTTTGTCTAAAGTCTTAAGAGTTGGAAAAACTTTTGATATGATTGAACGTTCCATAATTATAGGTGATAAAAAGGCAACTATGTATTACATTGATGGCTTTGTGAAAGATGACATAATGGAACTAATAATGAGTGATTTTTTCTCATTAAGCAAAACTGAAATGAGTTTAATAAAATCACCTAAGGATTTTATTAAAAGACAAATCCCTTATGTAGAGGTTGCTGAAGAAACTTCTATAAAAAATATAGTTTCTCAAGTTCTCAGTGGACAGACAGCTTTAATTTTAGAGGACTTCTCTAGTGCAATTATGATTGACCTTAGAACTTACCCGATTAGAGGAGTACAAGAACCTGAAACAGAAAAGGTCCTAAGGGGATCTAGGGATGGTTTTGTAGAAACAATTGTCTTTAATACAGCCTTAATAAGAAGAAGGATTAGAGATCCAAGGTTAACTTTTGAAATGATCTCAATAGGAAATGTTTCAAAAACAGATGTTGTAATCTCTTTTTTAGATGAAGTTGTGGATAAAAAAACTCTTAATATGATAAGAAAAAAATTTTCTAACTTAAATATTCAAGCATTGACCATGAGTGAGCAAAGCCTTGTAGAGTCCATTGCAAATGCATCATGGTATAATCCCTTTCCAAAAGTTAGGTATACAGAGAGACCTGATATTGCTGCTGCTCATATAATGGAAGGTAAAATAGTTGTTATAATAGATAACTCTCCTTCTGTTATAATATTGCCAACTACCATATTTGATTTCATACAGGATGTAGATGATTATTATCTTCCAGTAATAACAGGTAACTTTGTTCGTTTTTTAAGAAATTTTATATTAATATCTACAATTTTTATTACACCACTTTATTTACTTTTAGTTCAAAATGCGGATAGATTACCAGATTACTTAATATTTTTACTGCCTGATGAAGGATATAAAGTACCATTAATATTTCAGTTTTTACTTCTTGAGGTTGCTGTAGATGGATTAAAACTAGCATCATTAAATACCCCTAATGCTCTAGGTATGTCCTTATCTGTTATAGGAGGATTAATTCTAGGCCAGTTTGCAGTAGATACTGGTTGGTTCTTACCTCAAACAATATTATACATGGCCATAGTTACACTTGGTAGCTTTTCTCAACCTAGTTTGGAACTTAGCTATGCATTTAAATTTTTAAGAACCTTCCTGCTTATATTAACAAGCTTATTTAATATTATTGGATTTATTGCAGGATTAATACTTGGTATAGTCTTAATTGCAACCAATAAAACTCTAACTGGAGATTCTTATTTATATCCACTTATTCCATTTGATTGGAAAGCACTTAAAGCACTTATATTTAGAGTAAGATTAATACCTAAGCAAAAAGATTAGTAAATGCTTCATTATACCATAATTAAAAACTTATTATACTTTCATAACTTAACTAAAAAGGAACACTAGCTTGAGCTAGTGTTCCTTTTTGATTTTTATAAGAAATGTAAAAAAGAAAATTTTTAAACATTAATATTATTTTCTTGTTAATATTTTATTTAATCGAATAACAATATTTTAATATTTAATAAAAAAGAAGGATTTTGTTAAATGTTGTAGTAATTATTAACTTATAAAAAATTTCGGAGGATTTCAAATGAAAAATACAAGAAAATTTTTAATTATATTGTTACTCTTAATCTTTTTAATCCCAGCTACCACTGTTCTTTGTCGTGCTGGTGGTGGCGGTGGAGGCGGAGGTGGTGGAGGCGGAGGTGGTGGTGGAGGTAGTTCTTCTTCAAGTAGTTCCTCAGGAGGAAATCATAACTCTCCATATGAAAATGAAATTAGTTTTCTAGGAATAACCATGTTTCTAGGAATACACTTCATTTTCTTTAAGAATGGTACAGTATCTAAATTCAAGCTTTATTCTAGGAAAAGAGAGACTCTTTCTGCCTTAAAAGATTTTGAAATTGAAAATCCCGCTTGGAAT
Source organism: Clostridium sp. LIBA-8841 (assembly GCF_057782475.1). Classification (NCBI taxonomy): domain Bacteria; kingdom Bacillati; phylum Bacillota; class Clostridia; order Eubacteriales; family Clostridiaceae; genus Clostridium; species Clostridium sp. LIBA-8841. The sequence continues at coordinate 1,828,180 of NZ_CM173488.1, read as the reverse complement.
TTCTACGAAATAGAAATCCAAATCGAAGATGCATTTCCTCTAATTCAAGAAGCTTGGATGAATAGGGATTATTCTTCTATAAAACATTTAATGACAGATAATTTTTATAAAACTCATACTACAAAAATGAATTGGATGCTTTTAAGGAAAGAAAAAAATATATTAGATAGAATAAAACTAAATAAAGTAACTCCTATATTAGCCGTTGAAGACAATAAAAATAGGGACGATTTTATTTGGGTATTATTAAATGCTAAAATGGTTGACTATACTATTAATGAAGAAAACCTTAAGATAATTGACGGCGACCCTTTAAATGCCCATTCTTTTGAAGAATTCTGGAGATTTGTAAGAAAAGATGATAAATGGTTAGCTGATAAAATACTTCAAGTAAATGATATAGACTCTTTAGACTACTTTGATAGCCTGAAATAAATTAATGAAATAAATATGATTACTTAAAAAAGAAAAAAACTAAATGCATCAGTTAAATAACTGATGCATTTTAAATATTAAATCTTTTACTCTTTATCTTTTAATTCTGCTATAAACTCTTGAGCTTTTATTTTTAATGGACTATCATCCTTAAGCTTCTGTAAACCAATACTAAATCCTTCTTTATCTATTACTAGTCCATCTGTAGGAATATACCACCTTACTCTTCTACAATGTTGCATTGGTAACTCATCTAATCCAACTTTATTGAATATAGGTTCAAATCTATAAGGGCTTGTTACTTTACCAGCCGCTACAATAGTGAAACTTCCATCTCCTGAACTTACCTGTTTTAATATAAGTACATCTCCAACCTTAACTTCTTCAGCAAACCTTTGTATTAATACTCCTTCTTTGCCAAGAGATGCATACTCTTCTTTATTGTCAAAATAATCTCCCTTATCTCCAGGCCCAACAATCGCTACACCTAAATCAAAGAATATATCTATCAAATTTGTGTTACCTATCTCTGCTGATATTTGCCAATAATTCATAATTATTACCTTCTTTCATCTTTCTTAATATAAAACAAAGTTATCAACAAAGTAAATATTACTTTATAATAATATATTATACTCCTTAAATTTATATTTGTTTAGCCCTTAAAAATTCAATTTATCCTCTTAAATAAGAACACATATATACTATAACTTCTCTTATTCTGTTTATCTCACTTTCTTTATTATATTTTCTCCAAATTGATGTGTAATCATAAAACCAAAACTCTAACTCTTTTGCTAATTTCTCTTTATCTATAACTACTAAGCACTCCTTATTAAACTCTTTTTCAAGTAATATCATAAAGAATTCATTTATAAGCTCCCATCCTTTTGAAGATACAATAAAGCTTTGCATAGCCTCTTTATCATCAACATTCCTAAGAATCTTGATAAACTCTTGTCTAACTTCTGAAGCAACTTTATATCCTTCAAAAAGCTTTAAAGAATCTATATTTTTTATTTCTTCTCTAGTCTCTTCTCTTTTATTGAATTTTTCTTTCCATCTAACAAGTTCTCCCCATCCAGCAACTTGATTTTTAGAAAGCTTATCCATTAAAGAAACTACTTTCATAGATTTATCTCCAAATTCCATAAAAGATATGGATTTGAACATCTCATCAAAATCTCCCTCATCTGGGTTCCAAGAAATAGCTCCTCCATAAATCATAGATGGCACTGAATTAGCTAGTAAATTAACATTTCCATAGTCACCCCAATTTGTGTTTAAAACCCCTATAGCACCATACTTTCTTCCATGAGAAACCATCCTTCTTATATTACTAAAAGAACCTTCTATAAGATTCATCATCATATTCCATCCACCTACACCTGGACAAACATATTGTACTTTATTATAATCTGCTATGATTTTTGTAGCTATATCATTAGCTTCTGGATGATAATTCCAAGTTAAACAAATTAAATCTTCTGGTATGTCACTTAAAAGTTCTGGGTATCCAACTATTATATCACCCCAAAACATAACCTTTTTATTAAAGCCTTTTACAATGTTATATACCTTATTTAAAAACTCCGTATATATTTTCCCTACACCTAACTTTTCAGCATATTCTTTGCTTTTTCCCTTTCCTAAATCAAAGGTTTCATCACAACAAATATTAAACTTATCTGAGCTAAATAAAGGAATGAACTCTAAAAGCATTGATTCAATAAATTCTAAACTTTTCTCATTAGTTACATCTAAAGTATGATGTGCCATTCTATCAACAAATGAATATTCTTCATCTGCTATTTCTAATTCACAAAGTTCTCTAAAAGATTTACTTCTTAAAGCTTCATAAAGATGACCAAAGGTTGATAATGATGGTACAAGTTCCACATGTCTTTCTTTGCAATATTTATCTAAAATTAATATTTCCTCTGCTGTTAATGGATCCTTATCCATCCATACCTCACTCATTCCCTTAAATGCAAAAGTATGCTCTATATATAATTGAAGTTGGTTTATTTTATAGAAGGCCGCTTTATCAACTAAATCTTTTAATGTTTCTAATGTTGGTACTTTTCCTCTTGTAACATCATGATAAAATCCACGATGCTTAAAATATGGAGCATCTTCTATTGAAATACTAGGTAACCATGCTCCAAATTCTCTTATAATTTGTCTAAATGTTTGTCCTCCATAAAATATTCCAGTACCATTTCCCTCTATTATTACTTGATCTTCATTAATATCTAATTTATATGCTTCCTCATTTAAAAGATTAGCTTTTTTAAGAATTATTACATTGTTGTAATCCTTATTCATAAACAATTTATTTATATTAAGCTTAAATCCTAAGCTTTTTTCTACTTCTTTTTGAATCATAATAGCTAAATTAAGCTCATCAAAAGATAATTCACTACTTAATACAATCTCTGTATCTCTTTCAATAAGGAAATTTCCCTCTTTTTCAACTATACTTTTTGGTCTTGGTATTAAATGCATTACTCTTCCCCCTAATACAAACTAAAACTTTACTTTAACTCTAAAATTATTCATAATGATATTAAACTATTTAAATGTTTACTATAATTATATAAAATTATTTTCTTTATTTAAGTAATCATTTTGCTATTTTTTGATATAATATTGCTTTTTAAGAGGAGAGATTATGAGTAATTATATATATGAAAATCATGTTCATAAAGATCCTAACTTCCCTGTAATATTTCATTGTGATATTTTAAATAAAAACAGACCTAACTTTATTATGCATTATCATGAAAGCATAGAACTTCTTTATTTTTTAGAAGGAACAGCAAAAATAAGCTGTAATAATAAAATATTTAATGCTACTTCTAAAGATATTGTAATAATAAATTCAAATGAACTACACTCAATAGAAACATATTCTGATTCATGTAAATATTATTGTCTTATTATAGATAAAAGCATGTTTAACTATAATAAGAAATACTTTGATGATTTCAGCTTTAAAAATTTGATTAAAGATGAATTTTTGAGGACAAAAATAGAAGAAATAAACTCTGAATTACTTGAAAAAAAGGAATTCTTCAAAGAGTTTATAAAATCAAATATACTTCAAATTTTAATTCATCTTCACAGAAACCATATTGACCATAAGAATCAATATATAAAAGTAAAAGATAATAATAAAATAATCATGGTAAAGGAAATAATAGCTTATTTAAAAGAAAATTATATGAATTCAATTTCAATTGATGATATATGCAATCATGTTTCCTTTAGTAAGTATTATACTTGTCGTACATTTAAAGAAGTTACAGGAAAAACCTTATTAGACTATATAAATCACATTCGATGCCTTAATGCTCGAAATTTAATTCTTTACAATGGATATACTATATCTGAAAGTGCTTATAGAAGTGGTTTTAATAATTTATCTTACTTTTCAAAAATCTATAAAAAACATATGGGATTGCTTCCATCAGAAGAAAAACTTACATAAATTCAAGCATGGTAAAGCAATTCGAAGAAACCACTATCTATTATTAATAGAATTATAATTTTAATTAATAATATTTATATATTAGTTTGATTAATTTTCTTTTTAATACTAAAATATTTTTATAGCAATAATAATAAAGAAGAAGGTGTACATATATGTTAAGTGAAAATTTATTAAAAAAACTTAATGAACAAGTTAACTTTGAATTCTACTCATCATACACTTATTTAGCTATGGCTGCTTATGCTGAATCAGTTGATTTAAGTGGTTTTGCTAACTTTTTCAGAGTTCAAGCTCAGGAAGAATTATTCCATGCAATGAAATTTTATGATTATATATTCCAAAAAAACGGAGTTGTTGAATTAGAACAAATAGATAAACCTAAATTCAACTTTGATAATATAATCGAAGCTTTTGAAAAAGGATATGAACATGAACAATTAGTAACTCGTAGAATTTACGAACTTGCTGATGTTGCTTTTGAAGAAAAAGAACATGCAACTATGAGTTTACTTCAATGGTTTATTGATGAACAAGTTGAAGAAGAAAATAACTTCCACTCATTATTAAAGAAAGTTAGAAGATCTGAAGGTAACCCAGCTGCTTTATATATGATGGATGATGAATTAGCAGCAAGAGTATTTACTCCACCAACAACTACAAGATAAAATTTAATCATTAATAAAAAATAGAGAGAAGGAATATTAAAACACTATTCTTTCTCTCTATTTTTGCTTTTTTTCCATATATTTCTCTACCTTTTATAAATTTATTGCATTTTTTATAAAAATCCTATGTTTTTTTTAACAAACTTTCTATGTAAAAGTTTTAATAAAATATATTTCATTTCTTTTTCACTAATTCCTTTACAGATATTCCTAATGGTGCTAGTATAATTTTTATTATATTTAAATTTTTTGTGTACACATTAATATTTTATCAATATTATAACAATTAAATAAATTAAACTTATCAGATTAAAGGAAGAATAAATATGAGTACTAATAAGAGTTCTATTAAGAAAATTACATTAGGAAGCTTTTTAATAGCCTTAGGAGTTGTTTATGGTGATATTGGAACTTCTCCTCTTTATGTTATGAAATCAATAATAAATGGTAATGGTGGATTAGCAAGTGTTACTCCTGATTTTATACTTGGAGTATTATCACTTATTTTCTGGACAATGACTTTATTAACAACAATAAAGTATGTTCTTATAACCTTAAAAGCTGATAATAAAGGAGAAGGTGGTATTTTCTCTCTTTATACCTTAGTACGTCGTCGTGCTAAGTGGCTTATTATACCAGCTATGATAGGTGGCTCTGCTTTATTAGCAGATGGAATGCTAACCCCTGCAGTAACTGTTACCTCTTCTATTGAGGGATTAAATGTTTTACCTAGCTTCAATCGCATTTTTGGAAGTAACCAAGATATAATTATAATTATAGTAATAGTAATAATAACTGTTTTATTCTTTATTCAACATTTTGGTACAGAAATCGTAGGCAAAATTTTTGGGCCAGTTATGTTTATTTGGTTTTGCTTTTTAGCTATATTAGGTATTGCAAATATGTCAGGGAATTTATATCTTTTAAAAGCTCTATCACCTTATTATGCTATAAAGATTTTATTTAGTCCTAACAATCACTTAGGATTTTTCATACTTGGAGGAGTATTCTTATCAACCACTGGAGCCGAGGCTTTATACTCTGATCTTGGACATGTTGGTAGAAAAAATATCTACTTTACCTGGCCATTTGTTAAAATTTGCTTGTTACTTAATTATTTTGGTCAGGCGGCTTGGATATTATCTCAAAAAGATAACACTGAGTTATATGGAATTGAAAGTTTAAATCCATTTTTCCAAATGATGCCTCATTGGCTTTTAATATTTGGAGTAATAATTTCAACCTTAGCTGCTATTATAGCATCTCAAGCTTTAATTTCAGGTTCTTATACCTTAGTTTCAGAAGCTATTAAATTAAATTTATTCCCAAGATTACAATGTCTTTATCCATCTAACTCTAAGGGACAAATTTATATGCCAGCTATAAATAAAATACTTTGGATTGCTTGTATAGCTATAGTTTTATACTTTAGAAGTTCAGATAATATGGAAGCAGCTTACGGATTATCAATAACTGTAACAATGCTTATGACATCAATACTTTTATTCAATTACCTATTAATGAAAAAAACTCCTCGACCAATTGCATTGGTTGTACTAATTTTCTTTGGTACTTTAGAGTCTTCATTCCTAATTTCAAGTGCAGTTAAATTTGAAAAGGGAGGCTTTGTATCTGTTCTAATAGCTTTATGTATTTTAAGCATAATGTATATTTGGATAAAAGGTCATTATATTAAGATGAGTTTACTAGACTACATTCCTATTGAAAACTATAAAAAACAATTAGAGGAATTAAAAAATGACGTAGATAGACCTAAGTATGCTACAAATCTTGTTTATTTAACAAGTTCAGAAAAATCTAAAAGAATAGAAAGAAAAATCATGTATTCTATATTAGATAAAAGACCTAAGAGAGCTGATGTATATTGGTTTGTAAATGTAGTTGTTACTGATGAACCTTATACAGCAGAATATACAGTAAATACATTTGGTACTGACTACATGGTTAAAGTTCAACTTAAACTTGGTTTTAGAGTTAACCAAAAGCTAAATGTATTTTTACGTCAAATAGTATGTGAGCTAATAGATAACGGTGATATTAAAGTTCAAAACAGAAAATATACTACTCTTCCTAATAGAAAAGTAGGTGATTTCCGCTTTACTCTTATAAATGAATGTTTATCATCAGAAAGTAAACTAAAATCATGGAACTCAATGATAATTAGAGCTAAACTTTTCATAAAGAAATTTACAGTTTCTCCAGCAAAATGGTTTGGACTTGAATCTAGTGAAATTGAAATTGAAAATGTTCCATTAATACTTGGATGCACTGAACATACTGTATTAACTCGTGTTTCTAAATAAAAAACAAGGTATAGATTAAAAAAATCTATACCTTACTTTATGCTCTATTTTAAGCCAGTGTTGATTTTTAGATAGAACTGTAAGACCATCTTAATGAGCATATAGTATTGCATCATATACGTAAGAATAATAACGTTAAGAAGCTTTTTCTGTTTGAGCGAAGCGAGTTTAAAAGCTTTAGCTATTATTCTGAAGTAGATGATAGCATTACTTTGCGAAATTAAGTAGGTCTGAAGGGCTAGCTAAAAATTAACACTCACCTAAAACATAGCCTTATTTTAAAAAGCTTTTAGCATCTCATCTCTTCTTCTCTTATTTACGTAATTTGCAAATCTCATTTTAAACCTTTCAAACTCTTTAAGTTTATAAAAATTATTTAAATCAAAAGTCAGAAATAATGTATCAACAATTAGATATTTCAAATCCTTTAAGTTGTCTACATTCTCATTATTAACTTCTAACTCATCAGCCTTTATCTTTAAATCTCCAATAGCGTTTTGAAATTTTTCAAGATTACTCATTACAAAGTCTTCACTAAAACCTTCAAAATTTTTATTTACTAATTCCTCTATAAAATCCACATAATTTTTATTTACTTCTCTATATTCATCATAAATATTTACTATTTCCATTTCTCCACCTCATAGATTGTTATTTACTAAAATAATACTATTGTTTCTTCATAAGGTTTAAATCTCTTAAACCTTAATATAAGTTTCTCTATAAATTATAACCAAGCTCTATACTTTTGTCTAATTGCTATATTTTAATTTAGGCTAAAATTTAAATTAAGAAATACACTCTCACTGTGTTTCATTGCATAAGTTCAAGATAGCAAATTAAAAATTTGGACTTTCACTTAACTTAAACAATGCATATGCTCTTTTGCCTCTTCTCCTTTTACCAAATAAGCTTGTCCTTTTGAACAAAATATAGATGTTGAAGTGTAATCAATATCTGCATTTTTATCATAACCAAACTTTTCAATAACTTCATCTTCATTATGACATAAATCATACCCTTCAAATTTAAGAGTAAGTCCTCCTTTGCCCTTAGTAAAAGATTGAAAGTCCATACCATAATTTATAAATGTAGAAACTGGACCTCTTCCCGTTATAGTTGCCCTCTCTCCATTTATAATTGGCTCATTAAACTCTCCACTCATTTTTTGTATATCGGTCATTACTCTTCCTATCAAGTTTATATCTACATCTATTTTAAACTTATAATAAGGTTCTAAAAGTTTGTTTTCTCCACTTTCTAACCCTTGTCTTAAGGCTCTCTTTGTAGCTTCTCTAAAGTCTCCTCCGCTTGTATGTTTATTGTGAGCTCTTCCTGTTAACAAGGTTATTCTAATATCAGTAATAGGTGATCCTGTCAATATACCTTTATGTTCACATTCAAATATATGAGTTCTAATTAGATTTTGATTTCCTACAGTAAGATCATCAGTATGACACTTATTTTCAAATACAATTCCTGAATTTCTCTTTCCAGGCTCAAGTTTTAAGTGTACTTCACTATAATGTCCTAAAGGCTCAAAATGGCCATATCCTATTACTTCTCCCTTTAAGGTTTCTCTATATAATATTTCTGGAATTCCAAATTCAATTTCTTCATTAAATCTATTTTTAACAACTTCCTTAAGAACTTCTAATTGGACTTTTCCCATAATGTTTATCTGTATCTCTTTTAATCTCTCATCCCAAGTTACCTTCAAGCTATTATCTTCACTTTCTAAAATTTTAAACCAAGAAAGCACTTCCTTTGGATTTAATTCTTCTCTATATAATACCTTAGATTTTAAAGTAGGAACCATATCATATGAAACCACATCTTCTATATCAATTCCATTTCCTGCCTCTAAATCTTTTACTCCAAGTACAGCAAATATATCTCCTGCATCTACTCTATTTACAAATTCATACCTATTTCCATTATAAACTCTAATTTCGTTTATCTTATCTCTAATCTCTTCTCCCTCTTTGAAATAAACTAATTCTTCCTTTGTCTTTAAGCATCCTTCCATAGCTTTTATAAAGGTTAGTCTATTTCCTTTTTCATCATATCTAATTTTAAATACTCTTCCTTTAAAAGAAGTCAATTCATCATTATAATTACTAAAGGATAGATTATCAAACCATCTTATAAAATTTTCTACTCCTTGATCTAATAAGGCAGATCCGCTTAAACATGGAAATACCTTTAAAGTTTTTATCATCTTTGCTAACTTATTTAAAATTAGTTTTTTATCTAAATCTCCTTCTAAATATGAATTTAATAATTCCTCATCCCTTTCAACTATTTCCTCTATAGTCTCCTCTTTTAATTCCTCATTAAACTCTTCATCAAAATAAATTATATTTTCACTTAGCTTGTTCTTCATTTCTTTTATAACATTATTTACATCAGCACCTTCTCTATCTACCTTATTTATAAAAATAAAGGTAGGCACCTCATACTTCTCTAATAATTCCCATATAGTTTCACTATGTCCTTGAACTCCTTCAACAGCACTTATAATTAATATGGCATAATCTAAGATACTAATTGTTCTCTCCATTTCAGGAGAAAAATCTATATGTCCTGGAGTATCTATAAGGTAATACTCATTATTCTCTATAGAAAATTTTCCAACTTCAGAATATATTGTTATTCCTCTTTCTTTTTCTATTTCATTATTATCTAAATAAGAGTTTTTATGATCAACTCTTCCCCTATTTTTTATACTCTTAGTGTGATATAAAAGCTGCTCTGAAAAAGTTGTTTTTCCTCCATCAACATGAGCTAATATGCCAATAGTCTTCTTCATTTACTTCCCTCCATCTATAAAAAAAATTAATCATTAAATTTTTTATATTTTTTTCTACTTTTATAGCCCTTGAAATCTTTACTATTTCCCTTTTATATGGTATAACAAATAATATTTAATATTATTTATAAATTTTGTTAACATATATCTTATATCATACAATATAGAATATAAACTTAACAATATAATTAAGTCAGAGGGGGCTTTAAAAATGAACAAATCTATTGCATATATAGGTACTTACACTAATGGGGCTAGTGAAGGTATATATAGATTATCTCTAGATACTGAAAAAGGAAATGTTGAAGATTTATCATTAGTTGCTAGATTCGGTAATCCTGCTTACTTATGCATAAATAAAAATAAACTCTATGCAGTTGGGAATCCATTTTCTTTAGATACCTTAGGTGGAGTTGCTTCTTTTAACATAGAAGAAGATCATTCATTAAAATTAACAGGAGCTAGTTTACTTCAAGGAAAAAGACCTTGCCATATAAACATACTTTCTAATAAACCTATAATTGTTTCAAGTAATTATCATGAAAAATCAATTAATACATATTCTTTAAATGAATCATTCGATATAGATACTTCTTTAAACGTATTTACTCATAAAGATGATTCGAAAATGCACTTTGCAACCTTAACTCCTGATGAGAAATTTATATGTGCTACAAATCTAGGAATGGATAGAATAGAACTTTTTGAAATTAATTTAGACAATACACTAACTTATATAGAAAACTTAAGCTTTCACTGTACCAAAGGATGTGGTCCAAGGCATATAGAGTTTTCAAAAAATGGAGAATTTGCATATGTTATATGTGAAAACAGCTCTGAAGTTATAATATTAAAATATTTAGGAGAAAATGGCTTTAAACTAATTCAATATACTCATGTACTTCCTAATGGATTTGGAGGTATGAATTTTGGGTCTGCTATTAAAATAAGTCCATGTAGTAAATTTTTATATGTATCTAATAGAGGTTTTAACGGAATATCTGCCTTTAGAATCAATGAAGAAAACGGAACTCTATCTCTTATAAATCACTATAGTTCTTATGGAGATTTTCCTAGAGATTTTGAAATAAGTCCATGTAACAAATTTTTGATTGTTGCAAATGAAAAATCAGATAACTTGACAATTTATTCAAAAAATTCAGATGGAACACTTAAACTTTTAAATAAAGATATATTTGTTCCTTCTCCTACATGTATAAAATTTAAATAGAAAAATAAGTGTATTAAGATAAATTAAAGCTTAATACACTTATTTTTTTATTCTTCTCTTTTACCATAAAGCTATTTTCCAATACCTTTTATATCTTACCAAAAAATATATTTAATTAATCTTTTTGCCTGTTATATGAAATATTCAAATGGATAAGCTATTAATAAATTCTAAAATGTTAAAGGAGGTACCAAAATTTGGATAATAATAAAAATAGACTAAAAGATAGACCTAAGTCAAATGCTGAAAAAAGAAAAATGTACTCAGAAGCAGGATCTGAAATAGGTATTGAAAATGGGCAAAAAAAAGGTGCACATTCAAACGGTAAAAAATTTACAAAGAGATCAAAACTTTCTCACAATAAATAGGAGGATACCCTTATGAATAAAAATTATAATAAAAAACAAAGAATAGATTCAACTTTCCCAACTTCTCATAATTACAATGACAAAATTAAAAATAAAGCCAATGAAAAGACTCCATATGGCTCTAATGAACCATCTCCTAGAACAACCTATAAATAATACTTATATGAGAAAATGGGGACTGTATCATTTCGATACAGTCCCTATTTTTAATCTTCATTAAATTCTAATCTATCTATGATACTTAAATTATGTTCCTTTGCAAAGTTAGCTCCCATATCTAAGTCATACATTTCTTCAGGATTATGAGCATCTATTCCAATTATTCTTTTTACATTATATTCTTTAGATAATTCCCAAAACTCTTTTATTGGATACTGATATCTTTCCCCATTATTATAAGAAAGCTTATCTTTTCTCATACCATTTACATTTATTTCTATAGGCATATCCATCTCTTCAGCAGCTTTTAAAATCCTTTTTGATGCCTCTTCTGCATGTTCATCCCAATTTCTATAAGTCATTCCAAAAAGATCTGGATGAGCAAGATAATCAAAATATCCACTTTTAATAGCCTCTACTACAAAATCAGCATAAACCATTAAGCTTTCAGGCGTTAACTCTATTGTACCAACATAAACCCACTCTCCTTTATAAGGAAAAAAGTGCACTCCTAAAGCTAAATAATCAGCCTTATATTTCTCCTTTAATTCTTCATAAAGCCATGCAAAATCAGGAAAATATTCACATTCCATTGATCTCTTTATTGATATTTTATCTCCATATTTCTTTATTGCCTCTTCTATTTTTCCAAAATAATCTTCTAAATCCTCATAAGCCATTCTATGATAATTATCTATATTCTTACCTGGATGTGGTAAATGATCAGAAATTCCAATCTCATCTATATTAGCTTTTATAGCCTCTTTAACATAATCTTCAATAGTTCCAGTAGCATGATTACATCTATATGTATGTGTATGATAATTGCTTTTCATTAAAATTCCTCCTATGTATTCAGCTTTTTTCATTTATTATTGTATCTAATTATAAAAAATTGACCAACACTAAATTTCTATTCTATAAATCCATTATCTCTTCTTTAGTTTAATTTGCATAAAGTATTTACAATTAACATAGAATTCCTTCTATCAAATTTTAACTTGCCCTATTTAATACAAAATACTATACTGATAATTGTAAATTTAAATACTAAAATTTTACGAAAGAGGACAATATGAAAGAACAATACTTTGAAAAATTACTCAACATAAAAACTTCTGGTGAACAAAAAATATTTAATGAATCTCTTCATTATAACAGGTATGAACCAACATCCTATGAAGTATTAGATGCTCTTTGCTCCCAATATGAATTTTCCGAAGATGATTCATTAATTGATTTTGGATGTGGAAAAGGAAGATTGAATTTTTATATCAATTACTTTTTTAATACTAAGGTCACTGGAATAGAAATGAATAACTTTTTTTATAATGAATGTTTAAGCAATAAAAAATCTTATTTATCACAAAATAAAAATAACATAGATAAAATAAACTTTATTAATTGCTTTGCAGAACAATATGAGATAAACTCAAAGGATAATAAATTTTATTTTTTCAATCCTTTTTCTGAACAAATATTTATAAAGGTTATTGGAAACATTCTTGATTCTGTATCTAATCATGAGAGGCAAGTAAATATTATACTTTATTACCCTTCTGATGATTATGCCTACTATTTAGAAAATTACACTCCTTTTTCTCTGAAGAAGGAAATAAAAATACCTAGAAAGTATGAACATGATTCAAGAGAAAAAATCCTTATATATGAACTTAGCTATTTAAATTTAATAATTTAATATAGAAAACTAAAGAAAAGAGAGGATTTATTTATGAATGAAACTATAAATTATGATTCATTATTGATCTTGTCTGTAGTAGCTTTTTTTACTCCTTTTTTAGTTTCAAAACTAAAAAGAGTAAAAATCCCCTATCAAGTTGGGGAGATTTTTATAGGTATACTATTAGGTAAAAGCTTTTTAAATATAATTAAACCTGATATTTGGATATTATTTTTATCAAATCTTGGCTTAGCTTACTTAATGTTCTTAAGTGGTCTTGCCATAGATTTTGATGAGCTTAAACCTAAAGAAGGAGAACTTTTAAAGGATTCAAAACTATTTACTAGTATAAAAATGTTTATTGTATCAATAACAACCTCTATACTATTATCCTTCACATTAAAGTTTGCAGGAATTTCTCAAGGCTATTTATTCTTCGCCTTATTATTCACTGCTGCAGCCCCTGGTCTACTTGTTCCTATTTTAAAAGCAAAGCACATTATAAATAGTAGCTATGGACAAACTTTACTTGTTTTTGGAATAATAACTCAATTAGTAAGTTTAATAGGTGTTACCTTTGTTGCTTCAGTTGCAGTAAATGGCGTTACTTTTAAAAGCTTTACTTTCTTAATAATTTTTGCTGTGGCCATAATAGTTTACTTTATAGCAAGAATAATTTTTAAAGTTCATGATTTCTCAACAATAGCATTTAAAAATCTTCACCTTAGCGTAAGAGGTGCCTTTGTTCTTGTTTTAGTATTAGTTGCTGTAGCTGAAAAAGTTGATTCTGAGATAATTTTAGGCTCATTTTTAGCTGGTATGGTATTTTCTCTAATAGTCGGAAAAGCTAAAGATGAAATCTCTCATCAATTAGATGTGGTTGGATATGGTTTCTTAATTCCTATATTCTTCATAATGGTAGGTGTTAATGTTGATTTAAAAGCTGTTTTTGAAAATCCACAATCTATTGCTAAGATACCTTTATTTATACTTATTTTCTTCTTAGTAAAATTTATACCGTCCCTTTTATTAAGAAAAAAATATGGAACTAAGAATTTTTTAGCAGCTTCTATGCTTTTAACAGCTCAACTTAGCTTAGTTATAGTAGGTGCTCAAATGGCCTTAAACTTAGGTTATATAAATACAGCTGATTATTCAGCCTTTGTGGTTACAACAGTAATAACTTGTATCTTATTCCCAATACTATTTGAAAAATTTATTGTATTTGATGAAGATACTAATGATACCGTAGAGGAAGATGAAAAAATAATAATACGTGAAGTAATTGTTACTAGTCACTGGTATATTGGTAAAGCTCTAAAGAATTGTAAGCTTCCTACAGGCTGTAGAATCTTCTCCATAGTAAGAGATGATCATGAATTTATGCCAAATGCTGATACTATCTTAGAAGAGCATGATTTAGTAATACTTGCTGGTGTTAAACATGATGTAAATGAAACACTTAATATGCTTTCAACTTGTGACTTAACTTTACCAGAAGAATAAAAAAAGAGAGTTTAAAACTCTCTTTTTTTATTCTTAATATATTAAGTTACTTAATTTTTTCATTTCTTTTACTACATAAAAAAGTTTATAAAGTAGTACAAGTATTAATCTTTCATCCTCTGTTTTTGCCTTTTCTAAATCTTCTATTACTAAATCTTCAAAATCTTTTTTCTTCATATAATTTTTAAAATCCTCAAAGCTTTTTTTAAATAAAGCTCTATTGTTTTTTATCATAGGACTCTTAACTAAAAAGTTTATATCTGATACAAAATCATTTTGTAATATTAATAACTCTTGAATCTGCTCTGATTTTATCTCTTTATTATTATAATTTATCTTCTTCCAAATACTATAACTTTCAAAAAAAGATAATACTAATTTTTCTTTATCTGAATCATCCTCTATTAAACTATCTAATATGTCCTCATTTAAATAAACATATCTCTTTATAGCCTTATTAGTTTCATCTTTCATTTTATAAGGAAATACATAATTCATAACTATTGCAACAATTATTGATGCTATTAAAATAAAGAATACCCTGTATTCACTTAATACGTAATAAGGTGTATGTGATGGATCCATTAATCCTGCCATTAATAAAGCATTTAATGTTATGAATATACATCTTATTTTGTAAGGAACAATGAACATACTTAAATATATGCAAATAACTATAAAAACAAATATTAATATTAGATTTGATTGAACAAAATAAAAAACTATATTAAATAAAATGGCTCCTATTATAGTACCTATAACTCTTGCCTTTGCTTTCTTATTGCTTTGTTCTGCGTATGGAATTAATAATAAAGAAATGGTGAATAATGCCCACTTCCCTTGAAAAATTTCAAAATAATTTACTATAAACACTGAAAAAGATAGTGTTATAGCAGCTTTTACTGCCAAATTAAATCTTAATGATCTTATGCTTAAATTTTTTCTAAACTTATGTAAATTAGCTTTTGAGGCTTTTAAAAAATTAATATTATCATTTGTATAATTTTTAATATCATCTTCCTTTACATCAAGCCCCTGTAAAAATTCTTTTATACTTAATTTAGCATTATAATAACTATATCTATCAAAGTCATCTCTTAATTTAAATGAATCCAAATAATTGTAGTATTCATTTAAGATCTTTTTAAAATTTTCCTTATCTCCATTAACCGTAAAGTTTTGTACATTTTTAAGTAATTCAATAGTTTTTTCAATAAGTTCCTTATTAACCTCTCTTTTTACGACTTCAGATGAAAGACTAGTTAATCTTTTTAGAAAAACCACTATTAAATTTTTAAAATATATGGAATACACTTGCTTTTTATCTAACTCTAATCTTTCATGAACCTTTACCTCAAGCTCCTTAATCATTAAAGCTACCTTTTCACTGTTATCTTTTTCTATATATCCAGTTTTTAATAATTCATTTAAATTTGTAATTAACAAAGTAATACATCCATTTATTGATTTATTGAATATATTATTAAAATTATACCTAGCTAAAATATAATAAAGTATCATTATAACTATACCGCCAAATATTAAAGCAAGTACTCTTTTTGGTAATTCATTAATTGTAACTGGTTGATATAACAAAAATAAATATAATTGTATAAAACCTAAAGCTTTAGTAGGTTTTGTATCATAAGTAAATGTAAAATATATAAAAAATGATACAATTAAGGTTACCATAGCACCTAAAATAGGGGTAAGTCCTGCAAAATATGCTCCTAAACCAACAAAAAGCTCAACCCCAATAAAATATAGTGTATGATGTATTGGGTTTATTGTATAATCCTCTCCAAACATTGCAGTAACTGTAATAACAGCTGCTAACCCAATAAAAAGATTTTCTTTTCCAAACAATAAAACAAAGAATAGTATAGAAGTTAAGGCTATTAAAAACATTTTTAGATACATAATTTGTTTCTTCCACATGTTTTATCACCTCTTGTCAAAACTCGTACTATTTTTATAATAAACACTAAGGTAACACTAATGTCAAGATGTATGCTAACCTTAAACATATTACTTACTTCACCTATGCTAAACTTATGCTTCATCTTTTTACCTTCTTTTCTTAAGATTTCATTATAAAAATGAACTGTTTATATATTTATTATAAACTAAAAGTTTTTTTAAAATATAATATTTGATATAATTTTATAAGATACTTATATAATAATTGGAGGAAAATATTATGGATAAGTTCATTGAAATTAAGACTGAAGAATTAAAAGAAAGTCCTTTCAAGTTAATCGGAAAAGATTGGATGCTTGTAACAGCAAAGAAAGATGATAAAGTTAATACAATGACAGCTTCTTGGGGCGGTCTTGGTGTTATGTGGGGAAAAGATGTTGCTTACATTGTTGTAAGACCTCAGCGTTATACAAAAGAGTTTATAGATAATTCTGATACTTTCTCTTTAACATTTTTCGATGATGAATATAAAAAGACATTAGGTTACTTAGGAAAAGTTTCTGGAAGAGATGAAGACAAGATTTCAAATTCAAATCTTACATTAAATACATGTGAAAACACACCTTATTTTGAAGAAGGAAAAGTTGTTCTTGTATGCAAAAAATTGTATGGACAATACTTAGATCCTAAATGTTTCTTAGAAGATGGAATAGATAAAAGATGGTATCCTGAAAAAGATTACCACATGCTTTATATAGCAGAAATTAAAAATGTACTTATAAAGAAATAAAAGTTTAAAGCAGTAGATATGAATAATTCTACTGCTTTTTATACTCCTATTATTTAGCAAGATTTATGCTTTTCTCCTTTTGAAGGATTTCCTTGTATATAATAAATTTTATAATCCTTATATTCTTTATTAAAATTCTTACCCATATTAGTGTATACCTCATAAGAAATTCTTGGCAAAAAATAAACAATAATAAATATCTTATTATTGTTTATTTAATACTTACAAAATTCTATTTATTTTTTTTGACCTCTTCTAGATAATCCTTTTTATTGACTATATTTTTTTCAAACTCCTTTACTGCACTTTTTGTGTAATTTCCTAAGGCAGCCCTACTTAAATTGTTCTTATTATTCATTTTTATCACTGCTCCTTTATATATAACGTTCTAAAAGAACATTTTCATAAAACACTTTAATTAAAGAGTTATTAACTGTAGTATTTTCTGATAAAAATGCTATTATTCCTTCTTCATTTCTCCATGGATTATTTGAATTATGATATTTAACTTCTCTCAAACTTTTTAATTGCTCTAATTCTTCTATAAGGATTAAGAACTCATTTCTCAAACAGTTGAAAATTTTTATATTAGCTTCTACTTTATTTTCCTCAATATTTAATAACATTTTAAACAATTCACCTTTTATGGAATTACTTTTTGTTAAAAACTTTTTATTAAGTTTTACAAGTTCTACAAAGTCCTTATTTAAATACTGATAAACATCTGTTCCAATCATTGTAAAGCTCTCTATATTTTCTAATATATCTAAAAGAATATAAATGTAATCTTTAGTTAATTCACCTAGATTACTTGAAATATTAATAACTAACCTCTTTTTTAACTCTTCTAAAATGTATTCAATCTTTTCTTTATGACAAGTACTTCTATAATTTTCTACTTCTTGATTTATAAAGTCGAGTATTTCATCTCTCCATAATTTATAATTAGAATCATTTAAATTCATTGCTTCATAAAGTTCAACATTATTCGTTATGCCATTATAGGTTAAACTTCCTGAAGATATATAACAAAATTTATCTGTTAATATAAAGTTAGCTTCATTTATTGAATTTAATATTGTTCCTATATTATTTTTCGAAAAATTTTCTATGAATTTGATTTCATTGACAACTTCTCTTTGATTTCTAAACATATAATTAAATGGACTTATAATTATTTTAGGACAATCAACATTATTTAATACTTCCCAGATCTTATCTGTAAATGGCAGTTCTCTACACCCTAAAACTATATATTTGGGATTACAATTTATTATATTAACTAATGTATTTTCTAAATTATTATCTAAATTTTTTATTCCTAAAGCAGCAACTATACGATTACTTACCTTATCAACTCTGCTTCGCATAAGTTTTTATCAAGCTCCTTAAAACTTGATAATTGCCTCCTTTCATAAATTTAAAATAATATAAATATTTTTATTTTTAGCTTAAATTTCAATGCTCTATCCCATCTTTATAGCAATGAAAATCTAAACTTATTTATACTCCCTTATACTATTCATATTATCAAAATTCTACATTTTTGTGATTTTTATCAAGATTTTCTATGCGTTTTATAATAAAAAAAGTCAGCTTAAGTCTTAGCTGACTTTTTTAAACTCTTTAATCATATTTTTGAATTCCAAAACTCATCTATATTAATTATACTATTATTTAATCTAGATTCTTCAGCCGCAAAAGCCATAATATGACTTTCTATACTTCTTAAGGCTGATGTTCTTGTTTCACTAACTCCTTCTCTTATAGATTTTATGAAATCCTTCATAATTCCAATATCTCCTCCAAGATGTCCTCCTTCAACTTCTTTTGGTATTATAATTTCTACTTCATCACTTCCAAACTTTTTAATTTCAATAATATTTTTTATATCATTTCCACCGACTTCACCTTCTGTAAACATTAATTTTATAGTTCTATGGATATCCTTTGTAAAAGCTGACAAATTAAATGTTGCAGTTACTTCATTATCAAAATCAAGTATTGTGACCATATGATCTACAACATTATTATCACATTTATAAACACATCTTCCATATGGTCCTTCTCTTAAGGATTTTTCTAAGTTTTCTGAAGTCGGATTAGGATGTACAACTGAAGTAAACACAGGTTTTTCTCCTAAATATAACTTTTTTGCAGAATAAGGACAATCCTCCTCACATTGACACTCTAAACACCTATTTCCCATATCCTTTTTAAAATTCTCTTCCTTAAAATAAGTCAGATGACCAAAAGAAGCTATTTTTTTACACTTAGCTCCAGTTAGCCATAATAATATATCCATGTCATGACAACTTTTAGCCAAAATTAATGGTGATGTTTCATTAGAATTTCTCCAATTTCCTCTTGTAAAACTATGAGCAAAATGCCAGTAACCTATATTTTCATTATGTTGAATATTAATAAGTCTTCCAAGCCTCCCACTATCTACTATATTTTTTAAAGCCTCAAAGAAAGGAGTATATCTTAAAACATGACATACCATAAATACTCTATCATTATATTTTTTTGCTAGTTCCCCTAGCCTTATAACTTCACCTAAGGAATTTGACATCGGTTTTTCTAACAAAACATTATATCCCTTTTCCAGTGCTATTTTTGTTGGCTTAAAATGTCCTTCATCATTGTTTGCTATTATAATACCATCTGCTAATTTATCTTCCTTTAACATATTCTCCCAAGTATTAAAAACAAGCTCATTCTTTATACCATGCTCCTCAACAAATAAATTTCTTCTCTCTTCATTAGGCTCTGCAATTGCAACAATTTCAACATCTTCTTTATTTTTCAAGGCATATGAAGAATAAGCAAATCTTCCTCTTGCCCCAGCTCCAATAACAGCTATGCTTACTTTTTTCATTATAATCCCTACCTTCATAATTAATATTGCATTTTATTATTAGTTCTACAATTTCATATATATTCCTTTTATTAAAATAAAAAAAGGTATGTCTTAATAACATACCTTTCAACTATTATAAATTTCTTTTTTTAGCTATACCTGTTAGCATAAGTGCTATAGCTCCATCCCCAGTAACATTACATGCTGTTCCAAAACTATCTTGAAGAGCAAATATTGTTAGCATAAGTGCTGTCCCAGCTTCGTCAAAAGCTAATACGCTAATTATTAACCCTAAAGATGCCATTACAGTTCCACCTGGAACTCCCGGTGCTCCTATAGCAAACACACCTAATAATAATATAAATAATATCATGGTTGGCAAACTAGGAATTTTACCATATAAAATTTGTGATACTGTCATTACAAAGAATACTTCTGTAAGAACTGAACCACATAAGTGGATGTTTGAGCATAATGGTATTGCAAAATCTACTATGTCCTCTCTTAAGGCCTTTGATTTCTTAGCTGATTCTAAAGCTACTGGTAATGTGGCAGCACTTGACATTGTTCCTACGGCAGTAAGATATGCTGGTCCATAGTATTTTACAACTTCCCATGGATTTTCTTTTGATATCAATCCACCTATTAAGTACAAAACTGTTAACCATATAAAATGACCAAATAATACAATTAATATAACTTTAAAGAATACAGGAAGCTGAGTACTTAAACCACCTTCATAAGCTAAAACTGCAAAATTAGTAGCTATGAAAAATGGTAATATAGGTATTATTATTTTATTTACAATACTAAGTACTATATCTTGAAATTGATCTAAAAGCTTTTCTACTAAATCAGCCTTTGTCCATCCAACAGCTAGTCCTAAAAGTAAAGCTAATGCTAAAGCACTCATTACACTCATCACTGGTGGTATATCTAATTTAAATATAAGTTCTGGTAATTCCTTCAATGATGATATATTGGATACTATAGATAATTTAGGAATTAAAACATATCCAGCAATCATTGAAAGAGTAGCAGCAAAAACTGAAGATAAATAAGCTATTAAAACAGCATATCCTAACAATTTACTTGCATTCTCCTTTAATTTAGCAATAGATGGTGCTATAAATCCTAAAATAATAAGAGGAACAGAGAAAAATATAATTTGTCCTAATACATATTTAATAGTCACAATTGTTGACATTAGCCCCTCTGAAGAATATGTACCTATTATTATTCCTAATATGACACCTAAAATAAGTTTAAAAATAAGATTATTAAATAATTTCTTCACAATTTAACCCCCTTTATTTTGTATTTTCTATGTAAAGAATTATTTATAAAGCATAATAAAATAAAAAAACTTCCGCCTCTATACAGAGGCAGAAGTATAAATTCCGCGGTTCCACTCTGATTTTATGTAATAAAATATTAATAAAAGTTAAATTACAAAATCTCTTTAGGTACAAACATACCACTCTGCTATAACGGGCATTCCCGCATTCCCCTACTTTAACCTAAAATTATTTCTGGAAATGAGCTCATAGAGGCACTCATGAAAAAATTCTTTAAAGTCTTTTCCAACCTAGAAGACTCTCTCTGTATAAAGAAATTAATTCTACTTTTCTAATCATAGCCTTTACTTTATCTAAAAATTAATCCTTAGTGTTTTCCTAAGAATTAATTTTATTATAATGTGAATTTTATCCTTAGTCAACATAAATTTAAAATTTTGTAAATAAAAAGAGTAATATGTTTACAAACATTACTCTTTTTATTTCTAAATGTATTTCTATAATTTAAATATAACTATTACTACGAATTTTACTGTATATAATGCCGAATTTTATAATCTAACTGTTGCTACATCATTTTTAAATATATTAGGTATATAATTTAGTTTTAAATCTTTAGCTCCTATAGGTTCTTGAACTACAATAGTTCCTGTTACTTCTTCTCCTGGAGATAAAATTCCTTTATTTAAAGCTTCTTTGCCGTCAATAGCTGTAAAAGTTCTATCTTTTATTTCCCCCTTACTATTTTCAACTTGGAAGCTATATGGATTATAATTCATATCTGAATTTCCATTATTCTTAAGTGTTACATTAAGAACTACAAATTCATTACCATCCTTAGGTTTATCACTATCTGTTCCCATACTTGTTTTGATGCTATTTACTATGAAGCTTTGATTATTAATTTTAACTGTATCACCTATATTATAAACTTCTTCACTAGCATATTTATTAAAGCAAATTTTACTTGCTCCTCCAAGTACTATTAAAGTAACTAATACAACAATTATTCCTTTGAATTTTTTCGACATCTAATCACCTTACCTATATATTTTTTTAAGAACGTATTTGATTATATAAATCTCAATATTCCAAGTCAATATTCAAATTCACTATTAGCTTTTATTTTAAACATTTTCATCTTTATTATTCATTAAATTTATTAAAAATATACCAATATTTAAATTCTAAATTTTTCCTTTAAATTAATTATTAAACTTAAATTTTTATTTATATTGCGAAAAAAAGTTAATCAAAATACAAAAGAGTTAACCAATTAATAATTTCTTACTTCAAAATTAAGGTTAACTCTTTATTACTTAATGATTAAATTATTTGTAAATTAAATTTTATATGAATAAGTTTAATCCTGAATCTTCAGCTGCTCCTAAATATGATGCAACTCCTCCAATTTCAACTCCATCTATAAACTCTTCTTTCTTTATTCCCATTAAATCCATACTCATAGCACAGGCAACTACATTTACCCCCATATCAATAGCATTTTTTATTAATGTTTCTAAATTTTCAACATTATTGTCTTTCATTATTTTCTTTATCATAGCTGGTCCCATTCCCATCATATTCATTTGGGATAAAGGAAGTTTTTCTGAATTTCCTGGAAGCATAGCATCAAACATCTTTTCAATTGTTTTCTTTTCAACTTTTGGTTTGTCTTTCCTCTTTAATATACTAAGTCCCCAGAAAGTAAAGAACATAGTAACTTTTTTACCCATGGAAGCAGCTCCTGTCGCTATTATAAAGGATGCTATAGCTTTATCTAAATCTCCACTAAACACTACTAAAGTAGCTCCATCTTTAGTAAGATTACCTGAATATTTTCTTACACATGCAGATTCTGAAGTTCCCTTTTGAATATAAGCCTCAACAATTTTTTTATCATTCATTACCGCTCTTAAAAGAGTATTTCCTGTTTTTTCACACCAACTCTTTATGTCTTTTACAAAACCTGGATCACTTGCAGAAACCTTTAAAATTTCTTCATCCTTCATTTTATTAGTCTCTTCAAAAACTCTTTTTATAGGTCCTGGACATTGAAGACCACATGCATTTAAATTAACATCTACTTTTATATTATTTAAATCAACTTCCTTCGAATTCATATTCTTCTCCTCAATATTAGCTAAACTTTCTTTTTTTAAAATTTCTTGATTTCTCAGAGCACTATCTACTTTTTTTATAGCTAGATATGTCTTAATTCCTCCATCTATATTAGTTACATCATATCCTTTTTGCTCTAATATTCTACACCCTACATATCCTCTTAATCCTACCTGACAAGTTACATATATCTTTTTATCTTTTGGAATCTCATTTATTCTTTCCCTTAGCTGTCCAAGTGGAATATTTACAGCGTTTTCTATTTTACCTGTCATAAGCTCAAATACTTCTCTAACATCCACAATTAAAGAATTATTTTTATCTAGCAAATCAACTTCATGCCATTGAATTGTTTTCACATTACCTTCAATTATATTAGAAGCATAGTATCCAAGCATATTTACTGGATCTTTTGCTGAATTATAAGGAGGTGCATAACAAGGTTCTATATCCTGTAAATCTTCTACCTTCAATCCCGCCTTAATAGCTGTTGCTAAGACATCTATTCTCTTCTCAACACCTTCCATTCCAACCCCCTGTGCTCCATATATTTCTCCTGTTTTAGGATTAAATAGCATTTTAAATGCAACTGGGAAAGCACCTGGAAAATATCCCGCATGAGAAGAAGGATGAATATGAATAGCCTTATATTGTAATCCTAATCTTTTTAAAGTCTTTTCATTATTTCCAGTTGAAGCAACAGTATAGTCAAAAACTTTAGCTACCGAAGAGCCTAAAGTTCCTTTATATTCAACATGTTTTCCACATATATTATCAGCAACCAATCTTCCCTGTCTATTTGCAGGCCACGCTAAAGGAATCATTGTAGGTTTCTTATTAACAAAATCCATGATTTCTACAGCGTCACCTAAAGCATAAATGTTTTCATCTGAAGTTTTCATTGTTTTATCAATAATTATTGCTCCTCTTTCATTTAAATTTAAACCGGCCTCTTGAGCTACTTTAGTTTCTGGTCTAACACCTATTGAAAGAATTATCATATCAGTACTTATTTCTCTTCCACTGCTTAATAAAACCTTTTTCCCGCCCTCCTCAAAAGAAGAAACGCCATCTTCTAGGATAAGCTCTACTCCTTTATCTATTAAATGCTCATGAATAATACTAGCCATCTCAATATCTATGGGTGCCATAACTTGATTTGAAGCCTCAACTAAAGTTACCTTAATCCCTCTTTCATGAAGATTTTCAGCCATCTCAAGACCTATAAATCCACCACCAATTACAGTAGCATGCTTAGGCTTAATATCATCTACATAAGCTTTTATCTTATCTGTATCTGGAATATTTCTAAGAGTAAATAAATTATCGCATTTATCTATGCCATTAATTCCTGGTTTTAAAGGCTTAGCCCCTGGTGATAAAACTAAAATATCATAGCTCTCTTCATATTCCTCACCATTTTTATGATTTTTTACTTTTACTTTTTTATTTTCTTTATCTATTGAAATAACTTCACTTAAGTTTCTTATATCTAATTTAAATTTATCTGACATTTGTTCTACAGTTTGAACTATTAAATTACTTCTATTCTCAATTGTTTCTCCTATATAGTAAGGTAATCCACAGTTTGCAAAAGATATATATTCACCTTTCTCAAACATTACTATTTCAGCATTTTCATCTAATCTTCTAAGTCTTGCTGCAGTAGAAGCTCCCCCTGCAACTCCACCAACTATAACAATTCTTTTATTCATAATAATAAGTTCTCCTTTAAATAACATTGTTTCTTATTGATTTATTTTGTGATTTTTTTAACTTTGAGACTCATAATCATCTATCTAATTTACAATATAATTATAAAAAAATATATGTACTTCTTCTGTGACTTTGTCACACAAAAAAAAGCACCTTCTTTAACTAGTAAAGAAGATGCTTTTAATATTACTTGTTATTTTTCTTTTTTAATAATCTTACTCCTGCCAAAGATGCTATTAAACCAACAACGGCAAAGTTCGCAACATCTTGTCCTGTATTTGGTAAATTATCTGGCTTCTCTGGTTTCTCAGGCTTCTCTGGTTTCTCTGGTTTTTCTGAAGGATCATCTTTTATTGTAAAGTTTATTTTATAGGTATTCATAGCACTTCCTTCTGATATTACCTTAATATAACTTGTACCAGGAATAGATGGAGTATTTTCAATAAATGCTTTTGCTTCTTTGCTATTTACCACTGCTTCTATTTCAGGTGTTCCTGTATAATCCTTTGGTAACTCCACATCATATTCAAAAACATCAGGCTTGAACTCCTTTATCTTTTCTCCATTTACTTTTAAGGATTTTAAAGATGTATCTTTATTTGCTTCAGATTTTATAAATTTAGCATCCGCCCAGTTTCCATGATCATATTTAATATTTCCATCATAATCTTCAATATATAAGGCTAATTTCTTAGCATTTTTTAAATCTACTTCAACTTTATGTCCATTCCAAGTGCTGTATATTCTATCACTATTGAATACTTCTTTTCCATCAACCTCAACTCTAGCTACTACAGATGGTCCATATCCGCTTACGCCTCTATCCATTCCAACATAAGCTTCAAATTTTTCATATCCCTTTCCTTTTAAGTCAACTACTATTTCTGAGTTTGAATTTACTCCTACACCTTTATCAAAAGTTTTTGTCATACCATCAACTTTTAATACTAATGGATTATTTACTACTGACTTATCTCTTACAGGTTCATACATTCCAGAAGTTGCGCTTTCCCACTCTATATCTGAAATATACTCAACATTGTGCGTTCCAAAATTTATAACATATTCTTTGCTATAAATTTCATTTAAAAGATCATCTTTATGAGTAACCTTAACAGTAGCTTTTCCTGGGATTGTATCTACATTTTCTATCTCTACATCTATATTATCATTAGCTTTTACAACTTCTATTACTGGAGGCTTTTCTAATGTTTTTTCTAAATAATCTACATTATACTCTGTAATATTTTCATTAAAGTCTTTTACGCTAACTCCATCAACTTTAATATCTTCAACTAAATCTTCCTTTAAATTCTTTTTACTTATTTCCATTGGAGAAACACTATCATCTATTCCTTTAAGTTTAAAAGAATAGTTGTATGTTTTTCCACTTTCATTCATAAATTCTCTGTGTGGTTTTGCACCCCAACTGTTATCTCCACCAACACCCATTTGTCTATAATTAAGTCTTAAAACAACACTGTCCTCTTTTTCTAGTTCATATGGGTGACGTTTACCTGATGAAAGTTCTTCAGGAGTGTAATTTAAAGCATTAAATTCTATACTAGGTATTCCAGATGCCATTAATCCTACTCCACTATTGTTAGTTAATGTTACCCATCTAGTATCTGTTCTATTTCCTGTTTCAGATGGTTCTATATATGGAAAGAAGAAATCTTCTACTTTTTTATTATAAACACCAACATCATATCCAGTATTTCTGTCAATATAGTTCTCTTCTGGTCCTCTTCCATACCAAGTAACATTATCAAACTCTTTAGGAAGTTGAAGCATCATTCCTATCTCAGGTATTTCAGAAAGCTCTTCTGGAGCATTAAGAGTGTTACTTACAACAACCTCTCCATTTCCATAAACAATGTATTCAACATTAAGCTTAGATTCTACACTTGTTGGTAATGTAAAATCTACATTTATTTTTACAGCTTTATCTCCAACTTCTGTAATTTCTAGATTTTCAACCTTAGCATTTACTCCTGCATGTCTCCAAGTTTCAAATACTCCTTCAAAACCAAACCCCTTATCATTATCATTAGATGCTCTCCAGTAATTAGGTCTTATAGCTTCTTCTATAAGTTCAGTCTCACTTCCATTTTTGTCTATTTTATATGATTCTAAAGCACCTGTTGCTTTATCGAAAGAAACTTTAAATCCTTCTCCATTAACATTTACCTTATTCTCTTCATCTTTAAGTTTTATTGAACTCATTGAACTTAAATCAATTCCTTTTTCAGCCTCATTATCAAATGGAAGCTTAAATTGTTGTTTTGATACTACATGTCCTTTTTCAGCCCAAGATTCATCTTCCTTTAATTCAAAGCTTAAATTTAACCAATACTCAACTCCTAGTTTAACCTCGGGCTTTGTAAATGGAACAGTAACTTCTTTTGAACTTAAAGGATCAACTGATAAATCTAAGTCTCCACTTTGAACAACCTTATCATCCGCTCTTAATTCCCATTTCCCCTTATATTTATTTACATTAGTAAACAAATGTTCATTTATTATATTAACCTTTCCATTAAGAATATCAACATCTTTTATTTCAATCTCTTGATAAACTTTTTTAACTTCTTGAAGCTCAGGTTGAACTGTTCTATCAGCTGAAACTAAACCATTAGCACAGAAGTTTCCATCTGTAAAATCTTCATCTCCCCAATCTCCACCATAACTAAAGTACTCTTCTCCAGTTTCTTCATCTTTCATTCTTATGGATTGATCAACCCAATCCCATATAAATCCACCTTGCATTATGTCGTATTTATCAAAAACATCCCAATACTTTTGAAGATTTCCTATACTATTTCCCATTCCATGTGCATACTCACATTGTATATAGGGCTTTGTATTATCAGGATCATTAGCATAAGATTCCATTTCTTCTATAGTTCTGTACATTCTACTGTATACATCACCTACATTTCTCTCTGCCTCGTAATGTACTAATCTTGTTGGGTCATTTTCTCTTATCCAGTCTGCAGCTATCTCGAAGTTCTTTCCTCCGCTTGATTCATTTCCTAAAGACCACATTATTATACTTGGCTCATTCTTTGATCTTTCTAACATTGATTTTTGTCTATCTATAACTGCTGCTGTCCATTCCGGTCTACTTTGTGGTATGTCATCTAATCTACCATGAGTCTCTAAATTAGCCTCATCCATAACATATAATCCATACTCTTCAGTTAAGTCATACCATCTTGGATCATTAGGATAGTGAGATGATCTAACTGAATTTATATTATATTGTTTCATAAGTTCAATATCTTTAATCATGCTTTCTTCAGTTAAAGTTCTACCAGTGTCTGGTAAAAACTCATGTCTATTTACCCCTTTAAAAGAGATTGGTTGTCCATTTATGCATACCTGATTATTTATTACCTCAATCTCTCTAAAACCAACTCTATTACTTATTGTTTCAATTACTTCTCCTTCACTATTTTCTAAAGCAATTACATAAGTATATAAATTAGGTGTTTCTGCTGTCCATTTTTTAGGATTTTCAATCTTTGTATTAATATTGATTATTGCATCCTCTTCATTATTTAATTCAAACTCTTTAAAATCTTCTTTTACTAATTCTTTATTCTCATTATATAAAAGGCCTCTTATCTTATATTGTCCAACCTCAATTCCATAGTTTGAAACATTAACTTCCACATTTAAATCTGAATCTATATAATTCTCATCTAAATCTGTAACTAATGTATAATCTCTCATATGAGCTTTAGGAGTTGAATATAAAAATACATCTCTAAATATTCCACTTAACTTAATCATATCTTGAGATTCTAACCAACTACCATCGCTCCATCTATGAACCTTAACTGAAATTTCATTGTCTCCTTCTTTAAGGAATTTTCCTATATTAAAATCATGTCCTGTAAATGAATCCTCACTATATCCTACATATTCACCATTCACATATAAATAATATGCAGATTCAACCCCTTGAAAAGATACGAAAACTTCTCTTCCATCCCAACCTTCAGGAACAGTAAAAGTTCTTTTATAATAACCAATTGGATTATAGTCAGTAGGAACATCTGGTGGCTCAGGTATATTGTCTTGATACTCCCAAGGATAAGCAGTATCATTATATCTTGGTTGATCATATCCATGTAACTGCCAGCTTGATGGAACTGGTATAGTATCCCATGAACTTGAATCAAAGTCAGTCTTATAAAAATCTTTTATATCCTTATTATAGGTTTCCACCATATTAAATTTCCAGTCTCCATTTAAAGACATGTAATTCTCAGAATTAGAATAATTTGAATACTTAGGATTATTAAGCGCATCCTCTATACTATTAAAAGGCATTAATGTAGAATGTGCTTCCTCTCTATTATCCTCAAATTTTTCAGGATTGCTAGCCCAAAAAGCACCTTTCTCAATTTCTACGCCTTTCATTTTAGCAAAAACCCATTCACCGCTAAAATTATTTAACAGCATACCAGAACTTAAAGCAACAGTTAAAATTTTAGCAATTGTTTTTTTGTTCATCATAATATTCTCCCCCTTAAAATAATTGGATCTGTTGAGTTAAATGAACATTACTCTTTTCAAATTTTCAAAATATAAGGAATTTGTTGAAAAACATTTATCTCATCAAAAAAGAAAAAAGCAATTAATAAAACTAATGTAAAATACCATTACTATCATTGAAATAAAATATATAAGTTTAGATTTGATAATCAGCCTAATTAAATTAATAATCTCCTTTGCTATGCAAAAAATTATTTAAACTTATATAAATTTCAAAAATCAGTAATTCTACTAATGATTATTCCTTTTTTTGTAATCATTAACATTTTATGTAATTTACAGTAATATTTTACTATAAGGGATAAGTTATGTAAACATTAACATTTTACTAATAGTTTAACTTTTAAAGACATTTCTGTTAATTAACTTAATTATGTTAATTTAAAATTTTTATCAAATTTAATCGTGACTCTACTTTTATATCTATTAAAATCTTATAAATTCAAGTTAAATAATAAAGAAAAAACAAGTAAAATAAGTTAATATTATTCTTTACAATTTACAAACAGATTAAATGCATATTAAAAGGGAATATTTTATTAACATAAATATTTCAAAGTATTAGTAAATAAAATGGTAAAGGCAATTCTAACAGAATTGCCTTTACCATTTTAATGACAGCTACTATATTTTTAGGAGGGTTTGTAACTTACTTAAAAGTTTTTGGAATAAATTCATCACTTTTTGCCTTTGGTTCTCCAAAAACAGCTTTTACACTCTCACTTTGAGGATTATGATTTATGTGCTTTTTATTATTATTTTTTTTAGTCATTAATATCACCTCAATTATATGTTGTGTAAATTCTCATTCTTTATTCCTCCCATATCTTTACTATGCTATCTATTTGATTTATTATAAACTCATTAAAAATACTTATGTATTTTTAAATTCTTTATTTACCTTAAGTATATTAACTCCTAGTAGAAAAGATATGATTGTACTTATCCACCCTAAATAAGAGCCTTCAAAGAAAAAAATTATGGCTCCTATAAAAAAATAAATTATGCCTATTATCCATAAGACTCTCTGATTTTTTAAGGACATAAAATCACCTAAAAACTTTCTATTATAAATTATATGATTCTCTTCTTTATGCTGCCCCTATAATTATAATACATCTTTTTTATTTATATTTAATATGGAATTTACTCCATACTTAAGTACCAATGTTTTTGAACCTAATATATTGGCAATCATGGAAATTCCTCTACTCCTTATTCTGGCGTGTCTACAAGCTAAAACAACAATTTTATTTTTTTCATATATTTTTATTTTCTTAATTATTGTATATAACTTAGGTAATATATAAATTATTGACTTTGTCATTGTAGAAAAATAAGTTTTATTCTCAAACATCCCTTCTAATTTTAATGACTTCTTGTCATCTAGCAAAGGGAAATGAACACTATTTTCTAGGTGTTTATAATTAAATTCTTTATAAGTTCTTAAATCTAAAATTAAGTACTCGTCTTTTTCACATATTTCTTTATAATCTATATAATCAAAAAACTTATCTATAAATTTCATTTTTTCAACATTAAAAAAATCACTCATCTAAAACCTCTTGCTAACAATTGATACTTAATTATATTCCTTTCTCTTCATCAAATTACCAAATCGAAACAAATTTTACTAGTATCATATTTAATTAATTATTTTGTATTATTGTATTAAGTTTATTACTTTACCATTAAAACTATAAAATCTTTGCTCATTTTCATAAAATATGAATTTGTTTACATAACTTTTAACCTCCTTCAAGTTAACAAATAATGAATTTATTAACATAATATACTTTAATTTAACTGTTATTATTTGTATAATTATAAAAAATAGGGTTTTAAAAGTATATTTGAGAGGTGATTTTATGGAATCAAAAGAAAAAAACAAACTAACCCTAACCGCTTTTATACTTATGATATTCACATCGGTTTATGGCTTTACTAATATGCCAAGAACCTTCTACTTAATGGGTTATAGTGGTATTATATGGTATATAATTTCAGCCGTTCTATTTTTTATTCCTTATGCTTTTATGATGGCCGAATATGGCTCCGCTTTTAGAAAGGAAAAAGGGGGTATATATTCTTGGATGGCAAAATCCGTAAATCCTAAATTTGCTTTTATAGTAACATTTATGTGGTTTTCTTCAAACCTAATATGGATGGTATCTGTCTCTTCATCTATATGGATTCCACTGTCTAATGTATTCTTCGGAAAAGATACAACTGCATCTTGGACTATATTAGGGCTAAAAGGACCTCATGCAATGGCCTTATTAGCTACAATATTACTCCTAACAATAACTTTTATTTCATCTAAAGGACTGAATAAAATCTCAAAAATTACATCTATAGGTGGAACAGTTGTAGCTTTAGCCAATGTAGTTTTAATTCTTGGTGGTATATTTGTGTTAGTAAGTAATGGGTTTACTACTGCTCAAGGGTTTAACATTCAAGAATTTATTCACTCTCCGAATCCAGCCTACCAATCTCCTTTAGGTGTATTAGGATTTGTTGTTTTTGCAATATTTGCTTATGGTGGGATAGAAGTTGTTGGTGGATTAGTTGACCAAACTGAAAATCCTAAGAAGAACTTCCCTAAGGGAATAAAAATTTCAGCATTTATAATTGTTGTAGGATATGCAATTGGAATACTTTGTATTGGATTTTTTGTTAATTGGAATAGAGATTTAACTGGTCCAGATGTAAATATGGCTAATATAGCTTACATTATAGTAAATTACCTTGGTTTTTATATAGGTCAAGCGATTGGATTAAGTCTTAACGCTTGTATATTCTTAGGTGACTTGCTAGCTAGATTTATAGGACTTTCAATGTTTTTAGCTCTTACAGGAGCTTTCTTCGCAATAACGTATTCTCCTTTAAAACAATTAATAGAGGGTACTCCTAAAGATATTTGGCCTGAAAAATGGACAAGATTAAATAAAGAAAAAATGCCAGCTACTGCTATGTGGATTCAATGTATAACTGTAATAATATTTGTATTATGCTGTTCAATAGGCGGACAAGATTCTTCTAAGTTCTTTAATTATTTAATCCTTATGGGAAATGTAGCCATGACATTACCGTATATGCTCTTATCATTTGCTTTTCCATTCTTTAAAAAGAAAAAGGAAATAGAAAAACCTTTTGAAGTTTTTAAAACCTATAAAAGTGCCTTAGTTTGGTCAATTATTGTAACATTGACAGTTGGTTTCGCTAACTTTTTTACAATAATACAACCTCTTACTTTGCCAGAAAAAGATTATACTGCTGTGGTTTTCCAAATTTCAGGTCCAATCATATTTGGGATATTAGCTTGGTTAATATATAGAAGATATGAGAATAATGTTTTAAAATCAAAGATTTCAAATATAAATAATAAAGTTGACGATAGACTTGAAAAAATTGAAATGGCAGAAGAAGATATTACTAATGATGAAATAGGTCTAATAGATTTAGAAAATCCTAATGATGGCCATTCAAAAGTTCATAAAGCTGCTTCTGTAACTGAGGCAAATGATAAAGGTAAGTAATAAAAATGAGTATAGAATTTTTATAATTCTATACTCATTTTTTTAATGAATAACTTTTTCTATCTTATATTCCATATTACATGTTTTTTCCTCTTTGAATAATAAAAGAGCAATTAGAATAAAAAGTGCGCATCCAACTCCTATTTCTAGCGGATAAAATGGCAACTGATTTTTATCTAAAAGCATAGGTAATAATGCAATTGCTGCTACTGGCGGAAAATGAATATTAAAAACTTCAAAGAAAACAAATACACTAAGTACAACTAAAATCGTACAAATCCATAGAGGTACTCCTAAGTATTCATTTAATCCTACTCTAAAAAATGTTCCTAATAAAGCAACTATTATAAAAAGTAAAAATAAACTTTTTGCACGCTTCCTAAATTTACAATGACAATTAGTAAGTTCAACAAAAGCAACTATTAAAGGAGGTGCTATTAATAAAGTTTCTTTAAATCTTACTGAAAAATATGTTAATATTCCAACTATAAAAAATATCTTAACCATTTTTATAAATTCTTTTTTTCTTAAAGATGGATCTTTTTCAAGACTCTCAATTTCTTCTTTTAGTTCTTCCTTTACATCTTCTATTTTACTACAACTATTATTCTCCATAATATATTGAATTAATACTATGGCCATAGTAAGTATAAATACAGATATTGGATATATCCAAGTTTCAGTTCTAAGTAAAATTGGTAAAATACAAGCAGATATAATTGGAGCAAGTGTTGTTTTGGTAATCTTTAATAATAAACCTGTAAAAACTAAACCAATAAGTACTTGTAATGTTAATCCTAAGTGCACATATCTGACTACAAGTACACCAGTTATAGAACATAAAGTCATAAGTGAAACTAGTCCTATTTTACTAACCTTCCATGGTTGTTTTTCTAATACCCAAGTTCCTACAACAAGTGCAGCTACTTCTGGGAATATAACTTCTCTTTCTCCTGTATATTCTGCAATAACTACCATAGCTAATATAAGCATAAGTGCTATAAAATATCTTTTGTATCTCATAATAATACATCCTTTGTTTAAAATTTCAAACTTATTTTATCACACTAATTAAAATTGTTAAAAATAAAACAATATTTTCAATTTCACATTTAAACATTTTCAATTTTTAAATTACTAAAAAAACAACTATTTTCTTAATCATTTCTTAATTTAATATATATGTTGTTAACATATTTCAAATAATTAATAACCTATATATTAAATAAACAATTTAATATATAGGTTATTTCTGTGTTTATTCTATCCCATATCAAAATTTGAAATCCCACTATTATATAAAACAGTTCTTCTTAAATTATTATCTGCTGGCAAATAGCATGGTTCAAAGGCTAATGCTGCTCTATAATATCTTTGAGCTAATAAAACATTTCCTTTTTTTTCTTCAATTACTCCAAGTAAGTTTTCTATTTCTGCTGAATTACTATTAAGTATTAAAGCACTTCTTAGTAACACCTCAGCTTCATCATATTCTTTAGTAACAATATATTTTTTCGCTTTATCTATACATTCTTTTATATACACATTTTCCTTCATACTTAATATCTTTTTTCTTATAGATTCAATTTGTTCTATTAAATCATCTATTAAACATTTTGAAATTATAATACTCATATTAAACTTCACTATCCTTATCTTGAATTCTAAGTAATCTATATCCGACACCTATATGTGTTTGAATATAATTTGTATCAATAGACTTTTTATTTAATTTTTTTCTTAATGTTGCCATAAAAACTCTTAATGATGGAATATCACTTTCACAAGTGCTAGACCAAATTTCTCTTAATATATAATTATGAGTAAGAACTTTTCCAACATTTTTAGAAAGCAAACACAATAACTTATATTCAATTGGAGTCAAGTGTACCTCTTCTTCATTTAAAAATACACATCTTGAAGTATAATCTATCCGCAAATCTCCGTTTATAAATTCTTGTATTTCTTGAGTGTTACTTCTATCATAATTCATTTTTCTTATAGCAACCCGTATTCTAGCAAGTAGCTCCTCTACACTAAATGGTTTAGTTAAATAGTCATCAGCCCCTAGATCTAATGCTTCAATTTTATCTCTATCTTCACTTCTTGCACTTACTACAATTATTGGACAGTTTGACCATTCTCTTACTTTTTTAATAATTTCTATACCATCCATATCTGGTAATCCCAAATCTAGTATTATAATATCTGGTCTTTTTGATATTGCTAAAATTATTCCTTGTGAGCCATTAACAGCTGTATAACACTCATATGAATTTATCTCCAAAGTAGCTGTTATAAAATTTCTTATAGCTTTTTCATCTTCAATAACTAAAATTGATGACTTCATCCTCATTCACCTCAAATCTCTGTAAACTAAAGCCAATTATAGTTCCTCTAGGCTTATTATTTTTAACATATATCTCTCCTTGATGTACATTTATAATTGACTTGCATAAAGCTAGTCCTAATCCTAATCCTCTTCTACTATCACTACTATTTTCCTTAGAAGTAAAGAACATGTCAAATATATGCTCCTTATCTTTCTTACTAATTCCTTTACCATTATCAGCTATTTCAATTATTACATTATCTCCTTTAGGAAAAGCACTTATTTTTATCTTTGATCCTTTTTCTGTGTACTTTATTGCATTATCTACAATATTTATAATCACCTGTATTATAAGTCTTACATCTGCATTAATCATTAACAATTCATCTTCTAAATCAACCTCTATGTCATAATCACATACATTTCTATTTACATGTTGTAAAGCCTCTGAAATAATTTCTTCTACTAATTGAGCTTCTTTATTTAAATTTATATTTCCATTATCTATTCTTGAAACTGAAAGTAAATTTTCAACTAAGTTTATTAACCAAACCGAATCATCATATATGTCTAATGTCAATTTCCTTTTAGTTTCTTCATCAAAATTATTGTTTAAAAGCGAACTTGCACTTCCGGATATGCTAGTTAAAGGCGTTCTTAAATCATGAGAAACAGCTCTTAATAAATTCGCTCTAAATTTTTCATTCTCAGCCTGCATTAATGCTCTTTTTTTGGCTTCTTCTAAAATATAATTATCAATTACAAAAGATATCTGATTTATCATTGCTATTAATAAAGATTTTTCTCCTTCTTCTAATTCTTCTCCTTCTTCTAAAATTACTCCTATTACTATACCTATATCCTCATGACTTAATATAGGAATATACATAGCTTTAGCTCCTGGTAATGTATCTGTACCCTTTCCTGCATATTTTTTATTATTAATAGACCAAATAACTACTCCATATTCATCTAAATTTATATATTTATCACTTAACTCGCTTCCATTTTTAAATTTATAATTATATATGCTTTCAATTTGTCCATTTTTCAATTTATAAATCACTACTGGTTTTTTTACTAATCTATTTATTTGTTCTTGAGACTTTAAAATAATCTCCTCCAAATCTGAACATCTTCCAAGTTCACTACTAGATTCTAATAAAATATTAGTTCTATAAGCTGTTATTGCTGATTTGTTAGCTTGTACTTTCACTTTATTTGTAAGTGTACTAGTTATTAAAGCTGATATAAGCATTATTAAAAATGTAACTATATAGCTTGTATCATATGCATCAAGAGTAAATTTAGGTTCTGTGAAGAAAAAATTAAATAGTAAAACACTAAATAAAGAAGATAAAACTCCATATATTCTTCCATAGGTTTCCTTTGCTATTATTAAGACACCTAAAATGAATACTATTATTATATTAGCTTCACTAAAACCTAAGTTTTCAAAGAATATACTTACAACAATTGCCATAATTAAAATTCCTAAAGTCTTAAAAGAATCTTTAGTTGTTATTTTTTCTTTATTTAAGACAATTTTATTTATATATTCTGTAGTTTCTTCTTCGTCAGGTATTATATAAACATCTAGTTCTGGTGCTAACTCTATTAATCTATCTACAATACCTAGTCTTGACCAAGGGTGTCTTTTTTTCTTAGTCCTTCCTATTATGACCTTTGAAACTGAACTTATTTTAGAAAACTCTGAAACTTGATATGCAACATCATCTCCATAAACTGTTTCTATTTTAGCACCTAAGTCTTTTGCTAATTTAACATGCTCTCTTAACCTTCCAATATTCCCCTCTTTCAATTCCTTTGATGAAGTTGTTTCAACAAATAAGGCTGTAAACTTTCCATGAAAAGCTTCTGCCATCCTTGCCGCTGTTCTAATTACCTTACTATTTGAAGGAGAAGAACTTAAACATACCAATATGTGCTCATTAGTATGATAAGCATTCTCACTTTTATTTATCATAACCTCTTTATTTACACTATTGGCAGTTTCTCTTAATGCTAACTCCCTTAAAGCAACCAAATTTTCTCTTATAAAAAAGTTTTTTAATGCTTTTTTAGCCTGCTTCTTAACATATATTTTCCCCTCATTTAATCTTTCCATTAGAACTGATGGGTCTACATCTATTAATTCAATTTGAAAAGCATTTTTAAATATTCTATCAGGTATTCTCTCTTTAACAACTATATTAGTTATAGATGCCACTACATCATTTAAACTCTCTATATGTTGGACATTAAGAGTTGTATAAACATCTATTCCAGCATCTAGCAATTCCTCTATATCGATATATCTCTTTTCATGCCTAAGACCTTTAACATTTGTATGAGCTAACTCGTCTACGATTATTAAATCAGGTTTTCTCTCTAAAGCCATATCTAAATTAAATTCCTTTAATATCATTTCTCTATATGATATTTCTAAATTAGGTAGCAATTCTAGTCCCTCTAAAAGTGCTATTGTCTCCGGCCTTGTATGTGGTTCAACATATCCAACAACAACATCTAACCCCATATCTTTTGCTGAATGAGCTGCTTCTAACATTGCATATGTTTTTCCAACTCCAGCAGCATATCCAAAAAAAATTTTAAGTTTTCCTTTTTTACTATCTCTTTCATTCTTATTTATCTCTTTCAATATTTTCTCTGGATTAGGACGAGTTTCCCTCATTTATAATCCCCCTATTCTTTTAATATTCCATCCAAAGCAAGATTAACTTGTAAAACATTGACTACCTTCTCTCCAAAGACGCCTAAAAATCTTCCTGTTGTATATTTATCTATAATGCTATTTACTTCCCCTACACTTAAATTCCTTGTTTCAGCAATTCTTTTTGATTGATATTTAGCTGCTGCCACGGAAATATGAGGATCTAATCCACTTCCTGAAGAAGTAACTAAATCTACTGGAATTGCTTCTTCTCTCATATCAGGATTTGATTTTTTAATCTTCTCTATTCTCTCTTCAACTAATTTTTCATACTCGTCACTTGCTGGACTTAAGTTTGATGGAGATGAATACATTAACGGATCTCCATTATCATCCTTAAATATTTCTACATTTATATTCATAATCCTTCCCCACAAATATTTATCATCTGTGAATTGTTGACCTAATAATTCACTTCCATATTTTTTCCCATCTATTTCTATAATGCTTCCATTAGCCTCTTCCTTAAAGAAAACCTGCGCTAATACTGTTGTTGAAACCGGATAAATTATTCCACATAATATTGTGAAAATTAAAAGAGCTAAAATAGACTTTTTAATAATCTTCATATTAATCCTCCTCTTTAAACTATACCTAACATTGTTATTAATATATCTATAACTTTTATAGCTATAAATGGAGCTATAATACCTCCTAGACCATATACAAACAAGTTCCTTGATAATAGATTATTAGCTGAAACTTCTCTATATTTAACACCCTTAAGCGCTAATGGAATTAAAGCGATTATGATAAAAGCATTATATATAACAGCAGATAGTATTGCACTTTCTGGACTACTTAATCCCATAATATTCAACTTTGAAAGCTCAGGAAATAGTCCTATAAAAAGTGGAGGAATTATAGCAAAATATTTTGCTATATCATTTGCTATACTAAAAGTTGTAAGTGCTCCTCTAGTCATAAGAAGTTGTTTTCCAATTCTTACTATATCTATTAATTTAGTTGGTGATGAATCTAAATCAACCATATTCCCAGCTTCTTTAGCTGCTTGTGTTCCTGTATTCATAGCTACCGCCACGTCTGCCTGTGCTAAGGCTGGTGCATCATTAGTTCCATCTCCAGTCATAGCTACTAAATGTCCCTTCTTTTGAAAGTCTCTTATCATATTTAACTTACCTTCTGGAGTAGCTTCTGCTAAAAAATCATCTACCCCAGCCTCTGCTGCAATTGCCGCCGCAGTAAGTGGATTATCTCCAGTTATCATTATTGTCTTTATTCCCATTTTTCTTAAATCAGAAAATTTTTCTTTAACCCCTCTTTTTACTATGTCTTTTAGATATATTATTCCTAGAATTTTATAATTTTTAGCCACTACTAAGGGTGTCCCCCCCTTTTTAGCAATCTCTTCAACCTTTTTTTCACATTCCTCAGAAAAAACTCCGCCATTTTCAGTTATATATTTTTTTATGGAATCTGCTGATCCTTTTCTTATTTCATCTCCATTAAAATCAACTCCACTCATTCTTGTTTTAGCAGTGAATTCAATAAAATTAGCATTTGAAGAACTTAAATTTCTTCCTCTAATTCCGAACTGTTCCTTTGCTAAGATAACTATACTTCTTCCTTCTGGAGTTTCATCTGCTAAAGATGATAACTGAGCAGCATCTGCAAGTTCTTCTATATCAACTCCATCTACAGGTAAAAACTCACTAGCTTGTCTATTTCCTAAAGTAATTGTACCAGTCTTATCTAGCATTAAAATATCAACATCCCCTGCAGCTTCGATAGCTCTTCCACTCATAGCTAGTACATTAGCTTGATTTAATCTACTCATTCCAGCTATTCCAATAGCAGAAAGTAAAGCTCCTATTGTCGTAGGTGCAAGGCAAACTAGTAAAGCTAGTAATGAAGTTACTGAAGTACTATTTATAACTCCACTCTGATTTGAAGCAAATTCCGAATAAGCATATAATGATACTGTAACAACTAAAAATATTATTGTAAGAGAAACTAATAATATTTGAAGTGCTATTTCATTTGGAGTTTTCTTTCTAGATGCTCCCTCTACCATAGCTATCATTTTGTCCATAAAACTTTCTCCAGGATTATTACTTACCTTAATCACTATATAGTCTGATATAACTTGAGTTCCACCAGTTACAGCACTCCTATCTCCACCACTTTCTCTTATAACAGGGGCTGATTCGCCTGTTATTGCACTCTCATCCACTGATGCTGCTCCATAAATTACATCTCCGTCAGCTGGTATTTGCTCTCCAGCTTTTACTATTATTAAGTCTCCTTTTCTTAACTCAGTTGAATTAACCTTACTAACTCTTTCCTTTGTTTCTATAGAATCTATTCTATTAGCTGAAATATCTTTTTTAGCAGAACGTAAAGCATCAGCTTGTGCCTTTCCTCTACCTTCTGCAATAGCTTCAGCAAAATTAGCAAATAAAACAGTAAACCAAAGTAAAATCGAAATTCCTAATATAAAAGATGGCGAGTTATCTTTTATTCCGAATAATGAAAATATATATAAACCGGTTGTTAATATAGAAGCTATATATACTATAAACATTACTGGATTTTGTAATTGAATCTTTGGATTTAATTTTATAAAAGAATCTTTTATAGCTCTTTTAATCATTTTTCTATTAAATAAAGAATTTTCTTTCTCCTTCATATTTTTCTCCTCCTTAAGCAATCATTTGCAAAAACTCAGCTATTGGGCCTAAAGCAAGCGCTGGGAAAAAGCTTAAAGCACCTACTAATAGAACTACAAAAATTAATAAACCTATAAATAATAAATTATGAGTTGGTAATGTTCCGATACTAGTTGCAACTTTTTTCTTTTTAACTAAAGAACCTGCAATAGCAAGTGTAGCAATCATAGGAACAAACCTAACAAATAGCATTATTAATCCTATAGTTACATTTATAAATACCGTGTTAGCACTTAGTCCAGCAAAGGCTGATCCATTATTTCCTCCTGCAGAAGAATAGGCATATAAAATTTCTGAAAAGCCATGTGTACCTGAATTAGTTAAGCTATTTATTACTTCTGGATTAATAGCTGCTAATGCACTTCCTATAAGAATAGCAATAGGAGTTGCTAAACATATAAGCATAGCCATCTTCATCTCATAAGGTTCTATTTTTTTACCTAAATATTCTGGTGTCCTTCCAACCATAAGCCCTGCTATAAATACAGTTATTATTGCAAATGCTATCATTCCGTAAAGTCCACATCCAACACCACCAAACACAACTTCTCCAAGTTGCATTAAAAGCATTGTAATCATTCCTCCTATTGGAGTAAAACTATCATGCATAGAATTTACAGAACCATTAGATGCCGCTGTAGTAAACGCTGCCCACGTACTAGAGCCAACTACTCCAAACCTACTTTCTTTACCTTCCATATTCCCCCCACCTTGATCTATATAGCCTAGATTTACGGCTCCATCCTGAGCTAATTGTGGTGTTCCACTAGCTTCACTTATTCCAATTATGCATAGTGCAACAACAAGTAAGGTAAACATAGCTATAAATATGGCTTTTCCTTGTCTTTTATCCTTTACATTTCTACCAAAAGTAAAGCAAAGAGACGCAGGTATTAAAAGTATAGATAACATTTCTAATAAATTTGAAAAGGCTGTTGGATTTTCTAAAGGATGTGCTGAGTTTACTCCAAAGAATCCCCCACCATTAGTTCCTAACTGTTTTATAGCTACCTGACTGGCTGCTGGTCCTTGAGGAACTATTTGACTAGTAACTATACTCCCATCATCTAAAACAATTTCTTCTAAAAGAGCTACCTCTTCATAAGATTTAAAATTTTGTACTGTTCCCTGTGAAACTAATAATATTGAAAGAACTATTGAAAAAGGAACTAATAAATAAAGAACACTCTTCGTTAAATCTCTCCAAAAATTCCCTAATTCATTTTTATTTACTCTTGTAAATCCTCTTATTAAAGCAAATAAAACAGCAATTCCAGTTCCTGCTGATAAAAAGTTTTGAACTGTCAAGCCAAGCATCTGAGTTAAATAACTTAATTGACTTTCACCAGAATAAGCCTGCCAATTTGTATTTGTAATAAAACTAGCTGTTGTATTAAAACTTAAATCCCATGAAGTTCCTTCTATTCCTTCAGGATTTAATGGCAATACTCCTTGGAACAAATTCAAAATAAACAAGAATATAAAGCCTATAGCACTGAATGCTAAAACTGACATTGAATATTTCTTCCAGTCCATCTCCTCTTCATTAATTCCTAGTACCTTATATATAAAGTTTTCACAAGGTAATATTAATTTTGATAAAAATACCTTTTCTCCATTCATGACTTTTCCAATATATTTTCCTAATGGAATCGCTAATAAAACTAAGATTATTAAGTATAACGAATATTGTAAAATTGCATTACTCATTTCTATCCCCCCTAAGCAATATATACCAAAGATAAATAAATAATATTAAGGATGCTAATCCCATAATGATTAAAATGAATTTCATCTTTCTTTCCCCCTTTCCTTAATTTATTATATTTAAAAACATATTAAGATGGCGTTAGAGTTTTATTTGTTAGTATTAAGATTGTATAAAGATTAATTTTTATAAGATTTTATTGAAAATAAAAAAGAGCCTTTAAGAATTTAATTTAAAGACTCTTAATATTTACTTTCTTTTATGTCTA
The DNA here is from genome assembly GCF_057782475.1 of Clostridium sp. LIBA-8841. Classification (NCBI taxonomy): domain Bacteria; kingdom Bacillati; phylum Bacillota; class Clostridia; order Eubacteriales; family Clostridiaceae; genus Clostridium; species Clostridium sp. LIBA-8841. The sequence goes on along the minus strand of NZ_CM173488.1, from coordinate 1,784,958 downwards.
TGCTTTTTCAAGATCCTCATTTTAATTACAGAATAAAATTCACTACATAGTATAGAAAGTTTATAGAATTAATATATTACTTTTTATGTTCTTATTAATATATGAGCCTATGAACTACATGCACTTTATTAATAAGTATTTATTGACATTCGATAAGAAAATGTTTATAATTTCTTCATAATATAAAATTGAAATGGGGTACTAAAATTGAAAAGTAATATTACTTCAAAAATATTAGACTATGTAGTAGCACTGGGAATTATTTTAACTATATTAGTTCTTATAGGAACACCTTTATTGTTAACTGCACTTTTTAAGAGCCATTTTTCTATGGTAGACTCTCCTTTAATATGGACTGTGACTATATGTATTTATATTTGTGCTATTCCTTATATATTAGCTTTATTTAAAGTAAAAACAATATGTCATTTGATAAAGAAAGAAAATCCTTTTTCATTTAAGATAGTTAAATCACTACAAATTATTTGTATTTGCTCTTTTTCTGAAATAATAACATTTTCTTTAACTTCTATTTATTTAAAATATTCAATAGATTTCTTTGAAAAAACTATAATAGCACCTCCTATATTAATAATATCTTTTATATGTGTTACCATAGGTTTATTATGTATGGTTCTTGCTAGATTATTTGAAAGATTTATTGAGATTAAAGAAGAAAATGATAAAACGATTTAGGAGGATTAAAACATGCCAATTCTTGTGAATTTAGATGTAATGATGGCTAAAAGAAAAATCAGTTCTACAGAACTATCAGAAAAGATGGGAATAACAATGGCTAATCTTTCTATTTTAAAAAATAATAAGGCTAAAGCTGTTAGATTTTCAACCTTAAATTCTTTATGTGAAATATTAAAATGTCAACCAGGAGATATTTTAGAATATGTAGAAGAGGATGATGAAAGATTAAGATAGGTAGATAATAAATTATTATCCACCTATCTTAATCTTATTTTATTATTATTCCTAAGAATCTACTTAATTCCAAAGCTTGGTACGCTGTAACTACTCCACCTTTTAAGTCTTCCATATTTATATCTATATCATTTATATTGCAACTTCTAAAATCAATATCTTTAATATTTGTTCCTCTAAATATTGCTTCTTTAAAATCTATATTTTCTAGATTTACCTTCTTTAGTTTAGCTTCTTGAAATACAGCTCCTGTTAAATCACATTCCTTGAATTCTACCTCTTTTAAAGTACTAAAAGAAAAGTTAGAATATCTTCCTAAACAATCTTTAAAAGAAATGTTGTTTAAAGATGATTCATCAAATCTACTCCCTATTATTTTACATCCTTTAAACTCAACTCTATAAAGTCCCCCCTCAAAAAACTCACAGTTAGACAAATCACATCTTTCAAATCTTACATCTGTCATATCTATTCTTGTAAAGCTACAATTTATGAACATAACATTTCTAAATATACATGAATCGAACTTTACTGAAGTTTGTTCTATATTCTCTATTATTGCATTTTCTATTATAACTTCTTCTAATTTTTCTTCACTTAAAATTTCTCTAGTTATATCTTCTATTTTATTTAATTCTAAAGGAATCTTAGGTAATTGCATTTTAAAAACTTTCATACTTATGTCTCCTAAAATAAAATTTCTATATAATTTGTTCATCTATATTAAGTATTACACATACAACTTAAATTTAGAAGTTTATAAATATCTTTCTAATTAGCTTTATTCTTTAATAAATCCTTATATCTATGATTTTCTTTAAGAAAATCATATTTAGAGTCATTTAAAATTATATCTATTCCTTGTTCAATGTAACCTTTTGATAAATTCTTTTATTTTAAATCCAATAGATTAAAGTATTTATTCTCACTTAATAAGTTTTTATTACTTAATTCCTTATATAACTATTGATAATTAGTTAATAAAATAAAAAAGAAGTAATATGAACCATATTACTTCTTTTTTTTATCTAGTTTCTTTTCCTAAAATATTACTTAAAATCAAGTAATGCTCTTCTATTTCCTTTGGTATATCAATATGTTCTATATAATTTGCTCCTTTAGGTCCATATCCATTTTCATCATCTCTAAGTCTTGGTATTTCTCCAAGAATAAGTTCTTCATACCTATCTAAACTCCATATTCCATCAACTTCACTATTATCAAACTCCAAATTTTCATTTAATATTGGTATAAATGGAGCATAATTTAAGACTTTAACGTTATCTTTATTTTTTAAAACTTTTAAAAATCCTAAATATGTTCTAAGTTGCATTGTAGGATCTTGTATAAGTAATAATGAATCATAGTTAATATCTAATCTATCTAAAATTTCTATGGCTTTTATTGCATTATCACCACAATTAGTTGATTTATTCTCTATAATTATATCTTCCTTTGGCACGTTAAAATATTTTAATATTATTTCATATATAATATCTGCTTCAGCTTTATCATAAGTTTTTATATCACTATAATTTTTATGTTTTCTAACTGTTTCCCTAAGAAGATCAGTTGAATGGCCAATTCCTCCGCATATTAAAATTTTATTACAAAGCCTATTTTCATAAGCTTCTATAGCAACCTTAATATTATAAGTTATAGCACTTCCTAATAATATTAAAACATCTACTTTTTCAATGCCAAAATTCTTCTTTAAAGACTCCTTAGTAAGTTGACTAAAATCTCTTTTAGCTAAAAATTGTCCTATACTATTTAAAGAATTTATTTTATTTTTATCCATATCTTCTCCTAAATTTCTATTCATAAAAAATCCTGTAATAATAAAATTTACTTAATACACAATTTTTAAAGTTAATAGTTAATCTTAATCTTTTTTATAATTAGTAAACTTAAGCTCTTCAAAATTCATTTTGTGATTTTTTAAATTCTCTTCTGAAATAAGCTTATAATTATTTGTCATATCTCCATTAAATAAATATAATATTACATCTCTAAGCCTTGCATTCCATGCTCCTTCATTATGCGGTGCATCTAAGTCTTCATAAAGAACAAATTCATCCTTATATTTATACCCATTATCTAAAAGCATTTTACTTACACTTTTAACAGGCTCTGTTATAAGTCTTCCTTCTCCTGTTCCATAATCCATCCATAGTTTTAAATCATGATGTCCATAATTTTTAATCTTTTCAAACCCATTTTCATATGCCATCCAAAAGGCCGGAGAAAGCACTCCTAACTTTGAAAAGACTTCTGGGTTTCTCATACCTATATTAAAAGTAACCATTCCACCCATAGAAGATCCTATGAGAGCATTAAATTCTCTTTCTGGCTTTGTCCTAAAATTCTTATCTATGTATGGTTTAAGCTCTTTTATTAAGAAATCCTCGTAAAGTTCACCTTTTCCTTCTACTAAATAAATTTCTTCTCCTTTATTTATAAAGTTAAAATGAGCTAATTCTCTAATCCTATCAAAATTATTTGAAATTCCTACAATTATACATTCCTCTAATAAATTATCATCAATAAGATTTTCTATAACCTTATCTACATGCCATGATTTACCTGATAAAGACCATTCCTCAAAAAAACACTCCATACCATCATGAAAATATATAACATTATATCTTTTTTCATTTTTATCATAATCTTCTGGAAGATATACTAATATATCTCTATAATTCTTTAATTTACTTGCATACATATGTTTTATAACCTTTAATCTCATAACAAATTTCCTCCTATACAAATTATTTTATACAAATATGGTCTCAATTTACAATATATTTTTCTTAAAATTTTACATACTATTAATATAAAAGTTTAAGGAGTTGATTTCATGAAAAGTATAAATAAAAAAGTATATACAAAAGAAAAGTATTTAGCTAATGGTAATAAAACTCAAAACCAATGGTCTAAGAATCATCTTAACACAACTATAGAAGAGCCTGCACTTAATGAAAGTGGAATAGAAGCAAAGAAAAGAGGCTTCTAAGCAGTTAATAACCACTTAATTAAAAGGCTCTGTTTTAAGTAAATGTTGATTTTAGCTAGTCAAAAATTAAAGGTCATAATTTATGAAAGTTTAGTATCTAATAGTTTCATAAGTTATGACCTTTAGTATATTCATATAAACTTATTAGTTTCTTATAATTATTAATCGAATTTAGTCTTAAAGTTAGGATTATTATAAGATTCAAAGCAAAACATTTTTTTACTTTATGTAATTCCAGATTTGCACTTTCACTAATTATTTCAGAGGCTATATTTTTAAGTTGCTTAAATCTTTCTATATCATATACATCCTTTGAAGAAGCTAAACCTGCCTGTGCAATGGAATCTATTTCTGTAGCCCACCTTAACCATTTTTCCATATTATAACCTCACATTTTAATTAAAAATCTTTTTATTAATTATAGTATATTTTTATTAGATTAAAGATTACATTTTACATATAATGCCCACTTTTACATGTTTTTTACCCAGTTATGCACAAACTATTCCATATAATTTAAAATCTTGTTAGAATACATTTGTAATATCTCTTAAATGAAGTTTGTAATATTTATTTTAATAAGTAAGGAGTTGATTTATTTTGAAAAACACGCAAAAAGCTTTAATAGCCGTAATCGCAGTTATATTAACAACTCTTTTTTCTCCCTTAATACTTGAAAATATATTTTTAAATAACATAGCTTTATATCTAGAACAAAGAGTATTTTGCTTTACATCTATGGAAGCTCTTTCAAGTGTTATAAATTCAATCCTTGCTTTATTAGGAATATTATTAATTGCATATTCTGTACTTATAAATAAAAACAAATAATATTACTCAGTAATTTAAGTATATTACTTTAAATTTGGTAAGAAACCTTACATAAAATTACCACCATAACTATCATCCTAGGAATAGAACTGTCCACTCTATTCCTAGGATTTTTTGTTAAACTTTCTCTTTCTATTTTAGCTTTATAATAAAGTAATATTATGATAATATTTTTAATATAAAACTAATGATAATTATTTTGAAGGAGAATATATGACAAAAGAAACACATTCAACAGGTGGTATATGCATTTCTCTTATAATGCTCAACTCACTTATAACTCTATTTTTAATACCCTATGATATAGCTTATAAGATTTTATTAATAGCTTTATTTTTTCATTTTTCTTATATAGGATCTTTATTTCCAGACATAGATCACAGAAAATCTTCAATCAGTCAAATGTATCCATTTCTTTCTAAATATCTAGGAAGCAGATGTAGACATAGAGGTTTTACCCATAGCCTCTTATGTTTATCGATAATAATATTAATTCTTTATACAATTGTACATGTTAGTAACTTTAACATAATATTTTTAGTAATTTCTATGGGATTTATTTGCGGTTATGTATCTCATCTGATTTTAGACTTTTTTACCTCAGAAGGAATTGAGTTATTCTTTCCTTGGAAAGCTAACTTAAAAATAGCAAAAATCAAAACTGGATCAAAACTTGAAAAAATGATTAACAAATTACTTAAAATCGTTAATATTTTTCTTATCGGCTATAACATATACTTAATTTCATATAATATTTTAGGAATTAATTTATTAAGAACTATTGTTAACTAATAAAAAAACACTCTATATTATTTTTATATTGAGTGTTTTTAATTTTTTATATTTAATATTTGGAACAACATAATAATAATTTCATAAACTAATATTGTGAAATTGCTTTTTCAATATTATGTAAGGAGTTTTAGTTATGGTAAGAAGAAATTATAATCCAAATGAATATAATAATTATTATAATAATGACGAATCTGATTATTACGATAGATATAATAACAATTACCAAGATAGCTGTTATGATGATAACGGTTATAATGATAAATGTTGCGATGATAAATGTCGTGATGATAAATGTCATGATGATAAATGTTCTTTCGAAATAAAGTGTGGTTGTTGTAAACCTGGTCCAAGAGGCCCTATGGGCCCTAAAGGTGATAGAGGTTGTACTGGCCCTATGGGTCCTATAGGGCCTCAAGGTCCTCAAGGTCTTACTGGTCCTCAAGGCCCTCAAGGTCTTACTGGTTCTACTGGTCCTCAAGGCGACCCTGGCCCTACTGGACCTCAAGGTGATCCTGGCCCTGCTGGCCTTCAAGGTCCTCAAGGTGATCAAGGTCCTGTTGGTCCTCAAGGTACTCAAGGTCCTGATGGTGACATCGGTCCTACTGGTCCTCAAGGCCCTCCTGGTGTTCAAGGTCCTGCTGGTCCTACTGGTCCTCAGGGTATTCAAGGTTTTGTTGGTCCTATTGGCCCTATTGGCCCTCAAGGTCCTCAAGGTCCTACTGGTCCTACTGGTCCTCAAGGTCCTCAAGGTCTTACTGGCCCTGCTGGCCCTACTGGTCCTCAAGGTCCTGCTGGTTCTCAAGGTCCTATTGGCCTTCAAGGACTTCAAGGTGAACCTGGAAGAAACTTTAATGATACACTATTAGTTAGTTATTCAGCTACAGCAAGTCAAAATATTAATGCCAATGGTATTTTCACTTATAATGTTCAAAATCCTAATGGCTCAACATTCACAGCAATAACAGCTAATATAACAAATGGAACATTTACAATAAATGAGGCTGGAAGATACCTATTTATGTGGTCATTTAATTTAGACAATATAAATCCTTCTACTGCTAGTGCATTGGTTTCTTTATTTAAAGGTAATTCTAGAGTATTTTTATCTGGAACTCCTAGGGTTGAACCTGGGCAAATAGGAGTTGTTAATGGAAGTATTGCTGTAAATGCTAATGCTGGTGATGTATTTACATTAGTCAATAATTCTACAAGAAATGTTTTAGGCCAAATAGTATCAGTACCAATTGCTGTAACTCCAGCCATTTTAGGAGAATCTACTGGTATAAACACTGGAATAGGTTCATGGGTTCAAATAGTTAGAGTTGCTGATTAATAAAAAAATAAAAGACCATACACTAGTATGGTCTTTTATTTTTATCTTATAGCTGTTATAACATCTGTCTTAGCAGCCTTTCTAGCTGGAAGTATTCCAGCAACAAACCCAATTATTAAACAAAAAGCAAGAATACCTAAAATTAATGAAACACTTGGAACTGCTATTTTTTCTATAGCTTGTCCCATCATATTTTGTGTTATTGATCTTGCTGCCGAATTTATACCCCATGTTGCTAAGCCACCTAATATTATGGAGATAAATCCTCCAGTAATTGATATTGCACAAGCTTCTCCGACAAAGATTTTTATAACATCTTTTATGCTTCCACCAATTACTTTAATCACTCCAATTTCTCTATTTCTTTCATATATAGCCATATCCATAGTATTGGTTATACCTAAAGCAGCTACTAAAAGAGAGATTCCTGCTAATGATCCAAGTATTATACTTACACCTAATAGCATGGATCTTGTTTGTTTTTCAAATTCCTTAAAGGAATTTGTTTGATATCCCATGTCTCTTAATATACCTTCATAAGACTCTAACATTTCTTTATCATCAACTCTAACATCTATTCTTTCATAGGTTGTAAGCTGTTCTTTCAAATATTGCTCATCCACAAATGGAGCACTTTTTATCATATCGTCAACAAGTTTACGTGAACCCTGAATTTCATAGTTGCTCTGGCCATTTCCACTTGTTAAAACCCCAACAATATTACAAGTTACTTGCTTGCTCTTTATTGGATTTCCATTTTCATCTACTCCAAAATCTTCTCCACCTAATTTTACTCTTTTTCCAATAAGCTGTTGAAATTCAGAATCGTCTTTAACCTTTTCTTCCCAAGTATACCCTAATAGTTCCTTTGCTACATCATATCCAAGTAATAATTCCTTGCTTCGTGGTCTAGGAGTCTTTCCTACTAAAATAGAACTTTCTGGAATCAAATTTGCCTTATCATTAGCTAATACCCTTGAATATGTTTGTACTTTCCCATACTTTATTTGAGTATGAGCATACCTTTTAGGCATTACCTCAGAAAAATATCCTAAATTATTTAATTCTTCAACATTTTTATCTGTTAATTTACTTTTAGAACTCTCCTCATCTTTACCATCTGTTTCTCCACCCCAATTAGGATATATATTTATTACAGATGTATCCATTAAACTTTCCATTTCATAAGTTAAGTATCGTTCAAAGCCGTTTGTTATAGAACTTATTATAAAAATTGCAAGACAGCCAATTATTACACCCATCATTGTAAAAATTGTTCTTGTCTTCCTTTTCCACATATTTCTCCATATTATGGATAATAAATCAGTAAATCTCATAAGCAATCACCTAAAATCTAAATAAACTTTTTATAAAGGATACTAAGCCTAATTTACCTCTTTTTTGTGGTTCTTCATTTACAACCATCATGGCTGGAACTTTACATGAAGTTGTCTCTGTGTATTGTTTTCCAGTTGTATCTTCATAGGTTATTTCAATAGAGGCATCTCTTTCTTGTTCAGATGGTGTTATTGCTATATCCATATACTCTTCACCTTCAACATCTATTCCCCCTATATTTTGTTCTATAACTTCTGTATCTATAGTAACCTTGGCCTTTACATTCTTAACTTTAGTTTTACTATCATTTCTTAAAGCGGCACTAATGGCACCTTCACTAGGTGTAACTCCACTTATACTTAAGCTTGGAGTATTTTGAACCATTATTCCAACTATTTTAGTTATTTCTTCTTGTTCTTTACCTTTTTCATTGAACATAACACTAGTAACGAAATTGTGTACCCCAGCCTTTATATTAGGATCACTTGCTAAGGTTATGCTTATATACTTAACATCATTTCGTGCTATACTCCCAACATATATTTCATTTGTTGTTCCCACAGGCATAAAGCCATCTAAAGTGCCTTTTCCCTCTACATTTACGATTTTAAGTGATACTCCATAAAGACTATTTCCACTTATATTTTCAACCTTAAAGGTTAATGTAAATGGCATTCCTGGTTCCACTACATCCTCATCTGTTGTTACTGAACTTATTATTAAATCTTTTGACTGAATGTTACTAGCTTGAGGTGATACTTGCTCTCCCCCATTTAAATTATTACCATTATTTTCTCCATTACCATTTTCATTTCCCATTTCAGATAAGGCATTAGAAACCTTATCTGTAAAAGCAAAAGTCTTTTGTGGAACTGATACTGTTGTCAGTATAGTAGCTAAAGCTAAAACTAAACTTAAATTTCTTTTTTTCATATTTTACCCCCTAAATTTCCCAATTTATATAAACACTAATTTTTGTTTATTAACTTTTACAAAGAAGACCATCTTCCATCTTTATTACTTTATCTGCATATTCATAAACTACTTGAGAATGAGTTACTACAATAAAGGTTGTATTAAATTTTTTATTTAAATCTTTTAATAAATCTAATATTTCTATAGTAGTTTTACTATCTAAATTTCCAGTTGGTTCATCAGCTAAAATTACACTTGGATTATTTACTAAAGCTCTAGCTATAGATACTCTTTGTTGTTGTCCTCCTGATAATTCAGAGGGTTTATGATCCATCCTATCAGCTAATCCAACTCTTTCAAGCATTGATTTTGCTCTTTCTATTCTTTCTTTTTTAGGAACTCCAGAAAAAATTAATGGCATTTCTACATTTTCCAAAGCTGTTAGTTGAGGCATTAGATTGTAACTTTGAAATATAAACCCCATATTTCCTCTTCTAAATAAAGCAAGTTCATTCTCATTTAATCCTTCAATATGATAATCATTTATAACTATTTCTCCCTCATCACAAGGCATTATTCCCCCTAAGATATTCAAAAAAGTTGATTTACCTGATCCAGATTCACCTATAATAGCAGTAAATTCGCCTTTATTTATGGTTAAACTTATACCTTTTAATATTTCAACGGAGGTATTTCCAACTTTAAAGGTTTTCTTTATATCTTTACATTGAATTACCATGATTTCCCCCTTTTCAAAAGATTACAGACTTTCCCTTTAAACAATATATTTTTACAAATTCTCACAATTAAGTATATCTTTATTGAATTTAAACTTAATAACAAATTAATTACTGTACCATGAATATTAAGTAAATAAAAATAAAATAAAATGTAAAAAGCTTATAATTAGTTTAAAACTAATTATAAGCTTTCTATACTTTTCTGATTTTAAAATATTTATTCTTCTATTAACTCTTCTATAAGTTCTTCTAATTTTTCAGGTTCAACTGTAGGTGCAAATCTAGCTATAACCTCACCCTCTTTGTCAATTAAGAACTTAGTGAAATTCCATTTTATCTCATCACCTTCTGTAGTAAATCCTAACCCCTTTAATTTATCATAAAAACCTAAGGATGATTCATCTTCTTTTGCCATTGGAGCTTCTTTCTTTAAAAACTTATATAACTCATTGGCATTCTCTCCATTTACGTCTATTTTGGCAAAAGTTTTAAATGTTGTACCATAATTTAGTTTGCAGAAGCCTGAAATCTCTTCATTACTCCCTGGTGCTTGATCAAAGAACTGATTACATGGAAAATCTAATATCTCAAATCCTTTATCTTTATACTTGTCATAAAGCTTTTGTAATCCTTCATATTGAGGAGTAAATCCACAACCAGTTGCAGTATTAACTATTAAAAGTACTTTTCCCTTATAATCACCTAGAGAAACTTCATTTCCTTCAACATCTTTAACTTTAAAATCATATAACATGTTAATCTCTCCTTTTAAATCATCTTGTTTCCCAAATTTAATTTATCCTATTTGAAAAATTTTAATCTAATTATAAATTTTAAAAATATGTTTTTTCTATTCCATTAAAACTTGTATTTAATCTATGAAATTATTTTCTTTACCGTTATGTCATTTTTAATTAATTAAAAATTAATTTTATTAAATATTTATTATTAATTATATGATTATAAAGTTTCAATGTCAACAAAAAAATCTACTAACAAATAATATTTATTAGTAGATTTTTATTTCTATTTGATTACTTAAGATTTATTAAAAATTACTTCCTGCTAAATAGCCTGTTGAAAATGCCATTTGAAGATTATATCCCCCTGTTTCAGCATCTATATCTATAACTTCTCCTGCAAAATAAAGATTTCTTATAAGTTTTGATTCCATAGTAGAAGCATTTATCTCCTTAACCTTAACTCCTCCTGATGTTACCTGAGCAGCCTTTATTGTTAAGGTTTCTCTTGCAGTAAGCTTCATTTCTTTCATATAAGCTATGATTTTATTTTCATCTTCCTTCTTTAAATCACTAGCTTTAATCTCTGTTAATCCTAGCATTTCAAATATTTGCTTTAAAAAGTTTTGAGGTAATATTCCCTTTAAGTTATTTAATACAGTCTTATTAGGATTACTTCTTATTATTTGAGATAATTCCTCTTTAGATTTATCTCTTAAAAAATCTAAAGTTAGTTCAACTTCTCCTTGATCTAAAGCTTTAGTTATATAAGAAGATAACTTTAAAACTGCTGGGCCAGATACTCCAAAGTGAGTAAATATCATATCTCCAAATTTCTCATATTTCTTCTTTTTGACCTTAGCTGAAACAACTACATCCTTCATAGCTACTCCTTGAAGATTTTTCACAAAATCTTCCTTAGTAACAATAGGAATTAATGCTGCATGAATTGGAGTTATTGTATGGCCATACTTTTCTAATATACTGTACATTTCTCCATCTGAACCTGTGTTAGGGAAACTCTTTCCTCCAGTGGTTATTATGATTTTATCGCCTAAAATCATTTTGCCATTGTCAGTAATTACTCCCTTTATTTCACTGTCTTCTATTACTAAATCACAAACCTTAGTATTATATAAAACCTTTATATTGCACTCATTTAATTCATTTTTAAATATGCTTATTACCTCTTCTGCAGTATCACTTTTAGTGTATACTTTCTGATCTAATTCAACCTTATATTCTAAGCCTTTCTTGCTTAAGTAATCTAAAAGTTGATAGTTTGAAAAAGTGTACAATGCACTATACATGAATTTATTATTTGTAACTATCTTATCAAAGAATTCCTCTATATCTCTATTGTTTGTTATGTTACATCTTCCTCCACCAGTAAGCCTTAACTTCTTACCAATTTCATTATTTCTCTCTATTAGTATAACTTCATCATTAGCTGATGCTGTTAAGGCTGCCATTATACCAGCAGGGCCTCCCCCAACTACTATTACCTTTTTCTTGCTCATTTGTTTCCTCCAAATTTTTAACTTCTAAATATTATATACTTTTAATTTTTATTCAATATATTTTATCTATTAAAACTTTTTTCTACTTTCAAAAAACTTAATATATGAAAATTATATATGTATTATACACTAAAAAAGGGGAGTAAAACTATATAATAATTTCACTCACCTTAAAGTTAAAATTTATTTTTTATTTGACATCAATTACTTTATAATCTTTTATATCACTTAGATTACTTGTTCTATGCCAATAAACAAGCTCTAAATGATTATCTATATCTATATCTTCAAACTCTAAAATATACTCTCCTTCTCTTTCTGGATTTTCATAAAATCCTCCTAAAATTCTTTGTCCATACTCATCCTCATCTTTTACTTCTCTTAACATAATATCCCTAAATAGAGTTAAAGGATTATAGTTACTCTTAAAGTAGAATTTTATTTTACCATCTTCCCTTTTAACCTCATAAAATCCTCCCTTTAAATCTTCTCCATAGTTCATCTCCACAGGATATTTTATTCCATCCTTCTCTTCTAACTTAATATCTAATTCTTCTTTATACTCTTCATCTATCCTTGCATAAATAACTTTTATATCTTCAGCATTTTTTATATCTTCATATTTAATATTCGGAAAATTAAGTACTGATACAGTTCTAGGAATAATTAATGATGTATCTTCCATTACTGTACCATCCCACCATCCATATGCTTTTCCATCAACCATTAAATAAAATATTGAATTATCTTCAAATGCTCCAAGTCCATCAAACCAAAGTTTAGATTCAACAATATTTCCTTCAATGGAATTTATTTTTATATTTTTATCTACTCTTTCATTAACTCGTACTTTTTCTATATCCCTAAAACTTGAACTAAAATCTACTTTAACATTAAAATCAGCACTTATATAAGTATCATTTTCTTGAACCTTTGTTGCAACTAAATTTAACTCTCCAATTTCTCTCAACTTTTTATCTGTTGTATTTATCTCAGCAGTTAATATTGCTGTATAATCATCTAAATAAGTTACATCAGTTCCAGAACCCCAAGAATGTACTCCAAACTTATTCATATTAATATCAACTCTAAAGTTATCTTCTTGTACTAATCCTTTTAAAGCTACAGGACTTTCAACCTTAACTCCTACAAGCAAGTCAGTTGGAGTTCCTACTATATTATCTATTGTAAACTTGTATCCATCAACTTCTTTTGTTTCCCCTATATAATTTGTGTAATCTTCAAACCCTTTAAAGAAGCCAAGTTCTCTGTATATATCACCTATAATTGGAATATTAGCAGCTATTACTGGCTTACTTATAACTCCTGCTGTGAGTATTCCTAAAGCTAGAGTAGCTGCAATAGCTGATTTCTTAAACTTTTTATTTTTTCTATCTTTTATAGTATTTTTAATTTTTTTTCTTACTCTCTCTTTTCCTATTTCGCCTAAATCTACCTTTGCTATTTCTATTTCATCAATATTAATCTCATCTATTTTATCTAAAATATCCTTTGGATTCATCTTATACATTCCTCCCCTTAAACTTAGCCTTCAACTTATTTCTTGCTCTAAAAATTCTAAGATTTATAAACTTATTAGTTAATCCCATTTTCTTGCTTATCTCTTCACTAGTTTCCTCTAAATAAAATTTTCTTAAAAATATTTCCCTATCAATATCCTTCATAGAATTTATCTCTTTAGTTACCATGTCCAATTGATTTTTACTATGACATTGACTAGCTAAGCAAACCTCTTCTGATACATTAACATCTGAAATATCTAAAGTTTTTGAATGTCTTACTTCTTTTCTTAATATATCTATTGCTGTATATCTTGAAATAGCTAAAACCCAAGGATAAAACTTTTCCTCCTCCTTATTAAAATGATGTATATTATCCCATATTTTTAAGAGAACATCATTTACACATTCCTCACTTAGTTGTCTATTATTTAAAACTCCATAAGCAACTTTAAAAATAACATTAGAATAATTATCTATAACGTAATCTAAAGCCGTTATATCCCTCTTTTTTAATTGCCTAAGGAAGTTCCCCTTATTTATCATTTAAATTTCCTCCTACTAAAACTGAAAGTACTTTCATAGTTTCAATAATATATTCGTAATAAACTTTAGAACTATTTCAATATTTAAAAAATTTTATAAAAAAGGTTTGATTCACAATGTAAATCAAACCTTTATATTAAAGTCTTAATAATAATTACTCTATAAATCATATTATATTTTAAATATTTCAATCATAGCTTCAAAAAGTAAAAACATAATTATTGTAATAATTAATCCTGGTGCAATATAAATTAAAAGTGCAATAGACTTATTTTTAATCTTTTCTGCTTTAATAAATAAAAATCCTAAGAAAAAGTATATTATTAAAAAGAAATACTGTGATTGAAAACTATCCATTTATTTCCTCTCCTGTATTTTACTTAACCCTTAATACAAATAATTCTTCAAGCAATTTGTATGTCACCAAAACATAATACTATAAGAAAGAAACTTTTTTTGTAGAAATTTGGCATAATGATAAATTTTTCACATAAATTTATTATTTAAGTTCTTAAAATCAATATTGAAACATATATTATAGCCAGTAGTATTTCAAACTTTATAAAGGAGGTTTTCTTATGAATTCACTATTGCCACAAGCAGTTAATCTCTTAAGTTTTATACATTCTGGTGAAACTTTCATAGTAAAAGATCTTTTCCCTAAAATAATTTGGGATAAGCTATCACTGACAGAAAAGAGAACCTTAGAATCTGCATTTCTTAAATATATAAATAAAAAAAATGATTTAAGAATCAAAGCACTAAATGAAATCAGAGAAGGTCATCAAGTTTATAAAAAACTTTAGAATAAAATTCATTTGATAATAAATAAAAAATAAGCAATTTAAAATTAAATTGCTTATTTCTAATTTCTATTCTATAGATTTAAATTTTTCTTGTATTCCATAGGACTACATCCCTTTAAATTTTTAAAAACTCTATTAAAAGTTTTAACACTATTAAAGCCTGCTTTAAAAGCAACATCTGTTATACTATTTTCCTCATTTAATAATAGCCATTCAGATTTTGCTATTCTGAAATTATTTAAATAATCTATAAAAGTCATTCCTGTATTTTCTTTAAAAAATCTTGTGAAATAAAATTTACTAAAACCCGCTACCTTTGATATTTCATCTAAAGTTATACTCTTATCATAATTCTTTTCCACATACTGCATTACACTATCTAACTTTTCTAATCGCTCTTTTTGTTTTTCAATATTTTCACTTTTGCCAGTATCTTTAGGAAGAGATCTCAAAAGTATCCCTGCTAAATCATAAAGTCTAGCTTTTAAAAAAAGTTTATATCCTTCCTTTGCCTCTTCATGTTCTCTTATAATATCCTTAATTTGTTTTTCTAACACTTCGTGAATTTCATCTTCTTTACTAAGCAACTTACAATTAGAAAACATAGGCTTTAATGTTAATCTATCCTTAGTTCCAGAATTAAAGCTATCATATATTGACATTCTAAACTGGATAACAGCTCTAATGCTTAAATTATTTTCCTTTAGAAAATAATGAACTTCTCCTGGTCCAATTATAAGAATATCTCCTTTATTTAGGTTGTAACATTCTTTGTTTACTCCAGCCTTTAATTTCCCATTCACTATATATATTATTTCAATATCTTCATGCCAATGATGTGGTGTGCTTATATTTCCATCATTAAAGAAAAATCTCATGGGAAAATCAGCTTCTAATACTGTTTTTTCAAAATATCCCTTCATATATCCATTTCCCTTTTAAAACATTAAAATTAGGCATATTATACTTCCTCCCTTATACTTAATTTTATTATATATTATGTAAAGAAATAATTTGTAAATATATTGTTTTATTGTTTATATTCTACTTAATGAAATAAGAGTTGTATAAAATATTTGCTAATTTACACAACTCTTATTCTTTAATTTATCTTAATTAAAATAAATATAGGCTTACATATTATAAACTCTAAAACTTTATTCTTACGCCTTCTTTACCTGATTTGTAAATATTACATATCATCTTTTGAGTTTTTAGTGCCTCTTCTCCTGTTATCTCTGGTTCAATTCCATTTTTTAATGCCTCATAGAAATTCTTTATCTGCTTTTTATGACTTGTTCCCCAATATCCTTTAACTCCATTTCCATAGTCAAAAGTTTCATTCGGATCATTATCAGCAATCAATTCTCTCCCATCATTAAATTTTATATGGGCTCTATCTGCTATCATTTTTACTATTCCATTTTCACAATGTAATTCAATCTCAACTGGTGCATCATAGGAATAATAATTTACTGCATGAAAAGCCGTAAGGACTCCATTTTTATACTTTATAACACCCTCTGCACTATCTTCAACTTCTATTATTTCATGTGCTCTGTTACTTATGTTAGCATCTATATAATCAATATCATCATTAATAAACCATCTCATTAAATCCATTGTATGGATAGCTTGGTCTATTATTACACCTCCACCTTCTTTATCCCAAGTTCCTTTCCAATCACTATTAGTGTAATATTCATCTGAACGATCCCAAGTAACCTCTAACTTACCAGCTTTAATCTTGCCTAAATCACCTGATTCTAAGGTTTCTTTTATTAGTTTAGAACCTGGGTTATATCTATTTTGAAAAATAACTCCTAAAACTGTCTTATTATCCTTAGCTGCCTTAACCATTTTTTCTCCATCTTCTAAACTTATAGACATAGGTTTTTCTGTTAAAACATTTATCCCTAAATTAGAAGCATATATAGAAACCTCTGGATGAAGATAATGTGGAAGACATATATGTACCACATCTAAATTTTCTTTTTCAAACATCTCTTTATAATCTAAATAATAATTACAATTATACTCATTTCCTTTATTTTTAGCTCTTTCTTCTTTTATATCGCAAACAGCTACTATCTCTGTATTTTCAATTCCTTTTATTGATTGAGCATGCATAGGAAAAATATTTCCACAACCAACTATTCCAACTCTAAGTTTTTTCATAATAACCTCCTCCATAAACTCACCTTTTATATAGTAGATAAATATTACATCTAAAATTTTAACACTTCTTAAAATTAATACTTATTCAAAATAAACTTAGCTAGGATTTAAACTAGTGTTGATTTTTAGCTAGAAATACAAGACTTCCTTAATTGATAATTAAGTCTTAAGGACTAGCTAAAAATCAACTTTCATTTAAAACCTAATTAAAACGCTCTATATTAACTTACCTAAATATTCTACTCCAAGTTTTAATCCTTCTTTTACTTTTTCCTCAGAACCTTCATATACAGGATCCTCATGCTCTATGCTTAAAACTCCGTCATATCCTACTTCTTTTAATTTATCTATAAATGCTTTCCAATCAATGTCTCCAAGGCCTGGCATTCTATACCTCCAATATCCAAAATCTTCAGTTGTTGAAAGAATCTTATTCCACTTTCCATATTTGCTTAACTTATCTTCAAATATTTCAGTATCCTTAGCATGTGTGTGGAAAATTCTATCCTTAAATTCCTCTATTGGTTCAATATAATCTATTAATAAGTGCTTTAAGTGTGATGGATCATAGTTTAGTCCAAAATTCTTGTTTGGAACTCTTTTAAACATTTCTCTCCAAAGCTCTGGAGTAAAAGAAATTGTTCCTGGATACCCTTGAGTTTGCCATCCATTCATATCACAGTTTTCAATTATAACCTTAATTCCTCTATCCTCTGCATATTGAACTAGCTCTTTAAAAACTACTTCAAATTCATCAAAATTTTCTTCAAAAGTTTTATCTGCATTTCTTCCTACAAATGTCCCCACTGCTGGTACTCCAAGCATTACTGCGGCATCTACACATTTCTTAAAATGATTGTTGATAAAAGCTCTTCTTTCTAAATCTTTATCTAAGTTGTTATCATAGTAAGCTAAAGAGGATATCTTCAATCCTAAATCTTCAAAGTATTCCTTTATTCCCTCTGCCTCTTCCTCAGTAAGATTAGCAACATCTATATCACTTCCAGAATAATCTCTATCATTTGTTCTTGGCCAACATGAAATTTCTAAAGCCTCAAATCCATACTCCTTAGCTAACTTTGCCTTTTCCTTCAATGGCATATTGCCAAGACATCCTGTTAAATATCCTAAATACATAATAAATCCTCCCATACATTTAAAATCTTTAAATTCTTGATTTAACTTAAACTTTTCATTTTATACTATTGTTTTAAGGTATTCTAATCCTTCTTGTACACTTTCAATTGGAGACTTTGTAAAAAACTCTTGCTCAACTATAATCCATTCTAAATTATTTTCTTTAGCCTTTTTTACAATAGACTCTATATCTAATATTCCATTTCCTATTTCCGTTGAATTCTTTTCTTTATTAGCCACAATCATATCTTTAATATGAATAAGTTTTATTCTATCCCTATGTTCCTCCATATAAGAAACAGCATTTATTCCTGCATATTCAATCCAATAAGTATCTAATTCACTTATTATTTCTTTATTAAATCTTTCAAATAATAAATTTAATACTGACTTTTCATTAAACTTATTAAACTCATGATTATGATTGTGATATCCTAAAACCAATCCATTTTTACTGCATATATATGAGGCCTTATTTAATATATCTGAAACTTCCTTTACATCATTTTCATTATTAAAAGAAGCATACGGACAAATAATATACTTATTTCCTATATCTAAATTTAATTTTATAACTTCATCTAAATTATCTCTTAAATCATTTAAAGGTACATGACTACCACAAGAACTTAAATTTAGCTCCCCTAAAACTCTTTTTAATTCTGCACTACTTAGATTTCCATAGCCAGCAAATTCGACACCATCATACCCCATGTTAGCTATTTTTTTTAAAGTTCCAATAAAGTCTTTCTCACACTCTTCCTTTACACTCCAAAGCTGAAGTCCTATTTTCATCCTACCTCACCACCTTTATATAACCTTAAATAAAACCTATTTATTAAATGACTAGCTAAAAATCAATGCTCCTCTAGACAGAACCATTTAAATATACTGGTTGTCCTGTTTTTGAAGACTCATATATTGCTTCAAGTATTTCTGTTACTACTAAGGCTTCCTCAGGTTTTACCACTGGCTCTAAATCGTTTATTACACAATTTATCCAAGACTTAGCTTCTAAATCTCCTGGTTCTTCTGACTCTCCTTCATAGAAGTCGACTCCTCCAGCTTGTAAATCTATTTTCTTCTCATAAAGTCTACTGTACTTTTCTCCATTTAAAGTTAATCCATTTTTCATATCAGCTCCACCTTCAGTTCCACAAAGAGTTGTCTTTGCTTCATCAACTTCAAGTGAATTTAAGGCCCAACTTGACTCTAAAACTATTGTTGCTCCATTTTCCATTGTTATAAATCCAAAAGCTGAATCCTCAACAGTAAACTTTTCCGGATCCCATGGTCCCCATGCATTAGCTGCATTTTCCTTATTACCTAATTTATGATAAACATTTCCTACAACGTATTTTGGCTTATGATTATTCATCATCCATAAAGTTAAATCTAATGCATGAGTTCCTATATCTATTAAAGGACCTCCGCCTTGTTCAAACTCATTTAAGAAAACTCCCCAAGTTGGAACTGCTCTTCTTCTTATTGCATGAGCTTTTGCAAAGTATATCTCTCCTAATTCTCCAGCCTCACAAACCTTATGAAGATAATCTGAATCCAATCTAAAACGATTTTGATATCCTATTGTTAGTTTTTTACCTGTTATCTTTGCTGCTTCAAGCATTTTTCTTGCTTCTTCTGATGTCTTAGCCATTGGTTTTTCACACATTACATGCTTACCAGCTTCTAAAGCATCTATAGTTATAAAGCTATGAGATCTATTTGGTGTACAAACATGTATAACTTCAATTTCTTCATCTTTTAAAAGTTCTTTATAATCAGAATAAACCTTTGCATTCTCTATACCATATTCTTTGGCAGCTTTTTCTGCCTTCTCTATTTCTAAGTCGCAAAATCCTATTAATTCAACTTCCTTAATCTTTGATAATCCTGGTAGATGCTTACCATTAGCAATCCCACCACAACCTATTATTCCAACTTTAACTATTCTACTCATAAAATTCACTTATTTATTTGAATATTGCTTTAAAATAAATAAGCTTTCTCACTCCCCTCATATTTTTTATCTTAAATTTAAATTAACGAATTGACTCTTTCCAAGGATTTCTCCCTCTTATTTACAACTCCATTCTATACCATCCATTCCCAAAATACTTGTCATTAATTGCTTACTTCTTCTCATATATTGCTTATTTTTTATATTGTATAAATCTCTAAATTTCCTAATGGATACTAAAAAAAATAATGACCAAAAATAAAATTATAAATAATACAAACTTTTCAAAATAAGTTCATGGTTTAAATTAGTATTGCTTTTTAGATAGTACCCTAAGACCATATTCTTAAAAACAAAATAAAAAAACACTAACTTTCAATAAAGTAACTCTGTACTTTAATAAGTTAGTGCTCTTTTTACTTGGATAAACTCCATATTATATTTATAACAAGTCTATTTCCAACTTTTTTAGCTTCTATCTTTTGTCCTTGTTTCTCTACTAATAATTTAACTATTGCCAAGCCTAAGCCAGTATTTTGTCCAGTTCTCATTCTATCTCTAGTAAAAAACTTTTCAAAAATTCTATTTATATCTTTAGCTTCCAGTGCTTCAGCTTTATTAGAAAACTCTATTATTATATTATTTTTTTCTTTTCTTAAGGATATTTTAACCTCCCCTTCTCCATGCTTTATTATATTTTCAGTTAAGTTTGTAAATATCCTGTTTAGGGATTCTTTATCACCTAATACTATATTTAATCCTTCTTCAATTTCAATTTCCGGTTCTCCAAACTTCTCATATAAAGTTTCATAAAAAGCTGCAATAATTTCTCCTAAAACTATTTCTAGTTTAATAGGTTCAAGGGTAATTTCATATTGATCTGCTTGAATTCTAGATAAGCCATAAAAGTTAGTTATTAATCCATTTAAAACTGAAGCTCTTTTTTCTATTATTTTTAAATACTCTCTTTTTTCATCTTCCTTTAGATTCTCATCATTTAATAAGTAAACATATCCCATTATTGATGTTAAAGGGGTTCTTAAATCATGTGACATATTGGCTATGGCATCTCTTAGCTCCATATCCTTTTCTTTATAAATCGCTTCTTTTTCTTTTTTATCATCAATTAGTTTATTTATTTCTATTATTAAATTTTCAATATTTTTATTTGGAACTCCTAATCTTAACTTCTCAGTCTTTCCCTCTCTATTTAGTCTTTTTAAATCTAAAGTTATTTTATTTATTTCTCTTTTTTTAAAAATCAAATTTATAACAACAATAATAAGGATTGCGGAAAGCAATCCTATTATAAAAAGGTCCAATATACTTCCTCCTTATTTAACTTCTTGTTTTTTCATAACTAAAAGTCCTAAAATTAAAAATACTATTGTATTCACTATTCCTACTATTATATTTGTTCCTATAATACTATCAGTTAATCCAATACTAACTAATTCTTTTAAAGGATTAAATAATAAGTAAGGATAAATCAAAGTGAAAACTCCTCCATAAAGGCTATCTAATATAGAAAATACTATTGGTACTCCTGAAACTATTCCTAAAATTATCACCACAGCTAATGTTTCTTTTTTAATGATTATAGTTATTAAATCATATAAGGCTAATGCACTTAAATATATTGGAAATGCTACTAATAATCTATATATTACATCTAAAAAGTCAGAAAAACCATTTGGTCCAACTAATCCAAAAATATATGATGTTACTATCATAGTTATTACTGCTGCTATTTCCATAATTAAAAATATTATTACTTGTGCTATATATTTACCTAAATATATTTTTTCTCTTGATAAAGTTGAAGAAACTAAGTTTTTAAGAGTATTTTCCTTATATTCTTCCATAGGTACATCCATAAATGCAAGCATCATAAAAGAAATTGCACCTATAAAATTAATTGCTGTAAAAGCTAATGGTGAGAAATCCATCACAGTAGAGGTTGCTCTCATCATATTACTAATAGCCACTCCAGCTACCACTATAAGTAAATTAAAACCTAAAGAAATTGTAATATATAAAAATGGCCTTCTTGATGTCTTATAAAGTTCTGCTTTTATTAGATTAAGCATTATTTTCACCTCCAATAAGATTTATAAAATAATCTTCTAAATTAACTCCAACTCTTTCTAGAGAATAAACATCTACTCCACCTTCTACTAAAGCTCTATTTATTCTCTGTGGATTATCTAACTCTCTATAAACTTTTATAAATCCATCTGGTAAAATCTCGTATGAATTATTCTTTAATGCTTGTTCTAATATTATAGAGGCTCTCTTACAGTCATCAACCTTAATAAGTAAATGGTGTCTACATTTTTCATTAAGTTCTTCCTCTGAAATTTCCTCTACTATTTTTCCATCTTTTAAAAATCCGTAGCAATTTGCAAGTTGTGATAATTCTCCCAATATGTGACTTGATACTAAAATTGTAACTCCATTTAATTTATTTAATTTTAAAAGTACTTCACGTACTTCTCTAATTCCCATAGGATCCATTCCATTAGTTGGCTCATCTAAGATAAGAAGTTCAGGTTCTCCTAAAAGTGCAAGAGCTAATCCAAGCCTTTGTTTCATACCTAAAGAAAACTTTTTAAATTTCTTATTTCCTACATCACCAAGTCCAACCATTTCTAATACTTCATCAATAGATTTTTCTCCTACTATTCCTCTTTGAATTCTATAATATTCAAGATTTTGCTTAGCCGTAAAAAATGAATAAAATGCTGGAGTTTCTATTATATTTCCTATTTTTTTATGCTCTAAAAGTTTTTCCTTCTCATCTATTTTTCCAAAAAGCTCTATTTCCCCAGAATCAATATTTGCTAGAGATAAAATCATCCTTATTAAGGTTGTCTTACCTGCACCATTCTTTCCGACCAATCCATATATATCACCTTTTTTTAAATTCATGTTTAAGTTATCAAGAACAATCTTCTTGCCATATCTTTTGTTTAAATTCCTTACAGAAATTATATTTTCCAAAGTTCCTTACCTCCTAATAAGTTTTTCTCTGTATTTCTCTCTATGTTTATATAATAAACCCTAAGTCTCAAAATACCTTAAAGAAACCCTTAAGAAAGTCTTAAGTTTTTTATTAACTCTTTTTTAAATGGCTCTATTTTAAGTGTAAATTACTCCATTTTAAAGCCAACACCCCATATAGTTTTTATATAATCATTTTCACTATCTAAAGCTCCTATTTTATTTCTAAGATTACTTATGTGAACATTTATAGTGTTGTCATCACCAAAAAACTCTTCTTCCCATACAGTTTCAAATAAATTTCCTTTTGTAAAAACTCTTTTAGGATTGCTTACTAGTAATTCCAATATTTTAAATTCCTTTGAAGTAAGTTGAAGTCCTTCTCCATTAACTCTTACTTCTCTACTTTTAGGTTCTAGAATTAACTTTTTGTATTTCAATGTTGTGTTTTCCTCTTTTTTATTGCTTATTATTTTATTTCTTCTTAAGTGAGCCTCAACTCTAGCTAAAACCTCCTGAACATCAAAAGGCTTTGTTACAAAATCATCTGCGCCTAACCTTAAAACATTTATTTTATCCTCTACTGTTGTTTTAGCTGATATAACCATTATAGGAGTATTCTTAATCTTTCTAATCTCCTCAATAAATTCTTCACCAGTTATTCCTGGCAACATGAGATCAAGTAATACAATATCAAACTCAAAAAATTCCAAACACATTTTCCCCTCTGAGCCAGAAAACGCTTGTCTAACATTATAACCTTCCTTAGTAAGAATTTTACTTAACAAGCCGTTTATATCTATATCATCCTCTACAATCAAAATATTTCCTAATTTATTTTCACTCATAATTATCCACCTATTTAAACACTCTTAAAGTTTATATTATAATAACAATAACTTTAACAGTACTAACTCCTTTATAACTAAACATAATATTTCTTTCACAAAAATAATACCATATTATTACATGATATTTTGTTTAAATTTTACTTAATTTTTATTTCTATTTATTAGATTAGCCTCTAATTATATTTTAAATAACTTAAAAGAGAGTAATTAAATTATATATTTATAAAAAATAATAATTTAATATACTCTCTCTTTATTAGATTTCTATGCTTTTAATCATTATTAAGCATAGGTTTTTTCATCATATATTTCTTTTATATCTTCTAGTTGAAAGACTTCACATCCTTCATAAAAACTTCTCGTTCTTTTATAAAAAATATTTCTTAATCTATTCTATAGTTTAAGAATCCTAAATTCATCTCTTTATTACGCTCTGCTAGTTCAAACTGATTTTCACCGTTATTTCCCCAAGTTATTGAGTAGTTAAATTCTATGAATCCACCTAGTGAAGCTTTAAAATTAGTTTCCCAAATATTGTTCATTACCCAAGAATATAGCTCGTAATCTTTTGAATCTATATATTTTTCATGGAATAATTTCTTCGAATTTTCATACTTAAGCTGAGATGTATAGATTAAAGATGAATCTGGCATAGCTATACTTATACCATAGTCCCCCTCTTTAAGTACAACTCCCTCTTGAACTAAATTAAAGTCACAATTTGTTCCTGGAAGTTGTTCTTTTTTGACCTGAACTACACAACCAGTCTTTTCACAGAATAAATCCATTTTATTATTGTTATAAGCAAATGGTAATGCTATATACATACTCTCTGGATCCCAAACACTTTCCTTATTCATAACAACATTTATTTCAGATTTATTTATTTCATTGTATATTTTTACTACCACATTTATTAAGCCTGTACCTTTTAAGTCTAACTCTAAATTTATCTTTCCAAAGACTTCTCCTAGTTCGCTTACCCTTATACTCTTTATTTCTGGATAAAAAACTTTAGCATTAATTCCCCTCATATTACGTCCTAAAACCTGACGAACTTTATATTGAGCATCAGAAGTTTGTTCAACTACTTCAGTCAATTCATAAACAGGCATAAATGCACCAACTTTAGAATTTTCATCATATAATTCAACCTGATTAATCTTATCAAACCAACTTATTATTCCCTTTTCTTTGTTCCACTTAATTCTAACATTATTATTTTCAAAAGCATTTTCATACTTTATTATTTCTCTATTGTCTTCATATAGGAATATATCATCAATCCCTTGACAGCAGTGGCTTTCATTAGCAATTTTTATGAAATTAATATCATCTTCATGTCTCTTAACCCAAATATTTCTCTCTTCTTTAGGCTCTAAAGTTATTACAAAGTTTATATAAACTCCACGTGGATGTGGTTCGCTTTGAGTCTTAAATTCATTTCCTAAGTTATCTACTATAGTCTCTCTTAAGTTTGAAATTTCCCAATAATCTAGAGAAAGCTTAATACATTCTGTAATCCTCTTATTGTGTGGATTAACAATTTTAAACTTAAGCTTTCTATTTGGCTTTAATGTAGTCATTCCTTTTTCTTCTAAAACCTTATTATAATTTCTTATTGCCATTTCATGAGCTCTTATGGCATAACCTGATTTTTTATAATCTAATAGATTCACAAAACTATTCCAAGGATTAGTAAGTGAAGATGAATGTCCCCATGTATGCTCTGAATAAAGCATTAACTGATTCTCACACTCTTTAATCCACTCTTTATTACTAAGACTAAAATCCTCATCTATAAGCTTAGTTGTATTTAAAAGTCTTTGAGCCTCTTTGTATATTTTTAAAACTTGAGGTGTTGATCCTACTCCAAAAGACCACCAATCTGGCCAATCTCCCTTATAAGTCGGAATTTCAACCTTTGAGTCTTTAATTTTTTTAAAGAATGAATCTAAAGAAATCATCTTCATTTCTACTTCTTCTCCAAAATTATTGTTCCACCAATTTATAAATTCAACAACTTCAATATTAGGTGAACCATTATCTGTTGGAAGACCATGTACTGTTATCGGAACAAAATCATACTCATAATCTTGATTTTCTAATCCTTTTAAATATCTAAACATTCTTATTTTTCCATATTCAAATCTTTTATCCTCTGTAAATGAGGAGGTTAATTCATCTCTATTTATATATGAACCTGTTGCAGTTTTTACTATTCCAAATTCATTTCCAAAATGATAGTGCTCCCCATTCCAAACAAGGATCTTATTTCCTTTTTGAGATTCCCAATAAAAAGGAGTTTGTTTTTTAAATAAAGGATACATACCATGATGAGAATGGACACATGAATATAAATTTTCTATTCCACTTTCATATAAGGCATCTGCATATCCCCATGCATATCCATTAATATCTGCTGTCATTGAAGAATTTACTTTTTTCCCTAAGTTATCACAATAATTAACAGCCTCTGAAATATGATTTTTTAATACATAATAATCAATTGTTTCATTTAAGTTTAAATAATTGCCTGTAATTTCAATACTTCCATTTAATACACAAGTTTCAAAACGTTTTTTCCAATCTTCTGATGCTGCTTTTAGAAAACATTCAACACCCCAAAAAGATTCACAAGTCCAAATGAATTCACTTTCTCTCTCATCTTTTCTAAGCTCCTCTGCGATTTCAATAGCTTGCTTAATAAAATTAACATGATAATGTTCGATAGTTTCCTGACTTTGTGTATATCCGATGTCTGTGTGAGAATGATGAATTAATAAAACTTCCCACTTTTTCTTTAATTTAAACTCTCCCATGGCTCTGCCCCCATTTTCATAAATATTTTCTATTTGTATTTACATTTGATAACGTCTACATTATAACATAATTAATATTTTTTTGAATATTTTAATAAAATAACCTAAAAAAAAACTACTTTATATGAAATTTGACTATATGTTAATACATATAAATTCAAATAAAGTAGTTTTTTTTATTAATCATTCTAAAAATTTTTAAAATTTTATGCTTCTTGCGCTATACTGTTAACCTCATATTCTTTTCTTTTCTCTGTTTGATCAACTACCAATGCCGCTACTGAAGCTCCAGTAACATTAGTAGCAGTTCTTATCATATCAATTATTGAGTCAACAGCTATTACCATTGCTAAAGCTTCTATTGGTAAACCCAAAGCTGCTAACATTACAGTTGTTGACATAGTAGCTGAACCTGGTACCCCAGCTATACCAATAGAAGATATTACTGCTGTAAGTACAATAAGTATATATGAGTACATAGTAAGCTCCATATTAAACATATTTGCTGCAAATATAGCAACTATTGCTGGGTAAAATCCACCACATCCATTTAATCCAATTGTTGATCCAAGGGGTGCAACAAAACTTGCTATATTTTCTGATACCCCAACACCCTCTACTAGGGATTTTATTGTAACAGGTAAAGTTCCATAACTACTTTGACTTGTAAATGCTACAACCTGTGCAGGGAAAATTCCTTTAAAGAATTTTAGTGGATTCATTTTACCAACAAAGCTTACTAATGGAGTATATACAAATAAAAATTGAAGTAAAGCAGCTATATAAACAGCGGCAATAACCCATATTAATGACATTAAAGTATCAACTCCATTTTTTGCTGCAGCCGTAGCAATTAAGGCAAAAACTCCATAAGGTATTATTCTTAATACCATTTTAGTAATTCTTAAAACCACATCATAAGCAGATAAAACAAAATCTTTAAAAGGTTTTGCCTTCTCCTTGTTTGTATTATCCTCAATAACTAAGGCAATAGCTACAAACATTGAGAAAATAACGATTGGTATTATCTTATTATCTACAATTGCTGCTAAAGGATTTGATGGTAACATATCTATAAATACCTTTGAAAACTCTGGTATTTCCCTTGGTTTAAAGTTTTCAGCTCCTACAAGACTTAATCCTTGTCCAAGTCTTAAAGCACTTGCTACTATTATACCTATAATAGCTGCAGCCCCTGTAGTTCCTAATAAAACAGTAAATGTCTTTATTCCTATTGATTTTAATGTATTTAAATTTTCTAATCTAACAATACTAGTTATTAAAGATGTCACTACTAAAGGCACTACTATCATCTTAATTAAAGACATATATGCCTTTCCTACTGTATCTAAAAATAGTATATTTTCCTTAAATATAATTCCAAGTACTACTCCTAAAGTTAATGCTGTCAGCGTAGCAAATGAAAATTTATTTGTTATTTTTCTTATTTTGTATATAGCATAAGTTGCTAATATTGAAAATACAATTGCTAATACTAATTGAATATTAATCATATTAAATTCTCCCTTTGTAAAATTATTTTTTTATTTAACTCTGTTTCAATATGTTTTTACTTTAAAACAAAGTTTTAGATTAAATCTTTAAAATTAAGTTTTAATCATATAAGTAAAAAGTATAATTTTATCTCTATATGCTGGCCAGCAAAATATATAATAAAAAAAGCCCTCTACCCCTGTAAATTACAGAGGCAGAAGGCTATACTTCCACGGTTCCACTCTGATTAGATATAAAATATATCCATCTCTATTTAGGTACATACATACCCTAACTCTATAATGGGAGTTCCCATAAACACCTACTTAATTCGGCATTTCAGCTCCAAGGGGCACTTCAATAATACTTATTACAGGTTATCTCAGCAAACTAACCTTTCTCTGTAGTAACTTATAATATTTACTTTCCCTCTTCAACGCATTTGAAAGAATATTTTTCTTGTTTTAAATAATATATTATTTGTTTTTTAAAGTCAACATTTTTTTTAAAATAATTAAAATTTTAATAAATAATTTTATATAGATTACTTTCTATTAAACAAATTGAGTTTCTTCAAATCAGCTAAACACAAAGGTTTGCTGTAAAAATATCCTTGAATATAAATTTTATTTGATTTTGTATCTTTTATAAAATCAACTTGATTTTTCGATTCTACCCCTTCAACAATTATTGTCTTATTTCTTGTACAAGATAAATAATCTGAAGTTTCTATAATAGATTTATTCACATCTGACTCTTCAATATTGTCTATAAAACACTTATCCAATTTTATAACATCAAAATTGAACTTTTCTAACATTGAAAGATTAGAATATTCTACTCCAAAGTCATCTAAAGCAATAAAAAATCCATTTTCTCTAAGATATTCAATATTATTCTTAGCATTTTCTTGATTTTTACATTTATTGTTTTCAGTGATTTCTATACCAACTCTTTGATCACTCAATCCTGAATTATGTAGTATAATTATTAAATTTTCTACAAAATCTGTATTTTCAATTTCTTTTAATGATATATTCATAGAGACATAAAACTTATCTGATAAGCTCTTTATTTTGCTTAATTCTTCATAATCAATTATTATTCTATTCAGTATCCATATTGATACTGCACTCATCATATCAGCCTTTTCTATATCATTTATTATTATGTTAGGCATAATTATCTTATCTTTTAATTTTAGCCTTAAAAGTGCTTCGAAACCAACAATCTTCTCTTTTTTAGGATCTACTATAGGTTGATAATTCAGTAAATAGCTATCTTCCCTTATATATCTTTTGATTTTCTTCTTAATTATTAACTTATTTAAAACTGGATAAATATTTAATTTTAAAACTACTAAAAACAATATAATTATTAAAAACTTAAAAATTAAATTAATATTTTTTATTAAATTATTCTCTTTTTTAGTTATATTATTTTCATATTCATTTATTGAATTTTTATAGTAATTCTCTGCAAAATTTTTATTTTTAAAGTTTTCTAAATATAATAAGTCATCAATATATTTATCCTTTTGCTCATAATTTCCAATACTACTAGAAGATTTAATTAATCCTTCTAAAGCTCTTTCTAGATATTCTAAATTATAGCTTTCTTTTGATAAATCCATTAATTTTTCATATGCTTTTATGGATTCATTATAATTTTTTTCTTTAAAATATAAATTGGCCAATACATCATAATACATAATATCTTTATCAGAAAGAAATGTAACTTTATCCTTAGCTATATTTTCCTTTGCTGTATCCAAAAGACTTGAAGCCTCTGAAAGTTTTCCTTCACCACTTAGACATTCAGCTTTTATTATATTCTCTAAAATTTTAACATAATTATATTTGTTTTCATTGATATCATCATTATATTTATCAATTTCATCTATATATGATAATGACTTATCATAATTTCCCAACATGGCCTCTATTTCACTCATATTTATTAATTTATATATATTTAATTCAGACTTAACTGCCTTGTTGTTTATATCTATATTCTTTATATCATTTAATGTCTTAAGTGCCTCATCATATTGACCCATTTTCTTAGCTATAATCCCTAGACCTATTATGGCTTTATATCTACTTTCGTTATTTTTAGTTTTAATTGCATAATCTATAACATTTAAATTATCTTCAATTGCAGATGCATACTTATTTAAAATAGTATTTATTATTGCTAATCTTTCATAAACATATAACTTATTTTTATTATTAAGCTTATAACTATAGTCATTCATTGTATTATATATACCTAAAACTTCATGTATTCCATCCTCTGTATCTAGAAGCCTTCTTGAGGTATCCCATATTATTTTTTGGTATTTATTATAATCATCTGGACTTAAACTTTCAAAACCTTCTTTATCATATTGGATAGCTTTATTAACATCTCTATTATCTAAAGAATTTTCACACAAATAGCTAGAGGAATATAAAATAGCAAATTTTGATGTTTTTTTGTTCTTGTTCTCAATTGTCTTTTCAAAGTACCCTTTAGCTAATTCCTTATCTCCACTAATTTTCAAGTTATAATATCCTAAAATAAAATAATCATCTGAATTCTTTTCCTTGTCATTAGAAACTTTTTTTTCAGCCTCACTTATAACATAATCATTTGTATATTTTCCTTCTAAATATGAATACTCTATTCTACTTATCACATTAGGAATTCTTCTACAGTTAAAATAATATAATATGAAAAATGTGATTAAAACTAATGATATGATTAAAAAATATTTAACTTTTCTTTTAATTTTAATCATCTCCTCACCCAATTTGGATATAAATATTATCTCAAAGCTAGAATTTTATGTCAATATTTAGATATTAATGCAATTAATTGTCATCATATTTATCTTTTTTTGTTTTTATCTATTGACAACTTTATAAATAAAATGATATTATTATTAAGCAGTTGGTACGTATAGTGCTAATTATTTGTAGAGCTTGGTTTGTCCTTCGCCGGATGCCAAGCTCTACTTCTTTATGTAGATTAAAATTCATTTATAAAAATAAGAGCTACTAAATATATTCGATACATTTCTATTTATTCACAATTTCTACAATTTATCCTATAAACAAATTAGAAAATATATGCATATAATATATAAATATTTTTATTACTTTAAGAAGGGAGGTTTAATCAATAGGTGGATATTCTCCTATGATTATATGCTCTTATTGAAAATTATATGGAAAAGAATCTGTTTAACAATGAGGCTTTAGATGATATTCTATATAGATTATCAAACAGTACTTTTTCAGATTTTTTTTATGAAAAAATTGGTGAACGTAACATGCTAACGGGAGCCTTGAATTCTGATTATTCTGGAGTAGCATCTACAACCTTAAGTGGCTGTTCCTTTCAACTTCAACAATTAACTCTTTTTAAAAGATTATTAAATGAAGGTGAATTAATTTTAGAATTTATACTTGAGAATGCAGATGAATTCAGAAATTGGTTTAATAACAATCCTTATGCCTATTTTAAACATTGCTCTATATTTAAAAATTCAACTTTAAGTAAAGATTATTATAAAGATTTTAAATCTTCTTATTATCAGCTTACTTTAAAATATAATTTAAACTTACTTAATTTTATATCATCTCTACTTTTTCTTTCCTCTTATAATTGTTGCATAAAGAAAAAAACTCCATCTTCAGAAACATTCACTAAAGCAATCGTTGAAAATTTCCTAGATAAAATTTATGAGAAATCAGATGATATAAAAAACTATCTTGAAAAACTAGATTTAAAACCTCTAGAATTTAAAGATGAAGTTAGAAATCTATTAGGATTAATCGCCTCTGAAGCATTATATTTTGAAGATATTCCTTTAAGACTATTAGATTATGCAAGTACTAGCGATGTTCTTACAGTTATAATATTGATTGTAAATGTAAAGGAATATATCGCTGAAAGTAAAGTAATACCATTTAAACTTTCTAAATATTCTTTTATGAGCATAGATGAATATAAAGATTTTATGAGCTCTATAAGTGAATCATATCTTAGAATATATGACTATGATGAGGAAGTAAGAAGAAAGATAGAAGAAGATCTTAAACTTTAAATAAAAAGGCACTTGAATTTTATTTCAAGCTGCCTTTTTATTTTATTTAATACATCTTACTTATTTATTTTTTCTATCTTTTAATATCTTCTTCTTTTTAACTATTTGCAATATACTCTAAAAGATATTCTCTAATACCAATATTCTGTGATACAATGTAAAGATGTGAAAAGAAAAGTTAAGTTAATTATTATATAATGTATAAGTATTTTAATCTTAAAAAATTATTACTCTCTAAAGTAATAATTTCTATTCATTAGTTGGATATTAAAATTAAGAAAGGTGGTGAAATCCGTTACTACCTGATAATAATCATATATTTGTTATAAAGCAAATTAGTAACGGTCACATTATGACAACAACTACAAAAAACACTCAAATTTTTAAATACAATAAGGCAGAAAAAAGAAACAAAAACTTTATGTACATGGACTTTAGAAGAGCAAACTGCTACAACTGTGATTTTTCAAATTCTAATTTTAGCTATGCAAGCTTTAGAGGTGCACATTTTAAATCTTGTGATTTCTTTGAATGCAAATTTGATTCATCAGAATTCATAGGAAGTAATCTTAAAAAAAGTAAGTTTAAGAAGGCAAAATTTGAAAATGTAATATTTGAAGGAGTAAATCTAGATGGAGCTGATTTTTCAGGTGCTACTTTTGAAAATGTTATATTTCTAGATACAGATATAAGTAAAACAGTTGGAATGAAATTTACTGAAGATGAAGTTAAAATTTTCGAATCTATGCCTTCCCTTGATATAAGTGAAGAACTTAAATCATCTGTTTTAGAAGCTATGAAGAATAAATACATAAAAAAATCTAGAGTTCTAGATACAAAAGAAGGTGATATAAACCCAATAAGTTTAATGAGACTTCTTGAAGACCATAAAGAAAGTACTCTTATAAAAGGACTTAAGCTTTCTGCTGAAAGAATAGATAGAGATTTCTGTACACTAAGTTACATAAATAAAGCAATTGAAAAATTTAAAACTGAAGGATTATTATAAAATAAAGACAGTATCAAAATTATTTTGATACTGTCTTTTAATAAATTAAGCTTTATTTTTTCTTATTTCCTTTTGAATATTTTTCAAGGCTTTTTTTGAGCCTCTTTTAATATCTTTCTCAAGTTTTCTTTCCTTAAAATCTATAAATAATGAATCCATATCATAGTCCTTAGGATATAACTCTTCCGCCTTAATCTCTAAAAGAACTCTCCTTGCTGAAACCTCTATAAATTCATTTTTATAAAGAATAGTTAATATATTATATTTGTCTTTAGGCTTATACACTATTCCAACTTCATTAAAATCTAACAGTCTAACTCTATCCCCAATATTAAAATCAATTGTTTCTATTTTTATCTCTTCACATTCAAGTTGACTCTTTCTAACCTTATTCTCATTTAATTTCTCAAAATTATAATTCCTATTTTCAATATATCCCCTAGCTCTTTCTAGTATTTTTTCATTTATCCCCATCTTTCTAGATATCCAAAGAGCATTACTTTCTCCTGTTTTCCCTATAAGTAATTTGTATAAGGGTTCTAGTGTATCACTTTCAAATTGCATAGCCGAGTTTTCAAAGTCTTCATGATTTTCCGAAAAGTTCTTTATCTCTCCATAATGAGTTGTTGCTACTGTTATGCAACCTCTTTTATAAAATTCTTCTAAAATCGCTATTGCAAGACCTGCTCCTTCATTAGGTTCTGTTCCACTTCCAATTTCATCACATAATATAAGAGTTGATTTATTACAACTATTAATTATTTCAGATAAGTTTTTCATATGAGATGAAAATGTACTAAGAGAATTTTCAATACTTTGATTGTCACCTATATCAACAAATATTTTTTCAAAAATTGAAATTTCACTTCCTTCTTTAGCATTTATATGAAATCCACTTTGAACAGCTAAAGAAATTAATCCTACGTTCTTTAAAACTACTGTTTTTCCTCCTGCATTAGGACCTGTTATTATTAAAGATCTATAATTTTTTCCTATCTCAAAATCTAAAGGTACTACATTTCCTTTTAACAATGGGTGCTTTCCATTATTTATCTTTATATATCCATGATTATTAAGTTTAGGCTTTATCCCCTCTATAGATTTGCTATATTTGGCCTTTGCAAAAATCATATCATACTCTGCAATAACATCTATGTTTATTTTTATTTCTTTTACCTTTTCAAAAACTAAGTTAGTAAGCTCTGAAAGTATTCTATATTCTTCAATAGATTCCTCTGACTTTAACACAGCTAATTCTAAAGTGTGTTTTGAAATACTAGCTGGCTCTATAAATACAGTTGATCCTTTTGATGAAACTTCAACAACAGTTCCTTCAACTTGATTTTTATAAGAAGCTTTTATTGGAATAGTAAATCTATCATTTCTCTTACTAATAAAAAACTCTTGTATATACTTTTTATTAGCACTACTTTTTAAAAATTTCTCTAATTTTTGATTTATTTTCTCCTCACAATTTTCCATATGTCTTCTTATTCTTTTTAACTCTTTACTTGCATTTGACTCTACTAAAGATCCCTTTATGCTATTTTCTATTTCTTCTTCAATATTAGGTAAAATCGTTATTAAATTACTATATTCACTAAGTGTTTTTGCATAATCACTCTTCTTTTCCATAAAACTTTTTATTTTTCTACACCCTCTTAAAAAATCCCCTACAGCCACAAGCTCTTGAGGCTCTAGTATAAGTCCTTTTTCAAGATTATTAATCAAACTCTTTATATTTGATATCCCATCTAAAGGGATGTAACTAGAAATACTTAATATATTTCTTCCTTCACTTGTTTCATCTAATCTTTTCTTTACTACCTTTAAATTAGAACTTGGCTCTAATTTATCAATTAATTCTTTTCCTAAGCCACTAACACAATATGACTTTATAATATCCTTAAGCTCATTGTATTGTAATTTTTCAAATGTATTCTTATTCATAATATTCTCCTCATTTCAGAAACTTTAATAAATTAGCAAAATCTTATTTTCTTCCATGAAGATACATAATCTATATATTTTACCTTTAAATATTTCAAAGAAAATTCTTTAAAATATACTTTTGTCAATTAGTCCTTAATTTTACAAATAAAAAAAGCCATGGATACTCCACAGCTTTAAATTACACCTGTAAAATTTAAGTATTTATACTTAAATTAATGAATAGTAATAATTTTTAACTTATTACTTAAAAGGTATATAGCTAGATTGTATCTTCATAGAATAATCTAAATAAATCCACAACAAATAAAGGTAATTAATACCTTGATTTAAAAGACTTATTTAAATATTAAATTATCTATTTAGATACTACCTCACTCATAAAACACCTCTTATATATTAATATGTTATATATTAACATATTAATATATAAGAAATAAATTGTCAATTATTTATTTTATATTAATATTATTTACTCTACTATACTACTTACCTTCAAAATTTCTTTAATTTAAAAAAATTAAAGAAAGTATTTATAAATTAATAATTTCAAATTATCTAAAGTATACAATAATAAACTGTATAAAATTTTATGATATACTATTTATATAAAATTAAATAAAAACTATGCTTTTTTAAATTTAAAGATAAGGAGTGAATACTATATGTTTAAACATATTTTAGAAGGAGCAATTTGGATTATAAATACAATATCAATAATAGTTCTTTTGTGGGGAGTTGTTTTAACTGCAAAGGATTTTCTTATATCTGAAATAAAATCTAAAGACAGAATTGATGCAGTAAAAAAATTAACTATTGTGAAAAATTGCTTAGGAACTTATATATTACTTGGACTAGAGCTTCTAATCTGTGCAGATATCATTGAATCTATATTAAATCCTACATTTCACGATATCATAGTTCTAGCCTCTATCGTAGTCATAAGAACTGTAATTTCTTACTTCCTTAATAAAGAAATTGAATCTAACAAAGAACATCTTGCAAATTAAATTCTAAATTACTATAAAGGAAGTGATTGCTTTGGTGAATAGAATTTTAGAGGGAGTAATTCTTGTTTTACAAGGAATAGCTGTTATGATTGTTGTTTATGGTGTTATCTTAACTACCTTTAAATTCTTTAAAACAGAGTTTTCAAGAGAGGATAAAATATCAAAAGCCAAAAAATTAACTATAGCTAAAAACTCTTTAGGCAAATATATATTATTATGTTTAGAAATATTAGTCTGTTCAGGTATTATATTATCAATTTTAAAACCAACCTTATATGATATACTACTTTTAGGATCTACAGTTGCTCTTAGAACTGTAATTTCTTATTTCTTAAAGAAAGAACTTAAGCTAAATAAAACTAAATAAAATTCTAAAAAGAAAACTCTCAATGAGTTTTCTTTTTATATATGGTTAAAATACATATAAATTACGTACAAATATAATATTTTTAAATAATTATTAATATCTATTAAGTAAATAAGCTTTTGAGGTAAAATTAAATGAATTTGAAATATGTTTTTTCTTTATTTGTTTTATATTGTAAGGATTTACTTTCGACTAAATTTAGAAAAGTATTATTTTGTTTTTTATTTTGTCAAATTATTATTTTAATTACTTCACCACCACAATCTAATAAAAATTTTAATATAAAAAAGACAAAGTCTATACTTAATAAATATGTACCATATCAACCAATTCTTACTGAGAACATAAAAATGCCGAAGCCTACATCTAATGAGGCTGTACCATATAAGCCAACCCTTAATAAATATATAAAAAGACCAAAACCTATATTTAATAAAGCTGTACTGCATCAGTTAACTCTTACTAAAAATATAAAAGAGCCAAAGCCTAACTCTAATGAAACTGTACCATATAAGCCAATCCTTAATAAATATATAAAAAGGCCAAAGCATATATTTAATAAAGCTGTACTACATCAGCCAACTCTTACTAAGAATATAGAAGAGCCGAAGCCTACATCTAATGAAGCTGTACCATATAAGCCAACCCTTAATAAAAATATAAAAAGGCCAAAATCTATACTTAAAAAAGCTATACCATACCAGCCAAATCTTAGTAAGAATATGAAAAAGTCAAAGCCTATACTTATTGAAACTATACTACATGAGCCAATTGTCAATAACAACATATCAAGCTCAAGGTCTATAACTGATAATTTAGGAAAAGAAACTTTTAATCATAATAAAAATTTCTTTTCCTCATTAAAAATAACTAATTCAATTATCCACCTAAAAGATTCAACCCATTTTAAGGATATTGATAACAACTTTGTTACTCCCAACTATAATATTCAATTACTAAAAGATAATTATAAATTTTCAAAATTACCTATTTATCTAAATGAATTTTCTATAGTTGAAACTTTTACAGGTGATATAAACTTTCCCAAACATATTACTTTCATAGACTCAATACAAAACACTCTCAAGTTTTGTTCAAGCTCACTTATGCTAGATGCTCAAAGTAGAACTTCAGGCTTTTTGTTTCTAAGCGGTCATTTAGAAATAGATGTATTATATTCTTTGCCAGAAAATGAAATAACGCCTCTTGTCTCTAAATTCCATAGCTATATTATTAGGGTGCCTTTTGATAGTTCTATTCATGTAAAATTTAAATCACCTATTATAGGAGATACTCTCTATTTCAATGACCTAAACATATCCTTAAAAGAAAGTAAATTTACTACCGACATAAAATTTAATGATGAAAAAATTTTAGAAAATTATATTTACTTATATAAAACTGTTAGGCTATCAATAATTGCTAACTATATAATAGAACTCTATGATTTCCTATAATAAAAATCAATCATTTTTAAAAAAAAATGTAGAAATTTAGAACATTTTTTTTAAAAAGGAATAATATATAACATAAGATATTATTAAAGATTTATATTATGAGGTGAAACAAATGAATTCAAAGTGCGAAAAAAACTTTCCAGTATGTGCTGATGATATCGATGTAACTGTTAAAAATTTCACTGCAACTACTAAAGAAGACTGTAATAAGAAGAAAAAACATGACTATGATAAAGATAAAGA
The DNA here is from genome assembly GCF_057782475.1 of Clostridium sp. LIBA-8841. Taxonomy (NCBI): domain Bacteria; kingdom Bacillati; phylum Bacillota; class Clostridia; order Eubacteriales; family Clostridiaceae; genus Clostridium; species Clostridium sp. LIBA-8841. Next base: position 1,746,351 of record NZ_CM173488.1, on the reverse strand, counting down.
CTGTATGAAATCAAAAAATTTTGATAAAGATGATTGTATGAAGGATAAAAAACCTGAATGTGATAAATATAAAGAGAAAGATTGTATAAAAGCAAAAGTTCTTGCTAAAGTAGCTGAGGTAGAAGTAACTCAACCTTTAACTGATACAATATTCATACCTGAAGGTTTCTTCAGCATAAAAAAAATAGCTAGAAGAGTTGTCTTAACTCAATGCTATGTTGTTCCTGATGAAATGAAGGTTAAATATTACGATTACTATGACAAAGATAAATGTAATGCTCATTTATTTGTAGAAGGCTTTATTCTAAAAAATATACAATATGCTACTCCAAGTTGTGGTCAAGATGAAGCTGAAGACGACTGTCTAGTAATGAGAAATGATTATAAAGACATCACTGCTAAGATAAACTTTAATTTCTCAGTTCCTATAAGACTTGAAAATGCTGAATTAGTAGGAGAAGTAGACGACGATGAATTTGCTATACTAAAAGACTGCATGAAACCTTGTGATAAAGGAACAATTAGTGAATCCGATTGCGAAAGATTACATTCTCAATCAGTTAGATTACAAGAGCCATTTACTTGTGAATTAGAAAAATATGATATATCTGAAGCTGTTATAAATAAAACTAAGAATGAATGTACTGATGAAAATCTATTTGATACTATTGTTGAAAAATTAGCAATAAAACTAAATATAGATATATTCCAACTTCAAGTGAAAAAATTAGAAATGTGTGATGAAAAGAAACACTATTAATTTATTGGCTTAACTATTTAAAATAAAGATTGACTATTTAGTCAATCTTTATTTTTGGTTTTAATTATTCATATTGGCTTTAATTATATACTTAACACTAGCTCAAAAGCTATTCTCTCACTTCCATCCTCTAAATATATTAATCCACATTTTTTAAAATTATTCTTACATAATGCCTTTTGCATTGAAACATTATCTTTATGGGTATCTATCTTTATACTAAAGATATTATTGCTTAAAGCTATCTTTGCTACTTCTTTGATTAACTCTTTAAAAAGCCCTTTTCCCTTATAATTGCTATGTACTGCAACTCTATGCATAACCATATACTCTTCTTCAGTAACCCATTGTCCATGAAATATAGAATTATAAGTACTTTCCCCCTTTAATGATATTACGGTTGTTGCCAAAACATCATTTCCGTTAACTAGCACATAACTATTTCCACCCTCTATATCTTTTCTTAAATCATTCTTTTCTGGATAGCCATTTTGCCATTGATCAACTTTAGCTTCTTTAAGATATTTCTTAGCCTCTTCTATTATATCTACTATTTGTTCTAAATCAGAAATTTTTGCTCTTCTAAATTCCAAATTCCTTCCCCCTATCTACTAAGTTTGAATGATATTTTATATTAAAACATTTAATTTGTCTATATAAAAATAATTAATATTAATCAGGATATATATTATTACATTATAGATTTAAATATCATCCTATAACTATTCTCTATTATTTTCCTCTAATTTTTCGATATAAAAGAACAAAACTAAAAAGCTAACAGAAAAATCTGTTAGCTTATAAAATATTATTTAGCAACTTTTTTACTATTAACCACTTTTAAAACAAAATATCCTAAAAATATTACTGTATAAGTTCCTACTGTATTCCAATTAATTTGCTTTTTGTTTAATAAAATAATCATTATATGAGCATATATTAAGAAGTAAAAAGGATACGCCCATCTTTGAAGCTTTTTCCATTTGCTTGGTGACATGTTAATTCTCACTTTTTTAAAGGAAGTTATAAATAAAGGAATCATTATTACAAATGCTAAAATTCCTACTATTACAAATACTAAATAGGATACACTTAAAGTCTTTCCATTAAACAAATTTATTAAGAATTTATATGTATATACTATAAAATGAGGCAATATTAATATAGATGCTAAAATAGCCATTTCAGCTCTAACTCTTAAAAGCTTTTTAGTAACTCCCCATTTTTTACTTAATGCTCCTACAAACATTATTAATATAAATAATGCTGTTGATACATACCCCTTCATAAAACTTCTTTCTAAAATATAGACAATTCCATCTAATTTTAAGCCTGTCCATATTTTAAAAAACTCATATGTAGTAACTATGATTGTTATTAAAGAAGCTAAAAGATAAAAATACTTTGTTTGCTTCTTTAAAATGTTATTTAATCCTAATGATAAAATTATTACTGCTATTAGTGAATAAATTAAATAGTCCATTGATTTCTCCCTTCAATTATTATTGACAATCATTTTCATTTAGATAATACTATACAACTTGTTAAAAGTCAATTAAAAATCTAGTAATATTTGAAACATTTTATCCTTATAATATACTTATTATTCATTTAATAAATAAAGAAGGTAAGAGAATTTTTATCCTCTTACCTTCTATTGCTCCAAAGATTCCTATAAATTTTTCTTAATCAACTTATTACTCACTATAATCACATATAGTCTCTTCATCAAATCCAACAGTATTCTCTTCATTAAGTTCAATCTTATTTTTATAAGATTTTTCAGATATAGATCTTAAAACTAAACCTAAAGCCATAAGTATTAATGGACCTCCATAAGTTTTTATTATTAGAAGAACTGCTTCTTTACCTGAACTTCCAACAATATCTTGAAGCCCTGCTCCGAAAAAGCCTGCACAAGAAAGCACTAGAGCTATACCAGCTACTGTATATGCTAATGCATCTGATTTAAAGAATTTAAATTCTAATTCTTTATTATTCTTTCTAAAGGATATAAATGCACATATTAATACTACATAAGGTACCACAACTGCTAATGATGATAGATCTGTTAATAACTTAAAGAAGTCATCTATTGATCCTATTCCTAATAAAGGTATTGATATTAACACTACTAAAATTGCACATTGTGTCCAAAGAGCATTAACTAAAGTACCATCCTTTCTCTTTTTAGTTAAAAAGCTTGGGAATGTTCCCTTCGGAACTTCTCCAAACATGGCTCTTATAGGTGACTCCATCCAAATTATATAAGCTGCTATTGATGTTATTAAATTAATTGCAGCATATATTTGAACTACCACCTTACCATTTATTCCAAAGTTATTAGCTAAAATGTAATATACAACATAACCAGCATCTTGAATTCCAGCTTTTTCTAAAACTTCTGGTGAAGCTATAAGTTGTATAGCCACTGAACCTAAAATATATGAAAATGCTATTAAAGCTGTTGCTATTATCATTGCCTTTGGAAATGTTTTTTTAGGATTTTCTGTTTGCATTATGTAAGTACCCGCCACCTCTGAGCCTGACACTGCAAATAATAACCATGAAAAAGTAGAAAAATAACTTACATTAAAATCAGGTATTACATTTTGAGTTGTAAATTCAGTGGCAGATGGAGTTCCTATAAAGTATCCAACCACTGCCATTAATATAAAAATTACTGTTGCAGCTAAAGTAAATTGTCCACCAAAATCAGCAAGTTTTGAGAACTTACTTACTCCTATAGTTGCTATATATGTCATAGCTATACATATTACTATTGATAAAATAGGTAATAAATATGCATTAGAATCAGTAAATACATTTCTACCAAGTATTGCCCATGATGCCGCTACTGGTATTCTTGAAAACACCATTTGTAGATAAAATAATATTCCTATAAAATATGTCCAAGTTCCTATAAAAGCCCATTTTTCTCCCAGAGCTTTATTTATCCATGAATATATTCCACCTTCTTTATCCTGATTTGCAGAAGCCATTTCTGCTATTATTCCACATAAAGGTAAGAAATAGAAAATAGATACTATTACCCATGATGGAATCGCTGATGGTCCTAAATAAACCGCATTACTTGCTATATTAGTAAACCCAAATGTTGGTACAAAAATAAGCATTACTAAAGCCCAAAGCTTTATCTTTTTATCCTTTCCCATTATAAACTCCCCTTCTTTTGTACTTTTAAATACATTTAATATTTTGTTAATCATTTGTTCATTTATCTGTAAAAATTATACCACCTCAATAATAAATATACAACACGTTCTTATGAATATTTATTCTCATTTTTTGTATTTTTATCTATGTAATCGATATTTTAAAAGACTTAACCTCTATTATTATACTAATTTAAAGTTTTTACATGTTTTATATATGCAAATTTTATTCAATATATTGCATAATTTCTTTTCAACAAAAAAGGTTATAAACATAATTAATAGTTATTAATTATGTTTATAACCTTTTTATAATTTTTTTAAATTTATTATTTTTCTTTAGATCTTATTATATATTTTGTTTTAGGTAAATAGTAAATCATATTAATTAAATAGATAAAAGACTCTTCCATCATTAAAAGAGTCTTTTAAATATATTATGAAAAATTCTATTATAACTTTTATTTTAAAATAATCTCACTGGGTATCTTATGAAACTATTCAAAACAAATTTTATTCAAGTTATTGGGTATTTATAACTTGAATTCATTGTATGATCATTTATCCGTTTTACATATATTAATTTTTAGTGTTGTTTGTTTATTAAAGTCTATATAAAAGTCTATTGTATTCATGCCTTTTATTTTTTTATTTTGACTAGCTCTAGCAATAGAGCTAGTCTTATGATTATATCTTTTAAATTAATTATAAAATTTATTAGAATGCAGCTTTAAATATTTCAACGATGTCTCTTTCATTACCTTTTCTTGGGTTACTGAATGCATTACCATCTTTAAGAGCCATTTCTGCCATGTATTCGAAATCTTCTTCTTTTATACCTTTATCTCTTAATCTTGCTGGTATTCCTATATCAGTTGATAATCTGAACATTGCATCTATAGCTTTTTGAGCAGCATCCATTACTGATAATCCTTCTATGTTTTCTCCCATGAATTCAGCTATATCAGCGAATTTTTGTGGGTTAGCTATTAAGTTATATTTACATACGTGTGGTAATAACATAGCATTAGCTACTCCATGAGGCATGTCATATAATCCACCTAATTGGTGAGCCATAGCATGTACATATCCTAAGTTAGCATTGTTGAATGCCATACCAGCTAATAATGAACCATAAGCCATATTTTCTCTTGCTACTAAGTTTTCTCCTAAAGCAACAGCTTGTCTTAAGTTATTTGATATTAATTTTATAGCTTGTATTGCAGCAGCATCTGTTACAGGGTTAGCATCTTTTGATACGTATGCTTCTACAGCGTGAGTTAAAGCATCCATTCCTGTTGCAGCTGTTAATCCTGCTGGTTTTCCAACCATTAATAGTGGGTCATTGATTGAAACTAAAGGTAGGTTTCTCCAGCTTACTATAACGAATTTAACTTTAGTTTTAGTGTTTGTTATAACACAGTGTCTTGTTACTTCACTTGCAGTTCCAGCTGTAGTGTTTACTGCTACTATTGGAGGAAGTGCATTTGTTAATGTTTCTATTCCAGCATAGTCATAAAGATCTCCTTCGTGAGTTGCAGCTATACCTATACCTTTACCACAGTCATGTGAACTTCCTCCACCAACTGTAACTATCATATCACAGTTTTCATCTTGGAATATTTTTAATCCATCTCTAACGTTTGTATCTTTTGGATTTGGTTCTACTCCATCATAGTAAGCAACTTCTATTCCTGCTTCTTTCAGGTATTTTTCAGTTAATTCAACTGCTCCACCTTTTAAGCTTCTTAAAAATTTATCTGTAACTATTAAAGCTTTTTTTCCACCTAATATTTTACATCTTTCACCAACTACTGATATTGAGTTAGCTCCCATAAAGTTTACACTTGGTACTAAATAATCGTACATTCTCATTTCTATTTCCTCCATTTTCCTTGAAAAATTTATATTATGAAATCTAAATATATTTTTAAATATTTAATCTATAATGATTAAATAATATTAGCTTTTTACTATTTATTGTTAAAACAATCTACTGCAGCTTGTGCTATAGCCATGTCTTCTTCAACAGTTCCACCACTTACACCAACAGCTCCTACAACTTTTCCATCAACTATAATTGGGAATCCACCACCAAATGGTACTATTCTACAATTATTTGTTAATTGAAGACCATAAAGACTTTCTCCTGGTTGAACACACTCTGCGATTTCATGACTTCCTTGTTTCAAACAAGCTGCTGTATAAGCTTTGTTTATAGCTATGTCTATACTTGTTAAAAATGCATCTTCCATTCTATGCATAAGTATTAAATTAGCACCAGCATCAACTGCTGCAAATATAACTGGAACATTCATTTCTTTAGCTTTAGCTTCTGAAGCTTTAGCCATTTCCTTAACTATCTCTAAGCTTAATTCTTTTACATCATTTAATTTTTTCATATTTTTCCCCTCCTCTTAAGCTATTTTATTTATCTATTTCTTCATATCTTGCTAATGCAAATAAAGCATCTGATAATCTGTTTATGTATTTTTTAATCTCTTCTCTTAATGGCTGTACTTCATTTAAAGCAGTCATTATTCTCTCTCCTCTTCTAGCTACAGTTCTAGCTACATGAAGAGTTGCTGAAGATCTATTTTTACCTGGTATAACAAAGGCTGTTAATGAACCAGCTATTTCCATATATTTATCTATTAATTTTTCTAAATACTCTATATGTTTTAATTCAATTTTATCCTTTAAAAGCTCAAGTCCTTTTTCATCACTAGCAAGCTCGGCTCCTAACATGAACAATTCTTTTTGTATTTTATTAAGTATATTCTTCTCTTCCTCATTAGATAGTTCAGCATAAGCAAGTCCTATGAAAGATATTAATTCATCTATTGTTCCATAAGCATCTACTCTTAAATCACATTTATCTACTCTACTTCCTCCGAAAAGAGAAGTTGTTCCTTTATCACCAGTTTTAGTGTAAATATTCATGTTAAACACCTCTTCAATTTAAATATTTTTTAAAGGCATTCCCTTAACTAACCTTGCACCATTTGCACCTAAGCTTCTTAAACTTTTGCATCCTTGTTCTAAATTTATAAAGAATAAAGGATCTTCTTCTTTTAATTTATCAATAGTTAAACTTATGTCACCTTGATTATTAATTCCTATTCCAACTGAAAGTTTAGAATCATTAGCTGCTAAATTAGCAAGTTCTTTAGCATCATTTAAATCTTTATTTTTTAATATAAAGGGAATTCCTTCTTCTTCTATTCCCCATAGAATTTCTTCTATGTCCATTTCATTTATTCCTAAAGAACAATATACAAATATACTTGGATGATTATAATCCTTAATCATTTTCTTTGACACCCTTTCTGTCAAAGGCTAATACTAGACCAGTTGCAACTGCATTTCTTGGACCTTCGCATCCTCTTATGTTTCCTCTTCCTGCAACTACTCCATAATGAGATAATGCATCTGTTACTAATTCTGGCACCTCAAAATCTAATGATGAACCTCCAACTAAAACAACGAACTCTATATCTCTTATATTTCCTGTAGGAGAAACACTTCTTAATGCTCTTAAACAGTTAGTTACAAAAACTCTTTCTTTAGCAGTTTTTCTAACATTTTTAATCTTTTCTAAAGAATTTTGTCCATCTATAGGAATAAGCATTCCTTCTTTAATAATTACAATCTTAGCAAAAACTGAAGAATCTAAAGGCTTCTCAAAAAACTCTACTGTTCCGTCTTCATGTCTTATATGGAATAAACTTTCAACTTTAGCCAATGGATATTTCTTTATATCTTCTGCAAGACCAAAGTCCTCTATACCCAATTCTGATTTAATAAGCATAGTTACCATGTTACCAGCACCAGCTAAATGTATTGATGTTATATTTCCTTCTTTATTTATAATAGAAGCATCTGTAGATCCAGCTCCCATATCAAGAATAGCTAATGGAGTGTTTGTACCTGGAGTTGTTAATGCTCCTCTTATAGCCATATCTGCTTCTACTCCACCAACTTCCACAGGTACACCCAATTTTTCTTCAAGTTTATTAGCTATTATTTGCATTTGAAGCTTATGAGCTTTAACCATAGCTGCAATTCCAACAGCATTCTCCATTGAAAACTCTTTTGCAAGTCCTCCTTTAACCTTTTGAGGTATAAAAGTATCAACTGCTAATAAGTCCTGAATTTTTATATCCGAAATACTTTGATTAGTTAAGTCAGCCATAACCTGTCTAACTTTTTCAAGCATTCCTCCCACATTAGAACCTGCATCTCCTCTTAAATCCTCTATTGGAGAACAAAGACTAACAGCTTCCATTATTTTTTCAGCACCATCTTCAACATCTACAGATTCTTTTCTTCTTATACCAGTTATATTTATTTTTCCAGCTGGTATTTTTTTCTCTTTAACATCTCCTTGAGGAGTTTTTATTACAACAGCTGATCTATTTCCTATTAAAGCTCTTGATACAGGAACAATCATTTTTGTTTCCTCTGGACTCAAATCGAAAACGGTAGCTATTCCATATGGATTTGATAATTGTCTTATCACAGATCCTTGGGGTGCTACTTCAACAGCTGCCTTCATATCTACAGGAACCTTTTCTAGTAAAGAAACCTCATCAACTATAGGTATTTTTTTATCTAATCTATTGTTAATTAATACTCCATCATCCTTTTGAACTATGGCAGCAGTTATATTAATACCTTTTCTAGTTGCTTGATTTATTCTAAATACAGCCTCTAAAAAGCTTATATTTCCTAAGATTAATGGAATAAATGCATTTTCTTCATCTTTAATATTAGTAATATCTAAAGTTTCTAAAGCTTCTAAACTTATAGTCTTACCAATTCCTAATCCTAGTCCTCCTGGAGTTGAAGGGTTATGTCCTATCATTGTTGATTCAGTTATTATGGTTTCTGTAATTGTCTCCATAGCAACATCCCCTATAACTGGTGCTGCTTCGTTTATTCTAACTAAATCTAAATCATCTAGAGTTAAATTAGCTTTTTTTAATGCTTGATTTAAAGAAGCTATTACTCCACTTATATTTTCTTCCGTACCTTTGATTCCTGTAGTGGGAATTATCCCACTTGACAGAAATTCAACATTATTTTCATAAACCTTCCCTAAAGCAGTTTCTGTAGAAGAGTTTCCTATATCAATTCCTGCTATGATTTTCATGCCTTCACCTCTTGAATTTTACTCTTCTGTTCTTAATTTATTTCTAGTTTCATATACTTCAGCCGCTTCTCTAACAAAATCAGCATTAACCTTAGCATCATATTTTGTTTCAAGTTCATCAGCTATTTTAAATAAATCCTCTTTTGTTGAACGATATGGTCTTAAAGCGTTATACATCTCTAATATTCTATCGTCTGGAACTCTTATAAGCTCTGCAGCTCTTCTAAAGTTTCTAGCTATAGCATCTCTATTCATACTTTCAGCTATTTGAGCTTGCATTTCTAAAGTTTCTGGTGAAATTCTTATATCATCTGCATTGATTTCTCCACTTAAAACTTTTTCTAAAGTTATATCTTCTAAGCCTTTTCCTGTTGGAGTTTTTATTTCTCCTTTTCTCTTAGAAGTTAAAGGATAATCTGCCGCAGTCATTCTCTTGTTTTCCATGATTTCAATCCTTTCTAAATTAAAACTTAACTTCTAATTGAACTGGTTTTTTACCTGGTTCAACATGTTTAGTTTCTTTTATATGTAATAAAGCTGCCTTAGCCATAAATTTAGGTCTAACCATTTGATCATTTTTTACTGGTACTGGTGTTGGTGACTCACCTTTAGCATATTTAGCTGCATTTTTTCCGATTAATCTGTATGTTTCTGGAGTTAAAAGTGGAGCCTGTGAAAATAACTCTAAGTTATTTAATGGTAATAAATCTTTTTGATGTATTACTGTTGTTCCTTTTGATTGTATTCCTATACCTATTCCTGATCCACTTAAACAAGCTGCATCATGAGATATAAAAGATACATCAGATGTTCTTAACACTCTAACTACTCTTGCATTTAATCCTTCTTCTTCGATTCCAGCTATGATTTCTATTAATGCCTCACTATGAGGAACATCAACTATTGTTTTGTTTTGATATTTTAAGAAGGCAGGTGCTAATCCTATAACAACTTCATCTGATCTTAAACCAACTTTGGCTTCTCCAACCTCTTCAACTGCTATTTCTGGTATAAAAGTTCTTTCTTCCATTGTCATTCTCCCCCTACTTTATATCCTCTGGCTTCATTACTGTAGGAACATTTTTAATTTCTTCCCATCTTTCGCCATCTAGTCTATATCCTGTTCCAGGTCCCATATAGTCATTTACATCATTAACAGCACTTATAACATTGAAGTTTTTATCTAATATTGCTGAAGTTTGAAGATAATCTCCAGTAACTCTTTGCTTAAGCATATTTAATAAATTGTTTGCTATATCTTCCATGCCATTTTTACTTAAAGCTTTTATTATATCTAGTCCTGTTATTCTTCTTTCTAACATTTCCTCTGCAGCTTTTAAGTCTTCAACTATATTTCTATCTGGCATTTCTTTACTTCCATGACAGTAAGTAGCTGCTTCAACTTCTTCATCAGTTACTTCTGGGAATCCTAATTCTCTAAAGATTATTTGTATGCATTTAGCAGCTTTATTTCTAACCTTTATAGTTTCTTCTTCTGTAACTGGTCTTACTCCACCATCAACCTTTAAGTCTCTTTGAAGTATGTTGTAATCATCAAAGTCCTCTGCATCGAAGTTTGAACCAGCAAACATGTTATCATAGTTTGGAACTGCACTATATCCTGAGAATATAAAGTCTGTTCCTGGAAGCATTTGCATTAACATTCTAGCTGTTCTTCTTATATCTGAATGAGAGAATGTTTGGTCATTTGCTGATGCAACCTCTATATCAAGCATTGCAGCTATTAGGTTTTCTCCAAGTACAGCTCTGATTCCTGATGGAACAGCTCCTGTCATACCTATACAACTAACTGCACCATTTTGTAATCCTTGAACCCCTGCTCCCTTAGTTATGTATATACATCTTGACTCTAAGTAAAGCATTGATTTTCCTTCTGAGTATCCCATTAATGCTTCTGAACCCGAACCTGATGTAAATCTCATCTTAAGTCCTCTTGAAGCATAAGCTGATGCTAAGAACGCTTTTGACCATGGAGTATCATCTCCATCTGTAAATACTGCCTCTGTTCCATAAACTGAAACTGTTTCTGCATAACTTGTAAGTCCTCTCATTCCTAGGTCAAGTTCAGTAGCTTCCTCAACTGCACATTGAGTTAAAACTCCTCCTCTTCCTACCTGTGAACCTACTAAGATAGCTAATGCATTGAAAGGTGCATATCTTACTATACCTACTGTAGTCTCTTGCTCTGCAAATCCTCTTAAAGCAGCCTCTGCAGCATCTGCAGCTATTTGAACCGGGTTGTCTTTTACGTTAGTAACATGACATTGGTTCGCTGGTGTTCTTCTTGCTCTCATTTTTTGAAGAGCCATCATCATTTCAACAACGTTCATCTCTTGAATAACTTCTACTGATTTCATAGGAGTTATTGATGTTGTTATTTTAACTATTTCATCTCTACTTACATTTATATCAACTAATCTTCTTGCTATCTCTTTAGATGAAAGAGCCATTGATTCTTCTGCATTTTCTATATTTATAGCATAATCAGCTATAAATTTATCTATCATATCGAATTCATCTCTTGTTTTACCATCTAATTCAGTAATTTTTCCATTTTCTATTTTTATTGATGATTTTGGATCATTTGGACTATCTAAAGCTATTAAGCCTTCATCAGCCCACTCTCCTATAAGTCCATCTTGATTTACAGGACGTTCTGATAATACTTGGAATCTTTTAGATTTCACTTTAACGTCTCCTCGCTTTCAAATTCATTTGTTAATTTTTTATCCATGTCTAGATTTTAATATAATTTTAATTAAATTCCATCGAAAAATCCTCATCTATTATGTTAAATTTTTGTCGTATTTTATATAAAAAAATAGGATTATTTTAACTTCACATATATGAAAATTAAAATAATCCTATCTAAATATCATTTTTTTAATACTTTTACCTCTATAAGGTGATATTTTCCTATCAATCTTGATTTTTTTATAACAATTTCTCATCTTATTGCCGTAATTTCATATGTAACAATCCTCACGAAAATAAAAGGATTGTTAATTTAATAATTAATTTATTCTTCTCTAAAAGCCTTAGGCGTCAATCCTGTTATCTTTTTAAATACCCTTATAAAATAACCACAATCATCAAAGCCTAAATCTAATGATATATTGATTATAGGTTCTTTACTCTCTTTTAGTAATTTTTTTGCCTTATCTACTTTTTTTTCATTTATATAAGTAATTACTGTCTTGCCAGTTTCTTTTTTAAAGATTCTACTAAAGTATCCTGGACTTAAGTTACAAATAGATGCTAATTCTTCAAGCTTAAGCATTTTATCCATATTATCATCTATATACTTAGAAACCTTACCTACAAGATTTTCCTTTTCATCAAAACAACCTTCTGATTTTTTTTCAAAATTATGATTTGTATTTTCTACTAAAACATTATTGTTTTCTACCTTATCTATAATCCCATCAACAATTTCTGTTATCTTATCTGGCTTTATTGGCTTTAGTATATAATCTGATCCACCTAGCACTAAAACCTTATGTATAAATTCAAAATCATCATATGCAGTTAGCATTATTATTTCCTTATTAGGATTTTCTTTTTTTATAAGCTCCAGAGCTTTAATACCATTAATTCCTGGCATTTTTATATCCATGATTATTACATCTGGGTTATACTCTCTATTTAACTCCAAAGCTTCCTTTCCATTTTTAGCCTCAATAATTTCTTTCACTCTTAAATTCTTCTTTAATATGGCAATTAAAACACTTCTTTCTAATTGCTCATCATCAGCAACCATTATGCTAACCACTAAAACGCACTCCCTCTATTAAAGTTTTTTAGGTATTGTAATTTCAACTTTAGTACCTTTTTTAACTTTACTCTCTATATTTATAATGTACTCATCACCATAATAATGATACATTCTTTTATTAACATTATTTATTCCGACTTTATCAAATCCAACTTTATCTCTACTTTTTATTTCATTTCTAATTTCACAAAGTTTTTCAACTGGTATTCCAACTCCATCATCAATTATTGTAATAAGCATACTTTCTTCTTTATTAGTAATTGATAAATTAATTGTTCCACCTTGCTCTTTTTCCTCAATTCCATGTAACACTGCATTCTCTACAAAAACTTGAAGAGCCATAAATGGAATTTGAACATTAGAATCATCTTCATTAAAATCTATATTATATTTTATTCTTTCTCCAAAGCGTACCTTTTGAATCTCTAAGTAAGCTTTAACATGATTTATCTCTTCATCAAGTCTTACAATTTTATTAGCTTTTTTCAATGTATATCTTAAAATATATGATAAATTATAGATTACCTCTTGGGTTTTAGGAGCATCTTCTATAATAGCTAAAGAGGCTATACTATTTAATACATTGAATAAAAAATGAGGATTTATTTGAGATTGAAGGGCCTTTAACTGACAAGCTTTATATTCTTCTTCAAGTTCTAACTTACTTCTTTCCGCTCTTGCAATTTCTATGTTTTTTTTGTAAATCTCATTTTGAGTTCTCTTTAAAAGCGCCTCTTCAACAATGTAATTGCTTACATGAGACATCATTTCAGAAACAGCTTGTATTTTATCAAAGCTTAACACTGGAATTTTCTCATATGCTTCAAGTATTTTTTCTTTTTCCATAGAATCATATTCTAATTCTTTCGTAAGAACCTCCTCAAGGTTATAATCCTCTGCATTCTCTAAAAGAACCTGTCCAACCATAACAGCACCTAAGTATTGACCATCGATTATTATAGGAACTGCAACATCAACAAGACCTCTATGGCATTTATATATGTAAAAACTTCCTTCTCTAGCAGCTTCTAATCCACCTCTTGAATCACATTTTTCACATAATTTAGCAAACTCTTTTTTCTCTCTTATAAGTCTACAAAATTCACTACATCTACTATGCTTTGTAACAGGTATTCCTTTGTAATCCACTGTAATTATTGCAAACTCCGTTGCTCTAGATATGTCATCCTGTATTTTTTGAAAAGAATTAACGTCTAAAATCTCCCTAATATCTAATAAGCCTGCCATATGTCCTCCTTTAAGAACTTTATAATATATACGTTATACTGTGCTATAGTAAAAATAATATTTCTAAAAAACAATACTAATTCTTGATATTTTATATTTGCAAAAAAAAATTATTATCTATATTTAGGTATAGATAATAATTTTTAATCCCTTTAACTTAGCTTATTAAAATATATTTACATAAACTAAGGCTCCACATATTGCCCCTAGTATAGGTGCAACAACTGGAATCCAAGCATACTCCCATTTAGAACCACCTTTTCTTGGAATAGGCAGTAAGAAATGTGCTAATCTTGGACCAAAATCTCTAGCTGGATTTATTGCATATCCTGTAGGACCACCTAAACTTAATCCAATAGCCCATATTAGACATCCTATTATAATTACTTTTACACCATAATCTATGTTTTGAGCACCAATTCCTAATACAGCAAAAGCTAAAACAAAAGTTCCAACAAACTCTGTTAAAAAGTTTATCTTATGATCTTCTATTTCTGGAATAGTACAAAATACACCTAATTTTGAATTTTGATCTTCTGTCTCTTCAAAATGATTATAGTAAGTTATGTAAACTACAACAGCTCCTAAGAAAGCTCCTAAAAGTTGTGCAATTATATAAGGAATAACTTGAGCCCATGAAAATTGTCCAACAATAGCTAAAGCTATTGTTAATGCTGGATTAAATAATGCTCCACTTACACTAGTAAAAAGTGCTGCTGGTATAACTACAGCTAATGCCCATCCAGTAGTTATAACTATCCACCCTGAGCTATTTCCCTTTGTCTTCCTTAAAACTACGTTAGCAACAACGCCATCACCTAATATTATAAGTAGCATCGTTCCTATTAATTCCGCTAATAATGTTGCCATAAAATATACTCCTCTATACTTATGGCACAAATACAATATTCTTTAATAAAACTTTAATATTTCTTTAACAACACTTATAATATAATACACATGTTAAAAAATAGTCAAGCTTATAATTAAAATTTCTTTTTATTTTTAATATATTTATTAATTTGACTAAAAAAACATTCCATTTAGAGCAAATTTATCCATGTAAATCTTTTAAATTAGTTAAAATTTCAACATTTTAGGATTCTTTATTATTTTCTTTCAAACCCTCTGAAATTTCATTTAACTTGTCTTCTATTCTATTTAATCTATTCATTAAACTTACTATCATTTTTATTGCTTTAATAACTAAATACACAATTAAAACTATTAATCCTATGTTGAATAAAGTAAAAATTATCCTTAAAAAATCTAATTCCATTTTATCTTCCCCTTTCAATATATTAATATTGTAATTTATAGCTTCAGTTCTTTCAAATTTTTTTGTAAATTCTCTATACTTATTTACAAATATTCTTTTTGTATATTTTCTTAATTTTTATGAAAAATTTATTTAAAATTTTCATGATTTTTTGATATTTTTATAGCCATAAAAAAATGTAAACATTATCCCATCATATTTTAATCCAATATGTTTTTATACGACGAACTCTTGTATTTATGCATATTAAGAAGACATTTGACATCCATATTATATTTGATATATAGTTATTTTTAATTGGATTTTAATTTATTTTTAATTTTATATTTATTCATAATTTATATTTTACAGATAAAAACTTAAGCAAATATAATATTTTTTACTGGGGAGGATACTAATATGTATAGCTTAAAAAATGATTATAGTGAAGGAGCTCATCCTAGAATATTAGAAGCTTTAATGGAATCAAACTTTTCTCAAGAAGAAGGTTATGGCTATGATAGTCATACTCAAAATGCAATTTCAAAAATAAGAGAACTTTCTCAAAATGAAAATATAGATGTCCATTTTATTTCTGGAGGAACTCAAACTAACCTTATAGCAATAGATGGTTTTTTAAGACCATATGAAGCATGTATATCACCTAATACAGGGCATATCGCTGTTAATGAATGTGGTGCTATTGAATATACTGGTCACAAAGTCATAACTATTGATTGTAATGAAGGAAAACTAAATCCAGATTTAATCGAAAACTTATTAATTGAATATGATTCTGAACATGTTTTAATACCAAAATTAGTTTACATATCTAATCCAACAGAACTTGGTACAGTTTATGATAAAAATGAAATGAAAGCACTTTATGATTGTTGTAAGAATAATAACCTTCTTTTATATGTAGATGGAGCAAGACTTGGTTCAGCCTTATCTCTTGAAGAAGCTAGTCTTTCTCTAGCTGATATGTGTAAATATACTGATGCATTTTCGATTGGAGGAACAAAAAATGGTGCTCTCCTAGGAGAAGCTTTAGTTATAAGTAATGAACTTTTAAAACCTAATTTCAGACATAATATTAAGCAAAAAGGTGCTCTATTAGCTAAAGGAAGACTTTTAGGGATACAGTTTGAAGAATTATTTAGAGATGGCTTATACTTTGAATTAGCATCTCACTCAAATAAAATGGGTAAACTTTTAAGCGAAGGTTTAAAGGAATGTGGTTATGAGCTTCTAATAGAATCTCCTACTAATCAAATTTTCCCAATCCTTCCTAATAATATAATTGAAGAGCTTGAAAAAGATTATAGATTCTATAGATGGACTAAAGTCGATGAAAATAAATCTTCTATAAGACTTATAACCTCTTGGGCAACCAAAGAAGAGGCAATTAAAGATTTTATATTAAAAGTTAAAGAACTTACAAAATAAATAAAAAATATAGGTCGTATAATAAATACGACCTATATTTTTATATGCTTAAAACTTGACCTGTAGCTATATAATTAATCTTATCTCCAAGTCTCTGTTCTAACATTTTAAAAGCTTTCATACCGGTACAGTGGCAAGTGTAAAAATTAGTGTCTCTTTCAATCAGATTATCTCCTAATGTATTTATAAAAGTATCACTTTCACTTCTTCCTGTTGCTGGATTAAATATATGGAAACCACTTATAACATAGTCTAAGTCTTTTCCTACAATTACTTCTGCCTTATCAAGAATGTTTCTTATATCATTATGAGCACAGCCACCAAATAAAATATACTTTTCTCCCTCTTTTATTATAAGGTTTTGTTCATGAGTAAAATCATCTTCTAAATAGATTCCATTCACTCTCTTATATAATGCTCCATTAAACCCTGAACTCTTATGATTATTTTCAACTGTTGAAAATAAGTACAGTTCGCTATCAATTTTCATATCACCATCAGTTAATATTATTCTTGGATTTAATTTTAAGTCTTTGTTTAAACCTATATATTTTTTAAACAATCCAACCACACTATAGTGTTCATTAAAAGCATCCTTGTGTATATATATCTTAGCTTTATTGTTTATTTTTAAGAAGTATTCTAACCCTCCACCATGGTCACTATGTCCATGAGATATTATAACAGTATCAACATCAGCTAAATCGATATTTAATTTTTTTGCATTTTCTATAAAAACATCCTTTGGCCCTAAATCAAAAAGTATACTTTGGTTTTCTGTTTTTATATGAAATGATAACCCATGCTTGTTGTTATATTCACTTGCTAACTTTGTATTTTCTACTAAGGTTGTTATTACCAAATTACTCGCTCCTCTCAGTTCTCTTTTATATTAAATATAGTTTGGAAATTTATACATAAAATACCCTTATTTAAATATTCTTAATTTTAAAAATTGTACTTATTAATATTAATAAAATTATTATACCTAATAAAAAACAAAACACTTTTTCAACATCAGTGCCTAAATCACCACTAAACAAACAATACTTTTAGGTAAATCCAAACTTAAAGCACCTAATAATTAACACACTTATTTCTTAAATAAGATATGCTATATTTATATTATTTATGTAAAATATTACCTTGTTTTATAAGATTACTTATAAAACAATTTATTAATATTGATATAAAAAGCTTTATTATATTTTTCATAAATAATAAAGCCTTCAAAAAATTATAATGGTAATAAGGTTATTTTCTTAGCAGCTTCCTTCTCTTCTTCATTTAAATTTCTTGAAACATATTCATAGCAATTTAAAATTAAATCTGAATAAGTATCAAAAGCTTCCTGATTTGCAAAACCTTTTCCTTCAAACATCCTATCCATTATTTGCATAAGATTTTTTATATACAAATATGGATTTATAAAAGTACTCAAATCTCTAAATCCATCACCTTCATAATCTTTAATCTCGTCTTGTAGTCTATGATCGCATTCTCCCTTACAGCATGGAAGAACCCTTACTATTTGATCATTTTCATCAGTTATTATTTGAACCATAGACATTTTTATATTATCCATTAAATCTTTACCACATACAACACATTTTAATGTTTCATTGTTTGAAAATATATTTGATTTTTCCATCTTATTTACATCTCCTTTGTTATAATAACTTCATGTTCATTAACAATTTATTGATTTTATAAATTGTATTTTTCTCATCGATATTATCTTCATAACAGGCTACATAAATACTTCTTCCCGACTCTAAATGTAAAAACCAATTAT
This sequence comes from Clostridium sp. LIBA-8841, assembly GCF_057782475.1. Classification (NCBI taxonomy): domain Bacteria; kingdom Bacillati; phylum Bacillota; class Clostridia; order Eubacteriales; family Clostridiaceae; genus Clostridium; species Clostridium sp. LIBA-8841. Next base: position 1,727,714 of record NZ_CM173488.1, on the reverse strand, counting down.
CTAGCATATTTAGATAAATATACTTTATATATAAATCATTAAACTCTCTTCCAACAAATCCATTCCCACTATTATATACCTCATTACTAACAGCATAATTAGAATGATATATTATATCTTCTGGATTGCTCTGTATTAACTTTAAATTTCCCTCAAAATCTATTATTAGAGAGTTATTATATCTATCATCTCCTTCTTTTAGAACTCTTCTTATATCATCAATCGTAAAAATATTAGGCTTTGTTTTTCTATGTACTACTATCTCAATATTAAAATTATCAACCCCAAAACAACTTATTTGAAAGCCTCCAACATTGACCTTTTCTCCGTTTATAAGAAGAATATTATTATTAACAAGCCACTTTTCAGCCTCTTCATGAGTATTAAATATCATATCATTTTTAAAATCAATCTTTAAAAAATTTTCTTGAGGTTCCCAATCATAGTTATTTTTAAGTCTATAAACTGAATCTAAAGGTATTTTATAAGCATTAATTGTAAAAACCATATCCTCACCCCTAATTATCAAGAATAAAAGTAAAATCAAAGCCAAATAATTACAATTTAATTATATCACCCCCTTAACTTTTTGTACACATTTACATAAATATAAAAGCGCTATAATGTCGATAATATTCATTACTATTAGTATTATTGTAAAATTTATGTAACTATGATATTCTCATTAATAGACGTAGAAATAAGGAGAGAATATTTTGAAAAAGAAATATAGCATTATCTTAGTTTTTCTTATGCTTATATTCTTATTTTCTAGTATATTTAAAGAATATAGTGTATATGGAAAGCCTTCAGACAATCCCAATAAAAACTATTTAACCGAAAAAATAATATTGGACAATATAGAAAATACTTATAAAGAAGCTAAAATTACTCCTTCATACATAAATAAAGCTAGAAAATATTTAAATTCAAAACCTAAAAATTGTGACATTTATTTTTCTCTAGGTTATTTTGATTATGTATCAAAGGATTATAGTAGTGCTATTAAAAATTTTATTAATGCCAAAAATGCTATTAATGATGCTTCTTCTGATTTTGTAAGAATATATACTTATATTTTTTTAAATAGATGTTTAATCGAAGAAAATAATAGTTTTGGAAGATATTCAGGATTAGTTGAAAATGCACAGGATGCAATAAAATATATAAAAGGAGATAGCTCTTTAAAGAATGATACTTACATAATTAATGATGTCTTAAAAACTCTTACTAGTGTATCTTATACTAGAAATGCTGCAATAAATATACTAAATAACTATATTGACAAGACAGGTGGACTTACAGAAGAATCTAAAATAGCTTTAAATTATTATCTTGCTAATTTTTATTTATTAAACTTTAATTATGCTAATGCCACTTATATTTATCTAGATATTATAAATAGTATAAATACTGAAAAAAATATAAATGGTGGAGAAATCTATAAAATAAAAGCATATACTTCTTTAGGAAATATAAATCTTCAATTAAAAAACTTTAGTACAGCTATTGATTTCTACCAATTAGCTGTTAAAACGCCTGTTAAAAATGATAAAATTGATGCTAAATCAAAAGTTGAGGCTTACATAAATATAATTGATTCATATACTAATTTAAATTATTTTTCAAGTGCTGAAGACGCTGCCAAGAAAGTACCACCTTTACTTACCAAATTATCTTCCTCTTATAAGGATGATGCTGAGATATTATACCTAAATAGTTTAGCTCTATTAGCTATAAAAAGAAAAAACTTTAAAGAAGCCGAAGATTATATAAATAAAGGATTTGAACTTTTAAAAAATGATAATATTTCTATATATTCTAACAAAGATATTACCTTTAAATTAACATATGCAAATCTTTTGTTGGAAAAAGGAGATTATTATAATGCTTTAACTGAATATAATGAAGATTTGAAAGAATCCAATAAAAGAGGTGCAATATTAAATATACCTATCTATGAGGGATTAGTGAAAACTTATGAAGCCCTTGGTGATACTGAGAAAGCTTTAAATTTTAGTAAAAAACTAATTGAAGAAAAAGATAAATTTCAAAATGAAATAGATAACGATTATATCGATTATGCTATAAAAGCTTATGAAAATGAATTACTTAAAGAACAAAAGAATAGAGAACAACTCTATATGATTATATTAATAACTATTGTTAGTTTTTTACTAATAATTATTTTCACAAGGATGAGATTAATAAAGTTATTAAAAAAATCTAATTGTACTGATGGAATGACAAATCTTTTAAATAGAAAGTTTTTAGCTTCATATGCTAGTAAAAACAAGAAATTTCTTGAGCTTAATGAAATTTCAATACTACTTATAGATATTGATTATTTTAAAAATTACAATGATAATTATGGTCATATAAAAGGAGATGAAGTTATAAAGTCTGTTTCTCAATCTATTTTAACTAATATTGATAAGGAGGATTTTGCTATACGATATGGTGGTGAAGAATTATTAATTATACTTCCAAAAAGATCTGAATTAGAAGCAAAAAAAATTTCATTTAAGATTCAAGCAGATTTAAGACTAAAGTCAATTGAACACAAATTCTCTTTAGCCGATCAATATGTAACTATAAGTGTAGGAATATATACAAAGGCAAAGGGAGTAAAAGAAAATATTTATGATATGATTCAAAAATCAGATGAGGCATTATATTTAGCTAAAAACAATGGTAAAAATAGAATTGAAGTTTTCTCAAAGATAAAAACAAACTAGATTATTAAATCTAGTTTGTTTTTATTTTTTCACTAAAACTTTCTAAAGTAATCATATATTTTTTTTACTTATACTCATTAAATGAATATATCTCCTCTATATTTTTCCTAACTTTCTTTCTTGTATTCTTATTATCATAATATCCTAAAGATATTACTAAATGAATTTCTTTACTACTTGGTATTTTAAGAAGATTTTTTATATTTTTTTCTTTGAACCATCCCATCATACAAGTGCCAAGTCCTAATTCTGTAGCAGCTAAGCATAAATGTTCTGATGCAATCCCAATATCTATTGATGTATAATCCTTTTTCTTTATAAGTTCTCCCATCTTAGATGTAAAATTACGTTTTTCACCAACGACTACAATAAATACTAGAGAAGTTAAGACAAATTTATTAATTCCTATTAATGGATCATATAGGTTATCTGCAATTTCTTTTGCCATTTCTCTATCATCAACCACAACAAATTTCCAAGGTTGAGCATTACAAGCTGATGGTGCTAACCTAGCCGCTTCAATTATTTTCAATATTTTTTCTCTTTCAACCTCTTTATCTAAATATCCTCTTACACTCTCTCTTTTATTTAATAATTCAAAAAAATTCATACATATTCTCCTCTAAAATTATATTCAACAAACTTATTTTATCATTTATTAAAAGATTATGTGTATATTTAATTCCTATTCCGCTCTTAATTCCTTCATACTCTCTACCAATATTTTCTATGTTATAATTTATAATACACTCTAAAATAAATTTATTAATCTCTTAATATCTATCTTACCACTGTTATTTATGGGTAGTTCTTCAACTACAATTATTCTTGGAATTTCATATAAAGAAAGTTCATTTTTTAAAGAAGCTTTTAAAATATTAATGCTAGTATTTTTACTTTTTAAAATATATACTTAATGATTAGACATTCTTACTTTATAGGTGATATAATAAGCAAATAAATTCACTTAAAGTTTTTGGTGAAATATTTTATAAATACTAAAGAATAAACCATCTTATTTTAAGATGTTTTTATTATTAAGGAGAGATTTTATGTTTAAAGTTAATAAAGAGAAGTGCATTGCATGTACTCAATGTATAAAGGATTGTCCTGTAAATGATATATCACTTGTAGATGAAAAAGCTAATATTAAAAATAGAAACTGTATAAAATGTGGCCATTGTATTGCAGTTTGTCCAACTAAAGCTGTTTCAACAGATGATTATAATATGGAAGAAGTTAAAGAATATGATAAGGAAACCTTTGATATAGAATCTGAAAACTTATTAAATTTCATAAAATTTAGAAGAAGCGTTAGAAGATTTAAGGATAAAGATGTAGAAAAAGAAAAGCTAGAAAAAATTCTTGAAGCTGGTAGATTCACTCAAACAGCAGTTAATAGCCAAGATGTTTCTTATGTTGTCATCACTGAAAAAATAGCTGAACTAAGAGATTTAGCTTATGAAAGTTTAAAAGAAAAAGGTGAGTATATACTTAATAATTTAAATGATGAAAATAAGCATTTAAGAAGATACGCCTTAATATGGACTAAAATGTATAAAGCATATAAAGCTGATCCAATAAAAAATGATAGATTATTTTTTAATGCTCCAGTAATTATAGTTGCCTTTTCTCATCATGACTTAGATGGCGAATTAGCCTCTTCAAATATGGAACTTATGACTAATGCATTAGGACTTGGAACCTTCTTTAGTGGCTTCCTACAACTTGCTGCTGAAGGAAATGAAAAAATTCTAACTCTACTTGGAGTTGAAAATAAAAAAATAGCTTCATGTATGGTTATAGGCTATCCAGCAATTACATATAAAAGAACAGCTCCTAGAAAAAAAGTTGAAGTAAATTGGATTTAAAAAAAGCTCTACTAATTAAATTAGTAGAGCTCTTCTATATTTTATTATTTCACATTTAATTTTTCTTTAGCTAAACTCGGTAATTCATCTGCTTGAACTTCTTTGTAAGAAAGAATAGCATTTAATTCATTACTTTTTGGATCTCTAACACGTACTTCTAAGAAGGCACCTTTTCTTAGATTCTTATCTGCTGTAAATACTACTTTTATTTCATTTCCAGATTCATCATAAGCTTTAATATCTCTATATTCATATCTGTAAACATCTTCCTCACCATCTTTAAATGCAAACTTTTTCTTTCCGTCAACTGACACTTGTAGATAATATTTATCTGAACCAATGTCTTTTAAACTTCCACATCCAGTAATACCTACTGCAACAAAACATAATGTAGCTACTAAAATAATTTTTGATAATATTTTCAATATAAACCCTCCATTTAAATAAAATATAAAATTTTATGTTTTAATTATAATTTTTTATTTTAATTTGTTATATTGATTTATCTTTCGTTAATATTACATTTTTGTAAGATATAATAGTTAATCTGAACTTTTTATTTACTAAAAGCTATTTTAAATTTTTCTTTGTACATAAATATATCTCATGTGACACTTACAATGTCTCTCTTTCAACATCTTTATATGTATCTCCTCATCAAAATACTTAGTTACCTTTAAATAAAATACTAATGTTGTAATAACCATTAAAACAAATCCATATACATATATTCCCCTATAATTCAATTTATCTATTATAAGACCTCCCATAAAATTCCCTATCGAACTGGACAATCCGTTAACTAATAATTTAACTCCTGCAAAGATATCTCTATTCTCTAACTCTATATGACTCATCATAGAACTATCTAAAGAAGAACCTACTAGGCATGCACTTGCTGCTCTACATATTAAAGCTACAATAAAAACAACTGTAGGAAGACCTAAAGAAAGACAAAATGTACTTAGTACTATTCCAAGCATAGCTAAAAGTTCAAATTTACGTATACCAAGCTTCTCTATAACCATTGGCATTAGCGTTATGCTTATCATATTTAGAGAAGTTATTATAAAGTTAATTATAGAAATAATTGTATTGCTTAAATTAAACTGATTCTTAAGTATTAAATTATTATATGGCCAAATTGCACTCCCTCCTATAGATAATATAAATAAAAACATAGCAAAAACTCTTATCCTCTTATGAGTTTTAAATAATGTTAATGCATTTTTTAAAGCTTTATTTACTACTTTACTATCACTCTTAATTCTCTTGTCTTTTGGAAGTAAGAATAATCGTATTATAAAAGCTCCTATTGTCATCATGGTAGCTAATAAAAAAAGAGTTTTATAGCCAACATTAATAAATATCGGAATTTTATTTATATTTCCTGCTAACAGCCCTCCCAAGGTTGATGCAATAAAATTCACTGATGATTTATAACTATAAGCGCAACATTCTTTATCTGGTGTTGTATATGAATATAATAACTGTAACTCTGTAACCTGAATAAAGCATAAGCCAATATTAACTAAAATTTGAGCTATTAATAACATAAAGTAACTTATAAAAACAACATAAAACCCCATTCCTAATGCACTTAAAAGACATCCAGCTGCCAATACAGTTTTTCTTCCTAAGATATTAATAAATGGTCCTACAAAAAATCCAACCATAGATGATAATGCTCCTATAGAGAAAAGTATTCCTATTTTATCTGGAGGTATTTTTATTTCATTTAGATATAAAATTTGTAAAAAACCATATATTCCAAAGGCTCCAGCTAAAATCAATTCACTTATAACTATTATTTGAACATTTCTAGAAAATGAAGCATAATTTTTTATGGATTTAAACTTATCCATTTATAATTTCCTCCTTTGTAAAGTTTTTATTTAATTAATCATTTAAAATATACAAAATTATAATAAGCAATATTTTTTAAATTTATGTATTTGCTAATTTTATATAAAATTTAAATAGTCTAGATTTATTTTTAGATAAAATAAAAAGTGTATTAACTTATAAAAAGTTAATACACTTAAATACTTATTTACTATAAATTACTTAACTAGCTTTTGTAATTTTTCTCTTAATTCATTTAATCTTTCTACTGATGGATATGGAGATTTCTGTTCCAGAGCTTTATTAATTACATCAAGTGCCTTTTTATATTCTCCTACTCTTTCATAAGCTAAAGCTAAAAGATATGAGTTAATCCCTGGATTTACATTATTTTCTATAAGTTTTTCATAATAATCTACCATTTCTTTTTGTAATCTTTCTCTTATTTCCTTTAACCTTTCCACTGATGGATATGGAGATTCTTGTTCTAAAGCTTTATCAATCACATCAAGTGCCTTTTTATATTCTCCTACTCTTTCATAAGCTAAAGCTAAAAGATATGAGTTAACCCCTGGATTTACATTATTTTCTATAAGTTTTTCATAGTAATCTACCATTTCTTTTTGTAATCTTTCTCTTATTTCCTTTAACCTTTCCACTGATGGGTATGGAGATTTCTGTTCCAGAGCTTTATCAATTACATCAAGTGCCTTTTTATATTCTCTTACTCTTTCATAGGCTAAAGCTAAAAGATATGAGTTAATCCCTGGATTTACATTGTTTTCTATAAGTTTTTCATAATAATCTACAATTTCTTTTTGTAATCTTTCTCTTATTTGCTTTAATCTTTCCACTGATGGATATGGAGATTCTTGTTCTAAAGCTTTATCAATCACATCAAGTGCCTTTTTATATTCTCCTACTCTTTCATAGGCTAAAGCTAAAAAATATGAGTTAACCCCTGAATTCACATTATTTTCTATAAGTTTTTCATAATAATCTACCATTTCTTTGTTATACTCATCAGTTTTTTCCATGCTGTCTTCTTTAATATTTTCTTCCTTATTAGAATCCACTCTTAATTTAAATTCTTCAGTGTCATCTAGGTAACTCTTATTTACATAAGGACTATAAAAATCTATAAATATAGAATCCATAGTCTTTATGCACCTTATATTAGTTAGATTATCTTCTTTTAATTCTTCATTAAATGCCTTCGTTTCTTCCTTAAAAGCATAATAGCTTATGTCTCTATACTCTTCCTCTTCCTCATCCCTATAATTATTTATTCTTTTTCCCAAAATTTTCTTCTCAATTTCTTTATTTTCTTTTTCTCCAAAACTAAATGCACCAATATTGAAAATCATTATATTATTATCAGCTAAATTAACAAAACTATCAATGTACCCAATTGTATCTGCATTAGATTCTCCTATTACTCTTTGTCTTATAAAAAGATATGGAGTGTCAATATACACACTCTTTATTGGAAAGGCATTATTTATATCTGATATAGTTGGAGTTATATTCTCTTTTACATTCCCATCCTTATCATATATCATATCTAAATAAACTTTTGGCTTACTACCTATATAAAATATAAAATTTTCTTTTAAAGATGGTGAACTTACTTTCACTATATTTCCTGGTAAATATTTCCCTAAGAAGTTATATTTCTTAGAGAACATTTCTGAACTAAAAATTTCTTTTAGATTCTCATCTTTATATTGATAAATACTAGCTATCTCATATCCGCCTGATCCTCCATAGTCTCCTCTTAACATTATTTCATCTAATCTGTCATTATTAAAATCTCCTAGAAATAACTCTAAACCATATCCAGTATAATCAACATTGGTAGTTATCTCTCTTCCTCCTCCTTCTGGAATTATAACTATTTGTATATTTTTAGTAAAATCTCCTCCTTTTTGATCATATGTTCCAACTAAGACAACTTTATCTTTACTATATTCATTTATAATATTGCCAACTTTAACATCTAAAATTATTTTATTATTTGAGTTAGGCATACATACTCTTCCTTCTATTATTAATTACAATATATTGTATTTTAAAAAAGGTAAAAAGTTTAATCTATTTACTCTTTAAATTGATATATTCTTATTATATTATTTATATATATCTTTATAAATTCTATTTAATAATTTTTAAATAGAATATTTTTAAGTAATACTAATTTTAAACTGGAATATTCTTTAATCTTTTGGTAAAAATAAAAATAGACTTAATTCAGCATATAGTCTTAAAACTGAATTAAGCCAAAAATTTTATAATATTGATTATAGTAACTATTCTCTTAATTCTTATAACTATTAAAGAAACTTTTTAAGAAAAAATATATTGAGGTCTTCCATCCAAGTTTGCAATTTCTACTATATCTATTAAATCTAACAAATATAAGCACCTTATTCCTGAATGTACCTCTTCTTTTGTAAAGCCATGTGGCATTATATTTCTTTCAATAGCACTTATTGATGTCGTTCCAACACTCTTTACAAAAGCTAAAATTAGATGAGATACCATATTAGACACCTCTTTATTCTTTCTATTTATAAGAACATTTTAATTCTTACATTAATATTTTTTACTTTTTTCATATTAAAATACTCTAGATACTAAGGCTAATCAGTTGCTTTTTCCCAAAATAGCCTTAATTTATAATACATAATTTTCTAATTTAAAACTAATTATATTTTTATTTTTTGGTTCTTATTATTTTATACCAAAGCTTATTACTTTTGGGAAACTCCTTCTTTTGAAGATATTTTAAAACTCTTTTTAATTCTTTTTCATCAAGATTTCTAAAGATTTTTCTTTCAAATCCATCTTCTTTCACATTAAAAAGTCCTTGCTCTAATTTTTCTATTTCAACTTGTCTATCTTTTTTAAAGGTTTTAAAATTAACTTTATCCCTAATTTCTATTCTCTTTAATGTGTGTAAAGCAACATTCAAAAAATCTGTTATGCTTACCATTTTACACATCTCCTCTTTATACTATACTTTTTTTACATCCTTTAGCTTTGATACTAGCCTTGTAAATTCATTTTTTCTTATTATATTTGATATAAAGAATACTATTATCTCTTCTCCATGAAAAATATATGCTACTCTACAATCTAACTCTGGCTCCAAAGGAATTTTATATTCATATATAGTCTTATTATTATACTTATAACCTCTTACAGTTTTAATCTTATGAGGATTATTATTTATTAAATCTAAAGTCTTGTTATATATTCTACTTCTTATATCTTCTTCATACTTTTTATTGTGTTCAAAAAATTTTTTTAAATAAACATTGTCATCAATGATTATTTTCTTTTCTACCATATTTACTCATCTCTTTTCAAAATATTTATAAAATAGCCTCCATTTTAAACCAGTGTTTGTTTTTAGATAGAACTTTAAAACCACCTTAATATCAATAAATTATATTCTATTAAATCTATATATTAAATTTCTCTCAAAATTTATAGTTCCAATTCTTTCAATAACTTCTGCTAATCTTTCTTTCCCATTAGCAGCTTCATTGTAATAGTCTATAGTACATTTTAAAAGTTTTGTTAATTCATTTTCTTTAAACTTTCTCTTCATAGGCTCTGCTTTTCTAGATTTTCTTCCAGCTCTTCCTCCTATAAAAACTAAGAATTCTGTCTCCTTACTATTTATGTTTACAGTTGGTATAACTGCAAAATCATTGCTCTGAGCCTTTCCATAACTATTTATACATCCAAAAACACCTATTTTAAATTTAGCTGGAACATTCTCTCCTAGAAACTTTTCCTCAAAAACTTCTCCTATTCTTCTTGTATCAATAAGACCATGCTTACAAACAGTTCCCTTACATGTGACTACAGCTCTAACAGTTTTTCCTGCTCCCCAAATTCTAAGACCTTTTTCTTTTGAAGCTTCTATTACTTTTTTTATATCCTCTTCTTTTATATAAGGTATTTCTATAGTTAATCTGCTAGTTAAACTTAATTCTCCATTTCCATAATCTTTAGCAATATCTGCTAAGTCTCTCATTTCTTCTGCTTTAAAATATCCAACTTTACTTAAATATCTTATGGCATAAAACTCTTCTTGTTTTTGATTTAATATTCCCTGTTCTTTTAAACATTGCTTTTCTTCTACTGTTAACTTATTCATTCTTACTCTCCTTAAACCATATATAATTAAAAACAACTACCATTATCTTTATTATAGTATTTTAATAGTAATAAGAAATATAGTTTTTATTTAGATTAATCATAGCTATTTTCTTATATGCAATATGAATTTTTAATAAAAATAATTATATGATTATTAATAAAATTATTAGTTTATTAAATTTTTTTAATGAATAATCTTAAAATTAGTATTATAATAAAAAACAACATTACTTAATACTTTTAGTTAGGAGATTTTATATGAACTTAATAAGTAATTTTTTAAATTTAATATTACACTTAGACAAGTATTTAGGTGCCTTCATCACCAATTATGGTACTTTAACCTACTTAGTCTTATTTCTAATAATTCTTGCTGAAACTGGATTAGTGGTAACTCCATTTTTACCAGGTGACTCAGTAATTTTTGCATCAGCTACATTTTGTGCTTTAGGATTACTTAATATTTATATATTAGTACCATTACTTTTAGTGGCAGCAATAGCTGGAGATACTTTAAATTATAGTATTGGTAAATTTTTAGGAGGGAAACTGCTAAAAAATTCTAAAATAATAAAGAAGGAATATATAGAAAAAACTAATGCATATTATGATAAATATGGCGGTAAAACTTTAATAATAGCTAGATTTATGCCTATAATTCGTACTTTTGCTCCTTTTGTTGCTGGAATAGGAACAATGAAGTATAAGAATTTTTTAACTTATAATGCTATTGGTGGATTTGTATGGGTTTTACTTGTATCATCCCTAGGTTATTTCTTTGGTAATATAAAAATTGTTGCTGACAACTTCTCTATAGTTATTATGGGAATAATAGTAGTTTCTATTTTACCAGCCATAATAGGTTTACTTAAATCTAGATTCTCATCTAAAGTAGCTGTATAATCTATAAGTAAGTCAATGCAATTAAACTGCCGATCTATTCAAGGACATAAAAAAAGAACATCGGAAGTTAAAAGCTGATTTCGGTATTGCACCGAAGTCAGCTTTTTTATTCCCATTGATATTTATAATTCTTCTCTAATATTTAAGGTACAAAAAATAACCTATATAAATAGCTCCTTTTTTATAAATACTTATTACATAAATTTTAGTTTAAAAATCTAACCATATATTATAATCCTATAGAAAACTAGTATTAAACCTTTAACCTTATTAACAAACAATATCTTTATCTTTTTTTGTATAAATTCATTGTTATTTATAGGGATATATGTTAATATCTCTATAAATAATCTTTACTATTAGTTCATTAGTTATTAAAGATTATTTGTATATTTTTAAGCAAATACTATACAAAACGAAAGGAAATCTTATGAAATTTGATCTAACTAAAATATTATTTGCACTTTCTTTTGCTTTAGATTGCGTTGAAAGAGACCTATTAGGTGTAAAAACAAATCACTCAAAGAGAGTAGCTTATATTTGTGTTGAAATATGCAAAGAAATTGGTCTTACCAATGAAAATTTATTTGATATCTCTGCTTGTGCAATTCTTCACGATAATGCATTAACAGAATATATTTATTTTGAATATAAAGAATATAGTAGAATTTATAATAAATATAACTTCTCACCTAATGAACATTGTATTTTAGGTGAAAAGAACGTTATGAGTATTCCATTTTATAATAATATAGCAGGAAGTATTTTATACCATCATGAAAATGCTAACGGTTCTGGACCATTTGGCAAAAAGTCAAATGAAGTACCTTTATATGCTCGTTTAATACATTTAGCTGACACTCTTGATACTAAATTCGACTTAACTTTTGTAAGCTTTGAAAAATTTAAGGAAATAAAATATTACCTTAGTATTAATAAAGATATACTATTTGATTCTCAAGTTATTGAATGGTTTCTAAATACTTTTACTTTTGATAAACTGCTTAACTTAAGAAATGAACATATAAATAACTCACTTAGCAAATCATTACCTAAAATTAACTTTAACTATTCAAGTAATGACCTTATTAATTTTTCAAAAATTTTTGCTAAAATAATTGATTATAAATCTGAATTTACACAAAAACATTCTTTAGGCCTTGCTAATAAAGCTGTGAAGGTCGGAGAATACTATGGACTAAGTGTTGATACTAAAGCAAAAATGTATTTTGCTGGAGCTGTTCATGATATTGGTAAATTAGCGGTTGATGTTGATGTGTTAGAGAAACCCGGGAAATTAACAAGTGAAGAATATAAACATATACAAACTCATGTTTATTATACATATACTATACTAAAAGATATAGAAGGTCTTGAAGATGTTGCTTCTTGGGCTTATTGTCACCATGAAAAACTAGATGGTAGTGGTTATCCCTTTGGTAAGACAGCTTCAGAACTTGGTAAATTCGAAAGACTATTTGCTTGCTTAGATATATACCAAGCATTAACTGAAAAAAGACCTTATAAAGATGGGATGAGTCATAATAAAGCTATTTTAATACTTAAACATATGGCTTCTTCTAACCTATTAGATGATGAGATTTTAGATGATATTGATAAGGTTTTTGCTTAACCATAAAATTATAGTGAAGAATATATATTACAAAATCTTCTCCTTAATTTTATTATTTAACTAGAAATATAATTAATATTAATAGGGCTTCTTTTTAGAATAATAAACTACAATACATAAAGTAACTACTTATGCAAATATTAGAGAAAGCCATAATCCATTATCACCAAATATAAGTGGTAAAGTAAGAGACCTAATACTATTAGACTTCTTGAAGAGGCTATAATTATAGAAACCAATGGTTCATTTATTGATGTATAATACATAGATGCAACTATGTTTATCCCCATTATAATTATTGCTATTCCATAAAACTTAGTAATGTGAACAGTCAGGTCAATGTACTCTAATCAAAATTTTCTTTTTATTAATATATTTTATAGTAAATATACAAAATAAAAGACAGCAAAACTATGCTGTCTTTTATTACTTTAATTTTTGACTATCTTTTAAACTATTGTTTATTATAGATAGGTATTAAGAGCTAGCTAAAAATCAATCTTCACTTAAAATATTGGCTAATTTTTAAACTTTTTTAAAGCAGCTTCAACAGTCTTTTGTCTTTTTTTTGCTGACTCTAAACCTTTCTTTGTATTTAGAGCATAATTGCTTGGTGCCTGAGGTACTCCAGCAAGTAATGTTGCTTCATTGTAAGTCAAATTCTTAGGATTTTTGCCAAAATATCCTCTTGTAGCTTCTTTTATTCCTTTATATCCATTTCCAAAATAAATTGAATTCACATATATTTCTAATATTTCTCTTTTAGAATACTTTTTTTCTAAAGCTAAACTAAAAAATATCTCCTTAAACTTTCTTTCAAAACTTCTTTCATTAGTTAAACAAAGATTCTTCGCAGTCTGTTGTATTATTGTGCTTCCACCTTCTATGCATTTTCCTGCTTTTATATTGTTTACTGTAGCTCTGGCAACAGCCTTAAAATCTAAAGCGCCATGTTTATAAAATCTTCTATCTTCTGTAGCAACTATTGCATCTAAAAAGCTTTGATCTATATTATCTATTTTTACATAATTAGGTTTTTTCTTTAATTCATTTATCTTTTGATTTAATATTTCACTATCAGTTCTAACTTTAAAATCAGTACATCCTAATAAAACCATCGGAAGTGTAAATATTATTAAAAACATTATTATAAATTTAGATTTATTTTTCATTATTTTTTGCACTATTACTCCCCCTGTTTATTTATAAAATTTCATTTTTTTAAAATAAAATAATTTAAATTTATAAAATATTTTATTTGATCTTTTCTTTTTATAAGCTAATTATAAATAATCTAATATATATTTAGTATTTAATTCCCTTTCTTTTAGATTTCATTTTTGTAAGAAACTCATAGTATTCAATAATATTATTAAGTCTTCTTACTAGAAAAAGACTAGCTGTTAAATTTAACAACTAGTCTTTTTTCTTTCTTATAATTCTAATTAAAATCCTTAACTAACATATTTATTTAAAAAATTATCTATAGTCTCCCAATAAAGTTTTGGGTTAACCTTACTTGATTTAGCATGCCCTGCACCTTCAACTACTAACTTTTCCTTTTCTGCTGAAGAGGACTTATAAAGCTCGTCTACCATAAATGCAGGAACAAAAGTGTCTTTATCCCCTTGAATAAATAGAGTTGGCGTTTTTGATTTAGCTACTTGATCTATTGGGGAATCTTCATTTAGCCAATAACCTGCTCTGATTTTAGTTATTATATTAGCTATATACATCATTGGAAATTGTGGTAGTCCAAACAATTCATTTAACTGATAAGAAAACTCGTCCCATACATTCGTATATCCACAATCAGCAATTACTGCTTTAACGTTATTTGGAAGCTCTTCACCTGATGCATTCATAACTGTTGCAGCTCCCATTGATATGCCATATAGAACAATTTCAGCCTTTGGATTTTCCTTTATTATATAGTTTACTAAATCTATTATATCTAAACGCTCGTCCCATCCCATACCAATATAGTCACCTTCACTAGTGCCATGACCTCTTAAATCTGGAATAATAACGTTATATCCCATATCAGAAAAGTTCTTAGCATAAGAAGCTGTTAACTTTCCTTGAGAAGTGTATCCATGCACTGTAATAACCCATTTATTAGAGTTTGGCTTTTTTATAAGATAATTATGAAGCTTTAAACCATCTCTTGAAGTCATATATAAATCTTCATAACCACTTTGATTTAAAAGCCAGTTTTCACTAGAAATACTTACTGGTCCACTTGTACTATTTACTGTAACTACATCTTCACTCTTCTCAGTTGATGCAAAAATCATATCTTTAGGAGTGTCTGGATTTATGGCTAAATTATATAAGTAATTTCCACCAAAGCATAAAGCTCCAATGATTAAAATCATAATTCCAACTAGAATTCCACATATCCATTTTTTAACCTTACTCCACTTTTTTTTAACTTTCTCTCTTTTCTGTATATCTACTTTATTCATCTATTCTCCTTGCATAAAAAAATTGGTAAATCCTATTATAGCACCATTTATTTTGATAATCAAATATTTGGATATACAATTGTTATAATTTAATTGAAAAAATGAAGCTAAATCAATATTTAATCTTTCTACTCTCTTTTGTATATTAAGATTTTATGCTTAAGAGCGTATCCAATATCTTTATCTTTCTATATATGCATAATTGTTATTTTCATTTATTATAAAAAAATTTCTAACTATTTATAGAATTAAGTGATAAAATATTAAAGCGAGTCTAAACTCAAATAAATTTTTATATACGAAAGATGGTGTTTTTTTGAAAGCAAATTTTTTCATGCCAAAATATATGTCTATATTTAAATGTATAGGTCCCGAATGTACTGATACTTGCTGTGCTGGATGGGATATTAACATAGATGAAGTTACATTAAAAAAATATGAAAATAGTAATGGTAAATTAAAAGAAATAGTAAAAGGAAAATATATAAAAAGTGAGAACTTAGATGATTCCTTTAATTATGGTTTTATGGTTATAACCCAAGATAAAAAGTGTCCTTTTTTAAAAAATGACCTACTTTGTGAAATCCACGGAAAATGTGGTGAAGAAAATCTTTCTATAACATGCAAAAGATATCCTAGAGTTTTTAATATTATAGATGATGTATACGAAAAAAGTGGTATTCCTTCCTGCGAAGAAGTTTGCTATAAAGCTTTTTTAAATAAAGAGAAAATGGAATTTATAGAAGCTGAAGAAGAACTTGATGAGGAAACTATAGAAATACGTAGAGTTATAGATACTGATGCTTTTATTGATTCAGATAGCTTAATTCAATATTTCTGGGATATAAGGGTTAGCTCCATAAATATTATGCAAAATAGAAATTATTCTATTGAAGAAAGATTGCTTATACTAAAGTCTTTCTATGAAAAGCTTGAATATTTGAAAAAAGAAGATAACTTTTATGCAATTGAAGAACTGCTTGAAGAAATTAATGAAGATCCTTCAAATATAAGCTCTATTATTAAAGATATAGACTATACTCCATTTAATTTTAATAGAAACTTTTTTAACCTTATTTTAAATGAAGATCTTTCAAATAAAGTTATTGGTGATAGGCTAAAAGCTTTTTTAACCTCTTTAAAAAGAGAGAAAAATCTAATATCTGAATCTCTTAATGATGACAAGTTAGAAAGGTTAGATATTACTCTCACAAACCATTCATATATATTTGAGAATTACTTAGTAAACCAAATATTTAAAGATATAATACCATTTAATAAAGGAGAAAATTTAAAGAAAAGTATTAAAGTTCTTATAAATACCTATAGACTAATAAAAGGCTATTTAATACTTTTATATACTTCATCAAAAAAAGAAATTTCAAAATATGAAATAATACATATAATTCAAGCCTTAAGTAAGGATATAGAACATAATAAAGTATTTAAAAACATATTAGAAATTGATAATTAATCTAAGATCTTTAAGATTAACTTTTAATTTAATTATACATATTGAATTAATTTAGAACAGAAAGGAGTCTTTAGTAATTTTGTTTTTATCACTACCAGTTTCGAAAAGAGAAAAAATTATAGATTTTTTTAAGAAGGAGGTTGTTCTAGTTATAGCTACTACCCTAGCTTTAATTAGTTCATTATTTTCTTCTCCTAAAATAGAATACATAGATTTTAAAGTATTAATTTTGCTTTTTAATTTAATGATTGTAGTTGCAGCATTAAAAAAACTTAAGGTTTTAGATAGTATTGCTACATATTTACTATCTAAATGTAAAACCACCATATCACTTTCATTTACCTTAGTATTTTTAACCTTTTTTTCTTCTATGCTAGTGACAAATGATGTGGCTTTAATAACCTTTATTCCCTTAAGCTTAATTTTAGGTAAGAAAGCAAATTTAAATACTTTAAATTTAATTGTTTTTCAAACTTTGGCAGCCAATGTAGGAAGTGCTTTAACCCCTATGGGAAATCCTCAGAATTTATTTATATATTCATATTTTAATATGTCATCTATGGAATTTTTTAAAATAACATTTCCTCTTACTATTTTGTCTGCTTTCTTCTTAATAATAACGCTATTCATATTAAAAAGAAAGAAACTAAATGTTGAACTTTCAAAAGTTAAATTAGAAAATACTAGTCATATAATTATCTGGAGCATTTTGTTTATTATAATATTATTATCAATTTTTAAAGTTATAAATTATAAATTAGCTTTTATATGTATTGTTCTAATAACATTTATAATTGATAAAAGCTTGTTTAAAAAAATAGATTATTCATTACTTTTAACTTTTATAGCATTCTTTATATTCATAGGAAATATCTCAAATTTAGATAAAGTTAAAACTTTAATGAATACTCTTCTAAGTGATAATAGTACAACCTATTTCACTTCAATAATTGCTAGCCAATTTATAAGTAATGTACCAGCAACTATATTACTTTCTCCATTCACAACTTTTAACAATTCATTACTTCTTGGAGTTAATATAGGAGGTGCAGGTACCTTGATAGCCTCATTAGCTAGTGTTATATCCTATAAACTTTTTATTAAAGAGAATCCGTCTCTTAACTTTAAATACCTAAAAAATTTTACTGTTTATAATATAATTTATCTTGTTATATTCATACCACTTATATTTATATTAATAGTATAGTTTTATATTATAAGAAAAGAGGATATCAAAGTTTAAAATAATAACTTCTCACTAAGTTACTCTTTGATACCCTCTTTTATTTTTGTTATTTTTCTAAACAATATTCTAGTTCATCTTTACTTAAGTTTCCTAAATGAATATTGTCTAAATATCTACTTAAAAACTTATATGCATTCTTCATTTCTTCTAAAGATGTAGCCTCTTCTTTCATTTTGTACCTTGGAAAAT
Source organism: Clostridium sp. LIBA-8841 (assembly GCF_057782475.1). Taxonomy (NCBI): domain Bacteria; kingdom Bacillati; phylum Bacillota; class Clostridia; order Eubacteriales; family Clostridiaceae; genus Clostridium; species Clostridium sp. LIBA-8841. Next base: position 1,709,174 of record NZ_CM173488.1, on the reverse strand, counting down.
ATCTTGATATATGAATAGGTATTGATTTATCTATGCTATTTAAGAATTTTCCTATATGCTTTAATGTTTCATTATCCGTATTAGAACCACTTACTAAAAGAGTAGTAACCTCAACATGTTTTCCCATCTCATTAGCTATCATAATAATTCGCTCCACTTCATCTAAAGAACCAAAACATAATCTTTTATAATACTCATCATTGCCTTTTAAATCTATATTCAAGGCATCTACATAAGGTAATAAGTCTTTTAAAGGCTCTTCACTTATATAACCATTAGTAACTAAAACTATTTTATGTGCAGGATTTAATTCCTTAATTTTTTTAGAAACATCAAGTACATATTCATACCATATTGAGGGCTCATTATAAGTAAAGGCTAAACCTATACTCTGATTCATACTAAGAGAGGTTTCTGCCATATCCTCTGGAGACACAAACCTACTATTAGCTTCATACTGAGATATGCTGTAATTTTGACAAAAGGAACACTTAAAATTACATCCAAAAGAGCCAATAGATAATATATTATTTCCAGGTAAAAAGTGATATAATGGCTTCTTTTCTATTGGATCTAAAGAAATAGATGTTATCTCTCCATAGTTTATTGAATAAAGCCTTAAAGTTCTCTCTTCATCTCTACTAACCTCTCTAACATTGCATATTCCTCTTTTTCCCTCACCTATTAAGCAGTTATGTGGACATAAATAACATCTTATATGTTCTCCCTCATGTTTATAATATAAAGCTTCTTTTTTCATAGTTAATCACCCAAATTAAACTTCCTTAAATCTTTCTACTTTAAAGCGCTCTAAGGTATATTTATCAGAATGACTTATTCCTCCTTTATTCATAGCTATTTCAAGCTGTTCCTCTTTGTTATATACTTCCTCTAAATTTGGAAGAAGTAAGCCTTTTTTATTTCCAGAGGTCACTATAACTCCATAGTTATATGGGTCTAAATCTTCAAAAACAGCCTCTTCAGGTGGATATAATAAATCAACAGATATATCTATTTCCATTAATTCTTCTTTCTTTAAAGGAGCAAATCTTGGATCATTTAAGGCAGCACTTAAAGAATTCCTAATTATTTCTTCTCCAACAGAATCTGTTGTTGGTTTAATAGTTCCTATACACCCTCTAAGTTCTCCATTCATTTTTAATGACACAAAAACTCCCTTTTTATCTCCTAAGAGTTTCTCATCTTCAATTTCTTCTCTAGTTAATAATCTACCAGAATTAAAATAGGTATCTAAATTTTTTCTTGCTAATCTTGTATATGGATTTTCTTCCTCTAATTTTCTCTTGTGTTCTTTTTCTTTTTCATTCATAAGATCTTCATAGAGATTTCCACTGCCCTCTTCAAACTGAAAAACAGCATAGCCTACCCCTAAAGATCCTCCATAACTAAATAGCTTGGAGTTAGTCTTTGAGGAATTTATAGTCCCTAATAATATATAAATTGAACGTAATCCACATTCTCCAGCAGATTTTATAAGATCTCTATCAATTTTAAAAATCTTTTCAACCTCTCCTAATGATAGTATTTTTACTAATTCATCATCAAACTCTTTACCTACAGGAGTATATGGATATGGTCCATTTTCTATTAATCTATGAGATAAATCTCCTGAAGCTATTATTACAGCTTTTCTTCCTGTATTATTAACTGCTTGCTTAATTACCAATCCAAATTTAAAAAGCTCAATTGGTGTTAGTAATCCATAATTTATATGTACCAATTTATGTTTTTTATTTTTATCAGCATAATATAGAGGAACCATAGCTCCATGGTCTAACTCTAAAGGTACTCTGTATCTTATACTTGATTTTTCATCTAAAGATACCACTGGTATTTCTTCATTTACTGATAGATTAATTATCTCATCTGTTAACTCCAAATCTATATAATAATTAAACTTAACCTCTGGAGCTCCAAAATCGCCTAAATCACCATAAATATAATCTGTCTTAATTAATGAAATTGCATCTCTAAAGACTGTTCCATGAGGAGATATAATTATTATTGTTTCTACCTCTGACTCCTCTATTATGTCTCCTACCTCTTTACATGAATTAACTGTTTTTATAACTTCCTCTTCTCTCCCTTTTCCTATCTCTGGAATAATTATAGGAGGGTGTGGCATTAAAAAGTATTTCATAACATACACCTCTCTAATTTTATAAATATATTAATTTTCATATTATATATTGTTCCAAATAAAAAATATCTTATTTAAGGGGATATAATAAAAAATTCAGCAAACACTAGCTTGCCGAATTTTTTTATATTAATATAGATAAGCATCTCTTAATTCTTTTAGTTTATTGCTATCTAATCCATATTCTTCTTCAAAATATTTTTCATAAGTAACATATTTATTTTTTATAGAATTTAAACTTGCATTTATAAGAGATTTATTTACTCCTAGAATTCCTTCTATATTTAACTTTAAATTTTCATCCTTAATATAACCTTTAATAGCTCCCATAACTTTGTCATTAAATGCTTTTCTAGTATTATTACTTTCTAAGTAATCCTGTATAACTATTTCTTCTGGAACATTAAGAGCAAGCAAAACTAATGCTGATCCAACACCAGTTCTATCTTTTCCTGCTGTACAATGTTGTAATATTGCCGTATTTTTTGGATCTTTAAACAATGTGAATAATTCCTTATATGCAGGATTATCTAATGGCATCATCTCATAGCCTTTTTTTAATAAATCCTCTGGACTAATAGTCATTTTTTCTCCACTTAATAGTTTTTTAACATATACTGTCATATCTAAATTATCATTTCCTTTTAAATTCATTCCAGATATGTTTATGTTTTTAACTGAATTCACCTGAACATCTGGCGCATTTGCAATCTCTTCTTTTGATCTATAATCTAGAACATATTTTATTCCTAGAGATTCAAAATACTTTAAATCGTCTCCTTTTAAATCTGATAAATCTTCTGATCTATAGAATAATCCCCATTTAACATTTCTTCCATCCTGAGTTTCATACCCTCCTAAATCTCTGAAATTAGAGAAATTTTTAAGAGGTAAAACCCTTTCAGCAACTATAATTTCCTCCCCCTCGGCTTCAACTCTATAAAAAGTTCTATTAAGTGGTTTTGGATCTTCAAATTCTAAACTATCTGTATTATTAAAGTCCATAAGAAAATTTTCTTTTTTGTCTAAAGCATCTCTATAAAATACCTTAATATTTTTACAAACTCTATTTAATTTTATTAATATCTTATTATTGTCAACTCTTTCTACATATCCATTTAGTCTTTTCATCTATAATACACTCCTTATACTTTTTTTACTTATTTTTAATTTCTCTTATTCTATTTATATTCTTATTACCTATTAATCCACTTATAATCTCATTTGAAGTTATAAAGTGTGGAACTTCTAAAGTATAGATATATTCTCCATCACACTTAGATTCAACATCATCAATCTTAATTTGATAATCTTCAAAATAACTATTTATTTCCTCTATTGCCTTGTCATTTAAACATTTAATCTTAAAATTTACAATCTTTGTTTTATCTATGAATTTATCCTCAAATTTTTTTAAGCAAGTAAGAACTATTAATATACTAACTCCACTTAGAATGCTAATTTTATAAAATCCCATTCCTATAGCAAGTCCAACACAGGCAACAGCCCACATAGAGGCTGCTGTAGTTAGTCCCTTAACAGCCCATTTGGTTTGTATTATTGCACCAGCTCCTAAAAAACCAACTCCCGATATAACCTGGCATATAACCCTACCTACATTTACTTTTAATATACCAGATAATGCTGGATTTTTTGCAAGTTCATCACTGGCAAAATAAATTAATTGAACTTGAATAAGTGCTGCAATAGTAGCTCCTAAACACACTAAAACATGAGTTCTAAACCCAGCTGGCCTATTTTCATATTCTCTATTGTAACCAATAAAACCACCTATGATTATAGATAGCAGTATCCTAACTCCTATCTGCGAAATATCCATTTTAAATCCAACCTTTCATTTTATACTAGATTACAAAGTAAACTTAAGTATATTTGTATTATAAAGATTAAGATTTCTACCAAGAACTCCTCTTTTGTAAAAACTTATATTATTTTATAATAAGTTTAAAACTATTAGATATATAAATCAAACTTCATATGTTTTAATATTAAATATATATTATAAAATTATTGTCTTTTCCAATAAAATCTGTTAACAATTTGTTCATTTTAATAACTTATTTTTACTTTTTAACTAATTCAATTGTATATATAATAAAAAACTATGGAATTAGTAAAAATTCCATAGTTCATTATAAATAATCTTTTTAATTTAAATTGAAAACTCTCAGCAAAACTATATATTAATTGTCATATTAATTACTTGTTTTCAAAAATAGTAGGATCATTAAAATAATTTACTCCTAGGTTCTTAAGTCTAGGCTCTTGAGCTTTTAACCTTTTCTTATATTCATCCCAATTTCTAGATTCTTTTGGTGTCCATCCTATCTCTGAATATCCTATTAATCTTGGGTATATCATATAATCCATTTGTTCCGCAGTTGAAATTCTCTCTGTCCATAAAGGTGCTTCTATACCTAAAATTAAATTCTTAGGAGCAAATTCTGTAGGATCCCAATTATATGCATCTTCAACTGAAATATATCCAGCCCAATCTGACCCATAAGGAGTATCTTTATTATACTTCATATCTAAATAAGCTTTTTTAGCAATAGAAATAATCATGTTCATATTTTTCTTCCTAGCAGCTTCATTAGAATCCTTCCAATTTTGAAGAACTGTATTAGAGTCTATATTAGGTGAAGTATCTATTGGATCCCATCCTATTGGAGTTTTATCATATTTTTGAGCTATTTTTGAAACCCTTCCTACAAAATAATCATAATCTTCTTTCTTAGTAGCATCAGCTTCATCTCCTCCTATATGTAGGTATTTAGAAGGTGAGATAGCAGCTAATTCTCTTATTACATCTTCAATAAATTCATAAGTTTTTTCATCATGTGTCATAAATGTGCTAAAGCCTACTGAAGTTCCTGTATACAGTGGTTTTTTCTTTCCATCAGGATTTAAAAATCCATAAGAAGCTAAGGCTGCATTTACATGCCCCGGCATATCAAACTCAGGAATTATTTCTATGTATCTATCTGATGCATAATTTATTAAATCCTTAAATTCTTCCTGAGTGTAATATCCTCCCTTTCCTCCACCAACTTGAGTTGATCCTCCTATCTTAGTTAAGTTAGGCCACTTCTTTATTTCTATTCTCCATCCTTGATCATCAGTTAGATGAAGATGAAGTTTGTTTATTTTATATTGAGATGCTAAATCTATTTGACGCTTTAAATCATCAATAGTAAAAAAATGTCTTGCTACATCTATCATAAGTCCTCTATAACCGTATTCTGGCTTATCTGTTATAGTAGATGCCGGTATATTCCATTCCACACCAGTTACCATTGATTTTTTTGTAATTTCAGAAGGTAACATTTGTTTTAAGGTTTGAACTCCCCAAAAAACTCCTTGAGGCTTATTAGCAATTATTTCGACTTTATTCTCAGATGAATTTATTTTATACCCTTCATCTCCTAAATCTTCGTTATTACCTACAGTAGTGAAAAAAATAGCTTTTTCATTAGTAGGTTCACCTTCCAAAACTTTAATATCAAATCCACTTATTCCTTTTAAAAGATTAGCAAATCCTTCAGCTATCTTATAAAGTTCCTCGGTCTCATCACTATTCTTTCCTTTAACATAAATAGGTAGCCCATTCTCTATCTTGAATGCACCTTCTTTTTTCTCATAACTTAGAGGTTTAGGAATAATAGTATTTTCAACATTTTGTACTTCTATCATCTTTATAGCTTCTTTTGTTTCAGGGAAAAACAAATATCCCGCAAGTAAAACAGCTATAGTTAACATAACATAAGTAAAATTTAACCTTGATTTTTTCATTACACTAGTCTCCTTTTAAATTCTTTCATTTATTTTTTATTCCCTTAAACTCTCAATACTATGTAAGATTCAAATTACTTATCTAAAAATAATTTGAATTTATATGTCAAAATAATATTAGGATTTCATAAACCAATTTATGGAGGTAAACTTATTTTAAAGATTATTAAAAAGATAAATACATATATATCTTTTTAATATTTATAAATGTTTTAATTTCCTCATCATTTATGCTTCTAATTAATATTGATGTATATATTTTTCTATTACTTTAGAAAGTTCTCTCTCATATTCTATCTACAAGTTAATATTACAAAATTAAAATTTAGATTTAAGTTAGAAAATTATTAAATGAAAAATTGATAGGAAATCACAATTTACTCTCTCTAATTTTAATAGTAAAATTAGTAAAACATCTTTATTTAGGAGAAGATTATTATGATAATTGTTAAGAATTCAAAACCTTTAGCATCAATTTTTTCAATAAGAGAAAGTAACCGAGCCTCACAAATATTAAATAATTACCTAGAGCTTATTACAGAAGTTAAATTACCTTTATACACTATAAATTCTGATCTAGAAGAAATTCCAAAGGATATTTTTAGTGGTAGTAAACCTAAAATTTTATTTATATTAGATAACTCAAATGATGAAAATGGCTTTTCATATAATATTGAAGAAAGCACACTTTATTTTAAAGCTAAAAATGAACAAGCTTTTGTATATTCCGTTTATGATTTTTTAGAACAAATAGTAGGTTGTGGTTTTTATAGTTGTGATTATGAATTTATACCTAAAATAGAAACCTTAGATATTAATTTTGCTCCCTATTCATTTAATCCTCCAATAGACTATCGTGAAGTTTATTACAAGGATTTTGAAAACCCTACTTTCGCAGAAAAATTGAAGATGAATACAAGTAAAATGCATGAAAGCTGGGGCTTTTGGTGTCATTCATTTCAGTTACTATTGCCTTATGATTTATTCGATAAACACCCAGAATATTTTGCATTAATAGATGGTAAAAGAACCCCTAAGGGAGAGCCCTGTTTAAGCAACCCTAATGTACGAAGAATAATAAAGAAAAATTTAAAAAGATTTATAGAGGAAAGACCTGAATGTAAGTATTGGTCTGTGAGCCAAAATGATGATAACCTATATTGTCGTTGTCCAGAATGTGCTGCAAAAGATGGTTATGATGAAAGTCAGATGGGATCAATATTAGACTTTGTAAATGAGGTTGCTAATGAATTTCCTAATAAGATTATTTCAACATTAGCCTATTGGTATTCTAGAAAACCTCCAAAGCATACTCGTCCAGCTTCTAATGTTCACATAATGCTTTGTAACATTGAAGCAAATAGAGGTCTCCCTATAGAAAGTGATCCCTCTAATAAAGAAGTTAGAGAAGAGCTTTTAGCTTGGTCAAAAATCTGCCCTAACATCTCTCTTTGGGATTATAATATACAATTTGCTAATTTAGTTAGTCCTTTTCCAAATTTAGGAACTTTAGGACCTAATATGCGATACTTCGTTAAAAATAATCTTAAACTTTTATTTAGCCAGTGTAATAGAGAGATTGGAGGAGAATTCTCAAAACTTCGTGGATACATGCTAGCTAAACTTGCTTGGAATCCCAATTGTGACGAGTTTTATCATATGAAGGATTTTTGTGATAAATATTATAAAGAAGCGTCACCTTCTATCCTAGAATATATAAAACTCCTTCATGATGCTCAAGAAAAATTTAATGAAAGGTTAGATATATTTAATGGTCCTAAAAACGCTAAAGATACCTATCTTTCCTTTGATTTATATAAAAAATATAATGATCTTTTTGATAAAGCATATGAAAAAACAAAATATAATGAAACCTTATTCTTAAGAGTTCAAGAAGCAAGACTACCATTATACTATGCTGGTATAGTTTTAAAATATGGAACTCTAGAGGAACAGCTTTTAAACATTAAAGAATTTGCCAAAATAGCTAAAAAGATTAATTTAGAAATGGTAGAAGAATGGAAGATAACAACTGAAAAGTTTATAATGGATTCATTAGTATCTTTAGATTAAATTTTGTTTTAGTTAAGTGATTATAAAAATTAAGGATACTTGCTCTAAAGCAAGCATCCTTAATTTTATTTTTTATATTGTATCTATTTCTTTACTTTAACACTCTTAATTGTTTTATAACATTCAACATTAAATCTTATTTTATATAGAAAGCTTATAAATACATATTAAAGTACCACAGCTCCATCTACTGATAATATCTCTCCACTTATATAACTAGCCATATCAGATGCTAGAAATAAAAAAGCATTTGCTATATCTTCAGACTCTCCAACCCTTCCTAATGGAATATTCTTAGCTATTTCTTCTATTAACTTCTTATCTAAAGCAGCTACCATATCTGTAGCGATTATTCCAGGAGCTACTGCATTTACTCTTATACCATCTTTTCCAAGCTCTCTTGCTAAAGATTTAGTTAATCCATTTACTGCGAATTTTGAAGTTGGATATCCAACTCCTGTTCTTTGACCATATAAACTCACTACTGAACTTGTATTTAAAATAACTCCTTCTTTTTGAGTTTTCATTGTTTTTGCTACAACGTTTGTACAGTTGAATACAGCTTGAACATTGATATCCATAATTTTAGAAAAATCCTCATCACTTTGACCATATATTGGTCTATTATCACTTACACCAGCATTATTTATAAGAATATCTATTCTTCCCCATTTTTCTAAAATTATATTTGCCATGTCATGTATTTCACTTATTTCTAATAAATTAGGATAAAAGCCCATAACTTCATAGTTAGGATTAATTTCATTTATTTCTTTTAAAGCTTTATCAACAGTTTCCTTTTTAGAACCACATAAAGCAACCTTGGCTCCATGAGCAAGAAATTTTTTAACAGTAGCAAAGCCTATTCCTCTAGTTCCTCCAGTTACAATAACTACTTTATTATTTATACTTCTTGATAACATATCCATAACGAATCACCTCTTAAATATATATTACTTCAATACACTCCATATACGCTTTTAATAATCGTATCTTATTTATATAATAATACAATAGAACTATAGATTATTCTGACTATAATATAAAACTTTATATTTTTTCTTTATTATTTACTTAACTTAATAGATATCTTACATATATTATTTTAAAATTACTCATTTAATGCCTTAAAATATATAAAACTTATATATTTTTTAATAAAAAAGAGCTATGAAATACTAAATCTTTCATAACTCTTTTTATTTTATTTATTTAATCTTATAAATTTGAAAATAACAAATAAGTAAAAAACTAAAAATATTATATTTAGAATAAATGATACACTATTAAAATTTATTATTGAAAAATTCTTAACTACAAATTGATAATATAGATTTAATACTATTCCTAGTAAAATTGGTATCCCAAGTAATATAACTTTTATTTTATTCTCCTTACTTATATTAAAATTAAGTCTTTTCTTCCATGTAGAATCAAAACTTAATAAATTAAGCATATAAGCAAAACTGGCAAAACAAATAAAATTTAACACCGGTAAAACCTCTTTAATTAAATATTCTGGTTCATTTATTATAAAAATTGCTTTATCGTCTTCTAAATATTTAACCTTTACTTTTGTCCCAATTGGATCAAGTAAATCTCCACTTGTACTATTGAATACTGCTACAACATCAAATAATTCTCCATCATCATTTACTCTAACGACTGGAGTAAAAACTTCATAACTTCTCCCTTTTGATCTTGCCGTTCTCTGATCAATAGATACTATTTCTCCTATATTACTTTTTCCTATAAGCTCTATATAAAATATTCTTCCAATCCCTGAACTTAAAGACCATATAACAAAACAAATAAATATAATATTCCAAAGTCCTTTATTTCCTTTTTCTTGTCTAAATTCTACTCTCATTGACTTTTACCCCCTTCTCTTTAAATTATATTTTTTTACATAATAAAAAACCATATAAAACTTAAAAAGTTTATATGGTTTTAATATTTTTTTGCTCTAATTGTTTAATTATAAATTAAAGTAATTCACCATAATGTTTTCTAAAGACATTTTTCATTATTGTTGCAAGAACCATATAACATATTACTATTCCTAATAACCAAGGGAAATAAGTATATGGTAACGCAGTCATCCCTAATGATGTTCCTAAAAAAGTATACGGAATTACTGTTCCAACGATAATAGCTAAAGTTGTAATAGCTAACACTGGAAGTGATGCTCTACTTTGTATAAATGGAAGCTTTGGTGTACGTATCATGTGTATAACAAGTGTTTGAGACCATAAGCTTTCGACAAACCATCCTGCATTAAATACTGAAATAAATAATATATTATTTACTCCTGGTTCACCATAATATCCTCCAGCAATGCTTGGACAAATTATGAAGAACATAATAATAAAAGTTGCTATATCAAAAACTGAACTTGTAGGTCCTATCCAAACCATAAACTTACCAATTGAAGAGGCATCCCATTTTCTAGGTTTTCTTAAATACTCTTCATCCATGTTATCCCATGGAATTGAAATACAAGATATATCATAGATCAAATTTAAAGCTAAAATTTGAATAGGTAGCATTGGTAAAAATGGTAAGAATACACTTGCTATAACCACTGAAAACATATTTCCGAAATTAGAGCTTGCTGTCATTTTAATATATTTAATTATATTTCCAAAAGTTCTTCTTCCTTCAATAACTCCTTTTTCTAATACCATAAGGTCTTTTTCTAAAAGAATTATATCTGCAGATTCCTTTGCAATATCAACTGCTGTATCAACTGAGATCCCTACATCTGATTCATGCATTGCTGCGGCATCATTAATTCCATCTCCCATAAAGCCAACAGTATGTCCATTTTCACGAAGCACTCTAACTATTCTAGCCTTTTGTTGTGGACTAAGCTTTGCAAAAACATTAGTTTTTTCTACTTCAACCTTTAATTGTTCATCACTCATTTCACTTATTTGAGAACCAAGAAGAATATTTTCAACTTCCATTCCAACTTGTCTACAAATACACTTTGTAACTCCATCATTATCTCCTGTTAAAACTTTTACTGATACTCCATTTTCATTAAGAGCTTTAATTGCAGATAATGTAGACTCCTTTGGTGGATCTAAGAAGGCAAGATATCCCATAAGAACCATGTTAGATTCATCCTTTACAGAGAAAACACCTTCTACAGAAGGATTATTTTTTTGTGAAACCGCAATTACACGCATTCCTTCATTATTTAATCTATCAACTGTAGCTAGTATCTCTTTTCTTATTTCATCTGTTAAAACTTCAACTTTTCCTTTATATTCTACATGTGAAGATATTTTTAACATTTCTTCAACTGCTCCTTTAGTAATTAGCTGAGTTTTTCCTTCTTTATCCTTTATTACAACGCTCATTCTTCTTCTATTAAAGTCAAAAGGTATTTCATCAACCTTAGTGTACTTTTTCTCTAAATCACTAAATTCTGCATTATTAGCATAATTTAATATAGCTATATCCATAAGGTTTTTTAGTCCGGTTTGGAAAAAGCTATTTAAAAATGCATGTCTAAGAACTCTTTCATCCTCATTTCCATGAATATCAAGATGGTATTCTAATACAACTTTATCTTGAGTTAAAGTTCCTGTCTTGTCTGTACAAAGTACATCCATGGCTCCAAAGTTTTGTATTGAATTCAAACTTTTCACAACAGTCTTTTTCTTTGCCATCTTAACAGCACCTTTTGCAAGGTTTGTTGTCACAATCATAGGTAACATTTCTGGAGTTAATCCTACCGCAACTGATAATGCAAATAAGAATGATTCACCCCAGTCTCCCTTAGTTAATCCATTTGCAAAGAATACAACTGGCACCATACACATCATGAATTTAATTAATAGCCAAGATACTGAATTTACTCCTTTTTCAAAACTAGTAACAACCTTCTTTTCTGTAATTGTCTTTGCCATAGATCCAAAGTAAGTATAATCTCCAGTTGCTAAAACAATACAAATTGCTGAGCCACTTACTACGTTACTTCCCATAAATCCTAAGTTTGTACTTTCTAAGGGATTAGTTAAATCAGAAGTTACTCCTTCTCCATATTTCTCAACTGGTTCACTTTCACCAGTTAATGAAGCTTGGCTAACAAATAAATCCTTAGATGAAATTATTCTTACATCAGCAGGAATCATATCTCCGGCTGATAAATATACTATATCTCCTGGTACAATTTCTGAAAGCTCAACTTCTTTTCTACCTACTCTTTCAACTGTAGCTGTTGTTTTTACCATTTCTTTTAACTTCTCAGCAGAATTATTTGATCTACTTTCTTGCACAAATTTCAACATCCCGCTAATAGTAACCATTGTAACTATTATTACTACTGTACTATAAGATCTATCACTTGGTGCTGGTAAAATTATATCTGTAAATGTTGATATTATTGCAAGAATAAAAAGTACAACTGTAAAAGGATTAACAAAGGATTCAAAAAGTCTTTTAAATACTGAATCACCTTTTTCATGTGAAATTACATTTTCACCATACTTATCAATTCTTCTTTCAACCTCTTTATCACTATAACCACTTAGAGAGGTTCCCATTTCTTTTAATAGATTTTCTGAGCTCATTTTGCTTGCTCTTATTAATCTTTCATTCATTAAAACTTCATTTATAACTTTTTGTTCTGTTCTCTTCTTCATAATTCTTACCTCCTAATTCTTTTGAAGAAATTTTTTAGGAAGTAAAGACATTAAACAGGACAAAAGTATCCTTTTACTCTATTCAATTATATTAAGTTCTCGAAAAATGGTAGTAAGAATAACCACAGGAATATTCTTAAAACATTTTTCATAAAAAATACTTCGCCCGTCAGGTTTTATGCCTCCACTACTTCCCGTGTCCATTACTACCACCTCTTCTTTCTTAAATAAATTTAAATAGATTTGTTTTAAACATAAAAAATCCTTACCTAAAATCAGGTAAGGATTAAATTCACGCAAAAACAAAGTCATAAGCACAATAAAAGCGCTTAAGCACGATATCGTTCAAGCTTTAGCTTCACCGGGCAATGAAATTGCATTAGATTATGCCTTATTTTCTCGACATAGCCTGCTAACCTTCTCATAGTGTCTCCACTACTCCGCGGCAGCAATCCGTATCCCGGTGGTAACCTCACCTACCGATTTATATTCCGTTGTTAGTTTCATTCTATGCAATAAAAATTAAAATGTCAACTCCTAAAACTTATTTTTATAAATCATTATTAATACCATCTGCTATGATATTTGTCTCCTTAACTACTTTATAAGCTTTTCTAGCTCTTCAATTTCTTCTTTGCTTATATATCTCCACTTTCCATATTCTATGTCCTCAAGAGTTATATTAACAATTCTAACTCTCTCTAACTTAACTACATTAAAGCCAAAAACCTTACTCATTCTTCTTATTTGTCTATTTAATCCTTGAGTTAATATTATAGAATAGGTATTTTCATTTATTCTTTTAACTTTACAAGGTTTTGTTACTTGTCCTAATATTTCAACGCCATTTTCCATCTTTTCTATAAAATCATCATAAAAAGGTTGGTCTAATGTTACCATGTACTCTTTTTCATGATTATTCTCCGCTGCTAAGACTTGATTTGCCAAATCTCCATCATTAGTCAAAATAATAAGTCCTTGTGAGTCCTTATCAAGCCTTCCTATTGGAAAGACATAATCATCTATTCCTAAATAATCTATTATATTATTCTTAACTTCTTCTGCCGCTGTGCATACAACGCCTACAGGCTTATTAAGTGCTAGATAAATTTTTTCTCTTGGAACTAATGGTTTCCCATCTAAAAGTATTTCATCACTTAGTTCAACCCATTGTCCTTCAATACAAGGCTTTCCATTTACAATTACTCTGCCTTCTTTAATAATTCTATTAGTTTCTTTTCTAGAGCATATTCCAAAATTGCTAAAAAGCTTGTTTATTCTCATTATTAATTATAAACATCCTTTCCAAAATTCAATTTATTATGTACTTTATGTTTTTAGTTCATCTGATTAATTATAGCAGAAGCAATTAATATTTTTAACCAATTAAATATCTTTAAAATTAAACTTTTAAAGATAATTTTACTTAAAAACTATTTCTGATAATTCACCTCAACATTTAAACCTATTATGTCTAACTCTTCTCCTAAAGAATTCATTATCATAGGAACTTATATATTTTCTTTATCAAAATTCTCCTTTTTTTCAATAGTAAAAATATTTACTTTAACCAAAATTTAAAAAATAGTTTATATATTAGGAATATTAGTTTATAATGTAAGTATAGTATATTTAAAACTTAATAACATACTTTAGGAACGTATGGTTATACTATAAAATATTTTTCGGATTTTCTGTTAGCCTGTTTTTATATTGTATTTTTAGAGTAAACAACCTTCTTTGCTTTAAAAATAACTTGGATGATTTTTATGGATAAATAAGCTTAAATTTTATACTTTAAACTTATTTCTTTAAACTCTCTAACTTGGTTTGCCACCAACTACAGATAATCAGTACGATTAGAGAAAAAAGCTAAGGTAATTTAAATTACCTTAGCTTTTTTCTTATTTTAAACTCTATTCAAATAATTTAGCTATTTCTTCTTCAGTAAGACGTTTTAATCCTTTGCCATCCATCGCTTTACCATCCATTAAACTTTGAATAAGCTCTTTTTTATCCTCTTGCATTAATACTATCTTTTCTTCGATAGTATCCTTTGCTACTAACTTTATTACTTCTACTCTATTTTCTTGTCCAAATCTATGAGCTCTATCTGTAGCTTGATCTTCCACCGCTGGATTCCACCATGGGTCAAAATGTATAACTACACTTGCAGAAGTTAGATTTAGTCCTACCCCTCCTGCTTTTAGAGATATTAGAAATACTTTTATATTCTCATCTTCATTAAATTTCTTTACTCTTTCAACCCTTTCTTTAGCCGATGTTCCTCCATCTAAATATAAATAAGAGATACCTTCTCTTTTAAAATCATCCTC
Source organism: Clostridium sp. LIBA-8841 (assembly GCF_057782475.1). Taxonomy (NCBI): domain Bacteria; kingdom Bacillati; phylum Bacillota; class Clostridia; order Eubacteriales; family Clostridiaceae; genus Clostridium; species Clostridium sp. LIBA-8841. The sequence goes on along the minus strand of NZ_CM173488.1, from coordinate 1,694,136 downwards.
TATTTTCTTTAATACTGAAGTAAACTGAGAAAATAATAAAATTTTCTTACCAGCCTCACTGGCATCCTTAACAACTTCTTTTACTACAGTTAGTTTTCCACTTCCTCCAGTGTACTCTGGAATAACTATTGAAGGATCCAAGCAAATTTCTCTTAACTTTATTAAATAGCCAAATAGATTTATGTTCCCTTGTGCACTCTTTCCGTTTATTTTACTTTCATTTAATTGAGTTTTTATTGCTTTTACATATGAATTATATATTTGCTTTTGTTTACCTTTCATTTCTACTAAGTATTTCTTTTCAAATTTTTCTGGAAGTTCACTTAAAACATCTTCTTTAAGTCTTCTTAGTATAAATGGAGTTATTAATGATTTTAATTCATCTAAATTATTTTCATCTAAGATAAAACGCTCTCTAAACCTTTCTTTAGTAAATAAATATCCAGGCATAGCAAAATCAAATATTGACCAAAGCTCCATTAAATTATTTTCTATTGGTGTTCCTGTTAAGGCAATATTACATCTTGATTTTATCTTCTTCACAGATACGGTAGCCTGCGCTGTTGGATTTTTTATATTCTGAGCCTCATCTATTATACAGTAATCGAAACTTAAATTCTCATAAGCCTCTTCATCATTTTTTAAAGTTCCATATGTAGTTAATAAAACATCATATCTTTCATAAGACTTTGATGAAAAATCCATGTTATCTAATTTAATACCAAGACTTCTTTTAAAGTCATTTAAAACCTTATCTCTTCTTGCCTTGCTTCCATGAACTAATCCAATCTTTAAACTAGGTGCAAACTTTTCAAATTCGTCCATCCAATTATATATAACTGCAGTTGGAACAACTACTATGCTTTTACTTTTCTTTTGAGATAATAAAAATGCTATTATTTGAAGTGTTTTACCCAGCCCCATATCATCTGCTAAAACTCCTCCAAATCCTAAATCAGTAATTTCATTAATCCACTTAAATCCTTCCTTTTGATAAGTTCTAAGTTCTGCATTTAAAGCTTTTGGAACAAGTTTTCTCTTAAACTCTTTATTTAAGAGCTTACCTACTATTTCTTGAAGAACATTTCCACCTTTTATAAAAGATAGATTTCTATCTTTTAGTTTTTCTTGTATATATAAAACCTTACTTTTATCAATATTAATTTCATTATTACTTATATTTTCTAATCCTAAATCCTCTAAGATATTTAAGAAATGTACTATACCTGGTTCTTCTAAGTCTAAGTAAGTCTTCTTAGTCTTATAAAATCTCTCACCATTTTTCATAGCATCTATACTTGCTCTAAATTCTTGTATATCAAAATCTCCAAAATCAAATTTTAGCTTATAGAAATTTGAAAACTCTGAAATCTCTGATGATATAAAAGATGAATCTAGCACTTTAAACTCCTGTAGTTCTTTAGATAATATGACCTCTCCTAGCTCTCCTAATTTCTTAAATCCTTTTGAGAAAAGCTCATATATTCCCTCTTCATCACCAATAAAATAGAAATCCTCTTCTCTCTTTATAAATTTAAATCTTTCAAGTTGAAATTCTATATATTTTTCATTTTTTAAATCTCTTAAGAAACTCTTATCCTTTTCATCTCTTATCAAATCAATTATATAGCCACAATAGTCGATCTTTACATTACAATAAATCTTTTCCTTATCTTTGTAAAAGTAAAAGGTTGTTTTCATAAGCTTTTCCTTAAAGTTTTTAACATTTTCATCAAGAACTATATTCTTACTTATATTTTTTAATTCTTCTAAAAGATTTTTTAAGTTTTCTAAAGTTTTCTTATATGTAATTGTATTATTCTTTAAAAACAACTTATATATTGGGATATAGTGTTCTAACTGTCTTTTTCTCGGAAGATATAAATTCCTATCAAAAAACATTACATCTCCTGTATTATTTAAAATCACAGGAAACTTCTTATGATGACTTAATATAAATCCTTCCTTTCCCTCTTTTAAAGTTAAGGCTACTGGAACATTTTCCTTTTTAACCTTAATCTCATAGTTAATTGAATTAAAATTAAAATTTATTTTCTTTTTTTCATCAATTAACTTAAGAAAGTCCTTTAAGTTATTTTGTCTAAGCCTTAAATATCTTCCATTTATCATGTTACCGTTGTCCACAATAAACTGAATTATCCTTTTATCATTTTCCAAAAAGTCATCCTTCAGAGGATCATAGGTAAAACCTTCATTAAATTTCAAAGGCTTTTTTAAGCTATTTTTATATAAGAAATCTTTTAAATCTAATATTAAGTTAGAGGTTGCTACTCCTATTCTAAACTCGCAATTAAACAATTGAATTCCCTCTTTTACCATGTGCTTAATACTTATATCTAAAGAAAGAAATCTCTTTTCTTGTTGTTCCTTACTTTTATCTTCCTCTTTAGTCAATTTGTTTTCCTTCTTATCTATTGGATTTTCACTTTTAATCTTCTTCTTAGCTAAAGAATAAAAAGCATCTCCAGTTGCTGATATATGTTTACACACATAATTTTTTACCTGTTTACTATTCTCCTTAAAGGTTTCACAGCTACAGTTAACTCCAATAATCTCATTGCTTTTCATATTTATTTTTAAGTGAGTATCATAATCCCAGGTTTTATCGTCATTTAATACTCTTCCATAAATATGATAAACTCCATCTATGCTTTTTCCCTTAACATCTTTTATGTATGCTTCCTTAATTAATTTTTTTCCTTGTTCTCTAGTAAAACTGGAAGTTCGCCTTACTAAGTTTTTCATTAAAATTTCTAAATTCAAAGGCATTCCCCTCCTCAACTTTTATAGAATTATTCTATCATACTTATAGATTCCTCTCCACTTAACCTATTTCTTAAGCTTTAAACTATTTATAAAAGCAATTATACTTTTAATATTTTCCTATTCATTTGCTTTTTTCTATGCTTTCTTTTATAAAGCTTATAAAGAGTTCAATCATAGACCAAAAAACCCAAAGGTGAAAAAGTAACTTGCCTTTGGGTTTCTTTTATTCTCTCTTTAAATACACATACTTTTCTAAACTTAATTTTTAATTATAAGTATTATAAAACAATTGAAATCATTTATTTATTTTTCTTTGAAAAACCTAACCTTATCTATGGTCTTTCCATCTGGATTTTTAATCTCCAATGTGAATTTCTCCACATTATCAAAGGAGCTTATTCCATCAAAAGTTCCACTTAACCTATCTCCTCCATTTTCTAGAGATTCCATATTAGCTCCATTCATCCTATACTCTTTCCCATTTTCATCTATAACTTTCATAGCCCACAATATATTTTCATCATGACCTGGTGCTAAATAATCGAAATTTAAAAATAATCCTGTTGGTATAGCCTTAGCCTCATGAATAACTATATTAGGTAATTCATTTTCAAATGAATATTGTATCTCATTAACTTGAGTAAATTTATCATCTAAATTAACAGTTAAATTCCAATTTAATTCTGAACTATAAATGAGATTATCTGTAGTTAAGTTTCTAAAGTTTATATTATTAAACTTTATTTTAAGCTCATCCATTTTAGGAATTTTTCCTTCTGTTGACTCAAATAAAGTTCTTAAGTAAAGCTTTCCTTCACTTGCTTTACTATTATCAAAGGTATAATCAATACTTCCAATTGCACCCTTCTGTCCATCTTCAGAAATTATTTCTCCATCTCCAGTGTATAAGGATATATCATTATAAACATCAATCTTTTCACTGTCTAGTTTTAAAAGATTCTTAGCATTTTTTACATCTAACTCAAATTCTAAAATTATATGACTACTATCAACTAAAACATTATTTAACTTCATATTAAAATCATCAGTAACTATCCCTTCATTTGATATTTCTTGAATATAATTGTTGTTTATTGCACTTTCAATTCCAGGATTATTGAAAAATAACTTATTAATGGTTGCTCTAACTGGACTTGATAATCCTATTAAAGTAGTAAGAGTTAATCCTGCTGCTACAGCTATATATTTTCTTTTATTTGATTTACCTTTTCTCTCTTTGCTTTTCATATATATTATGTTCTTATGAGTTTCATCAGAACTCATATTACACTCTTCATTTAAACCTTTATTATCTTTTATGTCTAACTCTAATTTTTCTAATTTATCTTTTTTACTAAATATATATTCACTTGATAACTTACTTTGGTCTTTTTCACTATTTTTTTCTCTTATATCATTTAAAGCTAGGTTAACCTTATCTAAAACAACTTTTGGAACTTCTATATTTTCATTTTTTAAATTTAATAATTTCTTTTCTAAGTTATCCATCTACTTTACCCCCTTATTAACTCCATAAAAATCTCTTAAGTCGTTTCTTGCCCTACATAACCTTGACTTTATGGTTCCTTCCTTATCATCTAAAATATCTGAAATCTCCTTCACACTAAATCCCATAATATAATAAAGTGTTATGACAATTCTATAATCCTCTTTTAACTGATTTATGGCTTCGTTAAGTTCTAAATTTCTTATTCCCTTTTCTTTATAACTAACAGCATTAATATCATCTATAGAAATAATTTTCTTGTTCCTATTTAAAATATAGTTACATCGATTTATTAAAATCCTAATTAACCATGTATTAAAAAACTTCGGCTCCTTTAAAGTATTTAACCTTTCATAAGCTATCATTATGGTTTCTTGCATTGCATCCCCAACATCTTCATCATTTTTTAATATAGATTTACCTATTCTATACATCTGTTCTGTAGATTTGTTTATAATCTCTATAAAAGCTTCCTGTTCTCCACCTAAAGCCCTTTCTATAAGCTCTTGCATTTTTAGCTATTCCCCCTTAATAATCTTTTAAAATTTATTTCCTTAAGACCTCTTTCACTTATTAGATAAACTTCCTCCTAAAAAGGTTGCAAATTATTTTTTAATAATTAGGCTATGTTTTAGAGGAATGTTGATTTTTAGCCAATAATTAAAATTTAATAGATAGCTTATTAAAACTTACTTATAACGAAATAAAGTGCTATGTAAGGTTAAAACTTATGAACCCACATAACACTTTTACTTAGTTTAAAAATTTAATTAAGATTTTAGTTCTGGAAAGCCATCAAATACATAAAAACTTTTCCTACTCTGTTCTATAAATGGATCAAACATTTTTTTGTACTGAACTGGGAATGAATATGCGAAGCTCTTAATTCTATCTCCATCAAAAACAGTAAAACTATAATTTCCAACTCCGCTTCTTTCTAAGTATATATAAAACCAATTATCTCCACATTCTGATTCAGTTACATCTCCATTTCCCGTTTCTTTATTATATAAACTCTTTACATCAAAACCTCCACTATTTTCACGATTACTTAAAGAAAATTCCATAAGTTTATCTTTACTTTTAAAAGAAAGAGTGCTTTTATCTTCTAAACAATAGCTTTGATCTAAAGTAAATATATTAGGATACTGAGCCATAGTCCCATTTATCATTGCCGTTTCATACTCATAATTTCCATATATATCTCCTAAACTAATAGGTTGTGGTCCAATTAAGTATCCATAGGTATTATCATTATCCTTTAAATTATTATAATCATTCACCTCTAAACTTAAACTTGCTCCGCCAGATTGCTTTTCATCCATTACTACTCTTAAAACCTTATTATTAGGACCAATATTCATATGTTCATCTTTTATATAGGCCCCATATTCTTCATTTTCTATAACTTCATTATTTTTAAACTTATTTTCCTTTGGTATTTCTTCAGTATTTTCTTCTTTCTTTCCATTGTTATCTTCGCTTTTTTCTGCTGGATTTATATCTTTATAAATACCATTTTCAAAGTCATAAGTTATTTCTGGCATATTCTCTTCTTCCATAATTTCATTTATTCTCTTACTAATAAACTCATTAAGGTCTCTATAATTTTCTATGCCATTTTCTCTTAACTCGGTTTCAATTGACTCATATGTTATACCCTTATTGCCTCCGCCTATTAAACTTGTCCCAATACTACTAATTAACGTAACTATACTTGTTATAATTGAAATTACCCACACTAAAATTCTCCTCCAAATTATAGCCAATAAACTTTTTTCTTTTAATTGACATTATTGTAACATATCATTATGTTATCTATCTTTAAATTTTACTGAATCATAATAAAAATTCACTATTAATTTAATATATTTCACAACTTATTTATCTTTAAATTATCTATTACATCATGTATTTTATAATTTAATTATTTTTAATAATAAATCTCTATTTTATCTCTGATGGATATCCATTAAATACTTTAAAGCTTTTTTTACTTTGTTCTATCATTGGATTAAGAGCTTTTTTATACTCATCTGGAAATTCATATAGAAAATATGTGACCATGCCATCCTCTAGAATAGCAACTTTATAATATCCATCTTTCCCCAATCTCATATAATACTCAAATTTATTATCTTCTATTTTAGACTCAACTACTTCTCTACCTTTTGTTTCTTCATTGTAAAGGCTCTCAGCTGTCCACCCATTTATATTTTCTTTACTATTTAAAACAAATCTAATAAGTTCATCCTCAGTTCTAAAAGAAAGTGCAGACTTATCTTCTAATCCATAACTTTTATCTAAAATAAATATATTAGGATACTGAACTGAAGCACTTGAAATCATAACAGTTTCATATTCATACTCACCATGTAAATTTCCTATACTTGTAGGATTTTTCCCCATCAAATATCCATACGTATTATCATAATCTCTTATCTCTTTATAGTCCCATTCTTCTAAACGTAATTTATCATTCCATCTTTTAGGATTTTCTTCTGTGATGATTCTTAATATCTTCTCATTATTTTTATCTACTGAGTCTTTACTTATCTTTTCTTTATCTTCTTTGGACTCAGTATTACTATTATTATCTTTATTTATCATCCAATTTTTAAAATCATTTTTAATTTTACCACTATCTTCAGAAATATTATTTGAGTTTTCCATAACTTCCCTATTCTTATCATAAATAAACTTAGTTAGACTTTTATAATCATAAGCTCCATTCTCTTCTAAACTTTTTTCAAAAGTTATAAAACTTACGTCATCTCCACCAAACATTAAATTACCTAAACTACTAAATAGTGTAATTATACTTGTTAAAATTATAATTGTTCTCAACTAGTCTCCCCCTTGAATAAACCATTTAATTTCTAACTTTCTTTTTATTAACATTATTGTAACATATTATAGTAATTAAATTGTATTAATTTTTATCTATTAATACAGTTCAACATAAAACAAAGTAATTTATAGAAAAAAATTTTTTTAAATATAATTAATATATTTATTTTCAATTTTAAACTTTAACCTTTAAAACTTATAGATCTTAATGAATAATCAAGTATTAATTTCCAAATACTAAAAAGGTATTTATAATTTGAAAGGTAGTGACTATTTATTATGAATCCATTTTTAGAAAAAAGTTCAAAAATTCAATCACATTTTACAGATTGGAAAAATATCGCTGCAAAGCCTTATAATAAAAGTGAAGTTGATCCATACACCAAAACTAGAATAATTTTAATGAACGGAGCTGAATTTGAGTCAAACTGGTTTTCTCATCAATTTTCTAGACATTGCTCAAATAATGAACTTAGAAGAGAAATTGCACTTTCTAGAAGGTTAGATAAGCAGCAACAAATGCTAATAGGCTCATTAAGACCTGCACATGAGACTATTCTAGAAACTACTATAAGTTATGAACAACTTGCAGTAGATTTAACTGCAAAGCTTGCTAAAAGAGAGTCTAATAAACAAGTAAAACAAGCACTAGATTTTGCACTACTTGAAGATTTTGACCATTTATACAGATATTCAGATTTACTCTTCATGGAAGAAGGAGTTAAGGCCGAAAAACTAGTAGGTCATTACACAGAAATAATGCCAGCTAGACCAACAATCGCTGAACATAGATGCCCTACTGATAACATAAGAAATTTTGTTGATTTTAAAACAGCTGATATTCTTACTAAATTAAACATATCAATAATAACAGCTGCTGAACAACAAACTATGAATTATTACATGAATATAGCTGGATTTTATACTAGTGATATTGGAAGAAGCCTCTATCAAGAAATCGGATTAATAGAAGAACAACATGTTTCTCACTATGGAAGTCTTATAGACCCTAATTGTACATGGCTTGAAAGCTTACTTATGCACAAATATACTGAAGCATATTTATATTATTCTTGTTATAATTCTGAAGTTGATCCATATATAAAAGGTTTATGGGAACAAGGTTTTGTTCAAGAGATTTCTCAATTACATCACGCAGCTGAACTTCTTAAAAAATATGAGAAAAAAGAATGGCAAGAAGTTATTCCAAATGGAGATTTTCCAGAATTATTAACTTTAGGTGAAAATATAGATTATGTTAGAGATATATTAAAAAACACTGTTAACAATACAACTATAAAAGATGATTATGTGGATGTAAGCACACTAAAATCTGATTCATCATTCCATGAATTCCAAAGTAAAGTTAATGCTGATGTTGCGAGTGTTCCAAGTCATAAGGTTATAACAGAATTCATATCAAAAAATAATCAAGATTATAGATTTGAAACTTGTGAAAATCCTATTGAAGATTTAAGAGATAGAAAGTCTGACAATACTTCTGTAGGTAGAACATCTTTAAGTTAATATAAAAATAATTATAAAGAGCCAATATTTTATTAAATATTGGCTCTTTATATGCTTTATAAAAGAAATTTTAACACATTTTGGGTTTGTTGATTTTATTTGCATCAATCTATATAAAAATTATTTTATTGACTACTTATATAATATATTTATCAAAATAGACTACAATCCTATACTAATGAAAATAAATCATTTAAAGCTTCACTCATAGTAGGATGAGTAAATATATTATCTCTTAAGAAAGTATAATCTTCATCAGCCTTCATAGCTAAACTAACTGTATTTATTATTTCAGCTGACTCTGCACATAATAATGTACAACCTAATATCTCATCAGTATTTATATCTACTATAGCCTTCATCATTCCTTGAGTTTCTCCAATAACTTTTGCTCTTGGAATAGCATTAGCCTCTAATTTAACTGTTTTTATTTCAAATCCTTTTTCTAAAGCTTCTTTTTCACTTAATCCAACTCTAGATAAGTTTGGTTCAATAAATACTGAATATGGAATAGCTCCTCTGTCATCAGTAGTTCTTTTTCCTTCTCCAAATAAGTTATCCTTTATAATTCTAAAGTCATCTAAAGAGATGTAAGTAAATTGAGGTCCCCCATTAACATCTCCAATAGCCCAAATATTAGAAACATTTGTTTTTAATCTATTATCAACTGATACTGCTCCTCTATCTGTTAATTTAACTCCTGCAGCTTGTAAATTTAATTCTTCAGTATTTGGTTTTCTACCTATAGCAATTAAAACTGCATCTCCTTTGATTTTATTTAAATCACCTGAGTTGTTTTCATAAGAAATTTCAACCTCTTCATCTATTTCTTCAAAAGATTTAACCTTTGAACCTAGTAAAAATTCAATTCCTTTTTTCTCTAATATTTCTTTTATACTGTCAGATATATCTTCATCTTCTCTACCAGCGATTCTATCAAATGCCTCTATTACTGTTACCTTTGATCCAAAACTTGCATAAATTGATGCAAACTCTAAACCAATGTATCCTCCACCAACTATAACTAAATCTTTTGGAAGTTCTTTCAATTCCATTATTGTAGTACTGTTATATATTTTAGAACTATCTTTTATTCCTGGTATATTGGGTATTATAGTAGTAGCTCCTGTATTTATGAAAATATTTTCTCCTTCTAAAACTATCTCTTCTTTTTCACTCTTAACAAGTATTTCTGTGTTTGATATGAAAGAAGCTGTTCCAGTGTATATGTCTATATTTTCATTGTTATTTAACATACCGTAATTTTTATTTCTTAAAGCTTCTATTAAGACATTTTTATCTTCTATTGCTTTTCTATATTCTCTTGCTTTTTCTTCAAATGTATTTAACTCTTTATATAAGGCAACCTTTGCTTTATGTACTAAAGTTTTTGTTGGAATACATCCTATATTTATGCATGTTCCACCATGCATCTTATCTGACTTCTCTATTACTGCTACCTTTTTTCCCATTTTACCTAAATATCCAGCAAGTGTTTTTCCACCTTTTCCAAATCCAATTATAATGTATTCATATTTATTCATATTAATTCCTCCAAACTATAAGTATTGATTCATATCTTATTTATGCACTTAAATATTATTTTTTAATTAGCTTTTTTAAAAATATTTCTTAACTTGATTTAAGTATATCAATTCATATTTTTTCAAACAATTAGTTACTTTTTAGTTACCTCTCTTATAAGTAAATAAAAAAAGGATAGAAAAGATCTATCCCTTTTAAACTTTAATTCATCATTTAATTTTTATGACTTACATATAAGGCTCAATATGAACTGTGACCCCTTTAACAAATTTCATTTTCTTAAGTATAAGAGTTTCTAAATTACTAGCAATTTTATGTCCTTCAAACACAGATAAATCTTTGTCAACACATATTTCTAAATCAACATAAGCCATAGGGCCATATTTTCTTGTTCTAACTCCACTTAAAGATTTAATACCCTCAACTTGATCAACTATAGATTTTATTTCAGCCTCTTTTTCCTCATCAATAGAAGTATCCATAAGCTCATTAGTTGCTCCTATTAAAATCTCAATTCCAACCTTAGCTATAAATACAGCAACCATTATTGAAGCTATTGGATCTAATGCCTTAAATCCTAATATAGCTCCACCTATTCCTATGAAAGCCGCAACAGAAGATAGGGCATCTGATCTATGATGCCAAGCATCAGCTTTAAGTGAGGGAGAATTAATTTTTCTAGCTACTTTTATAGTAATTCTATATTGATATTCTTTTATTATAATAGATATAACTGAAACAACTAAAGGGAAAATGGTTGGAACTTGAACTTCATTTAAATGAAGAAGTGATTGTACCCCCTCATATCCTATTGTTAATGACACAATTACCAGCAAAATAGCTAATAAAAATGACACTAAAGTTTCAGCTTTTTCGTGTCCATAATTATGCCCCTTGTCTTTAGGAATACTAGCTACCTTATTGCCTATTAGTACTCCTATAGAGGTTATAATATCTGATGCTGAGTGTGCTCCATCTGCTATCATAGCATTAGATTTACCTATTATACCTGCAATTACTTTAATAATAGTTAAGATTATATTCCATATTATAGCTAATACGGTTACTTTATTAGCTTCAGTATATCTTGATTCCATATTATCTCCTTTCATTATCAATTGATATTAACTATTAATATATTTTATAGTAATAATCTTGATTTTTTAAATAGTTATTTTCAATTGATAACTTAAAACCGTAAGATTTCTTAAAAATATCTATAATAACATACTATGCATTTTATTTTTAATATGTTATTGTTTTTATAAAATAAAAAACTACACATAAATGTGTAGTTTAACTCTAAATATATATTACTATATATTAGTAAAACCTATAAAAGTTATTCTTTCAATATAAATTAGTATTTTCTTCTTTTATACTTACTTACAAATAATATACTAATTAATAATATAAAAGAAAGCACTCCTAATAGTATGAAATAAATTTTATTAAATGGTGTTTGATAAACTTCTTTTTCATTCTGTCTTGGCATGTTCTTAAACATATTTATGTTTTCTTCGCTTATTCCAAGTTCAGTTAATTGATTTTTTTCCTCTTCACTTAAACTTGAGTACTCTCTATTATTCAATATATTCATAGCTTTTTGTATATTTTCTTGTGAAGGCATTTTTGCCATATTAGGAATTTCATTATTAGGAGCACCATTAGGATTATCTATATTATCAGGGACTTCTCCTTTATTGCCTTCATTAAAAGCTGCTCCACCTTGCGGAATGTCTTGTCCATTATCATTTTTCTCATTATTATTTCCTAAATTTTCTCCATTCATCTTATCATTAGGCATTTTTCTACCCATATTTTGCTCTCCTAATGCCTGTAAATTTAATGATGTAGTAATGGTTCCATATTCAGTTGAAACCTGTTCTCCATTTAATTGAGCTTCTACACTCTTTGTCCTATCATTTCCAAATACCAACAATTCTTTAATAGCATTTTTATATTCCTCGTAATTATAAAATGCTGTAGGATCACTCTTTACGTAATCTCCTATTAATTTATCATTCTTTGTAACAGTGGTATTAAAAATTCCACTTTTAAAATATTCATTTGCTATTTTTTCTAAATAATCATGATACTTCTCTTTATATTCATTATTTTCTAAAAGTTTTCCTATAAGAGGAGCATCTTCTAAATTACCTGTGACAGGAGAATCAATAGGAAAATTAATTGCCCTACTTCCACTATTTACAGAAAACCCTCCAAAAGACATATTTAAATCCCATGGAATTATTTCACAAACTCCATTGTTTTCATAAAGGTAATAATTATGATACATTCCTCCAGAATAACTATCTAAATTAACTAGAAATGTATTAACAGCAAAATATTTAAGAACTTCATCAACATTTAAATGACTTTCTATATCTGTTCCATTCTCTAAACTTTTCATCATTTCAATCACATTTTCAAAGTCTTTATCCTTTGTACTCTTAAATACTGCACTATCTCTTAAAGTAGAATAACTGCTTACATTATCATCTATATATTTTAAATCAGCACCTTCATTATTTTTTCCACCCATCATAGAAGGCATTTGTCCCATTCCTACCTTCTCTTCATTTTTATCGCCCTCTGCCATTTGATTTTCATTAGGAATATTCATCGGATTATTTCCCTCATTATTATTTCCAGCATTATTAGGCATATTTGGTGGGTTCATCATTCCACCTTCTTTTCCTTGATTATTTTTCATATCTGGCATGGCATTTTTATCGTTACCATCACCTTTTTTAGCTCCTACTCCCATAGTTTCAGGTTTATATAAATTTCCATCTAATTTACCATAGTTCTTTTCAACAAATCTTTCATCAATTACTTCTAATGCTAAATATAATCCCCACTCCTCTCCATTAATCTTTATATTGGAATAAGAATATTCTGGAGTGGGTACTCCTAAAAGATTATATATATCATAAGATATTGCTTCTTTCATATAAGTTGCATCAGATATATTATTATTTAATGCTAATTTCCTTATGCCATGATAAGTTTGTCTATCAACATATTGTCCAAAATCAATTTTCAAGCTATATCTATCTGTTGTACTATCATTTGCTACAGAGGATAAACTTGAATTACCCTTAGGTCTAACCCCAACATTATAAAAAGTCTCTCCATTTATAGTTATATCTGCACTTCTATATTCCTCATCTGTAGCATTTTCAATAAGCCATTTCCAATCACTCTCTTTTATTTTTATATTTATGTCAGTTACAGTATTCTTATCCAAAACATCCTGAATATTAGAAGATTGCTCCTTAGTAGAGGCTGCCTCTGTGTAATTCATCGATTTTATAGTAAACACTGATACAAATATAAATATTACAACTAAAGAAATACTTATTAGAGAAATATATTTGCTTACCTTTTCATTTATCAATTAAACTCACCCTCCTAATCAAAGTTAGCTTTATTATTACTTAAAAATAGGAGAGAATATCCTTACCCTCTCCTATTTCTATTTATCTTTTGCCTATGTTTTAAGCCATATAATCTCCGTTATAACTAACTAAAACAGCATTTGAAACTCCTTTTATCTTAGATACTTCATTAACAAATGATGTAGTAACGTTCTTTAATTTAACCTCTATTGTCATTTCAATTCCATTTGAAAGTGAAACAGTTTTTGATTTAACACAATATTTATTCACGTTTTTTGATAATATGTTAAGTACACTATTTTCACTAAGATCATTTTCACAGTTAACTACTAATATATATGGATTATCAGTTATTTTCTTATTAGCAAATAGAACCATTACTATTCCTATAAAAACAGCACCTAAAATAGCTAAAGGAATAAGACCAGCACCTAAAACTATCCCTTCACTTATTGACCAAAATAAGAATGCAATATCCATAGGTTCCTTTATAGCACTTCTAAAACGTACTATAGAAAGTGCACCAACCATACCAAGTGAAAGAACCACATTAGATGTAACTCCAAGTATAATTAATGTAGTTATTAAAGTAAGGGCAAGTAGAGACATAGCAAAGGTTGATGAATACATAACTCCCTTAAATGTTTTTTTATAAACCTGCATTATAAATAGCCCTACTACAAAAGAAAGTGCCATTGCTATAAACATGTCTAAAAATGATATAGATGTCATTTTATCCATAAAACTTGATTTAAATATATCGCTGAAATTAATTGCTTGATTATTCATTTATTTTCTCCTCCTAATTTAAAAGCTTACCCATATATTCTTGAAGCTGCATACTTAGAAATAGCTGATGCTCTACGTTCATTAGTTTGGATAATATCCTGTATTAATTCTGGTAAGAATTCATCAAACTTTACTTCTAATACAACTATGTTATTATCTATTGCTTCTATTGTAGGTAAGTTATTATCAAATATCTTCGTACTACATATTCCTGTTCTTATGTTTTTATCGAAGGTTATACGCACATTTCCTAATCTATATATATAAGCCTCTCTTTTATAATCAACTATACTTTTAGGTTTTAATAAATCACCTTTAATCTTTGAATAAAATTCAACAAATAAAGCCTTATTACTATATCTTAAGAACTCAATATCTCCTTTAAGAATTTTTTCACATTCTTCCTTAGTTATTAATTCACTGTCCTTTGAACATAGTCCATTTATTTTAGATTTTTTTTCAAGCTTAATAAAAGAATGATCATCATTATAAAATCTTATACGGAACTTTTCTCTACGATTTATTCCATTGATTTTTTCCATAAGAACCTTATCCTTTAAATTATCAAAATAAAGACTTCTTATTTTATACTCATTATTCTCGCTAGCATTTTTATCGATTTTCATAACATGCACCAATCTATTTTTAATAGCCATATAATCTGAATGATTTATATAATGCTTAATTTCATGTCTAAACTTTTTTTCTTCCACTAATATCACCTCCAATCTCTCATCAAAATCTATTTTATAGAGTTAACCTTAATAGTTCCTTAACGCAAATAGAAAATTATTAAGGTTATCTATAAATTCCTCTACTATCCACCTTTCAGTGATATTTAGTAACTTATTAAAATACAAATTTTTTTAAAATAATAAGTTCAAGATTAATTCCTTTACTTCTAAACTTTAATTAAATAAAAATAAGGTTATATAGGTTAAACAAAAACTGTTTAACTATACAACCTTATTAAAACTCTAAAAACATTCTTTTCACTTAAGCTCTAATTTACTATCTTAGGTATTATAATCTCAAATTTTGTTCCAACTCCATACTTGGAATATAACTTTATATCAACACCTAATGTTTTACCAATTGACTTTAATAAACTTAATCCAATTCCACTACCATTTATATTTTTCCCTCTAACATCTGCACTTCTAAAGAATCGATCAAAAATACGCCCTTTATCCTCTTCTTTTATTCCTATACCATTGTCCTCAACTGTTATTTTAATATTTTTATTTATCTCTTGAAAACTTAAAGTTACTCTTCCTCCACTCTCTGTGTATTTAAAAGCATTTTCAATAAGTATAATAATCATTCTTTTTACCTTACTATAATCCCACTTTACCATTACAGGCTCTAAAGGTCTATTAACCTGGAAAACCTTATCTTGAATTTCTGCTAAATCTATATAAAATTCACTTAAATCTTCTATAAATTCCTCTAATTCAAAGGATGTAACATTTATGCTGTTATCTATATCTTCTTTTGATAGAAGTAATAAATCACTATTTAATTTTTCGAGAGCTCTAACTTCACTCATCATCTTAGATATGTGTTCAAAATGCTCTTCTATTGTATCATCCCAAGAATTTGCTAAAAGCTCTAACTTTCCTTTAATAACAGCCAAAGGTGTTTTCATCTCATGTGATGCATCTTGAACAAAGAAAACCTGTTTATCATAAGCCTCTTTTATTGGCTTTATAACCTTTGAGGAGAGAATATGAGATAAAACTAAAGCAATTCCAATTAATATTATCAAGGCAATTATTATGGTTTTAATTAATTGATTTATTGATTGAACCTCCGAATCAATATTTATAAGTAACTGTATTTTAATATCTCTATTTACTATAGTAACTCCTCTAAATTTATATCCATTTGATGTTATTTGTTCTACTTTATTTAAGGATTCTTTTCCCAAATTCGGTAGATTATACTCATCAAAATAAGGATTTGGATTTATTGAATAAACCCTATCTCCTCTATATTGAACAACTATAATATTGGGTGGAATAGGAAGCAACTTATTTTTGCCACTTTCAAAAAATTGTTTCTCATATGGATTAAGATTTAGTATTTTTTGCACCTTTTCTTTTTCTTGAAGCAAACTATTATCAACATGAGTAAATACTCTTGATGTATATAAAGTTATTGTTATAATGGCAAAGATTAAAAGGCAGAAAAAAACTATACCTGCACTAATAAATGTTACACTTCTCTTTGTTTTAAAAAATATATCTTTTCTTTTCATTATCTAATCCTCTACGCTTTCATCTATTAAATATCCCATTCCTCTTTTAGTAACTATATATTTATCATATCCAAAGGGACTTAACTGTTTTCTGAGTCTACTCATATAAACTTCTATAATCTCTGTAGATGCATCACTATTATACCCACATATATTATCAAAAAGCTGCTCTTTAAAAAGCACAACTCCTTTATTTATCACTAAATATTCTAATAAATTAAATAGCTTCTCATTTAATTCTAATTCTTTGTCATTTATAAAAACTTTCTTTGTCTTCATGTTTATTTCCATATCTTTAAACTGAAGTATGTTAGAATCCTTTATTTTTCCTAAACTCTTCAATATAACATTTACTCTCGCCTTTAACTCCTCCATATAAAATGGCTTAGTTAAATAATCATTTGCTCCTAAATTAAATGCTCTAAGTTTATCTCCAAGCTCTTCTCTTGCAGTTAAAACTATAACACCGGTATTTAATCTCTTCTTTGAAATAAAGTTTAATACCTCCATTCCTCCTGCTCCTGGTAGCATCAAATCTAATATAACTATATCGTAATAATATGTATTTAAATATTCTATAGCATCTAAACCATCATAAACACATTCTATTTCTACATCATTTTTAAAATATTCAACTATATTTTCACTAATCTTTATATTATCTTCAACAAGCAATACTTTTATCATAATTTCTCCCTCTAATTATATTTTTCTAATAAATAATTCTTAATTGTTTTAAAGCTTTTTATGCAAATAAATTTAATACTTTAAGAATCGTATTTATTATATCATTCATTTCTTTACGTAAGCTTAATTAGATATTTATAAAATTTTTTTTATTAATCAAATATACGATTTAAAATTAGTAACACAATAGTATTTCTTAAAATAAAAACACTTAATTTATAATAAAAATATAAATTAAGTGTCTCTTGTATTTCTCTCTTAGATAATAAATAAAAATATGTGATATATGTTATTTTATTTAACTAAACTTGGGAATTCTTCGCAAACCTTTAAACTATTTCGCCCTTCTTCAATAACTTCATCAAAGACAGCTTTATATTCCCTAGGAAAGGCTCCAAAGAAATCCTTTGACATGCCTCTATCTAAAACAGTATAGTTAAATCTATTATTCAATAGATCCTCACTATAAGTAAAAACCCAATTCTCCCCTAACTCTGATATATCGCTTTGCTTAGAATATCCATTATATATTTCTTCTATACTGCTTGCAGATGGATACCTGCTAATTGTTATGTGACTTTCTCCATCGTCACTTAGTAAAGACATAGTTGCCACATCTGCTTTAAAGTCTCCCTTTGATATTTTTAAAAAGTTTGGATATCTTACTATAAAACCTGGTAGAACCATAGTATTAAAATGCCATTCTCCATTAATATCTCCCACTTCTAAAGGATCCTTACCTATTAAAAAACAATAAGCATCTTCCAAATCCTTTGCTACCTCATAATCAGTTATAAATTCTACATCTAATAAAGGATGCATTGTTTCATTCATATTATCTGGTAAAGACATTCTTACTATTGTATTCTTTTCACCTATTTTCAATCCCTCTTCCTCTAAAGATACTTTATACCCTTCGTCTTCAGTTTCTGGATAATGTGATTTAAATTTTTTTATATTTTCTTTAGGAAATTCATGTTCATTTTCTACTTTATTTTCAATAATAAAATCATTATATATATTTTCATCTTCCTCCTTATCTGCAAAGTATATGAAATCTTCAAATTGTCTTTCATATGCTTCTACAAACATTTCTAAAGACTCATAAGCATCCTCATTGATAGTCACTAATGTACTACTAATCAACATAAAGATACTTGTTAGAATTGAAAAAATATTAAACATATCTAATTTCTTATCCCCTTAACCTCTTAATTTTTTCACTTAAAATTTATATTAATTATATTTTTCACCTAAGTAATTTTTATCCCTTTTGGATTTATTATAAATAAAAAATATAGCTATAATGTAATCAAAAGTTGTATATTATATTAAATAATTATTATAGAAAATTTTATCCAAATATAGAATTAGATTATGAAAAAGGAGTACCCTTAAAAGATACTCCTTTTATAGCTTAAATCATAATTTACATTAAAATCTATTAATTTTGCTAACAACTTATTTTGTTTAATATAATCTTAGTCTTCATATCTTATTTATTCTCAATAATATTTAGTTTAGTTATGACAAATAAGTTCCTTGTTTTTAGGATTCATTACTGTATAAAATTTTTTCTAAAAGGTCGATTAAATATTCTGCATCTTTTTCCTTAGCAAATTCTATCATTCTTTCCTTTTGAGTAGAGTCTAAATTATAATGATTCTTTAAATGAAGTAAACTTTTCTTAGCTGAACTTTCATATAAATAATTTAAGTTAATACTTTCCCTATCTAACTTTTTAATTCTTAGCTCACTATTTATCTCTTTTATTATTGCTTCTACAACACACTCCAAAGAACAATACGGTTCATCTACTATGAAGTAACCCCCATCATTAACACTAAATCCTTTTTCACAGTTAAAGCAAAATGTATCTATATATTGATTTTTTATGCTCTTTTGTTTTATATCAACATCCAAATCATATCTAGTCATTGTGCAATCATACTTTAATATTTCTTTCACCTCTACTCCTCCTTTTCCTTGCCAAAATGTAAAATTTAAGCAACTATTATTTATATATGCTTTCAAAAGATTAAATATGTTAAATTTAGTAAAAAAGTTAATCTCTTTTTTAACATATTCTCTATTTTAATAAAATATATTACCTTTTCTTTAGCATCAATAAGTATTTTACTAAGTTTTTTTCTATATATTTATAAAGAACATATTTTTAGGAGGAACCTTGTTTTGAGTAAAAGACATAAAAAAATTAAAAGACATATGAGACAAAATAACGAAGTTGTATATATAAGGCCTAGACGATGTATAGCATGTACAGCTTGTGCCTTAACCTGTGCTAAATCAACTAAAATATCTGTACTAAGATTATCACGTCCTGATAAAAAAGTTATAGTTCCTAAGCAAGATACTTTCGATAAGAGTAACTGTATTTATTGTGGACAATGTACCCTATTTTGTCCAACTGGTGCTATTGATTCAGATAATCCTGAAGAAAAAATTCTTGCTGCAAAAGAGGCAAATAAATATATGATTTCAATTTTTGCTCCTTCAGTTAGAGCAACTCTAGGAGAAGAATTTAATTTACCAATTGGAACTGACGTATCATCAAAACTTGCAACTTCAGCTAGATTATCTGGATTCAATAAAGTTTTTGAAACTGACTTTGGTGCAGATTTAACCATAGTTGAAGAATCGCATGAACTCTTAGAAAGAATTAAAAATAAAGGAATTCTTCCTATGTTTACTTCATGTTGCCCTGCTTGGATAAAATGGGCTGAAAGATTTAGACCTGATTTATTACCACACATATCCACATGTAAATCTCCTCAACAAATGATAGGCACTACCATAAAAACTTATTTTGCTGAAAAAAATAATCTCTCTCCAGAAAATATATTTGTTACATCAATAAAACCTTGTATCGCTAAAAAATTTGAAGCTACAAGAAGTGGCATGGGAAGAAGTAATTATTCAGATATAAATGCTGTGTTTACTGTTAGAGAGTATGCAAACTTTCTAAAAGAAAAAGGAATTAATATAGATAATATTCCATCAACTGAACCGGATGACTTTTTAGATACAACTACATCAGGAGGCGCCATCTTTGGAAGTAGTGGTGGACTTTTGAGAAGTGCCTTAAGAACTCTATCATATTATTTAAAAGAAACACCTGAAGAAATAGAAAAAATGTCAAATATTAAATTAACTGATTTAGAAGAATTCCCTGGAATTAAAGTGATCAATTATAAGACAAAAAATTTAACACTAAAAACTGCTGCTGTTAGTGGAATCTCAAACCTTATTAAGTTCTTAGATAGTGGACTATGGAAAGATTATGAATTTATTGAGGTTATGACTTGTCCAGGAGGATGTGTAAATGGAGGTGGTACTCCTAAAGTAAAAAAAGAAGTTAATATAAATGAAAAACTATGTATATCCTGTGGAACCTGCATAGAAAACTGTCCTGTAGGCGCTTTGGATTTTAACACGAAGAATGTTGCTTCTGTATCTAGAGATAAATGTGTTCATTGTACTCTTTGCAGTAATATTTGTAGAAGTAATGCCATCTCAATGGATTATTATGATAAAAGTACCAATACAAAATTAGAAAAGAGCTATATTGATTTACGCAGAGAGGTTCTTGAAAATATTGATAAAAACTCACCAGTAAGATACTCTCATGAAAATAAAGATGTAAAAGAACTATATGCATCTTATCTAGGGGAGGTAGGTGGATCTAAAGCTGAAGATTTACTTCATATAAAATACTAGTATTCTTTTTAAATATTTTAATTAATAGATTTTCTTTAAAATCACCAAAACAAAAGGATATAAGTAAAAGTTTTTTAAAGTAATAAGTAGAACTTATGGTTAGCATTTTATATAACCATAAGTTCTAAATTACATTCATAAGACTTATAAATAATATCCTATATTTAATTGCCCAATTATATGAAAAACTATTATATTAAACACTTTAAAACCTTTAATTATTTATTAAAGGTTTTAGAGTGTTTAATCTATTTTCAATTCCATAAACCCTATCTACACATTTTATTAAACAATAATTCTTATAATTATTCTCATGTTTTATTAATTGAATATTACTGCATGACTCGCCTACTATATCATGATTCTCTAGAAAGTCCTCATTAAAACTTGATAATTGTTCTTCCATAATTCTTATACCTTCATTTATGTAATCATAATCCAACGAATCTTTTCTTGAATTATGTAAAACAACAGCGTAATTTATTATGGATGTTGTGAATTCACTATTAGCTAACATAAACTTCTTAAGTTCTTCACATTCTCTTTTATTATTAGAATCATTATGCATCTGTATTCTTCCACTAATTAGATAAGATGAATAAATAATCCTTCTTAGCTCCATTTCATTAAAATCATCTTTTAATGCTTCTTTAACCTTACTAATCATTATTTGATCTAAAGTAAAAAGTCTTTTTATCATGTTTATAAGCTCTACACGATTTTTATTAGGTAAAATAAATTTATTAGCAAATAATACTATTAAGGCTGCAATTACAGTATAAGCTAGTCTTAATGTAACAGCCTCTCCATCTCTCATAGAAATAGTAGTTATGGCTAAAGCATAACAAGTTATATAAATGCTCATAGTTGCATAATCCTTAAATGCATACATAAAGAATGTTGAGATTAAGATTATAACAAAATGCATTTCATGACCTTTGAAAATAGAAAATAATATAAACGCTAATATAACCCCTAAAACAGTTCCTCTGAATCTATCATAAACCCTTGCTTTACTATCTTCATAAAAAGGAAGTGCTAAAAGAAATACTGTCATAGGCAACCAATATCCCTTTGGAAGAGAGAATACTCTAACAACAAAGAATGATAATGTTACTATTATAGCCATCCTTATGCCAAATCTAAATTTAAATTCATTAAGTTTAAAGTTATATTTACTGTAAACTTGAAAATACTCTTTATTCTCTTTAAAATCTAAGAATTTTTTTAAATTAAATCTATGAAGATTTAAATGTTCTATAGCTTCTGATAAATATTTTAAAACTAGGTCCGTATAGAAAGTAAGATTTTTATTGTGAAACTTAAATTCCCTCTCAAATTCATCTAATTTTCTATGACACAATTCATAATTCTTAAAATTATCTCTAAGATACTTAAACAGTTTATAGAATTTTTTAAACTCCTTCTTATTCTCACGAATCATTTCCTCTGAACTTTCTAAATCATGAATTAAATTATTTATATGTTGAAAAGCAACCATAATTTGATAATATTTTCTTCTTTCTCCTGAATAAACAAACCTATTAAGCTCTCTACAAATATCAAAAAGCTCAACTTGTCCAGTTTTAACTCCAACTATATTTTCATTATAAAGATCCTTAAATTGTAAGTAGAGATTATTAAATCCATTCTTTATTAAGTCCTGAATCTTTGTATCCTCTCCTTTAGGTGATACAATAATCAAAGCTAAATAAACAATTATATATGATACAAAAATTCCACAAAGTCTAATAGGAATTTCTTTAAAAGTTACTGGAAACATTTGAAGAAGTACAAATGCCATTAAATATGGGAAATAACTATTAGGGTTATAATCATCTGTTAAAATATAAACCAATAGAATTATTCCAAAGAAGTTAATTATTACTTCACCTACTCCTCCCATACTTGCTATAGATGCAAATACACCAATAGCTAAGTGTATAAATAACGGTTTAAACACATTCTTTTCAATAATTAAATATGTTCTCATCCTAATAAAAGTTAATGTCATATAAGTAGCAATAATTATATTACTAGATCCAAAGAATTTTAAATTTATGATAAGTAACAACATTGATAAAATCGTTGGCGGTAACGCTGTTTTTAAAATTCTCTTTAAAGATTTTAAGTCCATATTTTTTCCTTCTTTCAAAATTCAATCTTTAAATATTCTAATATAAAGATTGTACCACATTTAGTTACAATTTGTTCATATTTTATCTATAAATAATTATCGATTTAATTAATGTAAATAAAATTCTAATTATAAATATGATTAAAATCTAATTCAGAAATTGATGATATATTATATTTATTAAATTAAAATAAAATTTATAAAAAAAAGCTTATTTCCACCAATGTAGAAATAAGCTTTTTCATTTGCTTACATATAAACATAACTTATAAATTCTAATCACCTATATAGAATCTCTTTCCATATTATAAACAGCCTCAACTATTTCATCATAAAATTCTTCCCTCGAACTAGTTTTTAAAAGCTCCCTATATAATTTACCGTCCTTTATAAATATAACTCTTGAACAATAACTAGCACTAATAGAATCATGAGTTACCATCATTATAGTTGCTTTATCTTTCTCATTAAATCCTTGTAATGTTTCTAATAAATTCTTTGCACTCTTTGAGTCTAAAGCTCCCGTTGGTTCATCTGCTAAAATTATTGAAGGATTGGCTATAATAGCTCTACAAGCTGCTGTTCTTTGTTTTTGCCCTCCAGAAATCTCACATGGATATTTATTTAATAAATCATAAATTCCTAGTCTTTTAGAGATTTCTTCAACCTTTTTTTCTATATCCTTACCTTTTTCCTTTGATAATGTTAGTGGAAGTACTATATTTTCTTTTACTGTTAAAGTATCTAATAAATTAAAGTCTTGAAATATGAATCCTAACCTTTCTCTTCTAAACTTTGCTAGATTCTTTTTAGAAACCTTACATAAGTTTTTACCATCAATAATAACCTGGCCTTCACTAGCTTCATCAATAGTTGCTATTATATTTAAAAGGGTTGTCTTTCCTGATCCTGAAGGTCCCATAACACCAATAAACTCACCTTCTTTAATATGTAAATTTATATTATCTAAAGCTACTGTTTTATTTTCATTTTTACCATAGACCTTTTTTAAATTTGTTATTTCCAATACATTTTTCATATAACTTATACTCCTAACATTTTAAAATTTAATCATATTACTTAATTCCATCTTCAATTATCTTCATGTATAATTCTCTAGTAATTAAAAAGTAAATTAAATAAATTACTGAATAAACAAGCATTACTCCACCTATAACTAATAAAAATTTTTCTGCTAACCCCAAAATAGTTACACTAAGTGCTACTAATGCATGTACCATTCCTATTTTGATAGGAGTTCCAAAATAAAATTTTAATTCAGTAGTTATTATTTTTTTAATTTCATAATGATCAAAGCCTATTTTATATAATATCTTAAATCTTTCTTTCTCATCAAAAGCTTCTCTTATTAATTTAAACAACAATATTGATAAGGTACAGAAAGCAAAAACTAGACTTATACATATACCAATAAAAAATATATTTCCTATCATAGCATCCATAGATTCATCTGAAAAATATAGAGTAGCACATACTCCTATAACAGTAATATTAGAAGCAATTAACACAGAAATTGATGAAAGCATTCTTGAATTACTTTTTAATCTGAATAATACATTTGCTAAAGCTATATTTTCTATACCATTTTCAAGATTTAACTTTTCTTTTCTAATAATAAGATTTTTCATTATTCTAGTTGAAAAAAGTTTATATGTACCTTTTATAACTATTACAGTTGTCACGATTATAGTTAATCCTAAGGTTGCAAAAGACCATGGATAAGTAATATATCCTATTATAATTATTACTACTGCTGGTATTCCTTTAATTAATGGCTTTTTGAATCCCTCTTCTCTTTTTTTATCGCCACCAAATAAATCTATTAACTTAAATTTATCTATTACGCTAGCACTATTTAAAGCCACTAAATAAAAAAAGAATAAAAATAATCCATTAGTTATTAGTATAGCTTTTGTATTTATAAATGGTATTGTTCCTGTAAAAGCTTGTCCTAAAATACTTGTATAAATACTAAAAGTAATTTTTGATAAAACAGCTCCTAGTAGTGTTCCTACTCCTGCTGCTCCTAAGCCAACTAACATAAGCTCTTTAAGAATCATATTAGATATTTTATTATTCTCCATACCCACCAATGAAAAAATACCCAATTCTTTTTTTCTTTTTCTTATAAAAAATTTATTTGCATACCATACAAAAGTTGATAAGACTAACATAACCATTATTATTGCCATATAGAATATTCCATCTAATTTATTATAAGTATCTATTATGGAACCAACTTCTTTAGAAAACATTATAGAACTGAAGGTATATAGTATTGAAACACTTAATATTAAAGTTGTTCCATAGATAATATAATCCATCTTATTCTTCTTTATATTTCTGATGGCTAAGCCCATACTTAATTCCTCCCATCTTCATTTCGTAGCTTAAACTTAATATTCTATACTTCTAAATTGAATAATTAAACATTACATTTAGATTTTAATTTTAAGCTAATTTTTTAACTAGTGTTTGATTTTTAGCTAGGTTTGAAGGACTAGCTAAAAATCAATATCAATCTAAAACAGATTTAAATTTTAGAACTGAAAATATAACATTTTATAAATGGCCTCTCTTTTCTTGATTTTATCTGTATAATATTCCTTAGCATATTCCTTCATATCTATTTTTTCATTCTTTTCTTCACCATTTCTTATAGACCACTCGCCAACCGTATCTTCTAAAGATTTTCCATTACTCTTTGATAAATAATATGTTCCATACTGTATATTTTTATCATCATCTGCTATTTGTTCTGACTTAAAGTTTGTATCACCAATTTCTTTTGCTATTTCAGCTCCAGTATCGTCTGTTAATTTCATTAAGCCTGAAGCTTTATGTTCCTTATATTCAACCTTATCAAATCCTGTTTCAAAGTTTATAAATGCTGCAACTCTTTCTGGTTTAACATTATATTCCTTAGCATATTTCTCTATTATATCTCTATCTTTCATTGGAAACACAGTTTCCCTTGCTACAAATCCAGCTCCTATAGTTACTGCTAATGCTATTAATACTCCACTTGTTACTTTTTTTATCATTTTGTTTCCTCCTAAATTTACATATACATTTTTGTCTTAGTCATTTCTTCTCACCTGACAATTTTATTATAAATTCTAAATTAAAATCTAGGTATTTAAGTATCTTACTTTTTCATTTCAATTTTGTAAGAAAACACTAACTTACCTAAATACTTCTTAATAAAATCCCTTCCTATCTAAGCTGTCATGTAGAGTTTCTATACTCCCAAATAAATTCAACTAAATTAAGAATGCTCAAATCCTCTCTTAAGTCTTATTTCTTTCAAAGAACATAATTTCACTATGTTCAATTGCATAAATTCAAGTAGACAAATTAAAATTTTGATTTTCACTTAAAATAGAGCAAAACAAAAAGTCCTAAAGTTCATAATTAATATATGAACCTTAGAACTTTTATTTTTAAACTTAAAATCTAATATTTTTTATTAATACAAGTTAGTTTTAAATTATGAAGTTAGGAAGTCCAATATATTCATTCCTGTTGATGTTTTAGCTTTATAGAACTCAGTGAATCCACATTGCTTACAGCTTATAGTTATAAACTTCTTATTTTGAACATCAAAAAGTTTAGCCATAGTTCCACCAGTGGCTTGTATTTGATCACTTACGAATTCCTCACATTGACATTTTGGACAAATAAATTTTCTCTTTTCCATATATAAAAACTCCTTTTCTTTCCCTTAGAAATTTTCTTATTTAATTTATAAATTAAGTATATGCCATAGATTCAATTTTTAATATTTACGTTTCTTACTTTTTCATTTCAAATTTGTAAGGAATATACTATGTAATTTAGAATTAAATTAATATCATTGCTATTTTAATTATATTACCACAAAACTTTTAAATATTCTTAATTCTTAAATATATTTAAGCTTTATTTAATATTAAACTCTGTATTCCTACTCCAAGATACTTTCTCCAAAATCTTCTAAAAGCTTTATTATTGGACATAAACTTTTCCCAAGATCAGTTATAGAGTATTCAACATGTGGTGGAATTTCATTAAACTGAGTTCTTAATATAAGTTTATTATCTATAAGATCTTTTAAAACTCTTGTTAGCATAAGACTTGATATTCCCTCAATATTTTTTTGAAGCTGATTAAATCTTATACTATCATAACTAGAAACTTCCCATAAAACTTTCAACTTCCACTTTCCACTTAAAACTTTCAAAGCGTGCTCTATATATCTTTCATTAATTTTTCTCTTATTATACTTTTTCATATAGCACCAATCCTAAAACTTACTTTATTAAGTAATGATATCATATAATAATTTAAATTCATAATCTCTGAAATTACTTCTAATCTTTAATATTTCTATTTAACACATTAATTATAATTCATTTAACTCTTTAATTTAAATAAGATAATTAATATAAAAAATTAATCTATATA
The DNA here is from genome assembly GCF_057782475.1 of Clostridium sp. LIBA-8841. Lineage (NCBI taxonomy): Bacteria > Bacillati > Bacillota > Clostridia > Eubacteriales > Clostridiaceae > Clostridium > Clostridium sp. LIBA-8841. The sequence continues at coordinate 1,666,438 of NZ_CM173488.1, read as the reverse complement.
AAAATTTTATAGAGCTTTTTCTACTTAATTTTTGAAATTAATGATAAAAAAATAAATTCAACACTTAACTTTTTGTAAGTAACTAAACAAATTTTGCGTACTTGTTTTAAGATTTAATGATTACTATAATTCTAATTAGACGTACAGAAATTTCAAATGATATTTATTAGATAGGTAGGTTGATTTATTATGATGAAAGTAGACACTAGTAAATGTATAGGTTGCACTCTTTGTATGCAAGATTGTATAGTTAGTGATATTGAAATGGTAGATGGTAAAGCACATATAAAGAATGAAAGTTGCATAGAATGTGGACACTGTATTGCTATTTGCCCTAAGGAAGCAGTTTCAGATGTAAATTATGATATGAGTAAAATTCAAGAATATAACAAAGAAAACTTTGATATTGACTCAGATAGACTTTTAAATTTTATTAAGTTTAGAAGAAGCACAAGACTTTTCCAAAATAAAGATGTTGAAGATGAAAAGCTTGAAAAAATAATAGAAGTTGGAAGATTTACTCAAACAGGAAGTAATATGCAAAATGTTTCTTATGTAGTTGTAAAAGATAAACTTCAAGAACTTAGAAAAATGGTTTTAGAAACATTGAATTCTTTAGGAGAAAATTTAATAAGCAAAGAGACTACTCCAGCAACTATAAAAAGATATTGTTATATGTGGATTAAAATGTATAATGATTTCTTAGAAGATCCAAATGGAGAAGACAAATTATTCTTTAAAGCACCTGCACTTATAATTGTTAAGTCAGAATCTGCTGTAAATGCTTCTCTTGCTGCATCAAACATGGAACTTATGACTAATGCTCTAGGTCTTGGAACTTATTTTAGTGGATTCTTAAAAAGGGCATCTGACGTTAATCCTAAAATAAATGAATTCTTGGGATTAAAAGAAAATGAATCTTTAGTAAACTGTATGGTGATTGGATATCCTAGAGTTAAATATAAAAGAACTGTTCCAAGAAAAGAAGCTAAAATAACTTGGATGTAGTTTTAAATTTGCCTCTTTATTTTTAGATAGGAATGTTACATTTAATAAAAAGAGTTGTATCAAAAGTAACTTTAATAAAGCTTTAATACAACTTTTTTATTTAATAAACTATTTTGATACTCTATGTTATCTCTATTATTTTAATTTTTAAAAAAACTCATTTTCTTATAATAAAAACACATAGAATATAATCCTGGTATTAATACCCATAACAACACTCCTGTAGCCCCTACTTTGTTTGCATCAAAATAGAATGATGATATAAACATTAATATGGCAATAGGAAATGCTGTATAACCAACAATCTTATGAGCAATTCTCCAAGTTTCCTCATCTCTTATTGTCCAAGGAAGTCTCAATCCCATATATCTATTAAAAGGAATTTTAGGCGCTATATTTCCAAATCCTATCATAAATATTGATATTAAACCAATTAAAATAACATTTTTACTATTACTCTCTAACCCCGTAGGACTCAAAGTTAAATAAATTGTAAGTAAAACAATAATACCTATACTTACCCTATTTATTTTCTCCATGGTCTTAACCTTTGGATTTTCTTTTGATAGCTTTGTTACTCTAGGTAAATTTCTATCTAAAACAACTAAGGCAATCACTATTAATCCTCCAATAATAGATACAGATCCATTTCCTTCTTTCATAGAAATACCTAATAATATTATTAAAAGCGAAATTACCAAAAAGAATACTCTAATAAAATCAAACTTTCTCATTAAATAACCCTCCTGATTAATAAATTAAACCTCTAATCCTTATTCTGAAAAATATCAAGAAATCCACTTAAAACCTCTTGAATAATTGAAGTGTTTAAAGAATAAATAACAAATTGTCCTTTTTTCTCTGACGTTATTAGCTTTGCCTCTCTTAAAATATCTAGGTGCTTAGATATAGATGGCTTAGACATATGAAAATTCTCTGCTATTTCTCCCGCACTCATGTCTCTTTTATTTAGTAACTTAAGTATTTCTCTTCTTGTTTCATCACTTAATGCCTTAAAAACCTTATTCATGACTTTCGTTGTTAAAACAACCTCCCTCCTTTAGAACAATTATTAAATATTTAGCTAATTAGTTAAATATCTTATTATTAGTATATTCTTTTTCCATAAATTTTCAATCACTTCAATTAATAATTTCCAATTTATTCATAATAAAATTCTTCTTTATTCTAAGTAAAAAAATCCTTCACTTATTTAAAGTGAAGGACTTATAAATTTACATAAATATCTTTAATAACTCTGTCTAAATATTATTAATCTACCTTAATTTCAAAAACCAAATCAAAGGTTTTAGGATTACCATGTCCACTAAAACTAGTAGGTATTGCAGTAACAAATCTAAACTCTCTCTCTGCATACTCATCAATAATTTCTCTATGATTAGCTGAACTAAAAACTAATCCCTCAGCCTGTGCTTCTACATACTCATATCTATACATATTCTCCTCCTTATAAACCCTAAAAATTAAAAGACTTTCTATTATGAAAAATCTTTTTTATAAACTTCAATATAATTATACCATTTATTGTAAAAATATAATTAAAATAAAGTAAATTATATAAACTTCTTCTTTATGAATTAATACAATTTCTTAATTATAAATTAAAATCACATTAAAGTGCTATATAAAGTACAATAACTACTTTAAAATATAGTTATATATAAAGCATAAAATTATATTAAGTAAAAGGAGTCTTTTATGTTACTTAAAATCGCATATACTCTATTAGGAATCTCTCTTTTAATAGAAATATTTACTTTTTTCTATGAACTCTTTGTTGTTTGGAAAGAACCTCAAAGTTTAAAGAAAAAAATAGGTATAAGCTTTTTGGCTTTTTTAAGCACTTTAATTAGTTTAGGATGTACTCTTTTCTTTGGACTTTTATTTATAAATAAAGTCTTAAAATAACCTATATAAAATAATATCTTGCTTAAAAATATTTTTGTAAACTTAGATAGACATTCAAAAGATCTAATAAAAAATAACTAAAGATCATAAAATTTTATGTGAATTTATAGATATGAAGATTTTTGAAAAAATAAATAATACAAAGAAACTAGAATTACTAGAAGAATTCATCAAAAATTAACTTCTTTTATAAGTTAAAAAATCTGATTAAATAAGTACAAGCCTACTAAAAAATAAACTTAGTAGGCTTGTACTTATTTTAAAATATAATTAAACTTCTACTTCCATTTCACCAATGATGACTCTACCATCTGAAGCTATTTCAAAGATTGTATCTAAAGTTCTATCTGAATCATACTTAGTAAGTTTACGTTTAACTTCTTTTTCTATTCCTTGTAAATAATCTTTAGTTAATAATATTAATGCCATCATATTTCTAGCTTTTTCACTTACTGTAGCTGATTTAAAGCCTTCATTTTCTTTTAGTGTTTCTGCAACATCTAGGATTTCTTTACTTAATTTATTATAATCATCAGTTACAAAAGCTGTTACTCCTAGTATTGGAAGAGCTGATTTTTTAAGTTCAACTTTATTTTCTTTTAAAATTGTTGCTAAATCTCTAACTGTTGCACATTTTTCATCAACGGGTAAGTTTATAAGTGCTAATACATTACTTAATAATTCTATATTATTACTTCCTGGAAATTCACATTCAAGTAATACTTCATAACATTCGTTAATCTCTTGAAATGTTTCTGCAACATTTAGTGAAGTCATTGCAATTACTGCTGCTGATAATATATCTTCTCTCTTAGTTTCAAATCTATGACTCTTCTTCATACATTCATAAGCAACTTTAGTATCTTTAATAACTTTTTCAACATCAATAAAGTTTCTTGCAAGATATATGCATTCAGCTGCTAGCATTAAATATCTACTTGCTGAAAATTCACCTCTAAGGTTAGTATATATATCTTTTATTTCCATCAAAGCCTTATATGTGTCATCTTCTAAAGATAAATTAACGGCTAAATTTAATAAATTTTTTCTTCTATATTCTGAATAAAAAGCTGTTTCTCCTTTTATAAGTTTAATAGCATCTTCTATTTTATCTAAATTAGCAAGTTCATTTTTTAATGTTAGATCTAAAGCACTATACTTTCTATTAATATTTCTTTCTGAAGTACCCTCAACATCATCTAAAATTTCACCATTTTTAATTAATAAATCTACTTTTTCGTTGATCATAATAATCATTCCCTTCTTTGATAAAAAATAATTATAAATCAATGAAAATTAACTACTGTAATATAACTAAACTTATATAAACTTATGTATGATATTACAAAAATTAACTTTCAAACTGATATTAATACAAATTATACTCTTATCCACAAAAAGTTCAATACCTATTTAAAGTTTGTTCATATTTGCCCTATTATAAACCCCTTCAAAATATAAAATAAATAATTGAAGAGGTTTATTTTTAATATATATTTTTTAAAAATTTAGCTTCCCGATGATGCTGAGGAAGCCGCTGCTGCACTTGCTGCTGCCGCTGAAGCCGCCGCTACTTGCATTGCTATTACAATGCTAAGCGAAGCATTGTTGGTTAAATTTTTAATATTTTCTTTTAATTTCTCTCCTAAATATTCTGAATGTTCAGAGGCAACAAGAGAAACTGCTATCATATTTCTTAAGTGACTTCCAAGACTAAAATTTCCAAAGCCTTTGGCATTTCTTATTTTTTCAGAAACTATACTTGCTTCTTCTCCAAAATCATCATAGTCATCACAAACAAAAGGTATGACTCCTAAAATAGGGAATGCATGTCCTTTTAAATTAACCCCTTTTTCTTTAAGACTTTTTCTCATCTTATAAGCCTTCTCACACTTCTCTTTAACTGGAAGATTTATAACTGCAAGCATGTTGCATAATCCTTGAAGATAATTTCCCTTTGAAAATCCTAACTTACTTAAAGTAGTATAGCACTCCTCCACATCCTCAAAAGTTTTTTCTAAATTATTTGAAGTTGTTGCTATTACAGCAGCTGAACATATATCTTCATATCCTGTTAAAAATCTATGACTTTTTTTCATATAATCATAGGCAGCCCTAGTATTTATAATAGCTTCACTAATCTTAATTCTTTCCCTAGCAGAATATATTATCTGTGCTGCTAATATTAAATATTCATTACTAAAAAATACTTCCTTTAACTCCTTGTAAATAACCATTATATCTTCTAATGCACCTTCCATATCAGGTTCTTGAGAAACGTTTACAGAAGTAGTAATTAAATTATTTCCTCTAAAATTTGAAAATAAAGAAGTATTTTTCTTTATTATTCTAATGGCTTCTTCAATCCTCTCTCTATCTGCATTTTTATTTTTAATTGTAAGATTTAAAGCATTGCATTTTTTAAAAATATTTGTTCCGAAACCAATTCCACTTACATTATCTAAAATCTCACTGTTATCAATAAGCAAATTGATCTTGCCATTACTGATTTCAACCATACTTTATTCCTCCTACAAGTTCTCTATGAACTTATTTAGTAAATCTATTGCCAAGCTCAAAGAAGTTTACTTCACTCTTTCTTAGTATCATTTTTATATTTATTATTTTAAATTGACTATAGAGTTAACTCTATTACTATTTTAATTTCCTTTTATAAATAGTTACCCTTTACTTAAATAATACCTTAATATATATTAGTGAACAATATTTTATTATTCAAAAATACTACATTTTTAGTTTTTATTTTAAATTTAAAAAAGCTTAATATAATAATAGACATTAAAAGTAAATTACTCATAATGTCTATTTACCAATTCAATTTTACTATGAAAACATATTATTTAAAGCTTAGAGAACAACTCATTTCCTTTACTTTTAAGTAGTATTAACTCTCCTATAATTACTAAAATGATGATCCCTAAATTAATTCCTAAAAATGTATTTATTCCAATATCAGATAATACCATAAATATTACCACAGGAATTCCTATACTTATAAAAGTAAATATTATATTTATAAATACACTAGCACTTTGTTTAACAACAGCAGTTGGTGATGACCATTCAAACTTAGGGAAATATAAATTTATGATTATTCCCATAGTTGCTGAAAGGAAACAATATAATACTGATATAACTAGATTCCAAAGTATATCAATAATTGAAAACTTAAGTCCTATAGCAAATAATATATTAGCTAATATAACTGCTGGCACCGTTATAGTTAAACAAAGCAAAATCTTACTTAGAAATATGCTATTTTCTCCTATTGGCAAAGATTTTGCAATCCATAAATTTTTACCTTCTAATGATATTGATGATGGTGTAGTTGAAGAAAGACCAATGAAAAACATCATAAGTCCCAATATTAAAAGTCCTATTCTACTGCTCATTCCTGGGAATCCTATAAGTGTAGCTATTGTATTTTTATCAACAAAGAAAATAGCAACTGCTCCTATAATCAGAAGAATCATTCCAAAGGCTGTGTTTAATACATAAATAGGAGTAGAAAAATACCCTCTTAGTTCTTTTAAATAAAGAGCTTTAAGTTGACTGTTACTCTTTAATTTAGAAACTTTAAAGTTTTCTTCCTTCTTAAAGCTTTCTCCAAGTCTTGAATTTATTTTATTAAATTGTTTACTAAATAAAAGCACAAATATTATAAAAGGTATTACTGATATACCTACAAATTTTAAGAACTCAAGTAAATCTCCATTTACAAGTCCTCTAGTTAAATATATTGAAGGAGGATAAGCCACTCCTAAGCTATCCATTATATTGTTACTATTTTCTGCTAATGATTTAAATAAGTCTTGCATTTTAAAAGAAAATAGGAAAACAACTAAAAATATTAAAGTACTTCCTAAAATGCTAATTAAATTCTTATATTTAAATTTTGATGCAAAGTAGGATATTATAAATGCTCCAATTGCTCCTATTATTATAGGAATTAATGGTAATAAGAATATAGAAATAACTATCATTAAAAAGAAAATTACAGGATTTCCCCCCATATTAATGAAATATATAATTGAAGGTGGTATAATTACACAAGCTGTAAATATCCAATTTAAAGATAATAAATCTATAAGCTTACTTGTAAAAATTACTTTATTGCTTATTGGTAAAGCCATTAACATATCAAAATCATTGGCTGAAAACAAAGTTCCTTGAGCCTTATATACTGAGGTGAAAAGTACAGCTAAAGCACTTCCTATAACTCCTAAAAGAAGTAAAAGCTCCATAGCTCCTATACTTTTAAGCATATCTGCTAAGAGTATAGAATATACAGATGAAATATATAAAAACACTATAGGAACTAATAAAACTATCCCTAACTTACTTAATGCCTTCCTTTTCTCATTTTTATCATCTCTTATAAAAAAGGCATTTAGTCCAAAATTATTTATAAAATTAATCCTTAAAAGTTTAAATAAGTTATTCATTGAAATCACCCTTATAAGTAAATTCCTTTCAATTTTATTATTCAATAAGTCCCATAAATATATCCTCTAGAGAACTATTCCCTATTACCTCTTCTGTTTTACCTTCTGCAACTATCTTTCCTTCTTTTATAATAGAGATTTTAGTACAAAGTTTTTCTGCCACTTCTAATACATGAGTTGAAAAGAAAATAGCATGTCCTTCATTACATAACTCCTTCATTATTTCCTTTAAAGTATGTGACGCCTTCGGATCTAGTCCAACAAAAGGTTCATCAAGTATTAAAAGCTTTGGTTTATGGATTAATGCAGAAATAACTGCTAGCTTTTGCTTCATTCCATGAGAATAAGAGCTTATTAACCCGCCTAAACTTTTTGTAAGGTCAAAAGCATCTCCATACTTTTTAATCATTTTCTCTCTTTCGTCTTTTCCAACTCCATAAATATCTGCAATAAAACTTAAATATTGTATTCCAGTTAGTGACTCATAAAGATCAGGATTATCTGGTATATACGCTATTTCTTTTTTATATTCAATAGGATTTTCTTTAATTGATAATCCATCCAAAGTTATTTCTCCTTCACTAAATTCTAATATACCAACTATTGATTTTATTGTGGTCGTTTTTCCTGCACCGTTATGACCAATAAAACCAAAAATATCACCTCTATTAACAACAAAGGATATATTATCAACAACCTTTTTACCTTCCTTATATGCCTTAGAAAAATTTTTAACACTTAGCATTCTTGACCCCTCCATGCCTCTTTATTAAAATTATCTTTTTCCATTTTGTATCCATAATTTTATTATATTAATTATAGTCCAACTATAACATAAAAAGCAATAGATTTATTATTTTTAATGAATTGCTTTTTATTTTATAAAACTATTAAAATTTCTCTCCCTTTAATACTTTTATATTCATTTAAAAGAAAAGAAATTTAAATATTCATATATTTAATTCTATCCCCTAAATATATCCTATTATTGTATATATTGTTGTATAATAAAAATATAAAGAACAATAAATTTTTTATTTTAAGAAGAAAATATAATAAAAGATTATGCAAATTATTTGTACTAAAAAATTTTAGTAAGTATCAAAATAATAAATACAACAATACTTTAAACACTTATAAATATTTATACGCATTAATAAATAGCAAAACATAAATTTTAATTTGTGCTTTATCTAGTTAATTAAAAGCTAACTAAATTTATTATAAGAGGTGTTGTTTTATGAAAATCTTTGAATCTAAAAAGTGTATAATTTTTGTCCTAGCCTACGTAATCTTTGGTTTATCTATGAGTGTATTCTTTGATTTTTTACTTTCTACCCATATTTATACCTTAAGCGTATTAAGTATATTTTTGGGCTTTATTATAATAGCCTCAATTTTTAAACTTGTTTTTTTAATACAAAAGAAAGAGCATATTTGAACATATAAGAGGATTCAACAAACTTTATATAATATAAATTTCAATAAAAAAGAGATTTTATAACTTTAGAATTAGTCATAAAATCTCTTTTTTTCCTTATGTATGAAAAATATTAAATAAACCTTAGTAAGAATAAACATCCTTAAAATTTAAAGAGTTCTTTTAATAGCTTGTCTAAAACCTTACTAAAAATCACCTTAAAGTATTTAACTATCTAATTTAATTAAGATAACTTCATTTCCCCATCTACAAGAATAATTTGTGATTGTTGAACTCTATTGATTCTTTTTATTGAAATCTTGCTTCTTTCAACTTCTTTAATTATTGGATATTTTCTAGCTAAAACATTGAAAGCATCTAACTCATCTAAACCTAGTACCATGGCAGATTTAAAAGGAATTATTTTATTATCATCAAAATTTAATATTACATTGAAAAGCTCCTTAGGAGTTGAAATTATTCTTTTATGTTCTGAAAGCAATCTACTTACTCCTGAAAAATCATTAGCTTGTATAAGTTCATTAAGTTTAATTTTTTGCTCATCTGAAAGAGTAACAACATAATCTAACATATTTTCTTCTTGTTTAATTGGCGTTGGTATTGGATTTAAAAGCTCTCCTTGCTCATCCACTTCCTTGTTTTCTTCATTTTCTACTTCTTCCTCATCATCTTTCATTCCAAAGGCTACAGCATCACTTTCATCAAAAGTAACGTTTTCTAAATTGCCCTCTTCATTTACAGCAACTTCTATAGCACTTTTTTCTTCTTCATTTTTGTTGAAAAAATTCATCTTTAAATCCTCCTAATTCTAAATTTTTATCCATTAATTTAGTAAAATTTTTGTTACCCTCTAAATTCCTGTCTAAGTTGTCTAGTAATCTATTATTTCTAGAACTAACTCCTTATAAACCATAGAGTTTTAAAGTTTTTTGCTATAAGATAAATGCTTAAGCTTATCTACTCTATTTTTCTCCATTTACATTATATCATCTTTCATATTATTTTTTCTCTAAAAAAGCATAAAAAAAGCAAGTAATTTTACTTGCCTTTTTCACCTTAAAATTTGTCTAATTTATATATGCCTAAATTTATTTCATATATTTAAACTTTAATCTTCTTTAAAAAACCAATAAGAGTTAAATCCTGAAATCTGAGTCATAGCACCCTTTGGAACCTGTTTTATGGTATTATAGACATTCATGAAATCTCCTACCCCCATAGTTAAACTTATAAAACCAAAGGTAAACAGAATTCCAGATATAAAGCTCATGTTATTTGGTATAAAAATCCATAATATAAGGGGGAAAAACCCAAATACTATATTTGGGAAAAGACTTAAAAATATAAATCTTTTCTTCGTTATGGCAGCAGTTGATGTAACTAAAGCTATCATTTGTTTAATTGAATACCACATCTCAACCTGTGCATCCTTTGGGAAAAAAATAGCATGTAAAAATTCATGTGGTAATATACTAAATGGTATTAAAATAATACCAAAAGGATTTATTACATCTCTTAGTCTAAAGAATCCACTGACTCTTATTCTAAGAAAAATAACTATTAGTAAAAATATTACAACCGGTATTAAAAACCTTCTGGTTTCCTTAGCTAATTCCTCAGCTGATTCTGGCTCTTCAAATCTTATAGCATTCTCAGGTAAATCACCTATTGGAAGATTTTCTAAGCCTTTAAACTTCCCTTTCCAAATTAATTTCAAAAAACTTAATCACTAATTTGATAAAACTTTAAAAATTAAATCATAAATTAAGCAAATTATCCTTACAACATACCCTAGCATTTCTTAAAATACATTAAATGTAAGATAACTAAAAGCTTAATATATTAGTGACTTTCACCTCCCCTTTTATTTTAACTATACTAGCTAAAGTATAATTTTCCCTTCTAAATTATACAAACTAAATTTATTTACTCAATTGTATTAAAGCTCTTAATTTATATCTTTACTTTTTTTATTAAACTTTCTTTTAATACTCATTTAAATTCAAAGTACACCCATATTAAAATTAAAATACAATCTAATACCTTTAAAGATCGATCACTACTTTGTATTGTAAATAATTTTTTATGATGAAATTGTTGGCATATAAATAAAACCTTATATATAATATAAGGTTTTTAAAGTAATTAATTCCCTATTAACCTTATTATACCATAAAGCTATGAATTTTTATTGTGGTAATTCATACCAATTGATTTTACCGGAATTAATACATAATTTAAATAGTTTTCTCAATATTAAAACACTTAAAAAAGCCCTATTTTAGAACTTTTTCAACAATTCTACCTAATGATAAAAAGAAGCAAAGCCTTCTTTTTAAAGAAATACAATCTCATTACATAAGTTCAAGTATCCAAATTAAAATTTGGACTTTCACTTACAATTTAACTTTAATATCAGTAAATACTTCTAGTTCGCTAGATATAATAATTTTTCCTCCATAAAGTTTAACTATTCTATTGGCTATTGATAAACCTAAGCCAAAGGAATTATTATTTACTCTTGATTTATCAACTTTATAAAATCTATTCATAACATTTTCTATATCTTCTTTAGGAATTCCCATACCATTATCTCTTATTAAAATACAGTTTTTACCATTTTTATTATATAAGGTAACCTGAACCTTAATCTCTTCCTTATCATTATATTTTATGGCATTATCAATAAATATTATTAAAAGTTGTTTTAAATGTTCTTCTAAAATCTTAACTTCTGCACCTTCTTCTATATTTAAAGTGTAAATAAGCCTCTCATTTAAAATTTTATAGTTTTCTAAGGTTTCACTTATTAATACTTCTGGGTTATATGGTTTTAAAGTTGATAAGTCCATTTGTTCCTTTTCAACTCTAGATAAAACAAGCATATCATTTACTATTTTCTTTAATCTATTAACCTCACTTAAACAAACATCTAGTGATTTATCTAATCTTTCCTTATCATTTTTTCCCCATCTTTTAAGCATATTTAAATGTCCCTGCAAGGCTGTTAAAGGTGTTTTCAACTCGTGAGAAGCATCTGAAACAAATCTCCTTTGTTCCTCAAAGTTCTCTTCAACTTCATCCATCATAGAGTTAAAAACCTTATTAGCCCTATCGAATTCATCATTTTTATCTGAAACATAAGCTCTTTCTCTAATTCCGTTTTTCTTTATTTCCACCATAGTATCTGTAAGCCTATTTAATCTTTTCAAGAATATCCTAGACACATAGACAGCACCTAATACACTAAGTATTATGGCTAAAATTACAATACCAATAAAACTATAAAAATAGCTTTCAATAAAGTCTTTAAAAATATTTATGTTCTTAACTATTTGTATTGTATATGTCTTCCCTTTAATAGTTATAGGACCACTTAAAACATCATATAGCTTAAAATCTCTAAACTCTGTTTTTATTTCAAACTCATTATCCTCTCTATGTAAATCAATTCCTTTAACTGAATCTCTTGTATATTTTTTATTTTCCTCTGAATCATAAATTCTTATTAAAGAATTATGATCTTTATGAGAAGATATTTTATCTAAATAATTTGTTAAACTCTCCTCTGAAATATTTATTTCCTCATCTTCAGCTAAAGCTACTATATTCTTATACTCATTTTTTAATAAGTCTTTTTCATAATCTCTACTAAAAAAAGCAAAGCTAATTAATTGCACTCCAGTATAAACAATCAAAATCACCATTATTATTGCTAATGATCCTAAGGTAAGTTCTTGAAAAATAGGTAATCTTTTTTTCATAAATTCCACCTTCTTAATTAATATAATTAATACGAAGCCCTTAAGACTTCATTATATATCCAACTGAACGCACAGTTTTTATGTATTTCTCCTTATCCTTAGGGTCTAGTTTTGTTCTTAAATATCTAATATACACATCTGTTACATTAGTTTCAGGCTCATAATCATAACCCCATATTTCATTTAGTATTTCATCTCTTGAAACTACCTTATCCTTATTTGAAATAAGTAACATCAAAAGCTCATACTCTTTATTAGTAAGTAGAATATCTTCTCCCTCTTTAGTTACAGTTCTAGATTCCTTATTTATAACAAGGTCCTTAAAACTTACTATCATGGATTCTTTCCTTTTTTCTCTTCTAAATATTACTTCTATTCTTGCTAGAAGCTCCTCTATAGCAAAAGGTTTAGCCAAATAGTCTTCAGCCCCTATTTGAAGTCCATTAACCTTGTCCATAACAGAGTCTTTTGCACTTAGCATTATTATTGGTGTATCCTTCTCTCTTTTTAATCTTCTACAGATCTCAAAACCATTCATATTAGGAAGCATTATATCTAAAATTACTAAGTCATAATTATTTTCTAAAGCTTTATTAAGACCTTCTCTACCATCACTTTCTACAGTCACCTCATACCCTTCATACTCAAGTTCCATCTTAACAAAATCTGATATATTTTCTTCATCTTCAACCATTAAAATTTTCTTCATATACTTTAACTCCTTTTCATCTTAAAAGGTTTTTTAGTAAAATCCTTATTATTTTATTACTACTTATTGCCTTATTTAAACTTTATACCTCCTATCATATAAGTTTAAACTTAGCTATGTTTTAAACCAGTATTGATTTTTAGCTAGCTCCTCATATCAACTTTAATTCCCAAAGCATTGCTCATTAGGATAATCCTACAGTTCTATGTAAAAATCAACATTCATCTAAAACAGACCTTTAAACTTTAATGTAAAAAAATAGTGAGTATATAACTCACTATAATTTTATCATTTTACATTAAAGCTACCAAGTTTAACTGTTTTAATAGCAAATATTTTTATTTTCAACTGTGCTCTAAACAACATTAAGATTTTAGTTAGAACATAACTCACACTTAATTACTTTGTGATTGTGTATCTTGTGACGGTTCATTATTATTTTCTACTACTCCATTTCCTTCATTTGAATTATTATTTATGCTATTTTCATTGTTATTTCTATCTATGTTATTATAATGTTCTTTTCTATGGCCATTTTTATCATGATGGTCACGAAAGTCATCATCTTCATGATCAATGTCTACTATAGCACCTGAAGCTGCGTCAACGGTTATTTTTTTAAGCATATTGTCCTTGTCTTTTATTTGAAAATCATATTCAAAAGTTCCATCTTCTAAGTCCATATCCTTTTTAACCTTAACAATTTCTCCAGGAATTTGTTTTAAAGCAACCTCTTCACATTGTCCTTGTGTATATTTAATATTTGATTGCATTCTATTATAAAGGAAAGCTCCACCAGCAGCTGAAACACCAACTCCTCCTAAAGCCACTACTGTTCCTGCTATTATTATCTTCTTCCTATATTTTCTTAATATCTCATTTACTTTTAATAAAACATTTTTCATTTCTAAATTCCTCCCTCATTTCTCTTGAATTAATAATATAATAGATTCTTATTATCATCATGAATATAAAATTAGATATAGATTAAAATTTTTTAATTTTCCTTATTTACTACTATCTACTAAACTCAAAACATATATATAAATATAATCATTAAAACTCATACTCTTTTAAGGGTTCTCACCTATAAAATCTCCTTCTTTTTAAGAGAACCCTATTTTTAATAAATTTATTCCTTAACATATTTAATTTTGGTTTGATAATAAGAAAGGGGGATGTGGTGAGAGCTTAAAATTATTTCAAGCTCCACATATGTATTATGAGTATTAAAATTTATCCTATTGAAAGCTTTAAGGACTTAGATCTATTTTGGAATATGTTTCATGATTATATAAATCATATTTTTGAAATAACTCCAAACTTCAAAAAGGCTTTTGAATATTTTCTCTCTGAAGAATATAAAGATGCCCTTATAAAGCTTTCTGAAAGAGATTTTAATCCATTAAGAATCGTATTTTTTAAAGATGAAGAAAAAATACTAGGTTTTGCAACTTATATTATTCACGTTGATCAGTGTGGCAAATCTATTATTTTGGAATATTGTATAAATAAAGAGTTTAGAAAAAAAGGCTTAGGTAGACTATCCTATACTAAACTTCAAGAAATAATGGTAAAAGAAGGTGCTAAAACTATTGAACTTACTCCTACGAACAAGAGAAATGAGGCCTTTTGGAAAATTAATGGTTTCTCAGATAGTACGATTTTCTACGAAGATGGAAGGCGTCTATTGAAAAAAGAGTTAACTCCAATACTAAATACCTAAAATATCTAAATAATAAATATATTTTTTATTTAAATTGTATAAGAATTCTTAACTGTGTCTATAATCTTTACTAAGGGTGTCAAAAAAGAATATATTAGTATTATTTTAAGTTAGGTAGGTTGTTGTTATGATTAAAGAACTAATACTATATTTACTATTAATATTATTATTTTGCATCTTTATATATCTGTTTTTTAGAGAATTAAAAGAAATTATCACCTTTCAAAAAAACATATTTACTAAAGACTCTAAAGAAATCTATGAAAAGGAATCTATTATGAGTCAAAAAGAGTATAAGTTTTTAATAACTAAATATATTTGTTTATTCTTATACTTAGGATTCTTAATTTCATATGTCCTTAATTTTTTAGGTATTTTTAATGTCTTTGAAAATTCTACTATGATTTTCAAAGACTCTAATAATTCAGGTTTTATATTTTTATTTGCATTAATAATATGCAAATATATTATAGAACCAAGATTTAAATAGTTTATATACCAAATATAAATAAGTGTGTAGCTAAAATAACAATGATGCTCTCCTCTCTAAATGCTTTCATTATACAAATGGCTACACACTACCTTAAAAAGCTAAAAACATGGATTTTATCCATTTTACATAATTACATAAGGTTTATGATAGCATAAGCAAATTAAATAAGATAAAAAACTAACGATTATATCTTTTATAAGTAAAATACTCCTTTTATTAATCAGTACATAATAAAGCCTATTTTACTTTTAAAATGAATTACTAAGGTAAAAACATAATAAACAAAAGACTCCTATAGATTAACCCTAAAATCTCCTTTAAACTAATCTAAATCTTAATCAAAAGAAGAAATAGAGCATAAACCTACATATTTAACTTAGGTCTTGCTTTATAAATTAAGATTAAAATAAGAGAAAGTACCCTCTTTCTCTTATTTTTTGTCTAAAAAAATAAGAAGAAGCCTAAACCTCTTCTCTTTTGTATATCTTACCTTAGAAAAAATATATCTTTATTATTATACTCTTTGTTGCAAACAGTTTTTAAGATCATCTTCTGGAGTGCTTATTGGTTTAATATCAAAGTTATCAACTAAATACTGAAGCACATTTGGTGACAAAAAGGCTGGCAAGGATGGTCCTAAATAAATTCCCTTTATTCCAAGTGCTAACAATGCTAATAAATCCGCTACTGCCTTTTGTTCATACCATGAAAGAATTATACTAAGAGGTAAGGCATTAACATTAGTATCAAAAGCATCAGCCAAAGCTATTGCTATTTTAACTGCTGAATATACATCATTACATTGACCTATATCAAGTAATCTAGGAAGTCCTGCTACTTCTCCAAATTCCAACTTATTAAACCTATATTTTCCACAGGCAAGAGTTAGAATTATACAATCCTTAGGAACCTCTTTAGCAAAGTCTGTATAATAATTCCTTCCTGGTCTTGCTCCATCACATCCACCTATTACAAAGAAATGCTTTATCTTTCCATCATTAACAGCTGAAATGATTTCTTCGGCATGACTTAATGTTGCCTTATGGCCAAAGCCAACTAGAATTTCTTTACATTCTTCATCCTCATCATACCCTCCAAGTTCAATAGCTTGATTTAT
This sequence comes from Clostridium sp. LIBA-8841, assembly GCF_057782475.1. Classification (NCBI taxonomy): domain Bacteria; kingdom Bacillati; phylum Bacillota; class Clostridia; order Eubacteriales; family Clostridiaceae; genus Clostridium; species Clostridium sp. LIBA-8841. The sequence continues at coordinate 1,649,785 of NZ_CM173488.1, read as the reverse complement.
TATTTCTGAAAAATCTTTATATCCATCTTCATCAGCTTCTATGTATTTTATTCCTTCCCATCCTACTACGCTGGTACTATATATTCTATCCTTATAACTTTCTCTAGGTTGCATTAAACAGTTTGTTGTCATTAAAATACATCCTGGAATATTATCAAACTCTTTTTGTTGATTTTGCCAAGCTGAACCAAAGTTTCCTGCTAAATGCTTATATTTTTTAAGACCTTCATACCCATGAGCTGGCAGCATCTCTCCATGAGTATATATATTAACTCCCATACCTTCACTTTGTTCTAATAACATTTCTAAATCTCTCAAATCATGACCTGAAATTATGATAAAAGGTCCTTTTTTAAGAGTTATGTTTACCTTATGAGGTGTTGGATGATTATATTTACTTGTATTTGCATCATCTAATAGCTTCACAACTGCAATTGCTGCATTTCCAGTTTTCATAGTTAATGCTATTAAATCATCTACAGTTAATTTATCATTAGTTGTGGCTTCTAAAGCTATGAAATAAAAGTTATCCACCTCTTTATCACGAAAATTTATAAATCTAGCTTGATGTCCATAAGCTGATATTCCTTTTAATCCATATAAAATTGTTGATCTTAAGGATCTTATATCTTGATCTAAACTATCATCATACATTATTCCTGCTTTAACAGCATCATTTAACATTTCTTCCTTCGTTTCACTTAAATTATATGTAGCATGGTCTGGATAATCACCTTCTGGTGCCTTCTCTCTAAGTTCTTCTTTTATTCTTTGAGATTCTAAGAGAAGTTTAACATGAGCTTCTGGATCGAAGTTTACGTTAGTAAGAGTTGTGAAAAGACCATTTTCAACCAATTTAACTACCTCTTCATCAATATCTTCTCCCTTATCAAGAAGAGCCTTTGCATAGCAAGATATACCTTTTAGTTGATAAATAATCAAATCTTGAAGATTAGCTATTTCAGGAGTTTTGCCGCAGACCCCCATCTTAGTACACCCTTTTCCTCCCATTGTTTGTTCACACTGATAACAAAACATTAATGAATCTTTCAAAATAATTCCTCCTTAAAATAATATTTGCCTTAATCTAATTAATACTTATCTCCTTAACAATCTAAGTTAAACCATAAATTATTAAAAACAGTAAAATAGATAAATTTTAAAAATTAACTTTAAAAAATCTTAATATAAATCTTTCCTATATACTTATAATTTTTATATCTTTAAAATAAAAATTGAAAACTTTATTTATTTATTTATTTATTATTATGCGAAATAAAGTCAAACTTAATTCAAGTTTACAGGAATATTCTATTAAATTTTAATAAAACCTTTTATACCAATACACTATACTTATTTTTTAATTTTTAAAACTTAAATTTTCTCTATAAACCACTAAAAGGCTTTAATTTCTAATTAAAGCCTTTTAACACAGAAAACACTTTCATAATATAAAGTTATTAAAATAATAAGTCTTTAATCTATTCACCAAAATTGTAAATTATCATATTAATAATTATATAGGCTTATACATAAACACCTCCTTGTTTTGCTATTGTATGTTTTTTCTAAACACTTTTTTGTTTTAGCTATTAATGTCTACTTTGTTTTTTAATTCCATACAGAAAAAGCTTACTTAAACTTTAATTTTCCTTTAGTTAAATTATGTATTAGCCTATATGACTATTTTAGTAACCTCATTTCAAAACTTACTTTTTAATTTACATTATGTCACCATTAAAAAGTGAGGATTCATTCCTCACTTTTTATTATCTTTTTAAATAAGCTATCATTTGATTTTTATATAAACTTCGACTAAATTTCTACATCAAAAAAAGATTAAGACTCTCCTAAGAAAAGAAGACTCTTAATCTTTCAAATATATCTACTATACCTACAAAATCACTTTTCTATTCCTCTACAGGAATTAAAATTGCGTTTCGAATAAATTTTGCACCTTCTGGTGTTAGGTTTTGATCTCTTAAATAATACTTTCTATTATTAATACTTAAATAATAAAGATCTAAAATTTTACACTCTTTATTATGTCTAGTCAAATATCTAACAACCGCTCTCATAAAATCAACTCTACTTAGAAAGTCTTCATTTAAAGTTATTTTTATTCTTTCATTACTTTTGTATAACATAATGCAACACCCCTTATAATAATCATAAATTCCTTACAAAGTGAATCATGTTAAAATACAAAGTCTTTAAAATAAATAAAGTTTCCACAATTCTATACCACCATAGTATACTTTAACAAGAAAAGAGTTTACTATGGGAAAAGCAAAACTAAAACTTTTAGGCTATCAAGAAACACTTACAAAAATCACAAAAAATAAACCACTTTTAAGTTTATATAACTAAAGGCTTAAGCCTTGTTTTTTCTAGTAATCTCTCTTTTCTTGCCACCTTTATTATACTACTACCGCCTTATTATGTAAACATTTTCTATGAATTTTTTATAAACAATTTTATGTAAATTAACTTAAATAATGTCAAAAAAATAGGACCATATTTTAAGTTCTTTTTAATTTTTTATATAAGAATAATTCTTTCTATTTTCTCATATAAAAATCAACTTTAACTTAAAATAAAGTCCTAAAATTAAATTTTAACCGTTATTCTATCATAGTCTAATTAAATTGCTCTTTATAAGGGTCATACCATGCTACGCTCCATTTCATTTTTTCACATAATTCAAAAAGTTCGTCCTCATCATTTATGGATTTTTCAGTTATTAATTTATGAGTTTCCTTATTTACTAAAAGTCCATTTTCAAAGTTTCCTGCACTTTCAGGATATAAAGAAACACTTCTTATATGTGAAAATTCAGCTGTTTTAAATTTTAAAGGCTCTAGAGTTAATTCATCAGCATCTATTTTATATTTATTCTTTCTTTTTTTCTTTAAGGCTTTTCTAATTTCAACCATATCTCTTCCATATTCAAGCCTTAATATTCTAGCCTTATCACTATTTGTTATGGCATCATAATACTTCTGAGAAAGAGCAAGATATTTCTCAGTTTTTCCTGCTCCACTCTCCTCAATTCTTTTATATATAAGTTTAACTATTTCAAAACCTCTAACGTAGGTTGTATTTCCAATATTCATTTTATATTTATCATATATCTTATCTAAAAGATATGCTGCATTTCCCTTTGTTGTCCTTAAGATTGAATGTAATCTATCCTCTCTAATCCAAACCCATCCCTTATTATCTAAAAAAGAAGAGCCCTTCCAGGCATTATCAATTTCCTTGTGTACCTTGGAAGAAAGCTCCTCATTTCTTTCAGGCTCTTTAAAATCAAAGTCATTACCACTATACTTAAAAATTTCTAGAGCTTTACAATCACTTTCGCTTTTATTAGCCATTCTTCACCATATTCTTATAAATGGCATTTAGTTTTGCCATAGCTTTATCTGCCTTTGGATGATTACATTGATCTGGATGAATACATTTAGCAATCTTATTCATCCAATTTCTAGCTCTAGTCTTATTACTATAATGAGCCTTAGTAATTCCTAGCTTTTTAGATCTTATATCTCCATCAAGTTCTAAAAGATAAAAAATATACTCATTGCTTAAACTTGAGAAATATGTTGTAGGAATTTCTGATATTTCATGAACCTCTGGTTCTGGCTTTGGTAAAAGTTCCTTAGCCTTCTCTAAAACATCTTTATAACTAACAACTTTATTATAAAGATCATTCCATCCTCTACATTTCATATTAACTAAAGGACCAGCATCTTCTTGTATTTTATTTTTAACCGTCTTAAAAGTTCCAAGCTCCTTTAACTCATCTAAAGACTTAATTTTAATCCAATTCATTTTTCTATCCTTAAAAATTACTCCCATGTAAATATATTAAATTCAATAACTTAATATTACTTAAATATAAAAATAATCCTATATTTAGAAATTATTTTCTTTATATATTTAAGTATTACCTTACTTTATTTCATATATTGCTTAATTATTTTTTCGTCTAGAAAAAGTAAAGCACTTTCTCTACTTTTAATTTTTTAAGTATAAAATTTCTATTTTTTAAGCTATTAATAATTAAATTTTCAAAACAAAATAAAAAACTTATAAATATTACAAAAAGAGAATTCTTCTATGACATATTTATAAGCTTTATTACTTCTCAACTATTTAAATATATTAAAAGCCTTCACGAAAAGGTGGAAATACATAATCATCTTTTCTCTTAAGTGCAATTAAAACCTCTTCTCCACAAATATCTTTGCACACTGTAGTTCCTCTAAAAACCTTAAGATTATCACAAGCTCCCATTTTAAGAAACTCCATAATTGCCTCAACCTTTGTATCATAACAAGCTTCCGGAATCTCTTTTCCCTCTGGAGTAATCTCTGCTATTATATATTTCTCAGAAATATACTTACACCAAGCATTTTCCTTATCCCAATCAACTCCAAATTTTTCACACATTACATCATACCAGTTTTCAGCCAACTTTTCCTTTTCGGATTTCTTTCTTTTTCCTACTAACTCTTCTTTCAACTTCATAACCGCATATCTAAGATAAAAAACCTTGTCCACTTCATCTTCAAACTCATATAAATTAAGATCAAATCCATAAGTTTTATAAACCTCAGTAACCTTCTCATTAAGTTTCTTAGAATCAATTACAAAATTTCCGTTCTTTGTCTTATATGTAGTAACTCCCATTCCTGTTCTCCTTCATCTAGAAATATTATTATTTTTAATCTATTAAAACTTTAGTTATAAATTAATTTGTACTAGCTTATTTAAGCTTATAAACACAATATTAAAAAACTGTATTAAAATTTGGCTAATTTTTAAGTTAAGCTTCGAATTTAAATATGAATTTAGAACTCTGCAAAAGCAAAAAACTTAAGAATCTAATCTAAAACTTAAATGCAATAACAAAAATACTTCTCTATATAAATAATTGTTAACATTTTGTTATCACATTTTATATAATAGCATAAATAGTAAAAGGCTACCAGTTCTTTATAACACTACGTTCTTATAACTTTTAAATATTTATTTTATACTAAAGTTCTCTATTTATTGAATAATTTTTTAATAAAATTTATTCCTAAATATTATTGTAATTAAGCTAATTTTAACTTTTAGCTAGTCCTTAATATTTACTTAACCAAAAGAACATTCTAAGTTTAGTCTACTTTATTTAAATGGCTACTCTCTCTATAAATTGACCCTATGAAATGGTAATTACACAAGTCCTACTATCAATTAAATAAAAATGAACTAAAAACAGATTTCATTCTATATATATATTATATCATTATAAAGTTTCTAATATTAATAAATATTATTGTTTTTTCTATTATTCCATCATATTTATTAAGTAAATAAACTTATATTCTTTACTAGATTAATAACACTTTCAAACAATATATTTTTAAATATACTAATACCCTACTAACTTAATAAGTTTATTAATAGAAGTTCTATCTTCCAAGTTACATGATATTTTACTTAATAGTTCTTGTACCTCTTCCTTCTCAAAGAATATACAGGCTCTTTCTTTGCTATCATTCATCATATGTTCAAATTCATAAAATAAGCCCCTTAAACTCCATTCATATCCATCTCCATATAACCACTCACTCTTTTCTAATCCCTTACTAGCTACTACAGCTGCTTTAATATGTCCTTGCACCTTATTGTAGACCTCGTCATCTCTTAAATTAAGTGATTCTCTTATAATTACATCCATATTTTCTTCTAAAGATATAGTTAGAGATTTCTTATAACTATTAATCTCATTTTTCTGATAAAAAATTACAAATATAGCAATTATCAATAATAATATATACATAATTCTCTGATTCTTTAGTTTTAAATTTACCTCTTCTTTAATCAAATACCTATCCCCCTATTAGAAAGATTTATATATAGTTAAAATTATATATATCCCTTATTTTACCATATATATTTTATTATATATTATTTAAAATAGATACTATAAAAAATTTACAATTTAAGTAGAAATAATATTAAAATACTGTTTTAATATATATAATAGATCATTAAATTTTAGAAGATGTTAATTATATCACTAAAGAAATCTTATATTGAAATAATCACTTGATTTGAAACTAAAGGAGAATTTATTATGAATAGAAAAGATTTAAATAAAGCTAATATAAAAATAGAAAAAGATTTTTGTGAAATCTGTGGTGAAGAAATGGAAGAAAATAAGTTTGCTTATGACTATGATGAAGAAAATAAACTTGTTTTCAAATGCCCTGCTTGTGGTCATAGAAAGGTTAGAAACTTGTAAAATAGGTTATATTTTATATAAATGTTAATTTTACTAGCATTAAAACCTAACTTAAGAATTTATCTAAAAATCAATACTAGGTTAAATCATACATAAATAAAACACAAGAAATATTCTTGTGTTTTATTTTAATTAGTTAAGCTTTTTATTAATTTCTGATTTACTTCCTAACACACGATTCTCACTATTGTATACAGCAATGGTATATTCTAGCTCTCCCCAATCTCCAATTGAATCCTTAAGACCCTTATAAATTTCACTACTTGAAAGAACATCTTCTATTTCTTCAATTGATACTCTATCTGAAAGTATTTTTGTATCTTTAGTAGCTTTAAGTTCATCTCTTTTAAACACTCTTTTCGTATATGTACCATCTCCTAAAGGAATATTAAGAGATAGCTCTAGTGCATAACTTCTTCCCTCTTTATAGTCACCCTCAACTGAATATATTACTTCTGATTCCTCTGAATATATAGATGCTTCTTTTAATGAAACATCAGAGTGAAGATCATCCTTTGTAGAAAACTTTGTTCCTAAAAATCCAAGTAATGTTACTAATAACACCACTATGGCTACTATAGTTTTCTTCATTTTAAATACCTTTCTATGAAATGTTTATTATAAATATATAATAGCATATTTTATAACATTTTTGTTTATATATTACAATTCTTTGCAATACGTTTAATAGGTGTTTTCTCTAAAATTTCTCTACTTAAATATATTATTTTTCCAGTTTTCTGACTCTTACTTATCTTCAATGAATTCACCCATTTAATCTATATGTACTAAGGCTGACTTTTTAACATCATATCCCTTTGGTACAAGTCTTATTAAGCTATATTCTTCTGACTCTTCTGATTTAAAGCTTGAACCTCCTTAAATTGAAGATAAAATAAATTCTTTAAAAAGTATGTTCTTAACTCTTCTAAATTCCCATCATTATCTCCATTATAATTTAGATTTTTAGATACTTTAAACCTTCCTCTATTAGCTAAAAGCTTTCTTAACTCTAAAACATTTAAAATATTATCATTTTTATTCACAAATTAAGCAAGGGATCATGTTTGATCTAACATGATCCCTTGCTTAATTTGTGAATTTTAATTAATTATATCAGCCTACATTAATATTAACTAAAGGCTATTTCTATATTTGCATGTATTTTTCTATTTAATACTATAAAAATATATCTCTTATATTTTTTGATATATTATCACTACAAATTTAATACTTTTATAAGAATATTTTTAATTCATATAAAGTATTTAATGATATAATTAATCTGTTATAAAATTTATACTTCTCACTATACTAAAATATTATAGTAAAGGTATTCAAATTCTTATTTAAGGAAGTGGATTACTTGGAAACACGGACTAGAAATTACTTAATTGACAATAGTAAAGGACTTCTAATATTTTTGGTTGTTTTGGGACACAGCTTAGAATTTATTAGAAAGGATTATGAGCTAGCAAGATTTTTATATGTTTTTATATATGAGTTTCATATGCCTGTATTTGTTTTTATTTCAGGCTATCTTTCTAAGAATGTGGAAAAAGGACGTAAGAATGCTGTTAGGAACTTTCTTATACCATTTTTACTCTTTAATATAATATGGAATATACTTGAGTTAATTGGTTCATTATTTTTGCATGGTAGATTTATTGAACCTCCTAATGCACAGGCATTTTCTTTTTTTACTCCTGGATGGGCATTATGGTATATATTCGCTATGTTTTTATGGAAGATTTTCTTGCCAGACCTTTTGAAATTTAAAAATGTATTTATTCTTAGTATTATTGTTGGTATAGTTGTAAAACTATCTGGTGAGTTTGGAGCTTATATGGCTCTTTCTAGAACTATTACCTTTGCACCTTTTTTCTTAGCTGGATATTACTCTAGTGAGGAAAGACTAAAAAAGCTTAAGAGATTTATAAAATTTAGATTTTTAAATAAGGTGCCTGCACTGCTTATTGTAGCCGTGGGAATTCTAATAGCTTTTGTATTTGTTAGGTTTACAAATATTCCTGATGAGTTTTTCTGGGCGGATAGATCATATCATAGTTTTAATATGAATCTAATTACTGCCGTACTGCTTTATATTTCAGTTTATATTATAGGATTTGCTTTCGTCTATGTTTTCATAAACTTAATGTCTGAAAGGGCAACATTCTTATCAAAAATAGGTAAAAATACTCTTGCAGTATATTTCCTACATACTTACTTTATAGGTAGCATTTTAGGATTAACAACTTTAATGTCTAGTAACTCCGGAAAGCTTTTTGCTTTGATACTAGGCTCTTTAATAGTTACTTTTATTCTTTCTAGAGATAAAGTAGCTAGAATTTTCACTAAGTTCTTAAATAAAATTAACAACTTATTATTTATAAAGGATTAAGAGGGTAAATATTTATTTTATCCTCTTTATTTTTTGCTTTAATTATTTTTAATAACTTTTTTATCTAAGAAAATATCTTACACATCTACTTACTATTATACTGTTTCATAGTTATCATATACAGAGATTCAACAAATACACTTAACGAAGCTAATAATATAATTACCCTTAAAACTATATTTACATTTTTTATAAATATTTCTAAAAAATATTGATTTAGTATATAAAGTATTATTAGGTAAGTCATACTAAAGGATATTCTTGTCTTTGGATTAAAATCTAAATCAATATCTTCTGTTAATTCTTTTATTCCTAGGAAAAATAATAACTTTCTATAAAACTTAACTTTTTTCATAAAATCTCTCCCTATAATATCCCTTTGATATTATATTTATATAATATAATTCTTTAGGTATTCATAGTGTACTAATAAACGTAGGGAAGTAGTTTATAAAAACCACTTCCCCACTGTCTTTTATCATATACCTTAAGTTATTATTAAAATCTAATAACTTAAAAACTTAATTATGAACTTATCTATATCTTGCTCTTAGGTCTACTATTGCACCGTCTACTAATTCTCCAACAGCTTTAAATTGCCAATCACCATTATTTCTTATAAGTTCTGAGAATATAAGTGATCTTGCATTTGTTCCATCTTCACTTAAGTTGTATCTACAGATTTCACTGTATCCTTTATCTACATCAAGTAATCTTACATATGCATTTTTAACTTGAGAGAAAGTTTGTCCTCTTTCTTTTCCATCATATATACATATGGCAAATACTATTTTTTCACACTCTATTGGGATATTGTTTAATGTAACAGAAATTTTTTCATCATCTCCAGAACCAGCACCTGTTAAGTTATCTCCATGAAGATTAATTCCTTTACCTTTTTTACATCCAAAATAAACTATATTGGTTGTGCTGTCCTTTATTAACTTCCCATCTTTGCCTAAAAGAAAAGCCACAAGATCTAAATCAAAGTCTTTCCCTCCACCAAAGCCGAATAATCCTTTTTTCTTAGCAACATCCCATCCAGCACCTAACATAACATTATTAAGACCTGGATTCTTTTTTGTTAAATCTAATATATCATTCTTTTGTAAATTTAACATATCAATTCTCCTTACCCTCTTAAATTCATTTAAATTTTCATAAATATTTTGCTTTTGTATGTAAAAATTATTTTATAAATTACTTATATAAGCTCTTTATACCTTTTATTTACCTTTATATGCAATAGGTTGTCCCTAATAAGGAACAACCTACTTTTTTTATTCATCTTAAAGTTAAATTACAACTTAATTTCCACTTAACTTTAATTGTCTAAAGGGCTAGAAAAATCACCCTCATCCTAAAATCAAACTTATCTTTAAATCATAATGTTCTACTTAATATTCTCTTACTATTTCATTAATCTAAATTATTACATATATAAAGCTAAAAGACCGTTTAAATCAGCTATTTTTCCTTCTCCAAGAGCTTTGAACTGCCAGTCAAAACCGTCTCTATATAATTCAGCAAATATTATTGATGTTACAGTTGAACCATCTTCTTTTAAGTTAAATCTACAAACTTCTTTTTCATTATTTTTAGCGTCCAGTATTCTAACATATGAGTTATCAACCATTCCAAAAGTTTGTCTTCTTTCTTGTGCATTATGAATAGTTACACAGAAAACTATTTTTTGTACATCACTTCTTATTTGTGATAAATCTATATTTATTCTCTCATCATCGCCATTTCCAGCACCACTTCTATTATCACTACTTAAAGCAATACCTTGTCCTTGTGGGTTATTGAAGAAAATAACATCAGCTGGTACGTTAGCAACTTTACCATTTCCATTTAATAAAAATGCAGCTATATCTAAATCGAAGTCTTGTCCACTTACTGCTACATCCCATCCAGCTCCTAATATAACTTGTTGAAGTCCTGGATTTTTCTTAGTTAAGTCTAATATATCATTTTTTTGTAAGTTTAATGGACTTACTCCATTATTAAAAGGATTTGAGTTATTTGATGAGTCATTATTTCCACCAAACATTCCGCCTAAATTTATTGCCATATTAAAACCTCCAATTTCTCTCTTTAATTTATTTAACACTATTAAATTATGTTATTATAAATACATTTAATATTAGATTTATTTTACCTCAAAAATCTATAATAAGCAATTTTTTCAATATTTGTTTTAAAACTATAAGATAATACAAATCAATATTTCCATAGCATAAAACCTTTTACTTACTATACACTATATATATTTTTCTTAACATCAGCCTTAATAGCTTCAAGCTTCTTAGTGTTCTCATCTCTTTCTTGCTTATTTTTTCTTTGAATTTCCTTAGTATCCTCGATACCTTTCATTATTGTTTGATATGATTTCTCTAAGCTTTCCACAGCAATTGAACTTCCTGAAGCCATTTTAGCTATTTCAACTGACTGTCTAGAAGTATTTGATGCATTTCTCATAATAAGCTCATTTGTCTTATCATCTAACTGCTTCATTGACTTAGCCTGAATATCCTGTCTCTTTAAAATAACAGCTTGTGCTAAGCATTGTTTAAATATTGGAAGAGTTATTATGAAAGATGAGTTTATCTTTCTCATAAGGTTAAAGTTTGACATTTGAATTGTTTGAATCATAGGTGCTGCTTGAATAGCCACATTTTCAGCCACTCTCAAGTCATAAACACGTTGTGATAGCATTTCCTTACTAAGCTCTAACTTTTGGATCATCATATTTCTTTCATCCATATTCATTTGAGTGTTCATAGAGAATTGTTCTATATAAGAATCTACTTCCTCTATAGCTAATTCACCAGCAACAATGTATTTTTCAAGAAGTTTATAAAACTCCATGTTTGTGTCAAAAAGCTTTTTAAGCTTAGTGTTTGAATCTCTAATTTCACTTTCATATTTTTTTAAAAGTACATACACCTTCTCAACCTCATATCCCATAGTATCGTACTTTTGGAAAAGCTTAGCTATGGTAGTTTGTGCTCCTTTAAATATCTTTGATAAGAAGGATTTATCCTTATCATTTCCTTCGAGTTCTTTAATATCAAACTTGTCCATAATTTTAGTTAAGTGAACAAGCATCTCACTGGCTTCTTCAGCCTTAACTGACTTCATTGAATTTAAAAGTTCATCTGAAACTCTTGAAATCCCTTCACTAGCCTTTTGCCCAAACTTAATTATGGAGTTAGGATTTTGAACCTCTATTTCTCCAGTTAAATTTTGAACCTCTGGAAGTTGTCTTAAAGCCTCCTTATAGGCATTAGTTTCTTCAAAAAGTTCCATGGCATTCACCTCTGAAGCCTCCATATTGTTATTTTGCAAATCCATGTTATTATTAATATTTATCATAAAAATTCTCCTCTCATACTCTTGCTTATCCCCTGTATTTTTCCCTTAATCTAACTACCTTTAAAGCTAGATTTTATCTTTTAAACTTTCACCAAGAACACCTAAATTCCTAACTAACAATATCTAACTAAAATAAAACTTCCTAAATAGATGACTTTATAAATCTTCTTAAAAGTCTAAAAGCTTAGAAAATAAGCTTTTCTTAGTTTCCTTTCCCTTATAAGATAAAAGCTTCCTAAAGTTTAAGTTATAATTCATTCTATTTAATCTTATAACATTAACCTTTCCTGTTTTAATTACATTATTTATGTTGAAAAGCCCTGATGGATTGAAGATAACTATATCAAAACCAACCTTGTGTAAATACCCAAGAAGCATTGTCACATCCTCTGAAATCTCCTCTTCTCCATTTAAGGCAATAACTATCTTTGGGATATTAGATGTGAAATCAAAGCTATCTACCAGTCTTATTATGTCTTTACTTAAGGACAGGATTAAAACTAAGAGCTTTAAGCTTCTTTCCCTATCAAAATTCTTTACAAAAAGATCCTTATCTAATAATGTTTCATTAAATTTACTTAAAAGTAGGTTTTGAACCTCTTCACTATACTTACCAAAGCTGTAAACTGGTAACTCCTTTATTTTTTCAATATCAAATGTTCCATCACTTAGTTGATAAAACATAAGTTGATACATGTCCTCTGTAACAGTCCCATCTCCTGATATTTCTCCAGTATTAAAGAACAAGGTATTAGGTGAATTTTTACAGTGTTTAAGAAGTTTTACATATTCATATGTATCTTCATACTCACCATCTATCTTCATAAAAATACAAGGTACTCTAACTGTTTTCCCTTTAACTCCAAAGTTATGTCTAAGCTTTGAAGGTTCATTCCAATAAATATATATATCTTCTAAAATTGTGTCTAATAAGATAACTTCTGTATTTCCATCTCTAAATTGCCAAGGCTTAAACATGCCTGTATTAGAAAATAGTTCCTCTTCAACCTCTCTTTGAATTTTCTTAGTAATAGTCTCATTATCCTCTATTACCTTTCCTCTAGCTGCTCGCTCCTTAAAACTTTCTACTGGTAAAATACTTTTACTAAGAATCTCTTGGCTCAGCTTATCCCTATCTAATTCATTGAAATATTCCTCTTTTAAAGGATTTATATAAAGCACATCAAAACTCATTAAATGAAGAAGTATTAAAAAGTAAATTTCATGCTTTTCAATATTTCCATAGTAGACACACTTAGGGTTAACCTCTCCGTAGAAGTCTATTTCTCTTAAATAAGTGTATGACCACACAATTAGTTTTGTAATAAAGTTATTTCTTAGATTATCATTAAAAAAGCTTTCCTTTGAAAGAGCAATTGAAACCACATAGTCTAAAGCTCTTAGGAATACTGAATTAACTTCTCTATTATTAAAAATATTTATTTCCTCATTTTTAAGATTTTGTACATCCATTCTATTTAGCTCATTAAGAATATACTGGATAAGCTCCATTTCTCCACTTAAAGGAATTTTTCCATCAAAAATAATTGATATATCTTTATTCTCTTCACACTTAACTTGAAGGGTTTTTAAGATGTTATCATAGTTATCTCGATTAAAAACTCCAATAAATCTATAAAAACAAGGTTTAAATTCTCCATTTTTAGATGCTCTACTTACTCTATCCTTAAACATCCCAAAAACTATCTGTCCTAAATCAGTATGCACCAAAATTTCACCTCTTTTATACTTCTGTAATTATGTAACTTTATTGTATATTATTTTATATCCAACAATCAACATATTAGGAATTTTTCATAAACTAACAATAATTTAATCCATGAACTTTTAGCCTTCTCTGTTATCCCTATAAAATTCCAATTAAATATACAAAATAAGAGAGCATATCCTAAGATATACTCTCTTATAATATAATCATCAACAAACTCTATTTACTTACTTGTGCTTTCTATATAAGCTTTTGAAGTTAATTTTATTTTTAATTTATCAAAACTTTCTCTCTGAGCTTCAGACATTTGTCTTCCCTCTAAGCTTTTTTCAAGTAATAAAGCATCTGCATAGCTTCCATTATCTATAAACTCATTTAACTTGCTCATATCACTATCTATTTCTTTATCATATTTATCTTTTCCCTCTATATTTTTAGTAAGATTATCTACGCTTTGTTTGAAACTTGCATAAGCTTCGTCTTTATTTCCTATAGCTTCAATTTTAATTTCTGCTTTACTAATATCTCCATTTTCAAAAGCCTTCTCTGCCTCTAAATAATTCTCTATCATATCTCTTAATTCTTTCACTTCTTGATTCTTAGGATTATCATCTAAGGCTAATTCTAAAGAAACAACTGCCTTTTCATATTGTTTTTCATCAATAAGTTTTTTCCCTTTAGCTACTGCTTTATCTGAACTATTACATCCCATAAAACCTCCTGCTAAAGCTATAATAAATACTCCTGAAATCAAAAACTTAATACTTTTTTTCACTTAATTAACCTCCTGTTCACTGCCCTAAATTGTTTTAATTTAATCTAGCAAAGTAAATCAAGTAAAATCATAATCAACTTTGAAGTTTCTACTGTTATTTAACAGATATCTCTTTACTTTTAACCTTATAAATAAAGCAATTTTTATTTATTTCCCCTATAATTCTACTCCTCTGTAACACAAAAAAATAATATACTTTTTTCCCCTTATAAAATCACCCTCTATAATTTAACATGCATTTCTATAATTTTTTCACTCCTATTTCCATCTCAGTAAAATAGTAGCATATTTTGAATAATAAGTAAATATTCTTAACTTAAGAAAATATTAATGAATAAATTGGTAAAAATTTTAAAACAAAATACCACTTCCTCTAAAAGTACTAAACCAAAGGGATAATCTAGATACCACTAAATTATCCCTTATATATGTAAAATTTATTTTTCTTATTTTTGTGAGTTTATACAAATTTATATAAGCTTTATGTAACTATTTAACTTAGAGAGCTGAATTTCATTTTTCATCTTATAAACTCCATACTTGTGCTCAACAGCTTTTCCTCCAAGCTTTCTAACATGCCATTGAATATTCACTCTATCCTCTACGCCTTCTACATCCTCATAATCATCACTTTTTATTTTTAGATAGCACTGTCTGATAACTTTACAAAGTTCCCTTGGCATTTTTATTTCTCTCATAGCTCTTACTATACCTTCTTCTCCTTCAATTAAAAGAACTTCAAAAGTATAATCTAAATCCTCTGAAAGATAAAAATCATTAGAAGCAAAATTTAAATCAACTGGAAATGCACTACATTCCAATACTCCATCTACAGTAAGAGTAAAGCCCACAAAATCTCGTAAAAGCTCAAAGTCTTCTTTAGGATATATTTGAAACCCAAGTTCTATCTTTCCAAAGTTAATAGCAAACTGATCTTCTAATGTTGAATTATCCCATCTAAGTAAAAGGTTAAATTCATCCTTACTCTGAAGAATCATTGCACTATCTCCTTTAATATCCATATAAGTCTTATCTCCTATACCAACAATAACCCCCTCATCATCATAAGTCTCATCTAACTCTGAATTCTTTTTAAGCTCTTCCTTAGCCTCATCAAGGTTACTTAAGAAAAACTCCTCTTCGAATTCTTCCGTTTTAATAAGTTCTCTGACGAAATCTTTGACATCACTAAGCTTCTCATCCATCATAAAAACCTCCCCATTTATTACAATAATATTTTAAACCATTATATACCAAAACGTCCTATTGGTACAGAGAATTAAATAGACTGTATCAAAATGGTTACTTAATTAAACCCATTTTAATACAGTCTTCTGTAAAACCATAAACTTAATATTTACTTATCCAATAAATTATTATTTATTTTTTAGTCTTCTATATACTTATCCAAAGTAGACTTTTCTGGCTCATCTGTAAAGCTATAAAGACTAAAACTCTCCTCCACTTGCTTTGAAGTTATTCCATCAAAAAGTATTGAATCAAGATTCTCAATATCATCTAAAGCAAGCTCCCTATCATATTCTTCATTTGTGATCTTCACATAGTACTCTCTAATAATCTTACAAAGTTCCCTTGGAAGTCTAATGTGTCTCATAGCTCTTACAGTATGCTTTTCATCTATAGCTACTATATTTAAAGCATAGTTCATCCTCTCTGAAAATTCAAAATCCTCAGGAGTAAAATTAAAATCTAGCCTCATGTCACTATAATCTACAGCATCCTTAATAGATAAAGTAAAACCTACAAAATCATAGTGCATATTAAATTCTTCCTTCTTAAAAAGCTGAAATCCAAAATCAACTTTTCCTTTACTAACGCCTCTAAAACTTTTCTTCGCTTCACTTGGAAACCTTAGAATAACTAGGAGACTATCCTTGTCCGTCAAAAGGCTAACCATATCCTCTGAAAGGTCTATGGAAAGTTTACTGCCAACCTCTAAATAACAATCTTCATCTTCTTCTCTGTATTCTAACTCTTGAAGGTTGTCCTTTCCTAAAACCTGATATAAATACCTTTTAAACTCAATATCAAATTCATTTTCCATTCCTTAAGTCGTCTCCTCCATTTAAAAATAACCTTCAATTATTATATATCAACAAACTTATAGTTACAAACCATATTTTAACCATTTTATAATTCTAAAAAGCTATAAAAAGGGGAGAGGTGCTAAAAAAACAGAATATTCCAATTAATATTCTATTTTGCTTTTATATAGTAATATATACCTTAATATTTATTTCTTACTAATCTCTTTTAAAATAAATACTCTATTTATGATAAGTAATATATAAATATTATAAAATTAAGTCGGTATATGTTTTAGAACAAAATTAAACACATACTGACTTAATTAGCACATTTAAAGAATCTAAAAAATTTAATAAAACTATAATGCCATAAGTAATGTCCCTATGAAAATTAATATTCCTCCTCCAATTGTTTTTATGGTTACTTCCTCATTTAAAATAAAGAATGCCATTACTACTGTTATTATGATACTAAGCTTGTCTATAGCTATAACCTTAGTTACTTGACCAACCTGAATAGCTTTATAGTAGAAAAGCCAAGAAAGACCAGTGGCTAATCCTGAAAGTATTAGGAATAACATTGATGTATTAGAAATATTTTTTATTCCCTTAAAACTGCCTGTAACAAAAACAATACCCCAAGCTAATACTAATACAACTACTGTTCTAATAGCTGTAGCTAAATTTGAATTTACATTCTCAATTCCTATCTTGGCTAAAATAGAAGTTAATGCTGCAAATATAGCTGATAACATAGCGTAAATAAACCACATATTATTTCTCCTTTATTAATTGAAATAGATTATCACTATCATATTTTATCATAAATATTTTATTTTTAATAAAAATAATCCTAAAATTAACATATTCTTTAGAGAATATAATATTATAAAGATTAGATGCAAAATAATGTTTAAATCATAATAAAAAAGGTAGAGCTTCTTAAAATGAAATCCCTACCTTTTCATATCTATTAAGTTATACTAGTTATTTTATTTTATCTCTTAATTTTAAAAGAGCATCTCTTATTTCTTTAACCTCCTCATGAGTAAAATTTTCAAATATGCTATCAAAACTATTGTTTATATCATATTTGAAAGTTCTTGCAAAGTCTATTCCTTTTTTAGAAAAGATTATATAAGTATTTCTCTTATCTTTTTCATCCTTAAATTTTTCAATATATCCCATATTTTCAAGTCTTGAAACAATACCAGAAACTGTACCTTTAGAAAGAGACATTTCATCACAAAGCTCCTTAACTGTAACTTTTCCTTTGTGAGCGATAAGTTTAATAACTGTTATTTGTTGGTGAGTAAGTCCACTTTCCTTAAGCCCCTCACTAACCTTCTCCACAGTGCTTGAGTAAATTTCCTTTATAAGCATAGCTATTTCAAATGAATCATAATTCATACAAATCCCTCTTTTCTTAAAAACACCTTGTGTCTCATAATTTATTTTTATTGAATCTTTAAAACGTATTTTAAACCACTTTTGATTTTTATGTATATCCTAAATTCTAAATAGATATTAAAATCACTTTAAACTAAATTATAAGTTTAAAAAATATTCTAAATTCTTAACCTTATAAAATTAATGGTACATGGAGTTTATTAAACTCTATGCACCATCATCTTTTTTAATACTAAATATTAGCTTATTTTATATTTAACTTTTAAATTGTTAAATGTGAAAAATCCTACGAAGAAATATACACCAGCCATAAATAATGCTGCTCCTAATCCAATATAGAAAGTTCCTAAGTAAATTGGATTAAATATTCCTAAGTTTCTAACTGTAATTCCAAAGAAAATCATAAATCCCATTATGATATAACTTTTAAAATCAAAAAATGAAAATACACAATGTTTATCAAGTTCACTATTTACAATTCTTGTTGTATGTTTTTTAAACATCTTACTAAATATAAATTTGAAAAATACAAAGAATACAATAGCAGCGAAAATAGTTGTAAAAATCAAGTTACCGTGATGGGATATAACATCTCCAAATCCTAAAGTAAATACTCTAAATCCTGCAAATCCCCAAACTAATCCTGCTATAAAAAGTAGAACCTTCTTACTAACTCTTGGAGTAAATTTTTTAATTCCTTCCATAGGTGTCATCTCCTCTAAAATCATCTTAATCTATTAAATGCTAAACCTTCAAAAATGGTTCGCATGAGAACTCTTTGTTCTTATGCAAACTATTTTACTCTCAATAATTATTATTGTCAAATAAAAATTTTTAGCTTACTTATAATAGCTTTAAGCAATCCTAATAAACTAAAAAAGGAACACTTAAAGTATATTTTTTATATACTAAAGTACTCCTTTTCTTTTTCTAGGCTATTAATCACAGAAGATTTCTAATATGGTTAATAGCCTTATTTAATTCTATCCTCTTCTAGAGTATTCACTCATAATCATTCCATCAAAAGTTTTCACATTATCAAGTTTTAACTTGATTTCAGGGTTACCCTCCTTAAATAGAGGAATTCCTTTTCCTAGGACAACTGGTATTGTAGTTATTATGTATTTATCAATTAGATTCCTCTTCATTAAAGTATCGATGAACTCACATCCTCCTACAATCCAAATATCTTTACCCTCTTCACTTTTAATCTTCTCAATAAACTCATTTGAATCCTCATTTATAAATTTAATATCATCATTGTAAGTTTTTGTTTTACTATAAAGCTTTCCAAAATCCTCATTAACAAAGATTATATCATTGCTTTTATCTCTTAAACTCTCTTCAAGTAAAGCTTCCTCATCTATTTTATTTTTTGTGAATATATAGCTTTTTTTGCCTTCATATGGCCAAACTTCTGGACTTAATTCATTAACTATTTGCTCATAAGTTTTTCTTCCCATGATTACAGTATCTATTCCACTTAAGAATTCTTCATATCCATGGTCTATATTCTCTTCTTTTCCTTCTCCTACAAGCCAATTAACATCTCCATTTTCCTTTGCAATATATCCATCCAAACTTTGTGCAATATATAATATTACTTTTCTATCTTTACTCATATCTAATTTGTTGTAAATAATATGTATATTTTCTTTTAGTATCCTTTATCTACAAATCTATTTTAAGTAATCATAATTCTCTTATACTAAACATATAACTCCCAAATAAATAATAAGCCTTTAAACTTATTACTAATCTCAACAGTACAATTAATAATTACGTAAAATAACTCTTCTAAAGTGTACTTAAAGATACATATTACCTCAACGTTCACCTCCTAAAGTAAGTATTTTTATTTTTAGACTATATTTAAATTAATCTATCCCTGAAAATCTAGCTAAAAATCAACACTAGTTTAAAGCAAAGCCTAAATTAATATTCTCTTAAAATATAAGAAAGTTTTCCCTTTCTTATATATAAGTTTACTACTAAAATTAATTAAATTAAAATTTCATATAAACTGAATAAATACTCTTTGGTAAAATCTTTTCTTGAATTCATAAGTAAGCTTTCAAATATGTAGTATAAAAGATTCCTTTAAGGGAAACCTAACTGTGTATCCTTATAGAAGTTAAGACTCCATTTTTGTGATTGATGTTCATCACCTCCTAAAAGTCTTAATTTCTCAAATTTTCTATATGCCTTTTTAAATTGAAGACGGCTATACCTTTATATTTCCCCCTTCTGAGAAACGTTGGGTATAGCCTCCTTATTTTCATTTAACATTATATCTTATAAGCTTAAAAGCTGTAATTACGAAAACAACTACTCCTACAAAGGATAAAAGTCCACTTAAATAAAAGAATATATCCCCTACTAAAGTTATACCAACAAAATTTAAGAACCCTATAGAATCCTGAAACACTTTCACTTGAAGTAGTACAAGCATAAAAGATCCTAAACCTACTAAAAGCAATTTAGTGTTTTTACTGTCCATACAATAAATTTCCCCCTATATTTTCACCTTACTTATTTCCCTATTTTCCATTTGAAATATTTATTTACAAAAACTAAGAAAATCACTAATAAAATAGTCATTATAAATGGCTCTAATATACCATACAATTCGCTAAAGCTTTCCAATTTAAATTCCTCCTTATTTAACCCTAAAGCCAATAATAGTTTAAAATATAGCTACTGGTTAGAAAAACTTAAACTCCTTAAATATCTTCCCTCTTCTTTTATATCTATTGGTTTTTCCACGATCCCAGTTTCCACAAGGTATTCATTAGTAAGACCAAAAATTTGATGCCAAAGTTCATTAGCAACTTCCTTAATATCCACTTTATGTTTTAATGCCATTAAATTTTTATTGCCTTTTTCAAAATCAATAAAGAAATTTTTAATAAGTTCTAAGGTTTCATTAAGAACTAATGATGATATTTCCTTAATTATAACCCTATCATCTTCTGTAAAAATAGGAACTTCACACTTAATAATCCCATTTTTACTATCTAAACTAACATAATTTATTTCTTTAAGAAAATCTACTAAATCCTTTTCTTTTTTATCTAACTCTAAGTACTGTACCTTAGAATTTAGTATTTTTAAAATTAAATTTCCACACTCTTCAGCTATTTCTCTATTTTTATTCTCAATAATCTTTATATATGCTAAGTTTAACTCTTTAAAGTCAGTAGCATCTTCAAGCTTTTTTTGGCTTTTCCTAAAAAATCTATACATATCTTTTCTATTTCCATTGGCATCACCAAAACTATTAAAATTAAAGCTCTTACTTCTAAAATTGTTACTACTGCATAATAACCTATTACTATGAGATTCGATTTCTTCTCCTTCTTCATAACCAATAACTAAATAATCTCTATTATCAGGTTGATTTTTTGAGGTACAGAAAATATCCTTATCTCCGAAGAAATCTATAGCTGTTCCATCAAAGATATCATCACATATTATGTGATATAAAAGCCTTTCTTTACTAAAATTTGAAAAGCTTGATAAATTCTCTATTTTATTATAAATTATAGCCTTATTTTCAATTATTATATCACCTATTTGATTACCAATATTACATAAGTACTTATCTAATTCTTTTAAATCTTCTTCTAAAAATACTGGGAAATTTATCTTATATCTATTATCTTTACTTTCAATAAAATTTACCTCTTTAAAAGAGGTTATTAATTCATCAAATAGCTTCTCCTTTATTCCTAAAGTATTGATAATTTCATCTCTAGATATTGTATAAGGATTATTCTTTGCTATTATATATAAAATTTCTCGTGCAAATTCTTTATTACACACATATTCTGGACTATATTTATCATAAATACCTATTTCTCCAAAGAAATATAAATTTACTCTCTTGTTATCCATTTTATCACCCCAATAAAAATATTTAACTATTCTGTTTTAAAACTCACTTTAAACATAGACCTTATAAATTAATAGCTCTAAGTCTCTAGAATATTTATCTAAAGTCTTAGAGCTATATTTTTCTATATTTACCAGCTTAAAGTGCTTTGAGTTGCTATTTTTTGATACTCATTGCAACATATAAGCTTACAATCCTCTCCTCCAAAGTGTTCTGAGAAATAAAGTCTTTCCTCTTCAAGCTCCTCTAATTTCTCTATATCACCTTTAAGATAAGCTTTAATTCTGTACATAGCAGAATCACATCTTGCCATAACTCCTCCAAGTCTTATATCTATGACCTCAAAGCCTTGACCCTTGCATTCCTTGTACCATAGCTCTCTAAAGCTCTTGTGGAAGTTCTTTAACTTCTCTTGTATTTCTGGAATGAAGTTATAGGCAATAAGTCTTAAGGCGTCTATATCCTTTTCTAAATAAGCCTTTCTTATTTCTAATCCAATCTCACTCTTAACTGAAAGATAAGCAGCAAACTTAGAGTACATCTTAAACATTGACTTAAAATCACCACTTCTCTCCCCTATTTCTTCATATTTTTTAGAAAGATTCCTATAGTAATCCTCTAAAGGTAATTCCTCTAAATGCTTATCAAAAGCTCCTAAAAGTATATCTTGATATGCTATATATTTTGAAGGATTACAAACTTCCATATTTGGAGTTTTAACTGAAGGAACAAGATCTAGTTCCTCTAAAGAAGTAAAGTCTCTCATACTTAAACCTGTTAAAGCCTTACATCTTTCATCTATCCACTCTTCATCTACATTCTCATAGTAACCATGCTCTCCAAAAAGTATAAGCCCTACAATTATTGAGTATATTGGAGTTTCTGATCCATCATCTCCCCAAGCAGTAGCAAAGACCTCTTTTATTCCTTTTGCCTTACATTGATTTAAGGCAGCATTTGTTGTAGTAAAAGTCTTTGAATAGTTTGGTGCAAAGCCACTCCATCTCCAACATCCACCTGCAAAGATAATATTATTTTTAAATGCATCCCTAATATCTAAAAGCTTTTTGTATTTTTCTTCATCAGAATTATAGTAATCCCAGTAAACTAATGAAACCTCTTCTGGAATATTATTAGCTATTTCAGGAGTTATTACTATGTCAGTATCATAGTATCCTCCATCTGGTGCTCCACATCTTAAGAACATATCATCCCACATCATTGGCTTAAAGTTATATTTCTTAGCTATTTCATTAACATTATTTAAATGTTCTACCATAAGTTCCTGATGAGGAACATGTCCATGTTTAGTTAAATAATGACCTCTTCCTAAATCAAAAGCTTCATCCATTCCTATATGAATATTCTTACTTCTAAAGCATTCTCTTAAGGATGAAATCATTGCCTCTATAAACTTGTAAGTCTTTTCTTCTCCTACTAAAAGCACATCATGAGTATCCTTTATACCTTCACCATAAGACCATCTTAAAGTTTGTTTTAAATGAGCTAGAGTTTGTATGCATGGTACAACCTCTATACCTAGGGAATATCCATAATCATCAATCTCTTTTAATTCATCCTTAGTATATCTTCCTCTCATATATCCAAAGTATGGATATCCATCAACCTCATAAGTATCCTCAGTGTAAAGCATACATCTATTGTGACCCATTAAAGCCATGTACCCTAAGATTTTTTTAACCTCTGAAACTCGATAAACAGCATTTCTTGAAGCATCTATCATTGCTCCGACTGAGTAAATACAAGTTTTTTCACTTTTTGAAAAACTCTCTTCTCCATTTTTAGCAAATTGAAGATATAAACTTAAAGCCCTAAAAAAGTGATGCTTCTCCTTATATCTTATTTCATTAACTACTCCTCTAACCACTTCTATGACATTTTCTGAACTCTCAGGAAGCTTTAAAACATCTATCTTTTCTAAGTTTACTAGACTTACTTCCTCATTTTCTTTCTCATTATAAAGCTGAAAATCAATTAGCCCTTCTAATCCCCTAACAGCCTCAGACATTTCCTCATTTAACCCAACTAATTTAATTCTCATCTTTATTCTCCTCTCATACTAATCTAGAAATTATATAAATTTAAACTTATGTTTTAAAGTACAAATTACTTCAAAACAAAAATTTATATCTTAATAAATATGTGACACTTTTTTAATCTAAACTGACTATTAGAAATGCTTTACAAAATTAAGTTATTTCTAAAAGATCTGCTAAAAATCAGCTTTCATCTAAACCATAGTATAATTTCCATCCGTATTTTTATATAATTATAAAAACACTGAATATAAATGTAATTACTAACATATTTAAGATTAATGTAGTCATATCTGACTTACTATTATTCTCTTTAACCCTTAAATAACTATTTAATATTGATGCAACCGCAAAAACACCTAATGGGATAAATATAACCCATCTAATATGGTCTTTTATATACTCACTTAAAACTATCAACATTGTAAGTACCCAAAAACTAACACCATATACAGCCTTTATTTGTTTACCCCATCTCATAACATCTAATCCCATAAATTCTCCCTATTCTCACTTATATACTTATACAAATAAACAATTACATATACTCTAATAAGTTTTTATTTAATTTTCTCTTTTCCTAAAATAATTTTTAAGATCTGTTTCTTATATACTTCCACATAAAACTCAAATATCCTACTTAAAAATTTATTTTATGATAAATAAAAATTCTTTTTTATAAAAAATGAATTTTTTATTGACTAAAAGTTAACTTGAATATATAATCTAATTGAAATTGATTATCAATAACAACAAAGGAGGTAGACTAATGCTACTTATAATTTCAATATTAATAACAACATTCTTGAGTATTGTCTATTACAAACAAATAAAAAAATATTCTTCAATACTCTACGTAATAGCTACTCTAATAGCTATATTTTTCATAGTATTTATGAAAACTGATTTACATAACTATGTACCGAAATACATAAGTAAATATACAATAAGCATATTCTCTAAGAGTACTTTTTCACTAGCCTTATTTACTATAGTAATGTACACGGGAACTTTAAGTAATTCCTTTAAATACAAGAAAAACCTAATGGCTATAAGAGGTGAGCTTTCAATAATAGCCTGCATTTTAACCTTAGGACACAATATTTTATACGGAATATATTATTTCCCTACTTTCTTTACTAACCCACACTCTTTAACCTATTATAAGCTTTTTGCAACATTATTGAGCTTAATCATGATATGTTTAATGCTCCCTTTAATGATTACTTCATTTCAATGTGTAAGAAAAAGATTGCCTTATAAAACTTGGAAAAGAATTCAAAGATCAGCCTATTTATTTTATGGTCTAATATATATACATATAATGCTTTTATACATCCCAAAGTATACCAATAAGCTTTTTGAAATACTATTATATAGCATCATATTCTTTGCATATTATTTCCTACGCATAAGAAAGTATTTTAAAGATAAAGTTAAAGCTTAATTTTAGCTTATAAAATTTATTAACATATAGGAATAAATAGACCTTATACTTTTAATATACTAAAAATGGACAAGTTAATATTTGACTAATATTAAATATTAAATAATATACTTATCTAACATTTAATATAAGAAAATATTTATATAAATTTAAAACAATAGAACTTATAAATAGTTAAAGAGCACATTTAAATGAATTTCAATTTTTAAAACATTATATGAAAATTTTTAGCTAAAATCATACTATTCAAATAATAATATACAAATTAATAGCTTTAATTATATAAATTCAAACTACTAAGCAAAAACTCTATAATTTCATTTAATCATCAAAACTATTTATAAGTTCCTTTGTTTGCTTTTTAATAAACTCCTATTTAAATTCCTCTGGATATCTTCTCTTAAGTTCCGGAACTGCCCATCCTCTTCCTGTTTGTTCTAATCTTTCACAATATGCTTTTAAATGACCCTTAGCGTGATAAGGACCTCCTTCTCTTATTACAGTCCAAAGTGGGTCAACATCACTTTCACTAGTCATCATCATTTCATCATGCCATTCTTGAAGAAGGTATGCTCCTTCCATGCATAACTCTCTTCTTACCTCTGCTAAGTTTCTTATTTCATGAGGATCATCCACCACATTGAAAAGCATTTCTTTTGGGAATAAATGATATCCATCATGATAAGTTCTTATATAGATATAATCCTTAAACCTAACAGCTCTTTGGCATACATGAGCACATTGTCCTAAAACCAAGTAATCTCTTCCTGCATCTTCTCCAGTTAAAATGCTTTTGGCATAACTTTGCCCATCCCAATAAGCTTTTTTCTCCTTACTGAATAGCTCAGCTAATGTTGGCGCTAAATCTAAGTTGTAGTGGAATCCACTATCTCTATATTCCTTCATAGCTCCTGGCCATTTTATTATCATTGGAATCCTAGTTGTTGCGTAATCTGCAGTTCCATGCTCTGCATAAATTCCAAACTCACCCATTGCCTCTCCATGGTCTGAAGTTATTATTATGGCAAGGTCATCATATAGCCCTTTATCCTTTAAAGCCTTAAGTATTTGTCCAATATGAGAATCCATATAGTTTATACCTGAATCATATCCATCAAAGAACTGTATAAGTTCATGGTAACTTTTAATCTCACCTATATGTTTTGGAAATCTTGGAGATGTATCACTATTGTACATTCCTATTTCTCTTGCTCCATGAGGACCAATCTTGTTTTTGCGATGATCATTGAATCTCTCTTCACTTATCCATCTCTTAAAACCATCTCCCTCAAAAGGATTTTCATACTCTTCTGGAGTTCTATAAGGAGTATGTGCATCCCAATAGTTTACATGAAGAAACCAGTTATCCTTGTTCCCATTATCTTCTATCCACCTTAAAACAGTTGGAGTTACTTCCTCTGCTGACTCTGCACCACACCCTCCAACATTATGAAGTTCATTAAACCCTGCATTAAACCACCAAGCACTATGTCTCTCAGCAAAGGTACTTATGGATGCTGTGTAAAAACCCTCACTTCTTAAGAACATCGGTAAACTATTAAAGCCCATGCTATCATTAAAATCTCTCTTCTCACCATCAATTCTAAAATCAGCACAAACTCCTCCATGGTTAACAACTCCTGTATGTATTCCAAATCTTCCTGACATAAGTGCTGCTCTTGAAGGAAGACAAGGTGCATCTGAGCAATAATAGTTTTCAAAGATTATACCATCTTTTGATACGCTATCTATATTTGGAGATGTATTTCTACTATACCCATAGCAACCTAAATGGTCAGCTCTCAAGGTGTCTAAATCTAGCATTAATATTCTCATTTTCTCAACTCCTTTAAATAGAATGAATTAACAATTCTCTCTATCTATATACTTCAACATAACTCTCTAAAATCCTATGTGAAAATTCTATTTATATTGAATTAAATAAACTTTGTAAAATGTCATAAAGATAATTAATTAAAATAAAGCCTTAATTTTTTAAATATTAAAGCCTAAGGAAAAATTGATGAAATAAAAACATAAAATTGTAATAAAAAAAATAAGCACTATATATAGTGCTTATTTTAAGTTTCTAGCCGTTTTGTAATCTAAAGTACTCTACAATATTAAAATTATATTTTAACTACGCAGTATTCTTGATAATGAACATTATTATTAAAATATTATATTTTGAAATCTAATTGCGTACTTTCCCTTTTCTTATTAAACCTTCTTATATGGATTTCTGTACAAATTATAGGGCCAAGTAAAACCAATACTATTACTAAAATATATCCTAAATTAGAAATTTCTAAACTAAACTTCTCTAGTATTAAAGTAAAAATCACAGAAAGTATAAAAGATACTAAAGAAGGTTTATAGATATAATTATTTGCCTCTTCCCAAGTTTCTCTATCCTTCATTGCATACTTACGTTTATATCCTACAAAAAGATTTGGGTATTCCTTGTAGTCATCATGTAGTTTCTTACATATAAGGCCTACAACAAATATAACTGTTCCCATAAAAATTATAACCAAAAATATTTACTCCTTTCCTTAATAGAATAAAGCTACCTTATATCCAACTATAATTTCATATTTTTCCAAATCATACATATTTAATATTACCACTAATTTCTACCAAATTCATTCACCAAATAAGCTTAAATTCATTTACCTATGCTATTTTTTTATAAATTCCTTCTCTTTAAAGCAATACTCTTCAAAATATAAAAACTTAATGAAAACTTTGCATATAAAATTTAATTAAGCAAATACTAAGTTATGAAGAGGGTTTTTTTAATACCTTCTTTCAAAACTACTTACTTTTTAAAAGCTTATAGGTCTAAGACTTAATAGCCTATCTCTTACAATTATTAAAAAGTGTAATAAATAGATTTAGTCAATCAACTTTAACTCTCTCAAGATTGTTGTCACTTCGTTTAATTAAAGAGAATGCCTCTCTTCAAAGAGACCTTAGATCTATAAGCAATTTATTTTTACTAAGGAGGAAACCACTTTATGAAACCAAATCCAGATGATAGAAGAGATAATGTAGATAAGATTCAAAACAATATTGATAACACAGTTAAAAATATTCATGAAGCTGAAACTATGATTAACTCAACAGATAATTCTAATACTAGAGCTGAACTAAAAGCAAAGAACGAAAGAAGAGAACAAGCACTAGATTCTATGATTGATGAAATTAAGGAAGAAGCATGCCACAACAAAAATTCTTCTAAATAAATACTTTCAGGTAATATTTTAAAAATTAAATTTATTATAATTTAAAGTAAGACATATTTTAAGCTAGTTCTGAAGAACTAGCTTAAAATCAACATTCACATAAAACAAAGCTTAAGGTAAAAAAGAAAAGCTATTCCTCCCACTGAATAGCTTTTCATATACGCACATAAACATATACAATATAAATTAATACTTTCTGATGTCTTAAATATTATCACTAACTTTAGTATTTAACAACTTCTCAAAATGAACAAAAACTTACATATATTACAGTAACAAATTATTTTATCACATTATTCTAACCTAACTTTTAATTTCGTTAAAATATTCACTTTACTTATGCTATCTATTATCTACTTCGATTTCGATAACTGAAATTGGTCGTACCACCTTATAATCGCCTATTTTAATCTCCTCTTAACTTAAAATTTATCAAAAAAGTAGGTATTTTTATAAAATATTTTTAAGCTATAAAAACAAAAAAAATTGGAATAATTTTTCACTTTTTTTCATATATTTTAACTTATTATTGCTTTTTAAATTAATCATAAAATCCCTCTAGTAAGGTTTATGCTTATTACTAGCTAAAAATCAATATTTAATCAAAATATAGTCCACCTATTAAACCATATAACTTAAGGTTCCCTTAGGGAAATATTCCTTTATCAGTTCTAATATTAATTTTTCTGCTGGTTCTCTTTCCTCACTTTTGTATTGATATTTTCCTCTTCCTTTTGGTTTCATTTTAGTTCTATGAAAAATATCGACTGCATGTAACATACTAGCTCTATTTATCATGTCATTTGAAATACCATAAGTCATGAATATAACCTCTATAAAAATTTGGTCTTTTAACCCTTCATTTAATTTTTCCCCTAGAGTTTTAAACATCTTTCTATAAAGATTTTCCCATCCCTCTACTAAAATAACTGGAGCTATATTTAATCCTATTCTATATCCTGCCTTATACATCTTATTGGCTGCTGCTATTCTCTCCTCTAAGGAACTTGTTCCTATTTCTACCTTCCTTATTATCTCCTCAGGATTAACTGAAATTCTCATTTGAGTATTTCCATTATGCTTAGCATCTAAGAGATCATTAATCATGTGAAACTTTGTAGCAAAGGTAGCTTTTGCATTTTCAAGCTTTCCAAATTCCTCAATTGCCCATCTTAAATTTCCTGTTATGGTATTTTCCAAAACCAAATCTGAGTTACATCCTAACTCATAAGTTGCCATCTTCCCTATCTTCCTTATATTTTTCTTTACTTCATTCATTATTTCATCTCTATTTACAAAAACTCTTAAATAAGAAGTAACTCCAAAATTGCAAACTAAATAGCAATAAAGACAACTTGCAGCACATCCACTAGAGGTAAAGGGTACTATGAAATCTGCACTTTTGTCATTTTCCGTAAGCTTTAAAGTCTTTCTTGTACCTAAAACTAAGTACTTCTTAAGTTTATTAAACTCACTATGAGGCTGAAATCTAAGCTCATTGATTCTATGATGAGACTCTATCTCTATGATTGGAACTCCTAAAGCTCTATATCTTTGAAGAAGCTCCCTCCCTTGAGCATATGCTATTATTCCTGGTTCATAATAAACCCTTACTGGCCTAAACTCTCTCATTTTCTCAATCCTTTCCTTAAATCTTTTATTCTCATAGAAATTATTTTTCCTTTAGTGTTTCTCTTTTATTCCTTAAATCCTCTACTTTTACATAAAATCTTATAATTATTTACTCAGAGTTTTTTCTAGTTTCGAGTTAATATAAAAATGTTACCTCCTTAACTTACCAATATGGTATAATCTTCTAGATAATATTTTTAATAACCCCAAGAAGAAGATTATTTGTATAATAAAAAACCTTTTGGGATAAGCTTTATTGAATGATTTTATCCTTTTAAAGCTACTTAAGAAATATTTTCTATTGTATCTTTAAAGATATTTGCATAGGAAGATATCCTTTTCAGTTCTTTAAAGACTGGATTTTTCAATAATTAAGGAGGTTTTAGTTTGAGTTATTTGCCAATAATATTTATAATTTTGTCATTTATTAATATCTTATATGACATAAGATGCTACAAAAGAAAGTCTATTACTCTGAATACCCCCTATAAAGTTATAGTAAAAACTAAAGAATATTTTAAAATCCAATTGATTTTAGGACTTATACCATCAATATGTATTATAATTTTTAGTTTACTTTTTAAATTAATTGGAAGCCTTAGTTTATATACAATAATTTGTATTTTCCCTATAACAATAGCCTTTCCATACTTATTAAAAACAGTTTCTATAAAAGGAAATTATGTTGATATTATAGAACCTGAACTTTAAAACTTACATTTGGTTAAAAATCTAATACCAGCAAGGGACAATTTAATATGTTAAATATTATAATATTTTAAAAACTAATAACATTAAACTCATTAATTAATAGTAAAAACTAACTTTTTTTAAAAATCAGCTTAAAATAAGAATGAAAATAATTAACTTTGTACTTTATCCACAGGATTTCCAGTTTGATATTGTTTACAAACAGATTTATAATGAA
The DNA here is from genome assembly GCF_057782475.1 of Clostridium sp. LIBA-8841. Lineage (NCBI taxonomy): Bacteria > Bacillati > Bacillota > Clostridia > Eubacteriales > Clostridiaceae > Clostridium > Clostridium sp. LIBA-8841. Next base: position 1,618,536 of record NZ_CM173488.1, on the reverse strand, counting down.
ATCGTTAATACTTAAAATAAAATATAGATTTAGGAGAGTGAGAGATATGTTAAGTAATATTGTCATTTATCTTAATTATGCTATCCTGGTAGCAATTATTATAGGTGGTATAGCCTTAATAGTTACAAGTTCCAAAAAGCATTGGCATCAGTAAACATTTGAGTTTTGACAAAATCTCACACACATAAATAATCTATGCATTTAAGTTTTGACATAAAAATGGACTTATTGAGCTTTAGTATAAGAATAAAGCTTAATATTTCCTACTCCAATTTTATTTACCTTTTTCTAGAGTGAGTAACTCTAGATTTTTTTCGCTCAAAATATCAAAAACCTATGTAAATGACACCTCTAACTGGATTTTTTCAAATTAGAAAATACAAATAAAAGATATTTGTGAATTTACTTTAGGCATACTCAAGTAAAAGCATAAATATTTGATTAGTTCATATACTTGAAATTATACGAATTAAATTTTAATCCACTCTTTAGACCAAACTAAAAATCAACACTAGTTTAAAACATAGCCAAAATTAAAATAGCAAAAACTATGCTTTACTATTTTTTAGTTCTTTTAAATCAAATACCTCTTATTGATAAACAGTTTTTTGATTTAATGGTAATTATATGCTCAGTATAGGAATATAATCCCCATCTCAATTTACATATTTTATATAGTATTGAAAATATTAAGAAATTTAAGTAAAATCATTTTAAAGGAGCTAATCTTTATGAGAATAATAGAAATTTTATTTCTTTCCTTGGCATTTATAAAGATTCTTTGGAATATAAAAGCTTTTAAACAAAAGAAAAACACTTCAATGAAAAATAAATTTAAGGTTATAAATACAGAATATTATGAAATGCAATTAGCCTTTAGTCTTTTAATTTTTTTCCTAATTTTGATTCTATCTTTAAATAATATTAATCACCTTGGCTTATATTCAGCATTATGCGCATTATGTAATTTAATCTGCTTATACATCTTAGAAAAAATTGCATTAAAATTTGGTTATATATCATTAAATAAGGAATAAACTTTGAAAGGATTTATCCATACTGCAATAAGTCTCTATTAATAAGAAATGGTTAAAGAAATAAAAAATTTAAAACTTATACATTAATATGTAAGGAGGAATTTTTTTTGGCACTAATGAGTATCTTCTCAATAATTTATCTAATTTTAATTGTATCACTTTTAATTTTAGGAATTTATGCTCTTATTCTGCTTATAAAAGCCTTAAAAATTTACATTAAAAAAAACTCATGAAAATACTAAACTATACTTAATAACTAAAAAAGAGTTATATGAAATAGAAAAGCTCTTAGGAAGTAGCTATTAGCCCTCTTATTCTAATAGGCTTTAAAGCTTCTTAAGTGCTTATTTCACATAACTCTTAAAAATTTTCTAAGTTGTTTAAAATTTATAGGAATATTCTCTACTCACTAACCCCATTGTTAGTAACTACTTTAGATTAATATTAGCTTTAAAAACAACTTAGATCTATTTTTTTAGATTCGCCATTGAATCTTGGCTCCCCGTTGAGCCATACTCACCATTGAGTTTTTACCTGTTTTAGATTTGTTTTTTGCTATTATTTTTAAGAAACCCTAGCTTAAGTTACTCAAAAATAAAAGATAGATACTCTCTTTGAATACCTATCTAGGAAAATCTCTACAAGTTAATTGATAAATCTATATTTTAATCATACTTATCTCTAAGCCACCTCTTTGTAGCTTCACTTCTCACTTTTAAATATGTTTACCAAGTTAAGACCATTACTTTTCAGTAAACTTATTTACTTAAGTTTGGTGTTAATACCCTTCCAGTATGATAAAAATCCAATTACTTGTCTCTTTCCCCAGAAAGATAAACTATTACGGTTGAATTAGGCAGGTCTCCTGGCTCATGACTATATCTCCTTAGATCCTTCCCATGAATCCTCACAGTGGCATATTACCAAGTCGAAGTCATTTACAGTTGCTGGGGGCAGCTTTAGTTTCACACTAAATTCCCTATTAAACATTTCTGCACCTATTTCAAAAATAGATTTTGTATTTATCTACTTATTTATATTATATAAATAAATTCTCTATTTATCAATGTTTTTCCTTAAAAATCCTAATAGTTTAAAGGATTCTCTTAAAAAATTTACTTCTTAGAAACTATTTTCCTTCAATATTTTAGTATATTATTAGTAAAATTGATATAAAAGGAGAATATTTGTGAAAGAAAAAATCAACTTGAAAATTTTAAATTTAGCTGCTTGGATAACTATAATCTTAACCTTTATAACCCCTTTTGAATTAAATTCTGGTGGTTTTAAAACCTGGGGATTTCCCTTTAAATATTTTACAACATATGATTTCCCCCAAGATAGCAATACACTTCTATTTTCTACATCAACCAATATTGGTGGTCTTTTTTCAAATATTGTACTTATATATTTGTTTATTACTATATTACTGTTTTTAAAAGAAAAGCTAAAAAAACATAATAGCTCTACAGAATAATCTTCATACTCTATTTATCAAAGCAAGGGATGTGTATCAAAATAACTTAATAAAGTTTGATACACCTCCTTTTTTCTATGAATTTATTGTAATTCTATGTGTGATTTAATATCTTTTTACCTTAAAGATTCCTCTATTTTATTTATACCCTTTTTAGAAAAGCTTATGTTTTAGGTGAGTGTTTATTTTTTCATATCTCCTTTGGATCTATCGTTTAACTATTTGTAATATTTTGTAAAATAAGTTATAATTAGTATATATTTACAAAGAATTGAGGTGTTTATTATTATTATATTTATAGCTTTTTTAATTATAATTGCAACAAGTATCTCCTTAGGTAGAGGAAAAAGTCTTAGAAAACAGAAATTATTTATAGCTTCCTCTGTATCCTTAATATTAACTGGAATAATCACTACAATTTTAATAAAAAGTGTACTCTTAGTTAAACTAGTAATGGCTAAAGAAGTCAATTATATTGATGATGCCGTTATAAACTGGGCACTTTATCACTTTGATTCTTATTTTAGATGGTCTTATTTATATGTAGTGATAATTCTAAGCGTGCTTATGGTTACACTATACACAAATAAAACTATGAGAAATAAAGAAACCTTAAGACACTTTACTTTTCTATGTATAACTTCCATGGGAGTTATTTTAACTGCATCAGTAATCTACTCTTTCAGTACCGTGAATACAACCTTTAATCTTCCACTATATATAGGGGTAACCTCCATGGCTCAGGTATTCATACTCTATATTCCTCTTGTAGCTATGAGACTTTATATAGGAAATCCTGAGGTTGAAAACACAGTTTTTACTATTTAATATATATTAATATTCCTATTTTCTTCATAAATATTGTATAATTAATATATATTATGAAATTATTGGGTATCTTAAATGTATTTAGCATGTAGGAGGGATTGAATGTGTTTTATTTCATCATAGAATTTCCTATAGGTATGCTATTTTGCACCCTAAGTTACTTGGTTTGGATTAAGAAGAGAATAGATTTTATTCATTATTATCATATAAAAAGTGTTAAAGATATTGATGAATACTGTAATTGTATGGGTAGATGTGTGTTTTTTATAGGTATTGCCTTTTTGCTTCTTTCTACATTTGGATATTTAGGAGTCTTAGAATTAATTATTACTCAAGTATTTATTGGATTAAGTTTATTAATTGGTCTTACTATTCTACTTGTTTCTCATAAAAAACTTACTGGACATATATTTTAAATATTATATCCAAAGTAAACGTTAGCTATAAAATACTTTAGATAATTTCCCGTAACACTATCGGATTTATTTCCATAAATGTTATAATGAACATATTACTAATTTATATTCCTACTATTTATGGAATTTTGTACAAAGTAAATATGAAAGCAGGTGAATTCTCAAAATGGGAAAAAATCGAATTAATTACTTGGTGCAGTTATAAGAACTGATAGTAGATTGTACCAAGATTAATTTATATTACTATCAGGTAACTGCACTAATTTTCTTATAATTAAAAAATTAAAGAAAAGAGGAACAGTTATGAATTATAGTGAATTAAAAGAATTATGGCAAAAAGAAGAAAAAATAAATTTTAAGGGATGGGATTTTTCTTATCTAGGAAATAGATGGAAAAGTGAAGATTTACCTTGGAATTATAAAGATATATTGAAGAAATATTTAAATAAAGATTACAAGTTGCTTGATATGGGTACTGGTGGTGGAGAATTTTTGTTATCACTAAATCACCCATATAATAATACAGCAGTTACAGAAAAATGGGAACCTAATGTGAAGTTATGTAAAGAGCGTTTAGAACCACTTGGAATTGAAGTAAAACAAGTATTTGATGATAATGAATTGCCTTTTGAAGATAACACTTTTGATATGGTTATCAATAGACAAGCATCCTTTAATATTAAAGAGGTAAAAAGAATATTAAAACCTAATGGACTATTTATTACTCAACAGGTTGGTTCTAAAAATAATAGAATATTATCAAAATCACTAATAAAAGACTTCAAAGCAAATTTTCCAGAAAACTCTTTAGCAAATGTATTAAAAGAACTCTCTGAAAACACCTTTGAGATTGTATATAGTAATGAATACTTTCCATATTTAAGATTTAATGATATTGGAGCAATTGTATATTACGCTAAAATAATAGAATGGGAATTTCCAAACTTCTCTGTAGATAACTGCTTTAAAGAATTATGCAAATTAAATGAAGAATTAAATGTTAAGGGTTATATAGAGAGTTTTCAACATAGATATATTTTAACTTGTAGAAACTCAAAATAATCCTAATCTTAAATTTATAAGAATTATAAAAAACAGACAAGTATTCCTTGTCTGTTTTAATTATTTTTATTAATATAATTTTCTAAAGCCTAATACCCCATCTACAAAGCCAACCTTCTCATAGAATTTATGAGCAGATTTTCTGTAGTCTGATGAAACTATGATGGCATAATTACAGTTTTTCTCTTTGGCAAACTTATCTGCTTCACCCATAAGTTTTTTTCCGATTCCCATGCCTCTTGTGTTTTCCTTAACAACAACATCCTCTATAACTAAAAATGGTTCTCCCATAGAAGCTAAAGATTTACAACAAACTCCAAGGATTGAACCTAAGAGCTCCTCTCCTTTTTTAGCTGCAATAAGATAGTAGTTGTCGTCTTGAAGCATTTCTTCATATAATTTTGTTGCATCCCCAACTTTATTTTCAAATGGTACAATCTCTTTGTAAAGCTCTAAAAGTTGTGGAATATCCTCTTTTTGTAGTCTTTCAATTTTAATCATAATTTTTTAGTTTAAAAATAATATTATATTACCTTAAACCATAAACCTCCATCCCTATTATATTTTGTTTCCTCATATATCTCATATTTTTCTTAGCATAATTAAGCTATTATTTTTCAATATTATCCTTGTTATCCTTTATCTTTTCAATATTATTTTTATTGTTATTTAAAATCTCTAAAGCCCCTTATACATTATCTTTACCTACTGGAATACTTAATGCTTGCTTTTTTCCATACTTAATTAAAATAGAGTTTTTATTTTAGCCAAATCAAATTAAATTTATTTGCAAATAACATTAAAGCTTCCTTTGTGATCATGACCATTAAATTTTATTGTATATTTACCACTCTCTTCAATTGGAATCTCAAAGCTTGATGTAGAAATGTTGAATTCTTCAAAAACAACTGTGTTCTTTCCATCTCTAATAATTAAATCTAACTCTCCACTTTCAGACTCAACGTCAACCTTGAAAGACTTCACTTCCTCTTCTTTCAATTTTATATTTATATACTTGGAACCATCAAATTTTTCATAAGATACCTTCCATGAATTATTCTTTAAACCTTCTGTACACTTATACTGTGAAAAACACCCTTTAGATCCTGTACATCCTATAAGAATAGTACAAAAAAATAAACTATCTGCCATAATAGAAAGTAACTTTTTCATCTCTATCCCCTTTCTTAATTAATTCATGATTAAATCCACTAAAGAATTTATTCACTAGGTTAATATTTTTTATGAACTCATTCTTAAAGCTCCTATAAATTTTCCACTTCCGTCCATCCTAAAACAATTTATAAAAAATATACTTTTATCACTTGTATATTATAATTTTTATTATTAAATATCTTTAGTAAGCAAGACTTGTCCAATCTTTTAAATATAAAAATTTGCTTAAATTCAATATAGATTTATTTTATCACTTGAAATATTATAATTAAAAACTTTAAACATATTATTCTCAAAAAATTAACCCTTATTGAAATTTATTCAAAATTACAATAAGGGTTATTTACTAATAAATACTATTCAACAAATGTTTTTTAATCAGATATTTAAGTTTTTGCTTTGGCTATGTTTTAGGTCAATGTTGATTTAGAACATAGTCTTTAATTTAAACATATCTTAGGTGAAAATTGATTTTAAATCTTCTTTTACACCTACTTAATTTAAAACATCTCTATTCTTTTCTTTTTTTAGTAGCATTACTATTAATACTATAGAAATTACAATAAGAGCTCCATAGACAGTGTGCAATGTATACTTAGGAAATCCAAGTACTGTCATATTATTTAATCCTATATTCTTTAGAAAAGCTATTAACATTCCTAAAATAGGTACTTGTACTCCTATTAAAGCTACATAATTTTTAACCTTGCTACTTACAAATAAGGATATGCTAGTTACCACAAAAGTCACTACGTATATAAGAAAAACTGATAGCATTATATATTGCCCAAAGGTTAAGTCAAACCATAATGTAATGTAATTAAATCTAGAATTTATGCTGCAATTCCAAAACTGCAAAGTATTATTTGGAATATACATAGCAAATAAGAATATTAGCTCTAAGGTTGCAATACCAAATGAGGTTATCATTGCTGAAATCACTTTTTTCTTCCCTATCTTTCTTCCCGTCTTAGAAGAGTATTGAAGAAGATTCACCTTATTTTTTTCATCTCTTAAAAATATTGGTGATATTATAAAGGCTACAGTTACAACAATAATTATTGAAAAGTTCGTTATTAAATTATTATAATTATCAAAAGTAACACGACTTAAGACTGATTGTGGCTGATCACTTTTTTCAAGCTCCTCTAATCTTTCCTGCCTATCTGGTGAAATCCCATTAGGTCCATACTCTTTATCTAAAGTTCTTCCATAACTTGCTATTAAACTCTCTCTAGATTGCAATTCCCAAAATAGATATATATTCTCATTAAAATATACTTTTGAATGAAGTTCATCAATTTTTCCACCATAATTTCCTTTTCCTAAACTATCTCTAAATTCTCTATATGATGTAATTCCAAGTTCTTTTGCATCCTCATCCTGCTTTAAATATTCATCTGCCTCTCTTTCTCTTAAGGCTGACTTCTCTTTAAAATTCTCAAATTCCTTTTCATCCATTGTAGTTCCATAATCCTTAAGCATTTCTACAGTTAGATTAAAGTCTGGTGTTTCTGAACCATTTGGAAAATACTCTATCCAAAAGCTCACAAATAAATTACATATTATAAAAACTATTAACCCTAAAATTATTAAGCTTTTTATGCTAAAAAGCTTTTTTATCTCATTAATTATTATTCTCATATTTTACCTCTTCACTTAATTTAATATTTCTCTCTTACTCTCCTTTATAATTGCCATAGCTAAAAATACTATGGCAATTATAATAAATATTCCTTAGCCTATATGTAGTAGACATTTAGGCTACCAAACTGCTATGGTTCTATATAATCCTACTTTCATTAAGAATATAAATGTACCTTCTAAAACTACCACTTATATTTCTATTAAACTATATCTGTTTTCTTAAACCTTTTTATTAGGAAAAAGCTAAGTATGGCCACAATAACTACATTACTTAATAAAGTACTAGTGACATAATGTTTTGAAGTCATAAATGCTCCTGCTTCAGCAAACCAAAATTGTGGATTTAGCGCTAGTACAAATACGTTATAGTTTGACCATATAACTAAAGGTGAACTCATACTGAATAATCCTGTCATCATAAATAAGGCTCCAAATAGTATAAAGAAAGCGAAAAATGCTTTATAGCTACTCTTTAAGAAGAGGCATAGGCAAAAGCTTATTCCTCCTGAAATAAGAGCTATTATGAATACTACTCCTATAGAGAGGATTAAGTTTTGTAAAACAGTAAGATTCAACCAAGATATATGCGGTCCTGATTCCCAATTTAAGGCACTACTAATTGGCACATTCCAAAGCTTGCTATAATCAAATACAGTGAAATATATAATTAATGTAACTCCTAAAATAATGGCTGCAACTAAAAGCGAATACATAAGTCCAACGGAAAGCTTATCCAAAATCAACTTACGTCCTCTTTTTGTGGTAGAAACTAATCCTAGAATTTTATTTTCGCTTTCATAATTTACTAAGAAAGATACTCCTAAAACCACAAGTATCATTATTTCAATAAGACATGCTCCAATGACCTTCTTATATAATAAATTCTGAGTTTCATAACTTTTTCCAAAGAAGAATAAGTTCTTATGTTCACCATTATTCTTTAACTCTTGAAGTCTTTGCCCAAGCTCTTCATAATTTTTTCTAACTAAATCTGCAGCATCTCCTTTAAGTCCATACATACTTATAGTTCCCTCAGCCAAATCTGAAGCATTTAACTTTTCAATTTCTGAAATAAAAACTGGAGTTGCATTTTTATATAGATTAATTATGCCTAATTCACTTATTAGTTCCTTATCATCCTCTGAAAAAATTCCCTTTTCGTAATCTTCACTTATTAAAAATTCATCCATAGTTGAAAAAGTCTTATGAAGCTTTCTTTCTGTCATTTCATTTAATTGCTTCATTTTCTCATCATACTTATTTTCTAATCCCTTAAGCATATCCTCATCAACTTTGTATCCAAATTCACTTATTAATTCATTAGTTCTCTCTAAATCCTCTTTAATATTAGAATTATTATAAATTAAGAGCATATTATAGATTAAGAAAATCCCTGTAAGAAATATGAATATTGGATTTCTAAAAAGCTTTTCCCATTCACCTCTTTTAATTCCCATAACTTACCCTTCCACTTCTTCATCTCTATATTGATAAAGGAATACATCCTCTATATTAGGATTAACCTCAAGCCATTTTTCATCATCATGACTATCACTTATAAATCTAGCCTTCATCATCCCACCATCTTGTTTTTCTGATAATAGAATATATTCCTTTCTAAACTCTTTACTTTCCTCAAAAGTCATTGAAGTCTCGTAAACCATTCCATCTAAGGTGCTACATATACTCTCGATAGAATCTTTGTATAAAACCTTATGATCCTTAATCATAATTACCTCATTTGAAATAAACTCAATATCTGAAACTATGTGAGTTGAAATTATTACAATTCTCTCTCTTGATAAATCACTTAGAAGATTTCTAAATCTAACTCTCTCCTTAGGATCTAATCCTGCTGTTGGTTCATCTAATATAAGTATCTTTGGATCATTTAATAAGGCTTGAGCTATTCCAACCCTTTGAATCATTCCTCCTGAAAAACCCTTCATCTTTTTATTTGAAACCTCTTCTAAAGATACAATCTTTAATAGCTCTTTCACTCTCTCTACAGCATCTTCCCTCTTTATTCCCTTTAATGCTGCTAAGTATAATAAAAACTTTGTTGGTGTATAGTTTCTATAGTAGCCAAAATCCTGAGGTAAATATCCTATAATATCTCTATACTCACTATCTAATGACACAATATCTGTACCCTTATAAAGAATCTCTCCACTAGTTGGAAAAATTAATGTGGTTAAAAGCTTAATTAAGGTTGTCTTTCCAGCTCCATTAGGTGCCAAAAGTGCATACACCCCATTACTAAACTCTAAATTTATCTCCTTAAGAGCACAAAAACTTCCATATTTCTTACTTACATTATTAACAACTAACATAAAATTTCTCTCCTTTTCTTATACCTATAATTTATTAATTCCTTTAAACTCTTCACATACAGCACTATGCATACAAGTGAAATAATTATATGAATATACATTGGAACTTCCATTAAAAACTTTAAATAATAAGTCTCATTACCACTACTTAGAAGTAAGTTTCCAAGAATCCATCCAAATATAATAAATACTTTTGAAAACATACTCTTAAATTTTATTAGTGAATATAAAAACACAATTGAAAATAAGAATAAACCTGTAATTGATAGTATGATCATCCTTGAGGCATTCACTTCTTTGTTTATCATACTCATGAAAAGTATGACCACTGTATTTAGAAGGATACTTCCCACACTAAATATGAACATTCTTAAAGCTGAAATTTGATATAGATTATATTTACAAGTCATCTCCAGTTGGAAAACTCCCCTTGCCTTTGAGTTGTAGAAGGAAAATAAAACAACACTTAGGTAAAGTATTGGAGAAACTATGAAAATAAACTTATATAAATTTTCTATGTCACCATTGCTTAAATTCATCATGGAAAAAAATGATATGAAAGCTCCTGATAGGAATATAACTCCTAACTCACTTTTATCATGAAATATATTTCTAAAACCTAATTCTTTAAAGGCATTCTTTAAGTAACTAAAAAATGATATCTTAGGTTTAACCCCTTCCTTAAGTATTTCATCTAACTCTCCTAAATCTAATTCTGGAACTTCTATTTCAAAGTCCATGTCTGGAATATTAAAATCCTCTTTTTCTCTACTCAACAATTTTCACCTCCAATACTTTCTTTATTTTTCTAATAGTGGCATAATACCTAGTCTTAACAGTGGACTCTGATATCTCAGTCAAAGATGCAATTTCCCCAAAGGTCATATCTCCAAAAATCTTTAATCTAAGAATTTGTTGAAGATCTGTATTTAAGGTATTAAGCACTTCTAAAATCTCATTAACATCCTCCTTAAGCTGAAATGACTCCTCTAATTCATTTTCATATCCTATTAATCCTTCATCAATTTCATCCACAATAGTAACGTATTTATAATATGTAGACCTGTAATTATCAATTATCTTATTACTAGCTATTTTATAAAGCCATGTCCTAAAAGAGGCCTTTCTTTCATCGAAACTCTCTATAGACTTAAGCATAGAAATAAATATTTCCTGAGTTAAATCCTTAGATAGCTCCTCATTTGATGTTTGCCTAAAAACATAGGCAAAGATTTCCTTATAATAAGATTTAACAAGTTCTCCAGCTGCCCTTTTATCATTTTTCTTTTTTACAAGGGTTATTAATTTCTTTTCATTAATTCCTCTCACCTGCCATTTCTAATAAACTTTATTCTAAATATTAGGCTATTTTCTTATTTAGCGTTAAATTTCAAATAGATCTTTAAGACTATCTTAATAAGAAACACCTTTTCACTTCGCTCAAATGTGTAAGTTCAAAGTGCAAAATTAAAAGTTTTGATTTTCACTTAAAAGTTTCTTACACCTATTTATTCGTAAAAGAGAAAAAAATAGTTTTACTTTTTTAGAAAAATTTATAAAAAAAATTCTACAAGTCATATATTAACTTTTTTCTACAAATAAAAATAGAGATAATCTTTAAACTATCTCTTCCTCTTTAAAATATTTAGTTAAGACATATTTATATTTTCTTCTATAAAATCTTTTGGGCTATTTATATAGATTATCTATATGAATTATTAGAGAACTTATTTCTTTACTTTTTTCTCAAAAACCTTAAAATCTTAAGTTTCTTGATAATATAATCCATTTGGTTAAAACAGTGTATAATGTATATATAATCCATTATGATATTTATTATTTTTTATTAATTAAACTAATTACAATTAGTGTTGATTTTGATAGATAGTTTAAAACTATTTTAGGAGGTAATATTATGCGAAAATGTGTTAAATGCAAAGAAAAGTTTTCATATATAGACCTACTAGTTGCATTATGGGGATTTTCTGGATATGGCTATATTAAATGTAGTAATTGTAACACTGAATATAAGGTTATTCCATTATCTAGAGTAATCATTTCATTATTGATAGTATTCCCTTTTCTTATAGAAGGTTACATTAAATCCTTTAATTTCTCATATTGTATTCTATACCTAATTATCATTATTCCTATGACTCCATTCATGGTAAGATTTAAAGAAAGTAATGATAGTAAGAAATATATGAAATTATGAAAACAACTAAATTTACGGAGGTTATGAAAATGAAAGATTCTTTAAAAATATCCAAATTTGGTATCTATGTTTCTTTGTTTGGTATGATTGTAATTCTACTAAGTATAATTTATTCAATAATTAAAGGTCATCCACTAAGAAATTCATATACATTACTTGCTGCTATGACCACTATACTTTGTTCTAACCTTGCAATTTATAGTTCAAATAAGAAAAAATGTGATAATAATACTTCTAAGTAAATTATATATAAGGATTTATTTTAAAACATTATTGATTTTCAAATAAAACCTTATATTAAAATTAAACTTATGAAATTTATTCTTTGCGTCAAAATTTCATATAGATTTAGATAAAATTATGAAAGCAATAGAAAGTTATTTAAAGGAGATGCCAAATGAGAATATTAGATGATATAACAAAGTTTATTTTTGTTGAAGATGAACCAAAACCGTGTGACTTAATATTCATACCAGGTTCCTCTAAACATGAACTAAGTGAGAAAGCCAGCTTATTGTATAAGCAAGGTTTCGCTAAATATATTTTACCATCAGGTAAGTTTTCTTGTAAGCTAGAGAGATTTCCTAATGAAAAGATAAAAAATGAAAAATATGCTGGTAATTATGAATCAGATTGGCAGTTTTGTTCTGAAGTTTTAAATAGGAATACTGTTCCCTTAGAGGCTATTTTACGTGAAGAAAAATCAACTAATACATATGAAAATGCCTTTTTCTCAAGGAAAGTTACAGATGATTTAGATTTAGAAGTTAAAAGTGCAATTTTATGTTGCCAATCCTTTCATTCTAGAAGAGCTTTAATGACTTATTCCTTGGCATATCCAAATACTAAGTTTTATGTTGTTCCAGTAGAAACTCAAGGGATTTCTAAGGATAACTGGCATAAATCTGACTACGGAATAAATAGAGTTCTTGGAGAACTTAAGAAATGTGGTTCTTATTTTGAAGAATATATAAAAAATTTAAATAAACCTGTATAAAATCAACAACTTATTTTTAAACTTATTAACTTTCTAATTAAAATCTTTTAAAAAAGGGGAATATTTATGTTTAAGTTTAAAGCTTTTAATTACTTAACAGATGAAGAAATAGATTTAAAGATTGAAGAAAAAATACCATCTGATCCAGAAAAGGGGTACGTACCTGCATATAAATATAAAATTACTCTTCATGACTCAAATAACATCATAGGAGCTATTGATGTTAGAATAGGTCATAATGAGGGAACTTATTACGGTGGTAATATTGGCTATATGATTGAAGAAGCTTATAGAGGAAATAGCTACGCTTCTAAAGCTTGTAAAATTATAAAAAATGTAGCTATAGCACATGGAATGAATAAACTTATAATAACCTGTAATCCAGATAATTTTCCATCAAGGAGGACCTGTGAAAAGACAGGGCTTAAACTTAAAGATATAGTTGACTTACCACCATACAATGACATGTATAAAAATGGTGAAATGCAAAAGTGTATCTATGAGTGGATTTTAGAATAATTGCTAACTCTAATAAAATATATTAATGATTTAAAGTAAAAAAGAGATATCAAATACTTGATATCTCTTTTTATTTTGATTTATAACTCCTGCTACTAAATATAACATCCAGTTGTTAAAGAAAATCCTCTTTTATTTGTAAAGCATGATATCCTGTTAAATATTGTAGCTAAAACAATTAAAATCATATGTAAAGTTCATAGCATGTCCTATTTAGAATAAATACTTTTTATCTTTAAATTCTCTAAATCTTGAATATCTAATGGTTTTGAGAAAAAATACCCTTGAATATACATCTTTTCATAAGAAAAAGAGTTAATTATGTCAACTTGATACGCTTCTTCAACCCCTTCAAATACAATTGTTCTATCTGAAATTTTGCATACTTCTGATATAAAATCTATTATTTTCATATTTATAGTAGAATTTATATTATCAATAAAATATTTATCTAATTTTACTATATTCGAATCTATCTTATTTAATAAATCTAAATTAGAATACTCAACTCCAAAATCATCAATAGCTATTAAGAAACCATGTCTTTTTAATATTTTTATAGCACTTTGTATCTTTTCTATATCTTTAACTGCAAATTTTTCAACAATTTCTAGACATATGGTTTTACTTCTCATATTATAATCATTTGCTATTTTAATTGCAGAGTTTAAAAATTTTTGATTTTCCATCTCTTTAAAAGATACGTTTAATGAAATATAAAAGTTATTATTTTTAACAACATCATAATCTTTTATAATTTCATAATCTAATATTACTTTTTTTAGGTTCCATAGGGATAATTCAAGCATCATATTATTATCTTCTACTTCTTTTATAAAATAATATGGTGATAAAATCTTATCATTATATTTTAATCTTGAAAGAGCTTCAAATCCTACCACTTGACTATTTCTAGCATTTACAATTGGTTGATAATAAAGAAGAAAATTATTATTATTTAAATTTTCTATAATTCTTCTTTTATTTTTTCTTAATTTTATATTTGCTTTGATTTTTCTTATAATAATTATACTTAAAGGTATCATGAAAATAATAATTAATAAACTGGTAATTTGCATTTTTTTTGTATATTTATTAAAATATTTAGGATATAATTTTTTATAGCTAGAATTGTTAGAATTCTCCATATCTCCTAAAACTTTATCTATTTTATCAATAATCTCTGAGTCTTCCTTTCTAGATACTATATATGCTGGTCCAGAGGAAAAATCAAATATACATTTAACATCATCACTTTTTGAAAATGCATTATTATCGTTGTTAAGTACTATAAAATCAACTTTTTTTTCTTTTAAAAGTTGCACTACATCATCATAGGATGAAGCATAAACTAAATCAACATTAATATCCTTACTTTTAAGAAAATTTAAAATCCATTTATTATTTACTTCATCATTTATATATCCCATCTTTAAACCATTTAATGCTTTTATATCACCATTTTCAATATTCCTATCAGTATATATACCATAATTTTCATTATTAATATAATGATTTGTATACTCATATATCTTTTTTCTATTTTGTGTTTTATTAACACCAAATAGTAAATCTATTTCTCCATCTTTAAGCTTTTCTAAGGCATCAGAAACATCGCAATCAACATACTCAAAATCAATATTTAATCTTTTAGAAATTGACTTCATTAAATCATTATAATATCCAGTAGGTTTTAAATTTTTATTAAGATAATAATATGGATAACTCTCATAAAATCCTACCTTTATTTTTTGGTGATTTTCATTAACTGTACTCTTAGAAAATCCATATATAATTAGACTTGTAAAAACAACGAAAAAAATCACTATACTTATAAAAAAGACTTTTTTCTTTCTCATACAATACACCCTTTATAATCCTTTCTATTAAATTTAATTATACTTATAATAATATCTACATAATTTTAAACAAGAATTTAAACTCATCTAAATTCTTGTTTAAAAATTCCAAGTGGAATATTATCATAACTTACATATTAAGTAAATAGCTTGTTTTTTATTGATAGATTATATATTTATCCTTTTAGTGAAATATAAATAAAAAAACTACATTGTAACTTTTAAATTATTACAATGTAGAGTACTTATCTTAATTTCTATCAAAATTTAATATTCTATATAAAATAAATTTAGGCTTTATGATTAAGAATTATGTTTTAACTTCTTCAACATATTCTGACTTTATTAATTTTAATATTCTAAGAATAAATGTAATCATGTACTCTTGCTACTTCTATTAATTGTATATACGCCTAATAACTTCATTAAATAAATACGGCTGAATTAAGGGATGTGTTAAATTTACAGGTATTGTATCAAATAATTTAACCTCCCTAATTTCAGAATCAGGTAATTCGTCAAGTTTATCTATTTCTGCATAAAATAGCTGGCCAAAAGATTTAGCTTCTTTATCATCTACTGAATATATACATACTGGCGTAATTTTAAAATCCTTTGCTCCTGTTCCTTCAACCAACTCTCTTAATGCAGTGGTATTAATATCCTCATCTTTTTCTCTATGACCACCTGGTATTTCCCAAGTCTTTTTCTCTTTATGCTTTATAAATAAACATTTTTGTTTATAGCGCGCCACAATAACAGCAAATAAAGGTCTACTCTCTTCCACCTTATTTAATTCGTAAAAATTCACTTTTAGCATAATACCCTCTCCAATTTCTAAATATTTAAATTGCCATAATAATTTCTATACAATACCCAATATTATGTCCATATAATACCATAAAAATAAATTTCACCTCTGGAAATTAACAATATTAACGATAAATTTAATTTTTATCTATACTTTTAATAAGTACTATTTATACTCAATTGGTAAATATTGTTTTATGTTATATCTTATTTGTATATACTTAAATAAAAGTAATAAATAAATTATATTATTCACATAAAGGGGGAGTTTTTTTGGAAAAGATTCTAATATTAGGGGCAAGTGGCTTAGTTGGTAAGGCTTTATGTAATGAATTAAAAGATTTCTACAAAGTTTATGGTACATATAACAAGAATAAAGTTTATATTGATCATGTAGAAATGATAAAGTTTGAAATAGAAAATCTTCATTTAATACTTGATATACTTAGTAAGTATCAACCTGATAAAATAGTAATTTCTTTAACTGGTGATTATGAAAAACAATTTGATGTAATAAAAGAAATAGTTAATTATTCAAAAGCATATAATTCCATTGTATATTTTGTATCTACTTGGAATGTATTTGATGCATATCCTAAGAAAATATATTATGAAAATGATAAAATGTCATCTGATACAGACTATGGAAAATTTAAGATACAAGCAGAAAATTTCTTATTAAATAACATAGAAAGTAGATGTGTTATATTTAGACTACCTATGATTTGGGGTAAAAATTCTCCACGATTAAATAAGCTTAAAGAAAATTTAAACAATAATGAGCCTATTGAGATTATTACAAATATGTTTTTAAATAATAATACTGATGAAATACTTGCTAAACAAATACATTATATTTTACAAAGCCATTCAAAGGGAATATTTCACTTAGGTAGTATTGATGAAGTCAACCACTTTGATTTTATAAGGAATTTGACAAATAAATTAGGTTATAGCAACGTTAAATTTAATGAAGTTCAATATGGAGATGATTCTTGCAGGGCTACATTAGGCTCTAATAAAGATCTACCTAAAGCCTTACAAGTATCTACCCAAGATATAATAAATTCTTTGATTTAATAAATTATAATTGTTGATATATATAATAAAAAACCTCCTTTAGCTTTGGAAATAAGTTTTTACCAATTTCCATTTAGCTAAAGGAGGTTTTATTAAAATTCTAAAAGTACTCTTGACTCTTTGAAAGCAAGTGACTTTTTACTGCTTAATTATTTTTATATAGTTATAACTCTAGTTTTTATTATTTTTTAACACCTTTTATTTTCCATAGAAGCATAGCCACTCCTAAACCAATAGCTGCAACTCCAATTATTACAATTACTATCCTTCCACCTACTGATCCTGTATTAGGTAAAAATCCTGAGTGTTTAACTTTTACCTTACATGTAGCTTTGAATCCACCATCCTTAGTTGTTACTGTTATTTCAGCTTCCCCTGATGATTTTGCTTCTATATTTCCATTCTCATCAACGGATACTACCTTAGAATTACTTGATGACCAAGTAACTTCTTGGTTAGTTGCATCCTTTGGACTTATTTTAGCTTTTAGAGTATAACTTTCACCTTTTTTAAGGTTTAAATGCTTTTTGTTTAGCTTAACTCCAGTTACCTTAACCGCTTCTGAAGGAGAAACTTCCTTTTCATTTACCTTAACATTGATTTCCTTAGTGCTTGATGCACCTTGGCTATCTGTTACTTTGTAAACTATTTTGTAGTCTCCTGGCTTTTCTGTATTAACTGTGTTTTCTACAACCTTAATATCCTTTGTTAAATCTCCATCTTCCTTGTCCTCTGCTGTTACGTCTTTCATCGGATCAAAGTTATCACCAACTGTTAATGTAACATCTTTAGCATTGATTGTTGGAGCTGTATTTTCTTCTACTGGAGGAACTTCCTTTTCACTTACTTTAACATTGATTTCCTTAGTGCTTGAAGCTCCTTGGCTATCAGTTACTTTGTAAACTACTTTATAATCTCCAGCTTTTTCTGTATTAACCGTATTCTCTACAACCTTAATATCCTTTGTTAAATCTCCATCTTCCTTATCTTCTGCTGTTACTCCCTTCATTGGGTCAAAGCTATCTCCAACTGTTAAAGTAACATCTTTAGCATTTATTTCTGGAGCATTATTTATAACTGCTGGTGGTACACTATCCTCTTTAAGAGCTAAGATAGCAGTTCCTCCATCTTCTTTTGAAGGTGCCTTTACGTTTACATTTCCCTCCTCACCTACTGAATATTCATTTCCACTGTATAAGTCTTTAACCTTATCTCCTTCTTTGAAGTTTGTTTTAAAGCTTACATCTTTACCTTCATTCTTAGTGTTTAATACAACAAATAGGTTTTGTCCATTTGGAATATTAGTTACTTCATTAGTAGCATTTAAACGCATAGGAGTAACTTCTCCTCCATTATAGCTTCTTAGAATAACTGAATATCCCTCTTCATTACTTCCAGCAATAGTTTTTCTATCACCTTTTGAAAATACCTTAGAATATTCTTTTCTTATATTAAGAAGTTTTTCATAATGGTCATGAACCTTCTTGTACTTAGGATCATTTAATCTTTTAAAGTCCATATCATATCTATTTTGATCTCCTTGTTCAAAGCCATTCCATCCTGACATTCCAAGTTCTTCTCCATAGTATATAACAGGAATACCCTTATCTGTTATTTGAAGAGATGCTGCAAGCATTTGCTTTCCTAGATCATCTCCTACAGTTTTTAAGAATCCATCTTCATCATGGCTACTTAAGAATTGTCCCATTAAGTTAGTGTTACTTATTTTGCTTGCTCTATCATCTAAATAAGCTGAAGCACCTTCAATATTTCCATTTACAAAATCTCTTGCTTTACCTTTATAACCAAAGTCTAATAAAGCATCCATTTGTCCACTTTGAAGTTGTCCTCCATCATTATTTATATCAGCACCAAAATATTCACCAATAGTTTTAAAGCTTGGATCTATTTCTGTTAATTTATTTTTAAATGCCTTCCATGTAGTGTTATCAACATGCTTAACTGTATCAACTCTGAAGTAATCAATAGTATTTCCTTTTTCGGTCTTAGATCTTTCAATCCATCCTGTTTGCCAATCTATTATCTTTTCTCTTACCTCTGGATCCTCTGTTTTGAAATCTGGAAGTCCTGCTGACTCTTGAGTTATGAAGTCATTTCCTGGATTTTCTCTAAGCATATCATTAAACTTAGCTCTATCTCCATCTGTTGGATAGTTATTAGCTCCACTATTAGCATCTATATTCTTCATTCCATAACCAGTATGATTTAAAACAACGTCAACCATTATTTTTATTCCATTATCATGAGCTGTATCTATTAATGTTTTTAAGTCATCCATAGTTCCTAAGTGTGGATCTAATGTTTCAAAATCCTTAGCCCAGTAACCATGATATGAATATTGAGTTTTTCCTTGAGAGAACATTTGATTAAAGTCAGTGTTCTCAACAATAGGAGTTATCCAAATTGTATTTATTCCAAGTTCTTTTAAGTATTGAACTTTATCTATTAATCCTTTTAAATCTCCTCCATGATAAGTATATGGATTGTTCTTATCATAATTATTTCCATGAGGATCATCATTACTCTTATCTCCATTGAAGAATCTATCTGTTACTGTGAAGTAAACTCTTGACTCATCAAATCCAAAGTCTAAAGGACCAACTCCAACCTTTGATTTAACAGTTAACTTTCCTGAAGCTTTATGACTTTCTCCATTCTTATCAACTATTATAACTGGTATTTCCTTTTCTCCAGTTGGTACACTATCATTTATTCCAATACTTTGACTTAGTGAACCATCCTTTAATAAATCTAAATCCATTAAAACTTTATTAGGTCCACCTACATTAGTAAGATCCATATAAATTTCTTTTATATTTTCTTTTTTAGCATCACTTCCGCTTAATTTAAGATTTACAAGAGCATTTTCATCATAGTTAACCTCATTATTTGCGAAAGTAACCTCTCCATTTATCTTCAATGGAGAATATTCTATTGTTTGCTTTTCAGTTTCTGTTGTCTTTCCATCCTTTGTAACTAGAAAGCTATATTCATAAGTGCCAGGTTTTATATCTTTTAATGAATAACCAAAGAACTCATTTTGTGAATCATAAGTCATACCATAAGTCTTTGTATCCTTAAATAATAATCCTGGAGAAGTAACCCTAACTTGAACCTTATCTATTGAAGATTGATTATTTTCTTCATATAAAGCTTCATCTCTATATTTAAAGTCAATGTTTCCTTCTTTTATTTCAGCATTCTTTATTGCTGAAACTTGGAAGAATTCTCCCACTCCACTCTTAATAGTCACCTTTGTTACATTCATTGATGGATCTATTTTTATATATCTGTCTGAATCATATGGGTCTTTTTCATCCCAACCAGTTCCTTTTCTTAAAGTAAATCCAACCTGTGTTACATCTGGCGCTATTTCAAACTTAGCTACTGCCTTCCCATCTTTAATCTCAGTGAAGTTTTGTTGTCCATCATTTACTCCTGTCTGCCAAGTCCAAATGTTCCATCCATCATAGTCTTTATCATCTCTAACATAAGTGAATTCAATATATTTCTTAGTGTATTTTTTAACTTCTATTTCTTTAGTCGCCTTTGCAGCTCCACTCTTAGCTGTTATCTTAACCTTACCTTGGTTTATTCCTTGAACTACTCCAAGAGTTGATACCTTAGCTATGCTTTCATCAGATGATGTCCACTCTATATTAGCTCCTGTCATCACTTGACCAAATTGATCTTTAACAGTAGGGTTAATTTGAATATCCTTACCTGTATAAACTTGATTTGGTCCATCTAATTCTAAAGAAGTTGGAACAAGGTGAACTACTTCCACATCTACTTCCTTAGTTAAACTTCCAGAACTTAGAGTTATAATTGCTTTTCCTTCTTTTAAAGCAGTTACTTTTCCATTATTTGAATCAACCTTTATTACTGAGTCATCTGAAACGGTCCATTTGATTTCTGAGTTAGGAATTATTCTTCCATTTTGGTCTTTAACTACTGCCTTTAAGAAACTTGAAGCTCCTATATCTAGTTTTAAGCTTGAAGGGTTAACATCTATTGAAGTTGGTGTTTGTGCTTCTCCATCTACGCTTTCATCATAAAGAACCTTAGCTGATAAAGGTGCAACTTTTACTGAGTTTGCTCCCTTAAGAGTTTCTAATACCTCTGTTCCAGCCTTGTGTTCATTTACTACTACATTCCAGTCACCTTGATGTGGAAGTCCAACTTCCTTCTCAGCATTATTTCCATTATAAACTACTACTATATTCTTCCATGAATCTCCATTAGCAAAGTTTTTAAGTTGGAATACAACTACATTATCGTTAGCCTTACTTACTACTAAGTTGCTTTCAACTGCAGCCTTTGTATCCATTCTAAATGCTGGATGTGATTTTCTTAAAGCTATTAATCCTTGATAGTAATCAAATACTCCACTAAACTTCTCTTTGTTTTGCCAGTTTATTTGATTTATAGCATCTGGACTCTTATAACTATTATGATCTCCATATTTACTTCTTAAGAATTCATCTCCTGCTTGGAAGAATGGAATTCCTTGTGAAGTCATTGTAATAGCAGTTGTTAATACACTTCTTCTTACATATTCATTGTCTAAAGGATTAGCCTCTGTTATTACACTATATGGTTTAGCTTTCTTTTCAACAGCTTCTTGAACTGAAGAATAATTATTAGCATCTTCTCCTATTAAAGCTCCATCTCTCATTTCTAAGAAACCAGCTTCACTTTCTTTGCCTGCTGCCTTTATTATCTTATCCCAAAGATTTAAATTATCATGAGCTGTTACATAGTTGATTGTTTCACTTGGACTATCAGTAAAGTCGTCAACGGCTCCTTTAACACCTGCTACTATATCTCCTTCTTTACCTGTAGCTCCTGTAGCAAAACCTTGTCCAGCTCCATCACTATCGCCTTTTATAGCTCCTCTAAAATTATCATTAAATACAGCAAACCCTTTACCTTTTTGGCTTCCTTTTAAAGTTTGTTGGTCTTGTGGAAGAGCACTTCCTCCTGCTTGCCATGGTTCACCATATATTATTAAACTTGGATCAACTTCATTTCTTAACTCAGTTGTTAGTTCACTCATAGTTTTTGTATCTATTAATCCCATTAAGTCAAATCTGAATCCATCTACATCATATTCTTTAGCTAAATGCTTAACAGAATCTTTTATATATTTTCTAACCATAGGTCTTTCAGTTGCAACCTCGTTACCACAACCTGAACCATTAGTGTATTTACCCTCATCATCAGTTCTATAGAAATATCCTGGCACAACTGGGTCAAAAGCTGAATTTTGTCCTGTTCCAGAAGTATGGTTATAGACTACATCCATAACAACTCTTATGTCATTTTTGTGAAGAGTTTGTACCATGTCTTTAAATTCTTTTACTCTTGATGTTGGATTTTCTGGGTTTGTTGAGTATGATCCTTCTAAAGCATTGTAATTTTGTGGATCATATCCCCAGTTAAATTGAGGTTTATTACTTACTTCATTTACTGAAGAATAATCAAAGGATGGTAATAAGTGAACTGTTGTTATTCCTAACTCTTTTAAGTGATCTACTCCTGTTTTCACATCAGTTCCTGGTACCTTTGTTCCTTCCTCTGCCATTCCTTCAAACTTTCCTTTATTTTTCATGCCTGAATCTTGAGATATTGAAAAATCTCTAACATGCATTTCATATAAAATTGAGTCTGTAGGATTTAACATAGGTGGTTTCTTAACGCTTCCCCATCCTTCTAGGTTTGTAGCTGAAAAATCAATTATAGCTCCTCTTTGTCCATTAGCTGAAACAGCCTTTGCATATGGATCTATAGCATAATTAGTTTTTCCATCAGCAAAGCTTACTTTATACATATAGTACTTACCATCTAAGTTTTCATTAACTTTTAAGCTCCAAACTCCCTTATCTTCCTTAGTCATAGGAATTTCTCTTCCACCAGTATTATCTGTTACCTTACCATTTTCATCATAAGTTCCTGCATTATCATATAATACCACGCTAACATCCTTAGCTGTTGGAGCCCATAATTTAAATGCTGAAGAATCCTTTGAATAAGTTAATCCTAAGTCATCTCCATTATAGAAATACTCTGGATCATCTAAAATTTTTCTCATAGTAACCTTAGTCGCTCTAAAGTTATCACTGCTTACTTCATAAGAATGGCTTGGATCTATTTCTGGAGTTCTGAAAAATCCTTTTTCTAAAGTTAATTTAACCTTATTATCAGCTACTTTAACTGCACTTATTTTAAGCTCTTTATTATCAGTTTTATCAACTAGCTTAAAGGAATCTAATTCTGAATCCTCTATTTTTCCAGCTGAAGTAACTAAAAGATCTGTTTTGCTATCCATTAAAGCAGATATTAATTTAGGCGAAGTGTCCACATCATTCTTATCATAATAGACGTTTTCATCTCCTTGTATTAACCATACCTCTACGTTATTTCCATTCTTAACTTCTATTGTTCTATCATGTGCAACATCTTTATCTTCCCAATTTCCTTTTCTAACCATGAAATTCAATTTATCAGATGGGAATTTATAAACTGCTCTTGTAAAGCCTTTTTCAGCCTCATCTTTTTTATTGAAGTCATATCCTTTTCCTTCTCCACCAGTTTCCCATAACCATAAATTCCAATTATCATAGTTACCATCAAATCTATAGTAATTTATTGTATAGGTATACATTTGAGATAAAATAGAAAGTTCTTTAATAACTACATACTTTCCATCAGTTGCTTTAATCTTTATTTTTTTACTTGAATCTGCTTCCTTAGAAACCTTTAAAGTATTTCCTTCTATTGATACTCCACTTACAGGTTCTTCTAAAGACCAAGTAACATTAGCTTCTTTTTTATTTCCTTCAGTGTCATAGATGTATGCAAGTAAATTCATATCCTTACCCACTTCTACACTTGATTCTCCACCAATCTCTAAGCCTGGCATATTTAATACTGAGTTTCCATTAGCCATAGCTTTATTTGCTGGGTCAGTGAAAGAGTTATCCCAATTATCTTTATTAGGTTTAAACTTATATTCGTAAACTCCTCCTGATAAAGGCATTGTTACTTTAAATACACCATCTTCACCTTTTTTCATTTCAACTTGTTTGCTTGTGTCCCAAGATACCATTGAACCTATAAGATATAAACTATCCCCATTAAATTTAGCATTAAAAGTTACTGTTCCATCATCATTTATTACAGGGCTCTTTACTTCATCTGGCTTATTTTCACCATCTCCTGTATTGCCACCATTATTATCTCCATCTGTATTTCCATCATCTTTTATTCCTAGTGCTTCATTTATTTCTTTAGGATTGTTTATTGAATCGTATATTTTATCTGCTTTTAAATCTGCTACAAAGATAACATTTCTGTCCTCTGGCACATTTAAAGTAACATTTCCTTGAGCTGGTATTCCTCCATTATCCCAAGAATGATTTATAAGTCCTTTATACTCATAAGCTCCTTTTTTCATGACCTTTGAATATAAAACCTTGTTTCTATCGATATTGTGCATTTCAAAATCTTTATTAGCTACATCCCAATCTCCATTTCCTTCTCTAACTGTTCCTATTAAAGAAAATGTATTAGAAAGACTTGGATTCTGAATTGAATCTGTAACATAATTCCCTAAGTAATTGCTTAAAATAGTTATGTTTTTTGTTCCCTTTGGAATTACTACTTTAGCATTGTCTGCTACTTCTCCATTATTCCAATCACCATTATAGGAAACCTTATACTCTAGGTTAAAATCTTCTCCTTGAGCACTCTCTTTTATAGGAAAAGTCTTTTTATACATGCCTCCACCTATATAATCAAGTTTTTCGGTATCGTTACCAGGATTCCAATCAGAAGCCCCTTCAATTATATTTTTTATATTACCTGTTAAGATTGCTTTAGTTTTAAATTGATCTGGATTGTTTATTGAATCATATACCTTTTTATTTTTATAATCCAATCTAAATGTTACTTCTGAATCCTTTGGTAAATTTAACGCTATGTTTTCTCCATTATTACCGTAGCTCTCATTCCAAGTTCCATTCATGGCAATTTTGTAATTATAATTGCCTCTCTTTAGCTTTAAAGTACCCTCATATAAACCATCTTTATACTTTTTCAGCACTCCTTTCATATTTGTGGGATCCCAATCGGAACCGTTACCATTTTGTTCTAAAAAATCTCCCACAACTACAGCAAAAGCTTCACTCTCATTCTGAACTAAAGTTTTTTCCACTTCTTTAGTATTATTGTTCTCCACTTCAGCCATTACTGGCATATGAGGCAGAAAACTAAATAAGAATGTGAATAAAACTAGCATAGAAATAGACTTAATCTTTTTCCTCCTACTCACTATAACAAACCCCTTTCGTATTTAATTTTTAATGATACATTTTAATATTAACACTTTCATAATAACGTTTTCAATACTTTTAGTATTTTTGTAACATTATACAAAAATAACTAAATAAAATTAATATTTGAAATAGTTCCTTTTGTAAATATACTAAACCCTTGCTTAATTCCTTTTAAAAATTCATTTTCTTTTTTAACACCATCATAAGTCTCCCCTTTTCTTTTCATAGATAAATTTCTTATTTTCTATTTTACCTACTCATTTTAAGTTATATATTTTCAAAATATTACGCTTCTTCAAAACCGTTTTATTTCCATATTATTTATTTTATGGTATATTATCTTTATTATAAATGCTAATAATAATTGATATTTTTATAGGGAGGGGAATAAGATTAAGGGATTAAGAAGATCAATAATAGTAATTTGTTTACTTATACTTTGTGTTATAGGATTTGCCTGCTTACCTAAAGGCAAATATTATAATGAAAGCATAAAATCACTTGTTAATGAAGGCAAAGCAGAAGTAATTGAATTAAATCAAAAGATGAAAATAGATAATGATGATTTAATCATAAAAAGAATTATTAACACTGAAGATAAATCATATGTTAGATATAGACAAATTAGAACTACCCAAGGTTAGTCTTTCTCAAAAAGTATATTTAGAATATTTGATGATAAAGGAGAAGAATATATCAAAGTAGCTGGAGGTGCCTCTACAAATTTTTGGGGAGAAGAAGGGTTAATGCAACTTGATAAAAAGATAGGAGAAGATGTAAAATATTTAACTATTAAAATTGACTGGTATGATAGAAAAAGTGAAATGAAAATTCCACTTAGTAAAGAAGGTGAAGCTAATGAGAACTTATAAAAAATATAGTGCAATTATAGAATGGTCTTTAGCAATACTGCTTATACTAGTTTGCTCTAAAATATTCTTTCCTGGAAGCTTCACTCCTTTAAAAACTCATGAACAATCAGAAAAATCAGTATATTATGGACCTTCTGATGTAATTAAAACTGTGGACTTAGGTAGAGAAAAAATTTATCTATGTAAATATAAGGATTGGTTTTCAGAAAGTACTGTTAGAAGAAAAATAATTAAATGGTATCCAGTTAATTATCCAGCTGGACATCCAATAGATTACTCTAAGCAATTAACTTTTAATGCTTATACTTCAAGGTCTACAGAAAACTCTGAACCTATAACTAAAGTATATGGTTATGTAAATGATCATAAAATAAAAACTATAGTATTAGAAGATAAGAATAAAGAAACTATTTCAAGTTATGAATTAGATGAAAATAAAATGTTTATTTTTGCTTGGTATAAAAATACTGAAAAAAAAGAAGCGAGCTATATAAAAGGCTTAGATAGTGATTATAATGTTGTATATGATGAAGAGATTGCTGGCTTTTAATCCACCTAAAAACAGGATACTAGTATTTAGCGCCCTATTTTTATTTTCATCTATTAATATTTAATTTATTTCTACAATATTTATTAATTATATGAATAAATGGGTATTATTACAATAACCAGGAGAGAATCATAGATAAAAATGATAATATTTCAATTATAAGTTATGCACTATCTTTATTAAGTTTTTTAGTTGCACTAATATTTTTTATGAGTGAGCTTAAAACAGGTAGGAATATCTTTTTAATTACAGGTAGTATTTTATTATTTATCACTAGCATTTACAAAATAGTTTTAACAGCTTTGAAAAAAACATCTTAGTAAATATTTTAAAGAAAGTTATTCAAATAGAAATGCTCATTTAGTTAGTAAATAAAAATAACCCTTATTGTAACTTTAAATATATTACAAATAAGGGTTATAAACTCTTTAAATTCTCTAATAAAATTTCTAAACTAATTTATTTAAAAGCTTTTATGCTCTATGATTACTCATTATGTTTTTAACTTCTTCAACACACTCTGGCTTTATTAACTCTAACATTCTAGGAATGAAAGCCATCATGTACTCTTGATTAAATGTACCATCAGCTTGTTTTCCAAAACTTTCAGCTAATAATTCCTTAGCTTTATCTTGATTTTCTATATCTACTCTTTCTATTATGAAATTGAAAAAATTTTCTTGTCCTTTATTCATATTAATTCTCCTCTTCTTTTGAAACATTTATTAGCTATTTGCTTTAAGTCTATTTTACACTATTTACTTACAAAATATAATATAAAATGTAATAGTTAATAGATAGTCAATATTTCTAGCTATAATATCTCGTGTTGTAACTTTATAGCTAGAATATGCAACATATTATAATTAACATATAAAGAAATTATAATTTAATACGTACTTGTAAAATATTGTGTAATAGAAGGTAATACTATAAAATTAAAAGAAATATAAGTGTAAAATGCTTTAAAATTTTTAATATTAACTTTGTGAAATAAGGAGAATAAATATGTTAGAAAAAAAGAAGTACGCAAATGGTCAAGATATTTATACCTATTCTAAAAATATACTTACCTACTATTATAAAAGTGGAAAAATAAAAGCTGAAGGCCCTTTCGAAAATGATCAGATGGAAGGTGAATGGAAGTTTTATAAGAAATCTGCCCACCTATGTCAAATAGGAAATTTTAAGAACAATAAGAAACATGGTACATGGATAAGGCTTAATAAAGATAATGAAGTAGAATATAATAAGGAATTCATGGACGGGAAGCCCATTAAATCAAAATAGCATGAAGTATTATGAAAATATAATCAAGCACTTAGAGAAAGCTAAATTTATAATAATTAATAATAAAAGAGAGGAAATACTTTAATGTTTATCATAGTTTCCCTCTCTTTTCACTACATTTCTATAAAATTTTCAAAGTTTGACTTACTTTCTCTAATTCCTCTAAGAACTTTCTGTTATATCATCATTTTAAACTTTACTTAGTTCAACCACTCTCATTCTCAGTATATAACCACATTCTGTACATACATTCACTATGACTGGTACTGACTTTGGAAATATAATATTTGAACTAATTAGCTCTTTATACTTTTCAAGTTCTCCTTCTCTTATATCTGTACATCCACATAATGGACACTTAGTTATATCCACTTCGCTCCCCCCAATATCCATAGTGACTTTACCTTAAGAAAAGACACAGTAACTTAGCTCTAAAAATTCTTATTACAAATAAATTCTTAAAATAAATACCCTATTAACCCTAAACATAATTTTTATATAGATTTCTTTTTAAATCTCTTTATATCTATTTTGCACAATATAAAATTCAAAGGAAAATGCTATGTTAATTAACATTTTACTCCCCCTAGATACCCCAACAAAATAAAATTCTAATAACAACTAGTATCTGTCTATATCTTAAATATTATCACATGAAAATTCTTTAGGCTAGAAATATATGTAAAATTATTTTAAAGTAAAAAGTTGTATAATAATTTTGAGTTTTTTGTTACAAAACCCTTCTTTTATTGTAAATTTTCATAAAATTTTTTCATAATATTTTTCATTATTATATTATTTTTCTGACATCAAAGACATAGGATGCAAAAGTCCAAATAGCTTTTTACTGCTAATAAAGAAGATTTTTAAAAAGTTCCTACTTAACTTTCTATTTTAAAACTTATTATTATTTTGTACAAATAATATATAAGTATTGATAGCCCTATATATTTTTATTCTTCAACAACAGGAATAAAAAAAGAGCTAACATATAAATTGCTATCTGAACGTAAATCATGCATTTTCCCTGAAGGAACAATAAAAACTTTGCCTACTATTAATTCTACCTCTCTATCCTCCAGCACGCCAAAACCTTCGCCTTTGATATAGTAGAAAATTCCATCATGTTTTGCATATTTATGTAAAGATACCTTATTACTCTTTTAGTACTTTCACATTCAATAAAAACTAAAAGATATCCTTAGAATCAATAGTTCTAAGGATATCTTCTTTAAACCTCTTTGTGAAAATTAGTTATTTAACAATATAATAAAAGGGTATCAAAATAAGTTAGTTAGTAACTTTTGATACCCTTTTGAAGCTTCCTATTTAGAAGAAATACATTTTCTATTTCATTTCCCTGCTCATCATAATATTTTACATCTGCTCCTGCTATATATCCTAAGGTATCTCTATCAAGGACCCTCCCTTGAATTTTTAATAATGCTTTTTCATCCATAGGTAACTCTACTTCTTTCGTTTCATAATCTCTTTGGCATACTAACTTTACTTTCATATCTATCCTTCTCCTTTATAAGCTTAATATTCTTCAAAAAATCTAATGTATTTAATATTACTAATTTGCCCTTATTTTTTTGACCTATTCCAATATAGAAATTTTATTATACAGTAATTATGGTTTTAAAAAGAATTCTAACTTTAGATAATTATAGAAAATAAAAGTACATATTAAGATATGTTATGAGAGAACCTATAATACTTGAAGCATTAAAATCTAAAAATATGGTTAAATTATTATTTATTAATGGAAAGAATTTTAATACCTAATTATACTTTTAGGAGGTGTACCATGAGGAAAAGGCTTTCTATATTAGTTTTTCTAATTTTTAGTTTTACTCTATTTGTCTCATGTAGGGTACAAAATGGCTTGCTTGTGAATGGTGATATAAATTCCACTAAGACATCAATGAATGGGAGTTATGAAAAATTTACTGGAAAGTATTATAAAAAAATAAAGTTCAATAAGGGTGATTTTCTAGAATGTACTGTTAGTAGCACTACTAATAAAGGTGAACTTCTCTTGTTATTATTGGATAAGAATGATAACATAGTTGCTGATTTAAAAGATACAACTAATATAGAAATTCCGCAGAATGGTTATTATCGTTTCACAGCCATAGGAATAAATCATTCCGGTGATTTTGAAATTAAATGGAGTAAAAAGTAATTAATAAAATAATAATATATTTTTATAGAACATATATAAATACCCCTATTGTAAAACTTCACTTATTACAATATAAGTTGTCTAGATTCCATATCTTAATGTATTGTCTATTTATGTCTTTGAAGAAGCGTCTATGACACCAGATATAGTTAGAATTTTCAAACTAGAATATGGTAATAAATATAAATTTTCAGATTATATGATAATCATAGAAATAAATACATTTAAGTGTTTTAATCAAGGAAAGTTAATAATAAACTTTATAATTTCGGCTTTTTTAATCCAATAATACTCTAACCAATATTATAAATATTGTTATATAGTCCCCTATATTTATTTGAATTTAAATTGAATTTTTTAACTCTTTCGTAAATAAACAGCATTATTTTTTAACTTTAGAAAACATTATGTAAAATTTCCAATTTAGATGATATATTATTTCAGGACACTAATGAAATAGGAGGCTACAATGGAAAATTTCAAATCATTTTTAAAGAAACAAAAAGGCTTTATCATCATAGCTGCCTTAAGCGTTGCTTTAGGTTATAGTTCTTTCTCAAATCCGGCACCTGAAGTAATCAACAGCTTAAAAGTCGAAGAAACAACAGTTCTGAGCAATCTAGAAAGTTCAAAAGAAGAATTTTCCTTATTAAACGAAGATATTTCTAAACTTCAAACAGAAGTTGAATTCCTAAAGAATGAAAATCTAGAAAAGGAACAAATCTTAAAAGAAACTACTGCTAAGATAGAAAAGCAAAATCAGGAAGAAGCTGAAAGACTTGCAAAGGAAGAAGCCGAAAGAAAGAAACAAGAGGAAACTGATAGATTAGCTAAAGAGGAAGCTAAAAAGGTTAGACAAGTTTCATCTAATAATAGTAATAATAATTCTAATAGTTCTACTTCAGGTTCATCTAGTAATTCTTCAGGTAGTAAGGAAGTAACTAAGCCTGTTAGCAACATGGTCTATGTGACAGCAACCGGTAAGAAATATCATAGCAAACAAAAATGTGGTAATTCTAATCCAGCAACAACAAATGCTGTACCATTATCTGATGCTCAATCAAGAGGACTTACAGCTTGTAAAAACTGTTATTAACATTATAAGGAGAGCATAGTTTATGAATAGCAATAATAAGATATTAAAAAGAGTATTAAAAGTTTTTCTAGGAATATTTATATTTTTTATTAGTTTTGGATTTGGTCAAAGTATTAAAATGGACTCAAATCTATTAAAGAGTCAAGAAACTCTAAATACATCTATTAATACTCACAAAAAAAATTTAAGTAAAGTAAATTCAGATATATTTGATATAAAGTCTCAGAAGGAAAACTTAGAAAAGGAAATAACTAAGCTTCAAGAGAATTTAAATAAAACTAATGAATCAATAGAATTATTAAAGCAATAATTAAAAAAGATATGAAGTATTTTCTCTACACTTCATATCTTTTTCTATTTAAGCATATTTTTAAATGGAATATCTAAAAAGCACCACTCAACTAAAACATACCTCTTAAATAAATAAAAAAGGACAACCTAAAAAAATTACCCTTTCTTTTTTAATTCATTTATTTGCTCTTGAAGTTCATAAATCATAGCATTATAAGTATTAACATCTGCATATATTTGTTTTCTAACATATCTAGGAAACATTTCTTTTATATCTTCTACATATTCTTCTCCATCACGAGGAATTTTAAAGTCTGTTATACTTAATTCACCATTTACTCTACTCGCTTTAAGAAGTACAGGCATAGATCCTCCACTTCCAACACTGTTTTCCTTTAAAACCCAAAGATATATTTCATTTTTATCTGTTCCCAAAACTTTAAAAGCACTATAAACATGTCCTTCATTAACTACAATTTTATTACCAGTCTTATTATCAATGTATTCTCTAATTATACCATTATCTGCCTCAGTAATTTTTAAATTATCCTCACTATTTCTACCGCATCCAATAAATGATACTGTGCATATCAAAAGTATCATCATTAGTACTACTTTCTTTGAAACCTCACCTAGACTCCTACTTCTCATTTTATTCCCCTCTTTAAATCATACAATAATTAATCTTATTATAATTATTGTATCTTACTATAATATTCTAATAATTACAATTAAACCTATTATAAATTACATTTTAATTACTAAAATACTATATTACATCTCTTTACTCAAATACTTTTTACCATATGCATTTTACCAGAATTCTCTTCAACTACTTTATATCCTAAATCTTTATATAGTGCAAATGCTATATGATTAAATTTAAATACATGAAGAAGTATTTTATTAAGTCCTTTTTCTTTCGCTTCATTTTCAATCAAAAGCAAAGTTTGTTTTCCATAGCCTTGCATGCGAAAACTCTCATATACTAATATGTTGTTAATAAATGCTACCTCTTGATTAAATTTGCTGTACCATATAGTTCCTATATCTTCATTTTTAATATTTGAAATCATATAAAAGAAATTATTTTCTGTGTATTTCCCTTGTGGAAGAATCTCATCAAATTGTTCTTTCGAACTTTTAAATCCATCTTCTTCATTACACATCCCTGACTTTATTAAATCTTGCGCATAATCTGAAACACTTAATTCAATAAATTTTTCAAATTCATTATTACTCATTTTCCTAAAATTCACATCAAATTCCCTCACTCTATTTCCTCCAATAAACTCCATTAATATAATTAAACTTAGTATCTTTATGATATTAATATTACTTAGATTAATATTTTTTTAAAATTTGACCATTATTAGAAATATTCTTTCACATATACTTTCTATAAAAAATGCTATTACTAACCAATTTAAATTAAATATTATTTACAAATTATCCTTAACTGTTAAAAAATTAGTAATATTATATACATAATATTCTAAATTTATGTTATATTAGTTAACGGATATTAAAAGTAAGGAGGACAAAATGAACAGATTAACATCATTTCTAAAGAAAAGGAAAGGCTTTATTATAGTAGCTATAATTGGTATTATTGCAGGTTTTATTTTTTATAAAAATCCAACACCAGAAGAAATTGATAAATTAAAAGTAGAAAAAGCTACAATGTTAACAAAAGTAGATAACTCTCAAAAAGAACTCTCTACTCTAAATGAAGATGTAAGTAGTTTGCAAGATGAGTTTAGTAAGCTCACTACTGAAAAACAAAACCGTGAGGAAGTTTTAAAAGATACCACAGCTAAGATAGAACAACAGAAAAAAGAAGAAGCCGAAGCTAAAGCCAAAGAAGAGGCTGATAGATTAGCTAATAAGGAGGCTGAAAATAATAATCAAAGCTCTCAAAGCAATTCTAATGAAAGCTATGCTAGCAATAATAATGTTAATAATAATAATAATAGTAGTAGTAATTCAAGCACATCACATAGTTCCTCTTCTAATAATCAACAACCTTCTAAACCAGTTGGTGACATGGTGTACATAACTGCAACTGGCAAGAAGTATCATCGTATTAATAATTGTGGTAAAACCAATCCCGCTAACACAAGTTGTATTTCACTATCAGAAGCTCAATCTAGAGGATATACACCTTGTTCAAAATGTTATTAATATAAAGAAGAAAGGACTATGACTTATGAAAAACAAGCTAAAAAAAGTGCTAAAAGGTTCATTAAAATTCTTTTTAGGAATATGCGTGTTTTCTATAGCTTCTTTTATTGGTGCAGCACCAAAAATTGATCCAAGCTTAACGACTCCTCATTCTGAATTAATCAGTGATATTAGTAGTTCTAAAAAGACTCTAACTAAAACCAATGAAGAAATTTCTAAAGCTAAGGCTCAAAAAGAAGACTTAGAAAAACAGTTAAATGATTTAAATAATTCATTAAAGAAAACTAATGAATCTATTGATCAACTAGAAAGTAGCAATAGTAATTAAGATTTTATTTAAATGATAATTTTCTATATATATTTAAAAATTCATATACAATATATTTAAATATTATTTCTAGTTATATACCCTTTAAATAAAGAACCAGTTAGCAATGTATACTAACTGGTTCTTTATTTCCTTTTTTAATTCTAGTATACCTAGTGAACCTTAATAATTTTTTGTCCATAAAGGCTAGTTTTACGCTACTTTAATTACATATTCTTTGAAAATATTTGACTATACTTTTTTATAGTTTTACAATTATTACAAGAATTAAAGATATTTCTTTATAACTATGTTCAACTTATTGATTGTGAAAACTAAAATAAAAAGGAATAAGATCTCTACTAAGAAATATAAAATATGAGGTGACTATTATGAGAATAGGAATTATAGGGCCTTCTGAGGAAGAAATAATGCCATTCATTGAAAATATTTCTGCTAAAAAAACAAGCACCTTTGCAATGTTAAATTTTTATAGTGGAAATTTTAAGGGTGTTGATGTTGTATCCTTATACTGTGGAGTTTGCAAGGTGAATGCTGCAATTGCTGCTCAACTTTTAATAGACAAATTCAATGTTACCCACATTATTGTAACTGGTGTGGCTGGAGGAATTGATAAAAGATTAAATATAGGAGATACAGTTATTTCAATAGAAGTTGCCTACCACGATGTTGAAGAAGGAATTCTAACTGAATATCATCCGTGGATGAGAAGTGTTTACTTTAAAGGAGACAAGTCTCTTCTTGAAATATGCAAGAAATTATTAGATGAAAATACTTTTGCTCAAAAAATCTACTTTGGAAAAATTGTTACTGGTGAAACTTTCATAAATAATGATATAAGGGAAGAAATAATTCATAACTTTAATCCCATTTGCGTAGATATGGAAACTGGAAGCATTGCTCATGTATGTTATGTAAATAAGATTCCATTCCTAGCTATAAGATCAATAACTGATACTGAGAATGAAAGTGGCATAGAAGTTTTTGAGAATAACTGCGAAATGGCATCTCTTAACTCTATTGAGATAGTGAAAAAAATATTGGAGTTTATTTCACAAGATATTAATTTATAAAATTTTAGGACAAACTGATTTAACAAAGGAGGAGTACATATGATGAAATCTTTAAACAACTTAATTCCAATGATATTAGCTTTAGCTTTAACTACAATTATTTTTATACCAATAAATAAGAAATTTAATATATCTAGTAAAATAGCACCATTTATTCCTGTAAGCCATGAATATAAAGCTGCTCTTTTTATAGCATATACACTTTTGATTTTACTTTTAGTAGGGCTTTTAGGTATATATATAATTCCAATGTCTGATTTAGCCTATTGCATATTTACTGGAATAGTCGCAGGTATTGGTATTAATATAACTACTGAGTTATCCCCTAAACATTGTAAGTAAAAAATATATTATATATAGCTGAATATTTTTTTATAATTTAATATAATTAAAAAACACAAAAGCTCTATGTTTATAAATATCATAGAGCTTTTGTGTATTATTAGGATTATGTCTTATTATATATAAGTATTACCTAACTACTCATAAACTATACATTCTACCCTTAACAACAGCTAAAAGATTAATTACCTTTTAACTCACGATATAGTTTTCACTTAGAGAAATTTACTCATTAAAAAATTGCTTACTTATCTCAATAAACTTTTCATGATTTGAAAGCATTGCAGGATGTCCACCTTTATCAAACAGATAATATTTCCCATGACCTATTTTTTTAATCATATTTCCATATATATAATCAAAATAATCTTTATCAAGGATGCTTATAAATTCAGCTTCCTTACTTCCTGTCATAAGAATTTTTGCTTTTAAATCATTTAAAGGGTTGTGAAAGAATTTCCCAATTATTTTATCATGTTCTATGATTACATTAGTATCATTATCCACTATGATTTCCCAATCATCGCCATGCATGTATTGATAAAACATTTTTGCATTTTCATCATTCTTAGAACCTTCTCTATCTTTAGCTATATTTTGGGTATATGTTTTTAAAGGTACCTCTCCTTCAAAACTGTCTGCAATTACTTTATCAACTAATTCTGGAGCTTCTAAAGCCACATTGATTGCTGCCAAAGCACCACCACTACTTCCAATAATATATACATTCTTATAATTTTTCTGCTTTAAAAATTCAATAACTTGCTCTGCTTCATCGTACCATAAATCTATTGGAAACTTATGAAGCCTATCTGATTGACCATGCCCTAAAAAATCAATTAAAATCACTTTATAATCTGATGAATACTTTTCAACGATAAGTGAAAACATTTTTGAGGAAGCCGTATTTCCATGTAGCAATAATAATTGCTTACCATTTCCAATCTCCTCATAATAGCAAGAATGACCTTTATATGTAAAATAAGACATTCCCTCTCCTCCATTTCTCATAATAAATTCCTGTTTTTATACCAGTTAAATAAGAAAATTAATTCTCAATAATTTACAACTATCTATTAGTTTATATACTAATTATACATTATTTTTACAAATTGAACTTAGAATTTAAGTATAAAGTTTTTGACTAAACAAAATAACCTTTATACTCCTTAAATAAAAAAACTTAAAAACCCAATTATATCACTCTTTTATATAA
The DNA here is from genome assembly GCF_057782475.1 of Clostridium sp. LIBA-8841. Taxonomy (NCBI): domain Bacteria; kingdom Bacillati; phylum Bacillota; class Clostridia; order Eubacteriales; family Clostridiaceae; genus Clostridium; species Clostridium sp. LIBA-8841. Next base: position 1,581,290 of record NZ_CM173488.1, on the reverse strand, counting down.
TTTAAATTCTAAAGATACTGATCGATTTCTTTAATTATAATTTCATATTAAATTTAATTTAAAAATATAAAATAAATTTTGTATTGACATTTTTCAGTACTCGTTATAAATTAACTGTAAGGATATGTTAACATTAGTTAATATTTCTTAACAAATAATCTTTATTTAGCAATCTATACTATTTCCCTTAAAAATTAAATTTACAGATTATAAATGGGGAGAGAAATAATTTATGAGTAATTTAAAAAGAAAAATTCTTGGATTAGCATTAGCATGCATTATGTCTTTTACTTTAGTTGCATGTGGCAATTCTACTAAAACAGAACAAACTAATGTAGAAAAAACTGGTGTAGAACAGATAGATGTAGAACAAACTGATAATAAACAGGAAGTTAAACTTGAAGAAGGTAACTGGGCTCCTGAAAATTATAATGCTTTAACAGATCTTATAGATACATATGGTAAAAACAGCAAGGATTATGATAAAAATAAAAAACCTTATGCTGTATTTGACTGGGACAACACATCAATAATTAATGATGTTGAAGAAGCATTACTTGCATATCAATTAGAAAATCTTGAATTTAAAATGACTCCTGAAGAATTTAGCAAGACTATTAGAATAAATATTCCAAAGGACAACTTTAAAGAGGATTGTAATAATAATGAAGGAAAACCTGTTAACATTGAATTAGTTGGTGCTGATATTGATTCAGACTACAAATTCTTATACGAAAATTACAACGGTTTCAAAGGAACTAAATCTTTAGATGAGATTAAAACTACTCCTGAATATAAAGATTTTATAGCTAAAACTAGATACCTTTATAATTCAATCGGTGAATCTTTTAGCGCTGATGTAAGTTATCCATGGGTAACTTACCTATTTGCAGGAATGACTGAAAATGAAGTTGCTGAATTAACTGAAAAATCAAATGATTATTGGTTAAGTCATGAACTTGGTGAAGAAACTTGGACTAGTCCAGAGGAATTACCAGGTAAAGCTGGTGTTGTTTCAGTTAAATTCCACACTGGTTTAAGAACAATAGAAGAGCAACAAAACCTTTATAAAACTTTAATGGCTAATGGAATAGATGTTTATATATGCTCAGCATCATTCATAGATGTTGTTAAAACATTTGCTACTAATCCTAAGTATTGGTATGAACTCCCAAAAGAAAACGTATTTGCTATGGAACTTGAAAGAGATGATAATGGTGTAATTAAGCCTGAATTTAAAAAAGGCTACGATCAAACTCAAAGCAAAGGTAAAACTAAAACTATAGAAAGATTTTTAGTTGAGAAACATGGTGGACAAGGTCCATTAATCGTTGGTGGAGATAGTTCTGGAGACGTTGCTATGTTATCTGATTTTAAAGATACTAAATTTAGTTTAATCGTTAACAGATGTAAAGGTGGTGAACTTGGTAAACTTTCAAAGGAAGCTGCTGATACTATAGGCAAACCAGATGCTAGATATTACTTACAAGGCAGAGATGAAAACACCGGAGAATTCAGACCAAGTCAAAAGACTGTATTCTTAGGAAGTACAGAAGAACAACTACTTAAATAGTACTTTTAATAATACAAAGGTTATTATAATTGCTTGCATTATTAAAAGTGTACTAGTGAAATAGTAAAATTGCTAAACTATAAGATTTATTAGAACATAAATTATGCTAAAAAAGGTTCATTAAGATAAAACTTAATGAACCTTTTACTTTTTAAATAAAATATAGTTACTTATACTTTTTAAACTTATTAATACCTATATTCTATTTAATAATTTTCAGCTCTTACTTCAAAGAATCCTTGAGCGTAATTACATACTGGACAAACTTCAGGAGCTTTTTTACCCATAACAAGATGTCCACAATTTAAGCATTCCCACATAGTTTCTTCTGATTTTTCAAATACTTTTTGCATTTCTATATTGTTTAAAAGTTTTCTATATCTATCTTCATGAGATTTTTCTATTTTAGCAACTTCTATGAACTTTTCTGCTAAATCAAAGAATCCTTCTTCTTCTGCATCCTTTGCAAATCTAGCATACATGTCTGACCATTCGTAGTGTTCTCCTTCAGCTGCATGTAATAAGTTTTCCTTATTATCTCCTAAGTATCCTAATTCTTTAAACCATAATTTAGAATGTTCTCTTTCATTTCCAGCTGTTTTTAAGAATAGTTGATAGATTTGTTCATATCCTTCATTTTTAGCTACATCTGCAAAGAATGTATATTTATTTCTAGCTATTGATTCTCCTGCTAATGCATCCATTAAGTTCTTTTCTGTTTTTGTTCCTTTATATTTGTTAGCACTTTCACTAGATGATTCTGATTTTTCTTCAACCTTTACAAATGCTGAAGCTGGACTTTTACAAACTGGACATGTAAATCCCTCTGGTAATTCTCCTTCTTGGATATATCCACAAACTGAACAACGATATTTTACTGATGTACTCATTTTTTCTCCTCCTAAATCTTTACTTCTATCAATATAAATTGTATGCAACATTTCCTCTGCAATATTACTTAAAGGTTTTCCATAAAAGTCTTCATATAGCTTTTTGATTTCCTCATTTTCATGACTTAATCTAACTTTCATACTTGAATCTCTTTTATATAGTCCATTGATACGTTTTTCCATAAGCTCATCACCTTTAAACTCAGCATCTTTTGGCTGACCACCTCCGCCAATACATCCTCCTGGACAAGTCATAACCTCAATAAAGTGATATTTTTTATTTCCATTTTTCATTTTTGAAATAAATTCTGAGGCGGTTTTGGTTCCATAAATAACAGCTATATTTATATCTAATCCATTGATTTTAAAGCTTGCTTCACGAACTCCCTCCATACCTCTTACAGTTTCTAAGTTATAAAATAATTTTGGTGGATTTTCTTTTGTTATATATTTATATGCTGTTCTAAGAGCAGCCTCCATAACACCTCCTGTGTTTGCAAATATGACACCTGCACCCGAAGCCTCTCCCATTAATTTATCAAAGCTGCTATCTTCTAAAGAATTAAAATCTATTTCTTTTTCTTTAGCCCAAATAGCTACTTCCCTAGTTGTTATAACATAATCCATGTCTCTCATGTCACCTATACCATAGTATTTACCAGATGCATTCATTTCTTCTCTTTTGATTTCAAACTTTTTAGCTGTACATGGAGTTAATGCTACATTCACAATTTTAGATGGATCAATTCCCATCTTTTTTGCAAAATAAGTTTTTATTGTAGGTCCCTGCATACCAATAGGACTCTTTGAAGTTGAAATATGCTCTAAAATTTCTGGATGAAATGTTTCTGCATATTTTACCCAGGCAGGACAACAGCTAGTAAATTGAGGTAAAGGTTTACTTTTCTTTTCTATACGCTCTACTAATTCACTTGCCTCCTCAACTATTGTTAAATCAGCAGCAAAATTAGTATCAAGTACATAATCAACTCCTAATTTACGAAGTAAGGCAACCATTTTCCCTTCAACAAAACTACCATCTTTCATGTTGAATTCTTCACCTAAAGATACCCTAATAGCTGGAGAGGTAGAAACTATAACTATCTTATCTTTATCCTTTACTGCATCTTGGACCTTACCATAGTCAAAGACTTCTGTAATACTAGATGTAGGACAAACATTTGCACATTGACCACAATTAATACAAACAGCAACATCATGAGTTTTTTCTAATGAATAATGACCATTTACACCTATGTAATCTGTACATATATTTTTACACGTACCACACTTTATACATTTATCTTCATCCCTACAAATTGATGGGTTGTCCTTTTCAATGGCTACACGAATATCTGTAGATAAATGCTTACTCATTTAGTTCTCCTCCTGTTAATTTTTAAATTTTATTTTATAACTACATATGTGATATTAAACCCTAATACATATTTTTTCAATTAATGTATTTAAATACATTCACTGTTTTTTTATTTATTATTTAACTTTTTTTAAATAATTTATATATTTTTTAACACTCACTTTAATATCTACTCTTTTTGAGATTAAATCTTCAATTTGTATAAGATTATATAAAAAATTTTAAAAACGGTGTTTTAAATTACATAATAAATATTTTTTCTTTATTTAAATATACTTTTTGAAGAATTAAATCTTATAGCTTATGCTACTTCCACTACAAAAGACAATAAAGTTATAACAGCTTGGGATAAGGATAGTAATACTTATTATTTAAATAAAAAAACTTGTGAAATGGTATATAAATAATATAGAAAAGCTCTATGCTATAAACATAGAGCTTTTTATTGTATCCAAACAAGTCTGTAAAAGTCTTTATTATGATTAATCTCTAGACATCTTACTTATGTTCTGTATTCTTCTCTTTAAACCTAATAACTCTTATTAAAAATATTGGTATCTTTTTTATCCTAAATATACGACTAGGTTCTAATATTATGCGGTGAAGCCATTCTAAATTAAGCTTTCTAAAAATTATTGGTGCTCTCTTTACAGTTCCAGCCATTATATCAATACTTCCACCAATTCCTGCACTTATTTTAACTGGCAATATATCTTTATTTCTATAAATCCATTCCTCTTGTCTTGGACAACCTAATTCAACTAATAATACACTTGGCTTTAAACGCTGAATTTCTTCTATTATTAACTGCTCCTCTTCTTTGTCAAAGTATCCATCATGAACTCCAACAATTTTTAGATTTTTATATTTCTCTTCCATTAAAACTTGAGCCTTCTTAGCAACACCAGGTTTAGCACCTAATAAATAAATGGTTTCATCAGTTTCCTTAATAGCATCAAAAAGTTCAAATATTAAATCACATCCTGCTACTCTTTCCTTTATTTCATCCTTTAATAATTTTGAGGCTAATACTATTCCAATACCATCAGGAATAACCAAATCAGCTTCATTTATAATATTAAAAAGCAATTTATTGCTTTGAGCCTCCATTACAATCTCTGGATTAGGTGTTATTAATAAATGATTTTTATCTGATTTTAAAAAACTCAATAATCTCTCTAATGCTTCTATACTACTTATGTTATCAAAAGGAACATCTAATATATTAACTTTCATAATTTATCTTCTCCTTTGTAATAAGTTAAATGAGCTTTTAATTACTCATCTCTAAAGTCATATTTTCCATTAGGCAAGTCTATATCATGTCCATTTATAGAAATAGTATCAGCATCAACCCAAGTCATATCTACCTCTTCTATATGGTAATCATTATATATTAGTTTTTCCTTTTTGCTATTACCCTCTTTCAAATAGCATCTTACTGCCCAATCTGTTGTTGATCCTCCGTTAACAAGATAAGCCTGAACTTTGTATTTTCCATCACTAGATACTGTTTCTCCTAAAAGTTCCTCACTTGGTTTAAAATATACAGTAATATCGTTTACTGCTGATGATATTTTAAAAACAGATACTCCTAAGAAGATTATACAAACAAAGATAACTACTCCCCATATAATCTTGGATCTCTTATTTTTTGAATTTTTAGTAATCCCTTTATCCTCCATAAATTTTCTCCTTAATATTTGAACTCATAACTCTCTTCTCATCTTAATTATAAATTACTCTTAGAATTATTAAAACTTACTTATATTATAAATATCAATCTTTACAGATTTTCTTCATAACAAAGATAAGAAAAAGGAAGTACATTGGCACAATTATAAAAGAAAAATCAAATAATCCAAAGTTATATAAAACCTCAAACATTCCTACAAAAGGTAATAAAATTATGTTTAATGGGTAGGTAATAAATGAAAGGATACTATCATTTGGTGTTGATTGATAAAACCAAGATAAAAAATAGTCCTTGTCAATTATAAAAACAATAAAGAAAGCCATTAATCCAATAATAAAGTTTCTAACCTTTTTAAATTTCACACTAAATATTTTTACTAAACCAATAAACAAAATAGTATTTATGATTAGTATGACATGAGCATTTTCTGTCATTGGAGTGTATTTATTATCAACCTTAAAGCCTACTACCAAAGATGAAGCATATAGAAAAATATAAATAATCACAAGTTTTAATGTTTCATTTATACTTCTAAGCTTATTTAAAAAGTTCATTTTATCCCCTCCTCTTCCATAAGTTTATCATTTAAATATTGCCAAGATATTACCTTAAGAATATTTTTAAATTTATTTAACAGATAATAAATGAAGAAATCTGATGTGGTCTTAGAGTCTCTTGATTTAGTAGATATAACTAGTTTCTATGTGAAAAACAATCTATTCTTATATCACTATTACCGTGCAAAATCTTATAAAGAACTTGGTTTATTAGATCAAGCTGAAGAATCATTTAAACTATTAAATGACCTAGTTAAAAGAAAAGGATTAACTAAGTAATCAGCTAATATACGTGGAGTTAAAATTGATATTGAATAATTTTAAAAATATAAACATTAAAGACTTAAAATGTTTTTATTATATAAATAAAGCTTATATCCCTATTCATTAAGGATATAAGCTTTTAACTCTTATATTAAATATTTTCTTTTGAATGCTGTTATTTAGAAAGTCTTCTTTGAATTAGCTTGCTGATTTCAGAAATTAGTATTACTAAAAATCCAACTAAGATTATTTTAATCCACATACTAATTGGTAAAGCTATAGTGTTGAAGAATACTCCACCAAATTGAGTTATAACAACTTGTAGAGTAAATGTCACTAGGAAAACTACTAGCATCACCTTATTATTAGAAATATTCTTAAAAATACTAGTATTGGTTAACTCCCTGCTATTAAATGCATTGAATAATTGGAATACAACAAACATTGTAAATAATATTGTTGGCATTTGTTCTTTAGTAGCACCCATAAAATTAAAAATATTCTGTCCTATAAATACTAAGGATATAAAGACTCCATTTATTACTATTCTTCTTAACATTCCTTTAGTTACAATATTAGCATTCCTCTTTGTTGGTTCTCTTCCCATTAAATCCTCTCTTATAGGTTCAAGACCTAAAGTTAAGGCTGGTGGACCATCCATTATTAGATTTATCCATAATAATTGTAAGGCTGTAAAAGGAGATTTAAAACCTAATAATATGGTGAAAAGTACAACTATTACGGATGATAAATTAACTGTAAGCTGAAACTGTATAAATCTTTGAAAGTTCTCATATATGCCACGTCCCCATTGAACTGCTTTTATAATTGTAGAAAAAGAATCATTTAATAAGACTATATCACTTGCCTCTTTTGAAACCTCAGTTCCTGATATACCCATGGATATTCCCACATCAGCACTTTTTATTGCAGGAGCATCGTTTATCCCATCACCTGTAACTGCTACAATGTTTCCTAATCTCTTAAGGATTTTCACAACTCTCATCTTTATTGATGGCGTGCTTCGTGCTATTACTCTGATTTTAGGTAATAGCTCCTCTAATTCTTCATCACTTAAGTTTTCTATTTCCTTTGCCTCTACCGCTATATGGTTGTTATGAAGTAAATCTAACTCCTTTGATATGGCCTTTGCTGTTATTAAATTGTCTCCTGTAAGTATCTTCACATCTATTCCTGAACTAAGACACTTATTGATTGAGACAAACACATCCTCTCTAAGTGGATCTGATATTGCAACAAACCCATCAAATATCATTTCACTTTCTACTAACTCTCGAATCCATTCATAATTATTAATACGCCCTAAATTTTTATGAGCAAAAGCTATTACTCTATAAGCCTTATTTTGATATTTCTCAATTTCCTTCTCTATCTCTTTTTTATTTTCCTCATTTATTTTGCACATAGATATAATTTTTTCTGGACTACCTTTTGTGTAAGCGTATGCCTCCTCTTCTTTTCCTACTATTGTAGTCATATTCTTAGTATCTGAAGAAAAAGGAAATACATAGAGCATATTATTAAAATTACGTATTTCTTTATAATCTTTCTTTGCTTCCTTAACAGCTACTAATAAAGCACATTCTGTAGGGCTTCCAATGAATTTAATTTCCTTATCTTTTAATTCTAAGTCTGCCGTACTATTTATACAGAAATTTTCTATTATGTCCTTATTATTTAACTCACTAGGTTTTACTATATGAGAATCTACATATATATCTATTACCTTCATCTTATTCTCTGTGAGAGTACCTGTCTTATCTGAGCAAATCATATTTATACATCCAATTGTTTCACAAGCAATCATCTTCTTAACTAGGGCATTTTGTTTTGACATCTTTATAATATTTATGGATAGAGACACGGCAACAATAGTTGGTAATCCCTCTGGCACAGCTGCTACTATTAGTACTATACTTGTTATAAATGCTTCAGATACTGTATCAAGAGAAATAGTTCCACTCAAGAAAAATATTATAATCTGTACTGAAAATACTATAAAGGCAGCCATGACTCCAAGCACAGTTATAAGCTTTCCTAACCTAGCTAGCTTTTCCTGTAATGGAGTATTTGATTTTTGAGTTGATGATAACTCATTGGCTATCTTACCAAACTCAGTACTTTCTCCTACATTGGTTACAATCATTTTTCCCTTTCCTTCTGTAACGAAGCTTCCTGAATAAAGCATATTCGTACGTTCTGCCACTGGGATGCTTTTCTCATGAAATATTATCTCTGAATCCTTATTTACAGGCATACTCTCACCTGTTAAAGCAGATTCATCCACCATAAGGGAGTCAGCCTCTAATAATCTCCCATCTACAGGAAGTTTATCTCCTGTTTCAACTAAAACAATATCCCCACTAACTATATTCTTTTGTGGTATTACCTGAACTTCATTGTTTCTAATAACTTTTACCAAGGTATTTTCATTGATTTTACTTAAGGCTTCAAAAGCTTTGGCACTCTTTTGCTCCATAAAAACTGTGATTATAACTGATAAAGAAATTGCTATAAATATCCCTAAACATTCAAGAAAATCAGCATTACCACCATTTAAAGCTCTTATGACATTAACACCTAAGGCAATTATTCCTGCTGAGATTAACATTAGAATCATATGTTCTGTAGCTGCATTAATCACTTGTTTAATAAGGGATTCTGATTCATATTTCTTAAGCTTATTCTCACCAAATTTCCTCTGATTTTCTTTTACCTGTAGTTCACTTAACCCTTCCCTTTCATTTGAGTTGAAAAAGTCAATAACTTCTTGTTTTTCCTTCATAAAAGCATTCATATAATCCTCTACCTCCATTTTCATCTATATAAAATAAAAACTCATGTACAGTTTTTAAACCATACATGAGTTTTATCTCTAAAACAAAAAGAGACACACGCATAGCATAAAAACTATACGTGAGTCTCATTATTTAATACAAAGCCAGACTATAAATAGTCAGTATGTTGGCATTTGTAACACATTCTCGTGCAAACTACTCCCCCACAAGATATTCTATTAAAACATCCTGTTTTGTGTGAAAGTAAAATCTAAAAATTTTTAAACTAATACTTCTTCCTTTACTTCTTCCTTAAGGAATTTATTTAGTGCATAAGCAATTCCATCTTCATCATTTGATAAAGTAACAAAATCAGAGATATCCTTTAATTCTTGTACTGCATTATCCATAGCGACACCTAGGCCAACGTATTTAACCATTGATGCATCATTATGACCATCACCAAAGGCAATAGCCTCATCTTTACTAATCCCTAAGTGAGCGAACACAGTATCTAAAGCCTTTGCTTTATCAATTCCTTTAGCAGTGAATTCAAAGAAGAAATCTGCTGTGAACATACAACTTAAAGTATCTTTAAATGGCTCCATCATTTCTTTGTAATGTGCTTGTAAATATTCTGGATCACCAGCAGTTAATATCTTATTTAATGGATAATCTGCAAAAGCTACTAAATCATCCTTTTCACATAATTTAAATCTACAATTACGAGCTTCATATTTAATTATGTTGAAAGGCTCTCCTTTATAATTTATCTTATTATCATACACATCCTTAACATACATGTATTCACCTTTACAAATCATAGGTTTAACCTCAAATTTTTTCATATGCTCAAGAACAGCTTGTCCATCTTCTACACTCATAGTTTCATTAAATAAAACTTCATTAGTCTCACAATCAATTACCTTTGAACCATTAAATGAAACTAAAAGCCCATGATGCTCGTCCATTTTTAATTCTTTAGCTAAGTACATTAATCCTGATGTTGGTCTTCCTGATGCAATAACTAAAATCATTCCATCTTCTTGAGCTTTTAATAAAGCTTCTTTAGTTTTTTCACTTATTTTCTTTTCATTGTTTGTTAATGTTCCATCAACATCCATAACAATTACTTTGTATTTCTTCATACTTTCACCTCATAAACTGTAATAATAAAATCAATTAATATTATATAGGGAAAAATATTTCATAACAAATTATTCTATAGCTTATATGTAGTTAAATAAGGATATATATTGTGCTAAGGGGTTTTCACCTTGACTATACGTAAAAAAGTGATTTAGCTTCTAGCACATAACTAAATCACTTAAAACTTCTAAATACCTAATAATATTTTTTTAATTCCTTCTATTGTTAACCCATTAGCTTTTAATTCTTTTATTTCTTCAATACGCTTAATTACCTCTTCTCTTGGAAACCTTCTAACGAGCCTATTATCAATCTGTTCAAATGGTAATAGCCCCTCCTCCGTATAGTATTTTAATGTACTGTATCTCATGCCAGTTAACTTAACTAATTCGCTTATTGTAACAAAATCAGAATTTTGTATTCTCTTAATACTTCTTGGTATTGACATTATCTACACCAATCCTGCAATTATATCTGAAACTAAGTTAAGTGCTGAATAATTTTCAATCTTAGTAATTTCTTTCTTAATTAATTTAAAAATTCTAGTTTCATTACTTTTAGCTACTTCTTCTATTCTCTCTTTTATTATTTTATACTCATACTCTGAAAAATAAGCCATTAGCATTTTATTTGAATCTAAAAGAAGTGAAAGATACATAGTATTTTCATCAATAGATCTCTCTTCCAATAATTCAGCTCTTAATTTTTGAATGATATGCTCTCCTATATCCTTGCTATCCTTAAAGGTTCCTTTAGAGAAATCCACTAACTTTTCTCCATTTTCCTTTTCTAAAATTCCATTATCAATAATCTCTTTTACAATAGAGTTATATACCTTGCTACAAAACTTAGAGTGTATATAAAAATGCTCTATCCACCCATCTAGTTTCTTTAAGTTCTTGGACTCATGAATAGTCTTTAAAACCTCATCAACATATTGAATTCCAGTTAATCTTGCATCAGTAACAATAATTTGATCCTTCTCATTAAAAGCTATCTTATTGTCTAAAAACAACTCAATTAATATAGATGAATTGAATAGATCTTAGTATTTCATAATTTTAGCTTATCTATTAAATATAAAAAACCTCCTTTCTTAACATCTAAAAGAAAGGAGTCATTATAAACTCTTACTTGCTTAATACAACGTTATTCATTCCATTAGGAAGTAATTCTGTTTTTAAGTTATTTGCTTTAATATTTCCTGTAGTTGAATATTGATCATTTATGTTAAAGAAGAAGTTGATATTTTCATTTTCTCCAGCATTAGAAAGAGTTACACTCCATACTCCATTTCCATCATTCTTCATATTAACTGGTTTCCAGTTATTTAAGTTAGTGTTTATTTGAACATTTTTATTTATGTTTTGGCTATCATCATATGTTACTATTATTGTTCCATCACTATTATTTTTATAGCTTACTACTCCAGTTAAGTTAGCTATGTTTTGATTAATATTTCCTATATTCCAAGGAATACTATCCTTCGCTAATTCTGGCATAACATCATATGTATCATAAACCTTATGATTTCTAGTGAAATCACTATCCCAACCATTTAAGTACCAGTTTTCACCACCCCAAGTTGTATCACTTAAGTACCAGTTTCCATATAAGTTAACAAAGTTCCAAGCATGAGGTCCTCCTGCATATCCATTTACCCATATTCCTTCTAATCCAAGTCTTTGAAGTAAATACTCATATCCCTTTGAATATCCTCCACAAATAGCTTTGTGATCTATAAATGAACCTCTCATATCTCCACAAGCCCCTGTATTTGCATACTTCACCATACTTTCATAATTAAACTGTAGTGATTGTATTATCTGATATACACTCATGTTAGGTTGAATTTTGCTTAAAATTTCTGAAACTGATTTTTCTGTTTCTAAAAGTTGTTTATGGTAATCATCTCCATTTTGAGCCCCGTTACCTATATAAAACTTTTGTCCAACAACCTTTCCATCCTTGTTGATAGGTGATGCTCCCCAGTCCTTTAATAAGAACATCCTTGGACAATTTCTAACTAAATACTTTTGTATTTTTTGAGAATCATCGGTATTTATGTTTATTCCTTGAGAAGCATAATCTATAGAAACTATAGTATTTCCCTGTGAATCTCTTGGATATTTATCATCACTATTATCATAATTAAGTAAAGTTTTATAAGCTAAGTCCCAAGCCCTTTGTCCATCTTCACTTAATAATGTTCTGGCATAATATACTTCTGAATCAAAAGGTTTAGTTAATTCATTTAAATCTGCATTTAAAATATATTTATATCCTGTAACTGTCTCCTGCTTCATATTTTCCTTATTTAATAATTGAGGATATATTGAAACATTAAACTCACCAATACTAACATAAATTGGAGTATTAGCATTTAGTCCCTTATCATCAGTTATGGTTATAGAAAAATTTCCTTTTGAATCAGCATTTCCATAGAACTTATTGTCATCTACAGAAACACAAACCTTATTACCTGGCTCTGTAGTTCCTAAAACATTAGCTGATACTATTGTTCCCTCGCCTAAAATATTCAAAGGTTTAACATCAATACTTGGAGTATAGTTCACAAGACCTTCCTTAGTTATCTCAAAATATTGAGTTTTCTCAATACAATCTGTTCTTGTTGAAGTTCCACTGCTGTATAAAGTAGGATTAGATAATCCTGAAGATTTATTTATATTTAATGCTACAACATCTCCATAATTGAATGATGCATCATTAATCTTAGATACAAAGTCCTTAACATATTTGCTGTTTGCAGTTGCATCTAAAACTGCTTGTCCACTTTTCTTAGTGATTAATTTGAAGGTAAAGTTATTGTCTGAGTTTCCAAAATTACCCGACTCACTTATTGCCTCTATCTTCATAGTATTTTGGTTAAATAAGATTTTTAATGAATTTCCTCCCCATATATTCTTAAAGTTTATATATGAGTTATCGAACACTTTCTTCTCTGGCTCACTAGCCTCCACATTAGTATTTGTAGTAGTATCTAAGTTACTCTCAACTACTGCCTTATCCCCTGTCTGTGTCTTATCTACAGTATCAGCATAACTTATCTGTGATGTAAAAGACGTAAATGCTATTGCTGATATTATTAATAAGCTTATTGACTTTTTTCTCATAAATTTCCTCCTAAATATGTTTATAACATTTTAATAATATGTATAATTTGTTAATTTATTTTATTATAATATAAAATTGGTAGAATTTATATTATAATTTTTAAAATAATTAATTTTAATATTAAAATTAATTTATTAAAAATTTTTATACATTTCATTTCTTAAATTCACGCTTTATAAATCTTTTGTTGATATATCTTATTACTTTCACACCAATTTTGTAAATTTTCTGACCAGTTATGCAAAATGTGTTGTGATTTTTTTATATAAAAGTATAATTTAACTTGAATAAAATTCTAAAGCAAAGGAGAGAAAATTATGAAAAGATTTTTGTGGTTTAACATTGAAAAGCTAAAAGAAGATCCGGATTACTTTTTGGTCATATTTTTATTTTTGATAATAATACAGTTAGCATTTTATTTTCCTTTAGACAAATCTCAAGATTTTGGTGATATTGTTTTTGGACTATCTACATCCATTTTCTTCATCTACACTCTATTTTGCAAAAAAGAATTTACATATAAAGATGTTTGGAAATGTTTTTAGACTTTAATTAAAATATATCTCAAAATGAATAACTTAATTTTAGTTGTTTATTAATTAAAATATTAATTTTAGAAAGGATTGAATTTATGGTTATATATTATTGTATATCTTTAATAATACTTTTAATTATATTGATGACTGGTATTGTTCATCCACTTTGTGCATTTTTAGCTAGAGATACTCACATAAGATTTAATGGTGTTTTATATAAAAACTTAAATGAAGAAAAATACAAAAAGATACTCTTTTCAACCTTTTTAAATTTCATTATTCTAATTTTATGTCTATTTACAGTATATTTTAAAGCTAATACTGTTTCTTCTTTACTTATAGTAATATTAGGCATAGTATTTCTTCAACAGTATATATTAAGACCTTTAAAATAGTTTAATTTTAAAATAAAAAGGCTAGTTAGATTAATTACCTTCTAGCCTTATTTTAATATTTATAATAAGTAGAAACTGTACTGTCACAATGCCCCAGTCTAATCTATCTAAAACATCCTTTGTAAACTCATAATAGTTCATATTGTGATTGATTCTTTCAATATCTATTTCCTCATACATTAACGCCCATGCTACTTACCTTAACATACAAATTAACTTAATATAGATATTTTATATACATTAAATATTTGAGCAGGCTCTGATTCAGCAACTTGTCCATCATAAGTAACTTCAATTAAGTCCCCTAACTTTAATTCCTTAAGACTCACGCTCTCCCCATCTAAGTTTATTATTTTTGTATTATAATCTATATGAAGTATAAAGTTTCCTCTATGATTAACATCATTTTCTGCAATTCCTTTGACCATAATACTATTATCTCTCACTTCAACTATATTACAGTAAAAATTCACTTTCTCTTTTGACTTTGATATAAACCTAAAGCCAACAGTGCTAAAAATAAAGATTAATAATAAACCTATAACTCCAAATACCACTTTATTTTTTCTCAAATTTATTGCTCCTTAATTAAAAAAATTTGATACTTACCTCTTTTGGAATCCTATTGAAATACATAATATAATTAAAAAGCAAATTATTAGTTAATCTACTCTTCAACTTGTCTATTTCAATATAATCTATAGGATTATTTCCTATGTCTTAAAATAAATGTTATATTAAATTTATTTCTTCTTTATAATCACTTGATTTACTTATTGATAATTATGTTATATTTTAAAACATTGTTAAAAATATAAATTAAAAGGGAAGTCAAAAGACTTCCCTTTATTGGCTTTTTAAGAAGATTGCATTTTTCAATCTTCTTTATTTCTAAATGTAAATATTAATTTTTCTCAACTAAAGTTTGTATCTAATGATTTTTTAAGATTACCTAAAAGTATAATTATTTAAGATCCTCTACTACTTTAGCCATAGTTAAAGCTAAATCATCACCCTTTGAATTATCTCTAAAAAAATTAAACTCTTTATTTGTAGTTATTATTTTTACTTCTTCTTCCTCACCCTTAGTAGTTACTGAAAACTCTTTTAAGTCTTTAAAAGGTATTTGGTCAATGTTTCTTGTCTCTTCAGCATATCCTAAAGATACATGTCCTATGTGTTCTAAGTAAAGCGAATCCCTAGTTAAGATTAAATGTATCTTATATGCAACATCTCCTCCTGCTCTAGTTATTAGATTTCCAATAAAATTCATAGCCACATCTTTATTACTTACAGATTTCATAACTGTAATTTTCATTAGAATTTCTTCTTCATTTAAATTTAGTTTAAACATAAAACCCCTCCCATATAATACATATATTGTTAATTATACAGTAAAACCTCTAAAAAATTAACACTTTTAAAAATTTATTTTTTAATTTGGTTATGTTTTAGGTGAGTGTTGATTTTTAGCTAGCCATTCAGACCTAACTAAAAATCAACACTAATTTAAAACAAAGCCTTTAATTTAAAGAAAATATTAACTAATTAAATTTAGACTTTTAAATTAATACTTACTTAAGCCCAAAATAAAAGTCCAGTAGAAACTTTAATTATTCTACTGGACTTATTTTTTAGTTTTAAAGTCATATTTTTCATTAAACTCTTAATGAATTAGACTTTTACCTCTTTAATCAATCTAAATTTTATACATAGCTTTTAGACTTACAAAGTTTCTTGAATTCGTCAGCTACGAATTGTACTTGTGTTCCAACAATAACTTGAACACTTGTTTTTCCAGGTCTTATAACACCTGATACACCTGAAGACTTTATCTTCTTCTCATTAACTAATGTAGGATCTTTTACTTCTAATCTTAGTCTAGTTATACAGTTATCAATGGATGTGATATTACCTGCGCCTCCTAGTCCCTCTAAGATAACTTTTGCAACATTAGTGTAATCATTGTTTGCTAAAACTGCATTTGAATCATCTTCATCATCATCTTCTCTACCTGGAGTCTTTAAGTTAAATTTCTTTATAATAACTACGAATACTACATAGTATATAACTGCCGCTACTAAACCTATAGCAATTAAGTATAATGGATTTAAAGCCATTGGTGATTTAAAGCTTAATATCCAGTCTACGAAACCAGCACTGAAGTTAAATCCTGCTCTTACCGGTAAAGCCGCAACAACAGCCATGGATATTCCTGTTAATAATGCATGAACTACATATAATCCTGGTGCTAAGAACATGAATGCGAATTCTAATGGCTCAGTAACACCTGTGAAGAATGAAGATAAGGCAGCAGCTAATAATATACCAGCAGCAGCTTTCTTTTTATTCTTTTTAGCACAAGTATACATAGCAAAAGCAGCTGCAGGTAAACCAAACATCATTACTGGGAAGAAACCTGACATATACATACCAGTTTGTCCTAAAGTACCATTTGTTGCTGACCAGAAGTTTGCTATATCATTTATACCAGCAACATCAAACCAGAATACTGAGTTTAAAGCATGGTGTAAACCAAGTGGTATTAATAATCTATTAAAAAATCCATATATCCCAGCTCCTATTGGTCCCATAGATATCATAGATTCACCAAATGAAACTAATCCACTATAGATTATAGGATATACAAAGAATAAAACTAAAGCAGCTACTATTGAAGCAAGTGCAGTTACTATAGCTACACATCTTCTTCCACTAAAGAATCCTAAGAAATCTGGTAACTTAGTATTTTTAAATCTATTATAACAACCAGCACCTATTAAACCGGCTAAAATACCTATGAATTGGTTCTGTATTTTTCCGAAGGCTGGGTTAACAGCTTCAACGTCTACACCTTGTAGCATAGCAACAACAGAAGTAGATAATAATGTAGTTATCATAAGCCATGATACTAAACCTGCTAAGCCTGCAGCTCCATCATTATCATCTGACATACCAACTGCTACCCCAATAGCAAATAGAATTGCCATGTTATCTATAATAGCTCCACCAGATTTTAATAAGAAGGCTGATATAACACTATTTGCTCCCCAACCTGTTGGATCTATCCAGTATCCAATTCCCATTAATATACCTGCTACTGGAAGTGCAGCAACTGGTAGCATTAAAGATTTACCTAATCTCTGAAAATATTTCATCATATTAAATTTTCCCCCTTATAAAGTCCACGTTCTGTTAAACAAACCAATTAAGAATCCCTTATTTCTTAAAAGGCTAACTAATTTTCATAGTAAAGTAACAGATTGACAATTTAATAATTACATTCGCTTATAATTGCTTTTAAAAACGTTTTCTTTCGCTATTCAAATTCACTATTAATAATTAATTTGATAGCCCTCATAAAAATCTCTTTTATACACCTCCCTAAAAACTATGTAATAAAACTTTGATTTAATAAACAGCTAACTTCATACACCAAACCACTTATAATAGTTGTATGTATTTTATTTAATTGTTTATTATATATGTATTTACTTATTAAAATATAGTTTAAATTTTTATTTAGACTTAATATTTCAACTAACATTTATAAGATAAAAATACATATTTTAACTTTATTTTCATTTTAATTATAACATGTATATTATTTACATATTATATACATTAAGTAAACATTCCTTTAAAATTCTATATATTAAATAATATTCTGATTTACTAGAAAGCAAAAATAGGAAGTCTGTTTAATAAATTGACTTCCTATTTCTTATCTATTCATCTTCAAATCTAAATAACTCTTCAACTGGAACCTCAAAAATTTTTGCTATATCCATAGCTAGTTTTAAAGAAGGATTGTATTTACCACTTTCTAAATGAACAATAGTTTCCCGTCTTACACCAACTAACTCTGCAAGCTCATTTTGTTTCATTAGTGCATTTTCTCTATATTCTTTTATTTTTGTTTTTAATATAGGCAATTTATTTAAATCCCCTTTCTCTCATAGTAACTAAATAGGATAGCTCTTAAAAACATTATTCCAATTACAATTAAACACAATATATTCTTGAATAATTTCAAAATAAACTCACTAGAAATATTTGTAGGAAAATCTATAAAAACAATAATTGCTACCACAATCCAAAGCAAGGCTTTAATGCATATACCATCTACTTTTCCAAAAATTTTGTTAGCATATTCATCATTTTTTTCCTTTTCCTTTGTTTCATACCCTAAAGTAATAATTATAATAATCCACGACACTAGTCCTAAGAAGCTACTTGTTTCTCTACTAAAAAAGTTGGAATCTTGCAATACTTTTATTAAAAATACAAATAACCATGGTACAGTTCCTAAATATAGTTGATTTTTAATACTTAACTTGGTTTCTGACACACTAACCTCTCCTTTAAAGTTATATATTTCTAACTCCCATGTTATAAATATATACCATTTACAAATAATAGTAAATGGTTTTATGATATATTTATAACTTTTTTTGATCAAATATCAGAAAGCATCTTTTCATTTCATTCAAAGTTATAAGTTCAAAATATAAAATTATAAATTCTGATTTTCATTTAAAATTAAGCTAAATCTAAAAGAATGACTAAAAATCATTACTCAATTAAATCATAATTTAAAACTATAACTTTAAATTATAAAAGTTATATATTAATCAATTGGAATTTATTTCATTTTCATCAATTATTTGTGTATAATAAGAATAAAGATTATTTAGTAAGATATCTTTCTAAAAACACTATATTTATAGAGGTGAAAGTTATGAAAAATATTGTGATTATCCCTAAGGTAAATGAAGGGATCAAACCTAATCTTTTTGGTATAAGTTAAACTCTAATGTAAAATTATTTTATTATTCACATAAGATTTTTTATTCTAATTATTGCAAACTAGATAAGAGAATTTGCAGTAACTTTTTAAAATACTTAATTAATAAGAAGTATATTATATTAATATGAGAGGAAAATGTCAAAATGAATAGTAAAAAGGGAGAATTTGATTCACTAAAAAAATTAGTCTTAATTACTATCCCCCTCGTTATAATCATGTCGGGAATTTTCTTTTATTATAATAGGAGTTATTTTGATACTGAGTTTAATGTTGGTTCAAATATTACTATTGATGATTTAGATAACAATGAAATTGAAAGCTTAAATAAGCTATGTAAAGTTTGGGGGTTTGCTAAGTATTATCATCCTAAAATAGTAGATGGTTCAAAGAACTGGGATTTTGAATTATTCAGAGTTATGCCAATGATTCTAGAAGCTAAAAACCAAGATGAAGTAAATAATATTTTATACGATTGGCTTAATAAGCTTGGAAAATTTAAAGAGAACTCATATAGTGAAAATACTGAAGTTATGGTAGAGGCAGATACTAATTGGATAAGTGATGAAGAATATTTAAGTAAAAATCTTAGCAACCTATTGGTTAAAATGTCAAAGTCTTATATATCTGATAGAGATAGAGCTTATGTAAATTTTAAAGATAATCCAGTCTATTCAAATTTTGATAATGAACGACAATACAGTTTTGACTATAAGGATGATGGGTATAAGCTTCTTAGCTTATTTAGATATTGGAATATAATTGAGTATTACTATCCATATAGAACCGTTATAGGTGAGGATTGGAATGAAGTATTAAATGAGTTTATTCCAAAAATCATAGATAGTGATAATGATTTATCATATAAACTAACCTTATCAGAATTGACTTCAAAAATACATGATTCTCATGCATCGATTAATGATATTGCTGGTACTTTGTATAACTATTGGGGAACTAATCTTGCACCTATTAAATTTCTTTTAGTTGAAAATAAAATTGTTGTTACAAATATAATTAATAAATATGAAAATGCCTGTAATTTAAAAGTTGGAGATGTGATATTAGAGATTAATAATAAAGATATATTTGAAATAATAAAGGAAAAATCTAAGTATATTTCATTTTCTCGTGATGAAGCTATAGTAAATAGTTTAAAATATTATTTATTTAGAACTTCAGATGATAGTTTATCTCTTAAAATAGAAAGAGATGGAAAAGAATTAATTGAAGAAGTTAAATGTTATAATGCTAGAGAAGTTAATCTTGATGAAGTAAATGGAGAATCCCATGAGCTTTTATCTGATAATATAGGTTATATAAATCCAGGAGCTTTAGCCAAAGATGAAATAGATAGTATTATGGATAAATTTAAAGATACTGATAGAATAATTGTTGATTTAAGATACTACCCATCAGATATAATAACACATACAATGTCTGATTATCTTTTATCAGAAGAAACTGTATTTTCAAAACTCACAATAGCTAACAAATCAATACCTGGTGAATTTATATTTCCTGGAGATATATCAGTGGGAAAAAATAATGAAGATTATTATAAAGGAAAAATTGTAGTAATAATTAATGAGTGTACTCAAAGTCAGGCTGAATTTACTGCAATGGCTCTTAGAAAATCTCCTAAGGCTGTTGTAATTGGAGAAAACTCCATAGGTGCAGATGGAGATGTAGCAAACATAACTTTACCTGGCGGAATAATAACCACAATAACAGGAATAGGAGTATATACACCAGAAGGTCTTGAAACTCAAAGAATTGGGATTAAACCTGATATATATGTAAAACCAACTATTCAAGGAATAAGAGATGGAAAGGATGAGCTTTTAGAAAAGGCAATTGAAATCTCAAAGTTAAAAAACTAAAAGAAATTGATATGATTAAATATGGCTCTTACAGATTAAATAGATAAATTCTAATTTTTAGAATAAATTAAATAGACTTTATAAGAATAATTTTAAAATATTACAAAGATACAGAAATGGAGAATCTAAAAATTTTAGATTCTCCATTTTTTTGTTATTAATTATATTATGATTTGCTATGTGACTTTGTATGAAATTTAATACATTCGCAACTGAAAACAAAACCAGCTGTTAAAATAAGATTCTTTTTATTCATCAATTGGTAATTTTATTTCAAATACTGTTTTTTCCTCACTACTATATGCACTTATCTTACCATTATGTAATTCTATAATACTCTTTGTTATTGCAAGCCCTAATCCTGATCCTGATACTTTACTATTTCTAGACTTCTCTACTCTATAGAATCTATCAAATATATATGGTAAATCCATATCTGAAATTGACTGTCCATAATTTATTACTTTAATAACAGCCATGTTTCCTTCTATTTTAGAAGTTATGTCAACATAGTGACCATCTTTACCATATTTAATTGCATTTGTTAGCAAGTTTTCAAATACCCTAACCAGTTTTTCTGAATCAGCATTTACTATTATATTTTCATCATAGAAATATAGCCTTGGTTCCATATTAGCCTTCTCAAACTGATAATTTAAATAAGCTGTTACCTGTCCTATTAGTTCTCCTAAATTTATTTTTGATTTTTTTATATCTATGTTACTATTTTTCATCTTTGTAAGTTCAAATAAATCATTTATAAGTAAGTTTAATCTTTTTGCTTTTTCATATACTATGTCTATATAATACATAAGTTCAACTTCATCTCTATATTTACCTGATTCCATCACTTCCAAATATCCAATTATAGAGGTAAGAGGTGTTCTTAAATCATGTGAAACATTAGTTATTAAATCATTCTTTGTTTGTTGAGCTCTCTTCTCTTCAATTGTTCTTTCCTTAAGTTGACTAGAAATACTGTTTATATTATCAGCTAAGTTCTTTGTGTAGTTATTTGGCTTAATATCTATAACATGCTCCAAATCACCACTAGCCATTATTTTTGTTTCTTCTATTACTATACCTAGATCGCTCATTTTTCTATGAGTTAAAATCCAATAATACATTAAAAATAAAGGTATTATTATAAATAAATAACTTATTGTTCCTAAGCTTTCATATCTGATTACATTCCAAAGTCTCCAAATAAGATTAACAATTCCTATAGAGGCATAATCGTATAAAAGCATTAATGTCTTTTTAATTACTACAATCGTAATATATGTCAACAATGATGAAATAGCTATATCTAATACAGATAAAAACCAGTATTTATTAATATTTTTATTTCTCAATTTTATATCCAACTCCCCATACAGTATGAATTATTTTATTTCCTTCCATACTCTTATCTAATTTATCTCTCAATCTACTCATATGAACCATCACAGTGTTATTGGATTGATAATATTTTTCCTTCCAAACTTTCTCAAATATTTCTTCACCACTAAAAACTCTTCCTCTATTTGTAGCCAATAAATATAATATTTCAAATTCTCTAGCTGTTAAATTAACTTCCTTGTCTTCCACTGTTACTCTATGCTTCTTTTTATCTATTACTAAAGATTCAATTGTTATGACACTTTCAGAGTTATCTATTTTTTCGTTTAAATAATATGCCCTTCTCATCAAAGCTCTAATTCTAACAGTTAATTCTAAATGATTAAAAGGCTTGCAAAGATAATCATCTGCTCCAGTCATTATCCCCTGAATTCTATCCATATCCTCAACTTTAGCACTTAACATTAATATTGGCATATTATAGTTTTCTCTTACTCTTCTACAAAACTCTAACCCATCCATTTTAGGCATCATCACATCTAAGACTATTAAGTGAATTTTTGTATCCTCTAAAATTTTTAATGCTTCCTCACCATTCTCTGCCTTAAAAACATTATATCCCTCAACCTTTAAGTTTATTTCTAACAAGTCCCTTATTTCTTTTTCATCGTCTACTACTAAAATATTATTTTTCATCCTTCTCTCCACCATTCTAAAATCTTTTTATATGTTTTTTTCTTTATTCTACACTATATTTTAAACTAGTGTTTATTTTTAGATATAACCATAAGACCCTCTTAATAAGAGGGAATATATTAAAATCAACATCCAACAAAAATAGAGCCTTATTTTTATTACTTAACTCCCAAATATTCTTCTAGAGTTATTCCTTTATAATATATTTCCTTAGCTACTTCCTTTCCTACATATCTAACATGCCAAGGTTCATATGCTATTCCTGTTATATCTTCTTTACCATGCGGATATCTAATTATGAAGCCGTATTTATAGCAATTTTTGGCAAGCCAATCAGCTTCATCTGTTCCTTTCACAAAATATTTACTTCTATTTGTTATGTCAATACATAATCCTGTTTGATGCTCACTAAATCCAGGCTTTGCTACATATTCTTCTGCTTTTTTTCTCCCAACAGCTCTTATCCTATTATTATAAACTTCTTTTTGTGATTTATAAGATCTATATGCTGAATTTCCTATAAGCTCTATACCCTCTTCTTTTGCATCATTAACCATATTTTCTAAAGGTTGTACAATTTCATAGGCAACCTGTTTTTCCTCACGATCAGAATCCTTAGTAAATTCTATATCAGGTATAGTTAGTTGTTCTGGTTTATAGTTTCCAATTCCATAATCCTCATTAACTAAAATTATATCCTTATTTTTATAACTCTTCACTTTTTTATTTTCTATACTATCTAAGTCATTATTTTTTATAAAATATAGAAAACCACAAATTATTAACATTATTATTGATATTCCTTTTATTACTCGTCCCATTTCATCTACTCCTTAAAATAATATATTCTTATTTTAAAAAGCAAACTTTACGATACTTATAAAAAAAGCTTACAAAATCTTAAGTTTTTAAATACAACCTAATTTATTATTTTAATCCCATAATTTTTCAAACAACCATAAAGCAAAACTCACCTAAAACATAGCCAATCTTAAAATAAAAGCTACAATTACTAATATCACATAAACTTTCCTATATACTGTAAATTAGCTTATTAAGTAAGATATAATTTCTAAAAACTAAAAACACTACATCTCCAATAAAAGATATAGTGTTTAATTTATTTAGCTTATTCAATATCATATTCGTCCTTATTTAGTTCTTCTTCAATTTTCTTCTGTTTTTTAATATTTAAATAGTATAAAAGAAATGAGGCACTACCAAAAAAAATTATACAAGCTAAAAATAAAATCAAAAGAATTTGTATATCAGTAATACCAGCTAATACAACAAGAAGTACAGTAGAAATAAGGCTTGAAATAACACTGTCCTTGATGATTTTTTTCTTAGTTATATTATTTGAAGAATAAGCATTGTTTCCTAAGAACAAATTGCGAATTTCAACATAAAATGCTGAACCTACAACACCTATAAGTTCAACTATAATTTGAGAAAGCGGAGCATTAAAAAAGAATTTTTGCACTAACAGGGATATCAATAAAAAATAAATTAATAATTGAAATGTATCACTTTGTACTTTTCTCTTTTGCATTAAAACCCTTTCATCTAGATTCTCTAAACTTTTCATTACATTTCCTCCCAAAATAAATCATTTAATGTTTTTCCTAATACCCTGCATATTGCAACGCACAGATTTAAAGATGGATTATAATTTCCTGCCTCTATTAGTCCTATGGTTTGTCTTGTTACACCAACTGCTTTTGCTAAATCTTCTTGCTTCATGTCACATTCAATACGGGCTATTTTCATTCTTTTATTTTTCATATATATCCTCCTTATATTATATATATATGATATATAGTATGATAAATATTACTGAATGTTACTTATATATTGCATTTTTCTATATTTTATAATTTGACTCTGTTTTAGGTGAATGTTGATTTTTAGCTAGCTCTTCAGACCTGACTTAATTTCTCAAAGTATTGCTATCATATATTCCAGAATAATAGCTAGTAGTCTTTAAAAGCTCATTAAATAAAAAAAGTCGTCAATTAAGAATAGATAGACCAATTAGCCTATCTATTTTCATTCTCTTAAAACTTTTACTTTTTCTATGCCTAATCCAGTTTTAACTGCTATAGTTTCATCACCTAAAATTATCTTATAACTTTTCTCATATATAACATACCTTCATTTTTAGGTCCATATATATCTGGTATTATCCCTACTGGAACAAATCCATTTTTACCATAGAAGGCAATCACATCATGATCTCCTGCATATGTATGCATATACATACAATAAATATTTTGCTCCTTAGCATAATTTTCAGCATAATTTAATAACTTTGAACCATATCCTTTATTTCTAACTTCTTTATTTATACCCATTTCTATAACTTCACAACTATTATATCCATTATTTATTCCTTGTGGGGGTTTATCTATTAATATAGTAATAATGCCTAAAATCTCATTATTATCATTAAATGCTCCAAAAAACTCAGCTCCACTATAATAAAATCTATCTATCTTCTTTTTCAACCAATTCATATGCTCTTCATTTTCTGTGCTGAAAAGAGAATATTCAACCTCACCAATAAGCTCATAAAAACTTTCTATTTCACTCTGCAAAACTTTTCTTATTTTCATAAAACCCTTTCTCCTTATCCCTTTTATAAGTCTTTCTATTAACAATGCTCATTTCTTCAAAATATTTAACCTTAAAATCTTTAGGTGTATAGTGTAATGACATAATATACTGTTTACATAAATCAAAGTCATTCTCGCTACCCATCAATAATAACATCACCCCATTTTTAAAGACAACCTGATACTTAATTCATAAACAAAAATGAGCCACCTATTCAATAATTTTAATCTTATAAACCTTCTCTAATTGAGCTGGTTCAGTTTCTAAGACTTGCCCATCATAAGTAACTTCAACTTCTTGCCATAATTGTAAATCCTCAAAGTTTAGTTTTTCATTATTTGAATTCAATATTTTAGTGTTACTATCTACCTTAAAGTGGAAGCTTCCTCTGTGATTAATATCATTCTCTGGAATTCCTTTCACTATAAGACTACTCTCCTTTATAGCGGCTATCTTACAATAAAAACTCACTTCTTTCTCTAGTTCTGCTATCTTCTTAAAACCTATAATTCCTAATGACAAAACTAATAATACTAAAGCACCAATTCCAAATTTCCATATATTTTTCACAGATCTTTTTCCCCCTTTTTATATATTATCTCTAACCCCTAAATTTAAATTAATTATAACAAAACCGCCCTTTGGAAACAATTTACATTCTATAAAACTTACTTAAATATATTACTTTCAATAAAGTTACATTCAGTTGAAGTTTTAAAAATTATTCTATGGTAAGATTTTAATAATATAAGACTCTTTAATTTATATTTAGGTTTAAATAATTATCTCTATTCTAGTTCCCTTACCTAACTTGCTTTCTATGGTTATATCCCAGCCATGAGCCTTTACTACATTGTAAACTATGGCCATTCCTAGGCCTGAGCCTTTATGTAAGTAAGATGTATTGGTTCCTCTATAATATTTGTTAAATATGTTTTCTAAATCCTCTTCACTTATTCCCTTACCATTATCTTTTATGATGATGTGTGTTTTCTCTGCCTTTAATACTTCTACATCTATCTTAACATCTTCATCATTATGAATAAGCGCATTGTATATAATGTTGTTTATTAGTCTCTTTAAAAGTTTTATATCAAAAGTTTCATCTATGACGTCTTTATTACTTTCAAAGGTTATTTCTCTCTCTGAATATATGGAGTCATTCAATATACTTATTATCGATTTCTTTATTTCTGTTACTAAATTAGCTTTCTGCATATTTAGTATTCTTTTATCATCTTTTAAATAAACAGTTAGATTCAAATCATCTACAAGCTGTTTTATGTATTCTGACTTTTGATTTATTACAAATCCATATTGCTTTATCTCATCCTCAGTAAAATCAGAATAGCTCTCTAAAAGTTCTGCATATCCCTTAATAGAAGATAAAGGTGTTTTTATATCATGAGTTATGTTTGATATCCACTCATTTCTCATGACTTCAATCTTTTTTCTTTCAACTTCATTCTGTTTTAATTTGTTAGCTAGGTTATTGAGTTTTACTTTAACATCTTTATAAAGTCCATCCTCTTCATATAGAATTTCATACTTGCCATCTTCAAGATTCTCTACTCCCTTTATTACTTCCTTCATTGGCTCTGTAACCTTTTTTGAGAACCTAACTCCAAAAGAAATTGCAACAATAAATTCTAAAATAGGCATACCTATTAACACTTCTAGCAATGCATAGTCTAAGTTTGATTGCATTAATATTAAGAAAATACCAACAACATTTATTATGGTTACTATTAAAACTATAAGTATGGTCATAATGCTATATTGAATGGTTATATTAGATTTCATAATTACTCATCCCTAACGCTTAATTTATATCCTAAGCCCTTTACATTTATAATATATTTAGGTTTTGAAGGATTGTCTTCTAACTTTTCTCTTAGCTTTCTTATATGTACCATTATGGTATTATCAAAACCTACAAAATCTTCTCCCCACACTTTATCGCAAAACTGTTCTTTGCTTATTATATGGTTTAAGTTTTTAGCCATATATAAAAACATTTTATACTCTTTAGGTTTAAGATCAATTACCTTTCCATTTTTCATGACCTCAACCTTTTGTTGATCTATCTTAAATGGTCCAAACTCTAATATAGGGTCTTCTTTCTTTACTTTATCCATGATTATGTTTTTCTTTAAGTTTATTTTAACTCTTAAAGCAACCTCTTTTGGACTGAAGGGCTTTGTTATATAATCATCTGCTCCAATGGATAAGCCTAGTACTCTATCTATTTCCTCAGTTTTAGCTGATAAGAAAAGAATCGGTATATTAGACTTTTGTCTTATTTCCCTACATACTTCATATCCTTCCTTATCAGGCAACATTATATCTAGTATTACTATATCTGGTCTTAAATCGTTAAATAATCTAAGACCACTTTCTCCATCTAGAGCTGTGTATATATTTTTAAAACCTTCCTTTTTTAAAACTGTTTTTAAAATATTTAATATTTCTTCCTCATCATCTATTATTAATATTCTCTTCTCCTTTATTAATGTCTCCATTAAAAATTCCTTCTTTCTAGAAATTTAATATAAATATAAGTTTAGTTTTTTGTTAAATTAACTATTTTTTCTCCTTGTTTTAATAACTCATTATAGTTATTTTCATCTTCTATGCTCTTAATAGTTTTTTCATTTACATCCTTGTCAGTTATATTAAAATATTTTTTTAATATTTCGTATTGAGTTTCTCCTGGATTATCCTTACTATCTTCTATCTGACTCTTCCAGTTTATATTTAACTCATCCATTAGAAGACCAAGAGCTGCGCCTACCTCATACCTCATAGGCCTCTTTAAGAACTCTGGTGATTCTGCCTCTCCATTTGCTATATAATTAAAAGCATGAATAAATGAAACATGATATGGTGCTTCTTTATTTGCAAGCACAGTCAATTTTCCACCAGTTAATTTACTATACTCATATTCCATATACCTAGCAGTACCCTCTATAGCTTCAGTATTAGTTTCATTCTTTAATTGAGGCCATTTTTCATATCTATATGTACGTATTATTGTCCAATCTTTTAAATATTTTTCTATATCTTCTTTATTATTTGTTTCTAAAGCTTTATCTAACAATGAGAACTCAACACCAATTAAAGCGTAATTTCCCTTATTATTAGGATAATTTTCTATGTATTCCCCATCATTTTTATCATACTCCCAATTCTCTTGTTTGTAAGTATGGAATGATTCATGTAATAAAAATGAAGAAAAGTCAAAGTATAAATCAGGATTCTCAATCATTTTTGGATTGTATTTAAAATAAAATACTTTTTGCCCTTTTATATCTATTTCTCCAAAGTTACCTGGCATAAAAGATTTAAATAATTGTGGATTTAAGCTACTTATTCTATAAATCTTAGGTAAATCTAAGTCTTTTGGCATTGTAACTTCTTTAGAAAAAATCCCCTCTTTCATTCCCTCTACATTAATAGCATAGGCATACTTTCTAAGAATCCCCTTATCTTTATAGGTTCTTATTAGAATTAATGGCATTTTCTCAAAATCATAATCAGGCCATAATTGATCTCCATTCTTATGAAATTCTTTGTATATATCTGATAGTTTATTAAACATTTCCTTATCTACTGAATTAAAATTATTATAGTTTGTATTATAGAATTTATTAATTAAAATATTTCCTGAAACAATACATAATAGTAAAATCACCAGTGAAATAATTATGATTTTTCCTTTTGATTTTAAAATATTCAAACCATCCTCTCCTTTTTCTTATGTATACTTGTATATTTAAAACTATACTACTAAAACTAAAAGAAGCTATGTTCTAAGCCATAACTAATTTTTAGATAAATTTGCATATAACTAGCTAAAAATCAATATTCTTTTAAAGCAATTTTTTAAAAATATATATGTTTATCATAATCCCTAATACAATTAACAAGAATAGAATTAAGTAACATAAATTAAGTATGTCTAAATTATTACTTAATAATATTATATTACCTTTATAGGTGCCTATAAACATTTGTGGACTTCTAAATAAATCTATAAAATTAATATTTTTTAGAATATTTAATATTCCCTCTGGTAAAAACCTAAGTTCTGATAATACTTTAAATAGTATTAAGACTACTGTTGCACCAGCTATTGAACTAACTGAATTCTTACTAAGAAAAGAACACATACTAGTAAATAAAGCTAATATTATATACAATCCTAATATTGTCATCACAGTAAGAGCTAAATATTGATTTATCGTGAAACTACCTTTTAATAAAAGTGGATTATCTGCTATTCTATAAGCTTGTAGATATCCCATATTAGAAAATCCATACTGCATAGCTGTTATTACCCCAATAACCACTATATATGTAACGTATATAAAGGTTGGAATTATTAATGATAACCCCAATTTTGAATATAGTGCATTGTATCTTTTTTTAGAGGATAATAATATACTATCTACATTTGACTCTCTCTCCTCAACATATATCTTTGAAAATATTATGAAAATTATAATACACATTGAAATGTTTAATAACGCATTAGAAATTCTAAAATAAAACATCCTATAAAACTCAAGATCTTTATATTCCTCTCCACTGTCCTTTTGTAATTTATCATAAGCCATTTCAGATAAATCCTTAGTATCCTTATCTAAATCATCATTATCTTTTAAAATACTAATTCCACTTAGGCTTTTAACATTCATATAATGACTTTTTTTCTCTTCCTCATAATTAACATGAGGATTCAAAAAAGTCATTGCTACAACATTGAAAATTAATATTGCTAAGATAGCCAAAAATGATCTATCCTTATAAATTTTTTTAAATTCCCACTTTAACATATGTTTCCTCTCTTATATGTAATTATATTTTCTCTTTAAGCTAGTTTCTACTCTTTGTAAAACTTCTAAGGGTCAATCTATAAAATAGAATTCCAAAAGCTAATGAAACAAGGATGAAAAATATATCTGCACTTATTGGTGCCCCATATCTTATAAGTTGACAACTGAACATTCCATATAAAGGAGTAAATAATATCATTTTTTGTGAGAAAAATTGAGATATACCATATATGTTACCTAAGAAAGGAATACCCATTATTAACCCACCTAATAAAAAAGGTTTTACAGCAGACTTACTTATGCTAGATAAAAACAAACCAATTTGAGCAAATAAAAAACTTCCTAGTATAAATGTTAAACACATTATCATTACCATTCCTAATACAGTTATATTAGAACCACTATTTCCAAAGTACCAAATCTCCTTTATAGGCATATTTATCCCTTGAAAACCTACTAAAATAAGAGCTTTTATAGTCATAGTTAGCAATATAGAAATACTTATTAAACTTGCAATTATGGTGTTAGCTATGCTCTTTGCTAATACTACTTTTTTATAACTCTTTGTTGTTTTGATCACTGAATCTATATTAAACCTATATTCCATAATGTAGCTTTCTGAAAATACCATAAACATTAATATTCCTATTAATGGAGCCATTAAATATATTTTTTGAAATATACTTGAATAATTATCACTTACAGTAACTCCGCCTGTAACTTGGTACACCAAAAACAATGTTGCTGCCCACATTATTAATAATCGCTTCTTTGTTATTATTTTCTTTAACTCTAAACTTAAAATTTTCCCCATTTTTTCCTCCACTTTAACTTTCAATCATAAATTTCATGTGCTTTTTATTAGGCTCTGTTTTAAATGATTATTGATTTCTATCTATACCT
The DNA here is from genome assembly GCF_057782475.1 of Clostridium sp. LIBA-8841. NCBI lineage: Bacteria > Bacillati > Bacillota > Clostridia > Eubacteriales > Clostridiaceae > Clostridium > Clostridium sp. LIBA-8841. Next base: position 1,549,835 of record NZ_CM173488.1, on the reverse strand, counting down.
TTAGACCTAATTTTAATATTTAATTAAAACTAAGCTTAATGTGATATGTATTCTACTATCCATCTACTATACAAATGAAATGAATAAACTTAATGTTCCACATACTAACATAGCTAGTAAAACTACTAAAATAATTGCCACCTTAGAATTCTTCAAAATATCATCTCCTTATAACTTTTATATCTACTAGTAAATCACTCTATTTGGCATCCTCTAACTCAAAATATTCAATATACACATCTTCAAAAGTAGGCTCTTCCTCTATTAAACCCTCTATATCTGGTTTGAAATGGCTTATAAACCTAACTTTTATATAGTTTACTCCCCTTTGTATATTAACCACCTTGTATTTCTTCTGAATTATTTTTATCTCCTCTTCATCCTTTAATTTCTTACTAAATACATTTCCTCTCATCTTTTCTAACAATTCTTCACTAGTTGCCTTTAAACGTACCTTCCCATTTTTTATCATTATTATCTCTTTTGAAATCTGCTCTATATCTGAAATTATGTGAGTTGATAATATTACTATGGCTTCTTTTCCTAGGTTAGATATTAAATTTCTAAACCTATTTCTCTCCTGTGGATCTAAGCCAGCAGTTGGTTCATCTAAAACCAATATCTTAGGATCATTAAGCAAAGCCTGTGCTATTCCAACTCTTCTCTTCATACCACCTGATAGTTTGGACATCTTTCTATTTTTAACTTCATATAACCCGACTAAATTTAATAGCTCCTTAATCTTTATTTTGCTATCCTTAACATCCTTTAAGGCTGCTATATACTCCATGAACTCAATTATCTTAAAATTTTCATAGGCATCAAAATCTTGTGGTAAGTATCCTATTAAGTCTCTATACTCATCCCCTAATGACTCTATATTCTTGCCATTATATAAAATTTCGCCACTTGTAGGCTTTGTAAGAGTAACTATCTGTTTCATCAATGTTGTCTTTCCAGCACCATTGGCTCCTAACAAACCATATACCCCACAATTAAGTACTAAGTTTATATCCTCATTTGCAACTTTTTCTTTATAAACCTTTCTAAGCTTAATTATCTCTAACTTGCTCATCTAAATTCTCCTTTTATTTAAATTTAATCTTCTTAATCAAACTGACAATTTATATACTAAGGGGCTAACCTTATCTATTAATAACCTCAACCTTAACTAAACCTTAAAATTAAGTCTCTGCTTTAAACCAATGTTAATTTTAGATAGAACTGTAAGACCATCTTAATAAGCTAGTTAGAGTATTCAATAAAAATTCTCTTCGAAATTAAGTAGGTCTGAAAGGCTCTCTGAAATCAACACTCACTTAAAGCAGAGCCTTAATGAAGTTTTTAAATTCAAACAAAAAAATAGGTTTGATACCTTTTTAGATATCAAACCTATCGTTATTAAATAAAATTAGAAATCAAATGTTCCAAACTTTCCGCTTTCAAAGTCATTATATGCTTTATCTATTTCTTCCTCAGTATTCATTACAAAAGGTCCATAAGATACAACTGGTTCATTTAAAGGTTCTCCACTTAACACTAAGCATAAAGAAGTTTCAGTTATTGATTCTATCTTTATATCTCCATCTACATTATCAAAAAGAATAAAATCATTTTCTTCAAATGTTTTATTATCATTAATCCTTACTTTGCCACCAATAACTAACATACCAGTATTAAAGTTGCTAGGTTCTGATAGTGTTACTGTTCCAAAGTTCTTTAAATCAACATTATATAGATTTATTGGAGAGAAAGTACTAGCTGGTCCTTTAACACCTTTAACTTCACCTGCTATGATTTTTATTTCTCCAAAGTCATCAGGAATCTTATATATTCCCATATCATCTTTTATTATTGATTGATACTTCGCATGAGTCATCTTATCTTTTTTTGGTAGATTAACCCAAAGTTGAACCATATGTAATACTCCACCTGTTTTTGAGAACTCATCTTCATGATATTCTTTATGTAATACACCTGAACCTGCAGTCATCCATTGAACATCTCCTGGCCCTATGATTCCATGATTTCCTTTATTGTCATGGTGTTCAACTTTTCCTGCATATGCTATTGTTACAGTTTCAAAGCCTCTATGTGGGTGAGCTCCTACTCCTAACCTAACTTTTGAAGGTTCAAAATAATAAGGTGGGTTATAATCTAATAATATGAATGGTGAAAATCTTATAAGTAAATTTTCTCCTTGTGGAAAATATTGAGTTACTCTAAAGCCATCTCCAACCATATGAAAATCAGGACCTCTAAAAGCTTTTTCTATTGTTCTAAACTTATCCATACTAAAACTTCCCTTCTATTTTTAACTTATTGCATTTAAGTATACGCTTATCTATTTTAGCTCTCAAATTAGCAATATTTTGAATTTTATATTTTTTTATTTAATATTTTAAGAAATATAAAATTCCAAATAAAAGAAAAGTTGAAAAAAATATTTTTATGAATAAATTATTTCTATTTTATTAATAATATATTAACTATGTTATTTTTACTTAATATACTTCTTGCATATTTAATATTATTACTTCAAAATCTATGTATTTAATATAATAATAAAATCTTTCTTACCATATCTACACTTTTGGTTTTTAAAGAATTAATTAGCTCATTAAGTATTATCAAATCTGGATTTTTAATTATTTTCACCAAATAAAAAACGCCTAATATTTAAGCGAATACTCTTATATTTTACTATTTATTTATAAGCTTAGATTTGAAATATAATACTTTTAGAAATTACGGTTTTAAGTTATTATATTTAAGTTTCTTAAACTTGTAATATCTAATGGTTTTGAAAAATAATATCCCTGAATATAAATTTTTTCATAAAGAAATGTCTTTATTATGTCAACCTGATATTTCTCCTCTACTCCTTCAATTACAATAGATTTATTTGATAATTTACAAATCTCTAATATAAAATCAATTACTTTAATGCTGATTATGGAGTCATTCAAGCCATCAACAAAGAACTTGTCCAATTTAATAATGTTGGAATCTATTTTCTTTAATAAATCTAAATTAGAATATTCCACCCCAAAATCATCAATGGCAATAAGAATACCATTTTCTTTTAAAAACTTCATATTTTCTTGTATTTTCTCTATTTTCTCTATTTCCTCTACTCCAAACTTTTCTACAATTTCTAAACAAATAGTGTTTTCTTTTACTTTCTTTTCCTTAACTATTTTTATTATTTCATTTAAAAAGTCCAAATCTTCTATTTCTTTAAATGATACATTTAGTGAGATATAAAAGTTTTCTTTATCAACAAAATCGTATTTTTTTATAATATCATAATCTGAAATTACCCTTTTAAGTATCCACAATGTTACCTCTTGCATCATATTGCTTTCTTCAATATCTTTCAGAAAATGATATGGAGTTAATACTTCTCCATTTTTTATTAACCGTAATAAAGCTTCAAATCCCCTGACCTTTTCAGATTTAAAATCCACTATAGGTTGATAATAAAGAGTATAATTATCTTTTTTCAAATCATTCGTAATCTTTTTTTGTTTAGTTATTATTATTATTTTCTGACCCATTTTTTTAACGGAAATTATAAGTATAAGTAAAATAGATATGCTAATTAATATATTTTTAGTATTATTAAAAAAGTCACTAAAATATTTATAATATATATTATTATTTCTGTTTGATTTGTAATCTGTTGTTTTAAGAACTTTATTGATTTCACTTATTAATTCTTTATCATTCTTTTTAGCTACAATATATGTTGGTCCAGCTGAAAATCCAAAAATACTCCTAATATTTTTTCCCATATCTTTTATGTCGCTCTCTGAATTTCCTACGATAAAATCTACTTTATTTTCAATTAACAGAGATTCTGCTGCCTTATAAGATGAAATGTTAACTAATTCAACATTTATGTTTTTGTTCTTTAAGTATTTTAAAACCCACTCATTATTTGTTTCACCCTCTATATAACCCATTTTTAAACCATTTAAGGCTTTAATATTTCCATACTTTATGTTTTTATTTGTATATATAACGTACCGTTCCTCATCTATACAATCATCTGAAAATTCATAAAGCTTCTCTCTTTCTGGTGTTTTATTTATTCCAAAAACTAAATCAATTTCTCTATTTTCTAGCTGTTTTAGTGACTCTGAAATACTACAATTAACATATTCAAAGTTAAAATCTAATTTTTCAGAAAGTGATTTGACCAAATCATTATACTCCCCACATACCTTTGAATCCTTGTTAATATAAAAATATGGATAATAATCATAAAATCCTATTTTTATCATCCTTTTATTATCTTCTTTTTTTGATATTGGCATATTGTAAAAAACAAACACCATAAGAAAAACTAAGATAACTACTAATATAAAACTCTTTCTTTTTTTCATAAAATTTTCCTCCAATGCCTAGCAACTATTTTAACAAATCATTTTATATTTTACAATTTATTTGAAAACATCCCTAAAAAACTATATTTAGAAAAAATGGGTTAAATATGCTACTCCTAGAAAACAAGTCCTCTAAAGCAATTCTAAATATATTTTAAGGAGATTTTTCTACAATAGCTCTTAATTTAAAATAGATATAATAAAAATGGAACTATTATACTAGAAAGTATTTTATAGTTCCATCTTCTTCATATATATTACTATTTAAAATTTTAATCTATATTTTAAACTTTTATTTATTATCTCTATCTATTGCTGGCTGTTTGTCATAGTAATATCTTCAAAGAAATTAAGCATTCTTCCTGTAAAGAAAACATCATTTGGATATCCATAGGTATTAACAGCTTGAAGTTTAACAAATTTAGCTTCTGTTGGTTGGTTTAAATCCAACACCTTAAGATTATAGTCGTTTTTTAAGTTCCTTACTTCACCTGATTTTTTCCATTGTACTCCATCCATACTTGTATAAATATCTACATTTTTTAATATTCCATTAGTGCCACTTGGTTTATACTCTATAGAAGTAATATATCTTGCTTTATCAAACTCTACTGAATAATACTTATCTTTCTCTCCAGCCCATGTATTATGCCATCCAGTATTTAAGTTTCCATCTATAATATTTGAAGCAGCAGCATCTCCATTATTTTGTTGAGATGAATACTTGTAAAGTGATACATTTTTAAGTTGAACATACTTTCTTGTGTCTGGTTGGTTATCCTCAGTAAAGCTATACTCTACTGGCTCACTTTGCATCTTTGTTCCTGAAGCAATATATCTTACAAGAACTTTCTTATTTCCAAGTATTCTAGTATTTTCAATATCATAGTTATTCCATGTGTTACCACCATCTTCACTATATTCTAAATTACCATTGAACCCTCTAAATTGATTTTCAAGGTCATTAACATATAACTTCTTAGGTGCTTCATATTGAGTTATGTCAATTGTATAAATTTCTGAAGTTCCAACAAGTGAAATTTGAATGTCTTGCTCTTTATTTAATTTTTGAAGTTCTTCTTCGCCTAAAGTTACTTCCTTTGCATCAGTTTCCTTTTTAGTTTTCCAGCTATCTAAGCTGTATTCCCATCTTATTGTTGAATTTGAATACACATCATTAATTTTTATTTTACCTGCATTTTCTCCATCAAATGAAAATGTTGCAAGATCTATTTTATTTTGTCCTAAAAGATGGTTTGCCATGGTTTTACATGCATTAGGTTGAACAGTATCACTTTCTGTAGCCAATGTAGCTTTCTTAAGTGTTTTTGTCTTAAGCATATCAAAAATAACTTTATCTGAATCATCAGTTACATTGTTTTCTATAAGTTTCATAACATCTACAAATGGTAACGGATGAAACGCAAGTCCATCTGCCACTCTTTGAGAAAGTTTTAAATAGTCACTACTTGTTTTATTTCCTGAAACTTTGTATGCATTGATAAGCCCCACAAGAGAATCAAGATTATAATTTTGAACTTCAAGAGCTTTGTTATAAATCTCTATCTGTTTCTCCGGACTATTTTTATATACATCAGCAAGATAATTATAATATGAAGCTTGTATTAAATTATCATAATCATCAAGAGCCTTCTGAGCTAAAAGTATATAGCTTACTGAATAATATGAATCCCAGTCTTTTGAACCCCATCCTAAAGGTAATCTTTCACCTTTCTCAGATTGTACCCATCCTGAAATATCATTCTTTATACTCCATATTCCTTGTCCTTGAGAATTTTGGCTATAAGTTAAAGTAGCTGCATGACCAGGTTGTCCTAAAACAGCTGCTGGCATTCCAAAAACTTGAGAAAGATTTGCATAAGTCTTAGCTAAACCTCCACATACTGATCCTTCTTCAAATACCATCCATAATTTATTGATACCTTTTGTTCCATAGCCAGTTAATCCATCTATGTTATACTTATTATTCCATTCATCAAATTTAGATTGATCATAATATTTATCTCTACTATAATTAAACCCTGATGTATATCTTATATATGTATAAGCATCTAAATAATTTTTCCCTTGATTCTTTTTAGTTAATGCATGGTTTACTAACCAATTTATTTCTTCATCATCAATTTTGTTATCCATTACCCATCTCATAAGCTCAACCGGTAAATTTTTAAACAATTCAACATTTCCACCTTGAGCCATTAACCCATTGTTATAAAGATCTTTATATATTTCATATCTTGTACATGGATCTGAAACCTCAGCATTACCTGTCCAAAGTCTTATATCTTTTGCATGGCTAATTGATGTAGAAATAGCCATCTTTAAATATAAATTTCCATTTGTAGAATCATTAAAATCATCCTTATGTTTTTCATAAATATCTGCTAAGGCTTTAATTGAATTGGTATAACTTCCTCCCCCTTCAATCTCTCCTCCAGTAACATACATTTTAATAGCTATTTTATTATTTATAATCCAACTAATTGTATCTTCATATTTTTTGCCTAATTTTGCAACAGATTGAAGAGTATTAAACCCAACTCTATTTACAAAAGTTCTTTGAAGTAATACGTTTTCATATTCTCCCGTAATAGGTGAATTGATTTCATATTTACTTTTAATAATCTCATCATATTGTTCAACCTTTTTAATTCCAGCTAGATATTCACTACTAACATCATAATTTTCTTTCATAATTCTTGGTGATCCATAAACCGCATGATCATTACCATTAGTTCCATTATCATTTGCATAAAGTTTTAAATATTTAAATCCTTTAATATTAACATCAATAAATGCTGCATTTTTATTTCCTTTGAGAACCTCTGTTGTACTTAAATCCTTCCACTCTTTACCGTCATTAGAAACAGAAACTGTAACTTTTATTCCATTTCCTCTATCCCATTGAGCTCTATCAATACCTACATATGTAGTAAATCTAGAATAATCATTAGAATACTTAGAAATATCATATACAAGATTTGAAGTTGCATGTGCTCCTATCCCCTTGTCAAATTGAAGAGCTTCACTATCAACATTTAATGTTATTTTACCACCATCAATGTTTTGGTTCATTTTTATACTTCCCCATGAAGTATTAGACATATTTTTTATATACTCTAAATCTGATAAGAATATATAATTCTCATTATTTTTTTCCTGTGCTTGCACACTAGTTATTTCACTGTTATTCTCACTTGCTAGTACTACTACACCTTGAGAAGATAAAGAAGTTAAAAAACAAATAGTTAAAATACTACAAATAATTTTTTTCTTTTTCATATTGTCCCCCTATTAACATTAATTTCACTTTATTATATACATTTATTTATAAAAATTTAATATATTTTGTATAACTGGTCATTTTTCATGCAAAACTGGAATTAAATCTAAAATATTGAACTATATCAAAAAAAATCTTTATATCTAAAAACTTCCTTGTTTTAAATTGTCTAATTATAAGTATGAAAAAATATAAATCCTCTTATTTTTTAATTTGGGTTATGTTTTAATCTGACATAAATACCCTCTTTTTAATAATATTTATTTTAAATAAATATTAATATGCTAACATAAAAAGTTCAATATTAAATTTTCTTGTCCTTACCTTTTAAAGAGTAAAAAAAGATTATAGTCATAATACATACTATAAATTCAGTTATTACAAATGAAAACCATACTCCATTCATCTTAAATATGCTACTAAGTATAAAAACAATTGGTACAAGAAGTAAACAACTTCTTAAAATAGATACAATCATTGCTTCTTTTGCATTTGATGTGGCACTAAAAAAAGCTGCTGAAATAATATTTATACCTGCAAATATATAACCTATGAAATATATTTGCATTCCTACTGATGCTAAAATAGCAAGTTGATCATTATTTTCACTGTTAAACATAGATATAATTATATTTTTATTAAAAAATATGACTATATAAATAAGAACTGAAGCAATTATGGAAGTAATAACTGTATATTTTAGAATCAAATTCACAGATAGCATATCTTTTTTACTATAATATTTACTCGCTAATGGTTGCATTCCCTGAGATATTCCCACAAAAATTGCTGTAGCAATAAGTGCTACATTAGCTACTATTCCATATGCTGCCACACCAACATTTCCTTCTATCTTCAATATGATTAGATTAAATGTAATTAAAGCTATTGCAGATGCAAGCTCTCCAACAAATGAAGAAAAACCTAAGGAAATTATTCTTAATACTCTTGAAAAATGAATTTTACATTTTACGAGATGAAAACTTTGCTTTTTAGAAATAAAATGTGAAGATAAAATACATAAACTTATAATAGGAGAAAGTCCTGTTGCAAGAGCTGCTCCAAAAATCCCCATAGAAAGTGGAAACATAAATATATAATCTAAAATAATATTAGAAAAACTGCTTACAAGCATTGCAATCATTGATAGTTTAGGATTTTTATCATTACGAATAAAAGCAAGCAAAATATTATTCAAAATGAAAAAAGGTGAAAAACTTAAAAGTGTAGTTAAGTAGACCTGAGTAAGCGGTAAGGTTGTTTCATCAGCTCCAAGCAATATTCCTAATTGTTTAGTAAAAAATATAGCCACTACAACAAATATAAGTGATGCCACTGCTCCCATAACAATAGCATGTGTAAAAGATTTATTATTTGAATTACTCTTCTCTTGTTTGCTAATTGAAAAATCAGTTGCACCACCAATTCCTATCATAAGTCCTACACCCTGTAAAATAGAAAATATTGAAATTGAAAAATTCAGTGCAGCAATACCAACAGTTCCAAGAGCTTCTGCAACGAAAAATGTATCAGCTAAAATATAACAGGAAAGCCCTATCATTCCCATAACATTTAAGCTTACATACTTCATAAACTTTAACTTTAATTCCTTCATAATTACCTCCTAAAAATAAAAAGGTATCAGAGTATTCCTTCTCAGACCTACTGGAATACTTTGATACCTTAACATTCACCCGGTGGCGAATAATAACCATATTAAATTAATTTATTAGATTATACCATATCTTAAAGTTTATTGCAAATTTATGGAAAATAAAACCTCTATAATATCTCTTTATCAAAGATATTTATGTACTATATCTTTTTAAAAGTATTAATTGTACTGATATGAAGATTCTTCTCTTACTTTTATTGATAATAATATTTTAGAAACTAAAAATAACACTGGTAATTCTATCAATGGACCTATTATGAGAGCCAAGGATATTAAAGGTTTATCTGGAAATGCTGCAACAGCAATTGATAATGCTACTGGAGAGTTCCTAGCAAGAATAGTTAAACTTAAAGAAACACTATCTTGGTAGTTAAGTTTAATAGCTCTTTCTACTAATCTTCCAAATAAAAAGTTAATTATAAAGAACAATAATACTGGTACCAATAATATTAATAATATCTGATAGTTTTCAAGTAATACTTTTCCTTGTGAAGCAAACATTCCTATAATAGCTATGTTTAGAAAGTATCCTTGATAATCACAAGCCTTTGAAACTACTTTGTTCTCAAAGTTATCATTACCTACTTTTTTTATAATAAATTTTCTAGCCACAATTGAGAATAATAATGGAAGCATTAAGCTAAAGATTACTCCTTTGCCTAAGCTTAGAGCATCTATCTCCACGCTAGTTCCCCCTATTAATAATATGTATACTGGTAATAAAAGCAATTGTAATATTATGTTTAAAGGAAGAATAGAAGATCCTAAAGGAACATTCCCCTTAGCAATTCCAGTAAAGATTAAGTACCAATCTGTACAAGGAGTCACCATAAGCATAATAAATCCTATTAAAAGTTCTGGGTAATTACTTAAAAATAATCTACCTAAAATAAATATTATTATTGGAGTCCATACAAAATTTATAAGAACTGCAGTTGATGTAAATTTTATATTCTTAAAGGAACTCCCTATCTCTTTTAAAGGAATTTGTATAAATACTAAAAATAGCATTATTGTTAATGATGGCATTATTAAATATTCTGAATAAGTTTGTACCACATTTATTTGCCCTAGTAAAATTCCTAATAAAACCATGGCAAAAATAACAAGACTTTGAAACTTATTTACCTCTTCTATCATATTCACCTCTTTCTAATTGAAAATGTATATCACCTAAAGAATTATATCATACAATTCTATAAATAATAAACAATTTCAATATAAAGTGATTATCATTTGTAATAAATAGATTTTTAGCATTAATATGAACTCTATGTCCTTTCAATAACTCTTCACATGATAAATCTATAAAAGAAAAGTATAATCGCTTTTAACTTATCTAATAACTTCTGTATATTTATACCTATATACTGCTCTTTGAAGTCTTGTTTCTATTCAGTTTTTATAATAATTTGAAATTGTTGTATAATTAGGTAATAATTCAACAACTAATTATTCCTACAAAATAATTTTTAAGGAGATAAAATAATGATAGATAGACATTTTACAGTTTCAGTATTTATAGTATGTAAAGATAAGGTGTTGTTACATTTACATAAAAAAGCTAAAAAAATACTTCCTTTAGGTGGACATATAGAGTTGAATGAGCTTCCAGAAGAGGCATGTATTCGTGAATCAAAAGAAGAAGCAGGATTAAAAATAAATTTGTATAATCCCATAGATATAGCACTAAAAAAATCATGTGACTTATCAGGAGAAAAGCTACTAATAAATCCTATGCACACAATTTTTGGTGATGTAAATACTAATCATTCACATATAGACTTTGTTTATTATGCAACTACCAACTCTTTTAAAACATGCCCTGAAATTGAAGAATCTAAAATACTTAAATGGTACAATAAAGAAGAGCTAAATAATTCAACTAACATACAAGCGAATATTTTAACTATGGCCAATGAAGCCTTGGAGTTGTTAGGTGAAAAATAATTTAATGACTATTTCTTAAATGAATATTGATATATAAATATAATAAAAGTGGACAAATGAATGAAAATAGAGTAATAAATTTCAATATTATTACTCTATTTATATTTATTTAGTTACACTATAATATTATTATTTTAATTTCATATGCAGTATAGAGAATGGATTTCCCTGTTCGTCTAACTCAGATTTTTTAAAGACTTTAAACCTCATATATTTATAAAAGCCTACTGCTTGTGGATTTTGCTCATTTACATCTACATAATTTACATTTAACTCTTTTATTGCATATTCTACAAGTCTTTTTCCAACTCCGTTTCCTCTACTTTCATTACTTACAAATAACATTTCAATTTTAAAATCATATATCCCCATAAAAGCTTTTATAATACCATTTTTGTCTCTTACACATAAAAGTCTACTAACATATTTAGCACCTTCTATAACTTGAGGTTTTATTGAGATTATATCTTCTTTACTTAAAAAGTCATGTGTTGCTCTTACTGATGATTCCCATGTATCTAGTATTTATTCCATATCCTTATTATTAATACTGTTTAAATCTTCAATTTTTATCACTTAACAATTCCTCCTAAGTAAGTATTCTCCTTAATATTATATATTAAATAAAATTTGAAAAGATAACACTTACCTTCTTTATTAATTATATTATAATATCATAAATTAAATTCTAAAACTAAATGTCCACTAAAACAGATGTTTTTGTGAACACTTTAAATAGTAAAATAACATTACTGGTAAATTCTTATTTTTTAGTTTATTCTATATTATTTTAATTTATCTAACTTCTAAACTTATTATCACTTTATATATGACATGTCGCTCATTCGCTTAATAAATCTTTTTCCATCAACTGTTTCTTGCATAAAAGTAACTCCACCAGCTAACCCAAATATTTCACTTCTATTAAGCATTTCAATATTCATTCCTAACCACATTGTATTAAATACGCTAAGTAGATCTCCATGGGAAACGATAATTATATTCTCATGTTCATTTGTCATTAACTTATTAAAAAAAGGTAATAACCTATTCCACTCATCTCTTCTACTTTCTGCATCGGAAAACATTTTATCATCAATAGATTTTTCTTGTGTTTCAATATTTTCTTTCAACCACTGTACTGATTTCCCAACACATTTTCCAAGATTTCTTTCTCTTAACTCAGTAACAAAAATCGGTTCAACCTCTAAATGCTTGCCTATAATTTTTGCTGTATTCTTAGCTCTTAATAAATCAGAAGAATATATTACATACTTTTTATTTGCTAACTCTTTTGATAGATTTCTTCCAATATTATTTGCTTGTTGTATTCCTAGCTCTGATAAATCCCAATCAGTCCAAGATCCAACCATTCCATTAGTGTGATGTATAGACTGTGTATGTTGGATAGTTATTATATTTTTCATTTACTACTCTCCCAAATTTATTTAAAGTTGTCCTATTCAGACTCTATATCTAAGTTCTACTTTTATTAAGTATAAATCACTACTTTCCTAATACTATATCCTTTTAATTAATCATATCAAAAAAGCATATTGGAAACAATTAACACAAGGTAAAACTTACTTGGAATAAATACTTTTAATAAAGTTTACATGAAGTTGAAATTTCAAAAAGTATCTTTATGGTAAAATTTTAGTATAAGTATATGGATTAGTAGGGAATTATCTAAGCTCTAACACAATACTTATAAATAACATGAATAAATATTTTAATAACTTTAGAATTAATAAATTCTTATACAGAAGATTTTATCTTTTAACTTAAAATTATATATAAAAAGGAGACTTTCTATGGGTATTGAAAATAATAATAATATTCTTAACATTGTAAACTTAAAAGATGGTAAAAATTTAATATTGAGAAAACCATTAGAAGATGATGCTGAAAACATAATTAAGTATCTTAATACTGTAGGTGGAGAAAGTAATAATCTACTTTTTGGTAAGGGGGAGTTTCATTTTACAGTGGAACAGGAAAAAGCTTATATTGAAGAAATAAATCAAAGTTCTAATTCTCTTATGTTACTAGGAACTATTAATGATGAAATAGTAAGTATATCTCAAATAAGTACCTCTAATAGAAAAAGAATATGCCATAATAGTGAAATAGCAATATCAGTTAGAAAAGACTATTGGAATATTGGAGTTGGAAGTGCTGTTATGGAGGAACTTATAAGATTTGCTAAAGATAAGAAATCAATTAAGACTATTAGCCTTGGTGTTAGAGAATCTAACAATAATGCCATTAAACTATATGAGAAATATGGCTTTAAGAAAATAGGTGTTCATGAGAATTATTTTAACATTGATGGTGTTTATTATGATGAAATATTAATGGATTTATCTCTTTAGAATCAAATGTTTGATAATAAAAGGGAGCTGTGTCAAAACTTCAATATAAAACTTATTTAATATATTTCTTTCAATAAAGTTTATATACAGTTAAAATTTCAAGAATTATTCTATGATAAAATTATATACAATAGAATTTATGAAAAGAAGGTGATTATATTCCAAATAATGTAATATTTATAATTGAGATTATCAGTTTAATTATTGCTATTCTAATATTAAAAGGAATTCAATATTATCATTTTTTTAGAAATAATGATAATCTCTATGTTTTAATAAAGAAAAAAACTTATATATTTTCAATGATGTCTTTTTTTCTATTACTTTTAAATCTATATTGCATTATCTTTAAAGCTTTTCTAATACCATTCTTAGTAGAATTAATGTTTGTGAATATAGCTATAGGTAATCTTTTAAAAGTAACTGATATAGTAAAAAAGAATTTTTTAGTTAAAAATTTAGATAAAGGCTTATTTATAAAGGTATTAATTGCTTATAAATTGCCTTTAATAGCTTCATTGTTAATTTTAATTGAAGTACTTTTTTCTCTTTATCTTTATCCTAATATACTAATACCTATTACTATTATATTTATTATTTTTGGATTATATTTTTTAATGGCTGTAAGGAAAGCAAAAAAACAGTAGTATTATTTTACTACTGATTTTTTATTATTCTCTAAAATATAGCTATATTTTCTACTTCATATTTTGTGGTAAGTACACAACTATTCTTGTGCCTATTCCTTTTCTGCTTAAAACACTAAAGTACCCTTTGTGGTTATCAATTATCCATTTTGCTATAGAAAGTCCAAGACCTGTTCCTCCATTTTTTCTAACTCTTGCTGTATCAGCTCTAAAAAAACGTTCAAATATGTGTGGTATATCACTCTCATCCATACCTATTCCATTATCCTGAATAGAAAAATAAGCTTCTCCTTTAGAATTTTTTCCTACCCTAAGTGTTATTGCTTCTCCCTTTTCTGTGTATTTAGCTGCATTTTCAACTAGTATTCTTGCAGTCTGCTTAAGGAGAGTCATATCACCCTGAACGGTTATATTCTCTGATTTAATGTAGTTATATACATGGTTTTTATCTATCATCTTAGACTCTTCAAAAACTTCATCCATCATATCATTAAGTGAAAATTCCTTTATGGTAAGCTGAGTTTTTCCATTAATACCTCTAGCTAAGAATAATAACTGCTCCACTAGATTTTTCATATTTTCAGATTCAGTTTTTATTGCTGCAATAGATTCCTCCAAGACACTCTCATCATTTTTTCCCCAACGATCTAGCATATTTGCATATCCTTGAATTACAGAAATAGGTGTTCTAAGTTCATGGGATGCATCTGAAACAAACCTTGCCTGCTGCCTATAGGAATCCCTCATTCTATCTAAAAGCTTGTTTATTGCATCCTCTAACCCCTGAAGCTCACTATCACCCATGTGTATTCTTTCATCAGATGTTACAGGACTTATTTTTGATATGGCATCTTCAAGACTTTGGAATTTTTCCTCATCAAAGTCCATATTACTAAGTCTACTTGCTGTTTCTGCTATTTCATTAAGTGGTTTTAAGACCTTTCTAATCTTCGCTGTGCCAAATATTATTTCTTCTAATAAAAATATTCCTTCTACTATGCCTAAAATTATTATTATTTTTCTAAGAGTATATAAAAAAGTGCTAGCTTCTTTAACCATGGTCTTTCCATCATTCCAAACAACTGTATAGTTTGAAGTTTCTATAGGGAAAAAGTTAAATGACCTTTGTGCATTTTCTACTAATTTCCCATAGAAATCTTTTTCAGATTGAATACACCAAAGACCAACTAAAATAATCATTAAACATATATCAATTGCAAGAAATCTAAAGAATAAATCTCTAACAGAAATAGCATTAATCTTTATTGCAATAGAGGTAACATTTTTAGGTTTATTCTTATTACTCATCTTTTATTACGTATCCTACACCACGTACTGTAGTTATTATTTTAACTTTGAAGACATCATCAATCTTTGTTCTTAAATATCTTACGTAAACATCTATTACATTTGTTTCTCCAACATAGTTATAACCACATACTTTCTCTATAAGCACGTCTCTAGTTAATACTATATTTTTGTTTTCCATTAATATTTGCAGCAAAGTAAACTCTCTATTAGTTAATTCTATTTCTGTGCCATCATACATTACCTTATGTCTCATTTTATCTAAGGTTAATAAACCACAGCTTATTACATCTTCATCTTTTTTCACTGTAACTACTCTCTTTTTAAGAGCTGTTCTTATTCTTGCAAGTAATTCTTCTATGGCAAAGGGCTTTGTTATATAATCATCTGCTCCAGCATCAAGGCCTGAAACCTTATCCATTACAGCATCCCTTGCAGTAAGCATTATAATAGGAACCTCAGAAACTCTTCTGATTCTTCTTAATACCTCAAGTCCATTGATTTCAGGAAGCATAACATCAAGAATAACTAAGTCAGCTTCTCC
The DNA here is from genome assembly GCF_057782475.1 of Clostridium sp. LIBA-8841. NCBI lineage: Bacteria > Bacillati > Bacillota > Clostridia > Eubacteriales > Clostridiaceae > Clostridium > Clostridium sp. LIBA-8841. The sequence continues at coordinate 1,533,641 of NZ_CM173488.1, read as the reverse complement.
TCTTTCTGCAATTTCAAGACCTGTTCTACCATTGTTTGCTTTTATTACTTTGTATCCTTCATGAATTAGCTCTAATTCTATGAATCTTGCTATTTTTTCTTCATCTTCAACAATTAAAATCTTAACCATTAATTAACCCCCTTAAGCGAAAACTCTTTTTAGGTCCGTGTTGATTTTAAATAGCACTTCAAACCTAATTACAGTTCTATTTTAAATTAACATCCTTTCAAAATATAGACTAAGTAAAATTTTAAATTTACTACTTTATTAATTGAAGTTACACAACGTGCACTCCTATGAACGCATGTGAATAGTGAGTTTCCTCTTTTAATTTTAAATAGGTATTAATTCAATATTTTAAGTTCATAACTCTAAATTAAATACTTTAACTCTTATGAATGTTTATGGTGTGTATGGTCAGTAAATTTTCTTTTTATGTCTTTAACTACTTTTGATATTTCATTAAATACTTTGTTTATTTTATCTACATTAACCTTTTTAGAAGATACCAAGAATTCTACATCAAAGAATAGTCCAACAATCATTAGAGGTATAATCATCCAGAATGCAAAAAATAAAAGTAGAATTAATACAGTAAATGGAATCTTTAAAAGCACCTTATTACTTTTTATTATTTCAATGAAGATATTATTGCAGGTATCTATTGCTTTACATATGGCTTCAAAAATCCCTTCAAAATTATTTTTACTTTCAGAATTATTCTTCTTTTTATCTTCTTTAAGATTAACTACTTCTCCATGTTCAGTGTAACTTTCTTTAGATTCATTGGTATAAAATATGCTAACTGAAGGCTTTTTCACTTTTCCATGCTTTTCTAAATATAGCATAGCCTCTAGCATATCCCAATTACTGTTTTCTAAAGCCTTTTTTGCCTCTTCATAACTTATATTAGCTTTATCTCTTAATTTATCTACAAGTTTAAGCTTTTCCATAAATGATCCTCCATATTTACTGAAGCGCACTACTCCTATATTGGTAGCCAAACTTTAAAACCTCATTTTAATTCTCTTCATAATAATTAAATTATACCATCCCCTTAATATTTCCACACCACAAAAATAAAGGAGCTATATCAAAATAACTTGTTAATAAAACTTTATAAATAATATGAAGAGAATATCTGAATGAACTTTAGAATTTAAGCTATTACGTAGAATAATTTGCGTTAAGAAGCGAAGCATCGTATTAATAGGAATACAATGTCACTTATATTCCATTGCATAAGTTCAAATTGCCAAATTAAAATTTGGATTTTCACTTAAGTTCTGAGCTTTAGCAAATTATTCGAAGTAATGGCTATAATTAATGACTACAATGTAACTAAAGTTCCATTGTATAAGTTCAAGAATCTAAATTAAAATTTAGACTTTCACTTAAAATTCAGTAATTCTCGGAATATATTTATAAAGTTTTATATAAAAGTTTTGATGTAGCTCCTTTAATAGTACTATCTAAAAACTATTTTTCATATCCTTCTTTGAAATCTTTTTTGATATGATCTGCTGATTTTGATACTTCTTCAAAAATGTTGTTTACTCCCTCATAATTAAAGTTAGGGCCTGAAATTGAGTATTTATATCCACAGAATAAACCTATGATTAATAATACTATAGTTGGTACTGATAAGAATATTAAGAAAAGTATTGATATTGTTAAAGATATTCTTATTGGCTTTTGATCCTCTTTTCTAATCTCAAGGAAATTTTTAGTTCCTTTTCTTATAACCTTACCTATAAATTTAAACATTCTTCCAACAATTTCTCCAATACCACCATATTTCTCATCCTGCTTTTTCTTATCTTCTTTTTCCTCTTGCTTCCCTTCCATTACTTCCACTACAGTGATGGCTGTAACTTCATTATTTTCTACTTTTCCTCTTCTCTCTAAGTAAACAATAGCGTCTAAAAGATCCCAATTACATTTTTCTAGCACTTCTTGTGCCTCTTCTGGACTTATATTAGCCTTTCTGACTAAAGTATTAATCATTTCATTTCTTTCCATCTATATTACCTCCACGAATTTATTCATTATTCATCTTGGTTATATAATACTTTTAGAAAATTAATCTAAAATATAAGAAAGATTAAAATTAGATTAAAAATTAACTTAATTTATTAATTTCATCTGTTATTAATGATTTTGATATATACATGGCTTTTATTAGTTTATTAAATCTATTGTAATTAGAAGTGCCCTCTTCAAATTTCGATTGTGCTTTTTCACATTTATTAATAATCGAAGATATAGGTGGACGTGCTTTTGTTAAATCTTCCTTTGTATATTTGCCCATAATATCCTCATTTGTTATTAATGCTTTTGAAATGTATAGAGCCTTTAATCTATTCTTAAGTAATGTGTGTTGTGATGTACCCTCTGCAAACTTAGGCTGCATTTTTTCACATCTACTAATAGTGGAAGATACAACTTGTAGTGCATCCTTCAATTCTTCTCTTGTGTATTTTTCCATAGGACTCCCCTCCTGAAACTACTTATTTTATTACATTAGTTAACTATACTATAAATTTCTTTATATATCATAAACTTTTCATAAATTAAGCTTTAATCCTCTTAGTTTACTCCTCTTTTCTTTCATCATCTTTACCAATATGTTGTATTCCAATGTATATAAGGTTTATTAGCTCAGTTAGTGTTGTCCACTGTGATTCATTTGAATCTAGATAATAATAGTTTTTTGTTCCTTCTCTACGTACATTCACAATTTCTGCTTCTTTCAGTATTTTAAGATGATGAGATACAGCAGGTCGAGAAAGATGTGTTTTCTCTGTAATCTCTCCAACTCTAATCCCATTAAAGTCGCTCTCTAAAAGTGTAAGCAAAATCAATTGTCTAGTTTCATCGCCTATAGCAGAAATAGCTTTACGACATATTTTAAATTTTGATGTTATTTCATTTAATCTTTCCTGACATTCTTTTTCCATAAACTTCTCCTAACATTTATAAATATCTAACCGCAGCTTCCTCTTTTGGTGCAGTACGTATATATTTCACATCTGGATATCCAAGCACTAAAGTTGTCACCACATTATCCTTATGTTTTAGATTTAAAAGTCTACGTAGCTTTGGTGAGTATTTTACTACAGTTGTAAAAAATCCACTATATAATACACCCAAGCCACAAGACTCAGCCATTAAAGCCATGTTTGCTGCTGCAAGTGAACCACTTATTTTATCCTTTGTTACTACCATTATTACTATAGGAGCTTTCTTGAAAAAGAAGTTATCATCAATTGTAACCTCTTTTGCACTTTTCATAAAAAAGCTTGCAATTGGTTGTATTCTTTTAAAAAATTGTACTGCAACTTCCTCATACTTTCCTTTATCTTTACCTAAAACAATGTATGATATATCCTGTGCATTTTTAGCACTAGGTGTTAATCTACCCGCTTCAATAATTTTCTCTACAATTTCTGAAGGAACTTCTTTATTTTTAAAGTGACGAATTGTTCTTCTTGTTTTAAGAGCCATTAACAATTCATTTGGATTTAAAGTAGTTTGTTCCGTAAATTCCATTGGTTTTTCCTTAAATCCAGTTAATGTGATAGCTGCTTTTGGACATATTGCTTCACAATGACCACATTTTATACAAAGTTGGTCTTTTATTACTGCCTTTTTTTCTTTAATAATTATATTATTTGCTGGACAATCCTTTTTACAAAGACCACATCCAATACAAAGATTTTTATTAACTTCAATTATATGTTCTTCTTTCATAATATATCCATCTCCCTTTGGTTTATTTATTTAAACCATTATAGCAGATAGTTATTTTTTTATGTTTATTGGTAAAGAATTTGTTTACCATTAAATTTTGAAAATATATTTTTACAATAACTATATATAGAATCTTTCCTGTTATTTTACTTAATCACTATATAAAAATTTTTAAAAATAAAAAAATAGTAGCCCAATCTTGTAATCGAAAGGCTACTATTTTTTATTACCTACATTTAGGTATCTAATACCTTGTGAATATAATCAATAGTTTCTAATAAATTTTAACTATAGTAAATACCCTATATAATAATTTTTTATCTCTGAATCTTTGCTATATCCTAAAAATTTTACTTTAAAGCGTTATTTAATAATTTATGGAATTCATCATTATCCTTTAAAAAATCTAATTCATCACTCTTATCATTTTTTAGCATGCTTATAAAGTTTGAAAGAAGTTGTTCATTAAATCCATCCTCATTTTCCTTAGTCTTTATGTGCTTATATAATTTAGATTTTGATGGATCCCACTTCTTGCTCATTGAATCTAATGTTTTCTTTAATATAGGTAAAAAGTTATCTACATCTTTTTCTGACTTATATAATTCAAAATAACCAATATGTGAATTGTATTCCCATAGATCATATAACTTTGTTGTCTTTTCTGAAATTTCTGCAAAGTGCTTAGCATCCTCATTGCGCCCTTCTTTTAATGCTATTTCCATCATAGCCATTAAACTAGTGAATATATCAGTTGTAGCTGAAAGTAACTTATGTTCAAAAAGCTCAGCAGCCTTTTGAAATTCACCAGATTTACTATAAATATTTCCTTGTAATTGCTTCTTATCATAAGTAATATCAGGCAATTTATCAATGCACTCTTGTGCTTTTTCATACTCTTTTCTTCCTAAATATATATTTATAAGCATAGAAACTGCTTGATTTCTAATCTCTATATCATCACTTTTTGTAACCTTAACATAAAACTCTTCTATTTGCTTTTCGTATTTTTCTCTATTCTCAGTACCAAACATGTACATACTTCCCTGCAAAACTGTAGCAACTGTCAAAATTAATTTATCACAAGTAGGATACTCATAGATTTTATCTATGGCTTTTTCAAAAGCTATATCAAATCCATCATTACTTGCTATTTTTACTAGCTCATTTACAAAAATACATATTTCTTGTTCCGATAAATCTTCCTTAAATGAAAGTAATGTATTTAAATCAACTCTTAGAAGTCTTGCTAAAGCTGGTAATATGGTTATATCAGGATAGCAAGTCCCCTTCTCCCATTTATTCACTGCTGGAGTTGATACTCCAAGATACATAGCAACTTGCTCTTGAGTTAACCCTTGAGCATTTCTCTTTTCTTTTATAACCTGATTTATTCTCATTATAATATCTACTCCTTGTTTGGATAATAATAACAAAAGCTTTTGATATTACTATTTTATCAAGGGAGATACTCCTCTACAATTGAATAATAGTTAATTTAAAATTAAATAACTTAACTATAAGTTAAGTTGTTAAGGGGTAGACTCAATTATTCCTAATTAACATACTTCAATGCTAAATTATCTAGTTCTGCTTTTAATTTTGATTTATTAAGCTTTGCTGCTATTGGTGAAAACATCTCTATTGCTTCTTTGGCTTTCTCTCTCCATTTTTCAGGTTCAGTAAATTGAATTGTTCTCATATTATGAAGGCGATCTGCTAATCTAATTAAACTAACACTATCATAAAAATCATCTTCCTCTTTTATTTCCAAAGATGGATCATAAGCTTTTGTTGTATTCTCTATGATTTTTGCTAATGATGGTGAAAAAGTCTCCTCTACCATTTTTAATGTAACTGGAGTTTTTTCCTCCATAATATCATGTAATAATCCTGCTATTATTGTTTCCTCATCAGTTTCCATTTCAGCTAATATAATAGCTACATTAATAGAGTGAGTAACATAGTCTTCATCTGATTTTCTTTTTTGATTTTTATGAGCAAGACAAGCTAAGTGGTATGCTTTCTCTAACCTAGTAAAATCATTAAACAATTTATTTTCTTCAACACTTTTAACTAACTGATTATATAGTTCTTCAGGCTCTTTATAATACTCTGTATGTTTTAAAAACATATTTGCATTCTCATAAATTTTATCCATATAATACTCTCCTCCATTCTCTATTTGAACTTTTTTTATATCAAATAATTTAATACCTGCTGGAGAAAATCCATACTTTTTACGAAAAGCTTTTGTAAAGCCATTATTTGTTTCATATCCGTATTTTATTGCAACATCAAGTATCCTTTCTCCTAAAATAATATCTTCTACAGCCTTTAAAAGTCTTCTATCTTTAAGGTATTCCATAATAGATACTCCCATTTCCTCTTTAAATATCCTTGAAAAATGATATGTGGAATATCCCATTACTTTTGCTATTTCATCTGATGTTAAAGACTCTGTAATATGATCTTCAATATATTTAACACATGAAAATATGCATTCTGAATGTTTCATTTTTATTCTCCTCTTGATTCCCAGCTAGTAATTATATTATAAAATCTATTTACCTTTAATACAGTTCCATTTTTGCTATAATAAAAACTGCCTTTAATAATATATAATCTAAAAAAACTTAGTTATATTTTCTATTAAAGACAGTTTATATTTTTAATTATATAAGTTTTAAAATTATTTGCCCAGTTTTTTTGGATTAAGAAAATCATTATACTAGTAATAAAACTTAAACTTCTTTATTTAATGCTATTTATCATATCAGTAATTATATCTTTTTCAATACCATCTTCCGAAGAATTAGTACTAATAGCAAATGTGAAATCTTTATTTGTCCATTTAGCAACATTGACTTTGTCGTTATTACCTTTTGTACTAACCTCTAATCCATTAATCGTCATAGTATTAATTTCATTATATTTATTATAGTCACCACTAATATCATCTTTCCCTTCAGCCTGACGGAAAAATATTTTGCTTTCTTCATTTAAATAAATTATTCCCATACACTTATCATCTATAGTATAAATGGCATTTTGAACATATCCCTCAGGAATAATCTTACGTATTGTAGCTTTAAACCCTACTATTTTTTCTGCATCCTTAAGTGTTTTACACTCTTTAAGAGTATTAGAGTTTTCTGTGACATTTTCACTAATAGCTCTTTTTGTACTTTTTTCTTCTGATTTTTTTTAGACCATTTCCACAAGAAGTAATAGATAATGCTATAGTTCCACAAACTACAAAAGCAATAAATCTTTTCATATTATAAATTCTCCTCATTACTAAAAATTTATAACTATTTTTTAGCTATATACTATATACAATTACTATGTTAAAACAACTTATTTTCATTCTTAGTTTTAAATATAATAAATTAGTATATTTTACAGATATTCTGTCTCCTTTATTTATATAATCTAATAAATCATAATTTATAATTTTATTTACTTTTCTTAACTATTTAATTTCAATAGTTACAGCTGTCTTATATATTAATTTATAATAATATTAACTTATATTAGTTGAATATAGTTTTCTAATTTTAATTTTTATATAATCTAATCTATTGATAATTTTTTTCTTTTACTAACATATTTATTTTTTCTAGTTTTTTTGTAGATGACTCAAAATTCTCTAACAATATTCCCATATAAAGCATATCTACAATTGCTAATTGTGATATACGTGAAACCATTGTTTCACTATAAAATGTTGTTTCTACATCACCAGTATAAAAAACAATATCTGCATAATCAGAAATAGCTGATGCCCTAAAGTTTGTTAATGCAATTGTCTTAGCTCCAGCTTCTTTTGCAATTTTTAATACATTTACTGTATCTATTGTGTTACCAGAATGAGATATGGCAATAGCAACATCTTTATCAGTTAAGTGACTTGCATAAATTTGTTGCACATGATTATCTGGATATGATCTGCAATTTAGTCCTATACGAATTAATTTATTCATGATGTCACTTGCGATGCTCCCAGAGTTACCTACACCATAAACATCTATAATATTAGCATTACATATTAGCTCAATTGCCTTCCTATATTTTTCAAAATCAATTAATTTCAATGTATCTTCTAAGGCTTTTATTGTAATTCCTATCATTTTCTGTGGTATATCTTCTAATTTTTCATCTTTATTAATGTGTAAGTCTACCAGTAAATTAGGTTCACTTTTTTCAGATACAGATTTTCTACCCCAATCTTTCATTAAATTCATTTTAAATTCACTATATCCAGTGCATCCTATTTTTTTCACAAATCTAATAATAGTAGGTTCACTTACACCTATTTCTGTAGATAATTTATTTAATGACATTGTTGATATAGCATAACCATTTGACAAAACAAAATCTGCAACTTTTTTCTCTGAAGAACTTAAGGTATTATATAAACTCTTTATTTTTTGCTCATATGATTCATTATTTTCCAATTTATACACATCCTCAATTTTAGTAGTTTTATTAATTATATCTTATAACGCAGTAGTAAAACTACTAAAATTATTGATATTATTATTTTTATATAAATCTAACAAAATTTATTTTCTATAGCAAAACAATAAGAATATTTCCTAACATAAAAATCCGTCTTAAATATTTTGTCCCTTGTCACTGTTATTGTATAGTAGCTATTTCACTTTTTAAATAGTTTTACTACAAATTATTATTGACAAAGTAGTAAAACTACAATAAACTTTAATCAAAGGAGGGTGCTTAAATAGTATTTAAAAATTTTATGAATACTAAGTATAAAATTAAGCACTGTAAGAAGATATGAAACCAACAAAAAAAGCTATTGAAATGACAATGGAAGAATTAGGTGCTTATATTGATCAATCCGTTTTAAAACCTGAGTTTACTCAAGAAGAAATAAGAAAATATATTCAAGAAGGAATAGATTACAAGTGTAAAACAGTTTGTATAAATCCATCATCAATTGAAATAGCAAAGGAATTAACCAAAGGAACAAAAACAGGTATATGTGTAGTTTGCGATTTCCCATTTGGTACATCAACTACAAAATCAAAAGTGAGACAAGCTGAAGATTGCTGTTCTTATGGAATCGAAGAATTAGACATAGTTGCTAATTATGGATGGATTAGAAGTGGACTTTGGGATAAAGTTACATCAGATATTAAAGCAGTTGTAGATGTATGCCACAAATATAGTGTTATTGTTAAGGTTATTTTTGAAACAGATGCATTAAACGTTGAGCAGGTTAAAAAGGCTACAGAAGCAGCAATTTCAGCAGGTGCTGACTTTATTAAAACATCGACTGGATTCCTAACTGGTTTTGAATCAAATGGAGCGACACCAGAAATAATCCAAGTAATGATGGATACTGCAAAAGGTCGTTGTAAAGTAAAGGGGTCTGGTGCAATAAGAACACAAGAACACTTTTTTAGATTAATTGATATGGGAATTGATCGTATGGGAATTGGATATAAATCAACTTCAATTGTTTTAGGTATCTCAAATAAAGAAGTATCTAACAATGAAATTTATTAAATAACATAAAGATAAATCCACGAGTCTCATTTTCTAGAGTTCGTAGATTTAATAGGTACTTTAATATTGATTAAAACTCCTTTTATATTAAAAATGTCTATTTAACTATTATCTTTATCATAAATTAATTTTCACTTATATTAATTTATGTATTATAATTTTATCTTTTTATAATTATTTAACAAATACTATAAGAAAAAGTTCCTTAACTACATTAAAGCTTGTTGTTGAGGAACTTTATATTATACATATTATTTTATATATTCAATTGTCCAATTTTAGTAAAATGCTCTACTATTTGTGATATATTTTATCTTATATTAAGTAAAAACATTCTTATTTCTCTTCTATACCTTAGTCAAACACAGTTTCCCAATTATGATCTTTGGATGCTAAAAAGCACATTTGAATTTGAGATTCATTGTTTTTCTCTAAGGCTAAATTAGGTAATTCATCTAGTGCAAAAAACTTACTTTCAGAGGTTTCAATGTTGAGCTTAAATTCTCCACCTACTAACTTACAAAGTACAAAGACCTTACATATTCCATATGCATATCTTGGTATATTATGTTTGTTTCTATCTTGGACAGCTATTATTTTGCTTGGAATAACATCAAGTCCTGCTTCTTCTTTTACTTCTTTAATTGTATTTGAATAAATAGATTGATTAACGTCAACCCATCCTCCTGGTAAAGACCAAGTGTTTGTGCTTGATTCTTTTACTAGTAATATTTTATTGTCTTTAAAGATTGCTGCTCTTGTGTCTAACTTAGGTGTTTGGAAGCCAGTTTCATTGCAAAATAAATCATTTACTTTTTCAAAGTTTAATGCTGTCTTTGCAGCAACAATTTCGCATGATATCTCACGAATCCTTTGAAATCTTTCTAAGTCAAAGGAATCCTTTGAGTATGTTAGTCCAACTTGTGCTAAGTACTGTAACTCTATAGCCCAATCTAGCCAATCTTTATTTGCTTTATATTTTTCAATTAAAATATCTAGAATTTCTTTGGGCTCTTTTAACCTATAAGTTGCTTCTATTTTTTCTGCATCATTTGCTCCCCATAATGCTAATGCAGAGTCAACACCTGCATTTTTAGCACACTGCATATCATAAATTGAATCACCAATGTAAATTACATCGCTTTTTTTAGCATTAGTTATTTCTAAATACTTTTCCATTGGCTCTCCATCTGGTTTATGCTTCATAGTATCATCAGCACAAATTACTGCATCAAAATATGGATGTATCCCAAATCTTAAAAAGTCATCTTCATATTCCTTTTTAGTCTTAGATGTTATAATTCCTAGCTTTATACCATTTGACTTCAAGGCTTGTACTATCTGTCTTACCTGAACAAAAAGGTCTACTTCATCAGAATAATCATTAAAGTAGTTATTCCACCTTTCCTCTACCCCTTCAAAGTCTTCAATTTCTAACTTTTCTAAAGCATATTTGCCTGGAATACCTAGTGAAAATCTTAAATCATCTAAATTCTTTCTTATGCCTTTCTCTTCTAATACAATTTTTTGCAATGATTTTAGAATAGCACTCTCTGAATCTATTAAAGTGCCATCAATATCAAATACTACATGTGAATATCTCATATAATCTCCCCCAATTTAATTTTTACTATCAATTAAGTTAATTGCAATTTTGCCTAATCCATACTCATAGTCACTTATGAATTCATCAGATAAAATAAGCTCTGGCATTACTTCTTGCGGAACCCTAAGCTTACAATAATCTATTATTTCTTCTAATTTATCTGATATAAATAAATTATTGTATATTACTATTAAATTAGGATTCACCAAGGCTATATATGATTGAATTATTTTGCCATAATACTCAACAATATCAATTCCATGAAAGCCCTTTTTACAATAACTTAAATTATTATCATCTATAGGAAGATAATGTATCTCTCCAGCAAAGCTAGTTGCACCTTTCCACACCTTGCCGCCAAAGATCATTCCTGCACCTACTCCATTATCACCCATATATATGTTAACAATTACTTCTTTGTCTTTATTATTATGTCTTTCCCAGTATCCATTAATTGCAACATTCATATCATTTTCTATTTCTATAGGTATATTGTATTTTTCTTTAAAATATTTAATTATATCTACCTCTTTTAGCTCTTCATATTCTAAGTATGATTCTACTTTCCCATTAACAACATTACTTGCAATACCAATTACTATACTTGCTAACTGAGAATACTTAGATTTTGTTAAAGATACTATACCATCGATTTGTTCAACTATACTATTTTTTAATACTACAGTTTCAGAATCTATTTTATTTCTGCAGAAATCATTTAATATCCAATTTATTTTATTACCTTCTAAATATAATAATAAAGAAACTGCATACATTGGATTAAGACTATATTTTTTTGCACATCTTCCACCTAATGAGCTTTTTAATCCAACCTCAATTACTTCTTCTTTTTCAATTAAGTGTTCTATGATTGTACTAACAGTTGGAAAGCTTAATCCTGTATATTTAGCTATATCTGTTTTGCTCATAGATTCATTTTCTTTTAATACTTCATAGATGGTTTTAATATTTAAACTTTTTATAGTCACTGAATTTGCCATTTATTTTAAGTCCTCCAAACTTTTTAAAACAGTTTTAAAAAGTGTTTTAATAATTTAATTTAAACAGTTTCTATTTTAATTGTCAATATTAGATCTTTATTTTTTAATTAATTTATATTTCCTTAGTAATATTAAAATAAGCTAATGATATCAACACATATCATTAGCTTATTTTAATATTTTTCAAACTTCTTTTAATTTTATTTCTCCATAAAAATTCTTCACTATAATTCATTATAAAATAAAATTAGGTATCCTCGTGATTCATCTAGTTTTAAATATTTATTACAAATTCAAACTAAATTTTATAAGCCTTTCTTAATTCACTTATGATACTACAAAATAAGTATCAATATATGCTGTCATCTGATCTCCTAAATTAAGATAATAATATACAGGTATTAGATAACTTGAATAAAATAGTTTTTTAGCATCTATTTTTTGCTCTTGTAATGAATTTATTAAGTTTTGCTGCTGCCTTAAACTTATAATATAACTTTCAGCTATAAATAAAACTTGTTCAGAGAAAAATACATCTGAAAAAGAATCTCTATATGTGGTTATATTAGTCTCTAAGCTTTTTTTAATTTCATTGAACTCTTGGATATAATAATCTAAATACTTATAGGTATCTTTTAAATTTTCAGGTGTGGAATTCTCAGTTATATTAACAGAAGTTAAGTTCCCTCTTATTCTCTTTATGTTTTGCAAATTTTTAACAATAACATCTTTACTCTTTAAATCTTCTACTTTAGGTCCATAAGGTTGCACTGTGCTTGTTTTTTCTTGTTCATATGATATGTTAGTCTGTGCATATGCTACATTAGTTGTTGCCATCATTATAAGCATAAAAAAAATTACTAAACGCTTTGTTTTTCTTCCCATAGTTTTTCTAACTCCTTTGTAATTACATCTAAATCTACTCTAATAAATTTCATATATATATATATTTAGTAATTTTAAATATTTTATTCTCATTAAAATTAATAGACATTATTACATTTGAGATTTTTTTGATTTTGAAATAAAACTAAAAATCAACATTTTCCTAAAACAGAGCCTAAAATAAAAGAGTATCCATATTATGAATACTCTTCCTCTTCGAATTCCTTTGGAATATACTTTACTAAAGCACAGTTTTTAGTAATAAGTTCAGTATCTAAAATCCTACCACCTTCAAACTTAGCTATCTTATTTCTCCAGATTTCATTTTTTCTATAATAATTATCTTCAATTTTTAAAAATTTATGATTCTTTTCAAACACATGATATCCAAAGTCAAGCTCTTCATCTATCCTAAGTTCCCCTTCTAAACATTTTTCACTCATCCAAAGATTTATTTGAAAAGTATGGCTTGTATTATTTTTCACCTGAAAATCTCCATAGTTATAAAATATAGTAGCACCACTACCAAAAGGAAGTACCCTTCCGTCATCTGGAAATGGGTCAAAACTGTGATGGTGCCTTTCTATTACAGTGAGAGGACTATGTATTGTAAGCCAATTTAAAAGATTTGCAATTTGACACAATCCTCCTCCAATACCTGGTCTTGCCTCACCAAAACAAAGCTCCATTCCTGGAAGATATCCTTTAGCTTTTGTTGGAAGTCCTACTATTTTACAAAATGAAAAAACTTCTCCTGGTCTGATTATAATTCCATCTATCTTTTTTATAGCTATCTTTAAGTTCTCAACCTTATTAAGCTGTAATTGTATATCACTATCTCCTAATTTTCTGATTAAAACTGATTGATGCTTTTTAACTCTATATGGTAGTTTATTAAAATCTCTTTCCTTTGCAAACTTAATAGAACTAAAATACCACTGCTTGTATCTAAGTATACGTCTATACCAGACGGCTAAAAAATAAAATATTGGTCCTCTTTGACTTAATAACTTCTTTTGCATTCTAATCTCCCTATACCATACTATCTCTACCACTATTATGTAGAATATATTTCAATTCATGACCTCTACATTTTACAATATTATGGATATCATTTCAATAATAGGATATTGCAAGTTATTCTGTTCTAATTTCAATATTTTACTTAAAAATCTAAGTTACTTAAGTAGTGTTTAATTTAAGTGCTACATATCAAATTATAAAAGAGGAGCTGTATCAGAATAACTCATTAATAAAACTTATAAATAATATGAAGAGAATATCTGGATGAACTTTAGAATTTAAGCTATTACGTAGAAGATTTTACGTTAAGAAGCGAAACTGTTTGACCGAAGGGAGTTTTTCGCTTTAATAAAATCTTCGGAGTAATTTTTATAAATAATGACTCCAATGTAACTAAAGTTCCATTGGATAAGTTCAAGAATCCAAATTAAAATTTGGACTTTCACTTAAAATTCAGTAATTCTCTGAGTATATTTATAAGTTTTATATCTGAGTTTTGATACAGCCCCTTAATTTTGAAATGATATAAATCTCTACTCTTTATTTTATAAATATAAATCTCTTTTTGAGAAAATATATATGCCTGCTCCGTAGAAAGCTAAAGCTATAAGTAATGAGGCTCCTATTGGCATTGCTATGCTTTTTCCAGCAATAATATCTCCTGTGTTAAATAAGGTAAACAGAGTGAAATACTTTAGGTTTTCAAGTTTATCTCCCACATTAGCTAGGGCTTGTAGTAGGTAAAATAGTATTGGTACTCCAGCTCCAATTGTGAAGTAAAGCTTGGTGTCATTGCTTATACATGATGCAAAGAAACATATACCACTTACTGCAATTTGGATGAAATATAAAACTACATTTATAAGAATAAAAGTTTTAATATCTAACTCTCCACCATGAAGACTATTAGAGAAAAATATTATTAGTCCTGTTGTGTATATAAGTAAAATAGCACTTGCTACCCACATAAATAGTGCTTGAGTTAGAGCTATTTTAACTCTCTTGTTTGGTGTGGCTAATAAATATGCCATAGAACCTCTATCTACATAAGATATTATTAGCTTATTTCCTAAGATTATTATAAAAATTATTGGGAACATAAGAATTATAAATCCATATAAATAATTTGCTATATATTCAGTAAGGTTAGCTCCCACTGATGCCATACCAAAGGCTTTCATAATTTCTGGCATGCTCTTTGCCATTTCCTCAAAGGCACTAGTTGTTTTAGGATCATACATGTAAACAATGCTTACAGAGTACAAAGTTAATATTGCTAAAAATATAATTATAAGTTTATAATTTGATTTTATATCTCTCTTAAATAAGGTTAAACTAAGCATTGTTTTCACCTCCATAAAAATGCATAAATAATTCCTCTAAGCTTTGAGTTTTCACATCAAGGTTCTTTATTGAGTATTTGCTTAAAGTTTTTATGAAAGGATTTATATCACCCTTTACTTCCACAGTTACAACATTTCCTATAACCTCTTTTATTTTAAAATTTTCCTTAGAAAATTCCTTAGCTCCTTCATCATTTAAGAAGGTAATCACATAAGACTTATGTTTTGAATTGGATAAGGTCTTCATATTTTCCACTGCCACAACATGGCCATCCTTAATTATGGCTGTTCTATCACAAGTTTTTTCTACTTCATCAAAAATATGTGAGGACATAAATATTGTTTTTCCCTTTTCCTTTTCTGATAAAATAAGATCTACAAATTTATTTTGCATAAGTGGGTCTAATCCACTTGTTGGCTCATCAAGAATTAATATGTCAGGATTACTCATAAAGGCACATACTATGCCTATTTTTTGCTTCATCCCTTTGGACATCTTCTTAATCTTCCCCTTTGTATCTAACTCGAATTCCTTAATTAACTCATTAGCTCTACTAAAATCCTTTAAACCTTTCATGTCAGCTATAAAGCGAATAAATTCAATTCCTGTCATATCATCCATAAAAGCAATCTCTCCTGGAAGATATCCTAGATTGTCCTGAATCTTATAACTTTCCTTGCTACAATCTATTTCATTTATTGAACATGCCCCTTTGTCAGGATGAATAAATCCCATTAAGTTTCTTATTGTTGTAGTTTTCCCTGCTCCATTAGGCCCTAGAAATCCAAAGACCTCTCCCTTTTTTACTGAAAGATTAACATTAAAAATACCTTTGTTATTCCCATAATCTTTTGTAAGGTTTTTTATCTCAATTACATTCACTTTAAATACTCCTCCTTATAACTATTTCTTTTAAAGAAATTTAACATCTTAATATATCCTTCTTCAAGTTCATTTAAATCTAGAGGTTGATTCTTACACTTATTCTTCATGTAGCCCTCTGCACACCAAGTTATCATATTAAATAACTCCTGAATATCTATATCATCCTTAAATTTACTTGTATCTATGTTTTTAAAATAATTATTATCTCTAAACTGCATCATAGAACTATTTCTCTCTGCTATATCCTTAGCTACTTGCATATCCTCTTCATAGTAAGCACGTAGCATGAAATTAAAAAGATCAGGATGCTCTTTAAATACTCCTAACTTACATTTTGCCCCTTGTAAATATAATTTGAAAAGGTCTGTTTCATTAAACACACTCTCTTTATTAGCAACTTCTAAAATTAAGTTTGTTCCATAATCATATAAGTATAAATAAAACTCCTTTTTGTTAGTAAAATAATGAAACAATAAGGACTTAGATATACCTGCTTCTGCTGCTATTTCTGACATAGGTGATTTATTATATTTATTCTCTGAAAAAACTCTGTATCCTGCATCAATAATGGCTTTTTGCTTTTCCTTAGTTAAATTGAAAAACTTTTGATTCAATTCTATCCTCCTCCCATTTACCGAATCGGTTAATATAATTGTATTATCATTGACCGTTTTAGAGAAGACCCATAATCTTATTCCTCATGAAGATAATTTAGGATTTATCTTGGTGCTCTAGTAGTAAAGGAAGTGTTTTTATGTATAGGAAAATTGTGAATTATCCAATTGAAATAAAATTAAAAGCTTTAGAAATGTATTTAGAGGGATTAGAAAATACTAAAATAACTAAACTAAATAACCGCACACCAATCGAATTTAAGTGTGCGGCTTATTAGAAATTAAGAACCTTTTTTAATAACGCATATTTAATTGGACTCAGTCCAAAATAAGATTCTTTTACTTCTATTTACTTTTTACATTTTAACTTATCTTGAACATCCATTAATGCTTCACCGAATCTTTGGAAGTGAACAATTTCTCTTTGTCTTAAGAAACGTAAGATTTCCTTTATATCTTGATCATCGGTTAAGTTTATAAGCCATTGGTAAGTTGCTCTAGCTTTTTCCTCCGCTGCCATATCTTCATGTAAATCGGCTACAACATCTCCTTTTGCTTGAATGTAGCTTGCTGTCCATGGATTTCCTTGAGCATCAGAATAAAATAATGCTTTCCCATGGTCTGTGTAACGCTCACCTAGTCCTGCTTTCTTTATCTCTTCAACGGACGCATTTTCCATTAACTGATAAATCATAGTTCCAATCATTTCTACATGAGCCATCTCTTCTGTTCCTATATCAGTTAATAAAGCTTTTGATTTATTTGTTGGCATTGTATATCTTTGGTTTAGATATCTAAGTGCTGCACTTAATTCACCATCAGGACCACCATATTGAGATATTAAAAACTTTGCCATTTTAAGATCATTACACTTTAAGTTTATTGGATATTCTAAGGTTTTTACATAATACCACATAATTAAATCCTCCTAACGTTTAATTTCCCAAGGCCAAGGTTGATTTACCCAACACTCTGGATTTTCTACATAAGCCTGTCCAAAATTTCTTATAGGTCCATATTCAGATTCAAACTGCGCAAATAATTCACCCAATTTTGAAGAAATTTGTCTAAAATCCTCTGTAGCTTCCTTATTCTCTGGGAAATTATCAAGATAAAGATTTAATTCTATTGCATAAAATTGAAACTTTCGTATTTCATCTAATAATTCAAGTGCTTTCATAAACTCACCTCATCATCATTTCTTTTTTCTTTATAAGGTCTATATAAATCTTTAAATATTGTTCCTTTCCAGAATCCCTTACAGACCGAATATAAATTTTCATACTTTTGAGGCAATACATATGCACGTGCATACTCTAAATTAATAGTTTTATCCATACAGTGAGACATATTATATCCTTCCTTTGTTTTTTTATATTAATATACTATGTCAATAACCAAAATGGTGTTACATTTTAATCATACTATAAACAAAAAAACTCTATAAAGTAGCCTTATCTTATACCATCTACTTTATAGAGTACATTTTATTTTAAAACTTAATTATATTTACTAATATTTTTCCATAACTAAAAGAATAAGCATGCAAAAATATTAATAAACACTAACTTTAAATATAAATTTATATAATCTTTTATGATTTATTCACATAAATATTTTATCCATTCATTCACTAATGCATCTTTATCACAACAATCCTTTAATTCATTAGTTAAGCTACTTTTTAACTTGTTTATTCCAAGATAATCTATAGAATTATTTCCTATACCTTCAAATAAAGGTTTTACTAAATTTATTGATTCTTTATAATCAGTAGTATCATTTAAATTTTTTAAAAGCTCAATAAGATTTTCTTTTTTATAAGCTAATGGTAATTCCTCATCTACTTCTTCAATTTCTCCTCTGTCTTCAAATGCATCACTATTATGTAAAGTATCCTTAAAAAGCTCATTAGCTTCTATTTTTTGAATTTTACTAACACCAATTAAACTTACTAATCTTTCCTTAATATATTCAATTGTTTGTTTTTCTAGAATTTCTAATTTTTTTTCTCCTTGAAATTTTTTTGCTAAATCACACATAAAGCAATCCTCCTTTAATTCAACTTAATTTATGTTCTTAATGTTAGACCTTTTCAAAAGAAAACTATGTGATTTCTGTCACCAAATGTAATTATCAAAGAAATTCATTAAAAAATAATATTTTTTATAAATATTATTTTATTAACTGATAATAATTGTATAAAATTACTTTTGAAACTATATACTGACATTTCATTATTATAAGTTCTAGAAATCATATAATTATGTTAATTGGATGAAATAATAAAAAAATATGCTTTACTATACGACATAATAAAATAATTTATATTCTTAACATCGTGCAACATTTTTTAATATATTTAATATAATATTAGTGAATAGTAACAAATGATAAATTAGGAGGTATTTGTTATGTCAGATATGAGTTGTAATAGAAAGCCTAACCATTGTTGTAATGCTAAATGTGATCCTTGCCGTGATAAGGACCGTGATAAATGTCATGATAAGGACCGTGATAAATGCCATGATAAGGATCACAAACCTTGTAAAGAAGAAACTAGGGTTGAATTCGAATTTGATGAAAGAGATCCAGTAGCTCTTCCTATCCCTACTACTGTTCCAGGTGTAGAATTACTTTCAGTAACCTTTGATGAAGTAGAAAGAAGAGATAGAGTATGGCTAAGTGGTGTAATTCAAATTGATAATACTGTTGAAGCAGTAAGAGACCTATTCATTCGTATTGTTAAAGATTCACCTAATATGAATCCTATTACTATCTACACTTTACGTGTTCAAATTGATGTCACTTCCGCTGCTGATATAAGTGCAATACCGTTTTCACATGTAGATGTTAATAATGCTGATCTTTTTGATGTTAGATATACAGTTTTTGCATCATCAAATGCAGCTGGATTAATCTCAGACGGACCTAATACTCTAACAGCACTTAGATTTGAAAAAAAGTAATATAATCTTATAAGTTTAACAAATTCTAACAAACTAACTAGGGACTATATCAATTTGATATAGTCCCTTTTATTTCTTGTTATTTCAGTGGTTAACACCTAACAAGTATATTTTATTAATGGACTTACTATTTATTGAATTAAAATACAAGCAAGTCTATTTTATATAATTTTAGAAGAACCTTCTCCTCATTAGAATCCTTTAGTTTGAGTCTTTCAAAGTTTTTCTAGTCCTTTTTTATGTTAATATTATTTCTTACAATGCTTATGAACTCATCAACATTACCAGAAAGTATATTAGATATCTTAATACTCTTTCCATCTACACACATAACTAGGTGTTCTTTAAATATTCCCTCTTCCTCTTCAATAGATGAAATATCCTTATATAAGAAACTTTCAGTGTACTCTAATCCTGAATTTACTCCATAGAAAAATACTCTCTTATTTGTTGCTATTAATACTCCTGGTCTATGCACCTCTCTGTATTCAAAAGTTAAAATAGAACATTGTAAGTAACCTAATGGTCTTTCATCATCAATAAGTTTTTTAATTGCCTCATCATAAAGTTTATTCATTTTCAATCACCCTCTATAAAATATTTTAAAAATTCTACTATTTCATAGCTTAAAACATCACTAATAGTAGAATTAACTTTGCTTATTTAAACACTCTTGATTGCTTGTACAAAATCTAACTAAAAGTACTAGTTAAAATTGTTTTTCTATTAATACCTTTGATATTTGTTCTTAAGTTACCCTTTAATTTAATAACTTATTAACATTATATAGCAAAACTGTTAATAAGTTAAGAATATAATAAGAGTATAAGAAAAGAATATTCTTATTAAATTTTTCTTTTAGGGAGATGTAAATATTATGAATATAGGGGTAGCAGCATGTTTAGTACTCTCAATACTTTTTTTAGCCTTTTCTCTTTGCTTTGCTTTTTTAAAGGAAAAAGGTGCCATAATTATTAGTGGATTCAATTCATTTTCTAAAGAAGAAAGAGAAAAGTATAATAAAAAGAAAATGAGTATAGATATGAGAAACTCTTTTTTTATCTGGGCAATGATACTATTTATAGGTGCACTTTTCTCTTATTTTATAAGTGTGTATTGTGCAATCCTAGCCTTTATTATTTGGCTAATTGTTTTCTTTAAAGATGTTCACCTTAGCCCAACAAAGGCATTTGAAAAATATAAAAAGACTAATTAGCTATAGCTAACTAGTCTTTTCTAATTCATTATGTTTTGAAAATACTAATATGTTAATTTAAAGCAACATTTCTTAAGCCAAGTAGGATTAACTCCTATCTTCTTTGCTATTTTTTCACTCATTTCAAAAGAATTATCTACTTTTAAGTTGTGTGAAAAATCTTCCTTATTAGAAGCTTTCTCCTCATTAACCTTTTGAGTTAATTCTTTAAAATCCTCTATCCAAAGGTACTCATTTAACTTACCATCAAAAACCTTATTCCCTTTAACTTCAGTATTTAAGTTAACATTACTCTCAGTTACTTGAGTAGTTGGATCATTCTCTGCAACATTTCCACTCCAATTAATCTCCAAAGTTTTATTATCTTTTAATACTCCTTTTCCTTCACCATTAAGTTTCATCTCTTCAATAGATAAGTTTGTATATGCTGAAAAATCATTTCCCTCTTCTACTTCTATTTTTAAAGAATTTATATTTAACTCAGAATGTAAGTAATTTGCCATTTCTTCTAGCTGCTCTCTAAATATGTATTCGTGGAATTTGTTTGATTCTATAAGCCAGTTCTCTCTAAATTTCTTAGGGTGATTTATGTAGTATTGCTTTTTAGCAATCCATCTATCCCCTAAAGGATTTTCAAACTTCTCTAATTCCTCTTCATTATCTATAAAATAAAGATTTCCCTGTAAGAAATAATCTTCTAATCCTCTCATTAAATTTCCAACTGAATAGAAGGAATTAGTCTTTCCTCCTATAGGAAAATTAGTTCTTTTATCACTACTAAAGTTCTTTCCCGTTAATCCTGTATCAATTTTGTATATTCTAACATCCATTTTTTCACCTCACAGTCATGTTTTCTATCTCTTAAGTTTAGACTCCGTTTTAAACTATTATTAATTTTTACATAAAACTTAAAATTTAAAACAAAGCTCCTCTTTAAAACTTTCTATAATTATTCTACTTTATTAAGCTTAATAAATCATTAACTTAAAAATATTTCTAATAATTTATTTCCTTAACCCCACAAAAAATTGCTCTTTTAGTATGTTATAGTTAATATTTTTGATATTTCAGTTGATCCTAATCTATTAGCCTTTTTACTATTATCTTTTGCATACCATTCATTTATTATATTCATAAAAGTAGTAAAGCCATTCTCTTCTTTTTTGCTATCTACAACATCATTTACTGCAATAAAGTTTATATTATTATCAAAATCCTCTTAAACTTACTTCTTTTTTTACGCCATAAATTTTAAAATTTACTAATCACATTAAGTCGTTTTTTATCATAGCTTATTATAATAGAATGCACCATTAATAGATTAAATTTTAAATTTTTTTTGGATAAAACTCAGACAAATAATCTGAGAATTAAACTTTAGGAGGAATAAAATATGAAATTACATGAGGCGAAGCTATTATCAACTGTTAAAGTGGTTGATATAAAAGCAGAAGGAGAACTAAGAAGAAGATTTTTTGACTTAGGAATAATAGAAGGAACAAATATAAAGGTTTTATATGATGGGCCTTTTTGGGACCCAAAGGCATATTTAATACGAGGTGCTGTAATCGCAATAAGGAAAGAGGAGAGTGAAAGTATAGAAGTAATAAATTAGTAGGGAGGCATTACATGGGCTTAACTAAAAATTCTACTGGGATTAGATTATTATCATCAGATAAAACAAAGGGAAACATTAAAGAAGATTATGTTGTAGCTTTAGCTGGCAACCCCAATGTAGGTAAGAGTACTGTATTTAATGCTCTTACTGGATTAAACCAGCATACAGGGAATTGGCCAGGTAAAACAGTAGCTAATGCAGAAGGATATTATGAATTTAAAGATTCTATAATAAAGGTGGTAGATCTACCTGGAACATATTCATTGTTATCAAATTCGGAAGAAGAAGAGATAGCAAGAGATTATATATGTTTTAATGAGCCCGATATAGTAGTTATTGTGGCTGATGCTACTTCATTAGAAAGAAACTTAAACTTATTTATACAAATATCTGAAATAACAGATAAAGTAATATTATGTGTAAACTTAATTGATGAAGCGAAGAAAAAAAACATAAGAATAGATTTAGAATCACTATCAAAGGAATTAAATTCAA
Source organism: Clostridium sp. LIBA-8841 (assembly GCF_057782475.1). Classification (NCBI taxonomy): domain Bacteria; kingdom Bacillati; phylum Bacillota; class Clostridia; order Eubacteriales; family Clostridiaceae; genus Clostridium; species Clostridium sp. LIBA-8841. Next base: position 1,510,694 of record NZ_CM173488.1, on the reverse strand, counting down.
CTATTGTTTCAGCCTCTGCTAGAAATGGAATTGGCATAGAAGAATTAAAAGAAGCTATATTTAAAGAAGTTAAGCTACCAAAGAAGAAAGAAAATGCAATAAATTATGGTCTTCATATAGAAAAAGCAGTAGAAGAAATAGAAGTTATAATAAATCAAGCCGTTGAAGTAGATAAAAGAAAAAGCAGATGGATAGCTATTAGAATCTTAGAGGGAAATGAAAATATTTTGAACTCCCTATACAAAAAATATAATATCCAAGAAGAATATATAGAAGAAATATATAAAATAAGAAAAGGTCTTATTAAAAATTTTAAAGATAAATCAATAGAAGATATAATAATAAAATCTATAATAAAAGAAGCTGAAAGAGTTGGAAATAAGGTTGTTACAACTGAAGGAGAATATAATAATACCCAAAGAAAAATAGATAAAATACTAGTATCTAAAGCAACGGGAATACCTATTATGATATCTACCCTACTATTTATTTTATGGATAACTATAATCTTAGCAAATTACCCATCAGAAATGCTTGCTAATATGTTTGGGTATGGAGAGCATTACCTTAGAGAATTCTTTGCAGGATTGTCTCTTCCCTCTTGGATACCAGGAATATTAATTGATGGTATTTATGTCACTTTAGCTTGGGTAATTTCAGTAATGTTACCTCCTATGGCAATTTTCTTTCCTATGTTTACTCTCTTAGAGGACTTAGGGTATCTGCCAAGAATAGCCTTTAATTTAGATAAATGCTTTAAGAAATGCTGTACCTGTGGTAAACAAGCCCTTACTATGTGTATGGGTCTTGGCTGTAATGCTGCAGGAATAATAGGATGTAGAATAATCAATTCTCCTAGAGAGCGACTAATAGCTATATTAACTAATGTCTTTATGCCTTGTAATGGTAGATTTCCTATGCTTATTTCCATATCCTCTATATTTATAGGCGGAATAGCTGTTGGGCTAAAAGGCAGTTTTATATCAGCTATTACAGTAACTATGGTTATTATTTTAGGAGTTTTCATGACATTGCTAGTTTCTAAGATATTATCAAAAACCATATTAAAGGGAGTTCCTTCAAACTTTATACTAGAGCTACCTCCATATAGAAAACCTCAAATAGGTAAAGTCATAGTAAGATCAATATTAGATAGAACTCTTTATGTTTTAGGTAGAGCCATTGCTATTGCAGCTCCAGCAGGAGTTGTTATATGGCTATTTTCTAATATAATGATTGGAGACTCTTCTATACTGTCAATATGTGCTAACTTTTTGAATCCATTTGCCAATGCAATAGGCGTAGATGGATATATATTAATGGCATTTATATTAGGATTACCAGCAAATGAAATCGTAATGCCTATAATAATAATGAGTTATTTAAGAGCTACAACAATGATAGAGTTAGATAGCTTAGTTGAGCTTAAGGAATTATTAATATCTAATGGGTGGACACTATTAACTGCAATTAATGTTATGATACTATGCTTAATGCACTACCCTTGTGGAACCACACTTTGGACAATCAAAAAAGAAACTAAGAGTCTTAAACTGACTACCTTAAGCTTTTTAATACCAACAATTGCAGGTATAGTTGTCTGTTTTGTTACAACTCAAATATGGAGATTATTTGCTTAGGCTCTATTTTAGGTGAATGTTGATTTAAAACATGTTTTTGCTTAAAATAAAAGGACTATATGATAAAAACTTCATATGGTCCTTTATATTATATACTTTTATTTAAAAATTCTCTTATCTCATCTCCTTGGTTAATAAGAGTGTGTCCCTCCTCGGGAAGAAAGTTTATATTAGCATGCTTTACTAAAGATCCTAATCGCTTTGCTGATATTTCAGAATGTATCATAATATCTTTCCCACCTACAAATAAAGCTAGAGGCATTTCTAAACACCTTAATTCACCATCTGAAAACATTGGAATAATTTCTTTTCTGAAGTTAAAATGCTTGGCGATTAACTTTTGGTAGGTTAACATTACCTGTGGTATAAGTTTATCACCGTTAATTTTATAATATAACTTATCTATTCCCTTATCTCCTAATAGCATATAAAATAAGGATTTAAAAATGAATGATTTCTTTTGAGGACCTATACCTGCTGGACAAAGTAAAACTAGCTTTTCTACCTTTTGTGGATATTTCATAGAAAACTTTGTTCCTAACCATCCACCTAATGAAAGTCCAACAATATTAGCTTTTTCTATTGATAGAGCGTTGAATACTTCATTAAGCCAAATGGGAAAATCATCACCCTGAAGTGGTATTTTATTTTCATTGCTTTTTCCTGGTTCTCCAGGCATATCTACTGCATATACTCTATAATTCTTTGAATACTTCTCCATCTCATGTATCCACATAACCGAGTTCATTCCACTGCCGTGAAGTAATATAAGGGGTGGTAAGTCTTTTTCTCCACTGGCTATAATAAAGGTTTTTCCGTAATTTGTATGTACATAAAACTCTTCATGAAGAAAGTTCCACCCTTCAACTAAAGATTCATAATATTTTATAACTTTATGTCTTCCCTCTTCTGATTTAAATGCTACTTTCATATTTTTATTTTTCTTGCTCATATTCACACATCCTTAGTGTTTAAAATCCACTTTTCAGCATCTTTATTATTATGAAACACTTTAAAATCTCTTCCTCTGTTTAACTCATTAACTAGTTCTTTAAATCTACCTTGAATCTTATCTTTATCCTCCACTGTAGCAACAGCTTTTATATGATAATTGATAAATTTTTGTAGAACTATACCTGCAAGTCCACTTCTAAGATTAATAAAATTTTCAGTAAAGACTTCTTCTCCAAGCATTAGTAATTTAATATCATTTGAAATACAAATACCAATGATATCTAGTACATCAGCTTCACAATTAATTGCTTCATTTATTTCAATATATTTTATATTTCCCTTTTCAACTATTTTATAATTCATTTCATCACCTACTTCTTTATTTAGCTATGCTTTAAACTAATGTTGATTTTATATAGAACTATACTACTAGGTAAAGTCAATATTCCTCTAAAACAGAGCCTTTTATTTAAATATCATTCTTTTGTGTAAGTATAGATATAAAATCTAACATCTCCTTAACAAATTCTGTATCTCCCCATAGCATTAATTTTAAGTTCTCCTCTTTTTCATAATACTTCATATTAAGAGTTGAGTTACTCATTTTAGAATCCTTGCTATTCATTACTGCTAAAAGCATATTTGATATTCTTTTATATTCCTCACTAGAAACCTCATTAATATCTACAACAGTAGACACACTTATTTTCCTATCTACGTTATTACCCTCTACATTACTAGTAGAAAATTCAATTTTTTCGCCTTCTTCTTCTGATTTTTTGCTAGTTTTAAAGTTATTGTTTTCCATAAAACTGCTTAAATCATGTCCTGATATTCTCCATTGCTTTCCAAGCTTATTTGCCTTAAGTTTACCTTCTCTTATAAATTTTCTTATGGTTTTATGATGCATACCTAGTATCTCTGCAATTTGCTCAACTGTATAAAACTTCTCTTCCATCCTAATCAATTCCTTTCTCTTTGATTTATAAACTCATTATATGGAATCTCACTCTTATTGTCAACGCATTTTATTGAACTTTATTGTATTTTGTTGTACTTAATTGTATTTTATTTAACCAAATCACCCTATTATCTATAAATTGTTCCCTATTGCACTTGGAATTATTTTGAAATCTATTTATATACTGGCCTTTCTCTAAAAGCTATATCTTAGTTAAAAGTAGCTTTCTAAGTTAAAAACTACCCAAGTTCACTCATGTTCTTTTATTTTAAATATAGTCTCTGTTTTAAACCAATATTGATAATAGAACGTACAAAAGTGGACAAATTAATTTGTCCACTTTACTCTTAAATCACAATACTTTAAGATTGTTCTTTAATTAAAGATTAACCTTTCATTCCCATAAAAATAAAAGCACTAAAAAGATAAAAAACTAATAATATTCCTAATAAACTAAATATAAAAACCCATATTTTATTTCGCTTTTTTAAGGTCATATTACACTCCTCTCCTTTAATAAATAATGAACAATATGCTACAATTGTTGCATAGTTTATATTCTTATTATACATATTTTATGGATTATAATTCCAGTTATTGTGTATAATAAAGATGAATTTAGATAGGTTTAAATATTTTAGAAAGGCAGATAAAAGAATTAGGAGGAAAATAAATATGTTAATTGATATTACTTTAAAAATTACACCTAAAATGATCACTGACGCACAAAGAAATGAAAAAAAGGCATTAGTTGGCCATTTGGGAACTCATTTTGATGTAATGAATAAAGAATTTCCCTTAGACTATACAGAAAGAAAAGGAATTATCTTCAATGTTAAGAATATAAAAGACCGAGATATTGATATTGATAAAGTAGATAAAGATATGTCTGTTGCATTCTATACTGGATTTATTGAGAATCATGGTTATGGTGGAAAAACCTATTTCAAGGAACATCCTTAATTATCTGATAAATTAATAGATGCATTATTAGATAAAAACATATCTATCATTGGTATAGATTTTGCAGGTGTTCGCAGAGGAAAGGAACATACACCAAAGGATCAGTATTGTGCAGATAAGGGTGTTTTTATAATTGAAAATTTATGTAATCTTTCTAAAGTACTTGAAAATGGTAGTGAATTTATTGCATATACATATCCAATGAACTATGCTGAAATGTCAGGGCTTCCATGTAGGGTAATTGCTAAGATTTAATTATATAAATTATTTTTAAAAGTTACCTAATATGAGATTAATATATTATGAGGGGGTTTGAATACTATGGAATACGATTGTGGTTTTACAAAAGAAAATAACTGGTTTCGTTACCGTGCTGCAGCAATTATTATTGAGGATGGAGCTGTTCTTTTTGCTGGTAATGAAAAGGAGAATTACTACTACTCTATTGGTGGTGGCGTACATATGGGAGAATCAGCTGAGGAAGCTGTAAAGCGTGAGGTTCTTGAAGAGACAGGCGTAGAATATGAAGTTGATAGATTAGCCTTTATACATGAAAACTTCTTTATGGGTGATGGAAGTTTGGAAGGTAAAAAGTGTCATGAAATATGCTTTTACTTTTTAATGAAACCTAGAGGAACACGTAAGTTAAATAGTAATAGTTATAGTGGTGGAGTTAAAGAAACTATGCATTGGTTACCAATAAACCAATTGAGTAATTATCTTGCTTATCCTACATTTTTCAGAGAGAAATTAACCAACCTTAAAAATGAAATTGAACATATAGTAACTTATGAATATTAATATAAGTCTGAAGAACAAGCTAAAATCAATATTTATCTAAAGTATATCCTAAAATAAAACTGAAAAAAAAATGACTTCTTATAATTTTTATAGACAGCAGTTGCCATATAAATTTTAAGAGGTCATTTTTAAATATTACTCATTATAACTCTTTCTTTTAAAGAAACCTTTGCTACCCCAAAATTAAAAATCGGAAAATATTTTAATTAGTATGGAAAGTAAACTTGACATCAAATTTCAAATATTATACAATAATGTAAAGCAAACTTTCCCTAGGTAATACGGAGGTTAATTTTGAAAAATAATTTAGAAAAAATCAGAAAAAACAAAGGAATAAAACAAGAAGAGCTGGCAAATGCATTAAATGTATCAAGGCAAACTATTGGGTCATTAGAAAACGGTAGATATAATCCCTCTATAATTTTAGCATTTAAAATTGCTAAATACTTTAATATGTCTATCGAAGAAATTTTTATTTATGAGGAGGAATAATTTTGAAAGATAATAATGCTAAAACTTTATTCTCTAATTCAGTAAAAGAACAGAAAATATTACTGAATGACGAAAGATTCATAACAATTAATGAAAAGGTTTCACACTCAGTTTCAAAAGTTATGAATTGGTTACTGGTTGCTTTACTGTTTATAACCGGTAGCATTTTTAAAAATTTCACATGCTTATTAATTATTTCAGCTATTGTTATTCTTAAATTTCTACTTACTATAATTTATTCATACTATTACAATAAAAAAATATAATTCGTCTACTTTATTAATTTCTAGCTATTAATGCAAAAAATAATGGATAGTTTTATTTTTACACAAAACTATCCACTGTCCCTAGTTTTTCTCCATCTGAAATCAATAGTAACTCTCTTATCTTTTCATAAATATATAAATAACTAATACATATCTTAAAATCATACACAAAATCTTATTTTTTTACTTTAATATTAATACCATTATGTAATAAATCAACAATAGCCTCTTCACTTCCTAAATTATCATAATCTTTATTCCAACCATAGATAATTCCCTTACTTTGATTTTCAGCAACGTATTGTGCCAATTTTTCGATTCCTTCATTTTTTGCTACTTTTACAAAGGTTCTATTTTTAATATCATGTTCTTCACTAAACATATCTTTATCACATGGAGCCTCTTCACATTCCCAACAACCATTTATACCTTCTTTTATACAACAATTGAATTGAAAACAACCCTCACTGCTCAAATGTCTCCCACAACAATTATTTTCTGACTTACATCCAGAGCATTTATCAGCTTCATGACATAATGGACAGATTAATCCACAATAACCAATTCTTTTAGTAATACTTTCTATATTCATTTCTTCAACACCCTTTTTTTGTAATTATTATCTTTACTATTTAGCATAACTAATCCTTACTTCCCATTTTTATTATACATGCTTTATAGAATATACTTCTATTTAAAGTATAACTTTACTAAGTAATTATTATAGGTAAAATATTAGATTAACCCTTATAGATAGATTTTTAAAGATTTATTGAGTTTAAGAAAATCTCCTCTAAGTCAGACTCAGATGAGTATTGATTTCTTAATTCCTCCATTGTGCCTTTAAATATTAATTCTGATTTTTTTAAAATTATTAATTCATCACATAACTTCTCAGCTACCTCTAATACATGTGTTGAAAATACAACAGTATTACCTTTAGCTGCATACTCTCTTATAAAATCTTTTAGTAAATAAGCAGATTGTGAATCTAAGCCATTTAAAGGTTCATCTAAAATCCATACTTTAGGGTTATTAAGAAGAGATGCTATAACAACAAGTTTTTGTTGCATTCCCTTTGAATAAGTTTTTATCTTATTATTTAAAAACTCTAGTAAGCCAAATCTCTCTCCTAATTCTTCAATTCTTTTTGCTCCATCTTCTTTAGAAACACCATATATATTAGCTATAAAATTTAAATGTTCATATCCAGTAAAGTTTTTATTTAAAAATCCATTATCGGGAACAAAGCCAATTTGTTTTTTTACCCCAATAGGATTCTTTAATATATTTTCCCCATTTATAAGAATCTCCCCTTCAGAAGGTTCATAGATTCCAACAATCATTTTAATTGTAGTAGTTTTCCCTGCACCATTATGTCCAAGTAATCCTATGACTTTTCCCTCTGGAATTTCTAAGTTAAGGTTATTAACAGCCTTTGAAAATTTACGATATGATTTTGAAACATTCTTAAAAGTTATCATAGATATCCTCCCTACCCCATTTTAAAGATTATACAAAGTATTGATTTTTAAAAATATTTTCTTATAAGCTTTTATAGTAAGTATTATTCCACCAACAATAATTGTTGTAGCTAACAAATAAAACTGATTTGTATATGATAATGCTGTTTTATTAAGCACTAAATGTATTACAAGCACACAAGGAACGTAAACAATAGGATATATACATGACTTATATAAGCTCATATTATCTTTTACTAAGTCTTTCTCATAACACCACTTTATATTTGGCTTATTAACATCATTTAATATTGAAATCATCACAATAAATAGTGTAAATACAAACATTGAAGCACCCATAAATATATAAACTAGTATAGGCAAATTCAAGAAAGCTAACATAACTAGGTTTACTATTATCATTGGTCCACTTAATGATAATGCAATGATTATTTTAGAAAACAATATTGTTTTTATGTTAATAGGCATCTGTAGTAAAAGTGGTAAATATCTTCCCTCTCTTGAAAAGCTAGTAGATGCTGTAACATTAAAACTGGCAAAAAATGATGATAAGTACATAAGGTAAATATATGCAAGTATATAATTTTCTTTCAATCCATTGATGCTTAAAAAAGATTCAAGTATAGGAATAAAGGTACAAACAATCAGTATAAATATTGGAAATATACCAATTGTATATAAAAAGAATTGGCTACTTCTTAATAATGCTAAAAAATCTCTTTTTATTAATGTGCTTAATATAGATTTATTTTCCTTATAAAAATTATCTTTTTTTGAATCACTGGAGTTACTACTATGAGAACTATTCAGCAATATTTTATAATACAATTTCTTGCCTATGAAAATACTTAATGTAATGAAAAATGCACCTAATATAATTGAAAGTACTATTGAATTTAATCCTATTGGTAAGTTACTAAAGGTCAAAGCTTTAGTAAGATATCCCTGCAATGGGAATATAATATTTATAAAATTACTTGTTTCAATATTATTTTTACTTATTAAAGCTAGTACACTCTCTGGAGACATAAAAGATTTTATTGCAAAATACACCATTCCAATACTCAGAATTATTGCTACTATAGTAAATATACGTTGAATTGATTCTTTACTCTTGCTTTTTATCGATAACCTACTCAATATTAAGGTTATAAAAATACCATAAACTATTGGTGTGACTGATATTAGTAATGATGCTATTAAACTATAAATATAGAATATAATTGATGCTTTAGATAATATTCCATATGTAAAAAGTGAAATTACCACCCAAATTGAAATAGGCACTAAATTAATTTCAACAAATAAAAATTTTGATATAAAAAGTGTTCTTTTACTCAATGGAAGACTTAGCAAAAATTCATTATCATCAGCAAAAGAAAAGTTAGACAATATTAGATATATACCTATTATCATAAAACTAATTGATGCTAAGGTTAGAATTAATGGTATCAATAAGTATTCAATATTCCCTGTGGATAATATAAAATACAATTTCACTGTAAAAAATAAAAATAAGATTAATATTATTGCTCCTGTAATTACTTTTAAAATTGTATTCCAAAAACTCTTCTCCTCCTTAAAAGTATCTTTTAAAAAGGATTTAAATAGATACGTAGTTAATAAATAAACTTCTTTCATAACATCCCTCCGCCCTCAAACACAATAAAATTAATCATATAATTCAGTATATTTTACATAATTATGCGGTATTATTTACTATATAATACCATGATACATTTTCAAATTCAATATTTTGGGATATTATTGTTATTTATTCCAAAATACTTTTAAATTTATTTATATTTCCTTAATAAGAAACATTACTTTAAATGAATTATGTATTTGATTCAGGTAAATGAATTAAGCAATTATCATACTTATCCTAAGTTTTTATAGAGAAATTAACTTACCCATTCAAGATTAACTAATAAAGTTTTTTTAAGGTAAAAATCTAAAAATACTTTAAAATAAATATTCTTAAATATTATAAAAAGCTAGAATAGTTTTGTAGCTCTATAAACTACTTTTCTACTCTAGCTTTTAATTCTATACTTAATCTATCACAATTTTAATATATGTAACTGCTACAAACGTATAAAGTTCCCAAAATATAATTCATTATTATTAACCTTTATTAGCTCCACAACCTTCTCTCCTCAACTATACTAAATAAAAAAGCTTAAATTCCTTTTATATAGTCAACTATCTCTTTAGCTATTTCATCATTTAATCCATTATTAAAATTTACACTTTGGTTCCTTCATCTTTAGTTTCTTTATCTTTACTTCCATTCTCTTCATCCTTTAGAGCATTCAAAACTACATAGATATTTTTAATATCATCCTTAGATAATTTTTCAAAATGATCTAGTTTGTTTTTTACATCATTTAAAACTGAATCTTTATAAGTTTTCTTACCTTTCTCTTTCTCTTTCTTTATGTAATATGTTGCTATGGTACTGGTAAACATACTTATAAAGCCGATTCCTACCATCATTACAATAGATGCTATTGTTCTACCTAATATGGTTTTTGGAATAATATCACCATATCCTACCGTTGTTACAGTTTCTATACTCCACCAAATAGCGTCACCTATATTTATATTTTCTGCTACAGATAAAGAAATAGCTCCTCCCAAAACGACTATTATAACTAAATATATCATATAGTGTAAATTATTTGTCTTTATAAACTTATTGAAATTTTTCTTAACTCTCTTAGGAATCCCTAGTAATCTAAAGAATCTATTTATTCTAAGTATAGTAGCTCCCTCAATTGGGATTATAGATATTAAATCAATTTTATTATGCAATATAAAATACTTTTTGTTCTTACTACGGATTAGTCTTTTAAAATAATCAACACAAAATATTGCCCAAATAATATTGTTAACAATTGAAATAGCTATTAAAGTATTTTTTGATATTCCTGGCTTTGCTTCAACAAATAAAAGCAAAGCTACAATAAGGGATAAGAAACCCATAAACAAATTATTTAATTTCTCTTTTTTATGCATTTAACCAAGCCTTTCTTTACAATTAACCTTTATTAACTCCGCAACCCTCTCTCCTCAACTATACTAAATAAAAAAGCTTAAATTCCTTTTACATAATCAACTATCTCTTTAGCCACCTCATCATTTAATCCATTACTACAGTTTAAGTCTACTTAAATTATTCCATTTTCTCCATATCACTAAGCTGATCAATATATTCTTTTGCTTCCTTTAAGCCAAGCCCTGTAATAATTCTATATTTTTTTATTGCTTCAACCTTTTTATCTTCTAAAATAAGTCTCATTAATTCCTCTTTTTCTTCTTTAGTTACTATATCAGGTACTCCTATCTTTTCAGCAATTCTATCTAAAGTTGACCTTATACGCATAAGATCACTTCTTAATTGAGTAATAACACTAACTAAAATCATTAGCATACCCACTCCAAAAATTATCCATATACTGTTAATATCCATGTATATCCCCCCTAATTCTTAATAATTAATTTTATTCCTAACTCAACCCTATTATAAAAGTACATTTTTTCAAAATTACAAAATTTAAACTTCCTATAAGAATAAAGTTCAAGATTAATACAATGCTTATATTATCAAGTGAAATAGCTAAGATAGCCAACATAATTAAAATAATTATATTCATATAAACAGTCCAATTTAGCCACTTTAAATTATGCATTGGTTATTCCTCCTTAATTTTTTATAATAAATTATTGTTTATATATTAAACTTTTTTTATCTCTTCTATATTAAAAATCTTTCTGTATATAATTGCTGGTGCTTCTGGATTATCTTCTGAAATCTGTAAATATCTAAATGGGGTATGTATATCTAGTAAAATAGGCACTAAGGCATTAATTCTATTTTCTAGATTCCTTCTAGAATCTAATTCTCTATCATACTCAAATAGTAGGTTTCCTAATTCATTGCTTGCAAAGAATTCATAATAAGTATCAAAATTTTGAAATTCCTCATAAAGGTTATCAATGATTGTCCAAGCTTCATTTTCAGATATTAAGCCTGTACCATATCCCATTTTTACAAGATGAACCACTCTAGATAAGTCAAAGCCCCTTACCCAGCTTTTAGTTAAAAGATTGTGGCTATTTAAATCAATAATCTCTAATGCTCCCATTAAATAATTTACTATTTGTTCGTAGCCATCTTCACTTTTGCCCTCATACCCATAAATCTTATTAAATGTTTCTGTTTTCTTTATATTTTTTGAAGTAATTTCTAGATTTTTATGTATTAATTCACAATAAATACTTAATTGGATGTTGGCGTACTGAGAATTAGTACCGTCAAGCAAATAATTCATCTGATCTATTAATTCATGTTTATCATTTATTCCCCAAGAATTTTTTAATGCACTTTTGAAGAGTTTTCTCTTCTTATATCTTTCAGTAAACCTTATGGATGAATCTAAACTTAAATAAGCCTTTATAACCATTAACCACTCTGTTTCCTTGTCCTCTTCTTCTCTTATAAGTTTGCTTAATTCTGGTGCGTATGGATAAACACTCCCCATTGATAAAACCTTTAATCTCTCAACGGTATCTGGAATAGTGCTATCATTATGTAACTTATTTTTTAAATTTTCACCTGCAGTTGACACTATAACTCGTCCTCCTCTATTTATGTTTAAACCTTTATAAATGCTCTAAGTATATCAAATATTAAATTTAGGCTATCTTTTATGTGAATGTTAGTTTTTAGATAGCCATTCAAACCTAACTTAATCTCTATTATAAATGTTTAACTCCTTATTAACATTATATAGTAAAACTGTTAATAAAGTAATAATCCTATATTTTCTTATTGTATTTTTAGTTTATATACTTAACTTAGAGAAATTTATTTGTCTTAAATTAATTTCAAATAAAGGAATAATATAATAAAATTAAATAAAACAAATATAAAATTTAGGAGGTGTGTTATGGATAAGCGTTTTACATTTAATGAGGATGCTAGTAATTATGATAAATGGAGACCTACCTATTGCAAAGAGTTGTTTAGTGATGTTATTGACTATTCAAAACTAGATAAGAATAAAAGGACTTTAGAAATTGGGATTGGTACTGGTCAAGCTACTCTTCCCTTTCTTAGTACTGAATGTGATTTAACAGCTATTGAACTTGGTGAAAATCTTGCAGAGTTTTCAAAAAATAAATTTAAAGACTATAAAAACTTTAATATCAAAAATATTTCCTTTGAAGACTTTAAGTGTAATTCTAACACCTTTGACCTTATATATTCTGCTACTGCTTTTCATTGGATTGATGAAAGCGTAGGTTATCCAAAAGCTTTTAACCTATTAAAGCCTAATGGAACTTTAGCATTATTTTGGAATAAGCCATTCATAGGACGTAAAGATGATTTATTGCACCAAAGAATTCAAGACATATATGAAAAGTATAAGCCTTCAAATACTAAACCTATAGAAAATGATGAAAATCATTATAAAGAACTTTTAAAAAGGCTAAAAAAATATGGATTTAAGGATGTTAAACTTAAACTATATCACCAAACTAGAATCTTTAATTCCTATGATTATATATCTCTATTAAATACCTACTCAGATCATAGAATCATGAATCCAAAGATAAAAGAACAATTTGAAAAAGAGATTAGGCAAGCTATTTTAGAAAACAATAATTCATTAAAGATATATGATACTATAGAACTCTATTTGGCTAGAAAATAAGTTCTGAGGCTTTGTTTCAGATAATTGTTGATTTTATCTAACACTTTAGTCCTTCTTAATTTTATCTAACACTTTAAACCAATTAAATTTATTCAAATTTTTAATTTATTTAGTAGTTTAAAAATACTTAATTAAGAAAACTCTTTACTCTTAGTATTTCTACTAATAGGAAATCAAACTCTAATATTATTTATTTAAGGCTTAGGACATGTATTAGTATCCTAAGCCTTAAGTAAAAAATTATACTAAAAAAACTAAAGTTTAAATGCAGTTACAAAAAAACATATTGCTGCGACAAAGGATAATGGAGTCATTACATATTTTTCTTTTTTGCTTCTAGATATTAAATTCATAATAGTGTTTAAAGATAAATAAAAAGCAAAAAATAAACAAATATACTTCGTTACCTTAATAGAAAACCATAGTGGAATTAAGCCACCTGCTTGTAAAATAATAATACTAGCAAAAAGCTGAATCACCACTGAAATTATTGCCATAACCCTATACTTTTTAGGCAGTATTCTGTGTTGTCCCCCCATTGTAAACTCACCTAGTGGTAAACCTAAAGCCACTAAAACAGAAAGTACAGCTATAACTAAAAATAAGCTTGCCCCTAATATTGCAAACATAAACCTCTCCCCTTTATATTCAGATAATCTAATATTACATTACCTATCCAAATATAACCAACAAACTCTTTGTAAATACTACTTTCTCTCTTAGATATTAATAGTCTTGTTATTTCTTATCTTTTTTAGATTTAATAAATTTAGTAATAAAATAAATTATTATTATCCATAAAAACACATTTAAAATTATTGAAAAAACCCTCATATAATTTATATCAACATATAGATTTCCATCCATTTTTATCTACCCCTTAGAATTATTGTAATGTTTCTTTAACTTTTCAATTTTAAATTCATTCTTTATTATTTCTTTTACATTTACTATTAGGGTAAATACTCCTAATGCTAATGTCTCTAAGATAACAAAAGTATAACAACTTCATTTAAGTTATTTCAATAATCTATGTATAACTGGTTACTTTTTAAGTATAACTGGACCTCTTCTATTAAAGAGTATTAAATACTAAAAATAATACGTAAAATATATTTATATAAAATTTGATCTAATTTGTAACTATGATAAAATAAACTTCGAGGTGAAGATTATGAAGAAAATAGTAAAAGTAGTTGGCGCTATAATTGAAAATGAAAATAAAGAAATTCTTTGTGCCTTAAGATCAAAAGATATGTCTATGCCTAAGTTTTGGGAATTCCCAGGTGGAAAGATTGAAGAAGGAGAAACTTTAGGCCAAGCTATAGTTAGAGAAATCAAAGAAGAATTAGATTGTGACATAGAATACATATCTACATTTAATGATAATACTCATGAATATGAAAAAGTTATAGTTAACTTAATTACATTAAGATGTAAACTTGTGAATGGAATACCAAAGGCTAGTGAGCATGCGAAACTTATGTGGCTTCCAGTAGATTATTTAGAGACTCTTTCATGGGCTCCTGCAGATATTCCTGCTGTAAAACAATTAATAAGTGAAAACTAAAAAACAGGAGTCTCCTCCTGTTTTTTTAATATAAAATAGTTTTAACTATTGCCTAATTTAGGAATGTCAAAAGTATGTTACACTTCTACAAACCGCTATTTTACTAGCCTCTTGCTTCCTAGTTATTTTTTATTTTCTAATAATATATCTAGTGAAGTTAAAATAAATTTTAAAGCTTTATATATAGAAACCATAAATAATATGCTACTTATAAACAAGCCAATAACTCCTAATATTAATACTAACCAAGATATATAGAATCCAATTTCAGATGTAGTTTGAGAAAATGATCCACCAAGCATGCAACATACTGAAATGAAAAATATAATAATTGATGTTTTAAGTTTATTTAATATAGTAGTAGAATTCTTCCCAATTATTTTTTCACTCACTCTAAATCCCCCTAACAATAAGTTATATATTCTTTTGATTATATTTTACATTATAAGAAATTAATTACAATACAAAATGCATAACTTGTCATTTATAATGTATAACTAAAAAAATCATAAAAAATTCTAGATTTTATGATAGTACAAAATACTTTAATAATTTTCTTAAACTATAAAATTATTCAAACAAATTATACTATTATAGATATTACTGTAATTCTCAGTAAATAATATAAAGAAGAGTTACTTAACTTCATTAAACCTTGCTGTTAAGTAACTCTATATTCTACATATATTCAATTATCCAAGCTTAATAAAAATCTCAATTACTTATGATACGGTATTTTAACCTATAAAGATAGCCTTAAGCAAGTACTATCAATGGTTAATATTATTATAACCCTCATTTATTTATAGTACGGTTCTCTGACACAACTGTAAATGAGTTATTTTTATTTTTTTATAATATATAGTAAAGTTAAATTCACTGTTCTTCTTCAACATCAAAGCGATCTGCATTCATTACTTTATTCCATGCAGCTACGAAGTCTTCTATGAACTTTTTCTCATTACAATTAGATGCATATACCTCAGCAACTGCGCGAAGTTGTGAATTTGAGCCAAAGATAAGGTCTACTCTTGTTGCTGTCCATTTTTCCTTACCTGTTTCTCTATCAAAGCCTATAAATCTTTCTTTACTTTCAGGCATGGCTTTCCACATTGTATCCATATCAAGAAGATTTACAAAAAAATCATTTGTAAGACATTCTTCCCTCTTTGTAAACACCCCATCCTTTGATTGTTTATAATTAGTGTTTAGCACGCGCATACCACCAATTAACACTGTCATTTCTGGAATAGTTAAGTTTAATAACTGAGCTTTATCTATTAACATTTCATCTGATGTTGCTGCATATTCATCTTTTACATAGTTTCTAAATCCATCTGCCTTAGGTTCAAGAACACTAAATGAATTTATGTCTGTTTCCTCTTGTATTGCATCATTTCGTCCTGGAGTAAAAGGAACAGTAATATTATGCCCTGCATTTTTTGCAGCTTCTTCAATACCAACGCATCCGCCTAATACAATAATATCAGCTAAAGAAACTTTCTTTCCCTTTGAATGTGACATATTAAAATGCATTTGAATTCTTTCTAAGGTATTTAAAACCTTCTTAAGTCTTTCTGGCTCATTAACTTGCCATTGGCATTGTGGTTTTAAGCATATTCTTGCCCCATTTGCTCCTCCACGCTTATCTGAACCACGAAATGTTGATGCAGATTTCCAAGCTGTTGTAACAAGTTCTGATATTCCCAATCCTGAATCTAAAATATTTTTCTTAAGTTCTGAAATATTCTTTTTATTAATCAATCTATAGTTAACTTGTGGTACTGGGTCTTGCCAAATAAATCTTTCTTTTGGAACTTCTGGTCCAAGATATCTTGATATTGGTCCCATATCTCTATGTGTTAGCTTAAACCAAGCCTTGGCAAAATCCTCAGCAAATTTTTTTGGATTATCTAGGTAATTCCTTGCTATTGCTTTATACATAGGATCATTAATAAGTGCTAAATCTGCAGTAGTCATCATAGGTCTATGCTTTTTAAATGGATCATGGGCATCAACTACCATATCCTCTTCATCTACATCTATAGCTAGCCATTGGTATGCCCCTGCAGGACTTTTAACTAATTCCCACTCATATTTAAATAATGTTTTTAAGTAACCCATTGTCCACTTTATAGGCTCTGCTTTCCATGCACCTTCAATTCCACTACCTATTGTATCTGGCCCCTTACCAGTTTTATAACTATTTTGCCACCCCAATCCTTGCTGTTCAATAGGCGCAGCTTCTGGCTCTGGTCCAACATATGAAGGTGATGCAGCACCATGACATTTACCAAAAGTATGTCCACCTGCTATAAGAACAACAGTTTCCTCATCATTCATTGCCATACGAGAGAATGTTTCTCTTACATCATTAACTGATGCCGTAGGATCAGGTTTTCCATTTGGTCCCTCTGGATTTACATAAATTAAGCCCATTTGTACAGCAGCAAGAGGATTTTCAAGTTCTTTATCCTCTTTGTCATCTTTATTACGCTCATTTCCAAGCCATACTTTCTCACTACCCCAGTAAATATCCTCCTGTGGTTCCCAAACATCCACTCTGCCACCACCAAAACCAATTGTTTTTAATCCCATAGATTCGAATGCACAGTTACCTGTCAATATTATGAGGTCAGCCCAAGATATTTTATTCCCATATTTCTTTTTAATTGGCCAAAGTAAACGACGTGCTTTGTCTAAATTCACATTATCTGGCCAGCTATTAAGTGGTGGAAAGCGTTGCAATCCTTGACCTCCGCCTCCTCTGCCATCACCAATTCTATAAGTTCCAGCACTATGCCAAGCCATACGTATAAAAAATGGTCCATAGTGACCATAATCAGCAGGCCACCATTCCTTAGAATCTG
Organism: Clostridium sp. LIBA-8841; assembly: GCF_057782475.1. NCBI lineage: Bacteria > Bacillati > Bacillota > Clostridia > Eubacteriales > Clostridiaceae > Clostridium > Clostridium sp. LIBA-8841. The sequence continues at coordinate 1,492,970 of NZ_CM173488.1, read as the reverse complement.
TCATCAATTTATATAAATCATTCTTTAGTTCATAATAATCTAACTTTTTAAATTCTTCAGCGTAGTTAAAATCTTTAGACATAGGATTGCTTAGCTCTGAGTTTTGACGAAGAACATTAAGCCTAAGCTGATTTGGCCACCAATATTCATTAGTTGTTCCACCACCTGCCATTGCTTTACTTGTTCTTCCTGTGACTGGACATTTTCTTTCTACCATAACACTATCCTCCTTACCCTTCTTCTTTACCTACCTGCACACCTACTTAATTTATGTATACATATAAGTAATGTAACCTTTCTCATATAAATACTCTTACAGTAAATTATATAAATATATAACTAGTACTATGAGTAAATTGGAAAATAACATATTATACGTTATTTATTAAAATCTATTTTCAGTAAAAACTTTCTTTTATTTTAATTAATCTTTCAGAATATGTAATTTGTATTATCTATATCTTTTAATATTATTGGATAACTATTATAGTTTTCAGAGTAAATTTAAAAGGAACTATATGAATATTTATTTTCATATAGTTCCTTATTTTTATTGATTTTAATGATAATTTCAAAGCAAAACATTAAATATTGTATTATTCTTATATTAACTCTACCAAACTTAAACCTCGAGTAATCGAGGAGGACAACTATTTAAAAAATAAGGAATAACGGCACTACCAATAATTAATGATAAACATCCTAAAACAGTACAAATATTTCCTATCATAGACATCCCTCCTTGAATACTAACTAATATGTTTACTAGTCCCCGTAACTTCCATTAGTGTTTCATCAGTTTCCTGATTCCGAGGCAGGACAATTATAATTATATGAAATTCTTAACATTTATTCAAGTATTTATAAAGAAAATTTTTAAAACTTGAGTATGTAAAAAAGTCCTTATTGCTGTTATGATTATTATTCTGTGAAAGTTTATTAAATCCCTTAGCCAATTCATATTGAGAAAAGTCTTTTAACAAAATACTTATAATCCAATAATTAGGCTTATTTCTCGTAACATGAACCACTCTATTTTTAAAAATTCTTTCATTCTGTGATAAATTTTTTTAATGAACTAATTAATAATGGACTTAATGTCAAATTAGGATATTCATTTATTACTGATATTTCTGAGTTTAAATAATCTATACTACTAAATTTAGCTATATCTATATTAAAAAAATAAACGTTTTTAAAAGTACAGTTTTTAAATTTAACATATTTTATATTTGTAGCAAAAAATACAGTATCCTCAAATGAACAATTTACAAAGCTGCTATGTTTAAGGTTAGAAAAAATAAAATCAATGCCCTTAAATTTTACTTTTTTAAACTTACAATAAGTAATATTTACTTTTTTAAACCGTATATTGTAAAAAGAACTTTCTGATGAACTTTTATTATGAATAGTTCCATCATAATAAAAGTTGCTTCTAAGTGGTCTTAATATATTATTAAATAAATTGAGTGGAGTATTTAATCCTTTTTTTCTTTTTAAACTTCTTTTTTCTCTAAGTTTAGCTTTTCTTTTTTTCTTTCCTCTTCCCATAAAATCACCCTTTCAAAATATTAATTTATTATATAGATTTTTTTAACAAAACAATTAATATTTTTATAAAAACACCTTTATAACCTATAACATTAAAATTTTATCATATCCTAAATAAATTTTACTAATATTCGCAATTATAATTTAGTTAATCAGTTTTTCTCAAATAAACTTTTTAATTATATATTAAATATATATTGAATATATATAGCAATAAACTATCATAATTAACTATATATAATAATCTTTATAAATTCTAAAAAAATACGAGTTAATTTATATCTATACTTACGATAGTAAAAATAACTCTCACCTTCCATATTAGGTTGCTTATGACTAATTGGAGTTCTTTTCTCAAATAGTTCAAAGCCACATTTTTCAGCAAGTTTATATGATGTCACATTATCACAGTTAAAATATAAAAAAGAGTTCCTTAACTGCATTAAAACTTACTGTTAAGAAACTCTATATTCTACATATTATTTTCTATATTCAATTTATACCTTAACAATACTCTTAAAGCTTTTATTAGATATAATTGCACTTATAAAGAATATGCATATTGATACTAATACGCTTATAATAAATGTTAGATTTAAGTTTTCTGATAAGAATTTTCCTAAAGCTTGTATTGCAAAGAAACTATGAAGAAGCCCTATTGATAGTGGAAGTATATAAAACAATGAAACTTCCTTTCTGATTGCTCTTCCTAAGTCCTTCTTTGACACTCCTATATTTTTTAGGATTTTATATTTCTCTTTATCATCATTTGCATCACTATATATCTTAATGTAAATTATACTAGCCTCTGCAAGTATAAATACTAAAAATAGAAATGCTCCAATTGCATAGACAAGCTTTAACCATGCTACATTTTCAGTCTCATATATACCTACCTGAAAGTTGACATCATCTGTTAAATAAGGCTTTAATCCAGCGCCTAATTTATTTAATATATCTTTATCTAATAATTCTTTGTCATCTTTTACTTTAATGCCATAAAAATTTATCATTTCACCACTATTTTTCAGCTTTTCATATTGGCTATTGTTAACAACCACTGCAGGATAGTTAATTAATGATCCTAAAACCTTAAATCTTATATCACTTTCACTTACTTCAAAAGTTTTATCACCAACAGTAACATTATTTTTCTTAACTAAACTTAATAATGTTCCTGGGCGCTGAATATATATTACCTTATCTCCTTGCACCATTTCTTTATTAACCTTTTCTAAGTCTTTTTCATATCCATTACTCTTTAATATACTGGTGAATTTATCATAAGGTAATACTATATACTTTTGTTCCCCATTTTGAATATTATCTTTAACCATTAATACATCAGTGTTTAAGTCAAATTTCTTTTCTCCTAAAACCTTTGTAACTTCCTCTGATATTTTTTCATTATTCATTGCATTTGAAGAAGAAAAAGACATTGAAAACAATTGATCATTTTCTTCGCTCATTGAATAAAGCTTTCTCATGGATACTGATGTACCTAGGACAGTAATTGTACATGCTGTTAAAATAACTATAGTAGCATAAGTAGTACAATTCTTCTTTATTCTATAAGCTAAGTTATTAATAGTTATTATATTTTCCCCTTTATATAATATATTTTTATTGTTAATTAAAGAATTAAGAACTATTGGAATAGCAGCATAAAATAATCCATAAGTACCTATACAAACTAAAATCAATGTTTTTAAAGCATTCATTTTAGAGCTAAAGATCAAGTGATATCCATATGTAATCAATCCTATGGATACAATAGCAATAATATAAGTAAACACAGTTATTTTAGGCATTTTTTCTGTCTTTTTGCTATCATTTAAAAGATCAATTACCTTACTACTTGCAATATTAACGAATCCCTTAATGCTCATTAACAAAAATATAGACATGAATATTAAAAATGTAACCACTATTGAATTGACTGTAACTTCAAACTTAACATCCACATTAAAGTTAGCAACTGCAAAAACTATCATTTGAAAAAACTTAGAAAATAATACCCCAGCCCCTATTCCAATTGCACATGAAGATAGTCCAATTAGCATCATTTCTGTAAAATATATTTTGCCGATGGTCCTTAAGTCAACTCCCATAAAAGTAAATAGCCCTATTTCCTTTTTTCTATTTCTTAAAAATACATTTGATGTGTACCATATAAAGAAAAACATAAAAATTCCTAAAACTAAACTTATCATTCTTAATATCATTTTTGTATAGGAAGCATTAAATTCACCTAAAATATTTAATGCCTCTCCATCTATAAGTATTATAAAATTATTTAAAATAATTACTGAAAATATCATTGATATAAAAAACATACTGTATGTCTTTATATTATTTTTAAAGTTATTAAAGGCAATGGAAAATATACTCATTATTTAGCACCTCCTAAAGTTGCTAATAAATCAATTATCTTTCCATAAAATTCTTTTCTATCCTGCCCTCTATTTAATTGGCACTTAAATTCTCCATCACTTAACATATAAACTTTTTTAGAATAACTTGCACAAAAGGCATCATGTGTAACCATTATTATAGTAGCTTTATTTTCTTCATTAACTTTCTTTAAGCATTCTAATAAATCAATAGAAGATTTAGAATCTAAAGCTCCTGTTGGTTCATCAGCAAATATAACCCTTGGCTCTGTGATTAAGGCCCTAGCTGCAGCTCCTCTTTGTTTTTGCCCTCCTGACAGTTCATAAGGATATTTCTTAAGGTGCTCTTTTAGCCCAAAAACCTCTGCCATTTTAATAACTTTTTCTTCAATTTCCTTAGTTTTCTTTCTTCCTAATGCTAATGGAAGTGCTATGTTATCCATTAATGTCATGTTATCTAAAAGACTGTAATCTTGAAATATAAAGCCTATTTTTTCTTTTCTAATATTGGATAACTCCTTATTTTTTACCTTTGTAACATCTATTCCATCTAAAAGTATTTCTCCTTTAGTAGGTTTGTCCAATGTCGATAATAAATTTAAGAGTGTAGTTTTACCTGCTCCTGATGGCCCCATTATAGATAAAAACTCTCCTTCTTCAACAGATAGAGATATATTATTTAAAACCCTAGTCTTAAAGCCCTTTATGCCATAATCCTTTGATAAGTTGCTTAATTTTAATATTTCGCTCATTCTTTTTCCTCCAAAATCAAATTTCTTATTTAGCTGAACTATTAATCAGCTTATAAGTTAATTTTAGTGGTTTTTTAATAATTAATCCTTCACTTAACCTTACATTTAGACTTTCAATGTTACATTTTTGTAATGGTAGTATAATCAGATATTTTATTAAACCTTATTTTAAATAGAGTATATTCATCCTTTACAGAATTAACCTCAATAAGACTCCCTAATTTATCTAAAATCTTTTTACTAAAATAAAGTCCCATTCCAGTTGATTTACATGTAGTATTTCTGCCATTAGTACCTGTAAAGCCTTTATTAAATACTCTTTCTAAATCCTCCTCTGCTATTCCAACTCCATTATCTTTTATGTTTAAGCATATATATTTCTCTGTTTCTTCCCCATAAAATTCAATTCTTCCATTTCCCTTTGAATACTTTATTGAATTATTAATGAGCTGATCTAAAACATATAAAACCCACTTTTTATCACTGTAAATGTAGTAATCAAGATTGTGCAATTTTATTTCTATATTATTTTTTATCAACATAAAGGCATTATTTTTTATTGCTTGTCTTACTATATCTTGCAATTTTTCTTCTGAAATAAATATATCCTCTGCAGCTGCTGTTGCTCTACTTCCATACATTACTGAATTAACTAGAAAGTTGATCTTTTCAATTTCATTTTTAATATCAGTACTAGCTTCCTCATCCTCCATACGCTCTAAAATAATAGATGTAGCGCTTATAGGAAGCTTTATTTCATGAACCCACTTAGAGATATATTCTTCCATGTCTTTAATTTGTTGTTCTTTGCTTTCTATTAAATCCAAATACTTTTTTTCTTTTTTATTTATGATATAAGTAATTATTTCTTCTTCTAGCGATTCTCCCTGAACATCATTTATATTAATATCATTGTCATCTTCCATAATTTCATATAAAGTACTGAATCTTTCTTTCCAGCTTTTATATTTAATGAAAAAACTAACCCCATAAAAGATTATCAATATTACATCTAAATAATATATTTCTCCCATGTTGCCTTTTAATAAGTTTGATACAAAGAAATAAATATTAATGGTCAGTAATATGCTGCAATTAAATAAAATAGTTTTTATATTTTCTTTAATAAACCTTTTTAAATTCATTGTATTAAATACCCTATTCCTTTTTTAGTTTTAATGACATCATATAATCCTAATTCCTTTATCTTAGCTCTAAGCCTTGTAATATTTACGGTTAATGTGTTGTCACTAACAAACTCATCATCATTCCATAAGCTCATCATAAGCTTTTCTCTTGATACTACCTTCCCCTTATTTTTTATAAGTGCTGATAGTATTTTAATTTCATTTTTAGTGAGCTCTATTTCATTGTCCTTATATCTAAAAATACATCTTTCAACATCTAAAACCGCATCATTATAATAAATTAAAGAATCTGAATTAGTATAATCATAGCTTCTACGAAGTAATGCATTAATTTTTGATATTAATACTTCCACAGAAAAAGGTTTGGTAATATAATCATCTCCACCATTATTCATTCCCATAATAATATCCATATTTGAATCTCTTGATGATAAGAATATTATTGGCACTTTTGAAATCTCTCTTATTTTTTCGCACCAATAAAATCCATCATAAAAAGGTAAATTCACATCCATTAATATAAGACTTGGTTTTTTCTCTACAAATTCCTTTACTATATTATCAAAGTTCTCTATTAATTCCACTTCAAAAGCCCATTTTCTTAAGGATAAAGCTAACTCTCTTCCAACATCTAAGTCATCTTCAACCAACAATATTTTCTTCAAACATCTCACCTCTTAGTCATTATCTCATTAAAATATTATCATAAATTTGCCATTTAATACATTTTATATAGGAATATCTAAGTAAATCTTTCAATTTATTCAAGTGTGCTAAGATAAGTTCTTTCAATATGTTTATCTAAGTTATTGTTAAAAGGCAGCAATTCACTGACTATAATAAAATAAGTATAGCTATTAAATGATTCTACTCAATAACTATACTTATTTCCTATTACACTATCACATTTTTCATTAATAACCTATTAACTATTTTTAGTTTTTTAATAGGTTATAAAGCCTATTTATTGATTCTCTATCCTCAAAATTATTTGATATTTTGAACATTAGATTTGGAGTATCTGTTCCTTCAAATACTTCTTTAAATTTCTCTTTATCATTAATCATAACATCTTTTATTGCAAGAAGTAATCCAGGTAAACTATAAGCCCATTCCTCAGAAAGAATCCCATTATTTTCACTTAATATACAATAAGATTCGTGAGCTGCAACAATATTTCCATATTGTTCAGTAAAAATCATTTCATTTTCTGTGTTACCACATTTACCTGCGAATTCTTGCAAATTTTTAGTAACATTAAATGCTAACCCCTTTTTGGTCTCTTTTATCCTACTATATTGATAGATATTATAACCAAATGAAAAGATAAAAGCCACACATATTACTACAGAAATATACTTTAATTTTTTCATTTTATCACCTCTATTCAACTCGATTTACTAATAAAAACTATTTATTGATTTACATCAAATTATATACTTAAATATTTTTATTTTTAAAGAATTCATAAACCTTCTCCCCCTTTAATATAAACAAAATGATTTAGCCTTTAATAATATTTTTTATTGTTTAGTTTAATATTATATTACCATGAATAGTCTTATTTTTACATAAAATCCCACAACACTTATATATAAATAAGATTGTTGAAAGAGAAACAAAAGTTTAATATAATATTCTTAATGAATGAAGAGATGGGAGGATAAACCATGAACAAAGAGGAGCAGGTCATAAGTGGTTTTAGAGACTTATTTAACAAGATGGCTTGGCTTAATAAGTCTAAGATGGAAGACCATCTTAAAGGTTATAAGCCTTCTGAAGTGCATTGCATTGAATATATTGCAAAAAATGTAGATTGTAACGTAACGAAACTTGCAGAGTCATTTTACATGACTAGGGGTGCTATAAGTAAATTAACTAAGAAACTTATAGAAAAAGGCCTTATTGAGAGCTATCAAAAGCAGGATAACAAAAAGGAAATCTACTTTAAACTTACTGAACAAGGAAAAGCAATTAATAAAATTCATGATGATCTTCATAATGAGTTTCAAGAGCGTGATAAAGCTGTCTTTGAAGATGTAACTGAGGAACAATTTAATGATATGATTAGCTTCGTAGAAAAATATAGAAGTCATTTAGATAAAGAAATAAAGAAGGTTGGTTTAGATGTTAAACCTGAATAAATTTATATAATAACATGAGCAGTCCAGAGTTCTATTTAGAATGGGCTGCATTTTTTATTTTCATTATTTTGTTGACAAGGAAACAAAATTGATTTATGATTATTGTTGACAAGGAAACAATAAACGTTTTGAAAGGAGAATTTAAATGTTTAAATCTAAATCATATAATGAAGAAAAGAATGGAGAAATAGTAGATAAAAAGGCTTTAACATTTGGTCTTATGTCTGTTTTTCTTTGTGGAATGGGATTTAGTATAATAGCTCCTGTTGTTCCATTTTTAGTAGAACCTTATGTGAGCAATGCTAGTGAACAAGCCTTCTTTGTTACTCTACTAACCTCTATTTATGCAGTTTGTGTATTTTTTGTAGCTCCTGGACTTGGAGCTTTAAGTGATAGATATGGCCGTCGTCCTTTACTTTTAATATGCCTTTTAGGTTCCTCAATTGGATACTTAATCTTTGGTATAGGTGGCTCTCTATGGATGCTATTTATTGGACGCATAATAGATGGGATAACAGGTGGAAATATAAGTACCATCTTTGCATATTTTGCAGATATAACTCCTAAGGAACAAAGAACTAAATACTTTGGATGGATAAGCGCAATTGCAGGTATAGGAGCAGCTATTGGCCCTACTCTAGGCGGTTTACTAGCAAAGTTTGGATATGCTGTACCAATGTATTTTGGAGCAATAATCACCTTACTGAATTTTGTTTATGGAATGTTATATATGCCTGAAAGTCTTCATGAAAATAATAGACTAAAGAAAATCACTCTTGTAAGACTTAATCCATTTACCCAACTTATGAGTGTACTTTCAATGAAGACATTAAAAAGGTTACTTATTTCAGCCTTCTTAATTTGGATACCTAACGGATCTTTACAATCAATCTTTTCACTATTTACAATGGATACTTTTAATTGGTCTCCTACATTAATAGGACTTATGTTCTCTATTATGGGAATACAGGATATTATTTCACAAGGTTTAATAATGCCAAAACTCTTAATGAAACTTAGTGATACAAAGATAGCAATTCTAGGAATGGCCTCTGAAATCATAGGCTATGCTCTTATTGCAGCATCAGCTATTTTCACCTTCTATCCTTTTTTCATAGTTGGGATGTTTGTATTTGGTTTTGGAGATTCAATTTTTGGCCCTTCATTTAATGGAATGCTTTCTAAATCTGGAGATTCCAGCGAGCAAGGAAGGATTCAAGGAGGTAGCCAAGCTCTTCAATCTTTAGCAAGAATAATCGGCCCTATTATTGGAGGACAAGTCTATGTATCACTTGGACATTCTGCTCCTGCTTTTATGGGTGTTATTCTTATAGGATTAGCAATACCTGTTTTATTTAAATCTACTAAGAAAAGTTCTCAACTTATATAAAAACTGCTGGACTAAATGTTCATAAGCTATTTATATAAATTTAAAGAAATATGGCTCTGTTTTAAATGAGTGTTGATAACTGGATATGTCCATATAAATAAAGTATTATAGTTATACTAATAATTATACGATAATAAAGGACTTTAAAAATAGGCAACCAATATTTGTTTAATTAGCATTTATCACTGAAATTATAAACCATAAGTTATGTATAATAAAAGTATGATTAATAAACAATTGTATATTATGGCGAATAACAGATTATTTATATTTTATACTAAATTAAAAAAATTGTATGAGGTGATTATAGTGGAAAACTCTTGTAAACATAAACCTAAAAATCTATTTGCACGACATTTTATTTGTAAACATTGTGGAAAGAGGATTGTCAGTAAGAACAAACTACCGATTGCTATAGCATGTATTGCTTCCGTTATCATAAATTTATTAATAAGATATTATTTTTTTGAGGACCCTAATTTAATTATTACTGCTTTTACATTTCTAATCATAACAATTTTTTGCTTGATTTTAGGTTGGATAGGCTTGCTTTTTGTAGGATTTAAAGAAAAATTAAATTCGTAGTATTAAACTATTACGAACTATAATAAAATTGGACAAGTTAATTTAACTTATCTACTTTTATTATACCCATATATCACCATTGGTTTAAAACAGAGCCTTAAATATAATTCCTTTGTAACTCCTTTTTGACAACAGATTTCCTTTTGAAGTGCAAATCCTTAAATTCATATTATAAATCATAACTACTTTCACATATAAAATCAAAACACAAATTCACTAAAATAATAAAAACATAAATCCAACAAAACAAAGGAACGTGATTTTACGTTCCTCTACTCTTATTGAATATTAAATTTTAATTTACGTATCACTATTTTTATATAACTTTATATAATCATTCAATATCTCTTCTAGTTTTCTAATAACATCATTATTATTATTTACAATCTCATATCCCTCTGAAAATCTTTCATCACTAGAGGCATTTGTTTGAATTAACATAACTTTATTATCGACTATTACCACCTCTAAATAAGCCTCATCAGCTCCAATAAATTTAAGATTCAAAAAATTTTGCTGATTGTATTTTACTCCCTCGTATTCCTTAAGCTTTATATCACTTAATATATCCATAACTTTATTTATGGTATCACCTTTTATATTTGTGTATATCCCTGTTTCTGCAGTTTCTTCTATTATGCCCATAGCTTCTAGGCTGAAAAACTGTGTATCTTTATATTTTTCATTTAATATTACCTTTTTAAATGTACCTAAATTTCTCCCTACTCCATTATTCTTATAATACATTCTAATGGAAATAGATAATATTACTGCTAAGCAAATAACTATAAATCCTAATATTATTTTATTATTTCTTTTCATTGTGCCTTTAGTGATATGTTACATGTAAATGCAAAACTACCACTAAAGTTACCCCCCCTTTTAAATTTCTAATTTAGCATACCTTTTAGCCAATATGCATCATTTATTTATTATATTAATCTACTTATTATTTAATTCTAATGAATTTCTTGAGTCTGAATCAGATGATTTCACTTATAGGATACATATTTTCCATTTACTCAAATAGATAAGTACACAATATAAAATTTTGATTTTCACTTTAGATAAAGTTAATTCCAAAAGGATAACTCAAAATTAAGGTTCACCTAAAACATAAAAAAATCACATATGAATTTCTTGTAATTTCACATGTGATTGCCTGTACAAATTGTCTTCCTATTTATTTACTTTTGAGTTCATAAAATAATGTACAAATAATAAGCCTTTTTATTATTTATAGAATTATAAATTTTATGAAAAGAAATGCTTAACTTAATATATTGCTTTTTAAGTAAGTTTTTATTAGTTAAGCATAATCTTTTATGTGTGAATAATTTTAAACTATTACTTCTTCTTATTCTTCTTATCTTTATCAAAAAAGCCTATGAAGAATAATGTAGCACCTATAGCTGTTAATGTAGCTAATAATTCACTCATTGATTTCACCTCTTATATCTCTTATATATTTATACCTTTTATATTTATTGTAATAATTTAATTAATTTTCAATTATAAACTGTTTAGCTCTTATAATCGCCTTAAGAACAAATAGACTTCCTACTTTTTCAAGTAAGTTTGAACTAATATTCTACTATGGGAAATATCAAAGATATTTCAAAGCCTTCTTTATAATCTTCTGAAACTTCCATTTTAAAGTTCAAACTATTAGCAACTTGATTTGCTAAATAAAGCCCCATTCCAGTTGATTTTTTTCTTTCCTGGCCAGTGTCTCCTGTAAATCCTTTATCAAATAAAAAAGGTAAATCATAAGAATTAGCTCCAATCCCATTATCTCTAATTATGAGTTCTATAGTTCCATTATTTTTATTAACATTGGTAGAAAGTGTTATGAAAGCTTGTCCTTTTTCTTTATCAGTATATTTTATTGAATTGCTTAATATCTGTCTTAAAACAAAGGATAATCCCTTTTTATCAGAAACTGCCTTACTATCTCCTACTTCATTGTTAATAATAATTTTTTCCTCTTCTATTAAGTTTTTATATTCCTCTAAAACATCATTACAAATTTCCTTAAGTGATATTTCACTGAATATATAGTCTAAATGATCTGCCTTAACCCTTGAATAATACAGCATTTTCTCAATATCCTCTTGCATTTTACTTCTTGAATATTCTAGCCTTTGGTATATTGGAAAAGAAAGTTCTTCCTTCCTATTATCAAGGATAAAGGTCATTAAAGATAATGGAGTTTTTATCTCATGAGCCCATGTTTCTATGTATTCTTCATACTCTTTTAAGTTTAAGTCCTGATTTTTAATCTTCTCTTCCTTTTCTCTAAGCCTTGAACCTATTAACTTAATAACCTCTTTTTCCTCACCATAGAAAAACTCAAGACAAGCTTCCTCTTCACTTAAATCTGGATTTTCTATAAACTCCATGATTCTTTCTAATTGTCTTTTCTCTTTATTGTAAAGAATAAAACCAATTAAGCTATATATTAAAATAGAGCCAATAAGCATGGTTGGGAAAATATGGATAAAGCTCTCAGGATTAATTAACCAAATAAATATTCCAAACATAACATTTAAAATAATAGTAACAATAAACCAAACCCTGTATTTTAGTAATATATTAATCAATTTTCTAATCATCTTTCTTTTCCTCAATAGCTACAAGCTTATAACCTTTCCCACGTATAGTCATGATTTCATAGTCCATATTTAAATTCTTAATTGTCTTTTTTAATCTTGTCATATTAACTTGTAATGCATTTTCATCAATATAATCCTTAGTTCCCCATATCTTTTCAAAGAGCATATCTTTTGTAACAATATCATTTGGATTAGATAAAAGAAGCTCCATTATCTTTCCTTGATTCTCACTTAACACAATTGATTTTTCATTAAAATACATTGTATATGTCTGCAAATCAAGTTTTACTCCTCTTATCTCAACAAAATAATTCCTATCTTCATTTCTACGAAGCAAGTTAGAAATTCTAGCTAGTAATCTATCCTTATTGCATGGTTTTGTAAGATACTCATCAGCACCTAAACCTAATGCATGAAGTTCATCCTTCAACTGATCTCTGCTAGTTAAAATTAATATAGGGATTGTACTATTCATCTTAATTTCTTTGCATATCTCAAAACCAGTTATTCCTGGCAAATTAAGATCAAGTAATACAAGTTCAGGAGATTCCTTAAGTATTTCCTCTGCTACATTTGAAAAATCACTTATACAGGAAGCCTCATATCCTGCCTTTTGCAAAATATAAACAAGCTCTTCCCTCATAAATAATTCATCTTCAACTACAACTATTCTCTTCATCTTAATCCCCTTCCTTACTTTGAAAAATCAATATATTCCTTTAACATTAAATCCATTTCCATACTAAGCATTTCTGTAAGTGAATATTTTTCTAAAAGAAACCTAACAAATTTACACCCAAGAAAATATCCTACATCTGAATACCCTTTGTAACTATTCCAATCTCCAAAGAAGTCTTTTACACTTTCAGAATTAGTAATTCTTATTAAGTATTCTCTCTTTAGTTCAACTAAATTTTTTTCACACCACTCTATCCATCCATTTTGATTTTGATGATAGTAATTTTCATCTCTACATAGTAATTGCTCAAATAACATAGCTACTCCCTCACTATAAAGTTGAAAAAGTGCTTTTTCACTAATATTGTTTTGCTTTCCAAAACATCCACCCTTAGTTCTATGCCAAACATGACCTATTTCATGAGCTATTAAAGCAAACATACTGTCTTCATCACACCAATCAAGTTCAATAATCTTTTCAATTCCAAGAAGAATAACATTTCTATTATCAAGTGATGTTGCCCAACCTGCTCCACTACATAACCCTAAGTATAAAATAATATCTACATCAAAATCCTCTTGAAATATTTCATTAAATTTATATCTAATATTACCTGAAACTGCTATAAATGATTCATGGACTTGCTTTAATTTTCCCCTACTTGTCAGAGTTTTTTCAATTACAGGAAGTATATCTTTTGTATAATTATAATCTTTAATATCAATTTTAACTTTATTAGCTAATTCCCTTGAAATAATATTTGAATAAGTTTCCCAAAGCTCTATATTAAATTCATTTGATGAAAAGCAAGCTAAAATCTCATCATATGTATCTATAAAATTCATTAACACCATCTCCTAACATAAAACTAGTTATTTCATGCTAAAAAGTTATCTCTAGTTTTAACTTTTTAGAGTATTTCAATATTTCATCATATGTCATTGGCTGTAGGTACATTTGTCTAAAAAATTCTTTTCTCTTATTTAAGTCTAATTCCTCACTAATTTTTATAAAAGTAAGCAATGAACTTCCATATGAATATAAATTTGCTCTATAAAATGAATCTTCTTTTGACAACAATATTCGTTTTCTTACAGACTCTCTATCACTAAGAATGTAATTATCACAGTAATAATCAACACATTCTTCTAAAGGATATCCAGAGTTAAACATAACATATGAATTATTCTGTACTAGGTGATGTAATTTATCTAATAAAAGCTCAACTTCCATTTCTAAATCTATTTCATCTTTAAAAACAAAATATACTATAGATTCTCCTACGCCCTCTAACTGTATTATTTCAGGCCCATAGTCTTCTTCACAACCGCAAATTTCATTGATTATTTTTTCTCTAATACATTTATTCCAATATGAAAGTTGCATTGCATGTCCAAAAATCTCATGTGCTACAGCGTATCTTAAATTTGCCTTATTAAACCTACTATTGTCCATATTTAGATTGACTTTTAATATATAATTATCTTCACCAATATTTAAGTAATATCCATAAGGAACTTTTTCATCTACAAACTCTATAATACATTCATCATTAAATTCTAATTCTAAATAGCTCTCTACTATAGATTTTTGCCTTTTTAATTCATTTGTTAAATATTCTTTTAAATCTTCTCTATTCATTGAAAAGCTATAAAATTTTTCATATATTTCTTTTTTGGTATATCTTATTTTTAGTTGTTCTAACTTGGTTTTAACTTCCTTCACTATATCATCTATTATATTTTGTGATGTAGTCTTAACAGTAACTCCAATTGTATTTTTCACATATTCTTCATATGGAATATCATAATTTAGTAACGACATAAGATAATATTTTGTTGCAATAACTTTTTTAAGTATATACTCATTATTATCTTTTCCATCTAATAATTTCTCATATTTAGTGAAGTCTAATAGAGCTTCTTCTAAATTATTGTATTTTATAAGTTTATTAGATAATACAAAGTTATCTTTAAACCGTTTACCTAACAATCTTCTTATACCTCTGTACGAGCCAACTATATTTTCTTGTAAGTCTCTTTCCATACATCTCACCTCATTATATATCTTATGATATAAATAGTGACTATCTAAGTAAGTGTCAAATTTCTGCCTATCCATTAGTGTCATAATAACATAAACTCAAATTATATTCCACAAATTCCCATAGCATTAAAATATACATAATAAAAAGTTCTAAACCAAATACATGATTTAGAACTTTAGTGATTCCTTATGATAGTTTATAATTTTGCACCTCAAAAGTGCTATTAGTATAAAAATATTTTTCTATCCTGCACATAATTAATATAATTTTTTATAATTGTTGCCATCAAAAAATGCATTTCCTACTTTACTTCCAATGCGCCAATAATTATTATCCATTGTATATATTAATGGATCAATTTTTTCTGTATCAGGCTCACCATCTGTAAAGCAGTCCTTGTCTATGAAAACTTCTACTACTTCTCCAACAAATACTTCCATTTGATGAATATTTATATTATTAATAACCTTACAAACCAAATTTACTGGACATTCTTTTATCAAAGGAACATCCTTCACTTCACCATAAAATGTTTCAAAAACTTCAGATTTATCACCTTTATTTCCTGATAACAATCCACAAAAATCAGTTTTTTGCACCAAATTAGTTGAAGGTATATTTACACTAAAAAAACCATTATTTTTGATTCCAATATTTAAATAATGAGTTTTTTCTGAAGAAATATATATTACAGCTGGATTGACGCTCATTATTCCACAGTTACCAAGAGTTGTATAATTAACTTTTCCATCAACTATTGTACCTGCAAGTATTGCTGGAATTGGATATATAAAAGGTATATTTCCTACTTTTAATTTGTCCAAATTAGACACCGCCTTTTTATTATTTTAACTACTTTTATACATTATCGAATGAGAATATTATTTTATCTCCATCAAATGTTGATCCACTTTTTTCATTGAAGTTATCCTTGGTATATTCACTAATAGTTTTTCTCCAAAACTTTTCTGCTCTAGGATTCATACCATATGGTGCCACGTATAATCCCCATTTTCCTGAAAATATATCAAACACCTTTTTTGCTGCAATGGTTGCAATATTTTTACCTCTATATGGTCTTAATAAAAAGAATTCATAAACGTAATAATCCATTTCTTTAGGAGCAAATTCACCTGTTGCTATTAAATCGAATCCAGCTGGCTTACCATCTACCATTATTATGAATGGAAATAATTTATCTGGTTTTTGAAACCAGATATTTTGAACATCATATTGTTCTGATAATGTTTTTATAGGTTCCTCTTCATAAATGCCATATTCATTAGGTACATTTCCATAAACCTCTGATAAATCATACAAATATAACGGATAAATATTTTTTATAATATTTGCATTTTCTTCAGTAGCTAAAACTACTTTAACCTCCATAATTTCATCCCAATCTTTCATTAATTTTTTAAAACTACTCTTATTTTAACTATAATCTTATCTATTTTATTTTCGGCTATTCGTGAAAACTCTCATTTTTGCAATAATCTGCAATTCTTTCATCAACTCGTCTAACAAAACTATAAGTATAACATTCAAAGTATTTTGTCCAAAATTGAATTGCAGTAGGATTTAATGTTTCAAAATCAACACCTAAATACTTCAAACCTTCATCTGCCAATATCTTCATAGTATATATTAAAAGTTCTCTTGCTACTAATCCATTTCTATATTGTTCATGAACATAAGCTCCACAGATATTTAGTACTTCTGGGTCTTCTGAAATGAAAGTTTCAGCTTCTTTACAGACTTCAATATATCCCACAGCTTTGTTACCATCATATGCAACAAAAAACCTACTTTTCCTTTTCTCACAAATTGCTGCAAACTCATCACCTGTTAAGTGTGCTCTCGGCATGTATATAGGACTTTCTCTCATATGATTAGAAAATCTATTTTTCAGCTCTAATAATATACTGGCTTTTTGATAGCCAATTTCTTCATATCTAAATCCACTATCTATCTTCACCTCATCTATATATGTCAAATTTAAGATTGCATCACTACAACGTATACCAAAACCATTGAATATCAATGATTCTGCTATTTCTTTATCATGTGCATATTTACAAATTGCAAAACTAAATATACCATCTTTAATCATCAATTTAGATAAATTTTCAAATAACATCGACGCTATTCTTTTTCTATTTTCACTTGCAAATGCACTTCCAAACAATGGTGAAAATGAACCTTTTACATCTCCAAACTGTCCTTCAAATCCACCCACAAATACTAAATATCCAACAAGCTTTTCATCCTCTATTGCCATCAATCCATACTTGCTATTAAAAATACCAATTAACGATTCCTTTAATTTTTCCCTGTAATTTTTCACTAACAATTGATTATTGCTAGCACATTCATTTTTATATTCTTCAATTGCCAATTCAACTGCCTCATCTATATACTTTAATTCTAATTTTATAAACTTCATTGATTCCTCCAGTTACTACTGATAATTTAATTTATCTACCATATAAATATTTTAAAGTATAACATTACTATTCGTTCAAATTATCACTTTTGTAATAATATATTGTCTACTTCTTTTGATGACTTAACCCAAATTAATTTACTTCATAATTCAAAAGTCTACTTTCATATGTTTGTCTATTCTTCTCAAAATCATTGGTCCATTTGAACATGTATTTTAGCATTTCAAAAGTTGGCTTATAATTACTTTTTTCAACTCCAATTTTTTGCTTTATAAATCGAGTTATTATTCTAAATTTTCTTTTATATAAAGGCGTATCTAAGAAAATTATTTTATCTGCTAAATCATAAATCAGCTGTTGACTTTTACGATATGTTCCTTCTATTATCCACGATTCATTTTTATCTATTTTTTCAATAATGCTTTTTTGTTCCTCATCAGAATGTTTGTATCTCTTTCCATCTGAAAAACCCCATGCAATACAATCACCTTCAAAATATGGAATACTTAATTCTTTAGAAATTTTTTTTGCTAATGTCGTCTTTCCACTTGCTACAATTCCAAAAATCAGAATCTTCATATCATATCTTATCCACCCATAAAAAATCTGCACTACAAATTCTTATTTATAAATCAGTACTATAAAAATATAACTCTATTTATTTTAACATATACTTTAATTAATGTAATATAAACCCAACTATTTCTTATAAAAAAAGAGATTCATTAACTGAACCTCTTTCAATTCATAAATAACTTTTTAATCCTAAAATTATGTATTCCTATAAAGGTTTACTAGCATATTTAGCACCTTCTATAACTTAAGGTCTTATTTTAACTATATTTTAAAAAGTTATATTTTTTAATCTTTTATGATATTATATCTTCTTCACTTTAATTATTACTTAATAGAATATAAAAATTAACATATGTTTTTTGAACATAAAATAGATTATTACTTTTCATCTATTACTCTATTTCTCTTTGTTTATCTATGCTATAGTTTATATTATTATTTTAATTTCAAATCATAGTTATTATATAAAAAGCTCTGGATGAGCAGAAAGACGGTCTTCCTCTGTAATTGCACGACTCACACGACATGGATTTCCAAATGCAAGACTACCCGCTGGAATATCTCTTGTTACTACAGATCCCGCTCCAATAACACAGCCTTCTCCTATAGTTACTCCAGCACAAATAGTTACATCTCCACCAATCCAGCAATTATCCTCAATTGTTATTGGCGCACCATATTCCATATCTGTGACTTTTCCAGTTTTTTCATTATAATATGGGTTTCTATCTTGATAACAAAGTGGGTGCTTAGGAGTCAATAAAGAAACATTTGGTCCAATAAAAACGCATTCTCCAATTGTAACTTTACAAATATCAAGCACTGTAAAGTTAAAGTTAGCATAACTATTTTTTCCTATAACTGTATTACTTCCAAAATCAAAGTAAATTGGTCCCTGTAAATAAACACTTTCATGGCATTCAGGCATCAATTCATTGATAATTTCCTTACGTTTTTCAGTTTCTGTTTCAAATGTATCATTGTATAACTTACAAAGTTTATGTGCTTTTGCACGTTCTTCTGGTAATCCTTCTGTAAATGGATCATATATTTTACCATTTAACATTTTATCGCGTTCATTCATAAATTTTCTCCCCCTAAATAATGTTTTTAAATATAAAAAAATGATATTACTTTATCTAAAATAATATCATTTCTTTATTATTCTTTATATTTTTTTATTATTGTTTATAAAAAAGTTACATTTTTACTTGTTAATCTAAATAACAAAAATTCAACAAACTCTAATTTATATATATAAGTTTTACATTTTATTTATACCATAACCACCTGAAATACCATCTTGGAATAATGGTATATGAGGAGGATAAAAAGTAAATATCATAAACATAACAATTAACACTATAAAAACTATTATAATAATGCTTGAATTAACACCTTTACCATGCTTATAAATGTGCAAACCAAGTAATTGACCAAATATAATTGCAAGTAATAGAATTATAATATCTACTACTAAAAGCTCTACTCCAAATGCTTGGGTATAAAAATAATAAAGCATAGGTATTGTTATCAATGAAATAATAAGAGTTACCAGTGCACTTTGAAACCATTTGTTTTTGTTAATAGAGTACTGCTTACCTTTAAAATAGTAATAAAGCACCCACCATAAAATTACAGGTATTAACACCATTTTCGAATGCTCCCATATACTTTCATTTACAGCAGCAAATAGTCCCACTATAGGATTATTTTTAGATAAGTCATATGCAAAATGCATTATTGTGCCTATAACAAATAAGGTTGGGATACCTTTTAATATCCATTTTTCCGGAGCGGATAAATCCCTATATTTCATATTTTGCCTCCTGATTAATTTATATATATTTAATTTACTCATATAATTTTAAAATATACTTTAATTAATATAATGTAAACCTAACTATTTCTAATAAAAAATCGCCCCGTTAAGTAGACACAGTCTTTTATACCGTGTCTACTTAACGGGGCGCACCTTAAAATAACTAATTAATAAAACTTATAAATAATATAAAAAGAATATCTGGATGAACTTTAGAATTTAAGCTATTACGAAGAATATTTTACGTTAAAAATTATTAGGAAGCACCTTTTCCCTTCGCTCAAAGGTATAAGTTCAAAAAGCAAAATTAAAAATTTTGACTTTCACTTAACCGAAGGAAGTTTTTCGCTTTAGTAAAATATTCGAAGTAATTGCTATAAATTCTTAGTGAAATCCAGTAATTCTTCGAATATATTTATAAGTTTTATATCTAAGTTTTGATGCCTCAACCTTAATTATCTTCTCTTTTAGTATCCATAAGCTTTGATATTTGTTTGTCGCTTATTCTCATTACTGCAATAATATAAGTAAACTCTACTATACAAAGGATAATAATTGTAGGTAATGCAATTGTCATTAGTGAGATGATTTGACTTTTCATCTCTGCTGTAGCAACTCCTGAGAATAATGCTCTTATACCAAATATACTTCCAATTGCTGAAACTATTATTGGAAGACAAAAATACCACTTTATTTGCTTTCTAGCTGATTTACATAGTTCTTTATAACTTCCTCCAATGCGCACTAAGGTTTGATAACGTCTTCCTGTCTTTTGCTGCTGCATTAAGAATTGAATTCCTATAACTGTATTAGCAATAATCAAGAAAATTAAAGCTAGATAAATTGTTGTATAGCTAGCTGCCACCTTATAAAATAGCTGTCTTCCCATATTTTGTAGATAACTTTCATATTCTAATCCTGTTTTATCAATTAATTTATTCACTTTTAAAATTGCTTGCATTAAGCCCTCTTCTTCTATAATATTATTATTTAAAGTTGCATTCCAATAAGAGCTGTAATCTCCATCTATAAGCTTATTAAAATCTTCATCTGAAACAATCAATCCATAACTTATGTTTATAGATTTATCTGTAACTATATTATCCTGATATAGATTTCCTACAAGTTCATATTCTTCTCCTTTTATCTCTACATTTAAATTTTCCTTAAGAACACTTCTTAAAATTTCTGCAGTATTTCCATAAGAAAATCCTAATCCATTAAATAAAGCTACTTGATTTTTTTCAAGTTTAATTGGCTCCTTGCCTGCAGTCTTTAAGATCTCATTATATCCTGATAAGGAAATTAAATATGGATATTCAAAGTACTGAAGATTGTTTAATAATACATCTTTTCCCTCAGAATCCTTTTGATTTTCTACTGCTTTTATTAAATTCTTTGCAGAAAACTCCCCATCTTCCTTTATCATTCCTAATTTAACATCCCAGATCTTATTAATATAATCTTTTATTGGCTCTTTACCTAGTTCCTTTTTTATTTCTTCTCCATTTCCCTTAAAAGTATAATCTAGTACATGCTGATTTTTTGAACTTGAATTGAAACTTACAGAAACCCCATAACCAAAACAACAAAGTGCTAATAAAACCAGTAAAGATGAGATTGCAAGAGAGTTTGATTTTAAAAATACATTTTCTTGTAACTGTCTAAATGTAAATAATTCTAAACCATTTTTATTTTTTCTCTTTTTAAGAATAATTTCAAATAAGATTCCAACTCCATTAAAGAAAAGGAATGTTCCTATGATTCCTAAAGCAATGGTTATTCCCATGTTCTTAAGTGATTCCCATGCATAGCCTTCAATTGCTAATCCATAAGCGGTAACTAATATTAAAGCTCCTAGTAATAACTTTACTATTATAAAAATTCTACTATAAACCTTGTGTTTTTCCTCTTGAGAAGGTGATAATAACTCTGTTATATCCTTTCTTGCAATACTTCCACTTAATATTAATAATGCTGCTAATCTAATAAGAAAATACCCAACTATTGTTAATAATATTGCTTCAATTGAAAATGAAAATTTATGTCCTATAACTCCAAGTCCAACCACTTTTGCAGTAATCATACTGATCATTTCTGATAGGAAAATAGCTATAGGAATCCCAATAATAAGTGATATAATGCTATTCCATAGTTCTTCTAATAAAAGCATTGAAAATAATTTGCTACGACGCATTCCTAGCATTAAATACATTCCAAGTTCATGACTTCTTCTCTCTAGCTGATACTTTCCTGCAAAGTACACCAGGAAGAATAGAATAAATAGTGAAGCGCCATATAAAGCTGGAGTTATTAATAATAATCTGCTTATAGCATCACTTTCCATTGTTTTTAAAAATAGTATTACATCTTGATTTTTCAAGGACAATATAATATAAAATGCTATTATTGACACAATTAAGGAGACAAAGAAAATTCCATTCTCTTTTCTGTTTTGCTTACTGTTTTTCTTAACTAAATCAAAGAACATTTGCACTTCCTCCACCTAACTGAGCCATTACTGCAATGATTCTCTTATAAAAATCCTGTTGTGACTCCTCTGGAACTCTCTTTCTAAGTTCATGAAAAATAACTCCATCTTGAATAAACAAAATTCTTGAGCAATAACTAGCTGCATTTGGATCATGTGTTACCATTAAAATTGTTGCTTTTTGTTCTTCATTTAACCCTAAAAACTTCTCCATTAATAGCTTTGCATTTTTTGAATCTAAGGCACCAGTTGGCTCATCTGCAAGTATTATTTCTGGATTTAAAACTAAGGCTCTAGCAGCTGCTACTCTTTGTTTTTGACCACCAGACATCTCAGAAGGAAACTTGCCAATGACTTCTTCAATCTCTAGATACTTTATGATTTCATCAATTCTTTTTTCATCCTCTTTTCCCAGCATATTGTGGATTGCAATTGGTAGCATTATGTTTTCTCTACCGTTTAAATTATCAATAAGCTCAAAGTTTTGAAATAAATATCCTATACGATTTCCTCTATAATTTGCTAACTTCTTACCCTTGAAACTTCCTATATCCTCACCCTTTAAAAGAATCTTTCCCTCAGTTGGACTAGTAGTTGTTGCAATACAATTAAGTAATGTTGTCTTTCCAGAACCACTACTTCCCATAATTCCAACAAACTCTCCATCTACAACTTGAAAACTAATTCCATCTATAGCCTTTGTAAGGTTACCTTTTTTCCCATAACATTTGCATAATGATTGCACTTCTAATATTTTTTCTACCATCTCTATTCTTCCCCTTTATGAAAAACTGTTTTTTAATTTCATCTGTGTTAATTATACAAAATAACCCTGCAACATAAAACTTACAGTTGATGAAAGGTTTTATATATAAAAATGTGCATAAATTACTTTCCTCTTTAAAAAGCTATGATTTATTATGAATTTTCCATTTCAAATATTTAACTTTTAATAAAAAATTACTCAACTATGAAGCTTACTTGAAGTTATATTTTAAAACTAAATCTTAATTATCAATATAATAATCAAAGTAATTTGAATTATTAACCTAAAAGTTTTATATTCTAATAAATCAATATTCTAAATTCAGGAAATAAACTTTTTAAATTATATGTAGATAATTATTTATATTGATAAAAAAGATGTTGATTTTAAGATATTCCTTAAGACCTACCTTAAAGTCAACACTATTTAAAGCAGAATCTTTAAAAGATATAAATTTCCTATCTACATAGGTTAATATTAGGGTAGAAAGTAGGTAATTAATTTGAGTAAAAAAGAAAAAAGATTAGAAGCTGAAAATGATTTATTAGGAAGAGTTTATGATTTAATTTTAAATGTAGAAACACCTGATGATGAGCGTTCTATATTAATTGAATTTAAGAATGCAGTTGAAAAAGGAAAAGATTTTGAAAAGCAAGTAATGAGATTAGCAGAATCTTTACGTCAATTATCTCTTAAGAAATTTAATAATAAAGAAACACTTAGCAAAGAAGTTGGTAAACTTTATATGGATATTTCCACTACTGGATTTTTTGAAGAGAATTTAGGTCGTGGCTTGGCAGTACTTGGTACTATTCTAGGTTAGTTTTTATTTCTAGATATAAATATAGGGCTGTCTTAATAAACAATTAGAGGTTAATTAGCTATGTAAAGTTAATTAGCTATGTAAAGATAATATTCTTAAGATATTTTGAGTTTAAGCTTCTTGTTTCAATTTCACTAGAGCTAAATTGAATAAATTCTATGGAAAATATGCTAAATATTAAATATTAATAAGGGCTTTAAAACTTAAAAGTAACTTCTGAAGCCCTTATTTTTATATTTTAAAATTTATTATTCTTGTTCAATTGGCTTTATTACTTTGGTTAGTAACTTATATAATCCATTTCCATAAAGCTTTTTGATTGGATTAATCTTAGTTCCTGGAAAATAGGCACTATTAATCCATCCTTTATTAATCCAGTATTCTTTATCTACTGGAAAAACATTAGTTGCTAGGGTTCTTTGGATATTATAAGTGTAAACTTCCTTGAAGCTAGGTGAATATGACCTTCCAGATGATTCTACTAGCTTAATAAAGTCTGCCACTTCCTTTTCTTCTATGGGCTTATTGAAACTTCTACCGTTTCTTGTAATAGCTCCACCTAAAGATACTCCCCACTGAATCATTGCCTCTTCTATGGAGTTTATTGTGTTTTTTAATCCTGATCCCTGTGTATTAGCTAAAAGTAAAGTTGGTTTTTGTGCCACCTCACTTCTATGGAACCAGCTACATGTTCTATCTATAAAAGATTTTAATATTCCACTCATATTATTTAAGTAAACAGGAGTACCTATTACAAGTCCGTCACATTCAATTATTTTTTCCATTATAACCTTAGATTCGTCTTTAAGAAAACACTCCCCTTTTAATATACAGACTTCACAGCCTTTGCAAAACTCTATTTTATAATCGGATAAACTTATAAGCTCTGTTTCATACCCATTGTTTTTCAATATATCCTCAATTGAAGTTAATAATTTATATGTGTTCTTCTTTCTATTGCTTGAATTAATTAAAAGAATTTTCTTCATAACTCCCCCTATTTTTTCAACTATATATAAATAATATAACTGTAAAACCTTATTAGTTAAAGTATTTATAAATATTAAAAGTAATTATAATTGCACCTAATAAATTTACATTCATTTTTAAATATGATATTATTAGTGAGTGATTACTCACTTTAAGTGAATTATATAAATAAGGAGGTATATTAATGTCAGCAATAATAGTTGAAGGTGTTACAAAAAACTTTGGAAATATCAATATACTAAATAAGATTTCTATAAAAATAGAAAAAGGAGAAATTTTATGCCTTGTTGGACCTTCTGGAGCGGGTAAAACAACTTTAGTAAAATCAATAATAGGTATGGAAAAAGTTAATTCTGGCTCTATTAAAGTTTTGGATGAGAAAATGCCTAATAGAAAGGTGTTACAAAAAATAGGCTATATGGCTCAGTCAGATGCTCTTTATGAAGATTTATCTGCCTTAGATAACCTAACTTTTTTCTCTTCTCTCTACTCTCTTTCTAAAGAAGTTAGAGAAAAGAACATCAATTATCTTCTAGATCTTGTTAATTTAACAGATCATAAGAAAAAGAGAGTTAAAAACTTTTCAGGTGGTATGAAAAGAAGACTTTCTTTAGCAAGTGCCTTGATACAAGACCCTGAAATATTGATTTTAGATGAGCCAACTGTTGGTATAGATCCTGAATTAAGATTAAGTATATGGGAAGAACTACACAAGCTTAAGAAAAATAATAAAGCCATAATAGTTACTACTCATGTAATGGATGAAGCTGAAAGATGTGATAGGGTTGTTTTTTTAAGAGATGGAAAGATTATAGAAGAAGGAAGCCCTGTTAATTTAAAAGAAAAATACAATGCTTCTAGCATAGAAGAAGTTTTCTTAAAAGCTAGGAGGGATAAATAATGAGAATAATAGCCTTAGTAAAAAGAATAATAGTCCAAATAATCCATGATAAAAGAACTCTAGCCTTAATGATGGTGGCACCCTTAGTTATTTTAACACTTATGAACTTTTTATTTGAAAATGGAAATGATACCTCATTAAAGATTGGAACATATAACTTAGATTCTGAAATAGTAAAGACCTTAAAAGAAAATGATGTAGATGTTGTAACCTACAATGATGATTCTAGTATAAAAAATAAAATAACAGATGATAACTTAGCTGCATTTATTAGCTTATCTGATAATAATTTAGATATAACTTATGAAAACAGTGATCCAAGTAAAAGCATGGCTGTTAACTCCTTACTTAAAGGTACTCTTTCTAAGGTTGAAATTGATAAACTAACAGAGGTTGCTAAAGAAGAAAAGGAAATAATATTGAAGCAACAAGAAATGCTCTCTAAACTTCCAAATAGCATAAATAAGGAAAATGCTAATGAAAATCTACCTAAGGATAATTCCTCTAAAGAAGGCTTCAAAATAACTTCTAATTATATTTATGGAAATGAAAATACAGATTTATTTGATACCTTTACTCCTGTTCTTATAGGATTTTTTGTATTCTTCTTCGTGTTTTTAATTTCAGGAATATCATTGCTTAAAGAAAGAAGTAGCGGAACTTTAGACAAGCTTTTATCTTCTCCAATTAGAAGAAGTGAAATAGTTTTTGGTTACTTAATAGGATATGGAATTTTTGCAATAATTCAAACCTTTGTAATTGTCCTTTACTCCATATATGTTTTAAACATAAACATTTTAGGAAGTCTTCCATTAGTAATCTTAACTAATATAATAACTGCCTTTGTTGCCTTATCCTTTGGAACATTGCTTTCAACCTTTGCTAACTCAGAGTTTCAAATGATGCAATTCATACCAGTTGTTGTAATACCTCAAATATTCTTCTCAGGAATTATACCAATAAGCAATATGTCTACTGTACTTCAAAATATTGCGAAATTTATTCCTATGTATTATGTAGGTGATGCCCTTCAAGGAATAATGATAAAGGGAGAGTCCTTTGAACAAATAAGCTTTGACTTACTAATTCTACTATTATTTGCAGTGATATTTATATTCTTAAATATTATAGGATTGAAAAGATATCGTAAGATATAATAAGATAGAAATAGAATACACTATTTAGGAGGAGAACATGGAAGATTCTATTGTTACTCTATTTAAAAACAAAATTTTAGATAATGATAAAATGACAACTAAACAAAAGGCAATTTTAGATGCTAGTATAAATTTATTTGCAGAAAAAGGCTTTGCCAATACTTCTACAAGTGAAATTTCTAAGTTATCTGGAGCTGCTGAAGGAACAATATTTAAACACTTTGGAAGCAAAGAAAATCTTTTAATAGCAACAATAATACCATTTTTAATAGATGATATATTTCCTGAAGTTGCAAAGCAATTTTCAAAGACTGCCTTAGAGATTGAACATACAGATTTAAAATCATTTTTTAAAATAATAATAAGTGATAGAATTAATTTTTTAAATGAAAATCATAAGATAGGCAAAATATTCATAAATGAAATTCTGTATAGTGAGGATATCAGAAATAAACTTATAACACTAATTCCTTCTGAAATTAAAGTTAATTTTTATAAAGTTTTAGATAACTTTAAGGAAAAAGGATTGTTAGTAAATTGGCCTAATGAGGTAATAATAAGATTTATAATGACCAATATAGCCTCATATGGCATATCAAAGTACACATTGTTCCCAAATAAACCTTGGGATGATGAAAAAGAAATAGATTATATAGCTACACTACTTTCTAAGGGTTTGTCTAAATAAAAAGTTATGTTTTAGGTGAGTGTTGATTTTTAAATAGTTCTTCATAATTTTAAGTAAAAAGCAAAATTTAAAATTTTGTATTTTGAACTTATACAATGTAATTCTAGTTATATTGTATTCCTTAAATAAAAAAAACGTCTTACCGCTATAATTTTATTTAAAAATCAACACTAATTTAAAACAAAATCTATTAAATAAATTATATTATGATCTAATTCTCTATATCATTGCTAAGTGATATTTTTATAATAATTTTTCACATAAAAAAGGTTGTAGCTTAAACCACAACCTATAACAATTCAAAGATATATAGTAATCTAAAAATATTAAGTATCTCTACTTGAAAGACCTCTTGGCCATGAAAGCAATTTATTCTTATCTATTCTTAGATCTTTTTCATTTTCAAAATTTATATTACAAAAATAATTATGGTAATTAGCTACCCATACAAATTTATCCCAAACCCTTATGTTTTCTTTGTTTAACTCTAACATTTCCTCTACTTTAACCTTATGTTTATAAAGTAACTCTATCTGCATTTTTTCAAATTCATACTTATTATTACATTCAGTATAATATTTAAATATTGTATTTAGATAATTTAAAAACCATTGTCCATCGCTATCTATTAATATTTTATTTCGCTGCGGTGCTATATCATAATTACTTATGTATTTTCTAAGTCTACTTACTGCTTTATCATCTAGTACAATCCTTGGATAACATGCTAAATTACTTTCAATATAATGTGCATCTAAAAGAGCAGGACCAAAAACTATATCTTCATTAATATAAAAATCACCTACACTAACTCCACCTCTAACAAAAAAACCTTCTAGAGCTAAATTAAACTGATATTCTGAAACATTATCTAATATTTCATTTAAGGCTTCTTCCCCATCATCTTTTATAGGATATCCCACAATCATATTATCAGTATATATTTTTATTTTCCCTTGGCTATACTTATTTTTAATTATACATTGTTTATTCTTATTTATAAGGAAATTGATTTCTTTAAGTAAATCATTTCCGTATTTATTGTTACATGACTCTATTATCATCTGAGAAAAACCAAGCATATCTATAGTACACACCATAGAGTTAACAAGCATTGGATTATTTTCATTATACTTCTGCATACTTCTCGTCCCCCATCTAATGACTATATGTATTTATATTTTAATATCTATTTTATTATAATAAAAAAAGGTTGCAGTTTAAACTACAACCTTTAACAATCTAAAATTATCTTCTATTTTGTTCTTTTTTAGCTCTTCTACAAGATACACATCTTGTTGGCTCATTTTCAAATCCTTTTTCTTTGTAGAATTCTTGCTCTCCTACTGAAAATATGAATTCACTTCCGCAATCTCTGCATTTTAATGTTTTATCTGACATAAACATTCCTCCTAAAATTAAAGATTCTAAATGGATATATAATCTCTAATTTCGAGAACTATTTATCTAAATGAAACTTTTTTGTTAGCTACTTTGCTACTAGTTTAGTATAACATGGTATTTAACTACTTGCAACCTTTTTTATTTATTTTTTTAAATAATTAAAAAAACATACAGTTTTTTCCTGATTACAATGTATTTAACTTAATATTTCTCAGCATAAAAGAAGAATTAATATCTTTAATATTTCTACATCTTCCCTATAAGTCCTAGTAATATTAATACTTAATATGAATAACATCACTTACTTATGATACAGTTATCTGTAAATACTCTAAATAATTTTTACACTTTACTCTCTTAAGATACTATAAAACTAATCTTCAATAGCTATATAAACATCCATATAACTTATACCATCCTTCTCATATACCTTTTCAAAACAATGTATAACGTCTTTACTATTCTTATGTTTATAACAGTTTACTTCCATATACATCATAAGTGTCTTATATGCATTTGGAATAAGAGAAAATGGTTCACTAAAAGGTTCCTTAATTGTAATAATGGCATAAGATTGCTCTTTTTGAACTATAACTTCTAGTTTATTATTCTCTATTTCAAAATTTAAAGGTAAAATACATGCTGCTTCATAGCCATGCATATTATACACATTAATTTGTTCCTGTGATACATTTGGAAAATCCCATCCTATTATTTCTGGCTCATTAATCCCATTACTATTAGCCCAATGTTTTATGTGTTTCATAGCATCATCTTCCGGATCTTCACTTATTACTGCATATTTGACAAAAGTAAATGAGGGTACCTTTTCTATTCTAATATTGGAATAAGCTTCATTAATCATATTTATATCTTCCCTAACTAATTTGTCCATAGAGCACGAAAAAAGTTTACATAGTTCTATTACTTTATCCATCTCAGGATATGTATTATCAAGTTCCCACTTGGAAATAGTTTGGCGAGAAACTCCCATCTTCTCTGCCAACTCTTCTTGAGTCATACCCTTATGCATTTTTCTTAAAAATTGAATATTTTGTCCAAAACTCATGTTATATCTTCCCCTTTATATTCTGATAAATTTATTATAAAGGAAAGTAGCCCTATCCTTACACCAACCTTTGATTTCTTTTATATAATTTTTAGCAACTTAAAGTTGCAATTTCTAATATAAAGTTATTGTGTAATAGTTTCTGCTACTTTAGTATAATATCTCTACTTAACTACGCATTAAATACCTGAACATTACAATACTAATTTATTTTTAATATACCATCACCTTATCTATCTAAGTATATAGTTTAAGTATTATATTAACAATATTTACTAAGTCTGAAGTTTTTTCTATTTCAGTTCCTAATGAAGCTACTACTACTCTTACCTTCCCTGGTTCAAATTCTTTGCTATTAACAAATATTCCTTCATTAACAGAGGTTACTTCATTTTTATCATGCTAAATAAGTTCGAATTTTTGTATTCGATGTGTTGACATAAATTTAGTTTGGAAATTTATCACACTTTGTTTTTAATTTGTATCTTCAAATTGTATTTAATTACATATACAATGTAGATAAATATTTAGCCCTTTACTAAATATAAATTTTAATAATAATTAATTGAAAAAAGTTTTAGGGTATAAGGAGGATTAATGATTAAAGCAAAGAAAATAGTAATTTTATTAGGTATTATATTTATAGGAGTAAAAACAGTAGAAATAACATATAATTGGATAAATGATAGTACTCATAATAACTCAGTAGCAATTACAGAAGATAACAAGTTAAATGAAGTAGCTACAGAGGATCAAAAAGAGAAAAACATTGATGATACATTACCAAATGAAAATGAACAAAAAGACCAGCCTAAAAATAATGAAGATTTAAAGCAAGGTAAAGATACTCAAAATAATATGAAAGATAATAAAAATGCTTTACCTGAAAAAAACACAAAAAATATGCAAGAAAAAACATTACAAGTAGGTGATGTTGTATGTAAAGCAGGATGCGTATATGGCAGTGAACATGTAAAAGGATGCGATAAATATACTGGATAAATAAAAGATATTATAAATAAAAATCTAATAAGTTATTTTACTAACTTATTAGATTTTACTAATTAGCTATCATATTCTCCTTTTAGAGTAACTTGTTCTAATATATGTCCATGCATCTTTTTATGTAATTCGTTTAGATAAAATCCGTTTTTTAAGTCTATTAAACAATCTAGTGCATAAACATGTATTTCATAAATATGAGCTTCATTTGGAGGAGTCATTCCACCATAATACATACAAAATTCTTTTGCTACTTCTCCTCCTTGAATGCTAATCCAGCTATTTAATCCTTGAATAATTTCATTGTTTGTTCTGCTTTCATTCTCTTCTAACTCATCTTTAGTTATATTGGCAGCCACCCAATGTATCCATGAAAATCCTCCACTTACAGGGATAGCATCCTTGTCTTCAATTACTACAGCAAATGATTTAGTTCCTTCTGGTGCATTCTCTATTTTTAAAGGTAATGAACAAGTTGGTATTCCATGCTTATCCACTTCTCCTCTTTTACCATATTTATCATGTATTATTCCATCAATTATTCCTTTACTGCTTACTCTCATAAAGTCATCCTCCTAAAAAGTATATTTTTTTAAATTATATAGTCCTAAGTCTTAGCTAGGATTAATGCCAAACTAAAAACAAAGACCTCTTTTAAAATCAATACTGAATTTAAAATATAATTCAAAACAAGTATAAAATTAAGCTCAATATTACCTCATTTCTTTTATGACTTTATGATACCTTTAATATAAAACATAGACAATTACCCACTTTTTTGTAAGTATTAATCAATTAACAAAGTGATATCACAGATAAGAGCGTTAGCGTGCCTTAACTTTTTTTGTAGGTATTAATCAATTAACCCTATTTCAGCAAGTTCACTTTCTCTTCCATGTTCAATCATATACTCAATGCCAACTTGTTGCAGTATTTCTAGAGATTTTAGTATGTCTTTCCCTCTTTTAGTTAAATAATATTCAACTCTTAAAGGATATCCGCTATATTCATTCTTACCAACAATCCCAACATCTATTAGATTTTTTAAGTTTTCAAGTAGCATCTTCTCTGTTATTCCATTTATATCTTTTCTAAGCTTAGATAGTGATGTTTCACCTATTCTAAGTCTCCATATTATTATAGTTTTCCACTTACCCTTAATCATATCTGTAATAAGTTCTAATGGACATGTAAATTCATTTCTTATCTTCATAACTATCACCTTACAAAAATCAAATTCTTTCTTAAAGTTAGATTTTATTTTTAATATATGTATATTAAATTACCTAAACTATTAAAAGTTAAGGATTTTAATAACTTAGGTAAAATTTCTTTCTTAATTAGTTAAATACACTCTACTCTATGTAAGCTTTTAAAATCAAGTTATAGGATTGAAAACTTTATTGTTTACCCTCCCTATTGCAAAGCAAACGCTTTATTTAACTTGTAGTTATAGGATTAAAAACTTTATTGTTTACACTTTTTCTATTAAGAATCTCAACTTTAATTTTATACTACTTTCAAATACTTAGAACCCTGTAATAAATAAAGGCGTTTTGTTCTTCTAACTTGTGCTGCATCAACATCATCAATTAAAACCATGTAATAAATGAAGGTATACCTCTATATTTGCTTGCAACATTTGCTAAGTGATTATATAGGTTTAAAACTGCTTCTGGAGCTTTAAAATTGTGATATCTTACATAACTCGTTATATCATTAGTTAATTTTGTACAAGCCAAATTATACTCTTCTCCATTCTCTAAAGCCTTTTTATATCCACTTAAAAGCTTGGTTAATTCTTCACTGCTTTTAACCTCTTTATCATCTAATGTCTTTTGTATCTCATCAATTAATTCACAATATTTTTTATTCATTTGATTACGACCCTTCTATTATTTATTTCATTTATATGTAAAATATTGAATTTTATTATATTTTATCATAATATTTTAGATAATAGGAATTCTTTGAGAAATTAAATAGAGTTGAAGAATTATCTTAAATAATCACTAGCTTAAAATAAAATCTATTTAATAAGTAATACTTTAGAATCATATGGGGAGGAGTCTTTTATGAAACCAGATTTAACAGGAATATTAATCTTTGCCCTTTTAGGAGGTGGAATACTAACTTTCATTGGAGGAATAGTAAAGTTTTTTAATGCAGGAGATATTCTTAACTTCTATGATGAAGAAAAACATGATAAGAATGCAGTGTCTAGATTTGTTGGAAGTGATATATTCTATACAGGTTTAGGGGTAATACTTATTGCAATAATTAGTGTATTTTTAAATGAAAAGTATTATTATGCTCTAATGATTACTCAAGTTGCCATAACAATTCTTGGCTTATTATTGTCATGTTACCACTTCTTTTTCAAATGCAAAAAGCAGTAAATCATAATGGCTTTTGCTCAATATGATTTACTGACTAAAATTTTAATATGCTATTTCTTTTTTACTGAAATAAGTAGCATCATAGGACGACGCATTTCATCCTTCATGCCCTCTATATCCATCATTTCCTCTGGTGGATTTGGTTCAATAATATGTTGAAACTCAAATCCATTTTGAAGTAAAATGTTGAGATAAGTTGTAAGTGTCCTATGATATTTTGTAACTTTTTCTCCTAAAAATACAGCTTCACGTTTGCCTTCATAATAATAATTATCTACAGGAAAATGAAGTATATTCCCATCTTCATCGTAGTACCAGTCTTGAGATCCATAAGATGTAAAAACAGGGTGTTCAACGGAGAAAACAAATTCTCCCCCTTTTTTTATCCATTTTGATATTTTAGATATTAAAGGCTCAAAATCTCTTACATAATGAAAAGCTAAGGAACTAATTACTATATCAAATGTTTCCTCTAGAAAATTCAAATCCTCCATAGCTGCACATTGATATTCTATATTCTTATGATTATTCTTCTCTTTAGCTACTTCAAGCATCTTATGTGATATATCGGTTCCAAGTACATAGCTTGCTCCATTATCTATAGCATATTTACAATGCCACCCATATCCACATCCTAAGTCTAAAACTTTCTTATGATTAAAGTCTGGTAATATCTTTTGCAATTCAGACCACTCACCAGCTCCTTGCAAACCATTTTTAGAACGTGCCATTTCTCCATACTTTAAAAAGAATTCTTCCTTATCATATTTATTTTCTTTCATTTTAAATTCCTCCCATGCAAATATATAAAAAGTTAATACTATTCTTATTTACATGGGTTTATGCAATCTTTTGGGCAATAATACCACCACACATCTTCTCTCACCTCTTTTTATTTTTTATATTATAGCATTCATAATAACCTTAGTCATTTCTTTTTCACTTTGATAAATCCTAATTTTTCTTACAGTTTCACTGTTTTCTAGGTATTAATTTATTAGCTATACACAGTCCAAACCTTCTATATATAAAGGTAATGGTAGCCAGCTATTTAAAAAGTTTGGAACTTCATTATTGAAGTTAAAGTATGGCTTTATTGGAGAAAATAAAAACTTAATTGCTTCTAGCTCATTTAGTTCAATATTAGGTTCCTCTTGAACCTTCTTAACTTCAACATTATTTTTATGAACTTTGATCTTTAAAACTCCATAATTTATTATGCTTATGTTATATTCTCCATCTTCTAACTTTGAGTAAGTAGCTTTTAGTTTTAGCATTATCCTAACTACTTTTTCATAGTTAAATATTCTAAAGTTATTGTTTTTTGTAATTGAGTAATTTTCACATATCTTCATAAGTTCTGATATTTTCTCTATTTCATAGACTGGAAGCCTTAAGTTTACTTCATTTTGTTTGA
Source organism: Clostridium sp. LIBA-8841 (assembly GCF_057782475.1). Lineage (NCBI taxonomy): Bacteria > Bacillati > Bacillota > Clostridia > Eubacteriales > Clostridiaceae > Clostridium > Clostridium sp. LIBA-8841. The sequence continues at coordinate 1,457,714 of NZ_CM173488.1, read as the reverse complement.
AAGTTTTTATGTATGAAGCTATGGCAAGATTTAAATCACTGTTGTTTTCTAAAACTATTTCATCTATAAATCCATTATTTGCTGCAATATATCCAATAAATTTTTCACTTTTAAAAACAGAATAAATGCTGCAATTCCATGATTTTAATATATCTAAGAACTCACCTTTTTCTCTTACTATTTTTACACTTTTCTTAGAATGAAGTTCATATGCTTTTTCTACCATAGTATTATCATTTTCATCTAATAATTTAAGGCTTATTCTCTCATCAATCACTTCATTACACTTATAATTTATGTTTACATCTAAGATATTAAAGGTTATTTGTTGACCACAAGGCTCATATCCAAAGTATTCATACCTTTGTCTATATCCACTAAGAACACTAATATCTACCTTGTCCCTTTTCATCTCTTCAATGGATTCATTCATAAGCTTTTTCATGTATCCCTTTCCCTTTGAATAAGGATGAGCTGATACACTGCCTATTCCTACAACATTTATTTTTTCATCTAATACACTTAAAGTTAGTGGGAATGCACCTACTACCCCTTTTATCTTATTATCCACCTTTATTATATGATGGTACTTTATTTTATTATTATTCCTATATAATTTAGGTAATAATTTTAGAAAATCAGTACTTCCACCAGAATGACTAAACACATAATTTATAAAATCAATTAACTCCTCATAATCATTTTCATTTGCTTTTAAATACTCTTTCCCCATAATGTTCTCCCTTATTATTTCTGTTTTAATTATTTGTGCTTTGATTCTGTTTACTAAAAGAAATAATTAAATCTTTAATATAGTTGCCATATAAATTATCATCTTCTATAAATTTAACTGGATCTTTATCTTTTAAGGCTATATTATTAATAAATCTATTTATATAGTATTTATTATTTTCTTTTTCAATTAAACAGGTGTATTCAGTTAAAGTATCCATCTTTTGTCCCTGTAAAGTCTTAAACTTAACGATATAACTCTCATTTTCTTTTTTATGAATGCTGGTTATTTTAATCTTAAAGTCCTTATTGGTAGTACTTTTAAAACGTTTCTTATTTAAAGTTAACATCTCCACAAGGTCTGGATTATTCACAAAATCTGAATAATTTAAAGAATCCTTTCCATATTCAATTTTAAAAAATCCATTTAAAAGATTATGTATTGGCTTCTCTACTGAAGGATTATTCTTTAAATTTCTGCTTATATTATAAAAACAAGAAAATACCACTACTATAAGGATTATACTCATTCCAAACAACTTTTTGTTCATAAGCAATCACTCGCTTTCTTTTTTATAACCCTTTTCCCTATCTTTAAATATATATATTTATTACCATTACAAGCTTCTATAAATCTATTGTCTTTTCTAAAATCAGTTTAAAATCTTTCTTCTAATTTTACTCTAAATTCCTTAGTGTCCATTGGGAAAGTAACTACCTCATTGTTCCATGATGATAAATAAGCTCCATTGATTATATATAAAGAATTTATGGCTTCTTTTACAGGACACAACACCATTGTATTACCTTCAATAGAACTTATAAAATTGTTTACAATAGCAGCCTGTTGTATTGAATTATCTGCATCATTAAATGTAAATTCTTGTTCCTTGAATGGAATTTTCCCATAGAGTTCATTTGTTGTATTTGCATAAAGTTTTTCATCCTGCTCTAATTCACGGAATATCAAGTTTTGATCATCACATAGAATTATCTGTCCTTTACTTCCTATTATCTCTAAACGGTTACTTCCTGGAAACTCTCTTGAAGATGCTATAAACTGAGCAGTTGCACCATTCTCATATTGCATATGCAGCATTACATCATTTTCTACTTCTATCTCACGCTCAGCACCACAATAGCAAAAGGCATTAATATTTTTAGGCATACCACAAAGCCAGATTAATAAATCTAATTGGTGTGAAGCTTGTGTCATTAATAGTCCACCGCCTTCGCCCTTATATGTACCTTTCCATGATTGTGCATTATGATATGCCTGAGTACGATACAGGTTTGTAATTATCCAGTTAGCTCTCTTTAACTCTCCTATTTTTCCAGAAGAAATAATATCTTTTACTTTATTAAAAGCTTGACTAGTTCTTCTACAATACAGTACACCACTTAAAATATTAGGGTGTCTTTCTATGCATTTCATAAGTTCTTCTACCTCATCTGAAAATACACCAACTGGTTTTTCAATTAATGGGTGAATACCTGATTCAATAGCCTTAATTGCCATTGACGGATGGTTAAAATGTGGTGTGCAAATCATCACCATATCTATCTTTCCAGACTCAAGCATATCTTCATAACTTGTAAACAATGAAACATCTTTCAAATCATATTGAGAACAAATACTTTCCATACGTTCAAAATTTCTACTTGATAAAGCGCAAATATGGCACCCCTTAATTTTATTGCTAACAATCAATTTTATATACTCTTCAGCAATGCATCCAATTCCCGCAATCCCCAATCTTATCATTTTTGCCCCTCCTAAATTATTATTTCTTATATTATTTTTGTTAAAATTTAGTATGTTTTAATGATACCATAAAACTTGTTAAAATTTAAAAAGCAAGGTTAATCTTTTAAGATAAAACATACTGAAAACTCTATATTTTAATGAATTTTCAATATAAAAGGCTTGGTTATGATTATAACTTTAAATACAAACTTTAATAAAGATTAGGTTATTAAAGTAATTCTATGTAAGTAATTGCAATATAAATTAAATAAATACTTTATAAAAGAAGTTTGGTTATTAATTTAAATATAATTATGGAGGTATATAGATGAAAATCAAAAATACTAATTTAATGTATTTAGCTTTAGGATCACTTATGCTTGTTTTATTGCAGTCTAATGTATTTAATAATACTTTATGGTTTGCAGCCCAGATTCCAATTCCATATTTAGGTGAAATAATAATCTTCTTAAGCAAAATTTTATCTTTTATAGGTGCTATAATTTTTATATTTGCAGCCTTAAAATTGATACGCATTAATTTTAAGAATAAAGAGTCTTAACTATTAGAAGAGCAACAAAAATTTGTTGCTCTTTTAGTATTAAATTTCTATAATTTTATTATTTAAGTTTAACTTTTAAACTCATTATTTTTATATAAAACATCCTTATTTTTAATATTATTCTAATAATTATTGCATCCTCGCATAAGTCTATTAGTTTTTATAGTTTTAGTCTACTTCTTTACAATGCAAAACCCAACAATTAAACAATCTAACCCTTTGATATTTCTTTGTGATTTCATACTTACTTCCTTCAATCATAGCAGTTACAGGTGAAGTCCTCTTAATAAATTAAAATGGCAAGTTATTTTTTCCACAATATTTTGCTACTTCTAAGCAAATGTCATCATCTGTTTTAGGATTACTATCTAAATCAATTAAAAATCCTTTTTTAAACATATCCTCTACTCCCCTTTAATAAACTTATCTTTATTTTATTATATACTTAATCCCATTTTTATCCATAAACATATTGTAAAAGTATCTTTACTATCTTGATTTATTAATTTAAAAACTCTGTTTTAAGCATTCACTTCAAACAAAGCCTAAACTAAAAATGAGCCTCTCTAAAGAAGCTCACCTTTTATATAAATAATAATGTTTTATCATGGCATACAAAACATTTATATTGATTTCTCTTTCAAAAACTTTTCATTAAGTTTATTTATAATTTCTGTCATCGCTACAAAAGTAGATTTAGTTTCTCTATAAATTTTAAAGTTTACTTAGTTCTATAAAAGTTTAATTTTCTGATCTACTACTTAAATTTAAAACATGTACATGTCTTAAATCCCCCTAAATATTTATCCTATTTAATTTACTGCTGTACAGCTTAAAACCCAGTAATTCATGAATCTACCATTTTGGTATTTCTTTTTAACTTCATATTTGCTGTCTTTAATCTTAGCAATTACAGGTGAAGTTTTTTTAATAAAATCAAATGGCAAATTATTTTCTCCACAATACTTTGCTACTTCTAAGCAAATATCATCATCTGTTTTAGGCATATCATTTAAGTCAATTAAAAAGCCTTTTTTGAACATAATATCTAATCTCCCCTTAATAAAATTATTTCTATAACTTTATTATATATTAAATTTAATTATTAAAAAACATTTTTTTCCAATTTTTATATATTATTTTTATCTCTGCTCTTAACAAAAAATAGCTGACCATTTTTAAGATCAGCTATTGTATAAATTTTATTTTTTTATACTAATGTATTTGTATATATTTATGGTACCTATAACAATTAAATGACTTAATGCAAAGTTTAAAGTACTATATGTTAAGACTGTAGGATCCACTAAATTAGGATACAATAAATTGATATTATGAAATTCTGAATTTATACTAATATTAAATATAATTGCACTAGCAAATATCAATATAATACTAAAGACTCTTACCCTAGTAATCTTCTTGTCCTCTTCTGAATACTTCTTCTTTATAAAGAGATATGCAAGAAATGCATTAAATATAAAGTTAGCTAAATATACACCTATTCCTATAGCAATATATACTATACCACTTTTTCCAAGTAAAAAATAAAGTATATGAACACCATTAGCAAGAAAGAATATTGATTCAATTAAGCAAAATACACCTGAAAATAAATATATTCTATTTGGATTTTCTTGAAAATCTATTGCTAAATATATTGCCCATAAAATCATAAACACAAATACTACATGATATATCATGTTTTTCTGTCCAAAAACACTTTCCTTTAGTATTTCAGAATATATTATGTTAAGTACAATTAAGTTGAATATAAAGAATACTATTGGAGTAATCACCATTAATTTAATAGTAAAGCTAAAATTCATTGATCTCTTAAGAGAATCTATATCCACATCTTCACTGCTCTCTATATATACTTTTTTCCCTTATAATTTATCATATAACCTTTTTTCCCATTCTTTTTCACTTTCTCTCCCCTTATTTAATATATTTTTTTAACATAATAGATTTTATCATAAATTTGGTAAATATTATCTATTTCAACTTAAAAAGACTGTTAATAAAATATAAATTTATATATAAATTAAAGATTCTATTAATTACATAAGTTCACCTTACTATGAGATTATTTTCTTAAGAATATAAAAAGCCTTTATTATGGGTATTGATTAATAATAAGAAATTTTTAACTTTTATCCTTTAGGTTGTAGTGGTTATAAAGGGATGGTATAATGTGGGCGTATATAAGTAATAAATTGGGATATGGGGGTTTTAAATATGACTGAAAGAGAGAAAATGCTAGCAGACGAGCTTTATGATTGTGGTGATGAAGAATTATTAACTCAATGGCATAAAGCAAAAGATTTAGTGAGAGATTATAACAATACAGATTCTGCAAACTTAGAGGAAAAGGAACGCATTTTAAGTGAATTACTTGGTGGGCGTGGAAAAAACTTATGGATTACTGCACCTTTTCATGCTGACTATGGAAACAATATTTACTTTGGAAATAACTGTGAAGTTAATATGAATTGTACTTTTTTAGATGATAATAAAATTGTTATTGGAGATAATGCCTTAATTGCTCCTAATGTACAAATATATACTGCTTTCCACCCAACAAATGCTATTGATAGATTTGGTAAACCAAAGGCAGATGGCTCATTTGAGTTTTGTAAGACTCAAACAGCTCCTGTAATAATTGGAGACAATGCATGGATTGGTGGCGGAGCAATAATTATGCCAGGTGTCATCATTGGAGATAATGTTGTTATTGGCGCAGGAAGCGTTGTAACAAAGGATATTCCAAGCAACACTATTGCCTACGGAAATCCTTGTAGATTTATTAGAGAGAATGAGTAAATTTTAATTCATAGTTTTATAAAAGTTCTTAAAATAGTAGCTTTTCTTATAACCTTATGATTATCTTATTTTATAAAGTCCATATTTATTAACTTAAAAAGTCCTTGTGTACTAGAAATTACTAATATACAAGGATCTTTTTTATATAGAACAGATTTCGACTAAATTTATTCTTTAATTTTATGATAGTATATACATCATAATAGCTGATATTGCTATAGTGATCACTGCTACAGCTGTTACTATGAAAACTTTCTGATATGGTCTTTTTCCATACTCTTGATTCTTTTGAATCTCGTCCATACTTCTTCCCTCTGAAAAGGCAAGAATTTCTTTATAAGTCTGAATATCAAAATTCTTTTTCTGCTTATCAACCTTAAACCCATAATAATTTGCTGCTATAGCAATAACTCCCCAAATTCCAAATCCAATATACCCCATGAATACTGTAAGTGGAACAACTAATACCATAGTACATATTAATAATACAACAAAAATATTACCATCATGGTTAAACTTATCAATATCTTCTGATTTAATTTTCTCTTTCATTTCTTCAAAATCTCCTTTAATAAGTATGTCAAGAGATACATCAAAAAGAGAGCTTAGTAATAATAAGCTTTTCACATCTGGATAGTTTTTATTGTTCTCCCAGTTTGAAATAGTCTGCCGAGATACAAATATTTCTCTAGCTAATTCATCCTGTGAAAGCTTCATCTCTGTTCTATATTTTTTTATCTGTTTTCCAATCTCCATAAAATGTCCTCCTGCATAATCAGTGTATAACCTGAAATGAAATCCTACCATCAAAAGCCTTTGATATTGGCTGTTTTAGCCATGTCAAAAGTTTTTTACACTGCTATAAACTGCTATATTGCTTACTTCTTGCTTAATAGTTTTTTTATACCTAAATCTGTTTTAAACCATGATTAATTTCTAAATAGAGCTTATATACCCTCTTAATTAGCACTAAAGTTTCATCATATATTGGTATATTTAAGCTACTATTGACTTCTATTCCCCTTAATTAAGCCTAGATAAATCCCCTTTATCTACTCAACTTCTCTACAGCTTAAAACCCAACAATTCACTCTAGAAGTTTGATATTTTTTTGTAATTTCTTACTTGTCCTCTTCAATCATAGCAACTATAGGTGAAGTCCTTTTAATAAATTCAAAGGGTAAATTATTTTTCCCACAATATTTTGCAACCTCTAAACAAATCTCATCATCAGTTTTAGGAATACTGTCTAATTCAATTAAAAAGCCTTTTTTAAACATGCTATCTACTCTCTCCTTTAATAAAATTACTTTGTAAAATTTTCTACTTTGAAATATCTTTAATTAACTAAACTTACTAGTCATTTTTCTTTTCTAGTAATATATCTATTGATGTCAGTATAAATTTTAATGCTCTATATAATGAAACCATAAATAATATTCCCACTATAAACACTCCAACTTTGCTTCCTATTAATACTGTCCCTGTCATATAAAATCCAGTTGCAGTACTTGTTTGAGAAAATGGTGTAATAAATGCAAAGAATGCTGAAATGAATATTATAAGAATTGATAGTTTGAGTTTTCTTAATATAGCAGCAGAGCTATCTCCTTTTATTTTTTCGCTCATCACAAATCCCTATAACAATAAATTGTATATATGATTATATTTTACATCATGTAGGGTAATATTCAAATTAAAATCTCTGTCCCATTATTAACTTTCTTTTAAGTAGATACTACTTTTAAACTTCATTAAAATTCTACTAATTAACAAGATGCTCTTATAGTGTTTGAAAGTTCTATAGTATAAATTTTATCTTTTTTCAAGACTAAAAGAGAGGTTGATGGATATCTGCTTGGAAGTTTTATAGTATAACTTTCTGAATTAATATATACTTTCTGAAAATAATAAAAGTACTTGCAATCAGCTTTTGCCAATAAACAAGTACTTTTTCTTACTATATATTTAATTACCTTTAACTCTTCACTTAATAATCCCTAAACTAATAAACTCTTTTTATCTTTGATTTTCCCATACTGTATAATCCGGTTCCAAAAATAATTGAAGTAACAGTCCAAATGATAACCTTAGATAAATCTATATTAATGGCTTCCCCTAAAATCCAAGGCCAAATATAACAACTTACAGAAAAAACAAAAATTCCCCACTGAATTGATCCTATAATACACTGTCCTTTTAATTTTTTTATTTGCATACTATAGCTTTTATCATCATAAAATTCAGTTTCATCAACGCCACTCTTTCTAATTTTTTCTGAAATATAACATGAATTTATAACCTGCAATAATGTTAAGGCTACTGTTCCAAAGGATAAACTATGATTAATTCCATCAAATATTAAACTTCCTACCAAAGCAATTATAAGAAGATATGATAAATATATGTTTGCTGTTGCTAAGATTTCAGAAATAACTCTCTGTTGATATTCATCTCTTTCACCTGTATATCCTATGTAATGTTTTTGAAGTGTTTTTGCTAATTTACTCATCCTCTTTTTCCTCCTCATTAACCCAAAATAATGTATTTAAATCAGTTCCTAAAGTTTTGGCAATTTTAATACATAAATCTAGAGATGGATTATATTTTTGGTTTTCAATTAAATTTATAGTTTGTCTTGCAACTCCAACCTTTTTTGAAAGTTCTAATTGAGACATACCAGCTAAAAGCCTATATTTTTTTATATTATTCATCTCTTCCCCCCAATTCATGTCATATATATGTGACTGCAAGAAAATAATACCATTTATCTTTATATGTGTCAAATATATATGACACATATAAAAAAGGTGGATTCATGAATTTGAACCCACCTGTTTAAAAACTACTACCAAAATTTATTTTAATATATTTCATTGATTTTCAATATTATAATTACTTTTCATATTTTTTATAAAGATATGAATAATACCCTATAAGGATTACAACTAAAAAAACATTAAAAAATGTACTAATATAGTATAAATTCATATTCCTAAAAAATTCGCTATTTATCATAATTTGATCTATTGAATCAAATAAAAATTCCATAAAAAAACATACTGTAACTACACAAAAAAATTTTTTACCAATCTACTTTCCCCCTAGTTATTTTATTTAAGTAAGATTAATTTTTACTGTTCCTTAAAACCTAACTTAATAATAAGTTTTCTCTAAAAATCAACACTATTTTAAAACAAAGATATTTCTATAAATCCTTTTATAAAATTAAGTATCTTAATGATATTTTATCATAATTCGTTAAAATATAATTATAATATTGTTAACCTATTGAGTATGGGATAACTTCATACAGTATAATAACAGTAACTAGTTTTTATTATTTAGAACTTATAGAATAAAGGGGTATTTATATATGAAAAAACTTATTATGTGTTTCTGTTGTGTCTTGTTAATTGGTTCCTTAGTTGCCTGTAATATGAGCAAAATATCTAAGGATCTTTCAATTGAAGTTAGTGAGTCCACTAAATTTTCTAAAGAAGAAATAGATTCTGCTATAAATCGTGTGAAAAAAGGTTTTGATTTTCCAGCTTGTACACTTGAAAAAATATGGTATGATGAGAAAAAATCTAATAGTTGGGTTAATGATTACTTAGAATATGGACGTGGTTCAGTAAATGGTGCTAAAGCAGAAAATGTTATTGTTCTATTTTCAAACTTCTATGTTGATGATTCAGGTGATAATCCAACTTTAGTTCCTGATACAACATATACAGATTTTCAATGGGTATTAATAAGAAAAGATAAAACAAGTAATTGGAAAATTGATGATTCAGGTTATTAGAAAGCTATTATAAAATGTTACCTTATAAAAATATATAAAGTAATAAAAACTTACAAATATACTCAAAGAATTTCTAAACATACTCTTCATACTATTTGTAAGTTTTCTTTAAATCATCATTTGCCAAATATAAAAAGTCCTTGTCTATAAGCATTTGCTAATAAACAAGGACTTTCTTATTATATAGTTTTGATTTTCTAAATACGGTAAATATCTATGCTAAATTATTTTTATTCCTCTATCCTTAAATCCCTTTTGGAGCTTGTCCATAATCTTTTTCTTCTTATATCTAACAGCATTAAAGCTCATTTTATCCTTATGTTTCTCATAATACTTTTGCATGTTTCCTCTCTCCTCATTAATGTATAAGATAAAGGCTCTTTCTTCTTCACTTAAGGAGCTCATAGCATTAATTAATGCTTCATGCTCTTCTCTATTCTCAAAATGAATTCCCATTGAAAAATCATCTTCTAAGGTATCTTTTATTGTAATATCTTCTCCGATAGGTGTATCTAGACTAGAAAAATTTAAAATGGACTCTTTTTTCTTTAGCATACTTCCATATTTATTTCTTAAGAGTATAGTTATAAATGCCACAAAATCTATTTCAAACTTTCCATCATACTTTTTCACTCCATTTATGAATTCAATCCATGCTATCTGCTCTAAATCTTTCCTGTCATAACCCTTTATGAAATACTTAGTTGAATACTTATATATCAATCCTTTGTGAATCTCAAAAAGCTTTTCCATCGCTTCTTTATTTCCTTTTTTACTATATATTAATAAAAGATCAACCATTTCTTTATTCATAAACTCTATCCCCTAAACTTTATATTTTTATATTATGGACGGATTTTTTAATAATTTGGACGGACTTTTTAATATCTGTCCACCTCTTCAAAGCTTGATATAACTCACTTTAGGCAGACTTTTCTTAAAAAGGTCCGACTTTTTCCTATTTTATATAATTGTATACATATAAAAATTATTTTTATCTATATTGTAATTTATATTTTTTCCTATACTATATAAATAGGAAAAGTCCGTCCAGTACGACCAAAGTATGGCCAAACTCCGCCCAAAAACCATAATTATATTAAAATACCTCATAAAATTATTCTAAAATACTATTATTACGCTACATAAATTTTAATATTTTCAAAATTCCAAAATAGAATATATAAACTTGGAATAAAGTCTTCATAGCTTTAAATATTCTAAGTTCAAAATTTAGTTAAACCATAATAAAACTTTAAAATAAATCTCTGTTTTAACTTATCTTGATTTAAAGATATCTTAAGCCCTTATTTATGGTCCTGTATCTCTATCCAAAATCAAGATAATCTTAATCAGATAAAAACTTAATATAAAAGAGGGAATTGGCTTATGTTTATTGGTTATAGGCTACAAAAACTACGAAAGAAGAGAAAATTGACTCAAAAGGCATTGGCTGAAATGACAGGTATATCTCGCTCATATCTCTCAGACATAGAGCATAACAGGTATAACCCAAGCTTTGATACTATTGAGGCATTAGCATCCTCTCTAAAGCTTGATTTAAAGTCATTTTTTGATGATACCCTACTAGAAGAAGATTATTATCTAAAACCTCTTAAGGAAGAATTAGAAGAAGAAAGCTTTGAAGAAATTGAAGAGCTTTCTGAAAATGTAATTGTTGAAAAACATATAATTCATAATGATTCAAATGTTCCTTATGCAACTGGTTCTCTTTCAAAAAAGGAAACTCTAAACATAAAAACAGATTTAGAGAAAACCCTAAACAACCTAGAGAATCTTGAAAAGGACATAGCCTTTGAAGGGGTAATTTTAGATGCTGAAACAAGAAAAGCTTTTAAAGAAAGCTTAGAACATTCAATGAAAATGGCAAAGCTAATTGCCAAAAACAAATTTTCTTCTAAACCAAGTAGCTAATAAAAAAATCAATTAAGCCTATTACACCACTATCCTTTCATCATTAAAATATTGAAAGGTAGGTGAATGGCTTGCATCAAAACTCATAAAATTTAATCAGGAGTTTAGTTGGTGCAATCCACTATATATGAATATAAAAAAATTAGCAAACCAATTAGTAGAAAAGTATGGATTAAGGGATCCATTAGAAATAACATTAGCAATGGGAATCGTGCTCCTAGAAGAAGATCTAGGTGATATATATGGGTATTCTCATACCTATAAAAGACAAAGGTTTATACACCTAAATAAGAGTTGTTCGCTAAAAACAAAAAGGCTTGTCTGCGCCCATGAACTAGGCTATCTTTTGATTCATCCGAAGGAAGAGATACATGTTGTAACTGATGCTTTATTGGAACCAAAGGATGACTTTGAAAAATATGCTAGAATCTTTGCAGCGCACTTACTTATATCAGATTAGATAGTATAAAAGTATAATAAGAAAATTGCTTAGAAAATGGCTAATCTCTTGGAGCCACCTTTGGAGTTGGTTGAGGTTATGTTAGATTCTTAAATTCCCTTTAATAATTAAAAATTCCTTGTCCTAAAAATACTAACTAATTTTAAGACAAGGAGTTTTTAAATAATTTTATTTATATTTAATTTTTGATTTTGATACTTGTTTAACTTTATCTGTATAATATAAATATGTAGATATTTCCGTAGGATTTTTAGCTTTAGGTCCTAAAATAACCTCTTCTACTTCTAATTCTTTATCCATTTCAATATAAACATGTGGTACTACAAAACCTTCATTTTCACCAGTATATTGAACTTTACCATTATTCTCAAATTTAATTAATCTTAACTCTTTTTCATGCTCATAATTTTTATCTTTAAACAAAAACCTTATTTGATCTAAAATATTTTGAATAATTGGTTTTAGGTCAGGATTGAAATCTATATCCTCTCTTAAGTCACATAAAGATTCTACTAAATCTTTAAACCTTTCCTCTTTATCTTCAGCTATATAATATCCATCGTTATTATATTCTAGATATTGTATCTTATATAAACAATAACACTCATCTTCTTTACTCTTTTCATAATAAGGCGTATCAGAAAAGTCTGTTAAAAGTTTCAAATTATTACTAGAGTAATATTTAGCTAAACCACTGATATCACCTATATCACTCTTACTAATAGTATAAACTAATTTTTCTGACTTTTTAATCTTAGTAACTTTAAACGAGTCACTAAGTGAAGATTTTTCTTCTTTGTCAAAAAAACTTGACTTTATAGTAATACAACAGCCTTGTCCATCATCACTATACTGGACCCACATAGGAAGTGAAGTATCAATAGCCTCTGAAAAACTTGTTAAAAAGACACTACTCTTACGATTTAATATCTCTCTATTAGTATCACTTTTAGTAATATATAAATTTTTTATAAATTCTTTAGCATATTTTAACTTTTCATCTTCCCTAACTTTTGTTAAAAGTAATTCAATAAAAACCTCTCCCTCTGTAGGATCATTCATATAGGCAACATTGTTTAATCTTAGCTTTGCTTCATTTATATCCGAATTTTCTATATTGGGCTTTACTAAATGTTTTAATGTACCAATTTTAGTATAATGACCAACATCCTTATCTTCTTTATAAATCATACTATCTCTCAAACCTATTACTTTATTAAAGAGTTTATATATCTTTAATTTTATATCACTTTTAAAATTCATTTTTTCTATATATTCATAAAACTTATTATCATTAGCCTTAACTAAATACTTATTAGCTTCGTTTAAATATTTATCATCAGTTCTAATATTATATATTAAATTATATATTTGGCTTAAATTAAAATAAACTACTTGATTATTATCTAAACTTTGTGATTTTAATATTTTTTTAAAAATTTCTATTGATTTCTCATATACCTCTATTGCTTCTTTATGTTTTCCTTTAAGAAAGTATGAATTACCTATATTATTATAAACTTCTGCTCTCAACTCGTCATTACACTTTAACTTTAAAGCTTCTTTATATTCGTTTATTGCTTCTTTATACTCTCCATTGTTGAAATATGAATTACCTATATTATTATAAATTTCTACTCTTTTTTCTTCTTTATTTTCTAACTTTAATACTTTTTGGTATTCGTCTATTGCTTCTTTATATTGGCCTTTAAGAAAGTATGAATTACCTATACTATTATAAATTGTTGCTTTTAATTGATCTGTAAGTTCTAATTTTAATGCTTCTTTATATTCTCTTATTGCTTCTTTAAAGTCTTCATTATTAAAGTATGAATTACCTATATTATTATAAATTATTGTTTTTAATTGATCTGTACATTCTAATTTTAATGCTTCTTTATATTCTTTTATTGCCTCTTCGTATTCTCCTTTATTATTATATGAGTTACCTATTTTATTGTAAATTTCTGTCATCACCTTATCATTACATTCTAGCTTTAATACTTCTTTATATTCTTTTATTGCTTCTTCATATTCTCCTTTTTCATAATATGAATTGCCAATATTTTCATAAATTGTTATTCTTAAATCATATGTACATTTTAGATTTAATGCTTCTTCATATTTTTTTATTGCCTCTTCGTATTCTCCTTTATAATAAAATGAGCTACCAATATTATTATAAATCGTTGCTCTTAACTCATCTGTACATTTTAGATTTAATGCTTCTTCATATTCTTTTATTGCTTCTTCATATTCTCCCTTATTATGATATGAATTCCCAATATTATTATAAATCGTTGCTCTTAACTCATCTGTACATTTTAGATTTAATGCTTCTTCATATTTTTTTATTGCTTCCTCATATTCTCCTTTACTGTAATATGAGTTACCAATTTTATTATAAATTTCTACTCTTAATTCATCTGTACATTTTAACTTTAATGCTTCTTCATATTCTTTTATTGCTTCTTCATATTCTCCCTTATTATGATATGAATTCCCAATATTATTATAAATCGTTGCTCTTAACTCATCTGTACATTTTAGATTTAATGCTTCTTCATATTTTTTTATTGCTTCCTCATATTCTCCTTTACTGTAATATGAGTTACCAATTTTATTATAAATTTCTACTCTTAATTCATCTGTACATTTTAACTTTAATGCTTCTTCATATTCTTTTATTGCTTCTTCATATTTTCCTTTACTAAAGTATGCATCACTTATATAATTATAAATTTCAGCTCTCTTTTCCTCTTTATCTTCTAACTTTAATGCCTCTTTATATTCTGCTACTGCTTCCTCATATTCTCCTTTATAATAATATGAGTTACCTTTATTATTATAAACAATTGCTTTTAACTCATCTGTACATTTTAGCTTTAATGCTTCTTCATATTCTCTTATTGCTTCTTCATATTTTCCTTTATAATAATATGAGTTACCTTTATTATTATAAATTTCTGCTTTCTTTTCCTCATTATCTTCCAACCTTAACGCTTCTTCATATTCTTTTGTTGCTTCTTCATATTTTCCTTTATAATAATATGAGTTACCTTTATTATTATAAATAATTGCTCTTAACTCACCTGTACATTTTAGCTTTAATGCTTCTTCATACTTTTTTATTGCTTCTTCATATTCTTTTTTATAATAATATGAGTTACCTATTTTATTATAAATTTCTGATTTTTTTTCTTCTTTACCTTCTAGATTTAATACTTTTTCATACTTTTTTATTGCCTCATCATATTCTCCTTTATTATAATACAAGTTACCTAAATTTTCATAAATTTTCACTTTTAACTCATCTTCACATTTTAGTTTTAATACTTCCTCATACTTCTTTATTGCATCATCATATTCTTCTTTATCATAATATTCATTTCCTTTTTTAAAAATATCTTCAACTAAACAAAATCCACTTTTATTGTTAGGTAAATTTTTTTCTATATCAACATTATTTTCTTTATTTCTATTCACATCACAATTTTTCATATGTTCCTCCATTTTCTAACCTTAAATAAGTTGAATAACCTATTTTTAATTAAGAAATACTTCCATTATATCAAATTAATCACATTTTAATTATACATAAATTACCTAATAAATCAAATTATACATAATAAAAAAGCTAAGAATAACCATAAGTTTACTCTTAGCTTTTAATGTTTATCATTTAATTGTTAAAAATCACTATACTCAATATATTCTCTTAACAATATATCTTTTTTATATTCTTCTTTTTCATCAATTAATTTCTTTAAATAATGTTTATGCTTAATAACGCCGACTTTTAAAGAACCTTTTAATTCTTTTAAAAAGTCAATTTTCTTCTCTATTAAAGGAACTTCACTTCCAGACCATGAATACGAACTAGAAAATAGTTCTATATTTTTAAAATCTTCTATATCTTTATTTCTTTCAAGGAAATATAATATAAATTCTATACAATTATTACTAAATATTTCTACAATAATCTTAAAAATTAATCTTATTTTTTCTTTATCTTCATAAAAATTATTAATATAATTTTTAATCCAATCTATTTTTCTTTCCTCATTATCATCATCTATAAAAAGATTTCCTAACCAGGTATGTTCAACACCACAATAATAATGTTCCTTTTCAGATTCTACTATTATTTTAAATGCTATAGTTACTAACTCGTTATAACTCTTTTCGCTCCATAACCTTTTAAATATTTCCCCATAATAATTAACACAATCAGATTCTAATATATTAATTATTAACTCCTCTAAAAAGTTCTTACTACCATTATTTATTAAGAAAATAAATAAATTCCCTTCATAATCAAATTCATTTCCAAATCCATAAATATATAATTTTTCTAACAAATCAAGATTACCATTGAACATTTCTACAATTTCTTCTTGATCATTAAGATCAAAATAACTTTTTAAGAAATAAGCTACATCAATTCTATTTACCTTATTATCAAGTAGTATTCTTGAAATATCTGTAATCAAGTTAGAATCAATTTTTAAAAATACTTTTAACTCTCTTATATTAGGCATAAAAAAATTTTCTTTTCTTATAAACTCTAAACATACACTTTTTATAGAATTACAATGTCTTTCTTCTATTAATCTCTCTGGAATATTAATAAGATACTTGTAAAATAAAGATCCTTTATTTTCATAATTATAACTATTTATCAATGCTTCTATTTCTTCTAACTTCATATATTTAAATGCTATAGCTATTATGTTATCTATACAATATAAATTTTTTACTTTAAATTTAAAATAGGCCTTTATAGCAAATATACTTAATTCTTTTTTATCTTCAATTTTTTGAAATAATATTTTAATTCCTTCACCTAGCTTGAAACTTTCATGACTATTTTTAATTGAAAGATTACTTAAATTTCTAAAAAACTCTATAAAACCATCTTCATTATAATTTTTAACTAAATTATAAATTTCATTACTTCTATTTTTTATCATAGTTTCATAATCTTCATAATTATTTCCTGTTAATGTATTATATATAACAAACTCTCTACATTCATTGTAATTAAATAAATCCTTGTTTTCTTTAAGATTAAATCTAATTATTTGCTTTTCAAAACACTTTAATATTTTAGCTTGTTTAAAAGTTAAATTAATAAACTTACTAAATATAAAATCTTTTATATATTTAAAATCTAATTTAAATATATTTTCAATCTCATCTTCAAAATTAGAATAAGGTTTATATTTTAATAAAATTTCATTTATATTTTTTTGATAATCTTGATTTAAATATAAAGTTCCTAGTATGATCCATATTTCTCCTCTTAATTTTTCTAACCCATCACAAGCAATTAAATTCATGCTTATTTGATTAAATGTTCTTTGGTTAACTCCTTCAAGTCTAGTAAAATCAAATTTTAAATATGTAGGAATTATATTTAAAAGTAATAAAGTTAAATTGATATTTTCACCTTCTCCTGATGCTTCCCATAAACATTTAATAATCTCTAATTCTTTCTCATAATTTAAGCTAAAAGATTGTTTATCATAACATAACCTATCTGAAAATAAGAAATAAAAATCCATTACATTTTTAGGCTTTTTATTGAATAACTCTAAACTTAAATATAGTGCATCCTCAAAGTTCTCACAATGCTTAAAAGCACCTAAAAGCTCTATTATTTCTGAGTCTATTTTATTATTATTTTTATCTTCAAAATTAAAATCTTTTAATGAAAAATCTTCATTTTCCATATTATCAATTTTCTCTTGAATATACATTAATGTTTTTTCTTCATTAAACCAATAAAATGTTTTAGCATATTCTAAATTTTCTCTATCATCATTAACTCTGTTCCATGCTTTCGTCACTTCATCTTTAAAATATTCTAAAACACCATCTCCATTAAAAAGTTGAAGAATCGTATTAATCATATAAACAATCTTTCTTTTATATCTAAAGAAAGCATATTCTATAATTTTCTCTAGAGTAATATATTTCTTTTCTATTAGAACATAATAAAATAAATAGTCCCTTATATTTTGGTCATTTATTTTCGTTGCTTTATCCATATATATATCAATAAGTTCTTTATCATGTAATTCTTCGCATATTAAATTGAATTCACTTTCTGATATATCACATTCTTCCAATAGTTTTGTTGCAACAGTATTTTCTTTATATTTAATTGGTCCAAATGATGCAATAATAAAAGCTGAAATTATCTTATTTTTTTCACCAAACTCTTTTTTTATTATGTCTCCATAATAATTTTCAAATATATCAACAGAATCATATATTGAATATATATCTTTTTCTTTAGCTATTTTTCCAGATAATATAGCTAATCTAGCATTTCCTTTTGCTATCTTTATAATTTGTTCAAGATATTTTTCATTTTTAATTCCAAGATTTTTTTTAAGTATTTCTTTTATAACTTCATCACTTAAAATATCTATTTTAAACTCTTCTAACCTTGCCTTTTTTGAAGTAATTTCTCTTACTCTATCTATAGCATACTCCCTAACGGTCATTATAACTTTAACTTTACAATTTACTGGAGGATCTATGACTTTATCTATTATATGTTGTAATTCTGTAGTTTGATTAGCATCATCTACAAATATTAAATATTCACCAGAACCTGAAATATAGTACTTTAAGTCTTCATAAAGCATATTACTATTATTTTTAATACAATATACCTTTGTATTAGTAATTTCACTATATTTCCTACAAGCCTCTATAACTAATCTTGTTTTTCCTATACCAGATTTTCCAATAACAAGCATAATATTATTATTTTGAATTTTACTAACTAAATCATTTAACTCTTCAACTCTTCCTATTAAGTCCATTCCTATAGACGCATTTATGTCACTTTTATCATATTTTTCTATAAAATCATCTATCTCAAAAAATTGTCCTGAATCAATTTCTATAGATAAATGATCCTTTGCTATTATAGGAAATCTTTCTAATAAATCATGTGAAACCGTACTAATATCAATTAAAGTTATTTTTACTTCTGGTATTAAATTTTCTAATGTTTCTTTTTGTTCAACATGTATATTAGTTGATGTATGGCAACATATAATTTCTTCTATTTTATCTATTTCAATATTTACTTTATTTTTATCAACACATGACAGTATATCCTTTTTAAGCTTTTCATATGAAGTACTTTCAACTGTTCCATACATTATAAAAATATACTTACCATTCTCAAGCTTAACATAGGAATCTGGAATACCTTTTGTAGGCTTATTGGTTCCCGTCTGAGATCCTAATGTTGTTATATTTTCATATTTATATTTCTTATATAGATAACTATCCATAAGTTTTTGATAGTCTCCACCACCTAAACCCATAATAGCTTGTTCAATTGCATTTATCTTACTCATAACCTCTCCTAAATTTTATTAATAAGTTTTAATTGATAAATAAAAATCTCTCTACCTATAATTTTATAAGCAAAGAGATTATATTAAAAGAAAATTTACACAAACATCTGTTGTAATAATCCTTTTTTCCATTTTCTTAATTCTTCTAATTTTTGATTTTCTTTTTCTATTATATTATCTATATTAGATAAAAACTTAGCAATTCTATTTTGTTCAACCAAACAAGGAAAATTAAAACTTAGCTCTTTAATAATAGCTGCTGATAAATTTCCCTGCCCTCCTTGAATATATGTTTCTATTATTTTTTCTTTATTATATCGTAATAAATTTAATAAATAGCAATTTATTATTTCTTTGCTTTTAATACATAAAATAGCCTGATTTATTGCTCCTTTCATTCTAGCTATACCAACCTCACCACTAGTAGCACCATATAAAGCATATAATAAGTCTCCCTTATCCACCATTTTAGCAGATGAATTTTTCAAACCAAGCTCTGATAGTTTTAATTCAGTTGTACATAAATTTATCTCAGCCGATCTTATAAAAGGAATATCTCCATCATAGTACATTTTATTTTTAGATGCAGGAGTACCACCTGAAAACATTGAACATACACTTCCGAGTTTTTTCTCTTCCCACTCAGGATAATCTCTCCCGTTCTCATCTTTAAATCTTATCTTTTGTGAGAATATTTTCTGCATCATTCCTTTTTTATAAGAGTTCCAATATTCTACTTTCTTTTCTTGTTTTTCTATTATACTATCTACTTTACTTAAGAAATTTGCTATTTTTTCTTGTTCTTCTAATGATGGGCAAAAAAATGTCATTGTTTTAAAATCTGTAAAACTAATAGCTTTTCCATCTCTTACCCCATATATTAACCCAGCTAATTTTTTTATAAAACGGCTACTCTTAAAAATATATGAAAAATATTTAGAATTAAATTTTTCTGAGTCTTTAAAGTTAAAAACTGTATATGCTGGACTTATTAAGCCTTCTTGATTTGATATTTCAAATCCCCCTTGAAAAGATCTCAAGCTAATTATAAAATCTCCTGCTTTAACTCTCTTATAATTTTTTACACTTTCAACATCAAACTTAATGTCTATTTCCAACTCTTCTCTTAATAATACACCTTTATCTTGCGTTACAGATAATACATTTAATTCTCCATTATGTTTTTTATCTGATATATTTATAAATAAATCATCAGCTTTATATTTTTTCCATTCATCTTCAAACCCTTTAAATCTTAACTTTGGTACATTCTTACTCATCCCTGTACCCCCTAAAGACCTAATTCTTTTAAGTCTGCTTCTAGACTTTTCTTTAGTTCTTCTATTTCTTTATCAAGTTCTTTTATATTATTTTGAACTTCTATTATATCTATTTCTTCTTCTTCCTCAAAGGTATCTACATATCTTGGAATGTTTAAGTTATAGTCATTTTCTTTTATTTCTTCCATAGTAGCTACATACGCATATTTATCTACATTTTCTCTATTTTTGTATGTTTCTACTATCTTTTCTACATCACTATCTCTTAATACATTTTGGTTTTTACCTTTTTCAAATTCATTTGATGCATCTATGAACATTATATCTTCAGTATTTTTTCTATTCTTTTTGAATACAAGTATTACTGTTGGGATTGATGTTCCAAAGAATATGTTTGCTGGTAATCCAATTACTGCATCTAAAACATTTCTTTGTTCTATAAGATATTTTCTTATAACTCCCTCTGCTGCTCCTCTGAATAATACTCCATGAGGAAGTACAACTGCCATTGTTCCATTATCATCTAAATGATGTATCATATGTTGTATGAATGCAAAGTCAGCCTTAGATTTTGGAGCTAGTTTTCCATAAGCTGAAAATCTTTCATCATCTAAAAACTTAGCATCTGCACTCCAGTTTGCTGAGTATGGAGGGTTAGCAACTATTGCTTCAAATTTTAAATCTTCATGTTGTGGATTTTCTAGGGTATCATCATTCTTAATATTGAAATCACTATATTTAACTCCATGAAGAAGCATGTTCATTCTTGCTAGGTTGTATGTTGTTGAAGTTTTCTCTTGTCCATAGAACATTCTAACCTTTGCTTCTCTTGCAACACGAAGTAGTAGTGAACCTGATCCACATGTTGGGTCATATACATTTTTAAGGTCAGTTTTTCCCATTGTAACTATCTTAGCTAATATCTTAGAAACCTGCTGAGGTGTATAGAACTCTCCTGCTTTCTTACCTGCATTAGCTGCAAACTGTCCTATAAGATACTCATAAGCATCTCCAAGTATATCTATTTCACTATTATCAAATTTAAAATCTATTTGAGCTATTTTTCCCATAACCTTAGCTATTAGCTCACTCCTACTCTTAACATCTTTACCAAGCTTAGTTGATTTTAAATCCATATCATCAAAAAGATGGTCAAAGTCCTCTTCACTTTCTTGTCCTAATGTAGATTCAGTTATGTTATTTATAGCTTCCTCTAGCATTTCTATATCAAAATCACCAGTTTCTATCTTTGCTAAAAGTTTACCAAATAAGAACTTAGGCTCAATGAAGTATCCTACATCATTTATTAACTCTTCTTGAAGTGCTTCTCTGTATTCTTCATCTTCCCAAGCTTCTTCATATTTCATGCCATCTTCTTCTAAAAGCTTGTTGGCTCTACTTTCTGCATTCTCTGAAAGATATCTATAGAATATAAGACCTAGTATGTAGTTTTTAAACTCACTAGCATCCATGTTTCCTCTTAAATCATTTGCTATATTCAATAAATTACTTTGCAAATTACTTTGCTGTTCCTTTTGTATTTCTGATGTACTCATTCTGTCTTCCCTGCTTTCCATATAACTTTTTCTTATACTATTATACTTAATAAATACTATATTTTAAATTAGTTTTTGTTTCATATAAAAGGATAATTCAATCTTAGTTAACACCTATATCTTCATTATTTACAATAGCTAATATAAACTACTCTTTGAAAAATTAATTAGGTATGACTCTCTCTAAAATCATACCTAATTAAAACATATCTATATTAAAAATTAAATTTCTTTACATGATTAACTATAAACATTTTTATCTTTTCTGCAAGTTTCTTCTTCTTTAAAAGACCTCCACTTAAGTTATCCTTTATTTCAGAACTATCAATTCTTCCTGAATATTCATATTCTGAAACATATTCTTTAACTTTAAGCTTATCTAACTCAACTTCATTTGAGAAATATTCTATTTCATCTACTCTTTTTGACTCTACAAAATCATTAAACATTTCATCTATAGAATCATCCTTTGTTGCACTTGGTACGACTTTATCTAAGAATTCTCTAATTAATTCTGATTTAAGTCTTAGGTTCTCATTATCAGCATTATCTAATAATCTCTTGATTTTTTCTATATCCTTCTTAGTTTTCTCTTTTGTATCAAAATCTATAGTTCTTATTAAGTTTAGTATATAGTTAACATTTATCTTATCTGTTTGCATAAGCTCTATGCCAAAGTCTATATCTACTAATATAGAAGTTTTAGGTTTACCTTTGACTCCTTCATATATAGTAAAGTATTTACTCTTATAGTCTTCATATTTTTGAGATGATATTCCTAATTTTCCTTCATCAAACTCAAATTCAACGAAGGTCTTAAGCTTAGTTAATTGTTTAGTTAGTTCTCTAAAAGCTTCTACAAACTCTTTCTTTTCAACTTCATCTTGCATGTAATCAATAGAATCTATTGTTGGTGCCACCTCATATAATCTATTAAGCTTTTCTTGGAACAGATTTAAATAATGGTCAAAGCTTTCCATTAATACTACATCTGTA
Source organism: Clostridium sp. LIBA-8841 (assembly GCF_057782475.1). NCBI lineage: Bacteria > Bacillati > Bacillota > Clostridia > Eubacteriales > Clostridiaceae > Clostridium > Clostridium sp. LIBA-8841. The sequence continues at coordinate 1,434,430 of NZ_CM173488.1, read as the reverse complement.
CTATCAGTTTGTGAGAATAAGCATATAGCATCATCTGTTTCCTTTTTTAAATTTCTATAACAAACTACATTACCATAAGGTTTTGTAGCATCTAATATTCTGTTAGTTCTTGAATATGCTTGTACAAGTCCATGATAGTTTAAGTTTCTATCTACATAAAGAGTGTTAAGTGGTTTACTATCAAATCCTGTTAAAAACATATTTACGACTATAACTATATCTAACTCTGAATTTTTAAGCTTTGTTGATAGGTTCTTAAAATATTCTTGGAAAGTATCAGTTGAGAAGTTTGATCCTTCCGCTTTAAACATATTGTTATAATCACTTATGATTCTCTCAAGGCTATCCCTTGAATGTTCATCTTTTCCACTTAAATCCTCATTATCTTGGAATGTATAAACTGCTGCTATTTTTAAATCATGGTCTAAAGCTTTAAAAGCATCATAATATTTTATAAGCATTGGAATGCTCTGAACTGTTAAAAGTGAACAGAACTTTCTTCCTGCTGTCTTTTTATCATGATTCTCTATTATGTGTGCAGTAATTTTCTCTATACGCTCATCATTCATAAAGACTTCTTCTTTATCTATAGCCTTTATAAATTCATCATCATACTCATTAACCTGTCCATCAAATGTTTTTATATATTCAACAGAAAATCCAAGCACGTTACCATCATTAATGGCATCTTTAATTAAATAATGATGTAAGCATTTATCAAAAATATCTGCTGTAGTTCTTCCATCTTGGCTCTTATTTTCTGGAAGTCTTGGTGTTCCTGTGAATCCAAAGTATTGAGCTTTAGTAAAATGCTTGTTTATAGCTGTATGCATCTCTCCAAATTGAGATCTATGGCACTCATCTATTATGAATACAACTTTCTCATCTCTATACTTATCCATTCTATGTGCATATTTTTCTGATTTTAAAAGTCTAGCTAACTTTTGTATTGTCGTTACAATAAGTCTTGTGTTTATATCCTCTATCTGTTTTATTAAAGTTCCAACATTGTCAGTTGTATCAACACAATCCTTTTCAAACTTGTTAAATTCCTCAACAGTTTGGCTATCTAAGTCTTTTCTATCTATTAGGAAAAATACCTTTTTAACATTCTTTTCATCTGCTAAAAGCTGACTTGCCTTAAAAGAAGTTAAAGTCTTTCCTGATCCTGTAGTATGCCAAATATATCCGTTGTTATTAGTTTCCTTAGCTCTATTCATTAAAGCTTCAACAGCATATATCTGATAAGGTCTCATAACCATAAGATTTTTTTCGCTCTCATTAATAATCATATACTTAGCTATAACCTTATTTAACATATGTCTATCTAAGAATGATTCAGCAAATTCTCTAAGGTTAGTTATTCTCTTATTCTTTTCATCACTCCAGAAAAAAGTAAAATCAAACTTAATATCCTTATCACTATTAGAATAGTACTTAGTATCAATACCATTACTAATAACGAAACATTGGATATATCTATATAAACCCTTAAAAGAATGTCTTCTATATCTTTCTATTTGATTAAAGGCCTCCTTAAAGTCCTTACCCCTTCTCTTTAACTCAATCTGAACCATAGGTAATCCATTAATAAGTATGGTAACATCATATCTATTAACATACTTACTTTCCATAGTTACCTGATTAGTAACTTGGAATATGTTGTTGTGCCAATTCTTACTATCAAAAAACTCTATGTAAACCTTAGTTCCATCCTCTCTCTCAAGAATGAACTTGTCCCTAAAAAGCTTAGCACTATTAAAAATACTCTTCTTCTTTAAATGAATAAGTATTCTCTCAAATTCTTTATCTGTAAAAGCTACACCTGCTAATTTATCTTTGTTGAACTCATATAAAACATCCCTAAAGTTTGCCTCTAAAGCTGATTCATCAGGTATAGTAACTCTTGTGTAGCCTTGCTCAACTAATTGATTAATTAATAATTCTTCTAATTCATGTTCGCTTTGATAAGTCATTATTAAAAAACTCTCTCCCCTGTAATCTATTTAAACTTACATTTCTTTTTATTTACCATTACTTTAAAATCTAAGCAAACTTTAAAGTATTTAGTATCTATTTGTATAATTATATTATAACAATAATGTTTGTTTATGGAAAATGTATTTTTTTATTTTTCACTGTATTAATCTATCATCATGTAATGCTAAATTATAAGTTAATATATAACTTTCATTTAAATATATTCAAAATCTTTATTATATAATTAATAATGTTTATAATAAAAAAATTACTAAGATATAAAAAACAGAATTATTCTAATCTTATTATCTCTTAGTAATTATATATTAAAAAACAGTTAATATATTTAACAAAGTAACTTTATATACTCATTCCTTAAGTATGTATTAATTATTTAGCAACTGCTACATGTATCTTTTTTTCTAGTTTAATGCAAAGATTCAAATTATATGTTACTTGTTTTTCATAATGTTTAAAGTTATATAATTTAAATATCTCTAAGGCCTCTATATAACATTTTTTTGACTTTTCTATACTCTCACTACTGTTATCAACCTCAGAAAGTGAAAAATATGCAGCACCTAAGTTTAGCTTAGTAATAGCATAATCTATAGGCAAACCTTCTTTAGTACGTATTTTTAATGCATTATTAAATGACTCAATAGCTTTCAAAACATTATTTTTCTTATCCTTACTTTCTGACAACTGAAAATAAGCTGCACCAAGATTAGCTTCAGTTGTTGCATAATCAATAGGTGTTTCATCAATAGTTCTAATTTTTAAAGCTAATTTAAGAGCTTCAATCGCTTTATTAATATTTGTACTTGAATCTTTAATCTTAGATAAATAATTATATGCATTTCCAATACTATTTTGGGTTGAAGCAAAATCTAATGGATATAGTTTAATACTTCTTACTTTTAAAGCTTCATTTAAACATTTAATAGATTCTTCTAAACAAGACTCTTTATCAGCTACATACTTAGATAACTCCATATATGCCACTCCTTGATTGTGTTTAGCTTGTGCATAACTAATAGAATACTTATCTATTGTAAAAACTTTTAATGCTTCCTTGCTAGAATTTATTGATTCTAATAGATATTCATATTTATCATCACCTTCATATAATCTTAGATATAATGTACCTAAGTTTATATTACAAATTGCATAATCTAAAGGATACTTTATAATACTTCTAACTCTTAATGATTCGTTATATGCAACTTTAGCATTATTTAAATTTTTATCTTTATCTATCAACCTAGAAAGTTTTTCATAAGCTATTCCAAGATTATTTTGTATTGAGCCATACTTAACTGGATCATTATCTATAGTTATAATTTTTAATGCTTCTAAATACGAATTTATAGCTATATATATATTAAATTCTTTGCCATCAATATCATAAGCTATTTGATAAGCAATTCCAAGATTATTTTTAGTGGAACAAAATTCAATAGGACATCTTTCAATTGTATAATACTCCAAAGCCTTTTCAAGATATTTTTTAGATTTACTTATATTTATTATAGTATCTTTGACTTCTGACAAACTCAAATATGCTACACCCAAATTATGACATGTTGCTGCATATTCAATTGGATATTTAGTAATAGTATAGTAGTCTAAACTAGTTTTAAAACACTCTATAGCTTTATTTAAATAAACTTCAGTGTTCTCTAGTTTGGAAAGTCCTAAATATACAAGCCCTAATGAGTGACTATTTGCAATATGTTCAGATAAAGTTATATCTGTCATATCTACACTCATTGCATCAGAATACATACTTAATGCTTTTAGTAAATTTTCTTCTTTTTCTCTTATTTCAGATAGCCTAAGATATGTTAATCCAAGATTATTTAAAGCAGAAATAAATTTTTTATTATTTTTATCTGAATATACTGTTATCGCATCGATTAATGCTTGCTCGGCTTTATTAAGATTTTCTTCTTTATCAGTTGCCTCTGATAGTCTGATGTAAGTGCAACCAATACTATTTTTGGTATATGTATAAATATCTGGATCAGATTCACTCGAAATTTTTTTCAAGACATTTTTATATTGATTTAACGCTTCCTTATAATTTTTTTTTTCGTAAAGACCATTTGCCTCTTTTAATATATCAACAGAATTATTAACCTCATTAATTGGAGAAGTAAAATTTATAGTATTATTTATAGTATTATTTCTTCCACTTATCTTACCATTATAAATCCCCTCATTGTTCTGTAAATTATCTATATTTTTTTCTTTCTTATGTATAAATAGATACTTTATTATCTTATAAGTAACGCCTATAACTGTAAGTCCTATTCCAGAAAATATCCACTCCTTTTGCTCTATTATATAATTTATAACATTGTCCATATTTCCATTCCTTTCAAACTAAAATCTACATTTATATAATATTTATTAAAAATAAACTTTTTATAGTATATTTATATGTTTATTAATAAGCTTGTTCTAATCTCATTAAATAAAGGTTAATATCAACTTAACTTTTATTTAATTAAATCTTCTTAGTAAATTCCACATATAAATTCTCTGGAACCTTATTATGAAGTTCTATCTCAACTGTTATTGGTTTCTCCCCTTCATACTTAACTACATCACCTTTTCCTATATAGATATAAGGCTGTACCTTTCTATCTATCTCCTTATACTTTCTAACGAAAAGATGTAGGTTAATTCCTCTTTCCTTATTGAATATTATGTTTTTTCCTCTTTCAGATGTTTGTGCTGTACTATTTGGTGTTTCCCATTGGAACAAGGTTCTACTTAGGAATTCATCCTTATAGTTAATGCTATCCTTTATATCTTCATCCTTATGCAAGTCTACAAAAAGGAAGTACTCTTTTCCATTTGCCATTAATCCACTTCCTCTAAAGGAACTATGTTTTTTCTCATAATTAGATAGAATTGCAGCATCTACCATTTGATATTGCTCATATAGTTTAAAGAATGGTACTCCAAAGTTTTCACTACCAAATCTCTTCTCATAAGTTATAAGTCCATAATTTAATAAATCCACTATTATTTCCTTATACTTTTTATCTGCCAATATCTTTTCAAAACTTAATAGTTTTATTAATTTCTCTCCAATTAGATCAAATAACTTAATATAATTGTTCTTTTCTCTTGAATCATAATAATCTTGGTTTAATGTTCTAAAAGCATGTTTAACTGTCTCTTCATCTACATATTGAATATACTTTCTTATTCCCTTTGAAGCCTCATCCACACTTAACTCACTTTTATTTATTAATTCCTTTATTATTGCAAATTCATGAGGTCTTTTTAAAGGTAATTTATCTGATAATTCCTTTAACACTTTAGCAAAATTTTCATCTAAAAGCTCTGGAGTTTCATAAGCTTTTTCTACCTTCTTAAGAAATCCTTGATAAGTCTTTCCATAGTTAATAAACTTAAGTGGATCTGGAGCTCCATCAAACTTAACATAATCCATTAACTGATATGGAATTTTTCCACCTAGTAAAGATTTAAACTCATTATATTCTTCATTTAAATACTTTAAGCTATTGAAATTCTCTGTATTAAGCTGCTGTAATATTCTCTCCTGTGCAATTCTATCCATCTGAATATTTGAACATCCTGGAATATCAGAAAAGTCTGTAGCAACTGAAACCTTTAAACTATCCTTATCATAATATCTACCACCCTTTAAGGCTAAGGCTATTAAAAAGGCCTTGTTATGATTTCCTATAAAATCTAAAACAGTTAAAAATTCTTTGCTTTTATGCTTTCTTAATCCTCTTCCAAGCTGTTGTATAAATATGATTGGTGAATTAGTAGGTCTAAGCATTAGCACCTGATTAATTGAAGGAATATCAACACCTTCATTAAATATATCAACTGTAAATATAACCTTTAATTCATGTTCCTCATTTTCAAGATTTTTTATCTCTTCTGTTCTCTTATCTATGGAATGATCTCCAGTTAAAGCTATACTAGGAATTCCAGCTTCATTAAACTTCTCTGCCATGTAGTAAGCATGTTCCTTAGTTATACAAAATCCCACTGTTTTTTGCTTGCTTCCATCAAAGCCATAGAAATTCATCTTGTCTATAATAAAATCAACTCTTGAGTTAATCATTAACCTCTTAGAAATCTCTGAAATATTGTCTAAATCAACATTGCTATAGTCAACTGAATCTATATCAGTTATTCCAAAGTAATGAAATGGAACAATAAGTTCATGCTCCAAAGCCTCATTTAATCTAATCTCTAAAGCTACATTGTTATCAAAGACCTGAAAAATATCTCCAGTATCACATCTCTCAGGAGTTGCAGTTATACCAAGTAAAAACTTAGTAGTAAAATGATTTAATATTCTCTCATATGTAGGGCTTGTACTATGATGCGCCTCATCTATAACTATGTAGTCAAAATCATCCCTCTTAAACTCTTCTAAATTTCTAGACATAGTTTGAATAGTAGAAAATAAATAATCAGCTTCCTGTTCCTTTGCATTCCCTGTGTAAAATCCCATGGTTATATTTTTGTTCTTACATAAACTTTTATAAGTTCTCTCAGCACTTCTTAAAATATCTTCCCTATGAACTAAGAATAATAACCTTTTAGGATTAAATGCCATAACATCAAAGGCTGACATATAAGTCTTTCCTGTTCCAGTTGCTGCAATGACTAAAGCCTTATCCTCTCCAGTATTTCTTAATCTTTCAAGGTTTTCCATAGCTTCTTTTTGCATGAAATTAGGCTTTATAACTTGATACTCACTAAAATCAACAGCTATTTCTCTCTGTTTCACTTTAAGGCTTTTAATAAACTCATTGTATTTCTCTAAAAACTCATCATCAACATATCCAGTTGAATTCCATATGCCATCATATTCTTCTAGTACTTCCTTAACAAAATCAGTATCCTTCTTAGAAATAATCATAACATTCCACTCAACATTGCTCTTTAAAGCCCTTTGAGTTATGTTAGATGAACCAATTATAATCTTAAAATTATCCTCATTTTCAAATATGTACGCCTTAGTGTGAAACCCCTTCTCACTATCAGCAATAAAAATCTTTAAATCTATATTCTCAAAACTTCTTACCTTATCTAAAGCCTTTGGCTCAGTAAAGTTTAAATATGTAGAAGTTATTATCTTTCCTTTAACTCCTCTTTCCTCTAAATCCTTAAAAGAATCTAAAAGAAGTTGAAGCCCACTAAAATTAATAAAGGCAACACTAAAATAAAAACTCTTACACTCACTTAGACTTTGCTTAAGTTCCGCTAAAAGATTTCCTCTTTGTGAATTAACAATAAGTCTGTTCTTAATAAGATATTTATCTTCATTGATGCCTTTATAATTTATTTCATCTGCTTCTATTTCATTATGTATAACTTTTTCCTTTATATCCTGTAATACGCTCATTCTAATGCTCCTAATTTAATAATATATAAATATATTTAACCTAGTAAATATCAATTATTCTAATAAAAACTTACCTCAATAAACACTTTCTATATTTGTATTTACTGTTTTATTTTAGCATTAAAACAATTTTATTTCCATTTAATAGTTAGTAATTATTAAACTATTTTATAACTAATAAATTCTCTAATTTTATCTCTTTTTAATTTAATCTCTAAGATTTTTATAACTATCCAAATAATACTTTTTGTAATGTTCCCATTTTCTTCTTTATTTATATAGGATAAAATTATATATAGACAATATATAGGTGAGGTTTTGACTATGGATTTTAAAAATATATGTTTAAAGAATTTAAATGAAAGAGATATACATCCTTTTCTTGTAAGGTACTTAGCAAAAAAATTAAATGTATACTCCAAAACAATATATCATGAATCATCGACTAAAGGTAATAAAGGTAAAAATGAATGGTTGCATCCAGATGTAGTTGGATTTAATCTTCCTGTTGAAAATTTGAGTGAGAAAGTTTTAGAGTTATGTGGCAATTTTTCAATAAATAGAGCAACAGTGTATTCTTTTGAACTAAAAAAGACTATTACTTTAGAATCATTAAGAGAACAGTTCTTCCAAGCAGTATCAAATTCAAGTTGGGCTAATGAAGGATACTTGGTAGGTGTAGATATTGATGTTAAAAATTTAGAACTAATACAAGAAATAAACCGATTATCAAGTGCCTTTGGCATAGGTGTTATAAAGCTAAACTTAAATAACTGTGAAGAAAGTGAAATATTATTTCCCGCTAAAAGAAAATCTGAACTAGAAGGCGAAACAATGAATAGACTTTTCACTATTAATAATGACTTTAGAGATTTTGTACAAGCTGTACTAGATAGCATAAAGATTAATCATCCTGTCGCTGATAAGTTCGATACTGTTTTACCTAAATCTGGTTTAAAAGAAATAATTGAAACTGCCATATCACCAATTAATAATAATAGTTATGCTGATATTGATAACTCTAATAACACAACCATAAAAAATACCTATTTAGGTTTAGATAACATCTTTACTGGCCAATCTCCAATTGAACTATGTATAGGAGATACTAAATTTCAAGTAAACAATTGGAAGGATTTATATATACAGACTTGTAACTACTTAATCGACTTAGATCCAAACCTTTTTATTTCCGCCGCTGAAAAAGTAAGAGGCAAAAAAAGAATGTACTTTAGCAAAAATAAAAGTGATGTATTTAAAGCACATTTATTAGAAAAAGTAGGTCTATATGCTGAAGTTAATTTTAGTGCAAATGCTATAATAAGAACTATTAGACATTTATTAAAAGATTTTAAAACTGATGAGAGCTCCGTGTTAATTCTTGTTGAAAATAATTAATACAAACTAATAAAAAAGATAGAAAGTCTATACCTTCTATCTTTTTTATTATTGTCTTTTAAAACTATTTTTTCTTTCTATAAACTCTTATTTTCTCATTAACTTCTTTATGAGATGACACTACCCCCTTAGATTCCAAATCATCTAAAAATTCAATAATAACATCATCTAATTCCAATTCAAAATAACCATTAAAGCCTAAAAACTCTTTATATTTATCATCTATATCTTTTAGTTTATTTTTTATTTCACTTACTTCTAAGTTGTCCATATCCTTAATAAGTTTCTTTATCTTTTCTAATTTTATTGATTCTTTTAATCTGAAAAATTCATCATCATCTACATCAGAAATTAATTCTTCTATTATATTATAATTTTTATTAAGTTCTAAATTTTCAAAGCCCAATTCTTTTATTATAGATACTTTATTATCTGTAGTTATTTTATCTGATGTTAATATTATACCAATTTCTCCTTCTTCTAACTCATAAAGATTTACATCTTTTATATAATCATCTATACAATTAAGTATTAATTTAATTGCATTTTTTCTATTAATTTGATTATATATAGATTCTGATAGACCAATCATTTTTTTATCTATTAAAAATGATATTCTATTTTCCGGTATGCTTTCTAAATCTAAATCAATAAAAGGCCTTTCAAATGATTTAACTAAAGATGATAAACTATTTTCAGATAACTTCATATTTAAAATTATAGCAGTCACTAACTCTTCGCCCTTTGTTTCATCTTCTTCGTAACCTAGTTTTTCTTCAGATAATTTTTTAACAACTTTTTTATTATCAAGAAAACCTATTAAAATATCATCTAAATTTTTATCATCTAATTTTCCATAATAACTAACTATATTTCTCCAATTAAATTCAACAACTCTGTTTTCCATCAAATATTTCCAATATATAGTATTATTCACATTATCTATATACTGTATTTTAAAATTCCTTTTTTTTATTAATTTTATTATATTTTCCTCTTTTGCACTCGAAGCATTTATTAAACTAATTATCTTATCGCCTTCTTCAGAAACATTATTTTCACTCAAAAGAACATTTTCTAAATATATATTAATATTTTTATTAATATATTCAATTATATTTTTCATCCCTGAATTCATTATATTTGAATAGCTAATTAAATTATTTTCGTTGTTACTCCCTCTATAAATTTCTTCATTAAAATCATTATAAAATTTTTCATTGAATAAAAATCTTAACATATTTTTATTTATACAATATAAATTCTTAGTATAGATATGCTCAACGACTTTACTACTTCTATCATTTTCACTTTTAGAATTTTCTAACCTTTCAAATTTTATATTTAAAGCATTAATTATATTAATTATTTTCTCAGGTATTTCATTAACTATATCCATATTTATAAAGTCTACTCTTCTAAGTAAATATTTTTTTATATCTGAAGCAATATTTTCTAAAAGAGTTTCTTCACATACGCCTTTTAATATACTATTAAAATTTCTTTCTCTGCTTATTTCATCAATTTTTTCATTAAAACATAACTCATAAAATATTTTTGGATTTAACTCAATACATCTTAAAATAAATATATTAAAACTTTTTAAATCACGATCCCTTAAAGCGTACAGGACCTTTAACTTAAAATCATCTAACTCTTTAAACTGTTCTAATATATTTCTAGCATTTATCTTATAGTCTTCAAAATTTTCAAAAATGAACTTTAATATATCCAAATTTAAAACACATTCATTTCTAAAATCATCTAAACTTATTTCATCAATAACTTCTTTTATATTCTTTAAAGAATAATCTAAATCTAATTTTTTATCACATGTAACTTCTTTTAAAAAATATTTTTCTTCTTTTGTTATTTTACCTTCTATAAAAATAGATATTAAATCATTATATTTTTCATCTATATAAGCTCTTCTAAAAAATAAAAGTAATATATCATTTCCTTCGAAATTATCTTTATATAATTCAATTTTAAAATTTTCTAAAAATAACTTGTCCTCTAATAAATATTTTAATGGCATTAAATTTAATCTATTTTTTTTATAACTTAATTCTTTAATTTCATTTTCTAAATTTTCAATTCTCTCTTTACAAGATAATCCATTAATATTTTTAATAGTGTTAAATCTTTCAAAAAAATTCCTCTTACTTCCATATACAGTAGCAAAATCCTCATTATTTATTGTCTTCCTAGTATTATATCTATACCCATCTTCAATAATTTCTATTTTTTCAATTTTTTCAATATTTTCTATTTGTTCCATTGTCAAATCTTCCAAATTTATATCACTATTATTATATGCAACACTAATTATTTTTTTATTATTCCAAGCATTAGAATAAACCTCTATTAATTCATCAAAAGAATTTAAACATTCCTTTTCAGTATTTATTTTTTCTTTCTTTTTTCTTTCTATTGATTTATCTATTGAATTCAAGCGTTCTTCTATAATATCCCTTTTCTTATTAATAACATTGTTGATATAACTTTCATTATTTTTAAGTTTAGCAAAATCCGAAGGATATAAGTTTTTATAAAGAATTATTGCAAATAATTTTTGAAACATTTCTTCTGTCTTTGCAATTTTTATTTTTTCATAATAGATTAAAAACTCATTAAAAGTATTGGTTAACAATCTCATATCATCTATAAATATTGATACATCATTTATAAATTGCTTACTTATTTTTATTTTATCTTCATCAATTTTATCCTCATTATATTCATCTATTAACTTCTTTAACTCCCCAAATGAGTTATTAGAATCAATCTTAGGTATTACTGGTATTATGTAATCAAAAAATTTCGTTCTATTTTTACAACAGTTAAAATCCTCATTTTGATTTTTTTTATCTTTTTCATTACAACATGAAAATATATCATCTTTTATAGCATAAACAAATTTAATTTTTCTTTTTATCATTAGCTTATTTGTGTTTATCTCTTCTGATTCATTAATTATATTATTTAGCTCCCTCAACCTAGTGAATATTTCTATATTATTGAATCTATCTAAGTCTTCAAAGAATACTACATTGTATTTATTTTTTTTAAAGAAATACATTATTTCATCTATATATTTATCAAATGACTTTATATCACTTTGAGCTTCTAAATTTAACTCAACACTTTTACTAGCTTTTATACTTTTTATACTAAAACTATTTAAAATAAACTTAATTAAAAAAACTAAGAAAATTAAACTTATTAGACATACTCCACCAATTATAAAAATAAATTGAATCTCAGTAGGATTAATAGAAAATTGATTTTGTAAAAATGTTAAAATTATTTCTTTGCATTCAACATATTTTTCACTTAGCCATTTAACATTAAATAAAATAATTGGAATCATTGCTATTATAGCTATCAATAAAATTTTAGAAACTTTTAATATTGTAAATTCATTGATTCTTTTAAATCTAGAATTAGGTATCTTACTATAATTTACTTTATAAAATAGTTGTTTTAATATACTTCTCTCCAATTGATCTTGTAGACTATCAATTTTATCTTTTTTACTATCCTTTTCAGCTCCTATACTCTCATTATTTTGTTTCTCTAAGAAATTCGCTAAAGATATATTTATACATTTAAATTCTTCGTAGTGTTTCTTAAAGCTTTCAATCACACTACTCTTACCAGCACCATAAGGTCCTGATAATGCTATGTTTAACGCTTTTTTATTTTTTATAGCTTCTAACAAAGTCCTTATATAAATATCATCCTTAGGCAAATCATCATTAGGAGATAATACCTTGATATTGTTCTCCTTTTCTTTTTCTATAAAATTCAATTTTAAACGCTTAAAAAAAACTCTCATTTAATATATGAATCTTCAAATATAAAATTTAAAGACTATTTACCTCCTTAATCTTAAATTACTTACCTTGTTATATTAACATATATTGATTAAAAATGTATTGAATTCCATATATTCTACTAAAGCTATCTAACTAATATTTACAAATTCAAAATTACTATAAAAAAAGAATGAGTTAAGCTCTAATTTAACTTATCAACTCATTCTAAATTTATCTTACCTAAATTTCTCTAACCTCAAATTTCCCTCTTCATCTAATTCACTAATTCCATCCTTATATTCATATCCCATCTTTCTATAGAACTCACATGCTGTAATTGATGCAGGTATCTCAATCCTTCTTGCTCTCAAAAAGTACTCATCATTTTCTAATGTTTCTATTATTTTTCTACCTATACCTTTTCCATGTAATTCTGGTTTAACAAATATAGTTAATAGAATACTCTCATCTTCTTTACCCCAGAAGCTTGATATTGCACCTACTCCAACAACTTCTTCTTCTACACAAACAACATACATATGTGCATATCCACTAACAAACAAAACTTTATCTTCATTATAAGTTTTTGCTAGTTCCTCCATCTCCTCTTTAGAATAGTCTTTATGTTAAATTCTAAAGAGTTTCTTCTTACTAATTCTGATACCTTTGCTGCATCTTCATTTTTAAACCTTCTTATACATAAATTCTCCATTTTACCCTTCCCCTTATATCTATCCTATTTTTCATTAATACCAAAATAGGAAATTAAATTTTGCGCCTTTTTTCTTCTAGCTTCTTTCTGTGTTTTCATAAGCTTTAACACTCTTCTCTTTAACCCTATTATTATCATAATAAGCTTTTACATAGTTCTTTTATTCATTTACTTCTGTCTTCCATTTCTAAAAGTTTAATAATCCTTCTTTAGTCTTTTCATAACTACTCAAATCAACACTTCTCATTAAAATATCTTTATTATCATATCCCTTAATATTCCAAAGAACATCACTATTCTCTTCTTCCCTAGGATAAAGCAACACGCACTTCTCACATTCCTTATAGCTAGTTATGTATGCATACATCTGATACACATCAGCTTGGCTATAATTTTCCTTTCCGTTCCTTGTTCCTCTTTTCCACTTTGTATCTATTATAATCTTAGGAACTCCTTCCTTATATATAACTATATCTGGCTTTAAGGATATTTCTTCTTTATTTCTTTTCTGATTATATAAAAGATGTTTTGATTTTTCTTGAGTACTTACAATTACATCTTTCTCTTCACACATTATCTCTTTTAAAACCACACCTATATATTCTTCATAAAGGTAGTTCATTTCAAATAATAATGTAAATCCAAAGTCTTTTCCTTTTGAGTTGTCTCCAATACTTCCATTTAGTATCATCTTGGCAAGTTCAAAGGAATTTTTAAATCTTTCGTTTCTTCTATTTAATTTATATCTATTAAGATTATGCTTCTCTATAAATTCATCACTTACATCTTCAAAACTTCTCTCTAAAATCCTTAAGTTACTTTTTAATCTTTCATTTTTAATTTCTCTTAAAAGAAAATATAAAGCTCTTTTAAGAATCCTATTAAAGAAATTATCCTCTGTAAATTCATCATAAGCACAATAGGCTTTACTTTTATTAAATCTGTTCACCTTAGAATGTTTAGTTACTAAAAGCTTTCCCTTTATGTTTCCTATGGAATTCTCCACAGAAACATATTCATTATAAGTTCCTTTTTGAAGTTCTTTTGAAAGCTCCCTATAAAATATCTCCCCTATAATATCTATAAGAGTTTTGTTTATACTATTGCTTTCCATAAACTCCTCAGCTCTTATGTTAAGCTTTTTGCATTTACTTAGCATAAATATAAGCATACTTCTATCCTGAGAATAATCTCCTGAAAGAGATATTTTAGGCAATATTTCTATTACTAAGTTATCTAAGGCTATAATCCCTACATAGTTTATAAATTTTAACTTTCTATATCCAAAGACCACTAATTGAGTGCTTAAATTCTCTTCTATATATTTTGATAAACTTTGAAACTCTCTTTCTGTTACATTGTTTTCTTCTTCTCCAATATAAAGGTAATTAAAGCCCTCTCTTAAGGTTATATACTTTTTACTCATAAATATTTTTAATCATATCCTTGGTGATTTCTTTATTAACAACAAAGTTTTCCTTTGTTCCTAAATCAGAGATATTATTAAACCCTTTGAATAAATCATCAGCTTTAATGCTTTCCTTATAAACTATGCATTTATTGTTTTCCTTATCATCAATTCCACCTAGAACCATACCAACTTTTTCATTATCTCCATAGAAATACTCTTGAAGAAGTGGTATTATCTTCTTTGTCATAGTATCAATAAGTTCTTCTAAAGTATTTATTCTAACAAAGTAAGCATGTCCTATTAAATGATCTCTATCAAGTAAAAATTCAACTCTCTTATTTATTTCCTCTAAAAGTTTACTAATGTCTATTTCATCAATCTCTTCTAAATCTTCATAAGAAGGCATCATCTCTTCAAAGCTAAACCTTCTTCTTAATGCAACATCTATTTGAGCAATAGATTTATCTGAAGTATTCATTGTTCCAATTATATAAAGATTACTTGGAAGGGCAAACTGTTCCTTAGTATATGGAAGACTTACAGTTACATGATTTGTTGTTCCAATTCTCTTATCCTCTTCTAAAAGAGTTATAAGTTCTCCAAAGACTTTAGATATGTTTCCTCTATTTATCTCATCTATAATAAGAACATATTTTTTATTATCTCTAAAAGCATCTTCCCTATTTATATTATCTAGAACAACCTTCTTTTTCTCTTCATAGTCTAGCTCTTCTCCACCTTGAGATTCCTTCTTTAAATCTCTCTTTAAAGCATCATAAGAAGCTCTTAAGGCTATTTTTTTCAAAACTCCATCCTCAGTTATAAAGTTTCCATTTCCATCAGACTTAAGACCTTCAACAAATTCCTCATATCCATAGCTTTGGTGAAAAGTACAAAACTCTATTTGTCCACTTTCAACTAACTGCTTATATCTATTTAATATCTTTTCTCTAGAATCACTTATCTCACTATAGAAATCCTTATCTATAATCTCAAGAGCCTTGTTTATAACATTATAAGTTTTTCCTGTTCCTGGAGGCCCATATAGTATGAAGTTCTTAGTTGATTCATCTAAACTTTCATTTTTATCAGAACCTATGTATTCTATTTCTTCTCCTGCATCACCTTCAGTTTTTTCTCCATTTAAAGCTCTATTAATCATTTCTAGAAGTTTCTTGTCGGCTACTTTTTCTATAGGTCTAAGATAGTTTATTCCCTCAATTTCTACAGGTTTATAATCTAAAAACTCAACATTTATACAATGACCAAGTTCTTCATCAAAATCATATCCTTCTCTTACATCTTCTAAAACCTTAGCTACAGCGTCAACTCTGTAAACTGTTGTCTTACCCTTTTCTCCTCTTGTAAATGAAGATTTTAAAAATATAATATCTCCTGTTTTTATATTGCTAAACTTTTTTAAAGACCTTCTTTCATTATCATTAGCCCCTATTGAGGATAAATATTCATCTAAAGCTTTGCTATCACCAATAACATCCTCTAAGTTCTCCTTAATATATCCTATGCAGACTTTTGATTTTTCCTTAAACTTTTCTAAAACATCTTGTCCACTATAACTATGTCCTAAAGACCAATAAGTAGGTTTTTTATTTGGATCTGGAATTTTTGAATATAAATATCCTGTAAGCTCTACATTATCAAAATCCTTAAACTCTGGAATCTTCTTTAAGCTTTTAGTTATAATAGCATTTAACTCAAAAACATTATCTATATTTCCTTTGACTCCAATTATCTTTCCAAGTTCCACAAGTTTATCCTTAGAATATATATCTAAAAATTTATCTGGAATATATATAGCTAGTATTTTTAAAAGCATAGTCTTAAAAATTGGAATATTAAGTTCTTCAATTTCATCAAACTTATCCTCTTTAGCAAGCTCTATTGCCTTCTTAATATTGCTCATCAATTTCTTATATTCATTATCAAGTTCAATACCCTCTACATATCTCTTCTTCTTTCCAGCACCTATACAATATTTCCCTGTACTATCCATATAAATATAAGACTTACTTGCATTTCCTCCGCCTATTCCTCCTCCAACTTTTTTTCCTCTCTCTAATTCATAAACGAAAGCCTTATCATAGGTTTCTGGATAATTATCCTTCTGTACAATATATCTCTTTATATCCATCTTATCCAAATCATCTAACTTAAACTCTTCTTTAAACCATTCTTTCCCCTCTTTTAACTTAGTAAAATAATCTCTCTTCAACTCAAAAGTATCCACATCATTTATAAGCTCTTGTAAATTCATATAACCACTCCTTACCACTTAACTTTACATAATATTTTATTTATTAAATTAACCTATATGTTAAATATACCCCTCTTAAAACACACTTACAATATTTAACTAAATGTTAACCACCAACTATTTTCATATAAAAAACAGTAGGTAGTCTTGTTTTTCCACAAAACTATCTACTGTCCCTTATCTAAAGCTTATAAAATATAGGTTTGTCTAATTTTTTTCTAAATTCAATTTATTTTATCTCCAATAAAATTCTTCACTTCATCTAAACTAATAGGTTTTGAAAAATAATATCCTTGAAATAAGTCACAACCTATTTCAACTAAAGATTCAAACTGCTCTTTTGTTTCAACCCCCTCAACAACTATTTTAAAATTAAGTTCATGTCCTATGTCCTTTATACTATTAATAATCCCATATTCATTTTGATCGGCATCATCTAATATACTCTTATCTATTTTTAATGAACCACCTTTAAATTTTTTTAAATATGAAAATGAAGTATATCCTGTACCAAAATCATCTAAAGACAATTTAAATCCTAAAAGTTTTAGTAAATTAAGATTTCTTATTGAGGCTTCTTCCTCCTCTATCATTACAGATTCTGTTATTTCTATACATATATTTTCACATCTTATACCATTCTTTTCTACTATTTCCTTAACCTTGTATGCAAAATCTTTTTCTAATAGTTGAATTGATGAAACGTTAATATTTACAACAAGGTCCTTATTCTTTTTAATAAGCTCTTTTACCTCAAAACATACAGTATTAAATATCCAATCCCCCAATTTTATTATATCTCTGTTATTTTCTGCAACACTTATAAATTCCATAGGTGGTACAAATCCAAGATTCTTGCTATTCCACCTTATTAAAGCTTCTAACTTTCTAACCTTTTTATTTTTATCAACAATAGGTTGATAAACCATAAAGAACTCATTTTCATCTATAGCTTTACTCAATTCCATAGATATAGTATCTTTTCTTTCTATCTCCTTGTACACTTTATAATCAAAGAATGCTAATTTATCAAAAACTCCTTTTTTCTTGTTTGTGTACATCATATAATCACTTTTTTTCATCAAAGTTTTAAAGTCTTTTCCATCCCTTGGATAAATAGCTACTCCAGCAGAAAAGGAAACTTCTAAATTGTAATTAAGAAATTTCTTATCCTTAAAAGTTCCTAATATATTTTTTTCATAAAAACCTTCTAATTCTTTATTATTTAAAAAGTTTTTATATAGAATTATAAATTCATCCCCTGATATTCTTGCCAAAGTTCCCCTCTTACCAATAGCCTTTGATAGCTTTTCCGCAAATACCTTTAAAAAACTATCTCCTACCCAATGTCCATAAACATCATTAATATTTTTAAATTTATTTAAATCTATAAATATTAATGCAAAGCTTTTTTCTCTTTCAACTTCTTTATGAAAAATCTCCTCTAATCCCTTTCTATTTGGAATCTTTGTAAGTGGATCAAAAAGTATATATTCCCTTGCCTTCTCATTAATAGCTGAATCAAAGGCATTTACAATAAAGTCTAACTGATTAAATCCCTTTTTATCTTCAAACTCTTTTTCATCATATTCATTTAATTGTTTTAAAAGTTTTTTTAACTTTGAGATATTATTTAAAAGAGGATTTAAAGCCTTTCTTTTAATTATTTCGAAGGAAAAAATAGTAAATAAAATGAATATTAAAAGCATTAATTCATTAGATCTATTTACATCATTCATCACCTTATAAATAAGCGTATTTTTCTTATCAAAATCAAACACTAAATTTTTTCTTTTAACAACAATCTCTTCATTATTTTCATTTATTTCTTCAAAAGTTCTTATCCCCTCTTTATGGTTATAATACTCTCCATCTGGAAGTTCAACATATATTGTTACTCCTCCATTTTGTTCATAAAGCTTTTCCATATATTCAGTAAATGCATCCATATATGCATTTACTAAAACACATCCTATAATATCCCCCTTTTCATTTTTTATAAATGATATTATAGATACAGTTTCTCTATTGTTATATAAATCTTTATGTATAGATGTAATAATTACATTCTTTCCCTTAAGAGTCTCCTCATATGCCTCCTTAAACCAGGGTCTACTTTCCATATTAAATTTAGCATAATCCCCCTTACTACTATAAAGTTCATCCGCCCTACTATCTACAACATCTATGGATTCTACAAAACTTGTAGCTGTTAGTAATCCTTGAGCATGTCTAATGCTTTTTTTAATTTCTTCTTCTTTCTCACTGTAGTTATTATCGGCTTCTATCAATTCTATTATCTTAGGATCACTTGCAAAATCCTGTACTAACACTTCAAGTCCCTTAAAAGTATTCTCTGTTAAACTCTCTGTTTGCTCACTATTGTTTATACATACTTGCTCAGTTATATTTCTTACAATATTTCTAGACCATAAAAAATCTAATATAGTCAAAGAAATTATCAATGCCAAAATTAAACCAAAAAAAGTCTTCAATGATCTTTCTATTTTCAAAAAGCTTCCCCCCTCAACCCCCAATTATCCTTGTCTATTTTCAAACATTATTAACACTTTATTGATATTATTATATCATTATCCCTCTCTAAACAACTTATACCCTATATTTCATATTTTTAAAAATTAAGGTAAAAATATAAAAAAGGAGAATTTTTTTCTTATTTTTTATATATAATGTCATAATTTAATCAAATATTTTGCTTTATATTTAAATATTTTTCACTTATTTTTTATTTAGCTCTGTTTTAGTTGAATGCTATTTATACTATAAACTTAGATAGATTAGATATGACAAGGATGATTTTAAAATCATAAAGTAGCTACTCAGCCCACTCACCACCAATGAAAAGCTTAGAAATGAAGTTATCATTTTTTCTTATGAATACTTGGATTTAATATATAGTAATGTATTATTAATAAAACTTATTAATAATATAGAGCCCACCTAAAAAACTTTAAAAATTAAGCAATTACGCAGAAAAATTTGCCTTAATAAAGAGATTTCTTTGACTATCAGTCCTTCTTTATCTTGGCAAATTTCTCATAGTAATTGCTATAAATTCTTAGTTAAACTCATTAAATTTCATAATATTTGATTTTCACTTAAAATTAAGTTAGGTCTGAAGTTTTAGTTAAAAATCAAAACGCCTCTAAAACAGAGCCTTATCAATCCTTATATATAGTTGAATTTTTTACTACTCCTCAATTGATGAAGTAATCCTCTTTAAGGGTCTTTCATTTGTTGAAGATGAACTTC
This sequence comes from Clostridium sp. LIBA-8841, assembly GCF_057782475.1. Classification (NCBI taxonomy): domain Bacteria; kingdom Bacillati; phylum Bacillota; class Clostridia; order Eubacteriales; family Clostridiaceae; genus Clostridium; species Clostridium sp. LIBA-8841. The sequence continues at coordinate 1,414,150 of NZ_CM173488.1, read as the reverse complement.
CATACATATACTCAGTTCTATATTTCAGTACACATATTAATCCAAATATAGATGTTATTGCTTCAGCAAATGGAATTACTAACCACACTCCAGTTACTCCAAATATATATGGCAGAACTATAATTCCTACTATAAATAGTACCAATGTTCTTAAAAATGATAACATAGCAGATATCTTTCCATTAGAATATGCTGTGAACATACCTGATGTAAATATGTTGAATCCACTAATCAAAAATCCTACTGAGAATATAGTAAATCCTTCTAAAGTTATATTAAAAATACTGCTTCCCTTTGGTGAAAAGGCAGCTATTAGATTTTCTGAAATAAGATTTGATATAACAAAGGATAATACTGCAAATATTCCTATGGTTATATAACTATATCTTACTATCTTCTTTAACTGCTCCTGATCTTTACTTCCATAGCTATAACTTATACGTGGAGCTACTCCAGATGTAAATCCTATATATGCTGAATTTAATAGTAGCTCTGCATATAAAACTATTGTTATTGATGCTACTCCATCCTCTCCTAAAAACTTAATCATAACTATATTAAATAAGAATGTTGCTACTGCTGCTGCTAACTGAGTAACCATTTCTGATAATCCATTTATACAGCTATCTTTTATTAGAGAAAAATCTAACTTAGGTTTTACAAAATGAAGTATATTCTTCTTTTTATAGAAGTAGAAAATTCCTATAATAGCTGGTACAACATATCCTATTCCTGTTGCAATGGCTGCACCTGATATTCCCATACCTAATTCAGCTATAAAAATATAATCAAATATTATATTTAATATTCCTCCTATTATAGAAGATACTAAAGCTAACATAGGCACTCCAGCTGTTACTAAGAAGTAATCAAAATACATTTTTAACATTACAAATGGTGAGAATAATAGCATTATAGCTAAGTATGCATAACAGTCCTTAAATAATAAATCAGTTCCTCCTAATATTCTTATAATGTCATTTATAAATATAAAAGATACTATTGCTATAACAGTTCCAATTATCAAAAGAGTAACAATTAAAAGTGAAAAAGTTTCTCTAGCCTCTTTTATATTCTTTTCTCCCATATATTTAGCTACAATAGCACTTCCTCCTGTAGCAAACATAACACTAACCCCTGAAAAAAATAATACTATTGGTATTACTATATTTAAAGAAGATAATGCATTAGCTCCAACAAAGTTAGATACAAACACTCCATCTATAATTGTGTATAATGAGAAAAAAATCATCATTACAACTGTTGGTAAGGTCAATTTCATAAGTGTAAAAAAATTAATCTTTTTATCTAAATAGTTTTTCATATAATACTCCTTGAATTTTTATTTCTTTTGACATAGAATATTCTAAAGTATTACCTAAGGGCATAGTCAACAAGGAGTTTTTATTATGGATAAAGAAAATAAAATGTATTTCACAACTGGAGAAATCGCAAAGCTATATGATATAAGCAAAAAAACATTATTTCACTATGATAAGATAGGATTATTTAAACCTGAAAAGGTTCTTCCTAATGGATATAGATACTACTCTCACTACCAGCTTGAGCTATTAAATGTAATATGTATTTTAAAAGATATAGGAGTACCGCTTTTAGATATAAAGGAGTTTATTGATAAGAGAAACATTACTAACAGTATAGAATTTCTAGAGTTAGAATCACAAAAAATTCTTAATGAAATAAGTCGTTTAAATAGAATAAATAACATAATATCAAATAAAATTAATATCATAAATGAAGGTAAAAAGCATACTGATGAAATCTTTATGGAAGAACAACCAGAAGAATATCTTATTTTAAGCGATGAAATTAATATAAGCACAGAGCTTCTTGACTATGATCTTGAAAATTATAGTGAAATAATTAAGTACTGCAATGAAAATAGCCTAGATGCTGGATATCCTGTAGGAAGTCTTATGAGCAAGGAAAATCTTCAAAACAATATTTTTAATGAGTACAGTTACTATTTCATCAAGGTTGATAAATTACCTCCCAACGACAAAAAAGGATTAGTTAAACCTAAAGGACTATATGTTGTTGGATATTCTCACGGATACTATGACAAAATCATTGATATGTACCCTCGCTTAATAGAATACATAAAGAAAAATAACCTAACTATTGTAGGTAATGCCTACGAACAAACCTTAATAGATGAAGTTTCCATCAAAGATATAAATAACTATGTAATTAAAGTCTCTATAGAGGTAAAGTAAAAATTAACACTTACCTAAAAAAGAGCTTTAAAATAACTTACTATGAAACCTGCAAACAAACTCTATTTGCAAAGGTTCTAAGTTATTTTAAAGCTCCTAAAACTTTATTTTAAAATATACTTTTTAACTATTTTATCTAATGACTCTAAAGTGTCCATCTCACTTTCCAAGTTCACTGCATAAACCCTAACCTTCTTATTTTTTTCCTCATCTAAATACCAAGACTCCAAATACTCCCCCTCTTCACCCTCTATTTTCTCATTATAAGGATAAAGCAATATTACTGTGCTTACATTTTTGTATCTGGTTAGATAAGCATACATTTGGTAAAGATCCTCTCTTTTAACTCCATGCCTATTGTAACTGCTTGATATTCTCTTCCACTTAGTATCTAAGATTATGCTTTCCTCTCCATTCTTTTCAATAACAATATCAGGTATCAATTTAAATACACCTTTATTGGTTTCCTCATTTATTAAAAGCTTATATTTTGAATGCTGCATATGAAGAGTTTCCTCTTGAATTAACTTTCCTAAAAGCTTTCCTATATAAAGTTCAAAGACTTCATTCATCTTAAATAGAATTGAATATGCCTTACTATCTCCCAAAGTTCCAAGAGATGATTCCCCTAAAACCAGCATTTTACCTAATGTAAAAGCTTCTTCAAACCTTTCATTAAGCCTGTTGAATCTATAGTTCTTCACATCATTTAAAGTAATGTTTCTTTCATCCACATCCCCTAAAATACTTTGAGAAAATTTAAGAAGCTTTAAGGTCTCCTTGTTTTTTATCTCCCTAATAAGACTTTTAATGAAATAGCTAAATATTCTATTTAACTTATTATCCTTAGAAAACTCCTCATACTTACAGAAAGCCTTTGGTGTACAAGAAGCCATATTTTTAATCTGTTCATTAAATAAAAGACTTCCCTTTAAAGAATTTCTATTTTCTTCAATATTCACATACTCTAAATAAATACCCTTGCTTAATTCTCTCTGTAGTTTTTTGCTAAATAAATAAGCCAAAATCTCATTTAAACTTTGCTTATATAATCTTAAGGAACTTATTTCTGAATAATTAATCTTCAAAATGCCACATTTAGAAAGCATATTTAGTAAGGATTTTCTTTCAAAATCAGGGTTATTTTTATTTATACTTATCTTGGGTAGTATTTCTATAGAAACCGTTGAAAGTCTTATATATCCTACATAGTTTATAAACCTTATGGTATCCTTGCCCCAAATTATGTTATCCTTATTTAGCTTTTCAGAAAGAACATAGTTATAAAGCTCATCAGACTCTTTTTTACTTATTACCTTCTCATAGTTATACTCATCATAAAAAGTTCCTTCTTCATATTCATGAAAGCCATTTTCCTTCTCAAAGCTCTCTTCATACAAGACAGTCTCCTCTTTAATCTCTTCCTTAATATCCTCTTCTAAATCCTTTTCCTTTTGAAAAAACTCTTTTCTCTTACTAAAATCATCTTCACCTTTTAAAGGCTCTTCCTGAAAATCCTCTTTTAAATAAACATCAAAGTTATTAGAAACTTTTTCTCCTAAGTCTCTTGCTTCTACCTCTTCTTTAAACTCTTTTGTTCTCTTTAAATCTTCTTTCTTACTTCTTATATTTATAAAATCATCTACAATCCTAAGTGATTCATAGCACTCCTGAACAACTATATGTCTCATATCTCTATTCCTCATCTTTATAAATATTAAAGAAGGATTCCTTTTCTGGATTCTCCACTATAGAATACTTATACTCTTCTCCATAAGACTCTACTCTCATTCCCTTAAATAGTTTCCTTACATCAATGCTTTTCTTTTCTATAAACCTGTTAGATTTACCTGCTTTACACGCTCCTCCAAGAACTAATTCTACCTTTTCCCAATCTCCATAGAAATACTCTTGTATTAAAGGAATAACCTTATTTTTCATTATGTAAACTAACTCTTCAAAATCAAGATTCTCCTTTAAAAAATAAGAATGTCCAATAGTATGTTCTCTATCAAATAAATATTCAATTCTTTCATTAATAACTCTTAAAAACTCTCTCACATTGATTCCTTCAACATCCTCTGGTAAAAGCTCTTCCTTAGGCATATATTCAAAGAACTGAAATCTTCTTCTTAAGGCAGTATCAAGTAAAGCTATGGATCTATCTGCTGTATTCATAGTTCCTAATATGTACAAATTCTTTGGTATTCCAAATCTCTCATTGGAATATGGAAGAGTAACCTTAAGCTCATTTTTCTCTCCAAGTCTCTTATCATCCTCTATTAATGTTATAAGTTCCCCAAAGATTTTAGATATATTTCCTCTATTAATCTCATCTATAATAAGTATGTAATTCTTATTGCTATTTAATGCCCTTTTGCAAAGTTTTTTAAAGATACCATCTTTAGGAACAAACCCTGTTCCACTCTCATTACTACGTAAGCCCTCCACAAAGTCCTCATACCCATAGGATTGATGGAATGTACAAAACTCTATTTGTCCATACTCTAAAAGCTTGTTAAATATTTTAACCGCTTCATCCCTTCTATGCTCATCATTTATTAGATTCTTATACTTTTTAAAGTCAATGATTTCTAGAGCTCTATTAATAGTATTAAAGGTTTTTCCTGTTCCAGGAGGACCATATAGAATTTGATTTTTAACTTTAAGAATATAAGGCTTTTCCTCTAAATAATCCTCTCTTTTACCCTCACTAACTCTCATTTCCTCTTCATAAGATAAAGAATACTCTCCTTCAACAGCTAAGTCATAGTAAGGCTTAAGTTTCCTAACTGTATTTTCAAAGAAGTCTCTTATTTCCTCTTTACTCATTTTTTGAGCATCTTCATAATATAAGCTTTTTCCAACTTGAAGTTTTAACTCTTTTCTCTCTTTTACATCATGTATTAAAGCGCTTATATCCTCTGTTTTTCCTCGCTCCAAATAACTATAAGGGCTATAATTATCCCAGTACTCAAGATCACCATTATCCTCATCTAATTTATCTAGAAATCTAAAATGTCTAATATAATCAACTTCATCACTTTTTAAATCCTTAGTTTCTAGAATTATTCTAAATCTAAGCTTATTTCCCTCATCAATTTTATCTGCAAATAAGGATATACTTGTAGATAAATTCAACTTTTCTGCATTTTTAAGCTCAATCCAAAGATAATTTCTAACTCTTGTTACTCTTGAAACTACTAGCCACTTTGATGCTCCTGCCTTTTCATAGTCCAAGCCATAAACTCCAAAGGACTCTGCAATACTCTTAAATTTATTTAAAGCTTTCTTTGCCTCTTCTCTTAAATTAATATACTTATTCCTATCTTCAACACTCTCTTCATTTTCTGGATTCTTATATTCTTCTCCTGCATACTTCTTCAAAAACTCTAATATGCTTAAATAATCTTCCTTACTTAAATTACTCATATCCTTTGAAATAAGCCAGTCCATTTTCCCCTCTCCTTTCTTCCTTAGTATCTATCACCTTCAAAATTTATTTTCATAATATTCCGTTTACACTCTTCTTCATACCTACTTCTATTATATACCTTTATTACCATTAGTCATTTGAAAATTTCTCTCTACTTTTAAAGCATAATTAGGGATGTATCAAAACTTATATATAAATTTAATATCCAACTTATATGTTATCTTTTTTTATGTATAACTCTAATATGAAACTTATTTATATGAGCTTTCTATATTTATAATCAAGTATTATTCTATATATCTTTGTATCATATGTCCTCGAAATTAATTACTTCTTACTTAATTGCATTTATTGCATATTTATATACATCACTCTTAAGTATCACTTAAGTTCTATTTTCAATAACTTAATTCATCTTTTATCTGTATTATTTTTCATTACTTACTTTATAATTAAATACATTTTTCCCATTTGTTCAATAGTTTTCTCTACTTTTCCTAAAGATATTAATTAATTTAATAAATAACCCGTTTAAGCTAAATAAATTTGAATAAAAAAAGGATTGGAAAACCAATCCTTTTTTTATAGCCTTTATAAAGCTGAGTATTACTAATATATACCTAAAATACCTGACCTTTATATTTAATATTAATATACTTTAAAATATTAAATCTTAAAGTATCAATTTTAAACTTACTATATGGTTTTAAAGTTTTAAGTATATTATAAATAAAAATTCTAAGAAAAGAATAATGTATATAGTCCTAATAATATTGAAACTACTACTATTATATATGCAATATTTGACTTTTCAGGCTTTTTAATATTAAAAATAATTGCAACTATTGATAAAAATCCAAAAGACCATGCAACTAGCTGTTCAGTTAAAAAGTTTATTGGCAAGCTAGTTGCGTTAAGATAAGCAATACACATTGACCATGCAGCTAAACAATAAAATATTATATTTTTCGCCTTTTTATTTTTTAAAAGATAAAGTAAAGAAATTCCTACTATACTTACTACCATCATGACAATAAATAATATTAATAAATATCCAAGAGCCATAATTCCCCCTCCTTTATAATGTGTTTTTCTATATCTTTATAATAACCAAAATTTCTGTATTTTTTAGTTATATAATTCTAAAGAATTCTAAAGATTATATAGGAAGTTTTATCTCTATTTTATATATTTTATTTGTTATACTATAGTCCACTTTCCCATTATAGCCTTCTACAATTTTTTTAATGTTCTTAAGTCCTATTCCATGACTCTCAACATTTTTATTTATTTTGTCCTTAATAATATTTGTTTGAATAAATGTAAGAATATTATTTGTAACAAATATCTTAATATCTACTTTTTCATTATTATTTGCATATTTTATAATATTTGAGTAAAGATTATCAAAAATCCTAGCTATATCCTGAGCATTAACTCTAATTTCAAAATTAATTAGTCCAAGATTATCTATTTCCACACAAAAATCATTATCCTCTAAAGCATCAGTAAACTCACTAATAAATTGTTCAAACATTAACTTTCCTTCAAGAATAGAAGATTCAAGAGAATTATTATTTTCAGTGTCTGTGTTTAAAAGTAAATTTGTTAACTCTTGTATTTGATAGGCTTTGTTTTGTATTATTTCAATATAATTTTCAAGCTTCTCATTACTATCATAATTTTTATTTTTTATAAAATCTGAATAAGATATAATAGCTGTAAGCGGTGTTCTAATATCATGAGATAAGGATCTAATCAACTCTTCTTTTTCTTTTTTTAGCTTCTCTTCATTTTCCATATGGTTTTGTAATGCAACAGAAAAACTATTAATATTATTAGCTAACTCTGAAAGTTCATTATCTCCTACACTATTTATTCTAAAGTTTAAGTTTCCACTTTTTAAAATCTGTATAGATTTAGTTATATATAAAATGTAAGATATTTTTTCACCTAAAAAAAATAAAAAAAATACGAAAAATATTATTAATGTAGCTAAAATACAAATTAGCTTTAACCAACTCAAAAACCCTGGATCTGATATAGAGTATGCACTATAATACCCATTTTCAACTAACTTTTCTGCAAAAGAAGTAGCAGTATAATAAAGAAAAGCAAAGCTAAAGCTTGCTATAACAACAGATGTAAGTAAGTAACCTATAAGTTCTAACCCCAATTTAGGTATTTTATATCTATTAATCAATATAATATCCCTTTCCCCAAGCTGTTTTAATATATTTTGGATTTCTTGTATCACTTTCTATCTTTTTTCTTAAATTCTTAATATGAACCATGACAGCACTATCTCCAACTACTTCTTCTTGCCATATGCTGTTATAAATGTGATCAATTGAAAATATTTTTTTACGATTAGTAATCAATAATTCTAAAATTTTATATTCAGTATGAGTAAGAGATATATTCCTTCCCTCACATATAACAGTCTCTGTCTCTGTATCAACACTCAAATCTTTAATCTCTATTTTAGATGATTTAATGTTAACTTGAGGTTGATATACTTGATAGCGTCTAAGTAATGCTTTTACTTTAAGCAACAATTCAGAATGAGAAAATGGCTTTGTTACATAATCATCTGCACCAGCTGAATATCCTATTGTCTTATCAGAGTCTTGAGAATAAGCTGTTAAAAATAAAATAGGTACAAATGACTTTTTTCTAATCTCAGTACTTATGATAAACCCAGACTTTCCTGGCATATCTACATCTAATATAACAATATCTACAGTATCATCTAATTTTTCAAGTGCTTCATCACCATCTTTAGCAGCAATTACATTATACCCCTCTCCAGAGAATAATATTTCAAGTATTTGTCTAATATCATTATCATCATCTGCAATTAAAATTGTATTTTGTTGTTTCCCTGGCATATTCTAAACTCCTTAACATTTCTTATTTTTTATAATTCTAATATAAAACTATAAAATATTCTACTAAACAACCTATTTATTCTCATAAAGTTAAACTGTCTATAATCATAAAAAATCCCTTCAACACTTTTATCAAGTAAAGTATTGAAAGGATAAAATCCATATTCAGTATTACAATTTCCTTTAAGAATGAATTTATCCCTAAGAAAATAAATTCTGACTTAATTCTTATTTTAATCAGTTTTATTAATACTAAAATAGAACTGTAAGCCCCTCTTAATGAGCAGTTAGTATTGTATCAAAGGAATACAATCTCACTAAAGTTCCATTGCATAAGTTCAAGATACCAAATTAAAAATTTTGACTTTCACTTAAACTCTATTTCTTCTTATTTAGGCCTACAATCATTCCACCTAACATACCAAAACATATTCCATATGCAATGGCTATTGACCCAAATTTATTTATGAATATTGAACCTATTGCTACTCCAAAGCACATTCCAAGGCTCATTCCATTTGCCATGTTATTATCTTCTACAGTTTCTTTCTTTTCCACAGAGCTTGTACTACCACCATCAGTCCCATCGTCCCCTTTGCTAAGCTTTGCATGCTTCTTACTAGAAACATTTACAGCTATTGCAATAGCGACTGAGAGAACAACTAAAGGTAAAGCCACTAAAATAAAGTCTTTCATAAATTCACACCCCAATAATTTTTCACTTATTTATTTAAAATCTTACCATAAAAGTATTATTTGCTTGACTAAGCCCCATAAAACTTTAAGTACTTTTCAATATTTGATTTTATATATTCAACACTATGATTTCCAGGAAATACATGATTTTCAGCATCTATTCCTTTTTCTTTTAATACTTCATATAAAGCTAAACATCCTTCATAAAATCTTCCTTCATCCTTATGTCCAGCATCAAGATAAACTTTAATATTAGGAGAAACCTCGTTATTTTTTACAATATATATTGGATCATATTTTTCCCATATATCCATACTCTCAAAATAAGCCTTATCTTCCTCTTCAAGCTTTAATTCTAATGCTGGCATATGTCCTCCCACCTTTGAAAACATATTTTTATGTCTAAAAGCATTATGAAGAGCTATATATCCACCGGCTGATGCTCCTCCTATGTATTTTCCCTCTTTATCCTGTATAGTATTAAAGTTCTTATCTATTAAAGGTATAACTTCTTTTATAAAATAATCTTCATACATACCTAAGTTTATAACTCTATTTTTCTCTTTAGAATCAAATACTTCCTTATATTTTAAAGATGAATTTAATCCCCTACTATTTTCAATTCTTGGACATACAATTATCATAGGATTTATTTCTTTAGATTCAATCATTGAATCAGCTACTTCATTCATATTAATGTGAAATATTATATCCTCATTTCCACTTCTCCCATGAAAAAAATACAATACAGGTACCGCCTTGCCCTCACTATAACATTCAGGTAAATACACATTAACTGCCATTTCCTTGCATAATATCTCACTATAAAAATTTATTTTTTCTACTCTTGATTTATTCAATTTTCCCCACCTCATCTACGTTCTCTAAATTAAATGATAAATACTAGGAAGCACTTAAAACTAGGCGTATTTTTCTATTCCATATAGTTATTTATTAAATAATAACATCTATTTTTGCTTTCCTCTGCAACTGCAGAATTCACTTGAAGTGGTAACATTGAACCACCCTCAAATTCTTTCTTTATTGACTCTACTCTCTTCTCTTTTTGATTAATCCATTCCACTTCACTTTTTTCAAGCTCTTTAAACTTTTCAGTACTTAGATTTTGCTTTAAGAATTTATAAATTTTATTTAGTTCATCATCATAAAGTTTAGATTGTTCATAGCTTACAGAATTCATCTCTGCTTGCGTAACATTAGGATTATTATTGCACTTTTCACCTATTTCATCTGCTTTATTGTCCACCTCTTGCATCTTACTAAAATACTCAGATTTTGTTTTAGGTAATGCTGACTTTTCTTTTTTAGAATCAGTTCCTTTATTCTCATTACTCTTAGTATTCTTACTTTCATTAGAGTTTTCTGTTGCCTTGCTATCTTTATCACTCTTTGATGAATTGCTGTCTTTATCATTGTTAGCAGTATTTGCCTTATCTTCTGAATTCTCCTTATTTAAGCTATCTTTATTTTCAATATTATTTTCCTTAGAAGCACTGTTATCTTCCTTATTATTACTTTCTGCATTAGTAGCTTCCTTATTTTCTGTGCTGCTTGTAGTAGTACTTTCATCTGTAGGAGTTGTCTTATCTCCACATCCAATTAAAGTTCCTAAACTAATTAATACAGTAGCCAAACTAATTAAACAATATTTCTTTTTCATAACCTATCTCCTTTAAAGTGTATTGATAATTACAATACTTTATTTCCATACTTATCAAAGTTTTTCTTTAATGCTTTCTCTGTAAAAATTATTGGCAAAATCATAAAGACAAGCTGTACTGCACAAAGTACACCACCCCAAAGCCCTATGGTGTTTTCATCCTTTTTAAGTAAAAATAACATACCTATTATAGAAATAATTAATACTACATACCCCATTTTAACCCACAACTTACCAAAATAATGATGTGCAAAGTCCCAAGTATCCTTGTTTTTCATAGACATTGATGTTCTATATCCAAAAGTATTATTAATCTCTCTAGGTGCTTTTTCACTAAAATATTTCCCAAACCCAATCATTGTAATTGGAATTAGCAAGTCCATAATCATCATAAAAATCCAAAATCCCATTTCACACCTCCTATTTTAATTCCATTATACTCCATTAATTCAATATACTCTATAAATCCACCACTGAATGTCATATTATAGAAGCCCTTTGTATAATATATACTAAAATGTTTGGAGTGATAATTTACTATGAAAAAACTTAATAATTATATAAGCTTAGGCTTATTATTTAATTGTATCTTCTTATTAGGTAACTGCACCAACTTACTTCCTGAATTTATAAAAGGCTTCTGTGTATCTTTAGGCATTGCACTAATATTCGTAGGAATCTATTATGAAAAAAACTCTATTCCTAAATAAATCTCTATTTTAAAGTAATATTAACAAAAGGGGTACCTACAAAGAACAAGTTTGCATTACTACTGTTATTGATGGACAAAATAATTTAATTATAGAATTAGTATTTAAATGAGACTTACATCTGATAGACACATGATAACTGATTATATCCTTTTAGACATATGGTAAATGGCCCTGTACTTTGTGCTAATATTCATAAAACTTATATTGTACTTTCAAAAGATTTATCATTAAAACATGAACTTATAAAAAGAGGAAAACATAAATAAGGATCTTATCCTATTCAACCTATTAATGTTATCCATACCACTTTAAAGAAATGGATGAATAGCTTTAATGGTGTTACAACAAAATATATAAGTAATTATATTATTAAGTGGTTCAAATGACTTCAAATATTCCATAAAAACAAAGAGATACTAAAGGCTAAGAATCTTATTGGTCAAAACAATATAAGCCATTTATATATCACAATAAAAGATTTGAAAAATAGAAATCCAATCTATGCATATGGTATGTTATATTTTGTTAATTATGTTATAATAAGTGTTACTAAAAACTATAATCTAATGAACAATGGTAAATTATTGGGTAACTAATGAATGACTACAAAATATATTTTGTAGTATCAAAGGGAGGTATGAATAATGAAAATAGTTTTTATGGGAACTCCTGATTTTGCAGTTCCATCATTGAATAAAATGATAGAGAAATATAATGTAAGTGCGATTGTAACACAACCTGATAAACCAAGTGGAAGAGGAAAAAAGATAACAATCTCACCAGTTAAAGAGGTGGGACTATTGAATCAAATTCCAATTTTTCAACCTAAAAAAATAAGAACAGACTCTATAGTTATTGAGAAATTAAAAGAAATAAAACCTGATTTTATCATTGTTGTAGCATATGGTCAAATTATAACTAAGGAAATACTTGATATACCAAGACTGGGATGTATTTGTCTACATGCGTCTCTACTTCCAATGTATAGAGGATCATCACCAATAAATTGGAGTTTAATAAATGGGGAAATAAGAACTGGAAATACAACTATACTAATGGATACTGGTATAGATACAGGTGATATGCTTATGAAAAGTGAGTTTGACATACCTGAATCTATGACAGCAGGAGAATTATACAATTTATTAAAAACAAATGGTGCTGAACTCTTAGAGGAAACAATAGATGGAATTGCCTCAGGTAAAATTTCTGGAGTAAAGCAACCAAGTGATGGAAGTTCTTATGTACAGATGTTAAACAAGCAAATGGCAAAGATTAATTGGAATGATAGTAGTATTAACATACATAATTTAATAAGAGGATTAAGTTCTTGGCCATATAAAAATATAAACTCATGGCCAACTGCTCATACTTATTGTAAAGATATTCCAATTAAAATATTCAAATCCAAGTCATTAGAGTCAAATATTATTAAACCACCTGGTTATATTATAGAAGCAAATAATGACGGAATTGCAGTCGCCACCAATAACGGTATTCTGGTTATAGAAATATTACAGTTTCCAGGGGGAAAACCTCTTGAGGTAAAAGAATTTTTAAAAGGAAATAAAATAGAAAAAGGCGTTATATTAACATAATTAATTAATAGTCTATATAAAACTACAATATTATGATTATTACTTTATAATATTGGAATATTTAACGTTATAGATGTGAACAATCACACCTATAATTTTTATAAGACTATCTTTCAACACTATATTAAAACATAGCCAAATAAAAAGACTTCATAAAAGCTTGATATTACCTTAAGTTATAAGTAATATAAAATACTTATTTATCCTTAAAGTTCTTTTTGCTTAAATGTAGTCTTTTTATATTTAAATCTCTAAGCTTTCCTCTAAATAAATCTAAGCCTATCTCTTTTTATTTTTACTGCTTGTAGCTATAATACTGCAAAAAATAGCAACACCTATTGCAATCCAAATAGCAATATCCATTTAAAACTCCCTTCAATTCATCTCTATACTAAGAATTATTACTTTTCCTCTTCTGGAATATTTCCATATTGTCTTTCAGCAGTCCATTCAAAGTGAATTTCATCTTTTTCATCTTTAAATATTTGTATTTTCTCATTATATTCCCCAACTTTCTTCTCGAAAGTTTTATACTCATTGATAACCGCCATATTAGGAATAGCTTCATTTAACTCCTTATCTAAAGATGAATAATCATAGCTAGCTACCCCATAAACTGCATTCATTAAATCAGTTAAAAGTGGTGTTTTGCTTATATTAAATTGTTCTCCCTTTTTTAAAGCAAAATTTATTCTCGCCAGTTCTGATTTATCATCTTCTAATTTTGTATCTTTAAGACCAACATTAAAGTACAATCCAAATTTAAACCCTCTTAAAGGCTCATTAACTTCACTAGAAACTATACCTACTGCTGTTTCAATACTGTTAACTTGAAAATGAATATTATTCTTTTCAAAAATCTTCTCTATAGGAGAAAACTTACTTTTCATCTCTTCTAACCATTGACTTCCAGATTTACTAGCAACAACATCTACTTCCTTTTTAACTACTCCAGTATTAATAGGTTTTATTAAAAACTTAGGAAGAATAATTAAAATAATAACTACCATTGTTATAATAATATTTTTCAATTTCATATTTATTCAACTCCACCAATTAATTCTGATTCTATTCTTCCCCTATCAATCTCATAAACCTTATCACATAAAAGCTTTATATCCTCTGAATTATGACTAGCTAAAAGTATAGTTGAACCCTTTTTCTTCAAATCAAATATAAGATTTCTTATATCAGAAACTCCTTGTTTATCAAGCCCATTCATAGGTTCATCTAATATTATTAGACTTGGCTTTTCCATAATAGCTTGTGCTATACCAAGACGTTGCTTCATGCCTAATGAATACTTTTTAATAGCTCTCTTATCCTTTGGATCTAAATCAACTATCTCTAAAGCCCTCTTTATATCTTCATCATTGATTTTATTTTGAATACTAGCTAAATATTTTAAATTATCAAAACCACTTATATGTTCTAGAAACCCTGGATTTTCAATTAAAATCCCAATATTTTCAGGAAAATCCTGATCTTTGCCTATTACCTTTCCATTAACCTTAACAAATCCTGCTGTAGGTTTTATAAGTCCACATATAGCCTTAAACAACATTGATTTTCCTGATCCATTTCTTCCTATGAATCCATATATCTTCCCTTCTTTAATCTTAAGATTTATATTATCTAAAATATTCATCCCTTTTATTTCTTTTCTATAGTTTTCAAAATCTATAATATAATTTTCCATAATATCCACACCCAATCTTAAAATTCTATATTTCTTCTATATAAAAAATGTCCACCTATTAAGTTTAAAACCAAAAATATGCTTAAATATATTAAAGCAAAATTAAAAGTTAAGCAATTGTTTCCACTAATAAATATATCTTCCTTCATAAGCATAGCTGCATTTCCAATTAAATATTTACTATTACCTAAGCTAGTTACGTATGATAGGACAAGAACTCCCAAAATAGATGCATTAAACTTTCTTGTTAAAAATGATAAATTACTTGCTAGTAATATTAATCCATTAAAAAATAAAAAATTAAGCACAAAAGTTTTTAAAATTATACTCTTCAAACTCACACCTTTGACTAATGAATTAAATTCATTAGGACTTGTCCAGTAACTCGCACCTTTAAAAATTAAAGATACTAAAAAAGTTATAGTATAAATAGTTATCAAAAATATTAATACATTAAAAAATGTCCATATAACATTAGAGTAATACCAATTCTTATATTCGTTTACTCTATAAAAAACAAAAATTTTCTTATCCTGAAACTGCTTAGAAAGTACATATATCATAGGAAGGTAAACAATTAAAATTAGTCCAAACCAATTAATATAACTAAAGAAGTTTTTTCCCTCTTTTGTTCCACCTGTTAAAAATAAAAATAAATCTCCAGTAGAATAAGCTATATATTCTGAATTTCTTTGAAAGAAAGTTGCTCCATAAAAAGCTAGTAAAATTGAAAAAAAAAGAAAATAAGTTATTAATCTTAAATTCTCATATTTTATATTTAGGAAAAACATATTATACTTTTTCAACATCACACCTCCTAAAAGCAATAATGCCAATTAGAAACAATAAACATATTATACTTATAGCCACTATATTTTCTTGACCAACAGTTAATAACTTCATACCATCTAATATATTTAAAGATAAATTATTGCTATAAGTAAATTTATGACACCAAATAGTGCCTAAATATCCTGTAGAAATCAATTTCAAAAACACTATACTTCTTGCATTGATTATTATGTAAATAAAGCATATAGAAGTAACTATTATACTTTTCTTAAATATGTATAGTAAAACATCTCGTACTAAAACCAGAAAATAACTAGCTATTATAAACTCAAAAATAGATATAGCCATAGCTTTAATTGGAGTGTATTCCTTTATGAAGTTAGCAAAATACAAATATTTACTTAAAACATCTACATTTTTTTCATTTAATATAGCTTGACTCCATTCACTGCCAAAATTGCTATAATATATTCCTAATACAAACACACATGCTCCTATAGCTGTTATGTATAAAGTTATAATTAATAAGTTAGTTATTTGATTTCCTATAAAAATTTTAAACTTACTTTTGCATCTAACAAAAAGATACTTATTACTCTCTTGAAAATTAGCTATTGGTGCTGTTACTAAAAACATAATAGGTAGAATTAACCATGTAAGTAAAAATCCATTAGAAAATATTCTAAAGAAATAGTCCCATTGATTTATTCCCTTTCCTGATAAAACAAAATACTCTGAAACACTATCCATATATACTCTGCAAACTATTAAAATTGCTAAAAATGTTAGGATAATCACATTCTTTTTATAACACTTGATTAAATTATATTTTATTAAAGCTATCATTGAATTATCTTTCATACCTATATTCCTTTCTTGAAAAATAAAAGAATACAATTGAAAATATCAATATTATAACAAAAAGTTGTAAAAATACTTGTCCTACAGTTACCCCATCTACTAATAGCCCAAAATCTGTAGCAACCTTAGTTTTTAGAGGTAATGGAAAGTTTAAAATCTCTGTTATATAACTACTTACAAAATAAAAAATTCCTGGGAATAATAATACAATAATCTCATTATCAATTAATGTAGAAACTCCTAATGCTATAGTTGAATATGCAAAGCCTACACAAAATTCAATTAATATTACTAAAGCTACATACCCATAAGGATTCTTTATCATAAAGTCATAAGTTATTCCACCAAGAGCAAGATTAGTATCATTAATATTTCCACCAATAAAAATATTAGTAAAATAAAATACTATTGCTATTGGTAAAATTATAGAAAGCCCTCCTACAATTCCATTTATAAGAAATCTAGAAACTCTATACTTTAAATCAGACATTCTACAGTCAATAAATATATCAAATCCACTTTTTCTCTCTCTTAAAAAAGTTGCTCCATAAACAAAAGGAGCTACAATAGGAATAATTTTTGAATATACCAAAATTGTAGCTCCTGAAAAAATTGCAAATTGATTTAAAACACCACTTCTTGTTAGTTCATTGATATTCAAATCACTTAATTTAAAAGGATTTAAATTAGGTAACCATAAATATATTCCATACAAACTAATTAAAATCATAAATAAAATAAATAACCATATCTTTTTACTTTTAAAAACTTTAATTAAGTCATCTACTATCATTTAATTTCTCCTATCTTAAAATATAATAGCTAAAAGTAACTACTTTTAGCTATTATAAAGTATTTTATATTAATACCATCCAAAGCTTCCAACTGCATTTCTATAATTCTGAGTGTAATTTAAATTTTTTAAAGCTAAGTAATATGTAGAACCTACTTGCATTCTTTTATTCCAATAATATTCATAAACATCCGCTGCAGGTGCTCCCTGTCTTACAGTAACAGGTTCTGAATACGCATTATCAGCAGATTCTAAATCGCCATTAGGATTTGCCACTGCTCTCGCTGACATTGTATATGAATCTAAATCTTGAATTTTATCCAGTTTAACATATCCATACCAAGTATTTGACCACTCTTTAACATCCTTTAAATCTGCTGCATCCTTAGCTCTCCAATTACTATGTGGAGCTAATGCCATTAAAAATGATTTTGCTTGTGGTAAAGTACTCTTAGAAAAAACTCCTGTTAGTAACATTATTCCTAACATAACTTTAGCTATTTTTTTTTTATTCATTTTAATCCTCCTTAGTTCTTTTTTATAATAATAACATATTTTTACTGTTAAATAAATACTTTTTTTGAATTTTCTTTGAATAAAATCATACTTTATTAATATATAATTAAAATATTAATAAATATCCTGAAAAATAATATTTATATCCAGTGTTCTCTATTACAAAGTATCTCTATTTCTAAAAAAGAGACTAAAGTCAATATTCTATAAAAATCACCTAATAATAAGCTTATTTATGTTCCTATTCCTCTAATTAGTTATCTATTAAGCTGAATGCTTCTGGTTTATAATCACATTAATGCTATAATTGTACTAAAGAAAATTTTATTACTATGGGTTTATAAAAGATTTTATTGAGTAACTTTAGGAGGAAAAAAATATGGAATTAAAAGATATTTTAAATTCTGGTGAGATGTATAATGATCTCTCAGAAGATTGTGTTAAAGCAAGAGATTATGCAACTAAACTAACTAAAAAATATAATGAAAGCACTGATCAAGAAGAGAGAAACAATATATTAAATAATCTTCTAAACAAGTGTGGAAAAAACTCTCATTTTGAACCAAATTTTAGATGTGAGTATGGTTTTAATATTTCAATTGGAGATAATTTCTTTGCAAACTTTGATTGTATTATATTAGATTGTGCTCCTGTAAATATAGGAAATAATGTCTTATTCGGACCAAGAGTAGGAATCTATTGTGCAAACCATGCCATAGATCCAATAGAAAGACAAAATGGTGGATGCTATTCCAAAGCAGTTAATATAGGCAATAATGTATGGATAGGTGCTGGTGTTCATATAGTTCAAGGAGTAAACATTGGAGACAATAGCGTAATTGGAGCTGGAAGCGTTGTTCTATCAGATATCCCTCCTAATGTGGTAGCTGCTGGTAATCCATGCAGAGTAATTAGAGAAATCACAGAAAATGATAAGACTGGCTATATTAAATAATAAAAATGGGGTAAATATTATGAAAACAGATGTTAAAAGAGAACTTGTTTTAAAGGAAGATTTAATTGAAGGTTTTAAAAAATTAGGACTAAAAGAAGGTCAAAACATAATGGTTCATGCATCCCTTGGTAGCTTAGGCTTTGTTTGTGGTGGAGAACAAATCGTAATTGAATCCTTAATTGAGGCTGTTGGTGCCAATGGAACCTTAATGATGCCAACTCAAACTTGGAAAAACCTAGATCCTTCTTATGGAGTTCATTGGGAAGAAGATGAAGAATGGTACCAAGCTATAAGAGATAATTGGCCTGCCTATGATAAAAATATAACTCCAACAAACACTATGGGAAAAGTAGCCGAAATGTTTAGAAAATGGCCTAATGCAGAAAGAAGTAATCACCCTGTTAGATCTGTAGCAGCCTTAGGAGAAAATGCTGTCTATCTAACAAAAAACCATGACTTAGAAAACATATTTGGTAAGGATTCTCCTCTAGATAAACTATATGATTTAGATGGATATATCTTATTAATTGGTGTTGGATATGATAAAAACACCTCGCTCCATTTAGCAGATGCCCTAGCAGAATACCCATCAAAGCACTATGAAACCAACAGCAGTGCAATGATGGTAAATGGTAAAAGAGAATGGGTAACATACAGAACCCTATATGTAGATGGTGAGGATTTTGAAAAAATAGGTGAAGACTTTGAAAAGACCAATAAAGTTAACACCATAAAAATTGGAAATGCAACAATTAAATTCATGAAACAAAGGGATTTGGTTAACTATGCAATTAAGTGGATAGAAAAAAACAGGAAGTAATATAGCTTCCTGTTTTTTTATTATCCATAATCTCACAATAATTTTATTGAACATCTTTGAATTTTAGGTATTATTTAAAACCTAAACCAACAAAGAATATTATTATATTTCAAAAAACCTTCAGAATTACATTTTTATAAAACATTAACTTAAAGTTATTAAGTTAATCTATAATATTACTAATGCACTCCAACTCTCTTTATATATACTATTCAATTATAGAAATTATTTTATTTCTAATAAATAATCCCTAAACGGTGATTCTTCTTTATTGATTATAATCCACTCCTCTTTAAACTCATTAAAACATTCTTCTGATATTTTTTTAATTTTTTCACATAATTCAATAATATAGTTATCCCATCCATCAGACTTATAACATTTAATTACTTCTATTATGTCTTTTATATTATCCAAACTAATGATTCTTTCTAAATATCTACAGACGCTATATGAAAGACTTGAATTTGCTGGAATGTTTTTAATAACTTTTTTAAGATTTTTTACTATTATTTCATTTATAGAATCAAAATTAATCAAAACTATTATAGTATCTTCTATTAAATGAAATTCTGTCTCTTCCCATCTATGGCTCAATAATTTATCCCAAATCTCAATTATTTTTTCTTCATAAATTTTCTCATTATAACTAGAATCTAACTTTTTGCACGAATTTTTAAGATTAAATATTCTAACTATGGTATTTCTATCTAAATTGTATTTATTATTTATAATATCTAAATCTGATTCACTATATCCTAATAAGAATGCTAAAATATAATATTCTATTATGTTAGATCTCATACTTTCATCATTAATTTCATTATCAAAAACATGTAAAATAGTTGATTTCAACAAATTATATCTTTCTTCATCAATAACTCTGCAATATGCAAAACCACTTAAAAACATCTCTTTATCAATATCTTTCTCCATATTTGTTATAATATTTTCAGTAAAATCTTTATCGATTGCTATAAAGCTATACAACTTTTCACCTAAAAATATATAAAACTCTTTCGGAGATTTCTCTTTTCTATTTAGTATTAATTCCTCTATATATTCTTTTTCTTCACTAAAATCCTTTAATTTAAATGAAAATACTATTTCTAGCTCTAAAATACCTCTATGGATTGAATTTATAAAGCTTGTAAAATTATCATTTTTTCCAGCCAATATCTTTCTAAAATCATCTACATTAGAAATTTTAATCTCTAATTTATCTATAATTCTTTTATATATAAGCTTAATTTCTTTCTTATTGATGTCTATTTTATTTAAAATAGTTGTTAACACTGAACATATTTTCCCTACTAAGTGTTTTTTACTTATAGAATGTTTATTCGGTTCTTCATATATATTATCTAAATTTTCTAAATAATTATCTATTAGTATTAAAATATTCTCATAATAAAGTGAAAAATCATTACTATTCTTTTCAATTATTTTATTTAAATTATTAAAAATATAATACATCCATTCATAATTTTTAATATTATTAAGTAAATTTATATTACTCATAAATAAATCTACATTTCTTTTTAAACACTCAATAAATAATTTAACATCCTCTTCCAAATCATATTCAATCAAAAAATCTTTATGCTTCTTCTCCTTATATTCATTCATATATCTAACCCAATCATTTAAATTCATAGATTTAGATTCATCACTGTTAATTGAAGCTATCTTTTTTACCCATCCCCCTTCACACTTTCCTATTATTGGTGTCAATTCATAATCATGTTTCATTTTGATTTTTAAACTTTCAAGCTCTTTTTTTATAGTTTTAAAATTACTTAATTCTTTAAATCTCTTATATCTCCATTCTTTTATATATTCTTCATCTTTTTCTTCATCAATATAAACAAAATATTTTCCCTTGTTTATCATACCTAGTAAATTTCCTTCTTTAATTTCCTCAAGATTGTTATAACTATTTAATAATCTAAAAACCTCTTTTATCTCTCCTGAAAATTCACTATTTCTAATCATATATTCTAAATCAAAGCTTTTCTCATTAACTTTTCTAATTAAATATTCAAACATATTATTTTTCACCAAAAAGTATAATGATAACTTTTTAAGGAAATATACTTCATTTTCAAATAATTTATCTATTAAATAATTGCCAATATTATGTGATTTCGAAATATTAAACAAAATTTCTATTTTTTTATCATTCATTAAGTAATCATCATCAAAAACTGATGAATATGAATAATAATTTAATAAACTTGAAACTATTTTTTTAAGATCATCTTTATCAGTAGGCTCTATTATATCTTTTATATCATCTATCTGATCATATATATTTTTTAAACCTACAAATTTTATTACAAAATTTGTACTTTCATTAATTTTAGATTTAATAAATAACTCCTTATTTTTTAAACTTATTTTAAATTTCTCATTTTCACCTTCATTCTTTATATAAATAGTTTCATATTCTTCAATAAAATTATCTATAAATTCTAAATTATTAGTTTCTAATAAATATCTCATTAGTCTATCATTGTATAAAACTCTACACTCAGTAAATCTATCCTTAAACATCTGCTTAACTATTAACTTCAATATTATTTTATCGTTCTCTTTAAAAAAGTTAAATATAGAAAATTCTTCAAAGCTTCTTAAAAAAGTATCTACTAAAACCTCAATAAATCTAGTGTTTTTTGTTTTTTCTAATAAGACTTTAAGACTAAAATTATTTATTTTCTTATTATATTTAGCTATAAATATAATAAACTCATATATTGATACATTATTCATGCTACTTTCTAAGCTTAAATTATATAAATTTTCTATATCTTCATCTTTTATTTCATTTATCTTGTTGTAAATACTATTTGTATACCTTAATATTGCAAGTATATTGGTACTTTCAGAATTAAAATAATTGCTTTTTGATATATCCTCATAATATTCAAAATTTCCATTTATTTTTTTGAAAAAATCTGATTGTAAATCCTTATAAAATGTTAACTTTTTTAATAATTCTGTTAAGTCACTTGCTTTTAATTTATCATTTTTATCAGTTCTAGACATCTTTTATATCCTTCCTTTTTTTCTTCGATATCATTTTTTATTTCCTTAATCAATCTAACAGTATTAGTAATTTCATTATATCCCATCTTCGATTTACTATATGTACAAAGCTTAATACAATAATTATCTTCATAATATCTGCTTAAAAAGTCCAATTTCTCAATTTCATAATCAAAGGAATCAAGAATAAGTATCCTCTGTTTATCTGTTTTATCTAACTTATTTTTCTCACCTTCAAATAAATAATTGAGAATTTCTAACTCCTGTAAACTATAACCTAAAAAAATAACATTATATTCTTCAAATATTTTTTTTAAGAAATTTTTATATACATTTTCTCCACTCCAATATCTTACAATATAATCTTCATTAGAAACTATCATGGTACTAATTTCATTTATACTTCCATGAATATGAAATACTTGTCCTGATTTTATTATACTTGGATTACTATCTACTAACTTAAAATCTTTTTCACTATAAAAAACTTTATTTACACTTCTTTTAGAATCACTACTAATAATCTCATTATTATCTTCAGCTAAAATATCCAATATGTCATCATAATTTGTTGTTACATTTATCATATTTAAATCATAAATCTGCTTAAAAATTTCATTTTCAGCTTTTATTCGTTTTATTCTGTTTACTTTTTCCCTAAAATTAACAATTGATTTAAAATCTTTATTAGATGCCTCTGAAAGTTTATCAATATTAGCAATAGCATCAAACTCATTTTCATTATAAGAAATTTTAAAAATCTCTTCATACATTTTGTTTGCTCTTTCCTTTAGATTATTATCCTTATTTATATTATGTTTAGCCATAGATATTACTGTTCTAAAATTTTCTTTTTTTAATAATTCGTAAGTTTCGAAATTAATCTTATTATTATCTTTTAAAATATCTAAATGCATATATGCAAATTCTTCCCAAGTTGGTAACCCTAAATTTTTAGAAAATCCAGATCCTATAAAAATTACTTTTTCACTTTTATCATCATCAAAAAATTCACTTAAACATCTTTTAAATTTTTCTTTCAAAACTATTCACCTCTTATAATAAATTAAAAAATAACGAGCAAACCTATAGCTAATTATATAATATATTGTATATTTTTTAAATTTATAAAGAATTTTAACATTAATTTTAGTTATATCAAAAAAGAATATATGTTACTTAAGCATATATTCTTTCTTTAATACATCAAATTTTCCTAACTAACTAATATCAAGCTGTATCTTGACCAATATATTATAAAAATTCCTCTTAACTTCTTTCCTTACATAGAATATTATTCTTAAAATAACTACTATTTAATAATTTTTTATCTCATAAAGGCTTACCATACAAAATAAAATTAAGTAAATAGATATAATCCAGTACCCACTTTTGATTTTATTTAAATAATCATCTAATATTATTATTGAAAACAAAGTTACTAAAATTTTGACCACTAAC
The DNA here is from genome assembly GCF_057782475.1 of Clostridium sp. LIBA-8841. Classification (NCBI taxonomy): domain Bacteria; kingdom Bacillati; phylum Bacillota; class Clostridia; order Eubacteriales; family Clostridiaceae; genus Clostridium; species Clostridium sp. LIBA-8841. Next base: position 1,389,953 of record NZ_CM173488.1, on the reverse strand, counting down.
TCTGGCATAAAGAGAATACAAACCTTAATGTTAATAATTAAAATTTGATCAACTCCTAAAGTAATTAGTAACATTAAAGTTCAAAAAATTCAAAACCATCCAATAAATATATTCCCATAGAATTTTTTCTTTAATTTTAATACATTCCTTTCCCTCGCATTATTAAAATAAGAACTAATATTAAGCTATATCTTGCCTTATCAGAGAAGAAAAAGAATATCAAACTTAATATGGTGTATCTTAAAGCCAACTTCTTATTATATTTAAAGTAAATAATGCTGAGTATGAATATAATTAAATTTAAAATCATTAAGCAATCTATTATTAAATTTAAATTCTCATATAGTGTTGTGAAATTAAAGAATATAAATGCTGTACAAATAAACTCTATTATTAATCCCATGAATATTACTCTATCCATGTTTATTTCAATATTAGATTTTTCCCTTACTACCTTCTCCATAATAGATCCTCCCCTTACTTTCTTTTAACAACCTTCATTCTATGTGAAGCCTCACTGCCTAACTCTATGCTTCCCTTTTGCTCTAGGGTATTTTCATCATATATAAATAACTTTGAATCCTTAGTTAACACAAACACATAGCCATCAAGATTTTCTATATAGCTTATATTCTTTACATCATCAACTAACTTTTCAAACTCAAGTGTCTCCTTATTAAAAAGAAGGAATCCATTATTTTCATTATGAACTTTTCCATTTAATATATACTCATACTTCTCATTTCCATAGAAGTTGCTATTCATGTCATAAGGGACCTCTTTTCTCTCTTTGATTTCTCCTTGATTATCCATAAGAATAACTTCATTTTTATCTAAATCTCCATTTTCTTTAAAGGTTAAATTACTAAAGATTACATTGTTCCCCTTAGAATCCTGACATAGGGCATTAACCACATTACCTATGGCCTCTTTACTAACTACTCTTCCCTCTAATGTCTTTCTATTTATGGCATATAAACTTCTGTCTTGTGCATCTTTAAATCCTAACTTATTAGCACCTTCTAAGCTTAGAATTATCTCTTCCTCTCCAACATAATAATCCCTAATATATCCCTTTAAATAAAGTTCATTAATTGTCTCTTTACTATTACTATCAATTACTTTAAGCTTTAACCCTGGAGAATCCTCTGGTTGAATAGTAACATTCTGCTCAAGAAAAATCCTATTATTTTCACCATCACTTATTATGGTCTGTGGATCTCTTATATCATCAAACTCTATTTCATCCTCTAGCTTACCCTTATTAAAAATTAAAAGTCTATTTGCTCTTTCATAATTTTCTATATCCCTTGAATAAGGAACATATATTTTCCCCTCTGAATCCTTCTCAATAAAGAAAAGATTAGCCGAAGCATACTTTACATTGATATTATCTATCTTTGAGTATTGAATATTATCTTTCTCAATATCCTCAATTTGAAGAAGCATTAATCCATTACTATCTGTTATATAGATATCATATAATGAGTCCTCAGAATAACTTTTCTCAATATTTCCTTTACTTATAATAATTCCTACCTGCCGCTTAACACTTGGCCCTATAGCAATTAAAAACACTATTATAAGCGCTGCTATAAATACTTCCTTTTTATGTTTCATAATTCCCCCTTAATTCTCTCTCCCTATTATTTCTTTACAAGGTCTTATAATACTCTCAGATAAAAAAGATAAATTAAGTAACTTATTAAATTCAATAACCATCCTGATTCATCTAAGAGCTGATACGTACATATTACCATTTATTTTATAAATTTACTATATTTTCAATTAATTTGACATAAATTTTATAAGGAACATTTTTTTCTTAAACCAACACTGATTTAAAACATAACCAATACTCTTAATAATATGTAATAAAGGAGATTTTATGAAAAGAAATATAAATAAAAGCTTTGAAACTCTATGTGCCATCTTTATACTTTTCTCTCTGCTACTTTTTAAAAATGCACTTTTAATAATGTTTTTATCCTTAGCACTTCTTATCTTTGGATTAGTTAGCTTATTTAAAAATAACTCAGTTAAAATGAAATCTTAAAAAACACAAAACAAGGGTATATATCAAGACCACTTAAAATAAAACTTATAAATAGTATGAAGAAACTCTTCTAGCTTCTCTTTAGAATTTAAGCTAGTAATATTTATAAGTTTTATTATTTAAGTTTTGATACAGACCCTTGTCCATAATTAAACCTTATTTTATTTAATTATCTTTTTCTACTATGTATAAACAAAATTGTCACTACTATAAACCCTAATGCTCCAAATATTATTCCTATAACACCACCGGCTCTAGCTGTGGCTGAATCAATCATGGAATGAGTTTTAATACTATAATGAGCTTCTCCATGCATTGCACCATATAATCCACTTAGTATAAAACTCATAAGAAATATAACACAAATTATGAAACCAAAGGGTGTCATCTTCTTGTTCTTATTATTATCATCCATATGTTACTTCTTAATTAAAGAACGTGCCCTAATCCTTTCTCTAACTAAAACTCCTCATTCTTTACCTTATACTTTTATCTCTAAATCTAGTTCCTTATTCTCTCATTAGGCAGTAAAGTTCCCTGATTAAAAAATATCTTCCATTTTCCATTCTCTTCTTTCCATATGGAGCTACGAAGAAAATATCTCTTTCTTTCATCAATTTCATCATGTTTTACTACCTTATAAGTGGCTAACACGCAATCTTCTGATAATTCTCTTACTTCAAAGTTGAAAATCTCCCAATCTAAGTTTTTATAATCATCCTCAGCTTGAAATATATCTCCATTTTTATAGTGATATTCACTTCCCGAGCTACAGAATTCAACAAAATCATCTGCTACTATTTCATTTATTTTTTCTGCTGATTTTCTCACATCAGCCTTTAATAAATCATTTTCTAATTGAAATATTTCTTCTCTAACAGAATTCATATTATCACCTCCATATTACCCTCTATTTTTTTCTAATTGTTCTTTAAGTCTTTTCTATACAAGCTATGTATTTTTCTAAGCATTAAAGTTCTCTCTTCCGTACCTCTCTAATGTTCAATCTATTAATCTGTCATAAGTAATTTTTATGTCTTGGTCACTTTCTCTAGGCATAATTTTCCTCGAAATTCTTCCTAACTAAAAAATATTACTTTAAATACTCAATTAATCTTCCTTATACAAAATATTTTACTAATGAAAAATTACAAAATGAAGGCAAATAACAAATAATCTCAAAAAAATATAAAACAAATTTATTTCTTCTAAATACTCTTTATTTAAAATAAACTAAAAATAAAGCAGTTACAAAACAAAACTAAAATTTTGTCTTATAACTGCTTAAAAAAGGTTCTTTAATTTTTACTGTAGAACTTTGATTTTTAGATAGCTTTTAATTTACTTGTCGAGTAATAATTTGTATACATTGGGCAGATATATACTGCTAACTAGAAATCAAAATACACTTAAAAGAAAGCCTATTATTTATTAACTGAATAAAAACATCTCTTTGGTGAGCTTATTTTTTCTTCTTTCTTTAAATCTTTTATTGCTTTATCCACATCTTTTTTGTCTATTCCTGCTTTTTCAGCAATTTCTCCACCTTTTAATGGTTCTTCGGAGTTAGTTAATACTTCTAATACTTTTTCTTTAATGTCCATAATTTTCCCTCCTTGTAAAATAAATTCTCTCTATCTCTATTATAGACCTTAAAATCTTATTTTAAAATAGTAATTATTAATAAATATAAATTATTTTATATTTACTTCCCCAAAATATATTCATTTATATGTTGAAAAAATTGTTAACTTACTTCAGCTAATAGGCTATTATATTTTTCATTTAATTTATTCCATATATATTCTTTCTCTATTAAGTCTTTTGATATATTTATAAAACTCTTCATCTTAAATAAGAGCCACTCTCTTGTCTCTATATTGCTTACAAATTGAATATAATTACTATTATCAAGAATATCCACCGCTTTTACAATTAATGCTTCTTTTCCATAAGTCGCACACCTATTAAACATATCCTTAAATTGTTCGGTTTTATCATCAATTAAAGTATTAAAGGAGTTTGAAGATACTATATTGGTTATCTTTGTCCCAAAGTTATCCTGTAAATCACTTTCTGAAGTTTCAGTGTCCTCTAAAATGTCATGTAATAAACCTGCTAAAACAATATCTTCACTATACCCTAACTCATATAAATAGAAACCAACTCTAATACTATGAAGAAGAACAGACTTATTATTATGTCCTGTAGTATTTAATGCAATAGAAAGGTATTCAATTGCACTGTTCATTAATCTTTCCAAATTAAGATTTATATTATTCATTTTTTCATCTCCAAATCACAATAAATGGTAATATTAACATTATAGATTACACTATAATATACTTCAATTGTTCTACATAACTAAATATGAACACTTATTTGAAACAGAACCTAAATCTAAAACTAAAAAAACTCCATTTGAAATTTTATATTATTCAATGGAGCTTTTTAATTTAAACTATTTATTTTTTGGTTATTTTAAAAGTCATTCATTAATATAGTTATTATTTCATCAACTTCAAAGATATCCTTAGTTTCAAATATTTCTTGTAGATCTTCTATATTCTCATCTGAATGCTCTATATCCTTAGAATAAATACGGCTAACTTCAACCATATCCTCTTCAGTAAACTCACCTTTATCTATAAATCTTATTACAGATAGCTCCTTAATCATTAATGTACTGATTATAGCTAACTTTATTTTTGCAGACATATCATAGTCAAAGATAGCTTTCATGAAGTATCTAAATATGAAATAAACTAATATGTTCTTAAACTTGTATAAGTTCTCTTTATAATACTCATTAAACTCTCTATGTTTCTCAACATAGAACTCTTCTCTTCCCTCTAAATACTTTAATCCATTATCTAATCCCAGTGGATCATTAGAATTTATATGCTTTATGCTTTTATATACATTAAAATATTCATATAGGTTAGTGTATTTTGCACTTTCTTTTCTTTTGTAATTATCTAAATCCTTTATAAGTTTATTTAAGAACTTCTCTTCTTTATATTCTTCAATAACATCTTCTATTTCATCCATGTTACCTAAATCTATTTTATTTTGAACTTCTTTAACAAATTTAAGTGTTAGTGCTGCTTTTGTTCCTAAATCTAAATCAGCATGTTCCATAATGTTAAATACAACATCCCTACACCCTAAAAAGTCTGAAAGAACCTCTTCATCAATACCTTCGTCAAAGTAATTTTCGCCCTCATTAAAATCATTCTCTTCTCTATTATCCTCACAAATCTCCTCTTCGCTTAACTGAAAAGTATTATTTTCAGGCTTTCTTAAAATAATTCTTGCAGCCTCTGGACAGGATAGAGATATGCCTATTTCTCTTAAGTCCAAAAACTCTTCAGTATATCTTGGAAATTGCTTACAAGTGTGACAAAGATGCTCTTCTCCAAGATTAATATAAATATCACACATCTTGTCCTTATTTAAGAAAGAACAATTTCCATTATTCAGAAGAAAAACATTATCTCCATCATCATCTTTAACTATCTTACTTCTTAAGATTTCTCCAAATTCACCCTCAACATTCTCATAATAGTCATGGGTTTCATCATCAATAACAATTCCCCATCCAGCACAACAAGTATCTTCACACTCTGACGCTATACATTTAAAATCATTAAAATAAATCGGTACTCTTACTTTCATTTTCTTCCTCACAGTTTATACTAATTCTAAGTCTTACCTTTTAATTATATCAAAAAATATAAGTCCTTTGTTTAATACCACATATTTAAAAATATTTCCTATTTTATACTCTTTCTAAACTCTTGATTTCTCCTCTCAAAAGCTATTATTTTTATGAAAAACTCTAAAAATAATTATATTTACATTATTGCATAGTAAAGAAATCCAAATACTGTTATAATTTATTTGAAAAAATTCTATATTTTTCAAAATAGAGAAGTTTTTAATAATTAGGTTTCCATGCCTATTTATATCAAAAATAACTTTTAAATGAATGGGTAAATTTGAATTTTATGGAGGAGATTATATTTATGTGTAACAAAAATAATACATTTGAAAAGAATCTAGATATAAGCCATAAGCCAGAACCAATAAAGCTATTTGACAAGAATAATAACATATGGGATTCAAAGTATTTTAGAATTCCCAATATACAATTATTAAATGATGGTACAATTTTAACCTTTTCAGATATTCGTTATAATGGTCCTGATGACCATGCTTATATAGACATAGCTTCTGCACGTAGTACTGATTTTGGGAAGACATGGAGTTATCAAATAGCAATGAAAAATAATCGTATTAACTCTACCTACTCTCGTGTAATGGACTCCACAACAGTTATTACAAATACAGGTAGAATAATATTAATTGCAGGTTCATGGAATACAAATGGAAACTGGGCAATGACTACTACTTCCCTAAGAAGTGATTGGTCTGTTCAAATGATTTATTCTGATGATAATGGATTAACTTGGTCTAATAAAATAGATTTAACTACTAACTCCTCAAAAGTAAAAAATCAACCAAGTAATACAATTGGATGGCTAGGAGGTGTTGGCTCAGGTGTTGTAATGGCTGATGGAACAATAGTTATGCCAGCACAAATTTCATTAAGAGAAAATAATGAAAATAACTATTATTCATTAATTATCTATTCAAAGGATAATGGTGAAACATGGACAATGGGAAACAAAGTTCCTAATTCAAATACTTCTGAAAATATGGTTATAGAATTAGATGGAGCTTTAATTATGAGTACAAGATATGATTACTCTGGTTATAGAGCAGCATACATCTCTCATGATTTAGGAAACACTTGGGAAATATACGAACCTTTAAATGGTAAAATTTTAACTGGTAAGGGATCTGGATGCCAAGGTTCATTTATTAAGGCTACTACCTCAAATGGCCATAGAATCGGCTTAATTTCAGCACCTAAAAACACTAAAGGTGAATATATAAGAGACAATATTGCTGTTTATATGATTGATTTTGATGATTTATCTAAAGGAGTTCAGGAAATATGTATTCCTTATCCTAAAGATGGTAACAAATTAGGTGGTGGATATTCTTGTCTATCATTTAAAAATGGACATTTAAGCATTGTTTATGAAGCTAACGGAAATATAGAATATCAAGACTTAACACCTTATTACTTACTAATTAATAAATAATAATAAAATATCACACTATACTAAAAAAATCACACTAATTAATAAGACGCAACAAAATTTAAGACTAGAGGAGAATTTATAAAACAAATCCTTCTCTAGTCTTATCTATTACTAAAAATATTTCTAATTTTTCTAGAAGTAATTTTAATTTTTTCTTTCAAAGCGATTCCCTGTATTGGCATATATTATTGTAAATATTATTGAAGCTATTAAGTTAACTATCTTTTCACTAATATAAATCATCCTCATTTATGATAAAATATAAAAAAGATTTAAAGCTTACTCTGCTCTAAACCTTTTTCATTCTAACATATACATAATAATTCTCTTTTCTAATCCTATTTATATTGTCTATTTGTTTTTATTATTTTAAATCCTCTTTTTCATCATATCCTAAAAATGCTACCTTAGCTAAAACTCTCACTAAATCAATTGCTTTTTTCATAATAACTTCTCTCCTTATTAACTCTTTAATTTCAACTTTCTTATTTATTTATCCACTTAAATTCTAACTTTTTATTAGCTTGTCCACTTATTTTTTCTATTATCTTAAATCTTCTTTTTCGTCATATCCTAAGAATGTTACCTTAACTAATACTCTCATTAAATCCATTACCTTTTTCATAACTTACTATCTCCTTCTTAATTCTTTAAATTTAACTCTCTTATTTATCTACTTAAATTTCAACTCTTTTATAAGCTTGTCCAGTTTTTTATTATCTTAAATCTTCCTTTTCGTCATATCCTAAAAATGCTACTTTAACTAATACTCTTACTAAATCCATTGCTTTTTTCATAATCAAATCTCTCCTTTTTTATCTCTTAATTTCTCTTTTTGGTTGTTTCCCTCAACCCTTGATTTAATTATATATTCATAAGTAAAAATCTCATATTTAAGTTGATTACAACAAAATTACATATTTGAAAGGTAATATTTCTTTTATGTCATCTAAATTAACTATCCATAAATTATTATGATAGAAATATATAAGAAATATTTTAGTAAGCACCTATTAAACAATATAGTAAATATAGTAAATATTATTAAATACTATCTATTATTCATTATTGGTTTATAATATAGTTATGATATTTAGTTTAGGAGGATAACAAATGAAATATTTTATTGTTGAAGGTATACTAAAAAATTCAGAGAAGATTAATGAAAATATTATGAAAAAACATATGGCTTATACTCAAAAAGCAATGGATGAAGGAATGATATTAATGTCTGGTCTTAAGTCAGATATGAGTGGAGGTATCTTTGTTATTAAATCAGAGTCTATAGAAAAATTAGAAGCTTATTTATCAAATGAACCTTTTAAGCTTTACGGGATACAAGATTATAAATTTGTAGAATTTAATGCTCATTACTTTAATCAATCCCCAACTGAATGGTTTAATAAGTAAAAAGTAATATCTATTTCATATTTTAATAAATTAAAGTTTTCTTGAATCAAAAACTAAGCATAACCAATTCTCAATTTCAAAGAAAAAAAGATTTAAAGCCTACTCTGCTTTAAATCTTTTTCACTCTAACATATACATAACATTTACCTTTTCTAATTCTATTTTTTATACCTCATCATCTTTTGTCTTATTTTAAATCTTCTTCTTATCATATCCTAAAATGTTACCTTGACTAATACTTTCATTAAATCCATTACTTTTTTCATAATTAAATATCTTTTAATGAAATATAAAATTAGATGATTAATAAAATTAAAAAATTGAAACTGCTTCACATACCTTCAAACCTAACTTAATTTTTAAATTCATCATATATTTCAAAGTCTATTTTATCAGCTACTAACATATTATTTTCAAATTTATACTCTACTTTTACTTCTCCAACATATGATATGAAAGAAACCTGACCACCTATAGTAGCTTTTAGCTTTCCATTAGTAAGTTCATAACTTATGTTATTACCAAAATAAAGATCATTACCCCAATGCTTTTTAAATAAAGATTCATTATAAAGCATATTAATATGTTTACCACCAATATTAGTCTCTTTACCATTGATGTTAATACTAATATCAACCCTATCCTTAGCTTTATTTACTTTTGTTTTAACATTTTTAGCTATAATATCAAGAGGATTTTGAACCTTAATCTCTTCTAAAGTATCACTATTAAATATGTGTACTTCTTCAACATGAACCCCTGTTCCTGTCCATTTAGTTGTTATAACTATTAACTCTTTTTTATTATCATTATTAATGTCACTTAATATTAATTCAGGTCTAAAAGACAAACCAGAGTCAACAATCCAATTGAAAATCTTCTGTTTTCCTTTAACATCAAGAAGTATCTCCTGATATACGCCTTTTCCTTCATCAGAATCTAAAGCATATAAGTATATATACTCTTTAGGTATTGCTGCTAATACTACTGGAGGATCTGAATTACTCCTATAATTGGATTTATAAATAGTTTTCCCACTAACATAGGTATTCATCAAAATTGAAATCATTATAAAACCTATGAAAAGTATAAAAGCCCCTTTATTTTTAAACACCCAAATCACCTCAGTGTATTTTTTGCATTTCACTTTATAATTATTAAATAATGGTACTAACCCAATTTAAAAGTCTATTTTTCTATGTATTTAATTCTTGACTATCAAATAAACAATTAACTAAAAATCCACCACATAAATAAAGGGAATTTTCTTATTAAATAGAAAATAATATTATAAACTCTAAAATAGCCAGTATTCATATTGTCCTATTTCAAATAATAAAATTTAGAAAAATGAAAGAATCTAATGATCCTAAAGTATATAGCAAAACTTTTTATGGGCTATCCTTATGAAGAAAAAGTTATAATATATAGACAAAAATGAGATTGGAGATGTTAATCATGATACAGTTAGGTTGCTTAGCACGCTTTTTTAATAGATATGAAGATGAAGTTAAGTTTGCAAAAGAAAGTAACTTTGACTTCATGCAACTATGGTATGACAATAGAGGTATGTGTTTGCATGAAGATGATAAGGACTTTATTGATACTATAAACAAGCATAACTTTACCACAATTATTCATGCAGTTTTAAACATAAATGAATTTAAAGAACACATACCTAAATTATTAGATATTCTAAATAAACTAAATCATAAGGAGTTAATAGTTCATCCAATATGTGAAAATGAAGAAATAAACGAAGAAACATTAGACAAGTTAGATAAAAATATTAAGTATGCTTTAAATATACTTACTCCAAGTGGGATTACTCTATTCTTAGAAAACAATAGCAAGCTAGATCCAATCTTTACAACTACTGATGAAATTAAAGAAATATTTATCCAAAATAATGATTTAGAGTTCTTATTGGATATTGCTCATATAGATAATATGAATCATCTACAAGAAATGATTAATGTCAAAACACCCAAAATTCTTCACATTTCAGACAGACATTTTGATGTAGTTCATGAGCACTTACCCCTAGGACAAGGAGATATAGATTTTCAATACATATTTAGCAATTTATTGCCTGAATATAATGGAAAAATAATATTAGAGGTCGTAAATAAAGATTCAGATATACTACACTCTAAAGATTTAATTAAGAGCTTACTAAACACACCAAATTAATATAAATGAACCATATTTATCTTATTCAAAACATAAAAAAGAGATGTCTATGCCATGTATTATTATTTAAGATGCAAAGTAGTCTATTTTGCATAAAGTCACATTGAAAATCTTAACCTAAATTCAATCAAAAATAGAGCAAAGTACATATCTTTGCTCTATTTTAATTTAACCTGTTAATATAAATTGGAATTTACTTTTATTTATTTTTATTTTTTCCACTATCTAATCCTACTCCAATAGCTAAATTATCAAACACTAAACTAAAAGCAACACCTAAGCATAGCCCTAATCCTACATAACTTATATTTTTATTTTTCATATCTTTTCCCCTACAAATTCCTATTTATCAATTAGTTTAATGAATAATCTTACTTTTAATAAAAAATCTATACATAAAATTTATTCAAGATTTGTAGCTTTTAAAGAAAATATCAATGGTATAGTATCCCCTTCAGAAAATCTCCACCAACCTTCACTATCTTGTTTCATATTCATAAAATACTGATCATCACAAAATGGAAATTCATGAAGATACTCTAATTTTAGATTTGTTGAACACACTGCATTGATTATATCACTTAATGTATATTGCCATTCATAACTTGGAACCTCTACTATCACATCTTTATTTGCATAGTCTTCACTAGGTTCACAATATACTGGTTCATTACCCTCTCTAAAATATGATTTAGCCACACTTAGAGTCTTTCCATCCAATTCATCTGTCATCATCATACTAACTGGATGCCCATCCATCAAATAAAAAATACCATTGGGTTTTAAATACCCTTCTACTATTTTCATAAATTTATCTATATCATATAGCCAACAAATAACTCCATGTGAAGCAAAGACCATATCAAATTTTTCATCTAATATTTCTCTAATATTATAAACATCGCTACAAATAAAAGTCGCAGATAAATTACTTTCCTTAGCAATCTGATTTGCAACCTCTATTGATTTTGATGAAATATCCACCCCAACAACCTCAGCACCTAATCTAGCTAATGAAAGTGTATCTAATCCTATATGACATAATAAATGTAAGATCTTTTTTCCTCTAACATCACCAATTTCATCAATATGAATTTTTTTTAGAGATGATTTTCCTTTAATAAATCCGTTAATGTCATAATATCCTTTAGGCGACTCATTATGTATTATAGCTGCAGCATCCCAATGTTCTTTATTAAGCTTATTGTAATTCATACTCTCTCCTCCCCTTGTTACCATAAACGTATTAATACTGATTATCTATATCCTTATCTATGTAACAAATTTAAAGATTCCTATTTCCCTTTTTGAATAAAAAATACCATTTCACCCATTGTACCATATAATTAAATTAATGTAATATAAAACCAATATACTCTTATAAAAAAGAGCTTCATCACCTGAAACTCATTTATCAATTCACCTAATAATATATTTATAGTGTTCATAACTGGCCTTAACTTCAATACAATTGCTACTTATTTTTAAACTCCATAAACCTTCTATATGTTACTAAGCCAACTGACTCATAAAACTTTAATGCATCATCATTAAATTCCCACATATCTAATTCTATTTTATCAAACTTTTTAGCAGTAGCTTCTTTCTTAATAAAGTCAAACAACTCAGTTGCTACTCCTTGTCGTCTATACTTTTCATCTACACCAAATTCATTTATATGATAAAATCTCCTTGCTAAATTATATGGTGATTCTGATTTTTCAACATAGTCTACACATGCAAATCCACATATTTAATTATCTCTAAGAGCTACAATCACATCTGAATTATCACTTTCCCATAAAGTATAAATAAAATCTTGTAACTCTTTGCAAAATCCATCTTTAAAAATATCTGGACGCCCATTACAATGTACTTCATTTACAATTTTTCTAAGTTCATTAACTCTTTCTAGTTCTTCTCTAGTTGCATATCGTATCATAAAACCCTCTCCTATTTGTATTTATTCTTGGTTTTCTATATCATAGCAAAGTAAACTTCTTCGCCACTTAAAATCCAAGTAAAAAATTCATACTTTTTCCACTAGTTCTTGAATTTTAACTAATACATTTTTCTAATTGTTTCATCCACCGAAATACACTCTGCATATCTACCATTCCACATAAATTTATTATAATATTTATAACTTTTTTCCGCTGTCATAAATTTACTATTAACTGTTGTATTCGCATATGCTGGCACTATAATATTAAATCCATGTTCAAACCCGCATTTTATAGTAGCATCAATACAATAGTCAGTTTGAAGTCCTACAATGATTATTTTCTTTTCACCTTTATCTCTTAAGTATTCTAACAATCCTGTACCTTTAAAGGCACTATTAACCTTCTTATCAAATACTTTTTCTCCATTAATTGGTTTAAACTCTTCATATATTTCAAATCCGTCAGTTCCTTCTGTTAACTCACTTCCCTCTCCATCATCATGACGTACATATATTACTTCAATATTATTTTTCCTAGCATTACTTATTATTTTTTTAACATTATATACAAAGGTATCAAATTCATATAGTTCCTCATTTGTTATTAATTTTTGTGTATCAATTACTAGTAAAACCATTCTAATCTCCTTTTCAAATTCACACAGTTCATTCTTTTCTTTCAAAACGATTTCCTGCGTTGGTATATATTATTACAAAGATTATTGAGACTATAAGTACTGTAATTCCAATATTAAATAATATCTTCATCATAAAAACGTCACTCAATACAAACAATGTTATGCAGAAAGCAATAATAAATATAAGTTTGTCCATAAATTTTACTTACTAAACACCATTTTAAAATCTTCAAATACAACTGGCATGTCCTCTGTAAAGTTATAACCTAACATACTTCCTTCGCTAGAAAAGATTTTAGTATGCCCTTCGATCCATGACTCTAAATTTTTATCTTCTCCTTCTCTTTTGCATATATCAAAAGTAATATCTTTAAAAGGAATAATCATCACATTTGTAGTCTCTATCACACATTTAGGAATACCTTCCCAATCTGTAACAACGCTTAAATCACCGACCTGCGGTATTCTTTCTCCTTCAATTTGATACGCCAACAAGCTACTAGATGTTGCTTTTTTTTGTCCTATAAGTACTAATCTAAGTAATTCATTTGCCCATTTTTCAGTTAATTCAAAATGAAAGTACTCTATATATTTAGTATCTTTACTTCTATTTGTTTTCAATAAAAAATCTTCCCAAAATTCATTAATTATCTTTATTTTTTCACTCATACTTTCTCACTCTACAAATACCCATTTTATTACTTAATAGAATTATTACACTTCTATTTTCATTCCATCATATGCAAACTCTATGCCATCTAGCTCTTTTTCAAGTTGAACATAGTCATCATAAGATTTACCCCAATCCTCTTCTAGATGAGTTATGATTACTCTTTTAATATTATATTTACTTTTTAAATCCTCAATTTCATTCATGGTAAATAACTCATCCCTTAAAGGATTATCTTCTTTTAATAAGAAACCATCTTTTAATACATCTCCTACTATTGTGTTACCTATGACTAAACAATCTGCATCAAGAAACAATTTACTTTCTGGAAATGGCTTAACATCACAAGGTGCATATATTAGTTTCTTTCTTTCTTTTTCAAAAACAAATACTGTTGCATGATTTACTTTTAGAAAACTTATCTCTACCCCATGAATAAACACTTTATCATTTACACTTTTCCTATTAATAAGATTTCTCACATTCTCATAGTAGTCTAAATACGAACCATACTCAAAGCCTATTGAATTTATACTTTTCATAACATTGTCTAATGCAAAAACTTCTATTGGATTTTCACAATTCTTACCACAAGATATATCTAGCCAATTAAGTCTAAGGTGTTCAAAAACCCTCATTCCTAAAGTATGATCTGGATCAACATGACTAAATAAAACTCTCTCAATCTCATTTATGCCACAATAATTTATTCCATAAGCAATATCTTCTGGTGTATCAACCAAAAGGTTTATATCTTCTAAAAACAAACTACACCCACATCTTGAATAAGGCTTTCCCTTACTCCTTGCCTCTTTACAAACCTCACAATTGCATAATGGCTTAGGCAGTGAAACACATCCTCCACTTCCAACGATCTTAAAATTCATCTTTCTCATTCCCCCTTAAAGCTTAAAAAATAATAAATACTGTTTTTACATAAAAATACTTGCTTACTTTATCATTAAAAGTTCTTTTAATTTTATATTACACTCATAATAGCATATTTTTCCATAATTAATAATAAAAAAAGATTTAAAGCTTACTCTGCTTTAAATCTTTTCATTCTAACATATACATAATATTTACCTTTTCTAATTCTATTTTATAACTCATTATCTTTTTTCTTACTTTAAATCTTCTTTTTCATCATATCCTAAAAATGTTACCTTAGCTAAAACTCTCACTAAATCCATTGCTTTTTTCATAACTAATCTCTCCTTTTGTATCTCTTTATTTCTCTTTTGGTTGTTTTCCCTCAACCCTTGATTTAATTATATATTCTTAAACTTAAATCTCATATTTAAGTAGATTACACTTAGATTACATATTTGAAAGATAGTTTTTAAGTAATGTCACACTTCTTATTAGTAATAAAAACTTCTAAACTTTACCCATTAGTTCTATAAAAAATATAAGAAGTTTTACATATATAATTGTTATTTAAAAAAAGAAAAATTAAGAATAGATCATTAATTTATGTTAATATAATATTATGAAAATTTACCCAAAAACATTTAGGAGATACTTATGAAAAAAATTAAATACTTATTCAAATATAAAAAAGTAGGAATGTATTTTGTTATATTTAGCTTTGTATGCTCTATAACTAGCTTTATAAAAGTGTTTAACTATAGACTTACATTTTCAAAAATATTAAGCTTTTTATCTGGAGTTTTATTTTTAGCAGGCTCAATATATTCTCTTTGCTATTATTTGAAAGATTTAAAGAATAATTAGGAGGCACTTATGAAGGAAAGATTATCATACATATTTGAATTTAGGAAAAAAAAGATATTTACATGTACTTTGATATTTGTATGCTTCATATTAAGCATTTTTAGTACGTTATATACTACTTCATCACACACTAAGATACTTAACATATTATCAATACTATGTTTTTTAGCAGCTTTTATTACCTCTCTTTTTAATTTATTTAAAAAGCCAACTGATAATAAGACAAATAATAGTTCTAAAAGTAAGGTAAGTAAAAAATCTAAACGCTAAAGAATTAAAGAAACTTATAATCAATATAAAAATAATGTATGAATAAATATATTAATTTAAAGTTATTATATTTATCCATACATATTCTATTCTCTATATCGTTTTAAAATTTCACATCAAATAACTCTAATTTTTTTCAAGCTAGTTTAGTAATTTTTATTCCTTTTAATAGAGCAATTAAAGCTCCAATTCTTAATCCTGAAAATAAATTTTCAATATTGTTAGATTTAATTAAAGTATCTAAAGTCCCACTGGTTAATATGAATACAGTAAAAATAATAGCTATATTTATATACGCTCTTATAGGTTTTTCATTAATATAATCAAGAAAAGAACAACTCTTGCATAACTTCATTACTAAGAAATAAGCTACAAAGTACCCAGGTCCAAAATATAATGAAAACTCAAGCATAAAACTTCTCCCCCCACAACCACATGCAAATTTCTCTATAAATATTAACCTCTATTTTTTTAATTTATTGATTGCTTTTTAATAGTACTGAATTATTGAAATGTTTTGAATTCAAGAATGTGTACATAGCAACAAAAGCAGAATAAATTGTGTTTCCTATAAATGGTTGACTGACATAATTAATTGCTTGAAATAAACTTATAAAGAAAAAGGCTATAGAATAGACTAACATACTCCAATATCCCCATTTTCTTTGCTTTAAATATCCATAAGCTATTACTGCGGAAATTACAATTAATAATATTTGCACTAATCTTTCTGACATAAAAGGTACTGCAAATCTCACATTAAATGCAACATCTTGCTCAACATTTAATGTAAGTAGCACTGCCAAAGCACCAAATATTTGAAACCAACCAATAAATTTAATTCCCCCAGGATTTTTCCCCTCCATTTTAACACCTCCAACCAAATACCTTTTAGCTTGTTTCTATTTTAAATTGTTATATACAGTATATCTCACTTAAAGTATTCAAATAATACTTTTTGTAATTATTTACATTTAATTTGTTTTTAATCATACATATTTTATTCTCTTTTACTTAATTCAATAATTTCTTCTTGGTTATTCCATTTCATAATCACATTTAACTTATCTTTATTTTTATATTTTGATATATCTCCATATAAGTTCTTATCATAATCATCTTCTAAAGTAAAACCTCCTAATTTTTCAGATAACTCACCATATTCTAAAACTCCTCCACTAGTATTACCAGATAAATATTCAATATTAAAAGTAACCTCTAAAGGTAATTCTTCCTCACCTATATACTTGATATTTACCATAAACTTATCATCTTCATCAAATTTCATTATGGACTCCCAATGTAAATTTTCTCCCTCATAAGATACTTCTCTTACCTTCTTGCCATTGCACCCTATTATAATAATACAGAGCACAACCACTATAAATATTATGAAATATTTTCTCACTTCTTTGCCTCCTTTTAGTCAAAGTAATCTACACTTATTTCTTACTTTTTTCAGTATTATAATATGATAAATTACAATATTATTACAAATAAAAAAGCCTATATACTTAATTCATGTATATAGACTCTTTTTCATACTCTATCTTCTTATTATCTTTTGGTTTGAAGTGGCTAGCTTAACATCATATTGGATATTGTTACTTACCTTTAACTTTTCATCATACCTTCCAAACTTAAAGTACATATCTCCCTTTAGATTATATATATCTGGAAACTTTTCTTTAAACTTCTCTTCACTAAGTCCAGAATAAACTATAACCTTAAGCTTTCTCTTTCTTGCTGAATTAACCATGGCTCTTAGTTCCTTAGGTTGAAGTGACCATTCAAGACCTGCAAGTATGATTCCTTCATTAAAAGGGTCCTTTGTTACTTCATCCAATATTTCTTCTGAATCCTTCTCTATGTTTGGTAATTCCTTTAGATGCTGATTAAAGCACCCTTTGCAGTTTAAATTACAATCTACCGCACTTATTAGTGCGCCTATAAAGGGAGCATCCTCCACTCTCTCATGAACGATGCCCTTTGTTTTTATAATCATAGGCTTAACTGATTTCTATCCTTAAACTCTGATTTTTTACCATCATTGAAGAATTCAACTTTTCTTAAGTAGCCTGTTATTCTTTGATATAAATCTAATTTTTTGCCACATATAGGGCATTCTTCTACTTTTTCCTTTACGTATCCATGCTCTTCACAATATCTATTTAAAGGAGAAATGCTTACATAAGGTGTTCTATATTGCTTACAAACTGTCTTTACTATGTGTTTTGCCTTCTCTCCACTTATGGCTCCATCACAGTAAATATGGACAACAGTTCCTCCTGTGAATAATACTTGAAGCTTATCTTGATGATCAAATAATTGCTTTAAGTTTTTAACCTCACTAGGTGGCATATGACATGAGTTTGTATAGTATGGGTACTCTCTTCCTCCTCTAACTATAATGTCCTCAAAATCCTCTACATCCTTCTTAGCTAACCTGTAACATGTTGATTCTGCTGGAGTAGCCTCAAAGTTATAAAGATTTCCTGTTTCCTCTTGGAAGTTTATTAACTCTTCTCTTATGAAGTTACAAACCTTCATTGAGAATTCCATTCCCTCTTCAGTTAATATGTTCTTTCCATTAAAGTTTTCACACATCTCATTTAATCCAACTATTCCTATAGTACTAAAGTGATTTTTAAGTGTTCCTACATAAGTTGAGAAAGCTGGTAACATATCTTTATTTATGATATTCTCATTAAGCCATTTTCTCTTCTTCTCTAAGCTATCCTTTGCTATAACTAAGATTTCTCTTAAAGCACTGAAAAACTCTTTCTCATTATTTTTATGCTTGTATGCTACTCTTGGTAAGTTTATTGTAACAACACCTATACTTCCTGTGCTATCTCCACTTCCAAAAAGACCACCGTTTCTTTTTCTAAGCTCTCTTAAATCAAGGTTTAATCTACAACACATTGATCTTACATCACTTTGATCCATATCTGAATTCACAAAGTTTGCAAAGTAAGGATAACCAAACTTTCCTGTCATCTCAAATAACATATCATTATTTGGATTATCAAAGTCAAAGTTACTGTTTATATTGTAAGTTGGTATTGGATAAGAAAATGGTCTTCCATCATAATCCCCTTCATTCATAAGTTCATAGAAGGCTCTATTTAACATGTCCATTTCCTTTTGACATTCCTTATATGTGAACTCTTGAATTTCCCCTCCAATTAAAGCAGGATCATTTTCTAAATCCTTTGGTGGGAAAAGGTCAAATGTTATATTAGTGAAAGCTGGTTCTGCTCCTGCTCTACTATTACTATTTATACTAAATATGAAGTTTTGTAGATTTTGCTTAACTTCTTCATAAGTTAAATTATCACTTTTTATATACGGTGCTAGTAATGTATCAAAGGAGTTAAAGGCAACTGCTCCCATAATCTCATTTTGATATATTGTAACTAGGTTTGCTATTTGGTTTAATATGGCATCAAAATGTTTTGCTGGGCTACTAGTTGGAATATTAGGGATTCCTTGTACTCCCATAAGTATTATATTTCTTAATGAATATCCGCAGCAGTAAAGAGTTAATCCTCCTAAATCATGAATATGCATATCTCCATTTCTATAAGCATCTATTATTCTCTTCTCTTTATAAACCTCATTAAGCCAATAATCCTTAGAAACTTCAGCTATTATGTGCTTATTAAGACTTCCAAAGCTGTATGGTGAATTGGAGTTTTCATTGACTCTCCAATCTATTTTTTTAATATAATCATCTACTATTTTCTTACTAGATAACATATTTTTCACATCCTTTTTTCATATCCCTCTTGTTTTATACTGACATTATACATCAGTCCAAAATGTTATAATAAATACTCATATACCTATATAGTCATAATCAATTAGTTATTTGTTTTTTTTGGAAACACCTCTAATCTCTCATGCAATCTAAGTTTCTCCCAACTCACAACTTTTCTAAAAAATTTTAACCAAAATTATCCTAAATTACTCAGAATCATAAGAGAAACTAGTCTTTTCCTTGATTCTAAAAAAACAAAAATTTTTTATATAATTTTTTAAATTTATCCCTCAATTTAATATTTCCCCTCCTAAAATCAAACAAATTTTACATGATTTTATGTATTTTTTTTACAATCACTAATATTATTAACTAAGAAATATATAATTCATATATAATAATATATTATTTATTGGAGGAAATAATGAAAGATACTCTAAATACAAAGAAATGGGGATTAGGAAGTTTTTCATTTCTAATTTCTATATTTGCAATTATGTTTTCCTTTACCTATATAAATGGTAAATACCTAGGACAATATATATTTAACACCTTAGAAATATCTTTTCCTTATGAACTTACATCTTTAATACTATTAGTTATAGCTATTATTCTTAGTTCTAAATATAGTGAGGACAAGTTTGCAAAAGCAGGAAAAATTTTATCCCAAGTAGTAATTTCCTTAATATTAATTTCAGCTCTCCTTACTGCATTGCTTTAATTTTTAGCTATATTTTAAATTAATATTGTTTTTCATATATCTTCTTTCTACCTAAGCAAATTGTACCTATTACCGACTAAACAAATAAAACATTAATTTACACCTCTTATATTTCCTCTTCACTCTCTTTAATTTCCTCATTAACCTTATAAGCCTTAATAAAACAAAGTACTGCCAATAGGATATTTACATATGGAACTATTATTGTTATTTGAATAAAAAAGATTAATAAAACCCCACCAATTATCCAGAGGTTTCGTTTCATAGATAAACTCATTATATTCTCAACCCCTTTTTATATAATCAATTCATAATTTTGTAATATATTGAAATTATATTCCAGTAGAGTTAAAATTATTTATAATAAGATGTTTTTGATTGGAGGGATAAACTATGAAAAATGTAATACATACAAAAAAATTGGGAATAGGAAGTCTTACTTTATTAATCTCCCTATTTTCAGTTATGTTTTCATTTACCTACTTTAATGGAAAATATTTAGGAGAACATATCTTTAATTCCTTAGGAATCGTCTTTCCTTATGCGCTTACATCTTTAATTTTATTTGGCATAGCCTACTTTATTGCCTCTAAAAACATTGATGACAAATTCGCTAAAGCAGGGAAGAATATCTCAATAGTATTCTCAATATTGATTTTAGCATCATCTATACTTTCAATATTATTATAGCGTCTATTATAAACATAAACCTATGAAAGTAAGGTATTCTATCTATTTTGGCTAAAATAAATGGAATACCTTATTTAGCTTCTTAAACTCACTTTCACTATACTTTAATTCTCTTCCATTAATTTAAATAGCATTATCCTCTTTTTCTCTTCTATTAATCTACTAAAATCTAAGTATAAAAATTCGGACTAAAATTCAGAGTTCACATTAAGTTCTCTGTTTTTTCCCTATCACGTTTAAAGTTCTTGCCTGTTTTCTTATTTAAGTACTCAATTACAAAAGTATATATATTATTATTTTTTAATAGATTAATCTTTTGGTTCAGCTTTTCAGTAGGACAGGGTTATTTATATGAGCCGACTCCTCTTTACTTTTCAGTAGGCTGCTTTTTTCCATAATACTCCCTATGTGTTGCTTAATTCTTTTCTTTCATCTGTTTATTTTCAACACTAAGTTCCTCATATCTCTTTCCTATGCCATAAAAGGTATAGGTTCCTCCACTTTTAAGCAACTAAAAAATTAACACATCAGCATCTACTAATTTCTTTAGCCTTCTTCTCAAAACATCCTTAATTTTAATCCCTAAGATTGGTACACTTTCTAAACATTTTTCATACTTTACTCAATAAACAAAGTCACCCTCAATTTCTCTTTCAAGCATAACTCCTGTCCTTATAAAATTTACAAAATATCTTAGTATTCCTAAATCAATTGAATCTAATCCCATTTCTAAAGCCTTTTTTGGATTAAATCCTAAATAAGTAAACTGCATAATTTCCCCTCCCAAAATAACACCTAAAAAATTTATACATTAAACTTCTCTTCACTATATAAATACTTTTAACTTTGACTTTCAGCTATAAAAATCTAAAAAAACTTTATTTTTGTAATTTCATACAAAAAAAATCATTAGCTTAATTGGGTTCCATCTTTAGACTATCTATGCTATATCAATTTAATATTACAAAGTAATGTATCTTACAACTATATTATGGTTAAAGATTTTAAGATAAGACAGACTATATTTCTTTGGATATAATAAAATTTCTATGTCATTTGGAATTATTACCCATAAATTATGTATAATAAAATATACATTAATAAACAATTATATTGAATTTTGTATCATTTTTTATTTGATTAATATATAAATAGAAATTTACAAATGAGGTTTATAACAAGTTTATTATAATGTGAAATAAAAGGGGGATTTTAAATGAAAGCATATGAGAAGTTATATAAATTTTATAAAAAAGATTGGGGTAAGGATAGTATTAGATATGTAGATTTAATTATAAATGTAATTAGCACATTCAATTTAAATGTAAGTTCTATATTAGATGTTGGTTGCGGTACAGGAATCCTTGCAAAGGAGTTAAAAAATATGAACTTTGAAGTTAGTGGAATCGATATTTCAGAGGATATGATTAATGTAGCAAATGAAACAACAGCAGGAATTGAATTTGCAGTATCAGATATGAGGAATTTTAATTTAAATAAGAAATTTGATATGATTACATGTACCTTTGATGCTATTAATTATGTAATTGCTGATGAAGATATGAAAGACACTATGAATAATATTTATTATCACCTAAATTCGAATGGCTTTTTCATCTTTGATATCAATACACCTTATTTATATGAAGATAAGCACTTTGGAGTAATTAAGAGAGAGTTTGATGGTATTCATTTTGAACAAATATTAGAATATGATAGAACAACTCAAATAGGTACAACACTTTTTGATTTTGGTAATGATGATTTAGAAAAACATGTTCAAAGAGCATATTCAGTAGAAAAAATGGATGAATATCTTGTGAATGCTGGATTTAAAATAATTGGCAGATATAAGAACTTTAGAATGTTTCCTATAGAAGATAGAACATACAAAGTTTTTTATGTAGCAAAAAAGAAGTAATCCTTAATTTTATGAGAATTAGTTAAATTCCAACTTGTTTTAGAGATTATAGAAATTAAAATGTCAGCAAAAACTTGCTGACATTTATTTATATAATATTAAAAAGTAATTTAAATGTTTTGTAGTTTTAAATTAATTAGTCTAACCTATAAAGTAAAAAGCTATTTCCTACTTTACTGGTCTATTACCATATATAAATATTGTAATTACATTTAATACTATAGTAATCACTAAAAGAGTTCCTCCTGCAAATACCACGGCACCAATTGTATCCATAATAGCAGTCCAGTCTTCAATTTTCACCAAATAATTTACATAGAAAATTTGAAAAAATAATGAGGTAGCACATGCAATCATGCTCATAATAGATAGTAAGCCCCAATTTCTATTATTATGCTTTTTATGTTGTATAATGCTAATAACAGGAATTATCCAAGCAATTAAACCAAGAATTAAGCTAGCTGGATTAAGTAAAGTAATCATAATATTCTCCCTTCATTAAAAATTTAAAGTATTAATTTTTCTAAAAGTCCAACTCCATTTTAAGTATTCTTTTCTAGTCTTTCATTATAATTTTTTAAATCCTCACTTAATAAAAAGCTCTTTCTAAAATCACTTACTATTTTCTCATTCCTACTTATTATAAGTGTCTTCTCTCCATCCCAAGATATTATTTCCACCTCTGCAAGTGGATGTTGAATACTAACTGGATTTTTCCAAAGCTCCCCATTACCCTCTGCATAAGGAAGATCATATTTCATAACCTCTTTTAAGGATATCCCTTTCTTAAATCCACTTAATACACCCCAAATAAGTTGAAAATCTTCTGACTTAACTATCTCATCCAACTCACTTCCTGATAAAAAACAATATTCTCTTGATAACAGCTCATTAATCCTTTCATCCTTTGGATAAGCACAGCAGTCTGTAATAAGCCAATTAAACTCAGTATGAATATTATTAATAGCTAAAAATACCTTCTCTAAATCTGTATAATATTCTTCTCCTCTTTCTAGAACTAATCCTTTCAAGTTTCTCATCCCCTTCTAATATCCTATTTATATTAAACATATTCCTTTATTATTTAAAATAAAAGAAGGTTGCATATTTAGACAACCTTCTTTTATCAATAATAACCTTACTCAAATTTAATGATCCTATAGTCCTTCAAGCTCTCTAGCTTTCTCTTCTATCTTCTTTAATTCCTTATATGCGTGCTGAACCCTATCTTGTACAACATTAAGTTTCTCTAAATGCTCTATTGCTGCCTCTCTATAAATATCTCCAAGATCATTATCACACCAATTTGAGTTTTCAAGTTCATAGCCTTTAACCATTTCCTTGTCCTCATTATCCATATCATCAATATATGCCTTTAAAACATCAGATATATGTGTTAACTTAAATATTGCTTCTCCACTATATCCAGGCATTATATTTTTAAGAACTAATGTAGCTCCATCATCTCTAATTTCTATTTCTTGTTCTGGCAATTCTCCATCTAAAAGAACTGACTCCATCTTTTCAAAATCATCTATAAGTTTCTTTGCTTTTTTAGCTAATCTCATTTCCTTTGATTCCATTTTAAACTCCTCACTTTCTAGTCCAACTTTGAAGTTTTATTTATTCTATTATACTACATTACAACACTGCATTTCTGGATTGTCCACAAGTTTTAGAGTTATCTTTGAAAGATTAGTAACTCCACAAGCTTTTAGGTTATCCAAACAATTCTCTAATACTTTTTCAGTATTTTCAGAATTAACATCATAAGAATATGGCTTCATCTTACTTAAAGAGACCTCTTTATATCCTACCTCCTGAAGTACCTCACTTAAGTTTTTATCTAAATTAAAGGCTTCCAAAACACAACATAATTGAAAATAACCATACATCATGACACTATTCATTATTTCAGTTCCCCATATTTTATTGAAGAACTCCTTAAAGTTACTTTCCTTAGTCAATGGACTTGGTATATCCTTAATTATGTGGTATATCATCTCTTTTACCCTATTTAAGTTATTTTTTTTATCAACTTTTTTCCAATATGCAACAGCAAAGGAATTAGCAAAAAGCTCCTCATTAACACCATCCATGTCTACATTATTAATATCAACTAATACATGTCCAATTTCATGAATAATATTATACCAATGAAAATACAAATCAAACTTCTTTTGCACACTTTCTTCTCCAAAAAGCTGAGCAAAACCCATTTGTTCTTCCACTGTTCCTGTTTCATATTTCCCACTGATTATTTCATAACTCATAGATTCTCCCTCATTTCTTGTAACTTTCTAATACTCAAGAAAAATTTTCTTAAATACTTTTTATCCTGTGTCCCTCTTATATAATACTCTTAAAAGTTTATAAGTGTAATCATTTACTTTGCATATTTATATTTTATCACACCTAAATCACATTATAAAATTAACTAAGATTGAACTATTTGTATCATTTTGTATATATAGCAAAAAATAAAGAACTGTATCAAACTTAAAATAATAAAACTTACAAATTGAGATGAAAATAATACCCTTATAAGCTTTATTCTAAGTTTTTAATGATACAGCTCTTTAACATCTAGAATTTAAAATTTATGTCTAAAATTCATCGTAATTTATGCCAAAATCATTTTCAGGAAGATCTTTTGTCAGAATATAATAAGCAACTCCTATTAAAATAGGAACAATAAAAATTGATAAAGAAAATAAATAATATAAATTTAATAATTTCATAACAAAAACCTCCTTTTAATAATAAATAAATAACTAAATTATTTATTTATTAATAATATTATAACACCTCAAATCATAGATAAACAGACTGTTAACAAATTTTCTTTTATGTTATAATTAAGAGGTAGGTAATTTTATGAAGTTTTTCCTTATAATACACAAAAGCCTATATGCTAAAAACATACATATAGACCTTTTTTATTTAAGCTATTTTCTACTAACTTTCTTAATATTACAATCTTCTGATTGGAAAGAATAAATATAATTGTCCATTTTCCTTAGGATAATTATAATCAAATATAGCACCTGCTAATTTAATACCCTTTACTAAACTTTGTGTTTAAGTCACTTCCCATAAAACCTTATTACTTCATCTATTACCTAATAAAATTAGTAAGTACTCTCTCTTCTAATTCTGGTTTAAGAATGTTATTATCCTTACCTAATTCTATGCACTTCATTAACCATGCCATATTTCTACCTAAGACTCTCATTGTTTGCATACCTTCTAGGTCATTCCTTACATCCTCTGGGGTATATCCATGGACCATATTCCAATATTGAGAACTTACAACTGGCATATTAGATATTGTAAGATACTTGCTTAATTGATCTAAAGTTGAGGTTGTTCCAGCACGTCTAGCACTACATACAACTGCTCCTGGTTTAAATGCTAGATGTTTACCTCCACTATAAAATACTCTATCTAAAAAAGAAGTTATTGAACCTGATGCTGATGCATAATAAACTGGAGAACCAAATACAAATCCATCTGCATCCTTAGCCTTTTCCACAAAGTCATTTACAATATCCTTCATAAAGCATTCTCCTGTTTTTTTACATACACCACAGCCTATACATCCACCTATAGGTTTATTTCCTAATTGAAATATCTCAGTATCTATCCCATTCTCCTCTAAAGTTTTACTAACCTCTTGCAATGCTGTATAAGTGCATCCTTTCCTATTTGGACTTCCATTAACTAATAATACTTTCATTTTTGTACCTCCTTATTTTTAAACCACTTTATTATATTTTGGTTTTTACTTATTAATTCTTATTAATTTTTATTCCTAAATCTTCTTTTAATAAAATTATAAACCTTTGAGTTAACTTAAAGGCAAGAATTCTTTATTTTTCTTTAACTAAACTCTTAATGGCCTATATTTTAGTTGATTATTGATTTCATCTATCTTTTCAAATCTAACTTACATTTCTATCTAAAAATTAATACTAATTTAAAATAACTATTTTTAATAAGTTAATTAAATTGTCCCCTAATAATTCTGTAATTCTCAAAAAAAGAGGGCAAGATTGAATCCTGCCCTTCTACTTATACTAAGTTAATTTCAATTCATATAGTCTTACTTCATGTAACCTATAGCAAAGCTCTTTTAATTCTTCCTTTCTTTCTATAGGTGCTTCAAAATTAAAAGCTCTAATTCCAAATATCTCTCCACAATCATTAAGATTTATAAACTTCTTAATAATCTTATCTGTACTATTTCCTTTTACAAAAGCATTTAAATATTCTAACTTTCTCTCGAACCCTTGCTTTATATACCAATTATTTGCTTCTTCATCCTCTTGTGTCCATGCTTCAAATCGCCTTATTCCAAGTTCCATCAATCTCATCTTTGCATAATCAAGCATTTTAGTTGCAACAGAAAGATTTCTATACTCTGGCAAAACAGCTATGTTCCAAATTACTCCACCTAATTCACCTTTTAGATAACAAAGCTCTCCTTCTTTTCTCTCATATTCAATGTCAAGAATTCCTATTATCTTTCCATCCTTCTCAGCTACTATAGAAAGAGATGAATTTTTATAAAGCTCTTTTTCTCTTCTTATATCATCAAAATATGAAGTGTTCAAAAAAGAAAGCATTCTACAACATACCCATCCCTTCTCATCTTCACCTCTATACTCCCTAATAACCATATATCCACTCCTAAAATCAATATTAGGTATAAATAAACTTAAATTACTCGTTAAGGAAGTCTTCTAACCAGTTTATGGCTTCCTCTCTTCCCATAGGTGCACAATGACCATGTACATATGTTTCAAAGTCAATTTCCTTAACCTTATTTATGTAAGCTTCTAATTTATCCTTATCATACTTTTCCTTCTTTCCATAGAAGTCTATGCAGTCTGCATCTCCCACAAAAAGAACCTTATCTTCTTTTATATAAACTATAGATGAATCCTCTTCATGAGGCCCTCCAACTAGCTCCATGTCACAATTAATATTTCCTAAATCTAGGCTTAATTTCTTATCATATATAATATCAGCAGTTTCCACCTTTATCTTACTTCTATCTGGATACTCTATACGAATATGTTCATCACAAAACTCTATTTCCTCTCCACTTTCAAGACGTTCCTTCATAGCCTCTTCTGTCCATTCCCAAGCTTTCATATTCTCTAGCTTTTTATTAGTTAGTTTATTAGCTATCACTTGTCCATCAAAAGCACAAATAGCATATGTATGATCCCAATGCCAATGAGTTATTACTGCAATCTCTGGCTTTTCAAGTCCTCTTTCCTTTAATCCTTCATAGAAAAGCTCTAAATGAGCAGGTGAGTTTCCAGTATCAATCATAATTGAAAACTTATCCCCTTTAACATATCCTAAAGTGGGTCTATCACTATGAGAATCATTTTGCATATAATATACATTTTTGCTTAATTCCTTTAATATCATCTTTCTCTCTCCTCTTAATTTCATCCTAAATAGTTATTTAAATCTTATTTGTTCTCTAATACTTTTTATTAAATTAATTTATCTTAATCTGAGAGTTTCTTAAATCTCTTTTTAATCTATTTCAGTAAATTTCTATATAACCAATATCAATTTTTAATTGTCTTTTTTATTCACCTAATCATTTTATCTATATTAATACTAACTCTCTAAAGACTCAATTTCATAAAGCTTTGTAGGACTTCCCCACTTATCTATATCAAGTCCAATTTCACGAAATCCCATTTTTTCATAAAGCTGAATATGATCTGTACTTATATAAACCTTATTATAACCCAATTTATGAGCATATCTTCTTCCATGACTTATTAACTTTTCACTTAATCTCTGTCCCCTATGCTTCTCATCAATAAACAAAGTTGCAATCCAAGGAGTAAGCTCAATATTCCTAATTGGTTCATTCTTAATAAATTGATAAAAACCAATTATCTCTTCACCCTTAAGCATTACAAAACTCTGTGGTACTTTTCCCTTTAATGAAATTCCAAGCTCTAATTGTTCCTGAAAAAATGGTTTAACTCCCCATCCACAATTCTCTACATATTTTAAAACCCTATCCTTTAAGTGAAGATTTTCTTCAACTGAAAGTATTTTATATCCTTCTATCATATACACCTCTTAATTTAAATTACTATGAAAAAGTTTACTTAAATTATACACCATTGAAAATAAATTTTCCGCTCTTCTTCCATTTCTTAATATTAATGTTACAATGAAAGGGTACATAATTTACATGATTTTTCATGATTTACATTAAGAGGTGATTCTTATATGACTTTAATATTTATTGTGTTACTTATGGATTTATTATTTCCATTTATAATAGCTATTCCCTATAAGAGATATAGTCATAAAAAGGCAGTAATGAGCATGCTAGGCACTAAAAAAAACCCCTTAGGTTGGCTTTATAACCTCTGGATGGTTATATCAGGTTTTGTAATGATCTACTTTGGGTACGTATTATTTTCATACTACAACTCCCTTGAACACTCCCTAGCCCTTGCTCTTTTATTTTTATTTTTTCTATATGGTATTGGAGATGAAATTATATCAGGTCTTTTCACCTTAAATGAAAATAAGGAAGAGATAACTCTTTCTTCTAATATTCACGGTATAGGTTCTGCCTTAGGATTTATATCACTTCAATTTGCCCCCTTAGTTCTTGCTCTTTTGCAGTTTGAATCTAAGGAAACACTTTTAGGAATTTCCAGTATTATATTCTTTATGCTAAGCTTAATCTCCTTTGCATTCTTTGCTCTAGGAGAAAAACCTAAGTTTCAAAACACATTTTTATCCTTAGAAGGCTTATGGCAAAGACTTGCCCTACTATTTATGTATTGTCCATTTATAATTTGGATTTTATATAATTAATTTGTTAACTTTATTTCTCTTATGAATATTATTTTTGAATTTGAATATATTAATAAGCGGGTTATAAAGTCAAATATTTTCTCAAGGTTGATAAAGGTGTATTAAAATGCATTTACCTTGGCAATACCTATTTGAATGAACTTGAAAAATGCTAGATAGTTTAAAACTATCTAGCATTTTCATTTTAAAGCTTATTTGAAAATTTAACTTTTTGATCATGTTTTAAACTATTGTTGCTTTTTAGATATAACAGTAAGTCTAGCTAGAAACACAAACTTAAAACAGTACTTATTTTTAATATAAAAAAATAGAGTAAATCTATATAATAAATTTTGTATTTTTTACTTTTATTGGTATATAATGAAAGGAGAATTTAATTGTGGCTGGTGATAATTATGAAAACTATAGTTGATATATCAAATAATACTGTCATGGTAGGTGCAAAAATATATATTGAAGCCTACTCTAAAGAACCTTGGAATGAAAATCGTGAAATAGATTCAATATGCAGTTACATAAAAAGATTTCTTTTAGGAAACATGAATTTTGGATGGTTACTCTATGAAGATAACATTGCTATTGGAATAATTTTAGGAAGCATAATTCCTGCAATAGATGGTGATTATTTTAGAATTGAGGATTTATGCATATCTCCAGATAAACAAAATCTAGGTAATGGAAGTGAATTTTTAAAGCTAACCTCTGAGAAATTACTAACTTATGATATAGATTCTATTTTATTAAATACAGTTAAAGGGTTTCCTTCATGTAAATTTTATCTTAAGAATGGTTTTAATGAAATAAGCTCCTCAGCTCTATTTTGCTTAGAGTTAAATAATGAAAACTATTAATAATAAAAAGGTAGTCAATCTAAGCTTATTTACTCTAATTAAGAAAATTTTCTTTATAAAGTTTTCTTAATTTCAGTATTCTTTCTTAAGGACTACCTTATTACATAAAATTATACTTAACTTTTTACCTTTAATTGATATTATTTCTTTATAAAAACTTTTCTAAACTCTTAATGCGTTTCTAAAAGTTTAACTTTATAAACCTTATTAATTTTAGCAGGCCAGCCTTCTTCAATATCCCCGTCATAAATAACCTCTATCTTGTCTCCTTCTTTAATACAATCTACTGTATTTTTCTTTCCACTCCTATCAAATATATCAGCTCCAGAAGTGTTTACAAGAATAAGTTCATTTTCATAATTGACCAAAAGTCCATAATCAATTGTTCTAGCAACATCAGCTGTTAAGCTTTTTTCTTCCCTACCAAAAAGTAGAAATCCTGCGAAGAATATCATCAAAACAACTAAAATTCCAATAAAAACCTTCTTCATCTGTTTCTCCTTTGCTTATTCTATTAAATTATATTTATAAAATCTTATTTAGAGTTATCTCCCTCCTAACTCTAAATAAACATCTTTTTTTATTATATATATGAAATTCATCTTCTGTCATGTTCTGTCACGTTCTGTAATAGACCTTCATTGAATAATAGCTTTCATTTCCATATTAAACCATAGTTGTTTCTGTGATTATTTAGATAATACGTTTACTGAAATAAAAAATAATATTAATTAG
This sequence comes from Clostridium sp. LIBA-8841, assembly GCF_057782475.1. Classification (NCBI taxonomy): domain Bacteria; kingdom Bacillati; phylum Bacillota; class Clostridia; order Eubacteriales; family Clostridiaceae; genus Clostridium; species Clostridium sp. LIBA-8841. The sequence continues at coordinate 1,358,306 of NZ_CM173488.1, read as the reverse complement.
TTATTTCTATAGCCTAACTCTTAATCCATCTAATAATCTTGTTTGAAAAATACCCTAAAGCCTCACATATGGTATAAAAAACAATATACCCTATGGCTGAAGAATTAAAAAATATTAAAGCAACAACTATAAAACTAACAGCTGAAACTATGTATGGAAAAACTATTCCCATATGTTTCTTACTTATCATAATCCCTTGAAGGAAAAATAATATTGGAAAGATGATTATTAAGCTTGCTATTAAAAGTCCCTTTAAATCTAATGTGCCTAATTGGGCTAAATCCAGTGATAAGAAAGCAGATAGAAGAAACATAATTAGGGCTGGAAAAAATACCACTACTCCATTTCTCTTATTTAATCCTCTCTCCTCATTCAAATCTAAAATCCTCCCCTTAAAAATATTTAACAGTCTCACTTTCAAGCTATATTCTAAATATAAATATAACTATAACTAATAATATTATAAATATATTCTCTCCAAAGTATATATATCCTCTAAAAAAGTAAAGAATTCTATAAAAGACTGCCTGGTTCCCATAATAATCTTTATACCATATTAGCAAAAGTACGATAGTACTTTATTCTAAAATACTTTTTTATAAAAACTCAATAAAATTTACAAATTTTAGTAATACACTTAAGAATTCAAGCATATAAATATCATAGTAGGGGAGTTTTTTGATAATGTACTAATTTGTCTGTTTCTTCATGAATTATGCAAAAAAAACTTCTCACAACATATTTGCCAAACTCTACATCAAATAAAATCTTAATATTTACCTAACCTAATTTGAGACTACTTTAATAAAAAGGTAGTCTCTACACCTTTTTAAATTGAATTACATGCTATTTTAAAAATTCTAACTAATCTAATACAAAAATAGAACCTACTTTTATTAAAAGTAAGCTCTATATTTTTTACTTCAATCTATTTATTTTTAAATCTTCTCGCCTGTTATAGATTTAAACTTCTAAAATTAGTTTCTCTCATTATTGTAGCTTTAAAACATCTATATAATTTTCCTCTTATTTTGTCCCTGCTTAAAAACTTATTATGCTTGGCTTGCCCAATCTGCTGGGTAAGTTACATATATAAATCTAGCATAATCTGGAACTGAGAATTGAATCTTTGATCCTTTTGGAATTAAGATAAGTTCTCCAGCATCTGCTGAAACCTTTCTTCCATCTATTATTATGTCTAGATGACCTTCTATAACATAGTCAATTTCATCATAGTTTAAAGTCCAGTCAAAAGTAGTTTCCTTCATTTCCATGATTCCAGCACCTAATCTTGGGCTTTCTTCTAATGTAAATAAGTCTTTAGTATAAACTACATCTCCTGATTTTCCTGTATCCATTCTGTTTGACTCATCAACCTTAACTGTTGGAAGCTTCACTGACATTATTCCACTTTTATCTTTATTTCTTATAAAGTCAACTGAATCATTATTACAAGCTCCAGCAAGCTTTTCTTCAATTATTTGTCTTACTAGTTTTTCTAATAAATCTTTACTTATGTTTTCCATAACTATTTAGTCTCCTTTACTTTTACTTTTCCTAAAGTTTTGTTTGCTATAAACATTGCAAGGATAACTGCTGTGATACCACCAACTAATTTAGCAACTATCATAGGGAATATCATATCTGCATTAAATCCAGCTGTAAATCCTAAGTGATCACCAAATACGAAAGAAGCTGATACTGCAAAAGCAATGTTTATAATCTTTCCTCTGTCATCCATGTCTTTTAACATACCAAACATTGGAATATTGTTTGCTAAGCTGGCAACCATACCTGCTGCAGCTATTTCATTCATTCCTAATACTTTTCCAAGAGCCATTAAAGGTTTCTTGAATACTTTAGTTATTATATAAACTAGTGGGAATGCTCCAGCTAAAACTATAGCAATGTCTCCAACTATTCCTATACCTTCGCTTATTGGATTCATTCCTGGAATTATTACTATTCCTGTTAAAGCTTCTATAATAGCAGCTGCTAAAGCTAAAGTTATGATTATAACAACTCCTTTTCCAAAGTAAGTAAATCCTTTAATCATAGCCTTTTCAGCTTTCATTAATCCTATAGCTATTAGAATTGCAAATATTATGATTGGAACTAAGTTTTTAAGAACCATCATTACTGGGAAACCTGCAACTAAACCTCCAACGAAAGCTCCTATTGGTATAGTTATTATCCCAGCTAAAATTCCTGTTGCTAAGAATTTATGATCTTTCTTTTCTATGATTCCTAATGATACTGGTATTGTAAATACTACAGTGGCTCCCATCATAGCTCCTACGATTAATCCACTGAACATACCTGCTTGTGGGTCTTGTGCTAAGCTTGCTGCAAGAGGTGCTCCTCCCATATCATTTGCAAGAATTGAACCTGCAAACATTGCTGGGTCTGCTCCTAAAGCATTAAATGCTGGTGTTACTATTGGCCCTAGAACATTAGCAAGTACTGGTGCTAAACAGATAACTCCAACCATGGCTAAAGCTAGTGCTCCCATAGCCATAATACCTTCTTCAAACTTTTCACCTATTCCAAACTTGTTTCCAAAACATTTGTCTATAGCTCCTAAAGCCATACAAATAACCATTATATAGATTATAACTTGGTTAATACTACTCATTTCTCTTCCCCCTTATTCTCAAAATTATTTTATGTCTTTCACTTTAAGTCCAAGTTCATACATCTCAAGTGATTAATCATAAATAAATTGAGTCTACTCAATAATATTTAAATTATTTTAATTTATTTAATTAAGTTCTTTGCTATTTCACTATGTACAAAAGGAATTATTGAAACATTTATAATATCCTTATCCTGTAAAATAGCTTGTCCTTCCCTCATTCCATTTTCTACACTGCTTAAATCTCCTGAAACTATATATACAAGCTTTCCTCCAATCCCAAAAGCTAACTGAAGTTTAACTAAGTTAACATCACTGCTTTTTAAGGTCTTATCTAAAGCTAATATACCTGATGAAACTTTTCCTGTTTCCATTATTCCAATTGATTTATCTTCTATATTTTTTTGAGAATATTTTCCCTTAAGGGCCTTTATTATATCATCATGAATAGAGTTTATAATAAAACTCCCAACTAGATATTTTTCTCCAAGACTTTCTCCAAACTCTATGGCCTCCTTAACCTCTCCAGCATCTCCATTAACAATCAAAAAGAATTTTCCTGGACATATGCTCTTAAGGTAAGAGACCTCTACAAAAGACTTTTTAACAACTTCATTTGAGACCTCAATGCCCTTGCTGATACTTCTAAACTCTAAAGCTCCAATGCTTTTATTCATATGAAACCCTCCAAACTTAAGCACCCTTTTGCTTTTCCCTAATATGTAAGTTCCAGATCCTAAACTTTTAAATAGAACTTTAAATTAAGTAGATGCCAAAATTTATCTAAAAATCAACACCAAGCTAAAACTTGCTTAAAAGTCTATTAATCTTCTAGGTCTATAGAATCAACAATACCAACTATTGCAGCATCTATAGGAACTTCTCTATTTCCAATTGATTGTCTTGCAGCACCACCCTTAGTTATAAGAACAGTGTCTCCGGTACCAGCACCAACATTATCAACGGCTACAAATAAGCCTTCCTTCTCCTTATGTTTACTTATAAGGATTTTAACTATTAAAAACTTTTGTCCATTTAGTTTTTCGTCTTTTCTAGTTGCCCACACATTTCCTACTACTTTTCCTAGTTCCATAATACTCTCACTCCTAATTCTTCTATTGATACTTTCCTAAGTGAAACTCCAAATCTTGGATTTGGCAATTTGAAGTTACACAACGTGTACTCCTACAAACATAGTGCGTAGTAAGTTTCTTTATTTTCAAATATGGATAACTCTAAAAACCCTTTAAGAAAGCCTTCTATGAAAAATCTTACTTATGTCTCTATCTCTGTTTATATAAAATAAAAAAATGGACATAATTTTAATCCTACAGTTTTAAGTGTTGGCATATATTCATTATTTATAGGTTAATCTTCTATTAGATACTTTCCCTTTATGATCCTAAAAGTCATCCATATTTAAAAAACTTAAGTTACTCTAAGAAAGCACAACGTTCAAATTATTTATGCGTATATAGTCCTTTGCTAACGGAGTAATTATAGCCTTTTTACTAACTATTAAAGTTCTTACTCCACTTATGTGAGGCTTTCTTAGATCACTTTCTGATACTAACCTTTTATTTGAAAGATTTATTGTGAACTTATCTTCAACAATAGAAGTTTCTAAGTTCTTTTCTCCTTCAAATTGCTTTTTTTCTTCACACAGGCAAACATTTTCATTTATTTTACACTTGATCTCGTTACAAGAAGCAAGCCTTTCTTCTTTGTTTCCTATTAAAATCTTGTTTAAGTCATCAATAACTTCTATACCATAGGCTAGAAGTTCCTCTTCAAACTTAATATATTTATTATATAAAACTTTTGGAGCTGTATTTTTGTACTTTCTGTACTCTATACCCTCCTCAAGAATATAAACTTTCTTACCTTTTAAAAGCATTTCTAAAGCAAAATTTTCTGACTTTGTTGTACATGTTCCTTGGGCAATATTGCTAAGACCTTTAATACAAAGCTTTGATATAAGTAAAATATCACAGTCCTTGCATTCTGATGTTAATGGATTGATATCAAATTCTCTTAAAGCCTTTCTATAAAAATCAACATTGCTCTCTCCAATTACCACAATAGACTTTTTCTTTTCTAAAGAATTGCCTTCCTTATTTTCCTCTTGAATTCTTTTGTATATTTCATCCACTAAAAATTCAATCAGCTTTTCATAATCCATATTAATTTTTACCTCCCTTCCATTTAGAGGTTTGATTTAACTTTTCTTACATATAGTTTTAATATCTATTAAGTTTAAATAAACTCTTTATTTTTAAATAATCTCTACCTACTCTAGTGAGTTCTATAGATATTTATTATTTATCATCTTTTCCAACTATTAAAGCGTAAGTTCCTTTTGAAAATCCACAAGCATTAGCTTCATCATAGTCAATATGCATAAAGGTTCTATACTTGTCACTAACTCTTACAACAACATCATCAAATATTAGAGGTCTTTTTCCTAAAACCTTGGCTCTAACAATTTCATTGTTATAAACTCCAAATTTCTTTGCATCCTCTGGTGTCATATGTATGTGTCTCTTAGCAACCATTAATCCTTTACTTAAAGCAATAGAAGCTCTATCTGTTGAAATTGTTATTCCTGCAGTATCTTCTAAATCTCCACTTAATTTGACTGGAGGTATAACTCCTAAGTTTAAAGCATCTGTAAATGAGATCTCTACTTGTGTTTCATCTCTAGGTGGTCCTAAAACCACAACATTTTCTATATTTCCTCTCGGTCCTGATATAGTAACTCTCTCTTTACAAACGTACTGACCTGGTTGAGATAAATCTTTTACCTTAGTTAACTCATGTCCCTCTCCAAAAAGTATTTTTACATGCTCTGGCTTTAAATGGACATGTCTACCTGAAGCCTCAACTTCTATAAAAGCCTCATCCTTAACTCTTCTAACTACTTCTTCTATAATATCATGTAATAGATTGTCCATAGCTTCCTCCTATTTCTCGTACTTTCCTGTTCTAACTTTAAAGATCATAATCCAAAATACTGAGGATAGTCTATTTAAAGCTCTAATTAAATCTTCTCTTTCAACTTGTCCATATTGACCCTTAAAAGCTTCATAAGCTGAAATCTCTGTTTCTCTTGTTAAGGTTCTTAAAACATTTAATTCAGCCACTACTTCACCCATCTCATAAGTTGGCATTTCATGTCCTATACCAAAGTATTTCTTAGGGTTATGTGATTTTTCTCTAAGCTCCTTTTCTGTCATTCCTTGAAGATAAAATCCTTCTAAAGGTTCACTTAAAACCTCACATCTTAATATTCTACCTGTAAAAGCTAATATTTCTTGAAGGTCATCCACAAGCTTATTCATTCCCTGCTTATGACAAATAACTTGAGTTTCTATGATTCTTGCTTCAAGAGAATCTATCTTTCCTCTGAATATTATTCTCTTATGATCTTTAAATACAAGAAGATTTCCAGTTAGATGTGTCATATGCTCTGGCTTTTCATCTAACTTTGCTCCAAAAACAGTTTCATATTTGTATTCTTTTTCTTTAACGACTTCTCTAATTATCTCTTTAGGTTCTGTTTCTTTATTTAATTTTTCCTCTTCAGAATTAACATAAACTAAATTTATATTATGTTCAGCTAAATAAGATTTGGCAGATGGAGTTATTATCTCTCCCTTAACAACCTTAAACTCCTTTAAGGCTTTCAGGTCTTCTCTGCTTAATCTTTTTCTTACCTCACCTTCTGTCAAAACAGCCATTTTATCACATCCCCTATTAGATGTATAAAAGGGATTACATAAAAATTTTTTTAAAATTCAGAGGGATCTTTTACTCCCTCTGAATTAAGTCTTATTTATGTAACCCCTAATTACAACTTTCTATTATTCAACTCTTGCTGCTTTTGGTAATATAGCATCAACTTCGAAGTGTGGTCTTGGGATTACATGTACTGAAAGTAATTCTCCAACTCTTTCTGCAGCAGCAGCTCCAGCGTCAGTAGCAGCTTTAACAGCTCCAACGTCTCCTCTAACCATAACAGTTACTAGTCCTCCACCAACTTGTTCTTTTCCTACTAATTGAACATTTGCAGCTTTAACCATTGCGTCAGCAGCCTCTATTGCTGCTACTAATCCTTTAGTTTCGATCATTCCTAATGCATTTCCGTTTGCCATAATAAATTCCTCCTCAAAATATCCTTCTTAATTCTTTTAATTTTGTTTTTAATTTAATTTTAAACTTTTTTGGTTAAAATTTCACATTGACCTTTTTTTGATCAAGTATTTTTAGTATTTTGTATTTTTTGACTTGAATTGTTTTAACTTTACATTTATATATGAGTCTAAAGATTTTTTCTCTAGACTTTTAATATTGCCTTAGTCTTAAACTTAATTTCTAAGTTAAAACTAAAACATATCAAACTAATTTGACTTTTATTAAGTAAGTCTTGTAGTTTCTCTTAAAATCAACTTACTTAAGCTCTTCAATAATCTTCTTAACTAAGTAGTTTATTAATTCTTCCTTCTCCTCACCTAATTCTAGGCTTGTAGCAACTTCTCTTGTAGCATCAGTAGCTAACTCTCTAATATCTTCAAGTTCTCTAACTCCATAAGCTACATTTCTTGTATTCATTAAATCTAATGGTCCTATGTTATTTGATGTAGAACTTCCTCCAATTGCACCGCATCCTAATGTTAAGGCAGGTACTAGGTTATTTGTAGCTCCTATTCCAGCAAGAGCTGCTGGTGAATTTACTACCATTCTTGAAACTGGCATTTCTAATGCAAATCTTTTAACAAGATCTTCATTATTTGCATGCATACAGAATGTATGTCCAGCTCCCTCATTTAGTAATATTTCTTTACATTTATTTAATACAGCATCTACATCCTCTTCTACAAAGAAAGTTAAAATTGTTGTTAACTTTTCTCTTGAGAATGGATACTTGTGTCCAACATGGCACTCTCTTGGAACTAAAACTCTTGCCCATGAAGGAATTCCTTCTAGACCAGCTAATTTAGCTATATCTTGTGGAGTTTTCCCAACTATTTGTGGGTTCATAGTTCCATTTGCTCTCATTACAAATTTAGAAAGTTGCTTTGCTTGTTCATCAGTTAAGAAGTAAGCTCCTTGTTCTTTTAATTCTCTAACAACTTCTGCTTCCATAGCTTTTTCAACTATTACTGATTGCTCTGAAGCACATATTGTTCCATTATCAAAAGTCTTAGAATCTAATATTCTCTTAACTGCTAACTTAACATCTGCACTCTTATCTATGAAGGCTGGTCCATTTCCTGGTCCAACACCTATAGCTGGTGTTCCTGATGAATAAGCTGCTCTAACCATTGCTTCTCCACCAGTTGCTAATATTAATGAAGTATCTTTATTTTTCATTAATTCATTAGTTCCCTCTATTGAAGGTACTGTTATACATCCTATAGCTCCTTCAGGGCATCCTGCTCTCTCAGCGGCAGCTGCTATTATCTTAGCTGTCTCAATAATACATTTCTTTGCACTTGGATGCGGTGATAAAACAATTGCATTTCTAGCTTTTATTGATATCATAGCTTTGTAGATAGCTGTTGATGTTGGGTTTGTTGATGGGATAAGACCTCCAACAACTCCTACTGGTATCATTACCTTGAAAACTCTCTTCTCAACATCTTCATCTACTATTCCAACTGTTTTAATGTCTTTTATTGAATCATAAACACTCTTTGCTGCGAAGACATTTTTTAACACCTTGTCTTGCCATTTTCCAAAGCCTGTTTCTTCATTTGCCATTTTAGCAAGCTTTTCAGCATTCTCATAAGCAGCCTCTGAAATTGCTTTGACAATTCTATCTATATCTTGCTGACTCATAAGTGCTAACTTGCTTTGTGCTTCCTTAGCCTTCCTTATAAGTCCCCTAGTTTCCTGAATGGAAACTAAGTCTTTATCTAAAAATTCCATTAACTTTCACCTTCTTCATCATATTTTAGTAGTATATCTACTAAATCTTTTTTCTTTAGAGATTTAAGCTTGTTAGAACTTATGTTAATATTTAAGGATTTTATTTTCTTTTTTAATTCCTTAACACTCATTTTAGATATTTCTTTTATATCTATGGAATTCACTTCTTTATCTAAAGGCTCTATAGCCTTGTTCTCTGAAGCATTTTCCTTTTCTTCTATAATTTCATCTGTCTCAGTAACTTCCTCTGAAGCTTCCTTTGATGTTTCTTCATTTTCAGAGATTTCACAAGCTTCTATTTCTTCTATTTTAGAAATATTCTCTTCTTGATTTTCCTCTATAACATTTTCAATACATTCAACAACATCTTCTTGTGGACTTTCTTCTTCAGATTCTGTATCTTCTAAAATAGATTTCACCGTATCTTCTTTTATTTCTTCATAGCCCTCTTGAATCTCTTCTTGAATTTCTTCTTCGATTTCCTCTTTTTCTAAATCCTTGTTATTTATTAAAAGAGCCTCCACCTCATCATCAAGTCTTGGAATCACATGAACACTTCTAAAACATCCAATTCTACTTGCATAGTTTTCAGCAGACTCCACTGCAGCTTGTACAGCATCAACATCTCCTGTAATCTTTACAGTTACGATTCCTCCAGTAACCTTCTCTATTCCAATCAAATCAACACTTGCAGCTTTTAAGGCTGTATCTGCAGCACATAAGGCTGGTACATATCCTATAAATTCTATTAATCCTAAAGCTTTTCCCATATTTTTAGCCTATTAGAATCCCATTGGGTTACTAGCTACTGATTGTACTGCCTCTGCAAAGGCATCACATGCTGCTTTACATGCTGATTGTGACCCTGTAAGTAAGGCTCCTGCAAAGTTTGTTTCTGTTGGAGGTGCAAAGAACTCACACATTTCAACATCTGCAGCCTTTAATGCTGCATCTAAAGCATACATTGCTTCTAATGGAGGAGCTACTAGGTAAGCTAATGCTTCCCCTTCTCTTATTCCGGCTGTTTTTGAAAGATATGATCCAGTTCTTGATACACATTGAGCATAATAACAAATTGAATCATCTTCATTTGCACTTATAAATCCAACTCCGCTATCTATGAAATCTATAGCAGCATTTAATCCACTTCTAACCTCAGCAGGACTTGGTCCAGCAAGGATACCAATTACTTCTCCAGCTAACTTTGTTGAAGCATTTCCAGCTCCTGCATACATTGATCTAGCATAAACTACATCAACCTCTGCTGCCTTTGTAGCCTCATCTAAAGCTGTATAAGTTACATCATCACAGTCAGATGTGATTAATCCTAAACTCTTGTGATGTGGCCCTAATTCTAATTTTTTAGCCATTTCTGGACTAACATTTGATATTATCTTAACGCTTAAAACATTAGGACGTATTAAATCATTTTTCATGCTTAATTCCCTCCAAACTTATAATTTAAGATCTATTCCTGAAGCTTTTTTATCTAACATTGTTTTTATTAACTCTGCAATGTGAGCTCCAGCTTCAACGGCAGTTGTTCCACCTCTATGAATATTTGATATAACGGTTCTCTTAGCCTCTGGCATTCCAACCTTTGGTTTATATGCTAAGTAAGCTGACATTGATTCTGCAGTTACAAGGCCTGGTCTTTCTCCAACTAGTAAGCAAACAACATCTGCTCCAGTTGCCTCGCCTACAGCATCCATAGCTGGAACTCTACAATATTTAACGAATAATATAGGTCCAACTTCTAAGCCATACATTTTTAATCCTTGTTCTATTGCAGGAAGAATATCTTCTAAGTTAGCTTCTATAGCAGCTGAGCTTAATCCATCTCCAACCATGATTTGAACTTTAGGATTTTTATCACACTCTGCTTTTATAAAATCTATTGTTTCTGGTGAAAACCTTCTTCCAAGGTCTGGACGAGTTACATATTCATCCTTATCAGTACATAAAGTTTTTACAGCTATTAATTTATTTTTCTTAATAAAATCCTCTGAAACATCTGAGAATACTGAATCTTGAGCTGCAGCATGGTCTGCTCTAACTCTTAAAGCTGTTATAGTCTTATATCTAGCACCAGCTCTTCCTGTTCCTAATCTAGCTGGAGTTTTAGCTTTCATAGCTAAGTAAGCTTCTCTATCAGCTGGATCATCAACTAAAAGCTGTTTCTTTATATCTATTTCTGTAATATCTGGTATAAACTCATCATCACTTTCTATTTGAGATTGATTTTGAGTAACTTCCTTAACCACTTTTTCTATTGATTGCGTATCAACTTGTCCAACCATTTGGCTAACTAATTGCTCAACCATTAGTTTTAAATCTTTTTCGTTCATAACTCTCTTCTCCCTCCTATCTTAAAAGTACAGATGCATCTCCAGCTTTTTTAGTAAGCTTTCCATCTTTATCTACAAATCCCATTTCTACTAACCATTCTTGGAATTCCTTAATAGCTGTTAATCCAAACATTTCTCTTAAGGCAGCTGTTTCATGGTATCCTGTAGTTTGGTAGTTAAGCATTACATCATCTCCATGTGGAATTCCCATGAAGTAAGTACATCCTGCTGCTGTTAATAATACAGCTAAGTTTTCTATATCATTTTGGTCTGCTTTCATGTGGTTTGTATAGCATGCATCACATCCCATTGGTATTCCTGTTAATTTACCCATGAAGTGGTCTTCTAAACCTGCTCTTATAACTTGTTTTGAATCATATAAGTACTCTGGTCCTATAAATCCAACAACTGTGTTAACTAAGAATGGTTGGAATCTCTTAGCGAATCCATAACATCTAGCCTCCATAGTTACTTGGTCAACTCCATGATGAGCATCTGATGAAAGCTCTGAACCTTGTCCAGTTTCAAAGTACATTACATTTGGACCTGTAGCTGTTCCTTGTTTTAAAGCTAATTGTCTAGCTTCTTCTATAGTTGCTGCATTAAATCCAAAAGCTTCGTTCCCTTTTTCAGAACCTGCTATTGACTGGAATATTAAGTCTGTTGGAGCTCCTTGTCTTATAGCTTCCATTTGAGTTGTTACGTGAGCTAGTACACAAGTTTGAGTTGGAATTTTAAACTTTTGCTTAATTTCCTCAAATCTCTTTAATACCTTAGTAACACTCTCAACTGAGTCATCAACTGGGTTTAATCCTAAAACTGCATCTCCAACTCCATAAGTTAATCCTTCTAATAATGAAGCCATGATTCCATCTGGATCATCTGTTGGATGGTTTGGTTGAAGTCTTGCTGATAAAGTTCCTTTTTCACCGATTGTTGTATTACAGTGAGCTGTTACAGTTATCTTTTTTGCCCCATATATTAAGTCCATGTTAGACATTAATTTTGCTACAGCTGCTACCATTTCAGAAGTTAAACCTCTTGAAACTCTTCTTATATCAGAACCTGTTGTATTTTCATCAAGTATCCATTCTCTGAAGTCAGATACTGTCCAGTGTTTTATCTCATCGTAAATTTTTTCGTTTACATCATCTTGAATTATTCTTGTTACCTCATCTATTTCATAAGGAACTGCTGGATTATTTCTTAAATCCTCTAAAGTTATATTTGATAATACAACCTTTGCTGCTACTCTCTCCTCTGAAGATTCAGCCGCTAATCCAGCTAATCTGTCTCCTGATTTCTCTTCATTTGCCTTAGCCATAACCTCATTTAAAGATTTGAAAGCATAGACTTTTCCAAATAATTTTGTTTTTAAAATCATTTCTTATCCTCCTTCCAATTAGTTAAAAACTAGTGTTTTTATAACAACAGGTAATACTCTTCCCTCTGCAATTGGTGCTCCAAGATCTATGTAATCACCATTTTCAACCTTAATACCATCAATACAGATAATTTCTTTTTCGAAATTAAGTAAGGAATATATTGCTTGTCCTAAAACCTTAGCCATGTCATTTTCTACAACTACTATGAGTTCTCCATCTTTCTTAATTAAATCCTTCATTCCATTTACAAGACCTTTTGCATACTCTTGTATTTCTTTAAAGGATGGGTTCTTTTTACCATTAATAGCTATAGCTATCTTTTGAAAGTCATTTTCTAATCTGAACCACTCTATTTTCTTTTTAAGAGCTTTTTCTAATTCTTCTGCTCCTTGACTTTCATCTTCTAGACTAAGCTTTAATATAGGTAAGTTTTTTATTGGGAAGCTATCATCTGTGTAAGTAATTGTACTTCCACTTATTTCTGTTGTATGAGAACCTGCTCCTACAACAGTTGCTCTTATGGTTTCAATGGATTTTATTACTTTAAGCTTCTTACATAAATCTGAGTTTTTAATAGCTTGTCCTAATATTATTCCAATATCGCCATATTTAAAGTAGTCTTGGATTTCTCCATCATAATATATATAATCTGCAACTCCTCCTGAGAAGGATATGCATTTTATCTCTGTTTCCAAGGCTATACTCTTGTTTGTTACTATGTAATCAAAGTATTCATCCTTAGGTCTTAAACCAACACTTTCTTCTAGCCAAGCAACCATCATATCAATTATTGGTTTAAGGTTTTCTAATGTGGCTCTAGTTCCTATTTCTAGTCCTAGATTTTTTTCTTTTATAATCTTTTCTATCTTAGGTGAAATATAAGTTATCTCTCTTGTACTTGGATTAATCTTTATAAGTCTTCCTCCTACATCAAGACATCCTGTTTCCTTCACCTCACCTCTTAAGAAAAGTGCAAGGTTACTTGTTCCTCCTCCAATGTCCATATTTACAACACTGGTTGAATGTTCCTTAGAATAAATATGTGCTCCAGCACCCTTTCCAGCTATAATACTTTCTAGGTCTGGTCCAGCTGTTGCCACAACGAAGTCTCCAGCGAATCCACTTAATGTATGTAATACATCGTTTGCATTTTCCTTTCTTGCTGTCTCTCCAGTTATGATTACTGCACCTGTTTGAATATCATCTTTATTTATTCCAGCCTTTTTATATTCTTCTTCAATGATTTCCTTTATTCTCTGTCCATCTATTTCAGTATTTGAAATAAGTGGCGTAAAATAAACTTCGCTTCTATAGATAATCTCCTTATCTACAATGCTTATTCTTGGAACGGTAAAAGCTGATGCTTCATTTTCAACTATTAACTTAGAAAATATAAGCTGAGTTGTACTTGTGCCTATGTCTATTCCAACACTTAAAAGTTCTTCTCTCACCCTTTCACCTCCTTAATGCTTTTCAAAAATTTTATAAGTTGTTGTTTTTTATGCCAACTCATAACACTCTAACTAAACTCTTTAGCTTAGATAAGTGTTTATTTTTTAGTTAGTCCTTAAAGTTCTAGCTAAAAAATAAACCCTCTCTTAAGCTAAAATTTTATTTTAAAGAACTAAAAAGGCTTAAAGTTACAGAAATAAACTAGATTAAAAATCTAAGTTTCCTTTTCTATAACCTTAAGCCTCTTTGCTCAATTCAAACCACTACCTCGCAGTTCATAGTTATTTACATTCTTTATTCTCTTCAATTTTAAAATTTAATATTACCCTAGTTCCTTGTTTACTAGAAGTTATATCCATAGTTCCTTTTAGTTGATCTTTCATATAACTATTAACTATGAATAATCCTAAGTTATTATTATTAACTAACCCTAAATCAAAACCACATCCATCATCTACAACAGCTATAGTCTTATCTTCTCCATGACTTTGAATAAGAATTTGAATTATTCCCTCTTCCTTATTACCAAATGCATGATCATAACAATTTTGTATAAGCTCATTCATTATTAGAAGCAAGCCAGTTAATTTTTCTCCACCTATATAAAAATTGTTTCCTGTTATATAGATGTTTATATTGGTTCCATACCAACTTTTCTTTATATTTTCTATTAGTACCTCAAAGGCATCTCTAACCTTAATATTACTTCCTTGTGACTTAGATAATAAATCATGAGTTGTGGCAATAGCAAGTATTCTGTTTACACTCTCTTCTAAATACTCTTTAGCTTCCTCACTTTTACAGCGTCTACTTTGACTTCTGAGTAATGCAGCTGCTGTTTGTAAACTATTTTTAACTCTGTGATGAGCTTCTTTTAAAGCTACTGACTTTAAAACTAATTCAGCCTCTTTATTTTTAACCTCACTTATGTCCTTTATTATATCTATCACTCTTAAGTTTTCTTTATTTGTAAATGTTCTACTTAATTCAAAATAAGAATTTTCAACTTGGATTTCTCTAACCTGTTTAAAACCCTCTTTTTTATTAAAAATTCTAGAAATGTCTTCAAATTTAGCTCCATCTAGGGATAATTTATCAAAATCATCTCCATAGTCTATGCTCTCATAGCCTAAACAATTATAGATGTTATCAGCCCTAATATTTTTTATAACAAGCTTTCCTTTTTTATCAAAAACAAGAATCCCATCATGAAGGTTATTTGTTATTAAAGTACCTTCTTTTAAAAGTTTTAAGAACCCTTTTGATTCTGATTTTTCATTTGCAGAACTTATGTCTATCTTGAAAGTAATTTCAAGCTCATTACTAATGTCTTTTTCTACTATTACAACTCCTACAACCTTTTCTTTATGAAGAATTGGATGTATTCTCTGTTTTACAAACTTATTTTCTTGATTTAGTGCCTTTATATCCTTATTAACTGTTCCAGTTTCTAAAGTTTCTAAAACACCAGGCTCATTTTCCTTTAAAGCTTTTTTTCCAACTACTTTTTCTCTATATAAGGAAGGTTTGTCCTCCGGAATAGCATGTTCTACTACAATAGCAAAGTTTTTATCTTTATCTAAAACATCTATAAATACATCACTTTCATAAAAATCAGCCATAAGTTGTAAAGACTTAGAAACTTCTCTTATCTTATTTATTTCTTCCTGGCTTAAAAGTGTGTACTCTCTACACAGTGTTCCAATCATTTGATTATTCCTCATATCCAACAATGATAATTTTTGCTATTTCAGCCATGGTAGTTCTTCTATCCATACTTAACTTTCTTATTCTATTATAAGCTTCATCCTCAGTTGAATTTAATTGCTTAACAAGTATTCCTTTTGCCTTCTCAATTAATTTTCTATCATTTAATTTGTTATTTATTTTATTAAAATCTCTTTTTAGTTCATCAAATTCTTCTGCCTTTGATAAGCACATTTCTATAGTAGGAATAAATACTTTTTCATTTACAGGCTTAATTATATATCCAAAGGCTCCTACTTCCTTAGCCATTTCAATATACTTTTTATCTTCAAATGCTGTTAATAATATTATGCCCCCAACTAATTTTTCTCTAGTTAATACCTTACTAGCTTTTATTCCATCTAATAAAGGCATATCTATATCCATTAAAACTAAGCTAGGATTACATTTTTTACAAACTTCAATTGCTTCAAAACCATCAGAAGCCTCTCCTACAACATCGTATCCATTAGCCTCTAAAATTTCCCTCGTATCCATTCTTGTAATAGGCTCATCATCGACTATTACTATAGTTCTTTTCATTAACAGTTCACCTCAAATTAAAATTTGTTTAAGTAATTAAATAACTCTTCTATTCCCACACCATCTACTGTATCAACTTTAAATATTTTACTTACTCCAGCTAATTTTAATCTTTCTTCTGCTATGTCTATTTCTTCTTTATTCTTAGCTAGATTTATCTTTGTGATAATACCTATTACATCTTTGCAAAATATACTTGCAAAACCTGGAGCAATGTAATTTTCTTCTGAAGTACAATCATAAACTAAGGCTATAATATCAGCATCTGTTGCTGTAACTATTAAAGCATTGTAGTACCCTCTGTTCTCCATGTACTCTCCAGGAGTATCTATGGCATTATCGTAAAGTTCTATGGATTGAGTTTTCTTATATTTTATCTCTAAATTGTTTAAGGCTTGGCACAAAGTTGTTTTTCCACTTCCTGTCTTACCCATAAATATTACTCTACTCATATCTTAAGTCCTCGTAATCTTAGTTGATGAGAAATTTAGAATGTTACTTAAAACATCTAAAACTTCATTTAAGGCTGACTCAACAGAACTTATATCACCAGTTACTATTAGGGATCCACTAAATCTATCAATAAAACCTAATGAAACTCCTGAAGCCTTTGTAGCAACATCTGCTGCTATTATAGATGCTTCACTTGGCGTTATAGTTAATATTCCTATAGCATCTTTCTTTGCTACTATAAGCCCTAACTTTTTATATATATCCTCATTAGGGTTTGCTATTATATGAGCAAGTGTAACTTGTTTCCCTGGTACATATTCTTGTATAATTCTCTGTTTTGACTCTTCTCCCATATGTTTCTCACCTTACTTTCACACGTTAAATTATTGACTAGTTAAATCCTTTTCATAACTCTTTAATAAAAAAGCCCCTTAAAGTTTCATTCCTATTTTTGAGTAAATGAAATCCCTTAAGAAGCTACATCGCTCTAAAACTTAATCACACCTTTGTGATAATCTTATTATAAATTTTAATCAATTCATTGTCAATATATTCATATATTTTTCATATTATTTTGTCATATTAACAAATTTACTGTCTTTTTCTTGGGCCTTTTCTAAAATAGTGACTTATGAAAACCATTTAAATAAAAGCTCCCTAAAAAACTAAATACCATAATCTTTTAAGGAGCTTTAAAAACAACTATTTATTTAATTTTGTTTAAAATTAATATTATATCCTCTTCATCTGGCACTCTTGGATTAGCCTCTGTACAAGCATCCTTTAATGCTAACTGAGCAACTTCTCGCTCTAATTTATTAACCTCTTCAATATCAACTTTACACTCTCTTAAAGTTGTAGGCATATTCATAAGTTTTTGCATCTTTTTAATTTCATTTATAAGATTTTTAACTAAACTTCTAGTATTTGATCCTTGTAAGCCAACTATTTTAGCTATTCTAGCATATTTTTTAGCAGCCTCATTAAAATCCTTTGTGTTATATCCTGTTATGTCTGCATTATATTCTATTACATGAGGTAATAATATTGAGTTAGTTCTTCCATGAGGCACATGGAATTTTCCTCCTAAAACATGGGCAATACCATGATTCACTCCTAAAGAAGCCTCATTAAATGCTAAGCCAGCTAAACAAGAAGCATTGTGCATCTTCTCTCTAGCTTCTATATCGTTTCCATCTTCATAAGCTTTTAGTAAATAGTTAAATACTAAAGTAGCAGCCTTCTCTGCCAAGGCATCTGAAAAGTCTGTTGCATTCTTAGAAACATAGGCTTCTAAAGCATGAGTAAGTACATCTATCCCTGTGTCAGCAGTTATGAAATTTGGAACTGTTTTAACAAGTTCTGGATCTAAAATTGCTATGTCTGGTAATAATTCATCTGAAACTAAAGGATATTTAATTCCTTTTTCCTTGTCTGTTATTACGGAGAATGAAGTAACCTCTGAGCCTGTACCACTAGTTGTTGGTATAGCTATAAACTTAATTTCATTTAATTCAACTATTTTCTTTGAGAAATCTATTATTGCTTTAGTTGCGTCTATGGCAGAACCTCCCCCTAAGGCAATAACCACATCTGGATTAAAAGCCTTAATCATTTCAATTCCACTTACAACTAGTTCAATTGGTGGATCTGGCACTATTTCACTAAATACACCAACCTCTGATGATGTTAAGTTATTAGTTAATTTTTCTATAGTCCCTGACTTCACCATAAAAGGATCTGTAACTATAAAAACTTTTTTGTTTTTAAGTTCTTTTAAATAATCTAAGGCTCCTTCTCCAAAAAGTATTTCTGTCTTAATCTTAAACCTATTCATTATTAGCTCCCCTCTTCTTATTAATTATGGGCAAGAGATTTTTATAAAGTAATATAGTTAGAATAAGTTTGATTTTCAAGAAATTAAGCTAGTTCTGAAGTACTAGCTAAAAATCAACAAATTCTTAAAATATATACTTATAAAAAAATAAGAAGCTCCATAGGGATTCCCTATGGAGCTTCTTTGCTCTCTAAACACCACATTGTGTTATTTTTAATATACTCTTTTAAAAAAAGCTTGTCAATAAAACTTAATTTTCTTTCTTTAGCTTCTTATCCTTTAAAGCTCTATAAATATAATATCCTCCAATAGCTAAGACTACAATACTAATTAAGGCTATTGAATAATGTTTTAAAGCTTTTTCTATAAAATCTTTGTTATCATAAGCAAAATATCCTAATGAAAGATAAAAAACATTCATAATTGTTATTCCTATGGCTGAAAGTACAATAAACATCCCCTTATTAACCTTTTCTGCCCCAGCAAAAAGAGATATGTATGTTCTTGTAAAAGGTAAAACCCTAGCTAAAAAAACAGTTATTCTTCCATATCTAGAAAATAGTCTATTTATCTTTTTAAATATAAATTTACTCTTTTTATGCTTTCTTTCAACAAAAGCAATAACTCTTTGCCCTGCATATTTTCCTACTGAATAACTTATTAAGGCACCAATAACTCCTCCAACTATAGATATTGGTAAAGCATACATAATGTTATATTTGCCACTTGCCACATTAGCCCCAACTGCAGGAAGCACGACTTCACTTGGAAATGGTAAACAGGCATACTCAAGTATATTTAATATAAATATTCCAACATACCCACAAGTACTTGCCAAATAAACTATAAAGCTAATAAAACTAGCAAAAAAATTCATAAACTATTTTCCTTTCTGTTTTTCTATAAATTTACTCTTTACTTATAGAAATAATTAAATGATAATAAGAAATCTAAACCTATTAAGAGTGATTATTCTTTCATGGATAAAAAAAACCTTAACCCTCAAAAGCTTATTCTAATTATTATCCTCTTTTAATATTCTTTGAGCTTCAGTAATTCCACCTGAAATAGCTCCTTCATATCCACCACCTGGGTTTACCCAAGCACCTACTAAGCTTAAGTTTTTTATAGAGGTTGTACTTTTAAGTCTATGTCTTCCTGCTTGCTTTACACTTTGAGCATATCCATAAACAGCTCCTTTAGGATTTCCTGTATATCTTTCCATAGTTCTAGGTGTTCCAAGCTCCTTAACCACAATATGCTCTTTAATCCCTTTATAATATTTTTCAACCCTCTCTATTATTTTCTCTATTACTTCTTCCTTTTGCTTCTTATATTCTATTCTATCCTTAGACCAATTATCATAATTATCTATATATGTTACAGTAAGAACTCCCTTATTATCCTCATTCAAGTTCTTGTCCATTCCATTGTAATTAGTAAGTAAAAAGCTGGCCTTCTCATAACTTCCTTCTAAAGATAGTAAGTAATTTTCTTCATGAGAACCATCACCTAAAATAAACACTTCATCATCTGGTATATTTAATTCTCTAGGATTACAATCTAATCCTAAATAAAGTTGAGATAAAGTACATCCTATCTTCTCATCAAAAATCTTCTTAACCTCTTTTTCCTCTAAGGCACCCTCTGGTAAAAGTTTATATGTACTTATAGGATTAACATTTGATACTATTCTTTTAGCTGTAAATATTTCTCCATTTTTAAGAGATATGCCCTTTACTTCTCCATTCTTATATATTATTCTTTCAACTTCACTTCTTAGCTTCACATCTCCCCCATACTCCTTTATAACTTCAACAAAGCTATCTGAAAGAACTTGAGCTCCTCCATGAACATAGTATTTTCCATACTTGTGGTAGGAAATCCAAGGAATAAAGAAGTATAATGCACTTAATTCTTTAGGTGGAAGTCCATAATACATCCAAAGTGCAGTAAATACCTTTATAAACTCCTCATTTGAAACATATTTCTTAATAACTTCATAAGTTGTCTTTTCTGACCAATTAATAAATAAGAAAACCTCTTTATTTATTTTTGATAAGAACTTAGCATCCTTATCTAGGATAAACTTATTAAATCCTTTTTCAAAGCTCTCAATAGCATTAAAAAGTTTTCTTATTCCATTTTCCTCAAGAGGAAATTTACTTATTAAAAGCTTTAAGTATTTTTCCTTATTATTAGGAATACATAGGTTCTCTCCATTATACTTTATATAATAAGCCTCTTCATTTCTTAAAGGCTTTACTTTATCATTTATTTTACATGCCTCAAAAATTCTTTTTAAGTTTCCGCCTTGATCTAATCCTCCAAGTCCATGAAGAGAAACATCAAAATTATATGATTTTCTCTTAAAGTTAGTAGCATATCCTCCTGCTAAAAAATGCTTTTCAAATACTCCAACCTTATATCCGCATACGGCTAATCTACTTCCTAGAGTTAATCCTCCTAATCCACTTCCAATAACTATTACGTCATAATCCATATTGGATTAACCTCCTTTCTCTCAAAACCATTTATAAATATTATAATACCAAATTATTCTTTTGAATTTATTACTAAAATCTTTATTATTTTTTGAAAACATTTTCTTGATTTTTTTAAAATAATATATTATAATCAATGTAAAGGTTTTATTGGTGACACCCTCTTTTCTTAATTTGTCATCAGTAAACTAATTATTTTTTCATTTTTAATGCACTTTTGTGTTATTTACGTATTATTGAATGTGATTTAAAAAAGACAAATACTTTGAGTATTTGTCTTTTTTGTATTTTTTATTCTTTTCTCCAATCATATACTTCTTTTTCAACGTTTATATGATGGCCATTTATTGAAACAGCATTACCATTAATCCATTTAATATCCACTGTTTCTATTTTATAATCCCAGTAAATATTTTTAATATTACCACTTAAATTATCTACTAACTCACATCTTGCAGCCCAATCATTTAAAGTTCCTGAGCTACATATATATGAATTTATGGTGTATCTCTTGTCTGGAGAATCATGACTCTCTTGAAAACTACCTACTGGTAATCTATCCATTGATATCTTATTATTTTTAAGACCCTTATAATAATAATTAAAGGTAGAAAACCAAATTGCTCCCAAAGTACCAATGACTATAAAAAATGTAAAAGCAATAATAACTTTATTTACCTTACATCTCTTATTTAAATCTATTTTCTCCACTTAATCTCTCCTTACGTTTTTAATAATCAAATTTTAAAACATTTTACCATTACTCAATAAAATTTAATTCGTAGCTTTTTGATTATTATGAAAATTTCTATATAAATTTAAAAAATTTTCAAGTATTCTAGCTGTCATTCCCCAAATAACATATTTATCATACTTGTAAAATATAACTTTGTACTTTCCTTCCCTAAATTTATAATCCTTTCCCCCGATTATATTATGAAAAGGAAAATCCTCCTTTGGAACATTCAGAATCTTACTATAAGTTACCTCTGGCTCATAGTTTATAAAATATTCTAAAGGAACTATTAATACATCCTCTACCTCCTCCTTATTTATCAAAATACTATTTATTATATCTTCTTTAGTATCTTTTGCAAAACCTAAAAATGGATAAATTAATATATTATTAGGTGAAACGTAAAAATCTAGCTCACTTATAATTTCTAAGTTCTCTTTTCCTAATCCAATTTCCTCAAAACATTCTCTTAAAGCAGCTTCCTTAGGGCTTTCTCCATCTTCCATAGCTCCTCCTGGAAAACATATTTCTCCTGGATTACTATTTAACTTGTTATTTCTTATCTCAAAAATAATATTATATTTCCCATCTATATTTATAAGAGGTATTAAAACGGCACATCTTTTCATGTCTTCCGATCCATTTACTCCAACTTCATATCCCTTAAATACTTCTTTTAATTCCTCAATATTACTCATAATATTTCTCTCACCTCTTGATACTAAATCTACTATTTCAAAATACTTATAATCTCTTTTTAAACCATAATAATTTCATATAAGTAAAGCTTTTTCTCAAATTTAAATCATAATATCTTATAAAATAAAATTTCATAAAAATTAACTTTATTTTTATAACCTTATGTTTCATAGTATTGCTAATTAACTCATATAATTTAATAACATGATATATACTTATATGTTAACCTTAATTAATATATAACATGAAAGTTCTCTGTGAACAAAGATTTAAATTCAAACTATTCTCTATATATTCTAAAGAAACTTTTAAAAACTCTAAAATTCTAAAGAAATTATAAAATACTATTCTTTTTTTATTATAAATTACTCACTTTAAATTTAATTAAAGCTTTCTTTTTAAATCTAACTATTTTTACAAAATAAATATTCCAATAATTAAGGAGGCCTATTCCATGGATTTCACTAAAACTATTGTACTATTAATTATCACTTTACTACTTCTCATCATAGGAAAATTTACCAAAAGTAGATTTATAACAATACTTTCACTAGTACCTTTTTCCTTAATCATATTAAACTTTTTATCATTTTTACATCACAGACTAATGAATTACTAAGCTTATTTTATTAAATACTCATAATAAACTCTTCAATCATCAATAATAATCCATTAAAAGTTTAAAGCCTACAAAAAGACGTTTATAAATTTAAATTTATGATACTAAAGTAAACTTTGAAATTTATATATGAAAGGACTTTATTATGAGTAAAAAATTTAATACAGAGGATTTAGAAAAACTTAATAATCCAGAAAGGTTAAGCTTAATAGATTTAAGATGCTTATAGAGTTTAAGTGAAGGTGAAAGAATTTTTGTTGCTGATTAGAAAGAAGGATTCCTTAAAGAAGTTCTTAATATTTATTTTAGGCTATGATTTAGACTATTGCTGATTTTCAGAGAAAAATAGCCCTCCCTAAACCGACCAGGAAGGCTAAAAAAATAAGTTAATAATTAAATCTATACATATATAAACCAATATCTTAATACGTTTACATTATAATTCTAATTTTATACTAAATCAAGCTTTTTTAAGAAAAATAGTAATTTTTATCCATATCAAATATTTTGTTTTTGAATATAATAATATATTCCCCTTAAATTTATTATTTGTTAAGGAATCTTAAGCCAAATGAAAATTATTTTGCTTAAGATTCTTTTTATTGTATATTTTACAAAAATTGGTCAACAATCCTAGTATAAATTTAAATAGGAGGGCTATTAAAAATGAACAAAAAAAATACCTTGATCCTTGTAGGATCACTAGTATGTGTAGCTTTATTAGGCTACTTTACATATTCAACTTTTTCTATATTAATGAAAGACAAAGCAACTTCTCAGAAGGTTTCAAGCAATAATCCTACTGATTATGATGAGGCTGATGATGTAGATACTTCTTCTGAGAATAAAGATAAAAATCAAGATTCACAAAATGACTTAAGTGAGAGATTGAAAGAAACTGATCCAAAGCAAAAAGAAAATGACTCATATACAAATGAAAAGCAATCTGAGAAAACTTCTAATAATTCAGAGGAAAAATCTACTGAAGAGAAATCAAATAAGAGCAAGACTAATGAAAACAGTGAGAAAACTTCCAATGAAAACTCAAACTCAAAGAAACCTGTAGATAATAATAACAAGGGAACTAAAACTGATGACTCTAAATCTGAAAGCAAGAAAACACTAAGCTACTCTTCTTACTTAAATGATTTAGAAACTGAAAAATATACTCTTAAAGAAAATGAAAGCTTAAGTGACGTTGCTAAAAAGTTTAAGGAAACTTGTACTGTTAATTCTAGTTTAAATATTATAAAATCTCTCAATCAAGTAAGTAATGTTTCTTCACTAGAATCAGGGGATACCTTACTAGTTCCTGTAAATGCTTTTGAGGATGGAAAAAAATACACAGTAAAAGAAGGGGATACTTGGTATAACATAGCAAGAAAATACTATCCTACTTATAATCATGAGGTTGTTATAGATTTTCTTATGAATGTTAATCCATTCCACAACGATATACTTCCATTAGGAGAGGAAGTATTCTTACCTAACATATAAATAATTTAGGTAAATATTACACTTAGCATCTTAAAAAACTTTTTTAAAGTAAACCTCTTTATTAAATAAAATTTTGAATAAAATGAAAAAGGACTTTAGATAAATACCTAATTAACGAAACCTATAACCATTTTTAAAAGACTGATAAATGTCTATTTTCTAAAATGTTTATAAGCCTTATTAATATAAGTATTTTCATAAGTCCTTTTTATTTTTAGACTATATTTTAAACTAGTGTTGATTTTTAAATAGAACTGTAAGACCATCTTATATCTTAAGAAAATCAAGTTTAAATATAAACTCATCATTTTTAATTTCAATGTCATAGTCAATATTACCATGGGTCTCTATTAAAGTTTTAACTATATAAAGCCCTAAGCCACTTCCGACTATTTCTTTATTTCTAGATTCATCTCCTCTATAAAATGCCTTAAATAATAAATCCTTATCTATATCTTCAGCATTTTCTACAAAGTTAATTATATATACAGATCCATTTTCAAATATCTTTATTCTTATATCTCTATTACCCTTTGAATATTTTAAACTGTTGTTTATTAAATTTGAAAAAACCATCTTTATTATATTTTCATCTCCAACTATATGTAGTTTTCCTTCTTCTAATATGTTTATCTTCAACCCTTTTTCATTCTTAAAGTAATCATGACCATAGATAACTTCATACACTAACTCATTTAAATTAAACTTTTTATAGGTTAAAGTTAGGCCCTCTTCATATTTAGCAAGGTTTATTATTTCCTGAACAAGACCTCTAAGTTCTTCCAGGCTTTCTAAGCTTTCTCTTAAATATTTATCTCTATCCTTATATGGACCTATATTATAAATCATACCTTCTATTTGTCCATTTATAACAGTTATAGGAGTTTTAAGTTCATGAGATATAGCCTTTAAGAAATCTCTTCTTCTCTTATCTTGTAGCTTTTCTTTTTCTATATCATTTACTAAGCTTTTATTAGCTTTTTTTAAATCCTTTATTGTTTTCTGTAAATTATAACTTATTGAATTAATACTTCTTGAAAGCTGCGCAATTTCATCATTTCCAGAATAATTAAGAATTGTGCTAAAATCTAAATTGGCAATTTTCTTTGATACCTCATTTATATTGCCTAAAGGCTTACTTATTACCTTTGAATATATGTATTGAGCTAATATTCCTATTCCTAAGGTTATTAAAGCTATTATTGGAAGCATAATTAGCATTATCTTCTGAATTTCATCTTTCATCCTATTAGGTGATATTATCTTTAAAGTACAATACTGATCTATTGATTTAAAATAGAAGTTTTTAATAATTTCAACATCTTCTTGCCTTGGTCTTAAGCTATCAACTGATCTTTTTAAGTGATTCATTCTATACTTCGTAACCATATTGTTATTAGATGCATAAACTACTTCACCATAGGAGTTGGTTATAAACACAAAACTTTCATTTTTATAAGCATATTGGTTTAAAGCACTTGTATAGTCACTTTCTTTTCCACTTTCTAAAATATTTATAATCTCGATTGTTGATTTTTCAATGCTATTTTTCTTGGAAGCTGAATATATTTTAGGAGCCGTAAAAAACAAAACCGTATATGTTATTATAGAGGTTATTAAAATAACAGCTGTAGATATAATAAATAGTTTTTTCTTTACCCCTATGCCGCACCACTTATTCTTTAAGAACATAACCAATTCCTTTAACTGTTCCGATATAGTCATATACGATTTTCTTTCTTATGTTTTTTATATGTGCATCAATAACCCTCATATCTCCATAATAGTCATATCCCCAGACTTCATTCATAAGAACTTCTCTAGAAAGCACTCTTGGATATGAATTCATTAAAAACTTCAATATATTAAATTCCTTTAAAGTCAATTCAATTTCTTCATTATCAACATAAGCCTTGTAGGTACTTAAATCTAGCTTTAACCCTTTAAACTTTATTATGCTATTATTTTCTTCCTCTTCTTCAATTCCACTTCTTCTTAAAACCGCTTCTACTCTTTTTATAAGCACATGAAAAGAAAATGGCTTAGTTATATAGTCATCAGCCATAGCATCAAAAGCCTTAATCTCATCACTGGCTTCACTTAAAGCAGTTAAAAATATATTGGCACCTTATTTTTTTCTCTTATTAAACCACATAGAGAGTATCCATCTAGTTTAGGCATCATGGCATCTAAGATAATTAAATCGAAATTATTATCCTTAAACTTATAGAATCCTTCTATTCCATTAAAAGCATACTCAACATAATATCCTTCACTTTTTAAAAACTCCACCACAAGTTCATTTATTTTCTTATCATCTTCAACTACTAATATTTTTTTCATGATTCCTCCTAAAGTATTTATCACTTAAAATATTCTATTAGAAATTTTAATTCTCATCCTTAAAACTTATTTAATAAATTTTATACTGTCTCATTATAATTTTTAATTTATCCTTTTTCTAATCTACTAATAAATACTTTCGCATACTAAAAACTCACTTTATAATATTATCATTATATTTCTCAAAAACTCATAATTTCACATTGAAAAGCAAATAAACCTCATTATAAATTTTAAATATTACATATCCTTCATTTATATAGATTAAATAGAAAAGATTATATAAATGATAATTATAATTTTAGCAAAATTAACTACAAAAAATTTAGTTTTAGAATTTTGTAACATATAGTTGTTTATTTAAATTCTAGATAATTTAAACAAAAAAATGAGTCGTAATTGTGACTTCAATTTCGACTCATTTATTTAATTCTTATAAATCTGTATTTATATAACTTGCTTTTAAAACAAAGCTCTATACTTCACCTTAGTTCTATTTGTTTCTTAGTATAGTTTATTTCTTAATGCCAATTTACTCCTACATAAAACCAAGTAATTATGAAGATTTATCTGGAAATCAATATCCACTTAAAACTAATCTAAAATTAAATATAATTCAAAATTTTATTATACTTTATAATATTTCCCTCTACTTACTATTGTCCATAGAATCCATATTATTATAAGTTCTAAGGCTATAAAAATATATACTCCATATGAAATCTTATTAATGAAATAATGCATTCCACCTAATATTCCACTTAATATAAAAATTAATATTGTTACTCCTAAATCATCCATTTTTCCACCATCCTTAAAACTTATGGAAAAAGGAAGGTGCTTGTCCATTGCTTTAAGAGCTATTAAGCTTAAAATCACTATTACTAAAAATATAGCTATAATTTGAGGTAAGATTCTTAAAGTGAATATCCATAAAAATATCAAAGATAATAAAATATAAACTGGTAAAACCATCTTATAAAAAACTCCCTTATATGCTCCCTTAAATATTGAAGCCATATCATCTATAGGAACAGCCTTATATATCCATGCTGCCTTAAATTGATCTGAATACTTAATCATAAGTATAACAGGAGCTAAGATGAATATACCAAGATACAACGTAAAAAAACTATTTGAATGAGCCATTCCAGTTTTCCACTCCGTAAAATTTCCATACTTATCAAATGTATTTGCTAGAAATATAAAAGGGAATATTAAAGCCATAGCTAAATTAGGATATGTTCTTAACTTAAAATTCCTCTCACTTTTTATTATATTTACAGTAAAGTTAAAGAAACTCTTCTCAGTATTGCTTCTACAAATTAAATTTCCAATCCTAAAAGAGAATGGAATCTTATCTTTTCCCTTATATGTATTGTTATTTAACTTTTGGATATAATCTTCAAATTTCTTAGCTATTTTAAAATAAATAAGTATTGATACTAATGGTGCTAAAACTGCTAATATGGTAAGCATTATCAATGTATTATTTATTTTCCCACTTTCTACTATTTCAAGTGGAGCTGCAAACCATAAAGAAGGAATTAATCCTTGCCACCATTTAGTGACAGTAAAAGTACTCTCCACTTCTAAAACATTAAAAAGTCTTCCTATAATTTGATACATAACCATTATTCCTACAGTAAGAAATATTTGAACTCCATTTATTATATCTTTAAGTTTTTCTCCATTAAAAAATTTAAGAACTAAATAATAAATAAAAGCTGTTATTAGTACCATAAATAAATTAATAAGTATAATCTCTAAAATAAAAACCACTGTAAATACTATTCCATATCTTAAGGAGACGATTATTCCTGCTCCACCATAGGCTAAACTTATTTTTGTCATATAAATCAAAATGTTAGTAATCTTAGCTGCATTTATTGTTTTAGAGCTCACCCCTGTAATTCCTAACAAATTCTTATCTTTAATATCTAAAAGAACATAGGCAAAATCTGTTATGAAACTACTTCCTATTACAAACATGAAAAATCCAAAATAAAGAGTCATTTGAAGCATTATATTATATTTAAAAACTATAACTAAGGCCATAAAGGCTCCCATTAATGCATACAATCCTAATGCCATACCAAACTTATTCTCTTTTTCTTCATTATATTTATTATTCATAGTAATTGTAGGTGCTCTTCTTTTATCCATAATAAGTTTAGTTTCTAAAATTAATTTCATCATTTCATAGTCAACACCAAGTTTTTCATAAAGGCCTCTAAATCTATCTACTATTTTTAAAGCTCTATCCTTCTTCATAAACTACACCCCTTTATAAGTGCAGTAAATTCTTCTGCTAATTTTTTATGATTATTAAAGCCAGTTAAATCATTAAATATTTCTTCTAAAGACTCTTCATTGCAGTTTTTCTTAAGCTCTTCAAAGCTTCCATCAGCAGCAACTACTCCATTATTTAGAAGAATTATTCTATGACTTATTTTTTCAACCACATCAATTATATGAGATGAATAGAATATGGTTTTACCCTCCTTAACTAGTTCAGATAAAATCTCTTTTATAACCATAACGCTATTTGCATCTAAGCCATTTAAAGGTTCATCTAAAAATAAAATATCTGGATTATGTATAAGACTTGATATTAAAAGAACTTTTTGTCTCATTCCCTTAGAAAAACTTGAAATTCTAGAATTATAAACTCCACCTATGCCTAATATTTTCATAAGTTGTTTACTCTTATATAAAACATCTTTATATTCCATGCCATATAATTGTCCCATAAAAGTTAGATACTCCTTAGCTGTCAAAGTATCATATATATCTGCCATTTCTGGGACATATCCAATTCTCTTTTTATAGCTTCCATCATTTTTTAGAATATTCTCTCCAAAAATCTCAACAGTACCTGTATACCCACTTAAAAGACCTAACATTATTTTAACCGTAGTACTTTTTCCTGCCCCATTAGTTCCAATGTAACCTATTATTTCACCTTTATGTATATCTAAATTTATTCCTTTTAAAACCTCTTTTGAACCAAAGTTCATTTTTAAATCTCTTATTTTTATAATAAGCTCATTATTTTTCTCAATACCTACCAAAGTTTTATCCCCCGTTTTATTAAATTATTTTTCTTCTAGCTCTTTCATATATCTAGCTAGTTTTTCAGAAGTTTCTTTTAAGCTTTCTTCCCTTTTATTCTCATTTTCTTGTTCTTGTAACTTTCTCATTTCATCAGCAAAACCTTTAGATCCTTCCCTAATCATTTCATTTCTAGCCTCTTTATTGCTTGTGTAAGCATCAATATTTTTCATATTTCTATCCTCTTTCTTAGTTTATTTAATGTAAAAATCCTCAACTTAATTATTAATTACATATGAATAATTTCTATGTCAAAAGATTCAATTTTCTCTAAAAAAATTAATTTAATCTGTTCTTAAAAATGTTAATTCCTATGAAATCCTATTATTTTTCTAAAGAATTTTTTTACATTATAGCATTATTTTACACCAGCAACTCTGTTCATACAATATTAACATTATATCAACTTACTAAATTATATATTCTTTTATTTTCAATAAATTAAATTCCTCTAAACTTCTCTTAATTTTAGCTAATCACTTAGAAGATTTACTACTTAATTAAATTCAAAAATTTATAATCTATTTTAAAGTAGTATCAATTTTTTTAGCCTGGTCTGAAAATCTAGCCAAAAATCAATATTCAACTAAAACATAGCCAAAATTTATATTCAACCTTTCAAACCTTAATCCCGACTAAATATTTTATCATATCTTTTAATAAGTTTTTTAATACTATATATTGAATTATTTTTTAACTCATGATATCATTTATTTAACAACTTAGTTAGTTTGATTTTTTCAACCTATCTATTATCTTACTAGCTAAGTTTCTATTCAGGATAAAATTAAATTTAAAACATAAAATATATAAAATACTTTCAGGAGGTATCTATTATGCTAATATTAACAACTGAAACAATTCCAGGTAAAGGAATAAAAGAAGTTAAAGGACTTGTTAAAGGAAGTACTGTGAGATGTAAGAACATTGGTAGAGATATAACTTCAAGCTTTAAAAATTTAGTTGGTGGAGAAATGACTTCATATACTGAAATGCTTACAGAAGCTAGACAAATCGCTATTGGAAGAATGGTAGATGAAGCTGAAGCTTTAGGTGCAAATGCAATTATCGGAATGAGACTTGTTTCTTCCTCTCTTGCTGCTGGAGCTGCTGAAATGGTTGCTTATGGTACAGCTGTTGTTTATGAATAGAAATAGGTAGGAAGTGTTTTTATGATTATAGTAGGATTAGTTGCCTTGTTTTATGGAACTATGATTCTCGGCTCTATAATTTTAGTTATTTGGGCAATAAGTAGCAGGATTAAAGAAAAAAAACGTGAAAAAGTTGATCACGAAAAATATAAAAAGTATTAATTTTTAATTTAATATATAAAAGTAATAACAATTTTTCTATTTATTTAAATTCTTTTCCTATTTAATAAAGGCAGTAAGTTAATTAACTTACTGCCTTTATTTTATCTATTAACTTTACTAAAATTCAACTTAGAGATCAGAAAATATTCTCTGTATCAAGTTTTACTTTTTATTGATTACTTTTTCTTTTTAACGGTTAATCCCCCAAGTGTAGCTAAAGCTGCTCCTGCTAACATTAACTCACCTGCTCCAATAGGCAATCCAGTGTTTGGAAGATTTTCATCTCCACCTGAATCCTCTCCACCTTCATTATCTCCTTTGTCTTCATCATCGCTTTCATCATCTGAGTCTTCTTTATCTTCATTATCCTCAGAATCATTTTCTTCATCACCTGGTTTATTTGAATCATCATTATCCTCTTCTTTATCTGACTCTGAATCAATAAACTTATTTATTTTATTTGTTAAATCTTCATATGCCCTTACAATTTCATCATCTGAAACATTATTATTTAATAACTCTTCAATATTTTTTAAGGCTTCTTCTAATTGAGTTCTTTCTTCATTTTCTTTATCTTTATTCTCAATTAAAACATTTTTCCCACGTTGAATTTCTTTTTTAATATCTTCAATTATAGACTCTAAAGACACAAATGTAGGTTTAACCTCAAATATTTCTACCTTTCCAGCCTCTTTCTCCCATAATAACTTTACAGATACTAACTGTCTTGGATTCTTAAGAACAAGCTCATTTAAGCCCTTATCTAATACTCCAAGCTCTAAAGTTTCTCCATTTACAGTCTTTCCAATAACCTTAGCACCTGATAAATTATCTGTACTTTGAGCCACTGTAATCTTTGAAATCAATCTCTCATCAAAGATTCTACGAAGAAGATAGTCTCCACTCTTAATTTCCCCTTCCGGTATATAAGCAGTATTTAAATTATTATCTCTTATATTTTCACTTCTGTCTGTATATGTGCCTTCTGAAGTAGCCTTAGTCTCAAACTCTTCTACAGTTGTATTTACTGTAAATTCTCTGACTCTTGACCAACGATCTTTGTATCCACTTGAAAGAACTCTAACATATTTAGCTTTTACATCTAAATCCTTTATTAAAGTATCCGTTCCTTCTACAATTCCTACCTTAATCCAATTTTCTCCATCTAAAGAATATTCAATATCTCCATCTATATAGTCTCCACCTGGTCCTTGAACTAGGCTTATATCCCTA
Organism: Clostridium sp. LIBA-8841; assembly: GCF_057782475.1. NCBI lineage: Bacteria > Bacillati > Bacillota > Clostridia > Eubacteriales > Clostridiaceae > Clostridium > Clostridium sp. LIBA-8841. Next base: position 1,325,918 of record NZ_CM173488.1, on the reverse strand, counting down.
ATTCTCTTTTCTGTTCCAAGGTCTAATTGTACAAAATCATCTTTTTTAATGGTATCTGAACATACAAAAGATGTTCCATAATCATTATCCACAACAAAATCAGGATGTATATTTAAATTTGAGCTTATTCTTCTATTTGTTGTTACTACCCCCTTAGAATATCCTTCTAATAAAACCTTAATCTTATCAATATTAGCTTCAGTTTTCTCCTTGGCTTTTATTCTAAAGAACTTACCTACTACAGGAACTTCATTTTTAAAGCTAATACCTTGACTAACTTCTTCCCACTCTATATTATCAAAGGAACTTTCTAATACAAATTTATCACTTTCTATATCTCCTAAAACTTCAAAGCCAATTACACTCTTAACATCATTTATAGCAATTCCTATTGAATCCCCCTCTTCAAAAGAGACCTTATTTATATTGCTCATAGATATACTTTGATTTTCTCCCTCTGAAGTCTTATTTATCTTTAAATCTTTAACTTCCACATTTCCAATTAATTTTTCCTTACTCTTTCCAGTGTTAACTTTGAAATCTCTAACATATAATCTATTTTCAGAATCTGAAGGAACTCTATATCTTATGAATCTAGCCTTTATTCCAGTTTCAACCAATAATTCTTTATCTCCCTTATTAACTTCTAACTCTGTCCAGCTTTCTCCATCTACTGAATACTCTATTACTCCATCAGTTATAACATCTATATCATCATTATTTCTTCCCATAAGAAGATATATATCTTTAATTTCTTCAACTTGCCCTAAATCAAATCCTATAAACTCATCCTTTTTTACTGGAGCTGCAGACCAAAAGCCCGTATTGTCTTTATTGTCAAACATGTAATTTGGAACATGTGTTTCTTCTGATATAAACCACTCTGAATATTTATGATCAGCTATATTTCCAATTGATGTATAAGAATATTCCTTATTCTCTAATACAGTAGTCTCATTATTAAAATATTCATTTCCAACTTCATGAACCTTTCTTACAAATGGATCAACTACATTATTAGCAATTGTAGCTTTTATTCCATCTAAGTTTCTAAGGAGTTTTATTCCATCATACTTATCATTCCAAAACTCTGACATATCCGCATTTAATATATCTTCTAAAATCTCTATAGATTTAAGCCCAGATTTTCCATAAATCTCAAACTTTGATAAATGTGAATCTAATTGATTTAATAAAGTTTTATTTTCAAAATTAGCTCTTAATTTACTTGGTACCTGAACCATTTTAGAAAATTCATCTTCTAAACTATTTAATTCCTTACTAATATCAGAACCAACTTCCCACTTTTCCCATAAATTATCTATGGTATTTTGAAGTTCTGGTGAATCTGGTCTTCCTGTATCTAATCTAGTTGAATGGTTAGCAAAAATCTTAAATTCTTCTTTCATTTCACCTGCAATAATTTCAATAGCCTTGTCCCAAGATTCTTCTGCCTCATATGCCACTGTGTTCCATCCATAATCAGCTCCTGTTAGCGTTGAAATCTTTGATGCTTCAGAAAATCTCATAGGGTTAACTATGAATCCTGAAACCTCCTCATCCAATTCCTTATCTAAAGCATATATTGGTCCTAAAGCCATCTTATCTTCTTTATAATCATTAACAGGATAGTTCCACCATAACATCATTTTTCTATCATAGACATTTGAAACCTTCTTAGCATCCTCTAGACTAACCCCATTTGGAGGAATAACATCATTTCCTGTCCACATTACTTCAATATCTTTATCCAAAGTTTCAGCAAATTCTTTAGTATATGTTTTAACCTCTTCTCCGTTAAACATTGAACTTCCCCAATATTCTACCGGAACAGTTATTAAAGGTTTAACTCCCTCTTTAATCCTTATAAACTCCTCATTAAATCTATTTAAAACTTCTGCTTGTTGAACTCCATTATGATCCTCTATATCATCCCAAAGAATTGCAAAACTTCTAACTCCCATATTATATAAAGTTTCTGCTTTATTTATTAAAGCCTTAAAATCAGCTTCTCCCTCTTCTCCCTCAAACTTTATATCTAAACCTGGTGATATTGCAAAAACAAAATCAACCTTATTTTCATTAGCTGTTTCTATAAGCTCTTTCATTCTATCTAATTCAGAAGATGGATAAGGTTCTCTCCACTTTTCCCTATGATATGGATCTGACTTTGGAGCATATATATAAGCATTCATTTTATATTCGCCATACATTTTAATTTGATCCAATCTTTCTTCCTGAGTCCACGGTGTTCCATAGAAACCTTCAACAACAGCTCTCATTTTAAAAGTTGGCTCATCTTTTATAATAACTTCATTTAAAGTAATCTTATTATCTTCCTTTTCAATTAACTGTTTCAAACTTTTTACTCCATAAAAAGTTCCTGTTTCATCATTTCCTCTTATAACTATTCTATTTCCCTCTGTATTTTCATCAGCTACTAGTACATATCCATCATCTTTACTTATTGAAGATGTATCTACATTCATTTCTTCTAATGTATTTTCCATTTCCTCAATATTATCATCAACTTCTCCTATATAGATAGTTGTAGCACCTTCAACTTCTGACTCATTAATTTTTATTCCAAATTCAGTCAATATATTTTTTAAAAGTTCAAAGGCATATGTGTCTGCTAAATCTCCTCCTATTATATTAACTGAATTTTCCAAAACAAATTCACTATCTCCTAAAGACATCTCCTTAGGAGTCGGATATATACTTATATCTCTAGTAATATCATTCTTTTTCATTTCATTTTCTAGCCCTTCATCAGCCCTTACTGATACACTTATACCCAAGTTTAAGGCCATAACAGATGCCAAACACATTGTTAATTTTCTTCTAAAATCCTTTTTTATCATAAAATCCCCCAATATTCCCTTAATATTTAATCTAACTGTATTAAACGAAGTCAAAACCTTTTTTATTCTTTTAATACTTTATTTTACATTTAATACATTTTTATGATAACATGCGACACACTCTTTTGAAACCGTTTTTAAATTAATTAAACAAATGTTAATATAAACAATAATTAATAAATTTCTCTTTAATGAACAAACTAATAAAAAATAGAAAGGGTGATTTTATGAACGTATTTAAAAGGTTTTATGTAAGTTTATTTAATCCTAAGGAATACAAAGAATTTCTTAAAACCTCAGGAATCAGCACATTCTTTTACTTATTAGTATTATCTATTTTATTAGGTCTATTAGCTTTCAGCAGAAATTATACAAGTTTAAATACCTATTTTATTTCTAGAAAAACTTCCTTAGAGCAAAAAATACCACCTTTTGAAATTAAAGATGGAATTTTAGATTTAAAAGGCTCTAGTTTCGTGGTTTTTCCAGATGAAAGCTGGACCTTCGTACTAAATGATAAAGAACCCGCAGCTAACCTACTAAATGATTATAAGTCTGGAATTGCCTTTGGTAGTGATTCTTTATTAGTTAAATATGACAATAATAAGATTACTGAAGCTAATTATTCTAATATGAATCTTTCTTTAACTGACCAGCAATTAAAGGATTACTTAAACAGCATAGATAGAACATTAGGAAATACTTATTTAACTTCAATGGTAATACTTTTTGTTATTTTCTCATTTATAGCAGCCTTTATCTTAGCCATAATAGCTAAAATAATTTCTAGTATTAAAAATGACTCCTTAAAATTTGGTGGAGCAATGAAAATGAGCATGTATGGAATAACGCCTTGCTTACTAATTCTAGCACTTTTAAATTTAGTTAATATAAATATGCTTTTTAGTCTTCCATTAAGTTTTCTAGTTTCCATAATTTATGTTTACTTTGGAATTACCTACTTAAATGAATATCCAACCAAATAGATTTAATGTGTTATCTTTTCTTTTAAATTAGCTATTTTTATGATAAAACAAATAAAACTTCCTATATTGCTTTTACTATTGCTATATAGGAAGTTTTTTAATTAAACGAAAGTTTATCTATGTCTTGTGCAAAAATCAATATGACTAACTTTTATTGATTATTATCTCCTAAAAATTCATTTGCATATCTAACAACACCACTTACATTTTTTAATGCTTCTTCATTTAATTCTATTGCCATAAAATTCTCTTCTGGAACTTCAAAAGGTGAATTTATTCCCCATGTTCCAGCCTTTTTAAATCCAAACCTAGGATAATACTTATCATGACCTAAAACTATTATAGAATTATATCCAAGTTCCTTTGCCATTTTCATTCCTTCTCTTATAAGCTCACTTCCAATTCCTACACCTTGATACTTAGGTAAAACTGAAACTGGAGCTAAAGCTAAAGTCTCATATTTATTACTTTCATTTTCTATATTAGCCTTAGTTAATAATATGTGACCAACTATTTCTCCCTCTTTTTCGGCAACTAAAGATAACCCTTCAATGAAGTTTTCTCCATTTCTAAGCTTACTAACTAAAACATGTTCCATGTGATCACTATATTCTGCATTCTTAAAAGCTTCCTCAACTAAAAGCTCTACTGTCTTATGATCTTGTTCTAATTCTTTTCTTATGATTACTTGCATAAATCTAACTTCCCTTCTTAAATATAATAAATTTGTTTTCTAAAAAAATACTATTTACTATTCATATTATATTATCTCAAATATTGCTAAAATTATATATATTAATTGCTTGTTAACTACTTATTAACTTCTTATTTCATTCTTATTAATAAAAATTTTCTATTCATTTTGCAAAAGCTTGCAAAAATGAAGACCTCAGAGGAAAACAGATGACCACAGAGTCTATTTAGTGCCATTACAGAATTAACCCTTTAATCCTTACTACTCCCAATTTACCTAAGTTGCCCTTAATTATTACTAAGATTATAATTAAACTATAAGATAATTTACTATAAAATATAATTTAAAATTCTATAATTTTTTTGCTTAATAGTAGACTTGATTTATGTCTGCTATTTTCTTTGTAAATTAACTTATGAAGAAATTTAGGAGAGTGATATTTTGGAATCGAAAAAGAAGATCTTGAAAAGTGCCCTACTTATTGCACTTGGTTCAAGTATCTTAGCCTTTGGTAGTTATAACTTTAACTATCAAAACAATGTAACGGAAGGTGGAGTTTTAGGTCTATTACTTTTAGTAAAGAATGTCTTTGACGTATCTCCTTCTGTAACAAATTTAATTATAGACCTTTCATTATTTACATTGGGTGCTAAATTCTTTGGTAAAAAGTTCTTAGCCTGCTCAATATTCGCAACATTTTGCTTCTCAGTATCATATAAGTTTTGGGAAAGCATTGGATTTTTAACACCTGATTTTACTAATAACATGCTAATTGCTAGTATTTTAGCAGGTATTGGTGTTGGTGTTGGTGCAGGAATCGTCCTTCGTGGCGGTGGTGCCTCTGGTGGAGACGACGTAATAGCCTTATTGGGTAACAAATTTACACCTCTTAAGGTACAACATGTTTACATGTTAACAGATGCCATTGTTTTAATCTTATCATTAGTTTACCTAGACTTTAAACAAGTATTTTTCTCAATAATAGCAGTATGCATTAGTGGTAAATTAATAAGTGTTATATATGAATACAAAAACGATGGTATTGATACTAAAGATGAAACTAAGGAAGAGGAAGCTTTGGAGAACGGTGCTTCTCTTACGACTTAATAATTTAATAGATTTTAGATAAATAATTATAGATAAAAGAGCTTTAGAGGATTATCCTTTAAAGCTCTTTTATTTATAAAAATATTTAATTCATGCTATTTAAGTTCTTTTCTCATCATTATTAATTCCTTTGGAACTTCATACCCTCTTTTATTGTAAAAGGTCTCTGCAGTACTTCCTTTCATAGTCCAAAAATGAATTAATCCTACTTCCGTATCAATCAATCTATTCTCTAAAGCATTTAAAAGTTTCTTTCCAGTTCCTTTACCCTGCGAACTAGAATCAACAAAGAACTCCTTCACACAAAAATGTTCTCCATCATACCATTGCTCTAAAACCCCTAAAATAACACCCTCTATTTTTTCATCATTTTTCAAAATAGCTCCTCTAAATCCTGGTGTTAAAGTTACGTCTTTTAATCGCTTCTTAGCACTTTCAAAATTCCAAGGTTCATTCCAAGGTTCTTCACTAAAAGTTTTAACAAAAAGCTCAGCGCACTCATTTAAATCTTCTTCTTTAAATTCATATATATTGCTCATATCTCTTAAACTCCTATCAATTTTGATGCAAATTATAATATTATACTTAATTAAAAAATTAAAATTATCCAAAAATTATTTATTCTTTACTGACTTATAAATATAAAAAGCAAGTGTTCCAAATATAATAACTAAAACTATTGGTAAAAACCAAAGTGATAAATTATCTGTTTCACTAAAAATTGAAGTAGCTTGTTTTAACTGAATATAAGTAAAAGTTAACACAAGTTCAATATTAAGCACCCTAATTAAGGTTGATGCCATATTATATTGCCTTTCCTTATTTTCCTCTGTTATCCTTATTGCATAATTATATACTTCAGGATATCCTGCTAAAACATATAACCCTATATAAAGTATGACTACTATTGGCAATAAAAAAAACAACATATTTTTAGAGCCATATGCATCTATTTCTCCTTGGAAATTATAATGAGTTGGTATAATATTCGGTGCATTTCTCCATTCTATAAAAGTAATTATACATAAAGATATTGTTAATAGAACACCTATAATATCTAATGCCTTATTAATATTTTTATATTTTCCACTGCATCTCCATTTAGCCATATAATCTCACTTCCAAACTACATCTCTTACTATAATATATAAAAACCTTCTATTAAATTGCTTTTTTCTCTAATATTAATATATTTCTTCTCATCAGTACTTTTCTTTAAACTAATTATACACCTGGAAATATTGGAAAACCATAAAAATTCAAACTTATCTTTATACCCTAAAAATTAAAAGAGGATGATTTTACTCATCCTCTAATTCAGCTTTATTTTAAGTTACTTTCCTCTTTATATTAAAGATTATATTTTTCTAATATCTCTTTTTTAAACTCTCCATTTTCATAGAAAAGTTCTCCATCTGCATATATTCTTCCGCCATTTCTCATGTTACAAAGCATATCCCAATGAAGTGATGATCTATTTTTTCCACCAGCCTCTGGCATAGAATCTCCTATAGCCATATGAACTGTTCCACCTATTTTTTCATCAAATAACATGTTTCTAGTAAATTTCTTAATTCCATAGTTTGTTCCTATGGCAACTTCTCCAAAGTGACTTGCACCTTCATCAGTTTCTAATAAAGCCTTTAACAAATCTTCTCCTTTTTTAGCTTTATATGAAACAACCTTACCATCTTTAACTTCAAGTTCTATTCCCTCAATTTCTTTTCCCGCGTAAATGCCAGGGAATGAGAAAGTTATATGTCCATTTATTTTATTTTCAACTGGTGATGTGAATATTTCTCCATCTGGGAAGTTTTCTTTCCCATCACAGTTTATCCATTTTCTTCCCCCTACTGAAACCTTAATATCAGTTCCCTCTGCCAATATATGAAGTTCTTTTTTAGTATCTAGATACTTAACCCATCTTTCTTGCTCAGCACTTACTCTATTCCATTCTGCTACAGGATCTTCATAATCTAAAAGCCCCGCTCCATAAACAAAGTCTTCATATTCACTAAAACTCATAGAAGCTTCTTGTGCATCCGCATATGTAGGAAATTGAGTTCCACACCATCTTAAAGAACCATCTCCCATTCTTCCTGAATAGAATTTTCTCCATCCTTTTTCTCCAACTCTACTATCCTTTATTTTTTCTGAATCTATATTGCTAAAAGCTCTAGTATTTCTAGCTCCCCAAGCACTTAGCCAAACGTCAGCTCTCTCAAGCATAGTTTCCATAATTAAATTTCCTTCTATTAATTGCTCCTTTGAAGCAAATTTAAGCCTAGCTTCCTTAGCCTCTTCTGATTCTAAAATGTACTCAACATGAGCTCCTGCCTTAGTAGCTTCCTTCACTACTTCAGTAAGCCAAGGATTTGCAACCTCATTACAAGATACAAAAACAAAGTCTCCTTCCTTAACCCCTGTTGAATAATTTACAAGCAATTTAGCTAGCTTATTTAATCTTTGATCTGCCATAACTCTCATCCTTTCCCGATATATTAATTTATATATTATAAGTTGTCCTTATTTTTACTATGTTTTTCAATATTCACTTATAAGATTTTTAATAAATATTTTCTTCTTTATTTTATCTAATTATATTTTAACCCTTTTAACTTTTCATTTGCCTTAATAATATTCCCACACATAATACACATAGGAATTATAAAATATAAAAATGCTTTAACTCCTATTTGTGAGACTGCAAAAAGTGATATAAATATTGTTATAGTCATAAGTCAAATATTAGCTCTTACGGAATGATTACACTTTCTTAATTTATTAACAATAAAAATTCATCTTTTTTCTAAATCAATTATATTAATAAAAAATATGCACTAATTAAGCTGCCGTACTTCATTCACTTTTGTATTAATTATACACCTGTAAATTTTGGAAAACCATATTATTTATCAAATCTTTTCCATATTAAATATAAAAAAAAGAAAGTGAATATATTTTCACTTTCTCTTTTTAAACTCTATTACAAATTAACTTCCTACTCCCATAATCATTAAATACACTGGAACGTTAATTTTGTCCTATTATAATTTCCTATAGTATTTCTCTAGTTTCCTTCTTTAAGAATTCTTTTTCTTCACTATTTAAGTAAGATGCTAATGATTCATAAACCCTCTTATGGTAATCATTTAACCAAACCTTTTCTTCATTGTTTAATAGATCAACATTTATTCCTTCTAAATCTATTGGACAAAGTGAAATAGTATCGAATTTATAAAACTCTCCAAACTCTTCTGAATAAGTATCCTTAACAACTACCATTGTATTTTCTGTTCTTATTCCATACTTTCCTTCTCTATAAACTCCTGGTTCATTAGTTAAAATCATTCCAGGCTCTAAAGCTACTTTATTAGGTACTGGGCTTATACTTTGTGGTCCTTCATGAACATTTAGAAAGAATCCTACGCCATGTCCTGTTCCACACTTATAATCAATTCCTTCATTCCATAAAGGTTCTCTAGCTTTTATATCAAGTGCTGACCCAGTAGTCCCTTTTAGGAATTTAGCTCTCATAAGTCCTATATGTCCTTTTAAAACTAGAGTATAATCTTTCTTTTCTTCCTCTGTTAACGGCCCTAAGACAAAAGTTCTTGTTATATCTGTAGTTCCATCTAAGTATTGTCCACCTGAATCTATTAAAAAGAATCCTCTTGGTTCTAAAGTATAATCACTTTCTGGTGTTGCTGAATAATGCATCATAGCACCATGTTCCTTATGACCTGCTATAGTTCCAAAGCTAATTCCTTTAAACAATTCTCCTAAACTTCTAAACTCTTCTAATTTATCTGAAGCTGATATTTCACTTATCTCTATTTTACCAATATTATCTTTAAGCCATTTCATAAATCTAACCATGGCTACTCCATCTCTAACTTGACATGTCTTTAAGTTATCCAATTCAGTTTCATTCTTTACAGCCTTAAATCTAGTTGTTATATTACTAACTTCAACTATGTCATTTTTATCTTTAATACATTCGTATAAATAAGCACTTATTTTATTTGGATCAAGTAGAGTCTTTCCTTTTAACTCCCTAATATCATCTCCAATTTCATCATACCCTTTTAAAGTTATTCCTTCAGTTAAGAGTTCTGCTTCCATTTCAAAAGTAAACTTTGACTTGTCTACATAAATATAAGCCTCATCTTCTTTAACTATTGCATAACTTAAGACTACTGGATTACACTTAACATCATTTCCTCTAATATTATAAAGCCAAGCAATATCATCTAAAGAAGCTATAATGTAATTTTTAGCTTCCAATTTCTTCATTTCCCCTCTAATTTCTACTAATTTTTCTTTAGCACTTTTTCCACAATACTTAACCTCATGTAAAAATGCCTTTTCTTTAGGAAGACTTGGTCTATCTTCCCAAACTTCATTTAATAAATCTTCATCTATTTTTATTTTAACCTTATTTTCTTCTTCTAACTTTTTAAACTCTTTATAATCTCCTAATGAGAATACCTTACCATCAAAGGCTATGCATTCTCCCTCTTTTGAGTTTTCTTTAAGCCATTCTACTAAAGTTGGCCATCCTGGAATTCTCATTTTAAACATTTCAATTCTAGAACCTTTTAACTCATCTAAAGCTTGTATAAAATATCTACCATCAGTCCATAAAACAGCTTTATCTAACCCCACTAATAATGTTCCTGCTGACCCAGTAAAGCCTGACATATATGCTCTGCCCCTATAGTACTCACACACATACTCACTTTGGTGAGCATCTCCACTTGGAATTATATAATAATCAATTCCTTTTTCTTTCATAACTTTTCTTAAAGCTTCTAATCTTTCAGTCACTTTCATACTTCTAGCCCCCGTATTTATAAAAATTTTATACTTTTTAAGCATCTTATAAAAATATAAGTAAAACTTTAAAAATCACTCCTAAAAAATATTTTTAGGCTTTCAATAATAATAACACAAAAACAATCTCCTAAAAATACCAATTTTTCAATTAATATATTATACTTTATTTTATGTTTTTCTTTTGTCTTAACTATCATTTACGAGTATATTATTTAAGATAAAATTTCTTATATTTTAATAAAAACAAAAAAACACCTTAAAATATTATTTTTAATCTAATATTGACACCATTTATTTCCCATTATATATATTTAATGTCAAAATCACACAAAATATTTCCTAAAATAACAATATTAATGAAAATTATGTAAATATATCTTTAAAAAAAGGACTAACCTATGTAAATTCCTTGTTTTTTTATTATAATGTAACCATATTACATTTACTTAAATTCTATACAACAAAAAAATATATAAGAGAGATTTTTTATGAGAAAATTTTTAAAATCTGCTGTAGAATATTTATCCAAAGATCTTGATTTGGATAAAGAACTATTAGAACAAATTCAATATGTTGTCATTGTATTAACTTTTGAATTTATCAAATGTGTTTTAATTTTGTTGATTGCTGGAATACTAGGATACTTTAAGGAAAGTTTGATAGTAATTACAAGTATGTGTTTTATAAAGCCATTTATTGGTGGTTATCATGAAGATACTCAACTTAAATGCTTTATAGCTACTTTAATTATAACAACTAGTATAATTCTACTTACTATTTTTAGTAAATTAGATTTTTTTAGTATTGTCATCTTAAACTTATTTAGTATTTTTAGTATTTATAATAAAGCTCCAGTAATAGATAGTAGATTTCCATTGACTAAAGAAAATTTAATTAAAAGAAATAGAATAATAGGTGTTACAAATTCAATTATACTTTTTTTTGTAGCCTTAATATTCTTTAAAACTTCATGGATTTCTCAAACAATAACCTGGACTTTATTAATACAATCAATATTATTATTTAATAAATATAAAAGGGAGGAATTTTAAAATGAAAAAAACATTATTTTCAATGTTAGCATTATTAACAACATTCACTATTAGTGCAGGAACTGCTTCTTTCGCGACTATAGGAGTAGAAGAAATGCCTGAGTCAATGAAAAAGTCTAGATAAATGCATATATCTTTAACTTTAGCTGATATGATAAACTCTTTTTTACAATGTGTAATATTTATAAACACAATAAATTTATGCAGTAAAAAAGAATGTAAAAAACCAAAGTCTAAAATGTTATTTTATATATTGTTGTTATGGATAATAATATCCATAACAACTTTTTCCTTAGGAAATTCTAGTGTTGCAACTTTAATTTTGCATTTGGTAATGTTAATAATGGGAGGATTAATATATAAAAATGATTTATTAGCTGCTGGCATTGGGTTCAGTGTAGTTTATGCTTTTATTGTAATAACATTAATAATTTCATCTTTTATATATAATATTCTCTGCCAAAACATTCTAGTAGTAAAAGAAAATAATATATTCTACATACTTATTATGTATTTTCCACAGTATATTCTTTCTTTTTTAATTTTATCTAAAGAGAAATCTATATACTTAATTTATAAAACTATAAAATCTAGAAATAGTTCAATCATCTATTTAATACTTTGTACTATAGTATTAGACTTTATAGTTTCATTTAATGCGATTATTAATGCAAAAGATAATCCATTATTCAAAGAAATACTATTGATTTTATTATTCTTGTTTATAATATTTATTATAATATATTTTTCTAGTATAGAAAAAAAATCAAAAAAAATTGATCTATTAAATGCAAATTTAGAAGAAAACATTAATTCATTAAAAAAATTAAAGCATGATTATGGTTCTCAAATTTCTTATTTATATGGATTACACCTTATGGGGAACCATGAGAAACTAGGAGAATTATTAAAAAACATAATTAATGGAAATGATAATATTCTTAATAATGTTATTATTTCTGATAGTACTTCAATTATATCCATGATAGTGAATACGATTAACTTAAAGGATATTACTGTTTTAATAGATGAAAATGCTAATATTTCAGAAACTAACGTAAATGAATTAGATTTTCAACGCATAGTCTCTAATATCTTAAGAAATGCTGTTGAAGTATTAAATGGTAATGGTTTAATAAAAATCAATACTTATTATAACTTTAATTATTTTGTGCTTAAAATACAAAATAACGGCCCTAAGATTCCAAGTGAAATGTTAGATAAAATATTTAATAATGGATTTACTACAAAAAAAAATAGAGAAAATAATAATGGTTTTGGACTAGCTATAGTAAAAGAGTTAGTTGAATCATATGATGGTAAGATTGTTGTAAATAGTAATAGTAAACATACTGAATTTACAATTTACTTACCTATTAATAAAATAATTTTTTGATGAAAGAAACAGAATAATAAATTCTGTTTCTATTTTTAATCTATCTATACTATTATATTAGACCCTTTATTACCTCAATACCTTCTAAGGTTCTGTTTTCAATTCCTCCTGGGAATTTTTCTTCTGTCTCGAAAGCAAATCCAGCCCATCTATATAATTTAATAGCCTTGTGACTCCAAGTCTGAGTTGGGATATACATATCACAATCTCCCTCAATAGCTACCATTAGTTTTACACCTTCAGAAATAAGAGCTTTTCCTAACCCTTTTCCTTGATAATCAGGTTTAACAGCAACCCACTCCATAAATGGATGTCTTCTTTCCCCTGTATATCTCCACCAAGCTGTAAATGTAGCAATCTTTTCTCCATTTTCATTTTCTATAAATAATATTCTTCTCTCTATTTCACTTGAATATGGTATATATTTGTTTTCAAAATACTCTTTAGCGACATTAACATTCTCAAATTCTAAAACAGATGTTTCTATTTCAGCCCATGCTTTTTCATCACCTTTTTTAAACTTAACAAACTTAAATCCTTCTGGTAATGATGCACTCTTTAGCTTTGTTCCCTTTTCTCTTTTTAACACCATTCTGAAAAACTCAACACTCTTATCTAGCATAAAATTCACTCTCCTACTTACTTGTACAAATATTAAATATTTAAATTAACCACATTTTAAAGTAATCTTATTTCAAATCTCTTTATAATATTATATGAGAAACCCACTTTAATTAAATTATACTTCTAAACTAATCATAAATATTAAGAGCTTTAATATTTATTTTTTTAAACTTATTCATAGTTTAAGTTTCGCAAAGCCTATTCCATCTCCACTAAAAATTCTTCCTCTTCACTTCTTAAGACTTTTAAAAGTCTTAAACTTCCCAGTGCACAAATTAAGCTACACCCTCCAATGAATATGAATCCTCCACTATATGCCAGTTTAATGCCTAACTCAATTCCATAAATATTAGAAAAGATCATTTTGCATAGATCCACAACTACACCTACTAATAAGTTCCCTATTACTATGGCAATTCCCATAAATGTTAAAACAAAAGACATAGCTATCTCTATTTTTTCTCTAAACTCTTTAGCTATTATAGCCATAACTGTTGGATATATAGGTGCTATTCCAATTCCTGATAACATTAAAAGTAATGTTGCTCCCTTTCCTAAAAGTATCCCTATTATAATTGAAATTCCAGCAAAAGTTGAAACTATTAAAAGTGACTTAACAAACCCTAATTTGTCTATAATAGGTCCTAAAACAAGTCTAGCTAACATAAAAAAGAAGAAAAATCCCATAAGAACTTTAGAAGCATCTTCTCCTGAAAAACCTTGAGCTTTTTCTAAGTAATTAACTAACCATCCTCCTACAGTCATTTCACAGGTAACACCAAAGGATAATATAAATGTTATTAGTAATATCTTTTTATCCTTTATCATTTCTTTAAAAGATTCTTTTATACCAACAGATTCCTCATTTTTTGACTTTGGAAATTTACCCATTAAAGTAGGTATTATTGGAATTAAGGAAAGTAATAATACAATTAAATACATTCCTCTCCATCCCAAAGCTTGTCCACCTAAATTTGAGCTCATAAGTTTTGTAGCAATTAATGGAGCTATCATAGAGCTTAATCCATAAAAAAAGTGTGATAAGTTCATCATAGTTCCTGTATTCTTAGTAAAAGCTATAGCCGCAATTACCCCTAAAGCAATCTCAAGCATTCCATTTCCAAGATACATAATGAAATATGAACCTGAAAAAAATATATAATTTGGAGCCATACCTATTAAAATTCCTGAAAAAGCCATTATTAAAAAACATAATATAGTAGTATTCTTAAGTCCTATCTTCTTTGATAAGAATGGAGTATAAGTACAAGCAATCAAATACCCTATAGAATTTAAGGCTAAAAGCATTCCCAATTGTGCTTCATTTAAAGAAAAATTATCTTGAATTCTAGGAATGGCTGGTCCTTTTATATTCTCTGATAATCCAAATACTAAGAAACCAATAAACACAGTTGCTATTAATATTATTCCATTTAAATCTCTTTTCTTTTTCATCTTATTTCTCCCTTTATGATTTCTAAATTCCGTTTAATTATATATGCATTGTTATCTACTTTATAGTGAAAATATTCTATATTAACTTGATTTTTTAGTTTAAAATACACTTTATATTCTTAGACTATGCTTCAAAGTAGTTTGATTATTGAGCTAGAATTGGGAAACCTATTAATGAGCTAATTAGAGTTTTTCATTATGCGAATTTACTTATAGATTAATAATTAATCTATAATTCTATCTTCTAAAGTTTATACTAAGTGAAACCACCACCTCTAAAAATTACAATTAGGGTGGTTCTTCATTTTATGTTACAATATCTTATAATAGTATTATAGGACTGTATTTTATTGAGTTGTGGTTCTAATCCACTATACTCAAAAATTATCTAATTATTTAGCTATGTTTTAAACTAGTGTTACATTTAAATAAAACTGTTAAATTTTTAGATAAAATTACAAAAGTTGTAGATTATTTGAGGTGTTTTAAAATGGATATATGTGTTAGACCTGTATGGGCTGAAATAGATTTAGATGCAATAGCAAGCAATATGAAAGAAATAAAAAATTTAGTCGGTAACAAAGAAATAATAGCCGTGGTTAAGGCTAATGCTTATGGTCATGGAGCTTTAGATATAGCTTCAACTCTTTTAAAAAATGGAGCTTCTAAACTAGCTGTTGCAATAATAACAGAGGCTGATGAGCTTAGAGCTTCTGGTATAACTGCTCCAATAATGATTTTAGGATATACTCCTATAAGTTTCGCTGAAAACTTAATTAATAATGAAATTGAGCAAACAGTTTATGATGTGGAATACGCTAAAGAACTATCAGAATTTGCTTTAAAACTTGGAAAAAAAGCTAAAATACACATTGCAATAGATACTGGAATGGGCAGAATAGGCTTTCTTCCAAACGAAGAAGGATTAAATAATGTTTTAGAAATTTGTTCTTTACCAGGAATTGAGGTTGTAGGATTATTTACTCACTTCTCAACATCTGATGAGGAAGATAAAACTTATACTTATGAGCAATTTTCAAAATTAAATACTTTCAATAAAGCTTTAGAAGAAAAAGGAATATACATTCCTTTAAAGCATGCTTCTAATAGTGGTGCCATAATAGATTTACCGGAAACTTATTTAGATGGCGTTAGATGTGGAATTATTTCTTATGGATATTATCCATCTGAGGAAGTAAAAAAAGAAAACTTAAAACTTAAGCCAGCTCTTACTTTAAAAACAGCTGTTGCTTTTGTTAAAGAGTTAGATGAAAATATGTATGTAAGTTACGGAAGAACATATAAAACTAAAGAGAAAAGTAAAATTGCTACACTTCCAATAGGCTATGCTGATGGATATTCAAGATTACTTAGCGGAAAAGCAAAAGTTATAATAAATGGCCAATTTGCCAATGTTATAGGAAGAATTTGTATGGACCAATGCATGATTGATGTAACTCATATAGATGATGTTAAAATTGGTGATGAGGTAATTCTTTTAGGAGAAGAAAATGGCTTGAAATTTGATGCTAATGATATGGCAGAAATCATGGGAACAATAAACTATGAAATACTTTGTATGATAAGTCACAGAGTTCCTAGAATATATAAAAAGAATAATGAAATAGTTAAAGTTAGAAACTATATTTAATATAATAAAGCTTAAATAATAGGCTATGTTTTAGCTAAAAGTTGATTTTTAGCTAGTCCTTCAGACCTAACTTAATTTCGCAAAGTATTGCTATCACCTATTCCAGAATAATAGCTAAAGCTTTTAAACTCGCTCCGCTCAAACAGAAAAAGCTTCTTAACGCTATTATTCTTACATATATGATGCAATACTAACTGCTCATTAAGATGGTCTTACAGTTCTATCTAAAAATCAACATTAGTTTAAAACACAGACAAATAATAAAACTTATAAAAATATTCCGATAATTACTAGATATTCTCTTCATACTATTTATAAGTTTTATTTTAAGTTACTTTTTTATGTAGTCTATACTTTAACCTTCTGAATGCTCTTTATCATCATTTAAAACTATTATCAAACCTAAAATTGCAAATACTACACTAGTTGAAGTGACAAATGGATTTATATCCCCCGGTATAATCCATGATGTTAAAAAAACATATATTTCTGAAAAAAATGCTCCTAAAATCGGACTTAATAAAATTATAATGTATCCTAGATAATTCATATTTGTTTCCCCCTTATTTCTTATGAATAGTTATGATACTTTTTCCATAATACCCTATCAGTTCTTTTATTTATTATGAAGTCTATTATGATATTCCCCTAAAATTTTATTTTGTGTTTTTTATTATATTCTTCCTTTTTTACAGACTCTATCTTTGTTACATAGGTCACATACCCATCTTCCCATTCTCCTGTAATAACTAAGATATGTTCTCCTAATTCAGTTGGAGTAATTATAGTATTATTAGTTACGGTATATCCTATATTCTTTAATGAATCTTCCTCTACCACCTTAATACTCTTAGGTTCCTTTGAAAATTTTAAGTTTAAGCTGGCTCCTGCTGGCACATCACTACCCTCCATTTTCTTTGCAATATTCTCAGTGCTTTGTGGATCAGCTATAACTGCTTTCCCATTTTTATTCCAATTGTATCCATTAGCTTCAAATTCAATTTTTTCATTATCATAAGTTATTTTCAAACTTGGTAGATTAAATTCATTATCTTTATTTCTCCAAATTCCATAAAAAATAAAGCTAATTAAAAATATTCCTATTAAAATAAGTATTATTTTTTTCATACTCTTCTCCTACCATTCCCAAAGAAGCCTCTATAATAATTGAATTATTTTTCATAACAACATAACAGCTTCTCTTATTGACTATTAAATATACCTTTTTAATATTTTAATTTCAAAAGAAAATTTAAATATTGAAAAAATATTTACATAATATATTTTATGTAAAATTCTACTAGATTATTACTAAATTCAATATTTTTCATTCTTTTTTTCATAAAAAATACACACCAAAAAGGTGTGTATTTTATTAATTCTAATTATATTTATTTTTATTTATTATTAGGCTATTTTTTAACTAGGATTGACTTTTAGCTACGTCTGAAGAGCTAGTTAAAAGTCAACATTCATCTAAAACATAGCCTATTATTAAAATGATTAAACTTTTATCTTTCAGTTCTTAAGGTAATAGATTCTTTTGAAGAAAGTTCTCCATTACTATATTTAGCTGCAATCTTAAAGTTGTATATAGTGTGTCTATTCAATCCTGTAAAGATGTAAGAAGTTTCATCTTTTCCTATTTCAGCTACCTCTTTACCATCTTTGTAAAGTACATATCCTTCTAATCCAAATGAATTTTCAGGTGCACTCCACTGAACAGTAATATTTTTCTTTGAAATATCAGTTGCTTCAAAATCTCTAACTGGACTTACTATAATCTCTGTAGAATCCATAGCTTTTAAAGCCTCTTCTATTACAGCTTTTAATTCATCTAAAACTTTATTTACATCTTCTGTTAATGAGTTTTCATCATTATTAACCTTTTCAGCCTCTAAAATAGCATCTTCTAGCCTTATTTTTATATCTTCAAGATTATTGAATTCTTTAAGCTTCTCTAAAACTCCATAAGCTTTTTCTATTTCTCCTATTAATTCCTCTTTATTAGGAACCTTTGAAATTTCAAATTTAGCTTCTGCCTCAGTTAAATCAGAAATAGCATTATTTACAGCTTCTTGACCTACCTCTTCATCATTCAATACTTCTTTAGCCTTTTCTAAAGCACCTCTTAATTCTTCTATAGCACTAGGAATATATACTCCTTCTGCATTTTCTAACTTACTTTCTATTGAAGTTATTATCTTCTCCAATTGACCTTTTTCAACTACGTTTACTGATTCTATGAAAGTATCTAAAGCCTCTTTTAAAGAATTCGTTATATTTCTAACCTCTTCTGAAGTTGTAGAACTTTCAAATCCTTCTTCTGCTATTCTTATAGCTTCATTTAAAGCATCTAAATCTTCCTGATAATACTGACCATTTCCATTTCCAACAACTGCATTTTCTGCTTTTTCCTTAGCTAAAAGTAACATTGATTTATATGCAGTTTCAGCACTTACAGCATCATAGTATGAATCTAAAGCATTCTTTAATTCTTCATAAGCCATGTCTATTTCACTTTGTGAAACTTGTTTCTTATTGTAAACTTCTTTAGCCTCATCATTTTCATTTCTAAGCTTTTGAACTTCCATATTAACTATAGCTTTTTCATTGTAATTCATACTATTCATAATCTCTGGTAATATTTCATTTAGTAAAACATCAACATCACTTATTAAAGTTGCAAGTTTAGTTCTATTTATTTGAACAAATCCTTTATAGAACTCATTTAAAGCTGTCTTTAAATTATTTATAACTTCCTTAGCTTCTTTTGAGTTTATATCATTTCCTAAAGCTTCTTTAGCTTGCTCTATAGCATTTCCAAGTGCTTCTTTAGCCTCAGCAGTATAGTTTCCTGCCATATCTCCAACTACTGCACTATTATATATATCCTCAATAACTCTTATATAAGAAGCAAGACTTGAAGTAGAATCCCCTTTGTAAATTCTAATTTCTCCAATCTTAACATCCTCATTACTAAAATTAACTCTTACAAATCTTCCTATTTGACCTGATTTTAGTATATTAGAATATACAGCTTTGTTTTCTTCATTATCATTCTCATCTACTAAGTTTGTCCACTCTGTTCCATCATTAGAAGATTCTATAGAATACTTTAATGAAGAGCTTCCTTTACTTAATATCTCTATTGCTGATATATCCTTTTCTTTACTTAAATCAAAGGTTACAGCCTTTTCTTCTCCTTGTTCTGGAATCCAAAGAGTATTTTCATCTCCATCTCTTAAATTATTTATTTCAGAATTATTCGATGTTGCCTCAACCTTAGTTTCTTCTTTCATAGCTAAATTTTCTGGTATGGCAAATACATTTAATTCAGCTGCTGAAGCGAAGCCACCAACGCCTTCTAAAGCTACAAGTTTAACATGAGTTGCCTTTGTACTATCAAATTTTAATGTTTTTAAGCTTCCACTCTCATCCCAAGTTCCCTCTGAAACTTTTCTAAATTCATTGCCATCATTACTTACATGAAACTCATACTTAGTTATATTTCCATTTTTATTGCCACTTCTCGGAAGATAAGTAAACTTATTAATTTCATAACTTCCTCCAAGCTCTAAAGTTATACTTTGTGGTAATGCTTCTACAGGAGAATATTTTGTATGCCACATAGTATTTTCTTTTCCATCAATAGCAAAGCTTGCTAACCCTTCATTTCCTACATTAGGATGCTCTGAAGTTGCTGTTGCTTTCATATTTCCTTGTGGTAATGCTATTGAAGCTTGTTCTCCTTTATTTACGACTTCCTTAGCCATAGCCTTAATCTCTGCAATGGCCGCCCATGCTGCTGGATATGATCCACCTGGTGCTTTTCCTGTAATAGTAGCATGTATCTTCCTTATTTCTTTTCCTACAGGTATTTTATATGATTTTTCATTATCTTCTGTATTTGAAGTCATATCTAATACAGTCTCTCTATTTCCGCTTTCATCCTCTACTTCAACTTTAAACTGGAATCTAAAGCCTGCTTTTTCAAAATGAAGTTCTAAGAAATCAACAAAATTATTTTCTTCTAAATCAATTGTAGCATTTGCTGGAACTGCTCCATTAGCACTTATCCAAAGTGAACTTAAATTACCATCTGTAATATTTGATAGAGGATTTCCTCCTTGAGAAGGAGAACCACTTACTGATTTATTTTCTGCTATATTTACATATTGAACAGGCTTTTCCTTAGACATAGCTTTTACTTCTGCTATAGCTGCCCAAGCCCCTGGGTATTCACCACCTGCTGCTTTTCCAGTCATAGTAACATGTATTTTATTTATATCTTTTCCTACAGGTATTTTATAAGACTTTTCATTGTCTCCTTTATTTGAAGTCATATCTAATACTTTCTCTCTATTTCCACTTGCATCCTCTACTTCAACTTTAAACTGGAATCTAAGTCCTGCTTTTTCAAAGTAAAGTTCTAAGAAATCAACATTTTCTGTTCCTTGTAAATCTATAGAAGCAGTTGCTGGAGTTTGTCCTCCATTACTTACCCAAAGAGAATTTAGATTGCCATCTGTAATATTAGATAGTGGTTTTCCACTCTCTGATTCTGATCCAGCAACTGGCTTACCTAAAGCAACGTTAGTATATTCATCTACTGACTCTTTTCCTTCATATACCATTATTTCTGCTAATTCTGGTATTGTATATGATGGACTTAAACTTAAATCTACATCTGTCAATGTAACTCTAACTTTTTGTGCTTTACCTTTAAAATCAACTTCCTCAATAACACCTTTATTAGAATAATCCTCTGATTTATCTGATACTGTTACCCATTGTCCATTTTCATCCATGATTTCTACTTTGTATGCAACAGCTCTATCTCCAGCTTGATTTCTAAAAGCAAATTCTATTCCATCTACAGTTTTAACTCCTTCTAAGTCTACAATTACACTTGCAGGGTATCCCTCTCTATCAGCAACCCACATGCTTCCTGTGTTTCCATCTGTAATATTACTTAGAGGACTAGCTTCATTAGATCCATGAGTTTCACTGCTTACAGGCTTTCCTAAAGCAATATTAACTCTTTTCTCAACTTCACCTTCACCTAATATTTTATCCATATTAGTTACTGAATAGCCTTCCATAGCTATCTTAGCAAGTTCACCTAAATTTTCATTAGAAGCCTCTGTTGGATAAAGTTTATCTGTATCACTTTTCTTATTTACCCAATCATACTCCATCTTGAACCAATCTATATTAGGTGCCTTAGCTCCACCATCTAATTCTGTTTGTAATCCATTTATCCATTTTTCCCATCTAGCATAGTAATAATCCTCTGTTAATCCTGACCATTGTCTATTAGAATAGTCTTTAAGTCCACCACTATTAGCATTATTTCTTGATCCCCAAGTTGTTACCAAGGCTCTAGCATTAAACTCAAATAAGTCTTTAGTCCAATCATCAGCATCCTTAAGCATTGTTCTAGCATCTTCAATCCAATTTCCTATCAAAAATTCAGGTCTACTTGATAATACTCTCTCTTGAAGCTCTACAAGCTCTAAGAATTTTCCTGAAACAAATCTAAACTTATCTGAATCGCCATTATTGTAAGCATCACACATAACAGCATAATATTCTTGAGCAGAGTTAGCTAATAATTGTTTTAAAATATCTGCAAAATCATAAAGGAAAGCATCACTTTCTTTAAATTCATCATAGTTATTTGCAAAAATTTCAATAGCTTTTTCAAACTCACTCTTATCATAAACTATTTTTGAATGTCCCCAAGTTGAAGCACTTTGTATTCCAAATCCTGGTCTTGCATTTATAATAGACTCAGCCGCACCTTGATAATAATCATTTCTCTTCTTATAAGCTGTATCTAATATAATATTCCAAGCCTCTATAATTTCTTCATTTACCTTACCATATCTTCTTTCAATGTAGTCCTGAGTCCATGTTCTGAAATTTATTTGGTCTCTTGTCCAAGCCATATCAAATAAAAGTTCATATGCTAAAGGATTAGTATTTATAGCCTCTGGTGTAATACCTATACCAATCATATTTTCTGAATTTGCTAAGGCATTAGGAATCTCTGTAGCAAGTTTTTCTGGCGCTGCATCCATTCCCATTCTTCCACCAAAGTTGTGAAGCATATTCCAAACCCAAGGTAAGTCTCTATCCTCTAATCTCTTCCAGTCTGGACTTACCTCTGAGAAAAGATCTAAAACTATAACTTGGTCCTTCTTAGTTAATCCTTCTAATTTATTATTACTAGGATTTCCTTGCCAGTTTTGAATAACCCAAACTGCTTCATTATCATGTTCTATCATCTTATCTTGAATTATTTGATATATTCTTCCGTTATCTAATCCTCCAGTATTTCCTCCTTCATGGAATGGATCTACTCCATAGAAGTCAGTTACATCTCCAAATACTTCTTTTTGCTTTTTATAGAAAACATCTGCAACTTCTTGAAAATAATCTCTTTCTCCTTCATTCACATATGTTTTAAGCATGTCTGGTCTATCGAAACCACACCATCCTCCTTGAGAAATAGTTTGTGCTTCTGGATTTTTCTCCCTAAAATCTCTTGGAACCATACCTGAATATCCTTGTAAGACTGGACTTATTCCATAGGATTGCATTCTATCATGAAGCTTTCTTCCAAGTTCTGCTCTTTGCTCAAACCAATCATTAGGAAGTGGTCCTCCAAATCCAGTCATATTTTGCATATAGAACCAAGCAAAATATGCAGGTCCTGAAATAAATTCTTTAACCTCTTCATCACTATATCCAAACTCATTTAAAGTTCTTCTTAAAACCTCTTCTTGTCCAATTATATCTAAGACTAAATTTACTCCATTCATTGCACACCAGTCTAAGAACTCTTCATATTGCTCCCAATCCCAGAAAGCCATTGTATAAGAATAGGTACAGAAATTTAATGCATATCTATGTTCATATGGAGTATCTATAACTACCTTTTCTCCAACACTTGGCATTGTTTCAGGCATTTTTAAATTAGACTCCATTATTGGATTATAACTAACATTACAATAATTTTTTAAGTAATAATTAAACCCTGATGCTAATGAAACTCCATTATTTCCTTTTATTAAAATCTTTCCATCCTGTGAATCTGAAACTTCAAAAACATCATTACCATTAATCTCTTCTCTAAGTTCAAAGGTAAAGTTATCAACATACTCAGCTCCAATTACTCTACTGACTAAACTCTTAATCTCATTTATTGTTTTTTCCTCTGCATATCCTTTATCACTTTCAAATTTTTCATACTCTGTAGCCCATTTTGTTTCACTAAAATTAGATGTAGTGATTGGAGCTAATTCTGATAAACTTTCTCCTGTTTTCTTTCCAAAAACCTTAATTTCAGCTATATTAACCTTGTCATTATTACTATTTTGAACAACATCGATTCTTAATTTTCCAGCTCTAATATTATCGATGTTATGTGTATCTCCATTATTATCAGCTACTTTCTCATCATTTTTATATGCTATTTTATTGAATGTTTCTCCATCCTCTGAAGCATATATATTATATTTATAGGAAGCACCTACATTATTAAATATTTCTATTTTAGATAATTCATATATCTCTCCCAAATCAATTTCTATCCATCTATAGTCATTTGAAGACTCCCAATATGTTGATACATCTCCATCAATGACTAAGTCTGCTGTGTTCCCTTCTGTATTCCCCTTAGCAGTAACCGTAACCCCTTCTGTAATCTCAATTCCAGTAGATGCAAAAACTTTTACTGAACTAGGATTAACTAACCCTAATAAAAAAGTACTAGTTAAAGCATATGCCATTTGTTTTTTGAATTTTTTGCTAAACAAAATCTCTTCCCCCTAAACTAAAAAGTATTAAAATTATTGTCTACATAATATATATATGTAAATGTTTTGAAATTAATTCTTTTTACCCCAAAAATTTATGTTTTTTTACAAAAAATACACACCTAAAAAGGTGTGTATTTGAAATGTAATTAATTATATTTACTTTTTAATTTATTAAAATCCCTTATAAGGATTGTCTCTAGTATCATTTTTACCTAATTTTCTTGATTCTTTTGAATATCCTACTTCATCAGCAGTTTCATGTTTCATTTTTTCTACTTCTTTTTTAGTCTTTTGACCAGACTTCTTATTAGCTTTGCTATTTTTATTATTCTTATGAGCCAAAGTAAACACTCCTTTCAAATTTAGTTCTTATTTAGTATTTAACTTTAACAGCTCATCTATCCTAAAAACAACTTTCCAACACTGCTAACTATTTCTATAACTCTTTTAAGCTATTACTCTGAAACAATTAATATTATTCTATAAAGAATTTTTTTCATCCTCTCAAATGGATAATTTTTAATTTCAAAATTCAAACTTCAAAATTTTATTTTCACTTAAAATTAAATTATGATTGAAGATTTAGCTGAAAATCAATATTAATATAAAATAAAACTTAAGATTTTAAACTTAACATGGAGCTTCTTCAAATTCATAATCCTTTGTTACAT
The DNA here is from genome assembly GCF_057782475.1 of Clostridium sp. LIBA-8841. Classification (NCBI taxonomy): domain Bacteria; kingdom Bacillati; phylum Bacillota; class Clostridia; order Eubacteriales; family Clostridiaceae; genus Clostridium; species Clostridium sp. LIBA-8841. The sequence goes on along the minus strand of NZ_CM173488.1, from coordinate 1,300,750 downwards.
CATTTACCCATTTTCCACTAATTACTCTATATACACTGACAAGTGACTTTAATATTTCATCACATTTTATAACTAAGAATACCAAGGCAACTGGAAGTTCTAAAACAAAGGCTGCAAAGAATCCTCCTGGAATAGCAACAAGCCACATAAAAATAAGATCATTTATTAAAACAAACTTCGCATCTCCACCACCTCGAAGTACACCCATCATAAAGTTGCTTGCAAGGGATTGAAATACTATTATTCCAGAAGTTACAGTCATTATTTCCATGGATATTAATTTTGTGCTATCAGATACATTATAGAAATTAACAATAGCTGGTTTTATAAATAAAATCATAAGTCCTGCTATGATTCCCATAATAACACTGAAAATTCCAACACTATGGGCATACTCTCTTGCTTTTTCCTTTTTACCTTCACCTATGGTATTTCCTATTATTACTGCTGTAGCATTAGACATACCAAAAATAAAAACTGTTACAAATTGGTGAGCCACTCCATTTATACTATTGGCAGCAACAACCTCAGTTCCCATTCTTCCAACTACAACTGATATCATAGAAGCTCCAATTGCCCAAAGCAACTCATTACATAACACAGGAGTACATAATCCAACATAGTCTTTTAAAATATTTTTATCAAGCTTTAATAAATGCTCTAACTTAAGCCCAATCTTTCTTTCATATAAAAACATAAATACTAGAACTATTGAAAATTCAGTTATTCTAGCACATACTGTGGCAATTGCTGCTCCATTTATCCCAAGCTCTGGTACTCCTAATTTTCCAAATATAAGAACCCAGTTTAATATTGCATTTACCACTAAAGAAGCACTGTAAACTATCATTGATATCCTTACAGTTTTTACTGAACGAAGCATCATTATTGTACAGTTTGTTATGGAATAGAATAAATATCCTATGCATACTATTCTTAAGTAGCTAGCTCCTAAATCTATAACAGCCATATCTGTTGTAAAAATCCCCATAAAATGTTTTGGTAAAAATGCTGCTATAAATATAAAAATTCCCGTTAAGGCTATACAAAATCTATACATTATAGCTAAAATTTTATGAATTGTTTTAATGTTTCCTTTTCCCCAATACTGCGAAATCATAATATTAGATCCACCAGCTAGTCCAAACATTAAAATCGTAAGTACAAAAAATAAATTATTCGCTATAGAAACTGCTGATAGTTGAATTTCCCCCAAAGCTCCAACCATTAAAGTATCTACCATGCTTACCATAAAAGTTATTAAGTTTTGTACTGCTATTGGCAAGGCAATACTAAAAAGTAACCTATAAAATTTTTTGTCCCTTGTTATAAGCATAATTAACCCCCCTTACTAAAAAATGCTTTCTTATAAAATTTCAATGTAAATTATAGCACTCTACATTAACTTATAATACTCCTTTAAATTTAATAATATATGAATATTTGAAAAATATTGTTAATATAAAACTAAGGAACTGTATCAAAATAACTTAATAAAACTTATAAACATATTCCGAGAATTGCTAAATTTCACTAAGAATTTATAAGTTTTATTATTTAAAGTTTTGATACAGTTCCTTAAAATCTAAACTAAATCCCCATTAACATAATGGTAATTTCCTTCTATAACTTTCATATCTTTTAGTTTTTCTACATCAATATAACTAGATGGTATATAAGTGTATTCTATAAGCTTATTTTTACCACCCTTGTCAGAATGCTTAACAAAAGCTAACATATAGACTTCTGTTATTTCTGAATTGTATGTTTTTTCTGGAGCATAAGTATCTACATTTGTAAAAAATTCGTTTACATCTTCATATGGAGATATTAAGTAAACTTCATCCCACTCAAAAGCTGTTGTTTTATTTAAAGAAGTTAAATCTAACTTTTTATCCTCTTCATTTTCTATAAGAGTAATAACTTCTTTATTTAATGATTTATTTTCTCCAATAAAATCATTTTCATATAATCCTAAATATGCTATAGAGACTAAAAAAACTACAACTAGAGACGTAATAGAGATAGTAACTTTTTTCTTCATATAGACCACCTCTCCATAAAATTCTTTAGCTTTTTTTAAATTAAAAAGGTAAGATATTATTTGTATATCTTACCTTAATTTTACCATATTACACCTAATTAATCACTCTATTAAATATAATTTAACATAAATAATTTATTTTCTAGCCTTTTGAATCTTAACTTTTTTACCTTTTATAGTAACTTCCTTAAAGTTTTTTAGGACTTTTTCTCCTTTTCCATTTAATATATCAACATAGGAAAATCCATCTTGAACATCTATTATTCCTATATCATCTCCAGTTAATCCTGGAAGATTACTAAAGCATCCAACAATATCAAAAGCTCTTATTTTCTTTTTCTTTCCACCATTAACATGTATTTTAACTATATCACTATGAATCTCTTTTTTAGGCTTTTTACTCTCTTTTAATTGAATCCTTTGGCTTTCTTTAAATATATTTCTTCCAGCCTTAACCTCTTCATCAGTAGGCATAGTTCCTTTTTTTATTTCATACCCAATATACTCTTCTATATTTTCTAAGTATTTTTTTTCATAGTTATTTACAAAAGTAACAGCCTTTCCTTCTCTTCCTGCTCTACCTGTTCTTCCGATTCTATGAACGTAACTTTCCATTTCCATTGGCACTTCATAGTTTATAACAAGCTCTATACTATCTACATGAATTCCTCTAGCAGCTATGTCTGTACAAACTAAAACCTTGAAGTGCTTATCTCTAAAGTTCTCCATAACCTCAATACGCTTCTTTTGATCCATGTCTCCATGAAGTTCATTACAAGTTATTCCTTCATCCTTAAGCATTTTGTAAACGGCTTTAACCTTGTTTCTTGTGTTACAGAAAACTATAGCACTTTCTGGATGATTAGCATAAAGAGTCTTCCATAAAGCTTTTTCTTTATTTTTCTCTTCTATTTCAATTACACTTTCTTCTATTCTATCTCTATTAAATACCTTTGATTTAACTTCTAAAAGAACAGAATTTCTCATATACTCCTCACACACTTCTTCTATTTCCTTAGAAAAAGTTGCTGAAAATAAGGCTGTTGTCTTATTTAATCTTAATCCTCCTAATATGTCTTTTATCTGATCAATAAATCCCATAGAAAGCATCTTATCCGCTTCATCTATTACCACATAGTTAACTTCACTTAAATCTAAAGTTCCTCTTTCCATATGGTCAAATACTCTTCCTGGTGTTCCTACTACTATATGTACTCTTTGTTTAAGTTCTCTAACTTGCTCATTAAAAGGTTGTTTACCAAATATGGCCGCACATCTTACCTTTTTTAATCTTCCTATATTAGCTAACTCATCTTTAACCTGAATTGCAAGTTCTCTAGTTGGTGTTAAAACCAAACATTGAACATTTTTTTCTTCAATATTTATTTTTTCACAAATAGGTATTCCAAAACTTGCAGTCTTACCACTACCAGTTTGAGATTTAACTATTATATCTCTTCCCTCTAAAAGCTTTGGAATTGAAGCTTCCTGAACCTCTGAAGGGTTCTTATATCCTAAATTATTAAGGGCCTTAATAATATCATCACTTAAATTAAATTCATTAAATTTCATATATTATGTTTATCTCCTTTGTTTTAAAACTTATGATCTTCTATAGTTATACCACATATTCATTCGTTATCCTAATTTATAATAAATAACTATTATACAATTTTCCATTCCTATTGTTTAACTTGTTTATTGTTCTAATACATTTCTTTTTCCTACATATTAAAATAATAACGAATATTAAAATCTGAAATAGATTAATTTTATTGAAAAATAATTCATAAAAAAGAGTGAAAATAAAAATTAGATACTTTTTATTTTCACTCATTATAAATTAATTCATATTATTTTTTATTTTAAAAGTCTAATTACATTTTCAGTTGTTATCTCTAAATTCCTAGTTCCATTTTGTAAAGCTTCATCTAAAGTTGAAACTCCAGTCATTATACTAAATATGCTCTTTATTCCTATTTCATAAAGACCTTCTATTCCATCTCCTACTTTACCTGCAAAAGCTATTGTGGAAACTCCACCTTCCTTAGCTACAGTGGCTACTCCCATTGGAGTTTTTCCATATATAGTTTGATCATCTATACTTCCTTCACCTGTAAATACAAAGTCTGCTCCTTTTACTTTCTCAGCTAGCTCTGTATGTTTTATCACAAGTTCTATACCTCTTTTAAGTTCTCCACCTAGTAATAATAAAGCTGCTCCAAGACCACCAGCGGCTCCTGATCCTTCTATATTTGAAACCTCTTTTCCTAAATCTCTACTTATTATAGAAGCATAATGAGTTAAGTTATTATCTAACTCTTTAACTACCTCTGGAGTCGCTCCTTTTTGTGGTCCGAATACTGCTGATGCTCCTTTTTCTCCTACTAATGGGTTAGTTACATCACAAGCAACTTCTATAGATACACCCTTTAACCTCTCATCTAAAGAAGTTAAATCTATACTTTCTATATCCTTTAGTGCTCCTCCACCAAAAGCTATTTGATTTCCTTCTTTATCTAAAATTTTTCCACCTAAGGCTTGAAGCATTCCTACTCCCCCATCATTAGTGGCACTTCCACCTATTCCTATAACTAAGTGCTTTATTCCCTCATCTAAAGCTGCTTTTATCACTTCTCCAGTTCCAAAAGTTGTTGTTATTAAAGGATTTCTCTCTTCTCTTTTAACAAGTTGAATTCCTGAAGCACTTGCCATTTCTATGACAGCAGTCTTCCCATTACCTAATACTCCATAGAAAGCTTCTACTTCTGTTCCTAATGGACCTGTAACCTTTAAAGTCTCAATTTTTCCACCTGTTGCATGAACTAAAGCCTCAACTGTTCCTTCTCCTCCGTCAGCCATAGGAACCTTTATACATTCTGCATCTTTAAAAACCTTTTTAATTCCTCTTTCCATGGCATTACAAGCTTCCATTGAAGTCATACTTTCTTTAAATGAATCTGGCGCTAATACAAATTTCATCTATGTTTCCTCCTGTAAGATACTTTCTCTTAATTTTTATTTTAAAATTCATTATGCTTACTAAAAATATTTTAATTTAATTCTTTTACTATTTTTAATTACATTCCTTAATAAATTCTTACTCCTTTTTAAATAAGTTTGACTTACCTAAATCAAAGTCTAAACTTTAAAATATAATATAGAATTTTTATATTTTATATGTGAAAAGTATAATTAGGCATTTTAATAAACACCAAACTATACTTTTCTAAAAAACTATTTTAATATTATTCCAAATATTATAGTAGATACAACTGTCATTGTTAATCCAACTAAAGACTCATATGGTATAAGCTTAAGTCTTTCTTTCATATCCATTGCTACGCTACCACCAGTTGAGTGGAAGAAACTACCGTGTGGTAAATGGTCTAAAACTGTAGCCCCAGCATGTATCATAGCGGCTGTAGCAAGTGGTGCAACTCCAAGTTGAACGATTGTTGGTCCAAATACTGATGTAGCCACCGCTGTTCCTGATGTAGTAGAAGCTGTTGCCGCTGACATAAGTATTCCTGAAACAGGAGCTAACATAAAGCTTGGTAAACCTAAAGTATTTATTCCGTTTATGATAACATCCTTTAATCCTGAGTTAGCAATTATTCCTGCTAAAGTTCCAGTTCCTATTAAAAGGATTGCAACACCACTCATCTTAGCTAGTCCATAAGTAGCGTATTGGTTAATATATTTAACTTTTCCCATAGCTATTATTCCACATAGACCACCTACTGGTAAGGCTATTAATGGGTCTATAGCTATTCCTGCTAATGGCCTTAACATTAATAATATTATTGCCACTAACGGTCCAACCATAGCTGGTAAGAATCCTGGCATATCTGCCGCTTCTTTCACACGTTCCTCTAAGTTAACAAAAGAACCTTTTTTCTTTATTCTACTTGCTAATATGCATGTAACTATAACACCAAATATAGCCGGTATAATACCTGCTATCATAACATTTGTTAATGAAACTCCTAAGTTATCAGCAGCTGCAATTGTATTTGGGTTTGGAGACATAATATTTCCTGCCTTACCTCCACCAACCATTGCTAATAATATAGCTGATTTACTTAAACCTGATTTGTGAGCTATTGCTAAAGCTATTGGAGATACTGTTATTACTGAAACGTCTACAAAAACTCCAACCATTGTTAATACCATCGTAGCTATGGCTAAAGCTATAAGAGCTCTTGATTCTCCTATTTTCTCAACTATTGTCTCTGCAATCTTTGCTGCGGCACCGGATTCAATTAAAACCCCTGCTAGTACCCCTGCTGTAAGTATTCTTAAGATAGCAGGCATCATATTTTTTGCGCCATCCATCATTAAATTAACTGTTCCTGTTAGTCCTGCTCCACCAATAAGTCCACCTATTAAAGCTCCTAATATAAGTCCGTATGCTGGATGAACCTTTTTTATAATAAGAGTAATTGCAACAACTAATGCAATCACTGCGCCTAAAGCTGTAACTGTTACGTCCACAATAAAATCCTCCTTTTCTTAATAAATCTAAGACCTAACTTATTCTTAAATTTGTTGACGAATTTCATTGTATAAGTTTTCATTTTTAAAATCATTATTAAATTTTCCTAATTAAAAAGGTTTTCTTTATGCATATGCACAAAGAAAACCTATACTTTTACTTTAATTCATTTACTATGTATGTAATCATAAATTGAAATAAATCCAAATAATTATCAAAGCTTAATCCTGTTATTTCCTCAATTTTCTCCAGCCTATAATTCAATGTATTTCTATGTATATGTAGTGACTCTGCCGTCTTTTTTCTCTCTCCACTATGCTTCATATAAGCTGTAAAGGTTTCTAATAGTTCTTCTCCCATATTTTCTTTTAATATCCTGTTTCTTATAATCTTCCATTCTTCTTCATTAAGAAAATTCTCTAAAAAACTAAAAACCTTTACCTTTGAATACTCATAAAAGAATTCACCTTTATATAATTTTTTTCCTATATCAACTGCTTCAACAGCTTCATTCATTGATTTAGAAATAATTTTATGTCTTGCACTTAGTCCTATTCTAGAGTTCATATTCATAATCATTTCTTTTAATTCCTTTAAGCGCTTATATAATAAATTATTATCTAATAAAATCATAACTATTCTGTTTGAAGTTAAATTTATATAGTACTCATCTTCTTTTATAAATCTCTTTACCATTTTTACATTTTCTTTGAATTCATCTTTTTCAAACTCTAAAACTAAAATTATTCTATCTAAGGAAATATTAATACCTACATTAGCACCTCTTTGTATAAATTCTAAATCATAAGATTCTTTTAAATATAACCATTCATAAAGGAATTCTTCCTTTAGTCTTTCCTTTATTATATGTTTATTTAAGGTATACTCTTGATTTATTAAAAGTTCAGCAGTAACCGTTACCAGTTGTGTGAATTGCCTAACCTTTTTAGGATTTCCAGTTATACCAATAACCCCTATAGCCTTGTCTCTAAAGAATATTGGTGAATTTACTCCAGACTTGACCTTATCTTCATCCTTAGATATTTCTATTACTTTCTTTACCTCTAATGCTTCTAGAGCTCCATTATGTAAAGTTCCAATTCTACTTGAATCACCACTTCCTATTATTATCCCTTTATTGTTCATTATGTTTACATTGTAAGGAATAACCTCCATCATTTTATTAACTATATTTTGAGCTAACTCCCTATTTAACATCATACTACGCTAAGTACAATTTTAATTTTTATTATACTTAACTCCTCCTCTCCTCAAACTGATACTAGCAAAAAATTTAAACATTTACAATAACTTAACTAAATAAAAGGATACAAAGTATTAATAACTTGTATCCCTTAAAATCTAAGCATAAATATTTTCTTTATTGAATCTATTTATTTTTATAGTTTTTCTAGTTATCATTTTATCTAAATTATAAAGAATCTAAATTCATGTACTATAATGCTAATTTGTAGATTTCAAAAACATCAGCTGTATTTAATTTGACAAAATTACCAACAGTATACGCATCATTATCTGTACATTTTTTAGCCATTTCTTCTAATCTATCTTCTCCTATTTCTAACTCTTTTAAAGTTGTTGGAAGATTTATTGATTTAAAGAATTCCTCAAGTTTTTTAATTCCTTCTAAAGCAATTTCATCTTTAGTTTTACCTTCAACTTGAACATCAAAAACCCTAGTAGCAAATTGATTGAATCTATCTAAATCATGCTTATAAACAAATTTCATCCAAGCTGGGAATATAACTGCTAAACCTGCACCATGAGTTACATCATATATTCCACTTAACTCATGTTCTATTTTATGTGATGCCCAGTCTGTTTCTCTTCCTGTACTTAGAATATTATTATGAGCTATTGTTCCAGACCACATAACTTCTGCAAAGCTATCATAATCTTCTTTATTTTTTAATACCTTAGGAACATTATTTATAACAGTTTTCATTGTTCCTTCAATTAGTCTATCTGTAAGTTCTACATTTTTTGTGTTTGTAAAATATCTTTCCATTAAATGAGCTAGAATATCTGCACTTCCTGCAGCTATTTGATACTCTGGTAAAGTAACACACAATTCTGGGTTTAACATTGAAAATTTAGGATATAAAAGTGGTGATCCTGTTGATTTTTTATACCATCCATCTTCATTAGTTATAACAGTTCCTGAACTTGATTCACTTCCAGCCGCTGGAATTGTAAGTACTGTGCCTATTGGTAATGCCTTTTCTATATTTAAATTCTTAGTGAAGAAATCCCATACATCTCCTTCATAAAAAACTCCAAAAGCTATAGCTTTAGCTGAGTCTATAACACTTCCTCCACCAACTGCAAGTATAAAATCAACCTTGCTATTTTTACAAAGTTCTATTCCTTTTTTAACTAAGCTTAATCTAGGATTAGGTTTAACCCCTCCAAGTTCTATTACATGTAGTCCTGCTTTATTTAAAGAATCTAAAATTTTATCATATAGACCATTTTTTATAATGCTTCCTCCACCATAATGGAAAAGTACCTTGCTTGCACCTAAATTCTTAATTTCTTCTCCAACAGAAGATTCAACACCTCTACCAAAGTTGATTTTAGTAGGATTATAAAAAGTAAAATTATCCATTCAAATCATCCCTTCTCTTTTTTCTCATATTGCTTTTATTTTTCCAAATTAATTACGTTTACATTATTATATATGACTTTTATCTTAAGTACAATATTCTACTACTATAGCTTAAACCTTAATTATGTTTAAAATATGTATATTCATTCACTAAGAACAATAAATAAATTCTATTTACTTAAAAATCCATATATTAAATCTAAAAGTTATAAAACTTTTAAATCACCATGGAAATTATTGCAATTTATCATTACGGGTATATAATAGATTTAAATTATGGGTTATGAGAGGTGATAAATATGATAAATCATAAAGGAGATTTTTGTACTGTATCACAATATGCAATATTAAAGTCCGACCCACGTTAAATAATGTGAATCTAAAAATCAATATTCTCTGAAAAGACTTAGTAAATTCATTAGTAAAAATTTAAAAGGGACTATATCAAAGTAACTTTTTAATAAAACTTACAAATATTACGAAGAAAATATCTAGATAATTTTCAGAATAATGACTATAAATTCTTAGCAAAATCTAGTAATTCTCAGAATATTTTTGTAAGTTTTATTATTAAGTTTTGATATAGTCCCATTATTAAATATATAAACTATGTATATTTCTATTTTATCTCATTTTCTATTTCTCTTAACCATTTTTCTATTATTTGTTTTTCATGTTGAAATTCTTTATCGTGTCTTTCATAGTTTTGAACAAACTTACTTAATTTATCATATAACTTTTCTAATTGCGCATCACTAACTATTGTTTTATTTGAATAAACTTCTCCAGTAGCTTCTCTTTTATTTTTTGCTTCTTCTAAAATAAGTAATAGCTTTCCTGCTAATTCTCTTTTCCCATCAATTTCTGCTGATATTAAAGCTTTTAATCTTTCTTCAGTATGTTTAGATGTTATATCAAAAAAATCGTCATCTAATCCAAATTCCTTTATAAAATTTTTAAATTCCTCAAAATTATTTTCGTTTTCCTTTTCAAAAATATCTTTAATTGCTACATATTTCATATTAATTCTCCTCCTAAATTTTCTAATCTATTAAGTTAAATGAGCATTAATACTTTATAATACTTGAATATATAATAATTTTGAATTCAATCGGCAGGCTAATCAAAAATATCAAATTAAATATTTTTTCTTACTTTCTGTAACTTAAATCATTAATATCGTTGATTAACTTGCCTAAAGCAAAACTTATTATAATTTTTAATTTACAATATAAAATTCATATAATTCAAAATAGCTAATACTCTTGTAATATTTAGTATTTTTTTCACAATAACCCAATAAATTTCTTTTCGTTCATTATAAAACTTTTTTAATGAATAATAAATTTTAAAAACAAATTAAAATATTAGTAAAATTTAAATTTACTAGTATTTTTCTAATATAATATTTCTATCTTTCTATTAATTAATATTTTAGAAGCATAAAAAATATTAAAATTACAAATTTTTATAATTTCACAAAAATTTCTTTATAATTTTAAATACTTATATCTTTTTCTATTAAATTAGAGGGTGGAAAAATCCACCCTTCTCCTTACAAAACAATATCTACATGTCCTATTAGTTATATACTAAAATCATCTTGCTCTTTAATTTGTAACTAAATTCTTTACTGGCAATTTTATTCTTTCTAAATATTTATTAAGCCATTCCTCTGTAGCAACTGAATATAGTGTTTTTCCATTCTCATCTAAGTTTGTAATATAAACTGTTGGTTCCTCTTCATGAGTAAAAACTGAAAAAGTAAATTCTTTTATGTTTGTTGCAACACCCCATTGTCCATCTTTATTCATAGCAACTACAGATAAATCTCCTGCTTGTCCTCTTCTTTCAATAAGTTTTCTATTCAAATCAATAATAACCTTATCACAAGCCTCTTGAGGAGTGATGCCTTCTTCCATTAGTCTAACTATTTCATAGGAAATGCATCCCTTCATTAAGTCTTCCCCTAAACCAGTAGCCGTTGCTCCTCCAACTTTACTATCAACATAAAACCCTGAGCCTATAACTGGTGAATCTCCAACTCTTCCTCTCTTTTTCATAAATAATCCACTAGTAGATGTAGCAACAACCATCTTTCCATTTTGATCTAAGGCAATTGCGCCAATAGTATCATGTCCATCATATGGGCTTAATCCTTTCTCTAATATTAGCTTCTTCTTTTCCTCATAAAACTCTCTTGCTCTTTCTGTAAGCATATCTTTTTCTTCAAAGCCCTCTTCCTTTGCATACTCATTAGCTCCTTGTCCAACTAAGAAACAATTCACTTTTCTTTCGCTTAATTTCTTTGCTATAGACACTGGATTTGCGAAATTATTAATTGAAGCAACAGCTCCCACATCTAAGGTATCTCCATCCATATAAGCTCCATCTAGTTCAACCTCACAACATTCATTTGGAAGACCTCCATATCCAACTGATTTAAAAAACTCAAAATCTTCAACAACATTTATGACTTTTTCAACAGCCTCACCTGCACTAAGCCCGCTCTTCATATCTGATTCAATTTCATTTATTCCGTCTATACCCATTCTCCAAGTTGTTATTACTCCATACTTCATAAAAAATCCCCCTATAAATTCAAAACTTTTTACTATAAACTTAATCTGCTTAAGTAATACTCAAGTCTCTCCCCTAATCTAGCACTTAAATTTAACTGATATTTTCAGAAAAGAAATTATAAGCTGAGCCTATAATACCAGCATTATTCTTGTGCTTGCAAAGGTCTATATTACATTTTACAAACTTCCACTTTGGTATTTTATTTAATGAATTTTCTAATCTTTCTAATAAATCTTCTCTTAAACTTATTCCGCCACCAATAAGTATTTTTTCTGGATTTAATATTGATGATAAATTATAGATCATTCTAGCAATATTTCCGTACCATTTTTCTATTATTAAGCTTACATTCACATCATTTTTAGCTTCTTCAAATATATTAGTTCCTAAAACATTTATAGATAAATCTAAACCCATATACTCACAATACATTCTTGAAAGTGCTGTAAACGAAGAATTATCACTTAAAGTCATATATCCTTCTTCATCTTTTGTAATCATGTAACAGAATTCTCCCCCTTTGAATTCTTTTCCTCGAATTAAATCCCCATTTAGAAATATTCCTCCACCTATACCAGTTCCAATAGTTATACAAATAAAATCGTCACAATTCATTGCACTTCCTGTGAATTTTTCAGCTAGCGCAACACAATTAGCATCATTTTCAATTAATACTGGAATATTTAATAGCCTTTCTAAATTTTCTTTTAAAGGATATCCTTCAATAAACCTAAATACTGTGCAATTATTCACTACTCCTTTTTTATTATGGACAAACCCAGGAATACTTATAGAAACTCCACTTATGTTTTCTTATTTCTTATATTCATGTACTATTCCTATTAAAGTATTGAGAAATTCTTCAATATTTAATTTATTTGTATTTGATTTATTAGCTTTAATAATTTCTCCATCTTCTCTTACTATTCCATGTTTAATAAATGTTCCACCTACATCTATTGCTACTATTTTTCTCATACCCTTCCCCCTATTTATTAGTTAAACTTAAAATTTGTAAATTTCTTTAATACTTCTACTTTAATTATTGATTTTTACTAAAAATAGAAAAGGCAACCCTCCCTTAAAGGTTGCCTTTTCATAATACCTAGTTTCCCTAAGCAAGCTATTGCTTGCTATCTTCTTTAAGTAATAAGAAGTGTTCTTTTAATTCCCTTATTGTTACTGTTAGTATCATCTTCTATATAAATATTACTTAAATTCTTAGTTATTTTAATGTTACTTTTAAAGTATGAACTTCAAATGGTTTAAACGTAAGTTCCATTGTTTCTTTGTTTAATTCTTTTCCATCTATGATGTCTTCTATTAAATTAACCATTTCTACGTTAGCATATGGAACATTTATATTAACCTTAACTTTAGCATCTTCACCGTGACACTCATATAATCTGATTATCATGTCATCATTATCTTCTGCTTTTTTAATTGTATCAATTATTACATTTTCACAATCTATTGAAGCCATTGCTTCTTTAACTAGATTTTCACCTAAGTTTTCACTGTATATTACTTGAATTGGAGCATTAACTTCATGAGCTTCATGAACAACATTTCCTTCAATATAATCACCTTTGTGTGGGAATAAGCAATAAGTAAACTCATGCTCTCCTCTATCTGCATTTGGATCTGGATATCCTGGGCTTCTTAATAGATTTAAGTCTATCTTAGTTTCTGAAACATTGTGTCCATACTTAGAATCATTTATTAAAGCAATTCCATAATCTCTTTGTGATAAATCTACCCATCTTTGAGCACAGATTTCTCCCTTAGCCATATCCCATGAAGTATTTCCATGAGTTGGTCTCTTTATTGTACCAAATTGGATTTCACAATCTACTTCTCTAGTATAAACATTAGTATTGAAAGATGTTCTAAGCATCTTACCATTTTCTTTCCAATCAACCTTTGTCCTAAAGTCAATTCTCTTGCTACCTTCTAAAATACTTATTTCTTGTACTAAAGTAGACTCTCCATACTTGTAGCTTTGTTTAATTGTAGCTTTTGGTCCATCTACAATAACTTCTGATTTTACTAATTCAAATATTTGAGATGGTCTATCTTCATAAACACCTGAGAAATCCCAGCCATCTCCATTATCTTCATAAACTCTTAGTTCATTTCCTTTTTCATCTCTTAAAACTTCTTTATTTAATTCTTTATCGAAAACTCTTGAAATTGTTCCATTTTCATTAAACTCAACTTTAACTAATCCATTTTCTAAGTTATTCTCAGAAACTTTTAAAGTTGAAATTTCACAATATGGCTCAACTTCTTCTTTTCTGATTATTTCTCCACTTAAAGAGTTTAATTGAACCTTTGTCCATCTGTCATAAAGCTTGATCCATTGTTCTCTGCTCCATGATAATGAGTTGATTAATATAGCTCCTTCTTCTTTACTATCTGCACTTTCTAAAATATCTCTATATAACTTTTCAGTCATACCTTCTACTTTAGCAAGCATCTTCTCATAAGCTTCTACTGACTCATCATAAACTCTACCTATTGATGAACCTGGAAGAATATCGTGGAATTGATATAAAAGAACTTCCTTCCAAACTTTTTCTATTTCAGCTTGAGGATATTCTCCTTTTCCTAAAACCTTAGCTTGCATTGCTGCTAATTCTAAGTTCTTAATAGCTATTTCCATCTTTCTGTTATACTTTTTATTTTTACCATGTGTAGTGTAAGTTCCTTGATGTTTCTCTAAGTATAGTTCTCCACTCCACACGCTATATTTATCTATATCTTTTTCTATTCTCTTAAAGAAATTACTTGAAGGCTCTTGCTTAACTGGAGCTATTCCATTTATATTTCTTTCTCTTCTTAATCTTTCTAAGTGTTCCTCTCCAGGACCACCGCCTCCATCACCAATTCCAAATAGCATTAAGCACTCATCTGATAAACCTTTATCTAAGAAAGCTTTCTCTGATTTAGCAACTGCTCTTGGTGCGGCTGAACTATTATAAGTTCCTTCTGGTGGCATATGTGATAATACCTTACTTCCATCTAATCCTTCCCATAAAAATGTATGATGTGGGAATTGATTGTGATTGTTCCATGATAATTTAATTGTCATGAAATAATCTACGCCACTCTTTTTAAGAATTTGTGGAAGAGCTGCTGAATATCCAAATACGTCTGGAAGCCATAAAGTATCCATTTCTTTTTTAAACTCTTCTCTAAAGTATCTCTTTCCATATAGTAATTGTCTTACTAAAGATTCTCCTGATGGAACGTTAGTATCGGGTTCAACCCACATACCTCCTTGAGCTTCCCATCTTCCCTCTTCTATTTTTTCTTTAATTCTTGCATATAAATCTGGGTAGTATTCCTTCATCCACTCATAAATTTGAGGTTGGCTTGCTCCAAATACATACTCAGGATATTTTTCCATATTAGCTAAAACTGTTGAATATGTTCTAGCACCTTTTCTTATAGTTTCTCTTATTGGCCATAACCAAGCCAAATCTATATGAGCATGTCCAATAGCTGAAACTGAAAGTGAAGGATCTCCACCTTTTTTATCTAATTCTTTCTTTAATATTTCTCTAGCTTTTTTAACTTCTTCTTCATTTAGGATTGTAACCTCTTGTTGAGTAACAACTCCATCCTTTAAGAAATCACATCCACTCATTCCAGTTTTAATACTTAATACCTTTGATGCTTCATAAAGAGCATTTAATATAGTATGGTATCTAGCACTCTCTTCTGGAAGTTGATTCATAAGTTCATGTAAAACCTCTATATCGTAGTAAAGAGCTTTTACTTCTTCATTACAAGTTGCAATATATGCATCTTTTATAATTCCATTGTCTCTATATTTACCGAATAAGTCATTACAAGCACAATCTGCCCATACATCAATGACTTCTCCACCAAGAGCTCTATCAAACATAGGAACTTCTCTCTTACCAGGCATTCCCAGACTTAAATCAAACTCTGAATTTAAAGTTGTAAGACCTCTCATAGGAGCTCCTTTTTCATCTACAACAAAGGCTTCTCCACTTACATCTATTAAAAGAACAATCTTTTCTCCCTCACAACTTGCTGGTACTTCTCCCTTGAAGTTAAACCAACCACAGTCCCAAAGTTCTCCCCAAGACTCTCCTATAACTCCTTTTTTATGCTCTCCAGTTAATCTATTTTCATAACTTACTGGTTCCTTAGTGATATACATATCTATGTCTAAAGGTGCAACCACATTATATATTGCCTTCTCTAACTTCTCACACAAACCGTTTACAATATTCTTACGTTCATTTATCTGAAATAACATTCATCTCACCCCTTGATAAATTTAAAACTTATAAAATAAATCTTTAGAGCTGTACATTAATAACCAAAATTAATGAGCTTCTTTTCTTTAGATTCATCTATATTCTATATTTTAAAGATATCTTATAAGCAATTAAGTGTAAAGTGGACAAATATTAGTTTTATGGTTCATATTTTTAATAGTTAAATTTTGTACAAAAATATATTTAAATATAAAATAAATAAGACCAAGGTTAGGGAAAATTTTAGAACCTAAACCTTGATCTCAATTTATTTAAAAAGGATTAAAAAAAGCATTTTATAGTTAATACTAATTTGCGGAAGAAGTTAATTCTATAAAATTATATAATTTAATCCTTGTTAAATACTATAATTAAAATTTATCACAAACTATTTCAAAATATGATTTTGGATGATGGCAAACAGGACATTTTTCTGGAGCTTCTGTTGCTTCTAAAATAAATCCACAGTTTTGACATCTCCACAACTCTTTTTCATCCTTTTTAAATATTTCACCATCTTTTAACAGATTATGTAACTCTAGATATCTTTCTTCGTGATGCTTTTCTATTTCTCCTACTTTTTCTAGTATGAATGCTATTTCATTAAAGCCTTCTTCTCTTGCTTCTTTTGCAAATTGAGCATACATATCTGTCCACTCATAGTTTTCTCCACCTGCTGCATCTTTTAAGTTATCTACAGTTTCACCAACTGTACCATCATGTAAAAACTTAAACCAAATCTTTGCATGAGCCATTTCATTATGCGCAGTCTCTTCAAAAATATCAGCTATTTTATTATACCCTTGTCTTCTAGCTTTTTCTGCATAAAAGGTATATTTGTTTCTTGCTTGTGACTCGCCAGCAAAAGCCGTCAAAAGATTTTTTTCTGTTTTACTTCCTTTTAGCTCCATAAATTTCACCTCAAAAATTAAATTTTATAGTTTATTAATTTCCATTTCTAATAAACATAAATACAATTTAATTTTTCCCTTTTTGAGGTTTTATATTCTAAATTCCCTCTTAAAATTTTTAGCTAAATTCAAACAAAATTCTTCTTAAATAAAGACAACCCATAATTTTTATATATTACTCATAAATAAATCTACTAAACTTTTATCACTATAAAAACCTAAATTCTTTAAACTATTATCAATCGCATTTAAGACTATAGCTATACTTTCAATTCTTGCATTTTCTCCCATATGTCCTATTCTTAATAACTTATTCTCATATTTATCTAAGGATGTTGACATTAATACATTATACTCTTTGTTTAAATAATCTCTTAATTTTAAAGCATCTATTTCTTCTGGTATTTCAACAGCTGTAACTGTATTTGAATATCCATTTTCTAAGAATAAATTTAAACCATATTCTTTTAGTGCTTTTCTAGTTGCCTCTCCAATTTTTCTGTGTCTTTCAATAATCTCTTCTTTTCCTTCATCTAAAATATTATCTATAGCAACTCTAAGTGATATAATATCGCTTGTTGGCATTGTATATGGGAACCATTTATCTTTGTAGTAATTTTTCCATATATTTAAATTACAATAAAATCCAGCCACTGGAGTTTCTCTATTTTCCATAGCTTCTCTTGCATCATCACTTATACTTACCATAGTCAATCCTGGCTCTGCTGAAAATGCCTTTTGTGAACCTCCTAAGGCTATATCAATCTTCCACTCATCGACCCTTAACTCTTCTCCTACCATTCCAGAAACAGAATCAACAACAGTTAAAATTCCATAACTTTTAAGTAAAGGACAAATCTTATCTACTGGATTTAAAACACCAGTTGGAGTATCACAATGAACAATAGTAGCATATTTAAAATCATTATTTTCCTTTAAAAATTTAGATAAAGCTTCAACATCAATCTCATTAGTATAGTCTCCTGAAAAATAAGTTACTTCTCCACCATACATAGTTACAAATCCATCAAACCATCTTCCATATAATCCATTATCAAGTACTAAAACCCTATCTCCCTTTTCAGTTATGGATGCACATGCTGCTTCTAGTCCTAAAATTCCCTCTCCACAAAGTATATAGCAATCATTTTTTGTATTTATAATTTCTCCAAATCTATCACATGTCTCCTTATAAAACTCAACAAACTCTAAATCCACATCTGGATTAGTAGTTTTTAAAGCTCTAGCCATTCTAGTATTTTCACTTAAATTAGTAGGTCCCGGTGTATAAATTATCTTATTACAGTTCATGATTTATTCCTCCCAATAAGTTCTCAATTTTATATATTTATAAAATACCATATCATATGAAAACTTCAAATTATACCGATACAAACTTATATTTTTTAATATTAGGCGCTGTTTTAAACTAGTATTGATTTTTAGTTAGGTCTGAAGGACTAGCTAAAATCAACATTCACATAAAACATAGCCTAATATTAAGATTATTAAAATTAAAAAATATAATAAAAAGAGGCTGTGTCAAAATTCAATAACAAATACTATAAAAATATCTAAAGTAACTTTCTAGATATATTCATAAAATTTATTTAATGATTTGATCCCAGCCTCAAAGACTTATCTTATTAAGATAAATTGACTAATCTTTTATAATTCAGTTCAACCTAATTTAATAGTTTGTTTGATATAAAATTAATCTCATACTCTGTAATAATATTATCTCCATCTAAATCCCACTCTTTTTTCTCTTGTCCATAATATTTAGAAGCTAATGCTAAATCGCCTAAATCTATTACTCCATTTTTATTAAAATCTCCTAGTAAACCTTTCTCTTTTTCTGGTCCATATACTTCTAATTCAAGAACTGAATATGAAGAATTATTATTTCTCTTAGAGCAATTAACTCTCACATATCTAGCCATTTTTTCTCCAAATGTTATGGAATTTAAATTTTCCGAATTATTATTTAGTGTAGAAATCTTATTCCACTGATATCCGTCTTCTGATATTTCAACTGAAAACTCTTTTGCTGGATTTCCCCATCTTATTAATATTTCATTTATTTCTTTTACTTCTCCTAAATCAACCATAAGCCATTGGTTATCTGAATTCTTAGATACCCACTTAGAACCCTCATTTTTAATATTACCATCAGTTGCTCTCCATTCATTGGTGTATAATAAATCATTTGAAGAAGAATATGCATCTTTTCCACAAGCTAGATTCACCTTGTAACTCTCATCTCCAGCAATAGCTTCATCTGCTAAGACTCTATTATAAAGTTTAATATTGTCCATGCTACCTACTAAACCTTCTCCAATCTTCTCCAAAGGCAAAACAAAGGAGGTTAGGAATTCTTGTCCACTTATAATGCTATTATCATGTTTTCTATAACTATGAAGTTGTTGTATAAACTCCCCATTAGCATATAAAGATAAGTTTTCAAAGGTTCCTACTAAGGTTATAGTTGTCCATTCTCCTTCTTTCAATCTATAATCAAAATTTTGCTCATAAAAACTTCTTCTTATAGCTAAAGTTCCATCCTCTAAAACTTTCAATTCTCCTTCATATCCTGAGAAAAGATTCATAACCTTTCCAAGTTCATCAACCTTAACATCAAAAGAAATTGTATATGGATAAGCTAGAGCCTTAAGTGGAGTTTCTATCACTGTATTACCATTAAAGTTTAAATATTTATTTGAATTCTCTTCCTTAATTTCTCCATTTTGAATATTTCCATCATATCCGTTACCACTCTTATCTAAGACATTTTCCTCATTTTCAAAGTCATATTCTATAACCACATCACTATTACTTTCAATTTCTCTTGAAACCTCAGTGTTTGGTCCTTCATCTAATTTATTAAATGTCTTCATAAACTCCGTATAATCTTTATCCGCTTTATTTCCTCTCCATATCTTTTCGCTAATAGTAGCAACAGCTGGTAATAGTCTTTCATGTAAATCAGCCTCTACTATTCCTTCCATGGATTCATCTCCCCAAATAGCCATTTTTCCCCCTAAAAGATTTGGCTCTCCTAATGGCACAAATGTATTTGCATTAAACTGATTTGGCTCCCAATTATTATAAACATATTGAGTATCCATAAAATCCTTATGCCATCTTGAAGGAGTTATATAAGTATATGGCTGTGGAACATTAACAACCTTGTATCCTTCCTCAATTCTCGCCTTAGGATCTTCCCAAGCTAAACTCCATACATCTATAACAGTTTCTTTTGGAAGTATTGTATCTCCTGCAAAAGGTTTTAAAGATCCCCAAACTCTTGGTGTTTTTCCTTTATCCACTAAGTATTGTGACATATTTGCTGCATATTTTCTAAATTTATCTCCTACCCTTGTATCATACTCATCTATTCCCAAATGAACTGTATCTCCTAAGAAAACAGGATTCTCCTCATTTAAAAACTCATCAAATAATTCTTTTATAAACTTAGCTCCCTCTGGATTATCTATATCTATGTGATCAAACCAATAATTTTCTGAATGTATAGGTGTACCCTTCTCCCTATTATACTTAGTAAAAGGAAGTGAATGAGCTGGTGTATCTATTTCTGGTACAACCTCCATACCTCTGTCCATAGCATCTAATTGTAAGTTGATAAACTCTTCTTGAGTATAATAAGGATCGTTTAAATCATCATTATTAGGCTTTAATCCTGGATGATTCTTACTTTCTAATCTAAAGGCATTATAAACTGAATCCCAACTTTCTGGCTTATTATAATTTGTCCCCGATGGAGCCCATTGATTGTCATTTAAATGTATATGGAACTCATTAATCTTATACCATGACAATATCTTGGAATAATCCTCTAAAAACTCCATTCTCATAGGCATTCTTGCTACATCAAGCATAGCTCCTCTAATTTCATACTTAGGGAAATCTCTAATGACTCCACATGGTATCTCATCATGATTTTCATCCTGCCATAATATTTGAAGTAAGGTTGTTGTTCCATATAATGCTCCCGTGTAATAACTTGAGTATATCTTTATAGAATCTTGAACCTGTGTAAAATATCCTTCTTCTCCAACTTCATATTGATCTTCCAATTGAGACTCTATATAAATATCTCCTTTTTTAACTTCTGAATCTGATGAAACTTCTACTATATCAAGCTCAATTCCTTTAAAGTCCTTTAAGTTTTCGTTAAATAGCTTAGCTACCTTCATTAAACCTACATTATTTCTATCATTAATTAATATTCTTGACTCTTCTGTTAAAGTAAAATTACCTTCTAATCCGTACCACTCTTGAAGACTTGGAATTACTTTTGGTTCTTCATTTCCCTTCTCTACTGGAGGGAATAAATCTTCATTTAAAGAAGCTTTATTTGGAACATTTAAATTTAAACTCTTTTCAACAGTCTTTTCTGGCTCTTTCTCTTTATAAATTTCAAACAACAAACTAACATCTCTATCTTCTATATTAGAATCTGTTATTTCTCCTTCATTACTTACTACATTTTTAAACTCACTTCCTCTTAACCTAATACCAAAGCCCTCTGGCACTTCTGGGAACTTAATCATCTCATCACTTACTGTTACTTCTGACAAAGAAGTTATTGAATTTGCAACCTGTTCTAAAGAAGGATCAAAATCAGGTATTATTTTTTCTGTTCCCTGTACTTCTAACTCTCTTATAGAAACATTATTATATGCATTAGCATTTCTTTCCCTTATATAAACTCTTATATATCTAGCATTTTCCTTATTATCAAAAACAATCTCATCCACTTTATTCACATCATTGCTAGGATTATGCTTTACTCTTTTAATCTCTGTCCATTCTTTACCATCATCTGAAATCTCTATACTATAATCCTCTGCAAAAGCTTTTTTGTACCAATGTATTTTGGCACTTTCAATCTCTAAAACTTTTCCAAAGTCAACATATACCCATTGATGACTATCTTCTGAGGACTCTACAGTCATTGTAGGGCTAGACCATCTTGAATCATCTGAAGTAGTATCTCCATCAACTATTTTGTTAGAAGTCCACTCTGAATTATTATTTTCCACAGCTGATGCCTTTGTTTCTTTCCCTTCAGCTACATTTCCCTTAAAAAGTTTATATCCCATAACCTCAAACTCTCTAATACTAACACTTGTCCACTGATTTCTCTTAGTAATAAATATTCTTACATACCTTGCAGTTTCTTCATTATCAAAACTAGCTTTATTAACCTTATTTTTATCGTTTTCATTCTTACCTACTGGATTAGTTAATGTTTCTGTTATATCTCTCCAATTTTCCTTATCAGCAGATGTTTGTATCTTAAACTCTGTTGCATATGCAAAATTCTGCCACCGTATATTAATATTATTTATAACATACTCTTCTCCTAAATCAACCATAAGCCATTGTGGTTGAACTGATGTTACTTCTGCACTAGACCATCTAGAATCTTCTGTAATGTAATCTCCATCTACGGCCTTATCACCTTGCCAATTACTTGATGACTCTACGCCAGAAACTTCAACTGATTTTCCCAAAGCTAGATTTACATTTGAAACATTACTTGAATTTTTTATTTCATTGGCTTTTGCAATTCTAATATTAGTTCCACATAAAATATTCATCATAAAAACACCACATAAAATCGCACCAATTCTCTTTTTATTCAATTTTTAATTTCCCCCTTTATAACACAATATCACTATATATTTTTATTCTAATGAAGATTATTATATAATTAACTTATTAAAAATTATTTTATTTAGCAAATAAACCATATATTTAAGGAGTTGATTTTATGATAAAACACATTGTTATGTGGAAACTAAAAGATGATGCTGAAGGAAATTCAAAGGCTGAAAATGCTAAAATAATAAAAGATTCTTTAGAAGACTTACAAGGAAAAATTAAGGAAATAGTTGCTCTTGAAGTTGGAATAGATGTTAATAAATCAGAACAAGCTTACGACATCGTTTTATACTCAACATTTAATTCTTTAGAGGATTTAGACTCTTATCAAAAGAATCCTGATCATGTAAAAGCAGGTTCTTTCGTAAAAAAAGTAGCAAGCTCAAGGGTTGTTGTTGATTACGAAGTTTAAAGAATATAAAACAAATCCCCTAGAATTATAAGTTATCTCAATTATAATTCTAAGGGATTTTTATTTAATCTATTTTCTCAAAAATTAAAACCTCTTTTATAGATGAAGTCATTTCTTTAATTACAGGACCTATGATAATTTCACCATTTTCTCTTTTCCACTTCCCTTTTGGGAATTTCACACTTCTTTTTATTACCCCTTTTTTAATAGTTGGAGCCACCATGTATTTGGGTCCTAACATAAATTGATCTTGAATTCCTTCTAAACCTTCATTAGGAAATTCATACTCCATATACCTAACTATTGGTTCTCCAGTTTTGCTAGATTCTTCTGCTAAGCTATAAATATATTCTGAATATTTCACATGTTTCCAAGCTACATCTTTACATAGTTCAAAATTTTCTCTAGATAGTACTCTCCATGGTGCTGCTGAAAATTGCATCATTGGCATAAGTGTCGCACATTGAGCATATCTTACAAACAATTCTTCATCTAGATTATCACTATTTTCTAAGAAATTAAGATACTCGCCTCCCCCAATCATATCTGGGCATGTGTATGCATATCCTAAAATTCCTTGCGCTAATTGATTAGGAATAAGTGAAGAGACTCCATTATATTCCCAGCTATGATTTTTATCCGCTAACCTTTGTACTAAAGGTAATCCTGCACATTGGAAACAAGCTCTAAATTCATTATATTCATAATCTAACCCTAAAAGCGCCCAAAGCTTACTTTGCTCATTTGCCTCTATTTCTCTATATGTTAAATCATCATTACTATAAAAACTCGCATCCCCAGCATCAAATTTAAAACCATCAACTCCATATTCTTTAACTAAGAAGTCATTTTGATCACAATACCATTTGACAGCTTTTGGATTTGTCAAATCCAAAACCGCTGAATATCCATTCCACCATTTTTTTATTGCAACAGATCCATCTTTATTTTTAACTAAACAATCCTCATCCCTTAAAAATCTAAATTCTTGTGTATCTGAAGTTATAAAAGGACATGTCCATAACATTACTTTAAACCCTAATTCATGTAGTTTCTTTATCATATTCTTAGGGTTTTTAAACTTCTCACCATTAAATCTCCATTTTCCATAATAGTCGCTCCATCCATCATCAATCATTATTATTCCCGTAGGCATACCATTTTTAATTATAGAATTAGCATATTCCAATATCTTTTCTTCTCTTTGATCATATAAAAGCTCAATCCAAGTATTATATTGTGGTTTAGTAAAGAAATTTTTAGGTGGTACTTTACCATTAGCATTGAAAAAATTTTTAGAAGCATGTAAAAAAGCATCCTTTAAATTTTCTCCTACCTCATATAATTGTGGTATTTCCTCTTCAGTAATCATTTCTATAACACCCTTAGAAACTTTTAATTTGAATCCAGAATTGCACCATATGTATCTCCCCTTATTTGAAATAAGCAATGTATTTACTTGGTTAGGACTCTCATTTGGATATATATTAGCTTCGTAATTTGAGTTAAAACTCAATGGATACTTTCCCCCATCATTAACAATTGGTCCATACCAGAATTCATTTTCCTTCATAGAAAAAGCATAACTATTAAATTTCCCCATATAAACTTACCTCTCAAACCTTTAAATTAAATTTACCTAAAATAAACAAATTATAATCAATCAAATATATTTTTTAAATCTCTTCTTATTATATACTATTCTTTTACAATTTTGGATATAAATAATATATTTTCACAAAATAAAAAGAAGCTCAAATTAAACAATTCAAGCTTCTTTATTTTATAAGTAAGTTTATTGGCTTTTCTTATTATTTTTGTTTTAGAGCATTCTTTACTGTTGCTTTATACCCGGTATATGTTGCGTAGAAATACCCACCATAAACAATTACCATTATTAAAGCAGTTACTAATGATGATGCTCCTATATCTGGTTTATTAAACATAGTTAGGAATCCATTTACCACTTTTATTGCAACTACTGAGTGAACTAAAGCTACAACTAATGGTAATCCAAAATAAATACTTACTTGTGTAAATATTGATTTATTTATCATCTTTTGAGATACACCAATTCTTCTTAAAGATTTGTATCTTACAACACTATCACTAGCTTCTGATAATTGTTGAAGTGCAAGTACTGCAGTACTTGATATTAAGAATATTATTCCTAAATATATTCCTATGAATAATATTGTATTTGTCACACCGTTATTTTCTTCATATATACGATCTCTTGTATATCCATTTACAAAGCCATATTGGTCTGTATCAATAATTCCATCTCTGTAATCACTGAATAATTTTTGCACTCTTTTTTCTTCTTCTTTTGAATTATTAGGGAAGTTTATATTAATTTTACTTGAAAAAGGCTCTAAATTAGAAACAACATCATCTGGTACTATTAAAGTAAGGAAATTACTTGCCATTCCTGTGCTTTCAAGAGATTCCTCTATAGCCTGATTTTTCCCTGTTAATGAACTATTTGCAATAGTATATTCTTTACCATTAATATCTATTTTTTTATTATTTTCAATTATATTTTTTAAAGTATTTTCTAATTTAGTAAAATTAGATGATATTAATACTTCATTATTATTTAAGTTTAATGGTTTTTCTCCTTTTAAAGCTCTTATGTCATTATATGAACTTATACTTATAGCATTTACTCCATAATCACTAACTGTTGTCACTAAACTTTTTGTATTTTTATCTTCTGCATTTTTATCTAATAAGTTTCCTAAATTAGTATCTTTTAAATCATATTCATTATATGAAACAATCTTATCCTCTGGATTAAATTTAAATCCTAACTCTTTTATTGATTGCTCAGCAGTTTTTATATTACCAGCCTTATCTGGAAAATATTGAGCTGATGCATCAAATGGAGTTGTAGCTTCTAATCCTTTTTCTAAAGCATTTTTGAAGCTTAAACCAGTTGATAATGTTCCTATAGTTAAGAATAACATAAGACATATTACTGTCATTGATAAGAAGTTAGTATTTATCTTACTATTCATTTGTCTTAATACAAAGATGTTTAATCCTTTTAAGTAAACATTTTTGTTCTTTTGAACAACATATAAAACAAATCCTGCTAAACTAAAGAATAATAGTAATGTTCCTAAAACACCTAAAGCTATTGATCCCCAGAACATACTATCTGTTGGATTTAAACCAACTTTAATTACTAACCCATAGGCACTACCTAATAATCCTAAAGATAATAAAAAGATTATTGCTGTTAATATAGGATTTTTGATTTTCATATCCTCATTCTTTTTAGCTGCTGTTAACATGTCTATAAGTTTATACTTTGAAATTACAACAGTGTTAAAAAGCATAACTAAGATAAATATTATCCCAAAATATAAAACAGTCTTTATAATAGCATCAGTTGATAATAAGAACTTATAATTACTTAGTGGAACTTCAAATAACTTAGCTGCAAAAGCAGATATTCCTTGAGAAACTATTATACCTACTCCTAAACCTACAACTAGAGATATAATTCCTACTAAAGCTGTTTCATATGTAAGTATTTTTGAAATCTTATTTTTCCCCATACCAAGTGTCATATATATACCTAATTCTTTTTTACGCTTCTTAACTAAAAAGTTATTTGCGTAAAGAATTAATCCACCTAAAACACAAGATATAAATACAGAGATTCCAGATATTAAACTCTGTAATACTTTTATATATTCTGCCTGTCTTGATCCTAATTCTGTAAAGGCTTTTTGATCTCCTATGGAGTTAAATGCATAGAATATACATACTCCAAGAGTTAATGTTAGAAAGTATATTGAATAATCTTTAAAGCTCTTTCTAACATTGTTTAAAGCTATCTTAAAATACATCTCTATCATCCCCTCCAAGAAGTGTTATAACCTCAATAATTCTGTCAAAGAATTCTTTTCTTGAATCTGTTCCTCTTACTAATTCATTGAATATCTTTCCGTCTTTTATAAATAAAATTCTATGAGCATAACTTGCTGTAAAAGCATCATGAGTTACCATAAGTATTGTAGCTTCTAACTCTTTATTTAAATTTTCAAAGGAATCAAGAAGCATTCTTGCTGATTTTGAATCTAATGCTCCTGTTGGCTCATCGGCTAATATTAATGATGGATTTGTCACTATTGCTCTAGCTGAAGCAACTCTCTGCTTTTGTCCACCTGATATTTGATATGGGAACTTATTTAATATTTCCTCAATCCCTAAGCTTTTTGCAACTTTTTTAATAAGAATATCTATTTCTTTTGGTTTTCTACCTTGTATAGTTAATGCTAAAGCTATATTTTCATATGATGTTAATGTATCTAGTAGATTAAAGTCTTGGAATATAAATCCTAACTCATCCCTTCTAAACTTTTCTAATTGCTTTGATTTTAATTTTGTAATATCTTTTCCATTAATAATTATATTTCCTGTAGTAACATTGTCTATAGTTGATATACAATTAAGTAATGTTGTTTTACCACTTCCTGATGGTCCCATTATTCCAACAAACTCACCTTTATCAACCTTAAAGCTTATATTGTCTATAGCTTTTGTTACATTATCTTTATTTCCATAATATTTTTCTATATTTTCAACACTTAAAATATTTTTCATATCTTGTTCCTCCTCATTTCATCTTACAATGTTATTTTATCTTCTTTAATGAAAATCACATATTTATTTATCTTTCATATACATTACAATTTTGTAAGACTTCTATACTAAAATAAAATTAATATAAAAATTTTATTGCAGTTATCAATAATATATAAATAATAAGAGTATAATTAGCTTTCTATATTTAAACTAATCATACTCTTAAATTAAAACTTAATTAAATTATAAGTTTTAGATTTCTTTATAGCATTTTTAAATCTGTATGTAATCTTAAACTCAAAATTAACTTAAAACAAAGCTAAATTTAATAAACACATATTTTATTTTGCCATTAAAGCATTTCCTACAGGGAAGACTATACTTACTTCTGTTCCTTCATTCTCTTCTGAATTTATTTTAATACCTAACCCTAACTTCTCACAAAGATTCTTACATAGATATAATCCCATTCCTGTAGATTTAGTAAATCTTCTTCCATTTTCTCCTGTAAAACCTTTTTCAAAAACTCTTCCTAAATCTCTGTTAGGTATTCCAACACCACTATCTTTAATCTTTAAAATTATACTGTTTTTAAACTCATTCGCTGATACCTTAACTCTACTATTTTCTGAACTATACTTTATTGCATTGTTTATAATTTGATTTATTATGAATTCAACCCACTTTTCGTCACTATAAACATTATAATCTAAGTCCTCTAAATCTATAGCAATTCTCTTATTTATAAAATCTCTAGAATTCTTCTTGATTACATTTCTTACACTTTTCCCCAAAGAAAATTCTCTTACAATGTAGTCTTTACTAACATCTGTACTTCTTGCATAATATAATGCTTGATCTATATACTCTTCTATTTTTTTAATTTCCTTTTTAATAGTTTCGCTCATCTTACTTTCATTATTTTCTAAAATAAGCCTTGTAGATGCTATTGGAGTTTTTATTTCATGAACCCAAGTTTCTATATACTCTCTATATTCTTTTTGTTCAAGTTTGTATTTCTTAACCTGTTCATGCATATCCTTATCAGTTTCCTTTAATACCTCATATAAGAACTTTCCATGATAAAAATTAGGTTCTTCTATTACTTCTGGTAGTAAATATTTCCTATCTAAATTATCTAAAGCATTAGTTATATTATCATAGAATTTTTTACTTTTATAAAAATCTAAAATTATATATGTAAAAAGGGGAATAAACCAAAAACATGATATTAAAAATATTATTCCTGAGCCAATGTTACCTATGAACAATAAAACTGCTATAGTAGCAAAAATTATAAAGTTTGAAATTATAAAAAATAATTTATCTTCAAAGTATTCTCTTAGCTTCATGGCATAATATATCCTAATCCTCTTCTAGTTTCTATAGCACCTTTTACTCCAACTTCCTCTAGCTTCTTTCTAAGTCTTGTTACGTTTACTGATAGAGTATTATCATCTACAAAAATATCAGAGTTCCACATATAATCCATAAGATCTTCTCTTGAAACAACATTTCCTTTATTTTTTAGAAGACACGCTAATATTTTAAGTTCATTTTTAGTTAATTCCTCATTTTTTCCTTTACAAGAAATTGTTCCATTAGATAAATTAAGCTTTAAATCTCCGTAAGTTAAAACTTCTTGTTCTGCTAGCGAATAAGTTCTTCTAAGTAAAGATGCTATTCTAGCTAATAATATTTGAGTATTATAAGGTTTTGTTATAAAATCATCAGCACCTAAATTCATACTCATAATTTCATCCATATCACTATCTCTGCTTGTAACTATTATTATAGGTACATTAGAATCCTTTCTTATTTCTCTACAGATATGATATCCATCAAAATAAGGTAAATTTATATCTAATAATATTAAATCTGCATTATTTTCTTTAACATATTCTAATATGTTTTCAAAATCTGTTGGAGCTAAAACTTCATATCCATATCTAGTAAGAAGTTTTGTAAGCTCTTCTCTTATTGTATCTGTATCTTCAATTATAAGAATTTTCTTCATTTAACTCATCCTTCCACTTTATTTATAAGCTTAGAATATCACAAAAAGTTCAAATTTTAAAACTCTCTCTTGCTTCATCTTATTTAAACTTCTTCTTTATTTTAATTATTATTTGTAATTTTATATTTTTTAATATAATTTCTATTTACATTATATTAAAAAAACTGCATCAAAGCATCTTAACAAATAAATACTTTAATACAGTTCAATTTAAATAATAGACTCTATTTTAAGTAAATTTTGATTTTTAGCTAAATTTTTAGACCTAACTTAATGAGCAATTCTGTCTAAAATCAACACTAGTTTAAAACATATCTAAATATCAAAACATTATTTTTCATTACATAAAATATATTTTTTATAAATCCTAAATCTATAAATTAAACAAGATATACTTCCTTTTAATATATTTGATATGGCTATACTCCACCATACTCCATTTATACCTAAGAAGTTAACTAAAACTAAAGCTATAGGTATTCTTAACATGGTGAATATTATGCTTATAGCCGATGGTATTTTAGGAAGCCCTAATCCTGAGAAAACTCCATTTGATATCATTTCAAAACTACTAAATATTTGAACTATACCTAAAACTCTTAAATAACTACTTCCAATTATAATTGTAGCCTCATCTTTAACAAATAACCTTACTAAAGCTCCAGGAATACATATAAATATAGCCGAAATAAGTATTGAATATATTGATCCTAAGAATAAAGCCTTCTTATATCCTTCATTTACTCTATTAAATTTCTTTGCTCCGTAATTTTGCCCTGTAAAGCCTGCTATGGCTCCATTTAATCCTCCAACAACCATGAAACTTACTGACTCTATTTGTAATCCTATTTTCTGAGCTGCTATAGCATCAGCCCCAAAACTAGCTATTATTCTAGCTAAAATAATGTTTACTAAAGTAAAAAGTACTCTTTGAGATGCCATAGGGAATCCTAGTCTAGCTATTTCTCTTACTTTTTCATAATTTATTTTCTTCTTTAAATCTATTTTGAATATTCCTTTTCCATGATACAGATACATAAAGAACATAAGCATATTAGCTAATAATGTTGCAACTGCTGCACCAAAGACACCCATTTTAAATATATATATTAAAATCGGATCCAATACCATATTTAGAATTATTCCAATAGCACTTATTTTTAAAGCTACTTTATTATTACCAAAGCTAGCTAATATTCTTGTGAAAAGATAATTAAAAAAGCTAAAGAATAATACTGGAGCACTTACAGCTAAGTATATATATGAGTCCTTCTCTACTATTGGATCATTTAAATTTAAAAAACCTATAAATCCCTTTCCAAATATAACTAATATTAAAGTATATATTATACCTATAACAAAGTTCATAATAAGACCATTTCTTATATAATCCTCTGTTTCTATTTCATTTTTTCTTCCTACCTCATGAGAAACTTTTATTCCAGTCCCAGTCACTACTAAAGCATTTATAGAATATCCAAGTCCTAAAAAGAAGCTTGAAGAACCAATGCTTGCTACAGCACCACTTCCTAAACCTCCAACCCAAAACATATCTATAAGTCCATATGCAAACTGAAGAAATGAACTCCCCATAATTGGAAGTGCTAAAGTGGTAAGTACACTTAACACCTTTCCCTTAGTTAAATCTACTTTCTTCATATTACTCTCCTAAAAATTTATTAAGCTTTTTATAATTATAAAATCTATAAATATGTTCCGAGAATCAGCTGTATTTCACTAAGAATTTATAGAAATCATTACAATAAATTTATTAAAGCTTCGAAATTCCTTCGGTCAAACAGTCTCAGCTTCTTAACATAAATTTCTTTCCATGATTACTTAAATTCTAAAGCTCATACAGATATTCTCTTCACATACTTTATAGATTTTTATGAACCAAAAGCTTAATACTTATTTTCATAAATACCTCTTTATTAAAGTTGTCCATTTTTTATTCTATATACTAACTCTTCAACTTTTTCCTTTATTTTATTTCTTGTATATATAAAATCATCATCACTTTTACCAGTTGGATCCTCTAATCCCCAGTCTTCTCTATGTTTGCAAGGTAAAGTTGGACACTGAACATTACATCCCATAGTTATAACTATATCTACTTCTGGAATTTCACCTAATAATTTAGGTCTTTGAGTTAACTCCATATCAATTCCTATTTCTTTCATTATTCTAACTGCATCTTGATTTATCTTATCTCTTTCTTCTGTTCCAGCAGAATAACTTTCAAAAACATTTAATCCAATTACCTTTCCAAAGGCCTCTGCCATTTGAGATCTACAAGAATTATGAACACATACAAATGCTACTTTTTTCATAATAATAATCCCCCTTAATCTTCTTCTATTAAATATAAATACTTAAAAACATTGTTAATTCCAAATTTTCATTATATTATCCCACATCATTTTTCCATATCTGAATAAGTTATTACATCCATAAAGAATAGTATTGCTCTATTGGCATTGTTTAAATTAAGACTATAATGATTCCAAGTTCCTTCTTTTCTAGATTTAACTAACCCACATTCACTTAAAATCTTCATATGATGAGATAATGTTGACTGAGAAATATCAAAACATTTAAGTATTTCACAAGCACACTTTTCTCCATCTGATAATAAATTTAATATTCTTAATCTATTTGAATCTCCTAAAGCTTTGAAGACTCTTGAATTCTTTTCAAATCTATCTTCCATAACTATACACATCCTAACACAAAGTAATCCTTCATTCATTATATTTATAAATATCGATATATGTCAATATAATTTATTAATATAAGTTGTATCACAACACACTATAATAATAATAATACATCTATATTTATAGATGTATAACTAAATAAATTCATATTAATATTGTTCAATATAATTAAACATATAGTCACCTTTTATTTTTGGCTATATTTTAAACTAGTGTTGATTTTAGATAGAACCGTAAGACTATCTTAATGAGCAATTTAGAGTTTCATCATCTATGGAAAAATAATAGCGTTAAGAGGCTTTTTCTGTTTGAGCGATAGCGAGTTTAAAAGCCTTAGCTATTATTTTGGAATAGATAATAGAAACTCTTTGCGAAATTAAGTAAGTCTGAGGGGCCAGCTAAAATCAACACTCACTTAAAACAGAGCCTATTTTAATATAATAAAAAGGATGCTAATTAGCATCCTTTACTTCATTTACTTTTAAAGACTTCTTGTATGATTCATTTAATATTTCATTAACGAACTCTTTTTTCATATAAGGTAACTTTACTTCCTCAACTATTTCACTATAGTAATCTATAATAATTTTTCCTACTCCTAAGTTTGATTGTATAGGATTATCTTTGAAACTCACAGCTTGTATATCTCTTGCCTTTAATATGTGTATAGTTCTAAAGAATCCACCAGTAACTGCCCGTACCTTATTGTCTTTAACTTTTAAATTTGTATTTTTTACTTTCAAAATTGCAGAAGGTATTACTATTAATAAAAGTAAATTTATTAACATTACCCATGGTGTTTTAAAAATTAATAAAGCAATGACTGATGTAAAAAGAATACCTAATACTGGCTTAATTATCATGGTTATTCTACCATGTTTTATTCCTTCTCCATCACCTTCTACTTTCCACTGTGGTATAAGTTCTTCAATTAAATTTTGTACTTCTTCTAAATCTCCTAATGGATATAATAAAACACGATCTTTTCCGTCTCCAGAATATCCTTTTAAAGTTAAATTCACTTCATACTTTTTAATAAGCTGTCTAATTGGATTAGATTTTATCTTTATCATTTTAATATTATCTTCTTTAAATGAAAATTCTTTAGTACTTAGTAACCCATACTTTATTTTTATGTTCTCACCACTTTTAGAAATAGTAAAATTATAATATTTTATAAAATAATATATTGTTGCTATAAGTTTAAGTCCTAATAATATTCCAACTAAACTTATAAATCCAACTACTATGATTCCAGCAGAAAAAGTATATTGCTCTACTCTTGAGAAAAAACTATCTAAAAAATTAACAGTCACTATCTTTTCTAAATAGTCTATTCCATTAAAAATAAATATTAATGCTACAAATAAATTAAAGCTAGTAAAACCAAAAAGTATTAGCTTTTTATTTTCAAACTTTCTTTCGTATTGTTTTTCAGATGTAGTATTATTACAATTACTATTTTCTATAGGCTCTTTTTTATTTAATACTAAACTCGCCTCAGAAATTTCTAATTTCTCATCATAAATTTCATTATCTCCTGAAAAAGCAAAGTTCTTTAAAATTTCTATTTCTTTATCAGAAAACATAAACTTAATTTCTTCTAATCCTGCATTCTTAGCTGAACTTTCTATTTTAAGTACCTTATAACCTAAAATTTTTTCTATTAGATTCTGAGATATATCCATTGACTTCAAATTTTTTCTAGGTATTATTAGAGTCTTCTTTGATAATATGCCTTTATGATATTTAGCTTCATCATTTGATATAACTAAAAAAGTTTTATTCCACTCAATTATCATAAAAACTAAATCAAGTAAGATAACAATGCCAATAATATACCAAGCCTTATTTTTAGAAAATGCTATTGTTACTAAACAAAAAACTAAAATATTTATTATTGATTTAGGCAAGCTATAAATCAAACTTTTCCAATTATTTTTTATTTTTATTTCTCTATTATGTAAAGGATTTTCATAATTATTAGATTGATTTATTTTTTTACTACTCAACTCTTCACTCATAATTAACCCTTAAGTTCCTCCCTTACATTTTCATTTATCTTTTTACTTAAAAACGCTCTAATCTTTTCCACTTCATCTTTATCGATATTAGGAATATCATAACTTCCACCAGCTGTTCCTATCTTAACAGTAGCTAAATTAAAATAACTATTAATTGGTCCTTCACTTAAATTTATATTTTGTATTCTAACAATAGGTATTGTTACACTCTTCCTAAAGTAGATTCCCTCTGTAAAAAATATTTCATCTTCACTTATTCTATAGCTCCATTGCTTATACTCAAAAAATGGCTCAATAAATGCACTTACAGCAGTTAATAATATTACTATTAAACTTACTATATTTATTGGTGTACTAAATTTATTTATAAACCAATTAAATCCCTGAAAATTAAACTTAGGCAGAATAACCATTGCTACTATGTATATAATTAATAATATTATTAGAGCAATACTTCTAGATATTACCCAAGATTTAATTGCTTTATTACTAAGCTTTCTATTCATTAACATCCCCCTTTTTAATTTATTCGTATTTATTTTTATGACAACTTATTAAAAAGTTTAAATTTTATAAAATTTGTTAACTTTTCCTTAAAATATCATATAGAATTTACTTAGTCAATTTTAACCTAAAAAAATTAAGATAAGCTTAAGAAAGGAACCTAATTATTTATTTGAATAAAAAGACTGCATTTATTGTAATAGACTAACTTTTATAAAATTAGTTCTATATCTTAGATACAGTCTTAAACATTAAATTTCTATATATTTTTAAGGCCTTATTTAAATATAATATTGAGCCTGTGCACTATACATAACCTCATATTCATTGCCTTTATCTTTTACAAGCTCATCATGTGTACCATATTGAATAAGTCTTCCTTTATGGAACACTGCAATCTTATCACAGAATTTACAGCTAGATAATCTATGTGAAATATATATTGTAGTTTTCTTTCCTATAAGCTCATTAAACTTACTATATATCTCATGCTCGGCTTTTGGATCTAAGGCTGCTGTTGGCTCATCAAGGATTACTATTGGTGCATCTTTGTAAATAGCTCTAGCTATGGCTAATTTCTGTGCTTGTCCTCCTGAGAATTCTATACCACCCTCATCAAAGTTTTTGTATATAGGTGTATATATTC
The DNA here is from genome assembly GCF_057782475.1 of Clostridium sp. LIBA-8841. Classification (NCBI taxonomy): domain Bacteria; kingdom Bacillati; phylum Bacillota; class Clostridia; order Eubacteriales; family Clostridiaceae; genus Clostridium; species Clostridium sp. LIBA-8841. Next base: position 1,265,177 of record NZ_CM173488.1, on the reverse strand, counting down.
CCTTAGGTAGCTTTTCTAAATCTTTTTCAAATCCACCTTTCCTTAAAACCTCTTCTATATCCTCATCCTTAACATTTTCAACCTTATCTAATGCTATATTTTCTTTAATTGAAAATGATAGAAGCTTAAAGTCTTGGAATACCACAGATAAAAGTTTCATATATTCATCATAATCATACTCCCTTATATTCACTCCATTTAGTAGAATTTCTCCCTCTGTTGGATCATAAAGCCTTGCTAAAAGTTTTATAAAAGTTGTTTTACCGGCTCCATTTAATCCAACTACTGAAAGCTTTTCACCTTCTTTTATATTAATTGAAACATTTTTCAAAGTGAATTCTTTACTTCTTGGATATTTAAATGAAACATTCTTAAATTCTATATTTGCCTCTTCTAAATTTTCAATATGCTTACCATTCTTAACTTGTTTTGACTCTACACTATCAAATTTCATATAAGCTTGAAGGTATCTACACATTTGTCTTATTGTCACATAGTTTTTAAAAAGGTTAGAAATTGATGTGCTAAAGTTTATAGCTGCATTTGTGTACATTGCAAAATCACCAATACCTATACTTTTATTTAAAACTCTGTAAGTTATATATCCATAAACTATAAGCATTTGTAATTGTACTACTACTTGATTAAATCCTTCAAAAACACCTAGTTTATTAAACATTCTAGACCAAATGCTCATGCTGTTTTTATTGAAATTATCTATCTTATTAACAAAAAGAGGTGCTACATTATAAAGTCTTATATCCTTTGCTGCTCCAAAATCATTTACTGTATTTATATAGTATCCATACTCCCTGTTTAGTGGAATTAACATATCATAAAACTTGTGTTGTAATCTTTGAGATTTCTTATAAACAAAGGTATTTAAAAGAACTATTCCAACTATTATTACTATAATAATCCAGTCTAAAGTTAAGATTAATCCTATTAAAGCTACGATTTTAATCATTTCAGTTAATATACTTGATAAAGTAAATATAAGTTGCCAAATAGCTCCCTGATTTCTTATTGGAAATAAGGCTCTTTCTTTCAAATTAAGCATTTCTGGATCTTCTATATTTTCAAAATCCATATCCATAACCTTTTTTCCTATTAGCAAATCAAAACCTGCAACTATTTCCTCATTTTTAAAGGCACATTTATTTTCTAAGATTCTATTTATAGCATTTAATATTCCATTACCTACTACTGTTGCCAATACTAAAAAAACAAGTACCTTTATTCTTTTAGCCCCTAATAATTCATCTATAATATACTTTGGCATTATTATATTTAAGAAAGGAACTGCCGCAGCAAAAAATGATGAAAAGAACAATGTAGGCAAATAAGTTTTTGACATGCCATGTGCTGTTTTCAAGAAATATTTTATTATATATAAATCACTAGTGTACTTTTCTTTCCTTTTCATTATGCTAAAGCCTCACTTTCTTCTTTATAATATTGAGACTGTATGTTAAACATCTCACTGTACTTTCCATTTTCACTTAAAAGTTCATCATGTGTTCCATATTCAACAACCTCTCCATTTTCAAAGAAGGCTATAACATCACAAAATTTTGTACTTGCTAACCTATGTGATATATAAATTGCTGTTTTCTCTCCTATTAACTCATCAAAACCCTTATAGATATTATATTCTGCTACAGCATCTAAGGCTGATGTTGGTTCGTCCAAAATTACTATTTTCCCATTCTTATATAAAGCTCTTGCTAAGGCTAACTTTTGATTTTCTCCTCCTGATAGTTCTACTCCCTCTTCATCTAATATTTTTAAAAGAGAAGTATCTATGCCTTTTTCAAGTGAATCTATCTTTTCTTTAACTCCAGCTTTATCTATGCATTTTAAAACCTTATTCCTATCTGTATCTTTTGCCTCTTTTAAAGATACGTTCTCTGAAACACTAAATGCAAATGTCTTGATTTCTTGAAATACTACAGATAAAATCTTAAAATATTCTTCCTTTGAAAAATTCTTTATATTAACTCCATTTATTAATATTTCCCCGCTTGTGGGCTCATAAAGTCTACATAAAAGCTTAACAAAAGTCGTTTTTCCTGCTCCATTAATTCCAACAATAGCAAGTCTTTGTCCTTTTTTAATTTTTAGAGAAAGATTCTTATAAATATATCTCTCTGTTCTTGGGTACTTAAATGCTACGTTTTTAAATTCTATCTCATAAGAATCATCTTTTGGAACCTCTATTGGATTTTCTACTTCAGCACTATCCTTCATCTCTAGAAATTCTCTCATATCATCTAAATACATGCTCTGAGCCTTGATATTAGCAAAATCCTCTAATATACCTTTCATCCAATCTCCAAAGCCACTTATTGTTGAAAAATACATTGTAAAATCTCCAATAGTCATAGCAGCAAATAATACCTTATATATTAAATAACCATAAACAACAGATTCCCTTACTACAATAAGCCCAACATCTGCTAACTTAGCTTTTATTTCTTTTTTTCTTAAAGCTTTAGAAATATCTAATCTCGCACCTCTAAATTTTTTAAACTTTTTAACTAAAAGATTTTTCAAATTATATATTCTTATATCTTTTCCATATGAGAAATCATACATAGTATCAAAGGCATAAAAACTTCTTCTATCCTTATCTGCCACATCATCTTTTAGACTATACTCATATTTCTTAACATTTAATGTTAAATAATAACTTATTAAAACGTTTAACATTAAAAATAATAAAATCCATGGGCTTAAGAAGAATAATATTGAAATGTATCCAATAAAAGCAGTAAGTTTACCACAAAGCCCTAACAATAAATGATATATTCCCTCTACCCCAGTATTATTGTTACTAACCGCATTATATACACTTTTTATTTTATTTAATACCTCTGGATCTTCAGTATTTTTAAAATCCATTCTCATTACTTTTTCACTTATCCTTGAGACATAATCCATCCTAAGCTTAACAACTCTTGGATAATATGCATTTCCAAGCCATGTAACAATAAAATTAGCTATTGATGATAGAACAAAAAAACTAGCTAAAATTATTAAGATAACTTCTATTCTCTGCTGACCCATAAGTTCATCAATCAAAAATTTAGGTAAAAATATACCTAAAAAAGTAACTGCTGGCGCTAGAATAGTGTAAATAGCACATTGTAAAAATACTATTTTATCCTGTTGCCAAGCATATTGCAAGACATACTTTAAATTACTCATAAGAGTACCCTTCTTCTTATGACCACTCATAAATTCTCACCCTCCAAATACCTTTTTATTCCAAATACTCTATATATATTTTATCATTCTTTCTTGATTTTTCTGTAAAATACTATGGTTTATTAAATTTTTTAACTTTATCTAGAATTTTTACAATAAATTTAATTAATCAAACTATACTTTTTAACCATATCCTTTACTCTATCTAAATTTATTTTTTGTATTACCACAGCTATTTCATCTAGGTTTATCTCTTTGCCCTCATTGACTAAATAATAAAAACACACCCCTAACTTTCTTTTTATTATTAAAGTCATTTCATCTTCAATTCTTCCATACTCCCTTTTTAGGGCAAGAACAATATTTTTTGCTTCATCTCCATTAATAAGACCACTCAATATTAAGTCCTTATATATTAATAAAGTAAACAAAGTAACTTCATTATAATTTTCTTCTCTTCCTGCAAAAGCATCAAACATGTTTAAAATTGTCTCTGAAACAATGTTACGTTCCACTATATACTCTCGTCTTAGGTAAATATTTTTGATCTCATTAGAGAACTTCTCTGCCAATTCATCTAGAGAGGCATCATCTTTAAGTTCTATTATGGTATTTACTCTTTCTATGATCTTCTCCTTTGGGAAAAATGTCTCTTGTCCAGTAGAAACACTCTTTTTTATAAACCATTCCTCTGGAATTAGATTTTTTCTCTTCCATCTATATAACTGTCCATATGATATTCCCATTAAAGCTAATAAATCTTTTTTTGAAATTAATTCTTCATGCATACCTTATCACCTACTGTGCTTTTTTCATCTGTTATTTTTAATTCACCAGTATATTCTACTTTCTCTATTTCACATCCCTTTCCTATAGTAATATCATCTCCTCTAAGAATTTTACATTTTGTGTTTTCTAAGGATATTTTATCTCCTTCAATAATATCACATGTTAAGAATCCATCTGAATTAATAGAAAATTTAAAAAACATAAATTTTTTCCTATATTCAGCTTTTACTGTAATTTCTTCTCCTCCAATTTCTTTTATATATGACTCTCCCTCTGGAAGTATTGTTATTTTATCAGCTGCCAAAAGATTTTCCATATATATATTTCCAATACTATAAAAATCTTCTCCCTCACATTCCCCATCAATTTTGCATCCACCTCTTATTATCATCTTTTCAAAGTTTACATTACCACGAATTGAACATCCTCCATTTAAAACTATCTCTTTCCCCTTTAAATCTTGCTTAAATATTCCTGATCCGTTTACTTTTAATGTTTCTGTTGATGTTACATTTCCATCGCATACCACACTACCTGAACACTTAATTTCTTTTGTAATTATATCTCCTTTAACATCTGTGCTTCCACTTGTTTTCACTGCATTAGCCTTTATATTTCCCAAAATTTGACCAGAGCCTGATACCTTAACATTGTTATATTCTCCTGGTGAAATTGTTCCTGAACCTGCTATTTTAACATCATATAAGTTTTCTTTATTTTCCATAAGACTACTATCTCCTTTTATAAAAACTATTTATCTACTTACAAACTAATATTTCATTCAACTAAATTAAAATTTTTTCTTTAACACAACTTCCCTCAGCTACACTCAATTCTCCTGAGTATTCAATCTTCTCTATTTTGCAATTTCTACCTATAATTATATTATTTCCTCTAACAATCTTCGCAGTGGTATTTTCGATCTCTATATTATCACCTTCTATAAGATTACAAACTAATTCATTTTTTTGTTTATAATTAAAAATAAAAATTTTAAAGAAATTTTCCTCTCCAGCTTTAATTTTTATATTTTCTCCACCTATTTCATTAACATTAGATCTACTTAATAGTTTTATATCAATTTCATCGGCAGATAATAATCCTTCAACATTTATTTTTCCTTCGCCATAAATTTTTCTTCCTTCACAATCATTCTTGCATTTTAACCATCCTGAAAGCTCAATCAAATCAAAGTTTATTCCTTCTAAACATTTTAAAGCACCTGATATATTTACTTTGTTTGCAGTAATATTTTTTAAGACTTTAAAACTTCCTGATGAGTTAATTGATTCAATAACTTTAGCCTCACCTAAAACTTTAAACATTCCAGAAATGTCTATAGAGTTAGCTTCTATATTAGCTAAACTGTCTCCCTTTCCTGATACTCCAACATTGTTAGCTTTTATATCACCCAAAATTTTAACCATACCTGATATGTTGATATTGTTATATTCACCTCCAGCAATTTTCCCCATTCCTGAAATATCTATATTATTAAGCATTGTTTCATCACCCTTCTTTCAATATAACATTGTTACGTTATATATCAAAATAATAATAGTTTATACTAATTTAAAATTAGATTTAAAACTTACTAACGAAACATTGTTACGTTAAACTTCAAAAAAATATAAACCTATTTATATTTTTAGTATATACTAAATACCATGTTTTGTAAACAAATTCTTTTAAATTTATTATTTTTATTTTCAGTCTATTTCTAAAAAATATTAAGTTACCTATGTCTATCACTTTATATTTTAAACATGTTATATAAGAAAATATGAAGTTATAGTTATTAACTATAACTTCATATTAAAAACTGCCTGAAAAGCTCTATTATTTCATGAACTCTTGTGTAGCATAGTATGTATCTCCAACTTTATAAACTCCAACTCCCATAGAAGTAAAGTTTGAAGATAATATGTTAGCTCTGTGACCTGATGAATTCATCCAGTTTGTCATAAACTGATTAGCTATGTTCGCGTCACCTGAGTATCCACTTAAATATGCTATATTTTCTCCCCATGAATTATAAGAAACTCCATCAGCTTTCATTTTAGCTGTTATTAATTGTCCATTTGGATCTTCATGAGAAAAATACTTTTTAACTCCCATATCTTCTGACTTAATTCTTGCATATTTTTGCATTGTATTATTATAGCTTAAAGGCGCTACCCCTGCTTTAGCTCTTTCCTCATTAACTTTGTTGAATATCATTTGTTCAATTTGAGCTATATAAGCACTATCGTTACTTGGTTGCTCTGCTGGTTTTTCTGCTGGTTTGTCAGCTGGCTTATTTTCAGGTTTATCTGCAGGTTTGTTAACTGGTTTATCTGCAGGTTTTTCTACTGGCTTATCAACAGGTTTATTTTCTGGTTTTTCTGTTGGATTGTTAACAATAGGATTCTCAGCAGGCTTGTCATTAGTTGGTTTTTCTGCTGGTGCTTCAACTGAATCATTTTTATTTGAGTTACCAGTTTCTGAACAACTATTTCCTTTATTTAAAGTCCCATTATTAAAACATGGAATTTTAAATCCAAAAATTGAAAATCCATTATCATTTATTTCTTTACTATTGTCACAATTTTGATCCTTGCAATTTATTCCTTTGTCATTGGCACAATCATTATTATTTTCACAAGCTTGATCATTAGCTCCATTACATGCTGCATTTCCTTCATCACATTGTGAAGAATTATTTATGTTATTATTTTTTTCAGCATTAGCTTGTCCTTCTTCTTTATTAGCTTGTCCTTGATCTTTACAGAATGTTTTAGCTACAGATTCACATACTTTTGTAAAAGGATTGCTACTCTCAGTAGTTGCCTTAGTATTTTCAACAGAAGCTTGTCCATCTTCTGCTTTCTTGTTAGTCTCAGTTAAAACATTATTACTAGCTTCTAAGCTTTTAGGATTTGTTGTACTTATAGTATTAGCATATGCCATTCCAGCACTACCAGCAACTACTCCTAAAGATACTATTACAGAAATTATTTTTTTATTCATATTTTTTCCCCCCAATTATCTTTTGTTTTTCCTAAGAAAGCTAACCATAATTCTTATAAAGCTTCATATGTAGAGACAATATTATTGAAAGCTTTAATTATATATTAAGTAAAATATAATTTAAGAATTATTTAGCTATTAAATAAAAAAGTGTTACATCTTAACTACTCATATGTATAAGTCATTTTGGCTCTTACATTTTTCTGTAAACTTAAGATTAACACTTCTTCTCTAACTTAGGAATCAATTGATATCAAAGTCTTTTATCTAGACTTTAACTGAATTATATATGACTATTAAGCTAATATCCACTTTTTCACCTATGTTTTACCAATATTGTTTTTGGGTATACAGTAAAAATGATTCTATACTATTAAATTATTCATATTAATCCTATTTTTATAGTATAAAGCATATAAAATCTCTATGATATTTTTTCATATATTAGCTAATAATATTATTGGATCCTCTTATTTCTTTTTTTGAAAAATTATATTTTCGACAGATGTCGTCCTTTCAAAGTTACATAAAAAAGGGTTATATCATTATTAATTACATGAAATTATAGAAATCATAATAAGATACTCTATAATGACTTTTAAAATTAATATAATATAATATAACCCTTTTTGCTTAAATATTTAATTATCCAATTTATAAGTTTTAAACTTTATATTAAAAGATTTATTAAATAAGCTCTTCTAAAGTACTTTAGAATAAATACTACTTTACTTAACTTCTATAGTAACTTCTTCTTCAAAATACATACTCTTAACCTTTATTTTACAAAGTCCAACTTCTCCATGAGTTCTTACCCAAAAGGCTGTCGCTCCTCCAGAAATTCCAAATTTACTTGGGCCCATTATACTTAAAGGTCCTTCTATTTCAACCTCAATAAAATCATTATTTATGAAGAGAACCTCGCCTAAATTATCTAAAAGTTTAACAACAATCCTTGTAGCATCATAACTTGACTTATCTAAAGAAAGTTCTAAGTCATCTGGTGTAATTTGAAGCTTGTTCATACTTCTTAACTCACCAATTTCCTTTGAAGCAACCTCTTGATCATTTATGAAACCTTTTATAGTTAAAGCATTTTCTTTATCACCCCAGCCTCCAGCTAATTTATAAACTAAAGACATTATCTTAAATACTGGTACATTAACTTTTTCACTGAATTCTTCTATATATTTATAGTCCTCTTCAGCTAAATTTGTTAAATTTGAATTTTTTAATTTATTTAATACAAACTCCTTGATTTCAACTTTTGCATCCTCACTAAGAGGTATTTCTAAATCCATAGCAAGAATGTGTGAAATCTCTATTGGTGGATGTGGTAAATTAGGAAATTTCTCCTTATTGGGGTGATAAGTATCAATATATATTCCATCTTTAAATAGCTTTATATAATCACAGTTTGTAAGAACAGTAAATGGAAGTATTGCACCACCATCTCTTTCTCCTTTAGCACCTAAAGTAATAGGCTCTAAAACAACTCCATTTTCATTATCTTTTTGGCTAGCATATGAATAAGCTGCATACTTAGGATTTCTAAACATATCAGAAACTCCATGATAACAAATCTTATCTCCTGATCCAAAGGAGCTATGTGTATTATAGTCAAAAGCACACCATCCTATTGCTCCGCTTATTTCATCTAATCCAAAAGACTTATTAATAACTCTTAAATGTCTATATGCATGTTCAACCTTCTTACTTTCTTGATCAAAACTTTTAGTTGGATACATATGACCATTATACTCAGTTACTAAGTAAGGAACTTTTTCAGCTTGTCCTGTTACTTCACTTTGAGTTCTTAATACCTTTTCTCCACCACTGTGTATAAAATCATTCATAGTGTATACATCTTCTATGAAATCACTATTTTCTAGATATCTAACTCCTCCAGTTTGTCTAATAGGATCTAAACTTTTTGCCATAGCATTAGTTTTCATATAAAAATCATGACTATCTTGAGACTCATTTATTCTAACTCCCCATAAAATTATAGAAGGTCTATTGTAGTCTCTTTTAATCATCTCTTCTACATTTTTAATTGATTCAGCTTGCCATGCCTCATCCCCTATGTGTTGCCATCCTGGTATTTCTTCAAAAACTAATAATCCAATTTCATCACATTTTCTTAAAAAATGTACTGATTGTGGATAATGAGATGTTCTAACTATGTTAAGTCCTAATTCATCTTTTAGAATTTCAGCATCTTTTTCTTGAATCCTTTGAGGCATAGCATATCCTACATATGGATAAGACTGATGACGATTTAATCCTACAAGTTTTACTTTTCTTCCATTTAAATAAAAACCATCTGGTCTAAACTCTGCTTCTCTAAATCCAAAGGTATCTTTATATTCATCTATAACTTCTGATCCTTTTAATAGTTTTACTCTTATTTCATAAAGTTTAGGATTTTCTATATCCCATAATTCAACCATATTTAATTCATCTATTTCTATATTTTTAACGCTTACCCCTTTTTCTATTGGCAAACTCATTTTTAAAACTTCTTCGAAAGTTTCATCACCAAACTCTACAACTATCTCTAAATCATTTCTGTCTTCTTCAAAGTTATTTATTTCTATATCAAGTTCTAATTTTTTCTCTTCCTTTAGACAATCATATGCTCTTGCATATAAGTTATTAATAAATGTAGGTTCAACTATTCTTAAGGAAACTTCTCTGTATATTCCTCCATAAGTTAAATAATCAACAACATATCCATGGGGAGGTATATCAGGTCTTTCAGTTGAATCAACTACAACTTTTAATATATTATCCTCATTTATTCTTATGGCCTCTGTAATGTCTACTGAAAAGTTAGTGTAACCACCCTTATGTCCACCAACATGAATTCCATTTAGATAAACCTCTGCTGCTATCATAACCCCTTCAAAGTCTATAAATACCTTTTTCCCTTTAACCCCTTCATCGAATCTTAATGTTTTAGCATAAGTAGAAATAAACTGATATGCTTTTTCATCAAAATAGTTATATGGTAACTCTATATTCGTATGAGGTAAATCTACTCCTTCAAAACTACTAAAATCAAATTCATTTTTTAAATACTCCTTATTGTAATCCTTTGCATAAAACCATTGATTATTGATATGAATTATTTCTCTCATAAATTCCCCTCCTAATTTTACGATTAATTCTACGTAAATCCCAAGTAAATTATTACCATATATATTATACACGCTTTCTCTATGAACTTTCTTTTAACAATTAAAATTTCTAACAAATAATTTAAATTTGTTCAATATAAAAACACTTTAAACATAACAAGATAAATAAAACTCCTTATTAATGTTCAAAGTGTTCTAATTTGCATTTATAATTTTTTAATTAATGTTATTTTTCCCCTAGATAAGATTAAAACACCTTCGTTTTCTAACTTCTTAAGTTTTCTACTAACAACTTCCCTTGAAGATCCTATTTCTTTTGCAATCTCATTATGGGTAATATAAATATTACTTGTACCTTTTTCTTTTAAAAACTTAGCAAGTCTAGTATCGATTGGCTCATGTATTATATTTTCGTTTTTATCTATTATTCCTCTGAACTTTCTATATAAATCTTTATATAATAGTTGAAAAAACTCTAAGTTATTAAATAAATATTTGCTTAATACTTCTGGTGGAACTATAAACATTTCTAAATCTTGAATAGCATACCCTTCTATGTTAAGAGGAAGACAATTCATAAAGCATCCAAGAGCTTCATGACATAATTCACCTTTCTTTATAGTATATAAATTAGTCTCATCTCCCTCTTCATTTATTCTTTGAATTTTTAATTCTCCTTTAATTACTAAAGGAAAACCTGCACAACTTTTTTCTTCACTTGACTTAATGAATTCCCCACTTTCAAGTTCTATTAATATTATTTTTTCTTCAAAAGCACCATGACTCTTCTTATTTATATCCTTTAATACTGGATATATCTCATAGAGTAAGTCTAATTTTATACTTATATTCTTGCTCATATCTAAAACTCACTCCTTTTTATTTTTTTAGGCTCTTTTTAAATTAGTGTTGATTTTAAGATATGACTGTAAGACCATCTTAATGAGCAATACTTTGCGAAATTAAGCTAGGTCTGAAGGGCTAGCTTAAAATAAACATTCACTTAAAACATAGCTTTTATTAAAATCTTATTTATGCATTGTTTCTAGGTTTTCTCACTACCAAACTTATTTATCTACTAGGTTTTATTTTTTTTACCTCTTCTCTTATATTCATATCCATTTTTTTTAATATTTTTAAAGCTAACTCTTTTTCCTCTTTATTAAATCCTTCTGTAAGTATTTCTGACATATTACGGAGAACATTTCTAATATCCTCTTCTATTTCCTTTGCCTTATCTGTTGAATAAAGCCTGTGCTTTCTCTTGTCAACTTCATCTTTTTCTTTATATAAATACCCTTTTTCAATTAAAGATTTAACACCTTTAGCAACCTCATATTTATCTACCTTTAAAAGATTAACAATTTCATCTTGGCATATACCTTCTTTGTTATAAACCTTAATAAGATAAATATACTCACTTTTATTTATATTAAATCTTTCAAGATTTTTACCTATATAATAAACATTATTTCTATATATTCCAGTTATAAATTTTCCAAATAGTTGATCATCATATAAGATTTTCACAGCATTTCCTCCTAGTAAAACTCTCTATATTTATAGTAGCAAATAAAATTACAAAATAAAACAATCTCCTTTTACAACTTAATTAAATATAATAGTTGTATAAAGCAACTATTATAGGAGATATTAGATGAATCATGATTATATTTTAGGCGAAGAAAAAATTCTAACTGCCTTAATGAAATTAAGCATTCCAGCAACCCTTGCTATGCTTGTTAATGCTATATATAACATTGTTGATACAATCTTTGTAGGTCGTGAAGTTGGTGCTTTAGGAATTGCAGGTGTATCCATATACCTTCCCTTACAAATGATTATGATGTCACTGGCAGCATTAATTGGTATTGGTACAGCTTCAATTTTCTCAAGAAAAATTGGACAACATGACTTAGAGGGAGCTAATAAAGCTTTTGGTAATCTAATTTTATTAGTATATTCCTTTTCAATATTTACATTAGTATTTGGATTTATATTTTTGGAGGAACTTGTAAAATTTCTTGGTGCTAGTAATGAAGTCTTACCTTATGCAATGGATTATGCTAAGTCAATACTTCCTGGAGTTTTATTTTTTCCAATTTGTGTAGCAGCTAATAATATAACAAGAGCTGAAGGAAGTGCAAAGGATGCTATGTGCTGTATGAGTATTGGAATGGTTGCAAACATAATTCTAGACTATTTGTTCATATGCAAATTTAATATGGGAATAGTTGGTGCTGGTTTAGCAACATCAATTTCTAAATCACTAAGCTTTTCATATTTAGTTTATTATTTATTAAATAAATCCTCTGTAAAAATTAAATTTGAGTATATAAAATTTGATTTTTCAATATTTAAAGAAATTATTGCAATAGGTTCCTCTGCTTTCATAACTCAAGTATCTATTAGTCTAGTTACATTACTACTAAATCATTCCTTAGTTAAATATGGTGGAAATCTTGCCTTATCCATATATGGAATAGTGTACAAACTTACCTTGTTTATACAAATGCCTTTATCTGGACTGGTTCAAGGAATGCAGCCTATTGTTGGTTTTAATACTGGAGCTAAAAACACGACTAGGGTTAAGAATACATTTAAATTAACATTAATAATATCAACTTGTATTGCTACAATTTTCACCTTAATAATATTAATAAAATCTGATATATTCATGCAATTATTCACAACAGATGCTATTCTAATAACTGAAGGAAGTAAGGTATTGAAAAGTAATATAATTATGTATCCAGTACTAGGCATATACCTAACATCTATTGGTTTCTATCAATCAACAGGAAGAGGAAAAGAATCATTAATTTTATCTTTACTAAGACAATTTATTTTCTTTATTCCACTTTCAATAATACTACCATTATTATTTAACCTTGACATATGGGGTATATGGATAGCCTTCCCTATTTCAGACTTCCTAGCATTCATATGCACATTAATAATTGCTAAAATAAGCCTTAATAAAAAGTCTATAAGCAATGAATCACTAGTTTAATTAACTATCTAAAAACTTTAAAAGGGAGTATATCAAACTTATATACTCCCCAAATAATTTCAGTTCATTTTCTTTTCAACCTATTTATCAATAATATTCCTTCTACTATAATTAAAAGTAATACTATTTATATAACCTCTGAAACCTTCTATTTTTATTAAAATTTTATTGATGCATTATTTCTAGGTGTTCCTTCTGGGTATTCATAAGTATAATCAGGAAGTTTATGATCTTGATGAATATCTCCATTTAAAGCATTAAGCTCATAGGTTCTAGTATGTTCTCCATTGAAAAATATATTACCATAAAAAGAACCATCTGCTGGAGTTATATACATAAATAAGTTCTCTCCTGAATGTTCCGGATAGCGTTTAAAATAAGCCTTTGCAATAACCTTTTCGGCTTCTCCATAAGTTATGTATGGAAATCCTGGCTTTTCTCCTCTCTCATTCTCTGAGATATTTGTTTTATAATAGTATGTTTTTAAACTAGCCTGCTTGTTTTCATTTTCTTTTAATTCTTGTTCCTTCTTAGCTGTTTTTTCTTGCTCTACTCTTTGTTTTTCTTCCTCAATTCTCTTCTTTTCAGCTTCAGCTTTTTTTCTTTCCTCTTCTTCTTTTTCTTTTGCTATTCTTTCAACTTCCTTCTTTTTCTCAATCTCTTTGTTTATCTTATCTTTTAAGCTATTTAATTCTGTGTTTATAACTTCTACAGTGCCTTCATTGGTTGTATTTAATATATCTAAGGCCTCATCTAGCTTATCTTCATCATAAATTTCAGTTGCTAATTTAATCTTTTCCTCTTGAACTTCTATATCAGATATCTCTTCAAGCTTCTTATTAACTTCTGTATTTTCTTTTATTTTCGTACTTTCTATATATAGATTTTTAGCCTCTTCATAATTATTAGCTTCAAATTCAGCTAATGCTTTTGAAATTAAATTATTATATTTTGCTCTTTCTCTAGCTTCAGAAACAACTATCCCGGTTGTTCCTACCAATAAAATAACTGTAGCCGTAATAATAACAATTTTTATTCTCTTTTTTCTCACACTAATTCCCCTTTAACCTATATTATCTTTTTAATTTTACAATTAGCTTTAATAATATTAATAGAATACACTTAACATTAAATTTATTCTTCAACAGATTATCATAGGTATTATGAAAAAACAATTTAAGGGAATATTAATTTAAACTTTCTTAATACATCTTTAATCATTAGCTTATTAAATGAATTATATAAAATTTTAATTTTTCTTTTTAATTAATTTTTACTACAAGTTATTAATAATTCTATTATGAAAATATTGTCCTTTAAAATATAACTTTAAAAATTTCGTTAATTAAATATACACATATTTTTTTCTAACTTTTTAATGATATACTTATGTTATATGTAAAAATATGGAGGTTTTATATGAAAGAATTATTAGAATCAATATTTTTATCCATAATCATTTCAATTGCAGGCTTATTTTTAATTTCTTTAGTGCTACCATCAATTGAATTGGCATCATTAATTCTTGTTTTAACAGTAGTAATACATTGCACACGACTAATTATAACTAAGCTTGATGAACTAAAAAAAGACTTATCTAAAAACAATGAAAGTATTAAAACTACAGAAATTAAGGATACCCTGTAGCTAAATTTAATTATGAGTGGCATAAACCTTACACCACTCATAAAACTTTTAATTCCTTATTTAATATTAATTAAAATTATATTCTGTTACTATTGGCTCTCTATTCATTGTCTTATCATTAAAATATTCGTAGAAAGAAAGTGCCAAGAAACTTCCTGCTATATTAGTTATATTACTATATCCTAAGTTTTGAAGAACTAAAGCTGCATTATAACTTCTTTGACCAGTTCTGCAATGCACGTAAACTGGTATATCCTTTGGAATTTCATTTACTCTTTCTCTTAATTGGCTAAGAGGAATATTTTTTGCTCCTTTTATATGACCTCTTGCAAATTCTCCTTCTTCTCTAACATCTATAATATAAGCTCCTGATTCTACTAACTCTCTTACTTTATCTACATTTACCTGTTTAAATGATTCTCTTAATAAATTTGATCCTACATAACCTGCATAGTTTACAGCATCCTTAGCAGTATCAAATGGTGGTGCATAACAAAGCTCTAAGTCTCTTAAATCATCCACTGTCGCTCCAAATTTTATAGCAGTTGCAACTACATCTACCCTCTTAGTTATATCACCTTTTCCTATAGCTTGTGCTCCTAAAACTCTTCCTGTAGGAACCTCATAAATTAATTTAAAATGAATTGGATGACTTCCTGGCATTATTCCAACCTTATCTGATGGTATAACTCTAACTATTCCATATTCTATATTCATTTTTAAAGCCTTTATTAATCCTTCATTTAATCCTGTTGATGCTCCATTATAATCGAAGACTTTTATTGCTGATGAACCAATATATCCTTTGTTTAAAACTGGTAATCCGTTTATGTGGTCAGCCGCATTTCTAGCTTCCTTTTGAGCTGGCCCTGCTAATGAAATCTTTGCCTGTGATTGAGTTAATGCATTAAATACTTCAATAGCATCTCCTACAGCATAAATATCTTCATCTATTGTTCCATAGTTTTGATTCACTTTTAAAGCACCAGTTACTCCTATTTCTAATCCTGCTTCTCTTGCAAGCTCAGTTTCCGGCGCTATTCCAATTGCCATAATAACAGCATCAGCCTTTATTTTCTTTCCAGACTCAAGTATAACCTCATTCTCACCAAATGATGTAACCTTTTGTCCTAATATTAGATTAATTTCATGGTCATATAATTCTTTATGAATAATTTGAACCATATCATAATCAAAAGATTTTAATATTTGATCCATAGCTTCTATTAAAGTTACATTAAATCCTGCTTCTTTTAAATTTTCAGCAACCTCAACTCCAATAAATCCTCCACCTATTACAGTAATATCTTTAACACCATCTGATTTAACAAAAGTATTTAGTTTATTTATATCTACAACATTTCTTATTGAAAATACATTAACCTTCTCTATTCCTGAAATATTAGGAATTATAGGCTTAGCCCCTGGAGACAATACCAATTTATCGTAAGATTCTGTATAAGTTTCATCTGTAACAAGATTTCTTACAGTAACTTCTTTTTTATCTCTATTTATAGAAACAACTTCATTATTTACTCTAGCTTCAATGTTATATTGTGCTAAAAACTTTTCTGGACTCATAAGAATAAGTCTATTGGCTTCTCCTATGGTTCCACTTAAATTATATGGAAGTGAACAGTTTGAAAATGATACATTAGGTCCCTTTTCAAACATTATAATTTTATCTTCTTCACTAAGTCTTCTTAGTCTTGCTGCTACAGAAGCGCCTCCAGCAACTCCTCCAACTATTAAAATCTTTCTTCTCATATTTATACCTCCAAATTTCTCTAAAATTTATCGAACACTCTAATAATTTTTCTTCATAAAATACATCTTACAAACTACTTAAGTTTTGTACCTACATATGAACCAATACCACCTGACACATTTACAACATCGTATCCTTCTTTACTTAAAGTACTTGTTGCTCTTGAACTTCTTCCTCCTGATTGGCACATTATATAATATTTCTTATCTTTATCTAGATATTTTGATGGATTTCCTAATATATCTCCCATAGGAATATTTTTAGAATTTTTTAAAGCTCTTAATTTATATTCATATGGTTCTCTTATATCTATTAAATTTATTTTTCCTAACATAGAATCTAAATCATTAACATTTATACTTTCTGCCGAACTTCTTCTTAAAAATGAAAACATAATTTTTTCCTCCGCTTCTCATACCATATTTTATTTAGATTTAATCTCTTTATATAAATCAATATTTCCTTTTATTAAAGAAATTAATTTTTAATCTTCCTCATGACCTTATTATAATTCTAAAAAAAAGATACTTATGTGACTAAGTCACACAAATATCTTTTTTTATATTAAATCTTAAATTTTCTTAGTACTTTTAAAAAGCTATTGTTGTAAAACTATATGATTAATATATATATATTAATCAACTTACTGTTCTAGCTATATTTTCTAACTTTTCATTTAATTCTTTAATTTTCATATTAACTCTTATTTGTTCATTTTTTAATTTTTCCGCTATTCTTCTTATTTCACCTTCAAGTTCATAAATTTCATACAATGAGCCTTTTGTATCTTCTTTATCTGAAAAATCATTAAGCATACAATTAAAGAAGTGATCGAAAATATAAGCAGTTCCACTAATATCCTTATCTTCTAAAGACATTGTTTTTCTAACAGCTTTTAATTCTTCGTTTAACATCTCAACAGAATAACTTAATCTTTCCATAGTAGATTTTATATAATCTATTTTTTCACTATTTTCTATGGAATTTATTATCCCTGTACCTACAATAGTATATGGTCCCCAATTTTCAATACCTTCTAAAGCGCTTTTTATTTCATCAGCTATCATGAGAGCATTTTCTGCTTTATTTAAAACTTCTAAAACCAAAACTTTTTCATTTAAAAGAGAGCTGATTTCATTTTCATATTTAATTATCTCATCTTTAACATCTAAATTACTTCTTTTTAATATATCTATTTTTTGTATTATAAGAGCTTCATATTGATTATCCTCTACTTGTAGCTCTCTTAACTTTTTCTTTTCTTCCTCTAAATCATTGTTTAAGTTTTTAATATCTGATTTTAAATTATCGTATTTCAATTTAGCATCTAAGTACTCTTTCTCTTCCTTGTTTAATTTTTCTTTTTTATTATTCATTATACTTGCCATTAAGTTTGAGAAAGAAAATGATTTTAGCCTTTCTACATCTTTTTCTTCCTTAATCAAATTTTTTTCTAAAACTTTCAATTCATCTTCTTTATTGCTTAAAGCTTCTTCTATTGATGAAATTTTATTTTCCAAAGCTTCTTTAAGTACCTTATTATTTCTATACTTTTTGATTTTTTCATCTATTTCTTTAATCATTTGCATGTCTCTTCTATTACTAACACTTTTAAAAAATTACAAATCATAAGTTTTTAAAATTATTAGCAACTTCTCCTCCTCTTCATCAAAATTTAATTGTTCCCTATTAAACTGAATATAGCATACCCCTAACTTATTGTAAATATATGTATTACTTTATTCAGCAACGTAAAATTTATAGTTTAATTTAAAGTAATACATATATTTTATTTCTAATTAATTTTTCTCAATAATTTTTTCTAATTTATCATTCAAAGTATTAATTTTTACATTTATAATATTTTCTTTTTCTTCTAATCTATTTATTAACTTTATCATCTTATTCTGAAAGTCTTCAATCTTATATAAAGAATCATTTATTTCTCCTTGGACAGAAAAATCAGTAAATATGTTATCAAAGAAAATATCAAAGGTATATGAAAGTCCACTTATATTTAATCTTTTACTAAATACTGAAACATCAATATCTCCTAGTTCTTTATTAAGTCTTTCCACAGCATAACTAAGCCTTTCCATATAAGTCTTAGCATCATCAATTCTACTATGTTTAACTGCAGAGGAAATCATTCCTCCTGCGATTATGTCATATGTTCCCCAACTATGAGCACTATCTAAAGAGTCTTTAACTTCTTTACTAATCATTAAACAATTATTAGCCTCTCTTAAAGCCTCTGAAATTTCAGTTTTGCTACTTAATAATTCTTTTATTTCATTTTCAATATGAATTATCTCATCTCTTATATTTAAATTTAATTTTTTAATTAATTCCCTTTTCTCACTTATAAGATCTTTATATCTTCCTTCAATATTGATTAAATAACCTAATCTCTCATTAGTACTTTCTATATCATGTTTCAAATTCTCAACCTTGGACTTAAAGCTATCATATTTAAGCTTTGCCTCTAAATATTCTTTTTCTTCTTTCGCTAATTTTTCATCTTTATTTCTTAGTAAACTAGCCATTAAATTTGAAAATGAAAGCGTCTTAAGCTTTTGAACATCCTTTAATTCCTTTTTCAGACTTTTTTCAAGCTCAAATAGTTCTTTTTCTTTATTATTTAAATCCTCATTAAGAATTAAACTCTTCTTTTCAAGAATTTCTTTTAAAGCTATATTTTCACGGCACTCTTTTATTTTTTCATTTAACTCTTTAAGCATAACCACTCTGCTACCTATATTTATTGAAATATTTTAATAACAATACAAAGTTAAGGTAGCATTCTATCCCCCTTTTCCCAAAATTATTAAAACTATTATAAAACCTTATATTAATTATCAATAATTAATATAAGAAATTTAACATCTTTATACTCTATAATTACCTAATCCTATAATAAAGATGTAAATTCATAAGTTATGAAATTAATTTAAATTATAATTTCCTAATATTATTAAAAAATATCCCAGACCTCTTTTTGTGGATATTATCATTTAACCATACAGATTTATATTTCTCTAAAGAGTCATGTTTTTTCTTATATCATCAATAATTTTTATATTTTCAAACTTTGAAAATATCACTATAGTTCTTCTTATATTTTTCATTTCCCCCTCTCTCTTCTCCTATAATTTTATCACTTATTTTAGAATTTATGTTAATATATTACTTTAGTTTTTTTATTTTACTAAAAAATTTAGGATAGGAACTTTTTAAAAGACCTATCCTATTATTTAGCCTAATTTTTAATTATATCTATGATAAAAACAATCTTCATATTTAATTAGTACAATAAATGTAGCTACTAAAAATACTATTAGCACCAATTTTAATTTAATTCTTGTATTTTTTATGCTTTTCAATTTTATTGTCAAAATATGAGTTAATATTATTTATTAACCTCTCAAAAATTAATACCATATTTATCTTATCTCCCTTAAAGGCCTATTTGTATGATTAATTATATTATGTACCTTATTACACTTAAAGGAAAACGCTTTTCAATTTCTTCTTTAAAAAATTCTTTTATTTCTTGCATATCTTCTTTATTATAAACATATTTGCCATAACCAAATTGACCATATTTAAATTTTCTTTCTTCTTCATTCATAGGAAGTGAGGTATCTGGAAATATTTCAATTATTCTATTTTTAGCCTTTATGGTATATCTATGACTTATGACTTCAAAACCTAAATTTTTATCTTGTTCTATTGGAATTTCGCTTCTTAGCATATCTAAAAGCTCCTTATACTCTTCCTTCCAATTTTTATATAAAAATACTGGTGCAATTATAAATCCTAAAGGATATCCTGCCCTTGCAACCTTACCAGCAGCTTCAATTCTTACTTTTGCTGAAGAAGTTACATGTTCATAATCATTTATTACTTTATCTGTATTTATGCTAAATCTTATTTCTGTGTGACCATTATGATTTAAGTTTAAAAGGCTATCTATATCATTATATTTAGTAACAAACCTAAATCTAGCAAACTCTTCTTTTCCAAAATACTCTATGCATTTAGCCAAAGATTTAGTATATGGTTCAACAGGAATTGGATCTGAAGTTGCTGCCCCTTCAAATATTGTTACATCGTACTTTCTCTCTTTAATATATTTATCAGCTTGCTTTAAAATTTCATCTATATTAACATGTACTCTAACAAAAGGTTTATCCCCTAACTGAGTATTTAAATAACAATATTCACATTGTCCCATGCATCCTGAAACTAAAGGTAATTGATAATGAGCAGAAGGCTTACAACTTTGAAATTTCATACTCTTTTTAACTCCTACAACTAAGGTTTTCTTTCCTTCTCTATACTGCTCATGAAGATTTTCACCTGGAATAGATGATTTTGCTCTATTAGATGTTAAATTTATAATTTCTACTGGTTTTTCTTTAAAAAATCTATATATATCTTTTCCTAACTTATAATCTAAAGATCCTTTTTCAAATATAACTCTCTTTGGAACAAACATATATGTGCTTTAGTAAAAGTACTGACCTCTTACTAAATCCTCCTCTCTAATATTTAATATATAATTATTGTTTCCAAATACTATTTAATAAATTTAAAGAATAATCTCTCTAGGTTTTATGCTATAATTTGCTTAATTGGTAATTTTAAGAAAAGAGGTGTTTTTCTTGATAAACTTTTATGAAATGAATCTAAACGACTTTGAGGCTCTTAATAAAAAATTTCCATATTTAAAAACTCTGTTTTTATTTATTCTAAGTATCCTCTTACTTCTTAGCCTAAATTTATTTTCACCAAAGATAAAAGTAGATGCTTCAATATCTAAATTAACAGAAGAAGATATGTATGCTAATAATTTTGTTGATGAAAATTGGAATGCAAAAGATAGTACTAACTATAGAAATGTAGATATTTCAATATCAGTTAAAAGTTTTCCCTTATTTATAAAAAACTTTAAAGTAGAAAAAGATAAATTGCTTGATTTCTTTGATTACAATTCAAATATTCAACCTATAGGTGGAGGTGGTAGTAGCATTTCTGAAAATTACAGTGGACAATATTCAGAAAATAAAAAAGTTATACTACTCAACGGTGCTACTGATAATGATATTATTAGTAAATTAAAAAATTATAAATTAAAATTCTCTTGGGAAAATATATATGGTAAAAAATTTGAAAAAGATATTAATTTAAAAGAATGTTTTTAAAAATTAATGCTACTATATTATCATAACTTAAATATACATTTAGACTTATACCTTTTATAGCTCTTTTTTAGCTTTATTTGGTTCTTTTCCACAATCTATTAGTTCTTTTTTTCTAATATTTCTAAATGTCTATAAAGAGTTAAAATTGATTTTATATTTAATGTTTGAGTTATTTCGCTGACAGTTTGAGGAACCCCCTTTCATCTTATAAATTCTACTAAAAACTTATATATTTCTTCTTGTTTTTTCATATGTTCACTATATATATATAAAAGAAGTAGCCTTTAATTTTCTTATAAAGCTACTTCTTTTTAGGTTTTTTATTTTTTTCGTATATATTATATTAAAAGAGCTTGTAATGACCATCTTCATTTTTTTCACACTAATAGTTACAATACCAATATATAAGTTTGAATTTTTGTATCCAAAATATTGATATAGATCTAGACCCATCTGGTTCTCTGTTTTATATCTATTTTGTTATACCAAATACAAAACTCTTTAATATTATTTCTTCTTAAATAATGATTTTACCGCTCTTTTGACAACATCAAAAAAACTTAACGACTTAACCATGTGATCTGGGTCAACATATTTTCTAACAGTACGAAGTACTTTCTTTGTTTCCTTAGAAGCAAAAGAATATGTACCATTTTTCTTTGTTTTTATTGCATATCGTGGAATCCACTTTCCTTTTAGTATTACTGACACAATGACATAATCAACCTCTTCCCAAGGAATTTGAATGAATTTTTGGTAATCACTAGAATTATAAAATTCAAAACCTTTGTCACCAATCATTATTTTCCCATAATCCGCAAGGCCTGTAAAAGCTGTTGCATCAACTACTAGATCCACCTTTGTATTGAGTGATTGAATCATACGTTCTACCTCTTTCTACTTAGTATAACAATTTTATTTTATCTATATATTTCTTAAAAGAATTAAAAAGCCATTAACAAAAAAATCAGATAAATATAATTAATGTGCTCATTAAATTTAATACTAACTTTATTTATTTTTTAATTAGAATTTAAATTTAAGTACTTATTCTTCCATTCTATAATATCACAAAAATTATTTTTCTTACTCTACTTTAGCTTCTTTATGTTTAAGAAAAGCCTAGGCTAAGTAAAAAATATTACATTAACCTAGGCTAAATAAAAATATTACATTAAACCTATTACATGGAAAACAATACCGATTACGAATAAAGAAAGAATAATGACAATTGGAGATACTTTCTTCTTAAGTAACCACATACAAAGGAATGTTAATAATAATCCTGCAAGTCCAGGAATCAATGAATCTAAGTTACCTTGTAATGTTGTAACCTTATCAGGAGTTAATGATAATCCAGAAGCTTGTTGCAATAAAGCTTGTTTAACCCCTTCTGCTCCAGCAGGAAGACTATTCCAATCAATATAAGCACCTGGGCTTAACTGAACAGATGATACTACTGGTGTAAATTTAATGGATACCCATCTATTTACCAATGACCCTAATATGAACATACCAAGTATAGATGCCCCTTTTGTAATATCCTGTAATAAATTACCTGATAAATCTTCTGTAATACGAGAACCTGCTTTGTAACCAAACTCTTGTGTGTACCAAGTAAATGCCATACGAATAATATTCCAACCTAAGAAGAATATAATTGGCCCCAATATGTTACCTGCCATAGCAAGTGAAGCACCTAATGCTCCTAATATAGGTCTAACAGTAAACCAGAAAACAGGATCTCCAATACCAGCTAAAGGTCCCATCATACCAACTTTAACCCCTTGAATAGTTACATCATCTACCTGTGCTCCATTTGCACGATCTTCTTCTAATGCTAATGTTACACCAATAATAGGTGATGCTACATATGGGTGAGTGTTAAAAAACTCTAAGTGACGTGTTAATGCTGCTGATCTTTCTTCTTTAGTTTTATATAATTTTTTGATGGCAGGAATTAATGAATATGCCCAACCACCATTTTGCATTCTTTCATAGTTCCAAGATCCTTGAATGAAAGTTGAACGCCACCAAATAGAAAGACGGTCTCTTTTTGTTAACTTTAATTTTTTTTCCATTTTCGTCTTATCTCCTTCCTTAGTATCTATCTATAATATCGCCTATAGGATCTCCCATATTTGATCCACTATTACCTGAGCCACCTTTTTTACTAAGTGCTAAGTAAATAAGAGCTAAAGCTACACCGATTGCACCTAATCCTATAAGTGTAATTTGAGGAATAGTTGCTAATACAAAACCAATTGCAAAGAATGGCCATACTTCTTTTGTTGCCATCATGTTGATTACCATTGCATAACCAACAGCTACAACCATTCCACCACCTACTGCTAAACCATCTGTTAACCAAGCAGGCATAGAAGCAAGTAATGAACTTATTGGACCAGCGCCAATTAGTAAGATTAATGCAGCTGGAAGTGCTATACGTACACCTTGCATACAAATAGCAATAATATGCCACATTTCAACTTTTCTTATATTTCCTTCTTTAGCGGCAGCATCCATAAAATGTACAAATGCTGTAGCTATTGTACGACAAATGATTGTTAGTAATAATCCTGCAACTGCTAGTGGAATTGCTATAGCGATAGCTGAAGGAATTCCTGCTTGACCTTCTCCACTAAGAACTAGAATAATCGCAGCTGCAACAGATGCTAAGGCTGCATCTGGTGCTACGGCAGCACCTATATTTGCCCAACCTAAGGCAATCATTTGAAGACTACCACCTAAGATTAAGCATGGTAGTAAGTTACCTGTAACTAATCCGATTAAAGTACAAGCAACTAGAGGTTGTTGGAATTGGAATTCATCTAGGATACCTCCCATCCCAGCTAAAAATGCAATAATAATAACTAATATTACTTGAAATATATTTAGATCCACGATTGTTAATCCTCCTTTTTCTATTAAAATAATTTATATTATTTTAATTTTTTTAATTCTTCTTGTGCTTTTTTAAGAATTTCATCCATATTTCCTTTTGAATCATTTGGAACTTTACGAACATCAAAATCTAATCCAGCTTTTTTAAGTTTATTGAAAGTATCGATATCTTCTTGATTAAAAGCAAGTACTTTATTTGGTTGAACTTTTCCTGGAGAATGTGCCATAGAACCAACATTAATTGTCTTTAGAGGTACTCCTCCTTCTACTGCTCTAAGTACATCTTCTGGATTTTCAAAAAGAAGCAATGCACGTTGTCCTCCAAAATGTTTATCATCTTTTGCAAGTTTAATCATTTGACTAACCGGAACAGTATGAGCTTTAACCCCTGGAGGAGCAGCTTGTTGAATCAATTTCTTACGAAGTTCATCTTTAGCTACATCGTCTGATACAACTATAATTCTTGTTGGACGCACAGTTTTTGTCCAAGCAGTTGCTACTTGACCATGAAGCAAACGTGAATCAATACGCGCTAAAACGTATTCAAATGATCCAGGTGCACCTACATTAGATTGTTGAGCAGAATCTTCAACAGGTTTATCAGAATCCGCAGGTTCTAATGATTCTGGCTTAACTTTAACTCCTTCTCTAGCTGTTTTTATGATACTAGCCGCAATTTCTTGTGCTGATTCCATTGAAAAACGTGAAGCATAGGCTTCAATAACCATTGGTAGATTCATACCAGCTACGATTGCCCATTTATCTTTATGTTCTTCAACTAGACTATCTGCTTGGTTAAATGGTGTTCCTCCCCATAGGTCAACTAAGAATAAAACCTCATCTTGATTGTCAAAGGATGCAATTGCTTCTTTCATTTTTGCTTTAATATCATCAGGTCCTTCACTAGGCATCAATGTAACCGCTTTTACATTTTCCTGTTCTCCAAAAATCATTGAGCCAGATTGCAGTATTCCTTTAGCAAACTCTCCGTGACTAGCAAGAATAATTCCTACCATATATATACCTCCTATTTTTTTATTTTTTGCGATAAAATTTATTTATTTTATCTTAAATTAATTTTACAAGCTTTTCATTAATTTTACAACTTTTTATATTTAAATACAAATTTTATTAAATGGATAAAACCTAAAAATATGGATTTATGCTAAATAAAGAGTATTTTCTACACTTATACTAATTTTTTGAGTTATTTTCAAATATTTTCTAAAAATAAAAAATTATATAATTCATCTCTATACAACTTCAAAATCACAAAAAGTTTTTTCATCGCTACTTATTTTTTCTTTATTTAGTGTAGTCGAAACAATATTAATATTAAATAATTCTCTTTTAATCTCACTTAATTTACATATCATAATTAATCACTAATTATAGTTTATCATGTCAATTTATTTTCATATTTTTTTACTAAATTATAAAAAATATTCTTTTTAAATTGCATTAATCCATTCTTACCCACTAAATCTTCAACAGATTTACACTTTTTAATTTCTTCTTGTTAATTAATTTCTTTACTCACTTGAATTCCTCTTTAAAAACATTAAGAATATTGTTCCAAACTCTCCATATAAGTATTCAAAAAAACTGTAGGGAAATTTGTTTTTACACAGATTTCCCTACAGTCTCTAGTAGTTTTTAAAATACTTCTGAAAATATATTCTATATTTATTTAATGCTTTTAAACTCAAAACCTTTGCTTTGTAAATATTCTATTATGCTTGGTAATGCTTTAACAGTTTCTTCTTTTCCATAAGTATCATGCATTAAAATTACTACATTATCTGCATTAGGTCCTAAAGAATCTATACTTTTCTTAGCAAATTCCACTAACTCAGTAGAATTTTTCTTCTTTCCTTCTGCATCTCCATTTAAAGCATTCCAATCAATATTTTGAATTCCCACTTCCATCATTTTCTCTTTCATAGGAGTTCTTTCTTGCCAAGACCAATATCCTCCTGGAAATCTAACTACTCTTGTTGAAAAGTTTTTTCCTAATACTTCTTTCATTAATTCATTATTTTTATTTATATCTGAAATTATATTATTAACATTCATTTTTCTATTAGGATAAAGGTATTTGTAATCGTGACTATATGTATGATTTCCTATAGCATGTCCATTTTTTACGATTTGCTTCAATAAATCCTTTGATTTATCACCAGCACTTATAGAATTTCCAGTTACAAAAAAGGTTCCTTTTATATTATATTTATCTAATATGTTTAAAACCTCTGGTGTATTAGTTGTTGATGGTCCATCATCAAAAGTTAAATATGCTACTTTCTTTCCATCTTTTCTTACTGGATACTGTAATGTTCCTTTTAAAAGACCATTAGTATATTCTGATACAACTTTAGCATCCTCAGCATTTGGATCTTCCTCAAAAGATAAGTATTCCAATTCATTTGTTTTTTTCTCATTAGTCTTTTCATCATCTGACCCTTTAATGTTTGTAACTTCTTTACTCTCCGTTGCTTCAACATGTTTTTCATTTAATGACTTACAGCCTACAAAAGTACCTAAGCATATAAGTACACTAAAAAAAAGGCCAAATTTTACTCCTTTTCTCATAAGTTTATCCCCCATTCAATTTAATTGTACAAGTTAATTTTACAAAAATAAAAAATTGTAAAAAGTACAAAACAGAAACAAATAGTTTAAAATTATTTGACTTTTTTACTATATTTTAAAGATTAAAGTTTTCTTGAGAAAAAACATATAGCAAAAATTATAAATTAATAAAGTATTTTTTAAACACTTCTAATAAAATGCTAACTCACCAAAATACCTTAAACAATATTTTATGTATAACTGGTCTTTTTTTGAGTAAAACTGGATACAAATAAAAAAAGCCACTAATTAAGCAGCTTTTAGATGGTTGCCCATGCCATGTAATAATCATCTTCATTGTCTTTGTTAAAATTAACCTTAACAATCTTATAAGAATCATCATTACAACAACAAGTCATTTTATTGCCATATTCATCACAAGTTCCAGTTTCATAATATTCTTTTAAGGAAACAAAATCATATCCTAAAGAATGTACTATATCTTTTAAATTTTCTACTCCAGTTCCTTTTATACCTAGCTCTTTTATTACATCGCATTGGCACTCTTCACATAGTGTCATGGCATATAAATTTAGTTCATCATCATGGAGAACTAACTCTACAGTACCACATTGAGTTAATAAATCTTTGAGTTTTTCTTTAAACATAATATTCTCCCCCTTAAGTATAAATATATTATTATATTTATATCCTTTAAGCAAAGATTTAATACATAATTAAATTATGTACCTTAAAATTATTATACTCCTCTATATTTTCTCAATCAAACCTCTATAGAAAGCCTAAACCTTCGAATTTATTAGATATTCTTATTTACACTAAATTTTGTTTACTTTTATACTACAAATATAAGTTATTTTTTATAGATATATTATTTTTTCTTTTGAATCTTTAAGTATTCTTTTAGCTAACTCTTTTGGTGTAAGATTCTCATTAACCCGACATTTTCCTGGCCATAATATATAATCACTACAATTTTAACATATTCCATCAATAATTTTCTCTACCTTTTCTAATTTCTCTTTATCAAATATAGGCAAATCAAAATCTGCTCTCATTTTTCCTCCTATTTATATAAATATAATAAAAAACAATATCTATTAGCTATTTATAATTAAAGTTGCTAATAGATACACTATGGTCTATTTTAATCTTTCAATTAAGAACTTAACAACAGCATCATCATTGTTATTACCAATAACTTCTGTTGCTATAGCCTTTAAATCATCTGAAGCATTTTCTAAAGCATAACATTCATCTGCTATTTCAAACATAGGAACATCATTTTCTCCATCACCAAAAGTTATAACCTTACTATGTTCTACATAATCTGCTAGAAACTTTATTCCATTAGCTTTAGAAGCATCTTTATTATAAATATCTAAGAAGAAAGCTCCATCATTATATATATCTTTATAGCAGTTACCTGTAACCCCTTGTACATTCATTATCTTCCCAAATAATTCTTTAGCTATAGCTTCATCATTTTCAAAAAACACGAAATTTACTATTTGATTATCTTCTAAAACATCTAAATAACTTTCAACCTTCTTAAATGACTTAAGAGGCTTATTACATCTCTCCTCATAATATTCCTTTTCAAAATCATAAGTAAAATCTTTATGATAAACCCATAAATAATCATCTTTTATTCCATAAAGAAAAAATGTCTTATTATACTCTTCAAGTATTTTAATTACCTCTTTAACACTGGCCTTGTCTATTTCTTTTACATCTATATACTTTTTATTTTCAACATCAAAAATCATAACACCATTCATAAGTACAACAGGCGTTTTTATATTGATTCCTTCTAAAATTTCTGAAACAGTAGCTGGACTCCTAGCTGTTGCAATTGCAAAATTAACTCCTGTGTTTATTAATTTATTAAGTTCTCTCTTTGAATAGTCTGATATAATTTGATCCTTATTTAATAAAGTTCCGTCTAAATCTGAAACAAATAAATCCATTTACTACCTCTTTTCCTAATGCTATAAACATTAATTACCTTTTTCATCTAATATACAACATATCTAAATATTATTCAAAGTAACTAAAGAAAAAAAGTCAATTAATAAAGATTACCCTTCAATAATTGACTCTTTAAACACTATTAATCATCTTTCCTTAGACACTGAATTAGTAATAGATTTTTCTTTTGCTCTTCTTTTATCTATTATCTTTATTACTATTTCTACAATTAAAACTAATATGTACATCGTTATTATATTTATTAAAAATGCGAATAAATTTATATGACATGATAAAAGTAAGCTAGATTTAAAGTCAGAACCGCTATGAACAAGAGTTATATATTTATAAGGAAATCCAAAGGTTCTATATCCTTCAAAATTAACCCCAGCTCTTGATATTATAGTTAATATTACTGTTAACCATGCAGATAAATTTAATAATTTTAAAGAAAAAACTTTGCTTAACATTTTTTTCATAAAACCATCTCCTACATATAAGTATAATGTAATTTTTTTAATTTGAAATAAATCTTATCCATCTAAGAAAGATGATTTTTTAGATATAAAAATTTTATTTAATAATTATAAAAAAACTAAACATGTTTTTAAATTCATTTTAAATAATTATTAAAATAGTCTATAAATATTTATAATACTGATTATTATATACAAAAAAAGCCTTCTTAAAATATAAGCTAATAAATTTTATACATAGCTTATATTAAATAGGCTCTTCTCTCAAAACTCTATTTAATTTCATTTAAATATTCCAAAACATTTCCTTATCATTAGTGTATATTGTTTCATTTAAAGCTCTATCTTTTATATTATTATAAAACTCAACAAGATCCTCATCATCTATAAAATTTTCTTTAATATATTTTTCTGCACAGGATATTTTTTTTAGGTTATTATCTTTTCCATCATAATTTAATGGATCTAATTCTACTAACTTATTTTCTCTTATATTCTCTGAATTATATCCACTAATTTGAGTAGTCTCAAACCTAAAAATATTTTTACTTATATAATCTATATATTTTTCTTTTTTAAATACTTGTCCATTCAAATTAATCTCATCACTAACTAGAAGCTCCTCTCCCTTAATAAGAGCATCTCTGATTTCTTGCAAATTTAATATATTTTTATTTGAATCCATAACATAAGAATTAAAAGAAGGGTCCATCATTATCCACTTTTTTAAGTTTTTTAAGTAAACTTGCACGACAACATGACAATGATTATCTTCGTAATTCATAGGTCTGCATCTAACATATTTACTTTTAAAACCTAAAGATAAATAGGCTTCTGATAAAGCAATAGCTAAATTAAAACATGTTCCACCTTGTTCCCTTCCTCCTTCTATTATTCCATCTATATTTAAATTTTCACTAGGAATAACTACTTCTCCATTGTGTTTAATACTATCATGTACCCATGTCATTACATTCTTTATTTGTGAAAATTCATTTCCTACTCCAGCTATACTCTTAATACTGTATTTTAAATTTATTTTTTCTAAATTTTCATCATAAATATACTTATATTCAAATTTTTTATCATCACTTTTATACTCATTGTATTTACGTAACAAATCTCTATATCTCATAAATATCCCCTCACACCATTAATTATTAAGTTATTTAATCCCCCTCTAATAACTTTATATCTAAAAATTTATATATATATATATATTAATTATACCTAAATAAAAAAGTGTTTTAAACAAAATTTTCCATTTATTCCTAAATAAAAAAGTATCAAAAACTTGATACTTTCTAAATTTTATTAACTATTATAAATATTTATTCTATTATTTTTTAGTCTTCTTCAATGATATTTCTATTATAGAATCTATAAACTGAGAATATGTCATTCCTCTTTCCTCAGCACTTTGAGGGAATAAACTTGTGGCTGTCATCCCTGGTAATGTATTTATTTCTAATAGATATGGAACTCCCTCTTCAGAAACTATCATGTCAACTCTAGCATACACTTCACATTTTAAAGCATTAAAAGCTTTTAATGCCATTTCTTTAACCTCATCATATAAAGGCTTTTCTAAAGTTACTGGTAAATGTTCTGCTCCATTTACTGAATACTTTTGTTCATAATCATAAAACTCTGTTTTAGCCTTTATTTCAAGTATTGGGAAAAGTTCATTATTTAGTATAGGACAAGTAATCTCTCTTCCTCTTACAAACTTTTCAATCATTACTTCCTCATCATACTTTAAGCCTTCCTTAACCGCCTCTTCTATATCCTCTTTTTTATGAATTTTAAATGTAGCAACACTTGATCCACCACTATTAGGTTTAACAAAGACAGGATAACCTATTTCTTCAATTTTCTCATAATCAATATCTTCTATTGACTTAACAGTCGTCCATTTAGCTGTTCTTATATCTTCATCTCTTAATATCTTCTTGCTTAAATTCTTGTCCATACATAAAGCACTACTTAAAGCTCCACAACCTGAATATAGTATATCCATTATATCTAAGAAGGCTTGAACAGTCCCATCCTCCCCAAACTTTCCATGTAAAGCTAATAAAGCAAAATCTATGTCTTTGACTTTTTCTATAATATCAGTTTTATTATCTATTATAATTTTACTTACTTCATACTTTTCTTTATCTATATGATTAAAAATTGACTCTCCACTTACTAAAGAAACTTCTCTCTCTGAAGAAATTCCTCCCATAATTATTCCGACCTTCATATTACTATCCTCCAAATATAAATATTATAAATAACTAAAATCTTTACTCTATAATATTATTATAAGATTATAATATATAAAGGTAAGAGCCACCTAAGCTGAAAATTTACACAATAGTGGTTTAGCGCTATGACATATCAACCCATATTATATACTTTTTACAATGTAGACATCTAAATAAATATCCTGCGATACCTCCATCTTTACTTAAATGTTTTTTAAAATACTCAATATCCATTATTGGCTCTTTTTCATGATAATCTTCTAAAACTTCTTTTAGTATCCCCATATCTTCTAATTCTTTTGTACCAATAGGACCTATATATTCACATAAATCATTGCAATGCACAAGCCAATACTCACCTTGCCAAGAAAGATATCCAGGAGTTATCTCAAAAAATAAATACTCTTGAAAAAAGCCTAAAAATGCCTTTCTAAAGAGTTGTAAATACTAATTAACTACTCTACTTTTAAAGATTTTCTCATTTATTTCGTCTTCAACTTCATAATATTCCTCAAATATACTCCATATTGGCCATTCTTCAGATACCTTAATATTATTTCTATCTAATAAAAATGCTCTATTATCCTTAATTCCAAATAAATGCTCGCACTGCTTTATATGATATTCTATAATCTTATTCTTTTTATCTTTATTTAACTTATCACTAACTTTTTCATATAATAATTTAGCCCTATCAAATTCACCTTTTTCAATAGCTAAATACTCTATCACACTAAATAATACTATCCTTACACTTGTTAACTTGCTATTTAATAAAACATATGGATTCTCTTCAAAATATTTTAGATAATCCTCTATATTACTTAGAGCTTCTCCCTTATTAGCTAATGATATAGTTAAAGAGTTATCTATAACTCCAAGCGTAAATATATTAATAGATTTCTCCTTAAACTCTTCTTTGATATACTCATTAAGAATTCTATTTAAATAGCTATTCTTAGATTCATATTCTCCCTGAATAGTTCTATACTGTTGAAGCATAATAGCCATAAAATACTTATCCTCTTTACACATCTTAAAAGCAGGAAAATCTCCAATAGCAAGTTCATTTTTTATTAAACAAGACAAAGCTAAGAATATATTTATAATAAATAAAGCAGTTGTTATAAATATAAGAATTCCCTTTAGGGTATTATTAGGATAAATTGATATTATTCCAAAAGATATTAATCCAAAAACTATTGGTATTAATATTGTAACTATAGGCGCTGCTATAATTGACTTAGCAAAAGCTTTCTGGTAATACTTTAATTCCTCTTCACTTTTTATCTCTGGAATATACGGAATAGCTATACCTCCTGTAAGCATTACAGCATTAAATCTAAATTTAAAATTCCACTTCCCTTTATTCTTTATAAACAATAAAAACATTATATATAAAGCTCTCATCTTTATTTCATTTTTTATAAAAGCAATAAAATGTCCTAATTCATGTAATGCTACAGAAGATATATATGAAACTATGAATATTACTATCTTTACCCACAAAGGTATATTTTCTGTTAATGTCTTAATATTGAAAATATCCTTGCTATATAACAGAAATACAAAGAAAGCTAATACTCCAAATAACACTCCTATTATTATTTGTATAAAAGATTCTTTCTTTTTTGGATACAAATCACTTTTTTGCCTTTCCATTTTCCCCTCCTATATTTAAATCAGTTTCTTAATTATTTCTTCTAATACAACCAAATTCCTTTAAAGTTTTAAAAAACTTATTTTTAATTTAAATATATAACAAATATAATCTATTCTATAACTCATATTATCTATCTACAATAATATTATTAAGAACCTATCTTCCCTCCAAAACTTCAAGCATATATTAACATAAAGTCCTTAAATTCAATAACAATATTAATAATTAAAGAAGCTAGGCTATTAATAAAGAATTAAAAATATAAACTTTTTTAAATAATCAAAAGTTAATAAAAAAAATGATATTAGACAGAATCCAAAGGATATATGAACCTGTCTAATATCATTATTGTTAACCTTTTTAGTTTATCTATCTAGCTGTTCTTACTGTTATTGACTCTCTCTCTGAAATTTCTCCATTAGAGTACTTAGCAGCAACCTTAAAGTTATAGATTGTGTGTCTATTTAATTTTTCTACTGTAAATTCAGTTTCACTCATTGAAACTTCTCCAACCATTTTATTATCTTTGTAAATTATATATCCATCTAATCCATAAGTATTTTCTGGTACATCCCAAGCAAGACTTACACTCTTCTTTTGAACATCAATTGTTCTAAGATTTTTTGGTGCACCTTCCTCTATTGCCATTGTAATTTCTCCAAATCCTGAATATGGAACTTCAATTCTTCTAGCTTTTTTGCCTTCTGTTTTAACTTCTAATATGAATACTCCACCTTCTTGATTCACAGGTATTCTATCTAATATAGCAGTATCTCCACCTTTAGCCACAGGTATACTAACCTTATCTGGGAATATTGAATCAGCACTACTGAATATACTTACCACATCTCCAGCTTCTAAATCTTCTATTTTTAAAGTACCATAATTAGGATTTTCTCCATTCATTCCTGGAGCCTTATAAGGAATTAACTCAAAGTTTTCTGGAGCTTTTGAATATTCCCACTCTTCTCCTTCAAAAGGAACACTCATTCTTAAGCTTTCTTCTTTACCTTCTTCAACTATTCCATAGTAAATTCTGCCACCATCTTTGCCAAAGTCTAAGCCTTCAAATTTAGCTTCACCATTAGCACCTATAGTAGAAGTTACAAAAGGAGTTTCATCATTTAATGATTTATAAAGATTAACAGTTTGTCCCTCTTTACCTCTTGTAACTAATACAGAGTCATTTGCACCCTTATTATTTTTAGCATCTACAAATCTCATTGGAATTTCAGTTGTTTGATCTACAAATGTATCTTCATATAATTGGAATTCATATATTCTTATTGCAGCCCAAGGTGAATCACCTGAGTCATCTATTCTAAGTCTTAAATGTTGAGCCACTATTGGTTCTGCTAAGTTTCTATCAGTAACAGCATCCTGATTTCCTGTTACAACATCAACTTCTTCATATGTTTCTCCACCATCATATGAAACCTCTAAAGCAAAATCTTTTGTATTAGTATCCTTAGCTTCTCCACCTTCTTCTCCATGCATAACAACCCATCTTTGAATAGTCTTAGGCTCTTGTAAGTCAATTTCCAGCCATCCTTCTTTTACTCCGGCTGCACACCACTTACTATTATTATCTACTGTACCATCAACGGCTTTAATTCCTGGCTCTGCAGCGCCCTCTGCACTTACTTTAACTGGCATATTTAATGCAAAATTCACAAGATTTTCTTCTTCAGGAATTTCTGTGGCATCGTTAGGAATTCCCCAATTAAATGTTACTTTCTTTCCTTCTCCTCTATTGTAATTTACATCTACAGGCACTACTTCAATATCAAATTCCATTTCTTCGCCATATCTATTGAACTCTTGAACATAGTAAGCATCATTTGGAGTTGCTCCCATAAGTTCTTTAGAACCATCTGGTTTAATTCTATATATTTCATAAAAAGCTAGATCATCATCATTTCCAGCTTCTAATCCATCCCAATAAATTCTAGCTTCTGCACTGTTTGCATTGTGAACCATTGTTTCTTCTAAAACAACATTGCTATTTTTTAATCCTTTATTATTTTCAGCAGTTTCCTCTATAGATATTTGTCCTACATTTATCTTGTAGTTTTCAATATCTTCCTGACTTTCAAACTTTAATGATATTGCAGAAATTGTTTTGCCTATATGATCTCCTAAAGGTATTTTAACTTCTGTCCATGCCCCATTACTTACTGCATTTACATCAAAGAATGTAAAGTTTTCCTCATCATAGTTTTCTCCAAAACATAATCCAACCTTCATATTAGGAACTGAATCAGTTTTATAAACAATTGATAATTCTGTTGAATTATTTTCTATAGCTAAGTCTGTGCTATAAAGTTTTATATGATTTGGATTTGCAGCCTCTAAATTTCCTTCAACCTTTAATGAACTTCCTCCATTATAAGCTGTTTTGAAATCAAAGTCTGGTGATAATTTAGGACCGTTTGATTCAACTATCCATCTCCATGTTGGTAAATACTCTTGCATTGCTCTATTGTTCCACTCTTCATCTCTTGAAAGTGACCCATCTATATAATAATCTTCACCATGTCCTAAATTAAAGTTAGTCACAAATGGTAAGTCGTTTATTGCTGATCTATCTGGAACATAATTAGCTAATCCAACCCAATCTTGTTCTGTATCTGATTTTGAAGGATCCCCTGTTGGTCCTACCCAGAATTTTTGATCATGATTATAGAAATCATAAACATCCTTAGCCATTGAGAATGTTGAATTTGGAGTATACATAGCTAATGAAAGTCTGAGTTTTCCATTTTCATCCAATAAATAATCATCATTAAATGGTGTATTATATGCATTTTGCTGAACATCTAAGCCTGCATAAACATCAAAAGGACTTCTACCTAAACCAACTGCAGTACTAACTGAAGTTTCTACTTTTTCTGGAGTCCAGTTATAATTTAAGAAGAACTCATCTGTCGTTCTATTTTCTCCATTTTGGAAGAAAGGAGCATTCTTACTATTTAATGCATCTTGCCACTTAACATTTCCATCAACAGTCATAGAATCATACCAGCCTATAACCATATTTGGAGCTTTCTTTTTAATATATTCAAGCATTTCTATCATTCTATCTGCATCGTCTTTTACACAACCATAAGACTCTTGATTGAAGAAATAGCCATCAAATCCATAGTATTCCGCTATTTCAATCATTTTATCTGCTACTGGGAAGTTTCCATTTTCATCTTTTTGAAGGAATGATCTTACTTGCTCAGCATATCCTTCTCCTGGTCCCCATGGAAAGCCTATTGTAGCTAAAACTGGGACACCATTTTTATGTGCATTATCAACTACATCTGGAGTTGGAAGTGCAAATATCCCTCTACTTGATCCTCCCCAATAAACATATGAATTTACATACTGCCAATATGAGAACACATATGCATCCATTGAATCACTACCTTGTGATGGTGCCTTGTCCACATATGGATTAGTTAAAGCTACATTCATTATTTTCGCTTCTGGGTGAGCATTTTCATTTACTATGTCCCCCATAAATCTGTCTTGAAGTTCAATACTTGCTCTGTTGTACTTCGCATCTGGATCACTTTCTGGATTCCAGTTTAATAAAGTCTCAATGCTGTAAACCTCTCCTAATGGTGCTAATGATTCCTTTTGGTCATATGGAATATTTGGTGAAGCTTTAACCTCAACTCCTCCAAAACCAAATAATGATGTTGTTACTGATGCCATGCATAAAGCAGCTAGCAAACGTTTACTCATGATACCTCTTTTTCTCATTTTTTTATCCCCCCAAAAAATCTAGTATTACTTTTATGACTTTATATGTATATTCAGCAAAATCACATAATATGACAAAAAAATAAAACTTTTTTCAGAAAAAATTTTCAAATAAGAATTGATTAAGTCTAAAAAAGGAATCTTAATTGTTTAAATCTCTAAATTTATCAAATAAAATAATTCTTCTTCAACCGCTTTTTTCTTTAAAAATTATAATATTTAATCTAATCCCACTTTCTTGGAAAATATTATTTATACGTGTTTAAATTGGTTCAAAATTGTATTATAATTATTAGTATATAATTGTTTAAATATTACTTATTAGATAAATTTCACTAATTAAACTTAATTTTTCATTTAACCTAAATAATTAAATAAACTTATAAAATTAATGCTAAATTTATGAATGTTAAAAAATCTATACAACTATTAAACAAAAGATATGAGATGTACACTTATTTTTTAGTGCTAAAAATTATTTATATAAAAAATAAAAATTTAGTAATCAAAAGTAAGTGTGAAAGGAGAGAATATTATGGTTTTAATTCTTATTCTTATTGTCGGGTTAATATTTTTATTTACAGGTCTTTATATATTTAAAAATAAGAAATTTAAACTTGGATATTATCTTTTCTACTTTAAAAGAATTGAAAACTATTGTGATGAAAGCAAAATTAAAAATAAAGATTATATTACAGAGTTGATAAGCATGACCTTTATAATTATTGGTGCTATTCTAGTAATAACAGAGTTTACATTTTTTGTTTTTAAATTTGAATATGTTTATCTACTAATTCCAGTAGGAGGTTGTTTTATTTACTACCTAATCGAAATGTTTGCAATTAATAAAAAATTATCTGAGTAATATTTAAATAATAAAAGAGTTGTCATTATTAGCAACTCTTTTTTTGTTATACATACCTTATATTATCTTGTCTTCATTTTCACTTCATCATAAGCTTGATTATAAAGTGCAATATTATTAATATTTTTAAAATCTAGTTTTAAGTCTCTTTTAATTACAAACTGCATAATTAAATCTTTTTTACCTGTAACATCAAGTTATTAACAATCATATTTATTAAAAAGAAGTAATAACAATAAATTACAAAGAACATTATATTAAACGCTTTATAATTTATTAGTTTTCTTTTTAAATTTCTAAATACTCCAACTATAAAAATTATCCAATAAGGTCCCAATACTAAAAATGAAATTCCTATTCTATTAATAATAGAAACTTCTCTTGTTCCCATGTCACTAAACCATATTGCAGCTAAATTAGTTCCCCATATAAAAGGAATTAAAACTATTAAAACTATTATTAGAGTTCTTAAGTTCATTTTATTAAATTTCATTGCTTATTTTTCTTTCAAAAATTATTTCATAAGCATAAGTAACATTAACTCCTGTCTTTTCATTAATTGGTGTAACTATTTGCTTCAATCTCCACCCATTTTTAGCCTCTTCTCTTATAATCTCTTTGCATTTTTCAAAGGAATATCCTCTTTTAGTCTTAAAAGATTTATCTACCGGAACATTTACAAACTTATATTCATACATTTTTCTCTCCTCCTAATATATCTTAATATTTGTTAACTATTTTTTATTCTAGCCATCATCAATTCATCAGTATATTCACCATTTTTCAGGGCTGACTTTACTTTTATTCCTTCTTCTAAAAAGCCAAACTTCTTGTATAAATTTATAGCCTTATAGTTATCCCTAAATACACTTAACTCTAATCTTATAATATTAAGTTCCTCACCTAAATCTATTAACTTATCCATAAGCATTTTTCCAACACCTTTATTTTGATAGCTACTATCTACCATTAATGTTATTGATGCAACATGTTTTTTTCTTGGATTACAATGACCATTTAATATAGCCAACCCTATAACTTTATCTCCTAGTTCAGCAACATACCAATATTCCTCTTTTCTTTTATTTAGAATTCTCTCCTTAATTTTTTCTGCTTTTTCATCATTATTTGAAAGTATGTTCTCTCTAACTCCTATCATCTTTCTAATATTACTAATTTCTTTAAAGTCATTAATATTAGCTTCCCTAATATTTAAATCCACTATTTTACCCTCCACAAAAATATAGATAAGAATTTTAACTTTTTGTCTATTTGATTTCTTCTATATTAATCTTATTCCACACTATTTATTAACCACCTTTTATCTAGTTTTAAGTTTTAAGTTATTTAACAATATTTCTTTTTAATTAGAAACATATCTTTTCATATATCTACTTCTCTATAAATATGCTATTATATATTCAATTCCAATTTAAACCAATTAATAGTACAAATAACTTATAAAAATCGTGCTTTTAAAATATCTTTTAGCTAAAATCTCATAGTTATCTAATATACTTTTAAATTAGGAGGATTCAAATGAATAATACAGTGGTTATTTATAAATCTAGATATGGTTCTACTAAAAAATATGCTCAATGGATTAGTAAAACTTTAAATGCAGATATTTTCGAAAGCTCTAAAATTAAATCCAGTGATTTAGAAAAATATAAAACCATAATATATGGTGGAGGCCTTTATGCTAGTGGAATTGCTGGTTTTTCTTTAATAAGAAAAACCTTTAATAAACTGAAAGATAAAAATATAATATTATTTACTGTAGGATTAGCAAATCCAGATAATAAAGAACAATTTACTCCTATCTTAAATAAAAATTTATCTGAAGAAATGAAAAGCAAAATTAAAGTTTTTCATTTTAGAGGTGCTATTGACTATAAAAAATTAAACTTTATCCATCGATCTATGATGGCCATGTTAAAAAAATCTCTAGATAGAATAACTGAAGATAAAAGAGATGAAGAAACAAAAATGATGTTAGAAACCTACGGACAAGTTGTAAACTTTACGGATAAAACTTTAATAGCTCCTCTAATTAATTTTTATAATAGTCTGTAAAAATATAGAGATTTAATAAGGAGGTCCTTGATTGAATAATAATTATATTATCAAAAAATTCTGCAGTTTATTTTTCATACTCACTTTATGTTCTTTTATTAATTGTTATTTAACTTTTAAATTTATCAATATTCACATTTTACCTTTAATATTGATTTCATTATCAATATACTTACTTATATTTAAAAGAACTTCTCTAAAAGAACAATTTTCAATGGTTAAGCCAACCCTATATTTAAATAAACATATTCTTATAAGCACTGTTCTTTATATAATTTTTATAATTGTTTTATTTTTTACTCTTGCAGCAATCTTATTTCCATTTAATCCATATAATAACCCTAATTGGATTGCATTTTTCACTAATTTACTTTATTTAATAACTGGTGCTTTTCAAGAAGAAATTGTTTTCAGATTTTATGCCTTTTATGAACTAAGAAAATTTAGTTTTAAAAAACAAATAATTATTTCAAGCTTTATTTTTTCCATTATTCATTTAATAAGCCCCATTCTTTACGGCAATCTTTTTAACTTTAAATCACTCTTAATCTTACTATTTACTTTTTCAGCTGGTATATTTTTAGCTGTAATATATACTAA
Source organism: Clostridium sp. LIBA-8841 (assembly GCF_057782475.1). Lineage (NCBI taxonomy): Bacteria > Bacillati > Bacillota > Clostridia > Eubacteriales > Clostridiaceae > Clostridium > Clostridium sp. LIBA-8841. The sequence continues at coordinate 1,224,239 of NZ_CM173488.1, read as the reverse complement.
AAATAAAAACTTAATCCAGGTTTCTTTAATACATTTATTCATCAATATTTCAACAAGCTTAATTTCTATATTTTTTATAGATGTGCTTGCAATAAATTTATTTCAATCAATAATATCTTTTATATTCTTACTTTCATCACTTTTAATTTTTAAATCAATAAAATCAATTTCCTGATTTAATAAAGCTAGTAATATATTCTAAAAAATTAATTTTAAAAGATAAATATACTAATCAATTCTTTTTTATAAAACAAAAGAGACTGTGAAAACACTTAAAATAATATTATTTTAAGATTTTTCACAGTCTCTTATTTATCTAAATTATATTGAAATATATTTGATATTTTTTAATATATCCTTATAACATATCATAAGTTACACATACAGGTTTGTTGTTTCTTGGATCTTGTACGATTTCTGCATCTATATTAAATAATTCTTTAAGATTTTCCTTTGTCATAACTTCGTATGCAGTTCCCTCACAAGCTATCTTTCCACTTTTCATACCTATCATATAATCAGCAAATCTAGCAGCATTATTAAGTTCATGAATAACCATAACTATTGTTGTACCCTGCTTTTCATTTAACTCTTTTAGTAAGTTTAGAATTTCTAATTGATGCGCTAAATCTAAATAAGTTGTTGGTTCGTCAAGTATAAGTATATCTGTTTGTTGTGCTAAAGCCATTGCAATCCAAGCTCTTTGTCTTTGTCCTCCAGATAAGTCTTCTATATCTCTTTCTCTAAATTCAATTAAACCAGTAGCTTCTAGTGCCCATTGAATCACTTTTTTATCCTCTTTCTTTAATTTACCGAAACCTTTTTGATGAGGAAATCTACCATAACCTATTAATTCCTCTACAGTAAGACCATTAGGTGCTTGAGGACTTTGAGGTAATACAGCCATGGTTTTTGCTAGTTCCTTAGAAGATTGTTCCTTTATACTTTTTTCATTTATATATATATCCCCGCTCTTAGGAGTTAAAATTCTAGCTATTGTCTTTAATACTGTAGACTTTCCACATCCATTAGAACCTATTATGGTAGTTATCTTTCCCTTTGGTATTTTTAAATTTAAATCCTTAACTATATCTATACTTCCATATGAAATATTTAAACTATCTGTAGTTATACAATACATCTTTATCTCCTCTGCTTTCGTAAAACTTTAATTATTAACACTCAAAAAATTTATTCTGATAACATTAAATAAATAAAATATGGAACACCTATTATGGATACTATTATTCCTACTGGCATTTCCATTGGCGCAATTAAATTTCTAGCTATAGTATCAGATACTAACAATATTAAACTCCCAATAAGAGCCGCTGTTGGAATTAATTTTTTATGCTTAGGTCCAACCAGCTTCCTTGCAATATGAGGAGAAACTAGACCTAAGAATCCTATGCTACCGGCTACAGATGTTGCTACTCCTGCTAATATAACAGCATATATTATTAGTTTTCTTCTTTCCTTTTCAACCTCTATGCCTATTCCTGTGGCAACTTCATCACCTAAATTTAATCCATCTAAATATCTTGATTTATATATAGTTAAAGCCATAAATATAATTATGAATGGTAGTATTGCTAAAACATATTTCCAGCTTGCTCCCCATATACTTCCTGATATCCAAGCCATAACCCTATTAAATTCTTGAGTAGTAAATCTTAATTGAAATATTGTTAATAATGATGTAAAAGCTATATTTATTCCTATACCAATTAATAATAATCTTGATGAATTTATTCCATCTTTCCATGCTAATATGTAAATTAAAAATGCCCCAAAAATTGCTCCACCTAAAGCCACTATAGGCATAGTAAATATAGTTAAATTGCTCACTCCATCATATACATTTCCATTCATTATGTACATATAAATTACAACAAATAAAGCAGCACCTGAATTTATACCAAGTATTCCAGAATCAGCTAAATCATTTTTTGTAACCCCTTGTAAAATAGTTCCTGCTGTAGCTAAAGCTGTTCCTACTAATATTCCTATTAGTATTCTAGGCAGTCTTAACTTAAAGATAGCAATTTCATTACTTTTAGTACCTTGTCCAATTAATGTTTTAATGACTTCACTTGGTTCTATTGATAATGAACCCATGTTCAAACTTATTAAGAAGGTAATAAAGATTAATCCTATTAAAATTCCCGTAACTAAAATAAATCTATGATTCTTTTTTATATTCATAATTTACTTACCTTCCTTTCTAACTAGGTATATAAACACAGGAACTCCTAATAAAGCCGTTAAAGATCCTATTGGTGTTTCATAAGGAGGATTTATAACTCTAGCTAATATATCACTGTATACTAATAAAACAGCTCCTAATATCATAGAACTTGGTATTATATATTTATAATCTGATCCTACTATTGCCTTACATATTTGAGGAACTATTAAACCTACAAAGACAATATTACCGGCTACAGAAACAGAGGCTCCAGTTAAACATATAACTATCATTATAGCTATAAATCTTACAAGATTAGTTTTTTGCCCAAGACCTATAGCCACTTCTTCTCCTAAACTTAAAATTGTTATTTTAGGTGATATAATCATAGCTCCAATAAAAGCTATTCCTCCAACTAAAGCTAATAAGATTACACCTTCCCACTTAGCACTAACTAATCCTCCTGATACCCAGAAACTTAATTGTTGAGATAAATTAAAATACATTGATATACCCATAGCTAAAGATATAAGTAAAGTTCCTAAGGCTGTACCTGCAAGAGCTAACTTTACAGGATCAACTTTTCTAGAGGATCTTGAACTTATGAAATATACTAAAAGACCGCTTATACTAGCCCCTAAAAAGGCAAATATCATAAGGGCAAAGCTATTTATTACTAAATTAGGATATATTCTTTGAAGAACAAATGCCACAGCTATCATAAATGTAGCACCTTGAGTTATTCCCATTACAGAAGGCTCTGCAATTGGATTCCTAGTTATTCCTTGCATAATAGCGCCAGCTACAGCTAAAAAACCACCTACTAAAGCGGCCGCAAGAGCTCTAGGTATCCTTACATCTCTAATTATCTTAATATTTACATCTGCATCATTTGTGAAAATAGACTTTATTATCATAGAGAAATCAATATCCTTTGCTCCTATAGATATGGATAAAATAATTCCACTAATCAAAAGTACCAGCCCTATAGCCATTAGCCAATAAGCTAAAGTCTTTTTCTTTTGTATTTTCATAAGTTGTCCTCCTTAAAGTATCACCTGAGTTAAATAATTATTTTACTAAAAATCTTCTACTAAAATTCAAATAGTAGGTGCAAAATTTTAAATCTTACACCTACTAAAAATATGTACTATTTTACAAGCTCATCTTTAATTGATTGTAATAAAAGTTCTCTTCCCATTGGGTTGTAAGCCTGAGTAAAGTATGGACTTACATCAAGCATTGTTACATTTCCATCCTTAACCGCTCTCATTTCTTTCCAAACACTACTTGACTCTAAGTTAGCCTTATCTGACTCTGTTCCTAAAACTATTATGTGATCTGCATCTATTTCAGTAAGTCCTTCAAGAGTAACTGTAGGTAATGTTATACTATCTTGTTTTGGCATTTTACTTGGTTGAGGTAATCCCATATCATCCTTTAAGATTGTTCCTATTCCACCTTCAGTAAATACCATAAATTGTCCTGAATTAGCTAAAACAGTTAAGTAAGTTCCATCTCCATTTGCTTTCTTAATTTCATTTCCTACTTCTTTTGCTTTTTTATAGTAATCATCTAACCACTTTTGAGCTTCATCTTCTTGATTAAATAACTTTGCTATATCTTTAAACTTGGCTTCCCAGTCATTTGAATTATCATTAATCACAACCACTGGAGCTATTTCTGCTAATTGATCATATATTTTTTCTTGTCTAGGTGACATTATTATTAAATCTGGATTTACTGATAATATCCCTTCTATATCAGCTGTATCCATCATAGAATGACCAACTATCTTTGTATCTTTTAATTTATCTGCCATGTATGATGGCACTTGATCCGTTTTGTATGAATCCACATTTGCTGTAGCCACAGGAGTATGTCCTAATAGAACTAACTCTTCTGTACTACCAGAAATATCAACTATTCTCTGTGGATTAGCTGGTATTTCAACTTCTCCCTTTACAGATTGTACAACTCTTTTTTCCCCATTATTACTATTTCCTTCACTAGTCTTACTACCTGAACATCCAACAAACATTCCAACTGTAAGTACTGCAAGTCCTAAAACTGCTAATCTTTTAAATCCCTTCATCATTTGTCCTCCAACTTCTTTTTTGATTCTCGTTAATATATATTAATGATATTCAATATCATTTAAAACACAAATTTATTATAGCATCTAATCTTATTTAGTCAATATATTTTTCTATCATTCCAAAATTTAACAATATAACTAAAGTTATTTGATATCTTTCCATATCTAAAATAAAACTCTCTCTTTTCTTATAAATCACTAAGAATAAAGTATTTCACTAAATCTTAAATTAAGTATAAAAACTTCTAAAAATCAATACGACTAAAAATAAATAGAAGTATAAAGGATTATCTCCTCTACACTTCTATCTATATAATAAAATTTATTCTACATAGTAAAGTTTTGTATCTCCAAAAGTAGCATGGTCTGAACCATTTCCATTGCCACCATCTGTAACTATAATCTTAAGCTCTTTTGCTCCCTTAAGATTTACTTCTATATACTTTTGAGTAGAAGTAGAATTCATTAATCCACTATCATACACTTTCTTATTATCAAGCCATACTTCAAAAGTTACTGATCCAACAGTACCATACATTTGTCTATCAACTCCAACATAACTTGAGAAATAACCATAATTTCCTTTAGTCAAATCATATTTTATTGTTGATGTTGAATGTGTTCCTATACCTTTTTCATAAGTTACACTTTGTCCATTTTCATCAGTTAATCTTAATGGATTACCACTTACTGATATATCCTTATTAGCTTTTGCATAAGTATTATTTGCTGATATCCAATCAATATCACTTAAATATGTGCTATTTTTCATATCAATTACTTTAATTGTTCTTGTTGCTTCAGTAGTATTTCCATCTGAATCTTCTACAGAGTAAGTTACTCTATAGATACCAGCTTTATTAAAGTCTACATTTCCTCCAATAACAACCTTTGAAGTTAAATCTCCATCTTCAACATCTGTAGCTGTATATTTCCCAGTTATGCTCTCTAATGGTTGCCCTACCTTTGTCACTGCATCCTCTTCAACCTTTAAAACTGGTTTAGAATTCATAACTAATAATTTAGCATCTGCAAAGTCTGCATGGTCAGAAGAATTTCCATTTCCTCCATCATTTACTACTAACTTCAATTCCTTTGCTCCTTTAGTTTCAACAAATACATCCTTTTCTAGATCTCCAGATTTCATCATGCCACTATCATATACTTTATTTCCATCTAAATATACTTGGAATATTACTGATGAAGCTGAGTTACCTGAAACTTCTTGGTCTACTCCAACTTTAGCCATAAAATATGAATAATCTTTTCCACTTAAATCATAGACTATTTCTGAATTTGAGTGTGTTCCAATTCCTTTGTCATAACTCTTATTTTCATCTGTTCCTTTTAAAGTTAATTTGTTTCCTTGAACACTCTTATCTTTTTGTACAGTTCTCCATCCTGATGTAGCTTTTGTCCAGTCAATATCACTTAAATACTCTTCTTCTGTTGTTACAATAACACGTCTTTCCTTAGATGTCTTACGTCCTGAGCTATCAGTTAATTCATAAAGAATTTTATAAACTCCAGCTTTGGAAGTGTCAACATTATTTTCTTTAACAACAATCTTATCAGTTATATTTCCATCTTCATTATCTATTCCTCTAACACCGTTCATTGCATTAAAGCTATCTTTAATATGAATTATTGTGCTATCTTCAACCTTTATTTCAGGTTTCTTAGAAATTAAATCCTTAGCCTTTTCAACGTCTTCTTTGTAGTAATCTTTTAATTCATAGTTCTCAAGCTGATTTTCTAGTTCGTTTATTTTGCTTATATCTTTATATTGTTCTTTTAATTCATTTTTAGATGAATCAACAAACAAATCATCTAATGTAGCTCTTAACTTATCTTCTTTATACATGCAGAATTCTGATGCACTTGCCCAGCCATCTTTAGCATTTTTAAATACAAATTTAAATCTCTTTGCTTTAGTTGGAGTGAATTTTATTTCAACAAAATCTCCAGTGTTTCCACTATAAGAACCTTCAGCTACTTTTCTAAAAGTATTTCCTGGCTCAGTATTTGAAGCATATAATTCATACTCAAGTGGGAATCCCTTTCCTCTTGCTCCATCCTGTCTAGTAGCATATACTAATCTATCTACAACATCATTACCATTTTCCATAGTTAATATAACTTCATTAGTAAAGTTATCACTATTTGGAGTATCTGTTTCCCAATGAGTATTTCTATTTCCATCTATTGCTTTATCTATAGAGCTTGAACCATACTGTCTTCCATTGTTACTGATAGCCACTATATTTTCTTTATATTTTTTATCATATTTAGGTAAGCTTTCATTGTTTAATAGATTAAACTTGCTCATTGTTGAAATTGTATTTAAATCTGTGTTGTTTACAACAAGCCCTTTAGCTTCAGCTTCTATTTTATTGTCAGCCTTTGAAGTAGCTATTATTTTAATTTCACCATCATATGCCACTCCTGTTCCTTTTAAGACACCATTTTCATCTATTGTTACATACTCGTCTACAGGTTCATTAGTTTTTGCATCAACAACTTTCCACATAACATCTTTATCAGTAGCATTTTCAGGATAAATTTTCGCATCTAAGTCAATACCTTCTCCAATTGTGTTTATTTCATATATCTCTTGTGTTCCATTTTTAGATGTAACCTCCATTTTATTCACAGGTATGTTCTTCTCAGTTGTAAATGGACTAAACTCTAAAACGGCCATCTTATTGTCACCAAACTGAGTTTCTAAACACTCAAATCTTATATACCTTGCAGTATAAGTTTTATCTAGTAATATATTTTTACGCTCTTTAACGTCTGCTCTTGGAACTACACCATTATCAACTATTTTTGTAAAGTTTTCTCCATCATCACTTATATATAAATTATATCTCTTAACTTGTCCCTCTGTTGAGTTTCCATTAGCTTTATTATGATAAGCAAATCCATTAAAGCTAAACTCATTCTTCATATCTATTGTTAAATATTTAGTTCCTTCTTGACTAGCAGATTGGAATATATCATACTCTCCTGTTTTTCCATCTACGGCCTTATTAGGTGCATATCTCCAATCAGTAGGTGCACTAGTTTCAGCTGTCCAATTATTCTTTTCTATATCTTTATAAGTTCCTTCTTCAGCAAGCTGTGAAGCATTTGAAGTTATAGTTATTTCATTCATTACCTCTTTGTTGTACTTTGAAGTAGCTACTACCTTAACAGTTTCTACTTTTCCTGTTGAATTTGGTGTTACAATAACATTTTCACCCGATACATCTAACTTAACAGCTTTGCTTTCTTCACCAGTTTTAGAATCAACTGCCTTCCATTCTACTTCTTTTAGAGTGGCACCTATTGGTTTTGTTTTTGCAGTTAATTTTATACTCTCATCAAGTCCATTAATCTCTTTTTTATTATTTTCACTAACTATTTCAATGTTTGATACCTCTATATCCTTTTCCTTATTAATAGGTGAAAACTCTGAAACTGTCATTATTCCATCTTTTTGAGCACTTTGTACACATTCAAACTTTATGAATCTAGCATTATAAGTTTTATCCAATAAAACTTCTTTTCTTCCTCTTTCTGAAGCCTGTGGTATATCCTCATTATCTACTATTTTAGTAAAGTTTTTGCCATCATTACTTATATAAAGATTATAAGTTTTAACCATTCCTTTTCCGTTACTATCACTTGTTGCATTGTAATATTCAAATCCATCAAAGTCTTTATTTTCTTTCATATCTATTAATAAATATGGACTTTCCATAGGATTAGTTATTCCTTTTTTTATTTCATCATCAGTTACCCTTCTTGTTTGAAAAACACCATACTTTGAATACTTTTCATCAATTGCTTTAGGTACTTCCATTCCACTTACTGTTAGATAATTAGTTTTAGCTTCCCAATTACTCTTATCAAAGCCTACATAAGCTCTTTGTATTTCGTAATTAACTGGCTCACTCTCACTTGAAGTAGATAAATCCTTTCCGTAAGCTCTCACTTTATATTCATATTTAGTATTAGCTTTTGCTGTTTTATCTGTAAATGAAGTTTTAGTAGTAAATCCAATAACTTCATCATTTCTTGTTATTTCGTATCCTAATAATTCATCATTAGGTATATCTGAAGAGAACTTTATTTCTGGTTGTCTAAAATTATTTTCTTCTATTTCAGAATTCATAACTGGTTTAGCACTTTCATCAATTGAAGGTCCTTTATAATTTATAGAACTATTATTTAAATACCATATTTTTTTAGAAGGCTTATTATACTTAGCTAACTTATCTAAAGTTTCTTTACTAGCCACAAAACCATGACGTCTGAAATATTCTGATAAATCTAAGTTTAATGCATCAGATGAATATTCAACGAATATATCTCTCTTTTCTTGTTCATTCTTTGGAGATGGTTTTCTTTCTCTATAAAGCTTATTTAAATTTGGCCAATAATTCTCATCATACATTTGTAATTGCCAGAATAATCCTAAGCTCTCAAAGTAATGACCATGCACAAATTCTTCATCTCTTTCATTTGGTGCAACATTTGGATAAATCTCTGATTCATAAGGTATTCTATTATCTATGTTGTTAAACTGTACACCCATATGCATAGGAAGCATATTATTAGTAACCTCTCCCCAAGTGCGTCCATTAGTATCCATTCTATGTCCTATTTCGTGTATAAATCCCCAATAACCACCTTTTATAGAATTTGGATTTAACATAGCACTCATAGCACTTTTTTGAACTCCAACATGATCTCCAGAAGCATACATTGCTCCAAAAGGTTGAGCTAATCTCATATGCTCTTTTATATTTTTAGGATTATTAACTTCACTACTTCCATCAAATCCATAGTATTTAAATAGCTCCGCCATTGTTTGATCCCAGAAAGTTGTAGTCTCACTAGGTTTTACTCCTTGATTTATATATGCATCATAGGCTCCAGTTGTAGTTCCTGATAACGTCATTCTATCCGAGTCAACCTCAGCTATATCAAGAACTTTATTAGTTCCAGCTGCATTGTCTTCATCTAGCTTTTTCTTATATTCCACTAAGAAATTTTTAAATTCCTCTTCATTATCACCCTTTTTAAATAAAGGAAATCTTTGAGCACCCTCAATCCTTATAATAGGTGCTTGTCCCTGTTCCTCTGGAGTATATGGGTTTTCTATGTATATAGACCCACCTGGTTTAGGATTACTCTTATAGTTTCCATCCCTATTTACTGTTGGAACAGTTATTTCATTAATTCCAGTATGTAAATTAACAGTTTTTCTCCAACTACTATAACTTCCCTCATTTTGTGAAAAGATTAATCTTGGCATTGGTTTTCCTGCTTCAGCATTGACATAAACTTTTAATTTATCTCCTGGTAAGGCATAAAGTCCTGTTACTTGGAAATTTTCTCCCATACTAGACATGCTTAAAACTTCACTGCCGTATCTTGCTAAATCTCCATATTGAGTAGCAACAAACTTTGTATTTTCAGAATCAATTTTATTGTTTAATATGTCTTTTGCTATATTTAATCTTGATGCTAATTCATCTTTTAAAGGATGATTTTGAACTTCTTGTTCTAAATTATTTATGTATTCACTATTTTTAAATTCTGGTTTTAAATCTGAATAAGTTTTATCAGTGAATATATTTTCAACTTTATCTGCTAACTCATCATTCTTATAAAATTTAAGTTCTGATAAAGTTGCCCAATTCTGATCAGATTTTTTAAACACAAACTTTAATCTCTTAAACTCAGCTTCTTTAAATTTCGCTTCTATAAAGCCACTAGTTTTAGAATAAGAGCCTGTTGCTACTAATTGATATGTGTCTCCTTTAGATGTAGTTGAACCATATATATCAAATTGCTCTGCAAATCCTTTATTATCACTAGGTCTTGCACCATACACAACTCTACTTAATTTAACATTGTTTTTAAAAGTAACTTCTACTTCATTATTAAAGTTATTTCCATTTGCTCTTCCAGTTTCCCAATAAGTTTTTAAGTCTCCATCTATTGCATTCTTTACGTTTTGAGAAGAATATTGGCCTCCATTGTTACTTATTGACTCTATATTACTTTTATCTATTTCAAAAAGTTTATTGTATTCTTCATTATCTTGTAAATTAAACTTCTCTACTTTAGCTTCTTCAGCTTCGATTTTACTGCTTTTAAGTATTCTTTTTGCATTTTCTATGTCTTCTTTAAAGGAATTATATAAAGGGTGTGTTTTTGCTTCCTCTTCTAAAGCATCTAATTTTTCTACTGTATTAAATTCTTCACTAACCTGACTTAGTGTATCATCTTTAAATAATCTATTCATTTTATCTAAAACATCATCAGGCTTATAAAGCATGAATTCTACAGCACTTGCCCAATCTTGATTTGCCTCATCAAAAACAAATTTTAAACGTTTAAACTCAGTAGGTTTAAATTTTATTTGAACTATATCACTATTTGATTTTGAATAATCTCCATCACATACTAATGTGAAATCATCTCCACTTTCACTTGTTGAAGCATACAATTTAAACTTTCTAGCAAATCCTTTACCCATGGCAGAATCACGTCTTGCACCATAAACTATTCTGTTTAACATCGTAGGTTCAGTTAACTCAATTATAACTTCATTCTTGAAGTCTGTTCTATTTGGAGTTCCTGTTTCCCAATGTGTTTTAAGGTCTCCGTCTATAGCTTTGTTAATTGATGAACTTCCATATTGTCCCCCATTATTAGTTATTGACTTAATTTTTTCTCTTTCAATTTTGAATACTTTGTTATACCCTTCAATGTTTTCATTGTTTAGCAAGTCAAATTTTTTGACTGTAGCATCTGTTGAATTTTCTTCTCCAGTTCCTTGAGTTTCAGTTAATACCGCCTTTTCCTTTTGCACTTCGTCTGCCAAAGTTATGATAGCTGGTGTAGAAAAGCTCGATATTACTGCCGCTACAATAATTAATGAAATTTTTTTCTTTAACATAAGTGTTTTACCCCCTACTTTTTTAGCTGGTTATCCAAAAAGAATACATCAAAAAAGGCTACTCCTAAATGAGTAGCCAAAAATGCATAAAATTACATAGAAATAAGCAAATCATACTTAAAACTATTAAATATTAATAAAACAAAATGTATAATAAATATATACCTTTTGGCAACTGGCTAACATTGTTATTTAAAACTTTAGTCCCTATAGCTTTGCGTCCTTAGATTTCTCTAAGTTTGCCTATTGAATTTTCTGTAAGGAAATAATAGCATATTATTTACAATTTTCATATAAAATTCACTTACTTTTTCATATTTTTATAACTAAGTTAAAAAACAACCCATTTTTTTATTAAATCGCAAATAAAATCCATTATTATTTAATACTTAATATCCACTTGTATACTTTTAAAAATAAACTTAAAATTTCCTATTTTTAAGTTACTACTAAAGATAAAATAAAAAAACTAATGTTATATTAAATAACATTAGTTTTTTTATTTAATAACTATTTTTCACTTTATCTAGCTGTTCTTAAAGTTAATGATTCTTTTTGTGACAGCTCTCCATTTGAATATTTAGCTGCTACTTTAAAGTTATATATTGTATGTCTATTTAACTTTTCAACATTATACTCAGTAACATCTTTTTCAACCTCTGCAATCTTTTTACCATCTTTGTAGATTACATAACCTTCTAATCCATAAGTTGATTCTGGAGCTTCCCATCCTAACTTTACATTTTTTTGTTGAACATCTAAGTCTTTTAGATTTCTTGGTGCTTCAACTTTTACTTCCATTTCAAATTCTCCAAAACCATTATACTTAACTTCATATCTAACAGCCTTTTTACCTGGACTCTTAACTTCTAATATAAAAGAGCCTCCATCCTTATTTACTTCTATTCTATCTAATATTGCAGAACTTTCTCCTGAGCCAACTTTAACTGAAGTCTTTTCTGGAAGAAGTGAATCCATACTTGAATATAGACTTACTATATCACCTTCACCTAATCCTTTTATTTCTAATGTCCCATAGTTTGATGATTCCACAGTAGTTCCTGGCGCTACATATGGTCTTAATTCATAGTTTCCTGGAATACTAGTTTCATCCCAAGCTTCATTTTCATATTCAACGCTCATTCTTAAGCTTTCTTCTTTTCCATCTTCAGCTATAGCATAATAAACTCTTCCTTCTTCACTACCTAAATCTAAATCCTCGAACTTAGCCTCTCCATTTCCATCAATAGTCTTAGTTGCAAAAGGCTCCTCATCTCCTATTGATTTATAAAGATTTACTGTTTGTCCTTCTTTTCCTCTTGTAATAGTTACATAATCCTCTGCTCCAAGATTATTCTTAGCACTTACAAATCTCATAGGAATATAATCAACTTGTTCTGTGTAAGTATCCTCAAATAATTGGAATTCATATATTCTTATTGCACCCCATGGTGAATTTCCTGAATCATCTATTCTTAACCTAAAATGTTGAGAAGTTACTGGCTCTACTAAATTTCTATCAGTAATGGCATCAGTATTTCCTCTTACAGTATCAACTGGCTCATAAGTTTTTCCACCATCATATGAAACCTCTAAGGCAAAATCATTTGTATTAGTATCCTTGGCCTCTCCACCTGCTTCTCCATGCATAACAACCCATCTTTGAACAGTTTTTGGCTCTCCTAAATCAACATTTAACCATCCTGAATAAGCATTAGTCGCACACCATTTACTATTATTTTCTACAGTGCCGTCAACAGCTTTCATAGCAGGTTCTCCACTATTTTCTCTACTTGCTGTTACTGGTTTATTTAATGCAAAGTTAACAGGTTCAGTATTATCTGGAACCTCAGTAGCATCATGAGCTATTCCCCAATCAAAAGTAATACTTTGACCTGTTCCTCTATTGTAATTAACATCAACAGGAACTACTTCTATTTCAAAACTCATTTCTTCTCCATGTCTTTCAAAATCTTGAACATAATAAGCATCATTTGGAGTTGCTCCCATAAGTTCCTTTGATCCATCTGGTTTAATTCTATATATTTCATAGAATGCTAAGTCTTCTTCATTTCCATTCTCTAATCCATTCCAATAAATTCTTGCCTCTGCACTATTAGCATGGTGAACCATTGATTCTTCTAAAACAACTTTACCAGTTTTTAACCCCTTATTATTTGCTTCTGTATCCTCTATAGATAATTGACCTATATTTATATTAAAGTTTTCTATATCAGTTTGACTTTCAAATCCTAAAGATATTGCAGAAATAGTTTTACCAACATGCTCTCCTAAAGGAATTTTAACTTCTGTCCATTCCCCATTGCTATTTTCAGTAACATCAAAGAATGTAAAGTTTTCATAATCATAATTTTCTCCAAAACATAATCCAACTTTCATATTAGGAGCTGAATCTGTTTTATAAACAATTGATAATTCTGTTGAGTCCTTTTCTAAGGCTAAATCTGTACTATAAAGCTTAATATGATTTGGATTTTCAGCTTCTAAATCTCCTTGAATTTTTAAAGAAGAACCTCCATTATAAGCTGTTTTGAAATCAAATTCTGGAGTAAGCTTTGACCCATTAGACTCAACAATCCATCTCCAAGTAGGAAGATATTCTTGAAGCGCTCTATAATTCCACTCCTCATCTCTTGAAACTTCTCCATCTATATAATAATCTTCTCCATGTCCTAAATTAAAGTTTGTTACAAATGGTAAATCATTAACTGCTGATCTATCTGGAACATAGTTTGCTAAACCAACCCAAGAAGAATTAGTATCTGACTTTGAAGGATCTCCTGTTGGTCCAACCCAGAATTTTTGATCATGATTATAGAAATCATAAGCATCTTTAGCCATTGAGAATGTAGAGTTTGGACAATACATAGCCAAAGAAGTTCTAAGCTTATTATTTTCATCTAATAATTGATCAACTCTAAAGTTTGTATTATATGCGTTTTGTTGAACATCTAATCCTGCATAAACATCATAAGGACTTCTTCCTAGCCCTCTAGCTGTATCAACAGTAGTATCAATCTTCCATTTGCTCCAGTTATAATTTAAGAAAAACTGGTCAGTAGTCTTAACATCTCCATTTTGGAAAAATGGTGCATTTCTATCATTTAATGAATCCTGATAAGATACATTACCTGTAGAAACCATAGAATCATACCATCCAATAACTATATTAGGATCTTTTTCTCTAATATATTCAAGCATTTCTATCATTAAATCTGCATCATTTTTATTACATCCATAAGATTCTTGGTTAAAGAAGTATCCATCAAATCCATAATAGTTAGCCATTTCTATCATTTTATCTGCTACTGGGAAATTTCCATTTTCATCTTTTTGAATAAACTCTCTAACTTGCTCAACATGTCCTGCTCCAGTTCCCCATGGGAATCCTATAGTACCTAAAACAGGAACTCCATTCTTATGCCCAGCATCTATTACATCTGCTGTTGGAATTAAGAATATTCCCTTACTAGAACCTCCCCAATAAACATAAGAATCTATATATTGCCAATATGAAAATACATAAGCATTAATTGATTCTGTTCCTTGAACTGGTGCATTATCTGTTAGCGGATTAGTTAAAGCACAATTCATTATTCTAGCCTCTGGATGAGCATTTTGATTTACTATGTTACCCATAAATCTATCTTTTCTTTCAATACTAGCTCTATTATATTTAGCATCTGGATCACTCTCTGGCGTCCAATTTAATAAATCATCAATGCTATACCCTTGTCCAAGTGGAGCTAATGACTCCTTTTGGTCATATGGAGTGTTTTGAGAAGCCTTAACTTCCTTAGGTGCTCCTAAAGTAAATAAGGATGTTGTTACTGATGCTAAACATAGCACAGATAGTAATCGTTTACTCATTATACCTTTAAAATTCATCCTTCCTTTTCCCCCTTAAAACATAAGTTGTAGTAAAAATGTACTACTTTATATTTATATTCTTTAAAAAATAAATTATGCTTTAAAGAAATAAATGCTATACATAATCTAAAGTTTTATTTCAAAATTATTCCTTTTAAATATAAGACTAACTAAACAAAACTAAAATATGTAACCTTGATGAAAACTTAAACATATCATATTAGTGGAAAATCCTTTTTAAAATATATTATAATTTAGGTGATTATTATGCCATGTAAAAGAATCGATAATAATAATACATTAATCCCATATGCTTTATCCCAATCAAGAAGAGGAAACTATTTTATAGGTCAAACTCCAATATTGACTGGAAGAGCTGGACGTGTAATAGGATTACTAAAGAATCCTTCTAATTCAGGGATTAATATTTATTTAAATGCTATAACATTAACTAACCGTTCACGTAATAGTATTTCAGGCTTATTTTATCTTAAATCAAGTGCTTCAGGAAATAATAGTAATCTTGTAAGTCCTTCAAACCTAGCTATCACCCCAGAACCAACGCCTAAAGGAGTAATTCAATATTCAACTAATATTACTCCTCCTATTGACGGTATTCCTGTATTTACTAGGATTATTCAACCATTTTCAACTTTAATAATTGATGGAAGCCAAATTATCCTTGGGCCTGGGGATTCTATAGTTGTTTCTTTAAGAGAAATTAGGAATACTTGTGAAATAAATGCTATTGTTTCCTTTGAATGGTGGGAAGAGAGAACCTCCATTTGTTGATATACAAAAGATGGTCATTCTCTAAAATATTAAAATAAGGCTTTTAATTAAGTTATACAAGGAACATTCATTATAATTAATTCTCTCTTTATAAACTTATATAAAATATTTTAATTAATTATATATGAATGTTCCTTAAAAACTTATTTAGACTAATTTCTCACTCCTTTAACTAATCTTTATAACTTGGTTTTATTAAATTGTAATATTTTTTTCACTTTTAAATCATAACTCTGTAAGTTCTATATGAGAAAATATTTTTAAGGATAAATATTACATTATTAGAAGGTAAAAACAAAGGAAGTGATAGATTGATTAAAAAAAAGATTTTTACTGGAATAGCTGTTGTAATAGGATTGCTTATTGCAGCCTTCATTATTTTTGAAGTTTTTTTAACATATAAAATGATAACTTTTAAAAATATAAGCCAACTTAAGGACGTAGACTATGAAATAATTTTAGGTGCTGGATTAGATGGAGACAAGCCAAGTCCTATTCTTCAAGAAAGACTAGATGAAGGATTAGCGTATCTTAACCTACACCCTGACACCAAAGTAATAGTTTCTGGTGGTCAAGGAAGTAATGAGTTAATCCCTGAAGCTGAGGCTATGAAAGATTTTCTTGTTAGTAAAGGAATTAATCCTAATAGAATTATAGAGGAAGATAAATCTAAATCCACTTTTCAAAATTTAGAATTCAGTGACAAAATTCTTGATGAAAGAAATGCTGGTAAAGATGAGGTATTAATAGTAACAAGTGATTTCCACCTATTTAGAGCTATGGAAATTGCAGATTACTTGGGTATTAAAAATGAAGGGCTTCCTTCAAAAACACCTATAGTCCTTAGAGTTCAATATATGATTAGAGAGTTTCCCGCTATGATTAAATTACTTTTACAAGAGACATTTTTAGATGCTAAAGATATTGTTTAATAATAATCTTATATTTTAAATTAATGTTGATTTTTAGCTACCTCTTAATACATATCTAAAAATCAACAATAGTTTAAAATAAACCTAATAATAAAATAGATAAGTAAATATCAAGTAAAATCTTGATATTTACTTATCTTCTTTAAAATTATCTATTTTTGTCTTTAATATATTTATTTCAGGGCTATTTTCATCAACTCTTTCTATTTTAACTACAATGTATTTAGCTTTTTCCATATCACCTCTTCTTATAGCTTCATTGGCTTTATCTGAAAAATTTTCTATTATATATTCCTTACATTCTTCTATTTCTTTGTTACTCCTACTCCTCAAATCCCCTGATTCATCAGTAATTTCACTAAAAACATCTATGGCATCTGAATATCTTCTTGCTCTTTTTAATTCCAAACCCCTATCATAAAGTTCATTTTGTTCCTTATCAAATTGCATTTCATCTATTTTTTCACATACTATAGTTGATTTGTGATCCATAATCTTGGCTTTATCCAATAATACTTCAGCTGTCTTATACTCTTTATTATCAATAGCCTTATTTGCATTCTCTATAATATTATTAAATCTTTCTTCTGTTAAATTTGTGTAATGCTCAGATATAGCCCATCCCCCTAATCCAAAACATCCAATAACCAATAAAATTTTAATTAACCTCTTCATCTCCTCATCTCCACATTCAAATATATACAAATATATCAATTTATTAACATTTTATTCATCTTCATTATAACACACTCTTGAAAACGTTTATATAGAATTTTTTAAAATATCTATGTTTTGAACTAGTGTTGATTTTTACCTGAAACTGTAAGAAAACTCAATTAAAATTTGTAAGCCTAACCTTCTATTATACTTATATTAAATTATCAGTATTTATTATTTTTTCGCAGTTAAATTTATTTAACCTATATATTATGCCTTCTTAACATAAATCTTTTCTTTTTTATGCTATAATTCTCTATTTAAATAAGCTGAATTAAATATTAATCAAATAAAAAAACAGCTATGTAATTAAATACATAACTGTTTTTTCTCCATTTTCATAATTTAAATTTCTGTTTTAACAAGTAAAGGAATATGCATTTCTAAAGTTTCTATGATTATCTTTTTCTCTATCAACAATAACTACTGTATATTCCTTATTAGGTTCTAATCCGGTTATTTCTTTGCTTCTTTCATTTAAGTCAATCTTACAATATTCTTCTCCATCTAAAACTATATAGGCAGGCTCTATTTCCTTATCTATAAAGTCCTTCCAAGAAATTATTATTTTATTAGGTTCCCTCTCTATTCTAAAAGGAGTATAGGCTGTTTCTAATTCAGCACTTCCTAATACTTTTTCATAAATCTTAAGCTCATCAATTAATAGTTCCTTTATCGCCTCTTCTTTAAGGTTAGTTGATTTTAAAATTCCACTTATAAAAGTTTTGTTTAAAGATATCTCATTTTGACTTTGTTCCTCTTCATGAACCAACTCTCCATTAATATAAAACCTTAATTTTCTTTCATTGCTTTTAGTTACCCCTATTTGGTACCACTCTTCATAATTAATCTTACTCCAAAATAATAAAGTAAATTCATCTTCTCCAAGTGAAGCTATTAAATTTTCCTCTTTAAAAATACCTTTATTAATTAGTTCTTTTAAATTTTTTACTTTTAAAGCTTGTCCTCCATTAATTCCTTGAACAAACTCTCCTTCAATATTAACCAAACTATTATTATAAGATGATTTATCTACTAAAGAACCACCATCAAAATCAATATCTAAAACCTTTGCCTTTTTATAGAACTTAGAATCTAAATCAACTATATAGTTATAATCCTCCATCCATTTATGTTCTCTATAATCATATAAACTTATTTGAACTTTGTCCTCATTAACACTTATATGATATCCAATCTCTCCTCTAGAATCTCCATAATCATTTGAACGAAATCCCGGTACATCAACCATTATTCCATATTCAGTTTTTAAAACATCTAACTTTCCTAATCCATTATGAATATGACCAGTAAACATTATGCATTTAGGATGTTTTCTTAAAACTTCTTTTAAGGCAAAATCTTGAACACCCACATCCCATTCATTACTATTCCAATAAGTATCTCTTAAAGCTTGATGTAAAAATAGAAATACTGGTTTTCCTTCCTCTTCTCTTTCTCCCATAGCTTTATCTAACCAATCAAGTTGTTCCTGTGAAATATATGAACGATCTTTAATATGCCATTCAGTATTAAGAAAAATAAAATGATATCCCTTAATCCACTTATCAAAGTATATCTTTCCTTCTGTTTCTCCCATATATTCTCTATTGTATTTCATATATAAACTATAAGGTTCATTCCAAGTATCTTTCCATCTGACTTGATGATTTCCTATGGCAGTTAAAATATTAAAATCTTTATTATGCTTATCTAATATATCAAAATAAGTTTTAAATTGATATTCCTCACCAGCTTCTGCGAAGTCTCCACAAACCATAATTCCAGAAGATTTTTTAAAATCATTTTTAACACATTCAATTGTTTTATTCCACTTGACACTTAACTCATCTTCCATGCTATCACTAACAATATGAATATCACTAAAAACATCAAACTCAAGTAAGCCTTCTTTTGGAATCTCATGACTCTTATAAAAACCAAAGTCTTTTCCTAAAATCCTATTTACCATATATTCACTCATATAAATCAATTGCTATAAAGCCTATAAAATTATAGCAATCTCTCCCCCCCTTTAATTTCACTCTTTCATAAAATATACATTTCACTTTTACTTTATCCCTTATCTTTAAAATTGTATATTGTCTATTCCTACAAACTGATAAATTCACAACTTTTCTATTTAACTCTTTACTTGTGTTCATAAAAAGTTTATATTAATATAGGATTAGTTAACACTTTATTCAAAATTGTACAATAAAACCTAAACTTTAAGCTGTTAATTATAAAATATATTTTTCATATACAATATTTATCTATAATAAGGAGTTGAAAAAATTGAATACAACAAACAAATTTAAAAACACTATTTCAACATTAATTATGATTGTTTTATCATTTTTAATAATTCGTCTATTACATAATATTTCAAAGGGTATTGTTGGTTTAATCTTTGGAGGGAAATTACAATTTAGTCATGGAATTTCTGTGGTAAATGCTAATTACGGAAACTTTTCTTATGTAATTAATCTTATAATTGGTATTTTAATACCTGTATTATTTTTATTTGCTCTAGTACTTATATTTAATAATTCATTAAGAAATGGCTTATACCATAAGTTTACCCTTATATTTTTCCTATGTTCAGTTTTAAGTATTTCAATATACTTAATATTCTATCCTTTCATTTCATTATTTACTGATCTTGGATTACATACTGAACTAGATGAATTAATAGAAATAACAGGAATAAATCCTTTAATTATCTTACTACTAGCTTTACTAATAGTAGCTTTATTAGTAAAACTAGCTGCAAGAAAAAACTTATTTAAACATATACACGCTTCTAAATAATACAAGACTGTATCACAAGTAACTTAAAATAAAACTTATAAATATATTCCGAGAATTATTAGATATTCTCTTCATACTATTTATAAGTTTTATTATTTAAAGTTTTGATACAGCCTTATTTTTATTTATTATTCTTTTTCTTTTCAAGCATTATGTTAAGTATGGTATCATCAACATTTTTAAATCCCTTTTGAATTAAAGTTTCTATACTTTCAATAGTTTTTTCTACATCTTTAGAAACTATTCCATCATTAGATGTTGCAGATATTCCATTCATAGCCAGGTTTGCACATTGAATTGCTGCGTTTGTTCCTGTAGCAATTTTTAAGGCACAAGTTTCCTTTGCTCCATCACATATCATTCCTGAAAGATCTGAAATCATATTATTTATGCAATAATTTATATTTTCTAAACTTCCTCCAAGTAAATAAGTTATTCCACAGGAGGCTCCTGTTGCCCCTGCAAGTCCTGCACCACATAAAGGAGAAAGTCTTCCCATATGTTTTTTTATTCTAATTGTAACTAAATTACTTAAAACTAAAGCTCTTGCTAATTCTTCTTCAGATTTTCCTAAAAACTTTGCTGTTTGGGCAACTGGTATTGAACAGGCTATACCTTGATTTCCACTTCCCGCAGTTGTCATTATAGGCATTGCACATCCATCCATTCTGGCATCTGAAGCCGCTGCTGAGGCTGCAATTATTTTATTTGATGCATCATTTGAAAATAAGTTGAAGTTTCCTCTTTCAAGTATTTTACTTCCAACTTGAAGACCATAATAACCATTTAGCCCTTCTTCTGAAACCTTTTCATTCATCTTTGCACTTTCTAAAATAAATTTTATATCATTAAAATCAACTTCTTTAACAAAATTGTATATATCCTCTATTCTAAATAATTTATAATCCTCTTCAAGCTCTTCATTGGATTCCTCACTATTATTATCAACTATAACCTTATCATCACACTTAACTAAGGTTACATTAGTATGAATATCTTCTATGATTACCGTAGATTTTGAATTCTCTGAACAAAGCTCTACTTCTATGTAAAGAGCTTTATCAATATCCTTTTGCTTTATATTTATTATATTGCTCTCTACAATTTTCTTAGCTTTTTTAAGTTCATCCTCTGTAAAATTAGATAATATAGTTAACTTCTTATAGGACTTTTGAATTGAGATTCCTAAAGCTGCTGCTATTTCTATTCCAACTCCACCTGTTCCAGGTATTCCAACTCCTAATGCATTTTTTATTACGTTTGTACTTAAATAAATATTTACCTCTTTTATTTCTCCATTTAAATGTTCTGCTGCTATGGATGCTGCATAAGCTATTGCTATTGGTTCTGTACATCCTTCTGATGGCACTACTTCTTTTTTTAGTGTTTTTAAGTATAATTCTCTCATATTCTCACCTTCATCCCATTTAATTTACATATTAATTATATCACTTAAAGAGTTTATATGTAATCAATTACAGAGCTCTTTTTCTATTTATTTAAAAAAATAATTAATAGCTATGTTTTAAGTAAAAAAGGTTACATCAAATTTATGACAAGATTAACGCTCTTTATCATATTACTTGATATAACCATTCTCCACTTCTGTATTCAATTTATATTGTAGTCACTGATCTAAGTTTCTGTATAAACTAATTTTATTTTTATATAATTTATTAAAACCCATTAAAACTTTCATCAATTTTAAAAGTTAATTAAGTGCTTTTCCAAACTCTTTAATTGTAGACTCCCTCTCTAATAAGTTTGTCTCTATTGTTATATTCTTATTTTCACTTTTTTTATTTATTAAATCTAATAATAGATTTATGCTCTCTTTTGCTAACCTTTCCTTTGGTTGCTCTATGGTTGAAATCCCTGGAAAATAATATTTTGTTATATCCATACCATCAAAGCCAAGTAAGGCTATATCTTCTCCAACTTTAAGGCCTTTATCTGTTATGGCCTTGGCTGCTCCCACTGCCATAATATCTGAAATTGCAAATATAGCAGTTACCTCTTTACTTTCTTCTAGTAATTCTAAAGTTTTATTATATGAATGTTTACAATCATATTTACCATACTTTATATACTTTTTGCTTACTAAAAACTTCTCCTCAAAAAGAGCTCTCTTATATCCATTAAATCTTTCTATACTTATTCCTTTGTCATCCTCATCTCCTAATAATATAGCAATATTCTTATGTCCCTTATTAATTAAATACTTTACACCCTTATAAGCAGAGTATCTATTTTCAACCTTTATAGTAGAAATTGAATCTATATGTTCATCAATTAATACATCTGCTGAAGTGAAAACTATAGGAACCTTTATTTCATTAAATAGCTTGCTGTCTACGTTATAAAGCTGAGCTCCTAAAGAAATTATTCCTTTAAGCTTATTTTCCTTAATTAAAGACAACATGCTCCTTATTTCTTCAGTTTCATTTTTATATTCTTCCTGTTGGAGTATCATAAAGTAACCCGCTTTTGAAATTTCTTCTCTAATATAGTTAACAATCTCTGAAAAGAACGGATTATATACTCCTCTCACAAATACACATATATTTCGTGTATCATTCATCTTCAAAAGTCTAGCACTATTGTTAGGAACATAATTATACTCTTCAATTATTTTAGTTACTTTTCTTCTAGTTTTATCGCTTACATCTGAGCAATTATTTATTACTCTTGAAACAGTTCCAACACCAACTCCTGCTATTTTAGCTATATCCTTAATTTGCATAAACTCTCCTAAATCTCTCTACTCTTTTACAGCACCAGCTACTAAACCTTTTGCTATAAATTTTTGAATTGATACGAATATAATCATTATAGGAACTGTTGAAACTATTGAGGTGGCTGCATATATAGGCCAACTTGTAGTAGATCCACTATTCATCATACCATTTAATCCAAGCATTAATGTTTTTACCTCTGGAGCTTTTAAAAGTGCCGCTGATATCATGAATTCTCCAAATACTCCTATAAATGAGAAGAAGAAGATTACTATAAGCATAGGTACTGATAATGGAAGAATTATTTTCATAAATATTTTAAAATGAGATGCTCCATCAACATATCCTGATTCATCTAATTCCTTAGGAATTCCATCAACAAACCCCTTCATAAGCCATATATTATATGCACTTGAACCACATAAAACCAAGATTAAAAAAGGAATATTATCCATTCCAAATGGTAATTTATAAGCTATTGATAATATAGCTGGAATTGCCATTGTTGCAGGGAACATTTGAAGTATTAAAAGTGTCATTAGACCATACTTTTTACCGGCAAACTTTAATCTACTAAAAGCATAGGCTGCTGGAAGTGTCATAATAACTTGTACTATTGATACAGAAAAACATATTATTAAACTGTTCTTGATCCAAATTAAAAAATCTGTTTCCTGAAAGATATGTCTATAATTATCAAAAGTTACAGCCTTAGGAATTATTCCATTCTCATAAAAACTTGTTCCAGGTGATAAAGATGCTGATATTATTGCCCATATAGGAAAAATTATTATAATGATAGATATCCATAAAAATACTCTACTTACCCAAAGCTTAACCTTTCTCTTTTTACTTATTTTTTTCTTATAAACTAATGGTGTTGCTACTTCATTATTTCTTATAACATTGCTACTCATATTAATCCACCTCTTTAAACTGTCCTGATGCTCTCATTTGAATAAATGAAATACCACCAACAATAATAAACATTAATATTGATAATGTTGCAGCTAATTCAAACCTACCAAACTGAGTTGACATCTTATATGCCGCTGATCCTAAAATATCCGTATATCCTGCAAATGGTGATTCTGGTCTAACTGGACCACCTTTGAATAGTAAGAATGCTACTCCAAAGTTACCAAAGTTCATTGCCCATGAACCAATTAATAATGGATAAGCTGTTCTTGTAAGACATGGAAGTGTAATTTTAAAGAATTTTTGAAATTCATTTGCGCCATCAATATCAGCAGCTTCATAATATGTATCTTGAATTGATGATAACCCTCCTAAGCATACATTCATCATGTATGGGAACCCAATCCAAATACTAACTAAGATTAAAGCTAATCTTGCTGGACCTACTTTCGTAAGCCACATAACTGGCTCTTTTATAATATGTAATTGAAGTAAAACTTGATTTATAGCCCCATATTGGCTATTTAATAAACCTTGAAATGCTATTATTATAATTGTTGCAGGCAATGCCCAAGGTAATATTAATAAACCCTTATAAATAAATGATTCTTTCATATCTTCATTGGATAAAACCATTGCAAAGATCAATCCTAAAGCAAAACTTCCAAAGGTTATCACTGTTGCAGCTACTACTGTCCATCCAAAAACAGGTAAGAAAATCTCTTTTAAAGGACCTGTTAAAACACTCTTAAAGTTTGCTAAACCAACAAACTTCCAACCAGTATTTACAGTTTCTATATTATAGTTAGTAAATGCAATTATTATTGTTAATGCTATGGGTATTATTGACAATATAAGCATACTTATAAGTGCTGGTGCTAAAAACTTTGAAGCAGTTAAATTGTCTTTATTCTTACTTTTCTTTCTCACCATAAATTTCTCACCTCAATGCTAATTCTAAATTCTAGATAAAAAGGGGAATTACTTCCCCCTTAATATCTCTATCTTATTGTTTTTGTACTTCTATTCCTTTTTTAACTCCAGATACAATTTCATTTGCAACCTCTTGTGGATTTTCTCCTTGAAGTACTCTTTGAATATTCTTTAATGGTTCCCAAACAGCATCCATAGCTTTAATATTTGGCATTGGTTCTGCATGTTTAACTGATTCTAAGAATCCTTGAACATATTCATTATCTTTAACTTCTTGTTTATCTAACATAGCTTTAGTTACTGGAATTTTTCCTTTTTGATATAATCCTTCTTGAGTTTCTTTTACTAAGTAATCTAAGCATTCCCATGATAAATCTACATTTTTAGATTTTGCGCTAACAAAAGCACATTGAACTCCTGACATTGGTTTAAAGTCTTTACCATCTATTGAAGGAATTTTAGATACACCAAAGTTAAGCTTAGCATCCTTTAATCCTTGTATATCCCAAGGTCCTGATATATAGAACATAGATTTTCCTTCTTTAAAGTTTGTTAAAGCTATATCTCCACTTATATCTGCTGGCATAAATTTATCTTTAACAACAAAGTCTTGAAGCATTTGTAGTCCTTTAACAGATCCTGCATTATTAAGACCTATATCATTTACATCATATTTACCATCTTTTTTACCAAATATGTATCCACCATTTGTTAATAAGAATCCTAAATCAGTGTATTGATCATTTATATTAAATTGGAAAGCACCATCACCTTTTTTAAGTGCTTCATTTACAAGCTCGTCCATTGTTTTTGGAGCTTCTTTTACTAAATCTTTATTATAGTATAATGCTGTTGTTTCTACAGATATTGGAATAGCATATTTTTTATTATCTACAGTTACTGCATCCCAAACACCTTTATCTACATATTCATCTTCCTTAACATACTTAGATGGAACTTCTGTTAATATTCCTGCTTGTTGATATGCTGCTAATTGGTTATGTGCTGATCCAAAGTATATATCTGGTCCCTTTGTTGAGTTAGCAGCTTGTAAGAATGCTTGGAAATCTCCATCATCTCTTACAACATTAACTTTATTTCCTGTTTCCTTAGCCCACTTATCTGCAGCATCTTTTAAGACTGGTACTTCTTGCTCAGGTAGCTTTGTCCAAATTGTTAATTCAGTACCACTTTCTGATGCTCCAGCCGTTTTTTCACTGCTACCAGAGCAACCCATAAACATAGTAGCTACTAATGCACCAGTTAATAATGTTGCTAATAACTTTTTCTTAATCATTTTTAATTACCTCCCAAAACTCTATACTATAGTTTTTATTTTAATTATTAATTAAAATCTTTGTAAACATTTACATTAGGTGACACACATATTTCCATTAATTAATTTAAATTATTAAGAAAATCTAACTCTTTATTTAAAAGTTTTATATAAATATTTTTAATTGAAACTGGCTCTAGAAATCAATACTACTTAAAAGAAAATCGATATTTTAAGAGCCAATTTTTAAAGGCTAGCTAAAGCAAATTTTATTAAATTTAAAACTTGCTTTAGCTGAGGGATTTTATTTTATCATTTAAAATTCTTTATAAACCTTAAATGCGAAGGGCTTTAATTTAATATCTTCTTCTAAAAGTTCTATATCATTATTAAATAACTCTTTAACCTTTTTATTTCTAAGCTCCTTAGGTAACAATACTCTTTCTTCTTTATCAGAATTATTCATTACAACAACTATGTTACCCTTTGAGTAGATAAGTATATTATCCTCACTATTTGCTCTTATCCAGTTATTATCTAGTAAATTAAATTCTTTATTTTCCTTTCTGATTCTTATGATTTTTTTCATGAATTGAAGCATATCTTTGTCTTGCTTATTTTCATCCCAAATCATACATCTTCTATGGAATTCCATGCCCATTCCTTGGTCACCTTCCATACCAACCTCATCTCCATAATATATACATGGAGATCCTGCTTGAGTAAACATAAATAGATATGCTAATTTCATCTTATCCTTATTTCCTCCAGCAACAGTTAATATTCTTGGTGTGTCATGACTATCTAATAGATTAAATATTGTCTCTCCTATTTGTCTTAAATAGCTAACCTTGTTAGCTTCTATCATATATTTAAAATCTTCTGTATTAGACTGATCTAAACAGAAATATTCTTTAGCTGCATTTGTTACAGGATAGTTCATAACAGCATCAAATTGATCTCCCATAAGCCATGGAAGTCCATCATGCCAAACTTCTCCTAAGATATAAACTTCTTTATTAGTTCCTTTTACTACTTCTCTAAATTTTCTCCAAAATACATGGTCAACTTCATTACATACATCTAGTCTCCAGCCATCAATGTTTATCTCCTTAACCCAGAACTCAGCAACCTTTAATAAATAATCTACAACCTCTGGATTTTCAGTATTTAATTTAGGCATTGTAGCTATTCTTCCAAAGGTTTCATAGTTTAAATTATTTCCATCAACATTTTCTAAACCTCCTTCTAGAACAGGAAACTTCTTTATACAAAACCAATCTTTATATCTTGATTTTTCATTATTCTTTAATACATCTTGCCATTGAGGTGAAAAATAACCAATATGATTAAATACTGCATCTAGCATTATTTTCATTCCTCTTTCATGAGCCTCACTTACAAGCTTTTTAAATACTTCATTTCCTCCTAGAGCTGGGTCTACTTTAAAGTAATCAATAGTTTCATATCTATGGTTTTCTGTCGCCTCAAATACTGGACAAAAATATAATCCATTAACTCCAAGATCACATAAATAATCTAATTTATCTAAAACCCCCTGTAAATCTCCTCCCATAAAGTTTTTATTAGTTGGTTCTGTTCCCCATGGTTCAACATTTTCAGGGTCTATTGACTTATCTCCATTACAAAATCTATCTGGGAATATTTGATACCAAACTGTATCCTTCACCCACTGAGGTGTTTTAGCAACATCTATACTATTTAAATATGGGAAACAATAAAAATTCCCTATAGCACTTAGCTTTAGTTCATCATTATCTCCATTTAATTCATCTATTCTTTTTTCTGTGAATAAAAGAGTTTCTTCTTCCCCATACAATATGAACCCATACCTTGAACGTTTTGTTATTGGTTTATACTCTATTATCCAATGATCAAAGTACTTAGTTTCACATTCTTTTCTCATAGGATAGCTTTTTCCACCTATCCATCTTCCTCCTCCAGTGGCATTCATGTTTCCTCCATCACAGCCACCTTCATCCCATATATATGGATCTCCAATCCTTATATCAACATTTTTAACTTCACCTTTTTTCGTTTTAACTCTTAAATGTAAAGTTTCATCATCATATCCATAAGAATAATTACTCTGTGCTATATGATGTATTGCCTCTCTTGTAATTTTATTACTACCCATAAATCCTTACTCCTTCATAAATATTTTTACATTTTTTATCTTACAGCCACTAATCATAAAATTTAGCTTCAACAAATTTAATTTTAGAAATCAATATACCTTCAGATAAATTCACTAAAATTCATATTTCAAATAACCTAAATGAATCAAGTCTGATTTTATTCTAAAGTAATGAATAATCACATTCAATAATTTTTCAGAAACGTTTCCAATTTTCTCTTAAAAAAACTTATTCACACTATAAATTTAACTACTTTATTGAATTTCTTCTTATAAATTCATAATCTACATTAATTCCTGATACAACTTTTTTTCCCTTTATGAGATTTACCAAAAGTTGTCCTCCTTCATATCCAAGCCTATACATATCTTCTTTAACTGAACTTAATGTAGGAGTTAAATATTTTGCTATTTCCTTATCTCCAAAACTAACTACTGAAACACTCTCTGGAATGTTTATCTTAAGTCTTTTTAATCCTTTATAAGCTCCAATAGCAATATTATCTGAAGCACAAAATACCCCATCAATCTCATTATTAGAAATTAATTCTTCTATTGCTTCTTCACCAAATTCCTTTGAAAAATCTCCACAATAAATTAATTCATCTGTTATCTCAAGATTGCTTTTAGCTAAAGCTTCAATATATCCTTTTATTCTTTCTTTAGTAACATACAAATCTTTTTTCCCTTGGATTGTAGCTATTTTTTTACAACCACTATTTATTAGACTTGTAACAGCTTCATAAGCAGCTTTAAAATTGTCTATACTTATGCTAGCAACACTTTCTCCAGATATATCCGAATTAACAGTTACTATAGGAAAGTTTTTGCCAATCAATTCTATAACATGTTCATCATTTTTATCTAAACCATATAGCATTGCCCCTGCAATATCATTTTCTCTGCAAAACTTATAATAGGACTTTCCATGCTTTTTTGATACTGAAGATGTAAATATTGATATGGAGTAATTTTCTTCCTCACCATATCTATATAATCCTCTTAATATATCAAATACTGAGTCGTGCTCATTTAAACTATTTGTTATTATAACTAAATTATTGCTATTTCTCTTAACTAGAGCTCTTGCATGTTTATTAGGTACGTAATCTAATTCCTTGGCTACTTTCAATACCAACTCCTTAGTGTAAGAATTTATATCATCATATCCATTTAAAGCTCTAGATACTGTAGATATAGATACGTGACATCTTTTTGATATATCTTTAATTGTAGTCAATTTAACTTCTCCCCTTTTGTAACAATAAGCATAATTATAATTTATCAAGTAAAATCTAAATCTCAAAACTTATTTTAAGCTCTGCTTAATATTATTGCTATTTACTTAGATAAATCCTACTAAAACAATTGAAGTAAAAACAACTATTTAATTATTTATTATTTTTAATAGATACAAAAACTTATGTATATATAGTAAACATAGTTTTAAAATTATTTCATTTTTTAACAATTTGTTACCTTGTATGTAATTATATTCCTATTGATGAAAACGTTCAATAAGTTTTTATAATTTTAATTAACGGAATCGTTTCCGAGTTTTTCTCAAACTATATTTCAAATAAAATTACACTATATTGATATTATCAATAAAAAAACTGCATGCTTACTTTTAAATTAAGCATACAGTTTAAATTACTTTAAATAATTATTTTAGGCTATGTTTTAAAATCTATACCACCATAACCATAATTAAATAATAAAATTCACCTTACATTAAATCTTATTGTATCTACTTCTAATTTTGCCAATCTACTGTTACAAGTCCTGTGGAATCAGTTGGTGTTTTATAAACATGATTATTTCCACTTTCCCATATAACTTGATTTCCATTTTTCTTAATAAACTTAAAGTTTATTTCTTTTCCTGCTGGAACACTTACATCAAAATACCAGTTAGGATACTTGTATTCTATTTGATTGTACATTGCCCCAATAGCCTTATTTGGATCCCAATTTCCAAGTTCAGCTACATCACCACTTAAATATATATTTTCTCCCATTAATGTTTCAGCATTTTTAACTACAAATCTAACACATACTTGTTTACTTGTTAAAACATTTATATCCTTATATTCATTTGATTTTACTCCATTAGAAGTTGTTAAACTAACATTTACCTTACCTGGAGTCACATCAGGAACCTTAACTTTTACTTCTTTATCGTTCCAAGAAATAACTTCTCCTTGTTTATCTCCAATGTTAACAGTTCCTTTAGAATTACCAAATCCTCTACCATCAATTGTTATGGTTTTTCCTGGTTCTACAGTAGAATTTCCTACATGTCCTATTATAGGATTATTTTCTTTAGCTACATAACTCCATACAGCTGTTGCTCCTGGCTTTAATGTGAAATTCTTAATATTTCCATTACCATCTACTTCAATATTATTATCTGTAGTTATTCCATTTAGAAGACTTTCATAAGTTCCTTGTGATAGAGCTGTCATAGCTCCTGTTATATCTACACTATTTGATTCACTATTATTTATAGCAACTAAAGCTACATTATCACCAAATTTTCTTTCATAAATATAAACATCATTATTAATCCATCTTTGCTCAGTAGTTCCATAAGCTATAGCTGGATTTGTCTTTCTTAAAGCTGATAGCTTTTGTATTATTTTATAAGCTGTTGTATTTTGATCGAATCCGGTCATCATTGCTCTGTTATATGGATCTCCATTACCAGTCATATATTGTTCTGTTCCATAATATATAGCTGGTACCCCTCTTGAAGTTAATGTACAAACTAAAGCCTCATCAACATTTCTCTTATCTCCATTTTCAGTTTGGAATCTATCCATATCATGGTTATCAATAAATGTAACTTGATCATTTACATGGTCATATTGATTAGCTGTATCTTTAATAACTTGATTTAATCCATACATATTATCTGAACCATCTCTAAATACTTCTCTAACCTTTTGAGCATATCTGAAATCTAATAAATTCATTCCACTATTGTTTGCAAACTCTACATTTTTAGGATCATTTTCTCCTTTTCCTAAGAACCATTCACCAAAAGTAAATACCTGCTTATGGTCATAAACACTATCCATGAAGTTCTTTTGCCACCCTTCTGGCATATGTTTAACTGCATCCATTCTTATACCATCAATTCCAGTATCAAGCCATATATCTATAGCTTGTTTAAGATATGTATCAACAGTAGCATTCTCATGATTTAAATCTGCTAAATCAAATAAGTTCTTATATATTCCATTCTCTATTGTTGAGAAATCAGTTCCACCATTATGATTAAATATTCCATTAGGATCATTAGAATGAGTTGCTATGAGATTTCCATTATCGTAAAGCGCTCCATCCTCTGCTCCTTTACTTGTAGGTGATGTATGATTAGGTGCAAAATCTATTACAACCTTTATATTATTGTCATGAGCTGTTTTCACTAATTCTTTAAAGTCTTCCATATTACCAAATGCAGGATTTGGCTTTTTAAAATCTCTTGCCCAATATCCATGATAAGAAGTACTTCCATCTGGGAATACACTATAAATATTTTCAACTGGCTGTGAAATCCAAAGAGCTGTTATTCCCATATCATTTAAATAACCACTCTTTATCTTATCGGTTATTCCCTTCCAGTCTCCACCAAAGTATTTTTTTAGATTTTCTTTGTTTGCATCATACATACCGTTTTTAGGATTATTGGATGCATCTCCGTCATAAAATCTATCTGTTACAATTTGATATATAACATCAGTAGCAAAGTTCACCTTATTATCAACTGAAGCATCATCTGAATACTTTTCAGCAGCATACACTGTCTCCATGTTAGGGAAAATAGGTAAAGTAACAACTCCTTGTGCTATAGTAATTCCAAGTGCTATACAAATCATTTTAATTTTTTTACTCATAAATCTCTTCCTTTTAGGTATATAGATTTAATATTAAAAAATTGCAATTTTCTATATTATAAATTTATTATAACTTATGGTGTAATCCTTTAACACAAGAGTTTTACCTAAACCGTTTCCGACTTTAGCAATAAAATTTTCATAGTATATCTATCATTATTATTTTAAATACTATATAACCTTAATAACTCTAATTAAACAATCTCAAATTTAATATTTTTTTGAATACATTTCTATATATATAAGAATCCCTATTAAAGCACTATTTATAAAAAAGCTCATAATAGGACTATTAACTTTAAAAAGCATATCTAAGGCGAAAATTAAAATCCAAAGTCCATAAACAAAAATTCTCATATCTCGCGCTTTTTGTTTTCTTAGCTTAACTTTTCTTTTTTCTATCATATCCTCAACTCCTTTGTAAATATTTTCCATATATTTAGAATACCTTATTTTTTAAAATTACCCAAGTGAACTTATGTTAACTTTCTTTTAACTTACTAAACCCACTTATTATTTTACTTTTTCTTATTTTTCTTCCCTAATTTAGCCTTGTAAAATTAAATAATTTTACAATTTCACTTTAAACCACATGATAATCTATAATATGATTTTATTTTCAATAAAAATTTTAAAATCGCGAAAGATTATATTTAAATCTTACGACTTATTTTATGAAGGTACTTTCACAAGAAATAAAGGGGGATAATCTCTTATGAAAGAGAATAATTTTATAAGCCAGCTAAAAAAGAAAAATCCTAAAGCTTTAGACCATGTTTTTGAGAACTACGGGAATTTAATCTTTAAAGTGGCTTATTCTGTTTTAAACAATAGGGAACTTAGTGAGGAATGTGTAAATGATGTGTTACTTAAGATTTGGAACAACATAGACTCCTTCAATAAAGGAGATGAACAGTTTAAAGCTTGGATAATAGTCATGACAAAATATACTTCCATAGATATTTTACGAAAAGAAAAAAAACATGATAATGTCATAAATCTAGACTCTTATGAAAAAGAAGATACTAGTCTTGAATCATTTCTTGAAAACAAAGAAACAAAAGAAAACATACTTTCTATGATAAAAACTTTTGATAAAGAAAATAGAGAAATTTTTATAAAACGTTTTTTCTTAAACTACTCCATTAAAGAAATAAGCAAATCTATTGGGATTAGTGAAAATGCTATAAGTAATAGAATACGTAGAGGTAAGTTTAAACTTTCAGAGTTTTTAAAAGAGAGGAGATTTTAAAATGGATAATAAAGACCTTTTAGCTGCTTTAGAGAATTTAGATATTGATGAATCTGAATTTGATAATGTTAATATAGAATTAAATAACTTGGAAAAAAAGCGTATAAGAAGTAAATATAGAAAAGCTATTAGAAATAAATCATCCCTACCTAAAAAAATAGCTATAGTTGCTGGATTAAGTATTATGATCTCTACAGGAGCCTTTTTTTCTTCTCCAGTTAGAGCTAGCAATATTCCTGTTTTAAACAGTATATATGAAATGCTAGGTGTTTATGATGAATACATTGATTATAGTCAATATGTTGGCCAATCTATAGACGTTGAAGGAGGAACATATACCTTAGAAGAAATAATGGTAACACCTTATAGTTCTTTATTTGCTATTAGAATTACAGGAAATGAACCACTTAAAGAAAATACTATGGGCTTTATGTCCACCTCCTTAATTGGAGGAAGTTACTTTTCTTCAGCAACTACAAGTATTCATAAAATAGATGATTATAATATGGTTCAAGTAATAGAATCTAGATATTCATCTAAAATCCCTAAAAAATCAACAATAAATATATCTATTCATGAAATGTCAACAGAAGATAATCCTGCTACCCTTGGACATGGAAACTTTGAATTTAAAGTTGACTTTGGTAAAAGCTATGATGAATTTGCCTCTTTACCAATAAAAAAAGCTAAGTTAGACTCCTATGGTTTAAAATTCAAAGAAATAAATTCAAGTATTATGGGCACTCAAATTTTAGGAGATATAAAAGCCATAAATAACTCAGAAAAAGAATATCATGAAGATGTTAATAATTTATATTGCCTATTAAATATAGATGGTAAAATATACGGAAGTTTTGCCTCTTTTGGTGTTACTAGTCTAGGCAAACTAATTCTTGGAGATGGCTCTTTCATTTTTGATGGATTAAAGGTTGATGAATTTAGAAATGCTGAAAAAATAACCTTAAGCGCCTTTAAATCTAAATATAATAATGAAGAACTACTTAATCTATATGATTCTAAAGAAAATCAAGAAATTATTGAAGCCAATAATGATGAATCGAATACAATAACAGAAAATAATGTTACCTACTCTAAAAATATTAAATTTTTAGATGGACGTAAAGGGGATTTTTATAAGTTAG
This sequence comes from Clostridium sp. LIBA-8841, assembly GCF_057782475.1. Taxonomy (NCBI): domain Bacteria; kingdom Bacillati; phylum Bacillota; class Clostridia; order Eubacteriales; family Clostridiaceae; genus Clostridium; species Clostridium sp. LIBA-8841. Next base: position 1,189,534 of record NZ_CM173488.1, on the reverse strand, counting down.
AAAGAACAGATGATAACATTAAACTTTATTATAATGGTTCTTCTCAAGATATAACCTTATTAACTAGTATTACAGCTCATTCTAATAATGGTTTAAAAATTCATTACCCTAAAATCTACGCTAATCCAGAAAAAGAAAATGAATATATAATAGAATTCACTGGAATTGATGAAAATCTAGAATTAGCTATTCATACTATGGTTAACTATGCAGATGAATATATATTTCTAGAAGAATTTAAGATAAAAAATAGTACCAACAATTAAATTGTTGGTACTATTAAATCCATATATTTTATAAAAATTCTTTTAGACACTTTATATATTTAGATGAATGAGAATCACTTCCTAAAACCATAGGTATCTCTTTCTCAATAGCCATATCTAACACCTTACCTTCAATATAAAGTTCTCCACACTCTTCTTTTCTTAAGCCTGCAATATTAAAATCAAGCTCATATCCTTTTTCTTTTATTATATTTAATATCTTCTCTATCTTTGGAAGGTGTTTTTCATAATTATAAGGAACTTCTTTATTAAACTTTCTTACTAAATTTAAATGACCTATTCTTTTAGGTTTATAAGTTCCTAAATCACTTTCTAAAGCCATAATTAAGGTATCATAATATTTGTTATATACTTCATCTATAGAACCTAAGTCATCTATGATTTTTCCAAATTCTTCTACACTAAAATCAATGCAATAGTATCTCTTATTTCCTTTAATCATATGTACTGATAAAATACCATCGCTTAAGAATGTGCCATATTTATTTAAAAGCTCCTTTATTTCCTCTTCATATCCTTCAATATAATCTACTTCTACACCTATATTAATTTTTATCTTATCTTTATATTTCTCTCTTAATACTTGTCCTTCTTTTAAATACTCTTCTATTCTTTCTATTCCCATAGCACTATCCTTTAAAGGTGAAGGATCCTCAAAGTTCTTTGGAAGTGGCAAATGCTCTGTAAAACTCATCTCATCTAAACCGCATTTCATTACTTCTTCAACATACTCTTCCATATTATCCTTACTTCCATGAGGGCAATACTGTGTATGAATATGTCCATCTTTATTTTTAAAATTAAACTCTTTACTCATATTATTAAAAAATTTATATCCTCCTTTAGTTTTATTCTTTATCTTTTATATCTGCATTTTCCTCTAATTATGAAGTGTATAATATAATTTACTTCTATTGCAACTATTGCAACATCATAAATTGCAGATTAAACTATTAAATATCCATCTTTATTCCATTTTCTTTTAACCACCTCTTTTTATCTTCATAATCTGGCATTACCTTGGCCACAGCTTCCCAATAGTTCCTAGAATGATCTTTATGAATCATATGAGTCATCTCATGGACAACTATATAATCAAGTACTCCTATAGGTGCCATTATACACCTCCAATTAAAAAGCAAGTCGTTATAATAGGTACAACTTCCCCATCTTCTTTTTTGTTCTTTAACTTTTATACTTCTAGGTTTTATTAGATAAAACTTAGAGTAATACTCTACTCTTTCCTTAATTACTTTTAGTCCTACTTCTCTATACCATAGTTCAATTGCTTTTTTTATTTTTTCTCTATCATATTCAGAAATATCAACAATCAGCTTTTTCCCTGTTAAACTAACAGAAACTCCTTTTAAAAACTGATTATATCTTATTTTCAATGGATACTCTTTACCTAAATACATAAATAATTCTTCGTCTATAAACTCTCTCTTAACTCTTTTAGAGCTAATGATCCTAGCGTTTTCTTGTTTTTCAACTATCCATTCTCCTTTTTTCTTAATATGTTCAAGTATAACATCTTTTGGAATACTAATAGGTGCTCTTACTTTCACCTCTCCTTCAGCCAAAACTTCTATACTCATAGTTCTTCTTTTGCTACGTATTAATTCAAATTCTACATACTTATCTTGAAATTCAAATCCTAATTTCATGTTTTCATCCCCCTTTAAAAATATATTTTTTAACAAAAGATTCTCTAAATAGTATAAAAATGCTCCACAATCTTGTGAAGCATTTTATAGATAAAGTTATTCATTTTTATTTTCGCTAGCTCTTAAAATACCAGCCATAACAAAAGCAAAACTCTCTGCAATTCCTAATAGCACAGTAGTTAATACCCCTAAAGTAAGAATATATTCAACTATTGGTGCCTTCATTATGACATAAGCTCCAACTGTTATTAAAACTAAAAGAACTCCCAAAATCACTTGTAATATTGTACTATATTTCCAAAGTTTCAGGTAAATTTTATTACCTTCAATTTTTTTAAATCTTTCAATAAAACTATGAAACCATCCTTTTAAAGTTAATTTTCTACTTTTTATATCCCAAATATGATATCCTAAAGCAAAAAGTATCCACGAAAGTGCTATACCAAGTAAAATAAAACTCTCTAAATTACTACTTGCTCTTCTGTACATAAGTAAATAATCAATCATTACAAAAATAGTAATAATCTCAATCTTCAGTTTTCTTTCGTATTTTTTCATACTCTCCTCCAGTATTTCAAATTCCCATATAAATCTTATCAATTTAAACATTCCTTGTAAACAAACATAAACATTTATTGGTAAATTAATCTTACTAATATATTAAACTAAGTCTTTGACCATTAGTCCAAATATTAATCACCCTAGATTAATTACTAAAATAAGGTCTTCAATAAATCTATTGGTTTTTCAAGTTCATAATCTGCATATATTCCTTCTTTATTTCTACATCCCCAAAGGGCTAGTGCAAAATCAACACCAGCAGCCTTTGCACAAAGATAATCTGATTTTGTATCTCCAATATAAAGGCATTTCTCTGGTTCAGCTTCTAAAAGTCTAATTGCCTTTTCTAATGGTTCTGGATGTGGCTTTGTATTTTCAACATCATCTACTAGAACATTAACCTTCATGTATGTATGAAAATTATTATTAACCATGTCTATACCATATTGTTCTTTTGTTTTCGAACTAGCTACAGCTAAGATATATCCTTGTTCCTTTAACTTATCTAAAACTTCCTTCATTCCTTCATAAGGTATAGCACCTGTCTCATCCTCATTTACATAGTAAACCCATCTTGGATAAACTTCATCAATATTATCTACACCAAGCTTTTTTAAAGTAAGTCTTCCTGGAAAAGCCATATAAGTAATAAGTTCTTCATAAGACTTCTCTATGCCTAACTCTTCCTTTATAATTCTCATTAAACTTCTAATGTTCATTCCTTCAGTATCTAAAAGTGTACAATCTATATCAAAGATTATATATTTATACTTACCCATGTTATCCACTCCCCTATAGTTCTAAATTAAAAATTTATTTCATATAATAAAATAATATACTTTTTAGATCTTAACTCTATAAATCTTATTTTACATCAAAATATTTAAGGATTTCCATATATAAATTTACTTAAACAATTTAAAATTTAAGAAAGGAGTTTTTACTATGGATATATTAGTATTTTGCTTTGTAGTCCTATGTTATTCTTTGTTTCTACTAGCTGTATAATATTTTTCAAACTTAACATAACCATTTATAAACTCATATCAATAAAAATACAAGTTTAATCTAAATACTTTCTTAATAATATTTATAGGTTTTATTGTTTTAATTCTAACAATATAATCATTTTTTCATTCTCTAAAAACTCTTTAGTCAATATTATAAAAAATTTATAATAATCATAAAAAAATCCAATAAGTGAAATTATTCTAGTTTAAACAAAAAAATGCTATACTTTAGGAAAATACTTTTTCTTAAAGTGAGGTGAAAATTTATGTTTACAATTGATAATTTTGCTTTTGATTCTATAAGAAAATTAAATGAATTAAAGCCATATAACTGTTTAGATATAAGATCCTACAAGAAAAATAGAAAAGTTGTTATTGAAAAGCTTGAAAATACTTTTAATGTTTATGAAGATGGCTATGAAAAAAGAGAATTTCTAGAGCTTTCTAAAGAAGAGTTAAAAAAGCTTTTAAGAAGTATAGAAAAAATCGAATTTCCTAGAAGTAATAAGCTTAGAGTATATGTCTTAGAAACAAAAGATCAAAGCTCTTGCAGAGCAAATTATAGAGATGAAAGTGCTTTAGAAAATGAGGAAGAAAAACTTTCTATATTCATAGAAGCCTCTTATAGCTCCTATGAAGCAATAAAAGGCTTGATTGAAGATAATAATGATTTAATTGAAGAAGTAAACTTCTCACATAATGTAACTATAAAAGCAAATGTTTCTTTAGAAACATATTCTCTTTTAAAAATCTTTATAAAAGATAGACAAGATATAAGTATATTTGCTTGTTAGTGTTATATTAGTACTATTGTTAATCCTTTTGAAAATAAATCCTATTTCTCTCTTTATCTCCATAGATATTAATAAAAGTAATGTGTTATTTGGATTCTTTCATATATTCATCATAAAGTTTTCTAGACTCTATTTCAAAATTCATAGCTTGATTATAAATCTCTTCCTCTGAAATAAATAATTTTGTTAATTTACTTTTTTCATGCTTAAACTGTCCTAGATTAACATTATCAATGATTCTATCTATATAAAACTTTCCATCTTTCTCAACTATATAAGCTGTGTAATCATCTGTTCCTACCCCTTTATTATTACTCCCATCAGTATATGAAAACATATATTCAACATGAAAATTAATCTTATAATCATCATCATATTCTTTTACTATCTTATTTATATCAACATTTACGCTATCTATGTCTTGATATAAATTATATTCTACTGTGGAATTAAATATAGAATTATAATTATCAGTAAATTCCTCATTACATATTATTTCTTTACAATTAACAGGTTCTTTACTAAATCCTAAATAAACAAATTCTTTAGCCAAATTTTCTATTGGAACTCTAATACTTTCATCACTTGTAACATCTACTCCTCTATTTCTATAATCAACTATTTCTTTTCTAGCAATTCCTAAGAAAGCCATTAATAAAACGATTCCTATAGCAACAATACCAATAGTAATATCCTTTTTCTTTATCATCATAACCCCTCACTAAAAACTTATTTTCTATTTAATAAAATCTTAACAACCACTTATTGCCAATAAATTACCAAAGCGAAAATAAACTATTAAATAAAAAAATTAAAGTAACTAAATCTATTAAATCTAGTTACTTTAATTTTTTCCAAAAGATTTGAATGTATAACTTATCATTATCCAACTTAGCTTTTATACTATGTCCAAGCTTTTCAACAAGTGCCTTTGTTATAGCTAATCCTAAGCCTGTATTATTTCTTGTTCTTGATTTATCCCCTATATAAAATCTATCAAATATCTTATCAACTTGTATCTCTTCACTATACTCAACAGAATTGATAAACTCAGTTACTATAAAATTTTCCTCCTCTTTTAAATTAATACTTATAAATTTCCCTCCATGCTTTATCATATTTCCAATAAGGTTTGAAAATATCCTATTTACAGCGTTCTCATCAGAAATTATATTTGAAACCTTATCCTGAATTTCAATGCTAGGTTCAATATCATTGCTTATAAAGCTACCATAGTATGTAGCTATATTTTCAAGCAAAATATTCTTTAGATTTATATTCTTAAAGTTAAATATATAGTCATTACTGTTTAACCTTGATAAATCATAAAAGTTTGTAATTAATCCTTGTAAGCTTCTTGCTCTTTTATCTACTATATCAAGATACTCCTTTTTTTCCTCTTCACTACTTTTATCATTTTTTATAAGTTGTATATATCCACTAATAGAAGTTAGAGGTGTTCTTAAATCATGTGACATATTTGATATGCTTCTTCTAAGCTCCTCATCAATTCTTTTATTTTCTGCTCTAACCTTTTGATTCTCATCATAAATACTATTTATATCCCTTACAAGTTCTTCTATTTCATTATTTATAGCATTAGTTCTTATATTAATATTCTCTCCATTCCATGTCCTTATCTGTTTTGATATATTTTTAATCTCCAGCTTCATCCTTACTGTGTAAAATATTAAATATATAATAAAAAAAATCAATACTCCCTTTATAAACATACTAATCTCCCCTAAAGCACTAATAAGGTGACTCCTAAAAGAACCACCTTAATTTAGTAAAAATATTATTTTATATCCTGTTTATTAAATATCTTCGTCCCTATTCCTAAAGAAAGACCTATTGTTGCTAAAGAAATTCCTATAGATTTCATTAAATCACTAAGCTCTGCATTCTGCGATGTTGCTAAAGCATTATTATAGTATGGAGTCATTTCATATATGGAATCAAATGTAGGATAAGTTCCATAGAATATACTTATTATTGTTGGAATTAAAACAAATATAACCACTGTAATTCCTATTGTTGCTCCATTTCCTTTTACCAGGGAACTTATTATCATAATTAAAGCTATTACTGCTGAACTTGCTATGATTGAGGCTAAGAATGTCATTGCCATATTACCTAAATCAGCTAATGCTATATCTCCGAAACCATTCATAAAACCTGTTCCTATAAAAGATATTAAAGTTAGAATTAAGGTTAATATAGAAACTCCTACCATCATAGCTATAAACTTTGATAAATAAAATTTTGTTCTACTCTTTCCATAAGCTAATATATTTTTCATAGTTCCTTCCGAATATTCCTTGGCTAAGAATCCTCCAACTAAAACTCCTATTAAAATTTCAATGACACCTACTCCAAAGGATACATAATAAACATCTAATGGGCTATTTCCCTTCGGCATATTAAAGCCTATTCTTCCTGGAGTAACAATTGCTCCATTAGCTTCATTTGTTTGAGCAATTACCTGTATCTCCTCAGGTATATTAGACATGGCATCTTTCATTAAACTATTCATTGTATCTGAGGCTGAAAATATACTCATAAAAGCTAATATAATACAAATCGCGCATAATACCTTAAAAGCTTTATTTTTCATTAATTTAAATATTTCTGCTTTAATCAATCTATTCATTACTTAGTACCTCCAACTAGTGTCATAAAATATTCTTCTAAACTTTCTCCCTTTAACCCTATACTTTCAACTAAAACTCCATTTATTGAAAGTGTTGAATTTATTAAACCAACTTGGTCTAAGTTATCGAAAATTTTTATAATATTGTTTTCTAGTACTATATAATTTTTTATTTTCATTTCCCTCTCAATTAAAGCAACAGCTCTATCCTTATCATCAACCTTAATCTCTATATTCTGTCTACATTTTTCATTAAGAGTTTCTTCTGAAATCTCTTCTATAAGCTTCCCTTCACTCATAATCCCATAGCAAGTTGCAAGTTCTGAAAGCTCACCCAAAATATGACTTGATATTATTATGGTCATATCTTTTTCCCTATTTAACTTTTTAAGAAGTTCTCTTATTTCAACTATTCCCATTGGATCTAATCCATTTATAGGCTCATCTAATATAAGTAGTTTTGGATTACCAAGTAAAGCATTTGCTATTCCTAATCTCTGTTTCATACCTAAAGAAAAGTTTTTAACTTTCTTTTTTCCTGTATCACTTAATCCAACCAACTGTAAAACTTCCTCAATACACTCTTTGCCTGCTATATTTCTAAATATTCTTGAAACCTCTAGATTTTCCCTTGCTGTCATATTAGGATAAAAAGAAGGAGATTCAATTAAACTGCCTATCATAGTTCTAGCATCATTTAATTCTCTTTCCCCACTTCTACCAAATAGCTCAATATGTCCACTTGTTCTATGAGCCAAGCCTGTTATAACTCTAATTAAAGTTGTTTTACCAGCTCCATTTTTTCCTATTAATCCATAGATATCGCCTTTTCTAACATTGATATTTATATCATCATTTGAAAGTTGACTTCCGTATTTTTTAGTTATGCCATGTGTTTTTAAAACTAAATCTCTCATTTAAAATTCCCTCCTGATATCTTATACCCTTATTCTATAGAGAACTTTATAAGATATCATAAATCAAAGATTAAGAAAGTCTTAAGTTTTTATTTAGCTCTCTTAAGATATTTATTTTGTAGCTAGACTTCAATAACTAATTAATTTCGCCTTATATAAACTAAATACTTTATTAAGAACTCTAAAATTTGGTTAAATAATCCATAGCAAATTTATTATGGCTTTATATTTGCTAATTACTCTCTTCACCTAATTTGAAGCCTATCCCCCACACGGTTTTTATATATTCATTCTCTTGATCTAATTTTGAAAGCTTTGTCCTTAAATTGCTTACATGAACATTTACTGTGTTATCATCCCCTATGAATTCATTATTCCATACGGATTCAAATAAATTTGCTCTTGTAAAAACCTTCTTAGGATTTGATATTAGAAGTTCTATTATAGAGAATTCTCTTGCAGTTAAAGGTACTTCTTTATTCCCTATAAAAGCTTGTCTAGTTTCCGAATCTAGAACCAACTTCTTGAATGTAAATTTAGTCTTTTTAATTTCTTTTTTAGAAAATTTTTTATATCTTCTAAGCTGAGCTTCTACTCTAGCAAGCACCTCATCATTATCAAAAGGTTTACTTATAAAATCATCAGCCCCTAGCTTAAGTACATTTATTCTATTGTCAATTCCTTCTTTAGCAGATATAACTATTATTGGAACCACACTCTTATTCCTAACCCTTTCTATAAGCTCTTCTCCACTAATTCCAGGTAACATTAAATCAAGAATTATAAGATCATACTCAAACTGCTCTATACACATCATTCCTTCTGAACCTGAATATGCGCCTCTTACTGAGTACCCTTCTTTCTCAAGTATTCTAGAAATAAGGTTATTTATATCAACGTTATCTTCAACAATTAAAATATTCAATTTTTTATCCTCCATAATTATATACAAATGTTAATCTTATACATACGAATATATTATCATACTAACTTTTTAAATACCTGCTAATCTTACTATATTTACTTATTTTTAAAATCTAATTTATTCTATTAATCTATTTTCATATAACCATAAAATAAAAATGACAATGTGTATTATAAATTGCACATTGTCATCTTTTCTTTTAATATAATTAATTCATTCTAACATAAAAATAATTACCCTATTAATGCCATAGAATTTATAAAATAATTATTTTGAAATTATAATAGGTTATTAAAATAGTTTATTCCTATAGCTTCCCTAACTTCATGAAGAGTATTACTTGCCTTTTCTCTTGCTTTTTCACTACCTGTTTTTAACATTTCATATACATAATCAATATTTTTTTCATACTCTTTTCTTCTTGCTCTTATAGGTTCTAGTTCTGCTTGTAATACTTCATTTAAATATTTTTTAACCTTAACATCACCTAAACCACCTCTTTTATAATGCTCCTTCATTTCTTCCACCTTTGCTTTATCTTGAGCAAAAGCATCTAAATAGGTAAATACAGTATTATTTTCAATTTGTCCTGGATCTTCAACTCTAATATGATTAGGATCTGTGTACATTGACATTATTTTCTTCTTTATAACTTCTGGTTCATCAGATAAATATATTGCGTTATTTAAAGATTTACTCATCTTAGCATTTCCATCTATACCAGGTAGTCTTCCTAAACCTGCCTTTGGTAAGATAACTCTTGGCTCAACTAATACCTCTTTTTCATATATTGAATTAAAACTTCTCACTATTTCTCTTGTCTGCTCAATCATAGGTAATTGATCCTCTCCTGCTGGAACTACAGTTGCCTTAAATGCTGTTATATCAGCAGCTTGGCTTACAGGATAAATTAAAAATCCTGATGGTATGCTCGTGTTAAAGTTTTTCTCTTTTATTTCATTCTTAACTGTTGGATTTCTTTCTAATCTTGCAACTGTAACTAGATTTAAATAATGCATAGTTAATTCATTTAACTCTGGAATCTGTGATTGAACAAATATAGTTGATTTACTTGGATCTATTCCAACAGCTAAATAATCTAAAGCAACCTCAGTTAAGCTTTTTCTTATCTTTTCTGGATTTCTAGCATTATCTGTTAATGCCTGTTGGTCAGCAATCATTATATAACTTTCATATTCTCCACTATTTTGTAATTGTACCCTATTAATTAAAGAACCAACATAATGCCCTATGTGTAATTTTCCTGTTGGTCTATCTCCTGTTAAAATTATTTCTTTTTTCATGAATTTCTCCTCCTAATCTTTTAAATTGCTTCTATAATTTAAATATATTTAATTCTACTTATGCTCTGTTCTAAAATTCGTATTAATTTTTAGATAAATCCATAAAACCGCCTTAATAAGTAAATAGATATAAAGACTTAACTAAAAATCAACATTTACTTAAAATAGAGACTCTATTAAAATAAAAAAACTCCGCCCTAAATAAATAGGACGGAGATATCTTCCGCGTTACCACCTAAATTGCATATAAAAATATGCCTCTCAACTTCAAGTACTATCACACTCTATCCGCTATAAGGTGCGGCACACCACTCCGATACTCTCAAAATAAGATTTCTCTTTGTTCCTCAAAGGTCCATTCATTAAATCTCTTCTTGCTAGGATTCCACCATCCCTAACTCTCTTTATTAAAGCTAAATTTAATTACTACTCCTTATCAATGGATTTATTATAATATATCACTTTTCTATTTATGTGTAAAAACAGTTCATTATATATTTTATATAAAAACATAAAAAATATTATAAAAGATATTATAAAAAACTAATAATCTCTAAAAATTTATAAATAAACTCTTAAACAAATATACTTTTTTTAATTTATAATAATTCTAATTCATATATCTCTTCAGTTCATTTAGTTACCATAATATATCCTAAAACTAATACTTTAAAGTAATACTATACTTTTATAAGCTAATAATAAAAATTCAGTTTAATACTATTAACTCAATAAACTATTATTTTGGTAATAATGTTTTTACAAACTCTAAGTTATTGAAATCATGTTCTTTTATGTAGTTTAATAGGTCAACTAGGTAAGTCTTGTGATGTTCCACAACCTTTGAGAAACATTGTATAAATCTAACTACTTCTTCTTTAGAAAGTGCCTTATTTTCTTCTCTATTTTCATTATATAAGTACATTCCAACTAAATAAAATCTCATAAATGTATATCTTACAAGTAGCATTATATAACTGTCAAAGATAGATTCTATTTCGCAAAATGGGAAGAGATTACTATATATAAAATTAACTATGTAATTCTCAAATATGTAGCCATTTTTCTTTAAAAACTCTTTCTCATAATCTTGAAAAGCTTTTATATACATTTGAGCATTTTTAGCTAAATAGTTTTCCTCATTAAGATTAAGTCCTTCTATAACCTCTCTTGAGTACTCCTTAAATCTTTCACTATCAACATCTTTTTCTACACGAAGCATAGTAAGTAACTTTTTAAAGAAATCAACTTGAATAATATAGTTCATAGGGTTTTCTTCATATGGATCTTGGATAGAATTTATATCATATCCCTTTATGAAATTTAATGTATTATCATGATTATATTCATACTCATCCTCTAAACTATTTATAAATTCACCTAATATGTAAAGTCTCTTATCTAAAGAAAACTTTCTATTTTTCATTATCTTTATACTTACTTCTCTAATCTCTTTAAGAAACTCTACAGGAAGCCATTCCCCTTGACCAAGTTCAATATTAACTTCACTTGATATTATGTGTTTTCCTAAAGTTTCATCACCTTCTGAAAAATCAATTCCTTCTTCCTTAAGTAAAAGTATTCTAGCTGCCTCTGGACATGCTACGGCAAGTGACATTTCATAAATACCATCAATTTTGTTAGTTACTCTAGGAAAAGATGTACAAACATTTGAAAGATATTCCTCTCCAAGATTGGCATGGATAATACAATAATTCTCACAATTTAAGAAAGGACATCTTTTAGTTTCTCCTAACTTAACTTTTGCAAAATCAATTTCATCACATTGATGATTCTTATTTTTAATAAGGTTACTTTCAAGAATATTTTTCATTTCATTATCTTGAACTCCTTCATATTGCTCAAAAGTAAACTTATCAATATCAACATCCCAGCCTATACAACAGCTATCTTCACATTCTCCCCCAATACATTTAAACTCTTTAAGATATATTGGGTATCTCATTTTAACACTCTTCATCATATACTTCCTTCTCAATAAAATACTTTAATTCACCTAATTATTTTACCACAGTATTTTACATAAGGTGAACTAATCACCATTAAAGTTACCAGTAACGTTCCATATAGACCATTTCTCTCTTGACTATGGAAGATTGAAAAATCCTCTAATATTTAGTTAAAATTAATTATCTTTATTTACAAAAAACTCTAATTTCTTTAATCATTCTGTCCTTATTTTCATTTAATTGAGGTATTCTATTGACATTTGCACCTGATGGATGTGGAAACCCCTTAATAATTTGTCTTTCACTTATAAAACCTTCTTCTTGCAATTTACATAAAACCTCTTCTACCGCTTTTCCTAAAGGTATTAGTAATATATTTTCAAAATCATCTAAACTTTTAATTTCAGAAAGAAAATTATCATAAACATACTTCATTAAGAAATCACTCTTTATTAATTTTGGAGTATGTCCTGTGTAGTTTGCTTTTTTAACAAATACAGAGTAAGGAATTAAAGATACTGTATGTAATAAATAATCCTTTTCTCCGAAAAGCTCTCCACAATCCTCTATTTCTAAAACCTTATTAAGTTCTATCTCATTTAACATACTAATAATATTTTTTCTTAAACTTCCACTAAAACGGCCTGCAACTTTGCATTTATATTGAATTTCTTCAATATTATCACTTACTTCTAACTCCTTTCTTGCTTCTGCTATAGCTGTGCTCATTTGATTAAAGCCTGGAGTTATACCAACAATAAAAACTTTTGCCCTAGGATTTATATACTCATTGTGTGGTGCATAATAAATTTCAATATTTCCTTCTTTCTCAATAAGAAAATCATCTATTAGAAGTTCTTCTTTTGTGTATTTATCTTTTAAAGGTAATTTTTTAATTGCTTCTTCATAATCATATAAAGTTTTTTTCATATTAACATCTCCAAAATAAATATATTTATATCATCATCTAAGTTTAATCAATCTTTTGATTTCATATTTTTTATTTACAGTATTCATATTAAAAATTTATTTTCTAAACTAAATATATCAAAAATTCTCTCTTAATCATAATATTTAACTACTAAAAACCTAAAAAATCAAGTATAGTTCTTATAAATTTCTATACTTGATTTCTCTACCTAACCTTAAATTATATATTTCCAAACATACCTTAACTTATAACAATTATATTGTATTTTTTTATCTTCAAATCATATTTTTAGTTACATATTTTCAAAAAGAAGTTATTTATATTCTATTCTCTAATAAGTGTTATTTTAAAACTACTCTAATAATCCTATCATCATTTATAGCAGGATTTCCTCTTCCATCTCTATTACTAGTTGAAAGATAAATAGCCCCATCTTTCCCCACAACAACTTCACGTAAACGTCCGTAACTATTTTCAAATAGTACTTCTACATTAGTTGCTTTAGCTCCACTTCCATTAAAAGACATAACAAGTAACTTTTGTCCTCTAAGAGTAGCAACCAATAAATTATCTTTTCTTGCTCCTTGATTTATGAATGCAATTCCTGAAGGAGCCCAAGTTTCTTCTCCACTGTGTATCAATGGCTTCTTAAGATTAAGATCAGTTAAATCTTCATCTCCTTGAACAAGAGGCCAGCCATAATTCGATCCTGGCTCTATCATATTTATTTCATCATGTGCTGATTGTCCATGTTCTGATGAATATAATATGTTTTTTGAATTCCAAGCAATTCCCTGCGGATTTCTATGTCCTAAGGTATAAACTGGTGAACCAGAAATAGGATTATCCCTAGGAATACTTCCATCTAAATTTATTCTAAGTATTTTTCCAGCTGTACTTTCAGAATCCTGTGCTAAATTAGAATTTCCTGCATCTCCAGTTGTTATATATAACTTTTTATCAGGCCCTATTTTTATTCTTCCTCCATTATGAATTCTTCCTCCTGGAATTTTATCTAAAATAATTTTATCAATAGATGCTTTATTATTATTTTCAACTAATCTTATAACACGATTATACATTTGATTTACTTCCATATATGTATGCATAACATATATATAATGGTTCTGTGAGAAATTTGGATCTAAGGCAATTCCCATTAATCCTCCCTCTCCTTGACTTATGAATGGTGAACCTAATGTGATTAGAGGTTCTGGATTAAGTTTACCATTTTCAACAACTCTAATTCTCCCTGGACGCTCAGTAAAATAAATTTTGCCTTCTTGGCTTATATCTATGGCCCATGGTATAGATAACCTTTCAGCTATAACTTCAACTTCGTAATCCAATTGCCTTGATTTAGAACTTCTTTTTATTGAATTTACTGCTTTAATTGAACATACTTTTATTCTTCTTAAAATACGGTAAAAGAATTTTCTCATATTTATCCCCCTATTTATCTCCAAAGTTTTAATTAATATCTTGCTAAATATATACTTTGAGAAAAAGAATTAATACGTTGTAATCATACCATTTACCATATTTTATTAAACTCTCTTCTTTAATGTTACTAATCATTAAGAACCTTATTATAAAACATTACTTTAATATAAGTTTTCTATACTAATATTTATAAGATTTTCTTTAAAAACTCAATATTCTCTATATAATAATCTTTCGCTTTCTCATTTGACCAACTACAATGCTCTATTACCATAATCATTAGATGTATTTTTAAATATTTATAGAAAATTTCATCAACTTTCATATAAATACTATATCCATTCAAAATAAGATAGACTTAATCAAAGTCTATCCTCTAAATGATATTTCATTAATCTTTTATTTTTTCCCTCTGAAGGTCTATTTACTTAACTATATCTTTGAATGAAAACAAATTCTGTTAAGCATTTATTTGTCCCAAACTGAATCTATCCAGTTAACCATCTTAATATTTGTATCTGCTATATCTTTATATCCATCCTTTGCAAAGAATGCAATCATAATTAGCTCTATTGAGATAATCATATATTTTAGGCTTTTCTCCTCTTCAACTGTGATATCAACATTACTTTTATAGCCTTTAATAACTGATTTTGAAAAGTCTATCCATTTATTTCTTTTATCTTCATTCTGAAAAATTGAAGCTAAGGAACCTGTACATAAATAGCATACATCAAATATCCTTGCATTGATTTGAGTTAAATCAAAATCTATATATCCTACCAACTCCTTATTTTCAAATATCATATTTTCTCCATGAAAATCTCTATGAATAACCTGTCTTGGTAGCTTTAGATACAATTCCTCAAAGTTTTCACATAAATCTCTCCTAATATTATTGAAAGAATCTATCTCTTCTTTGCTTAAATTACACTGTGGTAAATATTTATCTATTTCCTCCTTAACCCATCCATTTAATTCTTCAATCATATTATTGTCCCATATTTTATTGTTTTTCTTTACCTCTTCAGTTATGTTTTTTAATCCTTTATGAATATCTGCTGCACATTTTCCTAAATAAAATCCTCTCTTAACATAATCTCCTTCAAAATAATCCTTAAGTACTTCTCCCTTTATTTTAGTAAACAATCCATAATATTTATTATTTAAAGAAATATAAAATTCTCCCTTTGATGTTTCAACTACTTTTTGAACTGGAACACCACCTTTTAAAAGAAGCCTAGAAATATTCACATTATTTTTCATTTCATTTTCACTATTAGTCATTTTTAATATATAATCCTCACCTACAGTCCATATATGAGGCTCTCTATTGGTTTCATAGCATATATTTTCTTCTTTAATAACTAAATTTTTATCTATTACCCATATATCTAATAACGATTGTAATTCTTCCTTATTTTTTATTAAATCTCTCTCCAAAATACTCTTCCCCTTTTTTAAAATTGCTTTTCTCTTATTAATAACTATACTACTATGTAAAGTTCTCATATTAAACCTATAAAATTTTTATGAAATAAAAATGAGCCAAAACTAACTCATAGCTTGTGGCTCATTTAAATTATTTAGATTTCTCTTTCAATATTATTCTATCTATACTCTTTTTAGATAAGAAGTATTTCTCTGCAAGTTCTTGTCTGCTTAATCCGTCCATATATTCAGCATAAATACTTTCATTTCTTAGCTTAATCTCTCCACGAGTGGATGTTTTAGCTCCCCATTCTCTTTTATTAGTTTCTTTTCTAGGGATATAAATATATTCACCATCTACATATTTTTGAATTAACTCAATTACTTCTTTAGGTAATACTTCTTTAGCCGTGATATAGCACATAATGCTCCTCCTAAATATAAAAATTAATTTAGGTTTAGCAAAGGCTATTTATATTTTCTATTCAAAATGCAATAGCCTTGCTATGCATTATTAGCAGGTTCCATCATAAAAAACTCCTCCTTTTTATACCATTTCATCATAATTCTACTTATTTTAAAATTGGAAATCAACTTTATATTTTTATATTATTTTCTAACTTTATAACGGCCTCATTAATTCTCTTTTCTCTAGTTTCAATTTTCTTTGCACTAGTTACCCACTGTACATATTTTCTTTTAACTGAATAGGATAAACTTTCATAAAAATCTTTAGCTACTTTATTTTTATCTAAAGCTAATTTGAAGTCCTCTGGTAATTCAACCACTCTTTCTTCCTCATCTTTTTCTACCTCAACGATTATAGAATCTCCAGCTTCCTTACCAATTTCCTTTCTTATAGCTTTGGTTATACCTATCATATAACAAGGTAATCCCATTTTTACAATAGAACCTCTATATTCAAAACCATCAAATTTTGCTTTTACTTTAACTCTCTTACTTCCAAAAGTCTCTTCAACATCAAATGGTATTTCTATAAATGTAGCATCTTTACCATCATGCTTTTTAATTACAGCCTCAAATTTATAAACCATACTTTAAATCCTACTCCTCTCTTGTACTTAACTAACTATCTTTAGCTTATTATAAACATATCTTAAGTATATTTTATACTATTTTCACCTATTGAAAATAAAACATTTTTCCTGACTTGTTAAATAAATTTTCATATTTCTATAATCCAAATACTTTCTCTAAATTCCCTGTTAATTCTTCAATATTTTTTTCAAACCATCTGCAAATGATAGTTGACCAATGAGCATAATAACCTAGTACTTCTTTATTCGAATTATTAGATTCATAGTACTGACTAAAATAATCACTTACTGCAAGCTGATAATAATACAAATACGGCATCATCTTTATATCATATTTATTGAGGCTACTATATTTCATATAATCCTTTATATACTTCACTAAATTATCAAAATCTATTGTTCCATCAATACATTTTGGATCTGCATAGGAATATGATCTTATAACTTCCCAGCAAGCAGGATGAATACATGCTGAAGTGAAATCAATTATTCCATTAATAGAATTCTCACCACATATTATTTGACTTATAAAATAATCACCATGAGTATTTTTATAAGTAAACTTGTTCATTTCAAGTTTGATATCCTTTATTTTTTCTAATAAACTAATTCTATATTTTAAATCAATAATATTTTGACTTTCATTGTTTTCTATAGCTCTTTGCAGAGATTTTTCATAAGATATCTTAGCAGATTCTGGAGTTATAAAGCTAAAAAATTCTTTTCCAATTCCACTACTTAACACTGGTATATCTTCTAATGCTTTATGAATTTTTCCTAGTATTTCAGCACTTTCTTTCATGAACCATTGCGGTGCTGTATTTACTTCTAATATCTTACCTCTTATGAAACTTTGTAAATGAAATGTGTGACCATGATATTCCAACAAATATTTATTTTCCTTATTTTTATAAAACTCAGATACACATACTCCTCTTTTTAATAGTATATTGTTAATTAAAGGTTCATCCTCGGGATGATTCTTAAATATCATCTCAACATCTTTCAAAATATATTCTTTATTTTCTGTAATTATATGAAAGCATTCTGATGAAGCACCTTCCAAAACTTTATTTATCTCTTTAATATTTCCGATATTATAGTTTTTTTTAATTAAATCCTCTATTTCTCTTATTTTTAAATCATTATTATTCATTTAAATCACCATTTAACTATAGAATGATGTTTTAGACTAGTGTTGATTTTTAGCTAGAACTGTAAGATCATCTTAATGAGCATCTAGTATTGCATTATCTACGTAAGAATAATAGTAATACTTTGCGAAATTAAATTAGGTCTGAAGGACTATCTAAAAATCAACACTCACATGAAGCATCGCCAACTATAAATATCTATTCCTTTACCCAGTAACTACTACAATCATTAGAACGTTCAACAAAACCATATTCTATCAAAGCTCTTCTTATAGTTGCGTAATCGTCATATATTCTTCCTAGAATCCTATTAATTTCTTTTTCAGAATACTTTTTACCCTTAGAAAAATGCTTTACTATTTGAGATAATAATATTATTTTCTTCTTCTCTTTAGAAGGAAATATCTTTATTGCTCCACTTTCATCCATATAATTCTTAATTATTTCTTTTATCTCTTTATCCGTAATATTATATCTATCATCTAATGTCGTTGCTGTCTTATGAGCATCACATAAAGTCTCTTTATCTAGTTTATTAACTTTTTTCTGTGTATTTGATGATAATAATTCCATCATAGCTAAAAATAAGCGTGCTTGCTTTTCCTTTTCTCTTAATTTATAACGATGATTTCTTATGGTAGACTGTGCTACCCCAAACTTTTGTGCTATTTCTTTATCACTTAATCCATCTGCCATCAACAATAAAACTTCTCTTTGTACTTGCGATATTCCTACAAATGAGGGATTCATATTTAGTAAATATTGTAAAGTTGAACCATGCTTTTCTTCTATATGCAACTCAGTAGCTTTTTTTGCATCGTAAAGTAAAGATTCTACCTCATATATTCTTCCTTTTATAAATTCTTCTCCACAAATTATGCATTTTAATTCCTCTTCTTGTTCAATATAACCTTTTTTTACTTCCTCAATAGTTGAATCCCAAAATAACTCTTTATTTGATTCATTCATAATTCTCAACTCCCTTTTATCCTCTAATAAAAATTAAATTTTTTTAATTATTATATGCTTTATTTTTAGCATTGTCTACATATAAATAAACTTTAATGTATTTTGTTTGCATTTTAATAGTTATTTTTTAACAAACAACTATTTATTACCTTATTGAATTAAATCTGTAACTTTTACAAGGTTGATTTAAAAAATTAACATATGTATAATTAATTTTAAATTTGTGTACAAGCACCATAAAAATTTTATAAATATTACATCAGAAAAATATATTAAGGAGAAATACATATGAATTTTTGGGATACCATCTTTAACTCCATTAATGGGTTAGCAGGTAAAAATCATTTATTAGATTCAATAATGCTTTTTTGTTCTCAAATATTACCTTACATTTTTGCAGCTACAGTAGTTGTTGTTTATTTAATGGGGGTTATAGGTAAGAAGAAAAAAGCTAGAGGAATAGCTGTTGACACAGTTGTATTTACTGTAATAAACTTATTAATTTCAATGATAATAGGTCATTTTTACTATGCTCCAAGACCATTCGTAAATGATCCTAATGCAAATTTACTATATCCTCATAAACCAAATTCGTCTTTTCCAAGCGATCATTCAATTGGTAGTATGAGTATAGCCTTAGGATTAAATAGATATAATAAAATTCTTGGAACAATAGGAGTTCTTTTATCTATATTAATGGGGATTTCTAGAGTATATGTTGGTCATCATTACCCTCAACATGTAGTTGCTTCATTTGTAATAGTAATTATAATGAACGTAATCTATGTTAAGTTCTTAAGTAAAAGTGTTCAAAAAATTTATTTTTCAGTTGAAAAACATATACCAATTCTAAACAAATTAGTTAAACAGACTAAAACTGTAGAGTTTCAATAGAAAAAGACTGTATCGAAAAGAGTAAAAAGTTTTGATACAGTCTTTTTTATATTTTTTAATTAATTTTTATCTATATATTCTTTAATTTTATTAAGTACAAATGTTTCTCTTTTTACCCATGGATTAATCTTTCCATTCTGATTAAGAATATTCTCATTTTCTTTAATTACATCTTCTAAAGAAATCCATACTGGAAGAAATCCTAATTCCTCTTCATACTTATCTAAGCATTGTTTTATCTTTTCCTCAGTTACATTACAAATATAATAGTGAGAAGTCATTTCAAAAAGTGTACAACCCATTCTCCTTCTTCTATCTCTTTCAATTACTACTCCGAATTCTTCTTTAACCTCATTTAATATGTATCCTGTTTCTTCCGTAACTTCTCTCCTTAAAGTTTCCTCTGGAGTTTCACTTTTTTCAACTCCTCCACCTGGAAATTTATAGTCTCCTGTATTAGACTTTACCATGAGTATTTTATCACCCTTTAAAATAATAGCTCTCATTGCAACTCTATAAAATACATTTTCATCCTTATCTACTTCTTTTATTCCCAGAGTTTTATTAAAATACATATTTTCACCCCTTTTAAAAAAATTAATCTCTCCATAAATATAAAAAATAAGAGAGTTTATATTTTAAATAAACTCTCTTAATAATTATCTATACTTTAACTTTCTTAATTTTATTTTACCTCTAAATCTTTTAGAAGTAAATCTATTTCATCCTCCTCAAATTTCATTTCTTTTGTGTTATTAAATCATTCTTTATTATAATTAATATGATTTCTTTTTTATTTTATATGTAAGGTACACACATCTTACTATTATCAATTGGAGAGTCTATAATCTTACATTTAATATCAAACACGTTCTTTATAAGATCTTCATTTATAATTTTATCTTTACTTCCCTGAGCAAATATATTTCCATCCTTTAAAGCTATTATATTATCAGCATATCTTAAAGCATGGTTTATATCATGAATTACCATTACTATGGTTCTATTTTCTTTCCTATTAAGCTCTTTCAAAATATTTAAAATCTCTAGCTGATACTTTATATCTAAATGATTAGTAGGTTCATCTAAAAGTATAATTTCTGTATCTTGAGATAATGATAAAGCAATCCATGCTCTTTGTTTTTGTCCACCAGAAAGATTTTCTAAAGTCCTATCTTTTTCCTCTACTAATCCCATTTTTCTAATCGATTCCAACACTATTTCTTCATCTTTTTTACTCCAAAATGATAATAAATTATGATAAGGATACCTTCCTTGTTTGACTAAATCATAAATAGTTAAATCCTCTGGTGCACTACTACTTTGAGGTAGCATGGCTAGTACCTTTGCCAATTCCTTTGGTGGCATTTTAAGAAGATTTTTTTCCCCCATTAGTACTTCACCATTTTTAGGAGTAAGTACCTTAGCGATAGCTTTTATTAAAGTAGATTTACCACATCCATTAGGTCCAATTAATGCTGTAATTTTTCCCTTTTCTATTTCTATATTTATATCATCTAGTATTATCTTTTCATCATAACATAATTTTAAATTATTTGTTTTTATCATTTTCATCACCTATTCGTAGACTTTCTATTTTTTATTAAAAGATATATGAAATATGGAGCTCCTATGGATGCTGTAAATATCCCTATAGGTAACTCTTGTGGATAAAATAGCCACTTTGAAACAAAATCAGCTAATAATGTGATTATTCCACCAATAAATATGGATAATGGTATAAGATTCTCAAATTTTGAATTTACAAGTTTTCTAGAAATATGAGGAGCTATCAATCCAACAAAGGGAATTCCTCCTCCAATAGTTACAGCTCCAGCTGTTAATGCTGCTGAAATACTTAATAATATTATTCTACTTTTATGAACCTTATTTCCAAGGACTGTTATAACTTCATCATCTAATTGGTGAAGATTTAAATCTTTTATAAATATTACTGTTATTATTGTAAAGACAAAAAATATTACTGTTATTATGGCTGCATGAGTCCAATTCGCTCCATAAATACTTCCTGTTAACCAAGTTGTAGCTTCCTTCATAAATACTATAGGTCCATTTATTATTAAAATATTAGTTAATGCTTTAAATATTGCTGAAACTCCTACGCCTATTATAATTAATTTTTTTGTTGATGTAGATTTTCCACAAATAAAGAAAATAATCACTACAGCTAAAAAAGAAAATATAAAAGTAAATATAGGCATATACAATATCGATGTTGTCAAAGAATTATTATTAGGGTCAGTAAAAATTGTTAAAAATACTAATGCCCCAACAGCCCCTCCATTTGATATACCTAATATCTCAGGAGATGCTAATGGGTTTTTAACTACTCCCTGTAGGATAGCCCCTGCCAAACCTAAAGATCCTCCAATAAAGAAGGCAATAATAACTCTTGGTAATCTTATGTTCATTACTAATATAGAAGAAAATCCTGTATCTATCCCAACTATACTTTTTAACACATCTATGGGACTTATCATAACTTCCCCTAAACTTAAATTAATTCCAAACATTAAAAGAGTAATCACTAATAATACTGCACTTATTTTTATAGTTCTTTTACTTATATTTATCATTACTTACTCCTCCTTTTAGCAATATATATAAAGAATGGTCCTCCTATAAGAGCAGTTAATGCTCCAACTGGCACTTCTTTTGGATAAATTATAAATCTTGATAATATATCCGCTGATAATAATATAGAAGACCCAGTAAATACGGAAAAAGGAATAAGCCATCTATAATCTGAACCAATAAATTTATGTACAATACTTGGAGTTACTAATCCAACAAATGCAATTGGTCCTGCAAGAGCTACAGATACTCCAGACAGAACTGAAACTATAGCTATTATTAATATTTTTAAATACAGAGTTTTTACCCCTAATGACCTTGCCATTTCCTCTCCTAAGGAAAATACATTAAGCTTTTTCCAAAGAAATAATGTTATAATTATTGCACCTATTATTACTGGAGAAAATTGAAGTATCATATCTATTTTTTTACCTTCTACGGAACCAGTCATCCAATATATAATTTCTTCTAAAGCAATATCATTTTTATATAAGATTCCTTGAGTTAAAGAAAATAGTAATGCACCTAAAGCTGTTCCACCTAATGTTAAATCCATAGTCCGTACTTCTCCAGAAAGTCCACCTGATAATACATATACCAATATAGTAGCTCCTAATGCTCCAGCAAAAGCTAACCATGCAAGTCCCATATTAGATATTTGTGGTATGTATGTTATAGCAATAACCAAAATAAATACTGCTCCCGAATTTATACCTAATATACTAGGAGAAGCAAGCTTATTTTTCGTTAAGGCTTGTATTAAAAGTCCTGCAACACCAAGAGCTCCTCCAACTAAAAGAGCATTTAATGTTCTAGGAACTCTAGATGTTTTTATAATTATGTGCTCTTGGGAACCATTAAAATTTTTATAGGCATCTATAACTGTTTCATAATTAGTTTTTATAAATCCTTTAGTAATACTTAAATAGCATAAAATTCCTGTTAATATTATTAACAATAAAAGTAAGGCGAATTTCATCTTATTACTATTTATATTTTTTTTCATATAACTCCTCCATTCTAAAAGAAAAAGATTCTCATTTATTATTGATAATATTTCTCATCTATGATATCATAAACTCACTGCTATTTCTACATTATTCGACAAAATAATTATTTGGAGGTTTTTAAACATGAAAAAAAAATTACTATCTATAGCTTTATCAAGCTTAGTAGTCGCAAGCCTATTTATAGGTTGTTCTAATAAAACGGATAAAGAAAACACATCATCATCAACAAATACGGTATCTATAGAGCATGCAATGGGTACTACAGAAATACCTAAGGATCCAAAAAAGGTTGTAATTCTTACCAGCGAAGGTACTGAAGCCCTACTCGCTCTTGGCGTTAAGCCAGTTGGTGCTGTTACTGGGGTTACTGGTGATTGGTACGATTATACTAAAAATGAACTTGAAGGTGTAAAACAAATTGGTATGGAAAGAGAACCTAATATAGAAGCAATTGCTGCTTTAAAACCTGATTTAATAATAGGAAATAAAATGAGACATGAAAAAATATATTCTCAATTAAGTGCAATAGCACCAACTGTTTACTCTGATACTATAAGAGGCGCATGGAAGGATAACTTTAAATTTTACGCAAAAGTTTTAAACAAAGAAGCTGAATCTGAAAAAGCTTTAAAAGAATATGATGATAAAATTGCTTATATTCAAAATAATTATAAAGACAAGCTAAATACAGAAATTTCACTTGTTAGATTTATGCCTGGAAAAACTAGAATATATCTTGGAAATACTTTTGCTGGTACTATACTAAAAGAAATAGGATTTAAGAGACCTGCAGCTCAACAAAGTGATGACTTTGCTCTTGAGATTGGTAAGGAAAGATTAAAAGAAGCTGATGGAGATGTAATGTTCTACTTTACTTATGAGCTTGGTGATGGTAAAGCTACTGCTAGAGAGGAAGAATGGATGCAAGATCCTCTATTTAAATCTTTAAATGCAGTACAAAATAACAAAGTTTATAAAGTAAATGACTTTATATGGAATACTGCTGGTGGAATAAAATCAGCAAACTTAATGCTTGATGATTTAACTAATATGCTAAACGAAGGAAAATTATAATTTATACCTTCAATAATAAAATCTTAAAAAGTTTTACGCAATTTTTATATACATAATAAAAATATTACTGAAAATGAAAAACTTCATTTTCAGTAATATTTTTTTAATTATCTATATTTTTACTTGGCTCTGTTTTAAATGAATGTTAATTTTCATATATTCTTTTGCTTAAACTTAAAATTTCTTTGCAAGTTCAGTAGCTTTTTCTATTCCTTCTTCAACTTTTCCTTGAACATCTACACCCATAATATCTAAACCTTCTACAGCTATAGTTTCAACTTCTTTTATTCCAAAGAATCCTAGGATAGTTCTTAAATATCTATCTCCCATTTCATATGGTGAATTATCATAAATTCCTCCACTAGATACTATATGCACTGCTTTTTTATCGTTTAAAAGGCCTACTGGACCTTCAGCAGTATATTTAAATGTTATTCCAGAAACACTTACATAATCAATATAAGCCTTTAGTATTGCTGGAAAACTTAAATTCCACATAGGTGCTGCAAATATATATTTATCTGCCTCTGCAAATTGATATGCATATTTTAATATAGGATTATTCTTACTCTCTTCATTCTTAGGTCCAAATATTTTTCCTAAGTCATCTGGTCTTAAGAAATCTATATTTTCTTTATATAGATCTAATGTTATTATTTCATCTTCAGGATTATTTTTCTTATACTCCTCTACGAAACTATCAGATACTTTAAAAGTTCTTGATTCTCCTTCATTTTTTATATTTGCTTTAATGTATAATACTTTACTCATAATATTTACTCCTTCTAATTTATATATAAATTTTTAAAAATTTTCTGTTCCAAATTTATTATTTCTAAAGTCTTCATATGCATCACATATTTCACCTAATGTATTCATAACAAATGGTCCATGAGAAACAACAGGTTCATTTATTGGTTCTCCACTTAATACAAGAAATAAAGATTCCTCTGTTAAAGACTCAACTGAAATATCTCCATCTATATTATTAAATATGATAAAATCTCTTTCTTTGCATACTTTTTCTTCGTTTATTTTAACTTCACCTTTTAATATAAGTATTGCTGTATTAAAATTTCCTGGTTCATGTAATATAGTATTACCAAAATTCTTTAGATTTACATTATAAAGATTAATATTAGTAAAAGTACTAGCTGGTCCTTTTACTCCATTAACTTCTCCAGCAATTATGCTTATTTCACCTTTATTATCATCAAGTTTAACAACTCCCATTTCTTCTTTTAATAAAGGCTGATACTTAGGTGCTATCATTTTTTTATCTTTAGGAAGGTTAACCCAAAGTTGAACCATATGAAGAATACCACCATTTTTACTAAACTCAGTTTCATGATATTCTTTATGCATAATGCCTGACGCTGCAGTCATCCATTGAACGTCTCCAGGTCCTATAACTCCATGATTTCCTTTATTATCATGATGTTCAACCTTACCATCATAAGCAATTGTTACTGTTTCAAACCCACGATGAGGATGTGCACCTACACCTAATCTAGTTTCTGATGGTGCAAAATAATGTGGTGCATTATAATCTAATAATAAGAATGGAGATAAACGTTCCATATCTTCTATTCCTGCTGGTATATACTGAGATACTCTAAATCCATCTCCAACCATATGAGGTTCTGGTCCTTTAAATATATTTTCTATAGTTCTAAAGTTTTTCATTTGCTTCAACTCCTTTTATCTCAAATTATATTTATCACTAATTAGTGATAAATATCTAAAAATTTTTATTTTTAATTTAATTACTTATATATTTTTAAATTTCTTCAATATATTTTTTAAAGTTATTTTTTCTTCATCAGTTAAAACTTCAAAAATATTTTTAATGTTGTTTATGTGATTAGGTAAAATATCTTCTATTACCTTTCTTCCCTCATCTGTTAATGATATTATACAAGATCTCTTATCTTCTGGATCTGCATTTTTTTTAATCAACCCATCCTTTTCTAGATTTTTTATAACTACTGTTATATTTCCTGATGTTGTTAATATCTTTTCCATTATTTCAAATATTCTTAAGTCGCCTTTATTATATAGAGCCTCTAAAACTCCAAATTGAGCTATTGTCAATCCACTTTCTTTAATTGTCTGAAATTCTTTTTTATGAATTTTATGTTCAGCTCTTGTAAAGACAACCAAAGTTGATAATGTTAATTCATTTTCTTTAATTAAAGCTTTTATCTTATCCATATATAAAACTTATCACTAATTAGTGATATTGTCAACAAATAAGTTTATAATTAATTTAATAAAAAAAATTTATATCCACTTATTTATTAATAAACTACTAAGCAATGTAAAAAACTAATAGTTTTAAAGAGTTTTTTTATTTCAATTCATAATATTCATTTCTTCTTTTCCTAGCTAAATTTTTTTATAAGTATTTTTATAAAATGAGTTAAAAACACACAATTATCTCCATGGTACATAGCTATTTTCCTAAATTATTTTACTACCTAATTCTTAATCTCTTTAATTAAACAATAAAATCTAATAAACCACTTTACAAGATGTCATTAAGAGTATGCTTACCCATTTCTTCTAAAAATGATTTTAATGACACTGAGATAATTCCTTTTAGCTTACACCCATTATTCATTAAAGGACATAACTTAGGATCATTCATACATTCAACTAAATTTAAATTTTCTTCTGTTAATCTTACAACTTCTCCTAAATTTATTTCTTCTGGTTCAAGACCTAATTTTAATCCTCCACTTCTTCCCTTTGTAGAAATTATATATTCATTTCTAGATAGTTTATTTACTACCTTTTTAAGTGATGCTCTGAAATATCAAGTTCTTTTGCTAAATCACTCACTATAACCATATCTTCTCTATTTTTTCCTAAGTATATAAGTGTTCTAAAAGCATAATCTGTAAATTTTGATAATTGCATAAAACTCCACTCCCAACTTTTATTTAAATAATTATATCAAAAAAACAATATTTTTTAAATTTAATATGCATTTTACTTGCACATTTTATTTTGAAATGGTATATTCAATCTATTAAAGATAATAATTATTAATTAATAAGATTTATGAGGTAGAAATATGTTAGATCAAAAAACAATAGATATAGTAAAAAGTACCGTACCAGCATTAAAGGAACATGGAGTAGAAATAACAACAACTTTTTATAAGAATATGTTTGAAAATAATCCTGAAGTTAAACCATTATTTAATATGGATAGACAAGCTTCTGGTGAACAACCTAAAGCGCTAGCCATGACTATTTTAGCAGCAGCTCAAAACATAGATAATTTAGAAATTTTATTACCTGCTGTTAAAAAAATTGGAGAAAAGCATTGTGATCGTCAAATAAAAGAAGAACACTATCCAATAGTAGGTTCTAATTTATTAATAGCTATAAAAGAAGTTTTAGGTGATGCTGCAACTGATGAAGTTTTAGAAGCATGGGGAAATACTTATGGTGTTATCGCTAAAATATTTATAGATGTTGAAAAAGAAATATATGAATCAAGAAAATAAAATTTAAAGCTCAATACATAATTAGACTATTTTTAATACAATTACTCATATAAAAAAGCTATATCAAATCACTTAAGGATTTGATATAGCTTTTTATTATAGTCCACAGTCTATTTCAACTTCATTTTCAAAGTTATATTCTTCATTTCCAAATACACCATTTAAGAAGTCTGGCATAAAGTATTTTTTACTTAATTTTTTCATTTCATCTTTATCAATTATGCTGTGCTTAACTACTATTTCTTTAGCAGCTTTTATATTATTATTCATAGAAACTTGAATAGCTACTGCTTCTGCTGAGTCTAGCTTTCCATTTCCATGATATAAAAATTCTCTTAAACTTATTAAAGAGTCTCTAAATTCTTCATTTAATTTTTCTATAGTTTCAATATCTGATTGAGAAATTTCTTCATCACAAGTAGTAGCTTTAGGTGTAGCATATAATTTATTATCAACTAAGAAATAAACTTCCTCTTCACTTGAAATTTCAATAATATTCCCTAATTCACTTAATTCATAAGCTTTAATTTCATCTATACTTCCTAATTTAAACTCATTTTTAAACTCTTCTTCAGTCATTTTCTTTATTTTTAATTCTTTCATGTATATCGCTCCTTTTAAATATGGTAAAATAACAATTCAGTATTATTTTTAAAATAATAAATTTATTATATCATCATTAATATTAAATAAGTAACTTTATATAATAATAATCCACAACCTCTTATTTTTTAATTCCAAGAAGTTGTGGATTATTACTTATTTTAATATAAATTAAAAACTCTAAGAATTTGCCCCAATATTAATTATGATATCATTACATAATTAACTGTATAAAATTTTCTTTCAAAAATATATCTATTTAGGCTCTAATATTCTTGCAGAATCATTTGTTATTTTAGTTAGAAGATTATATTCTTCTTCTCCTAATATTTCTTTATAACGATTATGTAACTTTAATCTATATTTTTGTATATCCTCTTGAATTTTTTCTCCCTCTTCAGTTAAATATATATGGGACAACTTACCTTCTGCTCTTCTTTCTACTAAACCTTTTATAACTAATTTATCTATAAGTCTAGTTATTGTAGATGGTTTTAAATGTAGCTCTTCGCATAATTCTTTTTGTGTTATTCCTGGTTTAAACTTTACGCCAAGAAGTATATATACATATGTCGGAGACATCCCTAATGTTTTCAATTCGTCTTCAGCTATTTTAGCTGCTATTTTTTTTAATCTAGTTGCAGTAAAAAATAAACAACCGCAAAAATTTTGTTCAAGCATTATATCCTCCATTCTAAACTCTTAAATCTTGTCCATATACTATATTAAAGATAAATTTTAAAATTTGCAACAAAATCCAATCCATCATTTCCCATTGAGGTATTTTTTATTATATCGTTTTTTTATTATTAATATAGTTAAATAATTATCTTAACAATAAATACAAAAAAGTTGATTCCTATAAAAGATAGAAATCAACTTTCTTTAAAACAAACTATATTTATTATCTATTTCTATTTAATAAGTAATTGTTCTTTTGCATGAACAAGAGTAGTAAGTAAATCATTGTATGGTGTATTTATGTTGAATTCTTTACCTTTTCTAGATACATATCCATTTATATAATCAATTTCTGTAAGACGATGATTTTGAATTAGGTCTTGATGCATTGATGGATAGTGAGCTCCTGCCTGACTTGGATCATATATTGCCTCTATTCCTCTTGCAACTTCTTCAACGTTTAATTCTACTCCATATTTAGTAGCAACATCTGCGAACTCTTTTATAATGTTACGAATAAGTTGTGGTGCTTCTTTTAGTTCTCCAAATTCTTTGATGTTACAATCTAGAATTGTACAACCACTATTTAAAGTTCCATTTACACAAGCTTTACGCCATATTGAGAATACTACATTTTCACTATAGTGAGCTTTTAATCCAGCTTTACTTAATACTTCACAAACTTCTTTTGCTCCAGCTTCCATACTAGGATCAATATTTTGAACCTCTAAACTTCCATCTCCAGTTAAAACAACATGTCCTGGACCTGCTAATCCAGCTGTCCATAAAGTTACTCCCATAAGGATATTTTTGTTATCAACATATTTTGCAACTGTTTCATTATGTCCTAATCCATTTAATAAACATAATACTTTAGTATTTTCTCCTAAAATATTTTTAATAGACTCTAACATTGGTTCTAATCCCATTGACTTAGTGAATAGGATGATTAAATCTGGAACTTCTGTAGCATTTTCAGGTAACATTGCTGGTATTTTTACCTTCTTAATTTCTCCATTTTCTTCAACTGTTAATCCATCTCTATTAATAGTATCTACATGATCTTTCCAACCATCTATTAAAAAAACTTCATTTCCAGCTTCATGTAACATATATCCATAACGTGAGCCCATAGCTCCTGCTCCAACAATTGCAATTTTCATTTAAATCAACTCTCCTCTTTTATCCGAAATTTAAATTAAATATTAAATTTTTAATTAAATGTATTTAAAAATATTTTCATCATATAAGTGTAGCACTTTTCTACAGAACCATTCAATAACAAAGGCTCCTACGAAAGGTATTACAAAGAATGACATTACTACTCCAAAAATAGCGCCTGTAGTTGATGCATTTATAGCCGCTAGTGGACCAACTAAACCAACTATACCAAATCCTGCACTATTAGGTGTACCTAATATATTGAACAGATATGCACCTATTCCACTTAAGATACCATTTGCTACTATTGGAACTGCTATTATTGGATATTTTACTAGGTTTGGCATCATCATTTTCATAGCTCCTAATAATACTGATAATGTAACTCCACTTTGATTTACTCTCATTGATCCAATAACTAAAACTGCTGTACAAGCAGTAACTCCTATAGCAGCTGCTCCAGCTCCTAATCCTGTGATTCCTATTGCAATACCTATTGCTACAGTTGAAATTGGTGAAATAATTAAAATTGAGAATGAAATACTAATTAAAATACACATTAATAATGGCTGTAAAGTTGTAAAGTTATTCATTAAATCTCCAATTAATATAGTAATTTGTCTTACATAAGGTAACATAAACATTCCGATAATACCAACGCCAGCTCCTGCTATAATTGGTAAAAGTAATACTGTTAAAGATCCTAGCTTGTTTCCAATTAATCTAATAACTAATGCAGCTATACATGAAACTAACATTACGTTTATTAGATCTCCAATACCAACCATCTGTACGCCAGCTTCAGTAACTTTAAAAGCTCCTGATCCTAAAAATGCTGCCGCTCCAACTATAACTGATTGCATAGGATTAAATTCAAATTGTAAACCGACTAAAACACCTACAAGTACAGGTACTATAAACTGCATTATGTTTACAGCATTATAAAAAGTAGCAAATATAGGTGAAACATCTATTAAGCTTTTAAATATTGATCCTAAAATTGCATTTGGAATTAAACCAACAACTATTCCAGTTGCAGTTCCTGCCAAAACTTTGTTTAAATAATCTTTTGGTGTTAACTTGTCTTTTTTTGAAATATTCTTCTGTGCCATATCTCTCTTCTTCCTATTATAAAATTTTTTGTTAGTTAAAATCCATAACGATACAAAATATATTAAATATTATTGCTCTAAAAAAAATTATTATTCTATATCTTTGTTTATTTTTTATCATTTTGAATTTTATCGTTTTTTATTGTATGAAGTTGTCTTTTTAATAAATTACTAGTAACTTCCCTAAAGTTAATTGTTTTCATTGCGAAATCATTATGATTTCTCCCCTTATTTGTATGTACAACTAACTTTCCGCTATCAATATATCACAATATAAATATAAATTGCAATACATTTAAGACATAAAAGTTAAAAATATAACAAATAATTGTACTAAATTAACAATTTAGAAACATTTGCAGAATTTTATACAGTAATACAGCTTGTATATTAAATTAAAAATAAAAAAATAAGAATTAAAAAGATATGATTTTTGTTCTCTATCTCTTTAATTCCTATATTAAATAATTATTTTTCCCAATATGATGGTCTACTTAATTGAACAGGTAATTTTGTATTATTATCCCCAATTGATGTATTTATTTGAGATTGAGTAAGAAATATAGATTTTCTTAAATCAGCTCCTTTTAAATTTGCATCTCTCATATCTGCAGCCAAGAAGTTCACTCCACTTAAATCATTTCCAGTGAAATCTGCAGCTATTAATAAAGCTCCTCTTAAATCTATTCCTCTTAGATTCGTTTTACTAAGTTTCTTACCTATAAAATCTCTATTTTTCTTTTTATTTAAAGTATTATATTTTTTCATAACTAAATCACTAGTTTTTCTTAATACCATATTAACCTTATCTCTATGCGCTTCTATATCTAGATTTAATAACCCCTTTGGATCTAATTCTGTTAATTTTTCAGTTTTTTCAATCATGCTTCTAATCTCACCTTTTATTTGAGATGTAACATCAAGAATATATGCTTCATTAAGGTACCAAAGCATTTCATAAAGCTGTCTCATAACTAGAAAAACATCAAACATCTCATTAGCTAAATTTGATGATTCTACCCAACTTTTCCCATCATATGTTTCTTGTGCTACTTTTTGTCCAGCACCAAAACAATCATAAGAGGTACACCCCTTAAGACCTTTTTTTCTAAGGTTTTTATGAACTTTGCAAGTAAAATTATCTTTTAAGTTAATACATGGCTTTCCAGCTATCTTATCTGTCGGAAATCCATCACACTTTGAAAAATAAAGTGCAACACAACAAAATCCAAAACATTTTTCACAATCTATATTAAACTTTTTAAAAAGTTTATCATTGTTATCAGACATAACAACTCCTCCATTTACTATTAAAATATTATAACTTTTAAATCATATATAAGTATTAATTATAGAACTTTTTTTATTATACTATACTTTGTAATTATCTTACTAACTTAAACAAGCTAAAAAGTAGCTAATAAGACTTATCATCTTATTAGCTACTATTTTTTCTAACTTACAATCCTTAAAACTATTTTGAAACTCTATATTATCTTATTCAAAACTCTTTTTTACAAACTCATGAAGTCTTAAAGTTTTAAATCCAAGCTTTTCATATAAGTATTTTGCTGGATTTCCTTCTACAGCCCATAAGGTCACACTATCATTATTTCTTTCTAATATTTTATTGATACCAAAGCTAACTAATTCTTTTCCATATCCATTTCCCTGATGCATTACATCTACCGCTACTGCATCTATCTCATTCCCACTCAAAGTTATTGAACCTAAAACTTTTCCTCTATCCTTGAGTAAAAAGATATTTTCTTTATTTTCATAAGTTTTCTTTCTTTGCTTCTTTATTTCTAATTTTTCTTCCTTAGTTTTTTCCTTTTTTTCTTCACTTAAGTTATTGTTTTTCTCTTCTATTCCAACTAAGATTCTCATATTGTAAAAAGCTTCACTATATATCTTGCTATTTATTTCATAATATTTATCTTCATAATGAATAATTTCATAAGTATTAACAGGCAATTTTTCTCCACTATAAACCATATAATTAGAATAAAACCCTAGTCTATAACTATTTTTATATATAAACTTTTCTATTTTTTCATCTACTTTAAAATCACATATAACACTTAAAACACCCTCATTAATCATCTTCTTTTCTAAAACCTCAAGAAGATTTTTGCCTAGTCCTTTCCCCCTATTTGTTGGATCCACATATAATGTAAAACTTGTCTCTTTAGCAATTCCAGTAAAAACTCCTACTGCTAAAATCTTTTTATTCCCTTCAATAATAACTCCACATTGAGGCCATTCCTCTAAGCAATCTAGTACATCTTTTTTTACAAAGTCATCTTCCCAATTCATATTAAGAACATTTTCTTTTAAATCTCTATTATAGTCTTTTATTTTCATACTACGTTCCTCTCTTCTCTCCCTTTTTAAAAAGCACTTATTTTTTCAAGTTTCATTTTTCTCAATTCTCTCTATAAGTCAGTTTATCAACTCACTTTAGCTTTATAAACCTAATACTTTTTTATGAAAAGAACTTAAGTTATCAACAATTTCTTACTATGATATTAAAATCAAACAAATTACTTTACCTGTCGTAGTAATTATGCTATCATATAATTACTACGACAGACAAAGTAATTATAAGGAGGTTTGTTTATGATAAGTAGCGATATTATTCGCGGATATAATGATACTATTATTTTGAGTATCCTCTTAGATGGTCCATCTTATGGCTATGAGATTTCCAAAAAAGTTAGAACCATTACAAATGATGTTTATATAATAAAAGAAACCACATTATATTCTGCTTTTAATAGGCTCGAAAAAAATAATTTTATTACTTCTTTTCCAGGTAACGAAACCTTCGGTAAAAAGAGAACCTATTATAAAATTACTGAGGACGGAATTAACTATTATAAAGAAAAATGTTCAGAATGGAGTATCACAAAAGATGTGATAAATAAATTTATAAAGGAGCTGAAATAATGGAAACCATTAGAAATTATGTCTTTAATATTTTTTCTTCATTTCCTAAAAGCAATAAATTAGATAAGCTTAAAGAAGATATTTTAGATACTATGGAAGATAAATATAACGAACTAAAAAAACAAGGAAAAAGTGAAAATGAATCCATTGGAATTGTTATATCTGAGTTTGGTAATATTGATGAATTAATTAGTGAACTAGATATTGAAGTAAATAATGAAAATAGCGAATTCCCAACTTTAAATACAGAGAATGTAAAAGAATTCTTAAATATAAAAAAGAAAACAACTCTTTTCATTAGCATAGGAGTTGCCTTATGTATGGTTGGCATTTCTTTGCTTATATCGGTATATCAGCTTATTGAAGATAAGGTAATTTTACCAAATGTTCCTTTAAGAGTTACTGAAATAGTACCATTAATTCCTTTATTTATATTATTGGTACCTGCAATTGGTCTGTTTATCTATTCAGGATTTCAAAGAGAAAAATATAAATATGTAGAAAAAGGAGAATTTGATATAACACTTGATGCTAAGTATTACCTAGAAAATTCTTTATCATTATTTAAACCAAAATTTACATTAGGCTGCATAATAGGTGTTTCTTTATGTGTAATCTCACCATTAATACTATTTATAGGATCAGCTATAAGTGAAAGCACTGCTGTATATTGTACTTCATTAATAATACTAATAGTTGCAATAGCAGTTTTCATATTCACACACATAGGAACCCACAAAAGTGACTTACAGGCTTTATTAAAAATAGGTGACTTTTCTCCTAAAAAGCGTGAAGAAAATAAAGTTGTAGCTGCCGTCGCTTCAGTAGTCTGGCCACTAACTGTATGCATTTACTTAGTAACAAGCTTTGTATTCGGAAATTGGCAAATCTCATGGGTTATATTCCCTGTTGTAGGCATACTTTTTGGAGCATTTTCTGCTGTCTGCTCTATAATTAAAGGTGATTCTAATAAGATTTCTTAGTTATATTAAATAAAAAAACTTATAAATAATACGAAGAGAATGATTAAAGTACTAGCTATAAATACTTAGTTAAATACAAAATTCTCTGAATATATTTATAAGTTTTTTTAAAATATAATCTCTTTATTTAATTTATAAATCTACTTATTGGATACTTATAGCAAATAATGATATAATATATTTATAAACTTAAAAATTTAAGAAAGGCGAAGGTAGTTTCAACAATGGAAATATAATCTATTTTTCAAATTTTAATTACAACAAAAAGCAGTTATTTTTAGCTTTAAAAATGATTTATTTTAAGCTTTTTTTGTTGTGTTTAACTTTATGGAGAGTAGATTATAGTGAGATAGGTATATTTTTGTCTTTTTTATGACTATATGTACTCTCCTGTAATTTATAGGAGGGATTTTTTTATGTCTTTAGCAAGGTTAAATAAAGTAAAAAAATATTATGGCGACAGATTAATTCTAGATATAGATAAACTAGAAATTTTAGATGGTGATAGGATTGGATTAGTTGGAGTTAATGGTGCAGGTAAAACCACACTTATTAAATCTTTACTTGGATTACTCCCTATTGATGAAGGGAATATATTTCTAACTAAAAGCTTTGCTTATATAAGTCAAAGTGAAAATTCTAATGAAGAAACTTTAAATAATAACTTTAAAAATGTCTTTAATGCTCCTTTTGAATACCATGAGTTTTTATCTGGTGGAGAAAAGGTCAAATTTAAGATAGCACAAGCGCTAAGTGAAAATAAACATTTAATTATTGCTGATGAACCAACAGCAAACTTAGATGAACACAGTATTGAAACTCTTGAAAATATGCTGAAAAACTATAATGGTGCACTACTTTTAGTATCTCATGATAGAAGATTTCTAGATTCATTATGTAACACTATTATTGAAATCGAAGATGGAAAAATCAAAGCTTATAAAGGAAATTATTCTAAGTACTTAGAATTAAAATCTTTAGAAAGACAAAGAGCTGAAACTGAGTACACTTCTTATATAAATGAAAAAAAACATCTTGATGATGCTATACTTAATAAACAAAACTTAAAAGATGGTCTTAGAAAAACCCCTAAAAGAATGGGTAATTCTGAAGCTAGACTACACAAAATGGGACCTCAAAGAGCAAAGAAAAATCTAGATAATAATATAAAAGCCTTAAGAAGTAGAATTGATCAACTTGAGGCTAAAGAGAAACCTAAAACCATAAAAGAGATTAAAATTAGAGTTCAAGATAATTTGAAAATAGCTTCTAAAAATCTTATAGAAGCTAAAGATTTTACATTATTTGTAGGTAATAAACTACTACTTAAAGATTCTAAATTTAAGATAAAAAATGGTAAGAAAGTAGCTCTTATTGGTAATAATGGTTGTGGTAAAAGTACCTTACTTAAAAATATTATTTCAAGAGAAAGCAATATAAAAGTCTTAGAAAATGTTGTTATAGGCTACTTTGATCAATCTCAACAAATATTAAAAGATGATGAATCAATACTAAAAAATATCCTTGAAGACTGCTCTTATGATGAAAGCTTTGTGAGAATAAACTTAGATGGTTTTGGTTTTAAAGGAGATACTGTCTTTAAGAAAGTTTCCTCCTTAAGTGGTGGTGAAAAGGTAAAAATAGCACTTTGTAAAATATTATTATCTGATAATAATCTAATCATTTTAGATGAACCAACAAACTATCTTGATATCAAATCTATGGAATCACTAGAAACAGCACTAATGAGCTGTAATAAAACATTGATCATAGTTTCTCATGATAGAAAATTCATCTCTAATGTATGTGATCATATTTTAGAAATAAAAGATAATGTTGTTCATGAATTTTCTGGTACCTATGATGAATATATAAACTTTAAGAATAAACCTAAGTTAGATTTAAAAGAAAGAGAAAATAAAGATAATATTCTTTTACTAGAAACTAGACTTTCTAATGTAATCTCTTTACTTTCAGTAGAAACTGATAGCACTAAAAAAAGTTTATTAGAAAATGAATACTCCGATTTACTTAAAGAATTAAAGAATTTTAAAAGATAAATTAGGTTAGGTCTGGAAAACTATTCAAAATAACCTTTCACTTAGAACAGAATTACTAACTTAAATATATAAAAATACCCTTAACAGAATTAAATTGTTAAGGGTATTTTTTATGTTTTTATAATAAATCGAATAATTTTTTACCATGTGTTTTTAATCACATTCAGTTATTTTATTATGTTTTAAACTAAAGTTGTAGATTTTCAGAAGATAAATTTAATAGGGAGGATGCTTATGAATACAGAAGTTAAGTTAAAAAATGATATTTACTCAGTAGGTGTTATAGATGATAGACCTGTTCCATTTCACAGATTAATATTAGAAAAAGGAACTACATATAATAGTTATTTATTAAATACTAAAAAACCAACAATTATTGATACAGTAGATTTAATATATACAAAAGATTTTTTAAATAATTTGAAAGAAATTATTGATTTAAAAGATATAAGTTACATAGTAATTAACCATACTGAACCTGATCATTCAGGTGCATTAGGTGGACTAGCTAGACAAGCTACTAATGCTAAAATAGTTTGTAGTGAAAAGGCTGTCTATCACCTAAAAGAATTATATAAATTACATGATAGAGAATTCATAGTAGTAAATGATGGATATACCCTTGATATAGGCGGAAAGACATTATTATTTAAAATGACTCCATATCTACACACAGAAGAGACAATGATTACATACTGTATAGAAGACAAAATTTTATTCCCTTGTGATATTTTTAGTACTCATCTTACTGCAAAAGAACATTTCTCAAGTAAGGCAAAAGAAGATATTACTGATGACTTTATAACTTACTATAAGCTTATAATGGCACCACATAGAAAATATGTTAGACCAATGATTGATATAGTAAAAAATTTAGATATAGAAATGATTGCTCCATCTCATGGTTATATACTAGATGAAGATATTCAAAAGTATATTGATATATATGATAAATATAGTAAGGAAACAAAAAAAGGTAAAAAAGCTACTATAGTTTATACTACAATGAGAAATGCAACAAAAAGAATAGCCGAAAAATTCAAAGCTGAATTAGAAAATGAAGATATTGAAGTTGCTATTTTTAATGCAGATAAAACTAATAAAGAAGATATATTAAACTCAATAAAAGAATCAGATGCCATATTATTTGGTACTTCAACTAAATATGGAGATTTAATAGGTTCTATTGAAGATATATTAAAAGAATTACCTAAATTAGATTTAAGTAACAAAATTTTAGGTGCCTTCGGTTCATTTGGCTGGAGTGGTGAACCTATAGAGATAATACAAGATTATTTAAATTCTACAAACGGTAATGTTTTAAATACTTCATCAATAATAAAATCTACTGGTATGATTGATGTTCATTTCCCAGTAAGAATTAGATTCTCATTAAATGAGGAATCAGAAAAAGAAGTTGTAAGAGCTGCTGATTATATCAGTTCAATAATATAATAATTACATTTTAGGAGGAATTAATTATGCAAAAATTTATATGTGATGTATGTGGATATATTTATGATCCTGCAGTAGGAGATCCTGATAATGGTGTAACCCCTGGAACTGCATTTAATGATATTCCAGACGATTGGGTATGTCCTCTTTGTGGAGTAGATAAATCACAATTTTCTGAAACTGAATAGTATTATATTATTAAAGAGACTAATAAATCTCTAGGGTTTATTAGTCTCTTTACTTTATTCGGCTAAACTTAATAAAGCTTCTTTATCTTTAACTATAATAGCCTTATTTCCTTGCAGATTTATTATTCCTGTTTTATCAAATTTTGATAGTTTTCTACTAACAGTTTCTCTAGTTATACCACAATAATTTGCCATTTGCTCTCTATTGAGTGGCAACTTTACATACACTCCTTCTTCAACTTCACAGCCATACTTATACATAAATTCTATTAATACATTAGCTATTCTTACTTCCACATCCTTAGTAGCTAAATTCTGTGCCAAATTTTCTGCTAAGTTTATTCTATTAGCCATTTCCTGTATTATTTTTATTGATATTTCTGGGTTTTCTAAAAGTATTTTATCCAAGCTTTTTTTATTTAATATGCACATTTTACCTGAAGTTATTGCGTAAGCCGAAAAATTACTAATATTACCATCAACAAAAAGATTATTTTCTCCAAAGAAATCCCCTTTAGATAATATATAAACAATCTGTTCTTTTCCTTCTT
This sequence comes from Clostridium sp. LIBA-8841, assembly GCF_057782475.1. Lineage (NCBI taxonomy): Bacteria > Bacillati > Bacillota > Clostridia > Eubacteriales > Clostridiaceae > Clostridium > Clostridium sp. LIBA-8841. The sequence goes on along the minus strand of NZ_CM173488.1, from coordinate 1,149,624 downwards.
TAGTAATTTTGCATATTTTTACTTCTCCTTCTCTAATTAAGAAAAGCTTATCTGATATTTCACCTTCTCTACACAAAACATCATCCTCATCAAAAGCTTTATGTTCTGTCATATGAACTATTTTAAATAACTCTTCATCAGATAAGGATGAAAAAATAGCTATATTCCTAGCACAAGGTCCTTTATCAACTGCACAATTACAAATTCTAATCACGACTATATACTCTCCTTTTATCTTTTGGTATTCTATATTAATTTTAACAAATGATACAAATTATTTACAATACATATTTAATTAAATTACTATAAGTTTATATAAATTCATAAAAAAAGTAGCTAGCTAAAAAACTAACTACTTTACTTTTAATATTTTATCAAATTCTAAAATATAATAAATTATTTATCTATTGAAATCTTAAAAATAATTGTTAAAACTCTTCTTCCCCAAAAAATTCAAAGTTAATATTCTCCTCACTAACCCCTAAATTCTTTAAACTAGTATTTATACTCTTCATAAATAAAGTTGGTCCACAAAAGAAAAATTCTCCATTTAAAGGTAAGTTATTTTTAATCCACTCTTCTGTTATGAAACCTTCTTCATCATAATCTTTACCCTTAATATCACTTTTTAATGGATCACTAAAAAACTTGATTTCTTTAAAGTTTTTTATTTTCTTAATTTCTTGTACATCTGAATTTAAAGCCAAGTTTTCTGAATTTAAGACAGCTTCAACAAAATAAACCTCTCTATTTTGATATCTAGCTCCATACAGCATTGATAAAATAGGAGTTATTCCTATCCCTCCTGATAGTAGAACTAAAGGCTTATCACTATCTTCTGTTAATGTAAACTTCCCAAATGGAGGCATTGCTAATATTGTATCTCCCACCTTAATAGATTCATGAAAATATCCACTTACTTTTCCATTAGGTACTTTTTTTATTGTTAATCTATAATAATCCTTTTTTGGATCACCTGATAAGCTATATCTTCTCATTTCTTTTTTTATAACTTCATCATCTGTTTCTATTTTAAGTGGTAAAAATTGACCACATTTGTATTCTTTTAATGTTTCTTTATCAGTGGCTCTTAAATAAAATGATTTTATATCTTTTGCCGCTTCTTCTATTTTAAATATCTCTAATTGTCTAAATCCATTCCAAACATTTTCCATATTATCACCTCATCTACTTTATCCTGAGTTTCTAAGTCATTTTATAAAATAAGCAACAATATATGATTTAATTGAATATTTGATATAAATCCATATACTGTTACTTACAATTAAATTCATAATTTTAACTTCATATTTTTTATTGTATTCTAAGCTTAATAGATAAGTAAGAACTAAATTACTTTAAATTTGTACATCGAAATTCTTAATTTATAGGTTTTATACATTTTTCAGGGTTTAATAAAAATAGAAACTAAAATTATAAACTTATTAAGCTTTAAATATTATACATATTAAGCTATTAATTTGTGCCCATATACTAATAATATGTAATATGAACTTCTTAGTTTCTTACTTCTCTATTACAAGGTTATTATATCCAGAATAATTAATTTGAAATATGATTGGTGTCACATTAAATAAATTATATTTATTAGATATTAAATCTTCTATTTAAAACATAATTTATTTAATAATTAAACATACTAAAATAATATGATTACTATAAAATTTAAGGAGGTCTTAATTATGGAAAAATATATTTGTGATGTTTGTGGATATATTTATGATCCTGCTGTAGGAGATCCTGATCACGGTGTAGCACCTGGTACTGCATTTAAAGATATTCCAGATGATTGGGTATGTCCACTTTGTAAATTAGATAAAACTCATTTTTCTAAAGTTGAATAATATTAAGAGCTATATCAAATCTCAAAACTTATAAATACTCTAATTCTATTTAAAAAGTTTTGAATCATTTGATATAGCTCTTTTACTTTACTCAGCTAAGCTTAATAAGGCTTCTTTATCTTTAATAATAAGCCCCTTATTACCTTTTAATTTTATTATTCCCATCTTATCAAATTTAGAAAGCCTTCTACTTACTGTTTCTCTTGTTATACCACAATAATTTGCTATTTGTTCTCTATTAAGTGGCAATTTTATGTATATCCCTTCTTCTTTTTTCTGACCGTATTTATCCATAAATTCTATTAATACTGTTGCTAGCCTTGCTTCAACATCCTTAGTTGCTAAAGTCTGTGCTAAATTCTCAGCTGAATTTATTCTATTAGCCATTTCTTGTATTATTTTTAATGATATCTCTGGATTTTTTAGAAGTATTTTTTCTAAATTTTCCTTTTTTAAAATACATAACTTTGCATCTGTTATTGCATAAGCTGAAAAATTACTAATGTTATCACTTGTAAAAAGATTATTTTCTCCAAAGAAATCTCCTTTAGATAATATATAAACTATCTGCTCTTTTCCTTCTTTAGTAATTTTACATATCTTTACCCTTCCTTCTCTAATTAGGAAAAGTTTATCTGATTTTTCTCCCTCTCTACATAAAACATCATTTTCTTTAAAGCTTTTATGCTCAGTCATATTGACTATTTTTAATAACTCTTCATGAGATAGTGTTGAAAAAATAGCTATATTCTTAGCACAAGGTTCTTTACATGAGCCACAATTACATGATTTCTCCATACTCTTACCCGCTCCTTATTATTCTTTAACTTATTCTATATCTTTAATATACCTCTAATCAAATAATAGTATCATATCATTCCATTTTGCTCCACCATGTGAAGAATCTGAAACTCCATGATTCTTAAATCCAAACTTCTCATAATAGTGTACTAAATGGTCTTTACAAGTAAGCACCATTCCCTTTTTCCCACGCTCTTTGGATAATTCTATAAGACGATTTAATAGTTTTTCTGCAACGCCATTCTTTCTGAATTCTAGTAGTACATCAAGTCCAAATACAGTTTGGTAATCTCCATTTGGATTATGTAATTTAGTATCATGATACAGTTCATCTGGTAATTCAGGTTTATCTGTAGTGCATCCATTAATAAAACCAATTACCTTTCCATCTTTAACTGCAACAATAAAATTTTCTTTAAAAGCATCAAATCTTTTACGAATATCCTTTTCCTTTGCAGCTTCTGCTACTGGGAAACATTCACCTTCAATAACTATGATTTCTTCTAAGTCTGCTCTATTAGCCTCTCTAATTTCCATAATCATTCTCCTTTTCAGTTTTTACATAACTATATATACATTATAAGAAAATATATTAGAAATTAACAATTTTAATATATAACAAATACCAGGTTGAAAGTAAATATTATACTTTCAACCTGGTATTATTATAAACTAACTTAACTTTATACATGTTTATACACAATACTAATATCTTGGGAATAATATATTATTTTCTTTATGAATGTGTATAAATAAATCTTTTTCTAAGTCATGTAGATTATCATATAATAATTTGAAACTTACACATCCCCACTCTGGAACTTTATAATCATCAGTTACTTCTGCTAATTCTTTTAATATATCACCAGCAGCCTCATGCTCACTAACAATCATTCTTATATCTTCTTCTATTTCTTTCTTTTCTTTTTTATCATTTGTTTGATCATATTTCATCATTAATGGGAATAAAATCTCTTCTTCTTTAAGTAAATGTTCTTCTAATTCACATTTTAATTGTCCAAAAAGTTTATGAACTTTCATTAAAAGCTCTGGTCCATGTGAAAAGTGAACTCTGAATACTTTAACCATTAATGGATCTATCTCTTTTAATAATCTAAAAGTAGTTGCATGATGAGTTTCAACTATATGTTTTATTAACGCTTCTGAAGATTCTTCTCTCCAATCTACATATTGAGAATTTTCAAATTTAAATTCTTTAAACTCTTTATTTAATTCTTCAACAAATTTATCAGTATCAATACCTTTTTTCTTAAGAGCTGATTCTAAGCTCTCACTTCCACCACAGCAATAGTCTAATTCCATATCATTAAATTTTTTAACAACTGCTGGGTAAACAGTAACAACCTCTCCTAAACTAAAGTCTTTTCTAATTAATTTTTCCATAGTACTTTCCTCCTAATTCTTCATTAACATCTTTTTATCTTAAACCTATTTTTCTATACATTCTTTTGGAGTAAATGGACAATATCCTATCTCATCACATTTTTCTCTCATACTCTTCCAAAGATTTTCATCCTTTATAGCTTCTAAAGCTGTTGGATATAAAATATAATTTTCTTTAAATATATGATCCTTAAGTTCAAAGCAAATTTCTTTAGATAAAGATTGCATATTATCTTTAAAGTCTTCAAAATCAAGATATTCAACTACTTTTATTAATTCTTTTAATCTTCTCTTTTTCTCTCTTAATTGATCATGTTCTAATCTCATTATTCTTGTTGGTCCAGTAATTTCTCTTTTTTCTAACTCTGGGAATAACACATCCTCTTCTCTCTTATGATGAAGTTCTGCATCTAAAATACCTTGTACTATTTCTAAAGCCTTTGAGAAATCTTCACTTTCTTTACTGTACTTGTCCATCTTTACTATTTTATTAGTAACTACTTCAAGCTCTTCTAATAAACCTAATATCTTTGTATGCTCTTCAACTAAAGTATCTAAGACATGGCCCCTTGATATATTACTTTTTAACTTTTCAAGTTCATCTTTAAGTATTTCCATATGTATATCACATAAATGTCTTAATTCACTAGGTTCCATTCCATCATCTATTAAGTTTTGCTCTGCAATTGATAGTTCTAATGGATCTATTGCCTTTACAATATCTAATCCTTCTTCTTTTAATTCTGGAGTTATTCCATCTTTGTTTATTCTTCTTAAGAAATCTGTTAACATATTGATTCTTTCAGAATCAATAACCTTTGTTTGTCCATTTTTTAATAATATTTTTTTATTTTCCATATATAAATTTCAATAGCACATTAATTTATGCTAATTACTTCCTCCTATAAAATAAAATTTCCTCGTTACTTATTGGCTTATTGCCTCTCTCTTATGATGCTATTATAATTTCAAAGTACTAATTTGAAATATGACTGGGGTCACATTAGAAAAATTATATAAAAAAACATGTAGAATATTTAATCTACATGCTTTTTTTATTGAATATTATTTATTAATTTAATTACATATTAGAAATTCTAACAACTCTATCTTCACCTGATTTCATATTTTTTATCTTAATACTATTATCTCTCTCCTCTTCGTCACCAATTAAGATTACATTTTCTACTCCTAATTTATTGGCATACTTCATTTTTTTCTTTAAAGAATCCTCTTCAAAATAAATCCATACATTATATTTTTTTTCTTGCAGGTAATTCATAACTTTCAAACTATACTCTATAGTCTCTCCTATAGGTATTATTAAGTAATCTTTATCACTCTCAAAGCTATAATCATCTATAAAACCAATTTCTTTTAAAACAAAAAACAATCTTGTTATTCCTATTGAAATACCCACTCCTGGCAATATATTCTCAGTGTAATTCTCTGCTAGATTATCATATCTCCCTCCTGAACAAATAGATCCATAAGTTTCATTTCCTAATAGCAATGTTTCAAAAACCGTTCCAGTATAATAATCTAACCCTCTTATTATTCTTAAATTTATATCAAACTCACTTTCAGTTACACCTAATAAGTTTAAAGTTGATATAACTATTTTTAATTCTTCTACTCCATCAGTAAAATATTTATTTTTAATATTAAGCCCATCTAACTTATTAAATATATCCTGGCTATTTCCTTTTGTGCTTAATATATTACTTAAATAATTACTTTTTTCTTTGCCAATAAGATCATTTAGTTCTAACTGAAAATTTTCCTCTCCTATTTTGTCAAACTTATCAATTAATATCATTACTTCATTTAAATTTTCAATTTCAAGTTCATTTAATACTCCTTTTAATATTTTTCTATTACTTATTTGAAATTTATAGTCTTTTAATCCAATCTCTTTAAAAGCTTTAAAGGCTAGACTAATAACCCACGCATCATTTCTTAAACTTAAGCTTTCCTTTCCAATAACATCAACATCACATTGGTAAAATTCTCTATATCTTCCCCTTTGATTCCTCTCTCCCCTATAAACCTTACCTATTTGGTATCTTCTAAATGGGAAAGCTAATTCATTATAGTATTGAGCAACATATCTAGCAAAAGGAACTGTTAAATCAAATCTTAATGCTAAGTTATTCTTTCCTTTTTGAAAACTATATACTTGTTTTTCTGTTTCTCCTCCACTTTTAGCAAGTAATACATCTGCCTTTTCTATTATTGGTGTATCTATAGGTAGACATCCATTTTTCTCATAAACATTTGTGATTTTATTTACTATATCATTAAATATTTCTTGTTCTCTTGGTAATAACTCCATAAATCCTGGTAATATACTTGGTTTAATTATATTCTTCTTCATCTTTATCACTCCATTCAAAATCTTATTAATAAAAGTCTACATTTAAAATTTATTTTCAACTAAAACTTACTTTTATTTTTAACTCTATTTTAAGTGAGTGTTGATTTCTAGCTATACCTAAAAATCAATACTAGTTCAAAACAGAGCCTTATCTTTAAATCAATACTGATTTAAAACTGTACATCAATAAGTAATTTACTTAACTAATAATAAAATAAAAAGCCATGTAGGCAAAATATCCTACATGGCTTAATAAATTATGATTACACTTAATTTATCATTACCAGAGTAAGATACAAGCCTACTTGAAATAGACTTGTATCCCATCCGGACCAAGTCTCTAGTAATGATGATGTATTTTATTTTCTTTAATCATATTAAGTGTTCTCATAATTATCCTCCTAAAATTTATTAGTATTATTATATGCTATACTTTAGCATAATTCAATTATTAAATATATTAATGCTATCAAATTTTTATTATAAGTTATATAAAATTTGTATTACCACTTGCTCTTTTAGCTGCACTTATTATAACTATATCTCTACCATTTTGCTTTAACATATTGCTGTCTACACAAATTATTTTTAAATAATCTATGAGACAGCAATATACTTACCATATATTTAATTATTTTTTATATCATCTTTTACAAATTTCAAGTAAAAATCATAAGAAAATTCTTTTTCATTAAGTCTATATTCTTCATCTAAATCAGGACCACAGCTGTTTGAGCCTATACCACTTTGCTTATAATCTATAATTAAATAAGTTGCCTCCTCTTCATTTAACTCAAAATTATGTTCTACATTAGTTAATTGATTTAGAGAAAAGTGTGAAACATTGAAAGCAAAGTCATCTTCTGATAAAACATAAACTTTACTTTTTTCATTATTAATAGATACTTCTCTACAAAAATGATGACTACCATTCTCTTGAGGTCTTATATAATCTTCGTGCATTTCAGAAACTTTTGAATTAAATCTCCCTAAATAGCAAGATGAGTTTTTATCTATATAATTTTCATATGGTCCAAATCCAAAGTAACTTACTTCTTCATAGGACTTGTCTAGCTTAAGTTCCACACCGAATCTTGGTAAATAAGGTGTTTTCATATTTTTATTACCTTTAACATGACACTTAATTAATCCTTCTGAATAAATACTCCATGTTACCTTAATATCTAAGACTCTTTCTCTATATGGTGGTATCAAGCTTAAATCACTAGTTATCTCCACCCTATTTGAAAACTCCTTAATTTCGCTATTATATACTCGTGTAGTAATTTGATTAAAACCAGCTTCAATCCATTGATTTTTAATCTTTCTATCATTATCTGTAGGTGCTCTCCAAATAATAAACTCCATTGGATCACTTATAAATACTTCTCCTAATGATTCAATAAAATCAAAAGTTCCTGTATTCTTATTGTAATTATAATTAAACTCATTATTTATAACTCTAATTTTATTAACTGTTTCTTCTATATAAAACTTTTGTTCATTAATAGTAGTTTTTATAAATTTATTAACAGATGCGATCTTCTCTACTTCATTCTTTATTATAAACTGGTCATGCCCTAGTACAACCCCCTGTTCATAAAGAGAGTTATTATATATTATTTTATACTCAAATAATATAGTGATAATTGCATTTGGTAATCCTGATATATTTAAATCATACCATTTTTCCTCTTTTGCCTTTAAACTTTCTAAACTTATCTTATCTAAGAAAATTATCTCTCCATCTAAAAGTACTTTATAGGTAACATCTAAAAATTCACCAGCATTCTTAAAATCAAGCATATTTTTTAATTTAACTCTTCTATTAACTTGATCAAATTCTAATGCTCTTATAGGTCTATTAATGTTTTTATATTCTAATAATCCAGTATGAGGAGTTCTATCTGGATAAACTAAACCATCAACACAGAAGTTTCCATCATGATTTTTCTCTCCAAAATCTCCTCCATATCCATATGCTTTTTTGCCCTTCATATCCTCTTTAATAAGTATTGCATGATCACACCATTCCCAAACATATGCTCCTGCAAACTGATCATATTTTTGAATCATTTCATCATAATCTTTTAATCCACCAGGACCATTTCCCATAGCGTGGGCATATTCACATAATATTAATGGCTTGTCTATTCCTTTTTCAAAATAATCCTTAATTTCCTCTATACCTATATACATACGACTAATAACATCAATATTAGTAAAATCATTTTTTCTTTCTTTACTAGCATAATATGCACCTTCATAATGAAGTGGACGTGTAGGGTCTAATTCCCTAGCATATTCTAATCCTCTTTCAAAATTACATCCAAATCCTGATTCATTTCCAAGAGACCACATAAAAATACAAGATCTATTCTTAAAAGGAACTATAGATGAATCAACTCTATCAATAATAACCTTCTCATAAACTTCATCATCAGCTATCATATTATAATTATCTAAATATCCTAATCCATATAATTCAACAACTCCATGAATTTCAATATCAGCTTCATTCATAACATAAAAGCCGTACTCATCACATAACTCATAAAAAATTGGAGATTTAGGATAATGAGCAGTTCTTATAGAGTTGACATTACACTCTTTCATTATTTTTAAATCCAAAATCATATCATCATATGTCATAACATATCCTTTAGTTGGATTGCTGTCATGATGATTAACTCCTCTTAACTTTATTGGAGTATTATTAATTTTTAAAATAGAATTCTCTATTTTAATTTCTCTCATACCTATTCTTTCTTTTATAACCTCATGCTCTGTTTCAATTAACAAAGTATATAAATTAGGTATCTCAGCACTCCAAAGTTCTATATCTTTAATATTTATTTCTGCTTTATTATTATCTATATTTCCAGATGAAACTATATTACTTTTAGGATCTAACAAATAATATTTAACTTCTGGATTTTCTATCGTAGATAAAATCTCAATATCTAACTTTCCTTCTTTAACTAAAAAATCTATACTTTGAGTTATTTTATAATCAACAATTCTTGACTTTGCTCTTCTCAATATATACACATCTCTAAAAATTCCAGACATTCTAAATTTGTCTTGATCCTCAAAGTAAGTACCATCACACCATTTTAAAACTAAGACTGTAACTGTATTTTTACCATTTACCAAGAACTCCGTAATATCAAACTCAGATATGCTATGAGATATCTGACTATATCCAACAAACATTCCATTTATCCAAAAATAAAAGCATGAATCAACCCCTTCAAAATTTATATTATAATCATACTTTTCAGGAAGTATCTCAACTTCAAAATCTTTCTTATAAATTCCACATGGATTATTTATAGGAACAAAAGGTGGATCATAAGGAATAGGATATTTAACATTAGTATATTGATTATAATCATATCCATTTAATTGCCAAAGAGAAGGCACATCAATATTGTCTTTAAAACTAATTTCGTTTATATCCTTAAATTCTTTTACTTTTTGTAAGCTATCGAAATAACTAAATTCCCATTTACCATTAAGTAAAAAAAAATTATCTTGCTTACTTCTATCTTTAATATTAAGAGCCTCATCAGTGTTTACAAATGGAATATAATAACTTCTTCTTGGCATCATATTTACATGTAGTTTAGAAATATCTTCATGGTATTCATTTTTTAGTATCATTTTACCCTCCTAATACATTTAGCATCATTATGTACTTATGAATCATAATTATATATTTATGAAACATAACTCCATATAAATCATTTAAAAAAATATTTTTCACCCATAATTTAATATTAATATGTAAATTAATCTTTTAAAATAGTTATAAAGTTCTAAAATATGTTATAATGTTTCTTATTAAATTCAGATTTTTTCAAACACTATAGATAATTAATATATTATTGTATCAAGACTTTATTTATATGTTTGATATAAAAACTTAATATAAAATTAGCTAGTTTTATAGGTTTAGGAGGTACAAATGCAAATACTGTGGAAAAAATATACAAAAGAAAACTTTGAAATGAATGTAGATGAATGTGGTATAGAACAAGGTATCCCAGGCTTAGGCTATAAATATGAAGTATCTAAAAATGCCGTTATACATTATGTAACTAAAGGATATGGTACATTTAAATTTAATGGTAAAGTATATAATTTAAAACAAGGTGATATATTTATACTGCTAAAAGGGATGAATGTTGAATATGTAGCCTCCATAGATGATCCTTGGGAATACTACTGGATAGGATTTAGTGGTTCAAATGCTAATGAATATTTAAATAGAACTTCTATTACTAACTCTTATGTTGCTAATTGTAAATCAAATTCAAAAATCTCCCACATAATATTAAATATGTGTGAAATATCAAAGACTTATAATCCCTCATGTTCCGATGACATACTATTATTAAAGGAACTTTATTCATTATTGTACACACTTATAGAAGAATTCCCAAAGCCTTTTGATTACAAAGATAAAGAATTACATACATATATTCAAGATGCTCTTAATTTCATTAATTCTAATTATATGAATAGTATAACTGTTCAAGAAATTGCTGATTATGTAAACCTAAGTAGAAGCTATTTATATAAAATGTTCATAAAAAACCTTGGAATTTCTCCTCAAAAATATTTAATAAATCTTAGAATGTATAAAGCAACTCTTTTATTAAAAAGCACTAAACTACCTATAGGAGAAGTTGCCAACAGTATAGGATATAGTGATTCCTTATTATTCTCAAAAACTTTTTCAAAGCATTTTTCAATGTCTCCATTACATTACAGAAATAACCAAATGAATAAAGTTAAGTAATAGTTTTATGTTATTTTTTATATAGATATTGATTTTGAACTGACCTTTTAGATTAAAAATCACACAAGTTAAAACAAAATCTAAAAATAGCTGAAAATAATTTCTTATATAAATCTAAAATCAATACTAATTTAAAATCTATCAAAAACTTAAAATATAAAAAGTATAAATGAAGCTTAACTAAAACTTCATTTATACTTTTCTTTAAACCTATTATTAACTTACTCTTGTAATACCATTTTTCAAATCATCAACTATTGCTTCATATTCTGCCTCTGATAAATTATATCTTCTTAATAACATAAAGCTTATTATTACAATAACACATGGAACCAAAGTCTGTATTAAATGAATTCCATTTAAAGTAAATGTAGATTGAGTTGAATCTGCTGTATAACCAATATATGCTAATATGTATCCACATAAGGATCCCCCAATAGCACTAGCAATTTTACTTTTAAATATATTTAAAGAGAATATCATTCCCTCTGATCTCTTTCCTGTCTTCCATTCACCATACTCAACACAATCAGCAACCATTGAAGTTAGAGTTATATATCCTGCTCCATCAAAAATTCCACTTATAAAGTTTATAACTATCATTAAAGGTAATGAAGAATATGATAGTAAAAATATTAAAAATGATCCAGCTGCACCAGCTAATAATCCTAAAAGTGCAGTATTTCTTTTACCTAACTTTTTTGTTAAAAATGGTGACATTACTCCACCTAATATACTTGCTCCCATACCAACTGAACTAACTACTGGAATCATCATTTCTGCATTAAAATTATATTTTACATAATATATAGCTATTGTATTTTTTATTGATCCACTTAGTTCTAACACTAACATTGATAATAAAACTATTCTTAAAGGCTTATTTGTTTTTAATAGATTTATAAATTGTTTAAACCCTTGTTTTTCTTTTTTCTTAGCAGCCTTATCATTAATTTCTCTAATTCCAAAGGCAGTAATCCAAGTAAATATAGTAGCAAAACAAACATATATTATTGTCACAGTTGTCCAACTTCCAATAATTGATACAAGAGGTATAGTAAGTGTTAGAATTATAAAATTACCTACATACGCTATTGTTCTCGCTGATGTAACAATCTTAGTTTTTCCCTCAGAAGATCTTGTAATATTGGCAGATAATGACCAATATGGTATATCCATAGCAGTAAAAGATATGCCCCAAAATATATATGCTATGTATATCCATATAATTTTACCACTATAACTTAAATCTGGTGCTGAAAAGCACATGATTGTTGCTATTCCCATGAAAATAGGAACAACAAACAGATAAGGTCTACTCTTTCCAATTTTAGTATTAGTATTATCAACTATAACCCCCATTATAGGATCTGTTATTGCATCTATAACCCTTGCCACCAGAAATAATGTTCCTATGGCAGCCGCTCCTACTTTAAAACTATCTGTTAAAAAAATTAAAAGATAGGAACTAATCAATGCATATATCATATTATTTCCTAAACTTCCCATACTATAAGTAAGTAAAGTCTTTATAGAAACATCATCACTTTTGTCAATTTGTCTATTTCTTAGTGTATTCAAACCATCACCTCTATATTTTACTAATAAAATCTTTGTAATACCCGTTTAATTAAACCACTTAAAAGAAATCGATTTCTTAATCTTCGTATATATTATTACAAAATTTTGTTAATAATCAAATAGAATTAAGTTTCTAAAATATTGATTTATATTTCCTAATTAAATATAGAGTGTATTTATAAACTTTAAACTCTGAATTATAATATAATTTATATTTTGAATTTATAATGAAATATAAAAAAGGCTGTAGTTTAAAACTACAGCCTATAACAATCTAAAATTATCTTCTATTTTGTTGTTGTTGTTTCTTAGCTCTTCTACAAGCTAAACATCTTGTTGGCTCGTTATCGAATCCTTTTTCTTTGTAGAATTCTTGCTCTCCTACTGTAAATACGAATTCACTTCCGCAATCTCTACATACTAATGTCTTATCTGTCATATTATATTCCTCCTAAAATTAAAGATTCTAAATTGATATAATAATCTCTAATCTACGAGAAACTATTTATCTAATTAAAACTTTTTTCTTTTTTATTAGCATTTCTGCTACTCATTTATAATAACATGCTATTTATTTTTTTGCAATACTTTTTTAAAAAATTATTCAAAAAAATTTTTAATTAATAATTGATAGCTTATATAACTATAATCCTTTTAAATAATGTTGTAATTTAATTATTTACTTTATCAATGTATTTTAAGTTTTTTATTTATAAGTTTAATATCTACTCTACTTTAACTAAATAGTTTTAAATATTACGCTTATTTCACTACCAATACCTATAATACTATTAACATTAACAACCCCATCATGTCCTTCAATAATTTCCTTACTAATAGCCATACCAAGACCTGAAGACTTAATTCCTTCAATAGTATTTTTTCCTCTATAATATCTATTAAAAATATTTTCAAGGTTTTCTTTTGATATTCCTTGTCCATTATCTTTAATATTAATGACTACCTCTTCCTTTATCTTTTCAATTTTAATATTGATAATAGTATCTTTAGAATTATGAACTAATCCATTAATAATAAAATTATTTAATGCTCTCTTTATATACTTCTCATCACATAAAATATTTATATCTTCATCAATATAATCAATCTTTATCTCTCTATCTGAAAACTCTAAAGAATTTAATATATCAATAACTACCTCTCTTGTAATATCTACAATGTTATTCTTTTTCATATTAAAAGGTAAGACTTTATTTCTAAGCTTATAAATTAAAGATAAATCATCTATAAGGCTCTGCATGTACTCTGCTTTATCTTCCATTATTTCACCATATCTTTTTGCCTCTTCAATAGTTATTTCATAATCCTTAGAGGATAATAATTCTGAATATCCCTTTATAGAACTTAAAGGTGTTTTTAAATCATGAGCGATATTAGCAATCCATTGTTCCTTTGCTTCTTCTATTTTTTCTCTCTCAATTTTATTTCTGTTTAAAGCTTCAGAAAGGCTGTGTATATTTTCATCTACATTTTTATATACGAAATCCCTACTTCTTCTCTTAAGAAATTTACCTTCCTTTAATGTCTCAATATCATCCATTATATCTCCAATAGGTTCAACTAATATCTTACTAAAGAAATATCCTATAACTAAAGTTAAGGCTATTGCTAATATTCCCATATAAATAATTTGAAACTTAAAACCTTCATCAGTAAATGTAAATTTGTGACTAAATACTTTATCTATTGGAAAGCCAATAACTAAAGTATTATTAGAATCTACTTCATTAATTTCATCTATAGCTAAAGTGGCTGGGTGGGAATAATTCCAAGGATATGTCTTATAATCAACAATCTCTACCGTTGTGTATTTATTAGGCACACTTTCTGGCTTATTTACTTCAAATATCTGCTTATTATCTTTATCTAAAATCTGCAACCATATATTATTTTTAATTAATAAGTCTTTTCTATTATTATTAATAACATATTTACCATCTAAAAAACTAATATCACCCTTAGTTGCTTCTGTGAATTCATTGACATTAAAGCTTGTATTAAATAATTCTTCTCCAAAAGAAATATTGTTTTTCATTGTAAAAACATTCATTAATCCAAAAATTAAAAACCCTATTTGAAATAAAATTATATTACTTAGAAGAAACATAAATATTAATTTTTTCTTCATTTTACTTTACCACCAACTTATAACCTAACCCCTTAAGAGTTTTTATATATTCAGGATTACTTGAATCGTCCTCAAGCTTTTCTCTTAAATGTCTTATATGAACCATTATAGTATTGTCATTACCATCATAATCATAACCCCAAATCTTTTCACAAAGGGTATTTTTGCTAAATATTTTATTTTTATTTTTAGCTAAAAATAATATAAGAGTATATTCCTTAGCTGTTAAGTTTACTATCTCTCCTGCTTTTTTAACTTCTCCAGCATCTTCATTTATAACAACATCTCCAAATATTATTAATTCACTTTTACTCTTTACTTTGACATAACTACTTCTTCTAATTTGAGCCTTTATTCTTAAAACTACCTCTCTTAAATTAAAAGGTTTTGTAACATAATCATCTCCTCCTGACTCTAATCCTTGAAGTTTATTATTATCCTCATCTTTTGCAGTTAAAAATATTATGGGACAAAATGAAAAGCTTCTAATTTTTTCACAAACCCTATAGCCATCTATATCAGGTAAGCTTACATCTAAAATGATAATATCAGGATTTAAATCCCTTGCCATCAATATTCCATCTATGCCATTAGTGGCTTCATATATATTTTTAAAACCTTCTTTACTTAAAACTTCTCTTAAAAGATCTAATAACTGTTTTTCATCATCTACTAATAAAATTTTCTTATCTAAAAAAATACTTTCATCTATCATCTTATTCCCCATTTTTCTTTTAAACTTCACATTTATTTTATCATAATTTCTTATTGCTAGTTAATGAGGTACTTAGCTTATAAAAACCCTAATCTCTTGATAAATATTCTTAAATAAGCATCCTCAAATTTTAAATTAAACTGCCAAGTCTTCAGAAGTAAACTTTATTAAATCTAGACAAAAGATTAATACTGATAAAATAATTGATAAGATTATTACAAAAACTAATTGCCAATTATTTAAAGTTCCAGATGATACAACTAAGGAATATGTCCATGGTGCAAAGATCCAATAATCACTTTGTACAATGAAAAACCCAGTTATCAAAAAAAATAGCCCTAATACTAAAGGTGCAATCACTGAAATAAAATTTCTTGCTACTACGAAAAGTAATAAGACTATAGGCATAGTTGTTAAAAACACTAAAATAAGATTTATAAGTATTGAAAAATTTATACTTCCACCTAAAAAAACTGTAACTAACATAGTGAAAATTAAAAATGCCAATAGTGAAATTCCTATTAATATAAATATTGTGAATATCTTTGAAATATATATTTTCCATCTCTTTATAGGTAGTGTTAATAATCTCCTCCAACCATTATCAGCATTTTCTATTTTAGTTATGGTACAAACCAAATAAATTATTAATAAATTCAATAGCATCCCTATATAAACCGATGATGATAATCCAAAAACAACTTCCATTATTGCAGTTGAATCTATTTTATCTCTAACCACATTATATAATCCTATTGCTATAGATATTGCTGGCAAAGATGTTATAACCGCTAATAAAAAAAGATTAAACTTTTTAATTTTCAAAAATTCTATTCTTAGTAAATCCATAATACCTCTCCCCTTAATATATTTTCTTAAACTTAAAATACTTGCAGATTATAAAAGCGCCTATTACTATAACTATTGCTGAACCACCCGAAACATAAATAATCTCTTGCCTCTCTTGAGTTATGGAAAACATTGCATAGTTATATGGGTTAAAATATCTTATTGGATTTTCATTATAATATATATTTGATGATAAAATACTTAGCAATGCTGCAATTCCAAATGATATTAATACATTCTTATTTTTTATACTGAAAAATAATTGTATTATCATCACAGCAGAACTTGCTACTAATTGTATTGCCATCATGTTTAAAAAATAGTCCCATGGAATAGCTTCTGGAAAGTTAAATACCTTTCCTACCATAATTAATGCTATTATATTAATTACTAACATCATAATTAATATTATTAAAGCTGTAATATATTTTGAAAATAATATTTGCCACATTTTAATCGGCTTAGTTAAAGTCAATGTCCAACCATTGTTCTTGTATTCTGTTTCAAATAATTGTCCTAAGATAATAGCAGCAAATAAAGGCATAAAATCATTAAAATAAAGTATTCTTTGCTCCTTAATTAATATATTCCAAGATGTTAGTTCCTTTCCAGCAGCATTAGGTAAAAGCCAACTTTCATACCTTACTGACAAATCGAAGACTAAAAGAAATGCTATTCCAATAGGTAAAAGCATCATCATTAATAATAATAAATTTCTTTTTTCCTTTAAAAACTCATTTTTAACTAAAGTGAAAATCATAACTCTTCCTCCTTAGTTAAAGCTAAAAATATATCTTCAAGAGAGTTGCTTTCACAACTTAAATAATTTACATCATAGCCTGCTAATATAATCATTCTGCATATTTTACTAGCTAATACTTTATTACCTGAAACAATTAACTTATCTTCATTCTCATTTACTCTATAATTCTTAGAAGTTAATATTTTTCTTACTTCCTTCTTACAATTTTTAAAATCCTCTAATCCTAAAACTACATTATCTGTGCCTTTTTCTTTTAATTTTTCTAATGTCCCTTGATATATTAATTTTCCCTTATTTATTACACCAACATTATCTGCTATAAGCTCAATTTCGCTTAAAATATGGCTAGATATAATAACTGTAATACCTTTTTCCTTAGGTAGAGATTTTATAAGCTCCCTAATTTCCAAAATTCCTGCTGGATCTAATCCATTAGTTGGTTCATCTAAAATAAGCAACTTAGGGTTTCCAATAAGAGCTTCCGCAATCCCAAGCCTTTGTTTCATCCCTAAAGAAAATTCTCTAACCTTTTTATTTCTCACATCCCATAGTCTTACTGTCTTTAATACTTCTTCTATTGATTTTTTTTCTAGCTTTAATACTCTTCTTACAATGTCTAAATTTTCATATGCCGTTAAATGTCCATAATAAGATGGACTTTCTACCAATGCACCTATCTGACTTAAAATCTCCTCCCTGTTTTTGTTTATATCCATATTTAATATTTTTACCTGCCCTTTAGTAGCCTTTACTAATCCAAGTAAAATCTTCAAAGTAGTAGATTTTCCTGCTCCATTAGATCCTAAGAATCCATAAATCTTTTCTTCCTCTATTTTTAAATTAATATTATCTATTGCCTTAAACCCTTTAAATTCTTTACTTAAATCTATAGTTTCAACTATATAATTTCCCATGTTATTCCTCCTACATTAAACTTCATGAAAATTATATTATTACAAGCTTAAACCCTCTTTTTGTTCACCTTAATTCTTCCTTAATTTTCTAAATTATCATCTAATTTATATCTAGTTAAATAATAAAAAAAGAAAAAAATCTACTTTTTAAAATTCTTCTAGCAAAATCTTATTTAACTAAAAAGACTTTATCTTTACATAATAAAATCTTTAATTAGTTTTAAAAAAATAATATACTTAATAATGACAACATATTAATTAGATTAGATTGAGGAGTTTATATATGAGAAAAAAAGATATACTTGAATTAAAAAAGCGTTTTAAAAAAGATCACTGCACCTTTACTAAAATGTGTGGTTGCTATGTTAATGGAGAAAAACATATTATTTTAAATTTTAGAGAAACTTTTCTAAATTTAGATGAAGATGAATACTTTAAATACTTAGAGATTGCTAAAAAAGTTATGTCTGGAACTATTGGAAATAACATTCTAGAACTTAACTTTCCACTAAATGAGGATCTTGTGAACGAAAGACAGGTTTCTCTTATGCAATTAAAAAATAGTCAATTAAAGGATGATGAACTTCTTAATGATTTTTATAAATTAGTTATAGATAATTATGATTATACAGGTAACTTTTTAATACTTCTTTTCCATGATGCTTATGATGTTATCACTAAAACTAAAGATAATCTTAAGGTAGATGAATCTGAAGAAGTATATGAATACATCCTATGTGCAGTATGTCCAGTTTCCCTTTCAGGTCCTGGTCTTAGATACTTTGAGGAAGAAAACCAAATAAAAGCACGTATTAGAGATTGGGTAGTTGAAGCCCCTGCTAATGGCTTTGTATTCCCTGCGTTTATTGATCGTAGTTCAGATGTTAACTCTGTTATGTACTACACTAAAAATGCCAAGGATACTCACCCAGAATTAATGGAAAATGTCTTAGGCTGTGCCTCAAGACAAACTGCTACTATACAAAAACAAACATTCCAATCAATTATCAAGGATTCTTTTTTAGATGAAGAAAAAGCTGAAAAAGTCTTTATGGAAGTACAAGAAAACTTAAATAATATGATAGAAGAACATAATTCTATGTATGAAGATACTCCAGACAGTGAGCCTATAGCTTTAACAGAGAAAGATATTCAAAGCATATTAATAGAAAGTGGTATTTCTGAAGATGTTACTACTCAGATTGAAAAATCTTATTTAGAAAACTTTGGTGAAGATCTTCCTCTAGCAGAAAGCTTACTTGATACAAAAACACTTAAAGCAAATGAGCAAAGAAAAAAAGAAGAACGTCTTGAAAAACAAGTGGAAGTACTTAAAACTAGACTTGAAGAAGTAAAAAAGGAAGCTGCTATAGATAAAGAAGTTGATAATTTTACAGAAGTTGATGATGATAGCATAGTTTCAGATGAATCTCTAGAAACTGATTCTGAAGAAATTTCAGATATTAATCTAGAAGATGACATTAATAACAATGAATATGATGTTGTGCTTCAAGTAAAACCTGAAAAAATACCTCAAATAAAATCTCAAATAATTGATGGTCAAAAATGTATAGTTATTCCTGTTGATGAGGATGAACAAGCTACAGTCAATGGCTTAGATGATTTAATTTAGATTATCTAAATTAATAAGTAAAATTATATTATTTCTTTTCAGTTCTAATATTAATCTTTTATATTAAAAATAGTAGATAATTTTCGAAAATTATCTACTATTTTATCTTTAATATGTTATATCTTTATCATTACATATCTTGGTTAACTTTTGTATTTGGCTATGTTTTAAACTAGTGTTGATTTTTAGATAGAACTGTAAGACCATCTTAATGAGTAGTTAGTATTGCATCATTTACGTAAGAATAATAGCGTTAAGAAGCTTTTTATGTTTGAGCGGATCGAGTTTAAAAGCTTTAGCTATTATTCTGGAGTAGATGATAGCAATACTTTTCGAAATTAAGTTAGGTCTGAATGGCTAGCTAAAAATCAACATTCACCTAAAACAGAACCTAATATTTTAATCTCATTGATATATTGTAATATTTTAATTTAAGTATAAAATATCTTGTTTTTCTTCTAAATCAAAATATTTTATGTCTTTATTTTTCTTCTCACAATTTAAGTTAATTGCACAAATTCTTCTATTAGTAGAAACAGTATAATAATATGTCAAACTTTCAGAACAAATAGCTGACATGCATAAGGTTTTCTCATAATAAGTTCCCTTATAGTCCCCACTTGGTACATTAACTGCCTTTATGCCATCTGGTATATCTACCGTTGAAAAACAATGAAACATTCTTGTTATTCCATCTATCTCATTTTCTCCTAATGGTGCAAAGTTTTTCATTAATGCAACCTTTATAAATCTTGATGGTGAAGAATAATCTCCTGGTATAACCATTCCTGTAATCTCATATTGATTAAAATTTTCTCCACAAATCACCTTAGATTCAATAGCTTCGTTGTTTACCCAAGAATAATTATTTAAATTCTGTTTATGCCAAACATAATTAGGGCTATTAGTCATAACTCCAATAGTTTTTCTATGAACAGTTAGTCCATCTTCATCTGGCTCAATTATTATTGTTTCTCCACTTCTATCAGAAAATATATAATGAACTGGTATAGGTTCTCCAAAGACATTTTCATCTTTTAAATTTATTTTTTTAACTATCTTAATTATATCTTCTATATTAGAACATCCCCCTAATATATAGCTTATAAAAAATCCTGGATTAATATCTATTGCATCATGAACTTTGTTCCTATCATACTTTGCAAACTGTGGATAATGAAGTAAAGCTCCCATAAGTCCTTTATCATTTACTCCATCAACTAATATTGGCGTTTTTAGTCCTAATATTGCCATTCCAACAAATGGATGTTTAACAAAAACTTTATTCTCCTCTACTGTTTCATTATCTAAATAAATCTCATATCCTTTTGGAACAACAATAATTTTATTTCTATCTAAAGTTCCAAATTGATCATAAGTTCTTCCTAATAAATGTTTGTTATTATTTGTTTTCCATGTAAAACTACTACACCCTAAGTTCATAATTATACTCTCCCTTCAACCTTGTAAATATATTTTTATTTTTTACTTAGTTAAGGTGGCCACCTAACTTATTTTTGATTATAAACATTAGAGCTAGTCCATGGTCAATAATTATTTTTCTGTTTTTAAATATATTTTTACAAAATACTTTACTTCCTTGTTTTTCTTAGGTAAATAAAATTCATATTCTATAAAAACAAAGTTGTCTTTATTACATTTAAAATACTTATTAATACTCAATATATACTTATTAATTTCATCTACTGTTCCATAAAAATCTGTTACAACAAATTTTCCATCTATGTTTTTGCAAACAATTTTATCTTTATTCTTTGATTCGTCTAAAAATTCATCTATACTCTTATTCGACTTTATAAAAAGTATATTTTCTTCTTCAATGATCTCTTTATCATCATGTATCTTATAAAAGTATAAATAAGCCTCATCCTTTAAATCTATTAACCTATTTTCTAATTTAGAGTCATTATCTAAACTTAGAGCACTTTTTAACTTTACTTCATAAAGCTTTAAACTTATATTTTCTATATTCAAATTAGAAAAGTCATACTCATTTTTAAAATTAATTATTCTATTTATTATCTCTCCACTGATATTTAATGATGCCTCTAATTTTTTAAGTTCCAAAACCTTTTGTTCTATTATTTCCTTTTGTCTTTGTATTAGATTATAGTAATCTTCTATTTCTCCACTTTCTATAACCTCCTTTATGTCACTTAATGATATTCCTAAATATTTTATTCCCAAGATTAACCCTAATTGTTCTAAATGTCTCATATCATAAAATCTATAACTATTTTCTTCATTGATCTCTGGTGTTAAAATCCCTATTTTATCATAGTATCTTAAAGTGTCCTTACTTATATTAAATAATCTTGCTACAGTACCTATAGATAGTTTCATATTTGTCACCTCTCATTAATCTTATATATCCAATTATATAGTATGGAGTTACTCAAATGCATATATTTTCAATTGCTTATTGACCTTAGAGTTACTCTATTGTTTATAATTATTAATTGTAGACAACACCTCTTGAAAGGATGATATGATTTATGAAAAATGTAATATATAGAGATATAAAAAAAGAAGATTTAAAAGAAATTGAAGAATTAATTAGAGATGCCTTTGGATTTAACAACTTTATTCATAATAAAGAACTTTTAGATATGATAACAACTCTTTATCTTGAAGAAACCATTGCTGAAAGCTCTTTTATTAAAGTTGCATCTAAAGATGATAAAGTTTTAGGAGTTATATTATGTAATGCCACTAAAGACTCAACTAACTATAATCATCTTTTTATCCATTTAAATCAAGAGAACTTTCCTACTACTCTCCCTATAAAAAATGATAAAGACAAAAATGAAACCAATGAGTTTCTTAAAATAAAAGATGCTTATTATGAACTATTAAAAGGAAAAGAATCTCTTTTTGATAGCTCTATTAATTTATTTATTGTATCCAAAGAAGCTAGAGGACTTGGAATTGGCAAAACTTTGTTAAGCTATTCTCTCAAATATATGAATTCTGTGGGTACTTCTTCTCTCTATTTATTTACAGATACTAGATGTAATTATGGATTTTATGAAAGCCAAGGTTTTAATCGCTTAGAAGAAAAAAATGTTTATATAAAAACTATGGAATCAAATATTAAAACATTCTTATACAGTTATTCCCGTTAGTGATGATGAACAATCTACAGTTAAGGGCTTAGATGATTTAATTTAGCTTCATGTATAAGATTAAACTCTCTATATAAACATATATAAAATTAAACTATCGATATAAAATAGTAGGTAATTTTCCACAAAAAATTATCTACTATTTTTTTATATCCACTATTTGAAAACCTAAAAGTAAATTGCTTCTTCACTGCTTGTAATATAAAGCATAACTGTAAAAATATTCTTGACAATATCATATAACGATATTACACTGATAGTAGAAATATCGATTAACGATATTATTCTTTATAAATGATTATAAAGGGGGGACCTTAGTGCCACGAAAGCAATTTCAAACCTTAACTGAACAAATGTACTATATACTACTCTCTCTACTTCAAGAAAGATGTGGAGTTGATATTATGAATTCAGTACAGGAAATTTCTAATGGACATATTAAACTGGGACCTGGAACACTATACACTCTTCTTAGTAAATTTGAGAAAGAAAAAATAATTATTGAGACCTCAATAGAAGGAAGAAAACGAAGTTACATTATTAGTGATTATGGCAAAGAAGTTTTGCATGCTGAATACAAAAGATTAAATACTTTAGTTAAAGATGGAGAATTGTTTATTCAGGGGGAAAACTATGATAAATAAAGATAAGAAAAGTAAAACTTTTGTATTCTCAACCTATGAATGTACTGCCATTGAAGAATATCTAGAAGAAATGGCACGTGAAGGTTGGTTCTTAGAATCCATAAGTGAATCTAGATTTAAGTTTAATAAGATTAAACCTAAAAATCTAAAATATTCAGTAGAACCTGTTTATCAAGTATCTACATTAGATACTCCAGATTCAAATACAGCTCTTGAATACAGAGAATACTGTGAAGCTACTGGGTGGAAATATATATGTGAAAAAGGAAAATTACAAATATTCTACTCTGAAGAAAACTCTGATTTACTACCAATTCACACAGATCAAAATGAAAAGTTTAAATCTGTTTTCAAATCATCCTTATTTGAAATATCACTTAAATTATTGCTTATATTGCTTTTATCTTTTAATATATATAATTCAGTTTTCAATGGTAATATATCATATATTTTAACATCCAATCTTAGCCTATTGTCAGTAGTCTTACTATTCATATTAATTGTAATGAATACTGTTGAAGTTATATCATTTATTAACTGGAGCATAAAAGCAAAAATAGCAATAAACAATGGGTTCCCTATTCCTTATAATACACTTAAGCAATTTAAAAGAAAAAATGTAATAACTAAAATAATTAATATAAGTATGGTGTTTTTCTTTTTAATTATTTTGCTTATAGACAAAAGTAACTTTTTAGATACCTCTACATCAATACTATTAGCTCTATTGATGATTCTTACAATATTTATAGTAGATAGATTAACTAGAAAATTTCTACAAAAAGCTAAGTATTCAAAAAAAACCAATATTCTTATAAGGTCTGGAAGTATTATTTTATCTTTTTTCTTAGTTATTTTCGTTACATTAAATACTGTTATGGGAATAGCAGGTGATGGCTTTATAGGTGAGAATGATATATCCGAAACTAACTTACCTTTAACATTAAGTGATTTCAAACTATCTAACAGTAAATCTAATGATTTATATATAAATGAAGATAGCAGTATCATAGCAAAAGAAATCTATTACTCTGATTATATAGGTGATAATCATTTAAATTATTCATTATTTGAAAGTGATTATGGTTTTGTAATATCTGCTATGGAAAAATCATCAGTTAAGTTTGAAACTAGATTTGAAAAAAAAGATAATCCTAACTTTGTTATTAAAGAACCTGTAATAATAGATGGCATAAAAATATACTCATTGGATAATAATATAAAATCATTTATTTTTGTTTCAAATAATAAGATTCTTAATATTAACAACTCTCTTGAAAATGTTAGTAATGAAGAGTTTGTAAAAATAATTCTTAAAAATATATTTAATAAAAATATAAACATATCTAATAGTTAAATATTATAAATAATAAAGAGAGTAACTGATTTTGTTTTTACATAAAATCAGTTATTCTCTTTTTATCTTGACTCTAATAAATAACTTTACAAACTTATAAATTTCATATTTTTCTTTTTAAGTTAACATTACCTCTTTTGAAGTTTTATTATTAGGTTATGTTTCAAATTAGTGCTGATTTTTAGATAGAACTATAATACTATATAAAAATCAACACTCAACTAAACATAGTCTATTATTAAAATTCACTATATTATTATACCTTCAAAGTGATCCACTTCATGCTGAATAATCTGTGCAGTAAATCCTGTAAATGTTTCTTTGTGCTTCTTGAAATTTCTATCAAAATATTCTACTTCTATTATTTCATATCTAGTAGTTTTTCTGAAACCAGTTAAAGATAAGCAACTCTCTTCAGTCTCATAACTTTTCTCTTTCTTTAATATAACTGGATTAACCATAGGGACTATAATATTTCCTACACTAAATACAAGTATGCGTTTTTTTACTCCTATCATATTAGCAGCCATACCAACACAACATTCTAAATTTGCTCTTAAAGTATCTATTAAATCATCAATAACCTCTATATCAGCTTGAGTGGCAGGTTCTGATTTTTGCCCTAAAAATAATACATCTCTAACAACTGGTCTTATCATATTTATTCCAACCTTTCTAATTTTCTTTACCTAACAATCTTAATCATATAAAGCTTCATTTCTTATTAAGATCATATCCCTTAAAATTATACTCCATCATAAATAATTTCAAAACAATTTTACTTAAAAATGCATATCTATTAATTTAAATCATCTTTTTTATTTTTAGGTTCTGCTTTAGGTAAAGGTTGATTTTAGCTAGCCCTTCAGACCTACTTAATTTCGCCGAGAGTTTCTATTAAGATGCTCTTACAGTTCTATCTAAAATCAACACTTGTTTAAAACACAGCCTATTTTTATGGACCTATAGAGATTATTTAGAGCTTCTGCATATCCTACGTACTATTAAAGTGGAATTTAGAAAGCATTCCATATGAAACAAAACACAAATACACATCCCCATGCATTATTAGTTTGTCCTTTTACTATAAGCATCCCATAAATAGCTATGGATGTAGTGATTATTTCAACAATACCCCAAAATGATATGCTTAATGGATGAAATAAAATACATATTATAGCACAAACAATGGCGCCAACATTAAACCATTTATTTTTAGATGGATATCTACTGTTCAATTTATCACTAATAACAACATAATTAAATCCTTCAAAAAATCCCCATACTATAATAATTAATATCATTCCTAAAATATTCATTGGAATACTACTCTTTAATACATCATTGGTAAGAATAATGCTGAATGGTCCATAACCTTTATATTGCCCTGATAAAAAAATATATATTAAGTATGGCACAAAACATATAATTGAATATAAAATAGTTTTAATTGTATTTCTTTTCACTAATCCAAAGTCAGAAAATCTTTCCTTTCTAAAAATACATACTACTGTAATTCCTAATCCAGCAATACCAAATTGAACACCTGCATTAAGTAACAAACGTAAAATAATAGAGTTGTTAGAATTTTTTATATACTCCATCATCTGATTTCCAAACACCATATATAATAAAAATGCACCCATTGTTATTAATGCGATAATCCATATATCAGTATCAAGCTTCTTTTGTTCTAAAGTTAAGTTTTTATTACCCATATTACACTTCCATTACAAATAACTAATCTTATTTATATACTTAATTTTTTCAAATATGTTATTTTATCTATGTAGATTTATAAATAATTTAAAGAATTTAAAAATCACTTTAATAAGTATTCTTGTTAATGTAAAATATTATAAAATACATAAATAAAAAATTTTTAAGTTAATTTTAAATTAAGCTATTATATAAAATTTGGAGGATATATTATGAAATATGAAGTTATAATATTTGATGCAGACGAAACCTTATTTGATTTTAAAAAATCTGAAAGAGAAGCTTTTAAAAACACAATGCTTAAATTTGATATAAAATATGATGAAAATTATCATTTGAAAATATATAAAGAAATAAATACTGGCATATGGAAAGAGTTTGAGCAAGGACTTATTACACAAGAAAAATTAAAGATAGAAAGATTTAAAAGATTATCAGATAAGTTAAATATAAAATTTGATGAAATTAATTTTGCTAAATCATATATGGAGCATTTAGCTGATGCATCATTTTTATTTGATGATAGTATAGATCTTATAGAAAATCTAAATAAATCTTATAAACTCTCAATAGTAACTAATGGTCTTACTTCTGTTCAAGATAAGAGAATCAGAAAATCTACTATAGCAAAATATTTTGATACCATAGTAATATCTGAAGAAATACTAATAGCAAAGCCTGATCCTAAAATATTTGAACATACATTAAAACATATGAATTTCTCTGATAAGAGTAAAGTTTTAATGGTAGGAGATAGCCTAACTTCTGATATTCAAGGTGGAATAAACTTTGGTGTAGATACTTGTTGGTACAATCCTAATAAAATAAAAAATGAAACTTCAATCAAACCTACTTATGAAATTTCTAGCTTTGATGAACTAAAATCTTTACTACTTAATTCATAAATAATAGCAAAAAGGTATAGAATTAAATCTAAATCTATACCTTTTAAATATTTATAAAGACTTATTTATTTATGATATGATTATTTTTACATTACCATACGTAGCTTGATTTCTTTATATACAAAATCATTTTGAATTATACTTCTTTTATTGAATTCTCATAATAAAAGAATATTTATTAATCCTATTGACTAACTCCTTAATTTTCTATATCTATTTTACCCTTTTCTACTTTTTCCATATTTTTAGTTGCAGTAGAAAGCATAAGCTTTATTCTGTTTAATTGGTTTACTTCACTGGCACCAGGATCATAATCTATTGGAGTAATATTTAAATAAGGATGTCTTCTTTTAATTTCTCTAATCATGCCTTTTCCATTCACATGGTTTGGTAAACATGCAAAAGGCTGTATACAAATCATGTTACTAACTCCAGACTTCAACAACTCAATAATCTCTGCGGTTAATAACCATCCCTCTCCAGCTTGATTACCAATAGATAAGATATCATCAGTTTCTTTAGCTAATTTTTCAATTCTTTGTGGTATCATGAATTTTTTACTATTACTTAGTGCCTTTCTCATTTGTTCTACATAAAATTCTATGTATTTAGTAGCCAATCTACCACCTAATAAGCTTTTTAAGTTTCCGCCTAGCTTCTCATATTCAAATTTCTGATTATAAGCACAATATAATAGAAAATATACTAAATCTGGTATTATTACTTCTGCTCCTTCTTCCTCTAGTATTTCTATAATATTGTTATTAGCTAAACTGTTATACTTTAAGAAAATTTCTCCCACTACTGCTACCTTTGGCTTAATTACGTTTTTCATTTCCAAGCTATCAAATTCATTTACCATTTCATTTGTAATATTTTTAAACTTCTTAAAGCTTCCACTAGCTATACTATTTTTACATATACCCAACCATTTTAAATAAAGTAAATTTGTTGAATTTTTTATTTTTTCATAAGGCCGTACTCTATTTGTCATGTTTAAAAGCATATCGCCATAAGCTAATGCCATTAATGCTCTATTAATCAATGGCAATGTTATTTTAAACCCTGGATTCTTCTCTATTCCTTGAACACTTAAAGATATAACTGGTATTTTTTCATATCCTGAATCTTTTAATGCTTTTCTTATAAGAGCAATATAGTTGGATGCTCTACAAGTGCCTCCTGTTTGAGAAATCACTACAGAAGTATTGTTTAAATCATACTCCCCAGACTTAAGTGCATTTATAATTTGACCTACTATTACAATGGCAGGATAGCAAGTATCATTATTTACATACTTTAATCCTTCTTCTATTGTCTGTCGATTAACTGTAGGTAATACCTTTAAATTATATCCTGAGCTTTTCAAAGCGGCTTCTAGCAATTCAAAATGTATTGGAGAAAATTGTGGGCAAAGTATTGTATGCTTTTCTCTCATTTCTTTTGTAAATATAATTTTATCATAGGGTTTGGTGATTTTTGAATTTGAATTGGAAACTCTCAACTTATTTATATCATCCATAGCAGCTTTAAGAGAACGTACTCTGATTCTAGCTGCCCCTAAATTATTAACTTCATCTATTTTTAGTAGTGTGTATATTTTACCACAGCCCTCTAATATTTCTTGTACTTGATCTGTAGCAATTGCATCTAATCCACATCCAAAAGAGTTTAATTGGATTAACTCTAAGTTTTCTCTAGTCCCTACAAACTGTGCTGACCTATATGCTCTTGAATGATAAGTCCATTGATCCAGTACTCTTAATGGTCTTGAAAGTTCTACTAAATCTGCTACAGAGTCCTCTGTAAACACCGCTAATCCTTCTTGTGATATCATATCTGCTATACCATGATTTATTTCTAAATCTAAATGATATGGTCTGCCACTTAACACAATCCCTTTTCCACCATTTTTATCTAAGTCTTCTAGAATTTCTAACGCTTTATTTTTTATATCTTTTTTAACATTGTTAACTTCTTCATAAGCTTTATCAACTGCAATGTTTATTTCCTTTTGACTTATATTAAATTCCTTTAATTCATCATATAAGTTCTTTTTCATTGACTTTATATCATTAAAATTCAAAAATGGATCTTTATATATCATGTCTTTGCTTCTCAAAAAGCTAATATTATTTTTAACAACCTCTGGATAAGAATTTACTATGGCACAATTATAGTGATTATCTGCACTTTTACCTTCTAGTCTCTCATAAGAAACGCATGGATAAAATATAAAATTCAAGCCTTTCTTTATAAGACTTGCTATATGTCCATGAGCAATTTTAGCAGGATAACAAAGAGACTCTGATGATATAGTATCAATACCTTCATTGTAAATTTTCTTTGTAGAATTTGGAGATAATACTACTCTAAAACCTAGTTCTGTAAAAAAAGTGTACCAAAAAGGATAGTTTTCATACATATTTAAAACTCTCGGTAGGCCTACTTCTCCTCTTGTTGCTTCTTCTATTGAAAGAGGTGTATATCCAAAAATTCTTTTATATTTATAATCAAATAAATTTGCTGCTTTTTTTGTATTTTTAGTACCTCTTACCCCTCTTTCGCATCTATTCCCTGAAATAAATTTTCTACCATCAGAAAATTTATTTACAGTAAGTAAACAATTATTGCTACATAATCCACAATGCCTAAATTCATTTGACACTCCAAATTTTTCAAGATCAGATTCCCCTAAAATATTAGAAATCTCATTTTCATTATGATTGTCCTTTGCAATAAGAGCAGCTCCGAATGCTCCCATGAGGCCAGCAATATCAGGTCTTACAGCTTCCTTGCCAGTAACTTTCTCAAAGGCTCTTAAAACAGCTTCATTATAGAAAGTTCCTCCTTGAACTATAATTTTTTCTCCAAGATCTTCAGGTTTTCTTATCTTTATAACTTTATAAAGAGCATTTTTAATTACAGAATAAGATAACCCAGAAGATATAGATCCAATATCAGCACCTTCCTTTTGAACTTGCTTAACCTTAGAATTCATAAATACAGTGCATCTTGACCCTAAATCCACTGGACTTTTTGATAATAATCCTTCTTTTGCAAACTCTTCAATGTTCATGTTTAAAGATTGTGCAAACACATCAAGAAAAGAACCACAACCTGATGAACAAGCTTCATTTAATTGAATAGAGTTTATTACTCCATCTTTTATCTTTATGCACTTCATATCTTGACCACCTATATCAAGAATAAAGTCCACATCTTTTAAAAAATGTTTTGCTGCTCTATAATGTGCAATGGTTTCAACTTCTCCAATATCAATATTTAAAGCTGACTTTATAAGAGCCTCTCCATACCCAGTAACAGTAGCTTTAGCAATTTTTATTTTTCCATTAATTTTACTATATATATCTTTTAATATGTTTATAGTAATTTGCATAGGATTACCCTTATTGCTACCATAAAAAGAATATAATATAGCCCCTTCATTATCTATTAATATAGCTTTAGTAGTTGTTGAACCTGCATCTATCCCTAAAAAAGCATCTCCCTCATATGTAGTTATATCCCTTGTCTTTGCTTTGTAACTGTAATGCCTTTGTCTAAATCTTTGTAATTCCTGTTCATTTTCAAATAATGGCTCTAATGTATCTGAAGTAGATATATTGTTATCTAAACTTTCAATAGCTTTTAACAATTGTTCAAAATTTATAATTTTCTCTTTTTTGGATTCAATAGCTGCACCAATAGCTACAAATAATTGAGGGTCTTTTGGAAATAATATTTCCTCCGGCTTTAATTTTAAGGTATCAATAAACCTTTTTCTAAGCTCTGATAAAAAGTATAAAGGACCTCCCAAAAATGCAACCTTTCCCTTTATTGGCTTTCCGCAAGCAAGCCCACTTATAGTCTGGTTTACAACAGCCTGAAATATAGATGCTGCTATATCTTCCTTGGTAGCTCCTTCATTTATAAGAGATTGAATATCTGTTTTTGCAAAAACTCCACACCTTGCAGCAATTGGATAAATTATCTTATAATTTTTAGCTAATTCATTTAATCCTTTAGCATCTGTTTCAAGTAATGTAGCCATCTGGTCTATAAAAGCGCCTGTACCACCAGCACAAACTCCATTCATACGTTGTTCTAGACTACCTTCAAAATATGTTATTTTTGCATCTTCTCCACCTAGCTCTATTACTACATCAGCATTATTTATAAAAACTTCAACAGCTTCTGTACAAGCAATAACCTCTTGAATAAAAGATAACCCTAAAACCTTTGACAGCGATAATCCACTAGATCCTGTTATCATTGCTTTAATGTCATAATCTTTATATTTTTTAAAAACTTCTTTTATAAATGAAGCTGTAGTCTCCTTTATATTAGAATAATGTCTTTCATACTTACTATAAATAATATTGTCATTAGTATCTAACAATACAAGCTTAATAGTAGTTGATCCTATATCAACTCCTAAATGTAATACTTCTTTCATAAACTTCTCACCCTAACATAAATTATTAATATAATTAAAATGATGTTTAATATTTAAACACTATTTTATAGTTCTGCCCTTTTCAAGGCATAATATACCTATTTTGGGTATAAAAAAAGAGAGGTCATAAATATTTAATTACATCTTACGCTTTAGACTACTAAGATTGTCTAACTTAGTAAATATTATAAATTAAACCGATATGATTGTAATTCAACAATGCAAGCCATAGCTATTGGTTTTATTATTTCTGTAATTTTAAATAAGTCATAAATTATTAGTGAGCAACAATAATATATGATAAAAAAATCTATGAATTAACAAAAGAAGAAGTAGAATATATGTTGTAGAAAGAGTCTAACAAAGGATTAATAAAAGAACAAGTGAATAAATCGCTTAGATAATTTAATCATAATTGCAATTTTCCATATAATCAAACTGCAATTTCGTATTAAAAATTATATAAAAACTTCATAAATACATCAAATTAAGGTTTAATATTAAAACGTATAAAATATTTATTTTTTTATATAATATTCGTTATATCATTCTATTTATTAATGTAAAACTTGCATTTTTTTAATCAAACGAAAGATTTCCATCAATTATTTTTATACCAACTTAATTTTTTTTAATTTTAATTTATAAATACATATATTAAATTAATTTTTTTAAAAAATATAAAGCTAATTTTATTTTTTTGTGATATACTATATCCTATAAAATGAAATTTTCATTATTCATTTCTTGCATATATTTAATTCAGCAAAATTTTAAACAAATGACTTTTAAGTTATAAACTACTCAAGGGGGCTATTAAACAAATGAAAAAATTAGGACTAGCATTTCAAATTATACTTGGACTTGTACTAGGTATTATAGTAGGAGCTGTTTTTTATGGTAATCCAGTTGTTACTTCATATTTACAGCCATTTGGAGATATTTTTATAAGATTAATTAAAATGATTGTCATACCTATCGTCTTTTCATCACTTGTTGTTGGTGTTGCTGGCGTTGGAGATGTTAAAAAATTAGGGAAAATCGGCGGAAAAACAATACTTTACTTTGAGATTGTAACTACATTCGCTATTATAATAGGTTTAGTCGTAGCTAATTTATTTCACCCAGGAGACGGAGTAAACATTAGTACTCTTGCAACTACTAATATTGATAAATATATGAGTACAGCAGAAGCTGCATCTAACCATGGATTTATGGATACATTTATAAATATTGTTCCAACTAATATTTTTGAATCTCTTGCAAAGGGAGATTTACTTCCTATTATTTTCTTTTCAGTTATGTTTGGATTAGGTGTAGCTGCAATTGGAGAAAAAGGAAAACCTGTCCTTGCAATATGTCAAGGTATAGCTGATTCAATGTTTTGGATGACTAATCAAATTATGAAGCTTGCACCACTTGGCGTATTTGGATTAATAGGTGTAACAGTTTCTAAATTTGGATTAGCTTCATTAATTCCTTTAGGAAAGTTAATAATTACTGTTTATGGTGCCATGTTCTTCTTTGTATTTTTTGTTCTTGGCTTTATTGCAAAAATGGCTGGAACAAGCATTATATCACTTATAAAACTTTTAAAAGATGAACTTATTTTAGCTTATACTACAGCAAGTTCTGAAGCAGTTTTACCAAAACTTATGGAAAAGATGGAGAGGTTTGGCTGTCCTAAGGCAATTACATCTTTTGTTATTCCAACAGGATATTCATTTAACTTAGATGGATCTACTTTATATCAATCTATTGCAGCACTTTTTATTGCTCAAATATATGGAATTCACTTACCACTTTCTGCTCAAATTAATTTAGTGCTTGTGTTAATGCTTACTTCAAAAGGCATGGCTGGAGTTCCTGGTGCATCTTTTGTAGTACTTTTAGCAACTGTTGGTTCTTTAGGAATTCCAGTAGCAGGAGTTGCGTTTATTGCTGGTATAGATCGTATTGTTGATATGGCTAGAACGCTTGTCAATGTACTTGGAAACTCATTAGCTGTTGTTGTTATATCTAAATGGGAAAAGGAATTTAACGCTGAAGAAGGACAAAAATATATTAAATCAGTTAGTGAAATAGCGTAATTTAAATTTACTGAATTATGATTTTATTTAATTACAAAATAGCCTTAGGCAAGTTATATCAATGCCTAAGGCTATTTTTTCTTATTCACTTATGGTACAGTTCTCTGTAAAAGTTGTCATACCTGATAAAGGGAATGTTAATGTAACTTTAGTTCCTTTACTAATCTCAGAGTCAATACTTATTTTCAATCCCAATTTAGAACAAAGCTTTTTACATATGTATAAACCCATTCCTGTACTTTTACTAAATCTTCTTCCATTCTCACCAGTAAATCCTTTGTCAAAAACTCTATTTATATCTTTATCTACTATTCCTACTCCGTTATCTTCTATAGTTAACATTACTGAATTGCTTGTCTTAGTTGCATAGATACTTATTTCAGGTTCTCTATTACTTGAATACTTTATAGAGTTTGCTATTATTTGATTTAGTATAAACTCAACCCATTTTCCATCACTATATACAACTTCATTAATATCTTTTATATCTATTTTTATTTTCTTATAAATAAAATCTCTATAATTTCTTTTAACTACATTTCTTACTAAGTCATCAAGATTAACTTTTTTTATAATATAATCCTTACTAACATTGTTGCTTCTAGAATAATAAAGTACTTGATCTACAAAACCCTCAACTCTATGAATTTGAAAATCAATTTTATTAGTCACTTCATTTTCATTATTTGCAATTATTAGTTTTGAAGAGGCTATTGGTGTCTTAATTTCATGTACCCATGTTTCTATATATTCTCTATAATCTTCCTGCATCTCTTTATGATATTTTACATTTTCATGCATGTCACGACTTATTTCTCTAAGTATATAGTTTACTTTTTCAGCATGAATAAAATTTGCTTTCTTTATTATCTCTGGGAGTAGATATTTTTTATCCAAGTTTTCTAATACACTATTAATTTCATCATAATAACTTTTACTTTTAATAAATTCTAAAACCACATAAGAAATTAATGGTAAAAACCAAATACAAAATACAAATATAATTATAATGAAATTAACATCTATAGTAATCAAAAATCCTAATAATACAATAAACATTAATATGTTAACTATTAGCACACTTATTTTATCTTTAATAAATTCTCCTATATTCATGGCATTATATATCCTAACCCTCTTCTTGTTTCTATTGGGTTTTCTATACCTATTCCTTCAAGTTTCTTTCTTAGTCTATTAACATTAACTGTTAATGTGCTCTCATCAACAAAATAATTTGATTTCCATAAGTATTCCATAAGGGAATCTCTCTTCACTATGTTTCCCTTATTATTTATTAAATAAGAAAGAATCTTTAGTTCATTTTTAGTCACTTCTACATATTTATCTTCATATTCAACAGTTGCATTTAAAAGATTTAGTTTAAAATTTCTATAACTTAATACACTATTAGTCTTTAAATTTCCATACACTCTTCTTAATATATTATTTATTCTGGATAATAATATTTCTAAATTATAAGGCTTTGTAACAAAATCATCTGCTCCTAAATTCATACTAATTAATTCATCAACTTCACTGTCTCTACTTGTAACTATTATAATTGGAACATCTGAAGTTTTGCGTATTTCTCTACATATGTAATAACCATCAAAAATAGGAAGGTTTATATCTAATAATATAAGGTTTGATTCTTCGTTTTTAATATATTCTATTATATTATTAAACTCTTTAGGAGCTTTTACTTCATATCCATACTTCTTTAAAAACTCTTTTAACTCTTCTCTTATAGCTTCATCATCTTCAATAATAATAATTTTCCTCATAATATTTCTCCATTCTAAAAATAAAATGGGCTGTATCAAAATAACTTTTAATAAAACTTACAAACAATTCTTAGTCAAATCTAGTAATTCTCGTAGTATGTTTGTAAGTTTTATTATTAGGTTTTAGTACAGTCCATTACTAACCAATATAAATTTAAATATTATTTTTCACTATATTTATATATGCTAGATATGTTGTATAAAAATATCCTACATAAACTACAATAAATATTAGAGTTGTCATTAGAGCTGAAAATCTAATATCTATTGGATTAAGGCTACTAATATCCTTATTAACTACCAAAATACCAATAACTGAATGAATTAATGCAAGAATCACTGGTAGGCTAAAATATATGAGCATTTGAATAAAAATTGTCTTATCTATCATATTTTCTGTTGCACCAATTCTTTTTAATGATTTATATCTTTCTATACTATCACTAGCGTCTGATAATTGTTGAATAGCTAACACAGCCATACTAGTTATTAAAAATATTAACCCTAAGTATATTCCAACAAATAATATTGATGTTGTCTTTCTCATATTCAAATCATAAATATTGTCCTTTGAATAGGCATATACATTAGGAAGATTTAAGCTTTCATACTTGCCATGTAAAACGTTATAATCTATTTGGCTATATTTTTTATTGTTTTCTTCTCTATTGTTATCTGAATACATAACATTAAGTACAGATCTATGAATTTCTTTATAATTACTTAAAAAGTTATCGCTTATAACCACAGTTAAAAACTTATGTGGCATAAAAAAAGTTTCAAGGTTTCCTTCTATTACTTTATCATCTTTAACTAAATACTCTTTTCCCTCAATATCAACTTTATTGCTATTCTTTAATCTTTCATCAACTGAATTAATCAGCTCATTATAGTTTGAAATAAGTAAAACCTCATCCTTATCTAAACTCATTTCTTTTTCATCTCTAAGCTTTAACATTTTATTATAATCAGATATCTTAATAAAAGACACTCCAATATCACTAAAATCTTTATCCTTAGTCATTAATAAATTACTTATACTTATACCTAAATCATATTCATTGTAAGCTACATATTCTTCATTTTCACTTGTTTTAAAATTAATTTTATTTAATACCTCTTCTAAGTTTTCTTTTTCACCATTATTTGATACAACTATACTAGCATCAAAGGGTGTTTCTTTATCAATTCTTTCTTCACTTTCTTTTTTAATATTTATCCCTGTTGATAATGTTAGTATAGTAATAAATAACATTAAACATATAAGAGACATTGATATAAAATTGGTATTAATCTTACTATTTATTTGTTTTACTAGGAATATATTTAACCCTTTAAAATATACTTTTTTATTTTTATTTACTATATATAGTATAACACCAGCTAAACTAAAGAAAAATGCTACTGTTCCTATTATTAAAAGGAGAATTGATAACTTAAACATTGGATCTCTTGAATCAAATCCTATCTTTAATATGGATGAATATGAAAACCCAAGTGATACTATCGATAAAACAAATGATAGTAAATATATAGCTGAACTTTTTAATTTTATATTTTCATTTTTTCTACCTACTGTTAATAAATCAATTATTTCATATTTAGAAATAACAAATATATTAAAAATCATAACAAGGGAAAACATTATTCCAAAATATGCTATGGTCTTAACTATTGCATTTATTGAAATAGAAAACATGTATTCATCAATGCCAATATGAAATAACTTTAATGAAAAAATAGATAAGGCTTGTGACATTACTATTCCTAATATAAGGCCAGCAATTAAAGATATAGCTCCTACCATAAAGGTCTCTATTACTAAAATCAGAGATATTTTTCTTTTTCCCATTCCTAAAGTCATGTATATTCCTAATTCTTTTTTACGTCTTTTTATTAAAAAATTATTTGCATATAATATTAAACACCCTAATATTATGGATACTAATATTGATACAGCAGACATAATTTCAGTTAATTTAGATATGTAACTTGCTCCTGAAGATTTTATATCAATAAGTGCCTTTTGTGAATCTATAGCATTAAAACTATAAAACATACAAACGCCTAATATTAATGTTAAGAAATATATAGTATAATCCTTATAACTCTTTTTTATGTTTGCGAAAGCTATCTTAAAATACATTGTTATCATCACCTCCAAGAAGTGATACGACCTCTATAATTTTATTAAAAAATTCTTTTCTACTATCTGTTCCTCTTACTAATTCACTAAAAATTTTTCCATCCTTAATAAAAAATATTCTATGGGCATAGCTTGCTGTAAAGGAATCATGGGTAACCATAAGTATTGTAGTATTTAATTCCTTATTTAAGCATTCAAATTTTTCAAGTAATAATCTTGCTGCCTTTGAATCTAATGCTCCTGTTGGTTCATCAGCCAATACTAAAGATGGACTAGTTACTATGGCTCTTGCTGATGCAACTCTCTGCTTTTCTCCACCTGACATTTCATAAGGATATTTTTCTAAGACTTTTTCAATTTCTAAATATTTAGCTACGGATCTTATTTCCCCATCTATTTCAGAACTTTTTTCTCCCTTTATTGTTAGTGCTAAAGCAATATTCTCATAAGCTGTAAGTGTATCTAATAGATTATAATCTTGAAATATAAATCCTAATTCATTTTTTCTAATATTCTCTAGTTCTTTTGAACTTAACCTAGTAATTTCCTTATTATTTATAATTATTTTTCCTGTAGTAACTTTATCAATAGTTGCCATACAATTAAGCAATGTAGTCTTACCACTCCCTGATGGTCCCATTATTCCAATGAATTCTCCCATATCCACATTAAAACTGATATTATCTATTGCCTTTGTTACATTACCTTTACTCCCATAATACTTCTCAATTTTTTCTACACTCAATATGTTTCTCATCTATAAATCCCCCTTTTAAGTTAGCTAGTGTTCTCCACCTCATGTAACTTATTTTATAGGATTAGATATACTTCCTCAATGAAACTACATTTCATTAATATGACATTTTTGTTATATTCGCATAAGTAATAAAATTTCAATATTAAACATAATTAACCTATCCACTAAAATTGTAGAGAGGTTACTCTTTTCCCTAAAAGCTTTCTTAATAACTCTAATCTCTGTTTTTATATTACACTAAAACAAAATATTGTGGTCTATAATAAGGAGTAATAAAATAAAAAAACAGACATATTATAATGTCTGTTTTTAATTCTATTTCTTATTTATATAATAATTAGAATCAATAAATTATTATTTAAATTATAAAACGTTATAATGATGATAGTAAGTAATATACTTATTATTTAATTAATTATCTAAGAATTTAATCAAGATTATAAGCTAGAATCAAAGTATTGGAATTACTTAAGTTCTTTTATATTTTTATACTTCAAAAATGTTTTTAAATATGGATCATCTTCTCCAACTCCTTTTGAAGATAATTGTATTTCAGTTTCTATATTAGATATAATCTGTCTAATTTCCTCAGCTTTAATTTCAAACCTCGATTTCATTCTAGCATACTCATTTCTACTAATTTCTTCACATTTCCAATCCATATATAGATTATCTGTAACACAAATAATTTTTTCTAATTCCTTGACTTTGGACACCTTACAAGTATCTTTTTTTGAAAAAAGCAGCCAACCATAAAAGATTAACTGCTTTGTAAATGTAGGTATGAAATTGAAAAAATTTAACGCAATGCTTTTAATGGACATTCTTTAACACATTCATAGCACAAGATACATTCCGTAGCATTTACCCTTTTTCGTGACTCCTTATTCACTTCGACATTCATAGGACATACTTTCAAACATTTTCCACAATGAATACATTTATCTTCATCGCAATGAACACGAATAATAGAATAATAACTCATCGGTTTTAAAAATACTGTAACAGGACATATATATTTGCAAAAAGCACGATTATCTTTAAAAGCAAAGGCAATGGATATTCCTACTATGTAATATAGAAGATTACCGCCTATGAAAAGCAAGAATATTATATTCTCTAAATTAGCAATTCTCATTAAAAACAGTCCTATTATCAAAACTAAAGATAAAGCAAATATAATATACCGAATAAATCCCAATTTTTTTCTTGCACTCTTAGGCTGTTTATAGGGTAATAAGTCTAAAATCATCACAGTCCAACAAGCATATCCACACCAACCCCTACCGAAAATCAAAGGACCGAATATTTTTGCAACAGCATAATGTATGGTAGCCGCTTCAAAAACTCCAAGAAATAAATAATACCAAAAACCCTCTATCTGCATATTTTCTTGTTGAATTACCCCAAGATAAATAAGCATATAAAAGCCCACAGCAAATTGAACAAATCGTCTTGCATACTTTTTTTCATTTACGAATAGTACAAGACCAACAGCAATACACGCTCCTATATATGTAAAATTTAACATATAAAACAAATTATCCATAGTAATCCATAATGTTACTGCCAGCATTTCAAATATAAAAAATAAAATAACTGATGCTATATATTTCTTCATTCAATCCCCCAATTCTAAACTCATGTCTACGTTTTTGTTACATTCACATTATAACATTGTAAAAATATTACAACAATGAAAAACAGCATATCTACATTTCTTTTGTTTATACTTTCTACTAAAGCATATTTTCCCTTTATCCTCTTAATTACCTGCACAAGAAAGAAAAATCCTTGTCAAGAACTTGCCACCAACTGTTGTGCGTAGCACATTCTTGATTAGTCTTTTTCTGTTCTTGTATTTTATTTCAGGGGATAAATCACTTCGTACTAAAGTTAAAGCAAATAATCTAACTACATAAATATACATTTTTTATTTCACTAAAAAGTCATCTGTATATACAAATGACTTTTTAATGTGATTATAGATTTTATTTTTTTATTATCTATACATTTATGGTTCATTTGGTCCTAACAATCCATATATTGAATTTTTCTATACTTTTTTAATTTCTAAATATTTAGCTACTGATCTTATTTTCTCATCTATAAATCTCCCTTTTTAGTTGAATCTTCTACTTTATTTCCATACAATACTTTACTTGGATTTATAAATATTAATATAATTGCTACTAAAAAATATAATATCGAATAATATTTTATAAGTTCTATTACTTCTAATGTAGTTATTCCTATAAAAAAATTAAATAATTGATGTATAATAATTTGAATCAATAAATTATTATTTAAATTATAAAATGCTGCCATAATGACACTAATTGATATAATTGCAATCATAAAAAATATGATATATTTTATTAAATTTGTTCCCGTATAACCTACTGTAAACCATATTGGTAAATGCCACATTCCCCACCAAAATCCTATTATTAAAGATGCCTTCAAGGGTGAATGTTTTTTTTGAAGCTCATTTTGAGCAAATCCTCTCCAACCTAATTCTTCTCCTAATGGTCCTGCAAATAAATTCTTTAAAAAATAATATCCTAACATTCCAAAAGATGATATTGTAAAATCCCACTTTATTAAAACACTTCTAGAAGACACCATAAATATAGTCAAGATAGCTATTAATGTTTGCATAATAATAATTAATATAACTATTCTCAATTTTATCTTAATTCTAAATTTGCTTTTTACATAATCTACAAAATTCTTTCTTGAATAAATCCTTTTAAATAATATTATAAATGCAAATGTTGATGACCAAGATGCTATGCACAACATAGCATCAGATATTATTGTTGGTAATCCTAACATCATAGTTAATCCTACTAATAAAAAAAGTGGTAAAAAAATTATATTAGTCAATATAATAAATCTAGGCACCGTTCCCTTTAAACTCTGCTTTATTCCCATAAATAACCCCTCATCTCAAATCAATATTTAGTAACTATAATATAATTACAGTTGCTTATAAAATGAGTTTAAAC
The DNA here is from genome assembly GCF_057782475.1 of Clostridium sp. LIBA-8841. Lineage (NCBI taxonomy): Bacteria > Bacillati > Bacillota > Clostridia > Eubacteriales > Clostridiaceae > Clostridium > Clostridium sp. LIBA-8841. The sequence continues at coordinate 1,107,748 of NZ_CM173488.1, read as the reverse complement.
CTATGGGTAAGTCCTAGGTCAATAATTTTCTATATTATTATTTTATCGGTGCATGTACCTCTAAAAAAACACGCTCAATTCCTTCTTCATAAGTAGTAAGTAGTATGTTAACATAAACTATTCCTAATGGCTCATATCCATTTTCTATTGCAAATTCTCTTAAACTAGCTTCTACCTTATTGTCTATATTTTCTCCACCAGTTGACCATCTTCCATCTTCTATAATAGTATAAATACATTTAGGGTAATAAATAACTTCTTCTCTTCTTTCTATATCACATTCTTCTACTCTTCTTACAATTATGAATCTATCTTCTATTACACCTTTTTCATCAAAACTTATAACTCTTCTCAAAGATTCCAATGTTACTGCCTTTTTTAAGTTATCTACATTATTTTTTAAAATTTCATATTCATCATAGCTAGTAATATACTTTATTTCTCCTTTTATTTCTATAGGTGCCATTTCCTTTATTGTATATACTCCATGATATTTCCTAATATTTTCACAATCTTCTTTTACTAATCTAATCTTTTTTAAAAGAAGCTTTTTGTATTCTATTTCTTCTAATATTACTTGTTCTTTTTCTTCTAATAACAACTCTAAATCCTCAATACTTTTACTTTTTCTTATCTCTTGAATTTTTTTAATCTCAATATCTATTTCCCTATAAAAATTTATAGTTGTAATATCATATATATCAAATTGATTATACTCTCTATATCCATTATCATTATTTTGCTTAGGCTTTACTAACCCCTTTTCCTCATAAAATTTCAATGTATCTCTAGATACACCTAAAAAATTAGCTATTTGTCCAATCGTATACATATTAATATCTCCCTAATATTTTAATCTTTATCTCTCTATAACATTTATTCAAAATCACTGGTTTTCCTTTTAAATAACAATAATTTATTTAATCTTTTTTTCTTTGTTAACATTTATTATGACAACTACTCTTAAAAAATAATAATATATATACTTCTGTAATTGAGTACTTAAATAAGAAAATAGGAAAAAACCTTAAAAGTGATATTTAAAAAATTAGAATGCTTATTAGGGCAAGAATTAGATTGGATTATTGCAAATACTTGTGCTTATCCAGTAAATGAAAGAATTAATAAGTTACTATGTAATTAATTTGATGTAGCAATTTAATTTTGGTATAATATTCTAAAAAACTAGGAGGAAAGTAAAATGTTTGAAAAAAATGCATATGAAGAAGATATAAAATCATTTGAAAAGATACTTTCTACACAAGCAGATAAGTTATTATCTACTGAAGATTTAGCTGTTGTTTATATTGGTCGATCAACATGTCCATACTGCCGTAAGTTTGCTAAAAAATTAAGTGGATTAGCTAATAAAATTAACACAACTATTTATTATGTAAGTAGTGATAATTTTTCAGATAATGAACTTAGCTCATTTAGAGAGAAATATAATATTGTAACTGTACCAGGATTTATTGTTAATAAAAATGGAGAAATAACAGTTCGTTGTGATTCCTCAACTCCAGAAGAGGAAATATTAGATATGTTAAAATAAATAATCGAATAGGAGCTAAATAATTATTTATATGTTTTTTTACTTATAAAAATAGTCTTAGACAAATTATATCAATATCTAAGGCTATTTTTCATGTTCCTTTATAATAGGTTACCCCTATGGAAGGCAAAGGCGTACCTTTCTATTAACTTAAGTCTGTTATTACAAATGCTTCTGATCTCTTTTGTAATTAAAACCTTTAGTCTATATATATTTAAGTGCGTACTTTCATTTTTTCTTTTCAAGTCTATCCTCATTTACAAGTATTTTATTTAAGGCTATAATTAGTTCAATATTAAAAGGATTACTTTCGCCATCCCTAAAAAACATGCTATGCAAATTAAATCTCTTTATTATTAACATCATTAAATACGATTCCAGCTTTTTTTATTGCAATAGTTTGAACTTCACTCACTATTAAACTATGCTCTAGCATTTCATAACATTTATCTAAATCATTTTTCTTAATAATATCTATAAATTCAATAAACTCATTAACCATACGATGCTCATAATTATTTACATTAATTAAAGAACTAGTTCCATCATTCATTAACAATTTGAAACTCTTACAAACATTAGCTGGTGAATCTTGATATATACATCCATTATCCCCTTGAATATTATTTGCAATTGGCGCTTTACAGTCCTTTGCTCCAATACAAACACATTTAAACTTTTTATAGTCTAATATCAATATTCCAGATGTATCTATACCTCTTTCCATATTAGGATAGTATTCAACATTATTTGGCTTTCCAAATAATCCAACTACATAATGAATATTATAAATATTCAAATCCATTAATGCTCCACCAGAAAAGTTTGGATCAAAGGCTGGTAGTACAACACCTTCTTTAAAACTATCGTATCTACTAGAATATTGTGAATAATTACACTGAACTATTTTTATTTCACCTAATTTTGGAAGTAACTCTTTGATTTTTTTATAATTAGGTAAGTATTGATTTGTAATAGCTTCAAAAATAAATAACTTTTTTTCTCTAGCTAATTTATTTAATATTAATGCTTCTTCATAATTTGATGTCATTGGTTTTTCAATAATAACATTTTTATTAGCTTCTAATGCTTTTCTAGAAAATTCAAAATGAAGGTTATTGGGTAATGCAATATATACAGTATCAATATCACTACTTAGCAATTCATCATAATCATAAAATACATCCATAATACCATATCTATTCTTAAGTTCATTTAGATTATCCTTATTGCTTTCTCTACCATAAATTGCTGTTAATTCTAAATCTTCTAACTTTGGTACAATAGTTAAAAAATCCTTAACAATCATTCCTGCTCCAATAATAGCCAGTTTCATTATTAGTCCTCCTATCAATTGATAATTTTATCCTTCTTCAATACTATTATATTTAATATGTCTCTTTGTCTTCGATTCAAATCAATTGTTATCTCCTATTATACTATTTTTAATAAAAAAATCAGCTTATTATGGATATACAGATAGGTTTTATATTTATGAAAGTTTAAAAACAACTTTCATTTTAAATCAAATTTCCAGCTATCTCAGAATTTTTTAAATAAGCTTCTATAGGAGCACTTCTATATCCTGCAACTTTTAGCCAAGATGTTAGCCATGTTAAAAACATCAGAATACTATTCTCTGATTTTGTGAATTCATATATTTCAAATATATCCTGATAACTTTTTCCTGGGTTATCAGACATTACTCTTTGGTTTAGTTGGCTTCCTTCTTGACCAAACTGTGACATCTTTCTATAAGATCCACCAGTTACTATCATTGAATTTGGTACAACAATAAAATCTGGTTGTTCTTCTATTGAAATATCTTTTAATGCTTCAAGTATGTTACTTTTTATTGTTTCAGGTGAACTTCCATCCTGTCCCCATATAATAAATAATGAATCTTTAACTCTAGGTATTTATGAAATTGATTGATAATATCTCCTTATTTGCTTAAATTTTCTACATTTTGCTATTGTATCCTTTAATTCTGTATCTGTAAGTTTTGATCTAACATCTATCATTGCATACACAGATTCAGCTAACCAAACCTTATTTTTACTATCTAAAAATAGCGGAGAATTAAACATATAATCTACAATAAGCAATTCTTCTTGGTTTGAAAACTCACCATCCATAGAAAGTGTATAACCTAAATCTACTTTAAAAGCATTAGGTATATTATCAGTTAAAAAATTTCCTACTGATTCTCTATTTTCATCGGCTGATAATCTATTTGTGCTAGAACTGATTCCCATATCATTTGCTCTTTTATTAAGTTTATTTGCTACTAATTCATAGTATTTAGTTATTGCCATATATAACTCCTATTAATTTAAAATTTATCTTAATTATATTCATTCTCTTAAAAATTTTCTTTAGTACTACTATTCATACAAATTTATTCCTTATCTAATTTATATTTTCTATTAACATTAATAGCTCATAGATATTAAACTTTCTATTTCCTAGTATAGTCACTTCCATTTCTTCATGAGGATATATTGTTGATTCAAAACTAACACCAGGGTCTCCACCATTTATATAATATTTATAAACACCATCATCTCTTTTTACTATCCAGATACCATACCCGTAATATACATCGTTATCAACATATACTTGTGGAGTTAATAATTCATTAGTAATGTCCTTATTTAATAACTTATAGTTCAATAATCCATCCCATAGCTTACTTATATCATTAGCTGTTACAAAAACTCCACCATCTCCTCCTCCAATTATGGGGATTAAAAATATATTAGTTTTTAACATTCCTTCACTGTTTTCTTCGTATCCGTAAGCACAGTTTTTAGGCAACATATCCATACTAAAATATCCACTTGAATTCATTCCTAAAACATCAAAAATATATTCTTTTACAAAATCAATGAATTTCATTCCACTTACTTTTTCAACTATATAGGCTAAAATTACATATCCTCCGTTATTATATTGATACTTTTCACCTGGTTTAAATATACTTTTTTGCATTATCATAAGAGGAAGAAAATCTTTTGGTTCTTTCAACATATACATAGGAGTAATTATTTCAGTAAAATCTTCATAAAAATAATCTGGTAACCCTGAAGTGTGAGTTAATAAATGTTTTACTGTTACATTTTCATCAAAATTATCACAATCTATATACTCTTTTAACAATGAATCAAATTTAAGTTTTCCTTGTTCAACTAACTTGCATATAGAAATTGCTGTTAACAACTTAGCTCCTGATGCTATTCCAAACCTTGTATCAATATTATTAAGCCTCTCATTTGCAATATCCGAAAAACCATAAGCCTTTTTGTAAATTATCCCTTTAGATTTACTTATTTTAATAACACCAGAAAATTCCTTCATACTCTTAATTTTATTTTCAACTAACTCAATTATCATGTTGTTTTTCATACTATCATCACCTTTCAACAGTTAACTTAATAATAAAGATAATATTTTTTATTTGTATAAATATTTATACAAAAATAAAAAACCATCTGTTGCCAAATGATTTTTAGACGTACACAAATAAAATATACTATAATTTTAAATTAAGCATATCCATGATATAATCTAAATTTGGCAACACAATAAAACGTATACAATATACGTAAAAATTCTACTATGTCCTTCAAAAATAGATTACTTAATCATTTCAACACCTCTTCTTTACTTAATAACATTAACATACCATAATTTAGAAAATAATACAATTATTCTTTACTTTATTTTTTAAGTTACGTCTAAAAATTTAATTAAAAATCAACACTTTCCTAAACTAGAACCTTAATTTTAACTTTTTATAAAAAAATATATACTAGCTGTATTAGCTAGTATATTTAATATTACTAACGATATATAAATTTTTATTTGTATCTTTTTAAGCATTTTAATCTATTTTCTAAATAGCTTTTAAATATTTTTATCTTTTAATATAAATTAATTATATGTTCTAAAAGTCTTTGAGCCTTTAAAGCTTCTTCCCCGCTAGTAATAGGCTCTAAATCATTTTCAACACAATCAACAAAGTGATTAACTATATCCTCAAATCCTTTTTGTTTTAAAATGTTAACCCATGCTCCACTAGTAGTTGTTGTTATATTATTGTTACACTCAACTTCTAAAACATTAAGATTTTTAACCCTTTGAATTTTTCCTAAAGAAAGCATCTCTACTTGCTCTAGCTTAGTTCCTGCAAATCTATTCATTGAAGTTGATATTGAAAAACTTTTACTTTTTAATTTATGATTAGCAAAAATTAAGCTTTTATTATCATTTACTAATAATTCATCATAACTTATTTCAACATTTCCATCTGCTAACCATATAGCAGTATCTATGGCATGTATATAATCATCTATTAAAGTTTCACTAAAATGTGTGTCTCTAATAGAGTTTGATGCATGTTTACAAATATTAATTGAAATAATATCACCAGCTTCATCTTTTATTTGCTTGTACATAGGCGCAAATCTTCTATTAAAACCAACCATAAGTTTTAAGTTTTTAATCTTGCTTAATTCTATAAGCTTTTCTCCCTCTTTTACTGTAGATGCTAATGGCTTATCAACATAAACGTGTAATCCTAGTTCCAAAAGTTCCTTAACAACATCATAATGTGATTCAGTTGATGTGTGAACAAATGCAGAATCACACTCTTTAGCTAAATCCTTTATAGACTCAAACTCTTTTATTCTATACTCATTACAAATACGATTTCTTTTTTCTTTATTTGGAGTAAATGCTCCTACAAATTCAAACTTTTCAGTTTTTGATAATATTGGAAGATATGCTTTTTGAGCTATTCCTCCAAGTCCCACCATTCCAACTTTTAATTTTCCCATAATAAATTATACCTCTTACCTTAACAATGTTTTATATTTATTATAGAATTTTAATTTTTAAATTGTCAATTTCGCTCTTTGCCAATATTTTTTATGGAACCATTATCTATTTCATACTTAATCTTTAATAAGAGGTTTAAATTATTTTATATTGTTAAAAATTTTTAAAACAATCTTCTTTTAAAACCTTTATTGGAAAAATATTTATATAATTAAATAACTGTATAAGGGGGTTATGTGTTATGGAATATTTTGTTGATATAACTGAAAAAGATTTGCTAGAATTAAAGCCTTTAAAATCTAATTGCTATTTTTATTTAATCATACACATTCCTGTAAGGGTAAAGTCAAGAAGATTAATTTACATTATTTAAAAGTCCCATTTTCATATTGTCTTTTTCCTAAGATTACACTTATTAAAATAAAAATCAATATAGAGCAAATTACAAAGATTAAATCTCCATTATTAAAGTTATTAGCTAAATCTATCATTCTTTTTTGAGGTAAAACATTTCTTATAAATCCCATAACCTTATTCGTGTTATCAATATTTACTAAACATCCTCCTAAAAGACAAGTTATCATAACTATTATTGATCCACCCATTGATGCTGATACTCTATCTTTAAAAATTGTGGCTATAAACATTCCAAGGCTACTACTTAATATTCCAACTAATAATACTAAAAACATAAATAATGAATAACTTATATCTAAATTCACATTTAAAACCTTCAATATTAAAACTGACCAAATTGTACTTGAAATACTTAAAATTATTATAGAGTATAATATTTGTCCACCAATATATTCAAAGTAAGATATTTTTCCACTTAATACTCTAGTGTAAGTGCCATTTTCTCTATCACTTAAGAAAAAGTCCATTATCATTGTAGTAGCTCCCATAAATAGAAACATTATTAGAAATCCAATTACCTTTCCTTGAACTGTTGTTCTATCATCTACTTTCTCATAAACCTCTCCATTTAATCCTACTTCTAAAGTCTTTCTTATTTCTTCTTTTCCATAAGATATTACATTAGGTTCATCTGAATCAAAGTTTATCTCTGCTAAATAAACTCCTTTTATAAGATCAGTTTTACTTGGAGAGTTCTTCATAAACTCTATTTTCACTTTTTCATTATCATTCATATTAGCTTCTATTATCTCTTTTTCTTCTATAGTAGCTCCTACAACAGCTATTTTACCTTTTATATCATTTGTACTACTAAAATACACCCCTAAGCAAATTATTATTGGCATTACTATAATTACCATTATCATCATTACCTTCTCTTTTGTAAATCTATATAAATTATTTTTTGCTATTAATAAAATATTTCTCATACCCATTACCCCATTATAAATATTTATCAATTTTAAAAGTTCTAGATAGCACTCCAATTAATATTATTGATAGAAGAATATTAACTCCCATTATTATAAAAAGAAGAAAATTATTATTGTCATACATACTATTTAGAAGTCCATCCATAAGCCACTTTACTGGTGATATTCTTGATATCATAGCAGGTACTTCCCCTAAAGCTTCTAAAGAGAAAAATGCTCCACCAATTACACATAAAACAGATTGTACTATATTAAAAACAACATTTACTAATCCAATACTATTCATCACTGTGCATAGAAACATTCCTAATGCATTTGACATAAAAGAAAGTATTATAAATGAAACACATATTAAAACTTCATTTCCGCTATAATCTACTCCAAATAAAAGATTAAAAATTATCATTGTTGTTATAACAGCAAAAGAAGAATAAATTGTTCCACTTATTATTTGTGAAAGATATATTTCTAGATTCTTAACTGGAGTAAACATAGTTCTTACATTTCCTGCTTTTACATCTCCATCAAAGAAATTATATGAACTAGCAAGTCCTGAACTTGTAAATATAAATATCATCATTCCTATTGAATAATATTCATAAGATGATAAGCCTCCACCAAAACTACCTTGGGTTAAATATCCTATAATTGCTGTTAATAATACTGGATATATAAAAAATGTCATAAACATTACTTGTTTTCTACATATCAATTTTAGTTGAAATTTTATCATATTTACCATATTCATATCATTCACCTAATCTCTTAAAGATTTTCCTGTTAATTTTAGAAATACAGTTTCTAAACTTTCTTCTTCTGTTGATATACTTTTAATTTTTACATTTTCTTCAATAAGCTTTAGTATTATTTTATCTAGGTTATTAGAATCCTTCATGGTGCTTATTAATAATGACTCCTTCACTTCAACATTATTTATTCCTTCCATTGAATCAAATATTGTTTTTTCTATATTTTCAATTTCATCTCCAGATATACTATAAACAATACCTTCTTCTATATTGTTTTTTAACTCATCTAAGGTTCCTTCAGCTATTATTACTCCTTCGTCCATAATAAGAACTCTGTCACATATGGCTTCAACCTCTTCCATGTAGTGAGTTGTATATATAATAGTTGTTCCTTTTTCCCTTAACTTCTTAATTGACTCTAAAATATGATTTCTTGATTGTGGATCAATCCCAACTGTAGGTTCATCTAAAATTAAAATCTTTGGTTCATGAGCTAAGGCACAGGCTATATTTAACCTTCTTTTCATACCTCCAGAATAAGTTTTTGGTAAATCCTTTGCCCTATCTAAAAGGCCTACCATACCTAATGCTTCTTCTGATTTTTTTCTTAATTCTTTTCCTTTTAACCCATAAAAACTTGCAAAATATTTTACATTTTCAATTGCACTTATATTTTCAAATATAGCTAAGCTTTGAGGCACAATTCCCATTGCAGATTTATAAGTTAATTTATTCTCTAATATATCTTTATCCATAAACTTTATCTGCCCATCAGTAGCTCTTAATGCTGTTGAAATAATATTTATTGTTGTACTTTTTCCCACTCCATTAGGTCCTAAGAAACCTAATATCTCTCCATCTTTTAGTTCAAATGAAATCCCTTTAACTACATATTTATCATCATATTTTTTCTTTAAACCATTAACCTCTAATATATTCATCAATAACTATCTCCTTATATTAATTTGAATATTTCTTTTTACATTTTTTAGTTTAAAGGTAGGGGTAACTCCTAGGTCAATAGTTTTTTCAAAAAAATAAAAGTGGCATAAATCCACTTTTACTCAACTGGTGCATATACTTCTAAATATTGAATGTTTCCTTTATCTTTATATCCATTAAATAATAAATTTATAAAAGCTACTCCTTTAGCTTTATATCCAAGTTCATTAGCCGTTTCAAAAATAGCAGCTCCCATCTTTTCATCTATATTATCTGTGCTTTCTTCATGGTTTATAGGAATTGCTATTACTATATATAAACACTTTGGATAAGAAATAACTTCTCTTGTCTCATCTACATTCTCATACACTCTCTCATAGAAAACATATCTCTCTTTTGTTATCGCTTCATTATTAAAATAAACTATTCTTGAAATTCCAGATAAACTTACAGCTTTTTTTAATCTTATAGAATAATCATATTTATTTAATATTTCACCATAAGTCTCTGCAACGTCCTTTTTCATATTTATTTCACTTGTTATTACTATTGGCTTCATTTCTCTGATATTCATGTTATTTAAGCTTGTTTTTATAGATTCAAAATTTTCTTTAATACCCTCTATACGTTTTAGAAGTACTTGCTTATACTCTATTTCTTCTTTAAGCTTTTGTTGTTTCTCATCTAATATAGATTCTATTGTATCTAAGCTCTCACTTTTTTTAATTTCTTGTATCTTTTTAACTTCTATATCTATATCTCTATAAAAATTAATTGTTATTACTTCATTAATATCAATAACATTATATTTCCTATATCCATTCTCTTCATCTTGCATTGGATTAATTAGATTTTTCTCTTCATAAAACTTTAAAGTATCCCGTGATATCCCCAAAAACTTTGCAACTTGCCCAATTGTATACATTTTAGCCCCCTATTTTATAATTCAGAAATAATATTTATTAACTAAGTTCAAGAGCATTTATATTATTCTTTTTACATTTACACTTATTTTATATTAATATCTATATATATAATTTCTTTATTACAACTCTTTTCCTTCTATATCACTTCATCATTTTTTCTTTGTTAATATTTGTTACAAAATAATCAAATAAGTATATTGATATAATTTAGTCTTTAATGAAACGGACTTGTTATGAAAAAGAATTTACTTACTGAATTTTACAAATGCCACACATCCAAATTCTTCTGACATAGAGAACCCAACCTTTTTATAAAATGAAATAGTCTTATCTGCTTATCTGTTAAAAGTACTTTTTGCCTAGTATTTTTATATTTATCTAGAATAATTTCTACCAATATTTTTCCTATTCCCTTATTTTGATACTTTCGTAATACTAAAATATCTTGAATATAAATTATGGAATGTCCGTCTCCTACAACCCTTATTAGAGCTACTAATAAAGCCTTGTCCCAAACGGTTATTACTTTTAATGAATTTTCAATTGATTTCATTAATGTATCTATATCTTTAGTATATGAACTCCACCCAACATCATTATATAAATATAATATATCTTTATCTCTTGGAATAAAATCTTCCTTAAAAACTAAGTTTCCCATATTTCCCCCTAATAATAGCTTAATATTTTAATAATGGTGATATATTTCCTAAGTGAAATACATCCAAAATATGAAGTGCTCTTGTGCACGCTGTATAGAGCAGCAATCTATCATCTTCATCCTTATACATTAAGTCACTAGCATTATATATCATAACTACATCAAACTCTAACCCCTTAGCAAGGTATGCTGGAATAACTAAAATATCATTAATATATTCATCATCCTCATTTACAATCATTTTAACGTCAATTTTATTCCTTAAATGATTGTATACTCTATGTGCTTCTTCAATATTTTTTGTTATTATTCCTATGGAATTATGACCATCACCTTTGTAAGCTTGTACCTTTTCAATGATTCTTTCATTTATATCTTCTTCATCTAAAAAGTTAGTTATTTTTGGCCTTTAATTATTCTTTTTACTTATTTTAGTTCTCATCAGATACGCTTTAACATTTATTATTCTAAAAAATCTTTAAATATCTTGAAATTCCTCTTTATGATAATATCAATATTAATAAAACCTCTTTAATATTTAGAATAATATATTTTATTAGCTCCAACTTCTTCATCAAATATAATTTTATCTTTATTCCACCCATTCTTATAGTAAAAACTATTTGCCTTCAAATTATTTTCAAAGCTTTCCAAGTAAATTTTATCATATGTTTTTAAAAGTTCCTCACTAATTCTATTCATAAAATCACTTCCAATTCCTTGTCTATGCATTTCACTATGAACCATTATTAAATCAATGAGATTTTCCTTACATATACATATTCCAACAATCTGATCTTGCAATAAAGCTACTATTGTATCATTTATGTTTTCTAACATATACTCATCTGATGCTCCACTTTCAATAAAGTAGTCTACTGCATCATCTCCAAGAAAAGTTCTATAATTTTTATTGATAATATCTTTTGCAAAATTTTGTAAAAATGTTGCTTCATTTTCTTTAGCTTTACGTAGTTTTAATTCCATTCAAATATTCTCCTTCAAATATCTCGTGTATTAGACCGCTAAGACTATCTTAAATATTTTTTATATAAAATATATCCGTACTTGTGATATGGTTCTCCGTAATAGTAGTAAGTGATGTTTCTTAATGTTCTAATTATATTTATCTATTATCTAAACTAAAATCTATAACCTTACATTATACTTATTTTGGTCAAAACATATTTCATAAAAAATATTAACCTAATCGAAACCGAAAACCCAATATAGTTGTAACCAAAATCGGAATTAAAATAACAATAAACCCTAACAATACAATAACTGTACGAACTTTTTCCTCATCTTTTAAGAATTTACACAACCCTATATATATTAATATTCCAATTAAGCCACCTAAACAATTAAGAATAACATCATCAATATCAGCAGCACCAAGTCCCAAAATAAGCTGAAACATTTCAACAAACAAGGCAATTAAGAATACAATCATTATGCTTATCCATATTTTTTTATTTTTCTTTAATAACTGTAAATAAATTCCTAGAGGGACAAACAATATGATATTTCCAAGTATATTACTTACAACAACAATTGGAGGAACGTTCAGCATACCTGACAAATAGCTGTATATAGTGTGAAATGGTATTACATTAGCGCTTCGAATATACTCTCTGTTTGAGCTGAACAGTTCTAATGGTGAAACATACTTGAAAATCAATGCATAAGAACACAGAAGAGCATACAGCAAAAGAAAAATGCCAAACAGCATAAACGAGTTGAATTTCTTCATATGACTTTACCTCCGTCAAATTCTAATTTCTTTCCTAAATATATAAATATTTTCTATTCATTAAGTCTATATATTAATATTATATTTTTTCTTAATAACAACTCCAATATTCTATAATCTTAATATACTAATAATCTTATCTAAATTATATAATACACATTTAATTAACTACTATAAGAACCACTCTTAACACTAATTATTTCCTGTTACTTATGACACGTTATTTTCATACATAAAAATAGTCTTAACCAAGTAATATCAATAGTTAAGACTATAAACCTCATTTACTTATGATACGGTTCTCCGTATTATAAGTAAGGTTTTTACAATAGTTATTTTATTTTTTTATACTAAAAAAGGTTGTAGTTTAAACTACAACCTATAACAACCTAAAATTATCTTCTATTTTGCTCTTTCTTAGCTCTTCTACAAGATATACATCTTGTTGGCTCATTTTCAAATCCTTTTTCTTTGTAGAATTCTTGTTCTCCTACTGAAAATACAAATTCACTTCCACAATCTCTGCATTTTAATGTTTTATCTGACATAAACATTCCTCCTAAAATTAAAGATTCTAAATTGATATAATAATCTCTAATTTTTGAGAAACTATTTACCTAAATGAAACTTTTTTGTTAGCAACTCTGCTACTATTTTATAATAACATAGTATTTAATTAATTGCAACCTTTTTTCAATTATTTTTTATAAATAATTGAAATTAAAACAATATTTTGTCTTTAACTACATTATCTTTACCTTATTTTAAGTACAGTTTCATTGTTAACAATACTTTCTATATTGAAATATCCAGATTTAATACACTGATTAGAATACTTCTTTACTTATATATTTTACTAATTATCAATTATAATTATATTTATTGAATCTAATTTCCTTAATACTTAAGTATTGCTTATGGTCCTGTACTTTCTGAAATAAATAGCTACTACTCCAGTAATACTAATAACTTTATAAAAAACTCATTTTAGTATGATACGAATCATTGTTAATTATTCTAAAAAAGCTTTTAATAACTCTGAGTAAAAGCTTTCTATTGATTTGTATTGGCTCTTATTTTCTTCATAATAATCTAACTTTTTAATCATACCTTTAATATACCTATATCCTAAGTTATAATCATATTCAATTCTTTTATTAGTGAAATCATCCTTAAAGTATTTTTTGCTTAAATGTATTGCTATGGCTCGTACTATATGTTCATTTACACACTCTTCCCAATCACCATAACCACAGAATGTAGATTTATATTTTTCAAGTTCTTCATATACTCCTTTATGTTCATTCACTAATTCTAAGTTTTTCTCAGTTAGGGGATTTACTATAGGATGACTTAACTCATGAAAAATCAGATTACATATATCATAATCATTAGAAACAAAAATCGTATCTCCTAACCAAATACTTAAATTGAATACAACATTTATATACTTTTCTTCATCCTTTTTTAAATCTAAACCAAAGTTATATTTAGATAAATTACTCATAACAAAATTATAGTTAGTATTTTTCTTTCCTGTAAATTCTTCTATTTTCTTAATAAAATGATATTTTTCTAAAATACTTCTAAAGTATTCTAAATCATCTTTATAGTAGTCTTCAATTCTAGAAAAAAACTCATCAAATTTTGTAGTTTCTTTAAAAGAATTAAATAAAACTCTAAACTCTTCTAAGTTATCTTTTCCCCCACTCATTTCTATATTGAAATCACTCAATTCATACTTAAATTCTGACTCTTTTTCATCATCTAAAGCCAAAGAAAATACCATAGGTCTTCCCAAGAAAAAACCTTTCTGAATCATTTCTTCTAACTTTTTATAAATCTCATGATTAGAGTATTTTTGAAAGTAATCTTTTATATCCCTTATATACTTTTCATTAGAGTGATCTACAAAATCCACATTAAAACCAAACTTTTCACTTAAAATTTCCTTATATCTGCTTGTAAGTAGAATTATATTCATTAGTTCAAGATTTTTATTTACTTCTATCTTTACATCTCTCATAACTTCTCCTATCTACCATTAGAATTTATTTTATGTTAATCTCTATGTCTACATAATATTTCTTTATAGTACTCATTTTTCCTTTTGAGTAACAATAATTTGTTTAATATTTCTTATTTGTTAACACTTATCGTAAAAATATCAACTAAACATAAATAAGAAAGGTATAGAATTTAATCTATACCTTTCTTATTATGCATGTGATAATATTGGAAACATCAACTTTTCTGTTTTAAATGGAGCTTCTTTTTTAGCTCTTATAAATAATGTAGTATCCTCTTCATTTACTAAGTTCTCTTCATAACAAGCTGTATTATTAGGGGTAAATCCTAAAACTATTTTCTTAGTTTCTTCTTTCATTAACATATTAATAACCTTATCTAAATCTATTTCTTGTGTTGAAAATATTTCTTGCACATATAATACATCTTTATCATATTCACATATAACAACAGTATTAAAATTCTCAATATAGTATATATTTTCTTTCATGAAATCTAAACAATAAAACATTATTAGAAAACTATTATTTTTAACATGAAGCTTGGATATAGAAATTCTATTATTAATAATCTCAGTAAAAATATCTTTATCACTTGTATCATTTATATTTAGTTTTCTTACCTTTTCTTTTGATTTTTCTTTAACCCTATTTATTGAATATTGATACTCATTATACTTTTCAAATCCAAACTTAGGATAAAAATCAAGAACACTATCATTTGCATAAAGATGTATGCAATCACATTTATCTTCCCATTCTTCTATGATTTTCTCCATAAGAAATCTACTTAATCCCTTATTCCTAAATTCCTCATCTGTCATAACGGTTCCTATTTGTATATATCTTTTCTCATTTCCTTGAATCATTACGTCCATAATACTTACAGAAACATTAGCAACAACTTTGTTATTGTAAACTAAAGAATATGGTATATAACTTTCACTCCAATAGCCTTCTTTATACCACTTTTCAAAATTAATACCAAATGTTTTTTCAGCCAACTCATTAAAACTATTTCTCAATATTTCATTACCTTTATAATCAACTTTATAAAGATATTTTTTGCCTTGTATATCTATATAACCACTCATACCTCTTCCATCCTTTTCTTTATACTTTACTCTAATATCTTTAATTAATATTTTATTACTATTAATTAAATTATTCGATCTAATAAATTATTCTTAAATAAAAATAAGCCATAAGCTAGATAGCTTATGACTTACTAAATCCTTATTCATTTGACTTCAATGCATCAATCATATTAACTTTTCTTAACTTAACATGCATAAGTATCATAACTATCACTGTGAAAAGTATAGTTATTAACGCTGAAAATATATAACTAGTTATAAATATCTTAGGGTACATCATCATTGTATCAGTTTCTGATGTTCTTATTATAAAGGCATGTAGCATCTTTCCTAGGGCTGAACCTGCCAGTATTCCTAATAAGGTTAATATTATATTCTCTCTTAATATATACATTGTTACTTCATCATCAAAGAATCCAAGAACTTTTATTGTTGATAGTTCTCTTATACGCTCTGATACATTTATATTGTTTAGATTGTATAGTACTACAAAAGCTAGACATCCTGCTGATAAGATTATTACTAACATTACTACGTTCATGTTAGCTGCTGACTCTTCTGTTGTCTTTTCTATTTGTGATGTCATTGTTACATTTACAACATCTTCACATTCCATAAGTTTTGAAGAGATTTCATCTTTATTCATTTTATCTTTATCAAAGTTTAAAAGATCTGTGTTATATACAGGTTTCTTTCCAAATACTTTTTCATAATATGATGGTGACATATACATTGAATGCATAAGGTAATTTTCTGCTATTGCTTCTACTTTAACCTCATGAGGGTTGTTATCATCATCCTTAAATGTTATTGTATCTCCTACAGATACTCCTAAAAGTTTTCCTAACTTTTCATTTATTACAACGCCCTCATTTGGCACCTCATATTTTTCACCTGAAACCCTATCATTTAGCACTATAAACTGATCTAATTCATCTTTATTTTGTGGTACGTAAAGACTAACTGTTTGCTTATTCATGCCTTCCTTACTAAAGGTTACTGACTCTTGGTGCATTCTTAAGTTACTTTCATATCCAGGTAATTCTTTTAAAGTATCGTTATACTTTTGAATCTCTGCCTCAGTAGGATTATCCCCAAAGACTACCATAGTTTCATACTTCCATAACTTATCAAATTGTTTTTCTACCATTCCACTATTTGAATCCTTAAGTCCAAATCCAGTAACAAGAAGTGCCATACATCCAGCAATACCAAAGATAGTCATAAGCATACGCTGTTTATATCTGAAAAGATTTCTAAGAGTTACTTTTTGATTGAAGTTCAATCTTTTCCATAATGGTGTAATTCTTTCTATTAATATCTTCTTACCTAACTTTGGAGCCTTTGATCTCATAAGGTTAGATGGTTTGTTTTTTAATTCAACTCTTACAACAAATAAGGCTGCTCCAACTGTGCATAGTATTGATATTACTAAGGCCTGAATTATATAAGATGGATAGTAATATGTAGTTACTTTTGGTAAGTTATATACACTTTCATAAGCACTACTAATTATATTCGGTAAAATATTACTTCCAACTAATATTCCTAGTATGCATCCTAATATACTTGCTAATGCTGCATATATTACAAATTTTAAAGATATTTTAAAATCACCATATCCTAAAGCCTTCATAGTACCTATTTCTATTCTCTTTTCTTCTACCATCCTTGTCATTGTTGTTAAACAAATTAAGACTGCTACTATAAAGAAAAATACTGGTAACACTGATGCAATGCTATCTAAACTATTAATTGAATCCTTATATCCTGAATATCCTGGATTGTCAGTTCTATCAAATACATAATAGTTACATTCACCTAAATCACTTAAAGTTGACTTTTCTTTTTCTTCAATTTCTTTTCTTCCCTCAGCTAGCTTTTCTTTATTTTCAGCTATGGCTTTTTCACCCTCTGCTAGCTTAGCTTCTGATTCATCTAACTTAGTCTTTGCCTTATTAAGCTCTCTGTCTCCTGTAACTTTTCCCTCTTCAAGAGATTTTTTTCCCTTAGCTAATTCAGCTCTACTATTATCTAATTGCTTTTGAGCTTCTTCAAGCTTAGTTTTTCCAGCATTAAATACTGCTAATTGATTCTCATACTGTGATTTTCCCTCTTGATATTTAGTGATTCCACCTAATAATACTTGTAATTTTGAAGTATTATCATTAATTGATTTAACACTTTCATCTAAGGAAGCAGCAATTCCCATAGCAATATTTTTGTTTTCAGGATTCTTTTCTAATCCTTCTAATGCTCCACTTAACTCACTTGATCCTAAGTTAGCTATTATCCCTTTCCAATACTGAATTTTCTCAGCAGGTATTGGTTCATTTTCTGGAAGGTTTTTAACTGTATTTTTTATATCACTAGAAAGTAAAGTCATTGTTCCAGATAGTTTTTTTAGATTTTCTACCTTACCTTGTAATTCACTTGTACTTTCATCTGGATTAATTCCCTGATTTAAAAATTCTTGTCTACTATTATCAATGGTATCCTTAGCCTTATTTAACTGACTTTCTCCCTCTTGAATATTGGCTTTTTGTTTGTTAATCTCAGCTTGCCCTTCTTCAATTTTCTTTTCACCAGTTAGAATATTTGCTTCTCCAGATTTAATTCCATTTTCAAACTCTAACTTTTTCTCATTATATTGTTTTTTCCCTTCAGCTAACTGTGCTTTTCCATCTTGTAATTCTTTTTCTTTATCTAAAAGCAAGTTTTCATTCTCATTTAACTCTTCATAAGCCTTGTCAAATTCCTTTTGAGCCTCTGCTTTTATTTCTTCAACTCTTTCTACTCCTCTATTAGAATATAAATCTTCAAGGTAATTATTGTTTTCTTCCATTAAATTTTTATACTCATTTCCATAAGCATCAAGACCTTGTACATTCTTAAATCTTACATATATTTCAGTATAAGCATTCATTTTTATGTCAGAGCTATTTAATACTCCAAAATAATCAATAGTTCCTTTTCCAACAGGGGTTGCTCCCCTTGACTCTTTTTCAATATACATTGGGCTTTTTACAATTCCAACAATTTTAAACTTATTCTCCTTAAAGTTCTTCATTGTATCTTCATCAGTGTCAATTACAAACTCATCACCGATTTTTAAGTCCTTATTTAACTTAAATGCTCTTTCATCTAAAGCTATTTCACCACTTTTTTCTGGTAATCTACCTTCTAAAACAACAAAGTTATTTATATTACTTTTTCCATCATACTCCATGAATCTAACTACATTACTCATGTTAGTAAGATTGGCATCTATGCTATGAGTACCATAATAATCTAATATTTTGTCATTATTCTTAAGTAGATTTAAATCTTTATCAGTTAATCCTAAGGTTGATACAATCTTACTATCCATAAGATTTTGACTACTATAGAAACTATTTATAGTTCTATTCATGTCTGGACCTGCTGATTTTATTCCAGAATAAAAGGCAACACCTAAAAAGATAATTACCATTATAGAAAAGAATCTGGCTTTTGATGATAGAATTTCTCTTACTATAGATTTTTTATATGCCTTCATCTAAAACAATTCACTCCTACCATTCTATTTCCTCAACTGAGATTGGATTAGGATTAACCTCAACACTTCTCACTTTTGCATCATTAATCTTAATAACCTTATCAGCCATAGGTGCTATTGCTGAGTTATGAGTTATTATTATAACTGTAGTTCCTATTTTTCTACATGTGTCTTGTAGTATTTTTAAAATTTGCTTACCTGTACTATAATCTAAGGCACCTGTTGGCTCATCACAAAGTAAAAGTTTTGGATTTTTTGCAATGGCTCTAGCAATAGAAACTCTTTGTTGTTCTCCACCAGATAATTGTGCTGGGAAGTTATCTTTTCTATGTCCAAGCCCTACTATCTCTAAAGTTTTATCTACATCTAATGCATTATTTGAAATTTGAGTGGCAAGTTCTACATTCTCTTTTGCAGTTAAGTTTTGTACTAAGTTGTAAAACTGAAATACAAAACCAACGTCATATCTTCTATACTTAGTAAGTTCTCTATTACTAAATTTAGATATATCAGTTTCATCAATAACTATTTTACCTTCATCACAGCTATCCATTCCGCCTAGAATGTTAAGTGTAGTCGATTTTCCTGCACCACTTGGTCCTAAAATAACAACAAACTCTCCTTTATTAATAGAAAAGTTAATGCCATTATTAGCTACAACGGTGTTTTCTCCAATTTTATATCTTTTATATACATCAATTACATCTATATATGCCATCTTATACCTCCAATAACTATCTATTGCATTTTTAAAAAATTACTATATACTTAAAGTTATTAAATAGACACTTTGTTCATTTAATATTACAATAAATAGTATAAATTAAGAAGGATTTATTAACAATAATCACATAAATTCTTAACGTTATTAAATACACATTACAGGTTAATTTGTTCATTTAATAACATTTAACATTAAATTATCCAAACTATATTCTAAGTGAGTGTTGATTTTTATCTTAAGACAAACAACTTCTTAAAATATATAAATTAAAAGGAGATTTATAATATGGCAGGTGTTAAGGGAAATCGTAGAACTTTATATACAAAAAAAGTGATTAAGGAAAGTTTAATAGAATTACTTAAAACTAAAGAAATCCATCAAGTTACTGTTACTGATATATGCAAAAAAGCAGATATTAATAGAGGAACATTCTATACTCATTACAAAGATGCTTTTGATTTACTTCAGTCTATGGAAGATGAATTATTTGATCAAATTTTAAGATACATAAAAGAAATTCCAGTAGAAGAATATAATAGTTTATTACTTCTTAAAGTACTTGAATTAATTAAAGAAAATAAAGATTTATGTAAAGTGCTATTTTGTAATCAAAGAGACAGTAGCATATTGAATCGTATTTTAAATATTGCAAATCAAATAGATATAGGGCAAATAATTAATAATCCTAGTCTAACTAATAAGACAATTGCTAACTACTATATGAGATATTCTGTTGGAGGTTGTATTTCAATTATTGAAACTTGGTTAGAAAATAGTTTACCCGAGTCTCCTAGTGAACTTGTTCAAATAATTAATGGTATAAACCAAGTAAATATTCAAAGCTTTTAATAAACAAAAAAGACCGCACCAAATAACTTAATAGAACTTATAAATACATTCAGAGAATTACTGAATTTTAAGTGAAAGTCTAAATTTTGTTTTAGATTCTTGAACTTATACAATGGAACGTTAGCTACATTGTAGTTATTTTATAAGTTTTATTAATAAGTTTTTATGCGGTCTCTTTTTTTATTTAGGCGCTATTTTAAATTAACACCAACCTAAAGAGCCTTTATTTATAATATCCATATTCACAAAGTAGCTCGTGACAACTATTTACTTCATCGTCTGTAAAAAGTTCACTATACTTACTTTCAACAATAGTAGCTTCCATTGTAAGATCTAAACGGTTTGCCTTTTGTAATTTATCAAATCCATCTGAAACCCTACCTTTACGTAAAATCTCTTGAACTGTTCTTACTCCACCAAACTTTTCTATTGTTAATAAAAGTCTCTTTTGAGTGCAAGCACACTCTTTTTCTGCTATTTCACATTTCTTAATAAGTTCTTTTTCAAACATCTTTTCTAATGACATAATATTTACTCCAAACATATTTTTTTGCATCTAATTATACTATATCATTATAACCACATCAACGTTTAACTTATGCTCAATTATTATTAATAATATATTTTTATCGAAAAACAATAAAATTTTGTTGATTTATCTTCGATTGTGATTTATTATATAGTTATAAATTGAAAGGAGATTTTATCAATGAAAAAATTATTTTATATCTTACCATTTATTTTAGGAATATTTTGCTTTATAGGTTCTTCTTTAGCACCAAGTACAGTATTACCAGATGGATTTCTTTATGAACCATACTTCTTTTTAATACCTATTGGTTATTTATTTATTTTTATAGGAATAATAGCAATTGCTACCAAGGGAATTTTCACTTTATATAAAAAAAAGAAATCCTAAGTTAAGGATTTCTTTTTTTATTTCTTTAGTTTAAATCAAAACTATTACTTATTTTCAATTATCTCTTCTAATTTTTCAATTTCTATGTTTTCGCAATTTAAGTTATTTTTCTTTTTACAATACTTAATGAATATTATAAAACTATGGTTTCTATTTAAATAAAATAAATACTACTTATGTATATATATATACTACCTTGAACAAAATAAAATCGAAATAAACTGAATAAAGGAGTATGTATTAATGAAGAAACTTTTTAAAAATTTATTATTCCCATTATTTTTATTTTCTTTAATCTTAGCACCAGTTAAAGTTCAGGCTTTAGAAAATAAAGAATGTAAAGATATACCTTATAACAAAGCTACTTGTGATTTAAGAATGGCAGAAAGAAGACTTTGGATAGATCATGTTCTATGGACTAGAAGTGATATTGTAAGTGCCTTAGCTTCACTTGAAGATAGCAGTGCTGTATCAGAAAGACTTTTTAAAAACCAAGATGATATTGGAAATTCAATTAAGCCTTACTATGGAGAAGAAGCTGGAAATAAACTTGCCACTCTATTGAGAGAACATATAAAACTTGCCGAACAAGTTGTTGGTGCCGCTAAAAGTGGAAATGAAGCTGATTTTGAAAAATATAATAAGTTATGGTATGAAAATGCTGACCAAATAGCTGATTTTTTAAGTTCCGCTAATCCAAACTATTCAAATAAAACTCTAAAAGATATGCTCCATGAACATTTGGATTTTATTGCAACTCAAGTTGTAGCTAGATTAAATAAAGATTGGAATGCAGACATTACAGCCTTTGACCAAGGTGAAGATCACATGATTAAGTTTGCAGATATACTTACTGATGGAATAATAAAGCAGTTTCCTGAAAAATTTAAATAACTAATAAATACTAAGTATATTTAGGGAGGATTATGTAATAAATTACATAATCCTCAGTAATCTTTATTATTAACCTTAATATAACCTTATAAAATAAACAATCATATTTTTAGACATAATAAATATTTATATATTTTAATGAAGTTTATACTAAAGGTGCTTCAATTTGAGTAGTGAAAAGAAACTGATGAAAATGACCATCATTACAACTAGTTCTTCCACACACCAAATGGACATGCTTATTAGTACCTGGTATTCTAATTGCAGGACCAGTTAAAACACATATTTGGTGAAAATGATCAAGGAAGTCTGTCCTAGTGTTAATTTTGTGAACATGGTTTTTTCCACCATGTATTGGTATAACCTCACCTGTAACTCCTGCAGTACGATGGTTATGTCTATCATCGCCTTCTTCTGCTAATTTAACACTTTGTTCAAATTCATGAACATGTGTCTGTCTTTCTTCATTACAACATCTCATACAACATTTCACACAACATTCGTTATTATCTCTCCAGTCATTATCATCTCTACAGTCATTATAATCTCTTTGACACTTATAATTTTGATAACCCATTTTAAATATCTCCTACATACTATATATTTAAGAAATTCCGCTAAAAAATCTCTTACTATATGTTATGAAAACATTCACTATATTTGTTCTTATATTTTGTAAAGTTATTTAGAATTATGTAGTAATTAGTCATTTAATGGATAAAATCACTACTAATACTAAAAGAACCATACCTAATTTAAGGTATAGTTCTTTTTAAAATAATATTTACATCCAAACATTTAATTCCTTTATAAATCTTCTTCTACTGATAAAATAAAATACTAATTGTAAAATACATATTATAATTAATACTAATGAACACTTTTTCATAAGCAACCAAACAATCTCAGTGTTAGAATTCATTACATATAAGTAATATAAACCTAATCCTCCTCCAAATATTATTGGCATAAAGAAAGTTATTGCAAGCTCTTTGCTTATAATTGATTTTATCTCCTTAGAAAGAACTCCTATTCTATTTAATGAAGTGATTCTCTCTTTTTCTTCTCCAATATCTGATAAGACTTTGTAATATAAAACTATACCATTAGCTATTACAAATAAAATTCCTATGAATATCATCGTAAATAGCATCATACCATTCTCATCTAATCTCATTCTTACTATTTCTTCTTTATAGATTGGTCTATATGCTTCTCTTTCTCCTCTTTCACCCTTTTCATATTTTCCCCATAAGTCTCCTTGATTCCAATAAGAATCATCTAACCCATTCTCATCTTTTAAATATTTAATTACCCCTTGAAATTCCTTGTCTCCGTTTTTTACATTCATTAAATGAAATTTCTTAAAATCTTCTTTTGATACCTTTGACTCTAATATCTCATATTCTTTATCATCAACTATATAGGCTTTTCCAGATCCATAATAGTTAGAATGTCTAATATTAGTAAAAGGCACTCCCTTTTCACACTTTATTTTTTCACCATTAAATTCTAAATTAATATTACTTTGAGATAAACTTTTAAACTCTTCTGTTGATAATATATATCCGTTTAATTCAGAAACCTCTCTAACCTTCTCTAATTCATTTTCATTCATTAAACTAAAAGTAACTGTTTGTGGAGTATAATTCATGGTTTCGTTATATACAGTTGCATATATTACTTCACCAGGCTTTACATCAATATTAGTTCCCATGTGTTTGTTATAATTTGTTTCACTTATAATACTTTGGTTATCATCATAAAGAGAGATTTGATTTTCTTCTTCCGCTCTGAACATAGGCGCTTCAATATATTCTAAAACTTTATAATTTTCTACTTCTCCCTTATTGCTAGCTATAGCCTCTTCAATTTTTTCTTTTGAAACCTTATTATACTTTTCAGTTTCAATAAACATAATGTCATAAGGATTTTCTAAATCTACCATATCTCTTGTTGAAGAATAAACTGAATAACTAAACCCTACAAAGAACATTGATCCTGCTATTAATAAGGAAAGCATATATATTAAATTCTTATATCCTAAAAATCTATGTGATAAATTTGATAATACCAGTAAGTTATTATTATATAATTTAGGAAACTTTGAAAATACAACTTTAATAACCCCAATAAGAGATCCTATTATCATATATGGACATATTAAAGTTAAAAATACAAATACTCCTATCATAAATGATTGTTCTTTAAACATTTCTTTTAATAATGTCTTTGGTAAACAATAGGCAGCTATAGCAAATACTATTAATGATAGAATTCCAACTAATATATTTGACTTTCCAACTTCCTTTTTCTTTGAGGATTTTATAGCATCTATTATAGATACTCTTCTTATATAAAGCATATTGAAGATAAAGTTACCTATAAATATTATTGAAAAAATACCTATGCTAAGTAAAAAACTTTTATAGTTTAATATAAATGGAATATCAGTTCCTACTAAAACTTTATTTAATCCCATATAAAATAGCTTTGAAAATAACGCACCACTTAATACTCCCGTAATTAATGAAGCTATCATTATACCCAAATTCTCTATAAACACTAATTTACTTAAATCTTTTGTTGTCATTCCTAAAGTTAAGTACATTCCAAATTCCTTACCCCTATTTTTAAGAAATGACATGTTTGTATAAGTAATAAAAACTATAGAAAATAAAACTACTCCTAATAATGCCATATTAACCGTTTCATATAATGAACTCTTACCTATCTCAGCTATAATAGCATCATTGAAAATTAAGCTTCCATACATAAAAAGCATTGCTATAATTAAGGCATTAACAAAATAAAATGATATATATTTTGTTAAGTTATGCATAAAGTTTTTTTGTATTATAGAAGAAAATTTCATTAGTTCTCTCCTCCTATAACACTTTGTACTTCTAAAATCTTATCAAAAAACTTTCGCCTGTTTCCATCAGATGTAATTTCCATTTTTATAGTTCCATCTTTAATAAATATAATTCTCTTACAAAAAGATGCTGCAAAAGGATCATGAGTTACCATTAAAACTGTGCTTTCAATTTCTTCATTCATTTTCTTTATGGTTTCCATTATGCTATTAGCTGATCTTGAATCTAAATTTCCTGTTGGTTCGTCTGCAAATATTATAGCTGGATTATTTATTAAAGCTCTTGCAGCTGCAACCCTTTGCTTTTGTCCACCTGAAATATGGTATGGATATTTTTTCTTTAATTCCTCAATATGAAAGAACTTCATAAGCTCATCTACACTTTTTTCCATTTCCTTTGGATTTTTTTTATCCAATATTAAAGGTAGTGCAATATTCTCTTCTAATGTTAAGCTGTCTAAAAGATTAAAATCTTGAAATATATATCCTACATTTTTTCTTCTAAATAAAGCTAATTTATCTTTCTTAAACTTGCTTATATCATTATCTTTAATAACAATCTTTCCTGATGTCGCCTTATCAACTCCTGAAAGTATATTTAATAATGTTGTTTTCCCACTACCACTAGGTCCCATTATTCCAACAAACTCTCCCCTATTTACAGTTAAATTTAATCCCTTTAAAGCATTAACTTCTTTTGCTCCTTTGTATGAACTATAAACCTTAGTTAAATTATTTACCCTTAAAATTTCCATATATATTTACCTCTCTTCTTAAATTCTCTTTTAAGTAAGTCTGAAGAGTTAGCTAAAAATCAATATATCTTAAAACTAACTCTTAACTTATATCCTTATTATAAAAGGAAATCCAAAGTTTTCTAATGGATTCACCTTACATAACCTTACATTTTTGAAAGGTAAATTATTAACTTTTATTGTTCATAAATATTATCCTTACAGTAGTTCCTTCTCTAACCTCTGATTCTATTTTTATCTTATGACCAAGTTTATTAGAGATTAATTTAACCATATACAATCCTATGCCTGTAGCCATTCTTTCCTTTCTACCGTTTTCTCCAGTATAAAAAGGATCAAATATTCTATTTAATGCCTCTTCTTCTATACCTATTCCATAATCCTTAATTATTAATTCACTTTCTTCCGCTCTAATAACTGATGATATCTCTATGCCTTTTGACTCTTTATCCTTTGAATATTTTATTGCATTGGATAATATTTGCTCTATCATATAAGAGCA
Organism: Clostridium sp. LIBA-8841; assembly: GCF_057782475.1. Taxonomy (NCBI): domain Bacteria; kingdom Bacillati; phylum Bacillota; class Clostridia; order Eubacteriales; family Clostridiaceae; genus Clostridium; species Clostridium sp. LIBA-8841. The sequence continues at coordinate 1,080,794 of NZ_CM173488.1, read as the reverse complement.
CCACTTTTTATCAGTATAGACATAGATATTTTCATCTATATCCACTTTCGGAAATACACCCTTATATATAAAATCTCTTTTCTTTGAATTAACACAATTAATTGTCAATTCCTTCAAATTATAACTATTAGTAATATAATCTCTTGAAAACTCATCTATCCTCAATACATTTAAACATTCTTCTAAGTTTTTCTTTAAAAGCTTATTTTCTTCACTTATATCTAAAATGCATTGATTGTTTTCTCCACTAATACTACTTTTATCACAAGCTAAATCTATTACTGTTATTGATGTTTTCATATTATGAATCCACTGTGAAAATAAAATTTCTCTATTATTTACTTCTTGTTTCAAAGAATATATTTTATCTAGATAATCCTTATGTATTTCTTTTATTACATTTAATATTTCTTCTTCACTTGCACTTAAATTAGTATTATTGTAATCTGGACTTCTTTGACTATCTGATAAAATTTTTTTAAATCTAATATATTGAATTACTTCTATAACAAAATATATTCCTATTACAAACAAACTTAAGATTAATGGATATATGACTTCACTATTTTCAAATAATAAATAATAAAATAATATAATGACAGATGTATTTATTATTAAAATCATCAAATCTCTTGACTTATTCTTGGCTACTTTAATTATCAAGTCCATTAAACACATAGCCTACACCTCGTTTCGTTACAATAACATCATTTATTGCTAAATCACTAAGCTTCTTTTTAACTCTAGTCATATTAACTGTCAATGTGTTATCATCCACAAAAGTCATATCATCCCAAAGTGCTTCTAGCATTTCTTCTCTTGTTACTACTTTACCTTTATTTTTTAATAATATATTTAAAATCCTATATTCATTTTTTGTTAATTCAAGGACTTCGTCATTATATTTTAATTTCATACTATCATGCATTAATGACAAACCTTCCTCTTCTTCTTTAAAACTCTCTTGATTGTATTCCTTGTTTCTCCTTAATAAAGCATTTATTTTAGCAACTAATATTCCTATTACAAAGGGTTTTGTAACATAATCATCTGCTCCAAATTCCATTCCTCTTATTTGTTCACCTTCATCACTTCTTGCAGAAAGAATTATTACTGGAGTTTTATACTCTTTCCTTATTAATCTTAAAAAATAAAATCCATCAAATTTAGGTAAATTTATATCTAATAGTATTAAATCTGGACTTACTTCCTGAACTGTTTCCATAACATAATCAAAGTCTTGTATTGTACTTACTTCAAAATCATATACTTCTAAATATTCACATATATATTTTTGTAGTTTTAAATCATCTTCAACTAGTAATATTCTCATTCCTACCTCTTTCATTTCCTATTTATTTAGAGAATTATTTAATTTTTGAACTATGTTTTAAACTAGTGTTGATTTTTAAATAGAACTAAAGGACTAGCTAAAAATCAACATTCATCTAAAGCAAAGCCAAATTTTAAAATACACTCTATTTATTTCGACATACCATATAATATTTTTCGCATAAGCTCCTTTTTCCTTCTAAATGAAAATAAGTTATTTAATATTTTCTTATTTGTTAACATTTATCATAAAATTATTAATTAAAGCTTTTCCGAGCATATTTGCATAGCAAATAGTTTTCATACACTAAAAAACCATGTAGGATGTTTTCCTACATGGTTTCTTAGTTTAAGATTTAATTGACTAAATATTCTTTAATTTTTCTTACTATATTTTTTCTTTGTTTAATTAAATCAATTATATTGGCCATTTTTTAAGATTTTTATTTAATATGTTGATTATAATTACCATAATCCAACATAAATTTCAGTAAATTTCTTTTTATCTCTCACTTTCAATAAGATTTTTCATAGTTTCTTTATTCATCGCACCAGGTATATATTTAGTTATATATCCTTCTTTGTTTATTATAAATGTTGATGGAAACGCATTTATACCATATTGATAAACCATAGAACCATTTTCATCAAATACAACAGGGAAACTATAACCTTCTTTTGATAAGAAATCTTTTATATAATTCTCTGATCCTTCTCTTCCTACATTAGGAGATGCTACTCCAAGGATAACTACATCATCTTGATTTTTATTATACTCTTTGTAAAGTTCCTCTATATGTGGCATCTCTCCTCTACATGGTGGACACCATGTTGCCCAGAAATTTATAAATACAGTCTTTCCCTTATACTCACTAAGTGTATGTTTATTTCCATATTGATCATATAAAGTAAAATCTATTGGAGCTATTTTCTGCTGCTCACTCTCACCTTTTTTGTTCTCATTGTTGCTTTCATCCTTGTTTTCATTGGTACTTTCAGCCTTTGTTGTCTGATTTTCATTATAAATTTTTGCTTCTTTATTTACATTTCTAACTCCACCTATAAGCATAATTAATCCAGCTATTATAATGAAAATACCACTTACCTTCTTAATTAAATCCATATGTTTCTTTATACTATCAAACTTTTTAAATAATTTGCTATAGAATAATGATGCTATTATAAATGGCAATATAAAACCAATTGTATAAGTTAATATCAGTAAATTAGATATTACAAAATTTTGTGAACTTGATGCCATAACAAGTACTGATGCCAATATAGGTCCAATACATGGTGTCCATCCAAAGCTAAATGTAAATCCTAATATAAATGCTGATGCTGGAGACATAGACTTATATTCAAAATTTAATCTTTTTTCTCTATTTAGTAGATTTAATTTTATTATTCCTAAATAAAATAATCCCATAAATAATATTATGACTCCACCTAAAATCATTATGATATTCTTATTAGCGTTAAAAAAGGAACCTAAAGCATTTATTGATGATCCTAATATAAAAAATGTAGTAGAAATTCCTAAAGTAAAGAATATTGTATTTTTTATTAAAATACTGCTCTTAAACTTAGAATCTCTCATATCTTCTACACTGCTATTAGATAACATACTCAAATATATCGGTAGTATTGGCAATATACATGGTGAGAAAATCGATAGAATTCCCTCCACGAAAACAATAAAGAAATTGATATTTTCCACTAAACCTTTTCCCCCTTAATAATTATTTATAAATTTTAACTTTATATCAGATTAAAGCTATTTTTAAATTGCTAACTTTTCTTTCAAAAAACTAAAAATAGTACTAAATAAAAGAATCTTTCAAGCCACTATTTAATACTATTTAAACAACTACCCTTCACAAGAAAGATTTAAATTTCCCCAATTTATCATTACTTCTAAAATAGGTAATAATGATAATCCTGATTTACTTAAATAATAGGTTGATTCAACTATGTTATTGCTAGTTTTTTTATCATTAATTATAATGTTATTCTCAATTAGTAAATCTAACTGTTGACTTAACATCTTTTTACTACATCCGTCTAATAATCTTTGTAATTCTCCAAATCTTACTTTTTCCTCTTTAATGCTCCATACTATCTCAGCAACCCATTTTCTACCCAAAATGTTTGACAATGCTTCCACTGGACAATTATACGTATCATTATCTACTTTATACATCTTAACCTCCTAAATTCCTTAAATATCCTATATTAAATTTACATAATATCTATGTAAATTTTATGTATTTTTATCAATATCCTTACACATTATATATGGCCTTGAATTAGCTCTTTGTTAATTTCATATCTATCAAAAATTAACACCATACTAAAACAAAGCCATCTATTTAATAACTAAACTAATTATTTTTTAATTGACTACCTTTTAAATCAACATTCACCTAAAACAGAGGCTAATTATAATGTCTTCTCTATCATTTCTTTTAATGATTCTTTAGGTAAGAAACCTACATTTGTAGTAACTTCTTCTCCATTTTTGAATATTTTTATTGTTGGTATATTCTTAACACCATATTCTGCTGCTTTATCTGAATTTTCATCTATATCTATTTTAACTATTTTTACATTTTTCATTTCACCTTGGACTTCATCTAACACTGGAGCTAACATCTTACAAGGTCCGCACCAAGTTGCAAAGAAATCTACTACAACAATCCCCTCTTCTTTTAATACTTCATTTTCAAATTGATTTTCATTTATATGTTTTACCATTTGTAATACCTCCAAAAAACTTTCTTTTCTTAACTTGTTTTTATTATATCAATCTATATTTTTTTAACAATCAGGCACTTTTTAGTTACCACATTGTTGATTAACTAACCTTTTTAAATCTTTCTTACTTTCTTCCGTCTAAATATGAAACTGCACTTAAAGATGCAATATTACCTTCACCAGCGGATTTTATATACTGATATGGCTTACCAACACAATCACCAGCTGCAAAGCATCCTGGAATATTAGTTTTCATTAATCTATCACATTTTATATGTCCCTCTTCTTCTTGAAGTCCAGGAACCAACTGAGCAGGTGGGATTGCATCCTTTAATAAAAATACTCCATCTGTTTCAATTTCACTCTCTTTAAAAACTATTTTTTCTACACTATTATTACCTGTAATTTTTATAGGTCTTTCATTAACTATTGTTATTTCATCATTTAATTTATAATCATTTTTATATAAAGGAACATAATAAACCTTTGATGCTATTTCACTTACAAAGTTTGCTTCCTGTTCTCCCTCTTCATTCGATGATACTATAACAACTGTTTTTCCTTTATATAAAGGAGCATCACATGTAGCACAATATCCAACTCCCTTACCTAAGAATTCTAATTCTCCCTCTAATGGCTTTGAAAACTCTACTCCAGTTGCTATTATTATAGACTTGGCCTCATAAACATTGTCCTTAGCCATAATGCTGAAATAATCACCCATAGAATAAACTGTATTAACTCTTTCTTCAGTTATTTCAATTCCATTTGTATTAATATGTTCTCTAAAAGCTTCTGCTAACTTTTGTCCATTTGCATTAGGTAATCCTAAATAATTATTTACCTTTGGTGCTCTTCCGATCTTTGGACTAAAGTTTTTAGTACCAAAAATAATAAATGATTTCTTTCTTATTTGTGCATTAAGTGCTGCTGATAATCCAGCTGGTCCACTTCCTATTATTGCTATATCATATCTTTCGTTCATGTAACAACTCTCCTTAATGAATTATTCTTGTTCTTAACTTGTCTTTATTTTATATAATTAGCTTTTTACCTGCAATTAGGCACTTTTTAGTTACTACTCTAATTTCCAAAATATAAAATAAAATACTAATTATTCACCTAGATATTTATAGTTATATAACAATATAAGTACTTGTCTAAATAAATAATATAGTTTTAACAATGACCTCTAAATCATATATTCAAAATTACATTAATTATGATATAATACACATTAAATAAAGGAGGTGTTTTTCTTGAAAGTACATGATACATTCAGCTACAAACTATCTTGCTCCTTGCAAAGATTACCAAAAGTAAGCTATGCTTTGTTTGGAGCCTAAGATATTAAGTTAGCTGAATATTATTTAGGTTCTGTAACACATAGCTTTTTTAGTATTCTTTGCTTTAATACTATTACGTAAGGTAAAGGAGCAAGGAAAATGAAATATGTAAAAGCACAGGATGTGTTACCAGAGGAAATCATTGAAATACTACAAAAATATGTAGATGGAAAGTATCTTTATATTCCAAGAAAAGATGAAAATCAAAAGGCTTGGGGAGAAAATAGTGGCATAAGAGAAAGTCTTAATGCTAGAAACACTGAGATTTTTAAGAAGTATAAAGATGGAATCTCCATAAATACTCTCGCGAAAGAGTACTTTCTTTCAGAGAAAAGTATAAGAAGAATTATAAGTGATAAAAAGAAATTATGCTCATAATCATTACAGAATTAATTATTAGATTGAACCCTTATTTTAAAAGATGTTATTATTTCATTAAAGCATTAGTCAAAGTGATAACATCTAAATTTAAAACAAGCTTTAAAGACAATATGATTATGAATATATTATGTTTTAAATATAGATGATTATTATTACTCTAATCTGAGTGATAATAATCATTTTTTATTTTGAAAAGGAGGTATGTTTTAATGAAACCTTTTATAAAGAAAGAAGATTTTAATTTTATAAGAAAATGTACAACTGATTTACATGGTACTTTAATAAACTGTGTTGACCCTAATATTATAGAAACAAATAAAGCATATATAAATGAAAAAATATTAAATAGATTTATTGATATATCTGATGAAGAAAGAAACTTAATTGATATTAATAAAATAACTGATCCACTACATATTGATAAATATCTAGAAGATTTAAGTGAATATGTATATGGAATGGCACCAGTAAAAAGCACTCAACTTACTAAGTTATTTAGAAAAGAAAAGAAACTAAAGATTCCTGACTTAGACTTTGAAAGTTCAAAAAAAGTATATTTAGGTTGGATTGATGAAGGAAGTCGTAAATTATTTATAGCCTATAATTTAAATGGCAAACTTTCTGGTATATCATGTAAAATACCTAGCTATAATTCAAATAATAATCATATTTGTACCCTATGTAATCATATAGGCACTAATTCTGAAGTAGCTTTTGTATCTGCTGTTTGTAAAACATCTAATCCAGAACAAGGCACTTATAGAAGTATCGGTTTTGATATTTGCTTAGATAGTGAACAGTGCAATGAGAGAATTACATCAAGGTCTAAACTTGAAAAACTTTTAAAGGATGTTAATAACATAAAATAGTGAATTTATAAGGACAGTAGCTAATTTTGCGTAAAAAACAAAATTACCTACTGTTTTTTGTATGAACAGTTGATAATTTTCAAATAATATATTATAAACTTTTAGGATTAGTCTGCTTCTAACTTAATATTTAAATACTATAAGTATTTCTACCCTTTTTTTTAGATTCATAAAGCTTAATATCTGCATTCTCTATTAAATTTTCCATATCTTCAATTGATTTAACCATCTCAGTAGCAATTCCTAAACTTATGGTTACTCTATCTAAAGCTTTAGAATAATTATGAGAGATATTCATGTCATAAATATTTTTCATAAGAAGTTCAACATCATTAATAATATACTTCTTACTCCTAGTTGATATTATAAGAAATTCCTCTCCGCCATATCTAAAGACTAAATCTTTACTTAAAGTCTTTTTTATAGCATTAGAAATTTGTAATATTACATTATCACCTCGTATATGCCCATAGTTATCATTGTATAATTTAAAGAAATCTATATCAATCATTATAGCAGTTATTATTTTTTCTCTTTCTGAGTATTCTAATTTTATTGACCTTAAGTACTCCTTATTATAAACTCCAGTCAGTGGATCAATTTTATTTCTTTCCTCTAACTCTTTATTTAACCTTCTTAATTCTTCCTCTATTTCTTTTTGACTTGAAATATCTCTAACCGAACCTAATAAGCCATGCACTTTTCCTTCTTTATCTATGACAGGAGTTTTTATTGTCTGATAAACTGCAAACTTATCGCTATTTGGTATAGGTACCTTTTCATCAATATATAAAGGCTTCTTTGTTTCTAAAACAAATTTATCATGGTTATTACATGTTTCTAAAAATTCTCTATCTAAAGGAAAGTCTAAATCTGTTTTACCAATTATATTATTAATACCTCTACTATTATAAAATTTTCTACACTCTTCATTTATAATAGTATAATTTAAATCTATATCCTTAAAAAAAACAATTTCTGGAATACTATCTATTAATAATTTAAATAGTCCAACTTTATTGCTGTTATAACTATTATTTATATTTTTAATAAGCATTCCAATAAAAACACCCTTTTTTACGTTAATCAATATTCTAGAGTAATTTTCATTGTTTATGTTAAACTCCTTAAAATATTTACTTTTCTCATTTAATCCAACATCAAATATTTTTTTAACATCTTCTGTACAATTTTTATCAATTTCTTCTATATTTTTAATGTTTAAAACTTTCTTAAAAGTTTTATTTACAAAAACTAAGTTATTGTTTTCGCAAACCCAAGCTAAAATATCAATACTGTCTAAAGAAATAAATAATTCATCCATGGCTTTCTTCCTCTGCTACACTAAAGTTTATTTATAATATATGTATTAAACACATTATTTTTCATTTATATTTATAATTTAAAAATGGTTAATAACATAACACTATTTACTTATAAATATATTTTCCATTTTATTCTTTGTATATATTCTACATAATTATGATAAATTTCTAAAGTAAAATTTTACTTTTAGATATAATAAAAAATATTACTTACTATTAAAATATAAAGATACCCATAGAATAAAAATTCTATGAGTATCTCATTATAATTTTATTTTAGTAAAAACCTTATTTACTTATGGTGTATTCATATCATTATCATTGTCTTTATCTTTACTATATTTGTCATTATCATTGTCTTTATTATCTTTGTCATCGTCTTTATCTTTAATTCTAAAAATTCCCCACATACCGGATTCTATATCCCATCTTATAATACCTGATCTATATAGATAATCCCCTGGTATAGTAGATGCTCCATTTAATAGTTCTATATTAAATACATTTCCTACACTCATAGCTCCTTGAGCTGATATAATATTTGAGAATGGGTCACTTGGTTGTGCTTTCCATTTATGACCATGAAGTACAAAGCAAGTATTTCTAGGTTTATCTCCTGGCATTAGAAGTCTTATAATAACTCTTTCCCCTGGTGAAGCTTCAAATATTGGTGTAGCTGGATCTTTGTGAACATCAGAACTAAATACATCTGCTATAACATGTCCACCCTGTAATCTATTGAAGAATCTTTCTGATCTATAGTTAAATCCTTTTTCACCTCTATCTTCAAAATCTACTGGTTCAGGTTCTTCTCCTTCTTCCCCACCTTCAACTTCTTGATTAGTCATTATTAACTTACCCTCTTCATCTAAAAGTCTTATTCCATTGTGCATAAAAATTACAAATTCTCTAAATTTTTTTCTCTTAGATTCAGCTATAGTTACTTGCTCTCCATAAATATTGTCACTCTCTATTTTTGATCCTTCTGGTTCTATTATTATTGCTCCAAATAAACCATGATATCTGTGATTTCTTATATCTGTAAAAGATGATAATAAGCAAGTTCCGTATTCTTCATCAGCATACCATAAATAAGTTTTACTATCTCCAGGTCTTACAGTTTGTTCTATATTGTTGTATCCTACATTTATACCACTATTAGTTATTGGATTAAATCTTAAGAATTGTGGGCTAATTCCTACTCTCATAGATGGTGTAACTTCTTTATCAACTGGTACTCCTGGAAAATCGTAATATGGTATTGGTTCAGTAAAGCAATTAGTTAATTTTACTTTTATACATTCACCCTTTTTAGCTCTTAATATCAATGGAGTTGGTTCTATTTTACCACTTATTATATCATCCTTGTACTCATATGGTACAAATAATAATCCATCAGGATCATGATCTCCAAAATTATTATATTTGATATCTTTTTGTATAGCTGCTATATGAAACTCTCTTACTTTTTTACCTTTGCAGTAATCTATTTCATTATAACAATCCTCTGAATAGCTTATAGGAATTAATTTTTCAGTTTTCTTTTTGTAAACCCTTATTATTCCCCATAATCCTAGCCAAAGATCATCTTGACCTCCAAAATAGTAAATATAATCTCCTGCTTTATAGTCATCTGTTATTCTTATATTAAATGCCTCTGATATTCCCATTGTTTGAGCTTGAACTAATGGTGACTTTTTATCTGTTATTTCTTTTCTCCATTTCATTCCATTTATATTAAATGCATGTTGTTCTTCTTGGGCTCCATCTAATAATCTTATTACAATTTCTTCTCCAGGATAGGTTTCTAATATTGGTGTTACTGGATCTTCATGAATTCTAGAACTAAATACATAAGCTGAATCATCATCATTTAGCTTTTTCCCTTTTAGTCTTTCTCTTAATGGCTCACATTTATAATTTATACCCATAACACCTGGGTCATCATGTGATCCTGGGAATGGAGGTTTGTTTAATGGATTTCCTTTCTTATCAAATAGTAATGCAAAATCATGAACAAATAATCCGAACTCTCTAAAAGTTCTACCTGAAGGAGTTTTTATCACTGCTTTTGTTCCATATTTTAGTGGTTTACCTGTTTTAGGATCATAATATTTTGATCCTTCCGGCTCTATTATAAGAGCTGCAAAAACTCCATGTTGTTGATGTGAATTTGGATTAAAATGATCATGGAAAAAACAAGCATTTAATTCTTCATTAGCATAGTATCTTTCTACTAAGGTTTCTCCATAAAAAACAGAATTAATATAATTGTATCCATTTGCACCACCGTCTGAAGCGGTAACGTCAAATTTAACTAAGTGTATATGAAATCCTGCATTATCAGTTAAAGTTTTTAGTTGGAATTCTGTTTCTGGCAATGTTTCTGGTAAAAAATTAGTAGTTCTAACTTCTATACAATCACCCTTATTAGCTCTTATGACTAATGGTTCTACATCAATACATCTACTTTCTACTCCATCTACATATTTCTTAGCTAACTTTTCTTTATTTTCATTTGTTACCTTGCATCCTGTATATCTTTCTATTTGTTCCTTTGTAACATAAAATCTTCCATATGGGTCATTCCAACCAGCATTGTTATATACTAATTTTGCTTCTAATAAAAATAGTTCAAATACAACATCTGCTTTTTTACATGAACAATTATCTTTTTTATCTGGACAAGGTTGAGTATATAAAGCTCCTCTATCAAAATTTTCTGTAAAGTTAGCTCGCTCCATAGGAGTTGGACATATTTTATTTCCACTCTCTTGATTTAGTATTCCTAGAGGTGGTTGCTTTGGTCTCTCCTTAAATTTTCCATCTATGAAATTCGGATATCCTGGATGACATGCGTCTTTTTTAAGAGGTGGTTTTCTATCAGGAAGTGGCTTTAACTCTTTTATAATAGTTCCATCCGGATATCGTGCAGGTATAATATCCCCATTTTCAAGTACTACATCTTTACCTGTTTCTAATCTATCAAATACTCTCCATAAACTCCACATTCCTTCATGGAAGTGAGGATATAAATGGCAGTGCCATATATGATCTCCTATAGATCCAGCTAAACTTCCTGCTCCGTGTAACATATCTAGGGTGTAACTTTCTTGAGGACTTATTGATATAGAATCTATTATTGTTGAATCTGGATTATCTGGCTCTAATCTCCATTGATGTGTGTGAAGATGGAATACATGTGTTTCCTTTACACCTCCGTGTATAAGTCTAAACTTGGAAGGATCTCCTTTATATGCTCTTGGTATAAAAGTTGCTGGATCACCGTAAGTCCAAGAACTCATAGAAACATCTTCTCCATCTACAATATGCCCGGTATGATGTGCTATATCTATTTCATTAATATTATCATCGGAATCACAAGGATTGCAATACTTGAAACCTTTATCTTTCTCTGGTATAAAACCAGCTCTATTTACCATAGGTTCTGATCTGTAACTTATAGCAGTTACCCCCATTGGTTGCTTAGTATGAGGATCTATTATTTGGCCTCCAAATCTATTTACCATTTCAAGTTCATCGTGAAAATATACTGCATATTCTCTAAAGTCTGGCTTATTCGGATTGTGTATATCAGCAAATATACCACTTTTTAGTTCATTTCCATCTACAGGATCTGTCCACCATGATCCCTTAGTTTCTACTATAAGTGCTCCAAATAAACCGTGTATATTAGTTCCTTTTTCACTGAATCTAGTATCGCCCATATCACTAAAGTAGAATATACCTTCTCTATCTGCGTACCATTCATAAGTTATCTCTTCACCAGGGCCAACTGTGGAATCATCATTGTAACCTACCCTAGCACCATCAGATAATATACTTTTGTACTTAAGCCCTTGCATATGAATTGATAATCTTCTTGGTTCATTATGCTTAAACTTTATTTTTATAGTATCTCCAACATTTGCTCTTATTGTAAGAGGCTGAACTTCCTCTGTGGGTTGTGGGAGTGGATCTCCCTTTTCATCTTTTCTATAGAAATTTTCTAAAGCTTTCCTTTTTACCTCCTTCTTATGCTCTTTTAATATATACATCAATCCATTTTTATCATGGTCACCAAAAAAATCATATACAATTGGTATAGATAGTACTGTAACATTAAAGGTTCTGGTTTTGCGTTCAGCATTATCGTTTTTCATTTTAATTACCCCTTTGTTTACATATTTTTATACTATATAATATTACATAATAGTATAATTGGTAACCTTTTTATCCTTTTGTTTATTAATTTTAGAACATGATTTTATTTCAATTTAACTATAATCATATTATAAATACTTAAAAGAGTAATTCTAATTCTGAATTTAATATATACTACTTTAAATAAACTAAAACTGAAATATAATGACTAAAAATTCATTTAGTAAACCACTAGTTTTTAAGGTTAACTAAAATTAGGTTGGCTAAAATAATTCCTTAAAGTATAAAACAAAAGAAAATTATTCTTAAAATATAATTTTTCATAAATTACAATAATAAAATTATCCATAATATTCAAAAGATGTATCCATAAATTTGAATACACCTTTTCATGTCTAGTATCAAAATAAATTTTAATTTCTCTCTTACACTGACTTATTGTACATTTCAATAAAATCTATTGTTTTTTTATGTTGAATCCTATAATACGCGATACTTCCTACTATGCACCATATTATTAAGGCTATTATAGATTCTTTAGTTAATGCTGCTGGCGAAATTGGTAAAAGTAATAACATGACAAATATTATACTTATAACTACACCTATTATTGCTATTATTTTATTCTTTTTATTTTCAGCTTTTTTTATCCCTATTAAAGACACATAAAGATATGCAACTGAAGCCCCTAATGATGACATATCTACTATCCAAATTATTGCTTCTCTACCAAACCAAGGTGCTATTAAGCTAACTATTGTTATAAAGATTATGGCATTTCCAAAAACTCCATTATTGTTTACCTCACCAATTTTCGAAGGAAGTATTTTATAATTAGCTATAGATCCCAATAATTTTGAACTACAAATCATAAAACCATTTATTCCACTCCATACTGCCGCAGTTAAAGCTATAATCAATAATAAGAAAGCGCCCTTGCCTAATGTACTTAATACTGCACTTCCCGCTGCCCACTCTAAACCACTTGCTTGTTCAGGTGAATAAGCTAAGGCTGTTATAATATTCAATACATTATAAATTAATGCTCCTATTACTAGAGAAACAATTGCAACTCTTGATGCTTTTTTCTTAGAAAAATTTAATTCCCTACTTAATTGTGGAATGGCATCAAATCCTATAAATGCAAAAGGTGTTATTGCAAATACTTTTAATACTTGGCTTAAGTCAAAGGAGTATGTTTCAATATATGTCTTAACAAAATTAGTTCTATCTCCTTTAATTAACATTCCTACTCCAACAACTAATATCATTAATATTAAACTAAAAATTATTACATTTTGAACTTTACTTGTTTTCTTTATCCCCTTTAAATTTAATGAAGCAAATGCAATTATTATTATACTGGACATTAATATTTCTCCTAAGTAAACATCATATCCAGCAATATTATATAAATAGCCAAACTCTAAAACCCCACCAAATATCTTTTTGATTACAAGTGGAAAGGCAGTGGCATTTAACGGAATCATTGTAAAATACGCAAGTGTTAAAAACCACCCCACAATAAAACCATGTTTCTTACCTAAATTATTATATGTATAAGAAAATTCTCCACCTTCTTCATCATGAGTTTTCATCATTATTAAATAGTTTTTTTCAATGATTATTATACATATAACACCAAGTGCAAGTCCTAAAAATGTATTTACTACTCCTGATTCTTTTAAAAATTTTGTTCCAGGCAACATAAAAGAACCCCAGCCTATTATTGCACCTAATACTATTGAAAATATATCTATTTTACTCAATTTATTTTCTCTCATAATTATCTCCATTCTTAACTAATCTAATTAAATATAAAAAATAAAATTTTCTAAAAGAAAAAAGCTATAATTAGTTTTTGTTTTAAATTAACCAATTATAGCTTTTTCAAACTACTTAGATTCTTGATAATTATAATTGCAGCTCTTATTCATTAATAGCTTTTTATAAACGATATTTCCTAAAATTCCACCTACTACTAAGAAAACAAAGAATATCCAACCTGATAAAGATAGGTTAGCTATTGGTGTATAAAGAGCTCCTACATTACAACCATTTGATAATCTTGTTCCAAATCCCATAGCAAAACCACCAACAATATATATTAAAGCTTCTTTTCCACTTATTGATAATCCCGCCTTAAAAGTCGCAGTAAAACTTCCTGCCAAAAGTAATGCAACAAGTGTTCCTAATATTATACCAATGTTTTGTACATTCATTCCATTTGAGAAAAATGGTGCCGTAAACATTTCTATTGGTTTACCAGCAAAACTAGCTACACTTTCTGGAGAAACTCCAAATGCTACAAGTAATCTACCAAACCAGAATCCATAAGGAGTAGATGCTCCCCATCCAGCTTTAGTTACACCCATTAATAATGTGAATATACCTCCAATTACAACTGCTCCCATTCCAAGAGTCCATGGTCTTACAAATAACTTTTCATAAGTATTGTGGCTAAATAATTTAAATGGCTCTTTGTCTTCATGAATTTTTTCTTGAAGAATTTCTGTATCTACGCCCAAATAAGTATTTTGAGCTTTTCTTTTTTCTTCATATATTTTCGCAACCCAAATTGCTATACCTGCAAAAACAATTGTTACTATTATTGCTCCTAAATATCCTTCTAATCCGTCCCATTTAAATAAGTCTGGTAAAAATACTCCATTAGCAAATGTCTCAGTTGATATTAGTGAATTCTTTATCCAATCAATACTTTGAAGTGGGAATCCTACATATACACCCATTCCAAAGAATATTAGAGTTATTAAAGCACGTGGTAATCCTGTTACTACATCAGTAAGAACCCCCGATGCACAACAACTAGAAAATGCCATACCAAAACCAAATATTATTCCACCTAGTATAAGTCCTAAATTGATAGGATTAACCCATAAATCATATTGTGTTGGATCTTGTCCTATAAAAAAGCAAACACTTACTATTGCAGTTCCTACAAATAATATCATCAATTTTCTCATTAATTTTGTAGATCCTGCTCTATAACTTCTATTTACCCCTCCTGCAAATCCAAAAAGTGATCTTGTAAGAGCATAACCTAATCCTAAACCTGCTAGTAGTCTAAAAAATAACATTGGACTACCAAGATTAATCTTTCCTATCATTAAAATTGCAGCAAGTAGCACAAATCCAATAATATATTCCGTATACTTTTTCATTTAAATTTCCCCCATTAATTTCTTTTAATTAGCAAACACTATTTAATATTATTATTTCAGCTATGGTGTTTTATTTGTTTTTACTAAAACACCATAGATTTTTTATAAATTTAATTAAAGTTATATTCTGTAACTATAGGCTCTCTATCATTAACCTTATCATTATAATATTCATAGAAGCTTATTCCCATAAATCCACCAGATACATTGTAGATATTATTAAATCCTAAATGTTGTAATGCTAAGCATGCATTGTAACTTCTTTGAGCACTTCTACAATGTAAGTAAACTGGTATGTCAGTTGGTATTTCATCTAATCTATCTCTTATTTCACTTAGTGGAATGTTTTTAGCTCCTTTAATATGACCCACTTTATATTCATCAACTTCCCTAACGTCAATTATATATGCTCCATTTTCCACTAAATCTCTCACTTCATGTACATAAACTTGTTTAAATGCTCCTTCTAAAAGATTTGAAGCAACTAATGCAGCATGATTTACAACGTCCTTAGCTGTTCCAAATGGTGGTGCATAGCAAAGTTCTAAATCTTTTAAATCTTCTACAGTTCCACCCATTTTTATTAATGTTGCTATTATATCTATTCTCTTATCTGCATTTCCTTTACCAATTGATTGTGCTCCTAAAATTCTTCCTGTTGGAACTTCAAATATTAATTTAAAGTGTAACGGCTCACTACCTGGCATTAATCCTACCTTATCTTGAGGTATAACTCTTACAACTTCATAGTTTAAATTTAAATTTAAAGCTTTTATCTGACTTTCTGTTAATCCTGTTGAAGCTCCATTATAATCAAATACTTTAATACATGATGATCCAATATATCCACTATTTCTTGATGATCTTCCATGGATATGATCTGCAACAGCTCTTGCTTGCTTTTGAGCTGGTCCTGCTAATGGTAATTTTGTTATTGAGTTAGTTAATGCATTATAAACTTCAACAGCATCTCCAACCGCATATATATCCATATCATTTGTCAAGTAATTTTGATTAACTTTTATTGCACCAGTTGTCCCTATTTCTAATCCAGCCTCTCTTGCTAAATCAGTTTCTGGAGTAACACCTATTGCCATAACTACAGCATCTGAAGTTATTTTCTCTCCTGATTCTAATACTACAGTATCTTTTTCAAAAGAGCTTACCTTGTCTCCAACAATTAGGTTTATGCCTTTATCATATATTTCCTTATGCAAAACTTGAACCATATCATAGTCAAAAGGTTTCATTATTTGATCCATTGCTTCAATTAATGTTACATTATATCCAGCTTCACTTAAGTTTTCAGCAACTTCAACACCAATAAAGCCTCCACCTATTACCGATATATTCTTGCTACTACTATCTTTTATAAAAGAATTTAATTTTGCTATATCAACAACATTTCTCACTGTGAATATGTTTACATTTTCAACACCTTTAATCGGTGGTACTATAGCCTTCGCACCTGGTGAAAGAACCAACTTATCATAGCTTTCAGTGTATTCTTTTCCACTTACAACATTTCTTACAGTTACTTCTTTAGCTTTTCTATTAATTGAAGTTACTTCTGTATAAATCCTTGCATCAATTCTGTATTGACTATAAAATTTTTCAGGAATCATAAGAACTAAATCCTCATGATTTGCAACTTTTCCACTTAAATGATATGGTAAGCAGCAATTTGAAAATGAAACGTGTGGTCCTCTTTCAAACATTATTATTTCACTATTTTCATCTAATCTTCTAAGCCTTGCTGCTGTTGAAGCTCCCCCTGCAACGCCGCCAACAATAACTATCTTTTTACCCATTATTATTTTCCAACCTTTCCCTAACAAATAACTTATAATTTAAATTGTTAAATTTTTATCTTAAAAAAATATACTTAATCAAGACATCGTAGTAATAATATCACACAAAACATCATCACACATAATAAAACTATGTTATGTATAATAACAGTTTGTTATATACATTATTTAATAAACAAACTTCTTTTAATATTAAAATATTGTTATTATTTTTATATACCTATACATATTTAAAAGTAAATTGTTTTCATGTAAAATTAATTTTATACATAAAATAGATTTATTACTATATAGTCTATAAATTAGCTACTTAAAATAATATTTAGGATGTGAGAATATGAATTTGACGTATCTTCGTTCCTTTTATACCACAGTTAAATGCAATAGTATCTCTAAAGCTGCAAAACAATTGCATTTAACTCAACCTGGTGTTAGTATGCAAATTCAAAAACTTGAAAATGAAACTAACTTTAAATTGTTGAATAGAAGTAACACTGGAGTAAGTCTAACTGAAGCTGGAGAAATTATCTTTGAATTTGCTGATTCTATGCTATCTATAGAGGATAATTTACAAAAGAAATTAAATGAATTAAAAAATGTTAAATCTAAATTAATTATTTCTTGTTGTAAAAGTTTAGGTGAGCATGTTATGCCTTGCAGTATATATACATTCAAAGAAATACATTATAATACTGATATTTCTATGGAAATAGATAATACTTCAAATATTCTAAAAAAACTATCTAATCATGAAACAAATATGGGAATTATACAAGGTAAGCCTAATCCTAATAATGATTTTGAAATACTACCTTTAATGCCAGATAAACTTGTTTTAGTTGGTGGAAAGGATACTACTATTAAATCTCTTAATATTGATGAGCTTTATAAATTACCTTTAATAGTAAGAGAGGAAGGTTCTGCAAATAGACTACTATTAGAAACTATATTAAAAGACAATGGAATTAATATTGATAACTTAAATTCTGTTTTATCTCTTAATTCCCCTCAGTCAATAAAATCCTCTATTGCTTTTGGACAAGGGTACTCTTTCTTGCCTGAAATATCAATAACTCATGAATTAAGATGTGGTTCATTTAAGAAAATTAGTTTAGAAAATATAGACATGCCTTTTAAGTATTATATTGTATTTAGAAAAAATTATAAATTAAATTATTATGAGCAGAAATTTGTAGATTTTTTAACTTCTAAAAAAAGATGCTTTTGTTATTAAATAACACTAAACTAACCACTATATAAAAAAATAGTAGCCTCCTCTCCCAATTGGAAGGCTACTATTTTTATAAACTAAAAATTTAATTATACCAGTTACCTAATAAAACTAAAATTTTATAAAGTAGAGTGTTAGAGCACTTTACTTTTTTATTACAATCTAAGATGCTATTTATATATCTTCTTCTAATTCCAAAGTTAAGTACATATAATCTCCATCTGATATGATTTCTCCATGTTTAACTCTTAATTCCTCTTTAAAAAGTGGTCCTGCTATAACCGTAGTATGAAATTCTCCAGCCTCACCGCAAGGATCAATTCCTCTTTTCTCTAACTCTCTCATATAATCAAAAGTAAGAGTTCTTCCTAAATCTTCTTTCCTCATTCCTTTATTTAGATTAATGGTAACAATCTTAGTTACAAATCCTAAATTAATGAATTCTTCAACTACTTCCTTATGACTTTTTCTCCAAAGAGGCATACCAAGTTCAAGACCTACACCACTAGTAACTATTTCATGCCAACACTCCTCTTCTGGCACATCAATATCTCCTGTTACAAGTACCTCTGCACCTAAATCTTTTGCTTCTTTTAATTTTTCCACAAAAACTTTTTCATAGTTTTTCCAATTTGTAGCTGCTGTAAAAAGAGGTAGTCCAATTGCTTCTGCTTGTGCCTTAAGCACAGATGGAAAAAGACTATGAGCTCTTGATCTCTCTCCATCTTCCTCCATCATTACAATAATACCTACGGCTGTTCCTTCTTGCATTGCTTTATATAAAGCTAATGTACTATCTTTCCCTCCACTATATGAGGCTATAAACTTTTTATCTTTTGCACCATTATTCCATTTTTTCATATCATATTAACGCTACTGAATATAAAATAGATATATCTTTATTTATCCAGTAGCTTCTCCTTTCTTATAAAAAAGTGATTTTACAGTTCACTACTATAACTTGTAAATTCACTTAATTCATTTCATCCTTTATTAGTTATATAGAAAAATTTATATTCTCTAATAATTACTTATAAAATCATAAACCTCTTCATCTTCCCATTGAGAAATTTTTATATTACCAAGTTCCTTACTCTTTTCAGGGAACTTTAAAAAGTTCTTTAATTCTCCTTTATGCTCTTCTCTATCTATTCTCGTTTTGCTAATCAAGATTTTTTGAACACAAGGTTTGCTATTTGCATCTGATGGTAACATCATTAAAGCTAATCCACCAATATATTTATTTTTATTTAAGTTTGGTTTTATCATATTTATATAAGCTATACCATCATGTTTGCTTTGCAAATTAAAAAATATTAGTTTTTCTGAAATTATGTAGCTTCCTTTAAAGGATTTAACTACTTCTCCCATAGAAAGGATTTTAAATATTACCTCTTCATTTCTAAACTCAATTCTTCCTTCATGAATTCCCCCTTCTTTTCCTATGTTAGTTATTAAGAAATATGCATAATATATTTTCTCAAATATTTCTTCATCAATCCCCTGATTATTTTCTAAATTATCAATATCCATTGCAGTTAAAGTTCTATTTAAAAATTTATCTAAACTCAAATCATATATTTTACATATATACATTAAGGTTTCTATTGACGGAAAAGCCTCTCCAGATTTGTATTTTGAAAGTAAATCCTCTGAAACACCTATTTTCTTTGCTAATCTCTTTTGAGTTCCTTCCAGTTGAATAAGTTTCTTTAAATTATAAACAAAAACTTTTGAAGTTTTATCATATATAGTGTTTTTTAAAACCTTAACCTTATTAATGTCATGCTTTTCTTCTCTATCTTCATTTTTTATGGATTCTATTTTAACTTCAATATCTTCTTCTATTTTTTTAATTTCATCTAATTCCTTTTTCAAATGCATCCCTCCAAAAATTTATTATTCCACTAAACTTTCTTTTCTCTTTTATTAAAGCTATTGTATGCTTAATAATTCGCACAAAAATATACCTAATTGAATTTCATTCAACTTAATATCATAAACTTTTCAAGTAAGTTTTATATTCATATATAAATATTGTAATAAATAAATACCTATATTACCATAATAACAAAGTTATTAAGAACATTTATTTCTTAATCTATTCCTATAAAAGTGTTGATTTTTTAGTCATAAATTTAAGATTATTTTCCCTAAGATCTGAAATTTACAGAATCTTTCCTTACTGTTTAGAGATAAGTATATGACCCTATTCTAAACTAAAAAATCAACACTTCTTTTACCCATATAAGGTTGTTTAAATGTAATAAACATACTTATTAACTAAAGGACTAGAACTACTCAAATTTTTATAAAACATTAAATTATAATAAATATGCTTATTACCTATATGAGACATTATAAGGAGAGGTTTACGTATGAGTAATTTAAATAAAACAAAAATTAAAGCAATTTTATTTGATTCAGGTAGAGTTTTGAACCAGTCTTCTACTGGTCATTGGTTTATAACACCTAACTTTTTCAAATACGTGGACAGACATAAATTTGATTCTATAAAAAAATCTAGACAAAAAGAAGCCTTTTCTAAGGCTTATGAATATATAGACAAGCAGAAGTTTATTCTTACTGAAAGTGATGAATATACTCACTTTTTAGAATTTTATAAAATTTTTTCTGATAATCTTCCTGAATTAGGATTAATTAAGGATGATATTAAATCAATAACAAATGATTATGTATACAATTATGAAAAATATACCTTCTTTGAAGATGTGCCTAGTACTCTTCAAAAACTAAGTCAATCATATAAACTAGCAATAGTATCAGATGCTTGGCCATCTTTAGAAGGCATATTTATAAACATGAATTTAAGAAAATATTTCTCTTCATTTATAATTTCTTCTCAAAAAGGAATAACTAAGCCAAATGAACTTATGTTTAGACTAGCTTTACAAGAACTTAATGTTCAACCTGAGGAATCAATATTTATTGATTATAATCCTAAAAATTGTGAAGCTGCTATGAAGTTTGGTATTACTCCAATAATATTATGTAGAGATCTTAAATCCTACATTTTCACAAAAATAAAATATAGAAATATCTTAGTAGTAAGAAATTTAAATGATATTTACGACATACTGAATTAAGTTAATCCCCCGGTTAACTTAAACTTTTAATATACATTTATACAAAATCCTAAAAGGAGCTATATAAAATATTTAATATAGCTCCTTTTTATGTGTTTATTATTATAGAAGGGTTTTAGCTTTTTTTGTCTAGTTCACTATACTTATATTTAATGCTATATCCTAGTTAACATTCTATTCTATCCATCTTTTTTTTAATATTTCTTTTATAAATTCTAAATTTTCCTTACCTATAGTCTTTTCTATCTCTTTCTCTATAATCAATTTAAGCTCATTATTTTTTTTGCAATATTCTACTCCCATTTCAGTAAGTTCTGTATATTTACTATTACTTTCTGTCTTTTTAAACTTTAAATAGCCTCTACTCTCTAATTTCTTTGCACATTTAAACATTGCCTGTCTTGAAACATTCGCCTGCCTAGCAACCTCTGCAATAGATATTTTCCCCATACTAATTTTAGCCAAAAGCATTGCCTCTGTATGAGAAATTTCCTCTTTATTTTCTTTTAACCATCTATCTTCAACTTCTCTTCTAAGAACTATATGTTTTTCACTTACTAAGTCTATTATATTTAACTCTTTATTCATTACCTCACCTATTTATAATAATTTTATTTATTATCTTTTTTACTTATTCGTACTTTAATACATTTTATCACATTAAGATTTGCATTTTAATCTTTCATTTAAATTTACATAATTCAATATAAAATTCCCTACTATGTAGTTTAATCTCTAAATAATTATTTAACCTAAATTTATAATCCTGATACCCCAAGTCAACTTAGTTGACTTTTTCTTTTCTTTATTGTTATAATATAGCTTGTCAACTTAGTTGACTTTATTTTTTTACCTAGGAGGATTTTTTTATGGGAAACACTAAATTTCAAAAATTTACTTTTACATTAATGATGTGTTTTGGCATGGTACTTTGTATGACAGTATATAATATGATTTTAAATGATGGACTAAATTCAAGCTTGCTTTCAAACTTATTTAAAGACTTTTGGTTTGGATTCATTGTAGCACTTTTTTTAGATGTTTTTGTAGTGAGTAAACTTGCTAAACCTCTTGCCTTTAAAATAGTTAAACCAACTGAAAATACACATCCTCTTAAAATTGTTATAGCTATATCTACTTGTATGGTTATAGGAATGGTTTTATTAATGTCTCTTTATGGCTCTATAGTTGTTGCTGGCTTCAATTTAGAAGCAATAAAAATATACCCTTACTGTATTGCAAGAAATTTTATTATAGCATTACCACTTAATTTATTAATAATATCTCCTTTAGTTAGATTTTCTTTTGGAAAAGTTTTTGCTATTAAGTAAAACTCTAAACCTAACTAAAAAAGCAACATGTATCATAAGCTCTTGATACATGTTGCTATATCTTATTTATCTTAAATTTTTTCTCAATTATGCCTTTAAACTTCCTTTTTATTAAAATTTTAAGAATGTTTAAATGCATGATATATATTATAAATTAATATTATTGATAAATTTTGCAAATAAAAAATAATTTAAACTATTCATCACTACATACGCAGAAAGAATTTTGAACTTTTATATACTCTTCTGGAGTTAAAGAAAGTATATATTTATCAAAGTGATCTTCACTACAGAAATATCCTACTTTATTTTCTATATAATTTTCCTTTGGTTCTTTTTCTAAATCTTTTCCACAATATAAACACTTTTTCATTTTGCTCACTCTCCTTATACCATATAAAACCTTTAGTTATTGTATAATCTTATGTTTTTCTTTATTATCTTTTTTTACTAAATATAATCTTAATTACCTCAAATTAAAGATATCACTTATATTATTAAGAAAAATTTCTCTTATAATATTAATTATTACACAATCATATCACCAATTCCACTTCTATCTAAAGTTTTATTTTCATATATTCTTTTTAACTCAGTAAAATTTTCAGACCAAACCAATAAATCTGAATTGGTAATCCATTGGTCACATGCTCCCCTTACACCTAGAGCCTTAAATTTCTCTGATAAACTTTTCTCTATAGAATTCGTAACATTACCAACAGAAATATTACAAAGTCCTCTATTAGTCTTACTATTTTCAATATTTAAAGTTTCAGTAATACCTATTTCATTGTGTGTCTTTAATAAGACTTCAATAATAGATCTTATATTATTCATAATTATATTTATATCTGATGATTCCTGACAAAGTTTTATATTTTCCTCTATATCCTTAGCTATTTTAGGTAATTTAGAAAATTCATAGCCATACCATTTTAAATAACCTGGATAATAAGTCTTATTATATAAATATGTTATCCTTATTATATTTTCAATTACCCTATTTAAGCATATCTTTCCACCAATTTCATCTCCTCTAGCAAAACATAAAGGAATTAACTCTAAGTATGATATTTCATCCCAACAATATAAAAGTTTATATTTCCATATCTCATCATCATAATATTTAAATTTTTCTCTTACATTTGTAATTTCACCTATTTTATCCTCAAAAATATTTCCTCTTGTAAGTTCCAATAGCTTTTGTTCTGGAATGCATAACCATTCCAGATCTGATAAACTGTATTCACCATGCTTTTTCTTAATTCCAAATTGAATCTTCATATGCCTTTCCACTGTAGTTATTCCAATATGATGAAATGAATTCTTCTTTGTAGGCACTGTTACTAATGCTCTATAATCCTTATCATAAACATATCTTGTATAGTATCCCTTATATGATATAGGTAACTTATCTAACAGCATTTTATCTATATCTACTGCATACTTATCATAATCATCATTACTAAGCCATATATGACATCTTGGCCCCCATTCATGGTCTCTGGATAATTCATCATCATTTCCTAAAACATCTGATCCATATCCTATAAGCCCAGCAGCATATTTCTCTTTTATCATAGGAAATTCATCCTCAATCAGTGGCTTCACTACTTCAAAATAAAACTTTTCATTTAATTCCAAACCTTTCATATCTACTCCTCATTTCCCTTATAATCCCTTTAACTTTTCATTATATATTCTACAAATCCTGAATCCTCATTTTCTTGTTCCTTAATTATTTTAAACCCATTATTTATATAAAATTTAACTGCTTTTTCATTCATTTTATAAACAGCTAAACTTATATTTTTATATCTAAGCTTAACAAAATCAAGTAACTTACTACCTATTCCTAATCCTTGACTTTCAACATCGACAAATAAAGCACCTATAAACTCCTTATTGATTATACTTATAAAACCTTTTATTTTTTTATCCTCATAATAAACAAAGGTTTCAGCCATTGGGATATAAACTTCCTTTACAACATTATAATTCTTTTCCCAATATTCTTTTTCAATAAAATCATGAGCTTTTATTGTACTTTCAAGCCATATTCTCATAATCTCATCTATTTCTTCTCTTCTAAGTTCTTTTATCTCTACCATTATTTT
This sequence comes from Clostridium sp. LIBA-8841, assembly GCF_057782475.1. NCBI lineage: Bacteria > Bacillati > Bacillota > Clostridia > Eubacteriales > Clostridiaceae > Clostridium > Clostridium sp. LIBA-8841. The sequence continues at coordinate 1,055,841 of NZ_CM173488.1, read as the reverse complement.
CTCTTCCATATAATATTTCTCACCTTTCAATAATCTACTATTTTAACTTAATTATATAACGTTCTTTATTTTCATTTATTTTTCTACAAGACTCTGCAACTCCTTGTGTATAAGCTAAACTTAAATTATCTATTGTTTCAACCTTTTCTGCATGTAATTTTAAACTCTCTCCCAAATAATTCATTTAAATCATTTCCCTCTTTTTCTTATAGTTTACTATGGTTACATAGTATCAACAAAATAAAAATATTTAAATATTATGAGAATTTAAAATTAATTTTGGTCATAAAGGATACTTTGACATTTTTTAATATAAAAAAAGCCATATAAATTATCATTTCTGAACATAAAAAAAATAACAAAAATAATGTATTATATTTTTACTACATTGTTTTTGTTATTCATAGTAACTATTCTTTATTTCAAAAATATTCTAGTCATTAATTTATCTATTGCCAAATCTCCAAATACTCTTTTTAATATTTTACATAATACACAGTCAATATTTACGGAATACTGACTTTTAGGCTTTTTCTTAGAAATTATTTTTGATACAACTCTTGCCACCTTTATTGGTGGTGGTGCATTGGTAATTAATTTAGTAAAGCTTTTTTTAAATAACATAAATTCTTCTTTGTAAGCTCCAGCACATTCTGATTTTGATGCCTTCTCAAGTGTTTTCATAGCTGGATCTATAAATTCAGTATCAATAAATGAAGGTTGTATTTTCACCACTTTAATTCCACTTTTCGCACTTTCCATTCTAAAACCATCAATCATACCTTCTAATGCATGCTTTGAAGCTGGATAGAAGGACATCATTGGTGTGGAAACCACTCCTACTAAAGAAGATGTTACAATAATATGTCCATATCCTTGCTTTCTCATTTGAGGCATAACAGCCTTAATAGTTCTTACTACTCCGAATAAGTTAACATCAAACTCTGCTTTTGCAGCATCTATATCTATAGTTTCTACTGCTCCTGCACAAGCATATCCTTAATTAGCAAAGACCACATCAATCCTACTTTCGTTTTTGATTATGGTTTCTACTGCTTTTTGTACTGATTCTTCATCTCTGATATCTAAATGCATTAACTTACCACCAATTTTTTCAAGCTCTTTCATTCTCTCTACTCTTCTTGCAGTACAATATACAGTATTCCCTTCTTCTAATAATAATTTAGCTGTTGCATAACCTATTCCAGAGCTTGCTCCTGTAATTAAGATAACTTTTTTCATTATTTCTACACTCCTATTTACAGTTATTACAACTATGTAATCCTTCTAATTTATTTTTATACTTAACTATATTTATTTCATCTTTAGTGTTTATACTTTTATTGTTAAAGCTTTATTCTTTAACAATAAAAATATTGATGATACTATAAGTGATATTCCTAATAACACTAGAAATAGCCATCCTTTATTTATTTTATATACATATGATGAAATTAATGGACCTACTGCATAGCCTAAAGATTCTGATGCTCCAACAAATCCAAAAACTATTCCCTTTATATTCTCATCTTCTCCAAATTCCATTAATGAATTTTGAAGTGATGCATTTAAAAATGTTGCTCCTAAAAAATAAATGATTATTACAATGGTAAATAAGGTTATACCTCTTATAAAAGATAATGCAAATAAAGATAGATTCATAACTATAAAGGATAAAAACAATTGTCTTTTCACTCCTATTTTATCGCTAGTCCATCCACCTAAAGGAGCAAATAAGCCAAAAACAAATAAGTAAATTGAAATTATTGATGAAGTATAAAATATTGTTCCTCCTAAAACATCTTGACCATAAAAAGGAAACATAGAGCCTATGCATCCATATATAAAATCACCTAAAAAGGCTACTGAACTTAATAAGATTATTTTAGGTGCCAGTTTATTTTCTTTAATATCCTCTACTATAACCCTTATTCTACACCCCAGTTTTCCCTTTGACTTTTTGCACTTATCCATGATCTTTTCCGACTTATTAATTTTAAATACCGTAAATATAAGTGAAATTATTATTCCTATTGATGATACATAAAAAACCATATTATAGTTATTTATATTAGATACTATAAATCCTCCTATAATAGCTCCAATAGCACCTCCAAGAGTAAAGACCGCTGAGGCATATCCTGTACATTCTCCTCGCTTTTCTTCATCTAAAGATCTTGAAAGTATAGAATAATTTGCTGGTGCTGACATTCCTAAAACTGCCCCTTGAATTATATATATACTCCCTGCTAAAATCTTTGTATGAAAAATGGTATATGCAAAAGGAATACAAGACATTAAAACAAGAGCAACTATAAGTAATAACTTATCTCCTATGGCATCTGAAACCATACCAAAAGGAACCTGAGCTAATGCCTTACTCACTCCATAAAGTGACATTATTATTCCTATTAATAATGTGCCTATTCCAAGTGAATCAAAATAAAGAGATATTATTGGTATCATAAAACTATAACTTATACCAAATATAAATCTTAAAATACAAAAATTTAATAGCTCCTTCTTCTTAAATAAAACATTATTTCTTATGTCCATGGCAAACTCCTTAAATTGAGTTTTTCTTTAGTATCCTTCATACTTTAAATTATTATTCAATCCTATATCTTAACTTTATTAAAGAATATTATATATAAAGCTGTAACTAAGACTGAAACTATTAGTAAACCTAAAAATAGATAATTTTTATTAATTTCATAAATATATGCTGAAATAAGTGGTCCTAAGGCATAACCTAAAGATTCTGATGAACCAACAAAACCAAAAACAAAGCCTTTTACTATGTGATTGTCCCCAAATTCTGAAAGAGAACTTTGAAGAGCTGCGTTTAAAAAAGTAGCTCCTAAAAAATACATTATTATAACTACTGTAAAAACTGGTATACTTCTAATTATTATTAAAGAAAGTAATGTTAAATTCATTACGGTAAAAGATAAAAATAGTTGCTTCTTATTTCCTATCTTATCACTAACATATCCTGCTATTGGAGCTCCTAAGCCAAATACCAAAAGATAAACTGATATTATTGATGAGGTATAAGAAACCGATGCTCCTAAAACATCTTGTCCATAAAAGTGAAAAAGTGCTATAACACAAGAATATATATAGTCTCCTAGAAAGGCTATTGATCCAAGAACTAAAACCTTGTGCATAAGACCCTTTCTTCTTAACTCTCCTAATATACAGGTTAAACCTACTTTATTTCCTCCACATGCTTTACTTACTTTCACCTTAGTTATCTTTAAGGAAATATAAATTAAAGTAATAAATACTCCAAAGGAAGCTAAGTAAAATACAGTATTATAATCATTTAACTGCGTTACAATATATCCTGCGATTGCTGCACCTATTCCTCCACTAAAGGTGAAAACTGCTGATGCAAAACCTGTACACTCTCCTCTTCTTCTAGAATCTAATGACCTAGCTAGTATAGAATAAGTAGCCGGAGCCGCCATACCTAAAACTGCTCCCTGTATTACATATAAAGCTCCTACCGCTAATGTATTATTAGTTAAGGTATATCCAATTGGAACAAATGCCATTAGACCAATGCTCAGTTTTAAACTTAACTTATCCCCCATCCTATCTGAAATAATTCCAAAAGGCATTTGTGCTAGTGTCTTACTAACACCGTATAAAGACATAACAGTACCTATTACAACAGTCTCCATACCTATAGAATCAAAAAACAATGGAATTATGGGAATCATAAGACTGTAGCTTATCCCAAAAATAAATCTATATGTGCAAAAACTTCTTAATTCTGTTTTTCTGAAAAACACACTATTTTCTATTCTCATCTCTTCTCCTACTTACTTAACAAAGTTTATATTATTTATTCTATTCTTCGCCTTCTTCATTTATTAAAATATGTAATCTAAAATTAATAAAAAAAGCATTTAGGTATAATCTCCTAAATGCTTTAAACTTATTATTTATTTTATAGAGTTTTTATTTTATTAATCCGTATATATAATTAACTAAAGAAATTCAATAATTATTTTAAATCATAAATTTATTTAGTTAGTAGCAACCATTTCATTCTTCATTGTATTTTTCTCAAAGATTTTAAAGAATGGATAATAAAGTACCATACTTACTGGTATAAGTAAAAATACAAAAAGAACATTCATAGCATCTAAAGATGATAAATATGCTTGTGCAAAAAATGGTGTAAATGATGGATCTACTATGTATCCTGGTGTTATAAACCCAGTTAATTGAGCAAAATATGTTAAGCCACAAGTAACTATTGGCGTTAAAATAAATGGTATGGCAAGTATTGGATTAAATACTATTGGTCCTCCAAATATTATTGGCTCATTAATTCCACAAATACCTGGTACTAATGATAATCTACCTAATGACTTTAAATGTATAGATTTACTCTTACACATTAGTAGAACTAAACCTAAGGTATTTCCAGCTCCCCCCATTATAGCTATTCTAAACATCTGAAGATTCATAAGTGCTGTTGGATCTTGTCCTGCCGCTATAAGCTCACTATTAATTCCAGTGTTAGTTATTCCAAGTGAAAATAGTATTGGAAATATTATTGATGTTCCATTAATTCCAAATAACCAAAGAATATTTCCAAAAGTTATTATAAATAAGAATCCCCCAATATTATCTACAACTGATAAAGCTGGTGTTAATATGCTCATTATTGCCTCAGGAATATTTTTACCTATCATAGAAACTAAGATAATATTTAACCCATATATTATTACTATGTTAGCTAACACTGGAAGTATAGAGTTGACAAAAGATGTTACTGCTGGTGGAACTGAACTTGGGAATTTCATTTTTAATCCCTTTAACTCTATAAATCTTGTTATTTCAACTGACAAAATTGATATTATTATTCCTACAAATAATCCATCTGCCCCTAAAAATTGAGTACTTATTCCTCCCTCAATAGCAGGAGCTGCAACCATAAGAAAAATAGAAGTTGATATTAATCCTACTATTGGTGCATTTAACTTATATTCCTTTGCCAATGAATAAGAAATTCCGAAAACACTTAGAAGACCAAATATCCCCATTGTCATATTAAAAGGTGCTGTTAATAAAGCATAATTTTCAGTGGAAAAGTTTTTCCAATTAATTAAGAATTTAATAAGTATATTTGATGTATTCACATCTACTAAATCCATAGTTATTGGTGGATTAGCTATTATTAAAAATAAAGCTCCAACAACTATAAGTGCAAGAGGCATCATCATTCCTGCTGATATGGCTCTTAAATGTATTTGGTTCCCTAATTTCGCTCCTAAAGGAGACAGTTTTTCATCTAATTTAGCTAAAAATTTGTTTTCCATCTTAAGTTATCCCCTTATAAAATTTTAATCCTTAATCTCGTATACACTTGTCCTATTAAATAAAACTCAAAATTCTTCCTCAAAGAATTTTTTGAATTGAGAGATGTTAATTTATCTCTCAATTAGTCCTACCCCTTAAAGAGATTTATCTTTTAATTAATATTGAAATCCATTATATTTAAATGCTGATTCAACGGCATCTTCTGCTTTATAAACCTTAAGTATTTCTTCATATCTTTCTTTATAGTCATTATCTACATTCATTTGAGGTATAACTTTACTTGCTTCATGTAAAAAATGGAATGAATCTCTTCCCATTTCAGCGCCTCTAACTGTGTGCTTATCTAAAGCGTAATCAGGAATTTCTGGAACTTCTCCCATTGCAAAGCCTTTAATAACTATATTTTTAAGTAAATCACTTGATCTATCTTTTTCACATGCACAAAGATATCTAATAGCATGTATGAAGAATATAGGTCTATCTCCATCTGCATAGTCAAACTCTTTTCTCATAGTATTTAAATTATTTATTAAAATTGGTGCATTAGTATCTCCCATTCCAATATCTTCAACAGTGATTGTTATAAGTCTTCTCCAAAGTTTATCCTCCATTTGAGGTGAAGTTATGTACATTTCATAAGCAAATTTACAAGCTTCTTCAACAAGCCCTCTTCTTATTGATTTTTGAAGGGAAGATATAACCTCGTCTCCTCTTAAACCATTTCTTGTTCTTATATTTGCCCATGGATCTTGAATGAATTTTTTACTCATAATAACTCTCCTATCTAAAATAAGTATTTAAATATGTTATAATTTATCTTAAAAAACAGTACTTCATAGAGGTGATTTTATGACATTTTTTTATTCTACTGATAAATACAATCTAAATGAACTTGAAATAAATATTCTAAATTACTTAGAAAAAAATATAAATGACATAAAAAATATAAGTATTAGAAAACTAGCTAAAGAAAACTTTACTTCTACTGCAACTATTTATAAGCTTATAAAAAAACTAGGTTTTGATGGTTATGCTGATATGATTTATGCTCTCCATTACGACAATTTAAATAAAAGTTTAGGAAGAAAATCTAATAGTCCTTATGAAGCTATTGAAAATTCCCTAAATCCATATAAAGAAAACTTTTTAAAACTTCTTAATAAGTATAAAGATAAGCAAATAGTCGTAACAGGTATGGGCTTTTCTCAAATTGTTGCCGATTATATATCGGAATCCTTATTTTTAAAAGGATTTAATATAACTTCAAAACTTCACATACAATTTTTAAATAAAGATAATGCTAATAAACTCTTATTAATAATAATTTCCCAATCTGGTGATACACCTAGACTTGTTGAATTAGCAACTAAAGCTAAAGAAAACAATTTAGAAATTATAAGCTTTACAGGCTCTGAGAACAATAAAATAAGTAGCTTATCTAATCTTTCTATAAAGACTAGGACTAATCCTAAATTTAAAGTAGAAAGCAACTTTTTCTCTGGTGAATGTATTATCGCTATTGAACTTCTAACACAAACTCTATAAAGATTTCTATGCCTATACTTTACTTTATAAAATACAATTATAAAATAGTTTTAACGTCTTTAAAAACATGTTATAAAAATTTAAAACATTGTATTTATTAATTTTACTCTTGTGGTTTTTATAAAGAATAAATTTATTGATTTAACAAAAGCTATTTATTAATAAAAGCCACAGGAGGATTTATAATGAAAATATTTAAAAGATTTTTCTTAATTTTATTAGTTGTTATAAATTGCATAGTTACCATTTCCCCTACTATTACCAAAGCATTTACTCTCCTAAATTCTAATCTTCTTCTAAATTCTAAATCCTCATTAACTCTATTAAATAAAGATAATGTTCCCTATATAAAAAATTCTATAATTCCCAAGTCACTTTATGTAATAATGGAAAGCCAAATGAGTAATGCAGAAAAAACCATGATTGCAACCCTCCAAGGACTTATTTCCAATAAGACAGATACTCAAATTTATATCCTTCCTTCAAGTGAAAGTGACTATAAAATCTGGCTAGAAAATTTTAAAAAAGAATATAAAATTAAAAATATTAAAATTGAAGACCCATGGGAATTATTGAACATTTTTAAACAATATATTAAAGGATATGTACTATATAGTAATTACAGATCACCTTCAATTAACAATGCATGTACTCTTGCTTCATTAAAAAATGCTTTAGCTATTGATGAATCTATAGAATCTAGGTTAAATGAACATGGAATTACTAATTTAATTGATGATTGTAGGAATACAGATAAATACTGGGCTTTTAATAACTTATGGAATTCTGGGTTAAACCATTCAACAGTTATACAGTTATCTCCAGATAAAACCACTGCCCTAAGAGATTATGCAATAATGTCTAAATCTCTTATATTCTATGAAGACATTAATAGTACAGATTTAAGAGATAAAATTTTTAGTTCTATGGAGGATAATGGATGTATATTAGGTTGGGGACCTGATGAACACGGAAATGTTTCACTTTCTTCAAAGTATGGAATTGATATGATTGCTGCTGATTGGTCTTATAATCTTTCTGTTTTAAGCTCTTTTCCTATAAAGGATCTAACTCAAAAAAATGTAAAAGAAATAAAGCAAGAAGATGGATTTCATTATGTAACCTTTATTATGTCCGATGGAGATAATCAACAGTGGCTACTTGGAAGCAATTATAATAATAAAAATTGGTTTGGTTCTCCTTATAGAGGTAAATTTAATTTAGGATGGTCAATAAGCCAATCACTTTACTACTTAGCTCCTACTGTTTTTGAAGAATACTATAAAAGTGCTAAAAATTCAATTTGTAATGACAACTTTGTTGTTTCTCCATCTGGGAATGGATATATATATCCAAGTAAGTTTCCATCTAATAAATTAGATAACTACACAACCCGATTAAATAATTATATGAAAAAAGTTGATCAGAATTATGTATTAATACTTGATGATGATGCCTTTTATAAAAAAGATCTATGGAATAAATACACTACTAAATCAAACATAAATGGACTTTTTTATCTTAATTATTATAAAAATAATAGTTATGGAGGGAAAATAATATGGTCAAATGATAAACCTGTAGTTTCTTGTCGTGATTTACTTTGGGAAGGATTAGAGAATGAAGATGAACTTATCTCTAACATAAATAATAGAGTTCTTGCAGGTCATACTAAGATAAATGATCCTAACTCCTACACATTTGTATATGTTCATGTATGGAGTAATACTATGGACAATGTCTATGATGTAGTAAATAAATTAACTAAGAATCCTAAAGTTAAGGTGGTAACTCCAACTGATTTTATGAAGTTAATAAATAAAAACTTAAATAAAGTTGATCAATAAACTAAAAAGACTATGACTTTTATTTAAAGTCATAGTCTTTCTACTTATTTTTTATAAATTAATTCACCTGAATAAATCTTATTTGTTCTAATTCCAGGCTTAATTTCTCCATTTATTGAGAATATATTATCACCATCTAGTATTAATGCTTCTCCACATGGGGCATTAAATGGTACATCTCCAATTGATTTCCACTCATTATTCTTTGAGTTATAAACTAATATTTTTGTATTCCAAGAGAAATCCTGAGGATCTCTTCCAAAATACTCTTTCTTAAATTCAGCTAAACTCTCATCTTTTAAAGTATTTAAATTCTTAACGGCATCATCATAAACAGCCTTATTAAATCCACCTATAACAAGCATTTCATCATCATTTAATTTTACTGAATTAGCACCTAAAAGTGAAATTTCTTCATTTCCAATCTTAACATTAGCTACTTGGCTCCATGAATTATCCTTAATGCTATACTTATAACCATCTGTATAAGCTGTTTTATCTCCACCACTAAATACATATATATCATCACCTAGTAATTGAGCAACTGATTGATTTCTAGTAGCTTCTCCAGGAATTTCTTTTAATTCTTCAGTTTTCCCTGTTTCAATATTAAATTTATATACCTTATTACTAGCTTTTCCATTTTGCTTTCCAAGACCTAAATAAATATCCTTGTCTTTTTTAACAGCAAAACCATCACTAAATGTAAAAGGTAAATCTCCTACGTGTTTTAAATTAATCTCTCCCTTTTCATCAGTTGTAATAAGAGAAACATTATTACCTTCATCCTCATTAGGACTTCCACCTACATAATAAATCCCTTCTTCAGCAGTTATTGAACTTCCATAACCAATTTCATAATCTAATACTGTATGATTTACTTGTTTTAAGTTTCCATTTTCATTTTTTAAAACATATATATCTGGATAAAGCTTTTTAGCTCCTCCTTTAACTACTGGCTCATCTGGGAAGTTAGCTCCTCCTCCAACAACTATATAATCTTTTGTTTTACCATAAAGTAATCCTGCTGTTCCTATATTTTTACTTTGTCCTTTTTGAGCCTCTAACTCACCATCAACAGTCCACTTAATTGAAGTAATCTCTTTATTTTTATTATTAGCCTCACTAGGTTTATTTCCACACCCTGCTAAAACAAGCGGTAGCGTAAGTAATACTCCATACTTCCATATCTTTTTCATAATCCTTTACCCCTTTCAAAATAAAAAAATTAAACTTTAAATAAATTAATTCTTAATTATTAGAGCCACTCTCTAAATATTTCAAATTCATTTCTGTGTAAGACATTTCTTCACTTGGTGTTCCTTCATATAAAACTCCGATGTTTCCATTGCTTAATTCTGTTAAACAAGAATAAGCATAGTAACCTGGTTTAATTAACTTATTGTATTTCCAATCAAATTCATATTTAGGTTCACCATTTTCATATGTTCCTACTTGATTGATTAATCCTACCCTTACAGTACCATTTACTCTATCTCTTGTACTTGAGTTTGGATTTGAGAAAATAACAGCATCTTTTCCATCCACTTTTTTACTGTAACTTATAACACTTAGTTGACAATATGGCTCTAAAACACTTGTATCCTTCTCTACTGTCTCATCCCAAGTAGCTCCACCATCAAAACTTGTTGCAATATTTAAATATCCAGTTAAATTTCTCATAAATAATTTTAATTGTCCATTTGGCATTTCAATAGCTTGACATTCAGTCAATTGGTGTGATTCATCTGATAAAGTTTTAGAATTTATTATTTTTTCATTTTCTAATTTTCTATTATCATTTGGAGATTCTCCCATTGTCCAGTTTTTACCACTATCATCACTATATATAACAGCACTAGATTGTTTACCCTTTTCATTTGTATAATAAACAGGCACTACTAGTCTTCCTTTATGCTCTCCATTCTTTATTTGTATTCCTCTACCTGGAGCTATTCCTAAGAACTTCATCCAATCCTTTTTGACTTGGAAATTAATATTCTCTGGTTCACTCCAAGTCTTTCCGTCGTCATCACTATATACAAGATTTATATAGCTTGTACCTGTTGATTTTAAAGGTGATGTACTGGAATTTATATTATCTATTTTGGTTCCATCTTTAAATAAATCTCCTAGATTATTTGTTGTATACCCTGTCTTATTACCATCTTTATCATAGACTGCATTTTCTCTTACAGTAAATTCTTTACCTGATGAATCATAAAGACACAAGTATTCTTTTCCATCAATATTCTTAAATCCACTTCCTAATTTAGCATTCCAAAAACCATATCCTGAAGGGAAATGTGTTACTAATAAGAATATTCTTCCCGTTTCATCATCTTGAATTAAAGTTGTATCTATAACGGATGATCTATCTGGATAATCCATTATTATTTTTCCTTTATCCCAAGTTTTCCCTCCATCTTCACTTCTTCTAACAGCAGTATCAATATCATTACGAGGTGCATCTGCTCCACCTTGTCTTCTAGCATCTATAGAAGCTATTAAAGTACCATCCTTTGTTTTGAATAGAGCTGGTATTCTATAATTGTTAGAATTTAAGAATCCCTTATAAAATAAATCTATAGGATCAGTTTTAATAGCTCCATCTACAAGCACTTCATCTTTATGCTTAGTCTCTCCAGTTTTATTTATTAAATAATCATCACTTACAGGTTCCTTATATATATTCATAAAATCTATATTCCCTTTAAAATTATATTCATTAGATTGTCCATATCTATCAGTCTTTCCAATAAAAGCACTATCTAAATTTTCTATATTATTTAAAAACTTAGTATTACTATCTTCAATATCTCTTACTAACTTTCCATTAATAAAAAGTTTATACCCTTTGTTCTTTTCAACCTTTAAAGCAACAGTATTATCCCCTTCATTTAAGGGTTCATCTTTATAAATATGTACTAAATTTTCAGTACCACTTTGTGTATCTCCTTCATTTCTTTGATTTCTAACCTCAAAACCAACTCTTGAATTAGTAACGTAAAAATTAAAATATCCATTTTTTGTTTTGCTATTACTTATTCCTAATAAGCTTTGTATTTTAGAATCTTTTAAATTGAATTTTACTAAAATAGTACCTTGATCTAAGCTTTTATATTTTTCTAAATCTCCAGTAATATTTAAAGCATTAGATTTCTCTAGATTGATGTTCTTATATTCTCCTAGAGAATTTAAAGTTTCCTCATTGTTTACATTAACCTCATACCCACTATTATTTCCTTCTGAGTTTAAAGTACTTCCTTTAACTAATACATAATTACCACTACTTATAACCATAGCAGCCGCTAAACTTAAAGTTATCCCTTTGTAATTCATTTTACATCCTCCCATAAATAATTTTTTATTATTTTGAAATAGCATTAATTTTTAATGCTAAAACACACGAAGTAAAATTTTTTCTTATTGTTTCTATAATTTGTGGATTTATCTTTTAGAATATATTAAGTGTTATTTTTATGATAGTTACTTATTTTAATAAAAAGATTTTTTCTCTTAATTCTCTTTAAATCTTTTAAGAATATAATTTTTGAAATGCAACGACTAAAATTTGATTACTAGAATGTTTAATAAAAATTATTAAATACTAAATAGATATTTAATTAATCCCTTCTTAGGACACTAAAACATAATTTAAGTTTTTCTTATAAAATCAATTCTCCTAAAAAACTTTGTTATTTTTGAAAAATGTTTTCAAAATAAGATTTTTTTGAAAATATTTTTCTTATATTCCATATTGTAATCCTTTTCTAAAGAAATTTCAATACAATAAAGATATTTTTATGGTAAGTTTTTCTATTAATTTTTCACAAATTTGCTGTTAATCTTTATATCCCTCTGTTTAAATTTAATTTTAGTATAAGAAGTACCTATCAATTTACTCTGAAAATTAAAGATTTTAGCCTTTAAAGCAATATTTTTCTTATTAAATTCTATACACAAGAAAATTTTTTTCACTAAATTATATTTTCGAAAATAATTTTCTTAAATTTAACTATCAATTTTAACTTGAATTTAAAGTTTTAAGAATTAAATATGAATATGTTAAGCTTCTCATAAAGATAATTTAATATAGCCATAGAGTAAAATAATGCTCTATTTAATTTTGTCCTAAAGTAACTCCAACTGACTTTATGAAATTAATAGATAAAATGGATCAATAAACTAAAAAGACTATGACTTTTATTTAAAGTCATAGTCTTTCTTATTTCAATTAGTACCTTTATTAGTCGCAACCACAATCCCCTCCACTATCGCATCCACAATCACCCCAAGAATCATTACAATCGCAGTTATCCCAACCATTATTGCAATCACAATCATTCCAATTATAATCACTTGAACTATTTATAAAATAACTATCTCTTCTATTATTAGAAGGTTCCCCTGAATTATTTCCTCCTAAGACCACTATCTTTAATAAACTTGCAATTGCACATGAAGCAATAAATACAAATATTACACCTAATAATATTTCCATAAAATCTCTCCTTATTTTTCATAATCTATATTAGAATCAAATTTTGTACTTAAAACCTACAGCTCTTTTTGATAAACTATCATATATAACTTCAACTTTTCTATTTAATCTTATTGGTTGAAAGCCTTTAGAATCTAAAAAGACTTTAGTAAAAATTCTATCTATCCTCCTATTCTAATACAGCTAATAAAAAAGTTAATTTTCTCTATAAACCCCTCACTTAAATTAGAATATTCCTGTTTAATTAAATTTCTCACCTCTTCTACAGATGCATCTAATGGAAGTGTATTTGCTCCTTCAGCTATATTTCCTATGGCTATATTAGCCTTTGCATAATCTCCTATTGCTACATCTGATGCTATTGCACTTGCACCTACTGCATATTTTCCTATAGATAGTGAACCTATTGAAAATACCCCTATGGATATTGCTCCAATTGAAAATGTACCTATAGAAATGGCTCCTACTGATAATAATATTCCTATTGCTAAAACTGCCAAACTGATTAACCCCATAGATATAAATCCCAAACTCAAAACTCCAAAAGAGATAAATCCTAAAGATATGATCCCATATGATATACTTCCTATAGCAACTATCCCCTTTGCCTTCTTCAAACCTCTTCCTAAGTTAATATGCACAAGTGGTAATCCAAATAATCTCCTTTTACTCTTATATTCATACTCCAATGAACCTCTGTTAAAGTTAATAATTACCTGTGTTTCTTTATTACCTACTTTTTCTGCTTCTTGTTTTTCTCCATTATTTATTTCTTTCCTTTTAAGAGTATCAAAATCATCGCTCTCTTTAACCAAACTATCTATGGTTACATTATATAGTTCAGAAAGTATTATTAGCTTATTTAAATCTGGTGTTGATTGTCCAGATTCCCACTTTGAAATCGCTTGTCTTGATATTCCTAATTTCTCTGCTAATTCTTCTTGAGATAATCCATTCTTCTTTCTTATTAATTGTAATTTTTCAGCTAGCTTCATACTCTTCACCTCCATAGAAAAACTATACAAAATTCATATATATTAATCTACCAACTAGCAATTTCTTTTTGTCAACCATAGGTTGCATCCCTGTATTAATCAACTTTTAGCTATAATATGGCTTCCATTTTCTAAGCATTAATTAAACTCTGAATTATTATCTATTAAACCTATATCCCTAGCTTATATCTCTCTTTAAATTACCTTATTATACCATATATTTAAAAACCTATATAATATTATTCTCTCTTGTTATTAAACCACTTCTTAAAATATTAACTATTATAATTTCATAACTAAAAAAGGATTATGGTTTTGTTATAAACCATAATCCTTTTTATCTATTTTTTATTATTTATTCTTATAAAAGGTTCTTCTACTTTAGTATCTATCAATTTGTCATAAGCTTTAACTTTTCTATAAGCATTTCCCCAAGTTTCATTTCTCCTATAATCACGTATCTTGTCTAAATCAAATTCAGCCACAATTATACCTTCTTCTAAAGAATTAGCTTTAACTATGTTATTATCAATATAATTTCCACTCTCATCAAAAACTATAGGACTATATGCACAAGAATTCCCCCATTTTTCTCCTGGATAATTAGCCATAGCAACTCCCACCATATTTTCAAAGGCTCTGGTTGATAATTGATTTATTCTAGCTGGATTCATATCACAAGCATTAGGCACAAGGATAATTTCTGTTCCTTTAAGCATTAGTACTCTAGCGCTCTCTGGGAATTCCCTGTCATAACAAATCATAATACCTAATTTAACACCATTAAAATCACAAACCTTAAATTCTTCTCCCCCTTGAAGCAAAGCTTCTAATGAAAAATCACAGGTATGAACCTTTGAATATTTCATTAAAATTTCTCCAGTTTTATCAATTACTAAAGCGGTATTTTGCGGAGCCTTTTTTCCTTTTGAAAGATAGGTAATAACAACTCCAATTTTCAACTTTTTAGCAACTTCTCTAAATGATTTGACATAATTACTCTCTTCATCAATAGCTTCTTCAAGCCATTTTTTTCTTTCCTCTTCATAGCTTTCATCAAAAGGATTGTCAAAGGCATCTTCATATGGTGGGTTATATCCATTTGACCACATCTCTGGGAAAAGCACTATATCTACCCCCAGTTCTTTTCCCTTTCTCACATATTCTAATCCTAACTTTAAATTCATATCTATACTATTTGCAAAAGCTTTTTCTTGCACTAATCCAATTTTAAAACTTTTCATAAATTACCTCTCACCCATTAAATTAACACTTAATTTTCTATATTTTCTTTCTGGATAATGAATTTATCCTAATCATTAAAGACATCATCTATACCTACATAATTTATATTTATAAAATCACTTCAATTAAAATAAGCTCATTTGAACTTTTTCATATCTACTTTTATAATCTTTAATTATGTCATCCATCTTATATAGAAGTTCATATTTTTCACACTCTTCTTTAAATACTTTCCAAAGCTTTGAAGATTTCATAGATGGGCACTCATATTTTTCTCCATAAGTAGCAACATATTTTTTAACCATCTCATCATTTCCATAGATTTCTCTTAATTTATTATAATAATACTCTCTTTGATTTTGTCTTAAAGTAACTCCAAGCCCATAAGAAAATACAAATTTTGCTCCACATTCATAAGCTTTTCTAATAATATTAATAATATTTTCTTCACTATCATTTATGAAAGGAAGGATTGGCATAAGAAGTACTCCAACATATATTCCATTATCACTTAATTCTTTTATAGCCTTAAATCTCTCACTACTAAGACTTACATTAGGCTCTATCTTTTTACATAAGTTATCATCATATGTTGTAATAGTAATTTTTATTAATACCTCTGAATGTTCTTGTATCTTTTTTAAAATGTCTATATCTCTTGTAATTAAGCTGCTCTTTGTGGCAATGCTTATGCCAAAATTATATTTATCTACTAATTTAAGTGCTTCTCTAGTAAGCAAATATTTTTTTTCAAAAGGATTATAAGGATCACTCATTGCTCCTATTCCTATTACTCCTTTTTTCTTTTTACTCTTTAAATCTTTTTCTATTATTTCTGTAGATTTTTCCTTAGCTCTTACTCTATCAAAATCTATTATATTATAACAATTACTCCTTGAATCACAATATATACATCCATGACAACATCCTTTATATATGTTCATGTTGTAATTAAGCCCAAACCATGAATTATTCTCCACATAGCCCGATATAATTTTTTTAGCTGGTATATACTCCATAAATTCTTCTCCTTCTTTTAATCATAATCTAAACTAAAAGCTGAATTTTATATTATATATCTTATTTTAATTATATTCTTATTAAAAGTCCTTGTGTTTATAGATAAAAAATAATTTCTCCTTTTAAATTAGTCCTATTTTAGGTGAATATTGATTTAAATTAAATATAAAAAGAGAATCACAACAAACTATTATGATTCTCTCCATATTATTAAAAATTACTATTCAATTCTATAATCCTACAACTTCTTTAATTTGATGCATAACTCCATCTTCATCATTGCTCTTAGCTACAAATCTTGAAACCTTTTTTAATTTTTCATGAGCATTATCCATTGCATAACTATGATACGCACTATCCATCATCTCTAAATCATTTAAGTAATCTCCAAAAACCATAGTCTCTTCAAACTTAATATCTAATAGATTTTGTATTTTTCTTATTGCAGCTCCTTTATTAACTCCTTTTGCCATTATATCTAACCATAAATAGGCAGCTACAGTTACTTGAAGCTTGTCCTTATATTTATCAAAATGATTTAAACTGTTATTTTCTGCTCCCTCAAAATCACACATAGTAACTTTTAAGATTGTATCATCAACTTTTTCTAAATCTTCTACTATTTCAAATCTATCGTAATACTTTCTTACTTCTACTAAAAATTTCTCATCATCACAATCAACATAAGCTGATTTTTTCCCACATAAAACAACATGAGCATTTTCTACAGTTTTTCCAACTCTAATAAGCTCATTTGCCATTTCTCTATCTAGTTCATTTACCACAATTTCTTTTCCTTTATAAACAACAAAAGTTCCATTTTCGGATATAAATAACATTTCTTCTTTTATATCTGAAAACTTGTTAATCAAATTATAGTATTGTCTTCCACTAGCTGCTGCAAAAAGTATGTCCCTTTTTTTAAGCTCATTAAAAACATCATAAAAGTCTTTGCTTAACTCCTTATTGCTATTTAATAATGTTCCATCCATATCAGATGCAATAAATCTTATGTTTTTCTTATTCATCTTCATTTCCTCCTAAGTAAAAAAGAAATATGCATTTAGCATATCTCCGCTCTCTACAAGTTTTTCCCAAGTTTTTGTTATTTGGTTAACCCATTCCAAATAAAAATCAAGCAAATTATATTATATCATTTTTAATGTTTTGTTCCTCTTCTCAAAACTCATTTATAAGACAATAAAAGTGCCTTAAATAAAAAAAAGTACTATTTTTCTAATTAAATAGCACTTTTTTAAAATAATTTAATTTCCACTAAAAATATTGTTTTTTCTGTATATTTATAACTAAAGTTCCAGTTATATATAGAATTTCACTTGAATTATTATGAATATCTCATAAAATATAGTAATAACCTCTTTTGATAATTCTTTATGCACTTAACTACTCAAGATTTATAATATAAAATATTATTAGCTAATATTTATAAATAAAAATATCTAATAACTCAATAAAATTTAATTTCAAAGTAATAAACTTTTTAGTTGATATTACTAACTAAAGTCCAACGACCTCTTTAATTTGGTACATAACTCCATCTTCATCATTATTCTTCTCAGTTATGAATCTTGAAACCTTCTTTAAGTCTTCATGAGCATTTTCCATGGCATAGCTATGATATGCACTTTTCATCATTTCTAAGTCGTTTAAGTAATCTCCAAATACCATAGTCTCATCAAATCCTATATTTAAAAGTTCTTGAATTTCTTTTATGGCAACTCCCTTATTAACTCCACCAGCAGTTACATCAAGCCATATATCTCCTGCTATTGCTACCTGAAGCTCTTTCTCATATTTTTTAAAATATTTATAACTATTTTTCTCTGATCCATTAAAATCACACATAGTAACTTTTAAAACTGTATCATCAACTTTTTCTAAGTCCTCTACTATTTCACATCTTTCATAGTATTTTCTAACTTCTTCTAAGAATCTCTCATCATCACATTCAACATAAGCTGAATTTTTACCACATAAAACAACATTTGAATTTTCTATGGTTCTTCCTATTCTTATAAGTTCATTAGCTACTTCTCTATCTAATCCGTTAACTACAAGCTCTTTTCCTTTATAAACAACAAAAGTTCCATTTTCAGCTATAAATAGCATGTCCTCTTTTATCTTGTCAAATTCTTTTGCTAGAGTATAATATTGTCTTCCACTTGCTGCTGCAAAAAGTATATCCCTCTTCTTTAGTTCCTCAAAAACTTCATAAAATTCTGGGCTTACTTCCTTGTTACTATTTAATAAAGTTCCATCCATATCTGTTGCTATAAATTTTATCATATATATATCCTCCTAAGTAAAAAAAAGTATAAACTAAATTAACTACAAAATAAAAATTAATATATTATAGATATTTCTCTCTCTTTTAGTAATTTTAAAATTTCTTCATTTGGTTTTTTATCACTTATTATAAAATCTACATCTTCACATTTTGTAAAACTACAAACACCATCTGTATAAAATTTTTCATTTTCTGCAACTAAATAAGTTTTTAAACTAGCTTTAATTATAGCATTTTTCATGCTGGCCTCTTCTAAATTAAAATTGCTTATAAAGTCTTCTACTAAATTTATTCCACCAACACCTACAAATGATTTATGAAATCTATAATTTTTAACATCCTCAACAGCTCTACCTCCTACGGTTCCCCCTAAATTTTTATTATACATACCACCTATGCATATAACATCTATGGAAGGATGTGAATCAAAAAGTATTGCTATTCTATTCATATTTGTTACTACAGTTATGTGCTTTTTAGTATTTAAAAGCATATTTGCAATTGAGTAATTTGTAGTAGATGCATCTAAAAATATAAAATCTCCATCTTCAATTTCATTTAAAGCAAGTTTTGCTATGGCATCTTTTTCGCCTAAATTTTTCATAAGTCTAGGCATGATACTATCATCATGAACAGTTTGTCTTTCTAATATAGCTCCACCATAAGTTCTTTTAAGTAATCCTTCTTGTTCAAGCTTTTGAAGATCTTTTCTAATCATGCCTTCAGTGACATCAAATCTCTCACTTAAATCTTTAACAAAAACTTTTCCATCTCTTTTTAATATTCTTAAAGTCTCCTCTAATCGTTCCTCCATGAACATAGTCTTACTCTCCTTTTTACCTAATTAAACTCCAATTTATATAAATCTCTTAATCAAATCGCTTTTATTATTATTTGTTATTATTTAATATCATTCTCTTCTCATTTATTATTATATGATATTATTTACTATGAATCAATAATAAAAGGGAATATATCAAAACTCAATGACCAAACCTATCAATATTATGAAGAAAATATCTGGATAAACTTTAGAATTTAAGCTATTATGCAGAATATTTTACGTTAAGAAAAGAAGCTATTTGACCAGCGGGAGTTCTTCCCCTTAGTAAAATCTTCGGAGTAATTGCTATATAGATGACTCCAATGTAACTAAAGTTCCATTGGATAAGTTCAAGAATCCAAATTAAAATTTGGACTTTCACTTAAAATCCAGTAATTCTCGGAATATATTTTTAAGTTTTTTGAGTTATTTTGATATATTCCCTTATTTTAGTTATAAAAATAATAATAAACTAACTGCCATAACAATCATTCCTGCAACTAATCCGTATATTGAAAGATGATGCTCTCCATATTTCCTTGCTGTTGGTAATAACTCATCTAAAGATATAAACACCATTATTCCAGCTACTGCAGCCAATAATATTCCTAAAGTCATATCATTAAAAATATTTCTAAGTAATGTATATCCTATTATGGCACCTATAGGTTCAGACATTCCTGATAGGAAGGAATATAGAAAAGCTTTCTTTTTATCACCAGTAGCATAGTAAATAGGTACCGAAACTGATATTCCTTCTGGTATGTTGTGTATTGCTATTGCAATTGTTATTGGAATAGCTAAACTTGCTCCATTAAGTGCTGAAACAAAAGTAGCTAATCCTTCTGGGAAGTTGTGTATAGCTATTGCTAAAGCCGTAACTAGCCCTGTTCTCATAAGAGCTTTATCTTTAAAAGATTCATTTTTAGAATCCTCATATATTAAATTTGAAGATACATTACCTTCATCTATATCCTCAATACTTCTTGCTTCATGGGGATTTTCTTCTTCAGGTACAAACTTATCTATTAAAGCAATTATTGCTATTCCTGCAAAAAATGAAATAACAGTAACTAAACTACCGGCTTTAAGCCCCATAGCTCCAACAAGTGAGTTTTTTGCCTCTTGAAATATTTCTATCATAGAAACGTAAATCATAACACCAGCAGAAAAACCAAGACTTATACAAAGAAATTTTTTATTTGTTTTCTTTGCAAAAAATGCTATACAGCTTCCTATTCCAGTAGCTAAACTAGCTAATAAAGTTAATAAAAAAGCTAAAAGTATATTATTCATTTCTCTTCCCCCTCTCATATTCAATTGATAATTATTATCAATTATAACTTGTAATTTACCATTTGTCCATACAATTCTATTATTTTATAAAAGTTTTATGTTCAAATTCCTCTCATTTCTCTTTAAAATACTATATGCAAATTAATATATTAACTCTATTAAAATATCAATACTTAGCTATGTTTTAAACTAGTATTAATTTTTAGATAGAACTATAAGACCATCTTAATGAGCAGTTAATACATGCTGTTCTTTTAGGAAGCACCTTTTTATTTCATTCAAAGGTGTAAGTTCAAAATACAAAATTAAAAATTTTGATTTTCACTTAAAATTAAGTTAGATCTGAGTGGCTAGCTAAAAATCAACATTCATCTAAAACAGAGCCTAAAAAAACAAAAGGCATCATAGCTTTTTAAGCTACAACACCTTTTTATCTAAATTTTTAATTATTCAATTTATAAGATTTAGATTTTATTAAACATGAATTTTTCCGCTATCTTGTATTTCCTCTTCATTTATTTTAATACCTTTTTTCTTTAATCTATTGTTAGTAACATTTCCAAATATACAATATATAGCAGCCATTGTTGGAACTCCTACTAACATTCCAATAAGTCCAAAGGCACTACCACCAATCATAATTGCAAGTAAAACCCATAGAGATGATAACCCTACTGATCCCCCTACAACTCTTGGATAGATTAAATCTCCTTCAACTCTTTGAAGACATAATATAAATATAATAAACCAGATTGCTTTTATTGGGCTTATTATAAGTATTAAGAAGAATGAAGGAATTGTTCCTATAAATGCTCCTAAAATAGGTATTAAACTTGTTGTACCAACAAGAACACTTATTAAGAAAGCATATGGTATTCTTAATAATGACATACCTAGGAAACATAGTGTTCCTATAATTAAAGCCTCAGTACATTGTCCAATAATAAATCCTGAAAATACTTTATTGACAGTTTGTCCAACTCCTAATATTTTCTCTACAATATCTCTTTTAATATATGCATACATAACTTTTTTAAGTTGACATATTAATTTTTCTTTACTTGAAAGCATATATATTGCTAATACAAAGGCTAAACAGAAATCAATAATAGCTGTTGTTACATCAACTGTTATACTAACAATATAAGATGCAAGTCCACCAAATAAATGGGTAACTGTTTTTAATATTTCTTGCCAAGCATTCATAACTTGATCCCAAACCTTACTTAAAATTACTGTTGAATCAGCATAATTGTTCATAGTAATTTCAAAGGATTTTAAATAACCTGGAATACTGTTTGTAAGTTTAATAATGCTTGAAGTGATTTCAGGTACAACAAATAATATTATTGCAGTTATAGCACTTACTAAAACTATTATTGTAACTGTAATGGCTAAAGGTCTTTTGGCATTTCTAACCCACGATTTTTTACTATTATCTAATTTCTTAAATAATTTTCTTTCAAAAAATTTCATAGGTATGTTTAAAATAAAAGCTATTGCTATACCTAAAATTAATGGTCTTATAAGATTTGTAATATATCCCAACCCACCAAAAATTGTGGAATATTTCATAAATACAAAAGCTAAAACTATACCATAGGTAACTACAATTAACGCTCCTTTTAACTTTTTATCATTAGAAAACATGTCATCACATCCTTATTTATGGTCTTATTATATTTTCTTATAATAACCCAATGATTGTATATCATAAAAATTGCTTAGTTTTTTCTAATATATCATATTGTTAACTTTCTGTTAAGACAATATTAAGTTTTATTTCTTCTAAAATATGTTTTCAAATTTATATATATACTAAAAACTTATTTTCCCGTACGCTTTAAATACATTTTTACAAATAAATTAGGTGTATAAGCAGCTAATTTCATATACATATACATGTTTCTTCCATATCTATTTGTTCTTGAAGTTGCCTTCTTTAAAGCTTTTTTCACACTCTCATCTCTAAGCACTTTTAAAGTGTCTTCCTTTGTTTTACTATTTAAAAACCCCAATACTTGATACATTATATGTTCAGCAGTAAACTCTTTTTCTATAATATCTTTTAAATTTCTCTCTAGTTTTTTTTCTTCAATAAACTTAGATACATCCTTCATTGACTTTATTACTGTTATATTTTTATATATATCAGGATTATTTGTTAAAGAATCCTCTCTTTGATAATAAAATACTAGACTATCCTCTATTCCTCTAACTTTTTCTGAACTTAAAAGTGCTTTAAATATAAAGTTTAAATCTTCTGCACCATGAGCTCCTTCTAAAAATCTAAGATTATTCCTCTTTAAAAACTCTTTATTATAAATAAGACTTCCTGTCCAAAGTCTTACTTTATTATCCTTATAAGCATAAAAAACATCCTTACCTGACTTTTCTTTTCCAAACTCAAAACTTTGTTCTCTATTTATATTTACACTGTCATCTTCTTTTATCCTTTTGTGATCAAAAAATACTATATCAGGTTCATTAAAAAGATTCCTTTCTAAAATTTGAACTAAGTTGTTTTCCGCAAAGTCATCTGAATCTAAAAATAAAAGATACTTTCCTCTTGAATACTTAATTCCAATGTTTCTAGCAACACTTTGCCCCCTATTTTTTTCGCATCTAATAACTTTATGAGCTATCTTAAACTTCTTTAAGCATGCCTCACTGACTTCACATGTATTATCTGTTGATCCATCATCAACAACTATAACCTCAAAGTTATTTGATGTCTGCCTTTCTAAAAACATAAGATTTTTCTCTATATATTTTTCTGAATTGTACGCAGGAATTATTATACTTAAAAACTTATCACTCATTACTGTCATTTTTCTTCAACTCCATTATAGTCTTAAATTATGTCCATTAGCCTTTTTAAATTTTATATCCCCTAATACTTAATACTCTTTAAATAAATTGTTTTAAAACTAACCTTATTAAAAATTAATATTTTCTAAATAAAAAACTATAAAATTAATTTCTATATGCTAATTTAACTTATTAAAGTAAAATTTTTCTTAATTTATCAGTGGCATAATCAATAGCGACCTCTGTATTCCCGTTATTTTTTCCTCCACCTTGAGCTGCAAACTGATTTCCGCCACCTCTTCCATCAATTAAAGTTATTGTATCTTTTAGAATTTCATTCATATTAGCTTTTTTAATATCTTTAGAACTATTAAAGATTAAGTTGACTCTATCACCATTTCTTACTGCAAATAAAACTATAGAATTATATTCATCAGTTATTTTATTTGCTAATTTTCCTATGTGCTTAATATCATCACCTTCAAAAATTTCATTAACTAAAGTGATATCACCAATTCTCTCTGACTTACTTAACATTTCTTTTATCTTATAATCGCCTATTTCAGCTTTAATCTTTCTATTTTCATCTAGAAGATTTCTATTATTATCTAAAAGATTTTTAACAGCATTTAATGTATCACCTTCTCCTGATTTTAGGAGTTTACATATTTCACCTAAGATTTCATCTTTCATAAAGAAATCAGAAACAGCTCTTTTTCCAGCTACATACTCTATTCTTGTAGCATTTTTATGCTTTTCCCATCTTCTTATTTTTATAATCTGAAGATCTCTTGTATTGCTTGGATGAACTCCACAACAAGCATTTAAGTCTAATCCTACAATTTCAACTATTCTGATTTCCTCATCTGTTTTTGGCAAAGCTCTTCTTGTTTTAATCTTTTTAAGCTCTTTTTTAGTTGGAGCATAACTCTTAACCTCTAAACTTTCAAAGATTAATCTATTAGCTTCTTTTTCAGCTTCTCTTATAGTCTTTTCATCTAAAAAACCTACAATATCAACTGTACTTACTTCTTCACCTAAATGGAATCCACAAGTATTTGCTCCAAATAAATCGTAAAAACAACCTGAAAGAAGATGTTGACCTAAATGTTGTTGCATTCCATCTAATCTTCTTTCCCAATCTAATTCACATTGTAGATTTTTTAATTTTTTAGGCTCTTTCTCTAAAACGTGATATACCTTTCCAGCCTCTTCATAAACATCAAGAACCTTAATTCCTCCAATAAGCCCTAAATCACCTGGTTGGCCACCCCCACCTGGAAAGAAGGCTGTTTGATCTAAGACAACATGAAAATTTCCATCTACCTCTTTAACTTCAAGAATTTCTCCTTTAAAGTCTTTTATGTACTGATTTTCATAATAAAGCTTTATCATTTTATCTTTACACCTCGATTACTTCTTTAATAATAGATGAGTTCTAACTTAAACATATTTTCTAACACATAAAATTACCTCTAAATTTTACAATTTTAAATACATAATAGCATAAATCATATATTGATAATGCCATCGTATTACTCCACTTTTAAAGTCTAAAGCACTAAAATATATTTTTAATTTTAAGTTCCTTAAAATATTTTAGAAACCCCTCTTATTTAAATTAAACTCTAAAATAAATTATATCATTTATTTACTAAATTAAAACTTACAAAATCCAAAAAGAATTTTAATAATTATATTAACTTATAAACTGATTAAAAGCCAGAGAATTTCTAAAAATCTAGAAAATCTCTGGCTCTTTTTATTAAACTTATTTCAAATCTATTTTAATAGCATCTCCACCAGGTTCATTGCTACTTCTATCTAAGAATACAACAGTATAATCATTTTCTTTTAATTCTTTAGGAAATTCTATATAAAACTCATTTCCACTTACATGTTTAATCTTATCTGCATATCCCATTTCTTTATTTCCTATAGGCTCAATTTTTTCTCCTGTTTCATTATTTATAATATAGTTTGGTGCTCCATATATTGAATACTTAGATTCATAATATACTCTTGTTCCATTTTCAATATTTTCTATTTTATTAATCTTAGAATAAACTTCTCCATTATCTAATTTTACTTCACTTTCTCCAGTTAAGTTTAACTCTGATTTAAGTTCTTTAGGGAAAGTAACTTCACCAGAAGAAGTTTCCTCATTCATATCATTTCTCTGGATATATGGAATTATGGTTAAGCTCTCACTCTCCTCATTAACTTCTTTTAAATTGTAAGTATAGAACATCTTAGAGTTTCCATTTTCATCACTGTGTCCAATTCCACGCCCCCCTTTTGCATATAAATATTTTCCTTTATCATCAAAAATTACAAGGTCTAAATCACTATAATCATATGGCTCTTTTGTTTGTATCACTTGTAAAACTGTATTTATAGGAGTTTGTATCAATTTAGTTAATATTGTATCATTTAAATCTTTTCCTAAGTTTATGTTAAGGTCTTGTTCCTTTATATTTTCTTTAACTAAATCATCACTTATAGGTATATCAAAATTCCACTTTCCTTTCACTTTAACATCCTCAGTAACAGTTCCTAGACTACTTATATCTATACTTAAATTAAAATTATTAGGAATCTTTATGTCTCCTCCTAACATATTCTTTTTAAATTCTTCTGGAGCAAGCCTTTCAGTTGCTACAGAATATCTTTTGCTACCAACATATGTGAAATCATCTATCTTTATTCCTCCACCACTAAATCCAGAGTTTAACCATTTATTATTTACTTCTAGCTTAACATCTAATAAATCTAGACCATCCTCTAAAGACTTATCTGATTGAATAGTATAAAAAATTTCTAAGTCTATAGTGTCATAAACAATTTTATTTATTGTTACTCTATATCCATTGCTCTCTTTAGTAACATCTAAATCTGAAGCATATTTATCATAATTTTCATATATTTCACCATTAAATATTTCAAATATCTTTCCTATAACAGGAATGTTTTGTGCATAGGTTGGCATTGTTACTCCAAATATTAAAGTTCCAACTATACAAGCTGCACATATCCCTGAAACTTTCTTATAATTTCTTTTTCTCTTTCCTAAATTATTAATAGCTTCATCCATTTTCTTATTAATATCCTCTGGTATTTTACTATTTTCCATTTTCAATTTATTTTTAACTTCCCTATCAAATAAATCATCTATATTTTTCATTAATTAAACCCTCCATTAAAGTTAAGTTCATTGAACCTCAAAACTTTTTATCAACCTTATAAAAATTGATTTTTTACCATAATATTTTTAAGTTCCAAGAAAAACACCTCTAGTATTTTTATGTTATATAGAACTTCTAAGTTTTTCTCTTGCTCTAGCAAGTCTTGATCTTACAGTTCCCTCTGCTACATTTAACATTTCTGATATCTCCTTTGTAGACATATCCTCAAAATAATATAATACTGTAGTTATCCTTAACTCTTCACTTAATGAATTAACTACAGAGGTTAACTCAATATTTCCATAATCATCACTATAAGATTCTTCATTTTCTAACTTGTCTAAAAATACTGTTTTTTTATTTCTTCTTAATATAAGATTGCACTCATTTATTAAAACTCTTATTATCCAAGTTTTAAAAAACTCATCTTTTTTTAAAGTTCCAATCTTTTCATAAGATTTTATTATGGTATTTTGAAGTGCGTCCTCAATATCTTCCTTATTATTTAAAATTCCTCTAGCAACCCTATAAATGCTTAATCTATTTTCATCTATAAGACTTAGAAAGGCATCCTTATCCCCTTTTTTTGCTTGAGAAACCATTGAAGTTTTTCTGTGTTCTAAAAATGATAATAACTCCACAACTTTCCTCCTAAAATGTAATAACTTAGCTAAGCTTTATACTTATTAGATGGTTTAACTAGTAAAAATGCTCCCTACAAAAATAATTTTTATTATGTCTATGTTTTAAACTAGCTAAAAATCAACATTCATCTAAAACATAGTCTTTATTATAAATATTTTAAATACCACTCAGACAATATTTACTCATATTTAACATATTGCCTACATATTTCTTGTTTGTTTATTATTAATTTCTTATAATAAAAATATAAAACTCTAAACCAATATCTTAATTCAACATTAATTATTGGCCATACTTCTACACCATATTAATTAGCCTTAATATGCTTTTATAAACCATATTAAAATACATAGAAGTATCTATTTAAATAACAGGAAAATTTATTTTAAACTTAAAGAAAAGAGATGTTTAATATGAAAAGAAAACTAATTATAAGTGTAATAATAGGAACTTTAATAGCATCAAGTTTTGTTTTAGCTGGATGCGGAAATTTAAATAATACAGATGCTAATACTCAGACTTCTCAATCACAAGCAATAAATCAAGATAATTCTAATGCATCACAAAGTGAAAATAATGCTACAGAAGAATCAAAAGATAAGACTGATACTAATAAAGAAAATAATTCTTCTGACAATGATAAAGCTACTAATAATTCAACTAACTCTCCCAAAAAATCTAGTGAATCAAGTAGTTCTCAATCATCTAAAAATAATGATAAAATTAATAAGAACACTAATGATGATAAAACTTCAAATAAATCTGATAATTCCTCTGATTCTTCTAAAGAAAATTCTAAGGATAACGCTTCCCCTTCAAATAATGGAGAAGAAAATAATTCTAAAGTACCTCTAAAAGATTTGGCTGATAAAATCGCTGATTTAGAATTAGGTGGAAATGTACAATATATAACTCCAGTAAAAGCAATAGGTTCTGGTGAAAATTTATCTTATGAAGAAGATCCAAATAGTAGTCTTTTCTTCTGTTCTGATACTAAATTTGATAGCAAAAATTTAAAATATGGAACTTTAGTAAATCTCTTTGGCTACAATGAAAAAACAGATACCTATTCATTTATTGTAAGTAGTTATGAATTTTTGAAAAATGGTGGTAGTGGAACAATAGACCATGGAACAATCTCCTCATCTGGGAAAATAGAATCTGGAAATTTAAATTGATAATTTACACATTGTTTTTCATAAAAAAAGCATTATATGACTTAAAGTCATATAATGCTTTTTTTATATTTTAATAATTTTGATCATATTGAAGTCTATATCTAAACTTTTCAAGTCTATAATGTCCTTCTTTGTCTAACTCTTTAAGATTATATTTATGATTATATCCCATTTTTTTATAAAAATCACATGCTGTAATTGATGATGGAATTTCAATTCGTCTTGCTCTTAAGAAATATTCATCCTTTTCTAAAGTCTCTATGATTTTTCTACCTATTCCTTTTCCATGTAATTCAGGTAAAACAAAAATAGTTAATAATATGCTCTCATCATCTTTTCCCCAAAAACTTGAAATTGCACCACAGCCAACTATTTTATTTTTTAAAACAGCAACATACATATGTGAATTCTTTGCTATATATAAAACTTTATTTTCATTATAATGAGAAGCTAACTTTTTCATACTTTCTTCGGAATAATCCTTTATATTAACTTCTAAAAAGTTTCTTTCAATCAATTTAGAAACTTCACTTCCATCTTTTTGCTCAAATCTACGTATTTTCAAATCATCCATTAAACAATTCACCTAGCTTCCTAACTTAATATTACCCTATTTAAAAAAATATATATTAATTGAGCTTATTTTTAAGCTAACTCAATTTCAAGCTTAAAATAAAAAACTCTCCTAAGAATCCCATTTAATAAACTTACTTGAAAGTTTCAAAATGAACTCTTGTTTCTAATAAATTCTCATCACTACTTACTCTTAAAGGTTGATCTGGATATCCAATTGATATTATTGAATCAATAGCATACTCAGTTGGTATATTTAAGATCCCCTTTATGTATTCCTCAGTTGAAGTATTTTCATCAAATTCTCTTTCTCTAACTTGAATCCAACAAGAGCCTAATCCTAAATCATGACTTTCAAGTTGAATTAAAGTAGCTGTTATGGCAGCATCCTCTATCCATACATCTGGTGTAATCTTTGTATTAGCCATTACAACAATAGCTAAATTTGCATTCTTTACAAAAATACTTTCATTCCTAGTTCTACATTTGGAAAGTTTTTCTAGAACTTCTTTATTCTTAATAACTAAAAGCTCACAAGGCTTTCTATTTTTAGATGAAGGTGCTAAAAGTCCAGCTTTTAAAATTGATTCTATTTTTTCCTTTTCTACTTCAATATTCTTATACTTTCTCACACTTCTTCTTGTTTTTAATAATTCAAGCATACTTGTTCCCCCTAAAAATTCTCTATTCCTATATTTTATTAATTAACTTTACCCTTTAAATATTCTTCTTTAGATAAATTGTAATAAAGAGCTTTAACTTTTCTTTGATCTAAAAGCTCTAAAACTTTTTCTTTAGTGAATTTATACTTAAATCCACTCTTTTCACAAACTCTTTTTGAATTTAAATTTTCTTCATAATGACAGCACCAAATCAAATCTAAGTTTAATTTATTAAATCCATAATCCATTAATACCCCAACTGCCTCTGGCATTATTCCTTGACCCCAATATTTAGGATTTAAAACATATCCAACTTCTCTTTGGTTTAATTCATCTAGTCTCTCATCTGGTTTTCTATGATGAAGCCCTATACTACCTATGACCTTATTTTCATTTTTTAATTCAATAGCATATACTTCTTCGCTTTTAATAAAGTGTTCTAATATTACTTTACTATCTTCTATGCTCTTATGAACTGGCCATCCTGCTCTTGGACCAACAAGTTCACTACTTGCATACTCATACAAATCCTTTAAATCATTTTCTTTCCACGGTCTTAAAACAAACCGGCTACTTTCTAATAAATTCATAAAATATCCCCCCTTTTATGATAAAACTTATTATACACCTTTTCTCTTTCTTGTAAACTTTATGAAACTAATAATTTTATGCTACAACTTAAATATACATGCTAAATTCATTAACACACCTTATGAACGATAATAATTTATTTATTTAAAGCTATTCTGATAAAAATCTTTATAATCTTTAACTATATAATTTATGGCCATAATACCTTTAATTTCATAGGAAATTAAAGAAAAAAGTATCAATAATAAACTTTGACTATAGAAAAAAATTGTTGTAAACTTATAAATAAAATCTAAGGATAAGGGTGGTTCTATTGGCACTTATTATTTTGGGAATATATATTTTGGTAAATATAATTCTACTTCATAGAACAAAAAAAATTAGAAAAGGTAAAAAGGCTGTTACCATAAGAATAATGAGCCTTGTTTCTATAATAATGTTTTTATTATCACTACTAATACTTTTATTTGGCGCCATGTCTTATTTACATGATAAGAACCTAATAAATATAGTAGTGCCAGCAATTTATTGCCTTATTTTAATTTTTATATCTTATAAATTCATATGTTTTTACATAATAGATGACGCTATAATCTATGGATATAATTACTACATGTTTAAGGATATACAGAAGATAGAGATTAGAAAAGCAAAAAACAAATTTATTGTAACAATATACATAACAGGAGCCACTACATTATATTTTAAATTAGACTATTTAAAAAAGAAGACGCTTTTAAATGCTCTTCATGGTAAGGTCCTATGTATAAATTTATAAATAAAGCCTATATAAACATACTGAAATTTAATATGTTTATATAGACTTTTTATTTCTAACTTACTCCTAAACTTACATTATAAAATTTTAATCTAGGTTCAACAAATTTTTCTTCTCTAAAGTTGTAATTGCAGAAATAATATAAAAATCTTGCTAATTGAATTTCTGCCATATTAAGTGTCTTAATGGCAGCTAAAGCCTGCTCTCTTGTATCATCCTTAAAAGCATCATAAATTAATTCTTTTGCATATTCTGAACTTTCATTACCTAAATATCTACAATAGTCATCAAAACTAAGGTTACTATTCTTATAATATATATCTAAAACTCTCTGTTTATCATCTTCCTTAAATACTTTATCTCCTTCATCCTTTAATATATATGAAAATATTTCGCCATGAGTAGGTACCCCTTTTAAAAGTATATTCTCATCCTTATCTTTATTTTCATCTAAAAGAAGAGTTATATCTTTATCACCCTTTATCCAATCTTGAGCAAGATTTTCAAATCTACGATGATTAGAAAAATTTCCTTTTCCTATTTTATTTATATCAAATTTTTTTAATATGCTCATTATCTTATCATTTGGCCTCGCAATATGATGTGTTACATGATGAGGTTCACTCATATCAGCTAAGTAATGACAAGCAAAACTTAAATACTTCATGCACTTTCTTCTCTTCCCCATATCTCTATATTTTAGAGCTTTTCTACCAAAGAATATAAACTTACACATTGCAGTTTTTCCTTTGCCAATTCTTCCGAAATAATTATCCTTATGCTCTCCATGATAGAAATGGAAGGAGAATAAAGTTAGTGCTGATCTAATCATTATATCTGGTTTTCTAGAATATGATGGTCTAATCCAACCAAAGCTTTTACTAACATTGTAATTTAACTCAAGTATATCCATACACCATTTAAGCACCTTAGAAAAGCTCTTATTATCAAGATATAAATTATTATCACTAAGTACCATTCTATTAGCCTGTTCTAATAACATATCATGGGTGTTAGATTTTTTTAAAGATTTTTTCATAACCTTAGGCATTTTCTTTACTATCTTTTTCATGTTATCCATGATTGTCGCCTCCCACCTTAATACAATTATATCACCAGCAACAAAAAATATTTAACGTTAAAAAAGGTAGTAAAAGTCAAATTTAGACCTCTACTACCTATTAAAGAGAATTATCTACTTCCCTTGTACATTATTTCTTTCAACAAATCTTCTTATTCTCTTTACAGCCTCCATAATATCTTCCATTGAAGCTGCATAACAGGCTCTTATAAATCCTTCCCCACAATCTCCAAAAGCATTCCCTGGAACAGCTAATACCTTCTCTTCAAGAAGAAGTTTTTCACAGAACTCATCTGAACTCATTCCAGTTGATTTAATACATGGGAATACATATAAGGCACCTAATGGTTCAAAGCAATCTAATCCCATGCTTCTAAACCCTTCAACTAACACTCTTCTTCTTCTATTGTACTCTCTTGCCATTTCAGCTACACTCTCATCACCATTTTTAAGAGCCTCAATAGCAGCATACTGTGCTGTTGTTGGCGAACACATTATTGCATATTGATGTATCTTTTTCATAGCGTCAATTAAAATTTTATGAGCACAAACATATCCAAGTCTCCATCCAGTCATAGCATAAGCTTTAGAAAACCCATTTATAACAATAGTTTTTTCTTTTACTTCTGGGAAACTAGCTATAGAAACATGATCTTCATCATATGATAATTCTGCATATATTTCGTCTGAAATAATTATTACATCTTTATCTTTTAAAACCTCAACAATTCCTGCAAGCTCTTCTTTATTCATTATTGCCCCAGTTGGATTATTAGGGAAAGGAATTATTACAACCTTTGTCTTTTCAGTTATAGCTTCCTCTAGAAGTTCTGGTGTTAATTTAAAATCATCCTCTGC
Source organism: Clostridium sp. LIBA-8841 (assembly GCF_057782475.1). Taxonomy (NCBI): domain Bacteria; kingdom Bacillati; phylum Bacillota; class Clostridia; order Eubacteriales; family Clostridiaceae; genus Clostridium; species Clostridium sp. LIBA-8841. The sequence continues at coordinate 1,022,556 of NZ_CM173488.1, read as the reverse complement.
TCTTAAATCTATTGTTTTAGCAGTGGCTCCTGTGAATGCTGTACATCCCTTATAAGCTACAAAGCTTGGCTCAGGTATTATAACTTCATCCCCAGGGCCAACTAAAGCTCTAAGGGCTAAGTCTATTCCTTCACTTCCCCCAACAGTAACAAGTATTTCATCCTTTGGATTATATCTAAGAGAAAATCTTCTATTTAAATACTTTGCTATTTCCTCTCTTAATTCTATAAATCCTGCATTTGATGAATAGTGAGTATGCCCTTGTTCTAGAGAATATATTCCTGCCTCTCTAACATTCCAAGGTGTTACAAAATCAGGTTCCCCAACACCTAAAGAAATAACATCCTCCATTTCGTTTATTAAATCAAAATATTTTCTAATACCTGAAGGTGGCATATTTTTCACATTGTCTAATATCATATTCTCTAGCATCATATAAATAACATCTCCCTATCATCTGTTTTCTTTTCTCTAAATATTGTTCCATGATCTTTATACTTTTTAAGTACAAAGTGAGTTGCTGTTCCTGTTACGCATTCCTGAATTGCAAGTTTATCTGAAACAAACATTGCAACTTCTTTCATTGTTTTTCCCTCTACGATAACAGTTAAATCAAATCCACCTGAAGACATTAAATAACAAGCTTTAACCTGTGGAAATTGGTATATTCTTTCCGCAACCTTATCAAAGCCAACACCTCTTTGAGGAGTTATCTGTACTTCTATTAATGCTGTAACTGTCTCTCTTCCTGTATTCTCCCAATTTATAAGTGTAGTATATCCTGCAATTATACTTCTTTCTTCATAGTCTCTTATAGCATCTCTAACCTCTTCAACTGTCTTTCCTGTCATAACAGCTATTTCTTGGTCTGTATATCTACTATTTTTCTCTAAAACTTCTAAAATTTCTTCCATGACCATTGGCCCCCTTTGTTATTTATCTTTATTTAAACTATTTAATATATTTAGCATTTTTAACTACTATCAAAATTAATATAACTTAATAGTTATTTTTTATTTACTATATATTTTCAGCTTAATATATATTTTTTAAATAAATAAAAAAGTTCCCTCATCCCTAAAAAGGGACGAAGGAACTACTTCGCGGTACCACCCTAATAAGTAAAATTACTTTTACTCACCTCAGTTAGAAATCTTTAATAGTATGGTCAAAACTAAATAAATTTATGTTCCAATTATTAATAAATTTCTATCCTCTTTAACGGGAGGAACTCGTCTTAATCTAATTAAAAGTTTTAACTCATCCTAAAACTTAAGATAAGTTCACTAAACCTTCTACTTCAACTTTTAGTTCTCAATAAGAAACTCCAAGACTGCTTCAACTAAGCTTTCTTACTAAATTCACACCAAACTTTAGCTCTCTGAAAAGTACACTTAATTTACTCTTTCTTTTCACTGCTTCTAATCATTTTTCATTTTTCTATATTATATACATAAAATTTATTAAATTCAATATTTTTTTCAATATTTTTTTATAATCTCACATATATATTATTCTTTTCCTCTTAAAATTTTTATTAATGAAGCCTTTTTGCCATAATGTAAAGTTCCTTTTTTATATAACTTACTACTAAAGAATCCAACTAAAATTATGAATCCAACATTAATAATAGTAGTTATTAAAACTTCCATAAAGGTAACTTTTGATAAAACTATTCTCTCAAACATTATTAAAGGTGACGCAAATGGAATATAACTAAATACCTTTGCTAATGTTGATTCAATATTAAACATACAATTCATTGCAAGTAGGAAAACCCCAACAAATATTAAAGTTATAGCTCCCATAGAAGAGTTTACATCCTGAGCGCTTGTAGCAAGTGAAGCTACTGCAGCATATAGCATTGAGAATGTTAAATATCCTAAAAGGAAATATGCTATGAATGCAAATATTATACTAGCATTTAAATTTAATGAACTTAAAACATCTAAGCTTACCCCTGACGTTTTAAGCATTATGAGACCAAAACCTAAAAACACAGCTATTTGGGTTAATCCTACGGCACATACCCCTAAAACTTTTCCAAAGAAAAGCTCCATAGGTTTAGCCATTGTTATTAATGTTTCCATTATTCTATTACTCTTTTCTTCTATAACTGAGTTAGCAACCATAGAACCAAAAGTAAGAGTTATTATATATATTCCAAATACAAGTGCATAAACCAATACCATTCTCTCTTGAGAAGCATTTCCTGTCTGAACAACATCTAATTGAGCTGGTGTCATTATATTAGCATATTCATCTGGAGTTAAATTGAATTTCTTTATTGAGAACATAAACTTAGTATCGTTTAAAATTGTATTAACCTTCTTCGTTAAAGAATCACTAGGTAATTCATTTACATACAGTTTCCCTGTGACTTCTTGTCCTGTTGAAATTTCAAGTAAAGCCTTATAATCTGACTTTCCATTTTCAATCTCGTTCTTAACTTTATCTACTTCTCCACTATTACTAGTTAAAGTAATTTCAAAGTTATCATCATTCAACCTATCTAAAGTATCTTTATTTAAGAAACTGTTATCTGCTTCTGTACTTACCATTATTAAATCTTTGGATCCCTCACCTTTAAATAAACCTACTATCTTATCCATGTTAAAAAATCCAAGCATTAATATTAAAGTAATTATTGTTGATATTATAAGTCCTTTATTCTTAATGGTCTCTTTATAGGTAAAACTAAAAATGCTCCAAAACTTTTTCATATTAATCACCTAACCTTTCTATGAAAATATCATTTAAAGATGGTCTTTCAAAATAAAAACCTCTTATATCTAAATTTGTGTTAGTGATTTTTCTTAAAAGTTCTTTTCCTTTTTCTAAATCTTTAAGATTTATTCTATAACTTCCTTTTTTGAACTCTAAAGAATCAAACCCTAATTCTTTTAAGAAGTCTTGAAGTTCTTTTTCTCCTTCTACTACAAGTCCTTTAATTCCATACTCTTCTTTTATCTTATTAAGATTTCCTTGAAGTATTGTTTCACCTTTTTTAAGCATTATAATGTCGTCACAAAAGGCTTCAACATCGGCCATTCTATGGCTACTAAAAATTAAAGTTTTTCCTTTAGCTAGTAATTCTCTTATTACAGTTTTAAATAACTCTACATTTACAGGGTCTAATCCACTAAATGGCTCATCTAAGATTATTACCTCAGGATCATGCATTACTGCAACTATTAATTGTATCTTCTGTTTATTTCCTTTTGATAATGTTTCAACTTTTTTATTTAAGTAATCACTGATTTCAAATTTTTCAAGCCAATACTCTATGCTTTTTAAAGCATCCTTTTTCTTCATTCCATAAAGTGAAGCAAAATACATAAGTTGACTTTTTACTGTGTACTTAAGATAAAGACCTCTCTCCTCCGGTAAATAGCCAAAAGCATTTTCATCAAAACTTAATTTTTTGTTATCAACCAAAACTTTTCCAGTATCACTTGGAAGTATGCCAAGTAATATCCTTATTGCAGTAGTCTTTCCTGCTCCATTTCTTCCCAATAAACCTAAAGCCTTTCCTTTTTCAATTACAAAACTTAAATCTTTTAAGGCTTGTACTTCACCAAAGGTTTTGCTTATATTTTGAGCCTCAATTCTCACTTGAAGTCCCCCTTTTTGTTAAAATAATCTGTTAAAATTTAGTATCACTTAAGATATTACCATTTTTTCTCTTATTTTGAAATATAATTACACCTTAATTTTTACTTAAAAACTAAAATCAGTAAAAGTGCTACTGAACTTATTAATAAACTTAATATTAATACTGTTAAAGTTTTTATTTCTAATCTATCAGAAATACCCTGATAAGTTAAAAGTAAAATTTATAATAGGTAATTTAGTATTAATAAAAAATTGTGGTCATTTTATTCATACTGATTTCCCTGATGAATACTTGAAAAATATTATAGAATTCATAAAAAAATAAAAGGTCTTAATTGACCTTTTATTTGATAATATTAAAAATTTCTTCTTCTATTTCTTTATCGTACTTATTACTTCTCAAATCATTTACTAAATTCTCTTTTTCCTCTGGATTATGGTTTATTTTTTTATCTACAACCCTAGGAAATTCTATGTAACTTTTTACTATTTGCCCATTTTCTATTTTTAAAATTGAAGGCACTCTTCTAGCACCTGATAATTCTTCTAAAAGCTCTTCATTTCCTTCTCTATCCCAGAACTTTATGTTTATATTCTTATTGTTCTCACTTAATTTAATTAAAAATGGAATTGCTGAGGCAGCATCTTTACATCTAGTTATTGAAAATACAGCTATATCAACTTTATCCTTAATGCTATCTATCTCTTTTATTTTCTCTTTGCAAACTGCAACTCTATTAAAAAATTCTTTAATCATTTCTCTTTCTTCGTCTGTAGCAGTTCTTAAATATTCTTCATAAGTTAATCCACTTTTCATATCTAACATGATTTCACCTCATATATATTTTGTCTTATTCTTTATATTAATATATTAAAAATAATTTAATATTAAATGTGCTTCTTTACTATTGAATTACATAAAAAATAACCAATTAAAACGCCTACTATACTTATAACCCAATTATCTATTCCAATATATATTACAGGAACAGAAATTAATCCAAAACTTAATATGAATTGTAATATTGGAACTATAAAATAAGCTAAAGAACCTACTGCTATACAACCTAGTCTATTATTGAATTTACCTTTTAAAAATACAGGATAAAATCCTAATGGCATAAATAAAATTATTCTAATTATTATCCATTTAATAATAAAGCCTATAGTTACTCCATTATTCATTAATTCTATATAATTTTTAAATGGCATTAAATCAACTTGAAAATTTATATCTGAGCTTCCTCTAATCTCTATAGGGAATATATACCAACCCACTAGAAATATAAGATAATTAGAAAATAAAAATTTATATAATTCCTTTTTCCAGTCTATTTCATACTTAATTCCTTTTACTTTATAATAAATTAAAACTCCTCCTCTAATTATTATATACATAGGTACAGCGACAATAATTAAAGCAAGTAATCTTATATAATCAAACCTCATAAATACTAAATGAGTAAAAAAAGCTAAAAGTATTATTAGTGAAATACCGACTGTATATAGTAATGGTTTAATTCCTTTCTCCACTACAGTTTCCAACTCTTCTTTTATTTCATTTACTTCTCCAAATCTTTCTAAGGCGATTTTAATACTCTCTTTTTCACTAAATCCTTCTAACTTTAGCTCTTCTACAGATTCTGTTAGATGACTTCTCATAGTTTCTTTAATTTCTTTATTTTCTTTTGAAATCCCATCAATGTGCTTGTATAAAGAATCAATATAACTATCTATTTCTCTCATTTTACTCTCCCCCCAAAAAAACATTCATAACACTTTTTAAAAATTCCCATTCAACCTTTTTTTCCTTAAGATACTTGATTCCTTCTTCTGTAATTTTAAAATACCTTCTTCTTCCACCACCACTTTTACAATCACCCCAATATGATATTACAAGACCAGCTTTTTCTAATCTTTTTAAAACAACATATAAAGTTCCGTCTTTAACTTTAAAGACTTCCTTACTATTCTCTCTAATTAATTTTGAAATTTCATATCCATATAAATCTTTTTCTTGTAAAAGTGATAATACTATACTTTCTACATGTCCTTTTATGATTTCTTTATTTAGTTCCAATATTATCCCTCCTTAGTATAATTATACCATAAAGTACTATATAGTATAGATTACTTTATTGTATAATTAATAAAAAAAGCTAAATCAGTATCTTATACTAATTTAGCTTTTTAATTTTAAATTTATCTTATCTTTTCTATCTCTACACATTTAAAGCTACTATTCTCATAAAGCTTTAATGCTTTTTCATTCCATTTAGCAACATGTAATTTTATTATTTCTATCCCCATATTCTGCATATTATTAATTGCATATAATAATATTTTTTTACCATACCCTTTTCTTTGATATTTGGGATTTACTATTAAATCATCAATTTCACCATCTATTATTGAAATTGAACCAATTAATTCCTCATTTTCTCTTAAAACAAATATTTTATCTTTTTTATCTTCTAATTGCTCAATTGAAGAATAAAAATAATATGGCTCTATATCTAAAGACTTTCTCATCTCATAAAAACATTCATTATATATATTTTTATATTCTTCAAAAAATTCTTCTCTAAAAGGAACTAGGTTTATATCTGTTTTAACCTCTCCTCCTATATATTCCATACCATAAGCTATAACTTCCATTTTCCTCTCAACTCCTTTAAATTAAATCTTAATTTACATAAACTTAAATACAAAAAGGAGCTGTATTACAACTAAAAAATACAACTCCTTTAAAAGATTAACTATTAACTTTATCTAATTTTAGACTCTTCTCTAACTTTCTAAGAGTTATTTGATGAAGATAATATCTATACATCTGAATTATTTCTAAATGATTATACTCACTTAATTCATCAATAGTAGTTTTATTATTACCATTGAAAAGTAATCCTAAGGAATATTTTAGATAAACATTACAATAAACTTCAAAGTATATAAATTCATATTTGTATTTTTGTTCATCATAATCATACTTAGGATCTCTACATAGAACCTTTGCTTCTTCTGAAATGTTTGACCATACTTTTACAAACTCATTATAATCCTCTGGAAACTTTTCTTTTTTAAAAAACTCTTGAAATTCCTTTTCCGCTAATTCTCTTAAACACTTTAAATGTCTAACCTCTCCGTATAAATTCTCTGATACGGACATTCTAAGCTTTAAAGTTTCTTTTAAATTTCCTTGAATTTGATCATCTGTAGTTGCTAAAATACTTTTTATTATTCTCTGTAAGTTTTCTACTCTCTCTTCCATAACCATAATCCCCTTTTACCCTTATAATAAAATTTATATTTAACTTTCATATTTCATTACCCTCTTAAAATATAAAAGTTATGAACTAATAAATAAAAAGCTATGTTTTAAAATAGTGTTCGTCATTAGCCAAGCCTAAAAAGCTAGCTAAAGATTAACATTAATATAAAACAGAGCCAAAAAATATTTTACTTTAAACTACTCTAAATTCTCTCTTTTCTCAGTAGAATTTCTAAATAAAGTTTTTAAACTCTCTTGATCATTACAGCATAAGGCCCTTTTTATCTTCTCTAACTCTCTTTGAAAGGATTCTATTCTATTTATTAAGTTTTCTTTATTCCCTAAAAACAATTGACTCCATAACTCTTCATTTATCTTTGCAATTCTAGTTAATTCTCTATAGCTATCCCCTACAAACTTTCCTGTATCAATGCCTAAATCATCGCTATTAACTAAAGATACTGCAATAGCATGTGGTAATTGACTTGTAAAAGCAATTATTTCATCATGTATTTTAGGAGAAATCCTTTTTACATTAGAAAATCCCATTTTAAAGGCTAGGTCTTCTATTAATTTTAAGCTTTCTTCCTTATTCTCATTAACAGGAGTTATTATAAAGTTAGCCTTTTGAAATACTTCTGCTGAAGCATATTCAAAGCCTCTTTTTTCTCTTCCTGCCATGGGATGAGAGAATACAAAATCAATTCCTTCTGGTAATATTTCTAATACACTTTCTATAAAGCATTCCTTTATCCCAGTAACATCAGTAATAATTAAGTTTTCTTTGAATTCACTTTTATAGATATTTATAAAATTTATAATATCCTTAGGATAAATACAAAGAATAATCAAGTCTGTATTCCTGATTATTTCTTTTGACTCTTCTGACTTAAATAAGGCTCCTTCTTTTATTATTCCAAGGCTTTTTGTCTTAAGCAACGAATCCCTATTTACATCAATTCCATAAATATCGAATTCCTTGTAATCTTTTAAAGACAAAGCATAAGAACCCCCAATAACTCCAAGTCCTACTATGGTTATATTCATACCTACATTGCTTTAATCTATTAAATTAAAGCAATAATTCACCCCCTTGTAGAAATTGCTTACATAAAACCTTAAGTAAAATAAATTACAAATTTATATATACCCCAAATAAATATGTAATAAAACAAATAATAAAATTTAAAATGTTACTAAAAGATCATAAAGTTTATGAATTTTATATAGTTATTAAAGAATAAAAACATGTGTAAAACCAAATTAGTTGTTTTCTTAATAGTATTTTTGTAAAACCTAAAAATTCTCTTATAGCCTATATTAAAATTCTCAACTTTATATAATACAATGATAACTCTTTTACCTTAAATATTCCCTCTATTTCTTTTAATTTAATGTAAACTTATTCTGAATCTAGATATAACTAAGTTTTTAATACTATAATTAGTCTTAAAATTCATATTCTAGTAAAGCTTTATTTCTAATTATAAAAAAAGGCACATCCTATATATTGATTGTGCCTTTTTTATAATTAATACATCTTTATGCTTTTATTAATCTATTTAATATTTAAAATACATCTCTTTCCATAAGTTTTATAACATTGATTGCATGACACACACTTAGGATTTTTTAAATCTCCTGAAGACCATTTATTTATTAAGTCTGGCTCTGCTGTTAAAGGTCTTGAAAGTGAAAAATATTCTATATTTGTATCGTTTAATAACTCTTCCATAACATCAAAGTGTCTATTACCACCTGATAAAATTACAGGTTTGTTTATTCTTTCAGCTAGCTTTATAGCATATTCTTTAAAATAAGATTCTCTTTCCTTTGAAACAGCCACTTTAGTTCTTGCTGGTCCTAAGTTATTTTTCATAACTTCTTCTATGGATTCATTTCCTCCAGTAACCTCAATAGCATCAATTCCTAATTCAGCTAATCTTTCAGCTACATATAGACTATCCTCTATAGTTAATCCACCTTCCTTTACATAGTCTGAAGAATTTAGCTTTATTAGTATTGGGAAATTATCTCCAACTTTTTCCCTCATTGCTTTAAATATTTCAAAAACAAATCTACCTCTATTTTCTATACTTCCCCCATACTCATCTATTCTTTTATTATAATAAGGAGATAAGAATTGACTTACTAAATACCCATGTCCTCCATGTATCTCAACTCCATCAAATCCTGATTTTTTAACTCTTAATGCTGCTTCTGCATATGCATTAACTAAATACTTTATATTTTCCTTAGTCATTTCTTTTGATAAAGTTTCTGTAACTTCATTCCTAGTAGTAGAAGGTCCCCATATAACTCTTTCTCCTACATTAAATTCAGTCATAAATCCACCATATACTATTTGCATTATTATATTAGATCCAAGTCTATGAATTTTATCTGTAAATTTCTTATATTCTGGTATAAAAGAATCATCATATATTCCCATCATTCCTGGATTAGGTTGTTCGTTCTCTGTTACAAAAGCATATCCTGTTACTATTGTCCCTACTCCACCTCTAGCCAATTCTTCATATATTTCTGATAATTCATTTGTCATATGACCTTTCTCATCAGCTAACGCTGTCCATAATGCTCCTCTTAAAAATCTATTTTTCATGTTAATTGTTCCTAAGTTAGTTTTATCAAATAATGTTTTCATACTTTCCTCCTAAAAATAAAACTAAATTTTATTTTTTATATTAATAAACTCCGTTTTTCTTTTATGAGAATCATATTTTATAAGCTTATAAATTTTTTCCTCAATCTATGAACATAGTATATAAAATTAATATTATTTATGTAAGTACGCACTTTTTAGTAAGTGGCCTTTTATATTTATTTGAGTTATAAAAATCATTAATATATAATGTTATCATTAGATTTTAAAATAGAAACAAATTTTGGAGATGATAACTTTGTTGAAATATAAAGATAAAAACTATGTCTGCCTATTAGATTTAGCAATGGAACTTATACGCGGCAAATGGAAGGCAGTTATTTTGTGTCACTTAAATAAAGGCGAAAAAAGATTCCTTGAACTTCAGAGAATCACGTGTGGAATAAGCCATAAAGTGTTAACTGAAAAACTTAAGGAATTAGAAGAAGATGAACTTGTCAAAAAGATAGTTTACGATGAGAATCCTCCAAGAGTTGAATATTATCTAAGTGAAAAAGGAAAAGAGCTTGCACCAGTCTTAGAATGTTTGGAAGATTGGTCTAGAAAATACTTTGGCAACTTAGAAACTCCTTCAAAGTAAAACTTTGAAGGAGCTTATTTTTATTTAATATGATTTTTTAATGCATTCATTGCCATAACATATCCGTATTCGCCAAATCCACTTATCTGACCAATACAAGCAGGTGCTGTAACTGATTTATGTCTAAACTCTTCTCTTTTATGGATATTGCTTAAATGCACTTCAACAGTTGGTATTTTAACACCTTTTAAAGCATCATAAATTGCTATACTATAATGAGTATAGGCCCCAGGGTTTATAATTATTCCATCATACTTTTCAAAATATGCATTATGAATGAAATTTATTATTTCACCTTCTATGTTGCTTTGAAAACAGCTTATGTTTAGTCCTAAGCTTTTTCCTTCTTCTTCTATATAACTAATAACCTGATTAAAATCTTTAGCACCATAAATATCTTTTTCTCTAATCCCTAAAAGATTTAAATTAGGTCCATTTATAACCATTATTTTCATAATATCTTTAACCAAACTAATCTAGTTTTTTCTGTTGGTTAAAATTCACCTACTTTCTATTTAGAAGTTTCTACTTATACGTGAATAATATTAAAACCACTATATTTTCTTTTCCATAACAAAATTTTCAAGTAATTCATTTCCTCGTTTAACTTGCTGAGATTTTATTACTTTATAGCCTTTATCCCTGAAAAAATTTTTAGCTGTTATAGATGCTTCGGTACTCATAATACTAACCCCTGACTTTTTAGCATAGTTTTCTAAAGAATCCACTATCTTAGTAGCTACTCCTTTTCTTTGATAATCCTTATGAACATAAAGCCTATCTAAATACCCAGTGTCAGTAATATCTCCAAAGCCTATAATCAAATCATCTTCACAAGCAACTACAGTAAAATTTTTCAAAAATGACTTATTCCATAATTCCGAATTTATATTTTTCGTAGCCCATACATTTAATTGAGCCTCTGTATAATCTCTTTTATTGACTGTATGGACAGTCTCATAAAATAAATTTATAATTTCTCTGCAATCCTCTGGCTTATAATTCCTAATATACATAACAGATTCTCCTAAGAACCATTATTAATTTTCCAAACTTAATTCAGAAATAGCCCTAACTATACCTCTAACAGCATCTTCAACACTTCCATCATTTATAATTTCTATATCATTATACTTTTTGTATAAATCAATTCTTTCTCTATATAAATTAGTAAGTCTTTCTTTTCCAGCCCATAAAAGTGGTCTTCCTTCTGTATCTATATCTTCCATAATTAAATCCAAAGGTCTGTTTATAAAAACAGTTACAAACTCTTTAAAATTGCTCATATTTTCTTCCTTTGTGATTATACCACCACCTGAAGATATAACTACATTTTTTAAAGTTGATAAAAGCTCACAACTTTTACTTTCTAAATCTCTAAAAACCTCTTCTCCTTGAGCAAAAAGCTCCTTAATTTCTTTTCCTGTACTTTTTTCTATGAATTCATCAATATCTATAAAATTCATTTTTAATGCCTTTGAAAGCTCTCTACCTATAGTTGTTTTTCCTGATCCAGGCATTCCAATTAAAAGTACTCCTCTTTTTTTCATATATTAATCCCCTTTTCTCAATGTTTTTCTTTCCCTAAACTAATATTTTATATTTATAATTAATTTATATCACATTTAACTAATTTTGGGATTTAATTTAACACTTTTTTATTACAAAATTAACCTTAAGAATTTTATAATTTAAAATATAATATTATCTCTAAATTATTTATTTTAAAATTTACATTTTAAATCCTCATAAATTTCTTCCTCAGTACTCTTATTTACACTTATGCCATTCCATATTTCCTCAGCCTTAACGCCTTGTCCAACTAACATAAACAAACCATCAACTGTTTTAAGTCCATGCTTTTTCGCAAGCTTTAAAAATTTAGTTTCTAAAGGATTATAAACTATATCTATAGCAACTTTAAAGTTTTTTATCACTTCCTCAGATACTGCTACTGAATCAATATTAGGATACATACCACAAGGAGTTGTATTTACTAAAGCAAATTCTCCTTTAACTTCTTCTAATTCTTCATAGCTCATAAATTGAATTTTAAACCCCTTAAATTTTTCAATGGCTTTATGTTTATCTCTAGAAAGTAAAACTATTTTGCTAGCCTTGTTATCTTCTAAATATTTTAAGATACTTCTGGCAGCGCCACCCGCTCCAAGGACAAAAAAGCTATTTCCCTCAATATTAATTTCTGCTCTCTCTAGCATTTTTCCAAAACCATAATAATCTGTATTATATCCGTAGGATTTTCCTTCTTTTATTAATATTGTATTTACTGCTCCTATAGCATCTGCTTCCTTTGAAATAAAATCTAATTGTTTCATTACAACTTCCTTATAAGGTATTGTAACATTACATCCAGTTACCCCTAAAGTTTTTAAACTTTCTAATATTCTATCTTTGTATTCCTGTTTTACAGAAAAAAGATTATATAGTCCATCTATATTGTTATCTTTAAAAACTTTATTGTGTATACTTGGTGAAAGACTATGTCCTAACTTTTCACCTATTAATCCAAAGACTTTCAAAAAATCACCCCGCTTCATCTATATTAAGAAATTATAAAATCTAACTTTTTCTTATATACTTAGTCAATATCATAAAAGTTTAACTAAAAAAGATTTTATCTTATCATATTTCACCTTGTTTATTACTATATAAAACTCCATAATTAATTCATAATTCTATGTTTAACTAAAATTGAAAAAACTTATAAATTAATTAAGTCAATTAATCTTTTTACATCCCCTGTCAAAAGATTAATGATAATTTTAAGTTTTATCGTTTAAATATCCAAAACCAAATACACAAGTTCATGCAAGACACCTAGTTACCCTGCTAGGTGTCTTTTATATTTTATAAATTGTTTTAATAGGAATATGTAACTAAAAAAAATATACACTAATTAACAGTGCTATATTTTATATTTTTTTTACTTTATAAAATATAATTGAAAAGATAAATTCCATAACGGCCAAAAATGCCTTTATAGCAAAATTACTAGTAGTTAATATAAATATAAAAGTTATTAATATTAATAACTTCAAAAATCTAATCAAAGCTTTAATTTCCAAATTTAATACCTTCTTTATTCTTATAATAATTATTTAATAATAATTATTATTCTACTCCTTTAATTTTTCTTATATGGGATATTAAAGAAAAATTTATTCTTTATTAAAACAAATGGATGTCATGTAAATTTGACACCCATTATTTATAAACAAACTAAAACTCAGCTCTTTTATAACACCCTAAAATTCTGTAGTCACTTATGGAATCCCTTAAATAATTTAGGATATCTTTTATGGATTCATCATTTATATTTCCATCTATATCAATATAAAATAAATAACTAAAAGTTCCATCTCCTATAGGTCTAGACTCAATTTTTCTCATATTCACTTTATTTTCTGAGAATATCTTTAATTTATCATAAAGAGAGCCAACCTTATTAGGAAGAGAAAAACTTATTGTCATTTTATCACATAACTCATTACTCTCTAGTTCTCTACCTATAATTATAAATCTTGTGTAATTTTCCTTAACATTATTTATACTTGCCTTTAAAACTTCAAGATCATATATATCAGCAGCTCTTTTACTTCCAATTGCACTTTTACTTTTATCTCCACATTCACTTACATACTTTGCACTTATAGCCGTGTTATAATAAGGTATCTTCTTACATCCTTTTAAACTTTTTAAAAACTCACTACTTTGTTCAAAGCCTTGTAAATGGGAATATATCTCCTTAATATCCTTAAGCTGTGCTCCTCTAATTCCTATTAGATTATGCTCTATTCTTAAATTTTTTTCTCCAACAATATGAAAACCATATTTATTTAATAAATCATATATATCTGTAATAGATCCTGTTGAAGAGTTTTCTATTGGTAATACTCCATAATCTATTCTTCTAAATTTTAAGGCTTCAAAGACATCTTCAAACTCTTCAAAACTAAATGTTCCATATTCTTCTCCAAAATATTCAATTAAAGCCTCTTCACTAAAAGATCCCTTTTCTCCTTGAAATCCAATGTTTATTTTATTTCCTTTACTGAGTGGAATTTCTCTCATACCAATTTTATGTTGTTGATACTCCTTACTTATATCCATTAAGGCATGAAGCATTTCTTCTGCATAAGGTAAAAGTTCTTTATTCTCTACTCTCTTTAGGTTTTTCTCTATGACTTGATTTTCTCTATCTTTATGAAAAATAGCCATATTGTTTTCTTGCTTATAACTTGCAACATCTAAAACAACATTCATTCGTTCTTCAAAAAGTCTCATAAGCTCTTTATCTATTGCATCAATTTTATCCCTACACTGAGCTAATTTATCACTCAAAACTTCCACCTCTCTTCTTAAAAATTATCTTATCTCATTAATTCTAAAATTGAAAGGGCAGCAATAGCTTCTATAACAACTAACGCTCTTTGAACTATACAAGGATCATGTCTTCCCGTTACACTTAAAGTTTCACACTCCATATTTTTAATGTTTATACTTCTTTGTTCCTTTGAAATTGAAGGAGTTGGTTTTATAACAACCTTAAATATAACTGGCATTCCATTAGAAATCCCTCCAGTTATTCCACCATTATTATTAGAATATGTTTTAACATTTCCATCTTCTATGAAGTATTCATCATTGGCTTCAGAGCCTTTCATATTGGCAAAATCAAATCCTTTTCCAAACTCGATTCCTTTTACAGCAGGAACTGAAAAAGCTAAATGAGCTATAGTACTCTCTAAGGAATCAAAAAATGGATTTCCTACTCCAGCATCTAAGCCCACTATTCCACACTCAACAATCCCCCCAATAGAATCGCCTTCCATTCTATATGAAGTAATTTCTTCTTTAATCTCTTCTATCTTGTTACTATCTATTACTGGAAGTTCTTTATTAAGTAACACTTCTAAATCTTCTTTGCTTAATCTTAATGAGTCAAAAGAAGAATCTTTTACCTTTCCAACTTGTTTAATATGAGAACCAATAAACACTTCTTTTTCTTTAAGAATTTCCTTTGCTAAGGCTCCAGCAAAAACTAAGGGTGCAGTTATTCTTCCTGAGAAATGGCCGCCTCCTCTATAGTCATTGAATCCTTTATATCTAACGTACCCTGGAAAATCTGCATGTCCTGGTCTCATAACATCTTTTATTTTAGAATAATCTCTTGATCTCTTATCTGTATTTCTTATTATCATGGAAATAGGAGCTCCAGTAGTCATTCCATTAAATATTCCACTTAATATTTCCGGTTTATCTCCTTCTTTTCTTTGAGTTGATAAATTATTTCTTCCCGGTGCTCTTCTTTCCATGTCTTTTTCTATATTTTCAACATTAATTTTAATCCCAGGCTCTATTCCATCTACAACTATTCCTATTCCTTCTCCATGAGATTCACCGAATATAGATAACTTTATCTTATTGCCCCAAACTCCGCCCATTGGTTTGCTATTAGGGTTCTATCCTCCCCCTAATAACTCCCTCCTTTCAATCTATGATATTTTATAATTATATTTCAAATAAATTAAAACTTTTAATTTTCACTTAATATTCCGCCTAACATCTTAAAATCCTCCCAAAAACCAGGATAAGATTTTTTAACACAATCAGGTTCCTCTATAATAACTTTATCATTACATCTAGTTGAAGCAATAGCTAAACTCATAGCTATTCTATGGTCTTTGTGACTATAAACAACTCCACCATTTAACTCTTTAACTCCATTTATTATAAGCCCATCTTCTAGCTCTCTTATATTTGCTCCTAACTTATTAAGCTCTGTGCATATTGCATTTAACCTGTCACACTCCTTAATTCTGAGCCTTTCTCCATTTATAACTCTAGTTTCTCCTTCACTTAAAGCTGCAACCACAGTTAAAACAGGAATTATATCTGGACATTGAGAAGCATCTATAATAGTACTTTTTAAATTTCCTCCAACTATTTTCAATGCTAATTCTTCTAAATACTCATTATTAACTTCTTTAGGATTATTATTTATGCAATTTCCTTCTAAATTACATTGCTTATTATGTTTTCTTTCTATAAAATCATCTTTTAATATATTACATCCCATTCTCTCTAAAATCTCAATACACTCTTTATCCCCTTGATAAGAATTTAGATCTAAATCAAGACATTCAACATTATTACCTAAGGCCCCTGCTGAAAAATAGAAAGCAGCCTGAGAATAGTCACCTTCAACTTTATAATCCATAGGCTTGTAATTTTGATTCCCTTTTATTAAAAACTCTTTGTAATCTCTATTTTCTATTATTACACCGAACTTTTCTATCATATCTAAAGTTAAGTCTATATACCCCTTAGATTCAAGTTCTGTAGTTATTATTATCTTTGAATCTTCTTTTAATAAAGGAAGGGTAAATAATAAACCACTTATAAATTGAGAACTTATATTTCCCTTAACTCTAAATTCTCCACCTTTTAAAGCACCATCTATCTTTAAATCAAGTTCTCCTTCTTTATAAGAATACTGAATTCCTTGCTCTTCAAATATTTCATAATAAGTCTTTAATGGTCTTTTTCCCAAGTTTCCTCTTCCTATAAAATTAACCTTATTCTCTTCGATTAAAGATATAGGCACCAAAAATCTTAAAGTTGAACCTGATTCATTACAATCAATAATTTTTTCCTTAAAAGATTTAAAAATCTTTTCTCCATTTATAATTAGTTTATCTTTTTCTACTTGAATATCTGCTCCTAAGGATTTCATTCCTTCCATAGTAGCAATAATATCTTCTGAAAAATCTATATTAGTAATAATACTTTCTCCTTTACTTAAAGAGGCACAAATGATAGCTCTATGAGCCCTGCTCTTTGAAGGAGGTATTTTAACCTTCCCCTTTAACTTACTAGGAGTTATAATTACCTTTTTCACCTTTACCCACTCCCTATACTTAATTTTCAGTCACATTGTAATCTAATATTGATTTAACCTAATATTAATTTTTAGATAGAACTGTAAGACCATCTTAATGAGTAATTAGAGTTTCATTATCTATGAAAGAATAATAGCGTTAAGAGGCTTCTTTTGTTCGACGCGGAATCTAAAAGGAATACAATCTCAGTTAGTTCGATTGCATAAGTTCAAGATACCAAATTAAAAATTTGGACTTTCACTTAACCCTTAGCTATTATTCTCGAATAGATAATAGAAACTCTTTACGAAATTAAGCTAGGTCTGAAGGGCTAGCTTAAAATTAATATTCACCTAAAACATACCGCTTTATTCAAAGAATTCAACAGTTGTATTGTATATATAGCTTTCTCCAATATCTTTTAAAAGAATAACATTTAAGCTTCCATTTAAGTTCTTCTTATCTAACTTAATAGCCTCTCTTGCTAATCCATTATCTTCAATATTTACGTCAGTTCCTAACCCATATTTTTTTAGTAACTTTTCAATTCTTTCAGCTGTTCCTTTTTTAGTAAGTTCCTTTTCTTCAGCAATCTTACTTATCATGTTCATTCCTATGGCAACAGCTTCCCCATGAGAATAAGTTTCATAGTTATAAATTTGCTCTATAGCATGCCCTAAAGTATGACCAAAATTTAAAACCATTCTCTCTCCTAAATCCTTCTCATCATTTTCAACAACTTCTCTTTTTATATCGCAACATTCATAAATAATATCGCCTATATTTTCTTTTAAATCCTCTTTGTTCTCAAAACCTTCTAACTTTTCAAATAGCTCTTTACTTTTTATACATCCATACTTTATTACTTCTCCAAGACCATCATTAAAATACTTTTCTGGAAGAGTTCCAAGCATATTTGGATCTATTAATACTAATTTAGGATGATAGAAGCTTCCTACTAAGTTCTTTCCTCTTTCTAAGTCAACAGCAACCTTCCCTCCAACACTTGAGTCAACCTGAGCTAATAATGATGTAGGTATTTGTATAAAATCAATTCCTCTTAAGAAGGTTGATGCCACAAATCCAGCTAAATCTCCAACGACTCCCCCACCTAAGGCTATAATTAAATCGCTTCTTGTTAGCTTTAAATCTAAAAGTTCATTATATATACCTGGTAATGTGTCAAAAGACTTACTCTTTTCTCCTGGTTTAACAGAAATAATTTTAATTTCGAACCCTTCATTTTCTATATTAGTTTTTATACTTTCTCCATATATATCATTTAGATTATCATCTGTTATAATAGCTACTTTCTTTCCATCAAATACAGTCTTTATGTATTCTCCAAAATAATCTTTTAAATCCTTTTGAATAACTATATCGTAACTTTTCTCTTCTAAATTAACTCTTAAAACTTTCATTTTTCTCACTCCAAACACTTTAATTTTTAGCTATGTTTTAAAAGCCAAAGCACCTTTAATCTTACCCTGTAAACATTAAAAACCAAATATTAAATTGTATTGCCTAATTAACTATAAATTTAATGGGAGTAAAAACTCCCACTAAATTAAATGCTCTTTTATAATTCTCTACCAACAGCATTTGCTATAGCTCTTAAATCATCTAAAAGCTTACCGTATTCTTCTGGCTTAACTGATTGCTGTCCATCACATAATGCATTAGCTGGATCATTGTGAACCTCTATTATTAATCCATCAGCTCCAACAGCTATTGCCGCTTTTGATAGTGGTTCTACCATCCATGCCTTTCCCGCTGCATGGCTTGGGTCAACAATTACTGGTAGATGACTTAATTTTTTAATAGCAGGTATAGCACTTAAGTCTAAAGTATTTCTTGTGTAAGTCTCAAATGTTCTAATTCCTCTTTCACAAAGAATTACATTTTCATTTCCACCAGCCATAATGTATTCTGCTGACATTATTAATTCTTCTATTGTTGCCGATAATCCTCTTTTTAAAAGAATAGGCTTATTTGTCTTTCCAAGCTCCTTTAAAAGATCAAAGTTTTGCATATTTCTTGCTCCAACTTGAATAACATCAACATCCTGAACAAACTTTTCTATCATATTAGTTGACATTATCTCTGTAACTATTGGAAGTCCTGTTTTTTCCTTAGCTTTTTTAAGAAGCTCTAATCCTTCAAGCTCTAATCCTTGGAAACTATATGGTGAAGTTCTTGGTTTAAATGCGCCACCTCTTAAGAAACCTGCTCCCAGTTCCTTAACTTCCTTGGCTATCTCTGTAATTTGTTCTTCACTTTCAACAGAACAAGGACCAGCTATTAAGGCTATTTTCTTTCCACCAATTTTATTTCCTAAGACATCAATTATTGAGTTATCTGGATGGAATAATCTATTTGCCTTTTTGAAAGGCTCTTGAACATGCATTATTCTTTCTACATTTTTATTAGCTTCTAATTTAGATGGATCAATTTTACTTGTATCTCCAACCAAACCGACTACACACATTTCTTTTCCAGAAATCCTTTGAGCCTCGACTCCAAGTGATTCAATCTTGTTTATCAATTTTAAAATCTCCTCTTCCTTTGTTCTTGGTTTTAATATAACTATCATAATTCGCCCTCCTTTTTATTTTAACCTTTTTATTTAAAATAGTCTAAATCTAAAAGCTCAACTATTTAATAACCTTTTATTATTAAAATTTAGTTATAAAAAAATAGAACCCATTTTTAATGAGTTCTATCCAATAAATTATAATACGATATTACTATAATATTACTATCTATTAAATTAATTATACAAACCCATTAGTCAAAAGATTATAGTTTTTTTTGCACATAAAATATCCAGCACTAAAATAAAAGCCCCAGCTAGAGTAAAAGCTATAAAATTGTGCTACTAATCCTCTTACTAATAAATTTAGCATAACATCCTCCTAAAAATTTTTTAAACAGTTGTTTCCAAACTTTTTTTAAATTTATTATACACTTTGTAATTTCAAAGTCAATAATATAAAACTTTTTTAAGTTTTAATTTTATGATATGTTGATATAAAAATATAGTTCTATATTTTTAATCAGTAAAGAAAATACTTTCATATAATCAAATACATAATTCTAAAAAAATATTCTTTTAAAAATATATTACTCAACTCTAATTAAATTATTCATTTAAAAAACTTATTATAAAATAAATTAAAAATTAAGTCTATATTTTAAACTAGTGTTGATTTTCAGATAGAACTGTAAGACCATCTTAATGAGCAGCTAGTATTGCATCATATACGTAAGAATAATAGCGTTAAGAAGCTTTTTCTGTTTGAGCGTAGCGAGTTTAAAAGCTTTAGCTATTATTCTGGAGTAGATGATAGCAATACTTTGCGAAATTAAGTTAGGTCTGAAAGTATAGCTAAAAATCAACATTCACCTAAAACAAAGCCCAAATTAAAAGAAGTAGTATGAGTTTAAATTTCATACTACTTCTAAAATTTACTTCAATCTAAAATATTAATTTTTTTAATTATCTTTCAGTTCTAATAGTTAATGATTCTTTAGATGAAATCTCTCCATTAGAATATTTAGCTGCAATCTTAAAGTTGTAAATAGTATGTCTGTTCAATTTCTTGAAAGTATATTCAACTTCATCAGCACCTATTTCTGCAACTTTTTTACCGTCTTGGTAAAGAACGTATCCTTCTAATCCATAAGTTGTTTCTGGAGCTTCCCAAGCCACAGATACAGTCTTCTTATCTTTGTTAGTAATCTCAAAGTTTCTTACAGGGTTAACAACAACCTCTTCTTCAACTTGTGGATCTCCTACCTTAACTTTTACTGAATTTGAAGAAATCTTATTTCCGTCAACAGTAACATCAACTTGAACATTAACAAAGCCTTCAGCCACACCAGTCATTATTCCATTTTCAATAGTTAAAGCTTCTGGGTTTGAAATCTTATATTCAACCTCAGCTTCTTCTAAGTTAACAGTTGCTCCATTATTCATTAATGCATTAACTGCAAATGGTACACTTTGACCTATTTCTAATTCATGCTCTACTGTATTTAAGTTTACATGAGCTAATTCAGGTGATTCAATTGAATCATCTATTTCTTTAACATAAAGATTATCTAATATTACCTCTTTAAATCCTTTACCTTTTTCTAATGTGATGTAGTAATCTCCATCAAAATCACCAGTTGTGAATTTATGAGTTACTGACTTAGTCTTAGTGAAAACATCTTGTGCATAGCTTGCACCAGTAGCCTCTAAAGGAATACTTACAACTTTCTCACCATCTCTAGTCTTAATATTCACAGTATATCCTGGAGCAGCATTTTCTAATGAATATAGGAATCCAAATTCATAAGTCTTATTTGGCTCCAATTGGAATGATGAAACGTCTGTAGTTAACATTTCTCCTGTTTCATCTGGTTGTTGATTAGACTTTAATGAGAATCTTCCATCAAGAACCCAATTCATTCTTTGATTAGCACCTATAGATATATCTTTCTCTGCTAAATGAGATCTATTTGAGTGTCCTCTTCCTGGTGCTAAATAGAATGGTGATATTCCTTCATCTACGTTTTCAAAGTCTTCATAGAATACATATCCATCTCTATTTGTTTTACCTGGATGATCCCAAATTCTGAAGTCATCAACTATTACAACAGAGTCAGCAGCACCTTCTGAAGCCTTCAAGTAAACCTCAGCTGAATTTACTCCCTTAGGAACAGTAAATTCTACTTCCATTCTTACGAAAGTATCATCTATATACTTAACACCTTCTCCTTGTCTTCTCTTACCACCACTTGTTATTACGTTAGTAACCTCTTCGCCACCAACATTAACTCCTAGTGTAACTTCTCTATTATTATCATTCTTAACCCATGCAGAAACTGAATAAGTTGTACCTTCTTCTAATCCGCTTATACTTTGTGAAATCTTAGCATCAGCACCTTCATTTCCACTTATTTTAAGAACATCGTTACCTAATCTCTTTTGAACATTTTCGTTTTCAATAGTGATGTGGTCTGTATTGTCAGCTGTAGATTCTTTATTCCACTTATCAAAAGTCTGAGAATCAAATCCTGGATCAGCTATTTCAGAACCATATCCCCAATCATCTATTCTTGCCTCTTCAACTGGAGCTTTAGTTACTATATAAGGAGTATCTTGTTTAACTTCTAAAGTAACTTTTCCATCTACAACTGGTACTTCCTTAACTAAAGTTCTTCCTAAATCTGATAATTCATATAAATAAACTTTATTATCTGAAGTCCATCCTTCTGGTAAAGTCCATTCTGAAGTAGTTCCTAATGGATTCCAATGATAAATTTTTTCACTGTTTACTTCATCAATTGGATTCCAAGGTAAGAATAATTGAGTATCACCTATTCCTGTACTTCCAATTGAATTTTCTGGAGTAGTAGCTACTAGTCTACCATCTCTATAGTAGTTTATATTAGCACCCTCTCTAACTGATTTAACTCCATTTTCAAATAATACTTCATTTTCTTCCATTTTAACAATTGGGAAATGTTGTAGATACTTAGTTGGTAATACTTGATTGTAGAATACCTCAGTACCATAAGCTCCTTCTATATCATGCCTAGTTCCCCATCCACCTGATAATAAATGTTTATTACCTTTTACTAATGGATCTGCTAAGAATGAATCTTGAGTATCATTTTTCATAAATCTCATTATCTTACTTGCATTACCCTTATTTGGATATGCAGGGTCTCCACCCCAGTGAGTCCATGGAACATGTTGCTCTAATGGTCCATTCATTTCTGTTGCAATCATAATTCCATATTCATTTATCTTTTCTCCTAATTGATGAGCATTCCATCCATTACCTGTATAAACGTCAACGTAAATCCAACCTAAGTTTGGTGCATCTTCCATTAACATATCAAGTCTTCTGAATAATTCACCAGTCATTATATCTTCTCTTTGATTAACATAATAAGCTTGGTCTAACCATCCCCATCCAGGAGCATTCTCATTAACTAACTCAGTTGGATATTCAAAAGCATCCATTACATATTCTGTAGCATTTATATGAACACCTATTTGAGCATTATACTTCTTACCTTCATCTATAAGAGTATTAAAATCTTCCTTACCACCTTGTCTCATACCAATATGTCCGCCGTAGTCTGGGTGAGAGTCATCATGTCCTTCTCCTTGATATCCTTTATGAAGAACTAATTGACCAAATCCATCTGTGTAGTTAGACAGCTTCTTAATTGTATCTAAAGATCTTAAGAATGGATTTTGAGTATATCCAATGTTAAAATCAATATATGACATTTGATTCTTTATGTCTTCTCCACCTACAGGAATCTTCATATTTTCTCTATATTGAATAGCACCATCTTGCCAATCAACTTGACCATCTTCATTTTCATCTCTAGCAATTATAACCTCTGACCATGGCATTTCACCTTGATATAACTTACTTCCTTGAGCTGTTTCATCTTGAAGAACTTCCTTGTAAGTCCAAGTACCATTTGATATTCCAGTTTTCTTATAATTTGTATTGTCTGGAAGAGTATCATTTTCAGTTGTTAAAACAACCCTATTTCCACCTTCAATAGTATTATTATTTACAGTAACAGCAAACTTATCATCATTTATAAATGCATAAGTTTTTCCTTTAACTCCTGGTCTTGCTTTAGCAACATCTGTGAATTCTTCATTAATGTTATTCCAGTCACCAGTTGTTAATACAGATGCAGTTTTACCATTATTTAAACTGCTTACTGAAGCTAAGCTGTGATTTGGGAAGTTTAAAGTTTGAAGTTTAACTTCTCCCTCTTGAATATCTATAACTTCCATTCTTAACTTATTTCCATCAACAGTCATCTTTAATGTAATAGTCATTCCAATATCTTCAAAGTTTAATGTGTAAGTAGCTTCATTATTTGCAAATTCACTAGTTACCTTTGGAATTCTCTTCTCACCATTAATTTCAACCATATATTGAGCCTCTAAATCATCTACAGCTGCTCCAGCTAGAACATCTTCTGTTCCCTTCCACTCGTATCTAACAACTGTTGGGAATCTATTGTCTAAAACAACCTTCATATCATCTGACTCTATTACTTGTTCTTCAAGTGGTCCTACTTCAGGTGCCATTAATCCACCCAACTCTTCAACAACAAGGTTGTCTAAAGTGACCGTTTTATTTCCATACCATCCTGTTAAACCTATCTTTCCTTTAGCATCAGGCAAGTTTGATACAGCAACTTGTCCTATTTTTTCTTCATCTATCCACATAGTTATGTTAGTATCTTCAACTTTTAATTTAATTCTATAAGTCTTACCAGCTTCTAATGAGAATGAACCTGGGAATGCTCCATATTTGCCATCTCCAGTTTTCCATACCCAAGAACCAGCATCATAACAAACAGCTCCCCACTCAGTTTCTGATACATATCTAAATAATAACCCTATTCTTCCACCATCATTGTTAACAGTAAAGTCTGTTTCATAAGTAAAGTTTTTAACATCTGGTGAATTCATGTCAACAGCTGTAGCTACTCCATTCATAGGAATTTGAGCTGTTCCACCCTCATATGTTGGAGTTCCACTTCCCTTTACTAATTTCCAATCTCCTCTTGTTTCCTCTGTTTCAAAATCAGTTTCATAATATGCTAAATCTGAACTTACAGTTACATTAGCTATTGCTTTTATATCAGTATCGGCTACTGTTCCTTCTACTTGAAATGTGCCTGGCTTTGAATAACTTTCCTTAGGGATATAGTTCCAAGCAACTTCCTTAATACTAGACATTCCATTCTCATGGTTAACTGTAACACTTGATGGTAAAGTAGGTTTAACTCTTGGATAAGTTTCTACATTTGTCTCATTTATTGAAACAATAGGTCCCTTATCAACTGTCATAGGAGCGTATTTCATATAGTCATATTTAGTAGTTTTAGAACCACCCCAACCTCTATATCCAACTTTACCAGCTTGTACTGGTACTATATCTGTTTCTTCATCAAATATTTTTTCAAATTCTCCACCATTAACTGAAACATTAACAGTTACATGTTTTTCAACAAAGCTAGCTTTAACTATTACTTCATCTCCGACTTCTAACTTAGGTCCTGAAATATCTTTCCATTGAGATGCATTTTCTATAACCCAACCAGTACCTGAATTATAGTTAATCATTCCATAATTTGATTCAGTAGCTCTAAATAATATTCCTGTTTGAGAACCTCCAACTATGAATTTAGTTTCTAATTCACCATTCTTTATATTAGGTGATTGATCCTCTATTACTCTAGTTTCACCACTATTAGTGAATGATAAAAATCCATCTGATACACTAGTAGTTGCTTTTCCTTTTAAAGTTGTCCATGTAATACCTTCTGGTCTATCATAGTTTTGAATATATGGTTCTACATCTTCATCACTATGAGTTACAGTTTCAGCAACTTCATTTTTAACCTCATTACCTGCTTCATTTACAGGTGTAGCAAGTGCTGAAATTGGTAATTGTCCAATAATAACTGCCGCAGCTATTATGGCAGCGATTTTTTTATTCATACATCTTCTACCCATGTTATACTCCCCCTATACAATTTAAATGTTTACATAAACAATTTTATACTTATTTCACATTTATTAACATGTACATTTTCTACTTTGTTATGTAATTTATTTACAAAAGTTTTATTTATCATTAAGTTTTTTGTAAATGCAAAAAAAGCTGTCTATTCCTTAGACAACTCTTCTTTATATGATAATATACTACTTAAAAATACACTTATACAAACTACGCTTGTTACTGATATTAAAATAGAAATTACTTTTGCTAAAAATATATTTGGTACTATATCTCCATATCCAATAGTAGCAAATGTTATTATTGTGTAATAGAATAAATCAAATTTTCCTTGAACATTTGTGAATGCCTCTGGATTTACACTACCTACTAAACATACCATAAGATATAGGTTTAAAATTAGCATAAATAATATTAATATTGCTGCAACTATTATTCTTTTAAATAAACTTTCTTCTTTTGCTCCTTTTACATTAATAGGGTTAACCATTAGAGTTATTAGTGTTTTCATATTTAAATAATAACATATAATCATTCCAATTAAGCCTAATGCTAAATTCTCTGTAAAAGCTTTAGGAAATACAATTGAAACTGCTAAATAAGTACTGATTAAAAAATAACTTATTAAAAAATCAATTTTTAAATTTTTATTTTCAACCTTGATTATAAAACTTTGAATTTTCAAACTTATATATAATATGTACCCAATGGCATAGTGGACAATTATTAATGCTATTAAAACTAATATAACCTTCAATCCACCTTCAAAAATCTTATTTTCAAACTTAACATTTCTTGCTATACCTGTATATATACTTACAAAAGATGTTATCCCACCAAAAACTATTAATGTAACTTGTATGATTTTAGAAAAGAAAGATTTTTCCTTAAGAACTCCCTTATAACTACTATTTATTCCTTTAAGGAGTTCTACAATTGACTTTTTAGTATCTTTTTTCATCCTTCTATTTCTAACAGCAAGTATTATTATACTAATTACAGTAACAAAAACAATTATAAATTCTCCCATGAACGCTCTCCCATACATCATAAAATTTTATAAACTAACTATTATAATTATATATTTACTTTAATCAATATAACAAACATAAATTGATTGAATAAAAAAGAACTATCCTAATGGATAGTTCTT
The DNA here is from genome assembly GCF_057782475.1 of Clostridium sp. LIBA-8841. Lineage (NCBI taxonomy): Bacteria > Bacillati > Bacillota > Clostridia > Eubacteriales > Clostridiaceae > Clostridium > Clostridium sp. LIBA-8841. Next base: position 995,791 of record NZ_CM173488.1, on the reverse strand, counting down.
TTTAAGGGATTAATTGTTGACTATAAGTAAAAATATATTTTTATAAAGTATTAAAAATTAATTATGCGTATTAATTATATTGTATATTCAGAAATTATTTTTATTATTTATTGAAAGCTTTGTTATAATCTTCGATGAATTTCTTCATTCCAGCATCAGTTAAAGGATGTTTTATCATTTGAACTATAACATTATATGGTATTGTTGCAATATCTGATCCTGCCATAGCTGAGTCTAAAACATGCATTGGATTTCTAACACTTGCAGATATTATTTCAGTATCTATACCATGTAAGCTAAACATTTCAGCTATTTGAGTTATAACTTCTATACCTGGATTTCCTATATCATCAAGTCTTCCTAAGAATGGGCTTACAAATGATGCTCCTGCTCTAGCTGCTAATAAAGCTTGTAATGGTGAGAATATTAAAGTAACATTTGTTCTTATTCCTTCACTAGCTAATATTCTTACAGCTTTTAAGCCTTCTTCGCACATTGGTATTTTTATAACTATATTTTTATGTAATTTAGCTAAATCTCTTCCTTCTTTAACCATTTCATCGCACTCTAAAGCCATAACTTCAGCACTTATTGGCCCATCAACTATGCTACAGATTTCTTCAATTACTTCTTTTATGTTTCTACCTTCTCTAGCTATTAATGAAGGATTAGTTGTTACTCCAGCTAAAACTCCTAATTTACTAGCTTTTCTTATTTCTTCTACATTAGCAGTATCAATGAATATTTTCATTTCATTTCTCCTTTTCATTGCTTTACAAATATTAATTTGAATTTCATACTTTTATTTAATCGTTTCCACAGATAGATATTAACATCACACAAAAAAATATTCAATAATTTTATTTAAAATTTACAATTTATTAATTTATTTTTTCTAAATATTATGCTATAATATAATATTTTATAAAATTAATATATTCTATTGCATAATTAGAGTATTCCCTATGTAATCTTTATCATGTAAAGCATATACAAATAATATAATTAATTTTCTTAATTTTATTTTGTATTTTTAATAAACTTTCTAATATATTATTATCATGGTAATTAAGAATATTCTTTATAATAATAAAAATTTCATTGTAACACTGAAATTAAAATTATAGGTTACTTTATATTCTATATAATGACTATGTTTTGAATCAGTGTTGATTTTTAAATAAGTCTAAAGTACTATCTTAAAATTAATATTCACCTAAAACATAGCCAATAAATTAAAAAAAGCTACTTAAGATTACATCTTAAGTAGCTTTTTATTGCTATTATTCAAAATATCTTTTTAATAATCCTTGGAATGCTCTTCCGTGTCTAGCTTCATCTTTACACATTTCATGAACTGTGTCATGGATTGCATCTAAGTTTAATGCTTTAGCTAAAGTAGCTAAGTCTTTTTTACCTTGGCAAGCACCTTGTTCTGCATTTACTCTTGCTATTAAGTTAGCTTTTGTATCAGCTTCAACAACTTCTCCTAACATTTCTGCAAATTTAGCAGCATGTTCAGCTTCTTCGAAAGCTATTCTCTTATAAGCTTCTGCAACTTCTGGGAATCCTTCTCTATCAGCTTGTCTTGACATAGCTAAGTACATTCCTATTTCTGTACATTCTCCAGTAAAGTTAGCTTGTAATCCTTCGATTATTCTTTCATCTACACCTTTAGCAACTCCGATTCTATGTTCATCAGCGAAATCTAAATCTCCACTTTGTTCTACGAATTTATCAGAACCAGCTCCACAGATTGGACATTTTTCTGGTGCTTTTTCTCCTTCATAAACATATCCACAAATTGTACAAACAAATTTTTTCATAATAAAAACCTCCTAAAATATGTACTCATATAATTTAGTTCCTAGATTATTAAGAAAATTATCTCTTTAAATATCTTTCTTTATAATCTACAAACTATATTTGTTAATTTTTTCTTAACCTTTGTTAATATTATATAATAATTGTTATTTGTTATCAATATATTTTAAATAATTTATACTTTTAATAAAAAATAATATCCAATTATCTTTTTGTATTATAATATAGTAAATACAATTATGATTTATAATATGAAATCATTTATATTTTATCACTTCCATTTTCTGATTAATGACTCTGGTTATTTTTAGCTTATATTTATAAAAAATAAAAAAGAGAGCCGTTGTGAACTAACTCTCTTTATCTCTTAATAAACTATATCTTTTTAATTTAGTCTTATATAGAAATTAATTTAAACTTACACAAATTAAAATTGCTTCACTACCTTACTGCTTTTCCGAAAGGCATAAGTGATAATTTAGCTAATTTTAGTGATTGTATAGCAAATGGAATTCCAACTATTGTAATTGCAAACAGTGCTGCACTTATTAAATTACCAATTGCTAGAGTAAACCCTCCAAAAATCAACCATAATATATTTAATAATAAATTTCCCGCACCATCATCTACTGTTACGACTTCTTTTCCAAATGGAGCAAATTGTAATCCTGCTAATTTAAAACATTGTAGTCCTACAGGTATTCCTATTATAGTTATGCACCACACACATCCCCAGAATAACCATCCTATAGCATTAAAAAATCCACCAAATATCATCCAAAGTATATTCCCTAAACAGCTCAATATATATTCTCCTTCCTAAATTTATTTACTTTATTATATAAAAAATTCTTCTTTTAGCTAATATTTTATTTAATAAGTATTTTAAATAAAATATCATCTTTTTTAAATTACTTCAACTATTCAAAGCATATAATATCAATAATTTAAGAAATATTAACTTAAAAATTTCTTAAATTATTTCCTTTATTTCTATGATTATAAATTTAATATTACCCTATTTTTATTTTATTGAACTATTTATTTTAATTTAAGTAATTTTTCTAAAAAAATTTTTATTTTTTTGTTGACATTTATCTTTTATGTATATATAATAAGTATTGTCAACAGGACATGCCGAAGTGGCGGAACTGGCAGACGCACAGGACTTAAAATCCTGCGGTGCTAACACACCGTACCGGTTCGATTCCGGTCTTCGGCACCAAAACTCTTAAACCTAGTTTAAGAGTTTTTTTATTTTGAAAAAAACTAATAATGAGTCCAAACACAAAAGCTCTATTAGAGTATTTTTTTATTAGATATAGCTAAAACAAACTAATTTCACTGCTGTTAGATTGTTTAACTATATCTAATATTTTTTTCTAATAAAGCCTTTTAAATTCAAATCATCTAATTATACAATGAGAAAATCTTCATTTCCTATTTCACACTAAAAAATTTTTTCTTATATTTAATTAATTTACATAAGTATATTATAATTTAAATCTACAAATTTATATATTTTACTGAAATAACTAACTTATTTTGCTGTTCCTATATCTGTTCTAAAATACATACCATCAAAATTAATTTTAGCTATGTTTTTATATGCATTTTCTTTTGCTTCCTCTAAAGTTTCTCCCTTACCAATAACTGATAATACTCTTCCACCACTTGTTACTAAAGAATCTTCTTGAATTTTTGCTCCTGCTATAAAATACTCTCCTTTAATACTTTCATCAATGTTTATTTCATAACCTTTTTCATAATCTTCAGGATATCCCTTTGAAGCAAGAACAACATTTACACAATATCCATTGTTCCACTTAAGCTCAGTTTGATCTAATTTTTCATCTAAGGCATTTTCTATTATTTCTAATAAATCACTTTCCATTAAAGATAAAACACTTTGTGTTTCTGGATCTCCCATTCTAACATTATATTCTAAAAGTTTAGGTCCATCCTCTGTTATCATTATTCCAAAGAAGATGACTCCTTTAAAATCAAATCCCTCTTCTCTTATTCCAACTAAGGTTTTATCTAATATATTTTTATAAAAATCAGCTAAAACATCCTCAGTAACATACTTGTTAGGGCAAACTACTCCCATTCCCCCTGTATTTTTACCTTTGTTTCCATCAAATATCTGTTTATGATCCTTAGCAGATAAAAATGGTAGTATTACCTTTCCATCTGTTGCCGAAAGTATAGAAGCCTCTACTCCTTGTAAAAATTCTTCTACAACTATTTTCTTTCCAGCTCCATTAAATACATCATCTATCATAAATAAATTTAAGGTTTCTATTGCCTCATCCTTATTTTCGCATATTACAACCCCTTTACCAGCAGCCAAACCATCTGCTTTTATAACTCTTGGATATTTGCAGTTTTCTAGATAACTTTTAGCTTCATCATAATTATAAAAAACTTCATAATCAGCTGTTTTCACACCATATTTTTTCATAAAATCCTTTGAAAAGCTCTTGCTACCTTCAAGCATAGCTCCCGCCTTATCAGGACCAAATATTTTTAGACCTGCTTCCTTAAATGTATCAACTATGCCATTAATAAGTGGCTCCTCTGGCCCAACAATAGTTAAATCAATATTATTGCTTTTAGCAAACTCTAAAAGTTCTTCTATATTAGTAATATCTATATTTTCACACTTATCTTCCTTAGCAGTTCCTCCATTACCAGGAGCAACATAAATCTTATCTACTCTAGAACTCTTTCCTAATTTCCATGCTAAAGCATGTTCTCTTCCACCTGATCCAACTAAAAGTATCTTCATATATAAAAGGTAATATAAATTAAACTTATTTTCTACATAGCTATTAGAATATCTAAATTAACTATTCCTAAAAAAAACAAATTAACTATATAACCTAATTCACCTCCCAAAATATATTTTAATTTTATATTCCTAATTGCTTTAAATTACAGTTTATAAAATAAATTTTTACAAATTTATTTAGCCATAGATTAAATAATTCACTTAAGCATTTTAGCTTTAAATTATTTAACTATGGCTAAGTAATTATTTTTACTTTATTTTAGCTTTAAACATTAAGCTAAAACTTATCTTATTTCTAATGTTTAAAATGTCTAATGCCTGTAAATACCATACTTATTCCATGTTCATTACAAGCTTCTATTGATTCTCCATCTCTCATAGAACCACCTGGTTGAATTATTGCCTTTATTCCATTTCTAGCAGCTTCATCAACACAATCTCTAAATGGGAAGAAAGCATCTGAAGCTAGTACAGCTCCACCTTTTCCTCTTTCTAAAGCTTCTTTAGTAGCCCAAATTCTATTAACTTGTCCACCACCAATACCAGTAGCAACACCATTCTTCACAACTACTATGGCATTAGATTTTACATATTTAACAACCTTCATTCCGAAAACCATGTCTCTTAATTCCATTTCTGTTGGCTGTTTTTCTGTTACAACTTTATACTCATCAGCAAGCTTATTATCTTCTCCTTGAACTAATATGCCACCGTCTACTGTTACCATATAATTTTTAGCTTGAGGAGTATTATTACATTTTATAACTCTTAAATTTTTCTTAGTTCTTAAAACCTCTAAAGCATCTTCATCGAACTCAGGTGCCGCTACAACCTCTAAGAAAATTTTAACCATTTCTTCTGCTGTAGCCTTATCTATCTTTCTATTTACAGCAACTATTCCACCAAATATTGAAACTGGATCTGCATCATAAGCTTTTAAATAAACTTCCTTAGAGTTTTCCCCTACAGCTACTCCACAAGGTGTGTTATGCTTTAACGCACAGCAAGCTGGTTCTTCAAATTCACATGCAACTTTCCATGCTATATCTAAATCTTTTATGTTGTTATAAGATAAAGCCTTTCCATTTAGAATATCAAAGCTATTCATAGCACCATCGAATTCTGTTGAACTATAGTAAGCAGCTCCTTGGTGAGGGTTTTCTCCATATCTAAGATCTTGTATCTTCTTATATGAAACTGAAAGATATTCTGGATGCTCTTCTTCGCCTTCTAACAAGAAATTAGAAATTGCAGCATCGTAAGCACTCATTAAGTTAAATACCTTTCCTGCAAGAGTTTTTCTTAATTTAAATGAAACTTCGTTATTTTCCTTAATTTCATTTATTACTTTTTCATAATCTTTTTTATCTGAAAGAACCACTACATCTCTAAAATTCTTAGCTGCCGCTCTTAACATTGTTGGTCCACCGATATCAATAAACTCAACCTTTTCTTCAAAGCTTAAATCTTCTCTAACTTTTTCAAAGAAAGGATATAAATTAACAACTACATAATCAATTGTGTTTATTTCTCTCTCTTCTAAAGTTTTCATATGCTCTTCATTATCCCTTATTGCTAATATTCCAGCATGAACTAAAGGATGTAGAGTCTTTACTCTTCCATCTAACATCTCTGGGAAGTCTGTTATTTCACTTATTTCTTTAACCTCTATGTTATTTTCCTTTAAATATCTATAAGTTCCACCACTTGAGATTATTTCTACATCTCTATCTCTTAAAAATTTTGCAAGTTCTAAAACTCCACCTTTATCAAAAACACTTATTAAAGCTCTCTTTTTCATGAAAAGACCTCCCTAGTTTAATATTTTTACTCTTCCATTATTAATTTCTATTTTTTCTTCACATAAGTACTTAACAATCTTAGGTAGTAATATATGTTCTTTCTCTAACACCTTTTTTTGAAGACTTTCTGGAGTGTCTTCAAAATCAACTTGAACTATTTCTTGTTCAATAATAGCCCCTCCATCAACTTCATCATTAACAAAGTGAACTGTACAACCAGAATATTTTACTCCTTTTTCTATAGCTGCTTTATGTACATTTATTCCATACATCTTGTTTCCACAGAAAGAAGGAATAAGAGATGGGTGGATGTTGATTATCCTATTCCCATACTCTTCTAAAAGCTTTCCTTTTAATATTGAAAGATAACCAGCTAATACTATTAGATCAATATTATTTTCTTTAGCAAGTCTTAATATCTCATCTGAAGTATTCTCTCCAAACTCTTTTTTAGAAACAACCGAAGTTTTTATCCCTTGTTTTTCAGCTCTTTCTAAAGCAAAAATTCCATCCTTACTTCCAATAACCAAAGAAACTTCTCCATTTATATTTCCATTTTCTATATTATCTAAAATTGATTGAAGATTAGATCCACTGCCAGAAGCTAATATAGCTATTTTATACAAACTCCTTCACCTCCAGCATTTATATACCCAATCTCAAAAGCTTTTTCTCCATCTTCTGAAAGTTCTTTTAAAATTCCTTCAACCTCTGATTCATCAACACATAAAACAAATCCTATTCCCATGTTGAAAGTATTGTACATTTCTTCTTCACGAACTCCAAGCTCCATAACTTTTCTAAATATTTCTGGAATCTCATAGCTATTTTTATTTATTACTATACTAAGTCCCGCGCCACTTAACATCCTTGGAAGATTTTCATAAAATCCTCCACCAGTTACGTGAGCCATTCCCTTGATATTAAACTTTTCTATAAGTCTTAATACAGGTTTAACGTAAATCTTTGTAGGAGTTAATAACTCTTCCCATACAGCTTTTCCATTAAACTCTTGATCTAAATTTTCGAACACCTTTCTTATAAGAGAATATCCATTTGAATGAACTCCTGAAGAAGCAATTCCTATAAGCTTGTCACCAGCTTTTATATCCTTACCATTTATTATTTTATCCTTGTCTACTATTCCTACTGCAAAACCAGCAATATCATAGTCACCTTCTTTATACATACCTGGCATTTCAGCGGTCTCTCCTCCAATTAAAGAACAGTCAGATTGAAGACATCCTTCAGCTACTCCCTTTACCAAATCAGAAGAAACCTCTGCTTCAAGCTTCCCACAAGCTATATAATCTAAGAAGAATAAAGGTTTAGCTCCATGGCATAAGATATCATTAACACACATTGCAACGCAGTCTATTCCAACAGTGTCAAACTTTCTTTTCTTGCAAGCAATATCAAGTTTTGTTCCAACTCCATCTGTTCCTGAAACTAAAACTGGTTTTTTGTATCCTTCTGGAAGTTCAACCATACCAGCAAAAGATCCTAATCCATTTAATACATACTCACTCATTGTTTTTTGAGCATATTCTTTTATAAGCTTTACTGATCTATATCCTTCTTCAATATTTACTCCTGCTTCTTTGTAAGTTAACATCTAATTCTCCACCCTTTCAAGATTATCCTCTAAAGCTTCCATAGGCGCTGCGACTGGATAAACTCCATTGAAACATCCTACACAGAAATTTCTTCTTCCTTCAAAGCTTTCGTACATTCCTTCTAAACTTAAATATCCTAGAGAATCACAACCTATCATTTCTCTAATTTCTTCTACACTTCTATTGGCTCCAATTAATTGACTTCTATATGGTGTATCAATTCCAAAGTAACATGGATATTTAACCATTGGTGATGCAACTAAAAAGTGAACTTCTTTAGCACCTGCTCTTCTTAGAGACTCGACTAAATGTTTTGAAGTTGTTCCTCTAACAATAGAATCATCTATTAAAACAACTCTTTTACCATTTACATTAACCTTTAAAGGATTAAGCTTTACAGCCACAGCTCTTTCTCTAATTTCCTGTGATGGTGATATAAAAGTTCTTCCTACATATCTATTTTTCACAAATCCTACATCATAAGGAATTCCTGAAGCTTTGGCATACCCCATAGCCGCCGGTATTCCTGAATCTGGAACAGCTACTACAATATCAGCCTCAATTGGATGCTCCTTAAATAATATTTCCCCTTGGTTGACTCTTGTAGTTTGAACATCTAAACCATCTATAACTGAATCTGGTCTTGCAAAGTATATGTATTCAAAAGCACAAGTTTGACAAACAGTGTTTTCTGAATATCTGTAACTCTTAATACCATTTTCATCAATAACTACAATTTCTCCTGGTTTTATATCTCTCACAAACTCTGCTCCAATTGTATCTAAAGCACAGCTTTCTGAAGTTAATATATATCCCTCTTCAAACTTTCCTAAGCATAAAGGCCTTATTCCGTGAGGATCCCTTATTCCTATAAGCTTATTTTTTGTCATTATTACCATAGCGAAAGAACCCTTTACTGCCGATATAGCATCTATAACTGCTCTCTCAATCCCATTATTATTAGCTCTTTTAGCAATCAAACTTATAAGTACTTCAGAATCAACGCTAGTATGGAATACTTGTCCCCCATCCTCTAAAAGGCTTCTTATTACATCAGCATTAACTAAATTGCCATTATGAGCAGTAGATATAGGACCAAGCTTAGTATTACTAACTAGAGGTTGTGCATTCTCAACAGTCTTAGCTCCAGCTGTAGAATACCTAACATGCCCTATTGATATATGACCATTAATTTCTCTTAATTCTTCTAAATCTTTAGCTTCAAAGGCTTCAGTTAAAACCCCTAATCCCTTATGAACCTTTATATCATCTCCATTTGCTACTGCAATACCAGCACTTTCCTGACCTCTGTGTTGAAGAGCATAAAGTCCATAATAGTTTATAGAAGCAACATCTATTGGTTTATTTGCGAAAACTCCAAAAACTCCGCATTCATCCTTAAATTTATCGTTTTGTGGATCCATAATATCAAAATTTGGCTTCACCATATTTTCTACTCCTCTTACTTAATTACTTATATAAACTTACCCTCTTAATCTACTTAAAACTTCTTTATATCCGTTAATGACATTTCCCATGTCTCTTCTGAATCTGTCTTTATCCATTTTTTCTCCAGTTGTAGCATCCCAGAATCTACAAGTATCTGGTGAAATCTCATCAGCTAATAATATCTCTCCATTACATCTTCCAAACTCTAGTTTGAAATCTATTAAGTTTATATTTTGCTTTTTAAAAGCTTCCTTTAAAACGTCATTTACTTTAGCAGTTATTTCATAGATTTTATTTAATTCTTCAAAAGTTGTAGCTCCAATTCCTACAGCATGATAATCATTTATTAATGGATCTCCTAAAGAATCATCTTTATATGATAATTCAAAAACAGTAGTTTTTAATTCATATCCTTCTTCAAGACCTAATCTCTTAGCCATACTTCCTGCAGCAACATTTCTAACTATTACTTCTAAAGGAACTATTTCAACCTTCTTACATAATTGATCTCTATCATTTAACTTCTCAATGAAGTGAGTCTTTATTCCTTCTTTATTTAACATCTCAAATATAAGACTAGTAATTTCGTTATTTAAAATACCTTTGCTTTCAATCTCTGCTTTCTTTTCTCCATTAAATGCTGTAGCATCATCCTTGTAGTGAACAATTACCATATCATCTTTATCTGTTGCATATATTTTTTTAGCTTTTCCTTCATATAACATTTCTAATTGATTAACCATTATAACTCTACTCCTTCTCCATTTTCTTCTATAAATTTGTGTTTCATGTCAATTCTAAATTGAACTAGTTTTTCTCTTAGTTCTGGATATTTTAATGAAAGCATTTGAACTGCTAACATACCTGCATTGTAACTATTATTTATTCCTACAGTTGCTACTGGAATTGATTTTGGCATTTGAACTATTGATAATAATGCATCCATTCCTTCTACTGCCGCTCTTACTGGAACTCCTATTACAGGAAGTATAGTATGAGAAGCTATAACTCCTGGAAGATGAGCCGCTAACCCTGCTCCTGCTATAATTACTTCACAGCCTTCTTTTTCAATTTTTTCTAAAGTTTCAAGAAGTTTTTCTGGAACCCTATGAGCTGATAAAACATAAGCTTTATACTCAACTCCAAATTCTTTAAGAGCATTTGCCGCTCCCTTCATAACATCTATATCTGACTTACTTCCGAAAAATATTGCTACCTTCATTAAAATTTCCTCCCTATACTTTTAAGTTTTTATAGTTTTGATTTTTAGCTAGCCCTTCAAACTTAATTATTTCTTAAAGTAATTAACACCTGACTTGAATAGTTGTTGGTCGAATTGTCCTAGTATATTTCTGTATAGATTATCTCCAATTCTTTCTGAATGGCCCATTTTACCTAGGATTCTTCCATCTCTACTTGTTATTCCTTCTATTGCTAAGCTTGAACCATTTGGATTATATGGCATATTCATAGTTGCATTGCCTTCTAAGTCAACATACTGAGTAGCTATTTGATTGTTTTCTGCTAACTCCTTTAACAAGTCTTCTGGTGCAACAAATCTTCCTTCTCCATGTGATATTGGAATATTGTGAATTTCTCCAAGTGAAACCTCATTAAACCAAGGAGATTTCTTAGAAGTAATCTTAGTTCTAACCATAGATGACATATGTCTATTTATATTGTTGTAAGTTAATGTTGCCATATCTTCTTCAATATCAATTATTTCTCCATATGGAAGAAGTCCTAACTTAATTAAAGCTTGGAAGCCATTACAAATACCTAATATCAATCCATCTCTTTCATTTAAAAGTTTCATAACTGAATCCTTTATTTTAGGATTTCTAAATATTGTAGCTATAAACTTAGCTGATCCATCAGGCTCATCCCCTGCTGAGAATCCACCTGGTAACATAATTATTTGAGCTTCATCAATTTCTCTTTTAAGCATGTCTATTGAGTCAATCAAAGCTTCTTTATTTAAATTTCTAATAACAACCTCATGAACCTCAGCACCCTCTTTTTCAAAGGCTCTTCTACAATCATATTCACAGTTAGTTCCTGGGAATACTGGAATAACTACTCTTGGTTTTTCTACTATTGTTATTTTTGATTTAAGTTTTTCTTTTCCTATATGCACTTGTCCATTATCTAAAATATCTGCCCCATCTTCACTATTGCTTATTAAATCTGAAACACATCCCTCTTCATTTTCTATTTTAGATTTAAATACATCCTCAAGTTTTTCTTCATAACATTTTTCTAACTCTCTTAATGAAACCTCAAAATCATATTCCTCACACTTTATAACATCAGCCACGATTGTGCTTCCTATAACCTTATGATTAGTTCCCTTAAATTCCTCTTCAAGGTTAACCCCGTCCTTAACCTCTAAGATTAAACTTCCATAATTAAATCCAAAAAGCTCTTCTTGAGAAACATTATTTAATTCTGCCCCAATTTTATTTCCTAATGACATCTTAGTAATTCCTTCTGATACTCCTCCAAACTTAAGAGAATATGCTGAAATTACTTTTTCTTGTCCTATTAATTCATAAAGCTTTTCTAAGTTATTTTTGAATTCTTCCATATTTAAAGTTCCATCTTCTAATCTTTCACTCTTCACAAGAACTAAAGTTGATCCTATATTCTTAAACTCAGGTGAAATAACTCTTGAAGCATTTTCAAGTCCTACTGCAAATGAAACTAAAGTTGGTGGAACATTTAAGTCTCCAAAACTTCCTGACATTGAATCTTTTCCACCAATTGCTGGTAATCCTAAATCCATTTGAGCTTTATAAGCTCCTAGTAAAGCTGCAAAAGGCTTACCCCATTTTTCTTTATCCTTTAATAACTTTTCAAAGTATTCTTGGAAGGTTAATCTAACCTTTTTATAATCTCCTCCCATAGCAGCTATTTTTGTTACTGATTCAATAACTGAATAAAATGCCATGTGGAATGGGCTCCATACTCCTAAATAAGGATTAAATCCATATGTCATTAGGGAAGCTTCTTTACTTTCTCCTCCTAAAACCGGAATCTTAGCAGCCATCCCCTCTGCTGGTGTTAATTGATATTTTCCACCTAGAGGCATAAGAACTGTTCCTCCGCCTATAGTTGAATCAAATCTCTCAATTAATCCTTTTTGACTACAAATATTTAAATTTCTTAGTGATTTTAACCATTCTTCTTTAACATCACAATTTTTAACTTCGTATGGATAATCACTTGGTGATTTTACCTTTAAAGAAATCTCTTGTTTTGCCCCATTTGTATCTAAAAAAGTCCTCTTTATATCAACAATTGTTTTGTCTTTCCACATCATTCTCAATCTATCTGTATCTGTAACTTCCGCTACAATTGTAGATTCTAGATTTTCTTCTTCTGAAAGTTCTATAAATCTCTTGGCATTCTTAGCTTCAACAACAACTGCCATTCTTTCTTGAGATTCTGATATTGCAAGTTCTGTTCCATCTAGTCCCGCATATTTTTTAGGAACCTTATTTAAATCTATATCAATACCTCTACATAATTCTCCAATGGCTACTGATACTCCACCAGCTCCGAAATCATTACATCTCTTTATCATTTGAGCTACTTCTTTATTTCTAAAAAGTCTCTGAATTTTTCTCTCTGTTGGAGCATTCCCCTTTTGAACCTCTGCTCCACATTGATTTATTGATTCCTCTGTATGTTCCTTTGAAGAACCAGTGGCTCCTCCAATACCATCTCTTCCTGTTCTTCCTCCAAGAAGTATTACAATATCTCCCTTTGAAGGTTCAAGTCTTACAACATTCTCTTTTGGTGCAGCTGCTATTACTGCTCCAACTTCCATTCTCTTAGCAGCATAATTTGGATGATAAATCTCTGCTACTTGTCCTGTTGCAAGTCCAATTTGATTTCCATATGAACTATATCCATGTGCAGCTCCTAAGGTTATTTTTCTTTGAGGTAACTTTCCCTTTAAAGTTTCTTCAATTCCAGCTGTTGGATCTGCTGCGCCTGTAACTCTCATAGCTTGGTAGACATAACTTCTTCCTGAAAGTGGATCTCTAATAGCTCCTCCTAAACAAGTTGCCGCGCCTCCAAAAGGCTCTATTTCCGTTGGGTGATTATGTGTCTCATTTTTAAACATTAAAAGATATTTTTCAGTTCCATTATTTGTTTCTATCTCTATGTTTATAGAACAAGCATTTATTTCATCTGAAACATCTAAGTCATCAAGTTTTCCTCTTTTTCTTAGTTCTTTCATTGCTATAGTAGCTAAATCCATTAATTTAATATCTCTAGTCTCTAACTTATCTTCATAAACATACGCTCTTGAATTTCTATAATCTTCATAAGCTTTTTTAATAGGTTCTGAATATTGACCTTCTTCTATTTCAACATCTCTAATTATTGTTTCAAAAGTTGTATGTCTACAATGATCTGACCAATAAGTATCAATAACTTTAATCTCAGTTATTGTTGGATTTCTATCTTCTGATTTAAAATAATCTCTTATCATTTTTAAATCTTCTAAACTCATAGCTAAAGAATTTTCTATATGAAAGTTTTTAAGTTCCTCCTCAGTTAGATTCAAAAATCCATTTAAAACTTCAACGCCCTTAGGTTCATCTAAGTTATCTTCTAAAACTTTTGATAATGGATCTACTTCTCTTGAATCAACAGGATTAATATAATAAGCTTTTATCCTATCTATCTCTTCATCATTTAAATCACCTTTTAAAACAATGATTTTTGATGATTTAACAGGAACTTTTGCTTCCTCAGTAAGAAGCATTATACACTCTGAAGCTGAATCAGCTCTTTGATCATACTGTCCTGGTAAATATTCAACACCAAAAGCATTTTCATCTTGTCCTATTTCAAAATTTTCTTCATAAACTCTATCTACTGGAGCTTCTGACAAAATAGTATTTACAGTCCTTATATACTGCTCTTCTTCCATATTTCCTAGTATGTACTTATTTAAAACTCTTATATCCTCTAAAGCTTCGACTCTTAAGTTATCTTTAAAATCTTTAAGTAATATCTGACTTTCAACATTAAAACCAGCCTTTTTTTCTACAAATACCATTCTAATACCAGACATTTTAATCCCCCATTCAAAACACGAACATTATTTATGATTAAATATTAATCATTCGTTAAATAGAGAATATCATTATAAATACGTATTGTCAATAATTAAATTTATTTAAACGTTCGGTTTTTAATATATTTAATCATCTTTTTATCATTTATATTCCAAAATAATTCGTATTTAATCATAAAAATAGAGATATATTAAAAGTTTAGAATAATCTTCCTTTTAATATATCTCCAATATTTTTAATCTTCTCTTAAAAGATTTATATCTTTTCCCTCTAGAATCTTATTCATATTTCTTATAGAACACATTTTCCCACACATTGTACAACTATCTTTATGTTCAGGATTCGATTCTTTTCTATACCTAATTGCTTTTTCACTGTCTATGGCTAAAGAAAACATCTCATCCCAATCTAATCTTTTCCTAGCCTCACTCATTTTATTATCCCTCTCTCTTACTCCTAGGATTCCTTTTGCTATATCTGCCGCATGTGCTGCTATCTTTGAAGCAACTATTCCCTCCCTTACATCTTCTAAATTAGGAAGTCTTAAATGTTCTGCTGGTGTTACATAGCAAAGAAAATCTGCTCCATAAGAAGCTGCCATAGCTCCTCCTATGGAACTCGTTATATGATCATACCCTGGTGCTATATCAGTTACTATTGGGCCTAAAACATAAAATGGTGCTCCATGGCATAATTTTTTCTCTAATAAAACATTAGCTTCTATTTCATTCATTGCCATATGCCCAGGTCCCTCTATTATTACTTGAATATTTCTTTCCCAAGCTCTTTTTGTCAACTCTCCAAGAGTAATTAACTCTTTTATTTGTATAGCATCAGTTGAATCAGCTATTGAACCAGGTCTACAAGCATCACCTAAACTTAAGGTTAAATCATACTTTTCACATATATCTAATAATCTATCAAAATATTCATAGAAAGGGTTTTCTCTATTATTTAATTCCATCCATGCAAAAAGGAGAGATCCTCCTCTAGAAACTATATTAGTCAATCTTTTATTTCTTCTAAAAGTTTCAACTGCTTCTCTATTTAATCCAGCATGTATAGTAACAAAATCTACTCCATCTTTTGCATGTTTCTCTACAACCTCAAAAAATTCATCAATAGTTATATCCTTAAGTTCTTTATCATAGAACCCAACTACATCATACATTGGTACAGTTCCTATCATAGCTGTAGATATCTCAACAAGTCTTTTCCTAAAATCATAAGTTTTACCATAGTTACTTAAATCCATTATGGATTCTGCATTCATTTCTATGGCTTTTTTAACCTTTTCTAACTCTAATTCTATATTGGCATAATCCTTTGAAATTCCTAGATTAACATTTATTTTAGTTCTTAACCCTTGTCCAACACCTTCTGCACTTATGCTCTTATGTTTTTTATTAGCTGGTATTACAACTTTTCCCTCAGCCATTAAATTCATTAAAGTTTGAACATTAATACCTTCTTTTTCTGCAACCACTTGCATTTCCTTTGTTATTATGCCTCTTTTAGCAGCATCCATTTGAGTTGTGTAATTCATATTAGTTCTCCTTATTTTAATTTTTTAACTGCGCAGTTAAATTAATATAGGATCCTAGTTTTTTATAAAAAATAAAAGCTTGCCATAAGGCAAGCTTAATAAACACTTATATAGATATACTTATACAAATTTTTAGCATAAATATAAATAAACAACAGTTTATGCTTCCCTACGGTAGTACTAACTACATCAGGTTTTAAGGGTTAGATAGCTATTATCCTCTCAGCATATAAAATGCACCCCTAGCACTTACGATTAAATATTTACTTTTTTTCTAAATTATACTATTAAAATTTTATAATTTCAAGTAAATTTATAAAAACAAGTAATTATGCACTAAAATTTAGTAATTGTTTAAACTTATTATAGGTTTCATCATCAACTTTTTGCAAGTCACTTATCTAGCTAACCATCCTCCATCAACAGCTAAAATATGTCCATCCATATAATCTGATGCTCTACTTGCTAAGAATATTACAGCTCCCATCAAATCAAAAGGCTCTCCCCATCTACCTGCTGGTATCCTTGATAATATCTCTGAATTTCTACTAGCATTTAAAGTTAATTCTTCTGTATTAGCCGTTTTTATATAGCCTGGTGCAATAGCATTTACATTTACTCCAAATTCAGCTAGTTCATTAGCAAAGGATTTTGTTAGTCCTGCTACTGCATGCTTACTTGCAGTATAAGCTGGAACATATTTACCTCCTTGGAATGAAAGCATTGAAGCTATATTTATTATTTTACCATGTCTATTTTTTACCATAGTTTTTGCTATCTCTTTACTTAAATAATAAACACTATTTAAGTTAACATCTAAGACGAATTGCCAATCTTCATCAGTATATTCAAATAAACTATTTCTTTTTATGGTACCTGCATTATTAACTAAAATATCTATTTTCCCAAAAAGCTTTTTACTCTCTTCAATAACTTTTATAACATCAGTTTTCTCTTCTAAATCAGCTTGAATAAATTCAACCCTTCTTCTTTCTTTTTCTATTAATTTTCTTGTTTCATCTAAATCTTTTTCACTATGAACCACTATACACAAATCCGCTCCAGCCTTTGCTAAAGCAACAGAAATAGCCTGTCCTATACCTTTATTTCCACCAGTAACCATAGCTACCTTTCCATGTAATGAAAAATAATCCATTGAAAAATCACTTAAACTATTCACAATCTCAACCCCTTTGAAAGTTTTAAAACTTATTCATATTTTATACTACCTCTTACAGAAAACATTTTCAACTTCTTGTGAATATAATTAAAATTAATAAAATAAAAAAGCTTTAGAATAAGTTGTTATCTCATTCTAAAACTTTCTTATATTCCGTCTTTTTAATATATTATAATTTAAATCTTATCTACAAATTAATCAAAAATATTTAGAAACCTGTGTGACCAAATCCGCCACCTCTATTTACACTTTTGAATTTTGAAACATCATCAGTTTCTATAAAGTTAGCCTTATAATATTTAGCTAAAACCATTTGGGCAATTCTATTTCCTTTTTTTATATATATACTTCCATATGGATTTCCATTCTTATCTAAATAAATATATGTTTTTAATAACTTTTTATAAGCTCTCTTTCCTTCTTCTTCATAAGAACTTAAATCATGTCCTTTCGACTCTAAATATTCACTTAATCTTACCTCTGTATAATTATTTTTTAAGTCATCTAATATACTTATATCATTAGCTATTTCATAAGGAAGATTAGCTATATTATAATTATTCTCTAAAATTACTGATATATTGCTAACTGAATCAGCATCAATAGTTCCTATTGAGTTTGAAATTTTCAGATTTGTTCTTAAAGAAAGTCCACTTCTAGCTCTAATTTGAAGTTCCATATTATCAGGAATTGCAAACTTTAAATCTAATGGAATTGCCACTTTTTCAAAAGGTCTTATAACCATATCTTTAGCTGCAAAAACATCTGCTCCAGCGGCTAATGGTGTCTCATATTTAGGAGTCTCTCCACCATTTTGATATTCAATATAAACATCTCTAATTCTTTGTTCACCAGCCATTAAACTCACCTCCATCTTTAGTAAAAGTATATTTTACTTTCTATATATTCACAAACACTTAAATTCTTTAAATTCTCAAAGCAGAGGCTTTTTATTAACATTTTATTAATATATTTTCCTTTAGCTTACATTTGCAACATTTTACTTATATTAATTCATAATTAACTATAAATTTTTAAATATATACTTTATCTTAAGTGAATAAAAATAGTATTTTTTATTACTTTCATCTTAATATACAAAATAAAAGAGAACAGACTTTAAATTAATTCTGCTCTTCTATCTTGTAATATTTAATTTTAAAAATTATTTCTATTTGAATTATAGATACCAATTCCAGCAATCGCTCCTATTATACCAATAATTATTAATCCAGATATTTTAAATACATAGGCTCCTAAGTAATAAACAACTACAATCAATATAAGAGCTATAATAACATGAACAATCCATTCTCTCTTAGGATTCATTTTAAAAGCTCCAAAAATTTTGTCTGATAATTTATATTTTTTATCAATAAATCCATATATAACTGCAAAAAAAATTGCTGACACAACAAATACCAATGCTTCTAATATGTTTTGTATTAAAAGAATTTTATCCATACTCTCGTTCCTTTCAATTGATCTTTAATAGCTATATTATACCATTTAACACAACTTTAAGTGAACTCTACTATGATTAAAAATTAAATAACTAATTAAATATCTAATTTATTTTTTAGTTGAATACTCAATTTTTATATAAAATAATAAAAAGTTAAATAGATTAAAGTTCTTATATCTACTTAACTTTTTTAATAATAAATGATATATAATTTAATTTTTAAATGTAGCAATAATAATCCCGATGAAAATTCCATTTATAATTGCTATTACTAAATTGCCTATTCCATAACTCATATTGAAATATTTAAAGACTACATAACTTAAAAATAAAACTAGCACAGTAACACAAATCACTATTAAATCATAAATTAATTTTTCCTTAAAACTTTTATGCCCCCATAAAATTCTATTTCTATTATCTCTAATTTCATAAAGAAACCATAAAACTATAATTATTCCAATTAAAGTGCTTCCATGTTGTAATAAACTATATCCATAAACATTATAATCTCCTAAAGTTAACACCTTTTTTTGAAGAAAAGAAATATGTTCAACAAAAAAACCTGTTTTATGAGTAAAAGCATCCCATATTATATGAGTTACCATTCCTAATAAAGCTGAATATATAAAAACAAGCCCCTCTTTCCAAGAATGTAAACCAAATTGTTCTGTTCTCAAGTATCCATACCATCCATCAAATGGTCTTGGTAAATGACTTATTAATGGGCTCTTTATAAAATTTTGAAAAAAATAAGCTAATAAAATACATAGGGGTAAATTTAATATAAAAAAGCCTAAAATCTCATGTCCTAAATTACCATAAGGTCTAAAATTTAAAAAGTATAAAAAATCAGGTGCCATACTCCCTAAAACTAAAGCTGTAAAATTAAATCTCTTATTTTTCAAGCAAAGCACAGCTGCTGGATGTGCCAGCGTAAAAGGCATACCTAGTCCCCCCTCATATGTTAAATGTTATCCTATTATAACACATAAAGAGTGTCCTAAAAATGATTAATAATTTGCTTTCAATCTATTAATATCCAATTGAATTGTTTTTATACTTATTTTAAAACTGCCTCCTTCTTCCTAAACACATAATAATATCTATAGCTATTATAATTATAAAAAATCAAATTCTATATACTAATTCCTTTGATTAAATCATTAAAAAGAAAAATATAACATTAGAAGGTAACAGAATCAATTCTTTTTCTCTAGTCAATTTCATTTTTAATTTAGACTATGTTTTAAATGAATCTTAATATGTGATACCTCTCTGAAAATAGGTTATAAGTAAAGAACATGGGTATTATGTAACGAAAGACTAAATAATATTTTAACATGAAAATTTATGATATACTTAAGTGAAAAATATGATGATAATCCGAAGCATTAAAACTAAAATTTAGAAAGGTGGAATTAAGATGTTAAATAAAATAAAATCATATTATCAATATGATGAAGAGGAAAATAATGAGCAATTCCTAAGGAACTTTGAATATAAAGGAGACGAAATATTCGCCTGTGACACTTGCGAAACTGAAATATCAGAAGAGGAATATAAGCGTAATAACGGTACATGTGATAAGTGTAACGCTGATATCTATGAATATTAGTTACTTTACATTCCAATCAAATTACCTGTTAAAAAGATTTAAAGGCAGTCCAATGGACTCCCTTTAGTTTATGTATAACATTAGTTTAAAACAGAGCCTTAATTTAAAACGCCTATAATTTCTTCACCATATTTATTAACTTTTACTTTACCAAAGCCCCTAACTTTTAAAAGTTCCTCCTTAGTTTTTGGCATTTTATTCAAAATATCTTCTAGTGTTTCATCATTAAAAATATAATATGCTGGTAATTTTTCTTTTATTGCAAAGGAAATTCTAACTTTCTTAAGCTTATTTTTTAATTCCTCGTTATTGTTATGTTCGATTATATCTTTGCTTTTTAAATTATTTTCTTTTTTAAAATAATCATCATCTTCTTCAAGATACTCCTTAATAAATTGATTTTTATTATTACTTTCTAATTTTTCTTCTAAACCTTCTTTTTCAATAAAATCAACTTCACTTAAAGAATATTTTTTATAATAATCAAACTTAATAGGTTTATTGTTTTCAACTAGAAAGTTTCCTATTGAATACATAAGCTCATCAAAATTTATACCATCCTTTAATTTTTTATGATACTGAAGTTTTGAATTTATAAAAGATGTTAACTGATCATATTTTATTATTTGAGATTTTATTTCTTTTGGCGCCTTATATTTATTTATAACACTTTTTGAATTTGCAATAACTACACATGAATAAACTGGCACTTTTTTAATTATTTTATTTTTCTTTAAGTATTCAGTTAATATTCTAACATGTCTTTCATTTTGTGCTACTGGACTATATATTCCCTCTTTTTTATAAACTTTTCCTGTTTTATTTTTAAAGTATCTTATAAACTCTCCTGATTCATTTATACTTATATCTCCAGTTAATTTTTTAGTTTCTAGAACTAAAATAAAACTTTTAGTTATTAGGACATAATCCATTTGAGCTACTGCTTCTCCGTCTTCTATCCTAATATCATGCAAAGCTAACATAGGGATAAAGGAATTTTTTATTTCATAACTAACATTTTTCTCTCCCTCTATTCCATAGTTTAAATGCATAATATCTCTATCTATAAAATTCTTTTTTTCACTTTTCACTTTACAACTTAACTCTTTTAAGTCTTCTAATTGTCTATTGTATTCACTAAATTCCTTAAGCCATATAGGACCTTTTATAGATGAAATTCCCAAAAAAGTTCCTTCAACATAAGCAACCCTCATCCTAATTGTTCATTCATATTGTAGCATATTTTGTAATATTTTGTTAATATTTCATTATTTATCTAAATAAAAAGTGTTAGATATATTTTAATAACAAATACATCTAACACTCAAAAAATTTTTCATATAAATGAATTAAGTTTTTAACTTTTTTTAATTCTACAATCAACTGCAATTATTTTTTACAAGTCTTGATTGATATTTCTCCTGAATTTAAGCAGTCTAATTCACCATTTTTATACTGAACAACTAAAGCACCTTCATTACTAATATCAATAGCCTTGGCCTTATTTAACCTGTTATTCTTTAAGAAACTTACTTCTTTTCCTAAGACAAAAGATAAAACCTTATACTCTTCCATTATACTTTTATCCTCTAAATTATCACACATGTAAAGAAGCTCATTTAATATTTCAGCAACTAACTGATTTCTTGTAATATTAGGCTCTTCTCCCTTAAATATAGATCCTGCAACATCTTTAATATCATCTGGAAAATCAGCTTCCTTGGTTTTAAAATTTATTCCTATTCCAACAACAACATTCTCAACTCTTCCACTTTCAAAATTACCAGTTGCCTCTGTTAATATTCCACAAATCTTTTTCCCATCTAGGAATATATCATTAACCCATTTTATCTTTGGTCTCTTATTTGTTAGATTTTCTATTGCTCTACAAACTGACACAGCTGCAGAGGTTGTTATATGTATAGCCTTTGAGAGTTCTATATTAGGTCTTAAAATAACACTCATATATATACCCTTATTAGATGGTGAGAAAAACTTTCTTTGAAATCTTCCTCTTCCTGCTGTTTGTTCTTCTGAAATTAAAACTGTTCCATGAGGTATGTCATCATCCATTAAAATTTTTTTAGCCTCTTGGTTAGTTGAATCTATAGTTTTATATACTCTTATATAATTTTCATTATATTTGGGGTTTAAAAAAATCTTTATTCCCTCTACTGACAATAAATCATTATCCTTAGTTAATTGATATCCTCTATTAGTTACAGCAGTAATATTATATCCTTCTCCTCTTAAAGCGTTTATGGCCTTCCATACAGCTGCGCGAGAAACTGATAAATATTTAGCTAGCTCCTCTCCTGATATGCTAGTCTCCCTATTTTCTTCTAGAATCTTTAATACTGACTCTTTAACTGACACTAAGCCTGCCTCCTGTTTCTATTTAAAAATTAATTTTTCCTGTAATAAATTTTTCACTAAATTTATTCTTATATATTCAAAGAAAATCTTTATTTTATAAAAGATTGATAATACTAACTCTCTTTATTACTAATTAATACTTACCTTGATTATATTTTTTATACTCTCTATTGGCAACCTTTTTAATAATTAAAGTCTACAATTCTAATTAATCCTTGTTAAAAATTAGGAAGCACATTTTCGCTTTACTCAAATGTATAAGTTCAAAATACAAAATTAAAAATTTTGATTTTCACTTAAAATTATGTAGGTCTAAAGGGCTAGCTAAAAATCAACATTCACCTAAAACATATAAAAAAAGACCTTATAAAGTTGTAAACATGAGAAACTATATTAAATCTTAAGAACATATATTTAAGATTTATACTTTAAGTAATCATAAATCTAAGTCCCTAAATCAACTTAAGTCTTCTAAAATCAAAGAAGTTTTAAGTTTTAGGGCCCTAGAAAGTAATCCTAATCAAATTTAAATCTTAGTATAAATATCTTAGTCCTAAATAATATAATTTTCTTTTACACTTTAATAGGTCTTTAAATCTTTTTTATCTATCTGTTCTAAGTGTTAATGATTCCTTAGTTGATAGTTCATCATTGACATACTTAGCAGCTATTTTGAAGTTGTAAATTGTATGTCTATTTAATCCCTTAAATGTATAACTAGTGTCATCTGCATCTACTTCTCCAACTTTTTTACCATCTTTATAAAGAACATAACCTGTTAATCCTTCAGCATTCTCTGGTGCCTTCCACTCTACAGTTACATCTTTCTTATTTATAGTTGTAGCTCTAAAGTTATTTACAGGAGATACAACT
Source organism: Clostridium sp. LIBA-8841 (assembly GCF_057782475.1). Lineage (NCBI taxonomy): Bacteria > Bacillati > Bacillota > Clostridia > Eubacteriales > Clostridiaceae > Clostridium > Clostridium sp. LIBA-8841. Next base: position 972,152 of record NZ_CM173488.1, on the reverse strand, counting down.
ATACTATCTAATGATTTAACAAGATGAGTAGTAGTATCTTGAATTTCTTGTCCACTTGGATGAAGTGATCTAACCTTGACTTCATAGTTACCAGCCTCTTCTGGAGTCCATTCAAATACGGGATCTTGACTTTCTTCTCTTGATAAAGTCCATTCTGCTTCTCCATCTTTTCTAGTATAGAATTTAAAAGTATAGTATCCTGGATCATATTCTGTATTAGCTGTAAATGTTACTTTTTCTCCTTGGAATGATTCATTTACGTCTTTATTTAGTTCTATACCAAATCCTTCTCCATTTTCAAATAAACCTAATTCTTCAAGTACATCTATTATATCTTTTCCATCAACAAGTAACTCTGGAACTTTAGAATCATCTATGTTGAAATTTTGTTTTCCATAGTTATTAAATAAAGCTATAAAATCTTCAATAGTGACAGTTCCATTTTGATCAAAATCAGGTGAATTTCCTTCGGTGTTTTGAATTTCCTTATCTAAATAGCTCATAACAATATTAACATCATGCATATCAATTGCTCCATCTTCGTTTGCATCTCCTGCTATAGTTCTTAAATTTGGAGCAAAGTAACTATCTGTATCTAGATTAACTTGTCTACCAACTAATTCTCCATTTACATATTTTCCCCCTTTAATATTACCTATAACATTAAAGTGTCCTGGCATTTCAGCAATAATTTTATATTCGCCATCTGTAATTGGAAGATTAAATGAATATAATCTATCATATCTATAAGTTTTTTCATTATCAGTATCATATCTATTGCCTTTACTATCTAAAGCATATATTTCTATATCTGTTGAACCCAAACCAGTCATTGCTATAGATCCATAAACTAAAGTTTCTTTAGTGTCTACTGATTTGATAAAATCTTTAACAGTTTTACTCTCTACTTTTACGTCTTGTCCATTAGAATTTTGGAAAGTAGCATCACTACATGCAAAAGCATTGTTTGTAAATTCACCTATACTTACAAAAAAGTCCTCATTAATTCCTCTTATATCAGATAACTTGTAAGTTATATCAAATAAATCTAAATCACCAGTTATTCCAACAACCTTATCACCAGTTATTTCAAAGCTTATTTTGTAACTAGTCTTTGTATCATAATCTGAAGCTACTTTTTCAAAGTTTATATCAATTTCATTATTATTTTTTTCTAATTCTGCCTTTAATGCTTCTGAAGGTTGTATATCAGCAACATCATAAATAGCATTTCCAAAATCATAAAGAACAAAAGTACCCTTTGCTACATCTTCAACATTATTAAATGCTAAAGCAGCTTTAACTTCTTCTCCTGTCTTTGCATAATCTTTATCTAATTTAAATTCTAAATAACTTTCTCCCTCATTTATAAAAATATAAGGTTCTGATTTAGAAGCAACTTTACCTGGATTAATAGATCTACCTTCTAATACGAAAGGTCCCTTTTCTAAATCAGCTTTTTCTATACCAGCCAATAAGAAATCTCCATCTTCTTTAGCCCAAGCTCCTAAAGGTGAAAGCATTCCACCACCTGTTACATAAGTGAATAAAGGATTATTTACCTCAGATTGATCTAAGTAATCCATACCATACTTTGTTTTTAGTTCTTCAACTATTCCATTACTTATATTTCCTTCAACCCATAAAGCCTCATAGTTATTTCCATCAGCCCAAGCCTTAGTTGAATACATATCTTCAGTAACCTCAGTTACTCCTGGTTCAAAATTTAATGACATTTTATTTTCTTCAGCATCGTTTATTATTGCCATAGGTAGTGAACCTTTGAATGTAGTTCCATCTGGTCTTACGGCAACTAACTCTAACTCATAAATACCATTTTCAAGTAAAATATGCTCATTAGTTATATTTCCATCTTTAAGCTTTTGGATTCTTCCATTTGGAACCAATGCACTTATAAGGACCTGACTACCTGTTGGCATCCATGAAGCATCCATATCTCCACCAGCATATCCTAAATACTCTCCACTTTCTTTATATTTAACAAATCCATATATTTGAGAAACAGGTTCATTTATTTGAATTCCAACCTCTATATCTGCATACAGATTTGATTGTGTTTCATCTCTATTGAATAAATCTGATGAAGTCATAGATGTAAGTCCTTCAGCGAATCCACCCATCATACTTGGATAAAATAATTGATCAAATCCTGAATTTTTATATGATACAGAGAATGGCATTTGATAATCTTTTTGACTATTTTCTTCAACAATAACTATATAACCTTCGTATATTCCAGTTTCAGCACTTCCTGGCATATTCAGAGTTGCATCTACTGTTACACTAGAATTAGGCTCTACAGTAATAGTATCTTCCATATTAACAGTAACCCCATTAGTTACCGCATCTTTCGCTCTATCACTTTCTGAATACTTAACACTTACATTATAAGTCTTTTCACTATCTGAATTATTTTCTATTGTTATAGGAATTATTTTAGATTTATCACTGGGCTTCTCTTCCTCTTTAGAATATTTTCCAAAGAAAAGTAAGCCTGTTTTATTAACAAGTTCTCTATTATCAACTCCGTCATAAACTATATTTTCAGCAGTTATATGAGTATCATCATAAACCGCTTCATAAGCATTGATTCTTCCTGCTCCTTGTTGATGAACACTATATTCATCACCTCTAAATTGATTTAGATTTTCTGATGTATTCATCATTACAGCTTTAACATCTTCTGGCTTATAATCTGGATTTTCTTGAAGTATAAGCGCAGCCACACCAGCTATATGTGGAGCTGCCATTGATGTTCCACTCATTCTTCCATAAGCAACTGAATAATCATCTACTTCTGTATTCTTATCATTCATATACTCTGGAACTGTAGAGAATATTTGACTTCCTGGAGCCACAATGTCTGGTCTTATTTCATCCGTTGTAAGAACTGGCCCAGCTGAGCTAAATTCAGTAATCTCATCTCCTTTAAGTTCTTTATCTGAAAGTTTATTTAATGATAAAGTTATAGTTCCTTCATCAGATAAATTAGCTTTTATTATTTCTCCCTCAGCTTGGTTTACAGCTATTGCATTTGCAGCCTTACTCTCTCCTTGATTAGGAATTTCATTAGCAGTAGTGTTATTCATTATAATTACATACTCTGCACCAGCATTTTTTGCATTTGTAGCCTTCTCGACAAATGTAATATCTCCTCTATCCACTAGGGCTACCTTTCCTGTTAAATCTTTCCCATTAAAGTCTTCTGCATAGCCTAAGTTACAATAAACAGCTTCATACTCTTTATTATGAGAACTTTCTATAGATTTTGAAAAATCTGTTATAACTTGATTGGCAGTTGTTAGTTTTATTCCTTCTCCAACCTCTAACTCATAATCAGCTACGATTAAAGGTGTTGTTGAAGCTCCCACTGCTATTGGTAACTGAGCAGTACCAGGAGAACCTACCGTTACAGGATTTGGACCTGAATTACCATTAGATATTGCAGTTACAACCCCTGCTAAAGAAGCATTATTAACAGCTGTTACTAACGGGTCAAATGGAGTCCCACTAGGACTTCCTAAAGACATATTAATTACATCCATTCCATCTTTAACAGACTTTTCTACAGCCGCTATTATTCCTGAAGTAGCTCCAGAACCATATTTACCAAGAACTCTATATGAATAAAGCTCTACATCAGGTGCTACTCCTTTAACTGCCATCTTATTTTCTGTATTTTCAGCCTGTCCTGCTATTGTTCCAGATACGTGAGTTCCATGAGCTGTATAATAAGCATTTCCCCTGGAATCAAACTCTGGTTCTCCACTCTCTTGCCAATCCTCATAGGTAGTTTCCATTGGATCTGCATCTCCACCTATGAAGTCCCATCCAATAACATTGTCCATATCTTGAGAATTAGCATCTCCATCTTCAGCTCTAAATCCTTTATATACATTAGTTAAGTCTGGATGATTGTAGTCTATTCCTGTATCTAAAACACCAACCTTAACTCCTTTTCCTGTTACATTTTCTTTGTGTAACTCATCTACTCCAATATGAGGAATACTATCTGCCATTTTTCCCTCTGGCTTATTAGTTATTCCTTCACTATTAGTTTCAACCTTTTCAGGTAAATCTACTTGTACTTCTACATCTGGATGTATTCTTTTTACTACTGAACAATTAAGTAGATTTTTTACTTCTGATCCTGGTATTGTTAAACTAACCCCATTGAATACTTCTTTATAAGAATATTCTATAGATGTATTACCTTTTGAGTTGTATTTTTTAGGCATAGAATTTAAAAATCCCTCAAAAACTTGATGATCTCTCTCAACTTTATCTTGGGCAAACATCTTTGCTTCTCCACTTTTATTAAACTCCTCTGCCTTTGGTGGACTTACAAATTCAACTATTACAGAAATATTTTCATCTGTTTTTGTATCAACACCATCAATAATTTTTTTCTCAACAACCTCAGCATCATCCTTTTTTAGATATGAAGAATCTAGTTTATATTCTCTAGTAATTTTAGAGTCATTACCATTTTCCTCTCTAACCGTAGCATAAGAAACTACCGGACTAACATTAGCGGCTAAGACCAATGCTAAAGAAAGCCCACACATGGACTTTACTTTCCTTTTAATCATAAAATTTCCCCCTCTTCATTTAAATCACTGATAACAATTACATAATATTTTTTCATTTTATTTAATAAACCCCAAACATAAAATGAATATTTTTATCATTTTATCAATGTAAATTCGATTATAATGTAACTCCATTCTTTTGTAAATATATTACATTTATTTTCTTAATAATATAAATTTATTATTTTTTAACTTGATCAAGTTAATTTTTTATTTATCTTTAGTAATATTTTTTCATGTAGAAAATAATATTCTTTGAAATTTATAGAAAAATAAGACTCTGTTTTAAACTAGTATTGATTTTTAGCTAGATCTGAAGAGTTATCCCCAAACCAATGTTCACATAAAACAGCGCCAAAAATAAAAAGGCTAGTAAACTTTAAAAGTTACTAACCTTTTTATAAAAATTATTAAAATTCTATTGTTGAAATTCTTCTTAATGCTTCTAAAACATCACTATTAATATTTATTGATGCTTCTCCTAATACAGCATAAACATTTCTTGCCTTTTCTAAAATATGTTTTATATCTTCATTTTCTTCGTATCTCTTATAAACTGCCACAAAATCAAAAATTATTGCAGAGGCTCTTTGGATATTATCTCTTAAATTATCTTTAAATCCTGGTGTACCTAAAGCATACTCATTTGAAAAAACTTTTGGCTCATCTAAATATATTTCTAACTTTTCTTTTACTAAAGCCATAGCATTTGAATATTCCTCTTTACAAGTTGAAACTATGCCCTTATTAATTTCTATATTTTTTTCCATCAAAATCATCTCCTTACTTATTTCCTTTGTACTCTTTACCTATAATAATTAGTATTTCTATCTTTTTTAATTATATAAAAAGATAATATAATTTTTATATTTTGATCCTAATCGGCAATAAAATATTAAAAGTTATTTAGATTAACTTTAATTCCCATTAGTAATATGATTATATCTTACAAAAGAAAAAAAGGAAATATTTATTTAAATTTTAATTAATTTTTTGTTAATGTGCACAAAAATATATGTTTTCATAGAGATTCTCTAATTAATAAATTTCAAAAATAAATGGTATCATATAAATCAATGTTATTAATCTTCTATTGTTAATATTAAAATTTTAAATAAGTTAAAACAACGAGACCTAAGCACCTAGTATAAAAATTTATTCTTTTTAACATACATTCCCTTTTATTATGAGATATAATTTAAATAAAAAAATACTTAGGTGGTGTTTAAGATGAACTATATTAAGGATATAAAAAATTATATTCCATTTAATGAACAAGAAAAAAAAGATAAAGAATTATTTTTAAAATGCTTAAATGATTTTGATGATATATTAACAAGAAATAATACAATTACCCATTTAACTAGTTCTGCCTTTGCAGTAAATAAAGATAGAAATAAGTTTTTGATGATTCATCATAATATATATAATTCATGGGCATGGACTGGCGGTCATTCAGATGGAGATGAAGATCAACTTCAAGTTGCTTTAAAAGAATTAAAAGAAGAAACTGGTGTTAAGGATGCTAAACCTCTTCTAGAGAAAGCTTTTGCACTAGATGTTTTGACTGTAAATGGTCATATAAAAAGAGGTGAATATGTATCATCTCACCTACATCTAAATCTTACTTATTTAATTGAATGCTCTGAAAATGAATCACTTACTCTTAAGGAAGATGAAAATAGTGGTGTTATGTGGATTCCTTTTGATAAAATAAAAGATTATTGTAGTGAACCTCACATGATTCCAATATATGAAAAGCTAATAAGCAAACTAGAAACTCAAACTAAATTTTAAGATAAAAAAATTAAAGCTATGTCTTAAATTCATATGTATTTTTAGATAATATCTAAAAATCCTATTTATTTAAGACATAGCTTTTAAACTACTAAATTCATTTTTAAGTTTAATTATTTATTATAAAAATTATGCAACCTTTTTAATATCCTCTTTTTGATTTCCTCGTGCATCCCATTTCTTTAAGACATAAGCTGATAAAAATGCAGCTATTAACATAACCCATATTAATGAACTTGGGAAGAATAATACTAACAAAAGTAAAGTAACTACAGCATTTCTTAAAACCGCACTTGTAAATGCAGTTGTAATTATAGTAACTGTGACAACTGGGTCAATTGAGAATATGGCTGAAAGAGCATATCCCATTGAAACTCCTGAAAATATTACTGGAAATATGTGTCCACCTCTCCATCCAGTAGATAAACAAACCTCTGTTAGGAACAATTTCACTAAACTAATTAATATAAGAATCCATACTGATAAAGTACTCCATTCCTTAACCAATTCTTTTACTTCATGTTCTCCTGAAAATAGTGTATATGGTAATAGTGTACCAACTATACCTAAAATTAGTCCTCCAATTAATGCTCTTATTATCTTATAGTTTTTTAAGGGTAAAAAAACTTTATGTAGAATTTTCCCATATAATCCATATAATAATGCCATTAAAATTCCACAAACTATTAATGGTATTATTGATACTACTTCACCAATTCCAAGACTAAAATTTCCAAAGTGAACTATAAAAGATGGTCTATTATCAATTTGCGATAATAGAATTAAAACAGCAAATCCAGCAGCTGTTGTAATTGAATAAATTATTGTTTTAATATTCTTTCTTACTTTAGAATCATCATCTTCTATTAAAGGTGTTAGTCCTATTAATGGTGCATGAAATATAAGTCCTAATGCAGCTTCCATACTAAATTGTGTTACTACACTATCGTATTTTTGTAACTCTTTGTCCTTAACAGTCCATTTTAAAACATCTCCAACTAAAGTAGAAAGTCCTCCTATAATATTAACAAGAGCAGCTTCTGGTCCTAAACTTGCTCCAAAAAATAAGGTAATTAAGGCTGATACACAGGCCTTTGGAACATTTTTATAATCTACTCTCTTGGTTTCTTTGAATTCTGCCATAACTTCTGGCATAAGTTTTGGATATTCCCCTAAATATTTTTGACATAATCCTACTAAAATTCCACCAATACTACATACTAATATTGTCCAGTATGGAAAATTAAATTTTCCAGGTAATTCATTCCATATAAAATGTATTCCTAAACTAACAATAGATAAAAAAAGCCAACTGACAGCTCCTACTATTCCTCCTAGAAATACACCATAAAGAATTAAAATTCCTAAACTAAAATATTTTTTCATTCCTAAAGTTTCTCCTTAACTAATCCTTTGTTTTGTAACATTTAATCCTCTTTATTTATAATACCACATATTAATCCTAATAATGCAAGTACTACATAATACACATCACTTGATATTCTTAGTCCAAAAAGCTCATATACCGCATTTATAAACATACGATCAAAATTAAATATACTTAATATCCAAGCAATTAATAAACCCCATAATAATCCACCTAACACTTAATTCACTCCCTATATTTACTAATATAAAAACGTCAATATTTCAAAATATGACTTATTAATCCTATCAAAGCAAAAATAACATAATAAAGATCTTTTGATACCTCTATATCAAAAACCTCATGTATTGAATTTATTACCATACTATCAAAATCAAATAAACTTAAAATCCATGCAACAAATAGACCTCCCAATAATCCACTTAACATACTCTCCTCCTTTGAAACATTAATTAACTTTAATCCTTTTAACTTAATATATTTTCTTAACTTAAATTTGATTACTTATTGAAAGTTGATTTTTAAATTAATAAAAAGAATGGACTTAATTTAGAAAAATTTGATTTCTAAATTAAGTCCATAATCTTGCTATTTCATTGGGTTTTTAGAAGTTGATGTCCATTGGTTATCTCCTGCAGTCTTTGGTTGCCTATCCTTCGCAGGAACCATGTTAGGATCAACAGTTGTTGATGTCCATTGATTATTTGTTGCTGATTTTAATTTTTTTTCCATAATTATTTTACCTCTTTCTATTTCTATTGAAGCTTAATTTTAAATAAAAATACTTCAAAAATATCTTTTGTAATTATAAATTTTTCATCCTAGGTATTTATTAGAAACTTTAATTGACTTATTTTAAACTTTTGATATATAATATATAAAAACTGAATCATTAAAAGCTTTGATTAGGAGTAGTAATATTACTTCATAGCCTAAAGAGAGTTGTGGTTTGCTGTGACACAATGGTATGAAAATATGAACTTGCCTATGAGCATATGTGTGAAAAAAAGCACATACGGGAAATCCCGTTATAATATCGAGTGAGGAAAAGAAATTTTCCTAATAAGAGTGGTACCGCGAATATCCTTTCGTCTCTTAATATTTTAAGAGACAAAGGTTTTTTTTTGTTTGTTTTTATTTGATTCTGGTAAATAATATTAATTATATAAACTTAGAGGAGGATTAGTTAATGGGTAACTACAGTACTGCCATAGATAAGAAATGGCAAGATAAGTGGTCTGAATCAGGCCTTTATAAATTTGATCCAAATAAAGAAGGTGAGAAACTTTATGTTTTAGAGATGTTCTCATACCCTTCAGGTAGCCAATTACATGCAGGTCACTGGTTTAACTATGGACCTGTTGATTCATGGGCTAGATTTAAGAGAATGCAAGGATACAATGTATTCCAACCTATGGGATTCGATGCTTTTGGTTTACCAGCTGAAAACTTTGCTATAAAAACAGGAATTCACCCACAAGATTCTACAATCAAAAATATAGCTAAAATGGAAGAACAATTAAAAGCTATGGGAGCTATGTTTAACTGGGATAATGAGGTCGTAACTTGTTCACCAGAATACTACAAATGGACTCAATGGTTATTCTTAAAATTATATGAAAAAGGATTAGCTTATAGAAAAAAAGCTCCTGTAAACTGGTGTCCATCATGTCAAACAGTTCTTGCTAACGAGCAAGTTGTTGATGGTGAATGTGAAAGATGTTCAACAGAGGTTACTAAGAAAGATCTTACTCAATGGTTCTTTAAAATAACTGATTATGCTGATGAATTATTAGATAAATTAGACGGTTTAGATTGGCCTGAAAAAACAGTTTCTATGCAAAAGCACTGGATAGGAAGATCTACTGGTTCTCAAGTTAATTTCAAAGTTAAAGATAGTGATTTAAGCTTTGATGTATTTACAACAAGAGTTGATACTTTATGTGGAGTTAGTTACGTTGTTTTAGCTCCAGAAAACCCATTAGTAGATCAAATAGTTTCAGAAGACCAAAGAGAAGCTGTTGAAAATTACAAGGAAGAAGCTAAAAAACAGTCTGATATAGAAAGACAATCTATCTCAAGAGAAAAAACTGGTGTATTTACTGGTTCTTATGCTATTCACCCACTAACAGGTAAGGAAGTTCCTATCTGGGTTGGAGATTATGTTTTAGCTACTTATGGCACTGGTGCTGTTATGGCCGTTCCAGCTCATGATGAAAGAGACTTTGCTTTCGCTGAAAAATTCAATCTTCCAATAAACAGGGTTATAGCTGCTAAAGATGGTAGCGAAACTGAGCTTCCATTCTGCGAACATGGTATATTAGTTAATTCAGGAGAATTTGATGGATTAACTACAGCTGAAGCTAAAGAAAAAATAGTTGAAAAACTAGCTTCAATGGATCTTGGAGAAAAGAAAGTTAACTTCAGATTAAGAGACTGGTTAGTTTCAAGACAAAGATATTGGGGAGCTCCAATTCCTATAGTTTATTGTGAAGAGTGTGGTATAGTTCCTGTACCTGAAAGTCAATTACCAGTTCAATTACCATACGACGTTGAGTTTGCTCCAGACGGAAAATCTCCACTAGCTAAGAGTGAGTCATTTGTTAACACAACTTGTCCTCACTGTGGAAAACCAGCTAAAAGAGAGACTGATACTTTAGATACTTTCGTATGTTCATCATGGTACTACTTAAGATACCCTGATAATAAAAACACAGAGGCTCCATTTAATCCTGAGCTAATCAACAAGATCTTACCTGTTGATAAATATGTTGGTGGACCTGAGCATGCTTGTATGCACCTTCTTTATGCAAGATTTATAACTAAAGCATTAAGAGATATGGGATACTTAAACTTTGATGAGCCATTTACTTCATTAACTCACCAAGGATTAATCTTAGGACCAGATGGATTAAAAATGAGTAAATCTAAAGGAAATACAATCTCTCCTGATGATTACATCCAAGAATATGGTGCAGACGTATTTAGAATGTATCTAATGTTTGGTTTTGCTTACACTGAAGGTGGAGCTTGGAGTGATGATGGAATCAAATCTGTAAACAGATTCGTTGAAAGAATTGAAAGAATCATAGACACTGCTAGAGAAGCTATAAACAAAGGTGAAAATAATAAAACTACAATAGATAAGGCTGAAAAAGAGCTTAACTACTGGAGACACAATACTATAAAATCTGTTACAGATGATACAGATAAACTTCAATTTAACACAGCAATAGCTAGAATGATGGAATTCATAAATGCTTTATCTAAATACACTCAAGAAAAAGAAATGAATCTTGATTTCTTAAAAGAAGTTGTTTCTGATTATTTAAGATTATTAGCACCATTTGCACCTCACTTTAGTGAAGAACAATGGAACTTACTTGAAAATTCATACTCAATCTTCAATGAAGCATGGCCAAAATTTGACCCTAAAGCTTTAGTTAAAGATGAAGTTGAAATAGCTATTCAAGTTAACGGAAAAATCAAAAACAAAATAATGGTTTCTTCTGATTTAGATGAAGAAGGAATCAAGGCTGCTGCTTTAGCCGATGAGAAAATCGTAGCTGCAACTGAAGGAAAAACAGTTGTTAAAGTAATAGTTATAAAAGGTAGACTTGTAAATATAGTTGTTAAGTAATATAATATTAACGTTGCAAATTTTTTGATTAATTGAAAATTACTAATTAACCTTAATAATTAACACTTTTTAACATCAAGTTATATATTATATTATAAAAAGGTATCTAAACGCTGAGATTTGACTCCGTTTAGATACCTTTATCTTTTACATTGTTATGTGATAATTATTTTTATCAATTTTTAATTCTTTTTCAAAAACCTTATAATATTCTGATTCATATCCTCTTAAATCAATATTATCCATTAATTTCATATTCTTAACAATATTATTATCTATTGCCTCTAAAAACTCTACTTTATTTCTAATTAGTTCTGTTTCTTTTGCAACATCATAATAAGTATAACCAAAAACTCTTTTTTCGTGAATTAGTTGATTGTTATCACAACTTATACTGCCACCATCTCTAAATTGACCCCTTATCTCAATTGGAGAACTTATTTTTATATCTCCAACTAAATTAACCTTTGAATCTTTTCCTAAAATATCAAGGCCAATTCCACTTTTATTTTTCAAATCAAAATTATTTAAATTTACTTGTCCATTTTCAACTTTTAATCCATTTCCATTGTCTTGATTATTTTCTATTCTACAATTATTTATATTAATATCTTTTCCATCTGAAATACTAACTGCTCTATTAAAGTTAGATCTTATCAAAACGTTTTCTAAAGTTATATTATCTCCTGAAATATTAATAAGATTATTCTTACCACTATCTCCCTCATTTTCATCATTACATATTATCTTTAAATTTTTTAATACTATTCCATCTCCCTGTAGTGTAAAAAAATCTCTATTAAGATTTTCAGCTAATTTAGGAACATAGAAACTGTGCCCTTGTCCATCTATTACAAGATTCGAAGTCTTTATATCTATTCCACTTGAAATCAAATTGCTTAAATCAATATCTTTTGACAGTTTTATTTCTTCTAAGTTCCCATCATTTATTATTTTTAAGAAGCTTTCTGTATCTCCAACGGTCTTTTCTATTCTAAAAATATCACTATATTTTTTATTGTCATTTATACTTTGATTTATTATTGCATTATCTTTATTATTTTCTTTTAAATTAACTTCTTTACCTAAAACTACGCTACTAGAGAGGTTATTTACTACTATAGCAGTTGCTATTATCTTTGCGACTTTTTTATGTGCCATATTAAACTCACCTCTTCTTAAATATTTTTTATAATTCTATTATGCACTAATTATATCATTTTTTGTATAGGTTTTCAAAAAATAAATTATAGATTTTTTTGACATATCATAGATTTTTTTTAACTCTACTAAAATCTTGTGAATTATTTATGTATATTTACTATTTTCAAGAATCTCTCTCATAAATAATTAATTTAATATTATGCAAAATTAAATATTTTTCTTTTTATTAATCCAATATAATCAAAAATTTAATCTAAAATATATAATTTATATTAAATTATATGTTCTGTTCAAATTTATAAAGTTAAAATTTAGAAACAAAAAGGTTATAATATGTTTTTAAAAGCAAGAATCTATGAACACTTAACTTCTTAAATACCATTCAAGAAGTTCTTTTAAGATTTTTAATAAAACATAATTATAACCTTACTAAATAAACTATTTACTTTTCTTACTACCTTTTACTAGTTCAATAAATTATAGACCTATCTAAAAATCAACGTAATTTAAAGCATAGTATTAATGATTAAGAACTTTTTATAGAACTTTTCCAAACTCTTTAAGCACTTTTAAGACTTCTTTTTCCTCTATAGGCGAAAAATATTCTATATATTTACTATGATTAAATCTAGTAAATAAATCTTTTGACATATCCATCCACTCTTCTAATATATAGACCCACATTATTTCACTTGTTGGACAGCTTAATATAAATGATTCAACCCCAAAGAAACTATATTCTTCTATGTCATGAAGTTTTGTTAAGCTAACATAATCCTCAACCACTTTTTTAGTTAATTTATATTCGTATATATCAACATAGAAAAAATCAAATTGTTCTCCTTTTGCTTTAAATCCATCCCCTTTTATAATCTTAATCTTAGGATTTTCCCCAAAGCTTTCTAAATATAGATCGATTATCTCTTGACTCATTTCATAAACAACGATTTCTTTTACATCATCTTTTTTAGCTATTTCTTGAACAAAATATCCTAAACCCAATCCAAGAACTCCAACCTTGCCTTCTGCTCTTTTTATACTTTCAAAAGCACCTTGAATCTCATGAGGTGAAATTCTCATCCAAAGCTTTTCACCTTCAAAAAGCTCTATTGGATTTTCATTTATATGTTCTTTATGCTCATATAAATATCCATCAAATTCACTTTTATCACTATATTTAATAGTAAAATTACCTTTTTTATTTTCTTTTATTTTATTTTTATATTCTCTTATTTTGTCTTCACAATAATTTAGCGTATATGGTACCATAATTTTTCCCTTCCTAAACTACCTAAGGATAATTTATTTTTATAAAAATAATCCTTACTTACTTTATATTAACTATATATTTAGTATATCTTCATATTTTATTTAACTATTTTATTTTAATTTGATAAAGAGAACTTCTCAACCTGTTTTTTATAAAAATTTTCATATTATTACAAAAACATAATAATTATCATCTATTTTTCTTATATTTATATGTAATTCTCCTCTATTTTTCTTATCTTTATATAAAAGTAAGTTCTATCAATTAAATTCCTACTAAAATAGTCTTGATTTATTTTATGTAAAATTATATAATTTAATCAATCAATATTAATTATTAATTAATTGAATTTAAGTAGGTGATTAAATGAAAAAGGTAGCAATGAGCGATGACGCTTATGTTGAATTTAAAGAGTTTCTAAAAGCTAATGATATAGATAGTGATGTTATTAGAATAAACTTTGGTGGAAACGGCCCTATGGGTCCTATGTTTTCTGTAACTGCTGGAGAAAAAAATGAAGGCGATGAAGTTGAAGTAATAAAAGATTTAACTTTTGTTATTGATCCTTCTTTAATAGATGTCTTCTTAGGATTCTCAATACTTTCTGATGAGGAAAACTTCGGTGAAGGATTAACTCTTGATCCTCTAATGAGCGATTATGAAGGTGGAAGTTGCAGCGGAAATTGTGGTAGCTGTGGTAGCTGTCACTAATTATAATATTTCAATTTAGTGTGATATTATTTTAAAATATATTAATAATAAGTTGTATAAAGCAATTTTTGCTTTAAATTAAAATTTAGGAGGAAATAGATATGTCAGTTGTTAAAATGAGTAATGAAGCTTATACTGAGTTCAAATCTTTTCTACAAGAAAACGGCATAGAAAAGTTTGACATAAGAATAAATCTAGCAGGAGTTGGCTGAGGAGGCCCAGTATTTAATATTGTTCTGGATGAACAATCAGATAATGATGAAGTTGTTAAAATTGAAGATATAACATTCTTTATTGATAAAGAACTTGTTAAAGATTTTGAAGGATTTGTTCTACTTTCTTCTGAGGAAAATGATGGCAGAGGATTATCTTTAAAACCAGTTAAAGAAAGCGAAGGCGGATGTTCTTCTTGCTCAAGCTGTCATTAATTTTTTAAATATAGAACTGTAGCATTAGTGAGTTAAATTTCACTAGCTACAGTTCTTTTTTTAACAAATTTTATATTCATTAAATCATTTTCATTTTTTTACTTTTATGGTTGTTTATGTATAAAATAAGTATTATAATTTAATAAAAGCTTTTATTTTAAGGGGGAGAGATAATGAATACAACTCTAATTAAAGTAACTCCAACTAAAGAACAAAGAAAATACCAAGAAGATGAATTAATAGCTTTCTTAGACATTCACTCTAATACATTTACAGCAAATTGTGGGAATAATGATGAAGCTCCTTCTTTGTTTAAAAAAGAAACTTCATTTAACACAGATAACTGGGCAGAAAACTTATTTAAATTTGGATTTAAAAAAGTTATTTTAACAGCTAAGCTTAATAATGGTATTTGTTTATGGCAAAGCAACTGTTCAAAAGTTAATATAAATAATCCTTATTTTGAAAATAGTTGTGAGGATTTGGTAAAAAAAGTTAGTAAATCTTGCAAAAAGTTTGGACTTAAATTTGGTATTCATCTTACTTTAAAAGATTATCTCACTTTGAACTTAACTCCTGAAGAATATGATAATTACTATATTTCGCAATTAAAAGAACTTATGACTAATTATTCTCCTATAAGCGAAGTTATTATGGATATGACTTCCTTAGATGAGTCCTATGAATCACTTAACTTTGAGAGATACTTTAAAATTATCAAAGAAATAAATCCTAAATGTATGATCTCTAGTCCTATAGGCCCTGATGTACGTTGGATGTATTACTCTGATGTAAAAGCATTAAAAACATCTTTCTACTCTTCTGTAAATTTAGATCTTTTAAAAGAAGATTTAAACAATGAAGAGGTAAGAAATGGAGATATTCACGGTGACACTTGGATTGTTGGGGAAAGTATTTACTCTTTATCTGATTGTGTAAACCACAAAGAAAATGCATTATCTATTTTAAAGCACGTTTATAACAATTCTTTAGGAAGAAATACTAATCTAATATTAGTTTTATCTCCTAATACAGATGGCTTATTAAATGGTAATGACATCCGTACACTTTCTGATTTTTCAAAATATATAAAAGAGACTTTTTCTAATAATCTTATTAAAGGCTCTTCTATATTGGCTACAAACTCATCATCTAGTGATAGCTATAACCTAATTGACGATTATAAGAAATCCTATTGGATAGCTAATGAAAATGCAGTAAATCCTTATATAGAAATAGATTTTAAAACTGTTACTGAATTTAATATTTTAGAAATAAGAGAATGGATTGCCGAAGGTCAAAACGTAGAAGAATTTAAAGTTTATGCTTATAACAATGGCTGGTTTGAACTTTACAATGGCTCTTCTATAGGATATAGACACATAGCTAAACTTAATAATATCAAAACTGATAAAATTAAGATTTCATTTACTAAATATAAAAATCCACCTATGATTAATCATATTGGTGCATATATTGGATAACTCTTAATAAATAATGTTCTTATTAAATGTAGTAAAACGTTAAATATATTCTAAAATAGAGCTTTATACTTTTTAAAGAAAGAGATATGTATTTTAAAATACATATCTCTTTTAAGTTTATGCTCCATTTTAAACTAGTGTTGATTTTTAACTAGAACTGCAAGACAATCTTAATGAGCAATTAGTATTGCAGTTCCTCATAGCTAGAAACTCTAAGATTCCAAATTGCCCAAACTATTATGAAAAGTTTCTACGTAAGAATAATAACGTTAAGATGCTTTTTCTGTTTGAGCATAATCAAAAAGAAATATAATCTCACTATATATAGTTGCATCACATAAGTTCAAGGTTCAAAATTAAAACTTTTACTTAACCTTCAACCTAAAATAAAGTCTAAGTTTGAAATAACTTTTTGTAAACCTAATTAAGTAAAGTTGTATTAAGTATAAAATTCCATTAAAATTAATCTTATAACATAATTACAACATTTTGTATTTTACTGGAGGCGTAATAAAAATGAAAACAGCTTATGACTTTATAATTGCTTTAATATTAGCATTTGTATTAGTAATGATGAAACAATACATTCTTGCATTGCTTGTTGTATTAATCTATGCTTTATACAAATATAATAAGAAAAAGCCATACATTTTAGCTTATAAGGGTAATGTTGCCTTTAAAAATGGTGAAAGGGAAAAATCCTTAGAACTTTATAAAAAAGCTTGTACATATAAAAATACTAGTGATAGCATAAGACTTCAATATGCATACCTTACACTTTATTTAGGTAATTTAGATGAAGCAACTAAGCTTTTACAGGCTATTGACTATGATAAATTACCTGAAAGATTAAGAGCTTCTTATACAATGACAGACTCTCTTATAACTTGGAAAAATGGAGACTTAAAGAAAGCTATTGAAAATCTAAGAAAACTTCACACTGAGTATGAAAATACTACAGTTTATGAAACATTAGGATATTTCTTAGTTTTAGATAAAGATTACGATGAAGCACTACAATATAATCTTTTAGCTTATGAATATGATTCTGATAATGTTGTTATAACTGATAATTTAGCTGAATCATACTATTTTACTGGTAATGTAGAAAAGGCTAAAGAACTTTATAAAAAGCTTTTAGAAAATGATCCTGGTATTCCAGAGCCATACTATTATTATGGGCTTATTCTTAAAGATGAAGGAGATATAGAAGGAGCTTTAGAGGTTTTTGACAAAGCTTTAACTAAAAGAGAGTCTTATTTCTCAGTACTTAACAAAGATAAAATAAGAGCTGCAATAGCAGAGTTAAAAATATAGTAAAAAAAGCATTAGATCAAATCTAATGCTTTTTTTAACCTTATTTTCTTAAAGCTCTATTGAATTTTTCTTCTATAAATTCTCTTGAATTCTTTATCTCAACTCTATAGTCACCAGTACCTGTGTACCAGAACTCAGTAACAAATCTTCTTACTCCCATGTTATATGATTCTTTTATTATACTTTCAAAATCAACATGTCCAGTTCCAAATGGAATTTCTCTAAACTTACCTGGTTTTGTTTCCTTAAGATGAACAGCCATTATGTGACCTTTACCAATTCTTAAATCTTCAATAACATTTTTATTATATTTAGTAGCAGCATTAGTTATATTTCCGCAGTCAGGATAAACCCCTAAGTATGGTGAATCAACCTTTTTAACATAACTCATAGCTTTTTCAACTGTGTTCATAAACTCAGTTTCCATAGTTTCGAAAGCTAAAATTATTCCTGATCTGGCAGCCATTTCAACAGCTTTTTTTAGATTTTCATAGAATAATTTTCTTGTTTCTTCACTACCCTCTTCATAATAAACATCATACCCTGCTAATTGAATTATCCTAATTCCTAAATCATCAGCTAACTCTATAGCCTTCTCCATTATTCTCATACCACGATTTCTAGTTGTTTCATCTGCACTCCCTATAGGATATTTTCTATGTCCACTAAGACACATAGTTCTTATTGGAAGACCAACTTCATACATAAGGTCTACTAAAACCTTTCTTTCTTCTTTTGTCATATCAAGTCTTTTTAACTTTTCATCAGTTTCATCTATGCTCATTTCTAAAAAATCAAAATTATTATCTTTTGCACATTGAAGTTTTTCTCTCCAAGTAAGTGTATTTGGCATAGCTTTCTCATATAATCCAATAAAATATTCCTTCATTTTAATCAACTCCTTTTCTTAAGCTCCTGTTTGTCCATAGTAAGAATTTGGACCATGCTTTCTTGAAAAGTGTTTATTTAATAAATCATCAGACATACTATCTACATTTTTATTTGCTAATATTTCTGTATTGTATGCCATCATTGCTACTTCTTCTAGAACAACAGCATTATGAACAGCCTCTTTAGCATCCTTTCCCCAAGTAAAAGGACCATGATTTTTAACAAGTACTGCTGGAATATTCTCTGGATTCATGTCCTTGAATCTTTCAACAATTACAACTCCTGTATTATATTCATAATTTCCTTCAATCTCTTCTCTAGTCATGTCTCTTGTACAAGGAATTTCATCAGCAAAATAGTCTGCCTGAGTTGTTCCATATGGTTTTATTCCTCTTCCTGCTTGTGCAAATATTGTTGCCCATCTAGAATGGGTATGAACTATTCCTCCTATATTCTTAAACTCCTTGTAAAGTTTCAAATGAGTACCTGTATCTGATGAAGGTTTATATTTTCCTTCAACAACATTTCCTCCTAAATCAACCACAACCATATCTTCTGGTTTCATTGTGTCATACTCAACTCCTGATGGTTTAATTACAACAAGTCCTTTTTCTCTATCTATGGCAGAAACATTGCCCCATGTAAATGTTACTAAATTATATTTTGGAAGAAGCATATTAGCTTCGTAAACTTCTTTTTTTAAGTTCTCTAACATATAAAAGATCCTCCTTAGACTCTTAATAACCCTTATAGCAAAATTTGTTTTTCAGTATTTAGTATTAATTCGCTTAATAAACTTTAAAATAAAGCTCTCTTATTAATTAACAAACTAAAATAAACTTATTATCTTTTATTAATCAGTAACAATATATAGGGCAGCTTGTCCAAGCTCTCTATTTGCAGATATTATTATATCTCTATCATCTTCATTTAAAACGGCAACATTACTTGGTCCAACCCCTGACTCAATAACTACAGTTTCAAATTCTAATTTTTCTTTATCAGTACATTGAATATAAAATAAATCTTTATCGCATCTTCTATAACCACCTATTATAGTTGGAACTCCTCTTAGCTTACCACCCCAAACAACATGTCCAAAATCCATTTCTTTTGGATACTCATAAATAATTTTATATTCATCTCCATACTTTTTATTTATTCTGAAATGTTTACCATGGAATTCTTCAATAGTAACTAATTCATCTTCACCATCTTCATCTATATCTACAACAGCTACATCACTTGTAGGTCTATTCATTATTTTTTCAATAATCCATTCCTCATTATCACTTTGAGGTGGTGTTACTCTAAATACTCCTTCTTGAGATGTTACTAAACCAACCATTTTTCCATCATGATATGCTCTACAATATCCATGATTTTTAGTTAATCCGTCTTTTATAACCTTAAGCTCAATAGGATTATTTAAATCTTCTGAAATTTCTCCTACATATATCTTACCTGGATCGCTCCAATCATCTTTAAATTGCTTACTATTACATAAAACTGCTCCTAAGAAATACAACTTTCCATTAGCTTCTAAAATATCGAAACGATGTAGATATGGTAGCTTAAATAATGTTTTTATTTCCCACTTTCCATTTTCATATCTTCCCCATACTATCTCAGCATCTTCTGATTGAAATGTAGGGAAAAATCTTTGAACTGCTAGAAAATCGCCATTTTTTCCTGGGATAGGAATTATAGACATTGTTCCTCCTGGACCATCCCAAACAGTTGATTGTTTAAAATCATCGCCCTCATACATGAAGCAAGGACCTTCTCCTTCAGTTGCTATAAGTATTTTTCTATCTCCATCAATAACAGTACTACTTGTTGCATAACATCTATGTAAGTCAGTTAAAAACTTCTTTTCTATTTTCATCTTATATTCCTCCTAGATTATAAATAATTAAAATAAAGTCTCATTTATAACATAGTACCTATCTCTTAACCCTCTAAGAAATAAGTACTATATCATAACTTTTATATTTATTTATTTACTATATTTTCTACAATCTTTTCTTCAATTTCTTTTTCTGATAAAAGATTTTTAAGTCCTATAACAATAGTTCCTGAAGCCTTTGCTTTATCAAAATTTCCTTTTAATGCATCTGAACAGAATACTACATCATAACTTGAAGCTTCTGTTTTTGCTGCTCCTATACTTGTATGATGAATTGATACAGGAATATTTAACTTTTTAAATATCTTCTCTATTTTCATTTTTATAATTTGACTTGATCCCATTCCATTTCCACATGCTGCTATTACTTTTAACATAAATATCTCCTCCTAATTAACACCAATTATTTTTATCTATATATTTTAATTTTGATCTATTTTATTTTGATAGTTAGTACTTAACAGTGGTACTAACTATAAATTGATTTGAAGCTAATTTTGTACTTTTTCCTTTTCTTTGTCTTCTAAATATCCTTCATAATCTTCAACTAACTTAAAATAACCCTTTTTATTTTTAAAATATTGAATTTGAGGTATTAAAAGCATTCCTACTACTGCTATTCCAACCCCTACATAAGCAAACTTGTCCATAAGAACTCCAACTACTGGCCATAATGTATCCCAATCAAAGTTTCCATGCCATCCTCCAAATTGAGCTAATCCAAAATAGTAAGCAGCAAATGCTCCACCTAAAACCTGTATAACTCCTGAAACGAATGGAATTATCATGGCAGCCTTCAATCCACCTTTTCTGTTAGCAAACACTGCAAATGTAGCATTATCAAAGAATAATGGTACGAATCCACTTATTATAAGTACTGGACTTTGGAAAACTACAAGTCCTATTATTGCTATAAATTGACCTACTGCTCCAAATAAGAATCCAATAGTGACTGCATTTGGATGTCCAAATCCATAAGTTGCTGCACAATCTACAGCTGGTACTGATCCTGGAAGTATTTTATTTGAAATACCTTGGAATGATTCAGTAAGTTCTGAAACGAACATTCTAACACCCATTTGTAATATACTTAAGTAAACTGCAAAGTTAAGTGATTTTTCTAGTATATAAAATAAGAAATTTGTATTTTGATCAAATCCCTTATCGATTGTATGCATTAAATCTGGTCCTAGTATTCCCATAATTATTCCGAAGAAAACAGTCATTAATATGCCAGTTGCTACAACGTTATCACTAAATATAGATAAGAATCCTGGAAGTTCTAAATCCTCAATACTCTTTTTACTATTTCCTATTTTTCCAGCTATTTTATCAGTTATCCAAACTCCTAACATTTGTTGATGACCTATTGCAAATCCACCACCTTCAGTAAGATCTTGGCATGGTTCAACTGTAAGATTAGAAAATACTGCCCAGTATGTTCCAAGAAGTAATCCTAGCATTACTACTACTCCCATATTACTTAAATTTGGGAAACATAAAAATACTAACCATAAAGCTGTAGCTGATTGTTGTACCATTACATGCCCTGTAATAAATACTGTACGAACCTTTGTAAATTTTCTAAGTAATACAAGTACTAAGTTGAATAAGAATGCTATAAGTAAAACTACCATCATCATAGAAAAAGATTTTCCTATATTCCCTATAGCCTCTTGAGCCGCTGTTTGTCCAAAATAAGGATCTATAACTGCCGCCTGTAAATTAAATCTATCTTTAAGGCCCGCAAGAATTGGACGGAAGTTACTAACAAGTCCACCTGCTGCAACATTTAAAATTAAATAACCGACTGTTGCCTTTATAAATCCTGCCAAAGCATCATAAAAAGGTCTCTTAAGTAATAAGTAACCAATAAGAACTATAAATCCAATGAAAAATGCAGGTTTTGTCAGAATGTTATTTTGGAAAAACTCCCAAATGCAGATTATAAAATCCATAATACTTCTCCTCCCATATCCCTTTTCTTAACTTGTTCTAATATTATTTAAACTGTTTTAATTTATAACTTAACTGAAAACTAAATCAAATTAGTCTTACCTATTTACTATAGTTTCTACAGTACTTTAGTTTAAAACCTACCTAAAGCACTGTAGAAACTTCAAAACTTGTTTTTTCAAAATCTCTTATACTAATTTTTTAAGATCCTCAACTGATTGAGCTTCTAAAAGCTTTTCTACAGTTTCTTCATCTGAAATTAACTCAACCATTTTAGTTAAATTCTTTAAATGTACTTCATTATCTACTGAAGCTAAAACAAAGAATAATTGAGCATCATACTCTTCACCCTCACCAAAACTTACAGGAGTATTCGTTTTCATAAAACATATAGCTGTTTCATTAACTCCATGTTCTTCTTGTGCATGTGGTATAGCAATCTTTGGTGCAATCACTATATATGGTCCATGTTTTTTAATACTCTTTATTATTAAATCCGCATATTCTTTTTCGATAACTTTTTCTTTTTCTAAGGGAGCGCATGCAGCCTTAACTGCATCTTCCCAATTATCAAAGCCATCATGAAAAGAATATCTACCTTTTTCTATTAATTCTTTTAACATGATTATTTCCTCCACTCTTAAATCTTATAGGAATGAGTTATATGGTAAGTTTATATCTACAGAGAAACAATCATCGAATCCTCTTGGATAATGATATTCTCTCTTATCCTTATCTTCTGGGAATGTAAACTTTCCACCTACTTGCCATATAAATGGTATAAATTTATATTGTAATCTATATTTTTTCATGTCGTATAATGCTAAGATTTCATTTGTATCAGCTTGGAAGTTTGACCATATATCATGATGGAATGGTATTACTACTTGAGTATTTAATGCTTCAGCCATTCTTAAAATATCTACTGATGTCATTTTATCTGTAATACCTCTTGGATTTTCTCCATATGAGCCAAGGGCAACATCTATTTTATAATCATTTCCATGCTTAGCATAATAATTTGAATAATGTGAATCTCCACTATGATAAAGATTTCCTCCTGGAGTTTCTATTAAATAGTTAACAGCCTTATAATCCATATCTACTGGCATCTTTCCTCTTAAATCTCCTTCTGGAGGAGCTGTTATTAAAGCTGTTCTATCGAAAGATTCTAAAGCATGTAATTGAATATCTTTTATTTTTATTACATCTCCAGGTTTAACAACTATACATCTTTCCTTTGGCACTCCCCATCCTATCCATTTATCAACACATGCTTGTGGTCCTATAAATGGAACATCTTCTGAACAATTTTTTAAAACTGCAGCTGCAACATTTATATCTATATGATCGTTATGATCATGTGTTGATATTATTGCATCAACATTCTTTATTGCAAATGGATCTAATACAAAAGGTGCAACTCTTAAATTAGGTTGTAGTTTCTTACCTCCACACATTCTTGCCATTTGATGCTCTGGATTTATGTAAGGATTCTTCTTTGTTCTTTTTCCACTTCCGCACCAAAAGTCTATACATATGTTTGTATTCCCTTGAGTTTTAAGCCATATACCTGTACAACCAAGCCACCACATAGAAAATGTTCCTGGTTTAACCACTTCATTTTCTATCTCTTCATTTAACCAAGTTCCCCATTCTGGAAATGTATTTAAAATCCATGATTCTCTTGTTATTTCATTTACTTTACTCATAATTATACCTCCACCCATTTGATTGTTTTGAACGTTTATTAAGTTTGTTCAATCACTTTATGATTAAATTATATACTGTAATTGTTTTCCTTGCAAGTATTTTCTGATTGTTTTTGTTATTTTTCTGTTTTTTTGTGCCATCAATCAAATAATTTCTAATTTTTATGTTCATTTTGATTATTTTTCATTCTATTTACGTTGATTTATACTATTCTTTTATGTACAATTATTATAAATAGTAATATGAAATTTAATGTTAGCTATAATAAACTTCAGTATTTAATTATTAAACTTAAATATAACTTCATATTTTTTAAAATTACTATCTACAAATTTTAGTACTTTTTTAAATCATCTATATATAATTTTATTTTAGATTTATAATATTCGGAGAGATATTTATAGAAAATAATACCAAACAATATCGATTAGGAGGCATTTATAATGAAAAACGCAAAAGGCTTTGTTTTTAAAAGACAACAAGCAATATTAAAATATTTAAAAGAAAATAAATTTGCTAAAACAGAAGAATTAGCTACTTTATTAAAAACATCTAATATAACAATAAGAAGAGATTTTCAAAACCTAGAAAAAGAAGGAGTTATAAGAAGAAAATATGGTGGTGCTGAACTTATTGAAGGAGCTTTGAGCGAAGATCCTTATTTCAATCATAGTAATGTTGAAAGAGAAAAAATTAAAGATTCTATAGCTAAAAAAGCTGCTGAATTTATAGAAGACGGCGATAGTATATTCATAAACTCCAGTTCAACTGCAATAAAACTCTTAGAATATATAGAAGATAAAAGAGTTATGGTAATTACAAACAATGGTAAAATCTTAGGTATGAATTTATCGCCTAATGTAGAGATAATACTTACAGGCGGTGAAGTATATGGAAGAAAGCAATCTATGGTTGGTGATATAGCCACTCAGATAATTTCTAAAATAACTGCAACTAAATGTTTTATAGGAGTTAGTGGTATAAATGCTAATACAGGAATTAGTACATCTGTTCTCCAGGAAACCACAGTAAATATGAAGATGCTAGAAAATTGTAATGGCCCAACTTTCGTCTTAGCAGATAACTCAAAAATAGGGATACATCATAATTTTTCTAGTGGAGATATTTCTAAAGTTAATTATGTAATCACAAATGAGATAGAAGATGATACGTCTGAACTTGAAAAATTAAGAGAAAAAGGAGTAAAAATAATATTCTCATAAAATAATATTTCAATATTTTTTTCTTATTAAAATTTATAAAACTTAACTAAAAAAGATAAAAGCAAATTAATTACTTTTATCTTTTTTCATTACTTAAATTTAATACATAAAATATTAAGTTATTATTGTATCCTTGCATCCATTAGATATAGATTTATCTTTCAACTGATTCATATAATCATCTCTTGGACTTATTCTACCATGAGCTTCTATGCCCTCTTCTCTAACACCAAACTGTCTATACTTTATAAGTTTATACCTACATTTATCACCAATTATTTTAGACACAACATCCACTGTTTTTTCACTATCTAAACCTGGTGCTATAACAGTTCTAACCTCATACATCTTATTTAAATCTAATATTCTTTTTAAATTCTCTAGTACTAATTTATTTGATGATTTAGTTAACCATATACTTTCTTCTTCATCAATAGACTTAACATCTAACATAAATTTATCTGTAAATTCTATAATCTCATGATTTAATTCAGTATTTCCATTAGTGTCAACAAAACATGTTAATCCCATCTTTTTAACTTCTTTAAAAAGTTTTATTAAAAAATCTGAGTTTAGAGTACATTCTCCTCCACTAACAGTTATTCCTCTTATAAAAAACCTATCATTTTCTATCTTTTTTATAAGTTCTTCTACTGAATAATCCTTAACCTTTGGAGAAGACATATGCTCACATATTTTTATGCACTTATCGCAAGCAACACACTCCTCTTCATCCCAAATAACTTTTCCATCTTTAATTGATAATGCTCCTACTTCACAATTTTCAACACACTTTCCACAAGCTATACATTTATTGATAGTCTCAGGATTGTGGCAATATAGACATTGAAAATTACATCCTTGAAAAAATATAACCATTCTATTTCCTGGTCCATCGACACAAGAAAAAGGAATTATTTTATTTACTAAAGCCATAATATCACTTACTTTCTAAGTTTTCTTTCAAAGGCATGGCAATTATTCTTAGCTCCCATAGCAAAGACATCTGTATTATTAAGAACAGCCTCTCCTCTTTCAAGCTTTTCAACCTCTGAACGCTTTGCTAAATATCCTGTAACCCTTATTACATCTGCTCCACTACCATAAACAGACATATATCTTATTCCTGAATTAAAAGCTCCTTTTATAATATCAACTAAAGCTTCAGGATGCTCATTATAAGTATCTTCAAATACAAATATGTCTCCTATTCCATTACAAAAATACTTATGGAATGGTGCTGATTGCATTATATGCTTAAATAATTCTGGTTCTTCTCCAACTGGTATTCTACATCCTGGTGATACCATTTGATCTAAATCTATTCCTACTTGTGCATGAAGAACATAGTGTCCTCCAAAACAATTTACATGCTTTGCTTCATGCTGTGATACTATTTTATTTAATTTTTCTATTATGCTTAATCCAAGCTTATTAGCTTTTTCTGAATATCCAAATCTATCATTTTGTTTTTCTGCTCCTAATAAGCTATTTACAGCCTCTGCTAATCCTACTACACCAAACATTCCTGTAAATAGTTTTTTCTGAATAAAACCTTCTTTTACTAAGAAATTAGATGTAAAGAACTGAGTTTCCTCAACTAAAAATCTTATTCTTTCATCTATATACTCAATCATCTTGGTACTAACATAAGGTAATACATTCTCTAAAAAGTCATCTACTGAACTAGCTTTTTTAGCTACTTCATTTAATTTTATTCTTACAAGGGTATATCCACCTCCACCAATATGAAATCCATTATAACAACTTGCTATTGCATATCTATCAGTCCCAAAACTTTTTACATCCATTTTATGATTTGCAAAACTTGGCTTAGCTGTACTCAAAGCAACTCTAGCACAAAGATTCATAAAATCTTCTGGAGTATTTTCAACATCATACTTCATAGTTAAATTTGGAACTGCACATTGAAGTTCATCCATAACTTCTAATATTAATCTACCTGCTACTGTTTCTCTTGGCCCTATATTGGCATGTACAAAAGAATCAGTTAAGGTTCTATCTATATGCTGTAAAAATAGTTTAATTGCTTTTTTAGCTTCTTTCTCATCTTCTATAAATGGGTCTAAAAGCTCGTCTAAATTTCCAAGATAAACTGGAAATGTAGTTATTGAAGGTACATGCTTATAAAAAATTAATAGATTATTTGTAGCCTCCCATATATCTTCTGGAGCTGAAAGTTTTAAAAACTCACATCCCTTTTCCATTAATAAAGAATAATCTGGAATTATATATCTAGGTCTAAATGGTGCATTCCCCTCGAAAAGCGTACATATGCACCCATCATCTATTAATTTTTTTGTTTCTTCATCAACGTTTAAAACCTCAATTGTATTTTCTGCATAAGCAGCTAAGTTTTTAATTTGTTGGTGATATGTTAATGAATTATCCTTTAGTATTTCTAAGACTCTTTCCATCTCTTCCCCTCCTGTAAAACATATATATAAATTTATTATACCGTTTTTATGTAAGCGTGTACAATCCTCTAAGTAATATATAATCACTAACAAGTTTTATTTAATCCATAATTTAAAATTAAAGCTCCTTTATTCAATGAAATTCTATTCATTGAACAAAGAAGCTTTAATTATTTAACCTGACTGTTAAGTTCATCTACTGTTATAGTCTTGCAACCTCTTTCTTTTAATGAAGATATTATTTTTATTATCATTGAATCTTCATCAAAACTATAGATTTCGTCATTATTTTCAGTATCATTTTTATCATTTATACTTCCTAAAAATTTATATGGATGTATGAAAAATCCTGTGAAAATCTCATCTCCGCAGTTTCTAATTCTTTTTGCTACAGCTTCTCCATTATCTTTTACATATCCTAAAGGAGCTGGAACATATAATGTTGATTTATTGCTAAGACTAATTAATGGATTTAAGTTCCAATAGCCTGCATAAGGTTCAAACATAATTGGGAAATATTGTTCTATTATTTTTTGTTGCTTTCTATCATCCTTATAATGAGGACTTTCAAAGAAACCTATTGGTATGTTTAATGTATTCGAAGTTCTTAAAGAGGATTCCACTACATTTAGTATCTCACTATCTTTATTATTAACATTCCACTTTAATTCCACTCCAACTCCACTTATTTCTTTATTATGTTGATGTGTATATCCATGAAGCCCTATTACTGCTCCTCTATTTATCAAATGGTCTAACATATTTATAAAATGAACATTCTCAAAGCTATTATCCTTAAGAAGATCATTATCAATCCCCTCTTTAGGATTTATGTATCTTGGTATCCATGCTATGTGAAAAACTATATCATTAGCCTTAAAATAATCACCTAAATACTTCATCTTTTCTATGTTATTATCTTTTAAAAAAACACCACCTGCTGCTACATCCTCCATTCTGATTACAGCTGCTTTTCCTGCTTCCACTTTATATTTTGAATCTATATTAGGATTTTCTCCTTCAAAAAAGTATATTGAATTCTTATTTTTGTACCAATCATCTCTTAAATCAAGAAGTTCTTTAAAATCATTTATAGATAAATATTTCTTATTATTTTCTTCTAAAACTTCTCCTCTTAATCCTAAAAATTCATTACCTTTTAAAATTTCTTCCTTTTCTAAGTCTATGTAATTATTACTTTTTTTACTTAAAACTTTATTTCTATCTATGTATGCTTGTCCATTTTTTACCATATCATCTATTGAAATATAATATCTTAAGTTCTTTTCATATATCTTATCTTCAAAAGTTAATAAATTATTATCTAGAAAAATCTTCAATCCATCTACTTTAACTACAGACCTATTTTTTTCACCTTCTACAGTTAAATATTTTTTATCTTCTCTTTTAATTGCGCAATCAAAAGTTATTTTATCTCCCTTTACTTCAATATTAGTTATAGCATTTTCTCTAAATCTCATTATTTTCAAAGATATTACCACTAATGAAATTATTACGATCATTAATAATACCCAAAGCACATTTTTAACCTTCTCTTTCACCCAATCCCTCCTTTATGAAGTTTATTTATATATAATAATCACTAGCCCCCAACTAAATTCTTATATAAAAATTTAATAGCTATTGCTTATTTAAATAAATATAATTATTTAAGTATCTAAAAATTAATATAGCACATATTGATTTCCAATTAAATCAATATGTGCTATATTTTATTTATTTATCTAGCCCAATCATGAAGATTATCCTTCATTTCTTGTAATCCGTCCATAATTGTATATTTTTCACCTTTTTCTTTTTCTAAATGTTTAACAGTTCCGAAAGCTCTATTAAGACTTAATTCTTCCTTACCGGTTAAAACCCAAAGAGTTCTATAATTTATAGGCTTAACCTCTAAGTCTTTCTCTCCAGCGCCATCTGTGAAATACACAAGTATATGATTTCTCATATTATTTTCTTTTATATATCTGAAGACAGGTGAAAATTTAGTTGAGCCATTTTTTTTACTTCTTGGTTTTATGTCCTTTATTCCTCTTAAGTCATATATTCTTCTTATTTCATCATCACATTCAATAATTTTTATTTCAGCACTCTTATTTTTAACAATCCCTAAGACTTCAACTATTATATTCTCAAATTCTTTATCAGAAATTGAGGCTGAAACATCTATGGCTATTAATATTTTTGGAATGGAATTAGGTAATTTCCCTCTTAAGTCTAACCTTTCTGGAAGACGTCTATCTTTTCTAGTTATTGTCTTTTTATAACTTCCTCTAGTTGTAGGAAGTATATTTTTTAAAAATTCACTCCATTTGATTTCAGGCTTCTCCTTCATTAAAAGAATTATCTTTTCTAAATCCTTAGGAGCCTTTCCCTTATAAGCATTTATGGCAGTCTTTTTAGTTGTTCCCTCTAAACTATCTAAACTTACTGAAACCTCTTCCCATACTTCATGAGATCCTTCTTGATCTACTAAATCTCCTGCTTCTCCATCCTTATCAGTAATACCATATTTTTTTCTTCTCTCAATAGCTTTTTGAATTTCTTCAGCATACTTTTCCATAGGCATGTCTGGTTTTAAATCTATATTATACTCTAGATTTACATAATCCAATCTCTTACTATATGGCGGTAAATTCTTTATATATTGATTTATTGCTATATCCATAGCTATACTAACAGCTAACTTTGAATATTTTCTACTTAAAGCTTTTTCTCTAGCATAGTGCGACATCATTATATGATAAACCTCATGCTTTAAAAGCGCCTGAACCTCTTTCAAATCACATTCTAATACTATTCTTGGGTTAAACATCATAGTAAAATAACTCATCTCAGGCTTAGTAGCTATAGGCCATTTTATATCAGTTCTTATTTCCCTTTTGACATGAATTAAGAATTGACCGAAAAATGAGTTTTCTTTGTCATAAAGAGAGATTATAACTTTTTCTATTAATCCCCAAAACTCTCTTTTAAAATCTTCTGTTAAGGGTTTATTTTCCTCCTCAGCTTCCATAACTATATTAAGAAGCTTTCTTCTAGTTCTTTCAAAATCCATAAGATTTCACCACCTAGCTATATATATCAAAGAATGCTTCTAAGAACTTATCCTCATTTAATAATCTACCGTATAAAGTTTCTGAATGGTCACTTTTTATTTCTTTCATTATTCCAAGTCTTAAGTCTTTTGGATAACAAGATAATAAATCTGAAAATACTTCTAATTCTTTATTATACTCTTTTAATCCTTCAAGATAGTATAAAGCACTCTTAGCTATAATATACATTCTTGAGTGATTTTCACTCATTATTCTTTCTCTAACATTAAAACCTAAAACATCACTTTCAAATATTTCTTCATTTGAAATAATAGGCTTATTAAGATTACTTATATATGATATGAATTCTTGTGCTATAGTTGAGCCTACATTTCCTTTTAAAGCACTATAAAGTATTTCCTTAGAGAAACTCTTCTTATTTGCTAAATAAACTCTATAGGCCTTAGAAACCCTTTCCCAACTTCTTGGAGTAGCTTTTATAGTCTCTAAAGAATTAGGTGTATGGAAATACTCTGGAAATGTTGATAAAAACTCTATTATATGTTCATGTATATTTCCTTCTCCCATAGCCCAACTCATCCATTCCTTAAGATTTGAGCTAATATCAATCCAAACAAATCTATCTTCTTGAGCTAGGTCCATTTCAATAACTTGATAATCACTATCTTCATAATTATCATATTTATTTGATGGGTTCATAGCAGCTAATATGTACACATCTTCACTTAATTTATATCCATTTATCTCTCTATTTAATATAAGATTCATAAGCTCTTGTTGAACAGCATGCTCACATCTATTTAACTCGTCAATAAATAAAAGAATCTTTTCTCCTTTTTCAATATGCTCATCAATTTCCATAAGCTTAACATGTGTAGCATATCTTGTTACACTTCTTTTTACTATTTCTCCTTCAAAGACAATCTCCTTCTTCTCAACCATTGGAAGGCCACCAATCTCTCCTTCTTTAAGAAGATTTCCATCTATAGTAACTAAATGATAATTATTTACTTTACTAAGCTCTTTTGCTAAAGAAGTTTTACCTATACCACTTTCTCCAATTAAAAGAGGTACCTCTCCTGTCATAAGAACTAAATTAACTGTGCTTAATGCTTCTTTAAAATCCACCTTGGTCGTCCCTTCTTTCTCCTAATATATCCGTAAAAACTTACCTTCTAACCTCGTATAAAAATTCTAATACATTTTTCAAAATTTCTTAATAATTCTATTTTAACTTTTTTATTTTAACTATATTTTAAACTAATGTTGATTTTTAGATAGATAGCATACTATCTACTAATATTATTTTTGCTCTTTTACTTCCATACTCTTTAATAAATTCTACCTTATTCATTTCTAAAACTTCTAAATCTATAAAATCTAAAAGATATTTTTCATCTACATCTTCTTCAGCAACTTTTTTCATAAGAATTTCAACAACCATATCAATATCTATACTTTCATAAAGATATTTAACAACATTTATATTATCTCCTATGAACATCTCTAAATCTTCATAAGTATAATTAGGTAAGAAATTTATCGACTCTGCATCCTCTTTAACAGCAGCTCTCATAGCCTCTAAAGTTGGATTTTTTATAAACTTAATTGCTGACCAATGATTTTTTACTGCAATTAGTTGTACTTCTTCTGAAGGATCTTCAATATACTTTATAGCATCATAATCTCTTGAAACAGCTATTTGTTTTAACTTTTCTGAAGGATTCTTCACAAATTGTATAGCCCATCCTTTTGTTTTAACAGCTTCTTCTATTACTTTTTCTGATGGATTGCTAATAAGTTTTAAAGCATTCCATAAAGATTTAACTGCTAATATACATAATTCCTCTGATGGTTCTTTTACATATTCTATAGTAGTTGGATTCCTTCTTATAGCTTCCTCTTTACACTTTTCACATTGATTTTCAATGTATTGAATTGTAAATGGATTCTTCTTAATAGCCTCTAATTGAACTTGTTCAGAAGGATTTTCTATCTCTTTTATATATAAAGGATTTTCCTTAACCTTTTTTAATTCTAAATTATCCATAGTATTCATAAACACACATCCTCAAGTTTATTTTATCCATCTCAATAAAATCTCAATATATTTTAATAATAAATTTAATCTTAAAACAATCTTATCTCAATTACTAATATAAATTTAATTAATATATTTTATTATATAATAATTATTATTAAATATAAAGACCCCTACATACAAAAATACCACCTTAAAGCTAAGGAGGTATTTTAAATTATTTTAATTTAAATATTATACTTATCTATATCTCTTTGAACAGCTTGTAATAATTTATTGAGTTCCCAAACTTCTCCCTCTTCAATAAGTTTATTTAAACTTATTTGATATCTAGAAGCTTCTGCTACCTTTCCTATTGAAATAAGGGTTAAAATACTATTCATTATATTTGTTATAATATCTGATTTAACTTCAAACAAAGTTTGAGCATCCTTTATTTCATCTTTTATTTCAAGCATTTCTTCATCTAAAGTAAATGCTGCATCTGCTGCACGCTTTAATTTTAACTGTATATCTTTTGGCAGATTCTTTTTATATTTGTAATTTAAAGAATGTTCGATTGTAGCCCAGAAATTCATAGCCAAAGTCCTTATTTGAAACTCAGCAAGTATATCTTTTTGCCCTTCTGCCATATTTATAGGGTATCTTATAACAACATGATAGCTTCTATAGCCACTTGGCTTTACATTGCTAACATAGTCCTTTTCATAAAGAACCTGCATATCTCTTCTCTTCCTTATAATATTGACAACAGTATCTATATCATCAACAAACTGGCACATTATCCTTATACCTGCAATATCCTCCATCTCATATTGAATTCTATCTACAGGAATATTATACTTATTTGCCTTCTCTAATATACTAGATACTTCCTTTACCCTTCCAGTTACAAATTCTATTGGAGAATACTCATTTTTTCTTCTAAATTCTTTTCTAATACTTCTTAACTTTACCTTTAATTCACTTACCGCTTGATCATAAGGAGTTAAAAAGTCTTTCCAATTTTGTATAGCCATAGAACCACCTATTTCCTAACTCTCTTAGAGAGATTATTTAACTCTCCTCGCTCATTATACCAAAAAAAGTATTAAAACTAAATATTTCGAAGTTTTAATTTATCTAAAATTAAGAAATTGTCCAAGAAAAATTCTGATTAATTCTTGATCTATTTAATGTAAAATATAAATTTTAATCTAATATTTTTATAGGATTAAAATCTATAAAATCACAACTTGTAAGCTTATACTCTATTCCATCTCTCTCTTCATTTAATAGCTTACCTTTAAGAGCCATACCATGAAGATGTCCATATATAACCTTATCCACACCAAATTCTTTAAATATCTCCATAAAAGCTGAATCCTCAAACTTTTCATTTGTAGGAGGATAATGTATCATACATATTATCTTTTCATATCCTGCTTTTTTAGCTTCTTCTAAAGATAATCTTAATCTTATTTGCTCTCTATCAAAAATCTTTTTATCTTTTTGGGTAAATTTATCAGACCCCTCACAAATCCATCCTCTAGTTCCACATATAGCCCAATCTTTATATATAAAAAAATTATTTTGAATAAATTTTGTATTTTCATACATTTTATTTAACTTTGAGATACTTCCCCACCAATAATCATGATTTCCCTTAATTATTATTTTTTTGCCTGGAAGTGAATTTATCCAGTCTAAATCATCTTTACTCTCATCAGCCTTCATTGACCAAGAAATATCTCCTGCTATTAAAACAGTGTCTTCCTCAGTAATTTTATTTTCCCAATTTTCCTTTATCTTCTCATGATGATTACGCCATTTCTCACCAAAGATATCCATTGGTTTATCTGTATTAAGTGCTAAATGCAAATCTGAGATAGCATATAACGCCATATTTCATCACCTTTCATATTTCTATTTTACCTTATAGCCACTTATAGTTATTAAAGAAAACCTTCTTTAACATACTAAAATAAATTAGCTAAATATAACCTATCTTTTAACTAAGCCTCTTTTATCAGTAATTTATTATACACTCTTATTAATTATATATACAAGTTTCTAAAAGTACTAACCTATTTTTATTTACTAAGAAAACCTATTAAAAAATTACTATTAACTCAAATAATATTATGTAATCTTCATCAGCTATTTTTATAATTAAGCTAGTTCTCAAGGACTAGCTAAAAATCAACACTCACCTAAAACAGAGCCTCTTATTAATTGATTTCAAATTAAAAGGAGTGTATTTAGAATATCCCCCAATTAACTTTAATTGGGGGATATACTCTAATACACTCCTCTTTAAAAGGTACTATGCTAAAACTATTTTATTGTAGTTTTTCTTACCTCTTTTAATTAATACTTCACCATTTTCAAAGTCAGCTTCTTCCAATGTCTTTTTGAAATCAGCAACTTTTTCTCCATTTAATGATAATCCACCTTGCTTAACAAGTCTCTTTCCTTCAGCCTTTGATGGAACTATTTCAGCTTCAACTAAAATATCTAAAAGTTCATTTCCTAACTTATCTTTTCCCATTTCATAAGTTGGAACATTACTCATGTCTCCACCTTTTCCAAATAAAGCTTCAGCAGCTTGTTGAGCCTTTGCAGCTTCTTCTTCACCATGTATAAGTTTAGTTACTTCAAATGCTAAAACTTTTTTAGCTTCATTTATTTGTGATCCTTCTAAACTTGAAAGTCTTCTAACTTCATCCATTGGAACAAATGTTAATAATTTTAAGCATTTTTCAACGTCTGCGTCATTAACATTTCTCCAGTATTGGTAAAACTCGTATGGAGAAGTTTTCTCTGCATCTAACCATAATGCACCATTAACTGTTTTACCCATCTTTTGTCCTTCTGAGTTAGTTAATAATGTACAAGTCATAGCATATGCACTCTCTTGTGATTTCTTTCTTACAAGTTCAACACCAGCTATCATGTTTGACCATTGATCGTCTCCACCTAGCTCCATTTTACAATTGTATTTTTTATTTAAAACGTAGAAATCATATCCTTGCATTAACATGTAGTTAAATTCTAAGAATGAAAGTCCTCTTTCAAGTCTTTGTTTAAAGCACTCTGCTGAAAGCATTCTGTTAACTGAGAAGTGAACTCCAACTTCTCTTAAGAATTCAACATAGTTTTGATTTAATAGCCAATCAGCATTATTAACAAGTATAGCCTTATCATCTGAAAAATCTATGAATTTCTCCATTTGCTTTTTGATACAAGCAACATTGTGCGCTATAGTCTCGTTAGTCATCATTTTTCTCATGTCAGTTTTACCACTTGGATCTCCAATTGTAGCAGTACCACCACCTATTAAAGCTATTGGTCTATGACCTGCTTTTTGCATATGAGCCATGAACATCATCGCTATAAAATGTCCTACATGTAAACTATCAGCTGTTGGGTCAAATCCTATATAAAAAGTAACTTTTTCCTTTTCTAAAAGTTCTCTTGTTTCAGCTTCATGAGTAAACTGTTTTATGTACCCACGTTCCATTAACGTATCCAATACATTAGCCATTTGTTTATCCCTCCAAAAAAATTTTAATCCAGCTCACTGGCTGGTGCTATATTTAGCATATCATATAGTATATAGTATATCCTTTATTATATTAATTCTCAATTGATTTTAAAAAAAATAAGAACTATAACTTTTAATTATAGTTCTTATTCTACTTATAGTATTAAATATTTTATAAATACTACAATAATCTATATAAAACAAATTATTTTCTAAACTAGCTAATCTTTACGCCACATACTTTTTTATATTTTCAGACATTCTTTCTATATCACCATGAACAGTTACAAATACGTTTACATCTAATTCTCTACTCATAAGTTCTATTCTCTCTAAATAACTTTCTAATTCTTCTAAATTTACATCCTCTAAAATATTCGCTATGCTATCAATATATATGCTTTCAATATCATAATCTCTAGAGACTATTCCTTGTAAGAAACCATAAAACTGTTCATAGCTATTTACACAGTAATTGTTCATAGGTATAAGCCTAACCTTTTTGTTTAATTGAAGCATTCTTTTATTATCATCGTCAATAAATATAATACTTCCTTTTGATTTTTCAATCTCCTCATTAGCTAGCTTAACTAAATTTTTGCTTTTTCCAGCACCTCTTTGGTTAAAGAATAATTGAATCATCTTTACCACCCCTTAATAATAATTTTAATCAGGTAAAAACTTCCTTTATATATAATATTCAGAACTTTTTAAAATTATTAACCTATTGTGCTATATTTATTAAATATAAATTTAGTTATATTTTCCTCATTAATCTCTATAACTCTTACATTGTTAGTAAAGCTTTCTTTTATTTCTTTTCCTCCTAAGTTATAATTCATTTCTCCATCTCTACTATCTAAACTTATTATTTTTTCATATATCCACATATTCCTTTTTACATATCCTAAACGCCCATCTTTATATCTTTTTACAATTTCACCTGGGCAGTATATAGTTAAGTCCTTATTTCCTAGTACAATTTCAATTATTTTATTATATTGAGAATAATCTCTATAAATCATAATATTTCTTATAGTGTCAACTATTAAAGCTACGGGATATTCATTAGGTACTATCTCTCTTATTTTTTTCTCAGCATTCTTCATCATATCTAAAATATTTCCTCTTATTATAAAGGTTTGTCCATTACCTAATAAACTTCTTATCTTTATCATATTATGTGGCACATATAGATTATTTACATCAGAGAATACTAATAACCCTCCTAATGTACACATTGATTTTCCAGAAATACTATTTTTATAAATTATATTGCTACTACTTAATAAAAATTCTCTATTTTCCTTTGAAACCTTAATGCCCTTTAAGTGAAAATATCTATTTACAAGTTCTTCATTTAAAAATTCTATGTTGCTATTAACAATTGGGCAGGTCTCTAAATTAAAGCTTATTCCCTTTTGAAACTCAGAAAGAAGCTCCTGTTTCCTCATAATATCAGTGGTTGATCCCCTTCTTATATAAAAAGCTCCATTTTCTCTAATTTGATATGGCTTTTGATAACTATTAAAGATTACTATTACTAATAATCTCTTACCATCTAAAAAGCATTCCTCTAAACTAACAGGTACTGGTGGCTCAATTCTTGATGCTACTACTTGTTGAACTCTTTCCTCTGAAAGATAATCAGCCTCAACTCCAACAATCCTTTTTGTCTTATCTTCAACCCCAATTATTATATAGCCTCTTCCCCCTCTAGAATTTGCTATAGCGCATATATCCTTAGCCAATTCCTTTTTTGCACTTTCTGTGAAAAGCTCTATTTTTAGCTTAAAGTCTAACTTTTCATATTCATTTTTCTTTATCAAATTTCTTAACTTATTTTTATCCATAACAACCCTCTTCTTAATAAGCTCTGTTTACGACCTAATACTTTAAATAAAATATAGCACAAATTTAAAACCCATAGAACATTATATTCCATGGGTTCATTTTAATTCCTTATATTATAATTATTTTAGAGTGTATTTCCTGTAATTGTTGTTCCATCAATTTCAACATTAACATTAACCTCTAAATTAGTTATAGTTATAGGGTCTTTTAATAAAACTTCATCAGGGTATTTTCTATAGAATAAGTTTCCAACATTAACAATATCTATTCCACTTTCTTTAAAATTACCAAACAGGATTTCTAAATATTGCTTTATTGTAGCTCCTTCTTCTAACTCTAAGATATTTATTACCTTCTCATTAACAATAAGTCTTGATTGTGATTCACCAATTGAACATTTAATTTTTATATCTTTATGTAGAACTATATTTTCTCCATCATAACTTAAGGATGTTTTAGTACGAGCATTAGATATATTTAATGTTACAAATGTATTTGGATCTTGTGGATTCATAACTTCTAAAGTTCCATCTTTTAATTCTCCTATTAAAATATTATAGCTCATTCCTTCTTCAGCAGTTATTCGTCTTACTAAAACTTCATTTTTTAGTAAAGCACCTCCACTTAATTCTAATTTTTTCTCATTCATATCATCTCTTATACTTAAGGCACCTAAAACCATTAAATTTCCATAATTGGTTCTAGTTTCTAAATAATCATTAGCATCAATAGCTATAACTCTAGAACTCCTGTTAGATTTTTGAACTAACTCATCAATAAAAACTCCTAAATATTCTTCATCTACAGTAACATCATTTAAAAGTTCTTCAGGAGAACCAAATAAAACAAACATATATGGTCTAATCATAAATTCTTGATTCTTATTTATAATATCTATGTATTTTCTTATACCATTTTTTGCTGCTTTTTCTGTGAATATATATCCTTTACATTGAGTAAAATCCAACTTACTACTAGAATACATATTTATCTCTTTCATAGCTTCTAAAACTGTTTTTCCAGAACCCTTATACAGAACTCTTCTACCCTTATCTGAACTTTCGTTTGAACTTCTATAAGGTTTTACACAATCTAAATATATATATATATTTCCTACTTCACTTTCATCAAATATAATACTTGTTACAAAGGTAACCTTATTTATATCTTTATAATTATAGCAACCAATAAACATGACTGACATAATTATTATACTTAGTAAACTAGCTATAACTTTCTTTAGGTTCATTTTTACCATCCTTGCTAACTATATCTTTTGATATTTCATCTAATCTTCCTCTAGTAATGATATCCTTAAACTTATAACTATTTAAGGTTCCTAGTGGGAATAAGTATGGATACTTGGAACTTCTTAGGTTTGCCAAATGAGATATTAGTACAACACTTATTAAGACAATACCCGGAACTCCAAAAAGTGCGGCTAAAACTACTATTCCTATACTCCATACAGAAACCGGACCATAAAGCTTTGGAATTAAGAAATAACAAACTGCGGCTAATGCCACAACTACAATTGTTACTCTTGAAGCAATACCTGCTCCTACAGCAGCATCTCCTAAAATCAATCCTGAAACTAAACTCATGGAAGTTCCTATAGGTTGAGGTAACCTTAATCCTGCTTCTTTTATTATTTGAAATAATAACATCATTATTATAACCTCTGCCACTATAGGAAACGGAACTCCTGCCCTAGCAACAGCTAACCTAAAAATAAATAAACTAGGTAATACAGAAAAATGATGCGTAACTAATGCAACATAAATTCCTGGTAAAAACATAGCAATAAAAAAGGCAATCCATCTTAAAATTCTAGTAAAACTAGTAAAATACCTATTTAAATAATAATCATCTGGTGTTTGAAAGTTCTCTATAAAAAAGAATGGTACTGTAAGAACGAAAGGTGTACCATCAACTATTATTGCAATTCTTCCTTCTAGCAACTTAGCCGCAACCTCATCTGCTTTTTCTGTATATCCAACTGTATCAAATAAAGTCCTATCCTCTCTAAGCTTAGCTTCAATATAATTTGTATCCAATATAAAATTATAATCTAGGTTTTTTATCTTTTCTCTTATTTCATCAACCAACTCTTTTGGAGCCTTATTTTTTATATAAGATATGCATACTACTGTTTGAGTATCTTTTCCTACATATAATGGTTCAAATTTCAAATTATGATTTTTTATTCTTCTTCTTAATAAAGTAACATTATCAACAAAGGCCTCATTGAATCCTTCTCTTGGTCCTTTTATTACTGCCTCTGTTATTGGAATTCCAACACTTCTTCTCGTATATCCCTTTGTTTCACAATATATTACCTTATCGTAATTTTTAAATATTATTACTACATCTCCAGATAAGACATGTAGTAATGTATCATTTTTATCCTTAGACCAGTTTGTTATGTTTATATCTATAACCTTAGTCATAACATCATACTCATTATTTATGCCATCTTTTACTAAGGTTAATGGCTTTACTATGTACTCACTAATAAATTGAGTAGAACATAAAACATCCATAAAAACAATTGTGGCTGGTCCTAAAGCAGTATCCACCTCCCTATATTTAACATCAAAGCTGTCTTTTAATTTTTCCTTTAGAAATTCTAATTCTTTTTGCATTTTATTTATCACCCAAAAATATTATCCGCTAGTATTATGTTTAATATTCATTATTTTGAGAATACTAAACTTTGAAATTATAAAAGAAATGAGGTGATGTCTTTGGGAAAGCTAACTGCAAGGCATTTTATATTTTTTATTGTTGCCGCAATAAGTACATCTTTAGTGAACTATACATCATTATTTATAAAAATAGGGGGAAGAGATTCTTGGATTTTCACTATAGTATCTGGAGTTGTTTTCTTCTTTGTAGCTTTCTATATTTTTAATATAATATCTAAAATAAACTACTATGATTTTAAGGAGACTTGCTACATTGTTCTTGGCAAAACCTTTGGCAACATTTATATATTAATATTTTCTTTAACTTTAATATTGGTATGTATAGAATCAGCTTCTGTTAGTTCTACTTCTATAAACGTTAATATTTTTCTTGAAACACCAACATGGTATTGTTTATTTTTCTTTATAATTACCGTGTTTCTAATAGGGAAAAACAGATTTAATAGCATACTTATAATATGTATAGTCTCAATAAGTATTGTAATAGCAATAAATTTAATGTTAGCATTGCTAAACATTCAATATATAGACTACACATTACTTCTTCCTATATTTAAAGATAGAAGAATTTCAGAATATACGCTTTGTGCCTTAAGCCAACTAGGCTCTTTATCAAGTTTGGCTATAGTACTCCCTATCATTCCAAGAATAGACGATAAGGAGAATCTAAAAAAAGTCTCAATGAACACAATATTTTTAACATGTGTTGCTTGTGCTTTATTTGTTACAATGCTTATAGCAACATTTGGTTCTTTGAGAGCATCAAACATATTCTATCCTCAGTTCGTTCAAGCTCAAAGAATTTATTTTGGAGGTTTCGTAGAGAATGGTAATGTTTTTGTTATGATTTCTTCTATATTATCCTGGGTTGTTAAATATCTAATAACCATATTTTCTTTATATACAATTTGGAAAGATAGAGTAAAATATAAGCGTAATTTTATAGCACTAATTTCTTTAATAGTATATGGATTTTCTTTCTTTATGTCTAAGAATATATACATTCTATTTATACTGTTAAAGTACTACCAATACATACTTTTAGGGGTGTTCTTTATATGCCCAATTATCATATATACAATAGCTAATTTTAAGCGCCAGAAATTTAAGTATTTGGAATAAAAAAGTATTGTATTCTTTTTTCTATATGATATAATTTATATATAAAATAAAATTTAGTAGATATGTACTTTATTTCTGTCCTGTAAAATTTAGTTTTATAGTATAGATTTTAAACGTACCTAGTAAATTTTACAGGAGGTAAAAGAAATGGAAGATAAGAATTTAGTTTGTAAAGACTGTGGAAAGGATTTCGTATTCACTGTAGGAGAGCAAGAGTTCTTCAAAGAAAAAGGATTCGAAAACGATCCAGTTAGATGCCCAGCTTGCAGAAAAGCAAGAAAAGCTCAAAAAATGAATAGATAATTGATAATTAACGCAAGTTTATTCATAAATTAAAAAGTTCTGCATTCTGCAGAACTTTTTTCATTTCTAGTTCATAAAATTAATCTTATTTGGAAATATTATATAAAGCAATCTAACTTATGATTTATATACCTACTTTAATATAATTGTTTTTCTACTTTTTTGTTAAAGTACACATTCATAATTAGATTTAATAAGCTTAAAAAACTTCTTGTTAAATTCCGTTTAATTTAGCATTAAAAATTCCATAGGATACATATTATTACTTTATTTTTTAAATATTTAAAGTTTCAATTTAATTATATATATTTTATTTTAAACTATATACTCAAATTTTTAATATATTATAGATAGATTTAGCTTTTTATGGTATATTTATGAGTATATAAAAATGAGAG
This sequence comes from Clostridium sp. LIBA-8841, assembly GCF_057782475.1. Classification (NCBI taxonomy): domain Bacteria; kingdom Bacillati; phylum Bacillota; class Clostridia; order Eubacteriales; family Clostridiaceae; genus Clostridium; species Clostridium sp. LIBA-8841. The sequence continues at coordinate 929,179 of NZ_CM173488.1, read as the reverse complement.
AAAAGGGATGATAAACAATGTCAAATGCTGAACACTCATCAAATTTTATAAGAAACATAATAATAGATGATTTAGATAGCAAAAAACATGATACAATAATAACTCGTTTTCCACCTGAGCCTAATGGATATCTACATATAGGTCATGCAAAGTCTATAGTTTTAAACTTTGAATTAGGAAAAGAGTTCAATGGAAGAACTAACCTAAGATTTGACGATACTAATCCTACTAAAGAGGATACTGAATACGTTGAATCAATAAAAGAAGATGTTAACTGGTTAGGCTATAACTGGAGTGAACTACATTTCGCATCAAACTACTTTGATGAAATGTACAAAAGAGCTATACTTTTAATCAAAAAAGGTAAAGCTTACGTTTGTGATTTAACTCCAGAAGAAATTAAAGAATATAGAGGTACACTTACTGAGCCTGGTAAGGAAAGTCCATATAGAAATAGATCTGTTGAAGAAAACTTAGATTTATTCGAAAGAATGAGAAAAGGCGAATTTGAAGATGGTTCTAAAGTTTTAAGAGCTAAAATAGATATGAGTTCACCTAATATAAACTTCAGAGATCCTATAATCTATAGAATAGCTCATGCTAGCCACCATAACACTGGTGATAAGTGGTGCATCTACCCTATGTATGATTTTGCTCATCCATTAGAGGATGCTATAGAAGGAATAACTCACTCTATTTGTACTTTAGAGTTTGCTGATCACAGACCACTATATGATTGGTTCGTTGAAGAATGTGAAATGGAAAGTGTTCCAAGACAAATTGAGTTTGCAAGACTTAACATCACAAATACTGTTATGAGTAAAAGAAAATTAAAGCAATTAGTTGATGAAGGTATAGTTGATGGATGGGATGACCCAAGAATGCCTACTGTTGCTGGACTTAGAAGAAGAGGTTATACTCCTAAGTCAATAAGAAACTTCTGTAAAGCTATAGGTGTTGCTAAAGCAGATTCTACAGTTGATTCTCAAATGCTTGAGCATTTCATAAGAGAAGATCTTCAAGAAACTGCTCCAAGAGCTATGGCTGTTATAAACCCACTTAAATTAGTTATAACAAACTATCCTGAAGGAGAATCAGAGGTTCTTGAAATAGAAAACAATCCTAAAGATGAATCTGCAGGAAAAAGAGCTGTTACATTCTCAAGAGAACTTTATATTGAAAGAGAAGATTTCATGGAAAATCCTCCAAAGAAATATTTCAGATTATTCCCAGGAAACGAAGTAAGATTAAAAGGTGCTTATTTTGTAAAATGTAACGAAGTTATAAAAGACGAAAATGGAGAAGTTACAGAAATCCACTGTACTTATGATCCAGAAACTAAGAGTGGAACTGGATTCACTGGAAGAAAAGTTAAAGGAACAATCCACTGGGTTGATGCTAATAACTGTATCCCGGCTGAATTTAGATTATATGAACCATTAATCTTAGATGATTGTGAAGAAAATGAAGGAAAGCACTTCCTTGAGCAAATAAATCCTAATTCATTAACTGTATGTAATGGATTCATTGAGCCAAGTGCTAAAGTTGCTAAACCTCAAGATAAATATCAATTATTTAGACATGGTTACTTCAATGTTGACCCTAACTTTACAAGTGATGATAATTTAGTATTTAATAGAATAGTTTCATTAAAGAGTTCATTTAAATTAAAATAATAAAAAGACCACATTTGTGGTCTTTTTTATTACTTATTAATTATATATAAAATAATTCAATAGAAATTTATATTACTTTCTCTTAAAATTATTTTATAATTATATATATACTTATTCAAAATTTTAAAACATAAATATGTAACATAAGATATAAATTTAGGAGGTAACTATGCTTGAATTCGTAAATAAAACTGTAATTAATTACCCTGTTGAAGAGGTATTTGCAATATTCATAAAAACTGCTAAAAGAGATTTTCCAAAACTTGATATAAAAAACCCAATAGGAACATCAACCAAAAGAGAGATTGGTAATTATTCTAAGAAAAAAGCTGAGGCTACAATAACAATAACTGACTTTAAGGAAAATGAAGTCTATTCTATTAAAACAGTAACAGATACTAGTGAATACTCTTCTACTTATATATTTGAAAAAATAGATGATTCTAGTTGTAGACTTACATTAAAAGAAGAACAAACGGTGTCAGGAATATTTGGTATGCTAAATAATGTTATGCATAAATTTTTATATAAAAAAAGTATTAGAACAAGATTTCAATACTTTGTTCAAGGATTAAATGAGGAACTTAAAAGAAGAAAAGAAAATATTGAACGTAGTACAAAAAAAACTGATTAATTATTATTAACTGAGTTAAAGTATTATCTTTGCTCAGTTATTTTAATCTTTAGTTATATTTTACATGAATATGGATTCTTACCTATATTTTCAGATTCAACTTAATTTCAACTGAAAATCTCTACTTTTAATTTGGCATATCGAACTTATATAATGTAACATAATTAGATTGTATTTTTATAAAAATAAGCAAAAACTTCTTAACTCTATTTATTACTCTTACTTATATAAAATTTAATTTAATTCAGAGAGAATTTACACAAACTCTGAATTTTAGTGGAGTTTCTCTAATTCTTAATACACTACAATTCTACTCTTTAAGTAATTCAATTATTAAATAAAAAAGTTTATTGAAAATTATTATCATTTATTATTGACATCTTTATATTCTTATTGTATTATAATGACATAAACTAATTGAAATTGATTTTCATTAACAATTAAAAAGATTTAATTTATGAGGTGATATATATGAAAAAATTAAACATTATTTATTGGTCAGGAACAGGAAATACAGAAACTATGGCTAATCTTATAGCAGAAGGAGCTAAAGAAAATGGTTTAGATGTAAAACTTCTAAATGTTTCAGATGCTTCTACAAAGGATGTTGAAGAATGTGATGTATTAGCTTTAGGATCACCAGCTATGGGATGTGAAGTAATAGAAGAAGGAGAAATGGATCCATTTGTTGAAGAAATTTCAGGACTTGTATCTGGAAAGCCTACTCTTTTATTCGGTTCATATGACTGGGGAACTGGTGAATGGATGGATAATTGGAAAGATAGAATGGAAGATTACGGCGCAAGTATAATTAATACAATAATCGTTAATAATAATCCTGAAGGGCAAGATATAGATAAATGTAAAGATGCTGGTAAGGCACTTTAATTAAATTAGACTTATTTAAAAGAAAGGTGGAAGTAAGTAAATGAATACTAAATTTATTAATCTCTTAGAAACTCTTAACAACGAAAAATACATGAGATCTTTTATATCATATTTAATTTCTCCTGTAATAACAGGGATTAAACCTTCTTCCACCATTACTCTTTCAAAACAAGGTCATAATTTATTTAAACTTTGGAACATGTATGGTGAAGATTTCTTAAATGATCTTCAACTAAAATATGTTTTGCTTAGAGAAACTAACAATGCAAAAGTTATTCTTATCTATGATGAGATAAACTTAATGAATACAATATATAGAACGTCTTCAATGGATTTTCTAGAAAAACTCGGCTATAATTTAGAAATGAGTTTAGATGATATTTTAAATCATTTAATTAATAGATACTCTACTTTTCATTGTCCACATGAATTAGGAATATTTTTAGGCATTCCTGTTGAAGATGTAAAATGTTTCATGGAATGCTCTGAAAGTAAATGCTTACTTTGTGGTTATTGGAAAGTATACGAAGAAGAAAAAAAAGCTCAAAGGATTTTTGAACTTTATGATAGTTCAAAAGAAATTGTAATGAATCATTTACTTGCAGGTAAAGATTTAAAAGAAGTTTATAACTTGATGAATAATGTATATAAATTTAACATTTAACTCTCATTGCTAAAAAACCACTCAGATTTCTGCCATTTTCTGAGTGGTTTTATTTTTAGTTTTAGCTCTATTTTAAAATAGTATCTATTTAAAATATCTCTTAAAATCTTTAGAGAATTTATTATATGTTGATTTGAAAATTTATCATAATAATCTTAAATAAATAATAAGTATATTATTAATTGCTTGTGAACTTATATCCTACACCTCTTATGGTTTGAATATACTGTGGGTTTTTGTCATCACTTTCAATCTTTTTACGTAAATGTCTAATATGAACATCAACAGTTCTTGTTTCTCCTATGTATTCATAACCCCATATTTTATCTAGTAAAAGCTCTCTTGTTAAGATATTACCTTTATTCTTTATAAGAAGCTTTAAAAGTTCAAACTCTTTTAGAGTTAATTCCACATTCTTTGATTCTTTTGTTACTTCCCTTGTTTGGAAGTTAACTACAATATCTCCAAATTTGGTTATATTCTCTTCCTTCTTAACATTACTTCTTCTAAGTAAAGCTTTTATTCTAGCCATAAGTTCTCTAATCGAAAATGGCTTTGTTATATAGTCATCTGCTCCAAGTTCTAAGCCTAAAACTTTATCAAACTCTTCACCTTTTGCTGTAATCATCATTACTGGAATGTCTGCAGTTTCTTCATTTCTTCTAATTTCTTTACAAACCTCTAATCCATCAATTTCTGGTAGCATTAAATCTAAAAGTATTAAATCAAATTTACTTTCTTTTATAATTTTTAGCGCTTCAGTTCCATTAACAGCTACTGCTGTATCATATCCTTCTTTTTTTAAGTTAAATTTTATAAGTTCTCTAATATGTTCCTCATCATCTACTATTAGGACTTTTTTGTTAGTCATACTCTGTCCCTCCTTTACCCAAAACACTACCCTATTTTATAGCTTATCACAATATTGAAAACAAAAAAAGATATACCATTACATGATATATCTTTAGATTATTATCCTAGTTCAGTCATATCACCTTTTATGGCGTAAACTATGTTCTCACAAACATTTGTTATGTGATCACCTATTCTCTCTAAATATCTAGCAACAAATATTAACTTAACCCCTTGGTTTATATTATTAGGATCCTTATGCATTGCTGATAATAAATTTACATATACATCGTTATATAAATCATCAACAATATTATCCTCTAATGCTGCATCATAAGCTAATTTTGTTTCATTGCTGTCTAAAGCATTCTTAGCATCTTTTAACATATTTAAACAAACTGATTTCATTTTAGGTATGCCGACCATACCTGTAATATGATCTTCACTATCTATTTTTATTGTTTCCATAGCTATGTTAACTGAATAGTCTCCTACTCTTTCAAGATCAGTAACTATAGTTGATAAAGCATATATATTTCTTAAATCCTTAGCCATTGGTTGTTTTAATGCCGTTAACTCTATAGATTTTTCAATTATTTTATTCCTTAAGTTATCTATTTCATCATCCATTTTTATAACTTCTCTAGCAAGAGCCAAGTCCTTATTAACTATTGAGTCTACTGATTTTTCTATTGCTATTTCACATAGTTCCATCATTTGTTTAGTTTCTGCCTTTAGCTCTTTTATGCTTACTCTTAAATCATCTATACTCATTTTTTCTAATCACCCCTTATATTTTTAGCCAAATCTTCCTGTTATATAGTCCTCAGTTCTTTTATCTCTTGGATTTGTGAATATTGTATTAGTATCACTAAATTCTACAAGCTCTCCATTTAAGAAAAATGCTGTTTTGTCTGATATACGAGCTGCCTGTTGCATGTTATGTGTTACTATTACTATAGTATATTTATCTTCAAGCTTTCTTATAAGCTCTTCTACTTTTAATGTTGAAATTGGGTCTAAAGCTGATGTTGGTTCATCCATAAGAATTATCTCCGGATTCATAGCTATTGCTCTAGCAATACATATTCTTTGTTGTTGTCCTCCTGAAAGACCTAATGCAGATGATTTAAGTCTGTTTTTAACTTCATCCCATATAGCTGCATCTCTTAAACTATCTTCAACAATTTTATCTAAAACTTTTTTATCTTTTATTCCATGTACTCTTGGTCCATAAGCAACATTATCATATATACTCATTGGGAAAAGATTAGGTTTTTGGAATACCATTCCTACTTTAGTACGAAGTGCTATAACATCATCATCTTTGTATATATCTTTTCCATCAACTTGTATTTCACCTTCGATTCTAACTATAGGAATTAAATCGTTCATTCTATTTAAAGTACGAAGAAAAGTTGATTTACCACATCCTGAAGGTCCTATTAATGCTGTAACTTCGTTTTCTTTTATATCTATATTAATTTTCTTTAAAGCATGATTGCTTGCGTAAAATAGATCTAAATCTCTTACTTGAATTTTTGTTTTTTTATCACTCATCTTAATACCACCTTAAATTAATAGTTTGCCTTATTGAACTTTTTAGCTATTAACTTAGCTGAAATATTTAAAGCTAATATTATTACTATAAGCACTATTCCAACCGCAGCTGCTGTTTCTATATCTCCTTTTTCCTTTGTTACAAGGTAAGCTTGAACTGTAAGTGTTCTTGCGCTTGAGAAAATTCCCTTTGGCATTTGTGCAACAGTTCCAGCAGTAAGTAATATGGCTGCTGACTCTCCAATTATACGTCCAATTGATAATATTACTCCTGAAAGTATTCCAGGCATTGCACTTGGTAATATTACTTTATATAAAGTTTGAAACTTTGTAGCTCCTAATCCTAAAGAAGCCTCTCTATATGATTCAGGCACAGTTTTTAATGCCTCTTCTGTTGTTCTAATTATTACAGGTAAAATTATTATTGATACTGTCAATGATCCTGCTAGAATTGAGTATCCCATTTTTAAAGCAACTACAAAGAATATACCTCCGAATAACCCATAAACGATTGAAGGAATTCCTGCTAAGCTCTCAGTTGCAAATCTTATAAACTTAACCATTTTCCCTTGCTTAGCGTACTCTTGTAAGTAAACCGCTGCTAAGACTCCTATTGGTGTAGCTACTGCTAATGAAAGTACAACTGTCCATAGTGTTGTTACTATCATTGGTAATATTCCACCACCGCTTGCTGAATAGTTACTTGTTAAAAATGATAAATTTATTTTTCCTATACCTTTTACGAATATAAATCCTAATATTATTACAAGGATTCCAATTGTAAAGGCTGCTGATAACCAAACTAATCCATTTAATATATTATCTTTAACTTTTCTCATATTTATTTACCACCCTTGTTGGAAAGTTTACTTAGCACTAAGTTTAGTATTAATATGAATGTAAATAATACTACTCCTGTTGCAAATAACATTTCTTGATGAGTTCCAAAAGCATATCCCATCTCTAAAGCTATGTTAGTTGTAAGTGGTCTTACACTATCCATTATAGAACCTGGAATAACCGGTGTATTACCTGCTACTAATATAACTGCCATTGTTTCTCCAATAGCCCTACCTATACCTAATACTACTCCTGTCATTATTCCTGATTTAGCAGCTGGTACAACAACTTTGAATATTGTTTCAGTTTTTGATGCACCTAAAGCCAATGATCCTTCTTTATATGCATTTGGTACGGCTCTTATGGCTGTCTCTGAAACTGTGATAACAGTTGGTAACATCATTATGGCTAATACTATTATTACAGCTAATAAACTTTGCCCTTTTGGTAAGTTAAATATATCTTGTATTGTAGGAACTATTACAGCCAATCCAAATACCCCATATAAAACAGATGGTATTCCAGCTAAAAGTTCTACTGCTCCAGACATAATCTTTGCTATTTTCTTGGGTGCTATCTCTGCTATGAATATTGCTGTTAATATTCCTATAGGTACTCCTATTATTAATGATCCTATTGTAGCACCTAAAGAAGCTACTATCATAGGTAATATTCCGTATTTATTTGCACTTGGTATCCATTGTGTCCCAAATATAAAGTCCCAAAAAGAATATCCTTCTATTATAAATGGTCTTAATCCTTTATAAAAAACAAATCCTATTATTAAAAGTAAGCTTATTACAGCTATTGAGGCACTTACTAAGAATATTTTTTCAGTTAAGCTCTCTATAAAGTACTTATTCTTATTATTTTGACTTTTAGCTTCCATATTTACCTCCACCTAAAAATGATCTTTCCATAATATCTTTCGCATTTTTTTCAAATTAATTCTTTTTAATTAATAAGCTTATCCTACACTTATTAATCCTTCCTCTTCTACTATTTCTTGTCCTTCTTTAGTCATCATAAAATCTATAAACTTCTTTGAATTTTCACTTAAATTATCTTCTTTATAAACTAATAAAAATGGCCTTGATAGCTTGTACGTTTTATTTTGTACATTTTCTGATGTAGGTTTTACTCCATCAACACTAACTGCATGAACTGAATCATCTACATAACTAAATGATATATATCCTATTGCATTCTTATTTCCTGCTACCATAGTCTTTATGCTTCCTGATCCATCTGATATTTGTGCTTGTGAACTTATCTCTTCTGAATTAAAACCAACTATTTCTTGGAAAGCATCTCTTGTTCCTGATCCATCTTCTCTTGAAACTAATACTATTGGAGTATCTTCTCCTCCGACTTCTTTCCAATTTGTTATTTTTCCTGTATAGATATCTTTTATTTGTTCCATAGTAAGATTTTGTACTGGATTCTCATTGTTAACTATTACTGACATTCCATCATAGGCAATAGGTTTTTCTTTTATTCCAGTCTCTAATTCTTTTTCTTTTAAATCTCTTGATGAAATTCCTATTTCTACAGTTCCATTTATAGCATCTTTAATTCCTGCTGATGAACCTAATTGATTAACCTCAACAGTCACCTCAGGCATTTCATTTTTAAATGCTTCAGCCTCAACCTCAATAACTGGCCCTACTGAACTGGACCCTGAAATTTTTACTATATTTGCTCTTGACCCTTCTCCACAGCCTGTCATTAAAAAACCCATTGATAAAATGCTAATTAATGCAACTATAATTCTTCTCCTATTCATTTTTTTATCCTCCGCTTATATCAATTTAATATACATTTAAAATCTAATCATTTATTTTTATTTAACTTTCTATTTTTATTTCGCTTACAAATTAATGATATTTCTCTTAAGTTAAGTTAATATTATTTCTATGTTAAATCTATGTAAAAAAAAAATAGAAAAAATCCTAACAATAACTTTAAGTTATCGTTAGGATAAATGTATATTAAATATATAAGCGAACTATTTAATTTTTATTAAGTGTTCTTTAGACACGATATCTTGCCCTTCTTCACTTAATATGAAATCTATAAAACTCTTACCTGATTCTGTTAAAGAATCTTCCTTGTAAACAACTAAGAACGGTCTTGAAACTTTGTAAGATTTGTTTATAACATTTTCTGGTATTGCATCTACCCCATCAACTTTTAATGCACTTACAGTATCATCTACATAACTAAATGATATGTATCCAATTGCATTCTCATTTCCTCCAACTAATGATTTTATGTTTCCTGAACCATCTGATATTTGAGAATTTACAGTTAGCTCTTCTGCCTTAAATCCTACTATCTCTTGGAAAGCATCTCTTGTTCCTGATCCATCTTCTCTTGAAACAACTACTATTGGTGCATCCTTCCCACCTACGTCTTTCCAATTTGTTATTTTGCCTGTATATATATCTTTTATTTGGGCTATAGTCAAATCCTTAACTGGATTATTTTTATTAGTTATTAATGCTATTCCATCATAAGCTATTTCTACTTCTTTAAGACCAGCTTGCTTTTCTTCTGGCTTAAGATCACGAGAAGCCATGCCTATTTGTGAAACTCCATCCATAGCATTTTTAATACCTGCTGATGAACCTATCTGATTTATTTCTATAGAAACATCAGGTTTTTTAGTTTTAAAAGCTTCAGCTTCAGCTTCCATAACTGGTCCTACAGAAGTTGAGCCTGATACGCTTACTACAACATTTGAAGATTTAGTTGCCCCACCTGAAGAAGTACATCCTATCATTGCTGTTGTACCTATAAATATAGTCCCTATAATTGCTATTAATCTCTTCTTAAACATATTCAATTTCCCTCCAAAATCTCAGTTAATATTGAGTACACTCTTATATTATCTTCTCAATGTTAAAAGGAAATTATGCTAAAGTTAAGTCCATGTTAATAAAAAAATAAAGGCTAAAATAGAATCCAAATCCATCTTAGCCTTTTATGTCTATAAACAATTAAAATAAAATTTATTAATATATTCAGACATTCTCTTCATACTATTCATAAGTTTTATATTTTAATTGCTAATACTATTTACTATTATATAAAAATTAAATATATAATTTTTCAAACTCTATATTACTTTATCGTATTAGCTACGTTAATTAGTCTAGGTAATGCATATTCAAAGAACTCTTTATAACTTTGACAGTAGTAGTTTAGATTTAGTTCAGAATCTTCTTTTGAATCTCTATATCTTCTACATCCGCCTTTGCAAAGAGTAAACCACTTGCATTTTTGACATTCTTCATCTACCTTGAATGATGATTTTATGAACTCATGATTCCTTTTTGTTTCAAATAGTTCTCTCATTGTCATTTCTTGTATGTTACCGAGTTTCCATTTATCTAAAACATAAAAATCACAAGGATAAACACTTCCATCACTTTCTACTACAAACTGACAAGTACATGCCCCATTCATCCCACAAGATGATGACTTTCTAAATATAATTGTTTCTAATAAGCTATCAAAATATCTGATACTAATCCTATGGCCTTTAATAAAATCATTATACCAATTATCAAATAACTCTTTTAAAAATTTAGTATAGTCTTGTATCTTAAGGGAATATTTATACTTTCCTTTTTCCTCATATAAAGGATCAAGACAATTTATAAATTGAATAAATCTAAAATCTTTTTCTTTAAAGTACTTATATACTTTGTTTGTATGCTTAGCAGTGTTAGAAGTAACAACACATAATATATTAAATTTAACTTTATACTTTTTAAATAGCTCTGCTGTCTTTTCTACTTTATTAAAAGTATCTAACCCTAAACAATCTTTTCTATTTAAATTATGTATTTCTTTTGGACCATCAATAGATAATCCCACAAGAAAATTGTTTTCGCTTAAAAATTTTGCCCACTTTTCATCTATTAAAGTTCCATTTGTTTGTAAACTATTATATATTTTTAACTTCTTATGATTATACTTTTTCTGAAACTCAATTAACTTTTCAAAAAATTCTAGTCCTGCTAAGGTAGGCTCTCCTCCTTGAAAAGCAAAACTACAATGCTCATCAGCTTCATTTAAAACTTTCTTGACCATATTTTCTAAAACTTCATCTCTCATAACTCCATAGCTTTTAACATTTCTATTGTCACTTAAAGAATGATAAAAACAATAAGTGCATTTTAAATTACATCCACTTGAAGCTGGCTTAATAAGCAAACTTAATGGTGGCATACCAATTCCCCCTTTTATTTTTACTAAATAATTTAAACAATCTATTAATCCTCAAAATGAATCTTATAAAAACTCCTTTGAATAAAGTTTATCATATATATAATCTAAGATATTTTAATAATTGGTTATAATTTCGTTCTAATATAACTCGTATATACTTAAACAAAAATAGCTTAATCTAAAATTTCTAATTATATTGAAAATTTCTATCTAGCTAAGTTATTAGAACTTAATTTATTACTTTTTATATCTAACTCCTATAATAAACTCTATAAAAAAATTCATCATATATAAAACTGATATTTGAATGAATTTGTCCTTAAGAAGTTTTTTTCTAAATGGAGCACCTTTTCACTTCGTTCAAATGTGTAAGTTCAATGTACAAAATTAAAAATTTGAACTTTCACTTAAAGCGAATCAAGCTTTTCAGCTTTAGATAAACTTAAGATCTATTTTCTTAATAAACAATAAAAAGCTCCATAAAGAAAGTTCGCTAGATATAAGCGAAGTAATACTTGCATAAGTGACTAGAATTTCATTTATTCTGTAATAAATATAATGTTAAAAATCTGAGACTGTTTGACCATCGGGGGTTTCGAAGCCTTAGTTATATTTATGGAAGAATGAATAGAAATTCTTCACGAAATTCAACAATTACTAAGCTATATCTAGCGAACTTTTACTTAATAGAGCTTTTCTATCTTGGAATTAATCCTATTTTCTTTTGCATTTTTCTAAGAGTTTTCATTGCAACATAGTTTGCTTTTTCTGCACCTTTTTTGTATATTTCCTCTAAAGCTTTCTTATCTCCTAATAAAGCTTTAACTTTTTCTTGAACTGGTGCTAGCTCTTCAACTATTGCCTCTCCAACATCCTTTTTAAAATCAGCATATCCTTTTCCATTATACATTTCAACAACCTCTTCTGGAGTATATCCTTTTATAGCACAAAGAATATTTATTAAGTTTTTAACTCCTGGTTGTTCATCAGTATAATTTACAACTCCAATGCTATCTGTTACAGCTCTTGAAATTTTCTTTCTTATAACATTAGGTTCATCCATTATTAATATGAAACCATTTGGATTAGCATCTGATTTAGACATTTTCTTACTTGGATCTTGTAAATCCATTATTTTTGCTCCCTCTTTTGGAACATATCCTTCTGGTATAGTAAATGTTGGGCTATAAGTATTATTAAATCTAGTAGCTATATCTCTAGCAAGTTCTAAATGTTGCATTTGATCCTTTCCAACTGGAACAAGGTCAGCATTATATAAAAGTATGTCTGCAGCCATAAGAACTGGATAGTTAAATAATCCTGCTCCTATTGAATCTCCCATTTTCTTTGATTTATCTTTATATTGAGTCATCCTGTTTAATTCACCCATGTATGAATTGCATGTTAAAAGCCATGAAGCTTCCGAATGAGCTGGTACATGTGATTGAATAAATAAAGTATTTTCTTCTGGATTTATACCTGAAGCTATATATATAGCTAAAACCTCTAAAGTTCTTCTTCTTAAGTCAGCTGGCAATTGTTTTACTGTTATTGCATGTAAGTCAACAACACAGAAATAGCAATCATATTCCTCTTGTAACTTAGTCCAATTTTTTATTGCTCCTAAGTAATTTCCTAATGTCAAATCTCCTGATGGTTTTATTCCACTAAAAATAACTTTTTTCTTATCTTCCATTATGACTCTGTCTTTTCACTAAAATTATATAATTGTATGAAGAGACAGATACACCTCCTTTATTTTAATTACTATATTATAAAAATTAACTTGTTTTTCTTAAGTAGCTTTCTTAATTAAATTCATGTCATTTAAAAATCTTGAACTTTAAATGTCTCATCTTATTTATTAACTAAGAAATAAAAAAGTCCTATAAGTCATTAAAACTTATAGGACGAATATATCGCGGTACCACCTAATATTACAAAGATAAAATCTTTGTATCTCTACCCTGTAACGTAAGGATTACGGTTTAGAATACTAAAAATTCCTCTAAACATCTCAAAGATCCATTCAACCTAATCATAACTATCATACTCTCAGCAATATATGATTCTCTGTAAGTCTGCTTTTAAGCTTACTAATTCTTTTCATAGATATTTTATATTAACTTTAATGTTATTTTATCATTTTTTTACTTTTAGTCAAGAATATTTATTTTTTCAATTATTGATAAGTTAAAAATTATATATGTTTATCTTTAAATCACATTAACACTAATTCAATGTTTTCTTTATTTTTTTATTAAATTATCAAATTTATAATCTTTTTATTTTATTTATAAAATATTTTTATTGATTTTATTTAACATTATGATAATATATTATTATAACTTTTATAAATAAAATTAAAAATCACATGAATAATAATAATGTAAATAAAGTAAAAAATATTGTTATAGAATCAAATTATATTTACTCATTTCTCATAAATTTTAAAAATTTCTATATAAACAATCTTAAACAAAGAACATTTTATGAGTTAAATATTTTATTGATTTGATTTTACAGAAAGATGAGGTGTGTTATGAATAACAAAAGATCAGATTTTTTAGTAATCGGCTTTGCATTATTTTCAATGTTTTTAGGTGCTGGTAACCTTATTTTCCCACCTTTTTTAGGAAGAAATTTAGGACCTGACTACTATTTAGGTATTATAGGATTTATAATAACTGGTGTTGGTGTTCCTCTACTTGGAATACTATCTTCAATGAGAGTTAACGGAAGATTTGAATTATTCGGAGATAAAGTTGGTAAGAAGTTCTCATTAATATATTCAATAGCATTGTTTATACTTATAGGACCATTATTAGCTATACCAAGAACAGCGGCTACTACATATGAATTGGCTTTTGCGCCTAACTTCCCTAACATAAATTACTTTGCAATAATAGTTGCTTATTTCTTAATAAACTTAATATTTGTATTAAAACCATCAAAGGTTATTGATGTTTTAGGTAAATTTTTAACACCTATATTATTAGCTATACTATTCTTCTTAATAGCTAAAGGTGTACTTAATCCTATAGATGCCTTAACTACATCATATACTCCAGATGCACTTCCAGTATCATTACTTGAAGGATATCAAACAATGGATGCTATTGCAGCTGTAATATTCTCTTCAATAATATTAGGTTCAATAAAATCTAAAGGATATACTGGAAAAGCAAGCTTTAAAATACTTATTAAAGCTGCAGCTATTGCAATCGGTGGGTTAGCAATAATTTACGGTGGATTAATATTCTTAGGTGCTCACACTGGGAACCAAGCTTTAGATTTATCAAAATCTCAATTATTACTTTTTATTGCTGAGAGTATTCTAGGACATGCAGGTGCAATATTAATCGGAATATCAATGGCATTAGCTTGCTTAACAACATCAATAGGATTACTTTCTGCTGGTGGAAGCTTCTTTGAAAGAGTTTCTAATGGTAAACTACCTTATAAATTTAATGTTATTTTAATGACTGTAACAAGTATACTAGTTGCCAGCATGGGATTAGATAAAATAATATCTTTATCAGGTACTTTACTTGGTATTATATACCCAGTAACAATAGTTCTTATATTATTAAACTTATTCCATAAGAGAATAACTAATCCACTTACTCATAAAGTTACTGTATATGTTACTTTAGTATTTAGTATATTAATAACATTAGCTGGTTTTATGCCTGGATTAGAAAACTTAGTTTCTCTACTTCCACTATACTCTAAGGGATTTGGTTGGTTATTACCTGCATTAGTAGGATTTATAATACCTAGCATTATTCCTAGCAGAAGAACTGCTACAGCTTAAAATATAAAAATTATAAAAACAAAAGAAATTAATGTATAAAATTTCTTTTGTTTTTTTATTTGGCTAATTAAAATAATCACTCATTTAAAACAGAGCTTTTTATTTATTATTGTACTTTTAAATTAATGTCGATTTTTAATTTTTGATTAGTATATTTAAACATAATTTTAATACTTTTCTATTTAATATTTTTATAAATAAATAGAATTATTTTATCAAAATTTCAACAATTTTATCCATAACTTTACAACTTATATAATAGAATGCTACAATTGTTTTGTAATTTAAAAAAGGGAGGATGCTTACATTGGCAAGAAATAATAATAAAAAAGGGAAATCCAAAAAGCCCGCTAAAAATCGTAAGTTAATAATAACACTTTCGATTATTGGTCTTTTGATAGTGGGTTTAGTAGGTGGAGCTGCTACCTATGGCTTAACGATGCTTAACAAAATGAATAAAGTTGATTTAAACGAAGAAAATTTAGGAATTAATAAGGATATTGATGAAAAGCTTTCTAAATATGATGGAATAACAAACATAGCCTTATTTGGAGTTGATGCTACTGAAGGAAATACTGGCAGATCTGATGCTATAATGATTGCTACAATTGATAAAGTACATAAAAAACTTAAATTAACTTCAATAATGAGAGATTCTTATGTAGAAATTCAAGGACATGGAAAAGATAAAATAAACCATGCTTATGCTTTTGGTGGTCATGAGTTAGCTTTAAAAACTTTAAATGAAAACTTTGATTTAAATATTAAAGATTTTGCTACAGTTAACTTCTCATCATTACCTAAAATAATAGATGCTGTTGGTGGAATCGAGTTAGATATAAGATCTGATGAACTTCAATATATAAATAATTATATAAATGAACTTAATACTTTAAATAAAACAAATTCACCTAATATAACTTCAGCTGGTACTCAGCATGTAGATGGAACTCAAGCATTAGCTTACTGTAGAATAAGATATACTTCTGGTGGAGATGGAGAAAGAACTGAAAGACAAAGAATAGTTTTAAGTAAACTATTTGAAAAATTCACTAAAGTTTCTCCAACTAAATATCCATCGATATTAAATGAACTTATGCCTATGGTAACTACTAACCTTTCATCTAGTGATATTTTAAGTCTTGCAACAACTGTTGCTTCTATGGGAGGATCTGGCTTAGAACAAGAAAGATTCCCTAAAGATAATTATTCAAAGGGTGAGATGATAAAAGGAGTTTATTACTTAACTTTTGACAAAGATGCTACAGTTAAGCAAATACATGATTATATCTTTGAAGATATAAAAAGCTAATAAAAAATAAACATTAGCTTTGTATTATATACAAAGCTAATGTTCTAAAATAATAGATAGTTTTACCTTTGTATCAAACTACCTAATTTCCACAAATGGCATAAGATAACTTATATTCTTGTTAATATCTATATAATTACTTTAATCATTATAGTAATTAATTTTATTTGCTTTTGGAGTTTAAATAATTAAAAACATCAGTTACTATATCTTTATCCACAGTAGAACTAAATTTTCTTGCAAATAGTCTACCAGAACCTATTAATTCATTAAAATCTTCTTTTCTAAATACGTAAGGATTTCCTCTCTTCCAATCTATATATCTCATACAAGATTTATAATTGTTTTCTCCTTTTAAATAGACATTCTCATAAAAACTTGAATTATAAACTATAGTTTGTAAAAACAATTCATCTGAACATGTAGAAAACTTAAAACTTTTCTTTGCCCATTCTTCTTTACTAACAACATATTGAGCTAAATCATCTGTAATACTAAACCATTGTGCACCAAAAGAAATTTTAATGTTATCATCCCATTTTCTTTCAAACTTAGTTGCTTTTTGTATCCTACCAATTACTTTATTAAAATTTCTTATCCCATATCCAAGTAATTTATTTGATGACTTGTAATATTTCATAAAGTGATAATTTTTCACTCTATTTTCAACAGATTTTGCTTCTTCATCACTACAAAAATGTATAAATTCTTTTCCTTTATTTTCTTCAAAAAATTCATGTATTTCATCTTGAGTTTTTAGGGGTAAATCTACTCCTGAAATTAAATGATAATATGAATATCCCTTTTTAGTTGCTGCTTTTAATAAAACTAATTCACATTCAACTTGAGTTGGTGCTCCCCATCTAACATCTTTTCTTTCAACGAACTCTATATTAGAATTTTTAACTAAATTTTTGAAATAATCAAATGGAAAATCCTTAACCTTTTTATCTATATGTAAATATAGATCATTTCTTTCATCATCTAATAATCTAATCAACTTTTCTAAAATTTCAAATTCATTATGTGCAATAATCATATATGCATGTTTTTTTTTCATTCGTCTTCCTCCATAAACCTAAAATATTACTAGGAATACGAAATATATTCCTAGTAATATCCAAATTTCAATTTATTACCCTATAACTTGTTTAACTGACTTTGCAATTGATTCTGCTATTTTTTGTTGATTTTTAGGATCTGCAGCTTTCTTAGCTTCATCTGGATTGGTAATAAATCCATTTTCAACTAATACTGCTGGCATATTAGTTCTCTTAGTAACACCTAAGTTTCTATCATGCTCTTTTCTATTAGAATAATTAACATCTGATGATAAATTATTTACTATAGTTTTAGCTAAGTCCTTTCCAACTAAAGCTTCTTTTGTTGGAGTTAAATCAACACTTAAATCATACCAATCATACCCATTAGGATCTTTTCCTGGAACTATATCTGTATTATCTAATCCGGATTTCCAACTACTATAAAATGTTGTTACTCCTTTAGCCATAATACTAGAAGATGAGTCATGATGTATACTGATGAATGCAGAAGCATTTAGTCCATTTGCCAAATCTACTCTTTTAGCAATACTTGTACTTAAATCATCCATAGGTCTCTCAAATAATTGTCTTGTTAATATAACAGAATATCCTTGCTTTTCAAGCTCATTTCTTAATTTATCAGCAATAAACATATCTAATTCTGTTTCACTATATTTTACACCATCAATAGTTGACTCTGCTCCATAGTCACCACCATAATTATGTCCTGGATCTACTACAATTAATTTTCTAGAAATATCTGTTGCTACACCATTCTCGTCAATTTCTTTTCCATCTATTGTAGTGTTTTTTGCCATAATTCCACTTTCAGGATAGAAGTAATATTCTTTTCCTTCAATAATTTGCCAACCTATTTGCATTCTTCCTAAATCATTAAAGTAATATTTATCACCGTTTATTTCTGTCCACCCTTTACTCATTACTCCATCATTGGTAAAGTAGAATGTATTTCCACCTAATTCCTTAAATCCTGTTGCCATTTCTCCATTATTTATATCTAGATAATAACTCTTATCTCCAATATCTTTCCAACCTCTATGCATTTTTCCATCGGCATTGAAATAATATTTATTATTATCTATAGTCATCCAACCTGTTTGCATTTTACCTTCAGCATTGAAATAATATTTTTCAACACCTATAGTTACCCATCCTGTTTCCATTCTTCCTAAATCATTAAAATAATAAGTATTTCCATCTATTTTAACAAGTCCCTTACTCATTACTCCATCATTAGTAAAGTAGAATGTTTTTCCTCCTAATACTTTAAAGCCTGTTGCCATTTCTCCATTATTTATATCTAGATAATAACTCTTATCTCCAATGTCTTTCCATCCCTTATGCATTTTTCCATCAGCATTGAAATAATATTTATTATTATTAGTAGTTATCCAACCTACTTGCATTCTTCCTAAATCATTAAAGTAATAAGTATTTCCATCTATATCTACTAATCCTTTACTCATTACTCCATCATTAGTAAAGTAGAATGTTTTTCCACCTAATTCTTTAAAGCCTGTTGCCATTACTCCATTTTCATCAAAATAATAGCTCTTATTATCTAAATCTAGCCATCCAATGTGCATTCTTCCATCTTCATTGAAATAATATCTTTTACTGCCCATATCAAGCCATCCACTTCTCATAGCTCCATCAGCATTAAAATAATATAAATTACCATCAATTTTTTTCCAACCTACTTGAAGTGTACCATCTTCATTTAAATAATATTTTTTTCCATTATCTTCAAACCAACCGTGAGTAATCATTTCTCCATCATTATTAAAGTAATAAGTTTTTCCATCAATGACAAGTTTACCTTTTTGCATAACACCTTTTTCATTGAAATAATATTTTTTTCCATCAAAATCTAAGAAACCTTTGTGAGCTTTTCCATCTTCATTGAAATAATATTTATTATTTCCTGAAGTTATCCAACCTGTTTCTCTTCTTCCTAAATCATTAAAGTAATAAGTTTCACCATCAACTTCTACTATTCCTTTACTCATTACTCCATCATTAGTAAAATAGAATGTTTTCCCTCCTAGTACTTTAAATCCAGTTGCCATTTCTCCAGTATTAACATCTAAATAATAGCTCTTATCTCCTAAATCTATCCATCCCTTATGCATTCTTCCTAAGTCATTAAAGTAATAAGTTTTTCCATCTATTTCTGTAAAGCCTTTACTCATTACTCCATCATTAGTAAAGTAGAATGTATTTCCACCTAATACCTTTAATCCAATTGCCATTTCTCCAGTATTAACATCTAAATAATAGCTCTTATCTCCTAAATCTATCCATCCTTTATGCATTCTTCCTAAGTCATTAAAGTAATAAGTTTTTCCATCTATTTCTGTAAAGCCTTTACTCATTACTCCATCATTAGTAAAGTAGAATGTATTTCCACCTAATACCTTTAATCCAGTCGCCATTTCTCCAGTATTAACATCTAAATAATAACTCTTATCTCCAATGTCTTTCCAACCTTTATGCATTTTTCCGTCTTCATTGAAGTAATATCTATTTCCTTTTATATCAATAAACCCAGCTTGTCTAATTCCATTTTCATCAAAATAATAAGTATAACCATCAATATCCTTTAATCCAGTTACTTTTTTATCATTTTCATAGTAATACCAGTTATTATTTTCTTGAATCCATCCATTCTTAACTTCATCAGCTTTAGCTGCCATTTCATTATATAAATTTAAAACTTCTAATCCATAAGATGGATTTGGTGCCCAAGCTCCACCTAATTCTTCTACAGTCTTAGCTTTTCCACAAATACTATCAAAATGTCTTGGATCATATGTATCCTTTCTTGGATATCCATTCGCACCAGCATATAAAGCTAAATGATCTAGATGAGCTTGTACACCTTGATCCCAGTTTTCAAATCTGAAATGAGCATTTGGATCATTATCCTCTCCACCTTGTCTTGTTTTTAATCCACAAGGATTATGATAAGTTGCATCTATTACTCCACCAAACTTACCATAACCAGTCTCCTTCGCTGATTGTGCATAAGCTACTGCTGGATTTACTCCGCCATGATCTTTAGCATATTTCCAATATAAACTTGCTAATCCTATAAACTCATCTGTAGCACCTTTTGATTTTGCCCATTCTTCTGCTATTTTTTGAGTTACTTTTGTATCAGAAATAATGTTTTCATTAGCTACATTTTGAACTGCAAACATCATAACTCCATTATTTGGTGATTCAGTTTCAAATTTATCATATAAATTCTTATCTTTATTTATGTCAATTTCATCTTTACTTATGTCATCTTGATTGTTTTCTAGATTTTTAGAATCTTTTTCTTTAGCTGTACCTTCATTAGAATCTTTAGAAGTGTCATCTTTTTTCTCAGTAATAACTGTATCCTTTTGGTTTGAATTAACCTCACTAGCTTGTACACTTAAATTCCCTACTAAACTAGTACTTAATGCTATTGCAACAATTAGCGCTATTCTTTTCATATAAATCCTCTCTATCTATAAATTTCTATTTTACCGTATATTAACACAATAATCTTATCATATTACCCATTAATTTTCAAAAATATTTAATGCAAAAACAATTTTTTTTAAATTTGTTAAAATATAAGAGTTTTTACTTAACTTTATTATCAATTTTTTAACAAAAATTGATAATAAAATCATTTCATACTTTTAATTTTTTCACTTTATAGTATAATAAATATGTAAAATTATATATAAAATTAAGGAGTTTTAAATGAAAATTTTATTTATACCATGGACATTTAGTAATGGTGGTGGTTCTGAAAAAATACTTTCCAACTTGTTAAATGCCTTAAAAAATTATAACTTTGATATAAGTTTATTTGAAATAGAAAAAGGTCATCATAACTTTGATACTAATAGTACTTTATTTAAATACCTAGGTTTTTTATTTAAAAACACACATCTTGAAAATTCTATTCCTTATAAAATAAAAAGAAAGTTTTTATTCTTTTTACTAGAAAATTTTCCTTCATTTATTAAAAAATTTTATATAAAAGAAGATTTTGATATAGTAATATCCTTCAATTACTTATACCCTAGTTTTGTAGCCTCTACTTTTAAAGGAAAAAAATTAATGTGGTTTCATGAGTTTATAGAAAACCTAGACTATTCTAAATTTAGCGGTAAAGAAAAATTTAAAATGAAACATTTATATAAAAATCAAAAAAAAGCTTTGAAGGAAGCAGATTACATAATTTCGATTTCTGAAAAAACTGAATCTATGATAAAAACTATATATCCAGAGTTTTCAAATAAAACGGTTAAGATATTTAATGGATATAATTTTGATGAAATCATAAAAAAATCTGATGAAACTTCTATTGATCCAATAGATATAATAGCTATAGGACGTTTAGATGAAAATAAGAATTTTTCATTACTTATAAATTCAATAAAAGAGGTAAAAAAGAGTCTTCCTAATATAAAAGTTAAAATTTTAGGCGAAGGAAATGAACGCGAATTACTAACTAACTTAATAAAAGAAAATTCCCTTCAAAATAATATAGAATTACTTGGATATACAAATAATCCTTATCCATATATAAAGTCAGCATCTATATTAGCTTTAACATCTAAGAAAGAAGCTTTCCCCACTGTAATTGTAGAAGCAATGTCATTAAATTGTCCTTTTGTTTCTACTAATGTTGGGGGAGTCAAGGAATTAAGTAATGATGGAAGATGTGGTAAAGTTATTTCTACTGAAGAGGATTTAGCTAAAACTTTAACACTATTATTAACTAATAGAGATTTATTAAATGACATGAAAAAAAATTGTAGTGAATATGTATCTAAATATTCATTAGAAAATCAAGCTACTGAATTAAATAAACTAATCTCTTCTCTACTTTAACAAAAAAGCTACTAGTAAAAACTAGTAGCTTTTTTGTTATATTTTTTCTCTATAATTATTTTTTCTCATAATTACTAGCTTAAACATAACAACTACAAAGGCTTGTAAACTTAAAGCTAATATTACTCCATTTAATCCAAAAGTATTTACTAAGAAATAAATTGCAACTAAATATACGGCATTAACACCTAATAAAATAGGAATTGTATATTTTATATAATTTAATGCTATAAACAAACTATGTACTCCTACAGTTCCATTTATAAATACAACAAATATTAAATAAAACATTAATGAGAATACATAATCATCATAATTTGGAATAAAGAATCCTAACCATAATTCATGAGTAAAATAAGCTAAAACTATTATTACAGTTCCTAAAGCAAAAATTGAATACATAAGCTTATCATTCATTTTTTTAGCACTTTTATAATTTTTCTTAGCTATTCTTTCGTTCATTTCAGGGTAAATTATTTGTCCTAGTGGTGAACCTAATTTACCAATAATTGAACCTATTTTCTCAAAAACTTTATATATAGATATTTGTGAATAACCTAAATATTTATTTATTATTACAGTTGTAAGAGTTCCTACTGGTATATCTATGGTTGATGATATATTACTATAAAAATTAAACATAAAGAATCCCTTATCTATATTTAACTTTCTTTTATAGAAATCTGTTAATTTTTTCTCTTTTAATGCTTTGTAAGCCAAATAGTTTATTAATACATTTGGAAGTATAAATAATATTACCTCTGAATAAAAATAATAATTGAAATTAAATCCGCCTACTATTCCTATTAAATATAATATTAATCTTGCAATAGCTACTAAAACATTACTATAGGTTATATAATTAAACTTGTTAAATGTTCTTAATATACCAATTGGTGTTCCTTGTATTTGGAATATTGATGCCCATATAAATATTTTTGCATAAAAGATCATATGACTATTCCAATCCATAAATCTTCCATACATATTTAAGAATACAAAACTAAAAAATGTTGCTAATATTACAGCAATTATATCAAGTGCATATGACTGATATATATAATCCTTAACCTTCTCATTATCTTTACGCTCAAATGCTACTGCAACATACTTTATTAGAGCTTGGAAAGATTTAAATCCAAAAATATTATTTAATAATAGACAATATGTTTGAATTGATAATATCATACCATTAAATTCTAACCCAATAGCTTTTATGATTATCATCATACTAAGCATTCCAATTAATGATACAACACCCTCTCCAGTTAGCAAGACAATAAAATTGTTTAAGAATTTATTATTTTTAAAACTATTAATTAAATTCTTCATTAATTATCCTCTATATTATAATAAAATTATTTCACTTTATATTTTTCATTAATAACTCTTATTTAAATAATATTTTTACAGCTACTTTATTTTTATACCAAGTAAAATATTTAGGCGAAATTATACTTATTAATAAAACATAAAAACCTTTTGAAACCTTATTGTTATTTTTTCCTAGGTCTAAAGCCTTTTTATGTAATTCATAAGCTTTCTTATTCCAACTTGAATCATCTTTAAGTAACAACCTATCTAATTCTTTTAAATTTAAATTATATAAAGTATTATCCTTCAAGTGCTTCTTATAAGTTTTTTGTAAAAACTGAGTTGTTGTAATCTGATAATCTTTCTTACTTATTGAAATTCCAGTATCTCTTAACCTATACTTTAATAATTTTTTATCTAAATTACACACCTTTTTCCCATTAACAACAAACTTTATTATTAATTCATAATCCTCTGCATACAATGCTTTGTCATATCCACCTAACTCTTTAACTGTATCAGTCTTATAAATAATAGTTGGATGAGCAAATGGGTTATCATATTTTAAATATTTTTTTATATCTTCATAGCTACAAACTCTATTATCTTCTAAAAGAATTTCATTTCCAATATCGTCTATATACTGAACTTTCGTTCCGATAAGCTCATATTCTGGATTATTAATTATAAAATTCATTTGTTCTTCTAATCTAGTGTTAATTGCTATATCATCTGAATCCATTCTTGCAATGTACTCACCACTTGAAAGGCTTATAGCTTTATTTAAAGTATCTATTAATCCTAAATTTTTCTCATTTACATAAAATTTTATTCTATCATCATTTTTAGAATATTCTTCTATTACTGATTTTAATTTTTTATTCTCTGGATTATCTAGTATTATTACAAACTCTAAGTTTTTATATGTTTGATTTAATATTGACTCAATACTTTCACGAACCCATATTTCTTCTTCATTATAAACACCCATTATTACTGAAATTTTAACTGAATTCACCCTATGCAGCCTCCCTATTTATAAAATATATTTTCAGTTCTATTATTTTTTATAGATTCTGCAATCCATAAAGCATTTATAAACCAAAAAATATAAGTCATTTCAGCTGCTATAGTATAATCTATACATCCACCAGCAATAAATAATATATTGGCAACTAAATATTCTATTCTTCTATTTCTATAATATATAAATAACATTGCTAATATTAATGCTACAAATAAAATACAACCAATAATTCCTCTTTCAATTAATTCATTTATGAAAATATTATGTCCATTTGTAAATGGGAAATCCAAATTAGGATTTGTCATAAGAAAATCACTTCCCATAGATACATTTCCCATAGGATCTGAGCCTATTTGATGCATTGCACTTTGCCAAATATATAATCTAGACCCTAAAGTAAATATGTTTCTTTTCATACTTACAATCCAAATACCCACAACCCCTATTATAGGTACGCCTACCATAGTTAATATTTTTAACCATCTGAATCTACAGAATAAACTTAATATCATATCTTTTAATATAAATATTAATGCTAGTCCTCCTATTGCAATAGATGTAATAGAACTTGATAGTATCAAGTTTATGTAAAGTAATATTATTGTAAAAATCTTCATTTTCTTATTTACAAACTTATTATAGTTAACAAAGAATATACCTATTAAGCAGTAAAGAGCATATCTACTTTTATGTGAAGTCAGCCATGATAATCTAATCTCATGATCCCACATAAGATAGGTTTTTGTTGGTGTTAAATATATTCCATGTTCAAAAGATAAATCTATTTTACTATACCCTAGAATAACCATAACAATTGCTGCTATTGCTGTTATTAAAAATATATAAAAAATAAATTTATTTAATTTCTCTATTATGTAATCACTATTAACAAAATCATAAATTAAAAATAACATAGTTATAAATGGAATTACTATATTTGCAGAATAAACTATTGCACTAGGCATTTTTACTAAAGTAAGTACTAAAACATATATCGCATATATAGCAGTTATGTAATAAAAAGGCTTCAAATCTCTATTTTTATCTAAGAATCCTCTTATGCTCCCTAATATTCTTATTCTATAAAGTATAAATAATCCTGAAATAAGTGTTACAAAATAAAAATAATTAAAATTATCTAGAACAATTACTTTTATTAAAACTAAAGCGAATAAATATAATACTATTATGGGTATTAAATTGTATTTTTCATTTTTCAAATTCATATAAACATCCTCCACTATTGTAAACTTTTATATAATTCACAATAAGAATTTATAAACTTACTAATTTCATATTTGTTAATAAAATCTATTTCTGCTTGTTTTGCTCTTAATTTAATTTCCTCTTCATTTTGCATACAGAATTTAATTTTATTTTTAATTTCATTAGCATCATTTCTCTTCATTGGTATTCCATTTTTTTCATTAATGACTCCAGCAATTCCTCCTATTTGGTGAGCAATTATAGGAACATCATAACTCATAGTCTCTAATAGTGTTATAGGTAACCCTTCCATATCAGAATGTATTATTAAACAGTTACTTTCATCTAAAACATCCCTAACATCATCTATAAAGCCATAAAACTTTATTTCATTTGTCATATTATTTTCATTTGCAAATTCTTTTAACTCTTTTTCTAATTCTCCATTTCCTGCTATTACACACTTAAACTTAACATTTTCTTTTTTTAATTCTATTAAAGCATCTATTAATTTTTTATGTGCTTTTACTGGAGTTAGTCTACCTATTGTACTTATTGTAAAAACATCATTTAAATTTTTTTTTCTTTTTTCTAAAGGCTTTATTCCATTTATAATAGTATCAATCTTTTTCGAATCTACTTTCATTTCATTAATAAAAAAATCACTTAAAGCATCAGAAACAACTATATATTTACTATTATATTTTAATAATACTTTTTGAAGAAAACAGTATATTTTCCCTTTCAATTCATTTGTAGTATCAAAATCAGCCCTACTATGAATAGTAGTAACTAATT
Source organism: Clostridium sp. LIBA-8841 (assembly GCF_057782475.1). Taxonomy (NCBI): domain Bacteria; kingdom Bacillati; phylum Bacillota; class Clostridia; order Eubacteriales; family Clostridiaceae; genus Clostridium; species Clostridium sp. LIBA-8841. Next base: position 902,407 of record NZ_CM173488.1, on the reverse strand, counting down.
TACGCTTAGTCATCTTAGCTAATAAAACTCCAAAAATTTCAGAGGTAACTCCATGAGCATGAATTATATCTATTTTATTATTTTCTATATACTTTTTCACTTCAAATAAACTCTTTAAAATTTTCTTTTTATCATTTTCAATAAATACACAATTTTGCTTATTATCTTTAGATTCTATCACCTCAAAAAATTTAGTATCCTTCAAAGCTACTAAATGCATATTTATATCTGAATAATTATAAAAAAACAAATTCTCTATTACTTTTTCAGCGCCACCATAATCTCTACCTAAATCAATCGTTAAAACATTTATCATTAATTACCTCTTCATTTCATCCATAAAATGTTTTATAAATTTAGGATACTTAACAAAATATCTAGAAAACAGTCTTGTAGGTTCTTTCATAAATCTGTAGAACCATTCCATACCTATTTTCTGAACAAATTTCGGAGCTCTTTCAATTTCTTCTGAATATATTTTTAATGCTCCTCCAATAGCTATCGCAATATTTACATTAAGTTTTTCTATATTTTCAGTAATCCAAATTTCCTGTTTAGGAGATCCCATACCAACAAAAAGTATATTAGAATTTGTTTCATTTATTTTTTTCACTATTTCATCATTATCTTCTTCACTAAAATAACCATTATTATAACTTACAGATTTTATGCCATTAAAATCTCTTTTAATATTATCTGTTAACTTTGTCAATGTTTCATCTGTAGCACCTAAAAAGAAGATATTTAAACTCTTTTTATCAGCTATCTTTAATAATTCATCCATTAAATCAACACCAGTTATTTTGTATATTGGAGTTTTTTTTGCTTTTGCAGTAGCAACAACTGGCCATCCATCCGCAATTATATACTCAGCCTTACTGTATTTGTCAAAAACATTATTATTTGCTTTTATATTAATTATGTGATCTACATTAGGCGTATATATTCTTACCTTTTTATTCTCATCTATATCCTTTTCTAATTCTATCTTTATATCTTCTAAATTCTTATCATAAAAATCTAGATTGAAAATCTTAACCATCAATTACTCTCCTTAAAATTAACTAGCATTTTCATCTCCAAATAGTACGAAAAATGTTTTAAATATAAGTTTCATATCTAAACTTAGACATCTTTCATGTACATATTTAACATCTAGTTTCATCCAATCTTCAAATCCAATTGAATTTCTCCCCATAACTTGCCAATAACATGTTATTCCCGGCTTAACAGTAAGTCTTTCCATCATCCAAGGTTCAAACTCAACAACCTCTTTTGGCAAGCTTGGTCTTGGTCCAACTAAAGTCATCTCTCCTTTTAGGACATTTATTAATTGAGGTAACTCATCAATACTTGTTTTTCTTATGAATTTTCCTATCTTAGTTATTCTAGGATCATTTTTCATCTTAAACATAGGACCAGACATTTCATTCTGTTCTTTTAATCTCTCTTTAATCTCTTCTGCATTTACTACCATTGATCTAAACTTGTACATATTGAAAGTTTTACCATTTAAACCAACTCTTTCTTGAGAAAAAAAGATTGGCCCTTTAGAATCCAATTTTATTAAAATTGATACTATTATAAATATTGGACTTAATATTATTAATCCTAAAGCTGAAGCTAATATATCTATAAGTCTCTTTATAAATAAATATCCTATTTTATCTTCTTTAACTTTATTTTCCAACTCTTCTTTGGCAAAAATATTTTTTTCAACCAAAACTAGCACTCTCCTCAAATTTTATTTTTCACTTTTAATTAAAGAACAAACTTTTCGAAAACGAAAGCTACCCCATCTTCCTCGTTACTCTTAGTAACAAAGTCAGCCTTTTCTTTTACTTCATCAAAAGCATTTCCCATGGCAACTCCAAGCCCAGCATATTCTATCATATGAAGATCATTACCAGCATCTCCAATTGCTATAACTTCTTCTCTTTTTATATCTAAACTCTCAGCAAGTGACTTAACACCTTCACCCTTATGACAAGTTTTACTTAAAAACTCTAAGAAATATGGAGCACTTCTTACTACAGTATATTTTTCATATACCTCTTTTGGTAACTTTTTAATTCCAGCCTCTAAAATTTCTGGTTCATCAATCATCATTATTTTTATTATTTCTTCATCTTCCTTGACATCATTATAATTGGTTTCATAAACATCTATTCCATTTATTCTACCTTCTAATTCCGTATATTTATTCATTTTAGGAGTTATACAGCCATCTTTAGAAAAAGCATGTATATTAACTCCAACGTTTTTGCTTATTTCATGTAAATATTTTAAATCGTTTCCTCTTAAAGTATCTCTACAAATTACTCTATCCGGACCAATCTCTTTAACTATAGCTCCATTAAAAGTTAAAACATATTCATCATTGTGATATAAGTCTAATTCTTCTAAATATCTTTTAACTCCATCAACTGGTCTTCCTGTTGCTAAAACAACCTTAACATTTTTTTCTCTAGCTTTTTTTATAGCATCCTTAGTTCTTTCAGATATAGTTTTATCTTCTCTTAATAAAGTCCCATCCATATCTATCGCTACTAATTTATACATTAAATTCACCTCTTAAATATATTAAAACAAAGTATATATAGCCATCTTATTTTTATAAATACTACGTAATTATATCAAAATACATATTTCATTTCATCATTTTTTGGCATATTTACTTAAAATTATACCATATGCTTGTATTTTTTTAAAATATAACAATTGAATTGTAACAATTTGTCTTCTCTTATTATATTTTTTTAAACTTTTTGAAACATCATTTTCTTTATTAAAGATTGAAATAAAACTTCTAAATTGATATAATGAAATTTGTCATTTATTTAGATATTTGAGTTTATTCAAATCAAAATAATGTAATTTTCGTAAAAAAATATACTCAAACAGAAATAATTTTAATGAAAATTTTAACTTATTATAAATACATACTTTAATGGGGGTTTAATATGCCAATTAGAATTGCAATTCTTGGTGGTCCAAGATGTGGGAAGACAACTTTAATACAACAACTTTATGTTGAATTTAAAATTAGAGGCTTAGATGTTGGAGCCGCAACTGAATACAGTACAGAATACCTTAAAGAAAAAGGCATGATAGAAACTATTTCTGAGCAATACGGTATTTATTTAGGACAACTTCGTTTAGAAGAATCATTAAATCAATTTGATTATGCCCTAACTGACTATGCAACTTTTGTACCATATATATATGGAAGATTTATGTTAGGCGACAAAAAAAGATCTGAAAAAGAAATTGAAATATTAAAAGATCTTTATCACTTAGCCCTTAAGGACCTTCCAAAATACGACTACGTATTCTTTGTTCCTAGAGAGTTTGGTTATACTCAAGATGGTGTTAGATGGCAAGATGAATCAACTGCTTCTGCTGTTGATAATGCACTAAAGCAATTCTTAGATAGTGAAAATGTTAAATATACTATAATAGAAGGTTCAACTAAAGATAGAGCCAGACAAATACTTTCAATTGTAGGATTAGAAAATAAGGAAACTCTACCTACTATAAAAGAACTAAAAAAGAAAAATACTAAGTAAAAATATAAAAATAGGTCATATTAATATAAAACAATATGACCTATTTTTTATATTAAAACTATTTATTAATTTGACAGTTATTTTATGTTATAATAATCTAGGCTATTTAAGAGGTAAACTAAATTATTTTCTTAATCTTTCATATTTGTATATATTAATGAAGGAAAATAGTTAATATTTTAATATACATAGAAAATCAAGGAGGAAATTAGATTGAGCGATTTAATTAAGGAAATAGAGAAAAGAAGAACCTTTGCCATCATCTCTCACCCTGATGCTGGTAAAACTACTCTTACTGAAAAATTCTTACTTTATGGAGGAGCTATTAGAATGGCTGGTTCTGTAAAGGCTAGAAAAGCTGCTACTCACGCAGTTTCTGACTGGATGGAAATTGAAAAGCAAAGAGGTATCTCTGTTACTTCATCTGTTATGCAATTTAACTATGGCGGATACTGCATAAACATACTTGATACTCCTGGTCACCAAGATTTCTCAGAGGATACATATAGAACACTTATGGCTGCAGACTCAGCTGTTATGGTTATTGATGGAGCTAAAGGTGTCGAGGATCAAACAAGAAAGCTATTCCAAGTTGCTTCATTAAGAGAAATTCCAATATTCACTTTTGTAAACAAAATGGATAGAGAAACTAGAGATCCATTCCAACTTTTAGAAGATATCGAAAGTGAACTTGGAATAAAATCTTATCCAATGAACTGGCCAATAGGATGTGGAAACAACTTTAAAGGAGTTTACGATAGAGCTACAAATACAATTCACATGTTTGACGGTGGAAATCATGGTCAAAGTGAGGTTACAACTATAACTGGAGATTTAGAAGACCCTAAATTCAAAGAACTTTTAGGAGAAGATTTACATAGTAAACTAATGGAAGATGTTGAATTATTAGATATTGCTGGTGATGAATTTGATTTAGAGAAAGTTAGAAAAGGAGAATTAACTCCTGTATTCTTTGGATCAGCTCTTACAAACTTCGGAGTTGAACCATTCTTAAATGATTTCTTAAAATTAACTACTTCTCCATTACCAAGAAACTCATCAATAGGAGAAATTAATCCTATGGAAGAGCCATTCTCAGCTTTCGTATTTAAAATACAAGCTAATATGAATAAAGCTCATAGAGATAGACTTGCTTTCATGAGAATATGTTCTGGTAAATTTGAAAAAGGAAAAGATGTATTCCATGTTCAAGGTGGTAAGAAAGTTAAACTTGCTCAACCTCAACAATTCTTAGCTCAAGATAGAGAGGTTGTTGAAGAAGCATATGCTGGAGATATTATAGGGGTATTCGATCCAGGTATATTCTCAATCGGAGATACTTTATGTTTAAATCCTAAAAAATTCAAATTTGAAGGAATTCCTACATTCGCTCCTGAGCACTTTGCTAGAGTTAAACCTATAGATACTATGAAAAGAAAACAATTCATAAAAGGTGTTACTCAAATAGCTCAAGAAGGTGCTATTCAGGTATTTAAAGAATTACACATAGGTATGGAAGAAATCATAGTTGGTGTTGTTGGTGTTCTTCAATTCGAAGTTTTAGAATACAGATTAAAAAATGAATACAACGTTGATATAAAAATGGAAAGACTTCCATTTAGATATGTTAGATGGATTGAAAATGACAATATAGATGTAGATTCATTAAACTTAACTTCTGATACTAAGAAAGTTAAAGACTTTAAAGATAGAAATCTACTTATATTCCAAAATGACTGGGGTATTTCATGGGCTATAGATCATAATCCTGGAATAATACTTTCTGGTGTCGGTAAATCTAACGATTAATATACTATTTTAAAGAAAACACATGATTTTTAAGAAAACTCTTAAAAAATCATGTGTTTTTTCGCTTTAATTCTATTAACACTAAGTTCATATTTATAGAAATATATAGTACTATTAATTTATAAGCATTCTAAATTAACTTACAAAAACTTAATAAAAAGCTAGTTTTTTTAAAATCTCATACCACTCTAAATTATAATTAACTATGAACTTTTTATTAATTAATTATAATTTAAAGTGGTAAAAGAAAGAAGGGACCACATGAAAGAGAATTTATTGAAAAAATTTAAACTTAATAAACCACTTAGCTTTTTTATTTTAGTACTATGGTGTGCAATTGTAGCATTTTTATTTTTTACTTCTCCTTCCCTCTCAAAGCTAGTTAGTGAAAAAGGTGGAGTTCAATTACCTAATGATTATTCTTCTAAAATTTCAGAAATACTTGAAGAAAATAATCAATTTAACAGTAATGATAGCTACATAGCTATTTTCCACTCTGATAGCAAATTAACAGATGAGAACTTAAAAAATATAAAAAATACAATTGATAGGTTAAAGTCTGAAGAAAATAGTGATTATATTCAGAGCATAAATGATAGTTTTGATACTCCAGAACTAAAAAATCAACTTAATTCAGATAATGGTAAAACTATCATAGCTTTAATGACAATTGATCCTAAGGGAGCCTCTGTAAGCACGATTGAAAAGACATTAAATGATAAACTAAAAACTCCAGGTGTTGAAACCTATGTAACAGGTCAAAGTCTTATAGAAAACGATGTTAATGTTGCTGCACAAAAAGGATTAAATAAAACTCAAACTATAACCGTTATATTTATATTTATAGTACTTATATTATTATTTAGGTCAGTGGTTACTCCATTTATTCCTCTACTTACTGTAGGAATAAGTTATCTGGGAGCTCAATCAGTTGTAGCTATTTTAGCAGATAAATTTAATTTTCCACTTTCAAACTATACCCAGATATTTATGATATGTATTATGTTTGGTATAGGAACAGACTATTCAATCCTTTTATTAAATAGATTTAAAAGAGAATTGGCAAATGGAAATGAGGGATTCACTGCTGTAAAAACTACTTTTAAGACAGCTGGTAAAACAGTCTTATCTAGTGCCACCCCAGTTTTTGTAGTTTTCGCTTCTCTTAATTTTATAGAATTTAATCTATATAGAAGTGCTGTTGCCGTGGCAATTGGTATATTATTTTTAATCACAGCATTATTTACAATTTTCCCTGCTGTAATGATTATATTAGGCAAAAATATCTTTTGGCCTGTTAAAGGAACTTTTAAAGCTGAAGAAAATAAGCTTTGGGCTAAACTAGCTAATAAGGCTTTTGCTAAGCCTATACCTGTATTAGGAATTATATTCGCTATACTTTTAATTCCTATTTTATTTAATAACTTTAACCAATCATTTAATAATCTAAATGAAATAGGAAATACATATTCTGCAAAGGAAGGTTTTAATATAATAGCAGATGACTTCGGAATAGGACAAGCTTCTCCAGTTTCCATCTACATAGAAAATGATGATGATATGAGAAAACCAGAATACGTAGCTCTTATAGAAAAACTTTCTAATGACTTACAAAATTCTAGCGATGACATAAAATCTGTTTTAAGTGTTACTAGACCTACAGGTACTCGTATTGATGAGATTTATGTAAATGATCAAGCTAGTCAGGTTCACCAAGGAATAGATAAGGCTAATAGTGGATTAAATGAAATAAATAGTGGATTAAATGATGCTAGTAAAAAAATAGATTCCTCTAAAAGCCAGTTGAAAGGTGCTGAAGAAGGAACTGCACAACTTCAAGAAGGTACTAAAAAAACTGAGGAAGGCGTTTCAGATCTTCAAGGTGCTCTTAATGAACTTGTTGAAAGCATAAGAGAAGAACATACTGGCGCTACAGAATTAAAGGATTCTATAGATGGAGCTTTAAATAAAGTAAGTGCTTTAAAATTAAGCAAATCACAGCTTGAAAAAGGTTATACTGATATACTTAACTCAGCTAATGATGTCCTTAATAACTTAAATACTATTGGTTCCTTAGCTGGAGATCCTAATGCATTTAATGTTGATACAAGTAATCTAAAAAACTCTCTTTCATCATTAAATTCTCACTTAAGTGAATATTTAAAAGCTCATCCTGAAATCGCTAATGATGAAAACTTTAAAAAATTATCTGAAGATGCTAATAAATTAAATAATGCTTCTAACAATTTAAAAGGAGTTCTTAATAATAGTCCAGAAATCAAATCTATAAATGAAAGTATAGGGGCATTAAAGGTTCTAATAAACAATTTAAATGATAAAAAAGATACTGTAATAAATGATTTAGAAAGTTTCAACTCAGGAATTTCTGAAATTGAAAATGGATTAAACGCCTTAGATAGTGGACTTGGAAAATCTCTAGCAGGTGGTGAAGAAATTTCTTCTAAGGTACCTGAAATTTCAAATGCATTAAGCCAAATAGCTAATGGACAATCTAAAATTCAAGATGGATTCAAAGAATTTTCAGGACAAATAAACGAATTATCAAATGGTCTTGAAGCAGGGTCTAATGGAATAACTGAAATTCAAAATGGTCTTAAATATGCTAATGGATTCATAAATGACTGGTCAAATCTTTCTTATAATATTTCAGGAATTTGTGTTCCAGTACAAGTATTCAATAACAATGAATTCAAACAATCACTAAATCAATATATAAGTCCAGATGGCAAACTTGCCGTAATAAATATAATAACTAATGAAAATCCTTATTCTAATGAGGCTGTTAATGCTATTCCTCAATTAGAATCTATTGTTCAAGATAGCGTTAAAGGTACGAAACTAGAAAATGCTAATATTGGTATTGGTGGAATGGCTAGCACAACCTATGAAACAAAAAAAATGGCTGATACCGATTATGATAAAGCCTTAATTTTTGTAATAGTTGGTGTATTTATTACATTAATTATTATATTAAGATCTTTAACAATGCCAATATATTTAATGATTTCATTATTATTAACTTATTTTACATCCATAAGTATAATTCAACTTGTAGTTACTAAAATAATGGGATATCCAGGAATATCATGGATAACATCATTCTTTGGTTTTGTTGTACTAATGGCTTTAGGAATAGATTATTCCATATTTATAATGACAAAATTTAACCAAGATGTTGATGGAACTATAAAAGATCGTATAATAAGAACAATGAAAAGTATGGGTGGAGTTATAATTTCTGCTGTAATAATCCTTAGCGGTACCTTTGCAGCGTTACTTCCATCTGGAGTACTCACATTAATTGAAATTTCTATGGTAGTTTTAACAGGTATTCTTTTATATGTTGTTGTTGTTCTTCCTTTATTCATACCAGCAATGGTAAAAATATTTGGTAAAGCAAACTGGTGGCCATTTAAACCAATCATCTCAAAAGAAGATTCAAATTTAGATGATTCAACTACAATTGTTACAACAGTAGTTACAACAACTACTACCACCACAAGTAAAGGAACATCTACTACCACAAAGAAGGAATCTAAAACAACTACAAACCCAAAATAAAAAACTTTATAAATCATTAAAATAAAAGAACTTATAATAATATAGAAAGAGCTTTCACTCTCTACATATTTTATAAGTTCTTTTTAATTATACTTTACTTTTAAAATTATACTACATAAAAAAATAATTTTGCATAAGCTCAAGATACCAAATTCAAAATTTGGACTTTCACTTAATCTAATACAAATTTTTCTATAGCCTTAGCTACTCCATCATTTTCATTTGTGTCTGTTATATAGTCTGCTTTTTCCTTTAAAAACTCTTCAGCATTTCCCATGGCAATTCCAAGTCCAGCAAATTCTATCATACTAAGATCATTTTCACTATCACCTAGGCAAATAATCTCCTCTCTATTTATATGAAGCATATCTGATAGAACTTTTACTGCATTTCCCTTTGAAGTTCCATTATTCATAACTTCAAAATTATTAGGTGATGAACTTACCACTTCAAAATCCGCATATTTCTTTAACTCTTCTTTTGCCTTAAATAATTCATCTAATTTATTATTATCATTTTCTATACAAATAGCTTTAAGTATATGTTTTCCATGAGTTTTAAAAGACTCTCTAAAATCTACTCCTTCTGAAAACATTACTTTTTCATCAGATTCTCCCATCATTCTATTCATAACCTTATATCCATGTTCTTCTGGAACTATATTCTCAGATATAACAGTATCAGGTGTATTAAAATATGCCATTTGAATATCATACTTCTTTATAACATCATATATTCTTTCTATTTGTTCCTCATTTAAAACAGATTCATATATAACTTTATCTTCATCCTTCTCTCTTATAAAAGCTCCATTACATGATATTATAGGTGTCTTAACACCAATAAGACTTGCATAATATTTTGCTGAAGCAAATAATCTACCAGTTGTTACAGCTACTTTCACGCCTTTTTCCGTAGCTTTTTTTATGGCTTCTTTATTTCTTTCACTAACTTCATGCTTGTTATTTAATAATGTTCCATCCATATCTATACATATTAATTTATATGCCATACTTAAATTCTCCCTTCAAATTACCAATTCGTTATTACCTATTTTTTCTTCTTATATCCTATCCTAAAATATAGTATTTGTTTTTTCAACTTTATTAATCAGACTTTACGTAAATATAACCTATATAAAACTTAATAATAATAGATTTAACAATCCAACTCATAGATTTACTACAAACCTTAATAATTACCAAATAAACTTAAACTCTATTTTAAATAACTTAAATCATTTTGGAGAAACTAAAAGTAGACTTAATTTAAAGAAAATTAATTCACTCTAAATTATAGTCAAGTTTATATAGTTTAAAATTGAAAGGAGAAATAAAAAATGAGCGAAAAAAATGAAAGCAAATTATATACTCCTAAAGATAGGACATTTTATAGTCCTGAAGGACATGATCTAGTTTCTTATTCAAAAACAGGAAAAACTTATTCAAAACTACCTAGTCCCGTTAAAGATGATATAGTTTGTAACAATATAGCATACAATGAATTTGATTATACAGAAGATATTTTTGATGACGATGATATGTAAAAAATCAACATTTACAAAACAACTCCAAAAAATAAAAAGTGTATCAGTATTTGATACACTTTTTTATTCTTATAATTAATAGAAATTATATTAACTAATATATTGAAAATTATTAATAGACTAAATTTTAAAGAATTCAGTGAATGATTTTATACAATCAAAGTGATCTTTTACAGCACCGAACTCTCTTATTGAATGCATTGCTAATATTGGAGTTCCCATATCAACTGATCTTATTGGTAAATGAGTTGATGATATTGGTCCTATAGTTGAACCACCTCTCATATCAGATCTATTTACAAACTTTTGAACATTAACGCCAGCTTTTCTACATACCATTTCATAAACAGCTGCTGAATCACTATCACTAGTATAGCTTTGTGATGCTGCTATTTTTATTACAGGTCCTTTTCCTAAAACTGGTCTAACTACAGGATCGTGTTTTTCTCCTAAGTTTGGATGAACAGCATGAGCTAAATCTGCTGAAATCATAAATGATTCTGATAAAGATCTTAAGAAATCTTCTCTATCTTTACCTAAAGCTAGTACAATTCTTTCTAATATTGTTTTTAAGAAATCTGAATCTCCACCTTGTTTAGTAGCACTTCCAACTTCTTCGTTATCAAAACATACCATTACATTAGTAGCTTGTGATACTTCTGCATCCATTAATGCTTTAATACCAGCATGAACCATTGATAAGTCATCTAATCTTCCTGAAGATATAAATTCTTCGTTTAAGCCCATTAAACAACCTTTTTCATATTCATATGGATATAATTCAAAATCAAGAATATCCTCTTTTGCACAATATAATTCTTTTGCTAAAAGCTCAATTAGATAGTTACCTTTTTCTAAAGTTTCATTAACAAGTGATAATAATGGTAATGTATCCTTTTGTCTGTTTATTTTATATCCATCATTAACTTCTCTATTCATATGAATTGCTAAGTTTGGAATTATAAGTATTGGTCTATTTATATTAACTATTTTATTAACTGGTTTTAATGGATTTTTACTTACTAATGATACTCTTCCTGCTAAAGCTAATGGTCTATCAAACCAAGTATTTAATATCGGTCCACCATAAACCTCAGTATTTAACTTAACATAAGTATTTTCAACTGTTATCTCTGCATTTGGCTTTATTCTAAATCCTGGTGAATCAGTATGGGCACCTATTATTTTAAATCCATTCTCTGCAATGTCACCTTTACCAACTCTGAAAGCAATTAAAGCTGAATCATTTTTAGTAACAAAATATTTGCCTTCAACTTCTAAATCCCATCTATCTGTCTCTTTTAATTCTTTAAATCCTTCAAATTCCAATGTGTCTTTTACATTCTTTGTAGCATGAAAAGCTGTTGGACTTTCATATAAAAAATTAATTAGTTCATTTGCGATAACTTTTTCCATCTGTATCTCACCTTTCTATCTAAATAGATACTTTTATTTATACTTTACCACAAAACTTATAATTAACAAAATATTAAAACACTATGAAAAACCCTGTTTTCACTGAAAATATATTAGTTTTTCAATAGATTTACAGATAATTACACCTTAATATACTTTTTGCTTACATATCCAATTTTTATTCCACTATTAGTAGTAAATTGAACTTTATACCAATCATTTTCTTCTCCTAAAATCTTAACCTTATTTCCCGGTAATAGATAACCTAATACTTGATAATTAGTTCCAGGACCTGTTCTCACATTTAAATTTGTACTTACCCCATAAACAGTTCCTTCTTTATTTTCATTGTTACTTTCATTATTCGATCCTTCATTAACTATAGTTATATATGACTTTGAAGCATATCCAGTCTTACCATTGAATTTTATTTCATACCAGCCATCTACTTCCTTAAGTATTTCTACCTTATCATTATTACGTAAAGTTCCTATAACACCATAATTGCTTCCAGGACCGCTTCTCATGTTTAGAGTGCTATTAACTTTAATTATTCCTTGTTTATTTACTGAGACTGATGGCTTTTCTGGCTCTACTGACGGTTTTTCTGGATTTTCTGGTGTACTATCATTTTCCAAAGAAATATATTTTTTACTTACATATCCTTCTTTATTTCCATTAAAAGTTATGTTATACCAACCATCTTTTTCATAATTAACCTTAACCTCTTCACTATTTAAAAGATAGCCTACAACACTATATGATGTACCTGGTCCTTTTCTTACATTTAAATTTGAGGATATACCTACAACCTTACCATTTTTATTTATGGTATTTTCCTGATTATTTCCTGTATTATCACTGTCTCCAGGCGTTTCACCTATTACTGATATATACTCTTTACTTACATATCCATATTTTTTCTTTAATCCATCTATATAATCAATCTTATACCATCCATTTAGCTCTTCATATATTCCTACAACTTGATTTCTATTTAATTTGTGTACAATTCTCCCAGAAGTGCTTGGACTTTCTCTTACATTTAGAACAGATGCATTCACAACTTTCCCTTGCATTTTAGGCTTTAATCCATCATCTTCTACATTTCCATCTCCACCAGAAATTTTATTCTTAAAGTAAGGCCATAAGCTCGGTCTATCTTCAATCATCATTCTTGAACATGTTTTTCCACTTGCATCTCTATGCATCACAACGTTTTCTGAAGGTATATTATATTTATTCATTAAATACTTAGTTAGTTCAACTCCATGTTCTAGAGTTTTATCAAAATTATTTCCCTTATTAACACATAACTCTATGGCTATAGTTGTTGAATTATTTATATTAGGATTATTACCATCTCCAACATGCCATCCCTTCCAAGTATCTTCTAAAGCTTGAACAATATTTCCCTCATCAATTATGTAATGAGCTGATGCTTTAGCATTTGGATGGTTTGCAAAATAATTTCTATTAGCCATAGCATTAGCTCCAGCTTGTCTATTATCAGTGTCATGTATAACTATATATTTAGGCTTTATAGTAACACCCTGAGAATAGTTTATATCTATTAATTGCTTATTTACCTTTATTCCATTTATAACTGGTGTATTCTTCGAATTTTTTAAATTTCCCTCATTAACTTCATGATAATCACCCGCTATACAATTGCTTTCCTTATTGCTTTCACTATGACTTTCGTTTCCACTATTTTCATTTGCTAAAACCACTTCATTAAAACTTGAAATATTCGCAACAAAAACACACGACAGTATTAAAGCACTTATTTTCCTTCTCTTCATCCCTAACCTCTCCCTATATACTATAATTATCCTTATATTGATTTTTTTATAATTGCCTTATTATTTTATATTCTATTTCAATATTTTTCAATATAAAATATTATGTTATAATAAAATGAGATTTAGTTCAGGTTAGTTTTTGAAACTTCTGGATTTTATTTAGTCAATCTATTATTTAGTATTTTATCTTATGAAAGCTTAAATATTATAATTACTAGTATTAGATTCACAATTTAATATAAAAATGGAGAGATGATACTTATGTTTTCAAATTTTATAATAAAATTATTCATTAAGGATTATAAAAATACAGAAAATGAAGATGTTAGAAGTGCATATGGTTATCTAGCCAGTATAGTTGGAATAATTATTAATACACTCTTGTTCTTAATTAAAATTTCTGTTGGATTACTTTCAGCAAGTATAGCTATAACAGCTGATGCCTTTAACAACCTTTCTGATGCCGGCTCTTCTGTAATAACAATGATTGGTTTTAAACTAGCCAAAATGCCCGCTGACAAGGAACATCCATTTGGTCATGGTAGAATTGAATATATTTCAGCTCTAATAGTTGCTTTCATGGTAATGCTAGTAGGTTTTCAATTCACAAAATCATCAATAGAAAGAATTATGAACCCCACCCATGTCAATTTTGAACTAATTCCTTTTATTCTACTTGTAATCTCAATATTCTTCAAATTTTGGTTAAGTAGATTTAATAAGATTACAGGTGAAAGAATAAATTCTTCAGCTCTTAAAGCTACTTCAGTTGATGCTTTAGGTGATGTGTTCACATCAACATGCGTTGCTATATCATTCTTAGCAGCTAAGTTTACTACATTTCCTATTGATGGATATATAGGAGTTATTGTTTCACTAGCTATATTATACGCTGGATTCACTTTAATAAAAGAAACTATAAATCCACTATTAGGAGAAGCTCCTGATCCTGAGCTTGCAAAAAATATTAGAGATATGGTTTTATCATACGATAATATTATAGGTGTTCATGACCTTATAATTCATAACTACGGTGTAGGAAAATGTATGGCTTCAATTCATGCTGAAATACCATCTGATATAAATGTTATGAAAATACACGATATTATAGATATGGCTGAAAGAGAAATTTCTAAAAAGCTTAAAATTTATTTAGTAATTCATATGGACCCTATCTGTATAGAAGATGATGAAATAAAACAAGCTAAAGAAGAAATAGATAAAATAATCAAATATAATCCATTAATAGAATCAATGCATGATTTTAGGATTATTGGTCATGGTGAAAAGAAAAATCTTATATTTGATGTGGTTGTAAACCCAGAAAAACTAAAAAAAGTTATGTCTGAAAGTGAGTTAAAGGAAAGCATAATAAATGCTGTTAAAGAGACTCATCCACAATATAACTGTATAATAACTATAGATAGAGATTTTACTTGTTAAAAAAGAGTAGAAATGATAATTCTCATTTCTACTCTTTTTAATTCTGTTTAAGATAAATTTTAATTACCTACTCCTCCACTATTAATGAGACATGAGTATTAATTATTTTTAAAGTAATCTGATCTTATTATTTTAGTTGATATATCATAAGATTGTTTAACGTGATTTAACTCATCTTGTGATTTAGCTTCTCCGGCTACTTCTCCACCTGGAAGTGGTGCTATATTTCTATTTGTATTTAAAAGATTTCTTCCAATTACATTTCTTAAGCTTCCATCATTAACACCTAGTAAATATGAAACTGTTGGCATAACATCTATAAGACCACCTTTAGTTTCTATTGTCTTTCCTTTTATTGATGGGTTATAAATTATAAGTGGAACTTTCTTCTCATCAAGTTTCCAATAGTTTCCGTCAAAATTAACATCTTTTAATTGATCTTTATAGTATTTATTAGGACCAGCATGGTCTCCATATATAACAAATACTGTGTCATCGAATCTACCCTCAGCCTTTAATTTATCCATAAACATCTTAATAGCTTCATCTGTATATCTTACAGTCTTAAAGTATTGTCCTAAAAGAGTTCCGTCTATTTCACTTGGTACTTTTATTGTTGTATGCGCATCATCAATTTCAAAAGGACCATGATTTGTTAAAGTAACTGTAAATAGATAAAATGGTTGTTTTAAACTTCCTGCTTTCGTTGCTAATTGTGATAAATAACTCTTATCTGATATTCCTAATCCTATTATTTCATCTTCATTAAAATCATATAATGTGTATGAATTTTGGAATTTTAATAAACTATGATGTACTTCTCCCCAGTTCCAGCTTCCAGCAACCTCAGGATGAGCTGAAACCGTAGTATAACCATCCTTTTCTAATAAAGATGGTAAAGTTGTTAATGTTCTACTTGGATATGCAAATGATGTTGCAGCATTAGTTACTGGTAACATACCTGTATTAACCATTAAGTCAGCATCTGAACTAAATCCAGTTAAATTTTCTTCATAAATATTAGGGAAATAATATGAATTCTTTAACATTGAATTTAGTGTTGGAGTTATTTCTTGTCCATCTACTTTTTTGCCTATAACGAAGTCCTCTAAAGATTCAACTTGTATAACAACTAAATTTTTACCTTTTAACTCCCCTTTGTATTGATTATCAGGTAAATTCTCATAGTTAGCATCAAGCCAGCTTTGTACCTCTTGCTTTTCTTGATCACTTAATTTTATATCCTTATCAAGAACTAAAGTCTTATAAATATCAAAGAAATGATATCCTAAAGGAGTAGCTCTGAAAAGTCCACTAGTAGGTGTCCAAGCAACTCTTAAGAATCCCTTTTCTCCATTAGTTATATCCTTAACATCATATAAATAGTATTTTCCCAATATACATCCACTAGGAACTAAGAATGTTAATAAAAATGCTATAATTCTATATTTAAGCTTACCAAAATACCAATTCTTAGTGTACTTTCTAAATAATATGTAAAGTATAGGTAGTAACACTAAATCTATTAAAAATAAAAGCATTCTACTTCTAAAGAATAGCAAGTCCTTATTTAAAGGATTAAATAAATCTGGATAAATTAAGAACTTTATTGATGGAAAAGTTCCATAAAGTCTGTAGTAAAGTAAATCAAAAATTAAAAGTGCTGAAATTCCTAAATCCACAATATATAAGTATATGAATTTCCCCCATCTTTTAAATAAGAATCCAAAACTTATGAATAATAATGGGAATAAAAGATATATTATTTTATAATCTATTAATCCATATACAAACCCTAAATTTAGTTCCATTCCGCTATTACTCTTTAGCATTGTACAAAATACAGTAATTTTAAATACAAGTAAAAGATAGAATAGTATTTCTAAAGGAAATTTCTTAAGAAACCTACCTATTTTACTTAAAAGTCCATTACTCTTTGGCATAAAATATCCTCCTTTTTTATTTTTAAATATAATTTATTTTTATTTTCACTTAGCTAAAACACTCTTAAATTAATAAATGTATAAAGTGTAATTTTATATTAGCTTATGAAATTTTAAAAACACACCATATTCATATTTTTTTTGCAAATTACTAGTTATAAATTTATATTCATTTAAACTACATAGCTATAAAAATAGATCCTATTATTATTAAAATAGTTCCTATTATTTTATTTCTAGTTATCTTCTCTCCTAAAGCTATTTTTGATATTATCATTGTCCATATATATGTCATGGCAGTTAAAGGTAAAACAATACTATATGGTAAAAACTTAAGTGCTACTATGTTTAAAAGTGCTGCACTTACGTAAAATATTCCGCCAATATAAACTCTCCAATTTAAAATAAGCGATAATAGTCCATTTAAGTTATCTGCTCCTCTTTTAAAAAAGTATCCACCTAATGCTCCCAAAAGAGTCATTATAGGGAATAAAAAATATATCTTATTCACCTTCATCCCCCCTTGCTATGAATACAATTCCTATAATTATCACAACTATTCCTACCAATTGTAAAAATGACACTCTTTCATTTAGAAATACAAATCCATTTATTAGAGCAAAAATATATCCTATACACATAAGAGGATGTAAAATTGATAATTCACCAAATTTAAATGCTATTATCATCGTTAATGCTCCAACACCATAAAGAATAAATCCTAATAATATAATCCATATGCTCTGATTTACTCCAATTTTCCAAAAAAGTTGTCCAAATGAAGTACACAAAGCTGATATTACTATTAGTAATATTCCCTTCCAAAGCTTATTTTCTTTCACAACCTTCTCCTACTTCCATCTTAGTATTTCATAATCTAAATTTTTCTTATTATAATTTATTAAATATGCCTTTCCTACCAAATTAAACATAGGTAAATCTGAAAGGGAATCTGAATAAGCTACAGATTCAGCCTTATTGATGCATAAATCTTTTTCTTTTAGATACTCAGTTATTCTTTTTACTTTCTCTTTTCCTTTGCAATTTTCTCCCTCTATCTTATTTATGTATCTGTCATTTTTCAAACTTAATTTTGTTCCTATTACTCCATCTACGTAATCTTCTATTTCAAAAAATTTCAAATAACATTCTGGAGAAGCAGATACTAATAATATGTAATAATCCATTTCTCTTAGCTTTTTAATCTCTTCTATGGCATCATTATATACTGTAGCTTTTATTACCTCATTATAAAACTCTTCAAGATCATTATTATTTAAATAATTTAGAGTATAAAACATATTCTCTTTTGCCTTTTTAGTATCAATAAACTTTAATTTATATGAGACTAACATAAAAAAAAGTTTTGGTAAATTCCATTTAGCTCTCGGATATTTTTTTATAGTGTACTTTAATAGCTTAAACATAGAATCACCATTTATTAAGGTCTTATCAATATCAAATAAAGCAATCTTTATAGATTTCATCCTTATACCTCATTTCTTAAATAAATACACAATTAACTTTATATATCATAAAAATAATATATAACTAAGTAAATTTAAACTATTAAACTATCCATAAAAGTATTATTACACTTGTAACTGCCCATAATATTACATCAATTATTATACTTTTATCTGTTAATATTGTTTCGGTAGGACTTCCCCCTTGACCTTTTTTCATGCTTAAATATTTATATCTGAAAAGTCCATAAATAACAAAAACATTTGTTATCATCATATAAGAAGTGTCATAAGCTACGAATGTATACATAGCATAAGCTATAACAGTGCAAGTTAATGTAATATCCGAAAACTGTTTTAATAATTCATCCGAATAATCATCTAATATTTTTCTATGTTCAGTAGCCTTTTCTTCTAATTTAATTATCTCATTTCTTCTTTTTTCAAATCCTAAAAATAATGCTATAAAGAAAGTACATAATAATATCCATCCAGATAATGAAACATCAATAACTACTCCCCCAGCAATGACTCTTAATATAAATCCAAAAGCAATTGAAATAACATCTAATATTACTACATTTTTTATTTTAAATGAATAAAAAATATTGTTTATAAAATATACTGCTAGTATAAAAAACAACTTCCTATTAATAAAAAAGGCGCATGTCATACTAAATACTAGCAAAATAAATAAAGCTATTTCAGCTTCCTTTATTGAAATTGCTCCACTTGCAATAGGTCTAAACCTTTTTTTAGGATGTACCCTGTCTTTCTCTACATCTAAAATGTCATTCATAATATAGACAGTAGATGATATTAAACAAAATAGTATAAATGTAATAATTGCATAAATATCCTTATTTAAATCAAGGAAACTATATGAAAATATTAAAGCCCCAAAGACAAAAAAGTTTTTTATCCACTGCTTAGGTCTCATCAATTTGAATAGACTTACAAAAAAACTTTCCTGCTTACTGCTTATCTCATTATTATTTTTTTCTTTAAATTCCATCAGTAGGCCTCCATCAATAAAATACTTGTTTTTCCAAGTTTTACAACGATTAATATTATACCATACTTATTTTGTTTATAGTTTACGTTTTTTACTAAAAAAATACATATTTAAAAGCTATTAGCTAGATTATTTTCAAAATCGAACTAATAGCTTTTAATTTTATTAATTATTCTTAAAATAATTACCTTGTATAACCATATCTGCAATATTAAATGAATTTTCTAAATGAACCCTTTCCTCAATAGTTGGATTTCCTACTATTGTTCCATCATTTAATATTGTTGCATTTCTATTTGTATTTACTAAAACTCTACCCATTGATGTATTATCAAATGCATCTCTATTAAATCCTAAAAGATATGCTGCAGTTGGTAAGAAATCTATTTGCCCACCTTCTTTTGATATAGTTTCCCCTTTAATGCTTGGGTTATATATTAAGAAAGGTATTTCTTTATGATCATCTTTCCACCAATCACCTGCTAATGGTGCGTCTTTTATTTGATCTTCATAGAATTTATGAACTCCGCCATGATCTCCATAAAGCATTATTACAGTATTATCTAAAAGACCTTCCTCTTTCAATTGGTTTAAGAAATCTCCAATTGCTTGATCTGTATATCTAATACTTTGGAAATATGCTCCTAGCATATTGTTATTTAAATCTTCAGGCAAGTCTAAATACTGCTTATCCTTAGGCATATCAAAAGGTCCATGACTTGTTAATGTTACTAAGAATGTATAGAATGGTTGTTTTTGATCTTTTAGTTTATCTCCAACCTGTTTTAAATAAGACTCATCTGACATTCCAAGTCCTATTATTTCACTTTGATCAAATTGAGATGCATCCCATATTTCATCTGCATTAAATGCTTTATGAACTTCAGCCCAATTCCAATTTCCTGGAACCTCTGGATGTGTTGAAATTGTTGTATATCCTTTACTTTCTAGTAAATCCTGTAGAGTATTATATTCAGTCCATGGATATCCAAAGAATGTAGTTCCTTCTCTAACTGGTAATATTGATGTATTAACCATTAAATCGGCATCTGAGCTTGTTCCTGAGTTATTTTGTTCCTTTATATTATCAAAATACAAACTATTCTTTAAAAGCTTATTTATATTTGGAGTAATCTCCTGACCATATACTTTTTGGCCTATAACAAAGTTTTCAAGAGATTCAACCTGTAAAGCTATAAGATTCTTGCCTTCAAGCATTCCTTTGTATTTATTGTCTGGTAAGTCCTCTTTGTTTTCATTAAACCATTCTTTAATTTCATTTTTCTGAGCATCACTTAAAGTCTGCTCTCTATTTGAATAGTAATAAATATCATATCCATGATATCCTAAAGGACTCATATCACTAATTGTTTGGAATGGTGCCCATGATATTCTAAGGAAACTTTTATCAGATTTCCTTTCAATATCTATATAATAATGGGATATTCCTATTACAGTTGCACTTATTCCAAATACACATATAAATGCAATTAATCTAGTTTTTATATTACTCTTGTACTTTACATTTTTTAAACCTGTAAAGTTATAAACTAAAAATAATAATATAAAGTCTACTATAAATACTAAATCTACAGGAGCAAAATTAAATAAACTCTTTCCTACAGGATTAAAAATCCCTGGCTCAATTATATGTCTTATTGATAAAAAAGTACCATTTACTCTGTAGTACCAAATATCAGCTATAAATAGTAATGTCACTAATATATCGATTACTATAGCTGACCACATTCTTCCTTTACCTTTAAACAAGTAAACAAAACTTGCTATTAATGTTACTATTGCTATATGTCCCCACCAAGCTGGAGGAGTAAAATACATTGAAGATAAGTTAATACTTGTAGATCCTGGTGTTCTAAGCATTGATAAAAGCAACATTGATTTTATTTGAAGTGTTATCACTAGGAAAATAAAAACCCAGTTACACTTAAAAAAGCTTTTTACTTTTTCCTTCATAAAATTTTCCTCACTATCTTTATTATTTTAATCTTTACTCTCATTATTATATCATTTACAGTAAATTTTTCATAAAAAATAATTAAGTTTTGTTAAGAATTTATTTTTTTCTTAAAAATACAAAAGAGGACATAAAGCTTTAAATCTTTATGTCCTCTTTTTGTACTAATTAATTTATTTAAAAGATTAAACCTATTAAAATTTAATCTTCTAAAGGCTACTATAAAACTTTTGATAAAAAATCTTGTGTTCTTGAATTTTTAGGATTCTCAAATATCTCCTCTGGAGTGCCTTCTTCAATAATTTTACCTTCATCCATGAACAAAATTCTATCTCCTACTTCCTTTGCAAAACCCATTTCATGGGTTACTACAACCATAGTCATTCCATCCTTTGCTAAAGACTTCATAACATTTAAAACTTCTCCTACCATTTCAGGATCTAAAGCCGATGTTGGTTCATCAAAAAGCATAACATCAGGTTCCATAGCCAAAGCTCTTGCTATGGCTATTCTTTGCTTTTGTCCTCCTGAAAGAGAATTAGGATAAGCATCTTTTTTATCTAAAAGACCTACTTTTTCCAATAACTCATTTCCTTTCTTTATAGCATTCTCACTAGAAACTTTTTTTATTTTAGTTGGTCCTATAGTTAAATTCTCCATAACTGTTTTATGTGGGAAAAGATTAAATTGTTGAAAGACCATTCCCATCTTTTCTCTTATTTTATTTATATCAACATTCTTATTTGTTATATCTTCTCCTTCAAAGTTAATTACTCCTGAAGTAGGTTCCTCTAATAGATTTAAACATCTTAAAAATGTACTTTTTCCTGATCCTGAAGGGCCAATTATAACAACAACTTCTCCCTTTTCTATTGTTTCACTTATATCTTTTAACACTTCATTTTTCCCAAAATTTTTATATAAATTACTAACATTTATCATGCTTTATTCAACTTCCTTTCTATATAAGCTATAGCTCTTCCTAAACTAAACGTCATAACAAAATAGAACATAGCGATAACAATAAGTGGCTCAAATCCTTTATAGGTAGCCCCTGTGACTATCTTTGATGAATACATAAGTTCTGCTACACCTATTGTAGATGCCATAGATGATTCCTTAATTATAGCAACGAATTCATTTCCTATAGCTGGAAGTATATTTTTTATAGCTTGCGGAAGTATTATAAGCCTCATAGCCATTCCTTCTGTCATACCTAAACTTCTAGCCGCTTCTAACTGACCTTTATCAATAGCATCTATTCCTGCTCTTATTATTTCTGAAACATAAGCTGCTGAGTTTAATGAAATAGCAACAATACATGAAGTTAGCACTCCTAATTGTATCCCAAATGAAGGTAATCCGAAATAAACTATATATATTTGTAATAAAAGAGGTGTTCCTCTTACTAATTCTACGTAAGCACTAGAAATTACTTTTAATATTCTAACTTTAAATATTGAAATTTTAGAACGCTTCATAAAGCATAAAATTGTTCCTAATAAAGCTCCCAAAATAACTGTTATTGCTGAAATTATTAATGTCCACTTAGCACCTTCCAAAAATATTGGAAAATACTCTTTTAAAAAACCAAAGTCTAAGCCCTCCATGTGTATTGCCCCCTAATTATTAAAACTTTTATTATTACTCTTTCTTTTGATATGGAACTAATTCAATAGCATCATTTACAAATTGATCCATATTTCCATCATCTTTTAATTTTTTAATTGTAGCATTTACTTGATCAACTAAATCCTTATTTCCTTTTTGTATTGCTATAGCTGATCCTCCCTCTGAATTTTTTATACCATTGTCTGCAGTAGCTAACTCCTCATTAACTTCAGTAGCTATTTTTGCAACTGGTAATTCTACTATTAAAGCATCGAGCTTTCCTGTTTTTAATTCTAAAATTAAAGTATTTACATTATCTAAAAGTTTGACATCTGCTCCTTCTATTCCATTTGCTATTTCAGCTTGTATAGATCCTATTTGAGCTCCAACTTTCTTTCCTTTTAAATCTTCAATGCCTTTTATAGAGTCCTTATTGTTTTTATTTATTAAAATTCCTTGATCTGCTTCATAATAAATATCTGAAAAATCTACAGCTTCTTTTCTTTTTTCATCAGGAGTTATTCCTGAAATTCCAAGATCAATGGCTCCACTTTTAACTGATTGAACTATAGCCCCAAAGTCCATTTCTTTAATTTCTAAATCAACGTCCATATCCTTTGCAATTTCCTTTGCTATGTCTATATCAAATCCAACTATCTGATCTTTTCCATCTTTCATTATATGAAATTCATAAGGCGCATAATCTGCACTTAATCCAACAACTAACTTTCCATTTTCTTTTATTTTAGCTACTTTTCCATTAGAATCATTTTCTCCCTTAGTAGCATTTGCCCCACATCCTGCTAAGCTTAAAGTTAATCCCCCGATCATAGCTATTGATAATATTTTTTTAAACAAATTCTTTTTCATATTTATTCCCCCTAATATTTATTCACTTATTGCTTCCTTCTTGTATAATTATACGTTATTGATGAATAAAATTGCAATATATTTTTTAAAACCAATATATTCCTCATCATTGTTTTTTGCTATTAATTTATTTTTATAGTATATATTTTATTAATTTACTCCTTTTGAAAAGGTATTATATAATTATTTAATCAATTTTATTGCATATTTTTTATAAATTCATCATAAATATCCTCTGTATATTTCCTGTGTTTTTATACATTTTATTATTATGTTAAACAAATTTTATATAAACTTCCCAAAAACGAAATAAATTCTAAATATAAAAAAGCATAAAGATATTAGAGAATTATCTCTCTAATACCTTTATGCTTTTAATAAACAAAATAAGAATTTATCTAAACTTTATTTCTTTTAATCTATGTAGAGCTCTAGTACTCATTATATATTTTATTAAATCCTCATTCTCTTCACTTTCTCTACTATCAACCATTATAACTCCATCAAATTCTAATCCCTTTGCAAAATATGATGGTATTATAACATTTCCTCCTTTATATAGTACATCCTCATTGTCAAACTTGACTAAATGAACTTTATCACTGATTAAGTTATAAACCATATCTAACTCTTTTTTATCTCTTGTTATTATAGCTATACTTTCTAATCCATCATTAGAAAACTCTCTTAAAGACTCAATAACTGTATCCACAAATTCCTCAGTGTTATTAAATTCTAATTCTTCTACAGGTTTACCATGTCTAACAAGTGGTATTATTCTATCTTCGTTAAGATACTTATTTGCATATTCTATTATTTCATAAGTACTTCTGTAACTTTTATTTAGGTCATATATTTCTGGATTCACATCATTAAATATTTTTTCTAATTCCATCATTGATGCTACATCTAAATATTTAACAAGTCTTTGATTAACGTCCCCAACAATTGTGAAATATTTAGTTCCTGTTAACTCTCTTACAACTTTAAATTGAAGTGGTGAATAATCCTGAGCCTCATCTATAACCACATGTCTATAATCTTTAGAAGCTTTTTTCCCCTCTAACTTTATAGCTAAATAAAGCATTGGTGCTAAATCATTTAATGTGTATTCCTTTTTATCTCCATTAAATCTATCATATATATCAACAATACTTTCTCTAGAAATCCAACTATCTAACTTAGCTCTTGAATCCATTACTTCTTTAACAATTTCTCTTATTCTTAATTTTCTTCTAAATTCTAAGTTATTTTCTTCAACTAAAAGCTCTTCTGGAGTTAATTTTTCCTTCTCTTTTCTTAATTCTTGATTAAGTTCCCAAACTTTTTCATCTCTCTTATCCTTTATTTTAGATAAGATTATTCTCTTAATTTTATCGCTTCTTCTGAATAAAGGCATGTATTCATAATGCTTAGTGAACATCTCTTCTATCTCTTCTTTAGAAAGCACTACTTCACCAAAGTATTTTACATCTTTAATATTAAAATACTCCTTATCCATATCAATAATTAGTTTATCTAAATCATTAATTATATCATATGAATTTTTATAAGTAGCATCTTTTATGAATTCCTCATCCTTTGAAAGTATTTTTTCTAAATACTTGTCAAAACTCATAATATATACTTCCTCATCCATCTCTTTTAAAGCAAAGCTAGCAAAAGTTTCTTGCTTAACTCCAACTTCTCCAAGACTAGGTAATACCTGTGAAATATACTCCATGAATATACCATTTGGTCCTAAAATAAGAACTTTATCTTCTAATTCTTTTCTATAGTTATATAAAAGATATGCTACTCTATGAAGAGCAATTGTTGTTTTACCACTACCTGCTACTCCATTTACTACTACATTAGCAGTTCTATCTTTTCTTATTATTTCATCTTGTTCTTTTTGTATTGTCATTATTACATCTTTAAGCTTATCAGAACTATTATTACTTAAAACCATTTGTAATATATCATCTTTTACATCTATAGCAGAATCAAATACCCCTTTTAACTCTCCTTTTTTAACTATAATCTGTCTTCTTCCTTCTATGTCACATTTTATAGGTCCATCTGGTGAATTATATGTTGCCTCTCCTAAGCTTCCATGATAGAAAAGTGAAGCAACTGGTGCTCTCCAGTCAACTACTACTGGCTCATAACTTCCCTCTGGAGTTACTCCAAATCTCCCAACATATAATGTATCTTTTTGCTCAAATTCTAAATCATTAAATGTAACTCTTCCAAAGTAAGGAGAATCTTTTAATATTGTTAATTCCTTTAATCTTCTATCTATTGTAGTAAATGCCTGTTCTTTTACATATCTCTCATGATCAAAATATTCTATTAATTTATCTTCATCATCTTTATATTCTTCAACTGCATTTTTTCTATAATCTAATATGTATTCTGTTACAAATTTTCTTTTATTTATATATGAAAGCATTTCTTCATTTAATATATTAGAAACTTCCTCTAATTTTTTCTCTTCAACTAAAAACTCTATATCTTTTTTATCAGTCATTAAAATCTTCCTTTCTTATTTTCTCTCTTACATTATAACCAATTATACCACTAAGATTTCCTCTAAACAAAAATATAAATGAAAAGTCAAAAAGTGCATGAAGCATTTTTAACTTCATACACTTTTTATTGCCATATAAAATTAAACTCTGTTTAATTAGCTATTGATTTTAGCTAATCATTCAGACATAACTTGCGGTTCTATCTAAAATCAACCTGCGTTTAAAACACAGCCAAATTTTAAAACTTTTTCTAGAATGTTGTTTAAGATTTATTCACCATCAATTTTATTTGTAGAGTTATCATCTTTCTTTTGATCTTCAGGTTCTTTAGCTAAATCCAATGCTTCATTATTAGCTTTAGCTAATCTTGCTGCTTCCTCTTGAGCTTCAATCATAGCTTTTAATTCAGCTTGTTTTCTTTCTTCTTCTTCTAATCTTAAGGCTTCTTCTCTAGCCTTCTTAATTGCTTCTTCTTTTTCTTTTCTCTTAGCTAATGCTTGTTCTCTTAGGCTTTGAATTTCTTTCTTAGCCTTTTCATCGGCTTCTCTTTTTTCTGGATATTTCCCATAAACTATTTCTATGAATTCCTCACCCATTATAGTTTCTTTATCTAAAAGAACTCCTGTTATTTCATCTAATAACTCTCTATTTTCAATTAAAAGCTTAATTGATTTTTCATGAGCTTTCTTAATAACAGATAATACTTCTTCATCAGCTATAGCAGCTGTAGTCTCTGAACAGTTTCTAACTGGTCTTCCATCTAAATATCTACTACTCATAGCTTCTAAAGCCATCATATCAAATCTATCACTCATACCATATATAGTTATCATATTTCTAGCTGATTGAGTAGCTCTTTCTATATCATTTGAAGCCCCAGTAGTTATTGTATTAAATACTACTTCTTCAGCTGCTCTACCTCCAAGCATAACTGATATCTGATCTATCATTTCATCCTTAGAAACTAAGTACTTTTCTTCTTCTGGAAGTTGCATTGTATAACCTAAAGCTCCCATTGTTCTTGGAACTATAGTTATCTTATGAACTGGATCTGTATTGTTTAATAAAGCAGCAACTAATGCATGCCCAACCTCATGGTAAGCAACAATTTTCTTTTCTTTTGGTGAAAGAATTCTATCTTTCTTTTCTTGACCAGCTATTATAACCTCAACAGCTTCATCTAAATCTTCTTGAATTACAAACTTTCTACCATGCTTTACAGCCCTTAAGGCAGCTTCGTTAACTATGTTAGCTAAATCAGCTCCAACAGCACCTGGAGTAGATTTTGCTACTTCTTCTAAAGATACATCATCTGATAACTTAACATCTCTAGAGTGAACTTTTAATATTTCTTCTCTTCCTATTAAGTCTGGTCTATCAACAATTATTCTTCTATCAAATCTACCTGGTCTTAATAAAGCTTTATCTAAAACCTCTGGTCTATTAGTAGCTGCTAATATAACTACTCCTTTAGAGGAATCAAAACCATCCATTTCAGTTAATAATTGATTAAGAGTTTGTTCTCTTTCATCATTACCTTGAATAGAACCTTCTCTACTCTTACCAATAGCATCAATCTCATCTATAAATACTATACATGGTGCTTTTTCTTCAGCTTGCTTGAATAAATCTCTTACTCTTGCAGCTCCCATACCAACAAACATTTCTACGAAGTCAG
Organism: Clostridium sp. LIBA-8841; assembly: GCF_057782475.1. Taxonomy (NCBI): domain Bacteria; kingdom Bacillati; phylum Bacillota; class Clostridia; order Eubacteriales; family Clostridiaceae; genus Clostridium; species Clostridium sp. LIBA-8841. The sequence continues at coordinate 874,166 of NZ_CM173488.1, read as the reverse complement.
AACCTGACATTGAGAAAAATGGTACTTTTGCTTCTCCTGCAACAGCTTTAGCAAGTAAAGTTTTACCTGTTCCTGGAGGCCCTACTAATAAAGCTCCTTTAGGAAGCTTAGCTCCAATAGCAACATATTTACTAGTATCATGTAAAAAGTCTACTATTTCTACTAATGATTCTTTTGCCTCTTCTTGACCTGCAACATCTTTAAATGTTATTCCAGTTTCATTTTCAGCATAAAGCTTAGCATTATTTTTTCCAAATGACATCACTCCGCCACCCATTTTATTATTCATCTTAGAGAACATCATTCTTCCTAAAAAGAATATAAGTAATAATGGGAATATCCATGACATTAAGAATCCTAAAAATTGATAGTTTTCAGGTTTAGTAACATTAAAACTTACACCTGATGCATTTAAGTCCTTAAGTAACTCTGGTTGAGTAATACCAGCAACTGCTGGGTTAGTTGTATATAATATTTTTCCTTTTAATTCACTACTATCTGAAGGTGTTATTTCAATTTGATTTCCTGAAAAATTCACCGCTTTAACTTCTTTTTTCTCTACCATTTGCATAAAAGTACTATAATCTACTTTTTCATATAGCATTTCATCTTTAACCATGTTAAAGGTTAGTACTATACCAAATGCTATAATACCATATATGAGAATATATTTAAGCATTTTTTTATCTTTAAACATCTCTCATTCCTCCTTTTCTAACGTTTATTTTACAAATCCTATTCTATTAAAAGGATATACTGTTATCTGTGCTTTTGCTTCTATGTCTTTTCCATCTACATATGGATCATTCCAATATCTAGCATCATCACTGTTATTTCTATTGTCACCTAACATTAAAAATTTTCCTTCAGGCACATTAAAAGACATATCAGTTTTTCCACCTGGATATTTAACATAATCTTCTTCAAGTTTATTTCCATTTACATAGACTGAACCATCACTTTTTATTTCAACGTGATCACCTGGTAATCCTATAACACGTTTAAGAAGCGGTTCACTAAATTCATCTGAATTGAATACAACTATATCTCCTCTTTTAATATTGGAAGTATTGTATATTCTAGTAACAAATAATTGATCTCCAATCTCTACTGTCGGCATCATTGACCCTGTAGGAACTTTTATTTTAAACAATAAAAATTTGTGAATCAAAAAAGCTAATAGTAAAGCTGCTAAGATTGGTACAATCCAATCTAAAAAGAATGATGTCTTTTTTGAATTACTAGTGCCCATTCCTATTCCCACATACCTTTCATTAAGTCTTCTATTTCTTTTTTTCTTTTCATTGTAAGCGCTTTATCAGAAAGAAACTTTCCATCCTTACCTTTTACTAAAACATCCCCCTCTTTTATCTCTCCTATTACGTCATCCTTATTTAATTCTAAAATCTTTTCATTTTCATCTTCACATACAATAAAATGTCCTTCTATTCTATCAACTATCAATTTTTTCATTTTATACTCCTTGTTCCGAATATTAATATGAGAAATATTAAAAATTTATTTTAAATTAATTCTCACCAATTTTAGAATTTTCTACTTTAAAAAATTTAAAAGTATCAAATATAAGTATATCATAAATTACCATAACTTTGTAAACTTTAATTCATAGTTTTTTCCTCAAGTTTGAAAAATATTTTACTATAATTTTATCATCCTTTTATGTCTTTTTTATGTCTTTTTTTTATTAAATATTTTTCAATCAATTTTAACTAAAAATTTGATATAAGTATATATAAACTCTAATTAAATTCATATTTATTAATTTATTTACTACTTCACCTTTTATTATATACTTTAATGAAGTATTCTAAATCATTTTAAATAAAAAAAGTTGCATAGTTTTTACCATGCAACTTATATCATAAATTAAAAACATTCGTTTCTAAGCAGATCTTCATAAGTTTCTCTTTTACACATCACTCTCGAGTTTCCATTATTTACACTAACTACAGCCGCTTTAGGTATCCTATTATAGTTATTAGCCATTGAATGACCATAAGCTCCAGTGGACATTATTGCTAATATATCTCCAGTTTCCATTTTAGGCATTTCTATAGAATTTAAAAGTACATCTCCTGATTCACAGCATTTTCCTGCTACAGTTACTACTTCTTTAGAATTATCATAAACTCTATTAGCTATTAATGACTCATAATTTGCACTATATAATGCTGGCCTTATATTATCACTCATTCCACCATCTACACTAACATATTTCCTTATATTAGGGATTTCTTTTATAGCTCCAACAGTATAAAGAGTTAATCCTGCATTTCCTACAATACTTCTTCCTGGTTCTACACTTAATATAGGAATATTCATATTTAAATTTTTACAAACTTCCTCAGCCTTATTTATTATAACTGAGCAATATTCCTCTATTTCCTTAGGTTGATCTCCTTCCGTATAATATATACCAAATCCACCACCTAAATCTAGCTCTTTTATTTCATATCCAAATTTATTTTTTATATCATTTATAAGATTTAACATTATCTCTGTTGTGTCCTCAAAAGGTTCTAAATCAAATATTTGTGATCCTATATGACAATGTAATCCACTCAGTTCTATATACTCTAACTCTATAGCTCTTTTAACCACATCATATACAGTATCTCCAATCACAGGGAACCCAAATTTTGAATCCAACTGTCCTGTTTTTATATATTCATGAGTATGAGCTTCTACTCCTGGAGTTATTCTTAAATAAACCTTTTGAATCCTTCCATATTCTTGCGCTATTGAATTTAAAATTTCTAATTCATGCAAATTATCTACTATAAATCTTCCTATCCCTAATCTAACACCTAAATCTATTTCATAATTAGATTTGTTATTTCCATGGAAATATATTCTTTCTAACGGGAACCCAGCTTTATATGCTGTATAAAGTTCTCCCCCTGAAACTACATCTAAATATAAATTCTCCTCATTAACTAAATTGCACATTGACATGTTTATAAATGCCTTCCCTGCATAGGTAACTCTGTTTCCTCTTTCTTCACATTTCATAGCATTGTAGAACCTTTTACAATTGCTTCTAACTAACTCTTCGTCAACTATATATAAAGGAGTTCCATACTCTTTACTTAAAGTACTTGCTTTTATTCCTCCCACATACAATTCATTTCCTTCTACTTTCATTGATCCAAATAATTTCATATCTTTTCCCTCCACACAATTAAGTTTTTAGTGGCAGAGTATAAAAGTATGCAAAGCTACCGAGATTTTGGCATTTAATTCCAATAAATAAAACAGCAAAGGAACACCTTTGCTGCTTTAATCGCAACTTAGCGTACCTTGTAGCACTCCACTTTTTTAAAGTGACAGTTATATGCATATTTTACATATACCCAGAAAAATTAATTACCATCAATTATCCTTCGGCCATAATTCCTTTCATCATATCTCATCGCTCGTCAGCTACTTATGAATACTCTTAATTACAGCACCTCTACTTTGGTCCTATTTCTAATTCATTTATATTTTTATTATATTAATTGATTTTCTATAATGTTACTAAAAAACTTTAATTAATGCAATACCCTAAGAAAATATTATTAATAAAAATTTTTATACATTACAATCATTTCCTTCACATCTAAAAGCTTTAGTACCTTCATATCCAATTTCTTTTAAAAGTTTTTTTACTACTCTTTTTCCAATTCTATCTTCATTTAACTCACAAAGAGCATCCTCTATATTGTACCAAGCAGCTCCTTCTACTTCATTTGACTTTTTTATTTCACCTGATTCATAATATGCTAAATAAGTTAACATAAGTAATTCTTTGCCATCTACAAAGTCACTTCCTAAATATTTTATATCCTTAACTACTATACCTGTTTCCTCTTTTACTTCTCTATAAACAGTTTCTTCAGCACACTCATCTACTCCAACATATCCAGATATTAGTACTTTAGAGTTTTTATATATATAACTTTGTTTTAATAAAATTATTTCATCACCTTTTATTACAGCAACAACAATACATGGTTTAGGCAAATCAAAAAACATCATGCCATGTCTCTTACAATAAGGTACCATTCCCTCATCCCAGCTATCCTTAAGCTCTAATTTTTCACCACATAGTGGACAATATTTAAATTTCATAATTAATATCTTTAGTGAGGCTAGTTTAATATATTACAATATAAAATTTATTAATTTTCATCATTTAATATTAAAATAGTAATATATAAATTAAGCTAACTAAAGTTCACCACCTTTCATAATCTCAAATACTAATTTATATTCTTTATTATATTTCTAATCTATATCTTAAAAATTCTACTATTATCTACTTAAAATAAATAAATTATATTTCCTATAATTTATAATATTATTTCAACCGGATTAAGTAACTCTATTTCTTCTTCTGTAACTTTACAATTATACGCAAATACATCTACCCCTTTAGCCTTCGCCAATCTTAGGGCCTCTCCGAATTTTGGGTCAGTATCATCATTAGGAGAGAACTTAGAAACATTCTCTATTTGAATTAAAAAAATTATTCCTGCTCCCATACCTAATTTTTTTACTTCAATTAACTCTAATATGTGTTTTCTTCCTCTTTCAGTTGGTGCATCTGGAAATCTAGTTTCCCCGTTTTCTTCTAAGGTTACACCCTTTACTTCTAAAAAATATGTATTTTCATTTCCATCTTGTAATTTAAAATCAAATCTAGATTTTCCAAAAGTTTTCTCTCTACTTATATTATTAAATTTTCTTAATTCCTTTATTTTATTGTTTCTAAGTGCTTCTTCCACAACTTTATTAGGAATTTGAGAATCTATACTTATTAAAGTTTCTCCCTTGTATGCTGCTATTAAATCATAGGGAGTTTTTCTATTTGGAGTAGTTCCCTTTCTTAAAAGTACAGTACATCCCTCTTTTAATATTTCTCTACATCTTCCTGTATTAGGAACATGAACCAATAACTCTTCTCCATCTAAAACTACATAGGCTTGAAATCTATTTGGTCTTCTTAAAAAAATAGCTTTTTTAATAATACTATTATAATTCATCTATAGTAACCTCTTTATCTTTATTAGACTTTTAATTTTTATTATAAAATATTTATTTTTATATTCCTTGTTATTATATTCTACATAAAAACTCTTTTATTAACAAGTTAGAAACACTCTATATAAACATAAAAAAAACTCGATAAGCTAAGCTTATCGAGTTAATGGTGACCCCTAGGGGAATCGAACCCCTGTTACCACCGTGAAAGGGTGGTGTCTTAACCGCTTGACCAAGGGGCCAAACTAACCTGGCGACCACCTACTCTCCCACACAGTCTCCCGTGCAGTACCATCGGCTTCTAAAGGCTTAACCGTCGTGTTCGGAATGGGAACGGGTGTTACCCTAAAGAACATCATCACCAGATGTTTTAGAAAGATTTTGTTCTTTCAAAATTGCACATATTTAATTTACTATATTTGGTCAAGCCCTCGATCTATTAGTATCGGTCAGCTGAACATGTTACCATGCTTACACCCCCGACCTATCAACCTTGTGTTCTTCAAGGGATCTTACTAGCTTACGCTATGGGAAATCTCATCTTGAGGTTGGCTTCACGCTTAGATGCTTTCAGCGTTTATCCATTCCCGACTTAGCTACCCAGCTGTGCTCTTGGCAGAACAACTGGTACACCAGAGGTCAGTCCATCCCGGTCCTCTCGTACTAAGGACAGCTCCTCTCAAATTTCCTACGCCCGCGACGGATAGGGACCGAACTGTCTCACGACGTTCTGAACCCAGCTCGCGTGCCGCTTTAATGGGCGAACAGCCCAACCCTTGGGACCTACTTCAGCCCCAGGATGCGACGAGCCGACATCGAGGTGCCAAACCTCCCCGTCGATGTGGACTCTTGGGGGAGATCAGCCTGTTATCCCCGAGGTAGCTTTTATCCGTTGAGCGATGGCCCTCCCACGAGGTACCACCGGATCACTAAGCCCGACTTTCGTCCCTGCTCCACTTGTGGGTGTCGCAGTCAGGCTCCCTTCTGCCTTTGCACTCTACGAACGATTTCCGACCGTTCTGAGGGAACCTTTGGGCGCCTCCGTTACTTTTTAGGAGGCGACCGCCCCAGTCAAACTGCCCACCTAACAATGTCCTGTGACCAGATTCATGGCCGCCAGTTAGAATTTCAGTACTGTCAGGGTGGTATCCCAAGGATGACTCCACCAAGGCTGACGCCCTGGTTTCCTAGTCTCCCACCTATCCTGTACAGACAATACCAAAACTCAATGCTAAGCTACAGTAAAGCTCTACGGGGTCTTTCCGTCCAATCGCGGGTAGCGAGCATCTTCACTCGCACTACAACTTCGCCGGATTTACAGTTGAGACAGTGCCCAAGTCATTACGCCATTCGTGCGGGTCAGAACTTACCTGACAAGGAATTTCGCTACCTTAGGACCGTTATAGTTACGGCCGCCGTTTACTGGGGCTTAAGTTCACACCTTCGCTTGCGCTAAGTGTTCCCCTTAACCTTCCAGCACCGGGCAGGCGTCAGCCCCTATACATCAGCTTACGCTTTAGCAGAGACCTGTGTTTTTGCTAAACAGTTGCTTGGGCCTATTCTCTGCGGCCTACTCTCGTAGGCACCCCTTCTCGCGAACTTACGGGGTCAATTTGCCGAGTTCCTTAACTGTAATTCTTCCGCCGGCCTTAGGATTCTCTCCTCACCTACCTGTGTCGGTTTGCGGTACGGGCACTACTTCTCTCTCTAGACGCTTTTCTTGGCAGCGTGGAATCATGTACTTCGGTTCCGTGGAACCTTCCCCATCACACCTCAGCATTATGAAAGCGGATTTGCCTACTTTCACTGCCTAAATGCTTAGACTAGCATCCAATAGCTAGCACACACTATCCTCCTGCGTCACGCCATCGATAATAACGATGGTAGTGGTACTGGAATATCAACCAGTTGTCCATCACCTACGCCTTTCGGCCTCGGCTTAGGTCCCGACTAACCCTCAGCGGACGAACCTTCCTGAGGAAACCTTAGATTTTCGGCCTGTGGGATTCTCACCCACATCTCGCTACTGATGCCAACATTCTCACTCGTAACCAGTCCACCGCTCCTTACGGTACGACTTCAGCCCGGTTACGACGCTCTCCTACCGCTTGAACTAAGTTCAAGCCCGTAGCTTCGGTGGTAAGTTTAGCCCCGTTACATTTTCGGCGCAAGATCTCTCGACTAGTGAGCTATTACGCACTCTTTTAATGAGTGGCTGCTTCTAAGCCAACATCCTAGTTGTCTTAGAAATCTCACATCCTTTCCCACTTAACTTACACTTTGGGACCTTAGCTGACGATCTGGGCTGTTTCCCTTTTGACCACGGATCTTATCATTCGTAGTCTGACTGCCGAGCTCAAAGTATGTGGCATTCGGAGTTTGATAAGGTTCGGTAAGCGCTATGCCCCCTAGCCCATTCAGTGCTCTACCTCCACTACTCATACTCGACGCTAGCCCTAAAGCTATTTCGGAGAGAACCAGCTATCTCCGGGTTCGATTGGAATTTCTCCGCTATCCACAGCTCATCCCATGCTTTTTCAACAGCAACGTGGTTCGGTCCTCCACGAGGTTTTACCCTCGCTTCAACCTGGCCATGGATAGGTCACCCGGTTTCGGGTCTACGGCATGCAACTAGTCGCCCTATTCAGACTCGGTTTCCCTTCGGCTCCGTACCTTAAGTACTTAACCTTGCTACATACCGTAACTCGTTGGCTCGTTCTACAAAAAGCACCTCATCACCCTCATAAGGGGCTCTGAGCGGTTGTAGGCATACGGTTTCAGGTTCTATTTCACTCCCCTCCCGGGGTTCTTTTCACCTTTCCCTCACGGTACTGCTTCACTATCGGTCATCAGGTAGTATTTAGCCTTGGGAGGTGGTCCTCCCTGCTTCCCACAAGGTTTCACGTGTCTCGTGGTACTCTGGATCATAACTCGTGGTCTTCTCGTTTCACTTACAGGACTATTACCTTCTACGGTGGAGCTTTCCAGCTCTCTTCAGTTACAATAGCCTCCACTTTTATGTTATGTCCACAACCCCGGAAACAAGTTTCCGGTTTGGGCTCTTTCCCTTTCGCTCGCCGCTACTAAGAAAATCGATTTTTCTTTCTCTTCCTCCAGGTACTTAGATGTTTCAGTTCCCTGGGTTACCTTCATTAAGCTATGTATTCACTTAACGATACATGGGGTTTCCCATGTGAGTTTCCTCATTCGGAGATCTTCGGATCTCAGGCTATGTGCGCCTACCCGAAGCTTATCGCAGCTTATCACGTCCTTCATCGGCTCCTGATGCCAAGGCATTCACCATACGCCCTTTGTAGCTTGACCTATATTAGTTATAGTTCTCATTTTACAAAGAATAGAAATTGGTTTGCCAATTTGGCTTGTTGTTTTCTATAAATTAAATTATGTGCAATTTTCAAAGAACAATTTTGAGAGATAGTCTCTCAAAATTAAACAGAGATATTATCCAGAATTCTATATCATCTTAGTTGTCCTAAGATGTATTCCTTAGAAAGGAGGTGATCCAGCCGCAGGTTCTCCTACGGCTACCTTGTTACGACTTCACCCCAATCGCTGACCCTACCTTCGGCCGCTGCCTCGCTTACGCGTTAGCTCACGGACTTCGGGTATTGCCAACTCTCATGGTGTGACGGGCGGTGTGTACAAGACCCGGGAACGTATTCACCGCGACATTCTGATTCGCGATTACTAGTAACTCCAGCTTCATGTAGGCGAGTTTCAGCCTACAATCCGAACTGAGACTGGTTTTAAAGTTTGGCTCCACCTCGCGGTATTGCGTCTCTCTGTACCAGCCATTGTAGCACGTGTGTAGCCCTACACATAAGGGGCATGATGATTTGACGTCATCCCCACCTTCCTCCTGGTTAACCCAGGCAGTCTCGCTAGAGTCCTCAACTTAATGGTAGTAACTAACGACAAGGGTTGCGCTCGTTGCGGGACTTAACCCAACATCTCACGACACGAGCTGACGACAACCATGCACCACCTGTCTCCTTGTCCCCGAAGGGATTTCCTCGATTAAGAGTAATGCAAGGGATGTCAAGTGTAGGTAAGGTTCTTCGCGTTGCTTCGAATTAAACCACATGCTCCGCTACTTGTGCGGGTCCCCGTCAATTCCTTTGAGTTTTAATCTTGCGACCGTACTCCCCAGGCGGAATACTTAATGCGTTAGCGGCGGCACGGAGGTGTTGAAACCCCCACACCTAGTATTCATCGTTTACGGCGTGGACTACCAGGGTATCTAATCCTGTTTGCTCCCCACGCTTTCGAGCCTCAGCGTCAGTTACAGTCCAGAGAGTCGCCTTCGCCACTGGTGTTCTTCCTAATCTCTACGCATTTCACCGCTACACTAGGAATTCCACTCTCCTCTCCTGCACTCTAGATAACCAGTTTGGAATGCAGCACCCAAGTTGAGCCCGGGTATTTCACATCCCACTTAATCATCCGCCTACGCTCCCTTTACGCCCAGTAAATCCGGATAACGCTTGCCACCTACGTATTACCGCGGCTGCTGGCACGTAGTTAGCCGTGGCTTCCTCCTTGGGTACCGTCATTATCTTCCCCAAAGACAGAGCTTTACGATCCGAAAACCTTCATCACTCACGCGGCGTTGCTGCATCAGGGTTTCCCCCATTGTGCAATATTCCCCACTGCTGCCTCCCGTAGGAGTCTGGGCCGTGTCTCAGTCCCAATGTGGCCGATCACCCTCTCAGGTCGGCTACGCATCGTCGCCTTGGTGGGCCGTTACCCCACCAACTAGCTAATGCGCCGCGGGTCCATCTCATAGCGGATTGCTCCTTTGGTTAAAAGATGATGCCATCTCTCAACATTATGCGGTATTAATCTCCCTTTCGGGAGGCTATTCCACTCTATGAGGCAGGTTACCCACGTGTTACTCACCCGTCCGCCGCTAATCCGTTTCCCGAAGGAAACTTCATCGCTCGACTTGCATGTGTTAAGCACGCCGCCAGCGTTCATCCTGAGCCAGGATCAAACTCTCAATTTAAAAGTTTAATCTATTACTCATATTACTTATAAAAGAATTGCTGGTTTATGTTAATATCTTCTGTTTAATTTTCAAAGACCATTTCTTCGTCGCCCTCAAGCGACTTACTTAGTTTAACACCACTTAGAAACTTTGTCAACAACTTTTTCTTAATTCTTTTTGATTTTTTAATCAAATTTAATTTTTGAAGTAAATTGTTTGTGTGTCTCTCAGCGACGTGTTTTATCTTATCATATATTGAAATCTAAATTACGATAAATATTATCATTTTAACAAACCAAATCAAATTTTCTTCATTTTTCTAAATAATTCTTTAAATTAACTGCATTGATACACTTGGACAAGTTTTCATTGATTATTTTTCTTAACTTGTAGAAAAACAAGAATTTAACTTAAAATTATTGCTAACTTAGACATTTAAGGATAGTTTTTTCTCAAAACCATACCCAAAACATATCAATTATAATTCACTATATTCACTTATCTTTATGATTCCATCATTTATACTTAATTTATTTATTATTTCACCAACTTCTACATAATTAGGTAAATAAACTTTATATATTGCACTTTTATAATTTAAATTTTCACTATTATTCTTTGTTATAAACTCAATACTACTGATTTTAACTCCTTTCTGAGCAAAAATTCTATCTATAAATTCTAATACATGTGAATCTTTCTCATATATTATCTCAAATCTTTTCTCTCCAGCCTTTGTTATAAATCTAGATTGAAATTTCTTTAATATTGCTAAAGTTAAAAATATAAACAATGATCCTAAAATCCCCAAATCATAATATCCCATTCCTAAAGCTAACCCAAGACAGGCTACGGCCCATAAAGAAGCAGCAGTTGTTAATCCTTTTACCGAACCTTTATTTTGTAATATGGTTCCAGCACCTAAAAAACCAATCCCTGAAATAACTTGTGCTCCTAATCTAGCATAGTCAACTTTAACAACATTTTGAGCATAAAAATTGTTATTTACTAACTGAAATACCTCTTCTCCTAATTTTATTTCAATAAGAGAAACTATAGTTGCTCCTACACAAACTAATATGTGAGTTCTAAAACCAGCCGCTCTATTATGGTATTCTCTTTCATACCCTATAATTCCCCCTACTAAACTTGCAAGTAATAATCTTAAAATTACATCTTTTATACCTAAAGTTAACTCCATAAAAAAACTCCCTAAAAACCCATAAAATAAACTTTCTATTACTAAAGTATGCTTGATATAAAAGATAAATATTGCCTTTCAATAATATTTAAAGAAAAAAGTTTCTTTAAATATTATCAATTGTATCAACTTTTGATTTATTCAATTTAAATTAATAAATTAAAAGTTGATAATTATTTTTTTAATTACTATTTATTAAAAAGGTTCTATTTTACTTAAATGTTAGTCTAAAACGTAACTATTTAAAAACATCTAAAAATAATTATTGATTTTACTAATTTTTTTTAAAAGTTAATAAGAAAACTACATAAAATTAGTTAAATTCTAATCTTATGTAGTTCTCTTATTAATTATATTTATTTATATGAATCTGATTATTTATCTAAATAATCTTCTGTTTCTCTTTATATTTCATTATTATCTAAATATATCTAATTTTAATTCATCTGTTATTTGTTTAAGTAATTTTAAACTAGCAACACTATTTCCTGGTACATCTAAAGCTGGACTAAATAATCCTATACCACATTTATTAGGTACAGCAGATAAAATGCCTCCACCTACACCACTCTTAGATGGTAATCCAATATGAACTGAAAAGCTTCCTGATTCATCATATAACCCATAAGTAGTCATTAATGATTTAACAACGGTTGCTGTTTCTATTGAAAATAATCTTTCACCATTCCAAGGCATAACACCTTCATTTGCTAAAACAGCTCCTAATCTTGATAAATCTCTAGCTGTAACTAAAACTGAGCATTGTTTAAAATATGAGTCTAAAATATCTGGAACATCTCCCTCCATAATTTTATTACCTTTCATATAATAAGCAAGAGATCTATTTATATCTCCAGTTTCTTTTTCTGATAAATAAATTTCAGTGTCTAATGTAATTTCATCATCATTCATAATTTTTTTGTAAAAATCTAAAATCCTTTTGAAACGTTCATTATCATCTTTACCTTTAAGTAAAGATACTACCTTAATGGCTCCTGCATTAATAAATGGATTTGATGGTTTATTCTTATGATTTATTTGCATATTCATAATTGAGTTAAAAGGAAATCCTGATGGTTCTGTTCCAACTTCCGAAAATACTTTTTCTATTCCATTATCTAATATAGCAAGTATTAATGTAGGAACTTTTGATACACTTTCAACTGCAAATCTTACATCACAGTCTCCAGCTGAATATTCCTTATTATCCTTTAAAGAATAAATACAAACCCCTAATTGATTAGGATTAACTTTCGCAAGTGCTGGAATATATGTAGCTACATGTCCATCCTTTGTATACTTTCTATTCTCTTCTACTAATGCATCTAAATTTATGTCATTTATATCCATAAAAATCACCTCTCAATTAATCTTCTAAATTCATTATAATCAGTTAATAAATTCAAAATCAAAAGTCATAATTTAAACTTCCAACAATTTTTCCATTGATAATTTGTGAATTTAATTCCAAAATTACAATTTCTTTAAAACAAAAATAAATTTGATTCTCTTATAGTTTTATTTATGTATTTTTTGTAAATTAATTTACTATTTATTAACTTTTATTCTTTAAAATTAATTTAAAGAATATTATAATTTATAGATGAAAAGCTTTTTACTTTAGAAAAAACTTAGGAAGGAGATAATAATTATGAATGGAATTAATACTGGCGATACTGCGTTTATGATTATTTGTACTGCACTAGTATGCCTAATGACACCAGGCTTAGCTCTTTTTTATGGTGGATTAGTCAGAAAGAAAAATGTAGTTATGATGATGATGCAATGTTTTATTTCCATGGGAATCGTAACATTAATATGGATATTAGGGGGATTTAGTTTAGCTTATGGAACCGATTATGCTGGAATCATAGGTAGCTTCACTCAATTTTTTGCTATGAAGTCAGTTGGTTTAGCTCCTAACCTTCATTATGGTGCAACAATACCATTTGTTATGTTCTTTGCTTATCAATTAATGTTTGCTGTAATAACAGCTCCATTAATGACTGGAGCCTTCGCTGACAGATTAAATTTAAAAGGCTACATATTAATACTTATTTTTTGGACATTATTAATTTACATACCAACTTGTCACTGGGTTTGGGGTGGCGGATTCCTAAGCAAATTAGGATTTATCGATTTTGCAGGCGGAACTGTAATCCATGTTAGTGCAGGTTTTGGTGCATTAGCCTCTGTAATATATTTAGGAAAAAGATTTACTAAACCTGGAGAAAAAATGAATCCTAATAATCTAGTAATTGTTGCTATGGGAACTGGTTTATTATGGTTTGGATGGTTTGGATTTAATACAGGTGGAGCTCTTGCAGCTAATGAAATTGCAGCCGCCGCATTTATTAACACAGCCATCGCAGCCGCTGTTGCTATGGTAGTTTGGATGATAATATCCGTAATAATAAACAAAAAATTATTGTTTACTGACTTACTTACAGGTGCCGTTGCTGGATTAGCAACCATAACTCCATGTGCTGGATATGTTGATCCTAAATCTGCCATAATCATAGGAATAATCGGACCTATTGTTTGCTTCTTTAGTATCAAATTTAGGAAAAAAATGAACTGGGATGATGCTCTTGATGTTTGGGGAGTTCATGGTATGGGTGGACTTACTGGAAGCTTATTAGTTGGAATATTTGCAAGCCTAGCAATAAATAAAGTTCAAGGTGGATTCCACCAATTTTCAATTCAACTTCTAGGAGTTATTATAGTTGCTGTATATTCATTTGTTGTCACATTCTTATTATTAAAAGTAATTAATAAGATTTATCCTATAGAAACAACTAAAAAAGAACAACTTAGAGGATTAGATAACACACTTTTAGGAGAAGATGCATATTGGGAATAATCCAAAATCAGTGAGAAAATCACATAACTTATTCAAATTAATACCCCATTAAATAAATATAAGTAGATTAAACTATATTTATTTAACGGGGTATATGTTTATGAATAAATACTTTTATAAAGATTTCTTGTCCTATCTCAAACTTCTATATAATAAGTATTTTCTTCCTTTTAAAAAACTAAATCCATAGTTACCTTATGTATTTTCACTTATCAAGCTATTATATTCACTTCTGATTCTCTATTTTATAACAATACCCTTCTTATTACATGAAGAAAGTGTTGAATTTTTAGGAAAAACTATTAGATTACTTTTACTAACACCTATTTTCTGAGAGCTATATATTCCTGTATGCCCTGAAAAAATATAACTTATTGCACAAGCCATAAATAAATATGGCGCTCCAGTTGATCCAAACATCTCTAATCCTAGTATAAATGATGCTATTGGAGTATTAGTTGCACCTGCAAAAACTCCTACCAACCCTAAAGATGCTAAAAATGATGGAGATAAACCTAATAATCCTGACAAAGAATTTCCTAAAGTTGACCCAATAACAAATAAAGGTGTAACTTCTCCCCCTTGATATCCAGCACCTAAGGTTACAGAAGTAAATATTAACTTACCTAAAAAGTCTAAAGGAGCTACATGCTCTGTAAAAGCATCCGATAATAAAGGAATACTTAACCCTAAATATTTTCTACTCCCAATTAAATATACTAATAGTATTACTACACACCCTCCTATAAAACTTTTTAATGCTGTACACTTAAATGCGTTAGAAAATACTTCTTTTAACTTATAAGTTAACTTACTAAACAACTTACTTACTAGTCCGAAACAAATAGACGCAATCATTATTTTTAGTAAAACTAGTGTTGAAAGTTCAGGTATTCCAAAAACCTCGTAATGAGAATGATGTACTCCAAGTCTTTTAACCACTTCATTCCCAACAATACTAGCAAAAAAACTTGGTATTAAGGCTTCATAACTCATCTTACCTAAAACAGACACTTCTAATCCAAATATTGTTCCAGCAAGAGGTGTTCCAAATATAGCTGAGAATCCACCACTAACTCCTGCCATAAGCATTATCTTTGAATCTTCCTTATTTAATTTTAATAGCTTTCCTATAGCTTCCGCTATACTTGCACCAATCTGGACTCCAGTACCCTCTCTACCAGCTGATCCACCAAAAAAGTGCGTCACAACTGTTCCAAAGAAAACTAATGGAACCATACGAAGTGGTACATCTCCACAATATTCATTTATATTTTCAATAATTAAATTATTACCTTTTACTGAATTTCTTCCATACTTATAATATAAAAAACTTACTAGTGCTCCCCCAAGTGGCAATAGAAATAAAACCCAGCCATGATTCATTCTATAATCTGTTGCCCATTCTAAGGATTTTAAAAATACTGCTATTACACCACCTATAAAAACACCTATTAAACTTCCTATTAATAGCCACTTTAAAAATGTTCTTCCTAGAAGAATTGTATTATTGCTATTTGTTTTTAAATATTCCTTCCATTTGTGCTTCATTGATATTTTTCCTTTCTTATTTTAAAATTTTTTAGCAAAAAAATAACTCCTACAAAATATAAGTTATAACTATATAACTTATATTTTGTAGGAGTCATTAGCATAAAGCATTTAATGGCGAACTCCATCGCCCGTAAAAATTACTTTAAAATAGTACCATAATTATTAATACTTGTCCATATTTAATATCTTAAACCTATGCAAATCAACTCACTTTTAAAACATAGCCTAAAAAACAAATAAGAGTTATGTTAAAATATTCTTTCAACATAACTCCATCTAAAATTTATAACAAATTTAAATAATCATTTTTATATTTAATAATTTCTATTCACTTTTGATCTACTATATAATCCCAATGCTACTAAAGAGAAAAATACAGGTCCGGCTATCATCCATAAAGTAGAACTCCAATCTCCATTTATAGCTGGTGATATTATTGTAAATGCATTAGCAAATCCCACTACTAAAACAGTAGCAAAGGTTCCTAACAGGGCAGCTCCTTCTCCTTTATATATTTCAAAAGGCTTATTTATATTTTTCTTTCTTTTAAATGAATAAAAGGCTCCTGATATAAACATATATGGTATAGTCATTGCAACATTAGTCATAAGAACTAATTTCGAGAAAAATTTTGATGCTCCTTCTCCACCGAAGGATACTAATAATATTATTACAACAACAATAACACACTGAGCTATCATTGCATTTCTAGGTACTCCGTCATCTAGCTTTGCAATTTTTTTAGGCCAAATTGTCTCTGGTGTTCCTTCAATTAATTGTCTTAAAGGAGAATATGCACCAGTAAAAACAGCTCCAACTAAGGCAAAGAACATTGATAACCCCACAAATCTAGAAATCCATAAGCCTAAACTTAAAGCACTACTCTCAGCTAAATTAAATGCTAATCCTAATTGATATCCTAAATTTCTCATTAGTACATAAGCTACGTTTCCCATATGAACCGTATCAAAAGATAATATATCTTGCCAATTTGTAAATACTCCACACATCAATATTCCTAAAGAATATCCTATAGATATAATAATTGCCGCTAATATTATTCCCTTAGGAAAAGTCTTAGTAGGATTTTCGGTTTCATCAACTAATCCTCCAACAACCTCTATTCCTCCATAAGCAAATATTGCAAAGACTGAAAAAGATAATACAGCTATTATATTTTGATAATCAGGATTTGGAGAACTTATGAAATCCATAGTACTTGAAATTGGTTGAGCTAAAGTAAAATCATTCAAAACCCATATTAAGATGGCTCCTAATATTAAAAGTACATTTAATAACATTACGAAAATACCTGCTGTACTTGTAACTTTCTTTATTTTATCTATACCCTTTGTAGCGATTAAGGTTATAACTATTATTAATATACACCCCATTAAGCCTAAGGTTTGAGTTGAATTTAAACCAAGAAAATGCCAAGTGTTGGTTGTATCTTTACCTGTAATAGCATTTGATAAAGGTATCCAAATACTTGATGATACATTAACCATCCAAATCAAGTAAGCTGCATACCACATAAAAGTTCCTACAAAGGCATACTTATCTCCTACTGATTTTTCCATCCATGAATATATACCACCCTTTTCTGTTTTAAAGGCAGCACCATATTCTGCAACCATAAATGCAAAAGGTATCAAAAAGGCTATAGCTGCTATTATATACCATAAAATTGCTCCATACCCCATTAAATAAAAAGCTCTTGGCATATTAGCAAAACCAAATACTGTAGTAAATATCATAAGGACTAATTGACTTAGATTAAGCCTACCCTTTTTCTCACTCATAAAAACAACTCCTCATCATAAGTTATACTATTAGTATCTAGTTTTACTAATTATTTAATTATTTATTTAGGAAATATATCCCTTTATTCTGTAATAATATCTTCAACAACATTTATTCCATTATCAAGCATAGAATTTAAGAATACATAATTCATAAAATTAGCTCTATGCATAGGTGCATCAAATGTATTTACAAGTTTTTTAGGTATATATATCTCTCCATTTTTATTAACTCTATTAAAATCTGTTCTTAAACTTATAGCTAATTGATAAACACATATGTCTGTGCAATCCCCTACTATTATTATGTTATCTATTTTATTTTCATCAAAATTAAATTTTTCTTCTAAAAATCCATTGGTTGAATTTTTCTTTATAACTTCTATTCCTTCTAAATTTAATTCATCTACTAATTCCCACTCCTCAGTATCAATCATACAATGTTTAGGGTATGCTCTTAACTCTACAGACTCCTCTGTGTGATAATCAGTAAATGCTTTAACTTTTATTCCTTTTTCTAAAGCTACTTTAACCAATTTACTTATTGGATTTATTAAACTTTCTATTCTTGAACTATATAAAGCACCTTTTTTTGCAAATCCTTTATTCATATCAACTATTAAAAGCATTGTTCTTTCTTTATCTAAATCCTCTAGTGATATATTTTCTAAAGATTGAAGTCTTTCATAAATTCCCTCCATCATTTCATGAGTTTCATTCAATAATATTTCTTTATTATTCATGATATAATTCCCCCTATACTTAAATATAATATTTTATATATTTTATATTATCTAATCAATCAATTCTTTTATCAATAATTGTAGATATTTTTAACACTTAATTAAAGTATTTAAACTTAATAAATTTTTAAGTTTAAATACCATAAATTAGTTTATGATAGTCTTATGTATCTTATAATTGATTAATTTATTTTAACCAAATATAATTAAATAATAATCATACAAAAGGAGGTTACATATTGAATAAGTTTTTCAAAAACAATCAAATATATATAAAAGCAATATTAGTAGTAATAGTATCCTATTTATCAATAAAATTAATCGATAACGTACCAAGCGTTATGTCTGGAGCGCATACTGTATTAGCTATACTATCACCTTTTTTACTAGCTTTTATTATTGCTTACATATTAAATCCAATCGTTAATTTATTTAATAAGAAATTCAAGTTATCGAGAGGACTTAGTATTGTAATAACTTATCTATTGTTTGTTGTATCAATTTCTTTAGCAGCCACTTACTTACTGCCTAAATTATATACAAGCTTAGTTGAATTAATAGATAACATACCTGCATTTACAATCTATGTCCAAAACTTATTTACTGAAATAATGACGCATTTAAAAATTCCTGAAGGAATAAACTCTTATTTACCTCAAAGTGATGCAAATAAGGTAATTACTTTTATAGGTTCATTAGTTACAGTATTATCAAATTGGTTATTAGATACGGCAATTAGTCTAACTAGTTCAATAATAAATTGGGTATTTGGATTCTTAATTTCAATCTATGTCTTAGTAGATAAAGACAAGTTCCTTAGTACAAGCTCTAAAGTTACTAAAATTATTTTTGGTAAAAGATTTGGAAATGAATTAATAGATTTTGTAAAAATACTTAACTATAAGATAGGAACTTATGTAGGTATAAAAGCTATTGATTCCTTAATCATAGGAATTTTAGCATTTATAGGACTATCATTAATGAACTCTGAATATGCTCTTCTATTATCAGTAGTAGTTGCAATAACTAATATGATTCCTTATTTTGGTCCATTTATAGGAATGGTTGTTGGATTCTTTATAAATGTATTTGTAAGTCCAATGAAAGCGCTTATTGTTCTAATTTATCTTTTCTTATTACAACAATTTGATGCTTGGTACCTAGACCCTAAACTTATAGGAAATAGAGTTGGTCTTAGTCCATTTTTAGTAATTCTAGGTGTAACTATAGGTGGTGCCGTTTATGGTCCTATAGGTATGATTCTTGGAAGTCCAGTTATGTCAGTCCTTAAAATATATACTAGAAAATTAATAAATAAATTTGAATATAGAGCAGAATAAATAAAGATAGATTGTATAATTTTATACAGTCTATCTTTTATCTTTATAAAAATAGGCTCCGTTTTAAAATCAACATTCACCTAAAGCAAGCTCTAGCTTAAGTTTAATTTCATTACAAACTCATCTACAAGTATATCTTTATTCTTTGATTTTATTAATCTCAATATTGAATCAGATTTTTTTATTGCTACTGTAATTGGTAAATCATAGTCATCTTCTTTTTCAAAATACATAAGAGGTTGTCCTGTTAAAACATTTCCTCCAATATCAATCATAGGTTCTACAGATTTTATATTTTTATTTATATGGGTACTTACTAGTATATCTACTTCATTATTTACTCTTATTTCTATAACTCCAAATTCTTTTGAAATATTAGTAACTTCTCCATCAACTGGTGAAAAGAAAAATTCATTATGTGAACTTAAACTAATCAAATCTTCTAAATCACCTAATTTGAAAGCCTTATTTAAAACAACATACTCCAGAACAGTTCCATCACCTGGAGCCATAACATTAATTTCTCCACTTGCCCTATTCAACATCTTTGAACACCTCTTATTTCAAGAATTTTCTGACTTTTTAATAATTTATATGTTATTGTGGTTAAAATTATTATATAAATATTTTTTATTTTTTGAACGTTTATTATTGATTTTGATTGTTTTTGGATGTATAATCTAATTACAAGGTTCTAGGAGGTTATTATGTTAAGTGAAAAAAGGCATGAAATAATATTAAACTTATTAAAATTAAAAGGATTTGTTGGTCTTAACGAATTGCTTGAATCAACAGAAAGCTCTGAATCAACTATAAGAAGGGATCTTAGCTACTTAGAATCAATAAACTTACTTAAAAGAGTTCATGGTGGCGCAAAATCACTAGATAATGTATCGAAAGAATTAAGTTATAATGAAAAATCATCCAAAAGCATTCATGAAAAAAGAGCTATAGCAAAATATGCAGCTTCTTTAATTAAAGATGGAGATTGTATCTTTATCGATGCAGGAACTACAACCTATGAATTAATCGATTACTTAGAAAACAAAGATATTTTTGTGGTAAGTAATGGATTATCTCATATAGATACACTTATTCAAAAAAATATTAAATGTTACATGATTGGTGGAAATGTAAAAATTTCTACAAAGGCAATAACAGGATCTGATGCACTGATGTGTCTTTCAAAGTTCAGATTTGACAAATGCTTTATTGGTGCCAACGGAGTACATCCCACTTATGGATTAACTACTCCTGATACTGAGGAAGCCATATTAAAAGAATGTGCAATAAAGAACTCTAGAAAATCTTATTTGTTAGTTGATGACTCTAAGTTTGGAGAAATTTCAACTATAAAATTTGCTGATATTGATAAATGCATAATAGTAACAAACGAAAAACCAGAAGATAATACATATGATAAAAAAACTGATATAAAGGTGGTTGATATTTAATGATTTATACACTTACTCTTAATCCATCTATTGATTATGTAATAGATGTAGAAAATCTAGAACTTGGAAAAGTCAATAGAACTTCTAAAGACTTTAAATTTCCAGGTGGAAAAGGAATAAATGTCTCAAGAATTTTAAGCAATCAAAAGGTAGACAATGTAGCTCTTGGATTTCTAGGAGGATTCACTGGTAAATTTATTGAAGATAAATTAAACTCTTTAGGAGTAAAAACAAACTTTATAAAAGTAAATGGAGATTCAAGAATTAATGTAAAAATTAAATCTAATGAAGAAACAGAAATAAATGGATCTGGCCCAATGATATCTGACGAAAATTTAAATTCACTTTTCAATAGATTAGATAAATTAAAAGAAGGAGATATATTAGTACTTGCAGGTAGTATTCCTACTACTCTTCCTAGAGATTTATATCTTCAAATACAAAAAAAAGTTTCTCAAAAAAATGTAAAAGTAGTAGTTGATACCTCTGGGAAAGCTCTTTTAGAAGCCATAAAAAATAAACCATTTTTAATAAAACCAAACAATCATGAAATTGAAGAGATATTTGATGTAAAAATCAACTCTGAGGAAGAACTTATTAAATACGGAAAAGAGTTAGTTTCTCTTGGAGCTGAAAATGTAATAATATCTATGGCTGGAGATGGAGCTTTATTAATAACTAAAGATGGTGTCTTTAAAGGAAATGCACCTAAAGGAGAGGTTAAAAATTCTGTTGGAGCTGGTGATTCCTTAGTAGGTGGTTTCTTAGCTAAATATGTTGATACTAAAGATTTAATTGCTTCTTTTAAAAACGGAATAGCATCAGGAAGTGCTAGTGCATTCTCCTTAGATTTAGCTCTTGCTGAAGATGTTAATAAACTACTACCAATTATAGAAATAAAAAGATACTGGGAGGATTAACAAATGAAAATTTCTCAATTATTAAGCATTGATACAATTAAACTTAATCTTAAAGCAACTAATAAAGATGAAATTATAAATCAATTAGTTGATGTTTTATGGGATGCTGGAAAACTAAATGATAAAGTTCTTTATAAAGAAGAAATTTTAAAAAGAGAAAGCCTATCTTCAACTGGTATAGGTGAAAGAATAGCTATTCCTCATGCTAAGACTTCTGCAGTTAAAAACGCTGCCTTAGCTCTTGGTATATATAAAGATGGTGTAGATTATGATTCACTTGATGGTGAACCTGTTAACATAGTTTTTATGATAGCTGCTCCTGAAGGCGCTAATAATGAACATTTAGAGACTCTATCAAGACTTTCAGTGTTATTAATGAACCCTGAATTTAAAAATGGACTTTTAAATGCTAAAACTCCACAAGAAGTTCTTTCACTTCTTGATAAATTTGAAGAAAATGATGAATCCGAGGATTCTAACCCTCAAGAAAACGATTCAAACAAAAAATATATACTAGCTGTTACAGCTTGCCCAACTGGTATAGCCCATACTTATATGGCTGCTGACTCACTTAATAAAACAGCTAAGGAAATGGATATAAATATAAAAGTTGAAACAAACGGTTCAACAGGGGTTAAAAATAAATTAACTCAAGAAGATATTGATAAAGCTGACGGAATAATAGTTGCAGCAGACAAACAAGTTGACATGGCTAGATTTAACGGTAAAAAGGTCGTAATAGTCCCAGTAGTTCAAGCTATGAAGAGACCTAAAGAATTAATAAACGAATCCTTAAATGGATCTGCCCCAGTTTACTCTCATTCTGGAGATTCATCTAGTTCTTCATCTAGTAAGTCAGAAAAAAGAGGCTTTTACAAACACTTAATGAATGGTGTTTCAAACATGCTACCATTCGTTGTTGGTGGAGGTATCCTAATAGCTATTTCATTCATGTTCGGCATACACTCAGCTGATATTAATAATCCTAGTTTTAACCCAATAGCCAAGCTATTAAATGATATAGGTGGTGCAAACGCATTCTTCCTTATGATTCCTGTACTTGCTGGTTTCATTGGATCAAGTATAGCTGACAGACCTGGTTTCGCACCTGCTATGGTTGGTGGTTTAATTGCATACAATAGCGGTTCTGGATTCTTAGGTGGCTTAATCGCAGGTTTCCTAGGTGGTTACGTTGTTGTATTCTTAAAGAAAATATTTAGTAAATTACCTCAATCATTAGAAGGTATTAAGCCGGTTTTATTATATCCTCTATTCGGTATCTTAATAACTGGTGTCTTAATGTACGTAGTAGTAGTAGGTCCTGTAACTGCTTTAAATAATAACATTGCAATCTGGCTAAGCAATATGGGTACTGGAAACTTAGTTCTTCTTGGAATAGTATTAGGTGGAATGATGGCTATAGATATGGGCGGTCCTATAAACAAAGCTGCATTTACATTTGGTATAGCAATGATTGCTTCTGGCAACTACTATCCACATGCTGCTATAATGGCTGGTGGTATGGTACCTCCACTTGCAACAGCTTTAGCAACTACTTTCTTCAAAAATAAATTTACTAAGGATGAAAGAGATGCTGGTGCTACTAACTATATAATGGGATTAACTTTCATAACTGAGGGAGCTATTCCATTTGCCGCTGCTGACCCATTCAGAGTCATTCCAGCCTGTGTTATAGGTTCTGCTATAGCGGGAGGATTATCAATGGTATTTAAGATAGGATTACCTGCTCCTCACGGTGGAATATTCGTAATTCCAGTAGTTGAAGGAAACCCATTCTTATATATCTTATCAATAGTAATAGGCTCAATTGTAGGAGCTCTTCTAATAGGATTCTTAAAGAAACCTGTTTCTGAAAGAAATAAATAATATATAAATTAAAAGGTGATGTATTAGTAAAAACTCTCTAATACATCACCTTTATTTATCTTTCTTATTTTAAATTAACATAGAGTTATTACCTATAAAATGTATATAACCTGTAAATAAATAAAAGCTTAGATAAAACCAATGAAATTTTATCTAAGCTTTATTTTAATGACTTAACATCTAAGCCTATATATACTTGTTTAAACTATAATATAACTTTAAATATTTCTACTACTATTGCTGCTATACCAGCACTTATTGGAATTGTTAATATCCAAGCCCAAACTATATTCTTAGCAACACCCCATTTAACAGCCTTAGGGTTTTTAGAAGCTCCAACTCCCATTATAGTAGTTGTTATTATGTGAGTTGTACTTACTGGTGCATGGAACATAGTGGCTATTCCAATAACTCCTGCGGCTCCAGTTTGTGCCGCGAATCCGTTAACTGGGTTTAATTTAGCAACTCCACTTCCCATTGTTTTTATTATCTTTTGTCCACCTATTGAAGTTCCTGTAGCCATAGCAATAGCACATAAAGCTATAACCCAAGTTGGTACTTCAAAAGTAGATAAAAATCCACCACTTAAAAGTGCCATAGTAATTATACCCATTGATTTTTGAGCATCATTACCACCGTGGTTTAATGCCATTAAAGCACCTGATGCAACTTGTAGCTTTGAGAAAATTCTATTTACAGGACCTGGCTTACATTTTCTTAAAGCCCAATTTAGTACAATCATAAATATGTATCCAACTATTAGACCTATAATTGGTGATAATATAAGCCAAAGAATTACTTCATCAAAAAGTGTTCCCCAACTTACTATGTTAATTGAATGAGAATAAGCTATTCCTCCACCTATTAATGCCCCTATTAAGGCATGAGAAGAACTACTTGGAATTCCAAAATACCAAGTAATAAGATTCCATATTATAGCTCCTAATATAACTGCTGCGATTACCCATAAAGGCATTTTACTTTGGTCTACTATACCATCACCAACAGTCTTAGCAACCTCTGTTCCTAAAAAAGCCCCTATAAAGTTAAATACGGCACATAAAGCTATGGCAGCTTTAGGTGAAAGCGCTCTTGTTGAAATTGATGTAGCAACGGCAGTTGCTGTATCATGAAATCCATTTATAAAGTCAAAAAGTAATGTTAAGAGAATTATAACAATAGTTACCGCTAAAGTACTAGACATACTTCATCACAACTCCCTCAACTATATTAGCTACAGCCTCACAACTATCTAAAGTTGCTTCAAAGAATTTATATATTTCTCTCCATTTTATTATTTCAAGAACTGGAGTTTTTCCATCCTCAGCAAATAGTTCTGAAACTATTTGTCTATAGAAAACATCTCCTTTGTTTTCAATTTTATTTATTGAAATTACTCTCTCTGTAATTTCTTTATTTCTCTTTTTCATATGCTTAAATTCTTCCATTAAAGCTACTAATTCTTTAGTCGCATCAATTATTAAGCCTCCTAAAACCTTAGCACCTTCTCTTGACTCATTTATATTAAACATAATGAATCTATGCATAGTACTTTCTATTGAGTCTAAAATATCATCCATTTTTTTTGTTATAGAAAATATATCTTCTCTATCAATAGGAGTTATAAAAGAATTATTTAGTTCTTCTATAAGATTATGAACTATTTCATCTCCTTTATGTTCTAACTCTTCTACTCTTGCTACGTGGCTTGTCTTGTTTTCAAGATCGCCTAAAGCTTCACTTAAGATTATTGCTGCTTTTTCTACATTTTTTGCTTCATCGATAAACATATCATAAAATTTATCATCTTTAGGATTTAAGTTAAACATTCTTTTTTCATCTCCTGATTCTTATTATGAATTTTTATTTAACAAACTTAGTATAGCACAAGTTTTTTCTATTTTTAACATTGAATTAATTAATTAACTTACACTTAACACAGAAATATATATTTATCCATTTATTTAGTATTAAGCTTGTATTTTTTAAATTTAATTAAAAATACTTTCATAAAAACCTTTTTTATCGTTAATTAAGTGTAAATCAGCTTAACAATTATTTATGTAAGCATCAATCTATCTTTTAATATTTCATTAATAAGCAAAAAAGTTCTATTAAAATAAAGAATCATATAAAAAATCATACTAATCATTTATATAATTATATTTAATAGAACTTTTAAATTCAAAATTTATTTTATGTTAAAAGTTTTTTTGCTTCTAGAGCTCTTTGTATTATAGTTATAAAGATAACTATTGAAAAAATGTTAGTTACTACCCCTAATTTCGTAGCTGATAATAAAATCATTAAAGAAAAGAAAATGAAACCTTCTGATCTTTCTGCTATTCCAGCTTGATATCTAAAAGATTTAACTCCGTTATTTTCTGCTAAAGCTCCTACTGTTAAGAATATTGTCATTGATATTAAAATCATCATTGTTAAAACTAATAATTCTAACCTACTACCTTCAAACTTTAAAGCTAAAACTAAAATTATGCTTAATTCTACGATTCTATCAAAAGTTATATCTAAAAGTGTTCCGAAAGCACTAGTTAAATTCTTTTTTCTTGCCATAGCACCATCTACTGAGTCCAAATATCCTGATATCCAAAGAAATGCTACAGCTAAAATCAATTTATCAAAATAAAGCAATACAGAACTTAAAACTCCTATTATTAAGGCTATTATACTAACACTGTTTGGTGTTAGCCTACACTTTAATAAAATATTAGCACCTAAATTTATAAATGGATTTACATACTTTCTTCCATAAGTATCTAACATTAATTTTCTCTCCCTACTTTGTTTGCTAATTTAATTCTATTTATCCATTGGTTAATTGTACTTATATTTTTCTGACTTTTAACTTTACCATTAATAACATCCTCATTAAAAATCAAATCTAATATATGTAACACATTTTTATCTGATGATTTAAAGGTATTTACACATGATTCACAATAGGAAATTATATTTTCACATTCTGTGGAATTAGCTCTCTTATTTTTCTGACTTTCCCATAGCTCCTTATTAGTAACTCCTACCATACCTCCACAGCCACAACATTCAGTTTTACTTCTATTTTTTTCGAACTCGACTATTTTAATTCCTAATTCATTAAGTATATTTCTAACTGCTTCATGTATTTGATTTTCTTTTTTTATTGGGCATGGATCATGTAAAGCAAACTTTTCCTTACAATTCAAATACTTATTTTTAAGCTCTACAGGTACTCCAAGCTCATTAATAACTTCCCATAGTGTTATTACCTTAATCTCATTAAAAGCTTCTCCAAAAGTCTTATAGCAATTTTCACAGGCTACTATTATTTCATCAACGCCTTTATTTTTTATATTCTTCTCTATATCTTTTAAATTCTTTTCAAATAAATCTAAATTTCCTATATCCTTTGAAGGCTTTCCACAACACTTTAATAAAATCTCTATTTCTCCCAAGTTCATTTCTAAGTAGTCCTTTATTTTAAAAATAATATCATTATGGTATCCACTTAGACTGCACCCTGGAATAAATACTCTTTTAATCTTTTTATCATTGTCTTTTGATGTTAAAAACTTAGAAAAACTCCCCTTTTGATGACTTTGAACAACTTTTAAGTTAAATCTTTTCTTAGTATCCTTTAAATTTTCTCTATAAGATTTTATTCTAAACTTATGAAACATTTCTTTTAAATTTATATCCTTTGGACATGTTTCAGTACATGCATTGCAAAGCATACAAGAATATGAAATTTCCTCATAACTTATCTTATTTTCATCTATAGCATTTAATATATTTTTAGGACTTTCTCCAAACTTATTCATCATTGGACAAACCTTATAACAAAGTCCACAGTCAATACAATTTTCTAAATTTTTCTTTAGTTCTCTATTTGGCATTTTTACCTCTCTTTTCATTCCAAACTTTTTTTCCTACATATATAGCTATACTTAAAGCGAATAGTATTAAAAGTCCACTCATAAGTAATTGTGCTCCTCCCGTAAGCATTCCACCTACATAAGAGTATATTATTGTTGCTGGTAATTGACCAATTCCAGTAGCTATAAAGAATGACCAAAAACTCATTGATGTTAATCCAGCTGCATAGCTAACTATATCAAAAGATATAAATGGTAATAATCTAGCTATTAATATAGTATGCTTACCATATTTCTCAAAAAATCCATCTATATCTTTTAATGCAAACTTACTAGTTAATTTTTCAACAGCATCTCTTCCTAATCCTCTTGCTATAAAGAAACATAAGGCAGCTCCAGCCATGGCACTACTCCATGATAATATAGCTCCCTTAACCCATCCAAATATAGCTGCATTACTTAAAGTTATTAAAAAAGCTGGTATTGGAGCAATTACAGATTGAAGTATCATTAAGAAAAATGATGTTATTGGCGCCCATATTCCAAAAGATAATATATACTCCTTTATCATATCCAAATTCATACTGCTTAAATAAAAAATCATTTGATTTACTTTACTATTTACAATTGGAACAAAAAAATATACTCCTAAAATAATTATTAAAATTCCTAAGGTAATAACCCATGATTTTGTGTTTTTTTTCACCCTATCCCCTCCATTTTTATTTAATAAATTTGATATTATTAACTTTAAATTATTAAATTCTATAAATAATTTATTAAAATAATTTTCCTCAAAAATCTATGATATAAAATCATGTACTTAATATATAAAAATTTTATATTATACACACTAATTAATTATATAGTAAAATTCATAAATGAACATACTCCTCATTGTAAATAAAAAAATAGAGTGTTCAAATACTTCTAAATAGAATCAATAAAACATTTCTTAATCCTATCTAATATTTTGAGCCACTCTATATAAAAACTTTTATTCTATTTAAATTTATTTCATATGATAAACACTATTACAAATAAAAAATCAGGTACTACTCTTAAAGTAATACCTGATTTTTTAAAAACTATATTGATTATATATTAAAAAATTATTTTTTAACCTTTAACTCCTCCAATGTTAACACCTTCTGTTAGCTTCTTATGAACTAATGAATAGATTATCATTGTTGGTACCATTACTATTACTAGACCAGCAAATAATGCACCCCAGTCAGTGGCAAACTTTTGAACTTCCATTAAGTTTTGTAAACCTACTGGTAAAGTTTTCTTTTCAGCGTCTGTTATGAAAGTCATTGCCATAGCATACTCATTCCAGTAGTTCATGAAGTTAAATATCATTATAGTTATTATACCTGGTTTAGCTAATGGAACTACTATCTTTGTTAAAATTTGAAGATTAGTACATCCATCTATCATTGCAGCTTCTTCATAGTCTTTTGCAATACCTTTCATAAATCCACTCATTATATAGATTGAGAAAGGTAAACTTAATACTGCATATACAAGAGCTAGTGCAAAAAGATTATTTAATAAGTTCATTTTTTCTAATATTGTAAATAAAGGAACTATGATATATACAGGTTGAATGAATAATCCAGCCATAAATAAATTTTTTATTAAATTACATCCAAAGAACTTTTGTCTAGCTAAAACATAAGATGCTGGTACACTTAAGCATAATGATAAAGTCATAGCTATTACAGTTACTAATATTGAGTTAAGGAAGTAAGCTCCCATGTTAGCTTCAGTAAATGCAGTTACATAGTTTGCAAATCCAAAACTTGTTGGTAGAGACCATGGGCTTGCATAGAACTCTTTAGTAGTTTTAAATGAAGACATTATTGTCCATATGATTGGTACTATAACTAGAATAGTTGCAGCTATTAATATTACTCTTAATAAAGTATGGGATATTATTTTTTTAGTTTTATTTTCAGTATCTAACCCTACATTCTTTTTCTTTTTAGTTTCTAACATGTTATCTCACTCCTTTCTGCTGTAATTTTTTAATTCTCTTTTCCTCTCTTGCATCAGAGTCACTTAATTTATTGATTATTAATGCAAGGATCATAGCAAAGGCAAATATAGTTACTCCAACTGCCATAGCATATCCATATTGAGAATTTGTAAATGCTTGCTTATACATGTATGTTAATAAAACCTCTGATTTTCCATTTGGTCCACCCTTAGTCATTACAGTTACAAATATGAAACTTAGGTTAAGTGCACCAGTAATAAAGAAGGCAAATGTTACTCTAACAACATCCCATAAAAGTGGTAATGTTACATATCTAAACTTTTGCCAAGCTGAAGCTCCCTCTAAATAACAAACTTCATAAAGTGATGGTGATATTCCATCTAATCCAGCTATATAAATTACCATGTAATAACCTACAGCCTGCCATACCATAGTTATAATTAAGGCCCATAAAACCAATTTTGAATCTCCAAGCCATGCTAAGCCAGCCAACTTATCCAGCCCTATCATTTCAAAAAACGCTTTAAGTATTCCTATTGATGGGTCATAAACGTATGTAAATAAAACCCCTATAACAACCATTGATAATATATTTGGGAAAAATAATATAACTCTGTAGAAATTCCTTTCTTTTAATTTACTTTGAGTTATTACTACTGCTAAGAATAAAGAAAGAGTTATTGTTATTGTTGGAAATAAGACTATTATGAAAAATGTATTTCCAAATGCCTCTTTAAAATATCTATCACTTAAAAGTGCTTGAAAGTTTTCTAACCCTACAAATACTGGTTCCCCTGAAATCCCACTCCATTCATATAAAGACATCATGAACCCTTTTCCAATTGGATATAGCATAAATATTGTAAATAGTATAAGTGCTGGCAATACACACATTGCTAAAAATATTTTTCTTTTATTACTGTTCATGAAATTTCACCCCCTATAATTTTTAAAGAAGGAGAAGAATTTCTCCTTCTTCTAAATGCTTTTGCTTTATATTTAGTAATTATTCAACAATTTCTTTAGCCATAGTTTGAGAATCTGCTTCTAAGTTCTCTATCCACTCGTCAACAGTTAACTCTTTGTTTATGATACTTCCTATTGGTGCAAATACGCTATCTTGTCTAAAGTCAATCTTAGAATTAGTTGGTTTGAATGAAAGTGGGATTGGTTTAGCTCCCTCTTCAACTACCTTATAAGACTCATATCCTGATGCATCTAATGAACCTTTAGCTTTTTCAACTGCTCCTTTAACTGGAACTACAGCTTTAGCTATTTCTGCGTTCTTTTGAACCATAGCATCTGTGTATTGGAATGCTAGGAAATCTTTAGCTAAGTCAATTTGATCTGATTTAGCAGGGATATACATTTGCTCTATTGTAGTTGTTACATATGGAGTATCCCCTTCTTTAAATGATGGTGGAGCCATAAATCCGAATTCAAATCCTTCTGGTATAGCATCTTTCATTTCTCCTTCTAACCAGCTACCACATGGTAAGAATAATGCTTTTCCATTTAAGAACTCAACCTGAGCTTGAGTATGAGACATACCAACTGTTCCATTAAGAACCATATCCTCATCAGCCATCTTTTGGAATACATCTAATGCCTTCTTAACATTTGGATCTTTCCAAGCGCCTTCTTCATAGTTAAATATCTTTTCTACAGCTTCTTCTCCTGCAGCACTAGCTAACATTGGGAATACGATAGCTTCGTTATATCCTGGAGCTTGTCCTTGATAAGTATAAAGAGCTATTCCTTCCTCTTTAGCTTTTTCACCTAAAGTAAAGAATTCATCCCAAGTTTTTGGAACATCCCATCCTTTTTCTTTAAATAAAGCTTTGTTGTACCACATACCTGTTACGTTATAATAAAGTGGTGCTAAGAACACTTTTCCATCTCCATATGGAGTTGTAAGTGGTGTATCTAAGAAACCTGGTAATATTTTATCTTTTAATTTTTGTCCTGCATTGTCTGGGTCTTCTCTATCAAATACATCAGTTAAATCTACTAAAGCTTTATCTTTTACTAAAGCATTAGCTATACCTGATGGGTCGTTTGAACTTAAGTATATGAAGTCTGGTGTATTTTCTGATGATAATTTTGGTCTTATAATATCACCAATTTTAGGGTTAGCCTCCATCTTAACTTCTACATCTGGATTTGCAGCTTCGAAAGCATCTATGCAAGCTTCCCAGTAATCTTTACCAAATCCACCTTCAAAAACAGCTATTTCTAAAACCTTCTTCTCTCCTGAGCCTTCAGATTGCTCAGTTGATGGCTTTTCATTATCTTTAGGTGCTTCATCCTTACTACCACATCCAACAAATGTAGATGCTGCAATAGCTGTAACACATGCAACTGTTAGCATTTTAACCAATTTTCTTTTCATAATCTCTCTCCTCCAATACCCTTACTCATTTCTTGTAAACATTTTCTTTACATTCTTATGATACTTCTTAATGGAAATTTTTTGAATATAAGTATTTTACTTAAACATGTACTTTTTTTACAATATTTATCCAAAGCAAAAATAATCCATATCTATGACAAAACTTTATTGCTGTAGTCTTTTTTAAATTTAGATGGACTTACGCCATAAAACTTTTTAAAAACTCTATTAAAGTAAAATTGGTCTGTCATTCCAATGCTATTAGCCACTTCCTTAACTAAATTATCTGGATATTTTAATAATTCCTTTGCCTTTTTCATTTTTACTTCATTTATAAAATACATAAGATTTTTACCTGTTTCATTTTTAAAAATCCTACTTAAATAACTTTCATTCAAATTAACAGCACTAGCTACCATAACTAATGTTATTCTTTTATCCACATTCTTCTCTATAAACTTTATAATTTCATTAACTTCTTTTTTATAATTTAATTCCTTACTTTTTATATATCTTTGATTTATATAATCTATTAATTTAAGAGAACTATTTATTAGTTCATCCATATTTTCACTCTTTAATATAGTTTCTTTAAGAAGCTTCAAATCATTTGAATTTTCTTCCTGAACATACTCATGATTTTCTATTAACTCACAAATAAAATTAACATGG
The DNA here is from genome assembly GCF_057782475.1 of Clostridium sp. LIBA-8841. NCBI lineage: Bacteria > Bacillati > Bacillota > Clostridia > Eubacteriales > Clostridiaceae > Clostridium > Clostridium sp. LIBA-8841. Next base: position 841,407 of record NZ_CM173488.1, on the reverse strand, counting down.
TTTATTAAATCTTCAGGTTTTATATACATATTAGAACATCTTCTAACAAGCTCTTTTATAAGCTCTTTGTTAGCAGAAATCTCTCCTAATTCTATATTTTCTAAAATAGCATCTGTAATTTCTTTCTTAAGTTTTATAGCATCTCCAAAGCCTGGAAAATCATCAATAACAGTTAAAGAACTTTCTTTTCCATAGAATCTTAAGCTAAGAATTTCTTCTCCCTTTTTAAATAATTCTTTCAGCCTTTGTACATTCTCAATTTTAGATAAAATAACTGCACTTACTTTAATATTTAAATAAAGCTTTATTAAATTTTGAATATTAACTGTTTTAAGCTTTAAATTAGTAGAATCCATTTTTGAAATAAAAAGATATTTATGATTATTTATTGGAATAATTTTGATTTCATTAGAACTAAACTCTTCTTTTATTATGTTCTCTATAGTAACAGTTAATTTATTTTTATCTTTTATCTTATCTTCATAAACCTTTTTATGATTGTCTATACAAATACATGCTCCACTATAATCTCCATCCTCTTTATTTAAAAAGCTTAAATTAGGAAATTTACTTAAAAGCTCATCATATGAAAGTTCATCTTTAAGATATTCTCTTATTAAAGATAGTTCTGCTATTTTTTTAGTTTTATTAAACTCATTCTTTAACTTTTCTTCCTTTTTTTCATCTTCTTTCAATTCTTCTAAATTCTCACGGAACTTATCTACAATTTCTTCTAATTCCTTTGGTCTAAGAGTTATTTTTAGTAAATAATCAGCTGCACCCTTTTTCATAGCCTCTCTAACTAATTCAAATTCACCATGATTGCTTAGAACAAGTATTTTCCCTTTAAAATCTAGCTCCTTAAGCTTTTCAATTAATTCAATTCCATTTAATCCCTTCATTTTAAGATCAGTTATTATAAAATCAGCACCATTTTTATTTAGTATATCCAAAACCTCTTCCCCATCTTGAGCTAACCCAACTATACTAAACCCATGTGCCTCCCAATCGATTATATTTTGCATGGCAATTCTAACTATTTTCTCATCATCAGCAATAATAACCTTAAGCATAAAAATTCCCCCTTAAATTCTTTTTGGAATTATTATTCTAACAACAGTCCCTTTATTTACTTCACTACTAATAGTTGTTCCATAACCTACCCCAAAAGTTAACTTTATTCTTTCATCAACATTGTTCCATCCAATACCAGAAAGTTTATTGTCTTTTACCTTTTCCTCACTATTGAAACCTTTTCCATTGTCTTTAATAGATATTAAAATCTTTTCGTCTTCTTCAGTAATCTTAATAATAATCTTTTGATTTTCCTTATTCTCGTCAATACCGTGAATTATTGAATTTTCAACTATGGGTTGAAGAATAAACTTTATTACTTTATTATCTAGTAAATTTTCATCCACCTCATATTCAACATCAAAAGAATTACCATATCTTATTTTTTGAATGACAACATAGTTTTTTATATTGTCAAGTTCTTCTCTAATAGTCACAAGTTCATTTTTATCTATAATAGTATTTCTTAAAAGTTCTGCTAAAGAGCTAAGTCCTTCGCTTACTGTATAATCTTGATTCATTAAGGCTGTCCACTTTAATGAATTTAATGTATTAAAAAGAAAATGAGGATTAATTTGTGCTTGTAACATTCTTATTTCTAAATCCCTTTTCTCTATTTCTTGTAACTTTGTTTTTTTAATTAATTCATTTACTCTTCTTAGCATAGAATCAAAACTATCAGAAATCACACCAATTTCATCCTTATAAAAGTCATTTACTTCAACAGTTAAATCTCCTTTAGATACCCTTTTCATTTTGTTTAACAGATTGTACAAAGGCACCTTAATGCTTGAATATAGAAAGTATGAAAATATTAAAATTACTAAAATAAAAAGCACACTTATTATAATCATTTCTTTTCTTAAACTTTGAATATCTGAATTTATAAAATCATAAGGAGTTATTGATGCTATATACCAGTTAAACCCCTTTAATTTTCTATAGGTTGCTACATAATTTTCTTCATTAACCAATATCTTCCTAACTGTATCCCTTGAATCTTTATTTTCAAGGAATTTATTTAAATATGGTTCATTTAATATAAAATCCTCATTAATACTATTCTCAGAAATTATTATGTTGTTTTCTTCATCAATTATAAATGTCTCACTTCCATTTCCCATATTTAAAAGAGAAAAAGAAGATGCAAAAACTTCATTTTTTATAGCCATAAAAACATATCCAACAGTATTTTCATCTTGTTTTACTGGAGTTGCTATACATATATGTTCCTCATTGTTTAAAAGAGTAGAAAACCAAAGCAATCCATCCTCTGCTTCATCAGCATACTTTTCGATATCCTCTCTTTTAAAATATTTGAATCCCTGCATATAAACTACATCGTAGTCTTTTGATATTATTTCAACCTCTGCTAAGTTAGGTAGGAGTGATAGTTTCTTCGATAAATAATCATTCATATATTTTAGAAATTCATTTTTTTCTTTTCCATCCATAAACTTATAATTTATAAGATGATTTACTATCTCTTCATTTATAGATAATTCAACGGATGCTCTTTCTAAAAAATCTTTATTTTTGTAAATGTCTTCATCCATGATCGAAAGCATATTTTCTGAATAATTTATTGCATTAATTTTCAGTGCATTAGTAGCTTTTTGGTATAAGAGTATTCCTAATATACTACTACAAAATATTATTCCTATAGAAAAAGAGACTATAAGCCTATTTTTGATAGAAGTTTTTCTAAGAAAATTCGATATTTCACCTAAGGTATTTATTATTTTCTTTATAATCTTCCTCACCTCTCAGCATAATTTCTACATTCTTTTAATATTTTATCATATATGTTATTTTTTTGAAATTAAAACAATAATTTCAACACCAGTTTTTTATTAAGATTTGTACAACATTCTGTAAACATTAAAAAGGTCCTTAGTGTAATTTTCACTAAGGACCTTTAATATAAGGGAATTAAAAGAAAAAGCTTATTTATTTATATCTAGCCATCTAATTTCCATAGGAGCTAAAGTTAAAGTTTCAACCTTAACACCATTTATATATGCATCTGTAACCTTTTCTTCTTGAGTGTTGTTTATTACAGCCATCTTTCCTACTTCTAAGAATGCAGCACACTCAGTATCTATATTAGTTACATAGAATTTTTTCATTTCATCTTCTTTACTTGCAGCCCAATAAATTGCTCTTAATAAAATTCTGCAATTTTCTGGAGTGTATGGGAATCCTGCAAAATAAACACTTCTACCTTTTCCATATGTGTTTACAGCACAAGTTGTATCTCCTCTAAAATTATTCTTAGTGCAATGCTCATTACCAAAATCCATTCTTATAACTTGGTAACTATCTCCCTTTCCATAAACACCTTTCATTCCTTCACCAAAATCTATTGGTAACTCTCCAATTTCTTCTGTTATGAAATGATGTGGATTTAATTCATTATACTTTCTTGTACTTAAACTGAATCCAACCTCTTTATCTACTCCTAAAACATCTGCTAACTGGAAGAACTTATTTTCATAATGTATTGCAGTTGGTTCTCCAACACCTATGAATCCTCCACCATTATTAACCCAATTTCTAATCATAGAAACTAATTTAGGATTTTTCCAATACTCTCCACCACTCCAAGCAGTATAAGCATCTCCAGCATTTATCATAACTCCAATATCATTTGGAATACCATTTTCTAATATATCATCAAAACTTATAAACTCTACTTCTACAGGCATACCACTTAAACATTCAACTATTCCAGCATATGAATATATCTCTTTATACCATAAAGCATGAGCTACTTGTTGTGTTTGCCAACTTCTTAATTTACCCCAACAGTTTAATACTCCAACCTTAAATGGTGTTGTGTAAGCTTTAGTTCCCTTTATAGTATCATGAATTTCTCTAAATTCATCGCATATCTTTTCAACTTGCTCAACAAACTTTGGGAATTTAACTGCAAGACCTAAATATCCACCATATCCTATTCTATCTAATGGACTTCTTAATATGGCTCTTCTTGCTTGTAACCAATTCTCTCTAGCTTCCCCAACAGGATCCCCTGTTTCATTAAATACATCTGGGAAGAAATATGGTAAGAATCTTCCTTCTGTGTACTTAACTCCTGGAATATCAGCAATCATTCTCATAGTTGTTCCATTGCCTACTGAACCAACTACGGCATCTATTCCTATACTTGGGAAATACTTTCCATAAGGCTCTGTTCCTATCCAGTTATCACCTAAGAACATCATTGCTTCTTTTCCATTTTCATGACATAAATCAACTAACTCTTTAGCCATTTTTGAAACATGTTGACATTGGAAATCTATGAAATCCTTATATTGTTTTGTCGGTACTCTAAATGTTGAATTATAATAACCAGCATCAACTATATCTTCAGGTCTTAACTTATACCCTTTTTCTTCTTCAAACTGTTCTAAAGCAAGTGGACTTACTGATGAACTATATCCAAACCAATCAACAAACTTCTCCTTAGCAACTTCATTAAAGCATAATGTGAAGTGATAGAAGAATGTTGTAAATCTAACTACATCAACTTCTGGATTTTCGCCTATCCACTTCTTTAAAGCCTCTTTAACATGTACACTAGTTTTAGCTTGTCTACAATCATAAGGCATTTCATGAGCTTTATCGCCCCAATCGTTAGTTATATGGTTATACATTTGAGTTGGATCCCAAACCATATAAACTAAGAAATTTACTGTATATTCATGATAAGGTGTAGTTTCTTCAACAGTTAAGATTTCACTTTCTTTATCAAAACTCCATTTTGAAGGTTCTATAACTTCTCCAGTAGTTCTATCTATAACTTCCCACCATTTCTTTTCATCATGAACTTTATCTATTTCAAATTGCTGATAATAATATCCAGCTAATATTTTTATTTCAGTTTTTTCTGATTTAGCAATAACAGGTTCTGACATTAAGTAAAGCTGTTGTAACTCATCTTTGTTCTCTCTAGCCCAATCCTGATCACTTCTAACTGTTAAGTATGTAGAATATAACTTAACACCTAAGTCAACTATGTCCTTAGAAAGCTTTGTTCCATCGCAGTCTCTTAAGGCATCAGCTCCCCATTTATCTATAATACCTTTTATCTCTTCTTTCATATTGGAATCAGTCGGTATTGTAACTCTTCCTTTTAATTCTCCCATAATTCTCTCCTCCATTTACCCTACTGTATGACTTTTAAAGTCTTATATAGTAATCTCACCTTTTTCTTACAATTTAATATTAACATCTACCAATTAACGTTTACATGCAATTTATTTACTAAATTATTGAAAATTTTGAGTATATTAATTTTAATGATAATTTCTATAAATTATCATTAAAAAATCACCATAATATAAATCATGGTGATTTTTAATAAGTAATTGATTATTAAAGATTTAATATTTTAGCAGTTACATCTTCTAAAGAATTTAACTCTTTATCTAGATTTTCTATTTCCTCTTTTTCGTTTGGTGTAAGGTTTAAAAGAATAAGACCTGAAGTTGAACATGTATTTTCAGTAGCTTCATGTAATCCTATTCTAGTATGTATTATACAACCATATCTAGTTAATATCTCTTGAACTTTAGGTGCCACAGTTGTTCTAGGTGATAATTTTATTGCCATTATAGTATACATATTGAATTCCTCCCTAAATTTAAATAATCTCAATATTAAATATATATTAGCATATAGTGGTAATTTTTTCTCACAATTTCCTTACTTATTATTCACAAAGTAAATTTATAATATACAATTCTCTCTTATTTTAAATCCTCTTAATAATAAATTAAAATTAATTCACTAGAAATAATTTTAATTTCATAAAATTATTAAATAGTATTTTTAATATTTAAACATTTTAATTTTATATATTTATAATTAGTAACTATTACTACTATAAATTACAAATACATATACGTAAGAAACATCATTATAAATTTTCTCTCCTCCATTAAGTTCATTTCTCTCATGGCCTTATCTTCTTTGTCAAAAATAAAATCAAACATACTACTTCCTCCAATATAAATTCTTCATATGTGATTCTATCCAAAAGCTTTAATATTAATCCTAAAAATAATTAAAAGCCAAAAAATTTGTGTTTCCTTTTAATAAGGAATTTTATAATTTAGTTTTAATTTTTAACTACCTACTAACTCAAATTAAAAAAAGACCATGTTTTAAACTATTGTCAAAATTAAGATAGGTCTGTCATACTATCTAAAAATCAACATTCACTTAAAAACATAGCCTAATAAAAACTATTTTAAATCAATATAAAATTCTTTTTCTGTTAACCTAGTGCTCTTAAATCCCATTCCTATAAACTTTAAAAAGGCATTTCTCTCTTCATATAATACTGGAACAACCTTTATTCTGTTAAGCTCTTTATTTCCTTTATATTCATAAGAAAAACCTTTTTCACAGCTTCCTCCTTTACTTAAAAAATCTAATTTTTTTCCATTCTCATCATAAAATTCTAACTCAATATATCTATGCTTTTCTCCCTCTTCAATAATTTCTGATGGCTCTTTGTAATCATATTTTATAACTGTTGAAGCTGGTGTTTTTCTTATCTCAGTTAATACATAGTCAACATGTCCATACTTCTCAATGTTCATGGTTTTATCTATATTTATTACTTCTACTTTTTCTTTTAATTTCTTTCCATTAAAATCAGCGTCTAAAGTCCAATTTCCCTTAACAAATTTCTCATCCTTAAACCTTTCATTTAATACCATATCATCTACATTAAACTTAATATTATAATCTTTCTCTAAATCAGCACCAGTCATATCAAAGTGCATAATTACATTACTTACTTTATTTTCTTCATTATAATCATAACTTCCACCCATACCTGTTATATCAATCTCTTGTCCATTTGAAGTTATTGCAATTCCTGCATAAGGATATACTGAGACATTATCTGCTTTACTTTCTTTTATTCCAACACTTTCAAAATCAAAGTCTCCATAATCAACCATCATACTTACTACTAGCTCTTCATCATTTAAAATAAGTTCATTTAAAGAAAAAGTTATTCCTTTATCTTCTACTGATTTTAAAACCTCTTCCTTGTATGACTTTAATGAATCCTTCTCTTTTCCAAAATAACTTTCGATTTTCTTTCCTAAAGAAGTCATACTAGCTCTTACATTTTCACTATTTAAAATACAAGTTCCTACAATAATAAATGAAACTGAAGCGGCTATTATTTTATTTCTATTTTTCTTTTTTATATTCTTTAGCTTATTGTCTTCATTTATGATTCCTCTCATTTTTAACTTTAAGGAATTCTTTTCAACCTCACTAAGATTTATTTCATCTATTTTATCTTTACTATTATCTAAACCATTTAAAATTCTAAATTTATCTTTTTTCATACCCAACTCTCCCTAAAAATCATATAAGTGAATCAATTTTCTAAGTTTTTTTCTTCCTCTTGAAAGCCTGTTGTATAATGTAGATTCTTTAATATTCATAACTTTAGATATATTTTTAAGTTCTAACTCTTCAATATAATACTTAATAAAAACTTCTCTATCTTTGTGATTAAGATTTTTTAAAAGTGCATATACATCTTCTTGAAGTTCCTCTCTTAAAATATCAGCCTCAACACTTATTGAATCCTGAATCATATTTAGATCTATTTCTAAATTTTCTACTTCTTTAATATGCTTTCTCTTATAATCAATTGCTCTATATTTAGAAACTGATATTATCCAATTTCTAAAAGTATTTTTTCTCTCATCAAAACTCTCTATATTATTCCAAACTGAAAGAAGTATATCATTCAAACATTCTTCCTCATATTCCCTTAAATTAAATAAATACTTTCTAATAACTCCCTTAATAAGTGGAGAATATTTATCTATAAGCATATCTATTCCTTCTTCTTTCTTTAGTTTAATGTATTTTATAATAAGGCTATCTTCCATATTCCCTATTTCCTCCTAATTTAATTCCCCTAAGTACTAGTACACTATTTATATACGAATTGGAATATAAAAACCTATCATTTTTTACAAAGTTTTTTATTTGTTAATTTTAAGAACAATTATTATAATCTCTGAGAATTCTCATTTACCTAACAGCACTATTTTCAACTATAAAATTACTGATTCTATACTAACTATCTTTTTTAAATTTTATAGTTTAAAAATCATATTTAGTTTGAAATAAATCATAACCTAAATAGCTATTTGTTATATAATTTGTATATACTAAGATTTAGAGGGGTGTTTTTATGAATAATTTTTTTAAGCATACACTAGAAACTCATACACCTCAGAGTATGAGTAAAATTACATCTTATATAAGAGAGGATATTAAAAACAGTAATATTGAAAATGGAATTGTTGTTGTTTATTGTCCACATACTACTGCAGGAATAACAATAAATGAAAATGCAGATCCTGACGTGGTTAAAGATTTGATTTATGGATTTGAAAAGATTTATCCAACTAATGATTCTAAATATAGACACTTTGAAGGCAATTCTCACTCACACCTAAAAAGCTCTACCGTAGGAGCTTCTCAACAATTAATACTACATAGAGGAAGACTTATTCTAGGCCAATGGCAAGATGTTTATTTCTGCGATTTTGATGGTCCAAGAAATAGAACTTTTTATGTAAAAATACTTGAAGGTTAACATTTAAACTTAAAATAAATGGCTATATCAAAATAAAAATTATTTATTTTAATATAGCCATATTTTTTCACTTAAATCCTAAATAAAATTTAGCTTTGCTTTAGATAAATGTTGATTTTTAAAACATAGCCTGAATCTTTAAATATTTTCTAAAAGATTTGCTATCTCTATTGCTGCTACTGCTGCATCAAAACCTTTATTTCCAGCCTTAGTTCCAGCTCTTTCAATAGCTTGTTCTATGTTCTCAGTTGTAACAACTCCAAATATTACTGGCACTTCAGTCTCTAAACTAACATGAGCTATTCCTTTTGAAACTTCACTACATACATAATCATAATGGCTTGTTGCTCCTCTTATTACTGTTCCTAAACATACCACAGCAGAGTAATTTCCAGACTTGGCTAACTTCTTAGCCACTAAAGGTATTTCAAAAGCTCCAGGTACCCATGCTAATTCTATATCCTCTTCATTAACGCCATGTCTCTTAAAGGCATCGGCAGCTCCTCCTATAAGTTTAGAAACAATAAACTCATTAAATCTTCCTGCCACCATAGCAAATTTTTTACCTTGTCCAACTAAATTACCTTCTAAAACTTTCATTTCAATTATCTCCTTTAAACATTATATTTTTTAATAAAAGTAAAACTTTTAGTCTCTATTTTAAACTAGTGTTGATTTTTAGATAGATCTAAAGAGTTAGCTAAAAATCAATACTTCCCTAGAACATAACCAACTTTTAAAATTACTGCATTATTAAATGATTCATTTTCTCTTTTTTAGTTTCTAAATAAAACTTATTTTTTTCATTACATTTTATCTCAATTGGAACTCTCTCAACAATTTTAAGTCCATATCCCTCTAATCCAGTTATTTTCTTAGGGTTATTAGTTATAAGCCTTATTTCTCTTACTCCTAATTCTTTTAATATTTGTGCTCCAACACCATAATCTCTAAGATCTTCTGGAAAACCTAATGCTAAATTTGCCTCAACTGTATCTAATCCTTCGTCTTGAAGTTTATACGCTTTTAACTTATTTATAAGTCCAATCCCTCTTCCCTCTTGTCTCATATAAAGAAGTATTCCATTTCCCTCTTCATTGATTTTTTCCATTGCTCTTTCAAATTGTTCTCCACAATCACATCTTCTTGAACCAAAGACATCTCCAGTTAAACATTCTGAATGTACTCTTAATAAAACTGGCTTATCTGATTTAATTTCTCCTTTAACTAAAGCTACATGATGCTCTCCTGTAAGCTTATCTATAAATCCAATAGCCTTAAAATCACCCTGTTTAGTTGGCATATTTGTTTCAACAACTCTTTCAACAAAATTATCTCTTTCAGTCCTATAAGCTATTAAATCCTCTATGGTTATTATTTTCATATTATGTTCCTTAGCAAATTCTAATAACTCTTCTGTTCTAGCCATTGTTCCATCATCTTTCATTATTTCACAAATAACTCCAACTTCTTTTAGACCTGCTAACTTAGCTAAATCAATGGCTGCTTCTGTATGTCCTGCTCTCTTTAACACCCCACCATTTTTAGCTATTAAAGGAAATACATGTCCCGGTCTTCTAAAATCATCAGGCTTACTATTCTCACTAACTAAGTATCTAATCGTATCAGCTCTCTCAAAGGCTGAAATTCCTGTAGTTGTCTCCGTATAATCTATGGATACGGTAAATGCAGTCTCATGATTATCTGTATTATGTGAAACCATTGGATTTAAACTAAGTTTCTCTGCAATCTCCTCACTTATTGGAGCACATATTAGCCCTTTTCCATAAGTAGCCATGAAGTTTATTTTTTCTCCAGTTATAAGCTCACCAGCCATAACTAAATCTCCTTCATTTTCTCTTCCTTCATCATCAATAACAATAACTATCTTTCCATTCTTTATATCTTCTATTGCCTCTTCTATTAAATTAAAATCTCTCATATTCTTAAGGGAATCCACTTCCCCTACACCACCTTTCAAAATATTAAAAGTATATTTTTCTTGCAAAAACTTCTCTATAAAAGGCCATCAAATTTTTTACATAAATCCATTACTACGTAATAAATTCTCTAATAAAGATGATTTTTTCTTTTCTCCCACATATTCCTTAAATCCTAAAAGCTTTTCAACATATTTTCCAATAGTATCACACTCTATATTTACTAATTCTCCAATATTTTTCTTTATTAAAGTTGTCTCCTCTTGACTATGGGGAATAAGTGAAACCTTAAAATTATCTCCTTTAACCTCTGCAACAGTTAAGCTTATTCCATCAATAGCTATTGATCCTTTGTAAACTATATATTTACTAAATTCATGAGGTATATTGATTTCCAACCAAATAGCTTCTGCTTCTTTCTTAAATAAAACTATCTTTCCCTTTGAATCTATGTGACCAGTTACTATATGTCCATTAAATCTATCCTTAAGTCCCATAGCTCTCTCCAAATTAACCTTAGAACCTTTTTTTAATATTCCAAGATTACTTCTTCTTAAAGTTTCTCCCATAATATATGCTGTAAAGAAATCATTTCCTTTGTTTGTTATGGTTAAACAAACACCATTAGTAGCTATACTGTCTCCAACTTTCGTATCCTCTAAAACCTTAGAGCATTTTATTTTTACTAATGAAGATTTTTCTCCTCCATATATAGCAAAAACCTCACCAACTTCCTCTATTATTCCTGTAAACATGTAATTCACCTCCTTTTTCTACCTCTTAAATAAAATCACATTCTATTAAAACGTCATTATTAAAGGTCTTTAAACTTACCTTCTTAAACTCAAAAGCCTCACAAACCTTACTTACTCCTTCTCCCTCAACAGGACTTAAAGCATTGCTTCCTCCAAAAACTTTTGGTGCTACAAAAGCATATATCTTATTTACCTTTCTCTTTTCTAAAAAAGAAAAATTTAAATTTCCTCCTCCTTCAATAAGAATAGAATCAATATTTTTTCTCTTTAAGATATCTAAAACCTCGTCAATATTAATTCTTCCCTTATACGAATCTACTTCTAAAACCTCTATTCCTATATTTTTTAATGAAAAATACTTTTCCTTATCCTTCTGATTAGTTGTGAAAACTAATGTTTTTGATTCATCTTGATTTTTTAATACTTCTGCACTTAAAGGTATTCTAAGTTTGCTATCAAGAATTACTCTAAAGTGATTTCTTTTTATTCTTTTGTTTTTAGCTTCACTTTCATTTAGCCTATATCTTAAATCTGGATTATCTTTCAAAACAGTATTTATACCAACCATTATTAAACTATACTTTTTCCTTAATCCATGAACAAACTCTCTAGATTTTTCATTGGTTATCCATTTGGAGTTAAAATCCTTTGTTGCTATTTTTCCATCTAAAGTCATCCCCCATTTAATTGCTACAAAAGGTTTATTTTTTTCTATATAAAAATTAAATATCTCATTTAACCTTAAGCATTCTTCTTCTAATACTCCAACTTCAACTTCTATTCCAGATTCTTTTAAAATCCTAACGCCCTTTCCAGAAACCAATGGATTCGGATCTAATGTTCCAACTACAACTCTTTTAAACTTATTTCTCTTTATGGCTTCTACACAAGGTGGTGTTTTTCCATAATGACAACACGGTTCTAAAGTCACATATATTGTTGCACCCTCAACATCTTTAATAGCACTATTTATTGCATTGATTTCAGCATGATTTCCTCCAAAAAACTCATGATATCCCTGTCCAATTATTTCTCCATCTTTAACAATAAGAGCACCTACTAAAGGATTAGGATTTACATATCCCTCACCTTTTTTAGCTAATTCCAAAGCCTTTTTCATAAAAAATTCATCCAAGTTACCCTCTCCTTCCAAAATTCTTACTTATGGGAAGCACATTTTTATCTAAAATGTGTAAGTTTAAAATTTCAAATTTTCAAATTGAATTTCAAATTTTCAAATTGAATTTCAACTTAAAAAGAATTACCTAATAAAAATTAAAGCCCTGAGTTGAATATACTCAGGGCTTTATTCGTTATCCATTTAGAAAATATATAAAACAGAAATTCAAGCTAAAACTACTTTATTTTCTTTAAAAGAAAACCATCAATTAATCTTATATAAAATGCCGATTATTTATAATAGAGATACAACATTTTATATAAAAATAATATTAGTGTTTAAGTAATTTAACAAAAATAAAAGCTCTGAACAAAAGTTCAGAGCAAAAAATTCTAAGTTATAATAATCTATTTTATTAGCATATAAAAATACACAAATAAAAAGATAACCTATTAGATATTCTTCTTTCATCCAGACTTTACTGTCGGCTTCGGAGTTTCACCGAATCATGCTAAATATTAGCTCGCGGGCTTTACCGCCGGTAGGGAATTCCACCCTGCCCTGAAGAATTTATATTAAATTATGTCTATAAATTACCATTTTAAAATTTTACTGTCAATTCTCTTTTTAGTTTATAAATTTCCATTCTAATTAAATATTCACTACATCTTTTTTATTTCCTCAATAATACTACTTTTTATATTATCCATAGGGAAAAGACTTCCTGGACACAAAGTATCCACAACATCTCTATGAGGAATTATATCTTTTATAGGATATTTTAAGCTTAAGTAAGTTCCTAGTTTAATAAGAGAATTTCTCTGTGCCTCATTTAATCCTTCTTTTTCAAAGTTTCCCTCAACACATATACCTAAGGTGTTATAATTTGCATTTTTAGCATGAGCACCTATTATATTTTCATCCCGTCCTTTATAAATTGTTCCATCTTCTCTTATGTAAAAATGATATCCGATTCCACTCCATCCCTTTTCTAAATGGAATTTATGAATTTCCTCTGGAGTCTTTGGTGAATCTGTAGCTGAATGATGTATAATCAATCTTTTAGGATAATTTCCTTTCTTAAGTCCATTTCCCCACTTATACTCAACATCTTGTATATTTAAATCTCCCCTCATTTTATCTAACTCTCTTTTTGAAAGATTTTTATTATATAAATCTCTATAACTTTCTTCTCTTCCTATAATCGAAAAAGTAAAGAAAATAATGATTCCTAAGAATAATATAATACCAAGAAAAAATATAATTCTTCTTCTTAAAAATTTTCTTCGTCTTTCTAAGGAATTTCCCTTCTTAATTTTACTATTATCCAAACCTTCTCATCCCCTTTTCTATATTATAAAATCAACTCTTTTTTAATCTACTTTTCACTAAATGTTTTTATGCAAAAACCTTATATGTAAATAATAAACAAAAACTAATCCAATCTCTACTGAATTTCTAATAATTAATAATTTATTCCATTTATAATTTTTTTTAGAATTTAATAATTAAATCTTCCTTCCACTAATATTATGTATAGATATAGTTTTTTTGAAGGAGGTATGAAATATTGAAAAGATTATACAGAGATATGGCTGTAATCAGGAAACGACTCTCGTTTATCTTAGCGTTTATTATAATTATGTTTTTCGTCTTAAGCCTTAGATTATCTTATGTAATGGTAGTTAAGGGACCAGAATATGCTGAACTTGCTGTTGAACAGTGGACAAACGAAGTTAAAATATCTGCAAGAAGAGGAAAAATACTTGATAGAGATTTAAATGAGCTTGCTGTAAGTTCAAATCTTTACAGAGTTGACTTTAACTTAAATGCAATCAGATCTTATACAAAGAAAACTGGAAAAACCAATGATGAATTAGCTTTAGAAATCTCTAAGGTTCTTGAGATGGATAAAGATGCTGTTTTAAAGAAAATAGAATTTAGACTTCCTTCTGGTGCACCTGCTGGTGCTGCAATAGTTGCTAGAAGAATAGAAAAAGATAAGGCAGATAAGGTTAAAGAGCTTGAAATTCCTGGGGTAATGGTTTCCCCCGATACTCAAAGATATTATCCTAACGATAATTTCCTTTCCCATGTCTTAGGAACTACCAATTCAGATGGTGTTGGATTGAATGGTGTTGAATTAAAATACGATAGTGTTTTAGCAGGAACTCCTGGATTAAAAATAACTGAAATGGTTAAAGATGGAGCTGACTATCCTTATACTATTTCTAGATTTACTGCTCCTGTAGATGGTAAAGATGTAGTTTTAACAATTGATGAAAAACTCCAATACTTTGCGGAGCAAATAGCTGAAATAGGCCTTATTCATAATAATGCCGATGCTACTTCAGTAATTATAATGAACCCAAATAATGGTGAAATTTTAGCAATGGCTAATAAACCTGATTTTAATCCAAATAAACCTTATGATGGAGCAGAAAACTTCCCAGGTAACACTTCATCAGATAGAATTCAAAAAATGTGGAGAAACAGAGCTGTTTCAGATTCCTTTGAACCTGGTTCTATCTTTAAGATAATAACAGCATCTGCCGCTGTTGAAGAAGGATTAGCCGGTAAAGATGAGACCTATACTTGTGGAGGCGGCCTTCAAAAAGGTGATAGATTTATTAAATGTTGGAAAAGAGGAGGTCATGGAACTCAGACCTTTACAGAGATAATACAGAATTCATGTAACGTTGGTTTTATGAATTTAGGAGAAAAATTAGGTGCAGAAAAGTTAAATAAATATATCAAAAATTTTGGTCTTGGAAAAAAATCAGGTGTAGATTTACCTGGTGAATCTCCTGGAATTGTTAAGAAAACTGAAAACATAACTGATATGGACCTTGCTACTATTGCATTTGGACAAACTAACACAGTTAATCCAATTCAATTTATGACAGCCGTTAATGCAGTTGCTAATGGGGGTACATTAATTCAACCTCATGTAGTTAAGGAAATAAGTTATATAAATGAAAATAATGAAAGAGTTATAGATGAGAGCTTTGTACCTAAGAAAACAGAAAATATAATAAGCAAAGAGACTGCTGAACAAATAAATGCAGCCTTAGCCAATGCTGCTAAGAATGGTTCTGCTAAATCTGCCTATAAAGAAGGTTATGGAGTGGCTGGTAAGACTGGTACTGCTCAAAAGGTTAATCCTGAAACTGGTGGCTATGGTGGTGGCTATGTTGCTTCCTTTGTTGGCTTTGCCCCTTATGATAACCCTCAAATATCCGTAATGGTCTCTGTTGATAATCCTAAAAATGGAGAATATTATGGTGGTAGAGTTGCTGCTCCACTAGCAGGAATGCTATTCCAAAATATATTTAACTATATAGATTTAACAGAATTTAAATTAGACGAAAAGCTTCCTCAAAAGGAAACTGTTATAATTCCTGAAGTTTGTGGTTTACCTGTAAATGATGCGACTAAAATTTTAAAAGATTTAGGAATTTCTTATACTGTAGAAGGTGAAGGTGAATTTATAGTTGATAGTAATCCTGCTACAGGCTATCCAATCTCACCAGATACGAAGATAACTTTAATTGCAGGTGATAGCTCAAATTTAAATAGTGATGTTATTGTTCCTGATTTCACTAACTATTCTAAAGAATCTGCTGAAAAACTTCTTAATCAGTTAGGACTTAAAGGTGAATTTGTTGGTGAAGGACCATCTGTAACTAAACAAAGTATTTCTCCTGATGAAGTAGTGGCTGGAAATTCAAAAATCACATTAACTTTAGGATATTAAAGATTTGGTAATGTAAAATGTATACATTCCTTATTTAGATAATATTTACTAGCTAAAATAGATTTAATTTCAAAATATAGCCTTCAATATTAAAATTATTTAATTTCACTTATTTGACATGAATTTTAAAAAGGTTTATAAATAAGCTGTAAACATTATTAACTTTTTAAAGGTTGTTTAATACTTAAGTGGCTTTCCTAAATTAGCCTTTACTACATCGAAACTTTTTCCTTTGCTATTTTAGGTGTTAAACATTATTACATTAAAGAGAGTACATTTGTACTCTCCTTTTTTTATTTCAATATTAATGTATTAGATACTAACATACAGCTATTTTTATCTATTTTCAGCTCTATTTATTAAATATGTCTTCAACATTTACTTCTAACTCATTACAAGCTTCTTCTAAAGTACATCCATTTTTATCTATGTATTTTGATACATAGCCTTCTAACCCTAAAGGACCATAAAACTTTTCCACTACTTCACCTCCATTTAAATTTTTAATTATTAGTCTATTATTTAAAACAGAAATAATCATTAAAAATTATTATTACCCCTAACTTATTTTTTATCCAAGGGATTTTTAGTATAAATTTTTTAAATCTAAAAAATTATAATTTAATTTCTATCTTTCAACTATCTGTAAAAAGCATTATTAAAGTTATATAATAAGATAGCTAATTACGTATTTATGGCTATATTATTTCTTAAAATTTTCTATAAAAAATATCACAATTCATAGTTTATTGTCTAAGTATTTACCAACTATGAATGTGATATTATATTTCTTTTTTATAAAAATAATTTTCAAAGGAATTAACAACTAAATTAATTGTTTTTATCTTCTTGCAAAATCTACAAACTTAAACTTATCTGGTCTATGTCTTGATTCTGTATATTGAAATAAATTTCTTCCTTCTAAGTATGTGTAACTTTTAACCACAGCCACCATATCATATCCTCTTAAATCTAATAACCTTCTATCTTCTTCCGTAGCTTTTTGAACTGTTATTTCTTTTTCTGCATAAGCTATCTTTAATCCTAACTCTCCTTCTATGTAATCATATAAAGAATTTTTGCAGATTTCCTCAGTTAATCTTGGAACAAACTCTGAATTTAAATAATCTTTATCTAAGATTATCTTTTCTCCATCTATATTTCTAGTTCTTATTAAGCTCCAAACATATTCATTAGGTGAAACCTCAAGCTTCTTCATTATACTCTCACTTGGATTTTTTAAAGTTAACTCTTCAACTATTGTTTCACATTTCTTTCCTAAGTTTTTCTCTATTTCTTTAAAACTCTTTATTCCTGAAACCGGAAAATTAAACTTATTCATATCAAGTACAAAAGATCCCTTACCTTTAGCCTTCTCAATATATCCATTTTGCTCTAATAAATTTAAAGCTTTTCTTACAGTATCCCTCGATACTTCATACTCCTCCATAAGTTGTGATTCTGAAGGTAACTTACTATTTGTTTCAAAAATACCACTATCTATTTTTCCAACAATTTCGTTATATATATTTAAATACTTACTAGACATCTCTAACTCTCCCTAAACTGTTATTATAAATTATATTATTTCTAAACTTTAAAGTTAAAATCAACTTAATACTTTCACTTAGCCTTATTTTAACAAAACTTTTTTATATTTAAATTTACTTATATTTTAACATAAAACCCTATTTTAGATAATTATCGATTTTTAACTAATTTTAGAAAACCAACTAAAATCGACTTTTGCTAAAATACCCCTCCAAATTGAAAACCTCCCTTAAATAACTTTCATTTAAGCGAGGCTTTTCTTATTTTCTTTATTTTCTTTATTTTTTTAATTTATAAACTACTGATTCGTATGGTCTTAAATTTAAACTAGATAAATCTAAAGTGCTATAATTGTAATTAGATATTAAAATACACTTATTATATTTTTCTAATTCTTCAATTTCTTTTGATAAATCTAATGAACACTCTTCTCCATAGAAGTTATTTATAACAAGTAACTTTTCACCATTGTAATTTCTTTCATAAGCATATATCTTAGGATGATTTTCTAAAAGTTGAACATAATCTCCATATGCTATTACATCTTCATTTTTTCTAAGTTCTATAAGTTTCTTATAATGATAGAACACAGAATCCTTATCTTCTAAAGCTTTTTCAACATTTATTTGATCATAGTTATTAGCTACATTTATCCAAGGAGTTCCTGTAGTAAACCCTGAATTCTTTTCTCCATTCCATTGAACAGGAGTTCTTGAATTATCTCTTGATTTACTCTTAAGAATTTCCATTATCTCTTTTTCATCAATTCCTTCTTCTTTTAATATATTGAAATAATTTATTGATTCTACATCTCTATAATCATCAATATTATTAAATTCTGGATTTGTCATTCCAATTTCTTCTCCTTGATATACATAAGGAGTTCCACTCATCATATGAATTGAAGTAGCTAACATTTTTGAGGACTCATTAAGATAGTCTTCAACATTTCCAAATCTTGAATTAACCCTTGGTTGATCATGGTTACACCAGAAAACAGCATTCCAGCCTCCCCCATTGATCATTCCTCTTTGCCAATGATTAAATATTTTTTTAAGCTCAATAAAATCAAAATCCATTAAGGACCACTTTTGTCCATCTTTATAATCAACTTTTAAATGATGAAAATTGAATACCATCGATAATTCTTTTTCTTTAGGATTAGAATATTTTATACAATTTTCTATAGTTGTTGATGACATTTCTCCAACGGTTACTATGTCTACATCCTTACCAAAAGTTCTTTCATTAAGCTCTTTTAGATACTCATGTATTCTATGACCATCAGTATAGAATCTTCTTCCATCACCTTCATAATCATTTTCAAATTTTTCTGGTTTAGAAATTAAATTTATAACATCTAATCTAAATCCTTTGACTCCTTTATCTATCCAGAAGTTTACTACCTTATAAATTTCCTCTCTTAACTCTGGATTATCCCAATTTAAATCTGCTTGTGAAACATCAAATAAATGTAAGTAGTACTCTCCTAGCTCATCAACATACTCCCAAGCATTTCCTCCAAATTTTGAAATCCAATTTGTAGGTGGTTCTCCCTTTTTGCCTTCTTTAAAAATATAATAATTCTTATATTTTTCTTCTCCTTTTAAAGCTCTTTGGAACCATTCATGATCTGTTGAAGTATGATTAAATACCATATCAAGCATAATATCTATATTTTTATTTTTAGCTTCTTTAACTAATTCTTCAAAATCTTCCATAGTCCCATATCTAGGATCTATTTTATAATAGTCTGCTATATCATACCCATTATCCTTTTGAGGAGATACGTAGACAGGAGTCATCCAAATATAATCTACTCCTAACTCTTTAAGATAATCTAATTTTTCAATTACTCCTCTTAAATCTCCAAAACCATCTCCATTAGAGTCCTTAAATGATTTTGGATATATTTGATATACAACACTTTTCTTAAAATCTTTCATAATTCACACCTCACACAACTTGTACGTATAAGTTATCTTAAATATATTCTAAATTATTCTTTCTGTCAACTCTCATTAAGCGTATTTAATTTTTCAGTTGTACATAATTCTGTGATTATTGAATTTCGCTAAGAATTTCTATTATTTCTTTCGTAAAAATACTAAAGTTACATAACTCGCTACGCTTCAAACAAATGTAACTTCTTAACGTATTTTTTAATCCAGAAAAAATGAAATTCTAAAAGCTTATTCAAATATCTCATCATTCATGTACAACCGAAAAATTTTATTAAGCCTTAAATTATTATTATCTTTTAGATTTCTTGATTTAGATGTAAAATTCAATAATTATCGAACTATAGTTAAATCAAGAAATAAAAAACTAGATAGCATAAAAGGTGGAGTCATCCCCCACCCTTTTCATATTATTTTGAAGCCATGTTAGCTAATTTTGTCTTTGAGAACACTATTGTTAAAACAAATGGTACAACTATTGCTATTCCCATTGCTATTAGATACATTAACATGCTAGATGGTTGCATTGATAGGATTGCTGGTAATCCACCAACTCCTACTGAGTTTGCCATACATCCCATTGCCATTGAGAACATACCTGCTACACCTGCACCAATCATAGATGCTATGAATGGATATAAGTATTTTAAGTTAACACCAAACATTGCTGGTTCAGTTACCCCTAAATATCCTGAAATACATGCTGGTATTGATATTTGTTTTTCATCTTCATTTTTTCTATTTACATATATCATAGCTAGAACTGCTGATGCTTGAGCTATGTTTGATAATGCAACTATTGGCCATAAGAATGTTCCACCTATATCACTTATAAGTTGTAAGTCAACTGGTAATAAAGTATGATGTAATCCTGTTATAACTAATGGTGCATAGATCATACCAAAGATTCCTGCAAATAACCATCCAAATGATGATGTTAAACCTGCTACTATAACTCCTGATATTACACTTCCTATTTTCCAACCTATTGGTCCTAAAACAGTGTGTGCTAATAATACTGTTGGTATTACTGAAAAGAATGGTACTATTATCATTTGTATAGGACCTGGTGTAATTTTCTTAAAGAATCTTTCTAAGTAAACAAAAGTGAATCCAACCATGATTGCTGGTAAAACTTGTGCTTGATATCCTATCATTGGAACCTGAGCGAATCCAAAGTCCCAAACTGGAGCTACTGCCCCACTACCTGCGCTATATGCATTTAATAATTGTGGTGATACTAATGTTATACCAATAACTATTCCTAACATTTGGTCTGCACCCATTTTCTTAGCAATAGACCAAACAACCCCTACAGGTAAGAAGTGGAATATAGCCTCACCTATTAACCATAAGAAACTATGAGTTCCTGCCCAGAACTGAGATATTTCAATTAAGCTTTTTGTTCCATCTTCAAATAGTTTCATATCTCCAATTACGTTACGGAATCCTAATATAAGACCTCCAACTATGATAGCTGGTATTAATGGAGCAAATATTTCTGCTAGTCCTGCCACTGCTCTTTGAACTATATTCATGTTCTTCTTAGCAGCTTTCTTAACTTCATCCTTACTTTGTCCTTCTATCCCTGTTTGTCCAACAAAATCATTATAGAAAGTTGAAACTTCAGGTCCAATAATTACTTGAAACTGTCCCGCTTGTGTAAATGTCCCTTTTACACAAGGAATGGCTTTTATCTTATCTACATCTGCTTTGCTTGTATCATTTAAAACGAATCTCATTCTTGTAGCACAGTGAGTTACTGAAGCTACGTTTTCTTTTCCACCTATGTACTCGGTTAGTAACTTTGCATCTTTTTCAAACTTACTCATCTTTTTCCCCTCCATTTAACTTGTACGTATATCTTATGTATTTATACTAACATATACGTATAAGTCATGTCAACCTTTTCATTTATCGTTTTCAAAAGTTTTTCCTTAGAACTTTATTTCATTCAGTACTAACTTTATTAAATTATCCTAAAGAAATAAAAATAAGCTATAGTAACACATCTATACCACAGCTTATCTCTTTAAAATTATATTACTCTTATCTATTGTACTTTCTTTTAAAACTAAATATATTATCCACTAATTAATTATATTTAGTTACTGAAATATATTTTAAAATTAATTTCTTAAATTTATTTCCTTAGAATAGCTTATATGTTTTTCTAAATTTTCATCATCGATAGCTTTTAAAGACTCATCATAAAATACTACTTTTATTGTATTAATTTTCTTATCATCTTTAAATAATGTTACAATTGAATACTCATCTTCCCACTTTTGTGATTCTAGCTTAAGTCTATCTCCATTATTATCATATACCTCAACAATATAGTTTAATACCTCCGTATCTTTAGGATGATTTGTTAAAATTTTTATTTCAAATGGAGTTTCATAAACTTTACTTACTCCTATTCCCTCTTTATTTATATCATCAACATTAATCTCTTTAGTAAGTGATTTATCAACTTTAACTGGCACTTTAAAATTCCAACTTCCTTTAAATTCTTGATCTTTTTCTCTTTCACTGTTCCATGAAGATACTATTAGTCTTTTATAATTTATTTCAAAATCAAATTTAACAGGAATTTCCATATTCAAAGTAGTTAAATCATATTTTTCAACGCCTACAAAAGTATGCTCATTTATATATTTTCCTTCTAGTCCTGCAATTCCACTATTATCTAATTTTTTTTGTGTAAAACTAACTTTAGAATATGATTCATCTAACATTTGAGTATTTACTATTTCTTCAGCTTGTTCCTTTGTTAAATCATAGTCTTTCACTGGGTCATAATCATAATTTATATATTTAAAAGGTTCCTCACTTTCAACAATATAAGTTACATATAAATTCTGTCCATCACAAAGAATTTCTGATAAAGTTATACCAACTCCATTATCATAAACAGTTTGATTAACCTCTGTTGCATATTTAGAGTAATCACCTTTATTCAACATTTCATTTTGTATTTTTTCAAAAGCATTCTTAATTTCTGGTATTCCATAAGTTAAAGTAGTTGTACCAAGCCCTAGTATAGTAACTATAGCAATCCCTGCCGCAATATTTTTAAATACTTTTTTATATCCTTTACCTTTCCTATTTTTCTTTTTATCTTCCTCAGCCATACTTATTGCATCATCTATAATATTATCTAAATTATCTGGTAAATTTATCTTATCTAAACCTTTTTTATTCATTCAAATAGCCCTCCTTTAAAACCTCACCTAAAGCTTGTTTTGCTCTTCTCAAATAAGTTTTAACTGTGTTTTCTGGAATTTCCATAACCTTTGCAATATCTTTTATTTTCATATCATTAAAGTACATCATAATTATTACTGTCTTATAATTATCATTTAACAAATCTATTGCATTATATAAATCTAATTTTTCTTCTGTTGATACTTCAGATTTTTCTTTTATTATGGGTGTACTTTTATCTAATATCTCACTTTTTCCTTTTTTCTTTAGAAAATCAATTGATACATTTATTAGAATTCTTGTTATCCATGTATTAAAGAATTTTGCCTTTTTTAATTTTTCAATATTTAAAAACGCTCTATACACTGTTTCGTGTATAACCTCAAGAGCATCTTGTTCCTCCTTAACATATAAAAAAGCCATTTTATACAAATATTCCTTATTATTTTTTATAAGAATTCCAAAAGACTCCTTATTTCCTTTAATTGATTCTTTTATTAATTTAATTTCACTTAATTCATTTTTTATATCTATATCTAGATATGATATACTCATAGTTTTTCCCATCTTTCTCCTCCTAACCAAAGCTTTAACATCGATGCTTACATACATTAGTCTTTTTAAGTGGTCAGAAAGTTTCAAAAAGTTTCTAAATTTTTGTTTCAAATAAATATTTTAATTGATTTTAAAATACTACTAACTAAACGGCCTTTATATAATTCTCCTCAAGTTAGGTCTGAGGTGCTAACTAAAAATCAACATTCACCTAAGGCATAACTAAATTAAAAGGTATTTATTACAAAACTATACTAATTATAAATTAGATAAATAAAAAAGCATATTAAGATTATATAATCTTAATATGCTTTTTATAATTTTTATTTTATTCTTTTATTAAACCTTCTTGAATTAAGAAAGTTTTAGCAACCTCTTCTGGTGACTTTCCTAAAACATCTACCTGATAGTTTAAATCAATCATAGTCTGTTCATCTATTTTTCCATTTAAAGAATTCAATACATCCTTTAACTCTGGATATTTTTCTAAAGTTTTATTATTAACTATAGGTACAGCACTATAGTTAACAAAGAAATTCTTATCATCCTCTAAAGTTTTTAAGTCAAACTTTTTAAGAAGTCCATCTGTAGAGAAAGCATCGATAACCTGTGACTCTCCACTTGTTAAAGCTGAATATCTAAGACTTCCATCTAAAGATTTAACATTTTTAAAATTCATTCCATAATGCTTTTGTAATCCAACTAAACCATCTTCTCTATTTTGGAACTCCATAGTTGGTGATAGTATTAAATCACTACTATGCTTAGCTAAATCTGATATGGTATTTATTCCATACTTATCAGATAACTCTTTTGATATAGCCAAATTATAGGTATTGTTAAATCCTACTGGATCTAATAATGTTAATCCATGTTCACTATCCATGTTTTTCTTTATATCTTCATAATAATCTACACTATTATCAATATTTTTTTCTTTCATAACATTGACAAGTAATGTACCAGTATAGTCAACATACATATCTATGTCCCCTTTTTCAAGAGCTCCAAAAGCAACAGATGTTCCCCCTAGATTTAACTTTCTTTCTACCTCTAAATCTGTCTTATCCTCAACTAAATCTGCATACATATTTCCTAAAATAAGCTGCTCTGTAAAGTTTTTTGAACCAATAACTATTTTATTTTTCTTACTTGATAAGAATGAAGAAACTCCCATAAACAAAATAGCTATTGCCATTATCACTCCTATGATTTTAAGAACAAAGGTATTTTTCTTTTTATCCTGATTATTTAATCCTTTTGGTGTAACAGCTACCTCTATTTTTCCAAAAATAAAATCAACTATTAAAGCTAAAATACAAGCTGGTATAGCTCCTGCTAAAATCATATTATTATTTACTGTTTGAACTCCTGAGAATACTAAGTATCCAAGTCCACCAGCACCAATGAAGGCCGCTAAAGTCATAAGACCTACAGCAGTAACTGCTGATATTCTTATACCAGACATTATTATTGGTAATGCTAATGGTAATTGTATCTTAAATAAGCTCTGATTCTTAGTAAGTCCAATTCCTTTAGCTGATTCTAATACCACAGGATCTATACTTGCAATTCCCGTGTAAGTATTTTTAACAATTGGAAGTAATGAATAAACTACTACCATAAAAATCGCTGGTGTACTTCCTATTCCTAGTATTGGAATAAGTAATCCTAATAAAGCCATTGAAGGAACGGCTTGTACTAAATTAACAAATCCAATAATCGGCTTTCTTAAAAACTTAACCCTAGAAACAATAATCCCTAAAGGTATTCCTATAACTATAGCTATTCCTATAGCTGCAAGTGTTAAATATATATGTTGAACTAATAAATCTAATATCTGAGTTTTTTGTGAAACTATATATTGTAATAAATTATTCAAATATATTCACCTCCATATCCAAGAACTGATCACTTAATATTGAAAGTAAACTACTTCTTGTTATAAGTCCTACCAGTTTCTCCTCTGCATTAACAACTGGTATGAACCCTACTGAATTTTCATTCATTATAGTTAAAATATCCACTAAACTATCCTCTTCATTAACTCTAAGTGGATTTTCACTCATAATTTCTGAAAGTGCTCTAGATTTTTCATTTGTAGTCTTTATATCCTTAAAGGTAACAATACCCTTAAGGATATTTTCTTTATCTACAATTAATAAACTATCTACCTTATTACTTCTCATTATTTCAATTCCTTGTAATATGGTTCTTGCACCTTTAACAGAAACAGGATTTTTTATCATTATATCCCTAGCTTTTATAAAATCTGGGTTATTCCAAACTCTATCTGATCCTATGAAATCTCTAACAAAATCATTTGCTGGATTTCTAAGAATATTTTCTGGAGTGTCATATTGAGCTATTCTTCCTCCATTCATTATGCATATCTTATCAGCTATCTTTAAAGCTTCATCCATATCATGAGTAACGAAAATAATTGTTTTCTTTAATTCCTCTTGAATTGTAAAAAGCTCTTCTTGAAGTGAAGTACGAGTTATTGGATCTAAAGCACTAAATGGCTCGTCCATTAAAATTATCTCTGCATCTGTTGCAAAGGCTCTGGCAAATCCTACCCTCTGTTGCTGTCCTCCACTAAGTTCTGATGGATATTTGTTTAAATAAATTTCTGGATCTAATCCAACCATATTCAAAAGATCTATAGTTGTCTGTTCTATTTTCTCAATTTCCTTATCCTTCTTAAGTCTTGGAATAAGTTCTATATTTTCCTTAATAGTTAGATGTGGAAATAAACCATTATTCTGAATTACATATCCAACTTTTCTTCTTAACTCAATTGGATCTTCTTTAGACAAAGGTTTTCCATTTATAAATATTTCACCTGAAGTAGGTGTTATTAACTTATTAATAAGCTTTAAAGTAGTGGTCTTACCACATCCACTAGAACCTATTAAAACAACTAAACTTCCTTTATCAATAGTTAGAGAAATATTATCTAGTATCTTTCTATCCCCAATTTGTTTAGATACATTTCTTACTTCTATCATTAAAAAACCCCCTTTTCTACTGCCAACTTTTATTTTTATATCAAGTTGCCAGTTCATTGTAACATGATATAAAGTTAAATGCAAATCTCAATACATCTAACCTTAAACTTGTTATCTAAAATTTACTACACACTGAATGTCATCTTCTTTCACATTAATAGTTATATTTCCTCATTTAAAAACTATTAAATATATAATTTAAATAATAAAAAAACACTATTATATAAAACAGTGCTCTACATAATAAAACTATTTATTTTTAACATCTTTTAAAATCTTCTTCACATCTTTACTTGTTTTTCTTTTATTTTTTTTATTTTTACTAAATTCATTACAAATTTTATATATTAACAAATTAATCCTCCTTTAAATATCTAATTTATTATTTTTATAAATCATATTTCTTTATTTTATTTATTGTTTATTTCAGGCCTAAATTTAAGCATTAAAAATCATCTAGTTTCTCTCTTGAGTTAACAACTAGCATGAATATATTCTATTTTTATCAATCAAAACTAAACTAATCAAATATTATTATAAATAATCTCTAACTAGCACTTTATTATTTTAATAAATGGTCTATAAATGTTCACTAAATAATCCTATATAATTAGAACTATCCTAAATTAATACTATATTTTAAAATCATTTACTGGATTTATAAGAATATTTTAGGTGTTATATTATTTTCATACCATTTATCATGTTTTTATAACTTTTATTAAAACATTAGTATAAAATAATATCTATAACCTATTGAAGTGAAAAATCTTCTCTTTTGAAGTGAATTACAATTTACCGACTTGTAATTTAATTTGTATATTTTCTCTCTCTTCTATACCTTTTTAAACCTGAGAACAAACTCTAAACTTTATTTAATTATTAAATATAAATTTTTTATATTTTCCAATCAGCTTTTTAAACCCACAAGCTGAATTCATATTATAACATATAACACAAACAATTGCAAACATCCATTCTCTTTTCTTATATAACATTATATTTCAATCCATCATTTATCCTAAACTAAACCTAAAAAGCTTAGTAATTATACCTTTAATCTTAAAATAAAAGCCTGTATTTAAAATTCACTCTAAATACAGACCTACTTATTTTATATACTAATCTATTTAACTTTGTACATTATAGATTCATAAGGTCTTAAACTTAATCTTCCTAAGTCCATCCCTGAATCATTGTAATTACTTAGTAAAATCTCTGGATCTTTTTCTAACTCTTCTTCTAAAGAAAACTCTGCTGGATTTTCTTTAAAATTACATACAACTAGTATTTTTTCTCCATTTAGTTCCCTTGTGTAAGCAAATACATTTTCATCCTCAGGATTTAATAATTCATAATCACCATAAATTATGGTTTCACTATTTTTTCTTATGTCAATAAGCTTCTTATAGTGATAGAAAATTGAATCTTTATTTTCTAATGCTTCTTTGGCATTTATAGTTTTATAGTTTGAGTTTACTCCAATCCAAGGTTCTACAGTTGAAAAACCACCAAATTCTGAATCATCCCATTGCATTGGTGTACGAGCATTATCTCTTCCTTTAGCATAAATAGATTCCATAATATCTTCATGTTTATATCCTTGAGCTATTCTTTCTTTATACATATTATGAATTTCTATATCATCATACATGTCTATAGATTCAAACCTTATATTAGTCATACCAAGCTCTTCACCTTGATATATATAAGGAGTTCCTTTCATTCCATGGAGAAGTGTTGCAAGCATTTTTGCACTTTCAACTCTATATTCTTTATCATTTCCCCATCTTGAAACTATTCTTGGTAAGTCATGGTTATTCCAGAATAAGCTGTTCCATCCATCTCCATCTAGCTCAGTTTGCCACTTAGATAAAACTCTCTTTAAATCTCTTAAATCTAGAGGTTTTAAATCCCACTTTCTCTTTCCAGGAATTTTATCTAAACTTATATGTTCAAATTGAAATACCATGCTTAATTCATTTCTCTTAGGATTTGAATAAAGCTTAGCAACCTCTGGAGTTGCTCCCCAAGTTTCCCCAACTGTTAACAAATCATGTTTCCCAAAAGATTTTTCATTCATTTCTCTTAAATATTCATGAAGTTTTGGGCCATTTTCCTTTATCATTTCATCTGGAACCTTTCCGATGAGATCAATTACATCCATTCTGAATCCACCAATTCCTTTTTCTATCCAGAAATTGATTAAATCCCAAACCTCTTTACGCACTTTTTCATTTTCCCAGTTTAAATCTGGTTGTTTCTTACTAAATAAGTGTAAATAATATTGTCCTGATGCTTCATCATATTCCCAAGCACTTCCCCCAAAGGTTGAACCTAATTCATTTGGTTCCTTACCATTAACTGGATCTCGCCAAACATAATAATCTCTATACTCATTATCCTTTGACTTTTTAGCCTCAATAAACCATTTATGCTCATCAGATGTATGGTTTACTACTAAATCCATAAGAATTTTTATTCCTCTTTCTTTAGCCCCCTTAAGAAGGTTGTCCATATCTTCCATAGTACCAAACTCATCCATTATGTCACAATAATCACTTATATCATATCCATTGTCATCATTAGGTGATTTATATACCGGACTTAACCAAATAACATCAATTCCTAACTCTTTTAAATAATCAAGCTTTTCTCTTATTCCATTTATATCACCAATTCCGTCATTATTACTATCATTAAAGCTTCTAGGATATATTTGATATACCACTGAGCTATGCCACCATTTTTTCTCCATTCTCTTCTCCTCCTATGCAACTCCAAACTTGTACGTATATGTTATCTCCATAATATAATGTAAAGGTTTTTCTGTCAACAAGTAATTTATGAAACAATTTATAAATCTCATTTCTATATCTAAGCCTTTTATTAAATAAATTAGGCTATGCTTTGATTTACTTCTTTAAAACATAGCCAAATACTTTTAAATTATATGATTAACCTTTGTTACTAAAATATATACTCTTTACTACATCATCGATCTTTTCAACAGCTTTATCTTCAGCCTTAAACTTTTGTTCTATACTAGAGCCTGTGCCGTCAACTAAAAGCTGATGAAATTTCTTTATCCCCAAGAATTTCATTATATCTTCAACATAGTTTAGTCCTATATTTAATCCACCCTTAGCAAACCAAGGTATCTCTCCACCTGAAGATTGTATATAAACCATTTCTCTCTGCTTATCATCTAATAATCCTTTTACTTCATCTTGAGAAATTTTTATTGTTATCTTATTTTGCACAATACAATCTATGTACTCTTTTAAAGGTGCTGGGAAAGATAATGTCCATAATGGTGCTGCAATTACATATAAATCTGCACTCTTAAATTGTTCGCTTAATTCAATTATTCTCTTAACTTCTTTTTTAGTTTGTTCATCTAAATCAGGTTTTTCACCATCAACTACACAACTTCTTCCTGAAAAATGTTTATCCTCTAATCTAGGTATAAAGTCTTTATATAAATCTACTTCTTCAACCTCGAATTCAGGATTTAGTTCTAAAAACCTACTTACAAAAGCTCTTCCAATTGTTTTGCTTGATGAAAACTTTTCTGGTTTTGAATTCACTGTAATATAAAGTAACTTTTTCATATGCTCACCTCATTTAATTTTCTAAAGTAACTTCTTATCTTATCTTGTGATTTTTCTTACTTTTTATTAGTATCTATATCAAAAAAATTTAGTCTTTGCTCTTTAAATAATTTTTTATATCTTAGATAAACTAAAAATATAGTTCCTAAAAAACTCGATTAAATTCTTCTAAAATTTAATTGATAAAAATTATTACTTCATTGTTGACAAAAAAAAATTCAAGGAGTATATTAGTATTATACCCCACCCCCTGGGGGTGGTTAATTTAATTAAAGGAGGCAAACTGTTATTTCTTCTTATTAATGTTAAATTTATAGAAGAAATTTAACAGCTAATTATTTTATGATAAATAAATCATTAAAAATAAAAGGCATGAGTTGTGCCGCTTGTGCTGCTAGAATCGAAAAAGTTCTAGGAAAAGTCAATGGCATATCAAAAGCTAATGTTAATTTTGCAACAGAAAAATTAAACTTAGAATTTGATGAAAACCTAATAACATTTAAAGAAATAGAAGAAAAAATCAATAAACTTGGTTTTTCAATAGTTCAAAATACTAAAAAAGAAACTTTTAAGGTATCAGGTATGCATTGCGCTTCATGTGCAGCAAAAATTGAGAAAACATTAAATAAACTACCTGGAATTTCTAATGCATCAGTTAATTTAGCTAGTGAAAATCTTCAATTAGAATACAACAAAGATGAAGTTTCAATAAATGAAATTAAAGATAAAGTAAAAAAATTAGGCTTTGAATTAAAAGGCAATAATCAATCAGCTTCATTTAAAGTTGAAGGTATGACCTGCTCTGCCTGTGCAGCTAGAATTGAAAAAGTAACAAGTAAAATGGATGGTGTAGAAAAATCAAATGTCAACTTTGCAAACTCTACCCTAAACATAAACTTTGATAAAGACAAAGTTTCTATAAACGACATAAAAGCTAAGGTCGAAAAACTAGGATATAAACTTTTAGATGCTTCACAAGAAGATGAACATCAAAAAACTAAGGAAAAAGAAACTAAAAAAATGAAAAATAGACTTATATGGTCAGCAGTGTTTACTATTCCACTATTTATAATTTCAATGGGACATATGTTTGGTCTTCACTTACCTCATATAATAGATCCAATGTATAACCCATTAAATTTCGCACTTATTCAGTTTGTTCTTACAACTATAGTTATATTCATATGTAGAGATTTCTTCATTCATGGATTTAAAAACTTATTTATGAGAAGTCCAAACATGGATTCCTTAATTGCTATAGGTGCTGGTGCCGCATATGCTTATGGAATATTTGCTATATACCATATCTATATGGGAGATAGTAATTATGCAATGCAATTATATTTTGAATCAGCAGGAACAATACTTACTTTAATAAGCTTAGGTAAATATTTAGAAACTTTAACTAAAGGAAAAACATCTGAAGCAATTAAAAAATTAATGGGATTAGCTCCTAAAACTGCTACTATTCTTGTTGATGGAAAAGAAAAAGTTGTTTCTATTGATGATGTTCAAGTTGGTGACTTAATTCTTGTTAAACCTGGTGAAAAACTTCCTGTAGATGGTGAGGTTGTTGAAGGATATACATCAATTGATGAAAGTATGCTAACTGGTGAAAGTATTCCAGCAGAAAAAAATGTTGGAGACACTGTGTTTGGTGCTAGTATCAATAAAAACGGAAGAATTGTTTATAAAGCTACAAAAGTAGGTAAAGATACTGTAATCTCTCAAATAGTTAAGTTAGTTGAAGATGCTCAAGGTTCTAAAGCTCCTATTGCTAAATTAGCTGATACAATTTCAGGTTATTTTGTGCCTGTAGTAATTACCTTAGCTGTTATTTCAAGTTTAGCTTGGTATTTCTCTGGTGAAAGTAAAATCTTCGCTCTTACAATATTTATATCTGTCTTAGTAATAGCTTGTCCATGTGCTTTAGGATTGGCTACTCCAACAGCTATTATGGTTGGTACAGGTAAAGGAGCTGAAAATGGAATTCTTATTAAGAGTGGTGAAGCTTTAGAAACTACTCAAAACTTAAATACTGTAGTATTTGATAAAACAGGAACAATAACTCAGGGAAAACCTAAGGTTACAGATATTATATGTGAAGATTTTTCAAAAGAAGAACTTCTTATAATAGCTGCCTCAGCTGAAAAAGGTTCTGAACACCCTCTTGGGGAAGCTATCGTTAAAGATGCTGAAGAAAAACATCTTACTTTAAAAACTGTTTCAAACTTTGAAGCAATACCAGGTAAGGGAATTGAATGCTCTATTGATGATAATTTAGTTTTACTAGGTAATCAAAAGCTTATGAATGAAAAAAATATAGCTCTTGGAAGTCTATTAAAAATTTCTGAAGAATTAGCTTCAAAAGGTAAAACTCCAATGTTCATTGCCCTAAATGGAAAGATAGCTGGAATAATTGCCGTTGCTGATACAGTAAAGGAAACAAGTAAAAAAGCTATAGAAACTCTTCAAAAAATGGGACTTGAAGTTGTTATGTTAACAGGAGATAACTTGAAAACTGCTAAGGCTATTGCAAAAGAAGTTGGTGTAGATAGAGTTATAGCAGAGGTTCTTCCTCAAGAAAAAGCTGAAAAAGTTAAAGAACTTCAAAATGAAGGCAAAAAAGTTGCCATGGTTGGAGATGGTATAAACGATGCCCCTGCCCTAGCTATTGCTGACATAGGAATGGCAATAGGCTCTGGAACAGATATAGCAATGGAATCTGCTGACATAGTTCTAATGAAAGGTGATATTCTACATGTTGTTGGAGCTATTCAATTAAGCAGACAAACAATGAAAAATATAAGAGAAAACTTATTCTGGGCATTTGGATACAATACCTTAGGTATCCCAGTAGCTATGGGAATACTTCATATATTTGGTGGTCCATTACTTAACCCAATGATAGGTGCTCTTGCTATGAGCTTTAGTTCAGTATCTGTATTACTAAACGCTTTAAGATTAAAAAGATTTAAACCAAATTATAAATAATATTTTTAAAATATTATTTATTTTAAAAATCTAATTATAAACTTTAAAATCCCTTAAACCTTAATCACAATAAAAAAACAGAGTCAAAAGACTCTGTTTTTTTTTATTTTAATTTATTATTATTTATTAACTTGTTGAGCATCTACAACTAATAATGGAATTTTGTTTCCATCAGCATCTTTTATGTTATTTAAGTTTATAACTTCTTTATAAACATTTCCTAAAGCATTAAACTCATTACCCATAGCTTCTGGATCTACTTCTAAGTTAACAACAACTTTCTTAGCATCAGTATATCCACCGATTTCATTTTCAACAGCAGTTTCAACTGAATCTAATTCAAATGTTACTTTTCCATCATTTTCTAATGCTAGTGGTGATAACTCAGTTGAGAAGCTTACATTAAATACATCATCAAAAGTTATTCCATCTTTTAATTCAAGGTTTAATAACTCTGGATTTATTTCAACTGTTACATTTTGCTTTAAAGTTCCAACGTTTTGAACTAAGAAATCTCTTGCAAAAGTATCTCCTGGTCTAACATTTTTAAATGAATTTCTATTATCTTTGTTTAATATTTCTGAAGTTTCATCTTCAACTGTCCATCCTCTTTCAGAATCAATAACTTTAACATCTAATGTACCCATAGTAAGTTTTATGTCTCCATTTACTTTAGCTTGATCTGTGAACCAAGCGTATGATCCAACTGCTCCTACCATTAATGTACCTGCTAATAACATTCCAATTACTTTTTTCTTCATAAAAATTCTCCCCCAAACATTTCATTTTTATATACATAATATATATACTTAATTTAATCGACTACATAAATATTTATATTCACTACCATCACATAATATTACTATTTTTCTATTTATTTACATCAAGTTATAAATTTATTCATTATCTAGCTGTTCTAATATTTTTAGATTCTTCAGTTGATAACTCTCCATTAGAATATTTAGCAGCTATTTTAAAGTTATAAATAGTATTTCTATTTAATTTTGATGCTACGAACTCAGTAGTATCAGCTGGAAGTTCCTTTATTTTCTTTCCATCTTTATAGATTACATATCCTTCTAATCCTTCTATAGTTTCTGGTGCATCCCATATCAACTTAACATCCTTTTTATTTATATCTGTAATATCGAAGTTTCTAACTGGATTTACAACTATAACTCCTGAACCCTGTTCCTTAACCGTAACTTCTTTATTAACAAGTTCTAATTCATGGGTACTTCCATCCCCAGTTCCAATTAAAGCAGTTGTTATTTCTAATACCTCAACTTCTGAAGAAACCTTTGGAGTTAAATTAACCTTAACTAAATTTGATGTTTTTTCTATTTCATTTCCTAAAGAAGCCACTAATATTCTAACCTTGCCAGGCTCAACCTCTTTACTATTAACAAATAAAGTATCACTAGCTAAAGTCACTTCATTTAAAGTAAATATTTCTGGATTATATTCAAACATATATTCTGCTGAATATGCATCCTTATCCTCTGCTAAATCTTCTACTCCTAAAGAAACATCAAAAGCAGTTCCCACCTCAACTTCACTAGATACGCCTAAAGATGAATTACCTATAGTTATTTTAACCTCTTCACTTTGCATTATTACATCATTATCACTTGAAGCTGGATTTGCCTTTACTAAGTACCCTCCAGTACTAGAAATAACTAAACCAGCTACAAGTGCTGCTATTATTTTTTTACTTTTCATCAACTCTCCCCCTAAATTTAATAATTAACCTCATTATTATGTATACGTTTCAAAGACTATTAATATGACTAAAAATATGTAAAATATACTCTTTAATTCATAAAAAAATACTTTTCACCCTTTTTTTTCAACATTTTAAGATACTTTAATTCTAAAAATTATAAAATCTCTTTATTATCTTCATTAAAATCTCTATTTTAAACTAGTGTTGATTTTTTAAAATAAAACTGTAAGACCATCTTAATAAGCCGTTAGTATTACATTTCCTATAGCTAATAATTCTAAGATTCCAGCTTATTAAAACTGTCATCCAGAGGTTTCTACGCTCTAGATAAATTCGACTTAAATTCAGAGTTCGCATTAAGCTATCTCTGAATTAAGTCTCATTTTATCTAAGTAAGAATACTAGCCTTAAAAAGCTTTTTCTGTTTGATAGAAATCAAAAAATGGCTTTAAAAGATTTACTTAATCTCTTAAAGCCATTTATTAAATAATTTTTAGTTTAAATTCTATTTTTAATTATTGTTGATTTTCAAATAGAATTTTAAAATAACATTAACACTCTAAAGAATTAACCTGAATCAGTATTAATCTAAAACAAAGTTTTATATAATAAAACTTTGTTTTACTCTATCTTAGAGTTCTTATTGTTTTAGATTCTTTAGTAGATAATTCTCCATTAGAATATTTTGCTGCTACTTTAAAGTTATAAATAGTATGTCTACTTAATTCAGTCGCTACAAACTCTGTAACATCAGCTGAAAGTTCTTTTATTTTCTTTCCATCTTTATAGATTACATATCCTTCTAATCCCTCAATTGTTATTGGAGCTGTCCATGTTAACTTAACATCCTTTTTATTTACTTCTGGTATATCAAAGTTTTGAACAGGATTCACTATTATTTCTCCAGAAGTCTTTTCATTAACTTTAACCTCTTTATTAACAAGTTCTAATTCATGAGTACTTCCATCACCATCTCCAATTAAGGCAGTTGTTATTCCTAACACTTCAACTTCTGAAGAAGCCTTTGGAGTTAAATTAACCTTAACTAATTCTGATGTTTTTCCTATCTCATTTCCTAAAGAAGAAACTAATATTCTAACCTTACCAGGCTCAACTTCTTTACTATTAACAAATAAAGTATCACTAGCTGAGGTCACTTCATTTAAAGTAAATATTTCTGGATTATATTCAAATATATACTCTGCTGAATATGTCTCCTTATCCTCTGATAAATCCTCTACTCCTAAAGTAACATTAAAGGCTGTTCCTACTTGAACTTCACTATCTACTTCTAAAATTGAATTACCGACAGTTGTCTTAACCTCTCCAACTTGAACTGTAAGCCCAGTATTATCTAATGCATTTAAAGTTGAAATTTTATCATAAACAGTAGATAATTCCATAGCTTCATTTGCTTTAACCTTTATTTCATAGCTTCCCGGAGCAATTCCCTCTGGTATAGTTCCCTCAAATATAATTGAATCTTTGCCTTCATAATTAACCATATTTAATGAAACATCTATTCCGCCGATATCTAAAGTTAAAGTTCTATCTCCAATAATACTTGCTACTTGGTTTAAATTTGCCTTAACTGAAATTTTATCTCCAGTATTATAAACTAAATCTTCATCTAAGCTTTCAATTGATTTAACAGTAGCTGCTGGCGCATCTTCTGAGGCATTAAACTGAAGATAATTAAAATCAAACTCGGTATATGCCATTCTGCTTGCGCCTTCACCTTCATAGAATAACCCTAAATTTCCATCTGGTAACTCTGTTAAACAAGAATAAGAGAATGAACCTGGTTTAACAGTTTTATTATAAATCCAATCGAACTCATATCTTGGTTCACCATTTTCATAAGTTCCATTTTCATTTATTAAGCCAACTTTAACACTTCCATTTGTTCTTCCACTTGCATCTGGATTTGAGAATATAATTACATCTTTACCATTTATTTTTCCACTATAATTTATAACACTTAACTGACAATATGGTTCTCTTAAAGAAGTATCCTCTGGAACTTCATCATGCCATGTTGCTCCTCCATCAAAGCTAGTAGCAATCCTTGTATATGAACCTGTATTTCTCATAAATAATTTAAGTTGTCCATTTGGCATTTCAACTACTTGGCACTCTGTTAACTGAGTTCCTGAAGAAACTGTTTCAGAACTTACTGAATCTGTATCTATTGGTGACTCTCCTAACTGCCAATTCTTTCCGAAGTCATCACTATAAATCACAGCACTTGATTGGAAGTTATTTTGATTAGTATAGTATATAGGGAATACTAATCTTCCTTTATGCTCTCCATTTTTTATTTGGATACCCTTTCCTGGTGCAGTTCCAAAGAATTTCATCCACTCTTTCTTAAGTCCTGGATTTAAGTCCTCAACTTCACTCCATGTCTTACCATCATCATCACTATAAGTCATATGAATATATGCTGTTCCAATAGCCTTAAGTGGAGCATTACTTAATAAAGCATTTCCAATCTCTGTTCCATTTTGAAGAAGAGTTTTATCATTTTCCATTACATAATCAGTTGGATTACCCTCTGCATCATAAACAATACCTTCTTCTCTAACTGTGTATTCGTTATTTTGAGCATCCTTTAATATAAAATAATACTTTCCATCAATTTCTTTATATCCACTTCCGCCACCTGTATTAGGGAATCCATATCCTTCTGGGAAATGGGTAACTATAAGGAATAATCTCTCTTTTTCAACTCCATCCTCTTCAATCATAGCTGACATAAGAGAAGTATCTATAGCTGCTGATTGGCCCGGGTAATTTACTATTACTTGAGCCTCTTCCCAATCTCCATTTAACTCTTTTCTTCTTATTCCAACATCTATATTATTATGTGGAGCATCATGATCTCCATTATTTCTAACATCTATAGATGCTAAAATAGTTCCCTCCTTAGTAGTTTCTAAAGCTGGAATTCTATATCCTCTTGATCCTAAATATCCAGGATAGAATAAATCTATTGGTTCTGTCTTATAAACATCATCTGGTAATAAACTATCCTCGGCTGGTGTTTTAGTTTCTCCTGTTTTTCTTAATAAGTAATTATCACTTATAGGTTCAGCATAAATATCCATAAAATCTATATCTCCTCTAAATAAATACTCATTAGACCCATTTACTCTATCAGTTTTTCCAATAAATCCACTATTAAGGTTTATTGCATTTAAAAATTTAATATTTGGATCTGATACACTTTTAACTAGAGAACCATTTAAAAATATCTTAGCTCCTACACCGCTTTCTATTTTTAAAGCTAAAGTATTTACTCCCTTATTAAAAGTAGCATCTGTACTATGATGTATATTAAAATCTCCATTTCCTTCTTGTCTTCTAAGCTCATAACCTACTTTTCCTCCACTTACATAAAGTGAAAAATAGTTATTTGCTTTATTTCCATCACTTAAACCAATTAAACTCTGAATTGAAGTATCATCCATATTAAATCTAGTTACTATAGTTCCTTCTTCTAAAGAAGAAAATTTTTCTAAATCACTAGTTATATTTAATCTTTCTTCCTCCTTAGTTATCTTCAAGTTTCCATAGTTAGCAAGATCACTAACTTCTCCCTGAGTTTCATAAACATTTAACTCTGCTATTGAAGCAAATCCACCTACTCCTTGAAGTGCAGTTATTTTTATTTTCTCTGCATCAACAGGGCTATCAAAAGTTACAGTTTTAACTAAATTATTTTCTTCCCAGCTTCCTTCTGCAACTAAAGTTTCAACTCCATTATTTACAGAATGGATTTCATACTTAGTTATAATTCCATTACTTTGACTAGTTCTTGGTGTAACAGCTATAGAACTAACTTTTCTAGCTCCTCCTAAATCCACTGTTAAACTTTGAGGAAGTGCGTCACTGCCATTCCATTTTGTATGCCACATAGTATTTAGATTTCCATCAATAGCACTTGAAGCCGGATCTTGTCCTTCTTGAGAAGTTGCACTAGCAGTCATCTCTGATTGTGGAATAGCTGTTTCAACAACAGCTTGCCTATCTTCTATAACCACATCATTATCACTTAAAGTTGGATTTGCCTTTACTACATATCCTCCTATGTTAGAAATAACTAGACCAGCAATAAGTGCCGCTATTATTTTTCTACTTTTCATAAACTCTCCCCCTTAACATAAAAATTAACCTCATTATTATGTATACTTTTAAAAAATCATTAATATGACTAAAAGTACGTGAAGTATGATTTTAGATACATAAAAATATAATTTCTTGTCTAAAGTCTAAGTTTAAAGTACAAAATTTATATAAATTTAGATCTTAAATTAAATACCTTCTTTATAAAAATGTATAAATCTCTAAAATATAAAATGACTCTAAAAGACTTAATTCTATCTCTTAGAGCCATTTAATTAAATAATTTTTAGATTTATCTATATTTTAAACCAGTGTTGATTTTTAGTTAACTCTTATAACCTAACTTAATTTCGCAAATTATTCTATCTTAAAGTTCTTATTGTTTTAGATTCTTTAGTAGATAATTCTCCATTAGAATATTTAGCAGCTATTTTGAAGTTATAAATAGTATGTCTATTTAATTTTGATATCACAAACTCTGTAGCATCAGCTGGAAGTTCTTTTATTTTCTTTCCATCTTTATAGATTACATATCCTTCTAACCCTTCAGTTGTTATTGGAGCTGTCCATGTTAACTTAACATCCTTCTTGTTTATTTCTGGAATATCAAAATTTTGAACAGGATTCACTATTATTTCTCCAGAAGCTTTTTCATTAACTTTAACTTCTTTATTAACAAGTTCTAATTCATGAGTACTTCCATCACCAATTCCAATCAAGGCAGTTGTTACTCCTAATATCTCTGCTTCTGAAGAAGCCTTTGAAGTTAAATTAACCTTAACTAATTCTGAGGTTTTTCCTATTTCATTTCCTAAAGAAGCAACTAATATTCTAACCTTACCAGGCTCAATTTCTTTACTATCAACAAATAAATTATCCCTAGCTGAAGTTACTTCATTTAAAGTAAATATTTCTGGATTATATTCAAATATATATTCTGCTGAATATGCATCCTTATCCTCTGCTAAGTCTTCTACTCCTAAAGTAACATCGAAGTTAGTTCCTATCTGAACTTCACTCACCACTCCTAAGCTTGAATTACCAACAGTTGTCTTAACCTCTCCAATCTCTATATTTATTCCTGTATTATCTATACTTCCTAAAGATGAAACTCTATTATAAACTGTTGAAAGTTCCATAGCATCATTACCTTTAACTTTTATTTCATAGGAACCGGTACTTACTTCCTCTGGTATGATTCCTTCAAAGGTAACACTCTTATCTTCTCCATAGTTTTTCATAGTTAAAGGAACATCTACTCCATCTATATCTAATATTAATTCTCTACTTCCCATAATACTTACAACTTGATCAAAATTAACCTTAATTCCTATACTGTCACCTACCTTATATTTTAAATCTTCATCTAAGCTTTCCACAGAAGTAACCTTAGCGGGATTTGCATCCTCATTAGCATTAAATTTTATATAATCTAAATTCATTTCTGTATAAGACATATTGGTTGTTGGAGTCCCCTCATAGAACAAACCAATATTTCCATTCGGTAATTCTGTTAAACATGAATAAGCGTAATACCCTGGTTTAACAAGTTTTTTATATTTCCACTCTAAATCATATTTTGGTTCTCCATTTTCATAAGTTCCATTTTCATTTATCAAACCTATCTTAACAGTTCCATTAACTCTATTAGGATACGTAGCCTCTGGATTAGCAAATATTAAGGCATCTTTTCCATCAACCTTCTGACTATAATTCATAACACTTAACTGACAATACGGCTCTTTTAAATTAGTATCCATTTCAACTTCCTCATGCCAAGTTTCTCCACCATCGAAGCTTGTAGCTATGGCAGTATGAGCACCCCAGTTTCTCATAAATAGTTTTAACTGACCATTTGGCATCTCTACAACCTGACTCTCTGTTAACTCATAAGCAGAATTATTTATAGTTTGAGAATCTAGAGGACCTTGTCCATTAATTATTCTTCCATCATTAGGAGACTCTCCTAATTGCCAAGTAGCTCCATTATCATCACTATAAATTACTGCACTTGATTGTTTTTTATATTGATTCAAATAATAAACTGGGAACACAAGTCTTCCCTTAAGCTCTCCATTTTTTATTTGGATACCAGCTCCTGGACCAGTTCCTAAGAAACTCATCCATTCTTCTTTGAATTGGCTTGAAACTAAATTTGGCTCGCTCCAAGTCTGTCCATCATCATCACTATAAATTAGAGCCAAATATGATGTACCATAAGCTTTCAAAACACATTCTCTAGCAAATGTATTTCCTATTTTTTCTCCATTTTCATATAAATTATTATTAGCATCTACAGTATAATTTGTTGGATTACCATCCTTGTCAACAACAGTTCCTCCTGGTTTCACAAAATATTTATTGTTTGAACTATCAAAAAGCTGCATACATCTTTCTCCTTGGAAATCCTCAAAACCACTTCCAAATTCAGCTTTGAATGCACCGTATCCATTTGGGAAAGCATCTACCAGTAAAAATATTCTGCCTGTATCTTCGTCTTGCAATAAACTAGCATCTATGGTTGATGCACTGTCTGGATAATTTATTACAACTTGTCCTTCATCCCACGTTTTTCCCCCATCTATACTTCTCTTTACTGCCGTGTCTATATTATTAGGTGAATCATGTCCACCTCCAACTCTAGCATCTATACCAGCAATTACAGTTCCCTCAGTAGTTGTTATCATAGCTGGAATTCTAAAGTTATTTGATTCTAACTCTCCTGGAGCAAAAATATCTACAGGTTTACTTTTATAAACGTTTTCTGGCAAAATATCATTCTCCCTTGCTAAAGTTTCTCCTGTTTTATCTAATAGATATTTATCAGATACTGGTGCTGAATATATTTCCATAAAATCTATATCTCCATTAAACTGATATTCATTTCCACTAGCTCTGTCAGTTTTTCCTATCATACCTTTATTAAGATTTATTGCTGATAAAAATTGAATATTAGCATTTCCTTCTGTTTTAACTAAACTTCCATTTAAATATATTTTAGCCCCAACACCTTTTTCAACTTTTAAAGCTAATGTATTTATTCCTTCATTAAATGCAACATCTGCATAAACATGAGATAAATTAGTTGTTCCATTACCATCTTGTCTTCTTAATTCATATCCCACTCTTCCCTCATTAACATATAATGAAAAATAGTTATTGTCTTTTGAATTATCACTTAACCCTATTAGACTCTCTACATTACCGACTGGTTTATTTTTAAATCTTACTAATATTGTTCCTTCTTCTAAACTTTCAAGTTTACTTAAGTCCTCTGTTATGTCAACCACACTATTATTGTCTGCTATACTTTTATTCCCATAGTTAACTATAGAATCAACCTCTTCTCCACTTTCATAAACATTAACTTCTGATATTGAAGCAAAACCTCCTACCCCTTGAAGAGCAGTAATTTTTATTTTTTCAGCCTGAACTAGTGAACTTAAATTAACAATCTTAGTTGAATTATTTTGTTCCCAATTTCCTTCTGAAATTAATGTTTCAACACCATTATTAATAGCATAAATTTCATACTTTGTTATTATTCCATTCTCTCCACTAACTCTTGGAGATACAGATATGCTAG
Source organism: Clostridium sp. LIBA-8841 (assembly GCF_057782475.1). Lineage (NCBI taxonomy): Bacteria > Bacillati > Bacillota > Clostridia > Eubacteriales > Clostridiaceae > Clostridium > Clostridium sp. LIBA-8841. The sequence continues at coordinate 798,777 of NZ_CM173488.1, read as the reverse complement.
TTATATTTCTAGACTTTCCTAAGTCAATATTTAAACTCTGAGGCAACTTGTCACTTTCATTCCATTTTGTGTGCCACATAGTATTTAAATTCCCATCAATAGCACTTGAAGCTGGATCTTGTCCTTCTTGTGACATAGCAGTAGCAGTCATTTCACTTTGTGGAACTGCTTGTTCAATAATTGCCTTCTTCTCTTCTAATTTAGTACCTTCCGAATAATCTAAAGGATTAGCCTTAACCATAACTCCAATACTATTTGAAATAAATAAGCCAACTACTAAAGATGCTATTATCTTTTTACTTTTCAATACTAAACACCCTCTCCTATATAATAATTATTATGTGATTATATATATTATTGTTTCATGTTGCTATTTAATGATAATCTTCAAAAAAATTTTCTGTTAATATTTTTAATAGCTTTTCCTCAAATTACCTGAAATTTATATATTTATTCATGATAATTTTCTTTTAAAATAAGTTATAATTAAACTAAAATAAGGATATTAAATACTAATGAAAAAATTAGGAGGAATGATTATTGAAGGAACTTTTAATAGCATATTTAGTTGTTATAAATTTAGTTGCAATAGTACTAATGTATATAGATAAACAAAAGGCTAAAAAACATCAATGGAGAATTAGTGAGGATACACTAATAGGTGTGGCAATATTAGGAGGAGGCATTGGAGCCTTATGGGGAATGCATGTTTTTCGTCATAAAACAAAGCATGCAAAGTTTACTATAGGAATACCTTTAATCCTCGCTGCCCAAGCTCTTTTAGTTCTTTACATTATCAGATAAATCAAAAGAGGGTTATATAGGATTGTCTATTTATAGAATCCTATATAACCCTCTATATTTATTATTATTTTATTTATTAGCTATGTTTTAAACTAGTGTTGATTTTTAGATAGAACTATAAGACCATCTTAATGAGCAGTTAGTACTACATTATTCTAGAGTAGATGATAGCAATACTTTGCGAAATTAAGCTAGGTCTAAAGAGCTAGCTTAAAGTCAACATTTATCTAAAACAGAGCCTATTTATTATTTGCTACTAATAGCATTTCTCTTAAAACTTTACACGCAACAGCAGTTGATGCTCCTGTTTGATCATATTGAGGTGATAATTCATTAATATCAAATCCTACAATATTTAATCCCTTAAATTTTAATATTGAATTTAAAAGTTCAGTAAACTGTACTCCACCTGGTTCTGGTGTACCTGTTCCTGGGAATACTGATGGATCTAGAACATCTAAGTCTATTGTTACATAAACAGGTTTATCTTTAACCTGTTCTAAAGCATACTCTAAGTTATTACAATTAAACTTATTTGTGTAAACATGCTCTTTTCCCCATAAGAACTCTTCTCTTTCACCTGAACGTATTCCAAATTGGAATATTTTATTATCCCCTACTAAGTCCCAAACTCTATGCATAACTGTAGCATGAGATAATTTTTGACCTAAGTAATGATCTCTTAAATCTGCATGAGCATCAAAGTGAATAACATGGACATCAGGATATTTTTTAAATACTCCTCTAAAGGATCCTAATGTTACTAAGTGTTCTCCACCTATCATAGCTGGTATTTTTCCATCTTCAACAACCTTTGTTGAAAACTCTTCTATTTGAGCTAATGCCCCTTCTGAATTTCCAAAAGGAAGCTCCAACTCTCCACCATCAAAAATATTAAAATCATAAAGATCTAAATCTTGATATGGACTATAGCTTTCTAATCCCCAAGACTCTCCTCTCATTACCTGACTAGCAAATCTAGTACCTGGTCTAAAAGAAGTTGTTGAGTCAAAAGGTGCTCCAAAAACAACTATGCTTGATTCATTATAATCTGACTCACATCCTATGAATGTACTTATATTCTTATTCATTATCAACGCTCTCTAACATTTCCTTAACATAGTTAGGTAATGCAAAACATCCTTTGTGTAAGTCCGTATTATAATACTTAGTTTTTAGTCCTAAATCATTCCATTTTTCTATGTCAGCAGTTAATGGATCATATTTCTTTGAAGCAAAGCCAAATAGCCAATGTCCTGATGGATAAGTTGGAATATGAGCTTGGTAAACTCTACAAACAGGGAAACATTCCTTTATTCTCTTATGAGCTCTCTTCATTCCTCTTGCATAAGCTTCATAATATGGACTTTCATGTTGATTTACAAGTATTCCATCTTCTTTTAATGCTTTAAAGCAATTTCCATAAAATTCTCTTGTAAATAGTCCTTCTCCTGGTCCGAATGGGTCTGTTGAGTCAACTATTATTAAGTCATATTTATCTTCTACTGAACGTACGAATTTTAATCCGTCTTCAAAGTATAAACTTACTCTAGGATCATCTAACTTACTAGCTGTTTGTGGTAAATATTCTCTACAAATATCAACTACTAGCTTATCTATTTCAACCATATCTATTTTTTCTATAGTTTCATATCTTGTAAGCTCTCTTACAGTTCCACCATCTCCAGCTCCTATAACTAATACATTCTTAATATTAGGATTTGTAGCCATTGGAATATGAACTATCATATCATGGTATATAAATTCATCCTTTTCTGTTACCATCATAAGTCCATCTAATGTAAAGAAAGTTCCAAATTCTTGAGATTTAAAAACATCTATTCTTTGGAAATCACTCTTTCCACTATAAACTTGTTCATCTACCTTTATTGAGAAACGCACCTTATCTGTATGCTCTTCTGTGTACCATAATTCCATAATTAAAAATCCTCCTAACAATCTAAAACATTTATATATTCAATTTCCATATCCTCTGGGCCTGTTACTAAACTTCCCTTTTTCTTAGAATATTCAATATAATCTATAGTCTCTTTAGTTATAAGCTCACCTGGAGCAAGTATTGGAATTCCAGGTGGATAACACATTACAAATTCTCCAGAAATTAAACCTTCACTTTCTTTTAGAAGTACTTTCTTTTTATCAGCATAAAAAGCTTCCTTCGGTTTAACTTTAACTATAGGATCTATATATTCATAATCAAATATATCTTTTTTATCTTTTTCATGAATTCTCTTAATCTCACTTAAAGCTGAAACTAATCTTTCAATGTTATATCTAGTATCACCAACTGATATTATTGCAAGAATATTTGCCACATCTCCAAGTTCAATTTGAATTCCATAGTCGTCTCTTAATATGTCATAAACTTCAATTCCAGCTAACCCTGTATCTAGAGTGTTTATTGTTAACTTTGTTACATCAAAATCGTAAATGTCATCACCATTATTAATTTCTTTTGAAAAAGCATAATAACCACCGATTTTATTTACTTCTTCTCTTGCATACTCTGCAATGTTAACTACCTCTTCAAATATATCTTCTCCATTTAAAGCTAGATTTCTTCTGGCAATATCTAGAGAGGATAGTAATAAATAAGATCCACTAGTTGTTTGTGTTAAGTTTATTATTGTTCTAACATAATCAGGCTTAATTCTATTACACTTCATAAGAAGCATTGAACTTTGAGTTAAAGAACCACCTGTTTTATGTATGCTAACTGCTGCCATATCAGCTCCTGCTTCCATTGCTGAAACTGGAAGTCTTTTATCAAAATAAAAGTGAGTTCCATGAGCTTCATCAACTAATACATACATATTGTTTTCATGAGCTAACTTAACTATTTCTCTTAAATTTGAACAAATTCCATAGTATGTTGGATTGTTAACAAATATAGCTTTTGCATCTGGATTTTCTTTTATGGCATTTTTTATATCCTCTATTGCCATTCCTAAAGATATTCCAAGTCTACTGTGAATACCAGGGTTTATATATACAGGAGTTACTCCTGTTATTATTAAAGAATTTATAGCTGAACGATGAACGTTTCTAGGCATTATAATTTTATCTCCATCCTTACAAACACTCATAATCATAGCTTGCACTGCTGACGTAGTACCATTAACCATGAAAAATGCCTTATCTGCTCCAAAAGCCTCTGCTGCTAATTCCTCAGCATCTTTTATTACAGAAGTTGGATGGCAAAGATTATCTAAAGGCTTCATTGAATTTACATCAACTGAAACACAATCCTCTCCTAAAAACTCTCTTAGTTCTGCATTTCCTCTTCCCTGCTTATGACCTGGTACATCAAAAGGAACAATCCTTTGTCCCTTATACCATTTTAATGCTTCATAAATAGGAGCATTTTCTTGAGAAAGTCTTTTCACAGAAATCCCTCCTTTTCCTAATAAATATTTACACCACCGTATATTTCAATCATCTCTTTTGATATTCTATCTCTTATTTCTCTTCTCTCATTTGGAGATAATTCATATGGATCAGAATTAAATAAATAGTTATTTAAAACAATATCCTTAAGCATCATTTTTGTATGGAATATGTTTGATTGATAAACATTCACATCCATAGCATCATATCTTTTTAATGTCTCTCCATCTATATAGTCTTGAATAGATTTTATGTCATGGTCTATGTAGCACTTTCTTCCATCTACATCTCTAGTAAATCCTCTTACTCTGTAATCAATAGTTATTACATCTGAATCAAAGCTTCCAATTAAATAATCTAAAGCATTTAATGGAGATATCTTTCCACATGTAGATACATCTATATCAACTCTAAAAGATATTATGTCATTATTTGGATGAAACTCTGGATAAGTGTGCACTGTAAGATGACTCTTATCTAAATGTCCAACAACACTATCTCTAAGCTCTAGAGAAGAAAGCTCTAATCTATTGCATGATGGATCAATTAGTGCTACTGGTAATGCCTCTTCTGTTATAAGAACATTTACGCTAGCTCCCTGTGGTTCATAATCTTGTTTTGAAATATTTAAAACATGAGCTCCTATCATATCTGTAACATCACAAAGAATCTTTGTAAGACGTTCAGAATTATATTGCTCATCTATATATTTTATATAGTCTTCTTTTTCTCTTTCTGTCTTTGCATAACAAATATCATAAATATTAAAACTTAATGTCTTAGTAAGATTATTAAAACCGTAAAGGCATATTTTTTCTTTCAACCCTAACATCAACCCTTTCTTTAAACAACTTATTTACTGTATAAATATAAATTTAAAATTCATTTAAATTTATTAAATGTAATTTTTGAATTTATTATATATCACAGATTTAAATTTTACTATAGGGAAAACCGACCATCCTTGGCATTTAGTCAGTTAAATAGTATTGCGTTAATATTTCGGTAACAAAAACTAAGTAAAATACTTAGTATTACTAAACTTAAACTTTAATAAAGTAAACTGAAGAAGTGTTTAAAAATGCACTCTTAAAGTAAATTTAATTAAAAATAAAAAAACTCCAAAAAAACTCATTTGTAAAGTTTTTTTGGAGTTTGTGAACTTTTTGTTAATAATTATACTATATATTCATTAAATATATCTTTAAATTCTTCTTTGTTATTTTCAATCCATTCTTCAAAAGTTGAATTTTGGACCTCAACAGCCTTTGCAACCTTGATTAAAAATTCAGGAACATTGTTTTGAATTATATCACCATAATAATATCCTAAACGAGTTTCACCTATGCCTAGTTTACCACCAAAATGTAATTCAAAGACATTTTCTAATACCTCTCCAACTTTTTTCTTCTTACCAGCAAATCCAATTTCTCCGATTTCATGCATACCACAAGAGTTTGGACAACCTGAAAAACGAACTCTTGGTAATGATCCTTCTTTAATACCATTTTCTTTTAATAATTCTACGAATTCTCTTAAAGTTCTTTGGCTTTCTAATACACCCATTTGACATATTGGAACACCTATACAAGCTACACTTCTCTCAGCTAAAGTTTCTCCACCTTTACCTTGAGTAAGTTCTAATATAGCCTCTGCTTCTTTTCCATTTAAGTTTCTAACATATAGATTTTCATCCATTCCTAATCTAACTTCAACTTCTTCTAATCCTTCTATAGCTTCTATTAAAGCTTTTAAAATATCTAAATTTAATTGTCCTCCAACAGGATGGAATAATACTGTATATAATCCTTCTTGTTTTTGAGGAATTAATCTTTCATGCTTGATATCAGTTTTTTCACCTTTTTTGTTGTATTTTATTTCTTTAACTTCAAGGTCTAAACCACCTTTAGCTTTAGCCTTTTTTAAATACTTTCTGAAATAGTTTTTAAATTCCTCTTCACCCATTCTTTCAACAATGTATCTAATACGTGCTTTTCCTGGGTGTTCATAATCACCTTCAGCTACGAATAAATTAGTCATAGCATCAAGGCAGTATAATATGTCTTTTTCATCTATTAACTCATCAAATTCAACAGATGTTCTTGGATTTCTTCCTAATCCACCACCTATGTAAAGTTTAAATGCTCTCTTTCCATTATTATCAACAGCTAAGAAACCTAAATCTGTAACTGTACAATGTGCTGCATCTGCTTCTGTATTTGAGAATGCAGTTTTTATTTTTCTTGGTAATTTATAAGTATATATTTTACTCATATAATGTGCATTAGCAGCTAATGCATATGGAGTTACATCAAAAGTTTCTTCTATTTGAACTCCTGATAGAGGATTTAAAGCTACGTTTCTTGGGAAGTTTCCGCCTCCTCCTCTAGTGTAAATCCCTTTAGTTAACCCTTCTTGCATTATATCACATGCAGCATCTATAGATATTCCATGTAATTGTATTGCTTCACGAGTTGTTAAATGCACCTTATCTAAGTTGTATTTTTCAGCCCAATTATAAGCTTCTTTTAATAAATTTAATCCAGCAACTCCTGATGGAACTCTTAATCTTACCATGAATTCTTTTCCACCACGGTGTGCATAAACTCCCATTCCACCTGAAGCTTTTTTAAATTCACCAACAGTCATTTCTTTATTTAAAAACTTATGTCCTTTTTCTCTAAACTCTTCAATTTCCTTTGATAAAATCTCATTTAATGTATTCATTTTATATCACCTCATTAAAATTTTAAACTTCAACATTTTATTAGTAAACAATTATTTCTTTATACCTCATATAGGTAAATACCTATATGATTTTCATTATTTTTTTCTCCAATAAATATAAATGTTATTATACTTGAAACATTTCCAGATTTATTGTTAATAAAAAATTTTGTTTGTTTACACAATTTTAATTTTTATATTCTTATTATATAATATATTTATAGGTTTTGTAAGGAGTTGATTTTTATGAGAGAAAATAAAATAAAAGAAGATTTAATAAAAGCTTATAAAGAGTGGAAAGATTTAGAACATAAAACTGATGAAAAAATTAAACACCACCACCAATTAAAAAAAGAAGAACGAGAAGATGCCGCAAAAAGATTTTCTGAATTTGCTAAATTAGACAATCCTCTAACAGAAGATGAAATACTCCAATTAGAGGAATACTACAATGATACATTTATTTAAAGGAGATGTTTTTATGGGTGATAGCAAAGTAAAAGAAGATTTAGTGAAAGTTTATAAAGAGTGGAAAGACTTAGAGCATAAGACTGGTAAAAAAATTAAGCACTACCACGAATTAAGAAAAGAAGAACGAGAAAAAGATGCAAAAGAGTTTACTGATTATGCAGGCTTACCAGTTCCAATAACTGAAGAAATGCTTTTAGCTTTAGATGAAGAATATTTCAGAACTTAATATAAAAAAGACACATTAATTTAATTAATGTGTCTTTTTCTTTATATAAAACTTAAATATCCTAATTCAATTTATTCAATGTTTCTTCTTTAAAAACTCCTTAAAGAAATTTTAAATCTAGTATCATTTTATTCCATCATAGCAGTAATTTTTTTGCTTAGTAATAATAGACTTAGTCCTAATAAAATACTTACTCCAGCTATTGAAGCAAAAATTTCTAAAGCTCCAAATGATGCTATAAATGATGCTATGTATCCTGATAAAAGATTCGCTACACCGTTACTTGCAAGCCATACTCCCATTAATAATGATACATATTTAACTGGTGCAAGTCCACTTACCATTGAAAGTCCTATTGGTGATAGACAAAGTTCTCCCATTGTATTAAATAAATATGTTCCAACTAACCATAACATACTAACTTTTACAGCTGGATTTGCAAGATCTCCATTTACTGATAATGTTGCAATTGTCATTAATAAGAAACCACATCCTAGAACTATCATACCCATTCCCATTTTAGCTGGTATTGATAGATCTCCTTTTTTACTATTAGCAAGTTTAAACCATAATTTAGAGAATACTGGCGCTAATAAAAGTATAAATAATGGGTTTAATGATTGGAAAAATGCTACTGGAACAGTCCATCCAAATAAATTTCTATTTGTTGTTTGCTCTGCAAATAATGTTAATGTTGTTCCGGCTTGTTCAAATCCAGTCCAGAAGAATATAACGAATGATGTAAGTATTAATATAGCTGCTATTCTCTTTTTCTCTTGTTTAGTTAAAGGTCTATCTTCTTTTACAACCTCTTTTTTAACTTTTTCTTTTTTCTTCTTACCTATATCCCCTAAGTATTTAGGTGATAATGTTATAAATATTATTTCTCCTAATATAATACCTATAGCTGCTACTAAGAATCCATATTTAAATCCATAATGAAGTATCATTTCTCCTGATTTAGTCGCAAAATAGTTTTCTGCTAAAAATCCACAAATAATTGGTGCTATAAAAGATCCTAAGTTTATACCCATATAGAATATTGTGAAAGCTGAATCTTTTCTTTTGTCACCCTCTTCATATAATTGACCAACCATTGCTGATATATTTGGTTTAAAGAAACCATTTCCTATAATTATTAATCCTAATCCAACAAATAATGCCATTCTACTTTGCCATGCAAATAAAGTTAAGTTTCCTAAAATCATTACTGCTGCCCCAATGATAATTGATCTTCTTTGCCCTAAGTATCTATCTGCAAGCTCTCCTCCTATAATTGGAGTAAAATATACAAGACATGTATACCAAGCATATATAGTTGCTGCTGTTGAAACATCAAATCCTAACCCCCCAGTTACAAATGATGCTGTTAAGTAAAGCATTAATAATGCTCTTAAACCATAGTAACTAAATCTTTCCCACATCTCTGTAAAGAATAGTAAATATAAACCTGCTGGTTGTTTTAATCTTCCTTTACTCTTCGCTACTTCAATATCAGTAGCATTAACTGCCTCTGCCATTTTATATTAAGCCCCCTCTTTTAATTATAACTTTATTAACTTCTTTGTATTATATTAATTTATCATTAAAGTTATTATTTCGTTAACACATTTTTAATTATAAATACATTTTTAATTCTAATCAAACGTCACTTTCACAAATTATTGTAAGTTTATTAATAATTTAATCATATTTCCTCTTAAATACTCCTTTTTTCTATGTGCACCGTAACAACACATTTGTTTTTTTATTAAATACACACTTTTAGTACTTTACTCATCATTATGTAACTTAATTAATATATTAATAAATTTTATCGTTAAATTTTATTCTTTAGCAATAAACAAGATTAAAAAAACATAAAAATTAGACCAATATATTTATTACTATATTGATCTAATCTAAAAACTCTTATTTTTACTATTTAGTTATTGCTATTCTAATCACTTATGAATCCCTTTTTCTCTAAGTTGTTTATTAGTTATTCTTTTTAACACCTTGAAAAAGACTCCAAAGATAGGTATTCCTATTAACATTCCCATAACTCCAAATAAACTTCCACCAACTAATATTGCAAACATAACCCATAAGGCTGATAGCCCTATAGAGCTACCTACAACTCTAGGATATATTAAATTCCCTTCTACTTGTTGAAGAACTATTATAAATAATATAAACCACAAGGCTTTCATTGGATTTATTATTAAGATAATAAATGCTGATGGTATTGTTCCTAAAAAAGCTCCAAAAATAGGTATTAAGGCCGTCACCCCTATCATTACACTTATTAATAAAGCATATGGCATTTTTAAAATAGTCATCCCTATAAAACATAGTACTCCAATAACTATAGATTCAGTACATTGTCCTGCTATAAATTTAGAAAATGTATAATTGCACATTTGTCCAAGCTCAACAAGTCTATCTGCCTTATCTTTTTTCATAAATGCATATATTATTAACTTTACTTGGCTTATTAGTAATTCCTTACTAGCTAACATATATATTGCTAAAATTAAAGCTAAGAAAAAATTAACTATTCCAAATGTGACCCCCAAAGTAAAATCTAATAAATATCCTAGGGAGCTTCCAACAATCTGGCTTGTAACTTTGAAAATATCTTTCCACATATTAACAAGTTCATTTGTAAGGTTTTGCAAGATAACTTGCGATTGTGAATTATTTATTGCACCTTCTTGTAACATTTGCTCAAATGCTATTAAATAATTAGGTACATTTTCTACTAAAGTAGTAATACTATTCGTTAGTTGAGGAATTATAAATATAGTAAGGATTGCTATTGCTAATACAAAAATAGTTAAAGTTATTGTTATTGATAATGTTCTCTTAACACCTCTAACAAACTTTCCATTTCCTAAGCATTTTTCTATTAATGTCATTGGAATGTTAAGAACAAATGCTATAGCTATTCCCCAAAGAAATGGTTTTATTATACCTAAAAGATTTGATAAAAAACCTAATACCTCTTTTATATTTATAAACAAGAAAGTTAAAAATATTATATATGTGGCTAAAAAAATATATTTTTTGAAATTTTTATCCTTGTACTCCAATATTTTTCTCCTAAAATTCTAAATTAATATGAAATAACTTCTTAAAAGATTTTTATTATTTCATCATTATATTATTGACCCAATTTTAAAATATTAATCTTTTATACATTAAACTTTCAAAAATATGATATGAAAAAAGAATTTTTAAACTATATAATATGTATAGAAATTATAAAAATAGCAATTATGGTTTACTTATAAACTATCTTAAGGTATAATTTATATAAAGTTTACAATTGAACTATTTAAGGAGGAAGGTTAATGGATTTAAAAACTCTAAATCCTAATGGTAACGCATTTTTAGTTTCATTTACTAAAGCCAAAAAGACATATAAGAAATTTATTTCACCGACTTTAAGTAATTTAGGATTAACACATAATGAGTTTGAAATATTAGTTTTCTTACAAGAAAATTTAGAATATAATACAGCAAAGGATATAGTAGAATTTTCTGGCCTTTCAAAAGGATTAATTTCAAGATCTATAGAAGGCTTATTAAAAAAAGAAATGCTAATAATAAAAAAGGATGAGAAAGATAAAAGAATAGTTAGACTTTATATATCTGACTCAGCTACTAAAACAATTGATGTTTTAAATAAAATAAGTAATGAATTTTGCAAATTGTTATTAGAAGGTTTAAAAGAGGAAGAGCTTGCTGCTTTTGACAACATATTAAACAAAATGATTAAGAACCTAAACAACTTAAAAATTTAAACATCTATACATAAAAAAATCTATAAATAGCTTAAAGATTTCTTATCTAAATGCTATTTATAGATTTTCTATATTTTTATACCATATGTACAAATGACATTATTTCACTTCATTTATGTGCTCAAACATACTCTTTATATTTTTTAAATTTCCATACACAGTTATTTTATCGTAAGTTTCAAAAACATAATCAGGAGTTGGAAAATTAATAAATTTATCTCCCTTATCTATATTTAATACTTCAATTTCCATAGGTTTAAGTCCACTATCTCTTATACTCTTTCCGATAATTATGGTTTTACTTGAAAGATATATTTCATAAACCCCAAATCCTCTAGTATGAGTTATTAAAGTTAAGTGCTTTGAATTCAACTTGTCCCAAATTTTAGACTGCACAATAAATTTTTCTATTTTATTTTCTAGTTTCTCAAGTAAAGAACTTTTATGAAAAAATAAAATAAATACAATAAATAATACTATTATTGCTATAGAACCTACATCTATAACACTACTAGTTATTATGTTTACTGCGAAGGATATTATAGTTGCTGTACTTGCGTAACTAAATCCCATAAGCCAAATAGCAAGTTTTCTTCTAGTAGGATGTTGAACTATTATTTCACTTTCCTTGGTTGTAAATCCTGTTCCTGTTAAAAGAGAGGTAACCTGGAATCTTGCTTTTTCTATAGGAACCCCTGTAAGTCTAAATAATATAGCAAAAAAGTCTACTATAATTAAAAATATCATTAAAAATAAAATAAATGTAAGTACTAAAACCAAAACCTCTTCCTCCCTAATAACCTTTAAATTTTCAAATTAATATATTGCAAACTAACAATTTCTCTGTTAATTCATCCTCCACTTTAATTTTTGATTTATTATCAATTGACTTTTTCTCAGTATCAATTCCTGTAATTTTAGATAACATTCCTAAAAGTAATAAAACTATAAGCAGAATCTCTCCAGCCATTATAATCATTCTTACTAACTTCATATATCCCCCTAATAAAGAGCTTTATAAATTTTTACTATATCATCGATACTCATAGATACATAATTGTTTTTTAACAATCTTTGTTGATTTTTTATAACACTATGGGCAAATATATCTATTTCTTCTGTTGTCATTCCATATTCTTTTAAATCTTTTCTTCTAATAAGATTATTTAATAAATTTTCTAACTCTAAATAACATTCTTTTTCATCTGAATTAACAATATTACTTATTAATCTTGTTAGTTCATTAATCTTTCCTTCTGCATTATTTTTCTTATAAAAATTAAGTACTGCCATTAAGAATTCGTAATTTGCTTCTCCGTGAGGAACATGATATTTACCCCCTAAAGGATATGATAATGCATGGACTGCACCGACTCCTGCATTTCCAAAGGCTATTCCCGCATAATTACTTGCAATTAGAAACTTATCCATTATATTATTTCTATACTCTTCTCCTCTGTCTATTATCTCTTTATAGCCACTTAAAATCATTTCTATAGCTTTTAAAGCAAATAAATCTGTATAAGGAGTTGAATTTGGAGATAAAAAACTCTCAATACTATGGATTAAGGCATCAATTGAGCTATAAACAAAAGCTTTATAAGGCATTGTTTTACAAAGTTCAGGAATTAAAATTCCCTTATCTGCATAAAGTTCATCTACTGCTAATCCAAGTTTTGTATTTTCACTCTTTATCTCAACAATAGATATGTTAGTAACTTCACTACCAGTACCACAAGTTGTAGGCACAATAATAAGTTCCTTATCTCTTATAACAGGAATTTCTCTTTTAAATAATTTTTTTGTACTATCTACATCTTTTAAAGACAAAAGCTTTCCTACATCTAATATGGATCCTCCTCCAATTGCTATAACTCTATCAAAATCTAAGTCTCTTATATCTTTAAAAATTTCATCTACAATTTCATCATTAGGCTCATTAAAATTGTATTTATCTTTTAATATATAATTACATTTTAAATTTAACTCTTCAAAACTTCCCTTATATATTCTTTTATTAGTAAACACTAAATCTTTTTCTCCTAAATTTAATTCTTTTGCAAAATCATAAGCATTATTAAAGCTTAATATTTCTGTATTTAAACTAAAAAGTTTCATTATAATCACCTACTAAAACAATAAAATATTTTTTTCAATTTTAAAATCAACAATTACATAAAAGAACCTGAACTTAAATCAGTATATTGTTATTCTTTAATTTCATTCACAATATATTAATAATTTTATTATACTAAAATTTCTATTCTTACTCCAATATAAATTACATATAATAAATCATTAAAATAAGTTTTTGTAAAAAATCAAAACAAAAAACCTATAAATATTGCATAAAATCATGCAGTATTTATAGGTTTTAATTATTATATGCAATATAAAATTCAAATTTATAAATTTTATATTCTAAATTAATCTACCTGCCTTAAAAGTCTTTTCATAACATCATTAACCTTTGCTATTCCAAGATCTTCATGTGCCATAACCATTATTAATTTTACATCATTGTAAGACATATCCCATTTATACGATCTTATGTCTAAAACGGCATCTTCTGGCATATACTCAAATATCATGCCCGCAACTTCTTCCGCTAAATCTAAATAATCTTCAAAAAGCTCTTCATCATTTAAATCCTTAAGGTCATTATTCTCTTTTATAAGCCCTCTTAATATATCCATATCTATACTTAATTTAAAAGCAACTATGTCCTCTCTTTTTGAACTTTTACATAAATCACTTACTACTCTCACATCAGTATTCTGCTCTATATCTCTTTTTATTTCTTCACTATCTAAAACTCTGTTTCCAAATGCAACATACATGTAAATTACCTCCTTAGTTATTTCTATAAACTATCTAAAAACTTTAATTAAGCTATATTTTAATGTAATGTTGATTTTTAGATAGAACTGTAAGACCATCTTAATGAGCAATTAGTATTGCATTATCTACGTAAGAATAATAGCGTTAAGAAGCTTTTTCTTATTTTTATAAGGAATACAATCTCACTATAGTTCGATTTCATAAGTTCAAGATACCAAATTAAAAATTTGGACTTTCACTTAACCTTTAGCTATTATTCTGGAGTAGATGATAGCAATACTTTGCGAAATTAAGTTAGGTCTAAAGTGCTAGCTAAAAATCAACATTTTCCTAAAATATTTTTCATTAAAGTCATCTTTCTAAAATCTACCTATATATTTATAACACTTGTTCACTCTATATTACAAGTAATATTTTTATTTTTATCCTATTTAACTTAATTATGATACTAAGAAAATAATTTTTCAATAATTCCAGTATGTTCTAATAATATATTTATACCTATAAGTATTAAAATTACTCCTCCAATTATCTCAGCATAATTCTTAAATATATCCCCTAACTTTTCTCCTATTATTACACCTAAAAAACATAAAACAAAAGTTATAACTCCAATTATTATTACAGATTGCACTATGGAAATTCCTAAGAATGCAAAGCTAACTCCAACTGCTAATGCATCAATACTAGTTGCAATAGCTAATAGTGTAAGATTCTTAGTGCTTAATTCATCATTACTACTACGAACCAACTCTAGGCCACTATCTTCAAAAGCCTCTAAAGTTACTGAAACCTCACCCGCTTCTTCTTTCTTTTCTTTTATTGCTTCAAAAAGCATCTTACCTCCGATTAAAGTTAATAGTATAAAAGCTATCCAATGATCAAATGCTTTTATATAATCAGCAAAATATCTTCCAGCTCCCCAACCTATTAAAGGCATAATTGCTTGAAATCCTCCAAAAAATAAAGCGATTCTTAATGCATCTTTAACTCTTACTCTTGTTAGTGTTATTCCTTTGGCAACAGAAACTGCAAAAGCATCCATTGCAAGCCCAAATCCAGTTAAAATAATTGATAAAATACTCATAACAAACATTCCTCCTACTTATTAAAATATGCATAAAAAAAGACTTATATGCAGTAAAAAACTGCATATAAGTCTCGCTATTTAAGACTAAGCCAGACCAAATCTCTTTGGTCAATTTGTTGACTTAATCACTCATTCAATTTGAGCTAACTACTCCCTCATATGGAAACAAAGTTTATTAAATACTTAAAAACTTTATCATAAATATTTATAAAAATCAAGTATATATTAAATTCAACGTAAATATTCAATATAATTATTTTTATTCTTTTAGTTCACTTACCTCACTATAATCAACTTGAAAATATTCTCCTTCTTCTAAATATATATGTCCACTAGCATAATTTTCTCCATCAACTTTTATAATGACTTTATCAACACCTAGGTTATAACCATAAGAATTAACCATACACTTAAGCATACTAGTCTCAAAACCACTTCCTAAATTAATATTTTTAAAAGAATTCTTATAAAAATTAACAGTTAAAACTCCATTCTCAAGCTTAGCATCTTTTATTTCGGCCTCTATTGGAATACCAACTGATAACCTTTCATGTAAATCATTTTTTAGTTCCTCTGTAACAGCCTTAACAATAGCTTTATCTTGTACCTCTACTTCTTTATCAACATAATAAAGTTTATAATCATTATCATGATAAAAAATTCTGAGAATCATGTTTTCTCTACTAACTTCATCATTTTTATTATTCTCATTTGTATCTTCGTTATCCTTCATTTCACTTTCTTCTTTATTGACTTTTCCCTCTTCTTTTAATTCATTTTCCTTAATAAATGAAGAATTTTCTCCTGTTTCATTAATTTCACTAGAAGTTTCATTATTATTGTTATTATCTTTGTTTTCTTTAGTAAAACATCCAGCTAAAAATAAAGGTATAAGAATTATGGATAAAATAGATACTAATTTCTTCATAAATTCACCTCAAATTTTAATTAATCTCTTTTTATAGTATAGAGTAGTTTAAAACTTTCCTTTTAAATTTATATAATATATGAATATGTTATTGGTATATAAGTATCTACTACTTTAAATAATATTTATCCATAACTGTACTTTCTGTTCTTCTAATTTATAATTTTAATAAAAATAAGTTATGATTTAAACTAGTATTAATTTTTATATAGAACTGTAAAACCATCTTAATGAGCATCTAGTATTGTATTATATACGTAAGAAGAATAGCGTTAAGAAGCTTTTTCTTAATTTTTTACAGTCACTAAAATAAAATAAGGATATAAATAAATTTATTCTTTTAATAAATTCATTTATATCCTTATATTAATGCTTTGACTTTTAGGCTTTTGAACTTAATTATTTTCCACAACACTTTTCATGAGATTTAATTTTATGTGCCATTTTTTCTTCTTCTCTTCTAACTTCAGCCATTTTTTCTTTTTCTACTTTTATTGCATTTTCAGAATCATAATGAGTTATTTTATGATTTTTTCCCATATAAAACACCTTCTTACATTTAAATATTAGCATAGGCAAATTTAAAATTTTAATAAGGAATCCTTACTTTAAGGTCATCCTCATCTTTAAATTCATGATACTCTTATGTTAAAACTATGTAAAAATCAATAACTCCTTATTTTAATGCATATACACTTAAAATATCCTATTTTTTTTAAAGTTTAATATATTTTCTTTGTATTATTCCCTCTCCCGTACTATATTTAAAAATAAATTATAATAAAGTTAATTTTAATAAAATATCTTCTTCTTTATTATAAATACTACTTATTAAAGGTAAAAAAATTAAGAAACTTATAGTTTTGAAAACTACAAGTCTCTTAATATTCATTAAATAGCATTTTTATTTACAGTTATTATAGTTTCTTCACCAACTTGAGAAAGTTTATATTGATATCCATCCTTTTCCCATTCGTAAACTTTGGAATCACTACCTTCCTCATCCTTGTTAATCTTTGGTTCACCTAAACTTTCTTTAATATTTCCTAATATGTTATCAGGTGTTATTCCTTTAAAATGAACACTTACAGCACTTACATTTTTAGAATCATCAAGTTCAAGTACTAGATTTGCATCATAGTTAAACATTCTTACAGAATAGCTTGAAGATACAATAACCTTCTTGCCTTCAACATCTTCTATTTTTTCAGTTCCAATTCCTTTGTTTGCTGTTACTTCATCATAAGTCTTTCCTACGTAAGTACTTAAATCACTAAAGTTAGCTTCGTTTTGAGCACTTTGTTGGATCTTTGAATGATTACTATCAGTATTAGCTTTTTGGTTAGAGTTAGTACAACCAACAAGTGATATAACTAATAAAGAAGTCATTATTAAACTAGCAACAATTTTTTTTCTATTCATAGTTTCTTCTCCCTCAACTCTTTCTCTTATGTATTTTTCCTAATATGCAAATATATAATAATAATTTACATTCTTACATTATTATAATATATTTTATATAAATATATATTACAAAATTGATTTTATTTGTTCTTTATAAACTCAAAAGGAAGCAGTATTTTAGCTCTCCTTAAAGCAATTATAAATTTTATAGTGAATTAGAGAAGTTTTTAAATCTAATCTTACTTTATTTACTAACTTTAAATGGACTGCCAGTATAAACCCAACTATTCTCATAAAAAAATGTGAACCATAAGAAATTAACAAAGAAAATATACCATAAACTATTTCCTGTGGTAAACCCTTTAAGTCCAATTAATGAAATTAATCCTAAAAATCCTAGATATCTATGTTTGTTATATTCCATAATACCCCTCCTAGTGAATATTTCTTATTTTAATTATACTATATCCACCAGGAAATATTTACTATATAAATCTTAATTTACTAACTTAAAGTATATTTATACTCAGGTCTTCCTACATTTCCGCTAGTTAAGGTTACATTTACTTTCTTTATATTTTCTAAGTAATCCATATATTTTTTTATAGTTACATTACTTATTCTAAGTTCACAAGCTATCTCTCTTAATGTCCATACTTTTCCTTGATTTTCTTTTAAAAATTCTAAAATTCTCTCTAATGTTTTTTCATTTAGACCCTTAGGCAACTCAAATTTTTCCTCTGAGATCTTTGAAATAACGTCTATATCCTTTTGACTTAAAGAAGATCCTTTGCTTAGCATATTATTTTTTTGCTTATATTTATTTAATGCTTCTTCAAATCTCTCAAACTCAAAAGGCTTAACTAAATAGTCAGTTATTCCATAGGCAAAGGCTCTCTTCACCTCTTCAACACTATTAGCCGCTGTTATCATTATTACATCTGTTAAATACTTTTTATATCTTAAGCTTTTTAATATATCAATACCATTTTTTTTAGGAAGATATACATCTAAAAGTATTAAGTCAACCTCTTCTTCATCTAAAACTTTTATTATCTCTTCTTCTGTTTGCACTGGTCCTAATATATTTTTAAATCCCATATTTTCTAAATATCTTCTATTAATAAGAGCCACCATTGGATCATCTTCTACTATAAGTATCTTCTTTGCCATCATTTTCTCCTTTTAAAATAGTTATAATAAATATTTTTTCTCCATTGAATTCCTCAATATCAATACAACCATCATAAAGCTCTACTCTATTCTTAACCAATGATAATCCTGTTCCTCTTCCTTCTCCCTTTGAGGAAACTCCCAATTCAAATATTTTTTCTTTTATGTTCTTATCTATAGGTTTCCCATTATCTCTAACTTGTATTTCAATTCTCTCATCATCTTCATATAAAGTAACTTCAACTTGTTTATTTTCAATATCTGAAGATGCACAAGAGTCAAAAGCATTTTCTATAAGATTACCTAAAATCGTAACAATATCATAAGAATCAACGTAATTATGATTCCCAAACAAGAAAGATTCCTCTGTTAGAATAAATTTTACTTCCCTCTCTTTTGCAACTAACTCTCTGCTAAGAAGTAATCCTCTAACATAATAATCTTCTATACTTGAAAACTTCAAGGAATTATTCTCATGCATTTTTTGTGTTTTTAATATGTACTTTCTAGCCTCTTCATATTCTCCTAATTGAATTAGCCCTAAAATTACATGAAGATTATTTCTAAATTCATGTACATTAGCTCTAAGGTTTTTAACAACCTCATCAACTCCAGTAATCTCTTTTGCAATCTTTCTAATATCATTTCTATCCATTAAAGTTATTACAGAACCTAAATATTCTCCTTCTTTCATAATAGGATGTATATTTATGAATACCTTTTTCCCTTGGACTATGATTTCCTTCATCTCTATTGATTTATTTTTTTCTATATAAGGAACCAATTTTTTTAAGACTCTTTCTTTTGAAAATCCATCTATAAGCTTATAGCAATTTTCATTTACTTCTGTTATTTCATTATTTTTATTTAATGCTATAATCCCTTCACTTACTGTATTTAATATAATGTTCTTTTCCTTATAAAGAGTAGCAATCTCCTCTGGTTCCATCCCCAAAATTGCCTTTTTAACCTCTTTAGCAAAAAGCTTAGATATTAATATAGTAATTGAAAAAACTATTATAAAAAGCCATATGTACTTTATTAAAGTCTTATAAGTTAATAATTGAATTTCATTATAGTATTTTCCTACCATAACAAATCCAACTTGCTTACCATCATACATTATAGGTTGAAACCATCTTAAGGTTTCTCCCATTGATCCTTGCATTAAAGAATAATAACTAGATCCATATTCTAAAACCTCTTTTTTATCCTCATTTACAAATACTGTTCCTATCTGCCCTTCATCTAAATGAGAGTATTTAACTCCTCTCATATCAGCAATAACAATTATGTCTACATCCTTTCTAGATTCAATAAATTGTTTAGTATACTCTTGAATCTTTGGATCTATTTCCTCTTTACTAAGACCCTCTTGAACAAAAGGTGTTTGACTTATATTAAAGGCTGTTTCTTTTAAAGTATTTCTTATCCCCTCATCCATATAGGAGATCTTATCTTCTATAAATAAAGTAAAAGATAAAGCTAAAGGAATAAAGGCGATAAGTATAGCCCACAGTAATATTTTATTTTCAAATTTTACTTTCATAGCTTTCACCACCGTGAAGGAATTATATCATATTAATAAAATTACTCCAATTATCTTTTAAATTTTTTTTAATATTTTTTCACAAAAAAAGAGTATATCATAATTTATAAACCTAGAAAATATAATCTATATCTTCTTAGTAATTAAATTATTGATATACTGCTTTTTCATTTATTTAAGTCTAATTTTAATTACCCTAAATAACTCTCTATTTTTATTATGCTATTGCATTCTTACAAGTATTTCCCTCTAAATACTCTTTTAAGTTTTCATATGATATTCCTATCATATTTCTTAAAGCTTCATCTGTATATGAGCCCATATGAGGAGTTACTAAAGCTCTTGGGTATAAGCCTATTAATTTTTCATATGATTCATTTTCTAACTTTTGTCCTTCTAAGTTCTTAAAGAACACTGCTGACTCACCCTCTAAAACGTCAGTTCCGAATCCACCTAATTTTCCTGATTCAAGAGCTTTTACTATAGCTTCTACGTCTTGTAATTCTCCTCTTGCAGTGTTGATTATGATAGCATCATCTTTCATTTTTGATATGAATTCTTCATTAATCATGTGGTAGTTTTGACCTTTTATGTATGGCATATGTACTGATATTACATCAGAAACTTTTAAAACTTCATCTAAAGGCATAAATTCAACTACTTCCTTAGCAGCATCGCTTTGGAATACGTCGTATGCTACAACCTTAGCTCCTAAACCTTTAAATAATTTGGCAGCTGTTAATCCGATTCTACCTGCCCCTAATATTCCAACTGTACAGTTTCTTATTTCCTTACTAAACATGAATCCATCTACTATGAAGTTTTTATTGCTTGTTCTATTAGTAGTGTATGCTGTATGTCTTAAAAGCATCATAGCTAAAGATACTGCTAACTCTCCTATAGCATTTGGTGAGTAACCAGGTACTCTAGCAACTTGTAATCCTAGATCTTTAGCTGCTTCTAAATCAACATGGTCAAATCCAACTGTTCTAGTTAAAACATACTTAAGTCCCTTACTCTTTAAAAGTTCTAAGTTTTGTCTATCAGCCATGCAGTTTCCTCTTACCATTATAGCTCCAGCTCCGATAGCTTCTTCTACATTTTCATGGTTTAAATTTTTCTCAACTAAAGTTAAGTTATATCCGAACTCTTCATTTAACTTGTGGAAGTATGGTACCTCTGTTTCTCTAACTCCATAACATACTAATTTTATCATATGAAAATCCTCCTCTTTTCCCCATCTTTTCTGCTTTATTTTAAATTTGAAACTGAATTTTTCTATATTAAATATAAGTGAAATAATATTTGAATGAGTAATTAGATTTTCATTGTTTTTGGAATAGATTCAGCGTTAAGAAGCGAAAACTGTTCGAAGCGAAGCAAGTTTTGAGCTTTAGCTGAATCTATGGAATAAACAATAGAAATTCTTCACGAAATTCAATAATTATTGAACTATATTTAATATGAAAAATTCAAATTAAGTTTTAAATCTTTATAATCTTAAGCAAATAATCCTATGTTTTTGATTATTTCTAAAATTACTATCCAGAATGGCATTGCTACTACGGCAACAACTGTTGATAATAATGAACAGTTTGATGTTAATAAAGCTTCTTTATCAAAGCTTATTGCGTAAGCTGCCGCAACTGTTGCTGTTGGAGTTGCTAACATGATAACTGTTGTAGCCATTCCTTCGAATGAAACTGGTAATATACCTGTTTTAGTTAATACTACTAATAATACTAAGTTTATAGCTGGAACTAACATTATTTTTATTAAACTGTATATCCATGGATCTTTTTGTCCTACAGCTTGCTTAAATGGTACCTCTGCTAAAGTAATACCTATAGCTAACCATGCAAGTGGTGAACATAACTTATCTAAATATGTAAGTGGTTGATATAACCATGGTAAAGTTTTATCTATTCTTAAGAAAGCATAGCTCTTATCTCCAATTTGAACTTGTGGTAACATTCCTTGGAATAACCATATGAATAATCCTAAGAAAGTTGCTATAATAATTGGATTTAATAACATTTCTTTTAAGTTCTTCTTCATGTTTTCTTTGTCCATTTTCACACCAGACATTTTGATGTAACCATATGAATATAAGAAAACTCTGTATGCTATATTGAATATTGATGAATACATTGCACCTACTGAACCATATACAGCTTTAACTATTGGAATACCAAAGAAAGTTGTTGATCCAAATATAGTAAGTACTCTAAATACGTCTTGCTTATCTCCCTTATATCTTGCATAGATAAACTTTGTTAAGACGATTAATAATATGTAAACTACAAATCCCCATATTAAAATATTAATACCTTCTTGTAATTCCTTTTGGTTAACATCCTTCATGAATGAAGTGAATGCTAATGCTGGAATTGCAACTGTTAAAACTACTTTAGTTAATATTTTTGATGCAGCACCTGATACTATATTTCTTTTTCTAATATAAAATCCTAAAAATATAATTGCTATTGATGAAAATATTGCACCTATAATTGCATTATCCGTAAGTGTTTTTTGAATGATTTCTAACATTCTTAACCTTCCTCCTATTTTGTGTTTTTTTTAACATTTAAAATCATGTTGATTTTTGTCGAATATTTTCCTTACAAGAAATATTGTACAAGCCTTGCCCCTTTCAAACAATTTATTTAAGTTTTTAAATAATTATTTAAGTTATTTAAGTTAAATAATTAACAATTAAAATATTTATTTAAGGCTATGTTCTAAAAACAAAAAAGTTCTTAAAATAGCTTTATAAGCTACTTTAAGAACTTCAATTCATGGATGTATTTAGTTTTTTATTTTGAAAAAAGCAAAAATCTCACTTCATTATTTAAAAATTTGTTTGTTAATTGTTTAATTATCAATTTCGAATTTAAAGGAATATAATCCTTTAAAGCATCCTCTATAAGTGAAATTTCATTCAAATTTATATAATCATTACTAATTAATATTAATTTAAATAAATTATATTCTTGAATTTTGGAAAAACCGCCTAAAATCCTTAATATTATATCACCTGAAAAGTTTTCACCTTTTCCTTTACCTAAAGTTACTTTGCATTTACTTAATTCTTTTCTATAAAGGAACCATTTCTCATATAGATTATTTTTCAATAAAATAAAGTCAGTGAAACTATAAACAACCTCTTTTAAATCCACATCATAACTATTTAATAATAATGATATCTCTCCAATTTCCGGATTAAATTCTATAATACTGTTAAAAAATTCTTCTTCATTAAATATAATTAACACCTTTTCTGAATATACTTCTTTAAAAAGTTCATTTAATTTATTTAAGAATAACTGTATACTCTCTCTAGGAATATCATACTCTCTATTTAATGAATCAAAAAAGATTATATTAATAGCATCATTTCCTTTATCACATTTATTTAATTTAAATATGCTTTTAAATGAAAGTTCATCATCTAAGTACTTATTAATAAAACTTTTAGTTTTTAATGAGAAAAAATCAATAGCAGTCTCTTTTTTATTTAAACATACTCTCTTAAAGTTCTCTTCTTCCTTAAACACTTTCTTTAAATTCTTATTATAAGTTTTCTTATGTTCCAAAACACTATTCTCAAAGAAATAATTTTCACAATTTAAAACCCTAAGTAGCCCCTCTTCTCTATAACTTAAGGTTTTATCCCCCACGTAAAAAAATCTGAATTTCATAAAAACCTCACAACAACTTATTATTAAATAACTTCCTACAAAGCCCCAAATTATGAAAGCTATTAATAACTTTTCTATTTATTTAGATAAAATCAACTTATTTATCTATTTCAACTAATTACAATTATATCATACCAATTTCTTCACTAATCTTTAAAAAAGTAAAATTATTAATAATAGACTCTCTATTAAATAAAAAAATATAGCTGATATAGGCAGAGAAAGTATTCCATCTCCAAGCCCTATCAGCTATAATTAAAATCTTATTTAAATTTTATTTCTTTATTATGAAGCACTGCTTTGTTCAAATTGGCTATTATAAAGTGATGAGTAGAATCCACCTTTCTTTAGAAGCTCTTCATGGTTTCCTTGCTCAACTATATCCCCATCTTTCATAACAAGAATTAAGTCTGCATCACGTATAGTAGAAAGTCTATGAGCTATAATAAAGCTTGTTCTTCCTTCCATAAGCTTCTCCATAGCCTTTTGGATTAAAAGTTCTGTACGAGTATCAACTGAACTTGTAGCCTCATCAAGTATTAATAATTTAGGATCTTTTAAGAAAGCTCTAGCAATTGTTAAAAGTTGTTTTTGTCCTTGAGATATATTACTTGCTTCCTCATTTAAAACCATATTATATCCATCTGGTAAAGTTTTTACGAAATGGTCAACATGGGCAGCCTTAGCCGCTTCTTTAACCTCTGCATCAGTTGCATCTAATCTTCCATAACGTAAGTTTTCCATTATTGTTCCGTTAAATAACCAAGTATCTTGAAGAACCATACCAAATAAACTACGTAAATCATTACGTTTGAAGTCTCTTATATCAATGCCATCAATTTTAATGCTTCCACTATTTATATCGTAGAATCTCATTAATAATTTAACTATTGTTGTCTTACCTGCTCCTGTAGGTCCAACTATAGCAACCTTTTGACCTGGTTTAACATCTACTGAGAAGTCATTTATGATTATTTTATCTGGATTATATCCAAAGTGAACATCCTCAAAATCAACTTCACCTTTTATCTCTGAAGTATCTACTGAAGTTTCTGGATCCTTAACTTCGTTTTCTTCATCTAAGAATTCAAATACTCTCTCAGCTGCAGCTGCTGTTGATTGCATTATATTAGCAACCTGAGCCATCTGAGATATTGGTTGGTTAAATGAACGTACATATTGTATAAACGCTTGTATATCCCCAACTGTTATAATACTTTTAACTGTTAACCATCCACCAAGTATTGAAACTAAAACATATCCTAAGTTTCCTACAAAAGACATGATTGGCATCATCATACCTGATAAAAATTGTGATTTCCAAGCTGATTTATATAAAGTATCATTTAATTCATTAAATTCATTAGCTGAAACCTCTTCTCTATTGAAAGCCTTCATTATATTGTGACCACCATAAACCTCTTCTACTTGGCCATTAAGATGTCCTAAATATTCTTGTTGAGATTTAAAGTATTTTTGAGATTTCTTAACAACTAATGATATAAGAATCATTGAAATTGGTAGTATTATGAATGTTGCTAAAGTCATAATCCAACTTATTGAGAACATCATAATTAATACACCAATTAAAGTAACTACTGAAGTTATTATCTGTGATAAACTTTGGTTTAAAGTTTGGCTCACAGTATCAACATCATTTGTTATTCTTGATAATACTTCACCATTTGTTCTTGTATCAAAATACTTAAGAGGTAAAGTATCCATCTTTTCTGAAATTTGTTTTCTTAAATTATAAGAAACCTTTTGAGCAACACCTGCCATTATGAAGGATTGTATAAATCCAAATAAGGCACTGATTAAGTATAAAGCTACTAAAATAATAGCTATATTACCAATGTATCCAAAATCTATAGAAGCATTTGGAACACCAGTTATTTTTTCCATTATTCCTTCAAATATTTTTGTAGTTGCCTTACCTAAAACTTTAGGTCCAACTATTGAGAAGGCAGCACTTCCTATAGCAAATAATATTACTATAGCTATAGATAAACTATAAGGCTTTAAGTAAACCCCAAGCTTTTTCATTGTTCCTTTAAAATCTTTTGCTTTTTCAACAGCTCTTGGACCGCCGCCCATTCTACCTATTGGACCGCCCATTCCGCCTTTTCTTTCTTTACTCATTACCTAGCTCCTCCTTTGAAAGTTGAGATAAAGCTATTTGCTTATAAACCTCACAATTTTCTAGAAGTTCTTTATGAGTTCCTTTACCAACAATCTTACCCTCATCAAGTACGATTATTTGATCAGCTCCCATAATTGTACTTATTCTTTGTGCAACTATAAGCATAGTACTATGTGATGTTTTCTCATTAAGAGATTTTCTAACAGCAGCATCTGTCTTAAAGTCAAGAGCTGAGAAACTATCATCAAATATATATACATCAGGTTTTTTAACTAAAGCTCTTGCAATAGAAAGTCTCTGTTTTTGTCCACCAGATACGTTGGTACCACCTTGTGAAATCTCTTCTGCATATTTTAAAGCTTTAGTATTTATGAACTCAGAAGCTTGAGCAATATTTGCTGCTTCTTCTAAATCTTCTAAAAGAGCATCCTCATCACCATATTTTAAGTTACTTTCAATAGTACCTGAGAATAATACTCCTTTTTGAGGAACATATCCTATTTTATCTCTTAAATCATGTTGTGAAACATTTCTTATATCTGTTCCATCAACTAAGATTTCTCCTTCTGTAACATCGTAGAAACGTGGTATTAAGTTAACTAAAGTAGACTTACCACTACCAGTTCCTCCAATGAAAGCAGTTGTTTTACCTGGTTTCGCAGTGAATGAAATATCTTTTAAAATATATTCCTCTGCACCTGGATACTTGAATGAAACATCTTTAAATTCAACATATCCTCTTTTACTTTCATCAAATTCACCTTTCTTTTCAGGATCTTTTATACTTTCATCAGTATCTAAAACCTCAGCTATACGTTGACCTGAAACTGATGCTCTTGGAAGCATTACTGATACCATAGATATCATTAAGAATGCCATGATGATTTGCATTGTGTATTGGATAAATGCCATCATATCTCCGACTTGCATAACACCATCATTTACATTGTGAGCTCCAACCCAAACTATAAGAACAGTTATAAGGTTCATTATAAGCATCATAAGTGGCATCATTCCACCCATTATTCTATTAACAAAAAGGTTTGTTTTAGTGAGATCTTTGTTTACTCCATCGAACTTATCTTCTTGATACTTTTCTGTATTGAAAGCACGAATTACTAGCATACCTGTAAGTGACTCACGAGCTACTAAGTTAAGTTTATCAACAAGTTTTTGAACTAACTTGAATTTTGGAATAGCTAGTCCAAACATAACTATTACTAATGAAAGTATAGCAGCTAGTGCTACGGCAATTATCCATGACATTCCAGTATCAGTTTTTACAACTCTGAAAATACCTCCTAGACCTAAAATAGGTGCATAGAAAACTATTCTTAGAAGCATAACCATAAGAGTTTGTATCTGTTGAATATCATTTGTACTACGTGTTATAAGTGATGCTGTAGAAAACTTATCAAATTCTGCATTTGAGAATCTAACAACTTTTCCAAAAACCATACCACGAAGATTTTTTCCAAAGCCAGCAGCAACTCTTGAAGCTATTAATGTTACTGCTACTGCAGCAACCATACTTCCTAAGGCTAAAAGAACCATTATTCCTCCAGTTCTTAGTATATATTGGCTTTGTATATTTTCTACACTCATACCTAAATCAGTATATTGAGTTTTAATAAAAGATGCAGCTGTTTGAGTAATCATACTCTCTGGCATATCTGCAAACTTATCATTAATTTGCTTTAGCATATCATTCTTTTGAGCCTCTGGCATATTTTTTATCATAAAGAATGGATCTGTATTTGCAGGTAATCCTTTCATTTGATTACCTGTTGGTGCCTTTGCCTCCATATTAGCTGGAGCATTTTCTGAAGCACCTGTTTGACCTGAGTTTTCCATTAATCCTTGTAAGCCTTTTTCTTCAATTCCACCTACAATAATTATTGCTTTTCCCATAATAGGATTTAATTCATTTATAACATCTTTATCTTTTGTGTTAAGCTTATAAATTGCCTCATTCTCTAAAGCTGGATAATCTTTAATATATTTATCATAATCACTTTGAGATAGAGTGTTTTTATCTAACAATATATAATTACTTTCTACTTTTTTCTTCTCATCTTTGCTAATAAATAGTGTTAGCTTATCAAATTCTGATTGACTAATCACTTTAGGAACAGCATTTTCTATACCACCTTGCTGAATTCCTACGTTAACGATGTTTGACATGTAATCTGGTAAAGATAAATCAAACATTGCCTGAGCAAAAAGAAGTACTATAACAGCTAAAATTGATGCCGTAAATGGTTTTAAGTATTTAATTAGCTTTGACATGTATTTCCCTCTTTTCTTTGTATATTTTTAATTGATCTCTTATTAGTTATATTTTAATATTAATTATATTTTTATAACTATTCTATGTCAATAACTATTTTTAGTGTATAATATGTATATATAGTTATAATATAAGGTGTTTGCTACTATATAATGATTTTTTTAAATTATCCACTTATTATATTATACATCAAATTAATTTTATCAACTTAATGATAGGAGGTAAAAATGAGTACCGTAGAAATTTTGAATGGAGCTTCCGAAGAGCTTTATACATTGTTATTATGTTTAAATAGAAAAGTATTTAGTCATGACGATATTGTTAAAAGACTGTCTATTCCACCATCACATGCCAAGGTTGTATTTCATTTACATTGTGGTGGAGAGGCTTCCGTTTCTGAAATAGCAAAGCATTTATCTATATCAAAATCAAATATGACTCCAATTATAGATAAACTTATTCAAGAAAATTTAGTTGAAAGATTTACTGACCCTAATGATAGAAGAATTATTAGGGTTAGGGTAACAGAAAAAGGACATAACTTTTGTATAAAGCAAAGAGAGAAAACTAAAAAACATCTTAGGGAAAAAATTTCTTCACTTTCACCATGCGAATTAGCTAAAGTAAAAGATTTAGCAAAAGAACTTAATTGTATTTTTTCTAAAATAGAATAACTACAATAAAGCACATACATAAAATGTATGTGCTTTATCATTTTTAATTTTATATATGTTAATACTCTAAGAATATTCATTTTATTAAAATAATCAATATATTCATACTGACTATAAGACACAGCGTTTAATACTGTATTATTTCTTTTTTCTCTCTTAATCTCTTATAAAATGACAAAAGAATATTTAGCTATTATAATATTATTACTATATGAATTAATTGGAGGAAAACAAATGAAAAAAGTTTATTTAGCTAGTCCATTTTTTAATGATGCTGAACTTGAAAGAATGCATGGAGTTCTTAAAATATTAAGGGAAGATAGAGGATTTGATGTCTTTGCCCCTTTCGAGCTTAAAAGCGATCTTGAATTTGGTTCAAAGGAATGGAGAACTGAAACTTTTCATGCTGATTTAAGTGGAATTAAAAACGCTGATGTTATGGTTTCTATAATAAGCAATGGAAACTATTCAGATAGTG
This sequence comes from Clostridium sp. LIBA-8841, assembly GCF_057782475.1. Classification (NCBI taxonomy): domain Bacteria; kingdom Bacillati; phylum Bacillota; class Clostridia; order Eubacteriales; family Clostridiaceae; genus Clostridium; species Clostridium sp. LIBA-8841. The sequence continues at coordinate 769,082 of NZ_CM173488.1, read as the reverse complement.
GAACAGCCTGGGAATGTGGATATGCATATGCAATGGGTAAGCCAGTTATAGTAGTAAACCTAACTGGAAAACCAGTTAACTTAATGATAAGTGATAGTTTAACTTCTTACATAGATTCTTTAGAGGCATTAAAAACTTATGACTTTGATAAATTAGAAAAAACTGAATATACAGGTCCTGTATTTTAGTCTTATATCTTTAAATAAGACTCTGTTTTAGGTGAATGTTGATTTTTAGATAGTCTTACAGTTCTATCTAAAAATCAAAACTAGTTTAAAATATAGCCTTTTAAATAAAAAGAATATAATAATGAATTAAAAAGCTATTCTTTTTTAATTCATTATAAATCCATCAACTTATTTTACCAAACAAAAAACTCTAAATTCATAATATCTCTTAATTTTTATAATAATATTTAATAAAAGTATATTAAAAAAAATTATAATAGTATAAGGAGTGTTTTTAATGAAGAAAGAAATTATTGAAGCCTTAGAGTTTAGACATGCTTGTAAAATTTTTGATGATACAAAAGAAATAAATGATGAGGATTTTAAATTAATACTTGAGTCCGGAAGACTTGCACCAAGTTCAATGGGACTTGAACCATGGAAATTTGTTGTTATAGACAATCAACAATATAAAGATAAATTAGGAGAAGCTTCATGGGGAGGAAGAAGGCAAATACCTACTTGTAGCAAATTTGTCGTTATTCTTACTAGAAATGGCAACTCTATTAAGTATGATTCAGAATATATAGATCATTTACTAAAGGATATAAGAAAAGTTCCTGAAGAAATATCAAATCAAATAAAAAACACCTTAAAAGAACTTGAAATTTCAAGATTTGATATAGAAAATAGAGATGATTTAATATTAATGTATTCAAATACTCAAAGTCACTTAGCTCTTATGAATATGATGTATACAGCATCACTTCTTAAAATAGATTCATGTGCTATAGGTGGCTATGATAAGAAAACTTTAGAAGATATACTTATTAAGGAAGGTGTATTAGATAAAGATGAGTTTGAGATTGGTATTACTGTTGCCTTTGGCTATAGAAAAGAAGAACCAAGACCAAAAGCAAGACAAAAGTTTGATGATGTAGTAACATTTATTAAATAGCTAATAAAAGAGGATGTATTAAAGTTCTAAGTTACTTTTTATACATTCTCTTTTACTTTTTGTAATAACTATGTGAATATTTTAGTTAATTATTAATTCAAACTAAAATTTAATGCTATTTTTATAAGTATATTCTATTCTTTATTTAAGATACAGTCTAACTAAATTCCATTAGTAAGCTCAAGCTAGCAAATTAAAAATTTGAGCTTTTGCTTAATTTAATTAGTTTTAAATTAATAACCTAAAATCAATAATAACTTAGAAATATAGCTATTTTTAATCCTATATTAGACCTAATTCTATAAGAGCTTTATAGATACCTTCATTAGGTACATTTTCTGTTTGCTTATATGCATGTGGTAATAATGTTTCATGAGCATCACCCATAGCTATTCCATATTTAACTCTTTGGAACATTTCTATATCATTTTCCCCATCACCAAAAGCATATGTATCCTTATCTGTTAATCCTAATTCATTTATTAAGTGTTCTATTCCATGAGCCTTTGTACACCCTACTCTATACATATCATAAGATATTTGACCTGGATGTTGCATAAATACATACTCATCCTTAAATCTTTCAAAAATATCCTTGAAATCCTCTTTTTCATTATCGATTATAACAAGCTTGTTTGCAGAAAGCTCTTCTTCTGTCCAATCAGCCTTAAAACTCTCTTCTGGAAGTGAGAATGTTTCTACTATATGTTTCACTACATCTTTATTTAAAACATAGCTGGCTTTTTGTCCTTCTAAAATAAAGTTAATATCATGTTCAACACAATAATCCATGATTTCTTTTAATTTCTCTAATTCTATATCATTATTAAGTACAACTTCATTATTTAATTCTATGTATGTTCCATTAGATGCTATATATCCATCTAATTCTAACTCTTTTAACCCTTCATCAACAAAGCTCATTGGACGGCCTGTTGCAAGCATAGTTAAATATCCGTTCTCTTTTAACTTTTTTATTGCCTCTTTAGTCTTATTTGATGGTTTGTATAGTCCTTTGCTACAATCAATTAATGTACCATCTACATCAAAAAATACTACTCCTTTTAAATTCTCCATAATTTTCACCATCCTTATTTAAATATAAAATACAAATAAGAAAACTTGTCCTAGTTTTCACAGTTCTTATAATATCACATTTTTTCTTCCTATTATAAACCTTTTCATGATAATTAACCTAAATATAATAAATATACTTCCTTTATTCTTTCTTCTCCTTAAATTTATATAAAAACCTCATCTCATAAATATAATATTTTTTTATTTTTCTTTTAGTATTTATGCTTATTTTTTTAATTTATATATTCTACTTTAAAATAGCAATAGCCTTTATATAAAAAAAGTTGCAAATGAATATAAATTACATTTACAACTCTTCTTTTATTATATATAAATATACTTAACCTATAATACAAAGTTTATTTTTATAAGCTAAAAAGTTTTCCTACTAAGTCACTTATTATTACCCAGATTGAAAACTCATTTCCTCCATAAGTTTGAATAAAGTTTCCTACAGTTCCACTTACTATATTTAAAGAAATAGCAGCTAGCAACATTAGAATTATTCCTCCTAAGGCACTCGTTATTATAACAGCTGGCCATCCCCCCCTTGCATTTGCAAAAATAGCTCCCGGAGCCACATCAAAGTAACAAGCTACTACTAATGGAATAAGAGCAAAAGTTAATATACCAGATGCTCCAAGTAAAAATATAGTTCCTATACTTGTTATAAGTGATATTATAAATCCAATTAATAATGCATTTGGTCCATATGGGAATATCATTGGAATATCCAAAGCTGGTATAGCTCCTTTAGCCAATTTATCAGCTATTCCTTTAAAAGATGGTATTATCTCTCCTAAAATCATTCTTACTCCAGTTAAAAGTATTATCATACCTGCAGCAAATGTTATCCCTTGAATTAAAGCATAAGTAAGTAATGGCTCACTTCCATAAATAGTTCCTCTACTCTCTTTTCCTATGAATAATCCAACAAGTATATACATAATAAACATAACTATAGCAGCTGTTATGTTTGTATCTCTAAAGAAACTTAAAGATTTAGGAATATTTAATTTCTCTATATTCTTGTCCTTTTGTCCAACAAGTTTTCCAATGTAAGAACCTAATAAACAATATATTGAGGCAGTATGTCCAATAGTAAAACTTTCATTACCTGTTACATAAGGAACATGCTTTCTTAATATGTATGGGAATATTGTTATAACTAAGATATACATAAATAAAGTAAATAAAAATAATTTAAATCCACCTATATTATTTTCAATTCCAACAGCCCAGAAAAGCATAGGATACCAAAATAATATATTTCCTGTTAAATATATAGTTTTGAATTTAGTATATCTAGCTATTAATATATTGATTATAAATCCACAAAGAAGTATTAATCCAACATAACTTCCATATTCCCCTAGGAACACATTGAAATCACCTAGACTACTATTACTTTGAGTATTAAAAAGACTTGAAAAAGCATTAGCTAAAGGAGTTATTGATGCTACTACTATATCTACTCCTTTAATTAAAATTACCATTCCAATTATGCTTTTAAACATACCTTTTAAAACTGCATCTATTGATTTTCTTTGAAGTATTAATCCAATAGCAGCTACCAGTCCCATAAATAAAGCTGGATTTCTAAAAAAACTTACACAAAAATCTAATATTTCTTTCATTTTAATAATTCCTTTTCACTAATATTTATAAAATTTTATAAAAGCACAACCTTTAACATAAATTAGCTCTGTCTTAAACTAACTTGCTTTTTAGCAAACTATATCTAAAAGTCTAGCTAAAAATCAATATTAACCTAAAATAGGGACTGTAAATTATATATTTTCTTTAAACTGAAGTATTTTCCCCTTAACTTCTTCAGTATCCATAAAATTAGATATATAAATCAACTTTCCATGAACTTGATCTTTTATTTGTTCCCCTATTTCTTTTGATGTTAAAATAATATCTGCGGAGCTTCCACATACACTAGTCATGTCCATTGCTTCAACTTCGCCTTCTATTCCTTCTTCACTCAATACACCATCAACTGTCATTTTTAGAAGCAAGCTTGTTCCAACACCAAATCCACAAACAGTTATAATCTTCATAAGTTTCTCCCCCTTTATTAAATACTAAAAAGATTTTAATAATTATTTCCCAAGGAATAATTACGCCCTAAAAAAATATCAATATAAGATAATATTTTGACTTAATAAATTTAAAGAAAAAGTTCCATTACTTCTTCTGCTCTTTCAGCATTTTTAATCTTATTTACAGATTCTTCATTTATTAATACTCTAGCTAAATCCTGAAGAGCATCTAAATGACCATTATTTTCTTTGGCAGCAATTACGAATATTATCTCTATAGGATCATTTGTCTCATGCCCAAATTTAACTGGCTCACTTAATGTCATCATACTGGCACATTCTTTTTTCACATATTCCCTCGGTCTTGAATGAGCAATAACCACACCTGGCATAATAGCCATATATGGTCCAATATCCTCTAGCTCCACTAAAATCCCTTCTACATATTCTTCTGAAATATATCCCTCTTCTAAAAGAGGTTTTGCAGCTAATCTTACTGCCTCTTCTTTATTTAAAACTTTAGCATTGAGAATAATTCTATTCTCACTTAATAAATTCCTAATAAAATTCACCAACCTTCTATATGAAATTTAATATATGTTAGTAATCCCCCAAATGTAAAAATAAATCCTAAAAAAACCAATATATATAATAAATTCACCTAAGTATATTATCACTCTATACTCTTTGAAGTCAATTTTATAAGTATATTTATTTATTTTAGTTCAATACTAAAATAAAACAAAGATTATTCAACGAGGTGAAAAGATATGTCAAATTTAACTACTAAGGAATCTATGCTTATTAACGAAGAAAAAGCTAACGAAGAGCTTTGTATAGCAAAGTACGAAAAAGGCATAAAAGAAGCTAAAGACCCTGAACTTAAACAACTTTTTTCTTCAATTTTAGAGCATGAAAAGCAACACCTAACAAGCTTAAAAAGAATACTTAATGGTGATGTTCCCGATATAGAAAAGGAGGCTCAATCACAGCAAAATTCTAATCAAGGCGGTTCTCAATCCTCTTCTAATAGTGGATTTAATAATAGTCAATTTAATATGTACCAAAATCAAATGAACTCAAATTTTGGTATGGAAACAGCAACTGAAATAACCCCTAATGAAAATTTCAATGAAGATTGTACATTATGTCAAGATGCTCTAAGTACAGAAAAATATATATCTTCAAGCTATAACTCAACCATATTTGAATGTTTAGATACAAAAATAAGAAAAGTTCTAAATCATATACAAAAAGAAGAACAAGAACATGGAGAACAAATTTCAAACTATATGCTTTCACATGGCTATACTCAAATAAAATAGGCCTTAATATAAAAATTAGGTCCTGTTTTAGGTGTGTGTTGATTTTTAGCTATTCCTTCGGACCTACTTAATTTCGCAAAGTATTGCTCATTAAGATGGTCTTACAGTTCTATCTAAAAATCAATACTTGTCTAAAACATAGCCAAAGAAAATATCACATTCAATGCATAAATTTCTAATTTGAAATTAAATCAAATCTTAGTACTACTATGCTATGAATGTGATATTTAATATTTCCAACAAACTAAATTTTCTTTATTTATAAACACTAATCCTTAATACAACGAAGTTAGTTTAAATAAACTTGTTCTAGTAGAAATATTGCCAAAGAAGTTCCAGATTCACAAGTGATAGTATTTCACTTTAAAACTATTACTTCTTATTATAAGCTTAAAAATAATGACTACTTAAAACAAAGTCTAACTTAGAAATCTCTATACTAATTTAAAGCTGATACATTAGCTTCTATTGAACTTTTTATATTAGAAAAATATACACTGTATCCTAAATTATTTGGATATATTCCACCCTTTGTTGTTAACTTAGCGTAAGGTGCTGGGTCCTTTGTAAATACTGTTGCCATATCTATAACAGTTAAATTATTAGCTTTTCCAAGCTCTTCAATTATATTTGTATATTCATTTTTCTTTCTAATAGAATTTTCTATTATAGGAACTATAACAATATTTTCATTTCTACCTTTTAAATTCTCTATTATTTTTTCGTAATCTTCTTTAAATTCTTTAGGATTAACTGCTTTTTGATCATTTTGACCAAATATTATATAAGCTAAATCAAAATTATCTTTGTTTTGTTCTAATGCTTCTAATCCAGTTTTTACTGTAGCTTTATCTTGTGATAAATTTGTTATATTAGCCTTTGATTTATATGTTTCTTCTAACCATTTAGAAAGGTTACTTGTCCAATTACCACTTTCATCTGTTTTGCCTTCACTAAGACCTATTCCATTACCTAAAACTAATATGTTAACTTCTTCACCATTTTTTATTTTTTCATAAGGATTTGATGATGAAGGTTTTTTTTCATTATTTACAGGCTGATTAGTTGAATCTGTACTGTAACTTTCCATATTTTTAGCTAAAATTTTCTTATCCTTTATGGTTCCTATACCTATAACTAATACTAAAGCTATTATTAAAACTATTATTGAAATATCTAAAGCTTTAGATTTACTTCTATTAGAAGAAGTCTTTTTAGGATTTTTGACTCTTCTTTCTTTCTTCATAGTTTTCCTCCATATTTTTATTTGTGAGATAATTTGTTATATATTTTATATTTTATCTAAAAAATGGAGTTTTTTATAGTATATTTTGAAAATTAATCCATTTAATTATATACTTTCTTTTTTAATTACTCATTTTTTCTCTAACACATTACATATAAAGTTACCTCAAAGAAATCTTTTAAATCATTAAACTCTATCTTGCCATTGTTTTTTGCAACAGATTGTTTAACATTTTCTAATCCTATACCGTGATTTTTTTTATCCTCTTTACTAGTTAAAATTTTATCGCCAACCCTTATCAAACTCTTCTCTTTTGAATTAATGATTTTTAAACTTAATTGATTAAACTCTGTCTTTACAATTACTTTAATATCTTTTTGTGAATCATTAGTTTCACAAGCTTCTATCGCATTATCTATTAAATTTCCAAAAATAATACATACATCTAAAGCATTTATATTTAATTCTTTATTTATATTAATATCAAACTCAATATTTATATTTTCTTCTTTGCATCTATTTAACTTTTCTAAACAAATTGCATTTATTATTTTATTTGAACAAATATTAATATCACTATATATAATTTTATTATTTAAGTTATTGAGATACTCTTCCATGCTATCATAGTCCTTATTTTTTAATAAATAACTTATTACATTAACATGGTTTTTTATGTCATGAAAAGTCTTTCTTGTATCATCATAATTCGTTATAACCTGTTCATAATATTTTTTTTGATAATCTAATTGTTTTTCAAGAACTTCTAATTGAACTCTCATTTTGTATTCTTTAGACTTTTTATAAAGACTAAAATAAACAAATCCTAATTCAATAGATATACTAATAGCTGCAAGTGATGCATAATAAACAATATCATTCTCAAAATCTATTTCATTAAAAAATCTATCTGAAAAAATAATTATAAGACCTAAAATTATTATAGTAATAGTATATTTTTTTATATATGTTTTACTATATATTTTTTTACCTTTAGCAAAAAATCTAACTATTATTACTAAAAATAAAATCATTAAAAATATACTTATACTAGCCTTTAAATATAGATTTTCTAGTTTTATTCTAGGATTTTTTAAATATAATAACATTATTGAATACAGATAAATAAGAAAGTATTTACTTAAGGAAATCCCTAAACAATAAACTGAAGTAATTAATATGCAATTACCTATTCTTTCTTTTTTCATATAAAATACAAAGATTATAAATATAATTACTGCCTCTGAAAGATATGAATTATTTTCTATTCCAAAAAGATAATGTACTAATACTATTCCAATAGTTATTAGTACAACACTAAGCAAACTCTTACTATTCCCAATTTTTTTTCTAGTTTCAAAAAACATAGTAATACCTATAGAAAAAACACTTATTATATAAGCTGTATGTATAAAATAAGATAAGTTCATTAATCCTATACCTATATATTATTAGCTTTTTTCAACAAATAATTTTTTATCTCGCTTTTATAACTTCTTCCTATAGGTATTTCAACTTTATTTTTAAGAACTAGTTTATTCAATAAAAATTCCTCTATCTTATTAGCATTAACTAAATAACTTCTATGACATCTAATAAAATTCTTATCTTTTATTTCATTCTCTAATTCTTTTATTTTCATATTAAAATCTATTTTTTCTTTTTCCAAGTTAGCTGTGATTGTTTTATTATTAACCTCAAAATATAAAACTTCTGAAATATTAATAAATACTCTCTTGCCATTTACATGAACTGAATACATCCATGGCATAGTTGAATTAATATTTTTTACGGCTCTAATAAACTCTTTTTCTAATTTTTCTATAGACACTGGTTTTACTAAATAATTTAAGGCTCCAATATCATAACCTTCAAAAACATATTCAACACTTCCAGTTATAATTATAGCTTGAAATGATGTATTCATTTTTCTTATTTTCTTTATTAACTCAATTCCATTTAAATCATCCATTAGAATATCACATAAAATTATATTATACTTTCTTGTATTTACTTTATATTTATCTAGCAGTTCTTTTCCTGAACTGAATTCATCAATTATTATATTCAAATTGTTTTTTTTACATATTTTTAAAAGCATATCTTTAATTATTTCTCTTTGAATCTTTTCATCATCACATATTGCTACGTTTATCATGTTTTTACCTTCTCTCACCAGTTAACATTTCATGTAAATTATAATGATTAATTCTAAAAAACTCAACTTGTTTTGTTAACTTAATACATACTTTATTAACACTTTATACTTTTTTTATATTAAAAAATCATTTTCACTTTAATTTTTTAATAATTACCAATTAAATATTACTTCTCTCTTAATTTTTTTCATAGTTAAAATGCGTAAAATGTCAACTTTAAAGCGTAAAATGCATTTTATTGATAAAAATTCAAAAAACCCTATGCTAAGTTTGATTTAGCATAAGGTTTTTTATTAAAGCCTTTATTTAATCCCCATAAAACTACCTATTTTATTTTCTATTTCATCAATATCAAAAAAGCCATTCTTTTTAGTTGAGTTATTTGATATTAATATATCTATATTTCTATTATCTTTATCAATATTGAAGACTGGGTTGTCCATAGAAACTTGTTGCCCATTTATTGATATATTATCAATATCATAACCTAAGGAATCTATTTCTTCTACTTTATATTCACCTGCTAACAAGTAATTTTTAGACATATCCTTATTATTTGATATATCTGTGTTCTCATCTTTTAAATAAACATCCAAGGTATTGTTTTGTCCATTTCCAACTACCTTTAAATAATACTTGCCCTTATCCCCTCCGTCTAAACATATAGTAAAATTATCATTAGTTTCTTCTTTTAATCCGATTATATTCTTTTTAACATTTATTTTACCCTCTTTATATGGTATATTTACCGTTGGCTTATTAAAAGTACCACTTTCCTCAGCTCCTGTAATAGGATTAGAATATTCCACAGTAGCCTCTTCATTTGTAAATATAGGCTCATTAGATCCCCAATAATCATCTTTAGGTTTAATTCTAAATTTTATTTCTAACCCTGAAGTATCTAAATCTCCAACATCCCAAGTTAATTCATTATTATTAATACTTGGAGTAATATTCTTTTCTTCCTGTGTTTTTAAATTTAAAACTTTAGAAGTCTTTCCCTCACCATAAGCATTTTCAACAATTTCAAAATTTGGATTTACTACATCTTTAACAACTAAATTTTTAGCAAGCATATTATCCATTATTATCTTATTAGATATACTTCCATAAATTTGCTTTAAAGTACTACTATTATCAATATTATCATCATGACTATGTTCGTCGTCATCATCTTCATCATAATTAGTTGCTCTACTGTCTATTTTATAATATCCAGAGTTTTGCATTTCTTTTAAAAGAGAATCTGCTCTATCTTTTTCGCTATCTTTTCTTATGTTATCTAAAAGCCCTATTGAAAAAGTTTTAGCATACGTATTATTTTCCATAAATACATTTTTATAATAATATAGTGTATTTTGTATTACACTCCAATAATCATCATACTTTTTTACAAGCCTATTAGGTACTCCATCAGTAAAAAATACCACATACTTAGGAACATCTTTTCTGTCATCATCTTGAAGAATACTATTTGTTAACATCCAAGCTGCCTGAATATTAGTATTTCCCATAAAATAATTACTTCCCTCATCGTCATCATCATCGCTATAACCATTATAAGCATAAGATTTTTCAATAGCTCTTATATAGTCTTCATCATTATTATAGTATTCTCTTTCTTCAAACCCAATATCTTTTTTAGCCTTGCTTCCAAAAGATACAACTGATATTCTAGCTCCTTTTAAATTTTTCACTGTATTCTCTACTAATGTATTCATGCCATCTACTAACTCATTAATATTAGGCGCCATACTATTAGAAACATCCATAACTAATACTATATCTGCTGGATCTACTATTTTCGAACTATTTCCAAGCATTTTTAAGTTTATTTCATACTCGCCATTACCTACTGAAGTTGCCGTTTTTACTATTTTAGCTCCTGAACTTGTTTTAACAGTTTGCTGATTTTGAGCTTCTTCTGCCTTAGTCGTTATTAAAGGGAAATTTATACTTAAAGTAAAAACAACTAAAGCTACTATTAATTTTTTTATGCTTTTCATATTACTTCACCTTACTTCTTTAATTACAAATTCCCATTAAATAATATTTAAGTTTAGAATCTATACCATTCCAATTTTCATCTATTACTTCTTTTCTTGGTTCTATGGCTTCTACTTTTACATCAATAATTAGCTTCTTATCTTTATATCTAGCTAATTCCTCATTACTCATTTTTTCTGTGTTTAGTTTTACAGAACTTAAAAATTCTTTTGTGTAATTATCTTTTAAAGTGCCATCACTATTTTTAAGTAAAGAATCATTGTATCTTTCTTCTGGCGTAATTTTTTCACTTATCTCTTTTGAAATTTCCTTATCTGTAGCATGTGGGAGCTTACTTGAATAATAATAATATCCATCATTTCCATATATCCAAAGATTATTATTATTATTTAAATCAGATAAGTTTATTGTATTTTCTAAATTTAAAGTAAGTAAATTTGTATTTCCAGGCCATGGATTACCATTTTCATCTACCCACCTTGGTATTATACTTACTCTAACAAGTTCATCATTTTTACCAGTATTCTCTACCTTAACATTTTTATTTATTTTTTCTCCATTAAAGGAATCTGGAGTTTCAAACTTTTCTGCAATTTTAGCATCAATACTTCCAACTCCAAACTTATTAATTTTTTGATCTAAAGAAGTAAAATATTTTGCAAATACTGTAACTGAAAAAACACTAATAATAATAACTCCACAAATTAGAATCTTATATGTTTTTCTTATTATCTTCATGTTCATTCCTCTTTTTATTTATAAATTTAGCATCTTTTTTAAAATTAGAATTTATAATTAAAAGTGCTCCTAAACAAATCACAATTATTATAAAGTAATTAATGTATCCTCTATCCCCTGTATATGGGATAGAGTGTTTCTCTTCATTGTTGTTAGAAGCTTTACTAGATGATGTCTTTGCCACCTCAATGCTATTATTTGATACTTTTTGTGTCTCATAACTATTTGCATAATCATTATCTTTAGAATATTTAGCTGTACTGTTATTATCTGATTCATTTGGTTTATTTCTACTTCTTCCTCCATCTAATCTAACTGCTGTGAAAATCCAATCTACTTGACCTTTTTTGTTTTTGTACTCATTTCCCATAGTCTTTCCTGGGAAACTAGCTACAGCATTAAGCGTCTTACTTTCTCCAGGATTTATAGTTCCTAAAAATATATTTTCTTCTAATCCATTTTCTCCGCTTACAGGTCCAGTGTATATGTTGCTTACATCGTAAGTTACTCTTAAATCCATCTTTTCTAACAAATCATATTTTTCCTTCTTTGTAACCCTACTAGCTTTCATAAAAATTTTATATGGACTATCATAATTGTTTCTAAGAACAATATTTCTTTCTAATTTATCTCCTGGAAGAACATTATCAGACCACAAAAATGGTTCATCTCCACTGATAAAAACTATACCTTTAGCATTTCCTTCTAATTCAACATTAGGGGTTGCAAATGTACTTGCAACCCCTGGTTTACACATTATAATCAAAAATACTATGGTTAACAAAAAGGATTTTTTTAAATTCTTCACCCTTTTCACTCCCTTGTATTACTGTAAATTTTCTATTTATTAGAATTTTCTTGATTGCCTAAATCTACAATTGAAGTTGGTGCTGTTTTCCATGAGTCTTTTGCTGCTCCATTTGATGCTTGTACAGCTTCTGAATCAATAGTTACATCAAATTTTAATCCTTTATATTCATTTGGAGTGTTTGGTGATAATGTTACACTTTCTAGTAAGTTTCCAGTATTAGTGTTTGGTGCTAAGACACCATTATAGTAATAATATCCACCATCAGCTCCTAAGTTAGCATCTGTTTCTTGTATCCATTTTCCTTGTTCTGGACTTGATGAATCAGTTAATCTATTGCCATCAGCATCGTTTTTAAAGTTCAAAACTATGTAATCTGTATTTAATGCTTCTTCTGTAGCTCCTTCAGTATTTGCAGGAACTATTTGTCCATCTTTAGTCCAAATACTAGTTACTACATTTCCATTAGAATCTTTCCACTCTTTTGTTATTTTTGCTCTAACTAATTGATCATATGTAGCTGTATTAGTTACACTTACTTGTTTTGTTACATTATCCCCTGGTAATGTATTATCAGCTTTTGTTCTATCGAAGTTTTCATGTATTTTTATACCTGAATTTGGATCATTAGGATTATCAGTACTTGCTGTTGCAAATGGGTTTGTTACAGAATCACTTGATGTAAACCATGCTAAAGATCCTCCTATACTTCCGACTGCTAAAACACCTGCTATGCAAAGTCCTATAATTTTTTTCTTACTCAATTCAAATTACCTCCTAAATTCAACAATTATTTATATTATTCTTATTAAAACTAAACTAACTTTTTCCCCCTTGTGTATCTATTAGATATGAATCCAACTAAGAGAATAATTAGTAGTAAACTACCTATAAATATCACTTTATTATTTTGAATACTTCTTAATATTCCACCTAAATAAGGAATCTGAAACATTACTTTTCCAACAAGTAAACTTCCTTCTAAAGGCATTGGATCTTGAGTATTATTAGCATCACCTTTAGTAATAAACTCAATATTTCCATTATTATTTATTATTTTTATAGCCCTATGAGTTGTTATATTATTAGTAATATCACTTTTAAAGGTTATTACATCATTTTCTTTTATATTATTTGGTGAAGTTTCTTTTACAACTACTAAACTTCCTGGCTTTATGGTTGGACTCATACTTCCAGTTAAAATATCATATACTCTATAACCGCCTATACTAACTCCAGAATTGCTTTTTTTAGCAACAAAACCTAAAAGTAAAAACGCTATAAGTATGCCTAAAAAACCATAAAACAAAATATTATAGAAAATCTTTATACCATTTTTCATAAACTGTTCCTTTTCACCCTTATAAGTTATTAAGCTTTTTAATTTCTAGCTTGCAAATTATTTATAACACCATAAATAATTTGCCTCAATAAATATGGCGTGAATTACATTTTTTATTACGTAAATGTGAATTTTTAAACATATAAATCTATTGTTGTATTCATAAATAAATTGGTGTAATATTGAAACTATCGTGGTTTTTTTAGAATAGTAAAAACCACTAAAGCACAAATATAATTAACTTTTTGTTTTAAATTAATACATATATATACTTTTTGATTATATTGTTTAATTACTAATAAACTTTCAAAACAAATTTATATAAAAATGGTTGTTTTAAACTAATGTTGCTTTTTAGATAGAATGTAATACCATATTAATAAAAATATAGTATTGTATTTTCTAATAGCTAGAAACTCTAAGATTTCAGTTTACTAAAACGGTCCTTAAGACTTTCTACAATTTAGATAAATCCGACTAAAAATCAACACTCGTCTAAAACATAGCCATAAAAAAACAAGTTATTATTTAGAGGTGAATATAATGAAAAACTCAAGAAGAAGTAAAAAAATTATAAGCTTAGTTTTAATAGTTATAATTTTCTTTTGTGCTCTACAAATATATCAAAGGCGCTTAGGATATTATACTGACTCAAATAATTATGAAAGCTTAAGAACTCTTTCTCCTCTATCTGATTCTGCTACTAATACAGACCCAGAAGAATCTGAGAAAGATGCTAAAAATGAAAAGAACTTAAAAGATATAAATCCAGACTATAAATTTTGGATAAAAGTTGATGGAACAAACATAGATTTTCCAGTAGTTCAAGGAGAAGATAATAATTTTTATCTACACCGTAACTTTAACAAAGAAAAGAGCTTTTCTGGTTCAATATTTGTTGACTCAGAAAATGATTTAAATAATGATACTAATATTGTTATTTATGGTCATAATATGAGAAATGATACTATGTTTGCCCAAATGAAGCATTTTAAGAATGAAAATTTCTTTAATACAAATAAATATATAACTCTTTATAGAGATGGTAAGAAATTAAATTTTGAAATTTTCTCAGTTTATTTAAGTAATGCTAAGGATTTAGAATCTCAAATAAAATTAAACTTCCCAAATGAAGCATCCTATGAAGCATATTTAAAAGAACAAGTCGATAAATCACTCTTTAAAAGAGCAGATATGGATTTAAAACCAGATAATAAGATATTAACTCTAGTTACTTGTGGATATGAATTTGATGATGCTAGAATAGTGGTGGTAGCAAAAGAAGTTTAAAATAGAGATAAAAATAAAATGCATGATTACAAGCTAAACTTAAGTAATCATGCATTCTTTTATTAAATTACTTTTCTACTTTTTTTAATCTCCAAAGTTTTGAAACATAGTCTCCATTAAGTTCTGGAATATTTAAACCTATATACATAAGCTCATCTCCACCAAGAGTTAAATTTTCTCCTATAATTTCATACTCTGAATCTTTATCTAATGCTGTAAGTTTTAAATTTTTAAATGTCTCATTAACAAGAGCTAATTGTCTAACATAACTTACTACAATCTCTTTCTTGTCCTCTGAAGTTATCATCCAAGCTACTTCATTGCTATTAAAAGGGCTTTTTAATCTATAAAGAGTACCAAATTGAACAGTTTCTCTAATTTCTTTATAAAGACTTATTTGCTCTTTTAACTCTTCTCTTTCTTCTTCGCTTAACTTAGTAATATCAAGCTCATATCCAAAATTACCTGCCATAGCAGAAATTCCTCTAGTTTCAAGAGGCGTTACTCTACCAGATTGATGATTAGGTACGGCTGAAACATGACAACTCATAGAAATTGGTGGATAGACCATAGATGTTCCAAACTGTATTTTAAGTCTTTCTATGGCATCAGTATCATCACTTGTCCAAGTTTGAGGCATATAATAAAGTATTCCTGGATCAAATCTTCCTCCACCACCAGAGCAACTCTCAAATAATATATTAGGGAACCTACTTGTTATCTCTTCCATAACTGTATATAACCCTAAGATGTATCTATGAGCTGTTTCTCTTTGTCTATCTGGAGATAAACCTAAAGAACAGACTTCAGTCATATTTCTATTCATATCCCACTTAACATAAGATATATTAGCACTTTCAAGTACATTACTAACAGACTCTATTATATAATCACAAACTTCTTTTCTTGATAAATCTAGAATTAACTGTTTTCTTGCTTGAGATCTAGCCCTTCCTGGAATATGAATACACCAATCTGGATGATTCTCATAAAGTTTACTAATAGGTGAAATCATCTCTGGTTCAAACCATAATCCAAATCCTAATCCCATATCATTTATATCCTTAGCTAACTTACCAAGTCCACCTTTTAATTTATCTTCATTAACAAACCAATCTCCTAAGGAACTTCTATCATCATTTCTGTTTCCAAACCATCCATCATCAAGAACAAAAAGTTCCATTCCTAGTTCTGAAGCCTCTTTGGCGATTTCCTTTATTTTCACTTCATTAAAGTCAAAATAAGTAGCTTCCCAGTTATTTATAAGTATAGGTCTTACCTTATCTCTATACTCTCCTCTCGCTAATCTTTCTCTATAAAGCTTATGGTAAATTTGAGACATTCCATTTAAACCATTTGGAGAATAAACTAAAACAACCTCTGGAGCTTGAAATTCCTCTTTAGAATCAAGTAACCATTTGAAATCAAAAGGATTTATTCCTATTTGAGCTCTTGCATTTCTATACATATCAACTTCCAAATTAGCTAAGAAATTTCCACTATAGACTAAGCTAAATCCATAAACATCTCCATTCTCTTCATTAGCCTCTTTTCTACATAAAGCCATGAAAGGATTTTGAGCATGACTACTTGCTCCTCTTCTACTCTCAACAGCTTGACTTCCACTTCTTAGAGGTGTTCTAACAATATGTCTTTCTCTTCCCCATGCCCCTGAAAGTTGAATAAAATCAAATTGATCATCCTTAAAATCTACATTAGCACTTAAAACTCTCTCTATATTTATTTTTTCATTACTATTATTTACTATCTTTAAACTTCTTGTAATAGCATCAAAATCTTTAAAAACATTATATGTTAAAATAACTTCTAGATTTTTTAGAGAATCTACTAGGGTTATTTCTAGTGATGTAGCCTCTTCTTTATTTTCAATATATACAGCTGGTAATCCTGCAAGATTGTGTTTCCCATTGTAAATTCTATGAGACTTATATCTTAAATCAGTAGCTGATGTGCCATCTTCATATTGAAACTCTAAGGCTGGACTTCTTAAATCAGTCGCTCCAAAAGTTGGACACTCCTGTGGAACTAATTCCAATTGAAAGCCTTCTATATTATCTGTATCGGCTAAAAAACTTCCAAAACATCTTTTTCTAAAAAAATATTCTAAGTTATCGGTCTTTAGCTTTCTTCCCCAATATAAGTGACTTACATGTCCTGTTTCCAAGATTTTAAAAACATAACTTGTATTCTTTGTCTTTAAATGAAAGGTTTTAAAATTCTCATTATAATTTATACTCATAATCCACTTAGAGCTATATAAGCTTCTTGAATAAAGCCTTACTAACTCTTCCCCCTATTTATACTATTTTTTAGATGAATATTGATTTTTAGATATATGTATTTACAGTTATTTATATCTTTATCAAACCAACATACTAATTTTATCCTTCAATAGAATTATATAGAGAATTTCATTAAAATTAAATATATAAAAGTATTTTCTTATCTAAAATAAAAACAATAAAAAAAGTTCTACTTTTTTAAGTAGAACTTTTTATGGTTGCGGGAGCAGGACTTGAACCTACGACCTTCGGGTTATGAGCCCGACGAGCTACCAGCTGCTCCATCCCGCGTCATTAAATTGTCTCGTTGACATGTACTAAGTATATTCCTAATTCTTTAAGAAGTCAAAGGTTATTTTCCAAAGAATATATTTAAACTTAACTTAAACTACTTATAAGTTAGTCATAGCCTCAACACCTTAATAAAAACTTTTTTTATTTCAAGTTATTTTCAGAGGATTTTTACTCTTTAGTTGAGGTTTTATCTACAAATATTAACTTAGGCTTTTCTTAGAGTTAATATTACTACTTAATATATAAATGCATTTTCTTATCTAAAATAAAAACAATAAAAAAAGTTCTACTTTTTTAAGTAGAACTTTTTATGGTTGCGGGAGCAGGACTTGAACCTACGACCTTCGGGTTATGAGCCCGACGAGCTACCAGCTGCTCCATCCCGCGTCATTAAATTGTCTCGTTGACATGTACTAAGTATATTCCTAATTCTTTAAGAAGTCAAAGGTTATTTTCCAAAGAATATATTTTAACTTAACTCAAACTACTTATAAGCTAGTCATAACCTCAATGCCTTAATAAAAACTTTTTTTATTTCAAGTTATTTTTAGAGAATTTTTACTCTTTAGTTGAGGTTTTATTTTCAAATATTAACTTACGCTTTTCTTCAAGTTAACATTACTACTTAGATAATCCTTTTCACTTAAAACTTGCATATATTTCTTGATTTAACTGTTATATTAATAAATAAATTATAAATATAATATCCCCAAATTCCACTTAAAGTATTACATATAAGATCATTAATTTCAAAGAATCTTTTTGTATTAGGAAAAACTAAAGATAAAACCACTTGAGAGCTTTCTATGAATAAGGCTATTAAAAAACATACTTTTAATATAGTTTTTATTGATGGTATATAAGAATTTTCTCTTATTCCCTCTTTATTTCTTCTTTCAAAGCTTTCTAAAAGTTTATTTATCCTTTTTATTATCCTTTTTCCTAAGGTTAATTTTTCTTCATCTATACTATAAAAATAACAAATGAAAAATGCCATTGGGCTTAGTACTATTAAATTGCCAGTTAATTGATATATTACACCTGAAAGCCCTACATCAAGATATATTTGCTTTATGCTCCAAATTGGTCTAAGCCATATTTCTGGTGGACTATAAACGATGTGGTTTCCCCAAGCAATAGTTAGTGGGAAATAAACTCTTGAAATTACGCCAATTATGTAAATACAAAATAAATCAAACATAAATTCTTCACTAGAATATATGCTTTTATAAATATGTTCTTTTTTAATTATTCCTTTGATTTTAATTGCCACTCTGAAGAAGCAAAAAAATAAAATACCCCATATTAAAAATGTATTTTGAGAAATAATAACCATAAATTCTCCTATCTTAGTATATTCCATACTGCTATAAATAAATTTTAAATATCATCTGTTAATTATAACCATATATTTAAAATTATAGTCAACCCTTATTACATTTTATTAATCTTTCTCTTTATAATCTTAATTTGTGCTTTAAAATAAAGCTTAAATTTAAAATATTATAAATTATTTATATAGTTAAAAATCTAAGTTTTAATAAAAAAAGCTCTGTAAATGCACAGAGCTTTTTCATTAAAGATTTATATTTTATTATTTCGAACTTTTGATACAACCTATTCTTAATTACGCTTGAGTAACAAGAACTTTTTCTTCTTCTTTCTCTTCTTCCTTTTTAGTAACTGTTTTTTCTCCAAATATATCTTGGCTAGTAGATAATCCTTTTAAGTAATCAACAAATCCATCTCTAAGATCTGATCTTCTTAAGGCATACTCAACAGTAGCTTCTAAGAATCCTAGTTTATCTCCAACATCATATCTTCTACCCTCAAAATCATAAGCATACATAGCTTCTTCGCTCATAAGCTCTAAAAGGGCATCTGTTAATTGAATTTCTCCACCTTTACCTGGCTTAGTATTTTCTAATATTTCAAATATTCTAGGTGTTACTATATATCTTCCTAATATAGCTACATTTGAAGGTGCTTCTTCTTGAGATGGTTTTTCAACTAATCCCTTTACTTTGTAAACTCTACCTTCAATATGTTTTCCATTAACAATTCCATACTTAGAAACATTCTCTTCTGGAACAGTTTGAACACCTAATACACTAGTTCTATATTCATCATAACAATCAATTAATTGCTTTAAACATGGTTTCTCATCATTATAAACCACGTCATCTCCAAGTAATATAGCAAATGGCTCATCCCCAACGAAAGTCTTTGCACAATGTATAGCATGTCCAAGTCCCTTTGGTTCTTTTTGTCTTATATAATGAATATCAACCATTTCTGATATATCTCTAACTAAATCTAAAAGTTCAGTCTTACCTGACTTTTCAAGCTCCATTTCAAGTTCAATATTACGGTCAAAGTGATCCTCAATTGATTTTTTACTTCTTCCTGTAATAACAAGAATTTCTTCAATTCCTGAGGCTATAGCTTCTTCTATTATGTATTGTATAGTTGGCTTATCCACTATCGGAAGCATCTCCTTAGGTTGAGCTTTTGTTGCAGGTAAAAATCTAGTTCCAAGACCTGCTGCTGGTATTATAGCTTTTCTTATTTTCTTATTCATTCTCTTATCCCCTTGTACAATAAAATTTAAAGACTTCAAAATACTTTTTCATGACTCTATTTTAGTAAAACTATTGTAAGTTAATTGTCAAGTTCTATCCTTGATTAATTTAAATACAAAAATATATTTAAATACTTTTAACCTAGATTATTACAACATATGATTAATTCTATCTGAAATTTTTCATTCCAACACATTGCCACTTCCAAAAATCTTTACACATATCTTCTAAGTTTTTCTCTGCTTTCCATCCAAGCTCTTTCTCAGCTTTTGATGGATCTGCAAAGCTAGTGGCAATATCTCCTGCTCTTCTTTCAACTATTTTATAAGGTATTTCCTTACCTGATGCCTTTGAAAAAGCCTCAATTATTTCTAATACAGAATATCCTTGTCCAGTTCCTAAGTTATATGTACTAACTCCTGAACCATCCTCTAACTTTTTCATGGCAGCTACATGTCCTTTTGCTAAATCAACAACATGTATATAATCTCTTACTCCAGTTCCATCTGGAGTGTTGTAGTCATTTCCAAATACTCTTACATAATCTAACTCACCATCAGCTACTTTTGAAACATAAGGCATAAGATTATTTGGTATTCCATTAGGTAACTCACCAATTAACCCACTCTCATGAGCTCCAACTGGATTAAAATATCTAAGAAGTACAATATCCCATGAATTATCTGATACATATATATCTCTTAAAATATCCTCTGTCATTGTCTTACATCTACCATAAGGATTTGTTGCAAATCCTGATTGAAGTCCTTCATGTACAGGCACAATTTCACTTTCTCCATAAACGGTAGCTGAAGAACTAAATATAAACTTCTTAACATTATGATTTCTCATACTTGTTAAAAGATTTAAAGTTCCAATAATATTGTTATTATAATATTCTAAAGGTTTTTCAACTGATTCTCCGACTGCTTTAAGAGAAGCAAAGTGTATAACAGCATCTATTTTTTCATTTTCAAAAATAGTGTCTATGTCTTCAAAATTGACTAAGTCACCTTCATAGAATTTTATTTTTTTACCTGTTATATCTTCAACTATATCTTTAACTTCTTTTCTACTATTTATTAAGTTGTCAATAACAACAACAGAATTATTCTCATCCCCTAATAATTCTATTATCGTATGGCTTCCTATATAGCCAATTCCGCCAGTTAATAATATATTCATTAAAACTTCTCCCTCACCAAAAAATTACATCTAAAATTATATCATAAAATAATTAACTCTTACAAATTAACAATATCTAAAAAATAAAAAGTTGATATTAGTATAACTTTTATTCATAAGAAAGTTATATTATATTTTTTTATCATCTTATTATATATAAAATAAAACAATATTAAATTTATATGCAATATTTTTCAAAAAAATAACATAGCAAATTCAGAGGAGTTAGAACTTGCTATGTCTTTATATTATATGAATAATATCTAATTTTCTTAAATTTAAATATAAAATTAAAGTTCTTTATTTACAATGTCCATTACGGCTTTTTCAAATTTCTCTATTTTTTCATTTGATTCTTTTAGAGTTTTAGCTTCTATAGCTAAATAAATCTTCATTTTCGGCTCTGTTCCTGATGGTCTAATAACAAACCATGAATTATCTTCTAGTATATATTTTAAAACATTAGATTTTGGAAGATTAATTTCTCTTTCTTCCATAGTATCGTTATCTATTTCTTTACTTAATTTATAATCAAATGAAGTTTTAACCTTAACTCCCAAAACCTCTTTAACAGGATTATTTCTTAAAGAATCTATACATTTAGCTATCTTTTCTTGTCCTTCTTTTCCTGCTAATTCTATAGATATAAGTTTTTCTTGCGTATATCCAAACTTTTCATATAACTCTATTAAAGCTTCGTAAAGAGTTAGTACATTTTCTTTATAATATAACGCCATCTCAGCAATTAAAGTTGAAGCTATAACTGCATCCTTATCTCTTACAAAATTTCCTGCTAAATATCCATAGCTTTCTTCTAAACCAAAGATGAAATCATTACTCTTAGTTTTTTCAAACTCTCCTATTTTTTCACCAATATATTTGAATCCAGTTAGTGTATTTATAAGCTCTACACCATAAAAGTCCGCTATATTTTTAACGCCTTCTGTAGTAACTATTGTTTTTATAATAGCTCCCTTTGAAGACAATTTTTCTTCATCTTTTAGTGATTTTAATATATAATCTGCTAAAAGCATTCCTGTTTGGTTTACTGTTAAAACTTTATATTCTCCTGAATTATCCTTAACAACAACCCCTATTCTATCGCAGTCTGGGTCAGTTCCAAAAATTATATCTGGATTTTCAGTTTTAGCCATTTCTAAAGCTAATTTAAATACTGATTTATCCTCTGGATTTGGATATGATGCTGTTGGAAAGTTTCCATCTGGCTTTTCCTGTTCTTTAACAACTTTTAAATTTTCAAATCCAAGTTCATGTAAAACTCTTCTAACCGGTTTATTACCTGAACCATGAATCGGAGTATATATTATTTTTAACTCCTTAGCCTTTTCTTGAACTAAGCTTTTTCTTATAAATAAAGATTTAACATTTTTAATGTAGACTTTGTCCACATTTTCTCCAATATAAGTTAATAACCCTTTATCTAATGCTTCTTTCTCAGACATAGTTTTAACATGTTCAAATATATGTAAAGAATCAATATATCTTATAATTTCTTTAGCTGTTTCGTCAGTTATTTGTCCTCCATCAGCTCCATAAACTTTATATCCATTATATTGTTTTGGGTTATGAGAAGCTGTTATAACTATTCCTCCTGAACATTTAAGCTCTCTCACTGTAAATGAAAGTTCTGGAATTGGTCTTAAATCTTCAAATAAGAAAACCTTTATATTATTAGCAGCAAAAGTTAATGCTGTTGCCTTTGCAAACTCCTTTGACATGTTTCTTGAGTCATAAGCAATAGCTATAGATGGATTTTCAAAGTGTTTTTTTAAATATTGTGAATATCCCTGAGTAGCCTTTTATACAGTGTATATATTCATTCTATTATTACCAGCCCCAATAACTCCTCTTAATCCACCAGTACCAAATTCTAAATCTTTGTAGAATCTATCCTCAATTTCTATTGTATCTGTTAAATTCTTTAATTCTTATTTTATTTTTTTTGAAACCTTAGCTGATTCTATCCACATTTTTAGTCTTTCTAAATGATTCATCTTTAATCCTCCAAGTAAAATTTTTATGCTTGTGCTATTTTAAATTTTTCATTCCTACACATTGCCATTTCCAAAAGTCTTTACACATATCTTCTAAGTTTTTCTCTGCTTTCCATCCAAGCTCCTCTTCAGCTTTTGATGGATCAGCAAAGCTAATAGCAATATCTCCTGATCTTCTTTCAACTATTTTATAAGGTATTTCTTTTTCTGATGCCTTTGAAAAAGCTTCAATTATTTCTAATACAGAATATCCTTGTCCAGTTCCTAAGTTATATGTACTAACTCCTGAACCATCCTCTAACTTTTTCATAGCAGCTACATGTCCTTTGGCTAAATCAACAACATGTATATAATCTCTTATTCCAGTTCCATCTGGAGTGTTATAGTCATTTCCAAATACTCTTACATAGTCTAACTCTCCATCAGCTACTTTTGAAACATAAGGCATAAGATTATTTGGTATTCCATTAGGTAACTCACCAATTAACCCACTTTCATGAGCTCCAACTGGATTAAAATATCTAAGAAGAACAATATCCCATGAATTATCTGATACATATATATCTCTTAACATATCCTCTGTCATTGTCTTACATCTACCATAAGGATTTGTTGCAAAACCTGATTGAAGTCCTTCATGTACAGGCACGATTTCACTTTCTCCATAAACGGTAGCTGAAGAACTAAATATAAACTTCTTAACATTGTGATTTCTCATACTTGTTAAAAGATTTAAGGTTCCAATAATATTGTTATTATAATATTCTAAGGGTTTTTCAACTGATTCTCCGACTGCTTTAAGAGAAGCAAAGTGTATAACAGCATCTATTTTTTCATTTTCAAAAATATTATCTATGTCTTCAAAATTGACTAAGTCACCTTCATAGAATTTTATTTTTTTACCTGTTATATCTTCAACTATATCCTTAACTTCTTTTCTACTATTTATTAAGTTATCAATAACAACAACAGAATTATTTTCATCTTTTAATAGTTCTATTATTGTATGGCTTCCTATATAACCAATTCCACCAGTTAATAATATCTTCATTCTAATTGATCACTCCTATTCAAAAATAATATAAGAACTAGTTCTTAACGTAACTGTAAATCTTTAAAAAGATAAAGAAAAATTTCTACTACAAAAAAATTTATAGCAGAAACTTAATTTATAAAAACATAAATTTTTATTTTTTTCTTATTTTTTCTAAAACAATTTCTTTTATGAAAAATACCTCTTCAACTTTTAATATATATACTAAAATTAAATATGTTAAAATAGCTATTGGACATAAAATAAATAAATTACTTATACCACATTCTAAAAGAATTATTAATTCTATAACCATTATAGTTGATGAGAATATAACTTTAATTAAATTCTTATAAAACTCCTTATTCATAAACTTACCAATTTTTTTTCTCATATCTTTTAACATAAGTCCAGTTGTTACTATTGCAGAAATAGTTGTACCCAAGGCAAGTCCACCTATTCCTAAAATTCTTATAAGCATAATATTTGAAATTATATTGGTTAAAACTCCTATTATTCCATTTTTCATTGGTATAACAGAATCTTGTAATGAATAAAACGCACGGCTTAGTACATCCCGTAGCCCATAAAATATTGTTCCTATTGAGTAAAACATTAATGCTGTTGCTGTCATATTAACAGAATTTGCATCAAATTCTCCTCTTTCAAAAATCAAAGTTATTATTTCTTTATTTAAAATAACAATAAGAAGTATTGCTGGTAACATAACAATTATTATTATTATTATTGATTTTGAAATCAAACCTTTAAATTTTTCTAAATTATCATTAACATAACTAGCCATTATAGGGAATATTACTGTTACTATAGCAGTTATAAAAACAGTATGTATTATTGAATTCAACCTCTGTGCTAAATTTAATGCTGTTATGCTACCTGTTGGTAGATATGATCCTAACATCTTATCTACTACATCATTAATTTGCGCCACTCCACTTCCTATTATTACTGGAATTAATAATTTTATTATCTTTCCTATATATTCATTTTTAATATTAAAATTAAGCTTAAATTTATATTTATATTTTATTAAATATGGTATCTGTATAGCTATTTGCAATGCATTACCTAAAACAGTTATTATTGTTAGTCCTAGCACACCAAAAGTATTTCCTAATAACAAGTATATTATTATTGGTATATTAATGATAATAGACATGTATGCAGTTGCTCTAAAATCATCTAATGTTTGTAATATAGCATTGAATCCTGCAACAATACCCATAAAGAAAATATTGATTATACTAACTTTGGTTAAGGTTACTGTAAGTAAATATCTTTCTCCCGTAAAATTTGGAGCTATTATTCTCACAATTTCATCTGAAAAAGCAAAAGAAATAACGCCTAAAAAAATAGTTAATGCTGATACTAAAGTCATTATGTTATTAGCAAACTCAAACATTTCATCTTTATTTTTCTTCATTAATATCTCAGAAAATATAGGAATAAAAGTGGTAGTTATTCCAACCCCTACTATTCCAAAGACTATGTTAGGAATAGTAATAGCCATATTATATGCATCGGCTTGATAACTTGTACCATAATTACTAGCCATTAATATATCTCTAAGAAAACCTAAAAGTTTTGAAAACAAACTTAAAGCTGTCAATAATGTTACCGATTTTATAACTTTATTATTTTTCATTTTATTCTCCATTATAGTATATTATATATTTTCTCTAGAGTATTATTTAAATCAAAAATACTACTTCTCTCTTTAGCTAATGCTTCATATTTACTTATTAATCTTCTATTAGTATCTATCTCATTTAATATATTAACTAATTCATTTTCATCATTAACTATCACACCAAATTTTCCATTTTCTAAAATTTCAATTGGTCCCGAACAATTTGTTGATACAACCATCTTCCCCAATATTATTGCCTCAGCAACAACTAACGAGAAGCCTTCATTTCTAGAAGCTGAAACCACAACATCTGAATTTTTAATATATTTATATGGATTATCTTTAAAACCAAGAAATCTAACTTTTTTATTGACTTTTAATTCTTCACATAAGTTTTTTAAGTATTTCTTTTTGCTTCCCTCTCCAATTATGTATAAATAATTATTTTCTTTATTTAAATTACTTTTAGTAAATGCTCTTATTAATACATCTTGTCCTTTTTCTTCTTCTAACCTTCCTATATTAGAAATTTTAAAATCCCCTTCTAAGATAATTTTTTCATTTCCTTTTTTAAAAATCTTATCTTTATCTAGAACATTATATATTACTGTTAATTTATTTTTATCTTTAAAATATCTGTTTTCAAATCCTTTAAGAGCATCCTGTGAAACACATACTATCTTTTCAAAATTTAAATAACATTTTTTTTCTTCATCATATGACTTATAATATTTTGTATACCAATTGTATTTACTTACATCTGTATGCACCCAAGCAATTTTCTTTTTCTCATTATCTCCTATAATGTCAACTATCTTAGTTGATAGTCCCTCCATGAATGCTATATAAGTATCATAATCTTCTCCTATAATTGAAATTATTTTATTTTTTATTGTATTTGTTAATAATGACTTAGAAGCTAATAAGAAAAATATTTTTCGTCTTATTTTATTTATAATTGTTTTACTCTTAGAATATTTTAAATTAAATAAATATTTTAATTTTATATTGCTATTAAGCTCCTCTAAATAAACTCCCTCTTTTGAAAATAAAAATAAAGTCAATTCATATTGGTTAAAGTCAAAATTATTTAGCAAAGTTACTAATGTTTTTTCAGCTCCTCCACCATTTAAATTATCAATCACGAATAATATTTTTTTCTTCATTCTTCTCCCCCAAATAGTTATTTAAATTATTGAATAACATTATTATGAAGCAGTATTGAATCATATAATCTCCCATTACAGATATTCCATTATAAATATTTATTATTCCTGTCAAAGCTATAAAGTATATAAATATTTTGAAATGTTTTTTTAAAAACAACTTTATTGCTGGGTACAGAAATAGAGCATACATTACTATGGTTATTATTATTCCGCACTCATATGAAAATATTAAAAATGGATATTCAAAACTTGAAATACTAGTATTCATTATATTTAATAAATATCCGCTATAATCAACACCTTTTCCTAAAAAAGTTGGTTTAGGCAAATATCCCATTTTTATATAGTCAAAAACTTCATTTCTTCCTGAAGAAAAATCTATATTAACTAATCTTGCTAAAACAATTTCCCTAAATACTTTGCTAAGTGCTACTGATACCACAGTTATTACTAAAAAAGTATTAATACATATTTTACCAATTATACTTTTATATATATTAAAATTTATTATTAATAAAGCTAGTAATATTATTATTCCAGCCTTACTACTAGTAATAATAACTCCTACTATACTAACTATAGATATAATAAACATATTTATTTTTTTATTTAAATATTGATATGCTATAGCATTTAATATATAAAATAATATAATCATTTGAGCAACTCTCAGTGGATGCCCATAAAAAGAATAATATCTATATACTCCACTTTGCATAAGTAAGTCACTATTTAATAAACTTTCAAAGTAATTATGAGATGCTAAAAACTTCTGTACTCCAGAATTAGTTATAAAATCAATGACTCCTAAAAAAACTAGAATTCCAACTAGAATATTAATTAATTTAAGAACTAAAAAATATACCTTCTTAAAATCAAACTTATTTAACTTTATTCCAATTAAAAGTAATGGCAACAATACAAATACTTCTTCATAAAAATATCTATCAATTCCATATCCATTAACCCTAAAATTTATAAAAAACAATATTTGTATAAAAATAAATCCATATAATACTTTTAATTCATACATTTTATATTTTAACTTAAATAAAATTGTAAAAAACAATAGTATGTAAACAACATAGTTTACATATCCAATTAGATTACTATCTATTTTTAAAAAATTACATATAATAAATCTTCTAAAAAAGTCAATTATTATAAAAGAAAATATAAAAATTAATATTATATAACTATGACTTTTTAATCTTTTCATTATTTTCTCCTTAAAAGCTTTTTAACTTTTATTTTATTTGATAAAATTATTCCTTCTTTTAAAGCATTTAATTTAGGAATTCCTTTAAGTTTATATTTTTTAGTTATAGAATTAAATTCATTATTTACATAACCATATCTTAAATAATTTTTTATAATCTCTCTCTTATTATCATTACCTATATTTAAATTCAATAACTCTTCAAAATATAATTTGGTTCCATTCCAATTTTCACTCATTATTTCATCATATTTTTTAGTTAATCCATCATCTAAATACTCACATAATGTAAATATTTCATTTACCCATCTTAACTTATTTTTTTCATTCATTATTCTATTATATACTACAGCTTCTGTAAGAAACTTTTCTCCTTTGAATTCTGGAAACCTATAATTCTTAAGAACTTCGTAATCAAAAATTATAGATTTATCTCCTAAAACTTTATAATTATATGTTAAGCCTAATAACGTATCATCTAAAAAATTATCACACGGTATTTTATCACCAATTATAACATTATTATTTATATATCCCTTTAAGCCTCCAATGCCAATAATGTTATAATTATATTCTTTTTTATTAATATTACTCCATAATGTATTTATTTTTTCCAAACTATTTTTTGATAAAATATCATCAGAATCTACTATAAATACCAATCCCTCTTCAACTTTATCAATTGCTATATTCAAAGCAGTATGTTTACCACCATTTTCTTTTTTTATATATTTTATAGCTATAATACCTTCTGATATATATTTATTTACTACTTCTTCTGTGTTGTCTTTACTACCATCATCAACAATAACCCATTGTATATTACTATATTTTTGTTCACATATACTTTTATAAATATTTTTTAAATACTTTCCCCTATTATAGGTTGCAGTAATTATATTTATTTTATTCTCTTTGTTCATATTCTAAATATCCCTTTACTCTATACTTTATTGATTCCATGTAAAATTTTGACTTTTTAGGTTTTATAATACATCCTACTGCTGGTCTAAATAATCTACTTATGAAAAATATAATTAACTTATAATTCTTTCTATAATATATTTCTTTTTTCATTAAAGCACCTAAACCTAAACTATCTTTATTATTATTTTCAATACTTGGGTTATCATCATTTCGAGCTGGATGAAAAACAACTTTATCAGAAAAATAATCTCCTTTATAATCATAATGAAGCAACTTAAAAATCAAATCACTTTCTTCTCCACTACCAAAGTAAGTCCCAGCACCTAACTTCTCATCAAATTTAATGTGTTCTATATTTTTAAATTTAATAAATATAGATATACTAACACAATTTTTCATTATATTATTAAATGCTAACATTTCATTTAAATCACTTGTTTTGCCAAATTTTGCTCCGGTATTCTTATCAACTACTTTGCAGCAATATATTTCTTTATCATTATTATTAAAGTATTGATCTACATTTAGTAAAGTATCTTCATCATATTCACAATCATCATCTGGAAAAGCTATTATATTCCCAGTTACATATTTTATTCCTATATTTCTATTTAAGGATAAACCTTTTTTCTCACTTCTAATATACTTAATTTTTATTTTATCTTTATATTTTTCATAAATTTCTTCCAATAAATAATGAGTATTTTGATCTACAATTATAAGTTCGTAATTAGAGAATTTCTGTTTTTCTAAAGTATTAATAAATGCTTCAACTTCATGGACTCTTCCTACAGTAGCCATTACTAAAGATATTTTATTCATATTATTCTCCCTTTTTTAGAAATTTTAAAATTTTATTTTTTATAGCTTCAAAAGAATACTCATTTTCAAAAACTATTCTTCCATTTCTAGCCAACTTTTCTCTAATTTTAGGATTATTTATATCTTTTAATGAACTTAAAAATTCTTTAGAAGAATCTGCTATTAATATATTTTTTTTATTTTCTATATTTAACCCTTCAGCTCCTATAGTTGTTGATATTACAGGCATTTTTTTAGCAAAAGCTTCTATTATTTTTACTCTAAGGCCACTTCCAAAAAATATTGGCACTATCATACAATCGCATAAATCAAAATATTGATTTAAATCCTCTACAAAACCTAAAATTTCAATATCTTTTCCATTATCATATTGATTTATTTCATCACTTGCACCTTTTCCTACTATATAAAATTTAAAATTCATTTTTTCTTCTCTTAAAATAGGAATAACATTTTTTAAAAACCATAGCACACCTTCATAATTAGGCATCCAGCTCATTGTTCCTAAAAATAATATGTTTAAACATTCTTTTTTTTCATTCAAATTTTCTTTTATGTAGTCTGTAGAGAAAGCTATCGGTATCACCTTTATTTTATTCATCTTAATTCCGATGTTATCTAACTCTTTTTTATCATTTTCTGATAAAGCTATGATCTTATTAACTTTATCTCCAATATTCTTCTCATAATTTTTAAGCTTTAAATATTCTAATCCAAAAAATATTTTTTTAAATATATTCTTTTCTTCTTTAGCTTTTCTTTTCATTATTAAATACTCGCAGTTATGCTCATCTAATATGTAATCTAAATTTTTTAAATTAAAATTTTTTATATTAATAGAAATTTGTAAATGATCTATATATAATTTCTCATATTTATTTTCTTCTATTTTTTTATGTATTAACTGTGAAAAATTTCCACTAAAAAATTTAAGTACTGTTAACGGTAAACTTGTAAATAAACTTTTTAAAGCTAACTTACACATATATTTTTTATTATCATTAGTTGTTATTTTTGATTTGAAAACATCAATATTTTTTGCTACTTCTTTTAAATTTTCGATATACTTCAATTCATTTTCATTTTCATAATAGCAAATTAAATCTATATCATAACTTTCGGATAGTATTTTCAATGTATTATATGTTTTTATTTTTCCACCATTATTTAATGGATAAGGTAATAATGTACTTATAAATAAAATATTTTTCTTCATTTATATCTCCAAATCTTTAATATTTAATAAAAATTTTAAATATTTTAAAATCATCAATTATATATCTTTTAAACATCCTTTTAGGCTCCTTGCATAATCTATAGAACCATTCAAGCCCCATATTTTGCATAATTTTAGGAGCTCTTTTTACATTTCCAGCTTCAAAATCTATGCTAGCCCCTATTGCTAATGAAATTGGTACATTAAGTTGATTTCTATATTTATACAAAAACTTTTCTTGTTTTGGAGCGCCAAGTCCAACTGCTAATATATCTGGTCTTACATTGTTAATAACTTTAATTATTTTTTTTATTTCATCCTCTTTTTCTTCAAATCCATAGCTTGGTGAATACGTTCCTACTATATTAAGCCCTTTATACTTTTCTTTTAAATTTTCAGCTGCTTTAGCTGCAACGCCTTCTGCCGCGCCTAATAAAAATAAACTATACTCTTTTTCAGCAGCTCTTTCACAAAGTTTTGGAAAAAAATCTGATCCTGAAATTTTCTCCTTTATTGGATTCCCTTTTATTTTTGATATCCATATTAATGGCATTCCATCTGTCAAAATCAAATCTGCATTTCTATATACATCTTGAAAGTCCTTATCGGTCTCTAATTTAACTATATGATCAACATTTGGTGTAACAACATAACTTGGCTTTTTATTTAAAATTAGTTTTTCAGCTCTATCTAGTGCTTCGTCCATAGTTAGATTATCAACTTCTATATTAAGAAAATTCATTCTACTCATATCATCAACACTTTCATCATTATTTTTTATAATACTTCTTTATAATCTCTAAGATTATCCATATAATCTTTTTTTACAATAAATATAGCGTCATCTGTTTCAACTGTCATGATATCTTCCACACCAATCATAACAACTTTCTTTTCTTTATTAATAGCCATATTTGATTTTGACTCTATTACCCTTACATTTTCATTTACTATATTATTATTTAAATCTTTTTTTCTGTACCTTTCTACAGATCTCCAAGTTCCAATATCATCCCATCCTATATCACTTGGAATAACTCTTATCTCATCTGCATTTTCCAAAATTGCATAGTCAACTGAAATTGAATCAGTATTTTTATAGTTATTATTTATAAGTTCTTGAAGATTTTCCTCACTAATCTCTTCAATTCCTTTTAACGCTTCATATGTATTTGGTATATGCTCTTTTACTCTATTAATTATGTTATCAACAGTCCATAGGAACATTCCTCCATTCCAAAGATATGAACCATCTAATAAATATTCCTCAGCTTTTTCTTTATCAGGTTTCTCAACAAATTTTTCAACTTTTATTACTTCACTATTATTCACTAAGTTTTGTTCTTCAGTAAATTTAATATATCCATAACCAGTTTCCGCTCTACTTGGAGTCATTCCTAATGTAAGAATTGCACTTTTATGTTCTTTTAAATATTCTTCTCCATCTAAAAGTATTTCTCTAAACCTACCTTCATTACTTATTAAATGATCTGAAGGTAAAACTACCATTGTTGCATTTTTATAATATCTCTTTATAACTAATGCAGATAAAGCTATACATGGTGCTGTATTTCTTCCTTCAGGTTCCACTATAATATTCTTTTCTGGTAATTCTGGAAGCTGTTCTTTTACTAAATCTATATATCTTTCACCAGTACAAACAAATATTCTTTCTATGGGAATTATAGGTTTCACCCTATCTATAGTCATTTGTATCATGGTTTTATCGCCTATAAGTTTTAAAAATTGTTTTGGTTTTTCCTCTGTTGATAAAGGCCAAAATCTTGTCCCCTTCCCTCCAGCCATTATTAATGCACATAACATATACTTTCATCCCCTTTTATCTAACTTGCACTTTTATCTCCAAAAAGCACAAAAAATGTTTTAAAAATTAACTTTAAATCTAACCATAGATTTCTATCATGAACATACTTAACATCAAGCTTCATCCAATCATTAAAATCTATATCATTTCTCCCCATTACTTGCCAATAACATGTTAAACCAGGTTTAACCTCTAGTCTTTCTCTCATCCATGGTTCAAACTGAGATACTTCCTTTTGAAGGCTTGGTCTAGGACCAACTAAGCTCATTTCTCCCTTTAAAACATTTATGAGTTGAGGTAACTCATCTATACTAGTTTTTCTTATGAATCTTCCAACTTTAGTTATTCTAGGATCATTTTTCATTTTAAACATTGGTCCAGACATTTCATTTCGCTCCATAAGTTTAGCTTTTAATTCTTCTGCATTACTAACCATTGATCTAAACTTATACATATTAAATTCTTCACCATACTGGCCTACCCTTTTTTGAGAAAACCAAACAGTTCCTTTTCTATCCTCAATTTTTATAGCTATTGCTACGATTAAAAATAAAGGACTTAATATTATTAATCCGATTCCTGAACCCAAAATATCAATTAATCTTTTACAGAATAAATAATTCTTTTTTCCATGATCTGATAATTGTTCTTTATCTTCATCTGAAATTTTCTCTAAAGATTCATACATTTAACTCTATCCCCCTAACATATTTTATTTTTAACCTAAACACGTTTTCTTTTGCACATTAATTTTTCATATCATAAATAACAACCTAACACTCCTACTTTAGTGAGTGTTAGACTGCTTATGTTTAAATATTAATCTTTTTTATAATAATGATAGTATTTTCCTCTTTGAGATTCTTCTCCATTAAATACTGTTCCTATTATATTAGCCTTAACTGCTTTTAATCCTTTTACTGCTTCAACAACAGCATCTTTTTTTGTATAACCATACTTTACAACTAATATTGTTCCATCAACCTTTGTTGAAAGTATTTTTGAATCTGTTACAGCATTCACTGGTGGCATATCTAATATTATGTAATCATATTTTTCTTTTAATTGTTCTAATAAATGCTCCATCGCTTTAGAAGCAAGCATCTCAGCTGGATTTGGAGGGATTGTCCCAGATGGTAATACATGAAGTCCTGATTCATGCTTATAAACAACCTTACCAAATTCGGTCATACCAATTAAAAACTCTGATAATCCCACAGAATTACTTATTCCAAACTCTTTATGTACAACAGGTTTTCTTAAATCGCAATCTATAAGTATTACTCTCTTTCCATCTTGAGCAAAAGAAAGAGCTAAGTTAGCACTTGTAGTTGATTTTCCTTCCCCTGGCTCTGAACTAGTCATAACAATTGACTTAACAGGATTATCAAAAGATGAATATTGTATGTTTGTTCTTAAAGTTCTATAACTCTCAGCAGCTACTGACTGAGGATTGCTTTCTAGTATTAACATTCTCTTTCCTCCTAAGCATCAAGATTATTATAATCTGGTATTGTTCCTATTATAGGTAAATCTAAAGTCTTTTCTAACTCTTCCCTTGATTTAAATGTATTATCTAAATATTCAAGTAAAAGTACTACTCCTACCCCAACCATAAGGCCTAAAACAAAAGCAATAAGTATGTTAAGCTTCTTGTTTGGACTAACTGGATGCTCTGGAAGCTGTGGTGCTTGTATTATTTGAATATTTCCATTAGGAATAAGTTTTTTAGATTCAGAAATAAATTCATTAGTTATGGCTTCTGTAATCTTTAAAACATCTTCAGGATTTTCTCCCTTATATGTTAAATCTAAAATTTGTGTATCAGCACTTGGAACAACTTGTAAATTATCAAGTAAGCCTTTAACTTGTTTACTATTAAAGTCTAGTCCTGCATTATCTACAGCCTTAGTAACTAAATCTGAAGTCTTGGCAAGTTCTGCATAAGTCTTCATTAATTGTTGATACATCATTACATCATTACTATTGTATGCATTATTATCTTGTGATTCTTGCTTACCAATAAAAAGCTTAGTTGATGCTTCATATTGTGGTTTTATAACAAAAAAACTTAATATTGCTGAGATTAAGGTTGCTCCAATAGTTATTAAAGCTATTAATCTCCATCTTTTCTTTAAAGCATAAGCAATCTCTTGTAAGCTTATAGTATTCTCTTCCATGAACCCTCCTACTTTATTAAATTGTTTTAAGTTTAATTTTAATATTATTTTTTGTTTTATCAACAAACTATCTCACCTAAATATAATATAACAAAATAAAAAATTCATAAAGTGGCTACTAATTCTTGCATTTCTAATTTTTTTCATTTTTTATATTTTTAAAAACTTTTTTTAAAATTAAAATCTATAAAAAACAAAAAAGTATTCCTTTTTATTGAAACTTATTATAATATTAAAATATTTATTAAAATATTTATCAATATTTTTTAATTAATTTTCTATATACTATATTTCTACTATGATTTTTAACTTTTTTATACTTTTTTTAAACATTATTCACTTTAAGAAAACAATTTCATAACCATAAACAATATGACTTTTTTCTACAAAATATTTTTTTGTTAACTTTTTGTTAATTTGTTATCAACACCTTTTTTATCTCAACAAAAGGTATTTATTTACTTATAAAGCAAATAAATACCTTTAGATTACCATTTGTTAATATTTTCTAAATTGGTAATATTTTTAAACTTCATCAAATTTTTATCTCTCCTTTAATCTCCCTAAAAATTTTATTATTAATTAAAATATCCTTCATAAAAGAAAGAACCTTATCTTCATTTAATACTTCATAATCAACATAAAAATTTTCATTTATAATATTCTCTATGCTTTTTCTTCTACTAATAAAGCTCTCTTCTATACTATTAACTCCCTTCTCCCATTTCTCTAAATTATCATCTACTATAAGCCTTTTAACTCCTTCTAGAATCTTCCCAGAAAGACTTTCCATAATAGACATAACTGCTTCCTCAAATTCCTCATTATTAATTTTTTCTTTCACTAATTCAGGATTTAATAAGTATGAAAGTAACTTCTCTTTTATAGTACATTCAAGGATATATTCTGGGCATAAATTCCCTTCAGATCTTCCTTTATAGTTATAAGCTATTTTACTATTAAAACTTTCTAGCTCCTGCCAATTTGATGAGTTAATACGCTTTATAAAGTCCTCTCTAAAAGTTTTATTTAAGTATAATCCCAAGTAAACTAGTTTTTCATATTTATAAGAAGGCTTACTACACTTAAATTCACAAGAAAACTTGCTACTACACCCAATACTCGCTTCTTTTTCTTCCTCAAACTCCCTCATTAATTCCTCAAGATTTCTAACTGTTTCATAAACATTGATTTTATTTTCCTCAAAGGATTTTTTTAAGCTTAAGAATACACTATTTAAATTGGAATCTTCCCTCTCTGCCCCTAGGCTAATTAAATCCTCTATATTCTTTTTATCTTCAGAAGCTCTCTTCTCATCCTTATAAGCAAACTCTCTATTTAAAATAATCTTGTCTAAACTATTTAGTAAAACCACTTTATTAATTAACTTATTCTTATATAATTCTTCTCTTCCCCTAACAAAACTATCGCCAACTCCACTTTCTTTTCCTAGAGAGTTCAAAAGATAATCTAGCTTTCTTATTGCAGCATTCACTCTATAATAATTACTAAAATCATAACCGCTATATTTCTTATCTTCTTTTTCCTCTTTATCTTCTCTACATTTTATATATTCTCTATACTTTCTATATTCTCTATTTTCAAAATAACCTTTTGAGCTTTCATCTTCGATAAAACAAAGCCTACTCTTATTTAAATATCCATTTATTATTAAGTATTTCAATATTTCTTCATTATATATACTATTTTCATTTTCTTCTAAAACCCAAAGTATTCTATGGGAGTTAACCATGTTTTTTCTTACCTCATTAGAAATACTCTTTTCATTATTTAATCCATCTTCATAATAAGATAATATAGTATCCTCAAAGTTTTCTTCCTCATTGACCCATAAAGGCTTGAAGTTTCCCTTTATTCTTATTCCATTAATTAATGGTTTCAATGTTATTTCTCTTAAGTTCTCACCCTCACTTGAAAAGCCCTCCAAAATTCTAAAAAACTTTTCTCTCAAATGCTTATCTGGCTTTTTATTAATTAATTCTAAATCACTAAGATTCTTCTCTAACTTTCCCTTTAAATCTTTTTCATCTTTTCTATAAGATAAACTAAAATAAACAGATGCCATAGAAGATATGTTCTTTAAATCATTTAAACTTAAGTTATTCTTTTCAACATATGATAATTCATGTTCATTAAATGATCTATCTTCATCAAATAACTGATCTTCATCACATAATTTATCTTCATCACATAATCCAGCTCCATCATATAATTCATTCTTATGACATAACCTATCTTTATTAGAAAAATTAACTTCTTTCCCAGATTCTCTATCTAAAATTTTAAGAGTCCAATTTATACCCTTTCCAAGATTCTTAGCTTCTTCAATAAACTTCTTTAATATATTAACTCTCTTATGTTCTACTTCTTTAAGGATATCTTCAATTAAGATATTAAACCTTTTAGAAAACTCTTTATCCTCTTTAGTTAAAAATTTATAGTAAGCTTCCTTTATTAATTCATCCTTATTATCCCCATAAATAAAATTTGCCTTCTTATTAATATTACAAAATCCTATCCATGAATCCTTAGCTAAGCTTTTAATTTTTTCTGTTATTTTACTATATAGTGAATGAGTTTCTTCCTTAATATATGCAAAATCACTTCCTGATTTAAAATCATAAAATAATAGATTAAAACTATTTTCTCCATGTCTTCCTTCAGTTAAATTTCTGAATATGCTTAACTTGCTTTCTTCATTTGTCTCATCATTGGAGTAAAGGCCATGTTTGTTATTTAACTTTTCACTTAAAAGCAAAGCTTCTATTGAATAATATAGATTCTTTTTAAGTTCATATACTAAGGCTTCTTTTGATAAAAATGTACATACGAATTCAAGCTCATTTGATTTATTACAAACATGTGCTTCAAAACTTCCTTCCATATTAATTCTTCTATTCACTTCTAAAAAATTTGTTTTTACTGATCCTATGTATTGAGACAATATTCTTTTTATAGATTTATTTCCTCTTCCTATTAATTGAATCTTCTTCTCCTTATACTCTGATGTTTTATTTAATAATAAATTTTTGTCATCTTCTCCTCTACTTTTTAAAGGAATATACTTTTCTAATATATCTCCTTTAAAATCATCATATAATCCATTTTTAAAAATAGTATTATCAAAAATAATATCAACAGCCTTTTTACTATACATTGTCTTACATTTTAAATACCCATTAAAATCACCATAACACTCCTTGTTATTTATAATACTTTTAATTTCATCAACTATCTCTTTGGCCTTATGATAATCTTTTCCTACATCAGCACCTAAACTCTTAGTAATGGACTTTACATTGCTCTTACTATCCACCAGTAATGGATGCTTGAAATTAACAGTAAAAACTCCTCTATTTTTAGGTTCTAATAAAGAAACACTTCTTTCCTTTTCTAATCTACTCATAAATTCACCTATTCCCTCAAATTAAACTTAAATTTCAAAATAATATTTAACATAGTTTATTTTTCTTTAACTTAAGGCTCTGTTTTAGAGAATATTGCTTTTAAGATATTCCTACGGTTCTATCTAAAAAGCAACACTAATTTAAAACATAGCCTAACTTAATTATATTAAATAAACTTAATTCATTTTATACACCACTAGCGTTTTTAATAATAAGTTTAAATATTGAAGAAATAAAAAGATGATATATCAAAAACTACTTAAAATAAAACTTATACCCTTTCCCCTAGGATTATTAAATAATCTAATAGTTTATAGGTTTTATTCTTTTTCACTTTGACATATCATCTAAAAAGTAAATTATCTATTTATAATCTTTCATTGCTTCTCTAATCTTTTTTAATAAGCTATCTTTTCTATGTCTAACCTTCCCATAAGTCATTTCATCTCTATGCTCTTCATAATATTTTTGTAGATTTCCTCTGTCCTTATGAACATATAATATGAATTCTCTATCACTTTTAGGTAATGACCCCAATACTTTTATTAAAGCTCTTATTCTTTCCTTTTCTATATACTCATCCTCTATCGAAACTTTATCTTCAAGAGTATCCTTAATAATAACTCCAGATCTAGTAGGTTCTTCTAAGCTTGAAAAGTTTTCATTATTATCCTTTTTTCTCCCCATTGTTCCAAGCTTATTTTTAACATTAGTACTTACAAAAAATATAAAATCTGAACCAAAATCTCCATCAAACTTATGAACTGACTCAATAACAACACATCTAGAAATCTGCTCTAAATCCTCAAGAGCATAACCATTTAAAAAGAATCTAGACGCATGCTTATGAATTAATCCTTCATATAACCCTATGATTTCTGCCATAGCATCCTTATCCCCATCCTTTGCTCTTAAAATAAGTTCATTGATTGCAACTTTATTTCCTTTCTTTGCATTTTCTCTAAGCCAAACTAACCTCTTGTTTCTTAACTCACTTGCTCTTCTTTCCATAACTCATACTCTCCCCTAACATAATACCTATCATTTTCTTAATTTTAAAATCTCTCAAACCAAAAATTCATCTGATAACTACTACCAATAAAATTCTAATTTCCACAAACAAAAATTTTACTTTCCTAGAGTATTTAACTTTAAACTTAGAAATCCTATCATTCCAAATCAATATTTATCAGTTATGTTATTTAAAACTATTTACCACAAGTTATTTTACATAACTTATACTGTTATGTTATTTA
This sequence comes from Clostridium sp. LIBA-8841, assembly GCF_057782475.1. Classification (NCBI taxonomy): domain Bacteria; kingdom Bacillati; phylum Bacillota; class Clostridia; order Eubacteriales; family Clostridiaceae; genus Clostridium; species Clostridium sp. LIBA-8841. Next base: position 728,812 of record NZ_CM173488.1, on the reverse strand, counting down.
TTGTAAATTAATTTTATCATTATAAATTCTAAAACTCAATAAAAAAACTTATTATTTTCTATATTTTTACAATAAATACATAAATGAAACAGCTTATTCTTTTGCTAGTAAAAGTAAAGAAAATAAAAATACTCTCCTCACTAAACAATTCTTTTATTAAGTAAACTAAACCCTACATTTGTAGTGATAAATAAGTCTTCACTATATAAATATGAATTAAAGTGAGAATGAGCTGTGAAAATTAGAAATAAAAAAGATATTTATTTTTAAATGACATAATAAATAACTTGTTTAAATATTAATAATTGGTAGAACAACTTAAATTCCTATTTAATAAACTATTATTAGAAAAACTTATTAAATTTTATCCCTCAATATATAAATAAAGGAGACTTCTTTTTATGAAAAAATGTGATAAAAAATCTAGCTTTAACCTTTTAAAATTTTTAATTGCTCCCCTATTCCTTTCTGGAGCATACGGGATATATTCGTCTTCTTTAAATACTCCATTAAGTAGTGTTAATCCTAACGAAGTTCCCTATATTTCAACCTATTATATAAAACCTGTAGTAACTCCAAGTGAAGATGTAATCATAGACTTTTATATAACAGACTACAACCACACTGAATATGTTGAAGAAACTTTTGATTATACTTTCACTGTTACAGTTAAAATAGATGGAAAAGATGATATCGTAATGAAAGACTTAAAAGGTGGAGATCATTCAGTAAACCTTGGAAAATTCGCAAATTTAGGTGAACAAAAATTCTCAATAATAGCTACTGACCAGTATGGAAGAAACTCTCATGAACTTTTTAACTTTTTCCTAGTAAAAAATACTGAAATTCCAAAACCAAAATGTGAATGTGAGTTCTCTTGTAAATTTAAAGCTCCTCATGATTGCACAGCAGAAACAGTTTACTCTGGAAAATGTGAATGTGATTATGTTTGTAAATGTGAAAATTCTACAGAAAACCAAGCTTTAATTAATGAATATATAATGACCGAAGCTGATTTAATAAAATATAACATTAAAAATACAGATAATTATGAAGTAAAAGATGTAAAAACTCTAAATATAACAAACCCAACCTCTACAACAGTAAAAGCTGCTCTTGAAGAAGCCGCAAAAAGCATAATTCCATCACCTAAGACTTATACTTGTATCATTGCAGACACAAAAGGTACTGGAGAACCTGGTCAATGGTGGGGAGAAACCATAGTAAAATATGCACCTGATTATAATAAAAATGCTGTTATGGAAGAATCTAAAAATACAAGACTTGGATTACAAAAGTTTTTAGATGACAAAAAAGCAGAAGGATTTAATAAAGTTACTCTTTTAAAAGGAGTTTACAGAATAGACCACTTAGAGCCAATATATATACCAACAGATTTTACTATTGATATGAATGGTGCTACCTTTAAACAAAATCAATTTACTGGTGATAGAGCTTTAATGGTTGATTTAAATAACACCTTTGATTCACACGTAATAAATGGAATTATAGAAGGAGATTATTATAGTCACGACTATGCTAACTCACCTAATAGTTCAGAATGGGTTCATGGCATAAGTATAGGTGGAGAAAGCAAATATAGCTCCTTTGAAAACCTAGTTGTAAAAGATATAACTGGATATGGTGGAACTAATGGAATCGCTAATTCAAGAGATAAATCTCTTGGTTACACTTATATTTATCCTAAAAAAATTGATGATGCTTTTACTCTTGGAGATGTAGATAGAAGTAACGGTGAAGCTATTGCTTCTGATAGTAGAACTACTTCAAATTTCATAGATATAACTGGATATGGAGATATTGGTTATTTAAGTATTAGTAGATATTTAGGTTATCAAGGTAATTCAGCATCTACTTGGAATTTGATATCTCACTTCTATGATGAGAATAAAAAGTTCCTAAAATCAGTTGATGGATACCAATATAGGAGAATTAGCGTTCCTAAAGATGCTAAATTCATGAAAGTAACATTACTAAGTACAGATAAACCAACGGACCTTTCAGTTCAACTTTTTAGAGTACCAACTCACTGTGCATTTAAAAATGTAGAATTTCAAAACTGTAGAGCTGTTGGCTTAGCTCCTGCTGCTATGAAAGATATGTTAGTAGAAAACTGTGAATTTACAAAATCAGGACAATCACTAGCTAAATGTGCCTTTGATGCAGAAGATGGTTGGGACTTAATGCAAGATGCGACCTTTAGAGGACTTAATTTTTATGATAATCCTTATAATGAATTTTTAACAGCTGCTGGTCATAATTTTATTATTGAAGAAATGAAGGGTGGCAAATTATATTTTTGGGAAAGAACAAATTCCTATATAGTACGAAATTCAAAAGGATTAACAGATGCTAATTTAGGACATGGAAACAAACTAAGAACCGGCTATAGCCGATTCTATAGTAATACTATTAATGGAGGTATCAAAATTGGATATGTAGATAATGATAATTGGAAACTTGTTGTTAAAAATTCTATAATTAAAAAGAGTGCTGAAAATAAGATTGGTACTGGACTATATCTTAGATGTGATATCGGAGACTCAACCCCTCAACCGGGCATTTATTCATCATTATCTATTGGTAATTTTAAAGATTGTTATATTCATGATAAGTCAAAAGAAAACCATGGTGGAATTTATGAAAACTGCAAATTAGAAAATGTTTCTGGTAATCTTCATGGAACTTTTGTTTTAAACAATTGCACACTTTCTAACTGGAATTGTAATGCTGGATACTATGATGCAAGTTACAATATTAAAAATTCTAAAATAACAAACTTCAAAATCCAATTCCCATACTGGTATAAAGGTGCTAATATCTCTTTAGAGAATTGCACAATAAACAATACTGACTTTTTATTGAAACTTCCTCATTATGCAATGAAAAAAGATATAGTATTAAGAAATAATATAATTAATTCAAATAGTACTATAGGACTTTTTAACTTCTATGATGATAGAACTGGTGGAAGTGCTGGAGATTTAGTTCCTCAAGAAGACTTAATTCTAGATTCAAACACTATAAACCTTCCTAATTCATCCTATGTAGTGATAGGGCTTACAGATAAAACACTTAATAATATAAATCTATTATCAATAAATAACACCCTTTCTCCACAAACTTTACAACTATGCGATCCTAAAGCAAAACAAAATCCAAATTTAAAAATTGAAGAGAAATAAAAAAATGCTATGGCAAATTTACTTTGCCATAGCATTATTCTTATTTAAATATTTATCCAAAACCTTATTTATAGGCTTTTCTATTAATTTAATAATATATGAGCTAACTAGGCATAAAATTATTAGCCATGAAAATATGAAAAAACTGTATTTAGGTGCAAAAACTAATTCTTTAAAATAAATCATATAAAAGAACATATGAATTAACCACATATTTGTTGAATGATTACTTAAGTAATCCAATAAATTATTAACCCATCTAGGTTTGTCTATAATATTAAAAATACATATAAACACTACTCCAGTAAATACTGCCACAAATAAACTCTCTACAAACCCATGAGCTATAATCATTAAAAATATTACTGAAATTCCCAAGGCATTTTTATACTTTATTTTCTTCGAAATATTATATAGCTTAGAATAAATCCTTCTATAAGCAAATACTCCTCCAATAAAAAAAGGAAGTTGTGATGTTCCAAAGAGTGCTAATTGCCTGATTGCCCAATTTAACATTTCATTTTCTAACATTATTATCCCTTTTATTCTTTGTATATATGCTAAAAAATAAAATATAAATGAAATTATTAGAATTCCATAAACATTATGCTTCTTAATAATATTATTTATACAAGGTGATACTAAAACTAATATTATATATGTAGTTAAAAACCACCAAGCTCCATTATAACCTGGAGATATTGCTGTAAAAGTTAGCAAAAATGTTTTCAAACTACCTGGATACTCATTACTTTTCCCAGTTATAAATCCTAAAACTACTACAAAAATAAATAATATAATCCAAAAATTAATATACAACTTAAAAATTCTTATTAAATTTTTTCTTAAATATTCTTGTCTATTATTTTCATAACTTATCATCAATCCATATCCACTACAAAAGCAATATATCACTACACAACAATCTCCAAATAAAGCCAAATAATATACCAGTGGGACATCACCAATAAATATTAAAGGTGTGTACAATCCTTCATAGGATTTAATGCAAAATAAGTGTAATAATAACATAAATAATATTGCTATACCCTTTGTTATTTTAATTTGCTCCCTACTTAATTCCATAACATCTCCTATTATCTTGTTATTCAATTCTTTATTTTATAAAAATTTATAATATTTTCTAATATCTTTTTCTTGTTATTTAACTCTTATTTTAATTATATATAAGTAAAATTTATAAATCTATCTTATAAAGTCTTGTATTCTTTATTTGATTCTTAATAGAGGACCATAAATACTGAAATTCTTTTGTTCTAAGAAATAATATACAATAAACTATATTAGGAATAATTACACATATACTTCCTCTAATTATCAATGATATAAAACTATATCCATTAACTACAAAATTACATATATTAGTTGTTAAATATCCCACTAATAACATTATTATTAAATAAACTAAATATGTAACAAAATATTTGCTTACTGATTTTTTGAATAATTCTTTATAGACTATTCTTGGTTGGTTCCAAAAAGGAACAATAAGTGTACTTATTGTTGTTCCTAAAAAAACACCTACTAGTCCTAAGTATTTTATTAGTATTAGTGACATTACCAAGTTTACTATTCCCTCTAAAACAGGCATGTATTTATCTTGTACAAATAATCCTGCTTTACTTTTATATGTTCCTATAACACTTCTCATACCATTAATATAAAAATTAATCAATATTACTGAAAATACAAACTCATTTAGTAAATATCCTTCTCCAATCCACCAGTTTATAAACGGCTCTAGTAAATTATATAAAAATATAGTTGCAAAAGAGTATATCCAAAAGCTTATGAAAAATGTAGTTTTAAATATCTCATAAACCTTTTCTTCATTTTCTGTTGCAATTAAATTTCCAATACCAGCACCTATCCCCCCGATTATTGGAGATAGCAATCCAGATAATTGTCCTATAATCATAGTATAATTTGAATATAATCCTACTGTTGAAACATTTATAAATGAAGATATTAAAATATTATCTGTACTAAAAACAAGATATCCTCCAATGTTATGTAAGAACATAGCTCTCACATTTTTATTTATGTTATTTTTAGTTTCTGAATCTATAGAATAATTATATTTAGAATTTACATATGGATACATTTCTTTAACTACTTTTGTATTAACAAGGTTCTGAATTGCAAATATTAACAATTCTACAAACAAAAAAAGCAAATAATTTTGTGTTATCATAAGCACTATGATTTTTGAAATAGTTGTTACTATCTGAAAAATCAAATTATTTCTAGTTAAAACATATCCCTTTTGATCCGCATTTATCAAGGCCCATTTGTATGCATTTAAATATGAAACTACATTTTTAAGCACAAATATACCATAAACTAATAATAATCCTGATATTTGTTTCTCTGTTTTCATTACTTTTCCTAATAGAGGATATAATGTAACACTAACTCCAATAATTATAAAAGCTAATACTTTATATGCCTTCTTATATAAAGTAACCAATGCTGTTATTTTTTCCTTATTACCTTCGGCTAAAGGCTTATATAAATTATAGACTATACTTATACCAATACCACTTTCAATCAAGACCATCATTGATAATACGTTTGTTAATAATCCGTTTATTCCTAAATATTCTGTTCCTAAGTTATCTATAAATACTTTTCTTGATATAAAACCCAATATTATAATTACAATTTGAGCCATTAAACTCATAGAAATATTTTTAACTGCATTTTTTGTTCTCATTTTAACCTCTCTTTTAGATATCATTACACCTTTGCTTAGTTATACCAAATATAAATTTAGATACATTTTATAAAATTTCTTCTCTTCTCAATTTATTATCAATAATATGTTTAATATTTTCATATACAGATTCCCAATTACTTTCTACAATAAGTCCTGTTTTACCTTGCTCTATCTGTTCATTAGCACCAGTAAAATTCGTTGTTATTATTTCTTTATTTAATACTTTTGCTTCTGCAAGAGTTAAACAATATCCCTCATGTCTTGATGTCTGAACATATATATCTGCCATTTTCATGTAAGGATATGGATTTGTCTTAGCACCTAATAAAATAAAATCATCTTGTAACTTATATTCCTTTATAATAGATTCATATTCTTTCCTCGAATTTCCTTCACCAACACAATACCATCTAACTTTATATCCCGCTTTCTTTAATCTAGCTAATGCCTTTATTCCTAAATCTTGGCCCTTTTCTACTGAAAGTCTCCCTACAGTTATTATTTTTATTCCTTCAAAAGCGTCATCAAAATCTACTTTTTCACAAGCCATATCTCTTATCACTTCTTTTGAAACTATATTTTTAAAAACTTCTGATTTGTTTGATATTGATGAAAATTTTTTATCGAACTTAGCCTTTCCTTCTTTAGATACAATAAAAATTTTATCCATTTTACTATATAATTTTAAATATAAATTAGTATTAATATCATGTTTTGATACATCAAAATGTACCCATCCAATCTTTTTTTTAGCCTTAACTTTATGTGTTATATATGAATCTATTATTTCTGTTGGTCCTGCATAAGCTATAGCAACATCATATTCATCTTCTTTTATAGGAATACTTCTTAAAATATTTTTATAATAAAGATATCTATTTTTAAAATGCTTGTCTATAAAGTAGGAAAATGTGAATAGCACTCCGTCAATATACTTCTTTTTCTTTATATAATTTTTTAATATTACTTGTGGTGCTTCCATTATTATAGGCTTTATATCTTTAAACCACATTGCCTCTTCAACTTTAACCCAACTAGGTATATGATTTAAAAACCCTCCACTCTTATCTAAAAGTAAAACAGTAACCTCATATTCTTCTCTAGGAATTATTGATAACAAAGAAAGTAACGATTTCTCAACGCCACCAATATTCATACTACTAACCATGAATAATATTTTTTTCATTACGCTCATCATCCCTCTTCTAGAAACTTAAAAATCAAACTTCTCTATTTCCCCTGTAGTATCAACTAAATCTTGTGCTAGATTACTTTTCATTAAATTTCTTAACTTTTTATCTATTATAATTCTTTTAATAGCCATGTATATTTGATCCTCATTGAAATTAACTATTAAACCGTTTTTTCCATTTTTAATCTGCTCACTAGCTCCAGTAAAATTTGTTGTTACTATAGGATTGTTAAAACATTTAGCCTCAGCGAGAGTTATACAATAACCTTCATGTCTTGAACTTTGAACATATATATCACATTCTTTCATAAAAGGATAAGGATTTGTTTTACTTCCTAGGAGAATATAATTTTCTTTAAGATTTTTATTTTTTATCATGTACTCAAGTTCTTTTCTCATAACACCTTCACCGATACAGTACCACTTAACCTCATAACCATCCTTTTTTAATCTTTCTAAAACTGGAATTATTATATCTTGTCCCTTTTCTTTGCTCAATCTTCCAACAGTTAATATTCTTATTCCATCAAAATCATCAGTAAATCCTTCGTCTTTATTTGCCATCTTATTTACAAAATCTGAAGATATAATATTGAAGAATACCTCTGTTCTATTTTTTAAGCTTGGTATTAAACTATCTACTTTATTTTTCCCTTCCCTTGAAACAACAAAAATCTTATCAAACTTACTATATGCTTTTTCAGCAAACTTCTTGTTAAATCCAACTTTAGTTATATCAAAATGAATCCATTGTACTTTCTTCTTCGCCTTTATCTTATTAGCAACAAAATATGTTATGAAATCCATCGGTCCAGCATATGCTACAGCAATATCATATTTCTCTTCTAAACTATCTACATTCTTTAATAAATATCTATAATAACAAGAAATATCACCTTTAAACTTTGACATAAAATAATTTAAAAAAACTTCAAGTGCATTAATATATTTTTTCTTTTTTAACAACTCTTTAACTAAAGTTTGTGGTGGTTCATTAATATATTTTTTTAATTCTTTATATTCATTGACATATTTAACTTCAACCCAATCTGGAATTTGCTCCAAAAATCCACCATACTTTTCTAATAATAAAATAGTTACTTTATACTTTTCTTTTGATAATTGATTTATCATTGTTAATAAAGCCTTTTCAGTTCCCCCAATATTCATATTTATTGCCATAAATAATATACTTTTCATATAAATTTATCCTTTAACTAGATTCAAGTAATTTATGAAACTTTTCAAATTCTTCTAAATTACCTTTTTTCTCTTCTCTTAAATATTCAACTATACTTCTTCTTAAATTACTATCATTAATTAACTTAACTATTCCTTCATAAACACCTTGCGAATTCATATCAACAACTAGTCCATTTTTTTCATGAATCATCTGATTAAAAACAGCATCAAATCTAGTAGTTACTATAGGTTTATTTAACATTCTTGCTTCTGCAATAGCTAATCCAAACCCCTCAAATTTAGATGTTTGTACATAAATGTCACAATCTTTTATATATGGATATGGATTAGGTTTGACTCCTAGTAGCTTAAAGTTATTTTCTAAATCATTCTCTTTTATATATTTTTCTATTTCCTCTTTTAACGGTCCTACTCCTAAAGCATACCATCTAAAATTAACATCTTTTTCTTTTAACTTCTTACATGTATCTAATGCAATATCATAACCTTTTTGCATAGCTAGTCTTCCAATTGTAAGTATTTTAATGCCATTGAATTCATCTTCGTAACTTTTCCCTATATTAGCCATCTTAAAAATAAAATTTGGATCATTTATATCATATATAATCTCAATCTTGCTATGATATTCAGGAAAAGTTTCTAATAATATATCTTTAGTTGAATGAGAGACTGCTATAATTTTGTTATACCTATCATAATATTTTTTTTGAAATGTTTTTTCGACTTGATCTAACCTATAGCTTACATTAACCCAAGCATACTTCTTTCTTGCTTTTATCTTATCTGATACATAAAATGTTGGAATTCCTTGAGCATAACTTATAGCAATATCATACTCTTTCTCATTAATTTCTATTGCATTTGAAGCACATTGCCAAAATAACCTAGCCTTTTGAGCATTACTATATTTTTCTTTTCTTATTTCCTTAGAAAATTTAATTCTAGAATTCAACATTTTAAAATTCATTTTTCTTATAGAATATAAAATTGATTCTTTTATACTTAAATTTGCAAACTCTGTATACTGAAGAGGTTTTAATAACTTAACCTTTTTGGGTATTAATTCTTCTAATGATCCACCATATCCAAATAATTGTAAATCAATTTCATAAACTGAGTAATCTATTAATGATAAAAGTGTTATTAAACTTTTTTCTGCTCCAGCACAGTGTAAAGAATCTATAACAAATAGTATTTTCTTTTTCATTTACTATACCACCTTTATATTCTAATTAACTAATTCTTATCTTTTTATATAAAATTTTAAAAGCGTAATTACTTCCATATCTTATAATATTGAAAAAAGATTTAAGTTTATTTTGTGGCTTTATTATAGAGGATATATCAGAATACTTTATTATATTAATTCCAAACTTACCTATAGCATCAATGACATCTTTATCTAATAATAAATTGTATTCATGTATCCTCTCTTCATATGTTTCAGTAATCTCTCTTATATCCCTATCATCTACAGACGGGTGTATATGAACCTCGCTTATTCCATTTGGTAATTTACTCAACATTTCTATAAATCCCTTCTTTTTCTCCTCATAGTCAATAAGTAAATCTTTATACGGAAATTTAAAAACATAATCAGGTATTGGAACATTATAAATGTCCGCTATAGAAGCAAAAAATTGTGAAGCTGGATATGAATCACATAAATTGGAAATTTTTTCACCCACAAAATATGGACCTCTTCTACACCATCTCGTTGCTACTTTGTATTCTTTGCATTTTTTACATAAATAAATATATGCTAATGGGTTATGAGTTGGATATATTGCATATCTATGAGTATCTACATGAGAAATTTTTATACCATCATTTACAATTTTTTTAAATTGCATATCAATTTCTTTCTTCAATTCCTTGTATTTGAAATTTTTCATAAAATAAAACTTATCTTCAAATAAATACCCTGAATCATCCTCTAATGAAGCTTTTCTTGTTAAACTATTAAATTTTTTATTTGATCCTCCATTTACAAGTGTAAGATGTAATCCTATACTATTAGAATTATTTTTACTCCAACTAGCAGCTTGATCATAAGAAGCAACATTAGGCATCAATGTAGCAGATGATATTCTGTTTTCATTTAACAAATTTATTATTGCTTCATTAATGGAATTGCTTAAACCAAAGTCATCTGCATTAATAATCAAATACTTTTTCATAAATCACTTTTTCCTTTTAGACTTTAAAATTATTAATAATCTACTATTTAAACTTAACAATATCATTGTTATTTTCATCTTATTTGTTAATATTTTATTTCTAATTAATAAATGAAATCTTTTCTTTACTTCATTTCTTATAAAATTTAATAATCTATACTTATCATCAAATCCAATAACTTGATTTATAATATAGTTAATATGATCTATACATGCGTATCCAAAACATGCAACAACTCTCTCTTCAAGCATTGGATACTTATTCATCATAAATTCTAATATTTCATCCCAACCAATAAATGCTTGTAGTCTTTTTTCATTATAAGTGGTTGTAAGAATACTATTTTCTCTTTTTACATATATATACCCAGTATAATCGAGGTATATCGATTTTTTAGCATTTGCAAAAAGCTTGTAAGTTGTTGATAAATCCTCATGTATTCTTCCTTCTGGAAACATTACGTCTCTAAAACATTCTCGTTCAAATAATTTATTACATAATGAAAACCTGTATAAAATCCCTTTAAATAATTCTCTTAATCCATCAATGTTATTTAATTCAATAATTGACTCGGTATCTTCTTTATCAACTAAATTCCCATTAATTTCTCTACCTAACTTACATATAGATATATCTGCATTCTCATCTTTACATATATAATATAATTTTTCATACATATCTTTTCTTATATAATCATCAGGATCTACAAATCCAATATATCTTCCTAAAGCTAAATTAATTCCTGAATTTCTAGCTGAGCTTACTCCACCATTAATCTTATGTATTACTTTTATTCTATTATCTTTTAAAGCATATTCATCACAAACCTTTCCACTTCCATCTTTTGATCCATCATTAACTAGAATTAATTCAAAATCAGTAAATGTTTGATTTAATATACTTTCTATACACTTGGATAAATATTTTTCTACATTGTATATAGGAACTATAATACTTATTTCTGGCTTCATTTAACTACCTCATTTTTATTTAATAAAACTTAATTTTTCTCTTAATATAGTTGAAGATGTATCCTTTGTGTATGGAAAGTACACTATATCTACACCAACTTTTTTAAATTCCTCTTCAACTTCTATAAATAATGGTTTACCCTTCCAGTCATCTCCAACAAACATTACGTCAAAGTTTAGGTTTTTCCAGGCCCAAAATTTATCTCTATTTTCTTGAGCAACAACTCTATCTACGTATTCTAAAGCTTGTACAATTTCACATCTTTCATCAAAAGGTATTATTGGTTTTTTATTTTTATATTCTTGAACTAGCTCATCAGTACTAACCCCTACTATAAGATAATCACACTGTTCTTTTGCCCTTTTTATTATATTTAAATGTCCAATATGGAACATATCAAAAACCCCTGTTGTATAACCTATCCTATATTTTTTCATCCCTATATCCCCCTTATTTAAAACAAACTTCCTCTATATGTTTCAATAAATTTTCACAACATTTTCCTTCTTCAAAACTCCCTATTTCTTTTGAAAAATCTTTTAAACCTTTCTTGTATTTATATAAATCAAAATCTTCTATAGCAGCTTTTAACTCAATATTATTTTTTACTGATATAAAAGGAAGAGCTTTTATATCAAAATATAATTTTCTATCTGCCTTTGTATATTCATCTAAATCTGGTACATATAAAAAACATGGTTTTTCACTTAAAGCAAAATCAAACATTAATGATGAATAGTCAGAAATTAATATATCTGATACACTTAATAACTCCTGTATATCATCATATGAAGTTACATCTATTACACCTTCTCCAAATACTAAATCCCTTGACTTAGAAACTAAATGCGGATGTAACTTAACTAAAAAAAACCAATCATTATTAAACTTATTTTTCAAACTATTGATGATTAAAGAATAGTCTATGTTGTAAACTTCTAATCCATTATTTTTTCTAAAAGTAGGAGCATACAATATTATCTTTTTATCCTTATTTATATTTAGCTTATATTTTATCTCTTGATTTGCCATAGTATTTTTCTCAAAGAAAATATCATTTCTTGGCGTTCCATGTTCAAAAATTTCTCCATCATACCAGAATGCTCTTTTAAAAATATCTGTACTATACTTACATCCAGATAATAACAAATCTATTTTTTTAGAATCAGACTTTGCCATTTTAACATAATCTTTTGGCAAAGTATCTTCTGCATCTCTTTCTATCTGCTTAAGTCTTAAAGAACTATGCCAAGTTTGAATATAATATTGATCTTTTCTTTTTATAAAAGTATCTGTTGTTCTAAAATTTGTTATAATTATCTTAGATGTACATAATTCATAAATGTATCTTAATGATGTTATTTTGACTTTTCTTACTCCAGGTATATTTCCCTTAGATTTTAATGAACTAAAAGCCCAAACCAAATCAAATTTTCCTGGATAATTTTTAACTATGTATTCTGAAATATACTTAGGATTACATCCATATTGACTTCCATAATAACTATAAAAAAAAATCTTGTTTTTCTTTATTGGCAGGCAATTAAAAATTTTAGTTATTGCTATTACTATTGCTTTACTGAACTTTTCTTTTTTCTCATTCATTCTTTATTACTCCTTATTTAAAGGTCTATTTTCATTAAGCCATCCTCAGCCTTCTTAAGTTTTAATTTTCTAAGAACTTTATTTGTAAGCATATACATTTCACTTATAGTAGGATTGATTTTAAATAATTTTAACTGCCACATTAATTCTGTTTCATTTTCAAGAGATTTTTTTATACCTTTATAGTCATCTCTAATATATTTTTTAATACCATACATGTGGTTTTCTCTATTTTTTATATTTTTCTTCTTTTTTAGCAACTGATAATGAATGACACTTGTTTTGAAAAGTATCTTATGAGATTCACTTATTAAGCTACTATATTTTTCTTCTATAAACCTATGTCTTTCCTTAAGTCCTTTTAAAATATCTAAGTTCCTTTCTGTATATGTGGCTACTATACTATCTTCACGCTGCATATAATAACACATTGGTTTATGAATAATTACATATTTGTTTACTCTATCCATTACCTTATGTGCCCAAAAAACATCCTCAAAAAGAACACCTTTTTTAAATGATATATCTTTTACTAAACTTGTTTTATAAAGCTTTCCCCATGCAAAATTTTTTACTCTTTCATTTACAACAAGCTCATACATTAATTCTTCTCTCTTTAAAACTATAGGCTTCGATTCCTCTAAATAATATCTATTATCATAAAGCAAATAATTTTCATAAGCATAATAAAATCCTGATTGAACAACATCTGCATTTAATTCTATGGAATTTTTCACAAGTACTTCTATCATCCCTGCCTTAAGCCAATCATCACTATCTACAAAAAGAACATAATCTCCAGTTACAAAATCCATTCCATAATTTCTTGCATCTGATAATCCTCCATTTTTTTTATGAAGAGCCTTTATTCTCCTGTCATTTCTTTCGTAACAATCAGCTATTTCTCCACATTTATCTGGTGAGCCATCATCAACTAATATTATTTCTAAATTTTCATATGTTTGATTTATTATGCTATCAACACACCTATTTAAGTAATTTTCTACTTTATATATAGGAACAATTACACTTACCTTAGGCAACATAAAACTCCTCCACAAACTAACCCAATATTTTTCAAAACATTAAATAAATTATCCTTTAATTATTTAATGACTTATAACCTTATAAATTTATCAATTCATACAGTTTATTTAACTCATACGGATTTCCATAATCACTTTTTTCACAATTAAGAGTCAAACTTTTTCTTAATGCTTCATCTTTGAATAGTTTTTCTATTCCATCTGCTATCCCTTCAACAGATAGGTCACATATATATCCGTCAAAGCCTTCTTTAACTTGACTTATTGCTGTGGTGTAGTTTGTTATCACAACGGGTTTCCCTAATATTTGAGCTTCACCTACAGTTACAGCCTTACCTTCATACCTAGAAGGTTGTACATATAAATCACATGTCTTCATATAAGGATATGGATTAGTTTTCTTTCCTAATAAGATAAAACTTTCTTGAAGATTGTTTTCTTTTATCAAACTTCTAATAACCTCTTCATCGCCACCATAGCCTACTACATACCACTTAATATTAGTTAATCCTCTTTCATGTAAAAGCTTTAAGGCTTTTACTCCATTATCAATTCCCTTAGCATGAGAAAGCCTTGCTACAGAAAGTATTTTAAAGCTATTATCTTTTTCTATGTTTTCTTCTACCTTTTCTTCTGCCATCTTTTTTATAAATTCCGGTGAAGTTATATTTTCTATAACCTTAAGTTTTTTCTTTAAGCTAGGGTATTTTACTAAAAAAGCATTTTTACATTCCTCTGATACAGCAATAATATAGTCAAATTTATTCCACATTTTAAGATCTAATTTAACATCTGTTTCTATAGTTGAATAATCAGTATGAATCCAAGCTATCTTTTTCTTAGCCTTTACTTTTTCAGCTATAAAGTAATGAGGCCAAAGATAACTTATTGCAACATCATATTCTTTTTCTATTTTTGGTAAGAAAGGAAGACTGTATTTCCACATAAGCTGCATCTGATAAATACCATACTCATGGACTTTGTTTAACTTTCCCTTTAAATTTGCAAATATTTTTGCTAAAATTCTTGAAGTCCCAAGGAAAATATGCCCCTCTTTTAAGGTTTCACTTATAGATTCTCTAAAGGTTGCATATTTACTATCTTCTTTTAAGAGATTAACTTTATTAGTAAGTAAAGGCATTAAATCTCCAGTATGACTATATAACATTAAATCAACTTCATAATTATCATAATCAAAGTTATCAAGCATACTTATAAGACTTCTCTCAACCCCTCCAACTTCCATATCGAAGGATCCTATTAATACTTTTTTCAATAACTTCACCTCCTATCTTAATTAAACTTATAAACCTTTAATAAAGTATTTATTATATTTTCTAAATCGTATCCCTTATTCTTAAAAGCTTTTTTTATTAATTTTTGATTCTTATCTTTTCTTCCAACTAACTTTAAAGCCTCTTCACTCCAGACTTTAGATTCATCTTTTAACTCTATTTTATTTACTAACCCTAACCCTAAATCTGCCTCAGGCTGTATGGCCTCAGAGACTAAGCAAGGTAAGCCACAAGCTTGAGCTTCCAACATAACTAACCCTAGTCCTTCATATATAGATGGAAAAATAAATAAATCTAATGAATTTAGAATTTTTTCTGTGTCTTCTCTTAATCCTAAGAAATAAAATCTATCATATATTCCTAAATTCCTACACTTACTTTCCATTTCATTTCTTAGCTCTCCATCTCCAACTAATATGCATCTAACATTGTTATTTTCTTTAATCATGCTATTTATTGTATCTATTAAGAAACTATGATTTTTAGAAGTCTTAAATGTTCCTATATGGCCAACCACAACATCTGATTCATTTATTCCTAACTCTTTTCTTATATTACTTTCCTTACAATTTAAGAATTTTAAATAATCTATATAATTAGGAAGTTTAATGTAATTCTTATTTTTTGTTATACATTGTCCAAATAGATATTTTCCTGCATCATCACTACATGCTAAATAATTGGTAGAAAAAATTTTTATAATGCCTCTCATTAATGACATATATACTTTTCTAATAAAGCTCATATCATTATCTAAGTTTGTATGTGCATGAGATATCCTTACTTTAACTCCGCATATTTTGGCTGCAATCATAGCAATTCCACAATTAAACAGAGTGTGTGCATGAACTGCTTCATAAGGACCATTCTCCCTTATAACCATACATAATTCTCTTATTGACTTAACCATACCAACCTTATTAGGCGAAGTTATTCTTATTACTTTTCCCCCTAAAGACTCAATTTCTCTATCATAATAAGCTTCTTTTTCATAGTAGGATATGAAATGAAAACTTACGTCTTTATTAACTTTTCTATATAGGTTCATAAGCATAGTCTCTGTTCCACCTATATTCATTCCACCTACTATATGAAGTATTCTTTTCATTTCATCCTCCTAATTAACCTTTATTCAATCACATAATAAAAATATTTGCTTATACTAAAATTACTACTATAAACAATTCTTAAACTTATCTTATATTCATATATAAAAAATAAGAAATAACATACTAAAAATCCAAAATAAATTAACCGTCTTTCACTTCCAAAAAAACACTTCTTTATAATATATGCTAATAGTACGAAGCTATAAATTTGAAAATATATAGTAAATCTTGCAAATATCCAATTATATAAAGAAAATCCCATTATTAAAAAACTAATTAATGACATGTTTATAAAAACATTTGCCTCCGTCCATTCTTTTAATTTATCCCTCTTTATATAAGATAAAATTACCGGTACAGCAAATACTATAACTCTCAATATATTACTTCCACCTTCATTAAAGTTTTGATAATCAGCATATTTAGAATTTCCTAATAATTTATATATAATTTCCATTAATGGCTCATATAAAATCATACCTATTAAAAATAATACTAATAGTTGATATATTTTCTTAGACCAAGCTTCAGTTCGTACAACATAGTACGCTGGAATCATAACAAAAGCTGAAGTATGAAAAGTGGTCATTAAAATACATAAGAATAAATACTTTTTAAATTCTCCCTTTATTATGAAAGAAGTTCCTGCAAAAATTATCGATGCTGCTAAAGATTGTCTTATTCCATTCATAGTTACTAAATAATATCCTGATGCTATATATGTAAAAACAGCTAATTCAAAGTAACTATCCTTACAATACTTTCTTATAGTCCATAAATTTAGTACTGTAGTAATTACGGCTGTAACAAATATCATAAACTGTGGATCCTTTGATATACCTTTTAAAATTGCTAAAAATAAAACAAATCCTGGTTCGTATCCACCCTTTGGATCATATCCCGGTTCTATTAAACTATATAAATGAACATAGGCCGGAGTATCACCTATTCCCCATCTTAATCCAGCAAGTAATGCCAAAATCAATATAACAAAAATAGAAAAATATAAATTAGGATATTTTTTTTTTGTTTTCACTATTCTAGCTATTAAAGAAAGTACATATGATGATATTAAAGCAAAATAAAAAGCAGCCATTAATTTCTCCTTTCATTCTTTTGTTAATCAATCGTTTTTCTTTATATATAAATAAAGTGAAGCTCCTAATGGAATTGATAATAAAGTTAATATTTTGTATGGAGATTCTTTTAAGAAATTTTTGTTTCTACTAAGAAAAGAACTGGATACATAATGCACACTTTCTTTAAACTTAAATTTTAATGTGGCTCTTGAGTTCTTAATATTTTCAACTCTATAGAAAGCAAATCCTTTTGGATTTTTTTTATATTGCTTTATCATATTTTTAGATGAACCATCTTCTAAATACTCAACTATACATAAAACATCATTTGTTAGTGCTAATCTATACTCTTCATCTAACTTATAGTATTTATAAGCTAGTCCAACATATTTTTCTCCTTCAAATATTGGATATGGAAACTTTTTAGTTAACTCGCTTCTATATACCAACTTCTTATCGCCTGGTATTTTGTATTTATTATTTATCTCAAACAGAGTAGATTCTTTTAATTCTTCTGGAAAACTTCCTCCAATTATATCGCCACTTTCATAAGCATCTAACCCAGCTAAGCCAGCTATTTTTTTATTATGCTTTACTCTATTCCAACTTTTCTTTATCTTTTTCACTGCATCCTTTGGCATATAATCATCTGAATCTATACATACATTTAATTCTGTATCTATATTTTCATATGCTGTGTTGTGTGCACCATGCATACCTTGGTTATTTTGATAAATATAATTTATTTCAAAACCATTATTTTCATTTTTCCACATCTCTACTAATTCTTTTGTATTATCAGTAGACCCATCGTCTACTATTAGCCACTTAAAATCCTTACAACTTTGTTTTTTTAAGCTTTCATAACACTTGTGTAATATATATGCCCTATTATATGATGGTGTAAACACTGTTAGTAACTTTTCCACACTACTACTCCTTGTTAAATCAACTTATTAATTTTTTATAATTTTTTTCTATTTTTTTAACATAAGACTCTATATTGTAATTTTCACTTACAAATTTATTTGCTTCTTCCCCATATTTTATGGCTTTGTCTTTATCATTCTTCATGTCTTCTAAAGCTTTTATAAATTCTTTGTAATTTCCTTCCTTTATTAAGACACCTGTTTTTCGATTTATTACCTCACCGATACTTCCTACATCCATAGAGACTATTGGCTTTTTAAATGCCATTGCTTCCAGTAAAACCATTGGCAGTCCTTCATATAAAGACGGCAAGAAAAATACATCTATTATTGGATAGAATTTATACGTATCCTTTTGAAATCCAGTTAATATAAAATATTTTTCTAATTTTAATTCTTTTATTAGAGACTTAACTTTATCCTCTTGAGAACCACTTCCCACTAAAAGAAATTTACAATCACTAAAAGTTTCCTTGTGTTTTGAAAATTCTCTTATAAATGGAATAATACCCTTTTGCTCATCTAATCTACCTATAAATCCAAATATTTTTTTATCCCTTGGAATATTAAACTCATTTATAATTTCATTGCTTTTATTTCTGTCAAAACTATTTATTTCTTTTATGTCCATAGCATTAGATAATATTTCTGTTTTATCTTCTCTAAAATACTTAGTATTTTCCTTATAAAAGTCAAAAACTAACTTTCCACAACTTATGTTATAGTCATATCTAGGTCTAAGATAACTATCCAAAAGCTTATTTACATTTTTATCTTTTAGGAATGGGTAGCAATTATGTATATGAGATATAACCTTAACATCTAGTCTAAAAATTCTTTTTACTAAATAAGCATTTAAGGAAGCATTATTATCATGAGCATGAATTATTTTTATATCATTTTTTTCTATAATATTCTTTAAACTACTTAGTGTCTTGAATAATTTCTTATTTGAAAAAGTTATGTCATAGCTTTCTATTCCTTCTTTTTCAAAAATTTCTCTTAAGGCTCTTCCACCACATACCGCTACTGGAGTATATCCCCTCATATTCTTACACATTAGAAGTGCCATTTTTTCTGCTCCACTTAACTTATTCATTGGTAATATATGAAGACATTTTTTCATTATAACTCCCTCCTTCTTGAAGGTTCTTATATATAAATTTAAGTTCTTCTAATACACTTGAAATCGCATAGTTTTTAACCTCTTTTAAAATTCCCTCTTCATTAGCTGATGTTAAATAGCAATTTTCTATAGCTTTAGCTGTAGCCTCAAAATCATCAATTTCAACTAAACTTCCAATAAAGTCATTACAAATAATATCTCTATTTCCTCTTATATTGGTAGCAACTATTCTTTTGCCATTAGCCATAATCTCCATTAAGTTTCTAGGTAACCCTTCTCTATATGAAAGAAGTACTCCTATATCACTTGCATTTATTAATTCATTTATATCTGTCCTAAACCCTAAGAAAATTATATTTTTTTCTAACTTTCTATTTTTAACCTCTTCTCTTAAACCTTGAAGCTTATCACCTTCTCCAACAATTAGGCATTTTATATTTTGATATTTATCCTTTAACAATTCCATTGCCTTTATGAGTTGAATTTGGTTTTTATTTTCGTTAAGCTCGGCAATCATTATTACTACAAAATCCTCTTCCTCTAAGCCTAACACCTCTCTCTTTTTACTTTTTTCTTCTTTTCCTAAAGAACTATATTCATCGAGATTTAATCCAACACCATTTACCAAATAAGCCTTTTTAGGTTTCAGCTTATTTTTAGTTATTTCAAAATCTTCCTGATTTATATTGATAGTTACATCTGTAAGCTTAGCCATAATTTTTTCTATAGGATAATATAAAATCCAACCAATCTTTGGTCCATTTTTTAAAAAGTGATATCCATGAGCTGTGTAAATTGTTTTTAACTTCTTAAATTTAATTTTTAAAAGCCTTCCATATATAGAGGCTATAGGAGTATGAACATGAACCATATCATATTTATTTTCTTTTTGTATCTTTATTAACTCCTTAAAAGCCTTTAAGTTATCTAAACTTAAAGGATTTCTACTAAAGGATATATTATGAATATTAATACCTTTTTTTATTAACCTCTTATCAATCTCTTTGTCTATAGAGCAAGCACAATGAACCTCATATTCATTGTCTATAAGCATCTCTATATGAGGAATTAAAAATGCATTTACAGTTCTACTAACTGTAGTTACATATAGGACTTTTTTCATGTTCACACCTCCTTTAATTCATAAATTAATAGTCCTAGCTGGAACTCCTACGGAAGTTGTCCATTTATCTACATCCTTAACTACAACGGCTCCAGCCCCAATTATAGCTCCTTGTCCAATTCTTTTATTTTGAATAATAGTTGAACCCGAACCTATTAAAACACCTTCTTCTATATGATCATGCCCTGAAATATTAACATTCCATAAAAGAGAAACATAATCTTTAATTACCGAATTGTGACCTATTCCACATTTTGGGCTTATAATGACTTGATTTCCTATCTTTATATCAACGGTAATAATAACTCCTGGATAAATAATTGTTCCTTCCCCAATATTATTACTTTCGTGAATATAAATATCTGGATGTATTAATGTTGCAAAGCTAACCTTACCATTAATTTTTTCTACAATATTCTTTTTTACAGCATAATTAGTAATTGCTATTACAGCATCAATATTTTTTCTATAAGCAGTGTAATTTAGTAACCAATTCACTCCTCCTAAAACTTTATATCCTAGGATCTCAGTGCCCTGTATACTTTGGTTATCATCAATAAATCCTAATACATTCCAACGTTTTTCTCTCTTATTTATTTGATTAATAATTGAAATCAACTCTTGTCCTACTCCACCAGCACCTATTATTACTAAATCCTTCATTATTAATTACTCCCATTAAATTTAACTGTGGTAGCCATACCCTCTTGACTTATTCCTTCCTTTTTAAACAATTTATAAAAAGTAAAAATAAATATTTTAAAATCAAGTTTTAACGACCAATTATCCACATAAAAAATATCCAACTCAAACTTTTTCTCCCATGATAAAGCATTACGACCATTAATCTGAGCCCATCCTGTTAACCCAGGCATAACATCATGTCTTCTTATTTGCTCTTTACTATATAAAGGAAGATAATCAACAAGTAATGGTCTTGGCCCTACTAAACTCATATCACCTTTTAGTATATTTATTAATTCTGGAAGTTCATCTAAGCTTGAAGATCTAAGTTTTTTTCCAAAAGGAGTTAACCTCTCTTCATCTGGAAGGATATTTCCCATTTTATCTACTCCATCTCGCATTGTTCTAAACTTCATCATTTTAAAAACTTTATTATCTTTTCCAACCCTTTCTTGAGTAAATATAATAGGACTTCCTAACTTAGTTCTAACTAATATTGCAACTATAGCTATAACTGGTAATAAAAATATCAGTCCTCCTAAAGCAATGCATATATCGAAAATTCTTTTTATAAAAAATTGATATCTTTTCTCTGCCATATTTGTCCCCTTATTAGTTTTTATAATCTTTATTTACGAAAAAATTATTCTTTCGAAAATCATGTTACACCATTTTATTTTTCTGTTAAAGTCTTAAAAAATTCACATTTTTTTCTATTTATTTATTTTTTTATGATTAATTTAATTTCCATATAGTTATAATAAATTTGTAAAAAAAATCATCTCTATTTAATACTGATTTTTCTTTTTAAAGTTAATTTCCTATTAATTTCATTTGCTTATAACCCTTTATCTAACAAGCTTTTCTTATATTATCCGTGAAATATCTATATGACTTTTTTCAACAAATATTTTTTGTTAATTTTTTTCAAACTTTAAAATACCATGAATATATTTCAACTTTAAAACTTTATGCTCTCCTAAAAAAAATTATTCATAAATTTTAATTTTTACCTTAAATTTACATCAAGTTTCTTATTTATAAAAAACATTATGCTACTATTATTAGTATGATTTTTATAAATTTTAAGTTTTGAGAGGTGTTTTTATATTGAAAGAATTAAAAGAATTATTTAAAAAGATGAAATGGATATATCTCCAGTCAAAATTAATACTCCCCTCTCTAATTTTGATAGTAATAATAAGCTCAACATTTTCTTTAATAGGAGTTTATAATGCCTTAGTTTCAAAGAATCTAATTGATAGTGCTATTTCTGGAAATACTCCTGATGTTATAAAATGGCTAACAATAATGGCTTCTATAATGCTCCTTAATATATTAAGTTCACCAATAACCACTTTAATAAAAACTTATACCTCAACTAAGATGTCTCAAACCCTTCAAAAAAAGATTTATGCCCATATAACTTATAGTAACTGGCAAGAATCTTCTAAACATCATAGTATGAGTCTTTTAAGTAGATTGACTAGCGATGTTGGTACTATTACAGGAACCGTTATGCAAACAATTCCTGCCATAATATCATTATCAGTAACCCTTCTTGCATCGCTTACAACTTTAATCTACTTAGCTCCTGCGGTAGCAATGGTAGCCGTTTTTATAGGTCCGTTCTTATTGTTAATAAGTAGGTTATTTGCAAGAAAACTAAAAAAAATCTACAAAGAAATTCAAGAGGAAGATGTTAAATATAAGACTTTTATTCAAGAAAGCATAAAAAATTTAATAATCGTAAAAACTTTTTGTCTAGAAAAAGTCAATTTAGATAAGTTAAGCGAAATCCAAAAGAAAAGATTTCACCTTAGTATGAAAAATACTAAAATAGGGATAAAGTCTGGAATGACTTTAAGTATCTGCTCTTCTATAGCATATTTCACAATCTTTTGTTGGGGAGCATTAAATCTTTCAAAAGGAATAGGAACTTATGGAACTCTTATGGCAATGCTTCAACTCTATAATAAAATTCAAGGTCCTTTTTCAGCATTAGCTGGTACATTTCCTAGTTTAGTTGGCTCCATAGCTGCCACTGAAAGACTTATGGAAATTGAATCCTTGTCTCTGGAGAATCATAAAGATTTGGAAGATGGTTTAGATGCTTTATGTACACCTAAAAAATTAAAAACTAATAGGAAGAATTTTGAGGACTCTATGGATATAAATTCAATTAACTCTAATTACTCAAAAGAATATATAACTAATGATTTAAATATTAATTTTAAGGATGTTTCCTTCTCCTATGATGAAAACAAACCAATTTTAAAAGATTTAAATCTCTCTATAGAAGCTGGTGAAATAATAGGATTAATTGGACCATCTGGACAAGGTAAAACAACATTAATTAAAATTCTTCTTTCACTACTTAATATTAATGATGGAAATGTTTCTTTAAGTTCAAGTGAATATGCTGATTCTTTAATAGCTATAGATTCTTTGAAGGAAGAAGATGAAAATAAATCAAAGGAATTTTATTATAGGAATGAATTAGCACCTATTCATAGAGAACTTATATCCTATGTTCCTCAGGGAGATACTCTTTTTTCAGGAACCATAGAAGAAAATCTAAGACATGGTAAACCTAATGCAACTTTGGATGAAATAATTAAAGCAACTAAAAAAGCCTGTGCTTTTGATTTTATAGAAGAATTAACTGAAGGCTTTAATACAGTTATTGGAGAAAATGGTCTTGGAATATCTGGAGGACAAGCTCAGAGAATAGCCATAGCCAGAGCATTTTTAAGAGATAAGCCGATCTTAATTCTGGATGAAGCAACATCAGCCTTAGATCCTGAAACAGAACTTAAAGTTATTAAGGAAGTTAAAAATCTTCCTCATAAGCCGCTCTGCATAATAATAACTCATAGACCATTAGCTTTGGGTATATGTAATAGAATTTTAGAACTTAAAGATGGTTTTATAAATGAGATAAACAAAGAAAATCTAGAAAAGATAACTCTTATTGAAAATATTAACTAATTCCTATATTTTAAGTAATGTTGATTTTTAGATAATTCTTTAAAATTCTTAATTTTACGAAATATTTCTATTAGATTATTTATATAAAAAAACAACTGATTAATTCATACTTGAATTAATCAGTCATTTTTTATATTTCTTAACTAGCGTTAGGCTTAATACCCTGGCAGCAAGGACAGCCTTTGTCTATCCATGCTCCATGATCATGTCCCTTATTTCCTGCATCAATAGGATTAAACTGAAAATCTTCGCAGTAACACCAAGCTGGTCTTCCACCATCATTACCATTGCCATCTCCGCTTCCAAAAGTATCTGTTTTTGTGTTTTCAACGCCTAAAATCATTAGTTCTGGATTTTCCCATCTTTTCATAAACTTCACCCCTAAAATTTATTAATATTTATATTTAATAGTCATCAATTAAATTTGAAACCTTTAGTTAAAACTTCTTTAATGACTAGTTATATAGCAAAGAAAATTTATATATCTTTTTTCACTTTCACAATTTTCTCTATCTATATGATATTTATTGATCATTATATTTATTACTTATGAAATAGGTTTAAGCTTATTAATTGAATCCAAACTTAAGAATTTATTATTCATAATAATTTCCTAAAGTTATATGATTTTAAAGAATTACTCTTTAAAAACTATTTTACAATATTTTACTTTATTGTCAAATACTAAAAATAAATCTTTTTTTAATATTCACTTGTTTTTTAATAATTAATTTAGTATTTATACAGTTTTAGTAAAATTATTTCAAAAAAATTAATTCTACTTAATACTACTTTTCCTTTTTAAATTTATTATCCTCATGCCTTTAGCTTTATAATCCTCTATTTAACAAGCTTTTCTCTCATTGTATATAAATATCTATATAACTTTTTTCAACAAATATTTTTTTGTTAATCTTTTTTAAACTTTAAATAATATAAATCTGATGCAGTTTCTCACTTATTTTCTTCACATAAAATTATACATGTGCTTTAACTTTGACCTTATATTTACAACAAGTTCCTTACTTATAAAAGAATTCTTTTAAAAAAAATTTAGAAAAATTAAATGAAATAAAAATATAAATAAAAAAGCCAATGACTAAAAAATCATTGGCTCTTTTTATTAAGTATTAGCTAAAAGTTGGAATTGGTCCACCTTCACCTTCATCTGGTAAAGGGTTAACTGGACAATGATGCTCTCCATGTCCAGGTGCATAGTGTTCTTTACATATTGGACACCACTTCTTTGCTTCAATATCAAGCATATCTTCTTTAGTGTTTTCAACTCCTAAAATCATTAATTCTGGATTTTCCCACTTTTTCATAAATTCTCCCCTAACATTTATTAATATTTATATTTAATAGTCATCAATTAAATTTAAAACTTTTAAGTTAAAACTTCTTTAATAACTATTTATATAGCAAATAGATTTTAAATTAATACTCTTGCGATTAAACTAAAAATCATTAACTCTTTTTATTAGCTTAAACTTGGATTATTTGCGCAACAAGGGCAAAACTGTGGTTGTGTACCATGTGTATGTCCACTATTACCATTTCCTGCACCTGGGTTTCCATTGCCGTAGTTTATACAGTCACAATTCTGATCTGGTGGTGCTAATGGAATTAAATCTTCTTCCTTTGTGTTTTCAACTCCTAAAATCATTAATTCTGGATTTTCCCATTTTTTCATAAATTTCTACTCCTAACGTTTATTAATATTTATATTTAACAGTCATCAATTGAATTTGAAACTTCTTTAATGACTAGTTATATAGCGAAAATTTTTATATTAACTTGATTTCAAATTAATAATCTTATAATTAAAATAATAAAATATTGGTTAACTTAATTTATTTTGCAAAGCAGTTAACTCTTATATAATTTAAATCTCCATTTCCACCTGTTACAAACAATTCACCACATCTAAGCCAAGAATGAGCTAACATATTACTACCATCCCTAGCTACTCCTAAATATAAAGTTGTTTCTACCCCTTTATCCTTTAAAAGCTTTTGTGCTGTCATAGCTTGTACTAAGCATTTACTTTCCCATGGAGTATGTGAACTTGCAAGTCTAACAATAAATCCTACTTTTTTTGCAATTTTATAATGCTCTATGTCACTTTTGAAATTACTTTCCTTACCTTTTTCACCAAGTAGCCTTTTTACTTTACCAAAGTTTATGTTTAGTATAATAAACCTGTAAAATCCACAAAGTATAAATGCCTTACAAAACATAACTTTACTTTCAAAATCTATTTTAAAAAAAGTTTTAATCTTTCTATTTAATAAAGACAAGCTCTTCATGATTTAGCTTCTCCAAATACTCTAAAACTTTGCTTTCACAAGTTTCCCTATCTATATCGTATTCTTTTATTATTGACTCTATTATTTTTGAAATAGCTTTAGGTTCATTAATTGAATCCCATATAACACTTCCTGTTTCATTTAACATAAAGTATTTACCCTTATCTAAGTCCATCATGACCTTTTCTCCATTTAACTCAGTTACATCTACATCCTCTTTTTGAGAAACTACTGTATCTAAATTTAACAATTTATTATTCATCATAATCCCCTACCTTTATATAAATAAATTTAACAATTGCACTTTAACTTTAATTCGCTTTCTATAAGCTTAATTTGTTTATCTACAGAAAACTGATCTCTAGGTCTTTTTATTCTATAGACTAAAACTTTTTTTGCTATATTTATAACTTTTTTAAAATAAACTGGTGGAATTCCATGAGGTGCTATAAGTTCTATTCTATATATATTTCTTAAGATTGCTTTCATCTTATCCCCACCTAAAACTTCCTCTATTTTAACTTCTTCTCCCTCATAAGGTTCAATTTCAAATATAGCTTCTAACTTTCTTTTTTCTTTTATAAAACTTTTATGAGCAGGTATTACATATTTTTCTCTACCTTCATCTATCAACTTAAAATCTTCAATATTATATCCCATCTTCTCCATGGCATCTCTACATATTTTTTGTTGAGGATAAGCTGGCTCAACGAATATTTCATCTTGAAACTCCCTAGTTGAAGACACATCATCCGCTATAAAAGGATATTCATAATGCCTAAAGGCATTTGTTAATGTTGATTTTCCAGCTCCACTTTGACCAGTTAAAATTATTGCCTTTTCTCCTATTAATATAGATCCACCATGAATTGCAACCTTATTTCTTTGTGATAAAATCATTCCAAAAGATGTTCCCAATATAAATGTTTTTACCATTTGTTTATCTGTATTTTCTGAAGGCTGTACGATTATGTTTTCTCCATCATATACGTAAAAACTTCCAACGTTCTTAACAGTAAAAACCATTTTATTGACATCATATTTAAACCAAGAATAACTTGGTATTCCGTCAATAACTTCCTTTGGGATTATTCCCTTTATGATTTTAATATCTATTTTATTTTCCTCTACCTCTTCTGTTGGTGAAAGCTCTGAAATCTCTATATCTGATTTCACATTTAAACCATAAACCCTATAATAATATTTTTTCATACTTAATCCTCAATAATATATTTTTAGAATAATTGATATATTTTTTAAAAGCCTAAAATTATTTATATTTAAGCTTTACCGTAACACATCCATGATCATCCTTATGTAACTTTGTAAGTTTTGCTCTTATTGTTCCCCATCTAAAGGAGCGTTTTTGCCATTCTAAGCTCTCTAGTTCAACCCCTAAGTTTCTTTTCACCCATTCTTCGTAAAACTTAATTTCATCCTTATTTATATTATCTATACTTCTTAATTCTATTTCTTTAGGATTAATCCCATAAAAATCTATATCAATAAGGAAATCTAGATTATCAATTTTAACAGGATCTAAAACTTCAAATTTATATTTATTATTAAATTCTGAAGTTGTATATTTATAATTTTTTTTTAGATATCTTTCAAAAAAGAACCGCATAGTTCTTTTTTTTACTTTCCTTTTTCCAATTTTAATTTGCCCCTTGCATAAACTCATAATGTCCCCCATATCTATTTTTTAGTTAAATTAAGCTCCTCCAAAAGTTCCCTTTTCTTTTTTGAAACACTAACTGATTTTGTTAAAAATCTTATTTTACTTTTTAGGGAATAGTCTTTATTAAACACACCAGCTCCTAAATGATGTGCCCAAGCTATAGGAGTTAATATTTTGTTATTTTGAGCATATTGATATTTTTCTGACATATTTTCTACCTTAGGAAATACTAATTCTAAATATTTTTCACTAATACTTCTTTTTTTCTCTTTTTCATCTTTACTATAAGCAAAATCAGCCCCTAAAGTTCCTATAACGTCCTTTTTTCCAAAAACTCCACTATTAAAAATATTTTGTATTAAATCATCTATTAAGTTTTCATCAACACTTCCACTATTTTCGACCTCACTGGGAATTTCCATATTAAATAGCTTTTCACAACATTTAAATATAGCTAAGATAAATTTTTCAGCTCCACATTCTATTCCTTTAATCATAAAGCTTTCCCAATTTATCTCATTACCTTTTTGCTCTACAAGAAGTACTAAATCGCATAACTGTCTAAGTCCAAATCCTCCCCATACTATATGCACCGCCATATGCAAGCATAGATGAAGGGCTAGATCTTCCCATCCTAAAGATAAAACTTCTGCCTCTCCAATATTAATCTTCATAGAGTTTGCCCATATACTTTTCTCAAATTCTTTTGTTCCTAAGAAATAATCATCATTTACTAAAGTCCAGTGAACTTCAACATGTCTATATTTTTCATGGCTAAAAACTAAATGTGCCCCATGTTCATCCTCGCATTCTTCTAGTTTATATCCCAGTCCCTGAAGAAGAGTTGTTACTCTTTCTAAATCCTCTTCATGTACTAAAATATCAGCATCTCCCATAGTTCTAAATTCTGACTTTGGATATAGCTCTCTC
Organism: Clostridium sp. LIBA-8841; assembly: GCF_057782475.1. Classification (NCBI taxonomy): domain Bacteria; kingdom Bacillati; phylum Bacillota; class Clostridia; order Eubacteriales; family Clostridiaceae; genus Clostridium; species Clostridium sp. LIBA-8841. The sequence goes on along the minus strand of NZ_CM173488.1, from coordinate 699,411 downwards.
ACAACTAATCCCTTAAGAACTATTACATCTATATTTTCCTCGTTAAATTTTTCAAACAATTTTCCAACTTGATTATAATGTGATATTTGTCCTATTCCAGTAAAGAAAGTAGTTTTTTTCCAATAATCAAGTCTCTCTTTGCTTAATCCATCTAATGATTTAATCCCATATATAGCTGAATAAATTAATGCACTTATTTCATGAGCCTTAGCTTCCTCAATTATTTCATCCCATTTTGAAATTTCTTTAAAATCCTTAAGCTTCTCTCCATGTATAGCTAGATTTAATAATTTGATTATTTGAACTTGAGAATTGTTCATTAATTACGCCCCTTTTAACTTTCATATTAAAATTATTATAAAAATAATTCTCTTATAATTCTTATTACCTCTTTTATATCTTCATCTGTCATTTTTGTATCACTTGGAAGACAAAGTCCTCTATTAAAAATATCCTCTCCAACGCTAATTCCTTCTTCATTATGACTAAAGAATTCAAACTTTTTATAGAATGGCTGAAGATGCATAGGTTTCCAAATCGGTCTTGATTCTATATTTTCTCTTTCAAGAGCTTTTATTATGTCTATAGGTTTAATTTTTGATTCTTCTTTTAAAGTCATTATACTAAGCCAATAATTAGGCTCTCCATACTCACATATTGGCGCCATCTCTATATAATCTATATCCTTAAAAGCCTCTTTATAACTTTCAAAAATATATTTCTTGTTTTCTATTCTCTTTTCTAATACTCTTAACTGTCCTCTTCCTATTCCTGCAACCACATTACTCATCCTATAATTATAGCCAAGTTCCCTATGTTCGTAGTGTCTTTCAGCTTCTCTAGATTGAGTTGACCAGAATCTTGTTTTTTCTATCATTTCTTCATTATTTGAAACAAGCATACCCCCACCAGAAGTCGTAATTATCTTATTGCCGTTAAATGAATATATACCATATTCCCCTATGGTTCCACTCATCTTACCTTTATAAGTTGCTCCTAAAGATTCTGCCGCATCTTCTATTATTGGTACATTATAAAAATCACATATTTTTTTAATCTTATCTAAATCAGCGCTTTGTCCATATAGATTTACCACAATTACAGCTTTAGGAAGTTGTCCATCTTCCTCACAGCTTCTAAAAGCTTTTTCTAAAGCTCTTGGAGACATATTATATCCATTTGGTTCTGAATCTATAAATACAGGTTTGCCCTTTTCATAAATTATAGGATTACAGCTTGCTGCAAAGGTTAAACTTGAGCAAAAAACCTTATCCCCCTCATTTATTCCAATACATTTTAATGCCATATGAAGAGCAGCTGTTCCAGATACCATAGCTGAAGCCCCTTTTACCCCTACATATTCTGCCATCTCTTTTTCAAAAGCATTTACATTTGGTCCAAGAGGTGCTATCCAATTACTTTGAAAAGCCTCTTTAACAAACTGTTCTTCTAATCCTCCCATATGAGGTGAAGCTAAAAATATTCTCTTTTTTTCCAAAATAAGTCCCCCTACATTATTCTAAATAACCACCATTTAAAATTACTATTTTTACTACCATAACTATATATTTAATCTAAAAAATTACCAACTTAAACTAATCACCTTTCAGCTAGGATATATACTCAAATTATAAGCATATATCCTAGTTGAAATTTAATATTTAAGATAGTATAAATTCACTTGGCTTGGTTGATGCAACCTCATTAAAAATTTTATTATTTTCAGAATCTACATCATCTAATCTTGTATATGTCTTCACAATAAATTGAAGTGCAGTTTTTAATGTCTCCACATCCCCAAGATCAGCTATCTCTTTTAAAGCATTTATTCCAAGCTTTAATCTTTCTAAATCATACTCACCAGGTCTTGCAATAAATATTTTTTCATGACTTGTTTTTCTTAGCCCTTCTTCGTCCATAAGAAGTTCTTCATACAATTTTTCACCTGGTCTAAGTCCTTTTATTTCTATTTTTATATCAATATCTGGTTCAAATCCAGAAAGTTTTATTAAATCTTTTGCTAAATCATATATTCGTACAGGATTGCCCATATCCAATACAAATATTTCTCCCCCTTTTGCATAGGCTCCAGCTTGAAGAACAAGCTGTGCTGCCTCTGGAATAAGCATAAAATACCTTGTTATTTTTTCATGAGTAAGAGTTACTGGTCCCCCTTCTGCTATTTGCTTTTTAAATAATGGAATTACTGATCCATTACTCCCAAGAACGTTTCCGAATCTTACAGCTACAAACTCTGTGTTGGATTCTTTATTTATAGCTTGTATTATCATTTCACAAATTCTCTTTGATGCCCCCATGACATTCGTTGGATTAACAGCCTTATCAGTTGAAATTAATACAAACCTCTCTGCTCCATATCTATGAGCACATTCAGCAACATTTAATGTTCCAACTACATTATTTTTAATAGCTTCTTCTGGACTACTCTCCATAAGAGGAACATGTTTATGAGCAGCCGCATGGAAAATTACCTGTGGCATATATTCATTAAAGATATTATCAAGTCTCTTTTCTTCTCTTACTGAAGCTATTAATACTTTCTTTTTAAGTTCTGGAAAATTTCTTTTTATCTCATTCTGAAGCTCATAAGCATTATTTTCATAAATATCTAAAATTAAAAGTAATTTAGGAGAAAACCTAGCTATCTGACGACATAGCTCTGATCCAATAGATCCTCCTCCACCAGTTACCATAACAACTTTATTTTCTATATAATCTTTTATTCCAACCTTATCCAACTTTACTTCTTCTCTTCCTAATAAATCCCTTAAATCCACATCTCTCATTCTACTTAAACTTATTTTTCCGCCTATAAGTTCATACATTCCTGGAATTATTTTTACTTTTCTTTTTGTGCTTTGGCATATTTCTATAATGTCCTTCTTCTTTTCTCCACTAACTGAAGGCATGGCTATTAAAATTAAATCAATATCTTTCTCCCTTACAATATCTTTAATTTTATTTCTATTACCAAGTATTTTAATTCCCCTTAAATATGTTCCTATCTTATTTGGATTATCATCTATAACTCCAATGACCTTTTGTTTAATAGGATTTTGCTTTCTAATTTCTTCTATTATAAGTTGTCCACAAGAACCTGCTCCTATTATTAAAACCCTCTCCATATTATCCTTATTATTGTATTTAAGTAAAACTTTTCCATGAACAAGCATTCTTCTGTAAATTCTAAATGATACTCGTATCCCTATCGTAAAAATCATTATAAATACCCCTGCTAGAAGAACAATAATATGATCTACTTTCTTTGGTATTATTGTAATAGTAAGTAATATAATACTCGTAGCAAGTGAACAGGCTATTACTCCAAAGGCTACTTCATCAAGTCCCATAATAGTCCATATACTCTTATACATTTTAAATATAGATAGCATAAATATATATATCATCACTATTACTGGTAAAAATAATATTAGTCCTTTTTTTTGCTCAATGCTAAAATCAAAATTAAATCTTACGATAAATGCTAATATATAAGAGATTACTATTGTTAGAATATCTAATGACATCAAAAGAAGAGCTTTAACTTTACCCTCTTTACCCATTTTCCCCCTCCAAAATAAATAATATTAAAATCTATCAAGCCCTAACCTTTACTTTTTTCTTATTGTTTTTCTCTTTGTTTTTTTCAGTGTAATAATAATAACTTTTATTATTTCCCTTTATCCCATTTAAGACTGCCCCTAAAACATTTGCTCTAACTTTTTCAAGCTCTTTATACGCTTTCATTATTGAGTCTTTTGATGTTGCCTCGGCTCTTACAACCATTATTGTTCCATCACATTTACCAGCCAAAATCTGAGCATCAGTAACAGCTCTTAAAGGTGGTGTATCTAAAATTACATAATCATAGCATACACTTAATGCCTTTAAAAGATTTTCCATTGCCTTTGAAGCCAAGATTTCAGAAGGATTTGGTGGAATCTTTCCCGATGTTATAACACTAAAATTCTCATCTAATACTTGTATTACATTGTTTAATTCATTTTTTCCAACAATATATTCTGTTAAGCCTATAGCATTTGATATCCCAAGCTTTTTATGAATTGTTGGTTTTCTTAAATCACAATCAATCATTATTACTTTTTTGTTATTTTGTACTATTATTGAAGCTAAGTTCCCAGCAACCGTTGATTTTCCTTCACCTGGCTCAGAACTAGTTATAACAATACTCTTCAATTGTTTATCTATAGATGAATACTCTAAACTTGTTCTTAATACCCTATAGCTTTCTGCTGCTATTGACTTTGGGTCTTTATCTACTAAAAACACCTAACCCCTCCCTTCTCTCTAATCATGTATTGGTATTTCTCCTATTACCGGAATAGGTAAAGTCTTTTCTAGCTCTTTTTTATTCTTTATAGAATTATCTAAATAATCTAAAACAAAAACTACACCTAAAGCCAATATTAATCCAGCTATAACTCCAACTAAGATAACTTTTTTCTTATTCGGAACAATTATCCTTGATTTTGGAGAATCTAATATATCAATATTAGAATTTTCTATATACTCCCCAACTGTACTTTCAAATCCATCGGTCATAACTTTAATAATCTGATCAACCTCATCTTTATTGTAAGACCTATAACTTATTTCTAATGTTGGTATTGAACCACCACCAGGAATAAAAGATAATCCAGCTCTAACATAGTTAGCAGGCAAATTTACATTAGCTTTCTTTAAAAGTTTTGCTACAACATCTTCATTATTAAAAATTTCTACATAAGCTCCAATCATACTTTTATATGCTTCAAGCTCGCTAGGCGAATAAGTGCCTTTTATTCCCTCTTTACCAACAAAGAATTTCACTCTAGATTCATAACTTGGTTTCATTTGAGAAGCTTTATACACTGAAAATAAAACTGGTAATAATATAATGATTATCATAAGTTTATATCTTTTTTTTAAGGCATATAGAACTTCTTGAATATCCAATGTTTTTTCTTCCATTATTACTCCCCTTACTTTTCCATATTAATTCTTTTGAGTTAATTAATGTAATTATAGCATCATTAATTTTTTCTTTAAAGAATCGATTTTATGCTAAATTCGACATTGCTCAAGTAGTAAAAATTTCATAATAATTTTCATTTTTTATTTATTTAATATTCTATATTGTATTTTTTAACAGTTAATTCTTTTTATTTATTTTTTATTAATATTGTACTTTTATATCTTTTTTAAATTTAATTATTTTTTAATTTATATTATTAAAATAATAAAAAAACTCTAGACATTTTTTACTTTTTTATACAATTTTCTTCTTTTATACTTTTTAAATTTATTTTTAACTTAAAATAAACTTATTTAACAATAAATTTATCTTCCTATTATCAATAACAATTACTTTGTGGCCTTAATATAATATTGTTCTTATAAATATTTATTTTCATATATTATTTTTTAATTTTAGATAATCTAACTTAACTATCTAATATCTACACCATAAAAAATCAACTCTACATGTATATTTCATATGCACAATATATATTCACAATAAAATGCTAATATAATATTTTTTATATAAAAAAAAGGCCTATTTTAAATTAAGCCTTTTCTTTGTAATTAAAGATACTTTTATTCCCCTAATACTTACATATATAGCGCTTATAATAAGTATTAAGGCCGTGCATATTCCCCAAGCATTTCCTTCAAATAATTTATACAAAGTTATTGCTGCTACAACAAAGCTTACAGCTGTCCTAAAATAAGCCAAGTCCGTTCTCTCTTTAGCTAATATGGTTCTATCTACTGCCAGTTTATCGCTTAATCCCATATTAGGTGTTATTTCATTATATGCCTTATATTTCTCTAGTTCTTTTTTTATCAAAGCCTTTCCCCCCATTTTTATTTATAGGCTCTGTTTTAAAACAATGTTAACCTCATATAGAACTTTAAATCTACTATAATGAATCTTAATTATTTTATTTCATAAATCTAAAGCACTAAAAAAAGTAAAAATTAACTTAAAACAAAGCTTATTTATAAATTGATTATCTTATAGAAACCCTCTCTTATAAGTAATTATATCACTGTGAAATATCTTTATCCTTGTTATATAATTAAAACTTATAGTTGTTTTTTATATATCATATTACCAAAAGCTAATAAAAAAAGGCTGCCTTCTCTTCTACCATCTCTCCAAAAAACTTTCTAGTTTTTTCTCTGGTAGAAGTTGAAGCACAACCTCTATTTATTAGAAACTTATTTTACTAAAAACTTAATCATTTAAGTATAAACTTTGAACCCTACTTAATTATCCTTATTAATTTTTTTAATAAGTTTTAAATATCATTTATCTATAAAATATATTATCTAATTTAAAATTCTAAAGTTTAAGAAATTAAGTTCATACTCTCCAACTAATCTATCTCCATTTAAGTCATATGGGCTATTAGATGAATTATAATTTCTTGAAACAAGAGCTAAATCTCCTATATCTATCTTTTTATTATTATTAAAATCTCCAGTTGTTTCTAATATTTTAAAGTTATTGAAACTATCCTTTGCTAATTTTAAGTCTTGTAGTACTTGTATTACTTCTTCCTTAGTAGAATTTTCTTTTTCTAATACTAGCTGAGCCTTATCTAAAACTTCATTTAATCTAGCCTTAGCCCCTTCATGATATTCTCCAAGATTAAATCCTTCTACGCTATCTTCATATAATGCTCTTAATTCATTTATTGTATTTTGAAGTTCTCCCTTATAATCACTCTCTTCATTGCTTATTTTAATAGCAGTAACAGAATGAGGAGTAAGCTTATAATCTAAATATGAATTTTCAGAAGGGCTTAAATCCTCTTCCTCAACAACAACATTATCCTTATCATTCACAGTATTCTCAGCATCATAACTTGGTCCATCGACTCTCATTATGTTTCCTGATTTTCCTGCGAAATCAAAGCCTTGAATTTGTACTCTTACATCTATTTCTTCTTTAGCAGAATTAACCATCATTAAATAAAGATTTCCTTCATCATCCTTACTTACCATAGTTTCAACTGCTTCTAAATTTCTATTTCCATCAATATTTAAAAGCTTATTATTTATTACCTTTTCTTCTAGAACATGCTTTCCTGTCATCTTATTAAATAAAGTGAATATTTTAGCTGTTGGGGTTGCTACAAATTCTATTTCTCCAGTCTCCTTATTCACTATACTTTGAATTATAGCCTGTTGACCTGGTCCTAGTAGATCTCCATCAGGGAAGTCTATTAAACAATGTTTATTTGCATATGGAACAGAGGCTATATCAGCTAAGCCTATTAAAGATTTTGCTGTATAAAGAGCATTTACTTGAGATTTTACAAATCTACTATCATCTCTAAACATTCCATACTCTGAAACAACCACCTTTTTATCTTTACTCTTTTCTTCTCCTAATGTAGCTTTCATTAAATCTTCATATGCTTTAACATCTGCTACTCTCTCCTCAGCTCTATATAGTATCTTTTCATAATATTTAGGATCAGAACTGTTTATTGTTCCTGAATAAGGGTGAATAACTACTCCATCATAGTACTTGTTAGTCCCCATTCTTCTTACAAATTCATGAGAATCATAGCTTGAATAAACCTTAATATTTTGATCTATTTTTTTCATTTCTTCATAATAATCAACATATCCATCTCTATATGCACTATAAGAAACTTTTATATCTAAATTATTTGAAGGAATGTCTCCTTTAATTCCATCACCGAAACTTATTTTTCCTGTTGAATTATCATATTCAAAAACTTTTCCTCCTTCACTATTTTCTAGTGAATCTACTCTTGTCCAAATTTCCTGTCCAACCTTCAAAACTAATGTTTCTTCTTTTATTGGATAATATCTTATTTCCTTCTCTTGATTAGGCTTTCCGTTACTCTTTCCAGCTGTGTTATTTCTCCAATCCTCTTCTTCAACTACATACTGATTTGTAAAGTTAATTAATCCTCCATCTATATATGAAGCTAATCTATCTGAAGTATTATTTATCCAATATCCTTGCTCGCCCAGTTGAAACTCATTTCCAATTTCAAAATTTGTTACTCCGTATGGCTCTGGATGACCATTATCAGCTCTGACTTGAGCCCAATCTATTCCTCCATTTGGATTTTCTCCAACTTCACAATTTAAATATTCAACTAAATCAGCAGCATCCTCTTTACTTCCATTTCCCATATTATAAACATAAATAAATTCACTATTTTTATCTTCAGCATATCTAGCAGCCTCATCTAATCCAAAGTAAGGAAACTCTGGTACTTGCTCTGGATCACCATGAATTGTATGTTTTCTCTCACTGACGTCTCCAATTGATCTTTTCCACTGGAAAAGGTTTGCAACCTTTCCTCCTGGATATCTAACAGAACCGAAAGAAGATTCATCATAAAGCACATCAAATTCCTCTTTAATTTTTAAGTTTTCACTATCATATGAACCATATCCATCCTTATGATATCTATGATTAGCACCGTATAAAGCCTTGTCTACAGTTCTAAAGACATTGTCCATATTAGAGCTTATTACAACCTTATCTTTAAGCTCTTCATTTACAAAATCATTTACTTCCTCAATAATTTTCTTCAAATTATTTATTCTATTTAAACATTCTTCTTTATTTGTACTTTCATTTTCTAAAAATTTTCCACTTAAAATCATTTCATTTTCTAGTCTTTCATTTAAAGAAGATTCAATCATTCCATTTGTTAAAGAATAAAGTTCTTTAGCTTCATTTAATAAATTTTCTAGATTTAATTTTAAAGAATCAATAGTTGCATTTTCATAATATATATTGCTTATTTCATCCTCAGATAGACTTCTTCCATATATTAAAACTTCATCTATAATTCCATTTAAGGCATACCCATCATTTCCTTTATGATCTCCAATTCTTAGAGGATCATTAGAATTTGGAAATGCTCCTACAGTATGTGTACTATCTAGCTTTCCATTTACATAAAAATCAATTTCTTTTTTATCTTTTTTACTTACTATGGTTAAGTTATACCATTTTCCTTGTTCTAAGGATTCTTCTCCATAAATATTACTTCCACCAACAAAAGATCCTAACCTATCTCTCTGATTACTAGGAGCATAATAAAGTATTGAGCGCCCTGCCCCCTCCTGTTGTAATAGAATTGTGTTTTCAACTCTATTATCAGAAGTTTCTTCATCTATATTTACCCAAAAAGAAACTGTTGAGTCCTCATTTGCCATGTTTAATATAGACGGAATACTCAAAAAAGTTCCTTTTTCTCCTGTAAGTTCTAATCCTTTATTGCTCACTCCATTATTTATAATAACTCCATCCCCTCTAATAGTAGCATTCTTACTATTTCCACTTTCATCTATTATTGTATTTCCACTACTTTCTTCAAAGGTCCAATATCCTTTTAATCCTTCCATAGGTATGCTAAATTTTTCTTTTGATAATACTTCTATTCCTCCTAATAAGGATGTACTTAAAAGTAATGTTGTTGTTAAAGCTAATAATTTCTTTAACTTCATAAATTCCTCCCACTAAAATAACTATACATACTATATATACGCCTCTTAAAAACCTATATTCTTAATATAGCGATGTGGTTTTTATGAAAATCCTTATTCTATCTAAAACTAATTTTAAATAACTAAAATAGAACTAATATTTTTAAAAGGAATATTAGTTAAAATAAAAAAGATAGTAAAGTTATTAAACAAACTTTACTATCATCTTTTATTAATGGTCTTCCCCCTACTATTTACTTTTTGAATAGCTAGATTACTGAACCATTACTTATATTTCGTAAGTCTCTTTTATATGAAAGACTTTTACTCCATTTTTATTTATAGGCTCTGTTTTAATTTATTTCTTTTTTTATAAATGTCTTGGTACAAATTTCAGATAACCTGTAAGACAATTCTAACTAGAGGTTATGATAAATAGAACTTCCTTAAAAGCCATTACTTACTTTATCCATAGATCTACAGATTTTCTCTATCTCTTCATCTTCTTTATCTAATTTTAATTTTCCATAAATAACTTTGTTCACTATTAAACCTATTATTATCCCGACACTTATAAATCCTATCCTCATAGGCACTGAAATTCCTGGTTCAAATAAAATCATTGCTGCTCCTAAAGCATTCATTGTTATAAAAACTATTTGCACTTTATATTCTTTAACAAAGGTATAAATATAACTTAGAACAAGTAAAACTAAGGTACTAAAATTTGAAGGAACAATATAAACAAATAATAAAATGAATATTGCTGCCCCTATTAAAGTTCCAAAGAATCTTTGTTTTACTCTTGTCTTTGTATCACCAAAATGTGGTTGAGTTATTGACATTACTGTTATACTTATCCACATTGCTTTTTGGAAGCCAAACACACTTCCTATAAACATAGCTATTGATAAACCAACTGCCATTCTTAAAGAAAAGTTAAATTGAAGTGTATTTTTATCCATAGTTTTTATCATTTCAGTAATATTCATATGATCTGAATCATCTTTTTTTCTATGACTAAAATAATAAACTAAAGATATAAGTATTCCTCCAAATAAAAGAGCCACTAGTCTAATAGGAAATTCTCTCCAAGTGACTGGTGTTCCTCCAATAAAAACATAACATAATATAAATGGTAAATAAGCTTTAGTTTCCATCTTATTAGTAACTAAATAGGTTACTATAAATACGCTTATAAAGTTTATTGCTAGTCCTAAAAATGGATTTAACGAACTTAACTGAGTAGAAATTCCCATTAAAACAAAAGATAATATAGTTGTTATGATAGCTTCATTTAACTTTAAGCTTAAGTGAATTGATCCATACATAAGCATTGCCGTTACAGTGCATACACCTATAAGACTATTTGAGCTTCCAAAAACTGCTCCATATAAAGTAACAAAGGCAACTATTCCAATTATCATAATTAAATTGCCTATAAGAAGCTTACCTGTTATTCTCTTTTCTCTCTTTTTCTCCATATGTTTATGCCCCTTTTTTCTTCTTCATTTCTTCTGTCGAGCATTATACCACATTTGTAAAATTTAACAAAATCTATTTTTTATATTTTTCAGTGAAAAAATGAATATTTCTTTGAAGAATTTAAATTAGGTGCATATTTTTTAATTAATATTATGATTTTCTTTAAATCTTATATAATTACAGATATATAACAAAGACTCTACTTTAATTGAATGTTAATTTTATCTAATCCTTAAGACCAAACTTAATTATAAGTGAAAGTCCCAATTTAAATTTGGATTTTCACTTATATAATAGAACTTTAGTTATATCGTATTACTAAGAAATACGCATCAAACAGAAAAAGTCTCTTAACGCTATTATTTTCCGCAGATAAAATTCTACTAAAATTAGCATTAATTCAAAGCATAATCATAAAAAAACAAAAAGTAATTTAATAATTATAGTAATTAATTACGTTCTTATTCAGATTCCTTAATTTGAATATCTCTTTTATTAAAACTAATAAAATTAAAATTATTAATTCTATAAGCACTAGTTCCATCTTACTTAAAGATAAAATATTTGCCACTTCCCATGAGTATGCCAAAGTAAATGAAGTGATTAATTTTGATAATATTGTTATAGGTAAAAACACCTTTAAAGATATTCCTGTAACCCCTGCTCCAACACATACAATTTCATCTGGCAATATTGGAAATATAAATAATAATCCTGTGAATAATATTTCGTTTCTTTTTACATAGCTTTTATATTTTTCTAAATGCTTCTTATTTACTAATTTATCTATTATTTTTTTAGCTCCTAAAACTGATAAAAAATACATAATTAAAATTCCTATTGTAGTTCCTAAAAGTCCTAAAATAAAAGCCTTAAACGATCCTAATGCTGCACTTCCTGCAAGAACTGTTACAACCTCTGGAATTGGTAAAAATATAGGTTGCACTAAACATGTAAGAAAATAAATAATCTCTTTCATAATATTTACCTCTTCCTTATGCCTTATTAAGCTTAACTCTAGTATTTTTTTCTTTTATAAAATAATAAGCTGTAAATGTGCTTATTATCACCGCTAAAGCTAAATAAAATTTATAAAAAATAATTATTCCTAAAGTACTTCCTATAACCCCACTTCTAAAAATCATGTCATTTCTTTTCATAGCTTTTAAATTATCATATCTATCTTTACTCATAACTAATTCTCCTTTTTATTAATTTCTATACTCATATATTAAAAAAACTTTATTAAGATATAATCTAGAAATTTATTAAGAATTATTAAGAGTTTATTTTTTATTTAAACTATACTTTACATAGATATTAACTTTTAACTAAACTTTTGACTTTTTCTTTTTTTAAGCACAACCAAATATAAGATAATAAAAAAAGTATAAATCAGCTAAACTCCATAAATCTTTTTAAGCTAATTTATACTTCTTATAATAAAACTCTAATCTACTGAGTTTTAAGTATCCTTTATTTAATATTTATTTTTAATTCTATTTTAAATTTATATAGGTAATGTCATGTTAAAACTTATTTTATTTTCATTACACTCTGCCCACAGTTTGCCACCATGAAGCTCAACTATCTTTCTAGATATAGCTAACCCCAATCCTGAGCCTTCATTTTCTGAATTTCTAGCCTTATCTAGCCTATACATTTTTTCAAAAATTTTTTCTAAATCTTCTTTTTCTATTTTATCTCCTTCATTTTCAAATATAAACTTCACAATATTTGGTTCTCTTTCAACCGTAATCTTAAACTTACTACCTGGATAACTATATTTCTCTGCATTTTTTATTAAATTTTCAAAAACTCTAATTATCTTTTGTATGTCTATCTCACAATTAATTTCACTAAAAGGATTTTCAATCTTAACATCTATACCTTTTTCATTAAAAAATTGAGTATATTCTCCTATTAACTGATTTAATAATATTGATATATTAAATTTTATTTTTTCTAACTCTATGTAGTCATTTGCTAATTTAGTATATTCAAATAATTCTTCAGTTAGTTTTTTTAAATCTAAACTTTTTTTATAAGCAATATCTAAATATGCTTTTTGTTCCTCTGAATAATCATATTTATTGTCATTTAAAAGATCTAAATACCCAATTATTGATGTTAAAGGAGTTTTTAAATCATGGGATACTGCTACTATAAGTTCATTTTTAGCCTCTTCATTCTTCTTTTCTTTTTCATAATTTTCTTTTAATCTCTCAGACATTATATTTATTCCTTTAGCTAATTCCGAAATTTCATCTTTTCCTATTACATCTAACTTTTTTAGATATTTTTCATTTTTAATCTCACTTAAACTTCTAGTAATGTACTCTAAATATTTTATTCTTTTATTAATAACAGTTAAAAATATCATAAAAAAAATAATTACTGGAAATAAAACCATAAGTAATGAATAAAAATTAAACTCCCTTAATAAGGCTTGCCCCTGTATATAAGGATCTTTTGCTATTGAAATAACACCTGGAATGTTAGAGTTATACCAAGAAATATATATATACTCATTTTGTATTGAAATTGAAAACCCATTGCCTATAAAAAAAGAAATAGCCATACTAATTAATATACTACTTAGTATTAATAAAATTAATCTAAAAGCTAATTTATTAAAGATTTTCTTTTTCATATTTTATATCCAACTCCCCATACAGTTTTTATATATTGAGGATTTTTAGGATCTAGCTCTATCTTTTGTCTTAAATTTGTTATATGAACTACTATTGATGTATCTGAAACAGCAAATTTTTCTCCCCAAACACTTTCATAAAGTTTTTCTACGCTAAATACTACCCCTTTATTTTTTGCTAAACACTCTAATATAGAAAACTCTTTTGGAGTTAGTTTAATATTCTCTTCCCTAATAGTTACTTCATGAGTATTAGTGTTAATTCTTAAATCCTCTATTTCAATTATATTTTTATCCTTTGTACTCTGATTGAACTTCTTGTATCTTCTAAGCTGAGCTTTTACTCTTGCAATAAGTTCCATAGCTCCAAAGGGTTTAGATATATAATCATCTGCCCCTACTATTAATCCCTGTATCTTATCAATTTCTTCCCCTTTAGCTGAAAGAAATATTATTGGCATCATATATTTTTCTCTAATTTTTATGCAAGTTGATACTCCATCTAGCTCTGGCATCATTATATCTAAAATAACTAAATCAAATTCATCATTTTCTATCATTTCTAATGCTTCTTTTCCATTTGAAGCTGTTTCAACATGGAAATTTTCATTTTTTAAATATACCTGAACTAAGTTTCTTATACTTAAATCATCATCTACCACTAATATTTTTTCACTCATAATCTTCTTCTAAATTCTAATAAAAGTAACTTAAAATTTTGTTTTACCTTAGTTTAAATTTAATTTGTACACTTCACTACTTATCTTTATAAAGTTATTTATAACTAATCAAATTTCGAAATGTAACTTTAATCTCAATTCATAATTTAAGATTCAATTAACTATTAACTTAAATAATATAAAACTTTTATTAGAAGACTCCCTCCTTTAATTTTTATATAACCTTTAATACATTTATTAAGAATCTAAGATATCCTAATTGACATAATCTAAATAATTTACTATTTGATTATTTTATCCTATAAATCCGTACTTATAAATTCATATATGCAAAGTCACTTTTGAATTCTAAAATATATTTAAAGCAATATTCTATACTTTTGAACAAACTCTAGATTGATTTCCTTGAAAGGTTAATACATATGCCGGAGGTAAATTTATTAAACTTCTCTTTACCTTCATGTCATTGAAGTACTCATTAAAAAATTTCTTTTTAGCTAATGAATACTGAAATGTTATTAAATATCCATTCGCTTTTAAGACCTCAATTGAAGCTTTTAATATAGCTTTTGATACTTCTTTAGGTAATGAAGTAAAAGGTAATCCAGATACTATATAATCAATACTCTCTATATTAAGTTCTTCTAAGTAAAACTTAATATTTTCGGCACTATCATTTATTATTTTAACATTTTTCTTGTGTCCATATGTATCATTTAGACTTTTATAAAACTCATAATTTGTTTCAAAGACTAAAAATACAGTATTCTCTCTTTTTCGTGCCATTATCTTCTCAGTAAACACTCCAGTACCTGGCCCATACTCAACTATACAATCACAACTTTTAAAATCTATATCTTCTATCATTTTATTTGATAATTCTTTCCCACTTGGCGCAATAGCTCCTATAAATTTAGGTTCCTTAATAAATTCTTTTATGAAATCAAACATCTTATTTCCTCCACTCATTTAAAACTTAATAAAAAAAAATATCCATTAGGCTAATTAAAAACTAACTAGCTTAATAGATATTTTATAGATTAATCTTTAAGTCCTTTATAAGATTAATGTTAAGATTTCAAAAGAAATTATTAAGAATTCTTAAGAAAATTTGTTTTAGTTCTTCTTGAAGTTTATTATAGATTTGAATAAATCTCCATCTACTTCTATATTGAATCTTCCTCCTTGAAGTTCAACGAAGCTCTTAACTATTGCAAGCCCTAATCCTGAACCCTCTGTGTTACGAGATTTATCTCCTCTTACAAATCTATCTGAAATTTCATTAACATTGAATGTTATTTCTTCTGCAGATATATTTTTAATAGTAATTTCTACATCTGATTCTCTATCTTGAAGTTCTACATATACTCTTGAATTTGGAAGAGCATATTTAACCACATTTACTATTAAGTTTTCAAAGACTCTGTAAGTTCTTTGACTATCTAAAGGTAAAATCACCTTATTGTCTGGCATTGAAAGCCTAACATCTAATCCAGCTTCACTTATTTTGTCATCTAATTCTATGATAGCTTGCTTCATAAGGTATGAAATATCTACATTCATTATATTTAAGCTAACATTTCCACTAGTAGCCTTACTAACTTCAAATAAATCTTCTATTAAATATTTTAATCTTTGAGATTTCTTATCTAGAGTATCTAGATAATCCTTTCTCTTTTCTTCATCCTCTTCTCCTTTTAAAAGATCAACGTAAGCAATTATTGATGTTAATGGAGTTTTTAAGTCATGAGAAACATTTGATATAAGCTCTGTTTTCATTCTTTGACTCTTAACCTCCTCTTCAACTGCTGCTTTGAATCCCTTTTGAATATTATTTAATTCATCTCTCATTGGATTAAAGAAACCACAATCTTCATCAGTCTTAGAATCTAAGTTTCCACTTGCTATTTCCTTAGTTTTTTCTAAAAGCTTATTGTAGTCATCTTTCCACTTATTAACGTACTTTCTACCAAAGTATAATAAAGCTGCTGAATATAAAATTACTCCAAATATGCCAAAGAACCAAACTAAGCAAAGTAATGATACTAAGATAAAGTTAATTCCTATAAGTATTACAAGTACTTTATCACTTTTCTTATTTAAATCTATTCCTTTAATATATCTTGATATTTTTCTTATACCTGCAAATATAACTTCTTTAAATCTATATATTAATACCTGTTCTCTTAAATATTTTTTGAATCCCATATTAAAAATATTCTTAATATAAGTTATTCCAAAGAATATTCCTCCATATATAAATATCCAGAAAAGTATATTTAAAATATATGCAATACTATCTAAATACCATATATCTGCACTCTTTAGAACATTTAAAAGATCACCATTTAGGGTTTGAGCTATTATTAAGGATCCACTTTCCACAATTATAGGAATAGCACAGGAAGCTATAATTAAAAATAACTCTAAAGGCATTTTTAAAAGCTTATTGAACCATAATATATCCTTTGAATATTTAAATGGTATTATTAAAGCTAATAATGCAGAAATTATAACTCCTACTAAAACGAATATGCTACTTGCATCCCTAATTGCATAGTCGTCTCTATTAAGTTCATTATAGTATAGCTCATCTCCAACTTCTAAAGTATTTGGGACTGCATACACAAAGGTCATATTTTCTATTGGTTTAGCATCATACTCATTGTTTAAATGCATGTAATCTTCATAATAACCATTATTTGAGATTAGTGATTGCTTAACTCTATATTCATCCTCACCATAAATATCACCTATAGTAAGCTTTCCTCTATCATCATATTTTAAAGTTACAGAGAATCTATATTTACTGCTTACATCTGAATTTCCCATAGGATAATTCTTAGCAAGTCCTTCTAATACCCATGGATTTTTTTCATTGGTATAAACTAAATCTCCATTTTCATCTAAAGCATAAACTTTTAAGTTCACTAGATTATTTAAATCTAAAATCATTCTTTTAACCGATTCATTTAACTCTACTATATCTTCCTTTTTAGCTTCATCATAACGACTATTTTCTTTATTTATATTCTCTCTTTTTAAAGTAAAGAAACTCTCTCCTGGGACTAATTCCTCTCCTGCATCATTTGCCTTTTTCTCTAAAGAATCATAATAAATAGCATAATTAGTGTTCTTTATTTCTCGTTTTAAATTTCCATTATTAAACAAACTATAATTACTATCATCATATGCTTTTGAATTCTTTTCTATTATAGGGTAAGATAAGCACATTCCCACAGATAATATTCCTAATAAAGTTACTATTATTAAGGTAATAATCCAATTTGTTTTTCCATCTGTTTTAATTATTTTATTTTCTAAATTACTGCTTTTCGATTTTATAGCCAACGCCCCACACCACCTTCAAATATTTTGGATTCTTTGGATCTATCTCTATTTTTTCTCTTATATTTCTTACATGGACCATTACAGTATCAGTGTTTACTGCATTTTCATTCCATACTCTTTCATAAATCTCTTCAGCTGAGAAAACTCTTCCTGGACTTCTCATAAGTAGGTGAAGTATTTTAAATTCTATTGGAGTTACTTTTATTGATTCTCCATCTAAAGTTACTTCTTTTCTATCTACATTTATTTCTAATCCACCAATAGCATAAGCATTTGATTTTTTCTCATCTTTCTTCATCATATTTAAATATTTTGAATATCTTCTTAGTTGAGAATTAACTCTTGCAAGAAGCTCTAAAGGATTGAAAGGTTTTGTTACATAATCATCTGCACCAATATTTAATCCCAAAATTTTATCCATGTCCTCTGATTTTGCTGATAACATTATTACAGGGAAATCATATTCCTCTCTGATCTTCATTACCATTGTTGCTCCATCCATCTTAGGCATCATTATATCCGCTATAGCTAAATGAATATCCTCTCTTTCAACTATTTCTAATCCTTCTAAACCATTGCTTCCTTTAAACACATTGTATCCTTGGTTTCTTAAATATATCTCAATAGCATCTGCTATTTCCTTTTCATCTTCAACAACTAAAATATTAAACTTATTCATTTTATTTCTACTTCCTTCCATACTATTAATTGAAATTTCTTAGAACCCTATTGTTAACTCAAAAAAATTAACAGTAGTTTAAATTACAAAGTATTAACTTTAAGCTCAATCTTAGGTGAACATTTATTTTTAACTCTCCTCTTAGACCTAGCTTAATTTTGAATTACTCTTAAACTCCCATTAACTTCATAATCTTTTGTTAATCCCAATTATTTCAATATAATAATATCATAGAAAGCTTTTTTATTGTTAAGAACATAGTCTCTCTTTGACTATTTCCTTATATTCTTTAAAATTTGTTAACACATCATTATCTATATTTCCAAAAACATCTGCTGAAAACTGTATCTTAGTAAAAGGAAGTGGTATTCCATAGTTATCCCATCTGTTTTTCAATTTTAATTTTCTTGAGTGTTCAACCTTTATTCCTACAAAAGGCTTCTTAGAGTCTTTCGCTAGGGAAAAAGCTATTTTCTTAGGTTCATGTAATGGACCTACTGGCCCATCTAAAGCCAATACCACAACTGATTCTGCTCTGCTCTTTTCTCTTAATTCCTTAAGAAAATTCTTCATTTTAACACCATCTGGCATTCTTAATGCATGAGCTCCATATGAGTTCAACATGTATTCTATATACTCTCCCCTAGAATCTGCTGTAACAACTACATTTACATCTAACTCCTGATTTTTTTTGACCTTATAATACCGGTTTAACTTCTTTAGTAGGAGATTCATGGAATAACTATCACCATGCCAAAAACCTAAAATACAATTATCCATGATTTCATCATCTATCTCATAAAAATTCTCAAAGCTTACTGTACTTGTTTTTAAAACAAAATCCAAGTAAACCTTATAAGCCCTTTTTACAACTGCCTTCACCAATTACACCTACCCCTCACTATATTTTAAAGTTTATTTATTTTTCGCTAGACCTTCAGACCTAGCTTAATTTCGCAAAGTATTACTATCATCTACTCCAGAATAATGCAATACTAACTGCTCATTAAGATGATCTTACAGTTCTATCTAAAAATAAATACTCTAATAAAATAAATTCTTTTTTAACTTAGATTACATAATCCTAAAATAACCAATTGAAATTTTGGACTTTCACTTAAGCTTTTAGATTAACCTTTTTTAAAATTGTTGATAAGCTCATATAATTTCTAAAAGTATCTCTGTAGCCTGAATATGCTTTTTTCTTATACACTAAAAAGCTATACGTTTCTTCAACCTCTTTTGCTATATTTGAAGCCATGTATTTTAAGGCCGTATCATAAGCACCCTGTTTTAATACTTTAAATAACTCCTTGTTTTCTAATATTTCTTTTATTTTTAGGCTCCATTCTGAAGTGTACTCTTCAGTCATAAAGCCATTTTCTTTATTTTTAACAACTTCTACAACTCCACTTGCCTTTAATGCTACCACTGGAACTCTTGCAGCCATTGCTTCTAGGAGAACTATACCTTGAGTTTCAGACTTTGAGGAAAATAGAAATAGATCAGAAGCTCTATAATAATTAGTTATTACCTTGTTGTCTATGCTGTTTAAGAACACTACGTTATCCTGTAATCCTAATTCATTTATATTTTCTTCAAGTTCTCTCTTATAAGGACCTTTCCCTATAATCATTATTCTGAAGTTATCACCTACCTTTTCTTTTAGTTCATTTAATCCTTTAATCATAAAGTCTAAATTTTTCTCTTTAGTTAATCTTGATACTGTACAAAATAAATATTTTTTATCTCCTTTATACTTTTCTCTAATGTCTTTAACTTCTTTATTACTCTCCTCATCCTCTTTAAAATAAGATTCATCTAACCCTGTAGGCATAATCTTTATATTTGATTTCACTCCAGTTTCTTCTAAATAATCTTTTATTAAAGCAGTAGGTGAGAATATTAAATCACAGCTATTAGAAAATAATTTTATATATCCTGGTACAAACTTTTCTTTAGTGTATTTTAATAGTTTCTCTTCAGCTTTTCTTAAAGGATTTATTGAATTATCTTTTTGATGTTTTTCTAAGATTTCATATGCCTTTATATTGTGTAAATACTGTTCATACCTAGTATGGTATGTGAAGATTAAAGGTACATTATATTTTTTACTTAAGTATTGAGCCGTATTTCCTACTAACATTGGATGATGAACATGTATAACATCTATATTTAACTTCCTAAAATACTTTTCTATGTCTAAATCAAACATATTGGGAATAACTATTTCCCCCTTTAATTTTTTGTTTTTTAAGGATTTATATCTTATTACATTTTCTTCTTCATCACTATTTATTTCGTATAAAGTTTCATCATAACTTGGTGCAAAAATATAAACTTCATGTCCAAGGTTTCTTAATTCTTTAGATAATCTTTCTATAGATATTGGCACCCCGCCTACAAAAGGTTTATAGTTGTTAGTAAACATTGCTATTCTCATTTTTAATCTCCTTTCCCCAAACTCTTTTTATATTTCTAAATCTCTATCTAAATTCTCTTTTATAACTTAAACCTCTTATCCAAAGAACTGTAGAATCTTTTCTCCAAAGAAATATCCAGATGATATTAAAGCTGTATTCCATATTAAAATTCCTAAGGCTGAATAAGCACTATATTTTATAAAGTTTAATCTTAAAACTCCTGCTGGTATTGCTATTACTGTTCTAGCCATTGGAATAAGCTTACTTATTAAAATTCCTGCATAACCTTTTTCTCTTAAATACTCTATCTTTTTATTTATGAAATCTTCATGACTTGGAAATTTATTTAAATATTTTCTAAGGATGATATCACCCCCAAACCTTCCTATACAGTAAAGTATCCAACTTCCCAAAAGCCCTGCTATTACTGATACCAAAAGTGCCACAAAGAAATTCATATCACTTCTTGAGATTACTACCCCAGCAGCTGGCATTATTATTCCTGCTGGAAAACCTGGTAAATTCATATATTCCAAAAGAATAATAACAAATAAAAATACAAGTCCATATTGTGCAAAATAATTATTTATAGTTCCTAAATCCATACCCCTTACCCCTTCTTAATTAATTTCTATATCTAAAAAACTTCTACCAAACTAAGTTTTTCTCTTCTCATTTGCTATACTCTTATAATAAATTCCAAAAATAAAGAAACCCCTCAGATAAATCTAAAGATTTTCTAAAGAGTTTCTTAATAAATTTTTAGTACAAAAAAATTCTCCTATATTCCTAATCAAAAAAAGAGGCTATATCAAAAATAACTTTAAATTAAAGTTTTTATATTCTCTTTTTTTATTTGTTATCTTATTAATTATTTTCTTTGCATTCTTTCTCTATTTTATTAATAAAGTTATTTAAAAAAGTCTTATCAATAACTAAACCAGATGAGGAAACTTGCCATTTTGAATAGTGAGCTAATAATATAAATAATCTCATTCTTCTTATGATGTCACTTTGTTTCCTTACAAATTGATTAAATGAATCACTATTTTCAAACTTCTCATTACCTATTAATTTTGATTCTAAGAAGCTACAGTTTAACATTAATCTAAATACATTTTCATTATTAAACCCATTTTCTATTGCATTTCTTAATTCTTCAATAAGATTATTAGTTAATTCCACATATCTATCTTTTAAATCATGAATAATATTGGATTTGCTATATGGAAAAAAGTATTTATTTGCTATTAATGCAATTATTGCTCCTATGAAAACATATATAAATCTATGAAAAGCAGGTATCAATACTTGTCCATGGCCTTCTAAACTTAATATTAATAAAGCCATGCATATAACCTTTTTATCATAATCAGTAAACATATAATAACAAAATAAAAGAATTAGCATTAACAATTGCATAGGAATAGCTTTAGGAATAAATGTATATATAATCAAATACATTGAAACCCCTAATACAGTTCCTTTAAATCTATGCTTTGCTTTTGTTACAGTATCCTCTTTAAAAGGTTGAAGAAGTACAAAAACCGTAGTAACCATCCATTTTCCCTGTGGAAGTTTTAAAATTTCTAGAATGAAAATTGCTATAGATACTGTTAGAGCTACTTTAAATGAATAAGATACTCCTAAGCTTCTTAATCCCCAATTGCTTTTATTTCTAATTAATGCTTTAAAATTCCTTTTGCTTTCATATATGCTCTTTAATTCATCTTGTTTATACTTATTTAAGTGATTAAACAGTATTCTTAACATTCTAATAAGTTCAATACCTTCTCTTATTTCTTTTTTATCCACTTTATAAGGACTATATTTTTCACCTAAGTTTTTAAAAATACTATTATCATCCACCAGAAAAACTTTTTTATTTAAAGCATTTTCCAGTGCTTCTAACTCACTTTTTAAGATTTCTAAATAATCTTTTTTAAAATTTTCATTTAAATTTCCTTTTCCTGTATTGTAAATTATAGTATTTATTCTTTCTAATATAAGAATAATATTAAAATAAATATTATCTTTATTATTTGACATGAGAGCATTACTATTTCTTTCATCAAGTAAAAGCATTAATTTTCTTAACTCTTTATGTATATTGGAATTTTCTTCTTTTTTACAATTTCCATTTAATATATTCTCTATTTCCATTTGAAGATTCTTTATAATTCCTAAAATTATATTTTTAGAACTTTTCTTAAACTTATTTTTATTAAAAATAAAGTTTATTATTATTATGATGAAAACCCCTAATATTATTGCAATTATCCTCTTAGGTAAGTTTTCTAAGGTCGTAGGATCTTCCCACATAATTATATAAGTCATCAAGAATAGATAGGCTATACTACTCTTAAACTCTCTCATATAAATAAATAAAATACTAAATAAATTTATAGTATTAATAATAAGGCCTAAGAATGGATTTATTGTTATAAAATATGAACTTATGGCCAAGTACACATTTAAACCTATGAATGTAGCTGTTTTGTAAACTGGATAAGCTGTTAAATCAATCCTTGTAAGTGCATAGCTTGTCAGTCCTATCATCATTCCTATTCCACCATTTTCCAAGCCGAAAACACTTCCATAAAAAAGCATTAATACCACAGTAATAATGCCAAATAATAAAGCCTTACCTATCTTTTTTTTATCCATAAATCCTCCTTCTATTTTTATCTTTTGTAATATGCAATAAAATCTATAAATGCTCTTAAAAGCTTTGGTAAATACTTTTATTGATAGCATTAAATTCTTCTATTAAAATTCAAAACTGTAGTTTTCTAAGTAATTTTAAATTTAGGCTATGTTTTAAACATATTTGAAAGTCTAACTAAAATTAGTATTCACTTAAAACATAACTTTAATTTAAAGCAAAATTAGAGGGAGTAAAAACTCCCTCACAAATAATTTTTGGGTTTAATTTAATTTTAATAATACTTATTATAAACTCTAGTATAATACTAGAGTAAAGAATAAATTTTAAAATGAGGTGAGATTTTTTTTGGATAAACTTTTTTCCATAGGCGATGTTTCTAAAATAAATGAAATTTCCATAGATAGATTAAGAAATTACGATAAAATAGGATTGCTAGTTCCTTCTCATATAGATCCTAAAACTAATTATAGATATTATTCTGAAGATCAATTTAGAAAACTAAGATTTATAAAATATTTAAGAAAAATAGGAACTCCCTTAAAAGAAATTGATTTAATTTTAAATAAAAATACAGATTCTAAAGAATTCACAGATTTCCTAGATAACAAAATAAACTATATTGAAAAAGAAATTGAAAGTTTAGAAATAATTAAAGATGATATTTTAGAGCTTAAATTAAACTTTGAAAATAACATTAAGGTTAGTAATATTAACTATATTTATAAAAAACATTTTGATGAAAGATATGTACTAAAGAAAAGTATTAATAAGCCTATAAATTTTGTAGTTTCCCATAGAGAACAGGTTTTTTCAGAATTTAAAATGGAAATAAATAAAATTATTCAGAGTCGATCTTTTGAAAAGGGAATTTATATTAAAGGCTTAGGTGACAGAAGCAAGGATAGTTCAGAGATTTATTTTCTCTTAAAAGATTATAAAAAATTACATAACTTTGTTATACCTAAAGGCGAATATCTATGCCTTTCTTATGAAGAGGATCAAAGAAATAATGCTATATATGAACTTAAAAATTATATAGAAAAAAATAATATAATTATTAAAGGACCTATATTAAATGTGGTTCTTTCAACACTTCCAAAAGAATATTTTCAATTTCAAATAAGAATATAAAGTTCTTTTGTATGTTTAATAGCTTTTTATAATTTTTATCTAAATAAAATTCACATAAACTAGCTCTATCTTTAATTTATATTTTAAAGTTACAAATTACTTCTTAAGAATAATAAAACAAAAAAGAGATTATATTGAGCTCAATATAATCTCTAAAAATCTATTTATATAAAAATTATTATTAATTTAACATCTTTTCAGTAATAAATTGAACTTCATACTGATCAACTACTCCATCAAGATTTAAATCACTATTTATACTTAACTCATTGTCATTGTCTACATTTCCTTGATATCTTGAAACAAGAGCTAAGTCACCTAAATTTATTACACCATCCTTATTTATATCTCCAGTAAATTCATCAATAACTAGCTTGTTAAATCTATCTAAGGCATTTTCTAAGTCCTTAATAATATTTTTAACTTCTTCTTCTGAAGAATTCTCATTATTATAGACTCCTTCTGCACTGGTAATAAATTTTTCTAAATCAGCTTTTGCACCAATATGATAATTACCTATCTCCATACCTTCTACTGCATTTGATAAATCCTCTTTAGATGAATCTATTAATTTCTTTAAGTCATTTTTCACATTATAATCTATGCCATTTACTTCAACCTCATATATTCTAGCAGCACCGTCGCCCCCTTGTGTTGACTTATCAACTTTTAACTTCACATATCTTCCTTTAA
This sequence comes from Clostridium sp. LIBA-8841, assembly GCF_057782475.1. Taxonomy (NCBI): domain Bacteria; kingdom Bacillati; phylum Bacillota; class Clostridia; order Eubacteriales; family Clostridiaceae; genus Clostridium; species Clostridium sp. LIBA-8841. The sequence continues at coordinate 674,135 of NZ_CM173488.1, read as the reverse complement.
CAGGTTTAAAATTATCTAATGATGAAGCTCCCTGATTATCATTCTTTTTATAAACCTCTTCAAAGTTCTCTCCATCACTACTAACAGATAAAGTATATGCTCTAGTATTCATGGATTGGCTTTCCCCACCAGCTTGAGCATGCTTTATTCCCACACTTCCTATTAACTTATCTTCTCCTAAATCTATAGTTATCCAATGTGGTCCATTTCCAACAGCACACCACTTTGTATTATAACTACCATCAACTGCAAATCTTGGAGCCTCACTTCCACTAACATATCCTGAAGCCGTAGTAGATTTATTTAATGCCATATTATAAATGTTCTTGGCATCTTCTGTGACTACTATACCTTCTTCCATAATTTCAATGTCTTCTCCTGATGAATTTTTAGCTTTTAAAGTAACGGAATAAACTCCTTCTTTTTCATAGGTTACAGTAGGATTATCTTCTGTACTAGTTTCTATATTAGCTCCTTCAAATACCCACTCTACATTCTCAGTTACCTCACTACTAGTATTAGTAAATGTAACACTCTCTCCTGGTGCTACTAAGGTTTTAGATACTTCAAATTTAGCTTCTGGAGCCGGATATTCTGGCCATTCTAAGGTAGCAGTTTTACTATTTCCAGATTCATAATTTTTATTTATGGCAACAACTTCTATATCAGTATTGATTTCTTTAGAATTTACTCTCTTTAGATTTCCTACAAAGTAACTTGTATTTGGTGTTGCTCCTAAAAATTCTTTACTTCCATCTTCATTAACGCTGTAAACTTCATAGTGATTAATATTTTCTTTATTTCCATCTATAGTCCAAGAAAGTCTTAATCCAGCATTTATTCCTCCATTAAATTCTGCTTCATCTATAGAGAATGATTCTATATCTGCAACTTCACTGTGGTTATTATCTTTAACTGTTATATTTCCTAAATTAACTTTTATATTTTCTAAATTAGTATCACTAGATAACTTATAAGATATATTCTTTATTGATTTTCCTTCAAATGGTGACATATTATAAACAACCTTTGTCCAATCTATTCCTAAGTCTTTATCACCCTCTATTATTGCTTCACTTCCATCATGGAATTGTAAGACTAAATCAAGTTTAACCCCTTCATTATTTGCTTTAGCAACTGTTGAGAATTCAATATTTGATGGTATTAATAAATCTGCACTATATAGTTTTATTGTGGAAGACTTATTCTCACTTAAATTTCCTTCAAGCTTTATTGAGTTTCCTCCATAATAAGCTGTTTCAAAATCCATATCGGCTTTTAATAAGTTACCATCTTCATTATTTATTATCCACCTATAGGTAGGCATAATATCATTTAAACTTCTATTATTCCAAGGCTCCTCTGAAACAACTTCTCCATCAACATAATATGCTTCTCCATTTCCCATTGAAAAGTTTGTTATGAAAGGAATTGAATTAACTACTGTTTTCTCAACAGCATAATTTGAAAGTCCTCTCCAAGTTGAATTTGAAGCATTACTTAAAACTTCTGATGGGTCTCCCATCTTATTTACCCAAAATGTACTTTCTTTTTCCATAAATTCATCCTGTGAATTTGAAGAAAAATAAGTCCAACTTGGACAATATAATCCCAATGAAACGTATGGATTTTTCCCATTAGGAGCAAATTGATCCCAGCTTATTCCTGTGTTATATCCATTGGCTTGGACATCAATTCCTGCATATAAATCATATGGGTCAATTCCATTGTTGTTTGCGTAATCTCTTGAATTTCTTAAAAGATTTCCATAGCTCCACCAGAAATTTAGAAACATACTATCTGAAACCTTATTCCCAGCATCATCTACCATAAACATTTTGTTTCTATCATTTAATTGGTTTTGCCATGATATGCTTCCTGAATTTGTCATAGAATCATACCACATAATTTCAATGCCTTCTGGTGCATTTTCTTTAAAATATTTTATAAACTCTTGCATATCCTTTGCATCTTGAGAATTACCACCTGCTGTTTCTTGATTTATAAACCAACCATCGAATCCATATTCTACTGCTACTTCAATTAATTTATCAGCCATTGGAAAATTACCATTTTCATCTTTTTGAATAAATTCTTTTACCCAACTAAACTTTCCACCATAAGCTCCAGGTGGAAAAAATACTGTACCTAATACAGGAACTCCATTTTTATGTGCTGAATCTGTTACATCTGCACTTGGTGGAACTATTATTCCTTCTCCAGCTGACCCTCCCCAATATACTAATGAATCAATATATTGCCAATATGAAAATGTGTTTGAACTAAATTCATTAAAACCTTGAGACGGATTTCCAGTAGTACTCTCATTCATGATAGATAAGGCTGCTATTTTAACATCTTTACTTTGATTCTCATTAACAGTTTCTAAACGATCCTTATCTACTCTTTCAGCTAATGGAATTGTACTTTTATTAAAAACAGCATCTTTATCATTTTCTGGACTCCAATTTAACAAATCTTCTGGAAACCAATAAGATGCTATTGGTTGATTTGAAAACTCCTCTCTAGATTTTACTTCCCTCTCTGAAGAAACGTTAATATTACTTTCACCTGTTATGCCTTTAGCAAACGTTGTCATAGGACTTAATGCAACTGAACAAGCAATTATTGAACAAATTAGCTTTTTTTTATTCATTCCACCCTTTAATAACCTACACATACATTCTTTTCCCTCATTTCACATAATATTTACTTAACATAATATGTATATTATTTAAAGGTTCAATTTAGAACAAATAATTATACCCATATCTATTCTACTTTTAATTTTAACAATTATAATTTCTAAACTAATTTATAGCTATTAATTTATCTTGTAAATACCAAAAGAGGCTATATCAAAAAAACTTAAGATAAAGTTTATAAATATTCTAAAATTCCTAATCTATTTATAAGACTTTATTTTTTTATTTTGATATGACCTCTTTCAATCATATTTAAATTGATATTATTTTTTAAGATTCATAAAGTTCTATTGGTAATCCATCTGGATCACTAAAAAAGGTAAATCTCTTTCCAGTAAGCTCATCAACTCTTATGTCTTCAACTTCAATACCGTTACTTAAAAGATTTTCTACTTCTAATTTGATATCATCAACTTTAAAGGCTAAGTGTCTTAATCCACAAGCCTCTGGATAGCTTGGTCTTTTTGGAGGATTTTTAAATGAAAATAACTCTATTTGACATTCTCCAATCTTTAAATCAAGTTTGAAAGAATCCCTTTCTTCTCTGTAAACTTCTCTAATTATTTCAAGACCTAGTATATTAACATAGAAATTTTTAGATTTCTCATAATCTGAAGCAATAATTGCTACATGATGTATCTTCTTTAAATTCATTTAATACCTCCTCATTAATATAAACTAATTACTCAACTCTACTTCTATATAAGTATTAATTTTTATCTATTCATTTAGATATAATTAAAAGTTAATACCATCTTTAAAACATATTTATCATCAAATATTAATGTGTTCCGTGAACAATTTTAAATCCTTCTTTTTCTAAAATTCTTTCATGCTTTTTATAGTCATCACATTCAACTTCTATACAATGAGATATGTGTATTGTTTCAACACCATTCTTTTTTAATTGCTTTATTTTATGTATCCAATTTTCCCCTTCAACTAATGTATCCTTGCAGCCAACACAATAAAAGAAACTAGCTAAATCCTCTTTATTTTCTCCATAAATACTGAAGGCCGCTGTTGAATTATTATATGCCTTAAAGCACCCTGATGCAGCACACTTTCCTATCATTTTTCTACATGCCATTATAGCTATGCTCATTAAATCATTCCTTCCATTCTGTTATACACAGTTATTATACCATATGTTTTAAATAACACCTCAATAAATAGAAGGCGTCTTTTTACTTCTTTCAGAAGTGTCAATTCAAGATACCAAATTGAAAAATTGAACTTTTACTTAAAATTAAGCTATGTCTTAAGGACTAGCTAAGAATAAACACTGGTTTAAACCATAGCTTATTTTTAATTATAAAAAAGCTATATCAGAAACCTCTTAAATAAAATTATTGTAATTGGCTTCTAATATAGCTCATATATTATGAAATTTAATTAAGTGGCAATTTAATTACATAGCTTTTTTAAATATAGCTATTACTTCTTCTAAATTTCCTTTTCTTGGATTTGTTAATGCACAAGCATCATTTAAAGCATTAGTAGCTAAAGTTTCGAAGTCACTTTCTTTTACTCCTAATACTCCAAGACCTTCTGGGATTCCTACAGTTTGAGATAATGATTTTATCATATCTATGCAAAGATCTGCGCCTTGCTCATCTGTTAATCCTTCAATATTTCCACCCATTATCTTAGCTATTTTAGCTAATCTAGCGGCACTTGTAGCTTTATTGTACTCTTGAACATGTGGTAATAATATTGCATTACATACTCCATGAGGTAAGTTATAGAATCCACCTAATTGGTGAGCCATAGCATGAACGTATCCTAAACTTGCATTGTTAAATGCCATTCCTGCTAAGTATTCAGCATAAGCCATCATGTCTCTCGCTTCTACATCTTCTCCATTTTCAACAGCCTTAACTAGGTAAGTGCTTATAAGTTCTATAGCTTTCTCTGCGCAAGCATCTGTTATTGGTGTAGCCGCTGTTGAAACATAAGCCTCTATAGCGTGTGTTAAAGCATCCATACCTGTAGCTGCTGTTAATGATTTTGGCATAGCAAGCATTAACATTGGATCATTAACTGCTATAATTGGTGTTAAATGTTTATCAACTAAAGCCATTTTTATATGTCTTTCTTCATCTGTTATAATAGCGAATAAAGTCATTTCACTACCAGTACCAGCAGTTGTATTTATACCTACCATTGGTAATTGCGGCTTTTTAGATCTATCTACACCTTCATAGTCTTTAATTTCTCCACCATTAGTAGCTAATAAAGCTATTCCTTTAGCACAGTCATGAGCTGAACCTCCACCTAATGATATAACGAAATCACATTCTTTTTCTTTTAATAGGGCTAAACCATCATTAACATTTTTAACTGTTGGATTTGGTTTAGTTTCATCATATATTGCATATTCAATATTTTTACTATCTAAAACATCTGTTACCTTTTTAACTATTCCTATTTGTCCTAAAACTTTATCTGTTACTATTAAAGCTTTTTTAAATCCTAATTCTGCAACTTGTTCTCCAGCGTCTTTTAAGCAATCTGCTCCCATTAAACTTATAGCTGGCATAAAAAATTTATAACTCATATTCTCTTCCTCCAAGTCCTTCTCTCAAATGTATTCCCAATATTTATCCCCAAGTTATAATTTAATTTTAATTTAATGTTAAAAATTTAACTAATCGATTTTTTCAAAAAATATCTCATTTTTAAATCGACATAAATTGACAACCTTATCATAGCTTATATATTATTTATTATGAGGTGAATTTTATGGACAGATTTGACAGACAACTTGAGTTAGCAGATGGTATAGAAACTGAATATTTAAGAATTCTGTACTACACCTTTGATAAAAATTATAAAGATACATACAAATCCTATGAATATAAAAGATTATGTACCATAGTTGATGGAGAAAAAAATGTACGAATTAATAATGGAGAAAATATAACCTATGATTCATCTAAGTATATGCTCCTTCCTCCTAATTCAAGTGTAGAAATGAAAATTGAAAAGCCAACTAGGGCATTAGTTTTAGAATTAAATGAAGATTTAATAAATACAGTTTCAGAAAAACTCTCTTATGAATTAGATACAGATTTTAAAAACTCTAAACTAGAAAAACCTTTTTTTAGTGAAAATAATGAATTGATAGAATTGACAACTAAAAGAATTGTAGAAACTGCTACCAATGATACTACTCATAAAGAATTCTTACTTGATTTATATGCTCAAGAAATAACCTATAGTCTATTAAATACTAAAGGTGCTAAAGATATTATTTCTAATGATTTTAACAATCCAATAAGTCGTTCAATTCAAATAATGAAATCAAACTTAAAAAACAATATAACAGTTTCAGAAATTGCCTATGACCTTAATATGTCACTTCCTAGCTTTTCTTCTAAATTTAAAAAAGTTATGGGAATGACTCCTAATGACTATCTTACAAACTTAAAGCTTAATGAAGCTGCAAGACTTCTTAAATTAAGCTCAGTTACTGAAGTGGCATATGATTTAGGTTATGAAAACATTTCTCACTTCATAAGATTATTTAAAAAGAAGTTTGGACTAACTCCAAAACAATATTCTCTAAAATATGCTAAGGAAGGAATCAAAATTTAATACTATTTCAATTTATTTTTTAGTTGAATGTTGATTTTAGCTAGCCCTTCAAACCTAATTAATTTCTCAAAGAGTTTCTATTATCTATTCCAAAATAATAGAAACTCTAACTACTCATTAAGATGGTACTACAGTTCTATCTAAAATCAACATTAGTTTTAAAAATAACTTTATTTAAAAAATAAAATAACTGTATCAAAGCTTAAAATAATAAAACTTATAAATAATATGAAGAGAATATCTATATGAACTTTAGAATTTAAGCCATTACGTAGAAGATTTTGCGTTAAGAAGCGAAGCTGTTTGACCAACAGGAGTTCTGAGCTTTAGCAAACTCTTCGTAGTAATTGCTATAAATTCTTAGTGAAATCTAGTAATTCTCGGAATATATTTATAAGTTTTATTTTAAGTTACCTTTGATACAGACCCTTTATTTTAAAGTTTTATTACTTCTACTTTATATCCATCTGGATCAGTTACAAAGTAATATGTTGCAGCGCCATCTGAAAGACGTTTCATAGGTGTAACTTCATATCCTAAAGCTATGTGTCTCTCTCTTTCAGCTTCTACATCTTCTACTCCAACTGCTATATGACTAAATCCATTTCCTAAATCGTATGGCTTTTCTTGATCATAATTATAAGTTAATTCTACTTCATACCCATCTTCTTTATCTGAAAGATAAACTAAAGAGAACTTGTACTCTGGGTAATCTTTTCTTCTTGTTTCCTCAAGACCTAACGCCTCTTTGTAAAACTTTAAAGATTTATCTAAATCTTTTACTCTTATGCATGTGTGTAACATTTTGCTTGCCATTTTATACCCTCCATTATTATAAATAATATTTTTTATTATATATTACCATTTATGTACTATTACATCTATAAAAAAATCTATAGATAACTTTTAAATAACTATATAAAAATAGTATAGTTATTTCTAATATTATCTATAGACATATTTTTCAATATATTTATTAAGTTATCTAGTTATAATTCTTTTACAAGAAATTTATTTAATGAGAATTTGTATAAAATAAAGGACATAACTACTGCTATTACTGATAATATCCCTATGATAAGTGGTAATGAATTTAAAATATTTGAAATATCATAATTTATACTTTTTAAGAACTTTTCCACTAAAGAAAGTCCTATTATTAGAATAAATAACGGAATACTTCTTAAATAAGACATTGTACTACTTTCTGGATATACTATTGCCATACTAAATGTTATTGATGCGTATATATAGAAAAGTATAAATGCTAAAAGCAGGTTTAGAGAATTTACAATAATCTTTTCTCCAACGATAAAACTTACGCCTATACTAGCAATTATATTAGGCAAAGCAAATATTAAGAAAATTATTATAGGTAATATGAAGGCTGTTCCTACTACCTTTCTTGCATCGATTGGTAGTGATCTTAATAACCTATTTGTCATTGTCCCTTTATTGGTATTTTTAGCTACTATAAGATTAACACTAATCATTGAAGCTAATAAAGTAAAATAGATAAATATACTATTTATTAAAAACTCATAACGTTCTTTTGGTAAATCTATAAAAAAAGGAGAATATCCGAAGGCCATTGCAAAGATATATAGTATAGCTAACACTCTTATATTCTTCAAATCTTTAATTATTAAATTTTTCATATTACTTCACCTCACTTTTTTTATAAATAATCATAGAAACGATTAAAGATATTATTAAAGCTATTAGTCCAAATATTAACCCATATCCTCCTCTAGTAATATCGAATAAAGCCTGTAATTTTACATTTTCAAGACAATTAAATAACATTGAACCCATTATGGTTATTATCATGATGAAGATTATATTAAATACTCTATAAAATTTATAATTTATAACTAAATATATAGGTAAAGTTATTGCCACATAAAATAGTTGAATTGTTATACTAGGAAGTATCTCTCTTAATGTTAGCGTAAAGACATTTCCTGAAATCAAACCTAATATTGTACATAAAAAATATAAAAAGACATTAACTACTACCATATAAACTAATGTTGCTACATATTTACTAAAAACATAATCTGTTTTTTTCATTGGTAATGAATTTAGATATACATTGAATTTTGTTTTTCGTTCAACTTCAATTGGAATTATCATAAAATAAAATACGATAAAAGTTCCCATAGTGAACAAATAATTTAATCCTTGAGTTAATGCGAAAGTAACTCCTAGTAAAAGCATAACTATAATTGAACTCTTAATATATTTCTTTTGTATAAAAAAATCTAACTTAATCAATTCTTTCATACTATTTCACATCCTTTTTAGAGTAATAAACAACTATATCATCTAAAGTGGCTTTTTCAAAAATAATACTATCTTCACATATTGATTTTATTTTTCTCATATTCTTAGTTAACCCTTCAAAGTTATATCTTGTTTTTCTTAATCCAATTAATTCTTTTTCAATATCCTTATTTAAGGCATCTAAAGCACCTTTAACTATGAAATACTCCTCTAATAAAAGGTCTTTTTCTTTAGAAAATTCAATTTTCCCTTTATTTATAAATGTTATATAATCAGCTAATCTTTCAAGATCTGTTGTTATATGAGTTGAATAAAGAACTGAAACTTCTTCTTCACCTATTATTTCAAATAAAATATCAAGAAGTTCACTTCTAAAAACTGGATCTAATCCTGATGTTGGTTCATCTAATATTAAAAGTTCTGCTTTGTGTGAAAGTGCTATTGCTAAAGAAAATCTCATTTTTTGTCCCTTAGATAATTCTTTTAATTTCTTCTTTTCATTTAATTCAAATCTACTTATATAATACTTAAATTTTTCTTCATCCCATTTAGAATAAAAAGGTGCAATAATATTTTTATTTTCCTTTATAGTAAAATCCTCAAAAGCACAACAATCATCATAAACAAATCCAACTCTATCTTTTATTTCTATTTCATTTTTCTTAATATCCTCACCAAAGATATCTATCTCTCCACCATCTAGATGTATTAAATTCATGATTGCCTTTATAGTGGTTGTTTTTCCGGCTCCATTTGGACCTATTAACCCCATTACAAAGCCTTTAGGTATATTAAAACTCACATCTTTCAAAGAAAATTCTTTATAATTTTTACTTATATTCTTTACTTCAAGCACATTTTCCATATAAATTTTCCTCCTTAAACCTATCCCTTATTTTTTTTATAATTCCTTCAAAGTCTTAAGCATTCTAACTAGTTCCTCAAAGTCTAATCCTATGCTATTTGCTATATCTATTGCTTCACTAAATTTTTCTTCTATCTCCCTAAGTTTTTCTTCTATTAAAAGCTCTTTGTTTTGCTCTGCTACATATGACCCCTTACCAGGCAGAGTATATATAAATCCATCTCTCTCAAGCTCTTCATAAGCTCTCTTAGTTGTTATTACACTTACTCTAAGTTCAGAAGCTAAACTTCTTATTGATGGTAATGATGAATTCTCTTTTAATTCTCCTGATAAAATATCATTTTTTATAGCCTTAGCTATTTGTTCATAAATGGGTACCCCTGAAGTGTTTGAAACTACTATATTCAAAAACTCACCTCTTTCTGTGTATATACTGTATATATTCTTTATATACAGTATATACACCAATTCCATATAGTGTCAATATATTTTTTTAAATAAAAAAAGAGGTGCACAAAAACGTGCACCTCTTCGGTTTATATTATTATTTATTTTCTTCTATTAACTCTTCAATTTTACATTTGCATCTAGCGCCTCTACAAGCACCTGTTCCTGCTCCTGTTTTTTCTCCTACTTCTTCAAAAGAAAGAGCTCCATCTTTTATTGCCTCAACTATCTTCTCTTCTGAAACACCTTTACATAAACAAACATTTGCCATAACAAAAATTCTCCTCTCATTTTACCTGTATATTTTATATTCTTAATTTTTATTCTTAATTAATAATCTTTATCTTTAAACATATAATATCAGATAAAAATACTCAACGCACACATTATTTTAAGCTATTTTAAATGTTTTTAGATCATTTAGTTAAATTAGGATTGTTTTTCTTAATTATTCTAAGGTTTTCTTTTTAAAACTTTCAATTCCTATTCTATCTATAAAATCTCCTAGTTTTTCACCATCTTCTGCTTCTCCTTTGTAGACTTCAAAAATTTTATCCACAATTCTTAAAGCTTCTTTTTCATCTACATCCTTTATTAGTATATCCGCCATTCTAGGATTATATCCTGCTGAACCGCCAGCAGTTACTAAAAATCCTGTTTTATCAGCTATAACTCCAACATCCTTTGAATATACACTTCCACATGCATTTCTACATCCAGCAACTCCTATTTTAGTTCTACATGGCATATCCATATGCTTATATTTGTTTAAAAGTTTCATTCCAGTACCTATAGTATTGAATTTTGATCTTTTGCAGAATCCAGCTGGACACATCTCTACATTTTTTACTGAATTTTGTTTTTTAACAGCTGGTTCCATACCAAGTTCTTCCCAAATTTGTGGCAAATCTTCTCCATTTAAATTTGTTATTAGTATTCTCTGTCCTGAATTTATTTTAATAACTCCATTATATTTCTTAGCTACCTTAGCTATTTTTTCTAGTTGCTCAGGTGAGATAAATCCTCCTGGTATATGTGGAGTTATTCCAAAAGTTCTTTTTCCATCTCTAACCTTTTGTAAATTCCCATAATGAGTTCCACTAACCATCTTAGGTATTCCTATTCCTATGCCGTCCATAAAAACTCCTCCTCTATATAAAAACCTATGTAAAATATTAAAATCAACTTTATTAATGTTAGTATACACTAAAAAATCTTTTCCAAAAGTAACTCAGGTTACTAAGTTGATAAAAAACATGTTAATTCTAAATAAAATTTTATTTTTTCTCTTAACCTTATAAATTATACGAAAAATAACTCTTATCTTTTATTAGATCTATTAATAATAAGAGTTTTTTTTTTATTAAATTATCTTATATCTGACTAATTGGTTTTAGTAAAAAATAAAAAAGAATGTATCAAATAACTTAAAATAAAACCTATAATGCATTAAGATATTTTCCTAATACTATTTATGAGATTTATTATTTTAAGTTTTGATACATCCTATTTCTTAATCTCTCTTAACCCTTTTAAATACATTAGTCTTGTAAGATTGATTAAAGAATATAAATTATCTAATCCACTCTATAAAGTTATTATTTAATAAACCTATAATTTTAACTCTCCTATAGGCTTATCATTTAGACTTTATTTTAAACTGGTGTAATTTTTAACTAGGTCTAAAGAGCTAACTAAAAATCAACATTCACCTAAAGCAGAGCCACTCTTTATTATTTTTCCGTCTTTAAGCTCTATAAATTTATCTGCTAAAGCTTTAGCATCCTCTCTATCATGAGTGACAAATATAGATGTTATACCTGCCTTTCTCAATATTTCCTTTATCTCACTTCTTATTTTTTCTTGAAGATCTGCATCTAAATTTGAAAAAGGTTCATCTAATAACAATACTGAAGGTTTTGGTGCTATTGCTCTAGCTATGGCTACTCTTTGTTGTTGTCCCCCACTTAACTCATAAGGATACTTATCTTTATGCTCAATTAGGTTTACAAGGGTAAGCATTTCTGTGGCAATATTTTCTTTCTCATCTCTACTTTTTCCTTTTAATCCATACTGTATATTCTTTTTTACAGTCATATGAGGGAATAAAGCATAGTCTTGAAATACCATTCCTATGCCTCTGTTTTCTGGCTCAATAAATTTACCACTAGAAAAAACTATCTTATCACCAATTTTAATAGTTCCTCTATAAGCCTCTTCTAAACCAGCTATAATTCTTAGCATAGTACTTTTTCCACTACCACTTTCACCTAAAATAGCAAGTATTTCTCCCTTTTCTATTTCCATATTAAAATTCTCTATAGTATCTTTTTTAGAATTTCTATATTTAAAATGTAAATTCTTAATTTCTACAAACATTAAGCTTCCTCCTTATCAGCAACCTTATATAAAACATATATGGCAATAAAACTAACAAAAACTATTATTAAAGAAGGTATAGCTGATTCTGGTATCATTTCATCATTTGCATATTCAAATACCTTTGTTGATAATGTATAGAAATTAAAAGGTCTTAAAGTTAAAACTAAAGGCAATTCTTTTATTATATCAACGAAAGTTAAGGCAAAAGCCCCCAAAATCGCTGGTTTTAATAGGTGTATATCAACTTTAAAGAATGTTTTAGTAACTCCATACCCTAAAGTTCTAGATGCCTCAGTAAACTTATTTCCTATTTTCTCAAAACCACCTTCTATATTTTGATATCCTATTGCTAAAAATCTTACAACATATGCAAAAATCAACATTATTATACTAGTACTTAAAGCTAATCCTTTTATTCTACTATCTATATCCACAAAGAAAAGAATCATAGTTATAGCAACAACAGCTCCAGGAATTGAATATCCCATAAGTGTTACCTTTGCATAAGCCTTAGATAAAATTCCATTTCTAGTTCTAACATAATTAGCAACTATTAAAGCCATGATTACTATTAATAAACTACATCCTACTGCAAGCATTACTGAGTTCATTATCATGCTTAAAAATTGATTATAATAAATATTTTTATAACTCATAAATGCCCATGCTATCATTTGCATTACAGGGATCATAAATCCTAAGGCAAATATTATAATCACATAAGTAGTTGCTAAAACTCCTCCTAGTCCCTTTAGCTTCTTTCTTTTTATAGGTCTAACTTTTGTATTAGTAAAACTATATTTTTTTCTTCCTCTTAAAGCCTTTTCTCCTGAAAGTATAATGAATACAACAACCATAAGCATTCCAGCTAACCTTATAGCCGAATCAACATCTCCTAGAGAAATCCAACTTTTAAATATAGCTGAGCTGAATGTTTGAACCCCTAAATAAGAAACAACTCCATAATCACTTAAAACTTCTAAGGCTACTAAAGTAGCACCTGCTACTATTGCTCCCCTACTTATAGGCATAATAACTCTAAAGAATATTTCGATAGAATTGCTTCCTAAAAGTCTTGCACTTTCTATTAATCCAGCGGATTGTTTCTCTAGAAATGCTCTAGTAACCATATAAACATATGGAAATAAAAATAAAGTAAATATGAATATTGCTCCTTCAATTGACATAATATCAAAATACTTTTGATTTACTTCCATACCTAGAGTATTTCTAAAAAATCTTTGTATAACTCCAGTATAGCTAACCATTCCAGCATAAGTATATGCTCCAATATATGGTGGTATAGCTAATGGAAGTATTAAAGCCCATCTAAAGAATTTTCTAAATGGGAAATCATATGCTGATACAAGCCACGCAAGAGTTACCCCTATTATCACAGTTAATATTACTGTAAATACCACAACTATAATAGACGTGGTTACATAATCTTTTAGTAAATATTCTTTTATGTGATACCATGTTTTATTAGGCTTTTGAAATAAATGAATAATTATGTCTATATTAGGAAGTACAATCATCAAACTGATGATTGTACTTAAAATTGCCCAGCCATTAAATCTAAGCTTTTTCATTATTTCCACCCAACTTGGTCGAAAGTTAGGACTGCTTCTTCTTTAAAATCTCCTAATGTTTCAAAATTAACATCTTGAACAGTGAAATCTCCCCAAGATTTTTGAAGATCAGTTTTTTCTACTTTTTTATTTAATGCAAATTCTCCATTTTCCTCAGCATATGCTTTTTGAGCCTTTTCTTCAGTTAAGTATTCTAATAATGCTACTGCATTATCTTTATTTTTAGAATTCTTAGTTATAGCCCCAAAACTTAAATTCATATGTGTGTTTTCTGGGAATAAAACACCTACTTCTTTTCCAGCCTTTGCTTCCTCTTGATCTGATGATGTTATCATTTTAGCTATGTAATATGAATTCATAACACCTACATCACCAATTCCAGCCATTATAGCTTTAGCTTGATCTCTATCATTTCCTTCTGGAACTCTTGCAAAGTTATTAACCATTCCTTGAGCCCATTCCTTTGCTTTTTCTTCTCCGTTTAATTGAATAAATGATGAAAGTAAAGCTACATTGTATGATGAACTTGAACTTCTAACTAAAACTTTATCCTTAAATTCTGGCTTTGTTAAATCCTCATAAGTCTTTATTGATTCTGGATTTACTTTATCTTTATTATAAACAATCACTCTCGCTCTTGAAGTTAATCCAACCCAGTCTTTTCCTCTATATTCTTGTGGTATATTGTTCTCTATTTTTTCTGATGATATCTCTTGAATTAAATTTTTTCCTTTAAGTAAAGATATATTTTCAGCCCCCACTGTTAAAAATACATCTGCAGGTGAGTTTTCTCCTTCTCTAGCCATTCTTTCTATTAATTCATCACTTTTACCATCAACTAAATTTACCTTTATTCCTGTTTCAGCCTCAAAGTCATTAAATAGTTTTTTATCTACATCATAATGTCTTGCTGAGTAAACATTAACCACCTTTTCTCCTGATGCATTAGATGTATCTTGAGCTTCTGCTTTTTTAGATGAACATCCTGCTAAAATCCCCATAGCCATTATAGCTGTTACTGTTAACGCAACTAATTTTTTTCTTCTTAACATTTTATTTTTCCCCCTTAATTTATCCTTTAGTTTAAAATTTAGAGTTTACAAATTTACTCTAAATTAAGCCTCTATTTTTCCTGTCAGTTATCAATTCTAAGATTCCAACTTATTTGAGCTGTCACCAAGAATTGCTATGCTCCAAATAAATTCGACTAAAATTCAAAGTTCGCAAAACTTTTCTGAATTAAGTCTCATTTTAAATAAATCGATTACTAATTAGATGATAATGATTATCGTTATTTTAGTCAATGATTTTTATTATTAACGGATAAAAATTTTCACTTAGTACATATTATTGGTAAACTTTTCTTAAAAAAACTTTTAACATTATTATTTTTCTTATTAAAATAGTATTTAACATAAAACTTCTATTTAAAATTTTTTTCTAACTTATAAAAACAAAGAGCCTATAAATTATTTATCATAATTTATAAGCTCTTTAATCATTAAGTGTAAAACACTTTATCTATTTCAAATGAACTTTAATTCACTTTCCTTTTTAGTTATTTAATATAACATCTGAGTTAAAACTATCTGAATTGTTTAAACATATCTTAAGCTTTTCTATTCTCTTCTTATTTGTTTTACAAACTTGGAAAGAAAGATTGTTATATTCAACCATTTGATTTTCACTTTGCGGAATATTTCCTATTAAGTTAACAACAAAACCACCAATAGTCTCTATATTTTGACTTTCAAGATTTAGGTTTAAAAAATCATTTAATTTGTCTAATGTTAATAAACCATCAACTACATAGGTATTATTATCTATTTTATCTATGAAGTTCTCTGAGTCGTCATATTCATCTAATATATCACCCATAACTTCCTCAATTAAGTCTTCTATAGTAACAATTCCAGAAAAACCACCATATTCATCTATTATTACAGCCATATGTTGCTTACTATCTTGAAGTTCTTTAAATAAATCATCTATAGCTTTATTTTCAAGAACAAAGTAAGCTGGTCGTATTAATTGATCTAATTTAATGTTATCAACCCCAACTTTTACAACAGCTTCAAAAAAGTCTTTTAGATAAAGTATTCCTACTATATTATCTCTAGTTTCACTATAAACAGGAACTCTTGAAAATTGCTCACTTATAAGTTTCTTAGCAATTGTTTCATTTGGAGTTGATGATTTTATAGCAAAGACTTCTCCTCTTGGAGTCATAACTTCTTTAACAACTTTGTGATCAAATTCAAATATATTATCTAACATATCTTTTTCGGTTTTATCAATTACACCATTTTCTTGTCCTATACTTATCATAGATTTTATTTCATCTTTAGATACACTTTCTTGGCTTTCAGCTTTATTTAAACCTAAAATCATTATAAAAAAGTTTGTTGATGCTGAAAGAATCTTTACAAATGGTGTTGATATTTTAGAAATAAAATTGATTGGTCTTATAGCCATTAAAGCAATTTCTTCTGGCTTCTGTAATGCAATTCTCTTTGGAAGTAATTCTCCAAATACTAAAGTTATATAGGACAAAAGTACAGTTATAAGTATAACTGATATCTCGTTGCTATATGGAATATTTAGCTTGTACATGAATTGCGCTAGAGTTTCTGAAATGCTAGTCGCTGCTGATGCACTGGCAAAAAATCCTGCAAATGTTATTCCTATTTGAATAGTAGATAAAAAGTTGCCAGGTGATTTTAAAACCTTTCTTAATAAAAGTGCTTTTTTATTACCTTTCTCTGCAAGCATCTTTATCTTAGATTTATTTACAGATACCATAGCCATCTCTGCAGCTGCAAAGAATGCATTAATTAAGATAAGAAATAATATTAGAATAATTTTTGGTAAAATACTGGGACTCGGGTCCATCCTTTAACTCCTCCTCTAAAAAAATGAATTTTGATTTATTTATCTTATTTACCATTTCAAAACTTATTGTTAAAACAGTAACAATAAGATATTCAATTTTAGACCATAATACCATACTGGTACGTTTTATTCAATTATATAATATGCACAATTTAGCCTAAATTATACTAAATAAATAATTTAAGTCACTTATATTATTTATTACATATACTTGAAATATAATACTCTCATATTTAACTTATATGATCTTTCCTACATATAATAAAATAAGACTTAATTTATCTTAAGTTTTCACTATTTTAGAAGTTTAGTTAACTTTCTCTAAAATATATATTTGCTTATTAATAATTTTACAAGCTGTAGCTTTCAAGTTTATAAGGACTTAATCATTCCCCCTATTCCCTTTTTTATAATAAATAATATGAGTAAGGTGGTTTATTGTGAAAGAAAATTTGAATCTCTTTAAATTCATTCTTGGAACAACTATTCTCTTGTGTAACACTGGCAAAGATATAATTCTAAATTCAATAAAATACACCAAAACAACATTAAAAGCTAAAATATATAGAAAGAGGAAATAATGAATAGAATTCTAATAATCATAACTAACAAATTCAAATAGAAATCTATAAATAAAAAATTATTTATAGATTTTTATTTACAAGCTTATAATTAAATAAAATTTAATATATAGATCAAAATATTATATAATTTTTATTTAATATAAATGTATATAAAGCTTATTGATAGTATATTACATTTTCTTAGAACAAACTTCAAAATATGTTTCTATAAGATAAATATATTAAGTAATAATTATTATTGATTTTTTTATACTGTATAGTATAATTTAATTAAACGAAACGAAAAATTTATTGGGAGGTACTAATTATGAGTTTATCAAGATTAATCGAAGAAAAAAGAAAAGCTAAAGCAAGAGTAGAAAGAAACAAAAAAGCTAAATTTGCAGTAACTGGTGCAGCTATTGGAACATTAGCAGGGGTATTAGGTGGTGTATTATTAGCTCCTAAATCAGGAAAAGAAACTAGAAATGATATAAAAGAGGGTTCAAAGAAAGCAGCTCAAAAATTAAATGATAAAACTTCTGAATTAAGAGAAAACTTAAATACACAAGTTACAAAAGGAAAAGAAAATGTTTGTGAAGCTAAAAGCAAAATAAGAGAATACCTTAATAGCAAAAAAGGTACAAACACTAAGGAAGCTGTAGAAGAAAATTTAGACGAACCTGTTGAAGTTGCAGATGAAATTGCTGCTACTGAAACTGAAGAAGTTAAAGAAGATAAATAGTAGCCTATGTATATAGATTTAAATGTAATTTATTTATTGTTAGCTGTATTAGGTTGTGTGGCTATAGTTTATTTAATATTAACTTTAAATAAAGTATTAAAGTTAATATCAAATATAAATAGCCTCTTAGATCAAAATAAGGACAACCTAAATAAAACTATTCAAGATCTACCTACTATAGCTAGCAATCTTAATGATACATGTCAAAACGTTAAGGATATATCAGATGTTGCAACTGAAACTACAGCAGAATTAATCGTTGCTAAAGAAAATATAGAATCTAATGTTGAAACTGTAAGAGAAATAGCTAAAATAATTAATCAAATTTTCTTTAAAAAATAAAAGAACCCATTCCAATCTAAATCTCTGAAGATTTCTTTGGAATGGGTTTTTAATTAACCAAGTTTTTCAAAGCCTAAATTTTCAAAAAAGCCTACAGACTTATCATTATCTGCCTCTAAATTAATTCTAGTAGCGCCCTCTATATCATTAACTATTTTATATGCCTTTGATATAAGCACCTTACCAAAGCCTTGTCCCTGATATTTTGGAACAATAGCTAAATATTTAATCTCTTGAACTCCTATCTCTTCTGTGGCACTAGGCAAAACCATAACGGTTCCTATTCTCTCACCATTTTCATTTTCAAGAAATGTACATCTTTTTGAAAATTCCCTTCTAAATTTATCAACTTCCTTAAAAACAGCTCTTACAGCTAACTGATAATCTTTAAATGCACCTGCTGAATATTGAATATATGCCCAGTTATTCTCATCACCAGGTCTAAATTCAGTGAATCTATACCCACTAGGCAGGGAGGTACTGTAAATTTTTTCTAGTTTATTCTTTGCCATAAAAGACTTTTTACTATTTTCTTTATTCTCCATTTCCTATCCCTCCTATAAAATCTTATATTAAGAAATATAACAAATCTTATTTTACTTATATGTATGATTACTCACAGAAAAAATGAGTTTTTACTATGTAAAATTTAATTAAGGCATCTCTTTTAAGTGTTTAGTTTAAAATCTTATAATTTTTTAAATAATAATTTTAACTTACTAATTATAATATGAGTTGCCATAATCATTTACATTAAATTATAGAGCTTTTTTAACATGATTTCCAGTAACTTATTCTTCATTAAAAACCATGAATACTCACTTTATGAATATTTATCATATTATGCTACTTAATCTCATTGTATTTTTTTCAAATACTTGAAATTATAAACTTTATCTAGAAATTAATATCTTTTTTAAGTTTAATGATTACTCTTCAAATAATTTTATAAAAATTAAAGGTTCTTATTAAGCACTATTTAATATAGTAAGACTTAATAAAAACCTTCTCTAATAACAAAATTTAACTTCTCTTATTATTTATTTTTAAAATAAAAATTAATATAATATTTTTCCTGTAGAATCCAAGTATGAATAAGTTCCATCCTTATCTACTAAGATAACATCTTTTGATATAACCCTTATATCACTATATTCCTCTTCTAAAATTACACTGCCGTCCTCTTTAAGTAACCCTTTTTTTCCCTCTTGGTTAACAGAAACTATTAATCCACTAGGAGAAACTTCTAAAGAAGCATAATCCTTCTTCTCAAGATTCTTAATTTCTTCTCCCTTAGTATTTATAACAGACATATATTTTGATTCTCCATCTAAAATATCAACAACAGCAAGTCCACTGTCACTAAATCCATTTATAGATATGTTATTTTCAAAGTTTATTTCACTTTCTATTTCATTTCCCTCTTTATCAATTATTATATGCTTTCCGTCTTTTCTAGCAAATGCAAAGCCCTTATTCATTTCCGTTACTCCATCAAAGTCTGGCATTATAGCCCAAGCTCCTTCTTTGTCTAAAAAGCCTATTCCTGTTTCATCTAGCCTTGCAGGTGCTACCCCTTCATTCATTGGCCCAACGTAAAAATATTCTATTGGAACTATAACTTCTCCCTTTTCATTTAAAGCTCCACAAAGATTTCCTTTTGACACCGGAATAAATCCTTCATTCATGGTTCCTATAGAAGTGTACTCACAAGGTACTATTTCATTTCCATCAGGGTCTAAAAGCCCATACAATTTATTTTTCTGAACTAATATATATCCATCTCCAATATCTGAAGAAATAACATCATATCTTCCTGGTTCAACCACAACTTCACCATCAATATTTATTATTCCAGTTGATTTTAATGTTTTACCAGACTCAGCTAAAGACTCTATGGCTTCTGTGGTATTTTCATTAGTTAAAATTTCATTAGCTAACTTTTCATACCTTATAAGCTTATCACTTAAAGGCGATAAGACTCCGTCCTCTTTCTCTACTAGTGTTTTCCCTCTTTGATTTATGATTTTATATTTATCACCATCTTTAACACCAGCCATTCCGTAAGTAAACTCACTACCTTTCTCAAATTTAAAATCTATAGATTTTTTCCCATTTTTATCTATATACCCAATTTTTCCTTCATATCCTTTTTCCATAAGTATTTCTCCATCTTCTGTTATACCAAACATTCCTGGCTTAGAATTTCTTAAAGATTTTGTAGACTTATCCTCTGTTACAATATAAAGTTCATCTTCTGCTTTTTCCTTAGCACTGCTTGTTCCACAACCAGTTAATACTGATGTAAATAATATAGTAGTCATCGCCATACAACAAATACTTTTTAGTCTCATATTAAACTCTCCCCTTAAATATACCCTCCTATTATTTTAATTAACTTTTGTCTCTTAAAATATTTATCTCTTAGCTTTTTACAAAAATATTTTATGTAAAGTTATATTTGCATACATATTTTCTTCTTTCTTTTGTAGTTAACATATATCCATGGTTGTTTACTAAAAAGTTTAATGCAAGATTATTAAAATTTTCAAAAGAATCAATATTACATATATGACCACAATTTTTAAAAATAACAATATCTTCTTTTGGTACAAACCTTTTAATAGTTGGCAAGAAAACATGATCTTGATCTCCCATAATAAAAATCTTCTTAATATGACTTTTACTATATTTATAATTTTCCAAGTGTTTCCTCATAAGTTCAACCCATCTAAAACATTCATTTTTATCTAATTTTTCAGAAGCTTTTAAGAATATACTTCTTGAAAGCTTATGATTTTTACATGGCATTGACATATAAGCTACAATTTTATAAAAAATTTCTCTTGGAATAATATTCTTGGCACAAATAGCTAAATTTAAACAAAGTTTAGATTTTAAATTCATTCCCACGATTCCTCCACCTAATATCATTGAAGAAATTCTCTCTGGAAAATATTTTTCAAACTGCATTGCAACTATAGTACCAAGAGATATACCTAATACATTTACTTTTTCTATATTCAAACTATTTATTACCTCTATGATATCCTCACAAATGTATTTAAAGCATATTTCACCTTTAGTTTTTTTCATATTTTCTAAAGTATGATTTTGTGAATTTCCATGGCCATGAAGGTCTATTAAAAGCAAATTATAATTTTCTGAAAGTACATCTACTTGCTTTTTAAATATATTTAAATTCCCACCTATTCCATGAAGCATCAGAATCCATTCTTTATCATTGTGGAGATATTTATTATTTACTACCTTATGATATAGCATACATATTACACTCCTTAATATTCTGATTTAAAAGCTTTTCACATTTTGTCTTATGATCTAGTAACTCTTAACTTTAATTAGAAAAATTAAAAGTCATATTATTTAGATAAATTCGGCTAAAATTCAGAGTTCTCAAAGCTCTACTGAATTAAGTCTCATTTTATATTGCTTAAATTCTATCACCTTTTGTGGTGGTATGTAGCAATATCTATGATATTTGAACAAAATTTTACATAGCATTAACATTGTTTAAATCTATGCAATATTACCTTATAGTAACTAAGGTTATTTCCGGTCTGTTTTTAATTCTTATCCTAAAAAATTTATTTCCAAGTCCTCTACTTAAAATCATAGAAGAATCTCTCTCTATAAAAATCCCCTTTTTTCTTTCCATAAGATTATTAAAAATATATCTATTTATTATTCTGCTATATCCTGAAAAAGTTATATCGCTACCCCACTTTACATAAGCTTCAAAATTTATAACATCATTTGTTAAGACAATATTGAACTCACTTCTATTAGGCTCCCCCAATTTATTTTCTATCTCTTCCCTTGAAAAAGTAATATCATTATTCTTTTCTTTGAAAGAGTATTTTTTTATTTCATCTTCCCCTATAAGAATCCCATAAATATTTAATTTATCTTCCTTTTTTATTAAAGAAACTTTATTATTGTTTAAAAGTATTATTCCAGCTTCTTTTAATTTTTCTAAATAAATTTTATATTTATTATTCTTTTCATTCTCTAAAGTAAGTGGGCTTTCTATTGCATAATAAATTGGATAAAAACTTCTTAATTTTTTACAAAGCTCTAAAAAAACAAAATCTTTATCTAGTCTAGCTGTAAGCATATTCCCTGTAGTAACTATAATATCTGGTTTTAAAAGTTGTATTTTCTCTATAAGTCTATAATTATCAATTCCGAAACTTTTGCCATATAAATTATTTAAATGTAATATTTTAAATCCCCTAAAAGCCAAGGGAGTTTTTCTAGTAAATAACTCATATTCTTTTATTGCTATACTATTATTTTCATATATTAAATAAGTAGTTGCTGCAATACCTAAAATCGAAGTGATCTTCAACCAATCCGAAACCTCATTCATATTAACCTCTTATTTTTTTGTTCTTATATTTTATATATGTAAATATTTTTTTATTTAAAACTTTTAATCCAAATACATTTTATTACATTTATTCAAATTTATTGATTTTTATGGTATTATTATTTTAAGACAGGAGGTGCCTTGTTGCAATTCATATTCTTTTATCTAAAAACTATAAATTATATATTACTTTTAAAATTAAAACTAATAAGTTTTTAGATAAATTTGATAAAATTCAATATAATATTTAAGGCAACATAATATTTTATGAGTTCATTATCTGAAAGAAATGTATCTACTTTTAAAAAGAAATCATACTTAAGGATAAAGGATGTAATAATTTTTTTCATAGTTGTTTTTGGAGTTTCCTACTTTATAAATAATTATCTATTTTTTAAAGCATATATTCCTACTGGATCAATGAAACCAACAATAATGGAAGAGGATGAAGTGCTTGTTAGTAAAATTTTTACTAGTGTAAATAGAGGTGATATATTTGTATTTAGTCATGAATCTTCTAAAGAACTACTTATAAAAAGAGTTATTGGTCTTCCTGGGGAAAAAGTTGAGATAAAAGATGGTATTGTGTACGTAAATGATATTTTAATTGATGAACCATACGTAAAAAATAATGAAATATTGAATAAAACTTTTAATGTTCCTCAAGGACATTATTTGTTTTTTGGAGATAACAGGGCACGTTCAGAAGATGCGAGGAAATGGGAAAATCCTTATGTTCCCAAAAAAGATTTAGATGGAAAAGCCTTTTTTACTATATACCCAAGAGAAAGAATAGGCCTTTTAAAATAAAAGGCCTATTTCTCATTTATAAAAATAATCATCATGCAAATCCCATAAATACTTAAAACTATCATTAAACCTGTAAATACTGACAATATTATTTTCATAGTATATATATATCTTGAATTTTTTTCTAAAGATTGATTTACACTATATTTTATTTCATCTATATAATTATTTACTTCTTCTTTTTGACTTTCTGTGAGTTTTGCTCCTTTGCTTTCATCCTGCTCTGATAATACATATTTCTGAACATCAGGAATAACTTCCTCAACATTATATCCCTTAGTATTTGCTAAGACATCTAAAGTCATCATTTCTTCAGGAGTTAAAGAATTATATTTATAATAAATTTGGGGAACTCCAACTAAATTCTTTTCTTTAATATAATCCCTATATACCTTTCCTCTTTTAACAACTTTAGAATTTATATCCCAGTTTGAATCAACATAATAAAGATTATAAACTCTAAAAGTTATAGGTACTAATAGTAAAAATAATAAAACTATTTTTGTTAATATGCCAAACTTTTTATTTACCATAATAACGCCTCCATTAATTTTCAACATATAACAAAAAGTCCTATAAGCTAAGGGATACTTATAGGACAAATGCATATATATATGAAATATAGGGAAATTAGGTTTATGCTTTAACCTGTTAACATTATATTAACATATCGTTAAATAAATTTCAAGTGTTTTTTCAAAAAATAAACATTTTTTGATTCTAATCCCTTTATATTAATAAAATACCCTTGAAAACAACCTATTTTTCACCAAATTTAGAACTTTTTAAAGTTTATTATAATCTCTAAAATTTTAAATTATAACTTATTGTTCATAATATTCTAATTTATATGTGGACTTTGGAATCCTTCTCTCTTTACTGAATGTTTTTTAGCTGTTCTATTATGATTTTTGCCCTCTTCGCTTGTTATTGGAGTTTGAAAATTACACTTCTCCATTCTAGCGACCTTGTTATCTGGTTGACTATCCTTTGACATAAGTAATCCTCCTTTTCAATTAAGTTTCATTTTATTTTTCTCATAATAAGAAAATATTATTATGGTAAATAATGAAACCAATTTTCTTTAAAGATTACTCCTTTAAAAACGTATTTTGTGTAATTAAAATTTATACTTGTACTTATCTTTATAAAATATATCTGCAGAGTCTTTATAAACTCCTATTATTAAAACATCATCAAACCTTCTTAATTCCATAGCCTCTTGTGCTTCCATATCTAAATTTTCACTTTCTTCACACAAATAAGCTATAGCATATGCTTCTCTATCATTAAAAATAACAGTATCTAATATTACAGGAAACTTAACTATATCCTCTCCTATTAAAATATCTACTGATCTAAAAGCATCTGAAATTTCCTTAGCACTTTCACCTCTATCTCTAGCCATATTTATAAACCAATTTTCATATTCTTCTATTGTTTTCTTAGGAGCCTCAAATTTTTTTAATGTTAAATCATTTTCAAAATAACTTTTCAAATCTTCTTTATTTATTTTAGTTTTATTATTTCTAAACTGTTTGAATTTATCTTTAGACTGTATTGTTATATCTCTTTTTTCGTTTTCTTCAACCTCGATTTCATTATCAACAAAATTTATGACAATATCACTTCCTTGTGATCCACAAGATATTAAATTAAATACTAAAAATATATTTAATAAAACTAGACTCAACTTTCTCATAAATTCACCTCAGTCTATTTTTACCTTTTTATCCAATGTTTATTCTCAACAAACTCTCTTATTAAATAAATATAAAACTTTTTATCATATCTTTTTTTCATTTTTATAAAATAAAATTTCATTTTTTGTTATACATATGAATTTTTATCCATAAAAAAGGAAGTATCAATTGATACTTCCTTTGAAATATATGAATATATAAATTACTTAATTTAGATGATTATTATTAAAAATTATAAATTTTATATTTTAAACAACAACGGAGATTAATATTCAAAGAATATAATACTTTAAAATAATCACTAAATAAGTTCAGGTGAACAAATTTATTATTTTGTCTCTGTTTTATATGAGTGTTGCTTTTTAGCTATCCTTCAGATCTAGCTTAATTTCGCAAAGTATTACCCATTAAGATGATCTTACAGTTCTATCTAAAAATCAGCACAAGTTTAAAACATAGTTATTATTTTCTATTTATAACTTTCTCATATATGAAATGTGAGAATAATGAGTTTGACCATGCAAACCAGTCTCTTGTAAATTGAGCTGGATCATCTACATGGAATCCTTCATGCATGTATCCAGTACCAGCATGAGTCTCTTTTAATAGTTTGATTAATGCATCTATTTCTTCTTGATTATTTGTTGTTAATCCTTGCATTGATAAAGCTATATGCCAGATATATTGATCTGGAGTATGTGGACTTCCAATTCCTTTAGCAGCTTTTCCTTCGAAGAAGAATCTATTGTTTTTACTTAAGATGAATTTTCTAGTGTTTTGATAAACTTCATCTTCAATTCCTTTGTACTCTAGATAAGGAATTGATAAAAGACTTGGTACGTTAGCATCATCCATGAAGTTATAGTTACCCATACCATCAGTTTCATATGCATAAACATCTCCGAAACCTTCTTTATAAACTTTTCCATGCTTTTCTATAGCATTGTCTATTTCTTCTCTTAAGCTATCAGCTTTTTCTTTAAGCTCTTCATCCTTGTAAACTTTCTCTGCAATTTCTGAAATATATCTTAAGGCAACTACAGCGAACATATTAGCTGGAATTAAATAACCATATTCACAAGCATCATCACTTGGTCTAAATCCTGACCATGTCATTCCTGTATACTCTACTGGAGTTCCTAAACCTTCATGACTTAATGTATCAGTTACTGAACAATTTAATCTTTGGAAACTATAATCTGATTTTTCTCTATGATATTGCTCAACTCTCCAAAGATCTATTATCATATTGAAAGCTTTCTTGATATCTTCATTGAAGAAAGTCTCATCTCCTGATTCTTTCCAGTATTTATGTATTAATCTAACTGGATAACAAAGTGAATCTATTTCATATTTTCTTTCCCAAACCCATGGACTGTCCTTAGTTATATCATTATCCCACTTTTGTCCATTAGCCTCTTTATTAAATGCATTTGCATATGGATCTATGAATATGCATTTTACTTGTCTATTTATTAATCCAGTAAAAATAGCTTTAAGCTCTGGATACTCATTAACAAATGGTAAGTAATGCTCTACTTGAGATGTAGAATCTCTAAGCCACATTGCAGGAATATCTCCAGTGATTACAAAAGCATCTCCTTCTGAAACCTCTACAGTTGTATCCATTGTATTTATGAAACAATTATAAAATAATCCTTGCAATTCCTTATCGTCTATTTTAGTTGATAAATCTTTACCAATTTTTCTCACAATTTCTTTTAATTCATTAGTTGATAAACTCATTTCCCTTACCCCCAAGTTCAAATATTTATTATTTAGCCATGTTCTAAATCAATACTTATTTAAAACAGTAACTTTTATTTAAATGCTTTACTTTACAACTTAACTCAAAGTTGACTTAAGAATATCAAAAATATATAAAGCCTCCAATCAACTTCAGATACATTGTATACCATTTCATCACTGTAATAAATATACTTTTTTAAAGTTCTTTATGTTTCTAAAATTTATCACCTAAATCTAGAAACTAGACAAAAACTAAAATATTATAAGTAATCATATTTTTAAGAATCTATTAAATTCATCTACCACTACTACTAAACTCTAACTACTTCTAGTAGAATAACTTAAAAGCTCAGCTATATAATAAGGGATTTACTTTAAAGGAGATTTTTATTTATGAGAATTATTGAATATAGCTTAGAACCTGAAGCATATGGATCCAAAGGCGAGTTTGTAGATAAAAAAGGAACTGTTGCTGATTTAATATTAGATAATGGAATTCTTATGGGGTTACCCTTTGACAAGGTTATTCCTAAATTAAAAGTATTAAATAAAATATTATTAGATGGTGGTTGGCCTAGAAGTGGTTGGTGGACTCCTTTTGAAATTACTAAAGAAGAGTATGATGAATTGGTAATATACTTATTATCAATTCCATTAAATAGGCCATTTAGAGTAGAAAAAAGAGTCTAATCATTAATTAAATAAAGGGACCTGTATCAAAACAACTTTTTAATAAAACTTACAAATAGTATGAAGAGAATATCTAGATAAGCTTTAGAATTTAAGTTATTACGTAGAAGATATTGCGTTAAAAAGCTGAAATGTTCGACGCGAAGCTAGTTTTGAAGCTTTAGCAATCTCTTCGGAGTAATGACTATAAATTCTTAGCGAAATCTAGTAGTTCTCGGAATATATTTGTAAGTTTTATTATTAAGTTTTGACACAGCCTCCTATAACTAAAATACTATAATTTCTTAGCTATTAAGAATTTTATTTTTATTCCTTGTTTTGAGAACATTTCCTCATGTTCTGTTACTACATTATACTTATAATCACTATTATGTAAATCGCAAGTTATGTAAGTTATTTCAAAATTACATTCTTTGAAATACTCTAAAGACTCTTCAAAAAGATTATCATCGTCAGTTTTAAAGTGTATTTCACCACCATCAACTAAGAAGTTTCTATAGTTTGTTAACTGTCTTGTATGAGTTAATCTTCTCTTCTTGTGTCTGTCTTTAGGCCATGGATTACAAAAGTTTATATAAATTCTTTCTATTTTATCATTATTGTCTAATATAGTGTCTATTAATGCTATTTCTTGAGGCATTAATTTAACATTATCTAAAGGTTGATTTTTTTCTTCATAAGCTTTTTCTATGTTTCTTTTAGCTAAAACAAGAACTTCATCCTTTATATCTATTGCTATGTAATTTATTTCTGGATGCTCTGAACCATGAACTGCCATGAATGTTCCTTTACCACATCCTAATTCTAAATATATTGGGTTTTCTGTATTTTTAAAAGTATTATTCCAATTTCCTTTGTTATCTTTTGGGTTAGCTACAAAGAAGTCACATGCTTCTAATTCTGGTCTAGCCCAAGGCTTTCTTCTCATTCTCATTTTTAATCCACTCCATTGTTTAGTTTCAGAATTATTATACAGATTTATAGGAAGTATATCAACCTTAGTATTTATCTAAATATTTGAAAATTAGTACATATTATTATTAAAGTTCCTATAGATATTTTCTGACTCTCAAAAAATTTATTAACACATTATCACTAAGGCCAATATTATAATATTATGATTAATTTTGTTGGAGAGTATTTTTATGTCACTGATTAAAGAATGTACTGCCTGTAAAAAAAGAGGTATATTTTTAAAACTAAATAATGGACTGTGTATAGACTGCTCAAATGAACTGAAATATTTAGAACATCAATATTACTATTTAGAATCTATACTAAGAGAAAATTTAACTGTGGCTGAACCTAATAAAATAGTTGAAAAAGCAAATTTAATTTTAAATAACTTAGAAAAATTTCAAAATACTTATACCTCAATAGAAAAAGATATATGTTTAGAAGTTATATCTCTTATGAATCAACAAACTCAAATACCAAAAGATACTTCTGAATCAGAACCAATTTCTATGAATTCTATAATATATACAGATAAAAACTTTGATTCATCTGAAATTATTTTAGAAACCTTACCTAAGGATGATTTATTAGAATATGAAAATATTACTAAAGATGAAGAAGATATTCATGAAGATATAACTCATGAAATTCCAGAAAATATTTCTCCATCCTTAGAGGAAGAAACTAACAACGTTCTAAACTCTGATGAACTTCCTCCAAGCATTGTTTCAGATGAAAATTTAAACGAAGAACCTAATTCTAAAAATGAAGATTCCGCTATTACTTCACAATCAGAAACTATTGAGAACTCTGAAGAAACCAATCAAACTGAAGCTCCTGCTTAATTAAAGAATTTACTAAAAACCAAAAAAATTCTAACTCTCAATCTATATATAATGATAAAATCAATAAAAAATTTTTAAAAAAACTTTTTCTACTCATTCTGAAATTCTAAAAATCATATTTAAAAAATAAATTAAGCGAATAAAATATTTGTTCTAAATACATGGAAAATAACCCAATTGAAGTTTTAACTCTCAATTGGGTTATTCCTATCTTAATAATATTTTATTTTAAAGCTATGTTTTATTTAAGTGTTTATTTTCAGATATTCCCTCAGACCTAACTTACAGTTCTATCTGAAAATCAACACTAGTTTAAAATATAGCCTATTTTAATTATTGAAATGAAGCTTATATAATCTTAAAAAAATCATTATGAATATAATTTATAAATTGACTTATTTCATTTCTGCGGCCATATTTTCCTTGAGAATTATATGTTATTACTAACCTTTTCTTAGCACGAGTTATAGCTACATAAAACACTCTTTTTTCTTCAGCTAGGTTTCCACTTTTTATAGACATATATGAAGGAAATGTATTTTCTTGAATACCAGCTAAAAATACAGTATCAAATTCTAATCCTTTTGCTTGATGTACTGTTATTATTGGTATTCTAGGCTTCTTTGTCCTATTTATTATTAATGATTCTAACTCTCCATTAGAAAGCCCTGTTATTCGTATAATATCTAATAAGGCATCTCTATTTCCTTTACTTTTATCATCTAAGTCTCTAAATAAAGCATACAAATCTCTAAGCCTATTTAACTTTTCCTTATTTTCATCTCCAGAATACATGCTTTTAATATTAAAACCATTCATTACACAAGCAACCAATTCATATGGTCTTTTACTCTCTGATAATTGAAAAAGCTCATTTAATTTCTTACTAATAACCGTGAATGCTTTTAAATGCTTTGACATAAAGGCCATTCTTTCCATTGAAGTTGGAATTATCTTCTCATTAATTGCCCTAACCAAAAGTTCTCCAGTAGCAATGATATCATCCATAGCATCATGGCTTGGTTTATGTTTGGTATCATATACCTTACTTAAATTCTCTAACTTATAATTTATATTTCCAGGATAAAATCGCCTATATATATCTAAGGTATCATAAAAAGTTTTAAACTTAGGTTTTCCTAAGCCATTTCTCTCCAACTCGCTAGATAATATATTTATATCATACTGAACATTATGACCTACTATTACAGCATCCTTAGAATACTCCACAAACTCTTTTAAAACTTTTTCTTTATCCTCACCAATTTTTTGAAGCATTTCATCTGAAAAACCATGAACATAAAAAGAATCCTTAACTGGTTTCTTATTTTTTAGGAATTTTTCAAACTTTTCTATTACCTCTCCGTTTTTATTTAATTTTATAGCTGCTATCTGAATTATTTCATCCTCTGTAACATCAACACCTGTACTTTCTACATCAAAAACTATTATATTTTCTTTTTCAAACTCATTTATTAGTAAGGAAAATTTTTCTCCATATTCTAGTACAAGAGGATCTATATAGTCTGATAATCTTATCCCTACCTTTTTGTATTGTAAAGAATCTATAGCTTCTAAAGTTCTCATACCAATACCAGTAGGTAATCTATTTACTATTCTTTTTAAGCTTAGAGAATCATATCTATTAGCTATTAACTTTAAAAAGGCTAATATGTCTTTAACCTCTTGTCTTCTAAAAAACTTAAATTGATCTACAAGTATAAACTCAAAATCAGCTCCCTCATAACCACCAATTTGATAAAGCTCTTCACTAAGTCCTATATTGTAGTTATTATCTCTTGTAAGTACACAAACTTTTTTTAAATCTTCTCCTTTTCTGCATAAATTATTTACAGAATCAAAAATGAATCTAGCCTCTTCTCTTAATCCTCTTGTTTCCTTTAATATTATTTTCTCACCAGTATTTTGGGATTCTGCTGAAATTCCATCCTTATACATACTAGATACTTTCTTTGAAAAAGCATTATTTAAAAACTCCAAAGAAGCTTGGCTTAAGTTTTGAGTTGCTCTATAATTTTTAGAAAATACAACTTCTATGGGCTTATATTTTTCTTTAAATTTATTAAAAATCATTTCTGGATCCGATCCACGCCAGCTATATATGGTTTGAAAGAAATCTCCGCATATAAGAACATTATTTCCCTCAAAAAGTTTTTCAATTATTGAATACTCTATAATACTTGTATCTTGTACTTCATCTATATTTATATATTTAAATCTGTTCTTAAGAGCTTGAACCACTTTTTCATCCTTAAATAATTCCTTAGTAAGTATTATTAAATCATTAAAGTCTAAAGCATGATCCTCCCTAAGCTTAGAATCATATAGTGTAACTAATTCATGTCCATGAAACTTAATATATGTTTTAAGCTTTAAATTTAAATTTCCTCTGTCACTACAAACTTGATTTATTTTCTCTTCGCTAAACTTAAAAATTTCATCAATTACAGTTTTATATTCATTTAAAACTCTATCCTCTAAAGTTTCTCTTCTAGCCTTTTCAATCTTTATAAAATCAATAACTTTTTGTATTTGCATAGTAGTAGCCATTAAGTTACTTGTTGCATAATAATAACTTAATTTACTTATAACTTCCTTACAATCATCTTCATCAAATATTATAAAATCTGAAAATATATCAGTATTTCTCTTTGCATAAGTTTTAACTATATCAAAGCAAAAGCTATGAAAGGTCCTTATTGTTATATCCTTAGCTTCTCCCCCTACAATTTTAATTACTCTATCATTCATCTCTTTACACGCCTTATTAGTAAAGGTAATGCATAAAATTTCTGAAGGCTTTGAATTTCCATTTTTAATTATAGATGCTACTCTTTCTGCTAAAGTATTAGTCTTTCCTGTACCAGCAGAAGCAAGCAAAATAATATTACTATCTTGTTCATTTACAACCTTTTGCTGCTCTTCATTTAAATTAATCATAATAGCCTTCCTTTCCATTAATTCTTTATAGTAAAACCACTCTATTAAATCATACTCTTTAAATATTTTATATTTATTATTATAGACTAAAATTCCAAATTGCTAATTTATTTTCTTCTTGTTTTAAGTAAATTTTTATTTTCATCTAGCTTTTCAAAACTTAATTTATTTGTTACTCTTTAAATTTTAGCTCTGTTTTAAACTAGTATTGGTTTTTAGATAGAACTGTAAGACCGTCTTAATGAACATCTAGTATTGCATTATCTACGTAAGAACAATAGCATTAAGAAGCTTTTTCTGTTTGAGCGGAGCGAGTTTAAAAGCTTTAGCTATTATTCTGAAGTAGATGATAGCAATACTTTGCGATATTAAGTTAGGTCTGAAGAGTTAGCTAAAAATCAACACTCACCTAAAACATAGCCAAAAATTAAAATTTAAAATCTGGTATAAATAAAAATAAACACTAAAAAATAGCACCAACATGATTTTTTCCATGCTGGTGCTATTTTTTAAATAGTTTATCTTTTTATTGTAAATTACACACATTTATAATATAAACTTAGTAATTATACTTATTTCAAACTTAAATTAATCCTTCGTAGTTTGTGCCTTTAAGTAATTTCTTAGCAAATTCTTCACCTGGAAATGATTTTCCACTATTTAATGTTTTCATTGCATTTATAATAGCACGAATATCAAATTGTGAAGGATATACTATAGGTGGTTTCTTATTGATGTTTAATAATTTATAAGTTGCCATCATAGCTGAACGTACGGAATATTCAACTGTAAATATAACATCACCTGGTATTTCTACAAATTGTCCTAAGAATGCTAAGTTAACACAACCTTCAGGGACAACTTCAGGACGATCCCCCTTAGCTCTTGGCATAAATTGAGCAGTTATATAAGGCATCATTGTTGGAATAACCTTAACTGTTTTTAATATTTCAGGAATATCTTTTTCAAGTCCTAAGTGATAAAGAAGTTCTTCTAGAAGTTCTCTTCCTGTACAATCTTCCATTTTCTTTTTAATGTAATTACCTTCTTTATCTAGTCTTAAACCATATGCCCATAATACAACTATATCATCTGGTTGTTCTTTAAATTGTGGTTGTCTATTACAAGTTACACTCATTAACCAATTAGAATCAGTGGCAGTAATAACTCCACCAGTAACAGTTTTATTTTTTGCAAATGGATCTCTTCCACTTAATTCATGTATTTTATCTGTAAGTTTAGATTTTTTACAAGTAATAGTGAAAGATTCCCATTTTGATTTATCTATATCTCCACAGAATACTTTTGGATGTCCAAAATCAGGAGAATTTTTAGCAATGTTTTCCCATAATGTCCAAATAGAACCAGGTTCTCTTATTAATTGTGGTACAGTGTCTAAATCCCCATATCCAGTACATTCTGTCATAGAACCATTAGTAACCATTACTAAATCTCTAGGAAGTACATCTATATGTTCTTTAGTTTGTCCATCTCTTACTAAATGAATTCCTGTAACAGTTTTTTGTTTTCCTATAACTTCTATATCTAAATCTTTAACATCAGTTTTATATTCAAAATTTACCCCTTTTTCTTTTAAATATTTAGTAAGTGGTAATACGAATGATTCATATTGATTATATTTTGTAAACACTAAACAATCCATCTTTGCAAATCCAGGGAAAGCATGTATGAAACGTTCCATATATCTCTTCATTTCTAATACACTATGCCATGGATTGAAAGCAAACATTGAGTACCATAAACGCCAAAAGTTTGTTTCAAAGAAACTTGGGTCAAAAAACTGCTCTATAGTAACATCATCAAGTGCATCCTCAGTCGCAAGGAATAACTTTGTAATTTTTTTAACGTGTTCATGAGTAAGTCCTAAGTCATCAAGATTAATTTTCTCACCACAATTTCTAAGTAATCTACAATTTGAACTATTAGGATCCTTATCATTAAGTTCTTTAAATTCATCTAAAATAGAATATCCTTCTTTTTCTAATGAAGGTATTTCTCCAAAAAGATCCCATGTACATTCATAATGTGATTCTAATTCTCTTCCACCACGACAAACATATCCATGTTCTGGATCTCCTGCAGCGTCAAGTGATCCACCGTCAATATCTAGCTTTTCAAAAATAGTTATATTCTTTCCTGGCATATGACCATCACGTATTAAATAAAATGCAGCAGCTAAAGAAGCAATACCGCCACCTACTAAGTAAGCCTTACGTTTATCTATACCTTCTGGAACATCAGTTTTTATTCTTAGATAATTTTCCATAAACTCATCATCCTCTCTAATTCTTATTCTTCTTTATATTGACATTATATTCCTAGAAGAATATGATGAAAATAATCAAGTTTTTCATTCTGAGACATGCTGTCACATATATTTAAATTTGTGCAAAAAATGATTATATGGTGGTGTATTATGAGAAGTGAAATAATATCAAAAATGACAAAAGAACTTTTTGCTAACTCACTAAAAAAACTTATGAGAGAAAAGCTCATTGAAAAAATCACAGTTAAAGAAATATCAGAAGATTGTGGACTTAATAGAAGAACCTTTTATAGACACTTTAAGGATATTTATGATTTATTAGAATGGATTTGTAAAACAGAAATTGATGAAAAAATTCATGAATCCTTAGACTTCCAACATTGGCAACTTTGTTTTTATGATCTTTTGGATTATTTTTATGAAAATAAAGAAATCAGCTATTCACTTATCCGTTTTTCAAACAGAAAATATATAGAAACTTTTATCTGTAATTCTATAAATAAAATTATTATAAATGTTATAGAAAATAATAAGGAATTATTCAATCTCTCTGACTATAATGAGAAATTCCTTTGTAATTTCTATAGTCTAAGTTTCACAGCACTTTTACTTCAATGGATAGAATCTGGAATGAAGGAATCACCTGAAAAATTGGTAAAAAACATATCAAAGATTTTAGAAGGAAGTATAGGTAGAATTACAAATGAAAGTTAACTATCTTAACTATGAAATATCATAAAAAATGAGACTGTATCAAAATAACTGAATAAAAATTTTGATACAGCCCCATTTAAATAAAAGGGATTAAAAATAGCTTTCATCTTATATCTATAGACTATTAAATACTTACTTAATAGCTTCTACATTTAGATAAATTATGCTTTTGTTTTAATATAAAAATTTTATTATTTTAATAAAACTTCTACTCCAAAATGATCTGATATAACTATTTTGTTTTCTCCATTAAATATAACTTTACTTTCGTAGACTTCAGTATCTTCATTTGTAAAAATTATATCTATTCTTAACTCTTCAGTGTTATCATCCCAGCCAGCAATATTTTCTTTAACTGTAACACCAGAGTCCTTGCTTTCTGCTAAATTATATGTATCAATCAATCCGTTACTTTTAAGAAAATCATATCCTTCATTTTTTAAGAAAGCATTATTATTAAAGTCACCCATAAAGAATGCTCTATTTTTACTTTCTTTTGCATGTGAAAGTAAATTTTTAACTTGAACTATAAAACTTTCTTCCTCATCATTCCACCAACCCATATGACAAGAATAAAAATCTATATGCTCATTATTTATATTTATTGTTGCTTTTACTATTTTTCTTGATTTCCAAAAAGCCTTTGATTGATTTTGTGATACATAAAAACTTTCACTATTTACTATTTCATGCTTAGTTAATATACATAAGCCTTCCTCATATATATCATATCCAATATGAGAATAATCCCAAACTAGGTGGTACTTTTCTCCACCTAGTTTGTTTATTTCTTTAACTAATAATAATCCATAGTTATCTTCTTTTATGTTTCCTTCTTTAATACTAGCCTTAATACTTTGACTAGCCTCTTGAAGAGCTATGACATCATATTTTTCTTGAACTATTGTCTTTGCTAAATATTTTATCTTCTCTAATTGTTCTTCCTCTAGCCAAGAATGACAGTTTAAAGTAAGTAATTTCATTTTATAAACTCCTAAATACCTAAGATATCTTGAATATCTGATTTTAATACATCTGCTTTAGGGCCATATATAGCTTGAACTCCTTTATCTTTAACTATAAGACCTAAAGCTTTATTTTCTTTCCAAGCCTTTTCGTCTCCAACCTTATCAATTTCCTTAACAGTAACACGAAGACGAGTCATACAAGCATCTACATCTACTATATTTTCTTTTCCACCTAATAACTCAATAGCCTTAACTGCTAATTCATCCATTGAAGCATTGCTATTTGTTGAACCAGTGTTTTCATCTTCACTATCAATATAGTTACCCATACGTCCTGGTGTAGCTATTTTGAATTTCTTAATTAAGAAGCTAAATACAAAGTAGTTTATGAAGAAGAATACTACTGCAACTATTACAAAGTTTATTAAATCTTGAGTTAAGCCTGCATTTATCATAAGTGGTGAACGAGTTAAAAGTTCTATAAATCCAAAAGCATGTACTCTTAAGTTTATTACATCCGCTATGGCAAATCCTAAACCAGCTATAACAGCATAAACCACATATAATATTGGTGAAATGAACATGAACATAAATTCTATTGGTTCAGTTACACCAGTTAAGAATACTGCTATAGCAGCTGAGAAGAATACTGATTTATATTTTTTCTTCTTATCTGGATCAACATTTTTGTACATAGCAAGTGCTACCCCGATTAATGATGCACTTGAAAGTATTACTTGACCAGCTTTGAAACGAGCCGGTACTACTGAGCCTATAAGTTGATTATATGAAGTTATGTCTCCTGCTTGTTTAAAGTTATTTAAGTCAGTTATCCAAGCAAGCCATAATGGATCTTGTCCTGCAAC
Source organism: Clostridium sp. LIBA-8841 (assembly GCF_057782475.1). Lineage (NCBI taxonomy): Bacteria > Bacillati > Bacillota > Clostridia > Eubacteriales > Clostridiaceae > Clostridium > Clostridium sp. LIBA-8841. Next base: position 636,773 of record NZ_CM173488.1, on the reverse strand, counting down.
AACTTGTCCAGCTGTTGGACCTGTAAGTATATGATATACTCCACCAAGTTCTGTATAGTTTATTGGAACTGTAAGCATATGGTGTAATCCAAATGGTAATAATAAACGCTCTAATGTACCATATAAGAATGGTGCTATTATTGGAGCTGTATCCTTTGATGTAGCTATCCATTGTCCAAAAGTATTTAATCCATATTGTACAAATGGCCATACAAAAGAAAGTATAATTGCTGTTATTGTTGAACCTACTATAACAACGAAAGGAACAAAACGTTTACCATTAAAGAATGCTAATGCATTAGGTAATTTATTATAATTATAGTACTTGTTATATAAAGCTGCTCCCAAGAAACCTGAAATAATACCTACAAATACACCCATATTAAGTGCTGGAGCGCCAAGTATTGAAACAAAGTAATCTTTAACTAAAAGTGTTTGTCCTGTAAATGATTGAACTGTGGCAGTTGAATCTGCTGCTAACATAGCATTACTTACACTAAATATTACCCCAGTAATTCTATTAATAAGAACAAATGCTATGGTACCTGCAAAAGCTCCCCCTGCACGTTCTTTAGCCCAAGAACCACCTATTGCAACGGCAAATAGTAAGTTTAAGTTACCAATTATTGCCCAACCTATATCCTCCATAACTCTCGCTATAGTTCTTACGAAATCTACATCGATGTAAATTCCCATTACCTTACCTATTGAAATCATAAGTCCGGCAGCAGGCATTACAGCAACAACTACAAGTAATGCCTTACCAAACTTTTGCCAGAAATCAAAAGACCCTAATTTAAATTTCTTCATTCTCAAATACCTCCAATTATTAATCTTATAACACTCACTCTCAGGTTATAGTCCATACACACTCTACCCCTAAGTTTTGTCTTTAGATAAATCTAGCTAAAATTCAAAGTAAAAACTCCACTCTGAATCAAGTCTCAATTTATTAAGAAAGTTTATATACTCTACACTCATAAGGTTTTAAAGTAAATTCTACTAAATCACTGTGTTCACAAACTTCATAGTTATTAAGAAGTAAGTCTTTAGAATTAAGTTTTTCTCCCTCGTAACTGTAGTTAGCATTCTCTCCAGTTAAATTAGCTATTATTAAGAACTTATCCTCATTTAAAGTTCTTGTATAAGCATAAATACTTCTATCCTCTTCAAGAATTAAATCATATACACCATAGATTAAAGCTTCATTAGACTTTTTAAGTCTTATAAGCTTTTTATAGAAGTTTAAAACTGAATTTTCATCCTTTTCTTCAACCTCTACATTTATTGTTTTATAATTCTCATTAACTCCTATCCAAGGTTTTCCCTCAGTAAATCCTGCATTTTTACTTGAGTTCCATTGCATAGGTGTCCTTGAATTATCTCTTGAAGTTACCCAAGCTTCTTTTAAGGCTACTTCTTCTGAAACACCATTTTCAATTCTCTCATTATAAGTATTTATAGTTCTAACATCATCATAATCAGATATGCTATGATACTTAACATTTGTCATACCAAGTTCTTGTCCTTGATATATAAAAGGTGTTCCTTTTTGCAAGAAATAAACTGTTCCAAAAGCTTTTGCACACTGAGTTAAATATTCATCGTCATTTCCCCAAGTTGAAACAACTCTAGGTATATCATGATTTTCAACAAAAAGTGCATTCCATCCTTTACCTTCTAAAGAATTTTGCCAATTAGTTAAAACATCCTTATATGCCTTTACATCAAATCCTTGTCCCTCTTCATAATTCCAAAGACTAAGATGTTCAAATTGGAATATCATATTAAATGTTCCCTCATCTTCTGCTACCCAGTGATCAGCTTCATGAGCACTAACTCCATTAGCTTCTCCAACAGTAACTATATCATATTTTGAAAAAGTTTCCTCTTTCAACTCTTTAAGATGATCATTTATACCTTCTACATTCATATGTTTTTCAAAGGATGAAACATATTTTAGCCCTTCTGGATTATCCATATCCTTAAGACCATCTTCTTTTTTTATGTGACTTATAGCATCAACTCTAAATCCGTCAATTCCTTTATCAAGCCACCAATTTATCATTTTATATAATTCATTTCTTACCGCTTTATTTTCCCAGTTTAAATCTGGTTGCTCCTTAGCAAATAAGTGTAAGTAATATTGTTCACTATTATCACAAAATTCCCAAGCTGAACCTTTGAAAATACTTTCCCAGTTATTAGGTTCTTTTTCCTCTTTTCCATCTCTCCAAATGTACCAATCTCTTTTAGGATTATCCTTAGAAGATCTTGATTCTATAAACCATGGATGTTCATCACTAGTATGATTTATTACTAAATCTATAATAAGTTTCATCCCTCTATTATGAACCTCATTAAGTAATTCATTAAAATCATCCATAGTTCCAAATTCATCTAAGATGTCTTTATAATCACTAATATCATATCCATTATCATGATTTGGTGATTTATACATTGGACATAGCCAAATTAAGTCAATCCCTAAATCCTTTAGATAATCTAACTTAGATATTATCCCTGGAATATCACCAATTCCATCACCATTTGAATCCATAAAACTCTTAGGATAAATCTGGTAAGCGATTAATTCTTTCCACCACTTTTTATTCATAACTACTCCTTGCATTTTTATTATATTATTTGAATGCCTTAAATTTCAAAATTGTGCAAACGTTTGCCCAATTTCCAAAAAAATTTGTTTTTTAGATAATCTAAAAAACATAGTAATAAGATAAATTCGACTAAAATTCAAGTTCGCGAAGCTCCTTTGAATTAAGTCTCATTTTACATTTTTATAATATCAGATAATTAAACCCTTTACAAAATCGATTTCAGCAAAATTCTATACTATTTTCTCTTTATAACTTCTATTTTCTCATTTATTCTCACTTTTTTGTGCAAACGTTTGCCCAAATTGTATGAGGAATCCTATCCTCTATCAATGAACTCAGTATCCACTATACAGTAGTCGTTTCTGTTCTTTAAGTTGCCATTTAAATAGTCTATAAGTAGTTTAGTAGCCTCATATCCTAATTCTCTAGCATTAATATCTATAGAGGAAATTGGTGGATTTTGATATTTTGTCATAGGTGTATTATTAAAACCTACTATTTTTACTCCTTTAATTTCCTTTTCATTTAAAAATTTATTTGCTCCGAAAGCAAGAAAATCATCTGTAGTAACAACTATTTTAGGAGTTCTTTTTGAAATTATCTCCTTCATAGCCAAATACCCACAGCCTTCTGAAAAATCTTCCCCTTCAATAACCATAGTGCTATCATAACTTAAATTATTTGCTTTAAAAGCATCCTTAAACCCATTTAATCTATCTTTTGAAACATTCCAGTTTCTTTTTCCTCCAATAAAAGCTAAGTCAGACTCTCCATCTTTTATAAATTTATCCACTAGTTTAAACATAGCTTCAAAGTTATCATTATCAACCCATAATACACCCTCTTCATCTGGTCTTCCAATAACTACAAATGGAAAATTTATATCTTTTAAATATTTTATAGTTCTGTCATCTTCTCTAACTGATAATAAACATAATCCTTCTAATAAATTATTAGTTGCAAATTCTTTTATTATTTTTAATTCATCATCATCATTTTTACTAAATGCATACATTATATGATATCCATTCTCGTCTGCTGACATACTCATTCCTCTCATAGCTTCCACGAAAAAAGGATTCTTAAATAAATCATCTGCTTCATTAGGAAGAACTACTCCTAATATCTTAGTTTTGTTGTTAACAAGACTTCTTGCTATGGCATTGGGTTTATAATTTAATTTTTCTATGGCTTTGTTGACCTTTACCTTAGTTTCCTCACTAATTTTAGGACTATCAGATAAAACTCTTGAAACAGTAGAAGGGGCTACGTTAGCTTCTCTAGCCACGTCTTTAATAGTAACTTTCACAAAATCACTCCTTCCCAACTTGTTTATCTAGAATATACCATAAAACTCTTTTACAATCCACAAAGTACCTAAATAGAAAAGCCCTAATTAAAGTTATCTTTATGCTTAATAAAAACTTTTTTTAATTTTTAATGAGGTGAAAAATAAAAAAATATATGAATCTCTCATTTATTGATAAAATTTAATTAATATATTAATATATTTTTATACTTAAATTTATAAGATTAATATAGTTATATAAATTTTATATACTAAAAAATTTTAATTTAAACTTTTAATAAGTAAAGAGGAGAGAATTTATGATGAATAAATATGTTGAATTAAAAAATGGTGTTAAAATGCCAATACTTGGCTTTGGTACTTTTGAAGTAGAAAACGGCCAAACTACTATAAATTCTGTAAAAACAGCACTTAATTTAGGCTACAGACACATAGACTGTGCTTCTCGCTATGAAAATGAAGATAGTGTTGGAATCGCAATAAAAGAAAGTGGAATTCCAAGAGAAGAAATTTTTATTACAAGTAAAGTTTGGAATACTGATCAAGGATATGAAAATACTCTTAAAGCTTTTAATGAAACAATAACTAAGTTAGGGGTTGATTATTTAGACCTTTATCTAATCCACTGGCCAAAAGCATTAAATAAAGAAACTTGGAAAGCATTAGAGAAGCTTTATAAGGATGGTAAAATAAGAGCTATTGGAGTTTCTAACTTTAAAGAACATCACATAGAAGAATTAAAAGAAACTGCTGAAATAATGCCGATGGTAAATCAAGTTGAATTTCATCCACAACTAGCTCAACCAGAACTTCTAAAATTCTGTAAAGAAAATGGCATACAATTAGAAGCATGGGGTCCTCTTATGCGTGGAAAAGTATTTGAATTACCTATTTTAAAAGATCTAGCTGAAAAATATAATAAATCTATTTCTCAAATAGTTCTAAGATGGGATATTCAAATGGGTGTAGTAACAATTCCAAAATCAATTACCCCTCATAGAATTGAAGAAAATTCAAAAATATTTGATTTTGAAATAAGTGATGAAGATATGGCTAAAATAGCAACTTTAAATACTGATGAAAGAGTTGGTCCTGATCCAGACCATATAGTATTTTAAAATTTTATATAATTAAAATAAAAAAATAGTACATAAGTCTAAATTTAGACTTATGTACTATTTATATATGGGAATTTTAAAATGCTACCTATTTAATTTTGAACTGATTTTCTTTCATTTTTTAATAACATACTAAGAGTTAGTGCAAAACCTCCCCATAAAACAGTTGCTCCTATTAAAAAAAATACTATTGATGTTGAATTCATTTTATTCCCTCCTCTATTGAAATTCATCTTAATTTCAATTATAAATTTTTAATTTTATAAAAGTCTTATTTAACTTACCGCTTCTCTTTAGCTATAGCTTTTAATTAACAATTTGAAACAACCTCTTCCTCTTCATCAACATAATCTTCAATTTTCTTATCTTTCCAAGGCTTTTTAGAAATTATTAAAGCACATATTATTCCAAAGGCTATTATGCTCCATCCGTAAACCAACAATGCCGATAGTTCATATCCACCATATGGAGTTTTTATTTCAGTTATAATATTTTGAACTGTCATATATATTAAAAGTGCTGGAGTTACAAACTTAATAGTTATATCCCACCATTTTCCTACTTTAAAATGTGATATTCCATTAGCATGTTCCCTAATTTTCTCTGGTGTAACAATCCAGCCAATTAATATAACCTCTAATAATCCAACAATTACTATTCCATAGTTATTTATAAAGGCATCAACTATATCTAACATATATAATCCAGCTCCAGTTGCGAATATTGAGCTTATAAAAAATCCTATTATACACATTCCAGTTACAACTTTTTTTCTACTCCATCCAAATTTCTCTCTAAATGGTGCTGAAACCGCCTCAGTTAAAGAAACAGAAGATGTTATTCCTGCGAATATTAAACATAAAAAGAATAATGGTCCAAGTAATGAGCCTACAGCACCCATTTCGCTAAATATTTGTGGGAAGGCTACAAAAGCAAGTCCAACTCCACTTGATACAACTTCAGAAACTGGTACTCCTTGAGATGTTGCCATAAATCCTAATATTGCAAAGACTGCTATAGCTGATAAGAATTCAAAACTGCAGTTAGCAAAGGCTGTTACAAAAGCACTATTATTTATATCTGTCTTTCTAGGCAAGTAACTTGAATAAGTCATCATTATTCCTATGGCTAAACTAAGTGAATAAAATACTTGTCCATAAGCTGCTATCCAAACAGATGGTTTCATAACCATAGACCAATCTGGTGTAAATAATGTATTTAATCCCTCTGCTGCGCCTTCTAAAGTTATTGATTTTACCGCTATTATTATCATGATTATAACTAACGTAGGTAATAAAATCTTATTGGCCTTTTCAATTCCTTTTTTAATTCCCTTATAACAAACAAACCAATTTATAACCCAAATTAATGCTATTCCACCTAACACATACCAAACAATTCCACCTAAATCAAAAGGTGATGAACTTAAATTAAGAAAATCATTATGGAAAAATGCATTTGAATCACTGCCCCAACCTTTAGTGAAACTTAATGCAAAATAATTCGCTGCCCAACTTAAAATCATTGAATAATAAGCTACTATAATTGCTGAACTTATAGTTGGCCACCAACCTATCCACTCCCACTTTTTGGATGCTCTTGCTACTGCAAGTGGTGTTGACCCCCTGTATTTATGTCCAAGAGAATATTCTAAAATTAAAAGTGGAATTCCTGCTGTAAATATTGCAAAGAAGTAAGGTATCAGGAATGCTCCTCCCCCATTTGAATAAGCCACATAAGGAAATCTCCAAATGTTACCTAATCCTACGGCTGAACCTATAGCTGCTAAAATAAAGCCAACCTTTGATCCCCACTGCTCTCTTTTTTCATCCATTTTAATGCCCCCTCTTTTATCTCTTTATTTTCCATTTATCTTTTAATATATAATATTACAACTTATCAATAAATTCAAGTGTTTTTTAAATAAATAATATATTTAAATTAATTTTATTATTATTATATTTATAAAACTCCTAATTTATTATCATTTTATTATTTAAAGTATATATAAATTTTAGTAAACATTAGAATTGATATAAATGTTCTACGATTTATTTCATAAAAAAGTAGTTACTTTAATTAAGCAACTACTTTTTGCATTTATTCTTAAATATTTTCTTTTATTAATCACCGATTTTTAGTATTGTTCCTTAACTTCTTTAAGTATAAAATTTAATCTAAAATAAAAAGGGGATGTATCAAAATAACTCATCAATAAAACTTATAAATAATATGAAGAGAATATCTGAATGAACTTTAGAATTTAAGCTATTACGTAGAATAATTTGTGTTAAGAAGCGAAGCTGTTTGACCAGCGGGAGTTCTGAGCTTTAGCAAATTATTCGGAGTAATTGCTATAAATTCTTAGTGAAATTCAGTAATTCTCGGAATATATTTATAAGTTTTATATACGAGTTTTGATACATCCCCTTTTATAATTAAATTATTTCATTAACTTACATATATCATTTGTAAAGTCAACTGGATCTTCAATACTTAGTCCTTCAACAAGTAAAGCTTGGTTGTAAAGTAATTTTGTATATAAATTGAATTTATCTTTATCATTTTCAAGGGCATCTTTTAATGAGTTAAATACTTCGTGGTTTGTATTAACTTCTAAAATCTTTTGAGCTTTTACCCCTTGATTATTAGGCATAGCACTTAAGATTTTTTCCATTTCTATTGAAACTTCGCCCTCTGCTGATAGGCATACTGGATAATTTTTAAGTCTGCTTGAAGCCTTAACTGCACTTATTTTGTTTCCTAAAGCTTCTTTCATAGATTCAAAGATACCTTTATTTTCTTCATTCTCTTTTTTATTTTCTTCTTCTGATTCTATTCCTAAATCACCACTTGATACTGATTTAAATTCTTTTTCTTTATAGTTCATAAGCATTTTTATTGCAAATTCATCTACATCTTCAGTGAAGTAAAGAATTTCGTATCCTTTGTCTAATACCATTTCAGTTTGTGGCATTTTTTCTATTCTTTCATTTGATTCACCAACAGCATAATAAATATATTTTTGATCTTCAGCCATTCTTTCTACATACTCAGCTAAAGTTACCATTTTCTTTTCCTTAGATGAATAGAACATTAATAAATCTTTTAATTCATCTTTGTTCATTCCAAAATCATCGTAAACACCATATTTTAATTGTCTACCAAAAGATTTATAGAATTTTTCATAACTTTCTCTATCATTTTTAAGCATAGATTCTAATTCATTTTTAATTTTAGTTTTTATGTTCTTAGCAATACGACTTAATTGTCTATCATGTTGAAGCATTTCTCTTGAAATATTAAGTGATAAGTCTTGAGAATCTACTATACCTTTTACGAAACCAAAATAGTCTGGTAAAAGTTCTGAACATTTTTCCATTATTAAAACACCATTTGAATATAGTTCTAAACCTTTTTCATATTCTTTTGTGTAATAATCATATGGTATGTTCTCTGGAATATAAAGAATTGCATTATAACTTATCATCCCATCAACACTTATATGCATGTGTCTTAAAGGCTTGTCAAATCCAAATCTTTTTTCCACATAGAAATTATTATAATCTTCATCTGTAAGTTCATTTTTATTTCTTCTCCATAAAGGAACCATGCTATTTACTGTTTCTTCTTCCACGTATTCCTCATGTTCATTTTCTGTTCCCTCTTTAATTCTTGATTTAGTAACATTAAGTTTAATTGGATATCTTATAAAATCTGAATATTTTTTAATTAAACTTTTTAATTTATATTCTTCTAAAAATTCATCATAATTTTCATCTTCATTATTTGGTTTTAAGTGTAAAATTACATCTGTTCCAAAAGAATCTTTTTCAGTTTCTGAAATAGTGTATCCATCTACCCCATCTGATTCCCATTTATATGCTTTATCTGATCCAAAAGCTTTAGTTATTACAGTTATTTTATCCGCAACTAAGAAACCTGAATAAAATCCAACTCCGAATTGTCCTATAATATCAAAACCTTCTTCAAGGGCATTTTCTTTTTTAAATTGTAAAGAACCACTTTTAGCTATTACACCTAAATTTTCATCAAGTTCTTTTTCTGTCATACCAATACCTTTATCTGATATTGTAAGAGTTCTATTTTCTTTGTTTGGTATTATCTTTATATAATAATCGTCTTTATTAAAAGTTAAGGAACTATCTCCTAAAGTCTTATAATAAACCTTATCTATTGCATCACTGGCATTTGAAATTAATTCTCTTAAAAAGATTTCTCTGTTTGTATAAATTGAGTTAATTACAATGTCTAATAACCTTTTTGATTCTGCTTTAAATTCTCTTTTCTCCATTTTGAATTACTCCTTCCAAAACAAAAATCTCTTTTGTTAGCACTCTAACATAACGAGTGCTAACCATATAATTTATATATATCATTTTTTGAAATTAATGTCAATATCAATTATTTTTTATAACTTATTGATAATATTATCTCTTTTAAAATAAAAAGATACATCAAAATAAATCACTGATATCTGTGATTTATTTTAATGTATCTCTATTTAAAACTTTTATTTTTTCTCTATTAATGTTAATGCAGCTATTTGTACTGGAAATATGATTGTTCCTAAAACATAGTTTCTAAGTGCAATTTTAAAATACTGTCTTTATAACTTTATTACTGGCTCTAAAGATATCTGCTTACTTGTATCTTCAAAGTTAAAATTATAATAATCTAAAAATTATATTTAGATTATTATAATTTTTTGCCACAGTATGGACAATACTCATAATCTTCTTTTAAAACCTGCCCACAATTAGGACATCTTCTTTCTAGAGCATTTTTACCATACCTTTTCCCTTCTTGAACACCCCTCATATCTTCCTTTTCTAAGGCTACATCTTCTCCTTTTTCAATAGATTTTCCTTTTTCTTTTGAAATCTCATATATTGAATTACATCTTTTACATATAATATAATATCTTTCATTCCATCTAAAAAGTTGGATAAAAAATATATGAAAATATTCATATATTTTTATTAACTTTCCTTTAGTTTTAACTCCACAGTTGGAACATTCTATCTGATCTAAATCTTTTATTTCTTTTTGTTTATTTTCGACTCCAAATATACCTATAAAAAACATGCTTTTCTCCTATAAAAAATATTATCTTTAAAAATGTATCTATTTATTTTGCCTCTGTACCTATAGCTTATTTCTACTTTCTCTTTACATTTTTCTTCATATATTTAATTATACTTCAATAGCAATCTATTCTAAACTACTACTTAAAAATTCAAATAAATAGTATAATCTGTAATTTAATAATATGTCACTTTAAATTCATTTTTAAGTGAAAGTTAAAATTTTTAATTTTATATCTTGAACTTACACCTTAGAGTAAAGCGAAAAGTCACTTTATTAATTATTCAATACTAATTTGCTCATTATGAATACCTTACTATTTTATCTAAAAATCAACACTATTTTAAACATAGCCAAGTAAAAAAGTTGTATCAAAAATTTAAAATAAAATTTTTTAATACAACTTCTCTTCTTCAAATAAATTTTTATTGTTCATAATCCCTATGTTATTTATTATTAAATAATTTCAAAACATCTTATTATACTAACCTCATTTAATTTAATATTTATCCTCAACTAAAGTTAATAATGCCACTTGTATTGGTAATAATGTAGATCCTTCATCACAATTTCTAAGGGAAAGTCTAAAAAATTGACCATATATTTTTATAACTGGATCGCCATTAATATTCATATTAGTATCTTCACATTGAAAATTGTATTTTTTTAAATATTTAAGTAATTCTTTCTTTAGCTTTTTACGAGAAAAACTAAAACTACCTAATAAAAATGTAAACATATCATTATATTCTTCAAAATCCTCTAATTCCAACTCTCTATGTTTACTTAATGCCTCTTTAAATTCTCTTGAAATACTCATATTCCTCACCCCATAGTACTAATACTTTTAATTATTTAAATTTAAATATCATATTTGGATAAATCTTTTTCAAAAATTCATCTGGATACTTTCTATCTAAAAATCTCTCTAAAGCATTTTTTGCTTGTACACCTTTCATTCTTGCAACTTCTCTTCTTACAGCTAAAGCTGAAATAATGATGTCCGGTATTAATAATACTAAGAATATAATTGTAATTATTTTTATTGCTCCATCTGAAAAACAACCCATAAATTTATCAAATAGTGGATAAATATCTCTTAAGAAAAACACTCCTAGTATTCCCCAAAATACTGAATATTCAACACTCGTTCTTCCATGGATACTGAGGTTTTTACTGTTGTAATCCCATGAAACACTTCCTAAAGTCTTTTCTTGTACCCATGAGCATAAGTACTCAAAAATTCCTCCTATAATTGCACTTATGAAAAATATTATTATTCCATTATAATTAATAAATCTATATAGTATTAATGTAAGAACTATCCCCCCTATTCCATATACTGGACTAATTGGACCATAAATTAAGCCTTTTCTGCTTTCGAAATATCCATGTTTTACATAACACCAAATCATTTCAACACAATAACCTAAAATAGATCCTATAGTAAATATCCATACTATTTTATATATATTCATAGAATTGCTGATATTGAACATATACTCACCTCCATATTTATGTAATAATACAATTATATCATGTTTAGAAAAAATTAACATATAATTAATATTTTGCTTTTATCCATTATTTTTATGATTAGTTTAATATCTTTAAAATCCTATGAATTTTAATATTTTACTTATCAATACTCATAATAGTGTATAAGCATTATTATTTTTGAATTATTGAATTTTTTAATTATTGAATCTTTTAATATTAAGTCTCTCTTTTAAACCAATTTTGATTTTTATAAATAAAAATGCATAATTTCTAAGAAAAAATCTTAAAAATTATGCATAAAACTAATTTTATTATTTATAAAGTGCTTTCTTCATATCCATTAACTACAACTTGAAGTTCTCCTGTATGCGGATCAATAATAAGTCCATGTATATTAACATCAGTAGGCATTAAAGGATGATTTTTTAGGGCTGTTACACTCTCCTTTACAGAGTCTTCTACACACCCAAATCCATGAAGCCATTTTTCTACATCTATGCCACAATGTTTTATAGTTAAAATAGTCTCTTCTGATATTCCTCTACTTTCCATTTTCTCAATCATATCTACAGGATTTAAATTACTCATTCCACATCCATGATGACCTACAACTAAAACATCCTCTGCACCAAACTCATAAATGGCAACAAGTATACTTCTAACAATACTTCCAAAAGGATGCATTATTGTAGCTCCTGCATTTTTTATTATTTTAGCATCTCCATTTTTAATATTCATAGCTTTTGGTAAAAGCTCTGTAAGTCTTGTATCCATACAGGATAGGATTACTAATTTTTTTTCTGGTTTTTTTGTAGCCTTATATTTCTCATATTCTTTATCTTCCACAAAATTTTTATTAAATAATAAAATCTCATCTAGTCTTTTTATGTTTTTTTCCATACCAATACCTCTAAATTATATTTATTATTTATATTTTACATTTTAGATTTTTAAAAATTAACGTTTATAATACTATATCATAATATTGAACCATGTCCTAAAAGCTTTTTTCTTCTAAAATATTAATTTTAGAGCCTTATTAAGAGAAAAAACTAAGTATTCTCCTTTAATCTTAGTATTAAAAAAGCGATTTGTTTCAAATTAGTGTTGATTTTTAACTAAATCTAAAAATCAATATTTACTTAAAACATAACCTAGAAAAATTAAAAATAATAGGATTATGATGAAAAATTTCACCATAATCCTTATTTTTAGATTTATAAAACAATATTCCAATCCTGGTATCCCTTATTTATTATATCTAAGTAATCATCTTCCGGTAATTTATTTCCTTTTTCAACCATCACATAAGCAAATGCCTCATAAAAAACACCATTACTATCTTGAACCTTTAAGTTTATCTTTTCATAAAGATATGGATACCCTTCAAATTCATCTAAATTTTTTAAATCATTTATTGAAAGCTCATAAATAGCTCCATATACCCTTTCCCCTTGGCATGGAATTATATCTGCATATTTATTATAAACTAATTTATAATCCTCAAGATATACCCTAACCATAGGAATAGCTTCAGGGCATCTTCTTTTAATTTGTTCTAAACTTAGATTACTTCCATAAGCAAAATAAACCATATACTCTCCCCTTTTCTTAACGTATACCATATATATTATTCCAATATATCTATAATCTGTTAACTTATTCTACCATAATATACTAAAATAACTCCACTAAAAAGTTAAATTAATTTTTTAGTAGAGTTAAAATTTTATAAATCCTTATGTAATATTGCCAAATATTATTTCTTAATGGATTTATTAAATAATATATTATATATTATTTATATTACTATTCTAAGATTTAATGATATAAATAGTAATATAAAATTTAATCAAATTTATTTTACATAACTAATAAGTTTTTTACACTCATCTTCAATTTCTTCTATTGATTTATGCACATAAATTGCATTTCCACAAGCATAAATACTTTTCTTAGAAGTTTCTAAATTTTCATCTACCTCTGGACCTGTTGTGCTTGGATTTAATTTTAATCCACTTCTTAGTGCAACTAAGCCATCTGAAATCATTGGATAAGCAAACATTACTGTATCACATTTTATAACTTTCTTTTCATTGCCATTTTTTATAGTTACAGAATTTACTCTTCCTTCTCCATGAATTGAAGTTATTTCATAACCAGAATATAAGTTCTCACTTAAATCAAAAACTTCATCTTTAGATTTATCAGTTATGATTCCAGCAATTTTAATGTTATGTTTCTTTAAATCCTCTTGAATCATATAAAAAGTATTATCTCCTACTATAAAGATATCTTTACCTGGAACCATATTTTTAATTCCAAAAGCTTTTTTAGCCATTCCTACAGTTAAAACACCAGCTATACGGTCTCCTGGTATTTGAACTGCATTTCTACTTTTTTCTTTACCACCATTAGCGATTACTATGTTTTTACCTTTTATCTTTTCTACTCCACATTCACTACTTGTGCAAAGAACCTCATTAGAATCTTCTATTTTTAAAACCATAGTATTTAATTTAACATCAACATCTAATTCATTAAATTCTTTTAATAAACTTTCTTTATATTCTATTCCTGTTAAATTACCATTTTCACTTATGTTATAATCAGCTGAATTTAAAGCTCCACCTAAGCTTGGATCTTTTTCTATTAAAAGAATATTTTCTATTCCATTTTTTTTACCATTAATAGCTGAAAGAAGACCTGATGCTCCTCCCCCAATTATAATTAAATCATATTCTCTCATAGCATTAATCCTCCTTAAAACCAATAACTGGTGAACCTTCACTATTTTTGTTTATGTCACTTATATCCACGCCTAATTCTCTGCTTAAGATTTTACTTATAGGAAGTGTACAACCAACACCTTGACATCCTCCCATTGAAGCTCTAGTTCTTCTCTTAATGGCATCAACAGTAGTAGCTGGTATAGGTCTATGAATAGCTTCTACTATCTCACCTTCAGTAACAAATTCACATTTACAAATCATATGTCCATATGCTGGTTTCTCTTTTATTAATTTATTTTTTTCTTCTAAAGAAAGTTCTGCGAATCTAGCTATTTTTTCTCTAGTTCCTTTAAAATTTTTCTTTTCTACTAAATCTAATTTTTCTCTAAGCATATTAACTACATATACCCCTATAGCTGGAGCTGCAGTTAATCCTGGTGAATCAATTCCGATAACATTAATAAAGTTTTCAGCACCTTCTGCTTCTTCTATTATGAAATCTCCATCTTTAGTTTTAGGTCTTATTCCTGAGAATGTATTTAAAATTCTAGCTACAGGTAACTCTTCAACTGATTTTTTACTCTTCTCTAAAATTTCATCAATACCTTCTCTAGATGTTCCTAATTTTTCCCCGCTCTCTGCATTAGGTCCAACTAAAAGATTTCCCTCTGCTGTTGGAGTCACTAAAATTCCTTTACTTAATTTATTTGGAACTTGGAATAAAGTTTTATTTATCATAGCTCCCGCTACTTTATCAAATAAACAATATTCACCCTTTACTGGCTCTATTTCTCTTTTCTTCATACTTACAAGATTGTTTAGGAATGCTCCCTCTAATCCTGATGCATTTATTATAACTTTTCCATTTAATACATCTTGGTTATTTAAAGTTATTTTATATCCTTCTGATACTTTTTCTATATTAGTTACCCTTGAGTTTAATTTAAACTCTACTCCATTTTCAGCAGCATTTTCACCTAAAGCAATTGTCATTTCATATGGACTTACTATACCAGATGTCTTTACACTTAAAGCTCCAACTATACTTTTATTTAAATTAGATTCAACTTCTAAAGCTTCTTCCTTATTAAGTATTTCAAGTCCTTCAACTCCAAGTTTTTCGCCATTTTCCTTTAATCCTTCTAAAGCTTTCATATCTTCATCTGAAAATGCTAAAATAAGTGCACCATTTCTTTTAAAAGGAAATTCTAAATTTCTTGATAAATCATCAAACATTTTATTTCCTTCTATATTTAATTTTGCCTTTAAAGTACCAACTTTTTCATTATATCCAGCATGTACTATACCACTATTTCCTTTTGATATTCCCTCTGATACATCACTATTTTTATCTACAACTAAAACATCTAAATCATACTTTGATAATTCTCTAGCTATTGAGCATCCAACTACTCCAGCTCCTATTACTATAATATCTTTCATACTGTATCTCCTTTTAACCAAAATTTCACTTTAATAAAAGGCTATTAAGCTTGTCTAATAATTTTAAAGTGCAAACTTTCTTATAGCCTCTGCAACACCTGCATGTTTATTATCTGATGTTACATAGTTAGCAACCTCTTTAACTGAATCTATAGCATTTCCCATTGCCACTCCAGTTCCTGCCCAAGTTAGCATTGATAGGTCATTCTCACTATCACCTATACACATTACTTCCTCTTGAGAAACTCCTAAATGCTTAGCAAGCATCTTAACAGCCTCTCCCTTTGAACTTCCTTTTTTCATAATTTCAAAATTATCATCCCATGAAGATACAACTTCTAAATCTGTTGTACAAGCAATTAATTCTTCTTTTGCTTCTTTTAATTTATCTTTAAATTCTTTTTCTACGCATACGCCTTTTAATATTTCTCCATCATATTTCTTAAATGCTTCATCTAAATCTTTAACAACTTCTAATCTTACTCTTTCTTCTTCTGGTAATGTTTTATTTAAAACTTTATACACATGGTTGTCTGGTAATTCTTTTGTTGAAATAATTCCCCAGTTCGTATTAACATATGTAAATAGATTATTTTTCTTTGTTATTCTATTAAAGTCCTCTAAATCTTCAAGCTTAAGAGGATTATTATATATCTCTTCATTATTAGCACCACCAATATATGCTCCATTACAAGCTATAATTGGAGTTTTTAATCCTATTGTGTCTGAGTACATTCTTGCACAATCATAAACTCTTCCTGTTGTTATGGCTACAGTTATTCCTTTTTCTACAGCTTCTTTTATTGCTTTTTTATCTTCCTCAGCAACCTTTTGCTGATCCATAAGTAGAGTTCCATCCATATCAATGCATATTAATTTTATACTCATACTAACCACTTCTTTCTTTTGTTAATTCTCTCTCTTTACATATTTATTATATACCCTTCTTGTTAATAAGTTAAATATTTGTTTTAGATAATAATAATAATCTTATACTTATATATGTAATAATAAAAATAAATTGATTATATTATAAAAAAGTATAGAAATTTTCAATAAATTCCTATACTTTTAAATATCAAATACTTTTATTTTATTTCAATATCTTCAAAAATTGTATTTGCAGTTGTCCATTGTTCAAATCTAACTGATACTACTAAACTATAAAATCCTAAAGTTATTATTATTAATATCCACCAAAGTAACCAATGTCCTATTAATTCCTTAGGATCACCTATAAATTTTAGTCTTTTCCCACAAATAACTGTATACTCACATTTTTCTTCATACTTCATGCAAAGAATCCATGGGTAAGCTAATCCTAAAGTCACTATTCCTAATAATAAACATTTTAAATGATGAAAAATTGTATTTTTAACTGTATTATCAAAGTAGGAGTCATATTTTTCTTTATTTAAAATAATTGATGATTTATGAGCCATTTTATTTCTCCTTTTGTTTATTAATATTTTTCGCTTAACTACACTTATAATTTTCTTAAATATATAATAATACATTTAGAAAAATTATCAACAACTCCTAATTATTATTTCTTTTTAAAATAAATGTATATATAGATTATATGAAAAATATATAATTAACTGTTAATCAATATATTAAAATTAATGCATATATGTAAAAAGCATAGAAAACTTTTAAGCTTTCTATGCTTTTTGATTTATATAACTCTATTTTATTCCCTGTTCAAAAGAAAAAAGGCTATTTTCATCATATATCTTTCTAATCTCTCTTAGCTTGTCCTTATTTTCACCATAATATTCTCTTTCATAATCTTTAAGACCTTCAAAAGGAAAATTTATAAATGATCCTTTAGTTATACTCTCTATATATTCAAAATTATTTTTTATCCATTTTATATTCTCTTCTGCAAAAACATCATCTTCCCAAACAGATTGTATGCCCATAATAAATCTTGCATCTCTATAATAAAATGCTGATGAATCTTTTTCTACATCTGATACTGCTCCACCTAATCCATAAAAAGATATAGCAGCATAATATGCTCCCTCTGCTCTATTGGAAACTATGTCTATAAGATTTTCAATTTCAAAAGTTTCATAATCTCTAAATATAAATCTTCCTGTTGATTTATACTTTTCATATGGAGGATGACTATATTCTATTTTTCTATTAGCTTCTAATACCCTCATGTAGCTCAAATTAAAATTAACTTTTGTTGGTAATTTAAATGGAAGTAATATTTCATTTGCTTCATCTTTATTTCCATAAAATAATCCTGTAATTTTAACTCCTATGCCTTTATCTTTTGAATTATAGATAGCTGTTTTTAAATTCATTCTTCTATCTAAATTTTTAAATGTTTCCTGTAATGTCTTTATTACATAAACCATTTCTTCTTTTTCTACATTAGGATAATCTATATCTATTAAAGTTGCCATCTCTATTTTTTGAGGAATTTTAAAGGTCATCGAAACAACTACACCAAAGTTGCCACCTCCCCCACCTTTAGCAGCCCAAAATAAATCTGGATTATCTTTTTCATTAGCAATAATAATTTTCCCTCTACTATTTATAAACTTTACTTCTAAAAGATTGTCACATCCAAGTCCAAATAATCTACTTGAATATCCCCAACCTCCACCTAGTGCGAATCCTACAACTCCAACTGTTGGACATCCACCTCCTGGAAATGGATATCCTAAAACTCCTAATGCTTCATATATTTCTTCATTCTTAACGCCACCTTCTATAGTGACCATCATGTTATTTTCATCAATAATTATATTATTCATTTTACTTAAGTCTATTACTAATACGTCATTTCCTGTAGAATAACCTTCATAATTATGACGTCCAACTCTTATTCTAAAAGAAATATCATTCTCTTTAGCCCAAGCTAAGGCATTTTTTACATCCTCAATATTATTACAAAATACTATTCCTAAAGGATACTTTTTTATAGCTCTATTCCATGATTCTATACTTTTTTCATATTCTAAATCTCCCCTAGTTATAACTTGTCCAGTCAATTTAGAGAAATCAACATTTATCATAAGCTCACCTTCTATACTAAATACTTTCCTTTAATGATGATATCATAAGTTTTTTATTTATAAAATCAAAAAAAGAAGTGAAAGATTATAACTTTAGTTAAATTAACTAAAATAATCCTTCACTTATTAAACTATATAAGAGAATTATCGTAGAATTTTCCTACAACCTCAACTGTTGGTTGTATATTTACAAAAGCTTCTGGATCTATATCCATAACATTTTTCTTAACAATTAGTAATTCATGTTTTGAAATTACTGTAGTAACTGAACTTAATGGCTCATTAGTATATCCACCATAAAGATTTCTTCCAATTGTAACTCCTCTCATTTGACTCTTAATTAAGCTATCAACTACTTCTTTTTCTTTCTTAGTATATATAGTTACTGTAAGTTTAAATTGCTGTATATAAAATAAGTCTATAACTTTAGTAGTAACATAGATTGAAACTAAGCTATAAAGAGCTAATTCCCATCCATAAACTAATCCTGCAACTAAAAGTATTATTCCATTTACTAAGAATCCTAGTTGTCCAACTGATTTACCAGTCATTTTTTGTACAACTAAAACTATTATATCTGTACCACCAGTAGAGAATCCTGCTCTAAAGCACATTCCTACTCCAGCTCCCATAAACACTCCACCAAATATAGAATTTAATAATTGATTATCAGTAAGTGCTCTTGTTGGAATAAAACCTATAAAAAATGATAATGAAATTATTGAAAGAAAACTATATAAAGTAAATTTCCTACCAAGTTTTCTAAAGGATAAATAAGCAAGTGGTAGATTTAAAATTAGAACCCATGTTGAAATATCAATATGAATATTAAAGAAATCCCCACCAATTGATGATAATAGCTGAGATATTCCTGTAACCCCTGATGAATAAATATGTGCAGGTGTCAAGAAAAAATTAACCCCAATTCCAGCTAAAGCCCCAAAAAGAATTATGGCAGTAATTCTATAGGCAACCTGATAAATTCTTTTGTTCTTTTTATTCACTCACTTCACTCCGTTCAAAGTTATTTTTTTACTATTACTTATTGTTTGAAAATTTATTTAATTCATTATATCATCAATAATTTTCTTTTAAATAGTTTTAATTACTATTTTTACAATTTATGATATTTTATACTTTTTACTAACTATTTATTATTTTCTCTCTATATAAGTTAAAATATTAATATTCGATAATAGTATTTTTTCATATGTCAAAGAAAAATTTTTATAAAGTTGGAGTGAAAAGTCCTCTACTACTTTAATATAAAAAATTTAATTTACCTCTAAGATTTTTTCTGTATCTTTTTCTCTAATCTTTTCTACAAAAGACTTTAATACTAAGCCTATTACCAATCCAAAGAAGGCTGGTAAAACCCATCCTAATCCCTTTGAGTAAAATGGTAATTTTTCAAAAAGTCTATTTATAAACTCTATATTTATACCTGCTCCACTTAATGCATGAAAAACGCTAACTACTGTGGTAAATGCTATAGTTGTACCATAGACAATTGAATTTTCCTTTATAAATTTATCTAACATCGATAAAAGAATAAGCATGATTGCCATAGGATATATTGCATTTAATACTGGTACTGATACTGCTAATATCTTATTAAGCCCCATGTTAGCTAAAATCATACTTGTTACTGTTAATATCCTAACCCAAGAAACATAATTTATTTTTTTAGTTAAAGTTTGAAAATACTGACTACAAGAAGTTATAAGCCCTACACAAGTTGTTAAGCAAGCCAGTGTAAATATTACTGCTAATAAAATCGCACCTGGTTTTCCAAATATATATGTCATAATGTTCCCAAGAGTTTGAGCCCCATTCTCTGTTAGTCCAAATCTTCCTCCACTTGTAGCTCCTAAATGAGCAAGCATTGAATATATTAAAATCAATAATCCTCCTGCTATTATTCCTGCTTTTACAGATGTTTTAACAACGTATTTTTCTTCTTTTACCCCTTTTGATTTGATTACAAGAGCTATAACAATTCCAAAATTTAGAGCGGCAATTGTATCCATAGTCATATATCCATCTAAAAATCCACTTATAAATGGTGATTCTTTATAAACCCCAGTTACCTCTCCATAGGCTCCTAAAGGCTTAAAAATACTGGCTATAAAAATCAATGATATTAATATAAGTAAGCTTGGTGTTAAAACTTTTCCCATTCGATCTACTAACTTTGCTGGTGATAAAGATAACCAATATGCCACAGCAAAAAATACAAAAGTATATATAAATAAAGCTAAATTATTAGATATAAGTCCTTTTGGTAAAAAAGGTGCTACCGCCATTTCAAAAGGCAAACTTCCTGCTCTAGGTATCCCTAACCCTGGTCCTATTGAAATATATATAAGTACAGTAAAAAACGTTGCAAAAAGCGGATTTACTCTACTAGCTAAGGCATGTAAACCTCCTGATTTAGCCACAGCAACTACTCCCAAAACAGGAAATCCTACTGCCGTAACGAAGAAACCTAAAATAGTAATCCAAGTGGCTCCCCCAGCAGCTTGTCCTAAAAATGGCGGAAAAATTAAATTTCCAGCTCCAAAAAATAATGAAAATAACATTAAACTTACTAATAACAAATCTTTTCTTGATAATTTTTTCATAAATACCTGCCCCATTTCTTTTTTTATTGACCGTATTTTAAATAATAATTATGTTTTAAATAAATATTAATTTAAATCAAATCTAAATTAATATTTTACTCACTCTAAAAATTAATATAAAATATAGTCTTACTTTTTAATCACTGTAAAAAATTATAATTTCACCTTCTATGTCCATAAAAAAGCCCCCTTTAAAAATAAAAATACCTCGTCCCCTTATAAAAAGGGACGAGGTTTAATCGCGTTACCACCCTAATTCTATAAATATAACCTAAATAAAATAGATTAAACTTATAGCACTCGTAAAATACGTACTAAATAATACGCTTTTCCTTTAACGGTGAAAATCCGATAAAACTTACTAAAATATAGCTTCAGTTTTACTTCTCCGAGATGATTTTCAGATATACCTTGAACATTGACTTTCAGCAAATTGTCAACTCTCTGTGGAACAATAAATATTTCTTACTTTTTCTCTTCATAGAATTTGCTTTTGAATTTATATGTATATTACCTTTTATTTTTCCATCTGTCAACTACAAGTGTATTTTTTATTTATTTTTTATTCATTTCTATTTTTAATTAATAAAAAATAAATTATAATGAATAATTTTTCTTATTTTAAAACAAAAACTAATCTCTTAAAGTTCTTAAAAGGTTTAATAAAAAACCATATTAATCCCTTTTGATTAATATAGTTTTTTATTTATAATAACTAGTGTATATTTATAGCCAGTTAAATATGCTATTTTTTCTTATAAAAACTAATATTTTTTCGGACTTTTCTCTTCAGATATTAATGTATTAATTTTTTCTATTAGTTCTCCGATTTCTCCCATAGTTCTTATAGTAAAATCAGCTTCCCATTCTAAGAATTTTTTTTCTGTCTCTTGTATTGCCTCTTCTTTTTTTTCGACTGAAAGAGAATTAAATTCTTCATAACTTAAACCCATTGTAGAACTACCAACAACAACTCCAACAGTCCATACTCCTGCACTTTTTCCTTCTTTTATATCTGATTCAGTATCTCCAATTTTAATTGCACTTAAAACAGAGGAAATTTTTAATTCTTCTAAATTTCTAAAAATCATATAAGGATATGGTCTCCCACATGAATTTGTTGAATCTGCAGTAATCCAAAAATCTGGTTCATAACCATTTTCTTTTGCTCCCTTAGTTACTATATCCATCATTGAATTAGTATATCCTGTTGTTGATCCAACTTTTATGTTATTTTCTCTTAAATATTTAATTGCATCTAAAATTTCTGGTATAGGTTCAGTATATTTTGAAAGAGATTCTAAAAGAGTTTTTTCAAATTTACTATGAAGTTTCTCAACATCATCTTCAGTAAATTCTCTACCATAGTTTTCTCTCCATAACCCCCTAATTCTATCCATCTCAAGCATAGTTCTTATATGATCTCTCTTTAGCATCCCCATTGGCTTTCTAGCCTCTTCCATAGTTACATCTATTCCTGCATCCTTGAATATATCTATGAATACATTTATGGGTGCAAAGCATCCAAAATCCACAGTTGTTCCAGCCCAGTCAAATATTACTCCCTCTACTCTTTTCATCTTTATTTTCCCTCCATATAATTTTTAATTATGCTACAAAGTTTTTCTATATCCTCTATATAAATTTCTCCAATATTTCCCACTCTAAATGTATCTGCATAGGTAAGTTTTCCTGGATAAATTACAAACCCTCTTTCTTTTATATATTTATAAAACTCTCCGAACTCAAACTTATCTCTATCTAAAAAGAATGTAGTTATTATAGGGGATTGTAAGTTTTCATCTATATATGCTTCGATTCCTATTTCTTTTAATCTAGCTCTAAGAAGTTCATTGTTTTTCTTATATCTATCATATCTTGCTTGAACTCCACCTTCTTCTCTTAACTCATCTAAAGCCTTAGAAAAAGCTGCAACTACATGAGTTGGAGATGTAAATCTCCACTTACCATCCTTGTCCATCTCTTTCCATTGGCTATATAAATCTAAAGAAACACTTCTTGATATTCCTTCACACTTTGAAAGTTTTTCAGTATTAGCTATTATAAAACTAAAGCCCGGTACCCCTTGTATGCATTTATTAGCACTACTAATCAAATAATCTATTTTTAATTCATTGATATCTATTGGAATTCCTCCAAAACTACTCATAGAATCAACTATAAAACTTTTATTATATTTTTTACATAACTTTGCTATATCCTCAAGGGGATTTAATATTCCTGTTGTGGTTTCACAATGAACCATAATAACATGTGTTAATTCAGGGTTTTCCTTTAGAATATTCTCTATTTCATACTTATCAGGTAACTTATCGTAATCACAGCTATAAACTAAATTATTAATTTTTAAGCAATTAACCATACTAACAATTCTTTCTCCATAAGCTCCATTAGTAATAATTAAAGCTTTATCTTCATCTTTTATTGCACTTGTTAGAACTGACTCAACTCCAAAACTTCCACTACCTTGCATTAAAACAACAGTGTACTCATCACCTGAAACATTTCCTATTTCCAAAATATCTTTTCTTATTTTTTGAGTTATTCCTTTGTAATCATCATCCCATGTACAACGATCAAAAAGCATTTCTTCCTTTACTGTTTTAGTTGTTGTTAAAGGTCCTGGTGTTAAAAGTTTATAATTCATTTTTCTCTCCCTCTCACTTTATAATTTATACTTTGGCTCTTTTTTAAACTAGTGTTGATTTTTAGCTAGCCCTTCAGACCTAACTTAATTTCGCAAAGTATTGCTATCATCCGCTTCAGAATAATAGCTAAAGCTTTTAAACTCGCTATGCTCAAACAGAAAAAGCTTCTTAACGCTATTATTCTTACGCATATAATGCAATACTAACTGCTCATTAAGATAATCTTACGGTTCTATCTAAAAATCAGCACGTACCGAAAACAGATCCTATATTTAAAATTACTTTGCTTCATTAAAAAATTCTTGATGTTCATTTAATAGTTCTGCAGTTAAATTCTTTTCAAACTTTTTTTGATAACTAGGTTTATTAAAATCCTGAACTATTTCTCCTTTATATAAAGGAACAGGATAATTATTTATTAACTTTTTTCTTGCCTTACTTAATATTATTTCTGTCATTCTCATAGATAGTTATTGCCTATCTTTATTATCTTTTTTAAGAACAGCTACTGCCTCTGTAAGAGAATAATTCCCTTCTAGTGGATCTACATAGTCTATTGCTTTTCCTTGTTTCTTATATAAAATAGCCTGATGCCTTAACCCAAATCCTATTGCAACTTCTCCAACGCTAACTTTTTTAAGAGGGGCTGAACCTGATGACTCTATATGAGATTCTGAGTTATTAATAATTCCTCTCATAATCTCTTTTCCTTCCTCTTCTCCATAAGCTCCTATTACACCTTGTACTAAAAGCCATCCTGTTGAAGAATTCATTATGTTTGGTATTGATATCAATCCCTTATACTCTTCTTTTGTAAGATCCTTTAATGATTTTGGAAACTCTAATCCCTTATAATTTATAAAATTAGTATTTATAAACATGGTTCCTGTATTAGATAAAATAGGCAGATAAAAATCTGGATATTCTTCTAATGTATCTAACTTGAAATCTAAGGTCTCAAACATGTTATGCTTAACTTGTGCACTTTCTAAAAAATATGAGCTCATGGTTACTATATCAGCCTCCATGTTTTTTCCTTCAGCTAATAACTTACCACCTAATTCTGATGTACCTATAGGTTGAACAATATACATATCTTCATATCCTTCACTATCTAAACTCTCTTTTATAAATTGGATTGCTTCATCATCTGCATTGGTATAAATGATTATTTTATCCTCTACTTTATTTCTACAAGAAATAAAACCAATGATTAAAACTAAAATAACACCTAAAGAAGTAGCAATTTTAAATCTTTTGTTTAAAAATTTAAGTCTCTTATTTTCAACTTTTTTCTTATCATCAGCTAAATTTCTTTTTATGCTCTCTGAAAAAACTCTAACTATAATATTTGTAATAAAAACTAGAATGGATAAAATAAATATATTATTGAAATCTCCATAATGTTGAAATTCCTTAATTTTACTTGTTATCACTGTAGTTCTAGCTGTAATTAAAAATATAATTGCACTTATAGTAACCATTGAATTTATAAAGTAATAACTTATCATATCTATTATTGTTAATATTGAATTAGGAATTACTACTCTAAAAATCGTTTTCCCCCAACTATCTCCTAATAATTCTGCTGTGGTTTCCCATGATGGATTCATCTTTGAAAGGGAACTTTTTGCCATCATATATGGAGTAGTAAAAAAATGTACAATATTGCAGAGTACTATTATTGTAAAAGTACCTTTTAAATTACTTTTATTAAATAAAAATAAGTAAGCTAATCCTAAAACCATTCCTGGAACAGTATTAGTTATCATAGAAAAAACATCTATTGATTTTTTTTCTTTATTACTCATATTTGTTCTAACATTTATAAGAGCAGCTACATATGCAATAAACGTTCCAATTAATGCTGTCATAAATGCTACTAAACAAGAATTTTTGAATATATCTATTATTTGATTAGATTCAAAAGCTTCTTTAAAAAACTTTGTAGTAAAGCTCATGTCATAAGGAAAATCATTAACAAATGGAACTATAAATATAACTATGAAAATAGATATAATTACAATCATTATTAAAATTGAAAATATAGAAAAAATTGAATCTCTAAATTTATTTTTAGTAAGTTCAACTTTTGATATCTTGTCATAATGGAAATCAAATTTTTCCAAGTACCCAAGAAGTAATATACCCATAGCTGATGGTATTAACATAAATATTGCAATGGCAGCTCCTAATTCAAAGTTAGGCATAGATCCTAACATAACCTCATAAAGCTTTGTTGAAATTACACTATATGTACCACCTAAAGATGCTGGTATACCAAAATCAGTGAAACTAAGTACAAAAGACAATAAGAAACTTCCTGATAGTGTCCCAATTAATGGTCTAACAATAGTGCTAAAAAAGCTCTTTATATTCCCATCTCCCATAAGTTTTGAAACTAAAATAAATTTTTTATCAATATATTGAAATGAATTATTTATAAGCAAAAATGCTGACGGCAATGTATAGATCAAATACCCAATTAATAGCCCATTAAAACCATAAATTTCGAAGATCTCTCTCCCTACAAATCTTGTTATTAATCCTTCTTTTCCAAAGGAATACATAATGGCAAACCCATATGTTATTGTTGGTAAAAGCATAGGTATTGATATTGATATATTTAATAACTTTTTTATTCTTTCTGAAAAGTTCGTACAATTTACTCCATATGCTAATAAGAAAGCTAAAGTTGTTGTTATTGTTGCTGTTATTAAAGAAATTTTCAAACTATTTATTAGAGCTATAAAAACTTCTTTACTGCTAAATATCAACATATAATTTGATAACCCAAATCCATCTCCTTCTTTAAATGAATTTATAAAAAGTATAAATAAAGGAGAAATAAGAAAAACCATGAAAAAAACTAAAATTATTAAATATAGTGATTTTATTTCTATCTTTTTTCTATGCATAACATTCTCCAAATAAATTATAAATATTTTCTTTTTTTATTATTAATTGTCTTAATATAAACTCTTGTATAAAGTTATTTTCAGGCTTATTTATAATTTCTTTTGGAGTTCCAAATTGAGATATCTCTCCTTTATCTATAACTAAAATCTTGTCTGACATTGTTAGTGCTTCCTCTGGATCATGTGTTACTATAATTGTTGTAAGATTATATTTTTTAGTTATAGTTTTTATTTTATCTTTTATAGTTTCTTTTATTACTCCATCTAAAGCACTTAAAGGCTCGTCTAAAAGTAATATTTTCGGTCTTGTAGCTAAGGTACGTGCTAAAGCAACTCTTTGTTTCTGTCCCCCAGATAAATATTGTATTTTTTTATTTAGATGAGGTTTTAATCCCAATAAATCAATTAATTCATCTAATTCTTCTGTTGATATTGTATTTTTCTTGTTTTTCAACCCATAAATTATATTTTCATAAGCATTAAGGTTTGGGAAAAGAGCATAATCTTGAAAAACTATATTAAACCCTCTCTTTTTCATTGATACATTACTTATATCATTTCCTTCAAAAATTATTTCTCCATTATCAACATCTGTAAATCCCAAAATTATATTTAGCAAAGTAGTTTTCCCACTTCCACTTGGACCTAGCATTGATACTATTTCTCCCTTTTGTATTTCAAAACTAACTCCATCCAATACTGATTTACCATCAAAAGCTTTTTTTATATTTCTTAGTTCTAACACTTTTATTCCCCCTAATAAATCACTACTTAATTTCTTTAACTTAAGTATAACTTCTCTTAAGTTAAACCATATTATGAACATGTTAAAACTAAGTAAAATATTACAAAGTTATTATAAACTCTTTACTATATGTTTATCAACTCTTTATTTTAACTTTGTAAATTATCCTAAATTCTTTAACTTAATAGTAATAATATGATAAAATTTCTTTATATCTATTTTTATGGGAGGATTAAAATGTTACCTAGCGAAAGACAAAACAAATTTTTAGAACTTTTATCCCAAAAAGATGTTGTAACTATTATAGAGTTTTCAAAAGAATTTCAAGTATCAATTGAAACTGTAAGAAGAGATTTATCCATATTAGAAAAGGCAGGTAAAATTCAAAAAGTTTATGGTGGAGCTAAACTTAAGGATTTAAACTTTAGTGAACCATCTATGGAATCTAGAATGAATACTAAACTTTCTCAAAAGGATGCTATAGGTAAAAAATGTAGTGAATTTATAAATGATGGTGATTGTATTTTTATAGATAGTGGATCAACCCCTCATCATATAGCTAAAAATCTTTCAGATAAGAAAAATCTATTAATAATAACTAATTCATTATTAGTAGCTAATGAATTAATAAATACAGATTTTGAAATCATAATAATTGGTGGATCAGTAAGACATAGTGAACGTTCTATTGTATCTTATAATTACCTTTTTAACTTTTCTGAATTAAATATACAAAAAAGTTTTTTAGGAGCTGGTGGAATCACTGCTAAAAATGGAATTTCTGACTTTGATATGCAAGAAGCTGTTACTAGAAAACATATTCTTGAACGTTCCAAGGAAGTTTTCATAGTTGCCGACAGTAGTAAATTTGGAAAAGATGTAACTATTAATATAGCTCCTATTGATGCTATAGATTATATTGTTACTGACTCATTCTTAGATAAAAATCTTCAAAAAACCTTTGAAGAAGATAAGCTTATTATAGCTGAAGTTTAAAACAGAACCTAAAAATAAAAAATAGAAGAGATTAAATTAAGTTTTTTATTTAATCTCTTCTATAAACTGTATATTCTAATATCTTACTTAAAAAGTTTTCTGTATTTAGGTCCTATTTTTTCTATTAATAAAGTTCTTAATTCATCTATTAAAGAACCTTCTAAATCAATCTTTCTTATTATGGAAACCTGTCTTCTATTGAAATATATTAAAAAATAATCCTTAGTCTCTATTACCTCATAAAATTTGTAATACTTAACTTTACTTTTTCCTTTAAAAGCTGTACTCTTAACCACTACAACATCATCAAAGAAATCTAAAGTTTCTATTGCCTTTAAAACTCCAGCTTTATCAGCCTTGACTCTTTCTCTATTTTGAAATTCAATTTTCACAATTATTGCAAATAGAGTTATAGCTAATAATATTAACCAATAAATTAAAAAGCTCTTTATTTCAAAAGCTCCATTATTATAAGAAACAAATCCTGCCATTAAAGCAGTAATTATTATAATAACTGGTATTGTAAATTTCTTTCTTAAAAAAGTAGCTATGTACAAAAACCTATGGTAATCTTTTTTATCCATAGAGGTTTTTATGGTAAATAATTTCTTTTCGCTCATGTTAAACTCCCTCATGAAATATTTATTATAATAAGTATTTTATCAAAACAAGATAAATTAATAAATATTCAAAAAAATTTGTGTCAGAACTAAATTCTAAAAGGTCTAGCTACTACAAATAAAATTATTTTTGCTTAGCTTGTATTTCTTTTTCTAATTTAGCATTCTCATCTTTAAGATTTTTTACATTACCTTTAAGACTTTTCAGTTCTTTGTCATCATATAATTTTTCTGTATCATTTTTTATAGTCTTTATTTTTGCAACCTCTTCATTGTATTCCTTTGAGTAATCATGAACCATAAGGTTAGGCGTAATACCTAAAATCACCGCTAATACAATAACTACTTTATGAGTCTTTATAAAATCAATAATCCTACTCATCATTTATACCTCTAATCAATTTAATTTATCTAATTCATTCTTAAGATCAGCATTTTTCTTTTCTAAATCTTTTTGCTGAGAAATCAATTCTTCTTTTTGTTTTTTTATTGTCTCTTTAGCATCTATTTGACCTTGTTCTAAAGCTTCTCTTTCCTTTTGTACTGCTCTTAATTCAGTTTTGCTATGATAAACCATCGGTTGTAAAAAACTAAAACCTATTGAAAAAATTGTAAGCAACACTATAAAAGATATTATTTGATTGGCTATTCTTTTTGCTAAGCTTTTCTCTCCATTATCGCTTCCATCATCATAATTATTATAGTAATCATCCATAATTTCTCTCCTCCTCTTAAGTATCCGTTTTCATTCTATCATATTTTATTATCATTATATATATTTTAATCCTTTAAATTTCTTTTTTTGTAACTATTTGGATATTATTAATGAGTATAATTATATTTACAAACAATTAATTATGGAGGATTGTATGAAAAAATTTAGTGCACTTATTATACTAATCTTTATTCTGCCAATAAGCACTCTTTTTTTAGGATGTGGTAGCTCACCTAAAGATGAAATTATAAAATCACCTAACAAAATTTTTGTTTACTATGATGGCTCTCCTATTGAAATTTCAAAGGATGATAAAATATTCAAAGAAATAGTTGAATTGACTAACAAAAGAATAGATAAAGATAAAATTTCTACTGCTCAGGATGTTGTTTCCGAGAACTATGTGGATTCTCTAAAGAAAGAAAAGCTTTCCTTAGAATTTTTATATGAAGAAGAACAAGAAATGAATTTAACTGGTGATGGCTTCACCCCTATAAAATATACCAAACTCTTCTTTCCTTTAGTAATTAGTGATAATTCAAATTATGATTCTAGTTCTATAATAGGTACTTTTCAATATAGTAATATACAAGGATATACTGATTCCTCTAGAGGCTCCCTAAATGAATCTAAAGAACTAGTAGAACTTCTTATGAACAACATCACTAATAAAAAATAATACTAAATAAGCTATAGCAAAATAAATTTCTACTATACCTTATTTTTATATTTTATTAGATTATATTATTTAAATTATTAAGGAGATTAGTATGAAAAAAGTTAGTACAATTTTATTATTAATGCTACTACCCATTAATTTTTTATTTCAAGGATGTAATATATCTAATGAGGAAATCATAAAACCACCTAATAAAATCGTTGTTTACTATGATGGTGCTCCTATTGAGGTTTCAAAAGATGATAAAATATTCAAAGAAATAGTTGATTTAACCAACAGAAGAATTGATAAAGATGAAATCTCTACTGTTAAGGATATTGTTTCCGAAAACTATGTAGATTCTCTTAAGACAAAAAAACTTTCCTTAGAATTTTTATATGATGATGAACAAGAAATGAATTTAACTGGTGATGGCTTTATGCCTATGAAATATACTAAACTATTCTTTCTTTTAGTTAGTTCTGAAAACTTAGATATATCTAACTACTTTCAATACGGTACTTCTAAGAATGGATATACCAATTCATCAAGAGGACCACTAAAAGAATCTATAGAACTTATAGAACTTATAATGAATCAGGTAGTTAATAAATAGCTTAAAGTTTAGTCTAAACAAGTTTTTATTTATAAATATTACTATAGTTTAAATATCTATAGAATAACAAAATAAGGTGCTTTAACTCTTAATTCTTAAGAACTTAAATGCACCTTATTTTTTTAATTTTGTAGTTTAAAATTTATTTTGTAAGCTTCTTAAGGCTTGTAATAATCTACTTCTTCTTTAAGCTTTTCTATTGATTTAACTTTTATTTTTCCTGAATTATAATCAAGAATTCCTTCTTCTACCAACTGATTTATTATTCTATTTATACTTCTAATATTTGATCCTACCCCTTCAACTAATAAATCTTTGGTAATAACCAAATTATTTTTATAAAGTGTGTTTAATATGATGTACATAACCCTATATCTTAAAGTGTAGAAAGCATTAACTCGCTCTCTTTTACAACAATCATAATTTCTTTCTGCTATAAGCTTACTTATAAACACTGAAAACTTATTGTCTAATTCCATCCATTTAACAAAAGCTTCTTTACTTATCTCTAATGTTTTACATTCTGATAAAGCTTCTACTGTTGTGACAACTTCCTTATCAATTAAAGCTTCTAATTCACCAAATATGGTTGCTTCACTATCAATGTCTTCTAAGTATATAGCACCTGTAAAATCTGAATGATATGTCTTTATTTTTCCTTCTAATAAGACATATACAAAATCGCAACCTTCATTTTGAATTAATAACTTTTCTCCATATTTAAAACTTCTATGTTTTAATTCTTTTTTAATCTCTTTTGGACAGTTATTTATAAACTCTATTAATTCGCAACCTTTCACTTATAATCACACCCATAAAAATAGTTTTATCTATTATAGTGTTAATTTATTTTCACCTTGTTCCTTATAACTAGCGTACCATTCCAATAATCCTGATATTGATAAGATTAATTGAATAGCAACTAAAATTAACATTACATAGTATCCATTTAATATATATATAATTATAAACAATATGTTGCTTAATATCCATAAAATCCAGTTTTCATATAACTTCTTACTTAACCAATACTGAGCTACTAAGCCAAGTACAGCTGTTAAACTATCTAGTACTGCGTTTTGAGCATGTAATATATTTATTTCTATATATCCCCAAACTGCCCATGCTGCTAATATAACAATAGTCCATATTATTTGTCCTTTATTGGTTAATCCTGATGTTACTACGTTATCCTCTTGATCTGCATTTTTAACCCAATAATACCAACCAAATATGTTAAAACCAACTTGGAAACAAGCTAATATTGCTAAAGCATATAATCCTGTGTTGTAGTATATGTATAAATAAGCTAATACTGTAATTATTCCAAATATAAAGTTTGATACCTTTTCTCTAGATAATAACCATACATTTATTATTCCCATTACCGATGCAAACATTTCTATTGCGCTTGAGTTTATTGAAAATCCTACTAATAAACATATAGCACATGATATTACAACAAATAATGGGCTACAAGTATATGAAGTAAATTTTTTCATTAATTCCATAATAATATCCTCCTTAGTTTTCTAATTTCCCTTTAAGATTTTATATTAATTTCTTTCTAAATATTTAAAGAACAAATCCACTTTTTGATTCTAATATTCCTTTAAAAATTGATTCACAATACTTGTACATTTTTCAGCAATACTTTTAAAATTCTCTAAGACCTCTTCGTGAGTTATTTCTTCATCTGAGTATGCTGCCGCTAAGCAAGGTACTCCTGAAAATCCTAAGACTTTCATTCCACAATGATTAGCTACTATAACCTCTGGAACTGTTGACATTCCTACAACATCGGCCCCTAAAGAAGCTGCCATTAATGTCTCCACAGCAGTTTCATAGCTTGGTCCAGAGAACATTGCATATACCCCTTCTTTTAAGTTTATATTTAAATCTTTTGCAATATTTTTAACTTTTTCTCTTAACACTCTATCATATGGATAGCCTAAATCAGGAAATCTCTCACCAAATTCAGATAAATTTTCTCCTCTTAATGGATTATCTCCAGCAAAGTTTATATGATTTCTTATTACTAGTAAATCTCCTGCCTCAATACTTTCTTTAGCCTGTCCAGAACAATTAGTAACTATAAGTGTTTCAACTCCTAAAAGCTTCATTACCCTAATAGGCAATGTTATCCTTTGCATTGAATGCCCCTCATAATAATGGCATCTTCCTTTCATGGCTACAACCTCTTTACCATGTAACTTTCCAATTATTAAAATACCTTCATGTCCATCAATAGTAGGTACAGGAAAGTTAGGTATATCCATATATCTATAATATTCAGCGTCCTCTATTTCATTTGCTAAATCTCCTAAGCCAGTTCCTAAAACTATACCTATCTTAGGAGAATATTTACTTTTAGAATTTATATATTCATAAGCTTCTTTAATTTCTTTTGATAGATTAATCATTGATTCTCCTCCTCATTTATTTCCTACAAGCTTATTATTAAATATTAGGTAAATGTTTTCAAGGACATTTGTCCAAGAGTTTTTCACCTAAAAAATTCATATAATTGTATAAAAAAATAAGTACGTCAATTAAAATTTGACGTACTTATTTTTCTGATAATTATAATATTTGTCTTTAATATATCTTAATTTAAATAATATTCTATAACTCTATTTCCACTCTGAAACATTTTCTAATCCTGGAATAGATGATGCTTTAAATACAGGCTCTTTTATTCCTGCTTTCTTTTGCTTTGTATAGTCTTTTAAAACTAAGAAAGCTTTTTTGCTAAGTAATGTTATTGCTATTAAGTTTAATATTGCCATAAGTCCCATAAATAAATCAGCTAAGTTCCAAACTATTTGTATTTCTGCTACTGATCCAAATAAAACCATACCAATAACTAATACTCTATATATAACTAAGAAATATTTTTTACTATTTAAAAATTCTATATTTGACTCTCCATAATAGTAGTTACCAACTATTGAACTGAAAGCAAATAATAATATACATATTGCTAAGAATATTCCTGCCCATGATCCTAATTCAGTTGTTAATGCATTTTGTGCAAGAGATATTCCTGTTATAGACTTGTCCATATAATTAACATCTGATAAAAGTATCATAAATGCTGTACAGCTACATATTAATAATGTATCGGTGAATACACCTAATGTTTGAATAAGACCTTGCTTAACTGGGTGACTTACATCTGCAGTCGCTGCTGCGTTAGGTGCACTACCCATACCAGCTTCATTTGAGAAAAGCCCTCTCTTTATTCCCATAAGTACGGCACCACCTAAAGTACCACCTACTACTTCTCTAAATCCGAAAGCATTTTCAAATATTAATTTTAAAACTGAAGGTAACTCTGTTATATTAGTTATTAAGATAAATACAGCTACCCCTATATAAGCTAATGCCATTACAGGAACTATAACTTCTGAAACCTTAGCAACTCTTGTAACTCCTCCAAATATTACGAAGCAAGTTATAATAGTTATTATTACCCCTACTAATAATCTATCTGTTCCAAAAGCATTATTAAATGCTATAGTTATTGTATTTGCTTGAACTGAATTGAATATTAATCCAAAACATATTGATATAAGTATTGAGAATGCTACACCCATCCATTTTTTATTAAGTCCTTTTTGCATGTAATAAGCAGGACCTCCTCTGAATGTACCATCTGGATTTTTTTGTTTATATACCTGTGCTAATGTTGATTCAACAAAGCTTGAAGCCGCTCCTATTAATGCTATTAACCACATCCAGAAAATAGCTCCTGGACCTCCTAAAGAAATGGCAATTGCAATACCAGCGATATTTCCTGTACCAACTCTTGATGCTGTACTAATACAAAAAGCCTGAAAAGAAGATATACTTCCTTTTTTCTTATCTTTTTTAGAAGATGCTGTTATACCATCTCCTAATAGTCTTATCATTTCTTTAAAATACCTAAATTGTACGAATCTTGTTTTAATAGAAAAATAAATTCCTAAAACTATAAGTAACGCAATTAAGATATAACTCCATAATACATTATTAACATTTGAAATTATTTGATTTAACAATTCCATCCCTTCATCCTCCGTAAAACACAAATTTAACTTTTTATTAATTCTACACTACAAATAAATAAAATGCAAGAATTATTTTTAATCCTTCATTATTCATTATTTAACCTCAATTATCATAGTATATGCACTATTTATTGCAAGGTTGTCTATACATTAATTCATCTATATAACTTTTAAAATATACCATTTTCGAATATATTTTTATTATAACTATATATTTTTCGTTTTTTTCATACTCCTTTTAATTTTATTAGAATTATGTTAAATAATTATGAAGAATCATATCATTAAATTTTTTATAAAAATAAATAAATTTTAGACAACGAACAATACAAACACTTGATATTTAAATTTTTCGTGATATAATATATAATAATTTTAACTCGTATATAATCGGTAATATGGTCCGAAAGTTTCTACCTGCTAACCGTAAAACAGCAGACTACGAGGAGTTGTACGATATATCTAGAAATACTAGTGTATAAAAGCAACACCTCTAAAAAGGTGTTGCTTTTTTTATTAAGTATAACTTCCTAAAAGTTCTAAGAAAACTTTCTTTATATGAGTTTTAAGATTTAAAAATATATCCTTTTAAATAAATAGTTCTTTTAAGATTGTTTTCAAGTTTGAACTAATATCTTGTATTCTTTCTAGACTTATAGAGAATTTTTATTTAAGAAATATATTAAAAATCTTAGATTTAATTATTCTAATGAAAATTATAAGGAGATGAAAAGATGGAAAAGCAAAAAGTGAAAAATACGGAAGTTAACTTAATTTATGGAGTAGATGATGATTTAGATTTACCTAAAAAAGTTTTATTTGGACTTCAACATATATTCGCTGCCTTTGGAGGAATTATCGTTGTTCCTTTAGTTATAGCTACCTCTCTTGGCTTCGATAATAAGACTACAACGGCATTAATAAGTGCTTCAATTTTAGCTTCTGGACTTGCTACAGTTATACAAGCTAAGGGAGTTGGAAAGGTTGGTGCAAGAGTTGCATGTATTATGGGGACTGATTTCACCTTTGTATCACCAGCAATTTCAGTAGGTTCAGTTCTTGGCTTACCGGGGATCATTGGGGCTACAATACTTGGATCTTTATTTGAAGTTATTTTAAGCTTCTTTATAAAACCTTTAATGAAATTCTTTCCTCCTCTTGTTACTGGAACTGTAGTTGCATTAATAGGATTAACTCTACTTCCTGTATCAATAGATTGGGCTGCTGGCGGTGCTGGTTCATCTAATTATGCTAGCTTAGAAAACTTAGCTGTAGCAATGTTTGTATTGGTAATAACTCTTTTACTTAATAATTATGGAAAAGGAATGATTAGTAGTGCCTCAATACTTATAGGTATAGTTGTTGGATATATAATTTGTATTCCTCTTGGATTAGTTGATTTTACTCCTGTGAAAGAAGCTAGTTGGTTATCATTCCCTAAGATACTTGAATTCGGAGTAACTTTTGATGCTAAAGCTGTAATGGCATTTATCCCTGCTTACTTTGTTGCTACAATCGGAACTGTTGGTTGTTTAAAAGCTATTGGAGAAACATCTAACATTGATATTGATGATAAAAGAGTGGCTGCTGGAGTATTATCTGATGGTGTAGGAAGTGCCTTAGGTGGATTAGTAGGTTCTTGTCCTAATACTTCTTTTAGCCAAAATATAGGTATTATTTCTCTTACAAAAGTAGCTAGCCGTCATGTGGCTGTTATGGCAGGAATACTATTAGTTATACTTGGCTTTTTACCTAAGGTAGCTGCTATAATAACAGGAATACCAAACCCAGTTTTAGGTGGCGTTGGAATAATGATGTTCGGAACTGTGGCCGCTGCTGGTATAAGAACCTTAAGTAATATAGATCTTACAGAACGTAATCTTTTAATAATAGCAATTTCTATGGGTCTTGGTCTTGGTGTTACATTTAGACCTGATGTAATTCAAAATCTTCCTGAAGCAATAAGAATGATTTTCTCTTCTGGAATATCAACTGGAACAATAGCAGCCTTAATATTAAATGCTGTGTTAAAAGAAAGTCCTAAATCTATGGAATTTGAAAATATGTACGATGATGAAGAAATAAAAGCAAGCTAAAGTATTAATAATAGATAAAAAGGATACATGAAATAAAAACTTCATGTATCCTTTTTTTATTTTATAAGCTACTTCAAAATACGTTTTGTAACAAAATCTAAATCTAATAAATCGACCTTACCATCCTTATTTACATCAGCAGATTCATTAAAAGATTCATCACCTAAACTTTTTCCATAATTTTTAGATACAATTGCTAAATCACCTGAATCTATTTTTCCATTCTTATTTAGATCATCAGTTTCTACTGTTATTATTAAAGAATTAAATTTATCAATGGATTTTTCTAAATTAATTAAAGCAAGCTCCACATCATCTTTAGTAGAAAGTTTATTCTCTGATACCACTTCTGCATTCTTTATTTCTTCTTCTAGAATTCCTTTAGCACCTAAATGATACTGTCCATTTTCAATTCCTTCTATAGCAGCATTTAAAATCTCTCTTGCCTCTTCTATTTTCTTCTTAAGAACTGATTTATCAACTTCCTGTTCATCTATAATGGAAAATACTCCATTTGCCCAATTACATTCATCATAAGCATTTCCATCACCATAATCTGTGACCTTCAATGTTAATATTTGAGTTCCATGTATATCTAGGTTTACAGTCTTCTCATCTTTATATCCCATTCTTCCACTATCATATATTTTTTCATTATCAGCCCAAATCTCAAAAGTCGCTGATGGGCGTCCCCATTGATCTGATCCCCCTTCAGTTTCATCATCAATACCTATAATTGATGTAAAATTATAAGAATCTCCTCCTAAGAATATTTGTGTTTCACCATTAGCATGAGTACCTAATCCTGAAGTATAAGTTTTTTCATTAATAACTATTGGGCCATTTTTAATATTTTTATTACGCTTAGCTTCTCCTCCCCAACCTACAGTTGAAGTAATCCAATCAATATCACCTAGCTTTTCACCATCTGCTGGCTTATTCATTGTTTTAAAACTCTTAGTCGTCTCTATTTCAAATTTAGTCTCCTCTGAATCATATTCAAATAAGGCATTTGATTTAATTACAAAATCACCTTTTTCTTTAGGTGTCGAAACTCTCCATTTACTAACAAAAGTTTCTCCAGTTGCTAAGCTTTCATTTTTTACTTCAATCTCTTCCACAGTAAATCCCTCTGGAACTTCTAAAAAAGCTTTAATATTTTTCATAGTTTCCTTACCAGTGTTTTGAATTTCAGTTGAAATTATAACTTGATCATCAGTAGGTAATATATTTTGGAAATTCAAAATTATACTTTGTTCCTTATCAACTTCACCTATAGCAGCTTCTGATACTCTAAATACTTCAACACCATGTGCCGGAATTGTAACATTTATCTGATCAGTAATTCTTTCAGTTGTTTTATCCCATAAATCATAAATCTTATATGCGCTTGACTTAGGTAAATCTATATAATCTTGATTTGTTAATTCATTTATAGAAACACTTGATGAAACCTCTGAATTTGATTTATTAAAAAAGCAAATTGCTAACTCATTATTTTCTAAAGGTTTAACTATAATATCAACATTCCCATCAGTTTTATATTTTCTTCCTTGAATACCTCTTACATCTTGATCTATATCTATTAAGTCTTTATTAGTTATTATTTGATAAGTTTGATTGTCTGTATCTACAGTTCCATCCTCATTAATAAATGTTCTAATATCATTTCCTAATATTAAAGGAGCAGCCATCATACACCATAATGTAAAGTGCGATTTATTTTCTTCATAAGTTAAATTTCCATTTCCTACTTCTAACATATCAGGATCATTAAAATGTCCTGGACCTGCATAATCATAAAGCTGAATATTTTTATTATATATATCCATTATTCTTCCCCAATTTGCAGATATATCAGGAGTAGTTCTCCAAGAGTTTCCTATACCTTTTCCCCATTCCCATGGATTATTATTTCCCCATTCACATATTGAGAAAAATATAGGTTTTTCATCCTCTCCAGTTTTCTCTGATTGGACCTTTGTTGCTTTTTTAAGTTCTTGTCCCATTCTATCATATAAAGCTATCGCACTATCCTTACCTGTTGCTATGGGATTAGAAATTTTAACTTTATTGCTTCCAGCCTTTAAATCTACTATAAGTTGATGTCTCCCTGTTGGATTCCAAGCTGAAGTTGGTGGTACCATTGCTTCATACATATTTTCATCATTAACTAAAACCTGTGCATATTTTTCAAAATTACCACTCTTTTTAAGCCCTATAGTTAAAACATATTCTCCATCTTCTTCTACATTTATATTTTCAAACTCAATATACCCCCCATTAGCATTTAAACCTGTAACATATTTCCCACCATAAGAATTACTTGCATTTATAATTCTTGCATTTCCATATAAGTTAGCATCTTCAGCTTCTATTATTATAGAATCCCTTTCTCCTTTCTTTCCAATGTATAATCTGTCAATTTCTGGTGCCTCAGTTGGTAATGGTATGTTGTGGCAGAAATCATATTTAAAATATTCAATTCCCCATTCTGCAAAAGTTTCAGCATCAATTTTTTCATTACCTAAACTTGCTGGTAAATCCTCACATGTAAATGTACCATTTGATGTATAGAGTCCTAATTTCATTCCCTTTTCATTAACTTTATTAACTAATTCTTTCATACCACTTGGAAAATTAGTTAAATCAGCCTGTAACTTTCCATTTTCATCTCTCATTGAAGATTGCCAACAATCATCTAAGTTTAAATATTCATACCCTAAACCTACTAACCCTGACTTTTCCATAGCATCAGCCATAGCTAATATATCCTGTTCATTTATTTTTTCCTTAAAAAAATTCCAGCTAGACCACCCCATTTGAGGAGTTAATCCCACCCCATTGTCATAAATATCATCATTATCTTTTCTTAACCATTCTTTACTTCTTTTTTGTTCAGTTATAATAGTATTCTCGTTGTTATCTTTAGCAAAAACTAATGTTCCTGCTAAACTTTGAGTTACCATTAACCCACTTATAATCATGGCCATTTTTTTGAACTTCACTAAATTCTCCCCCCCACTAATATTTTATATAATTAACTTTAATTTACTTATGAAACTATTTTTTACTCTCTTTTTCTATAACTTCCATTCCCTCCTTCTCTATAGCTTCAGTTCCAAAAATAAATATATCGTTTACTTTTAGTAATGGTACACTAGCTTCTAATCCATCTGGCATTTTTATATTTTTAGTTATTTTTTTGAACTCATCATTTACATCATCCTCTGCAATATTTTTTGCAGAAATTTTATAACTTTCAGGATTAACTATCTTTTTCTCATTAATCATCATCTCTAAATTCCCTTTAAATTCTTCGCCATCAGTACATGATTTACAAGGATTATAAAAATAATACTCTATATTTACCAATCTCTTTTCATTTCTTGAAATCCCCAATAAACATACTCCAAGCAAAATAGTTATTACAAGTGATATCCCAATTACCTTTTTAGTCTTACTTTTCACTTAAATTTCCTCCTAAAATATAAATTAACCTTCATTTATTTGATATATATATATTTATGTAAAGCTTGAATTATTCAAATAATAAAAAAACACATTCTAGCATTTAACTAGAATGTGTTCTTATTAATCTACATACCTAAAATTTTTCATACTTATATCTAATACCTTAAAAGAATGTGTGACTGCTCCTGTAGAAATAAAATCAACTCCTGTCTTAGCTATTTCTGATATAGTATCTAAAGTTACATTACCAGAAGCTTCAACCTCAGCATTTCCATCTATTAAAATTACAGCTTTTTTAAGAGTTTCTATATCCATATTATCTAACATGATTATGTCTGCTTTTGCTTCCAAAGCTTCATATAATTGTTCAATATTTTCAACTTCAACTTCTATTTTTCTAACAAAGGGAGAATTTTTTCTTGCTAGAAAAATTGCATTTTTTATTCCACCTGCAGCTTCTATGTGATTATCTTTTATCATAACTCCATCATTTAATCCAAATCTATGGTTAGTTCCTCCCCCAACCTTAACAGCATATTTTTCAAATAATCTCATATTAGGAGTTGTTTTTCTTGTATCTAAAAGTCTTACATTTGTTCCCTCTAATTTCTTAGTGAATTCTCTTGTAAGTGTTGCTATTCCGCACATCCTTTGCATGTAATTTAAAGCTACTCTTTCTCCCATAAGAATATTTTTAGCATCGCCAGAAACTTCCCCAAAACATTCTCCTTTTTTAATTTCATCTCCATCTTTTACTGAAAATTTAACTTCCACACCACCTAAAATTTTAAAGACCATCTTAAAAACTTCCGTACCAGCTATTACCCCATCTTCCTTAGCTATTACATCGACCTTGGCCACTTTATTATTTAATACTAGGGCTTCTGTTGTTACATCTCCATACTGTAAATCTTCATTAAGAGCTTTTCTTACATTCTCCTCCATAAGTAACCAATTCATCAATAATATCTCCTCTCAAATTTTCAATCTCATCAAGTAAAACTTTTCTATTTAATTTTCTATAATATTCTAAATTGCTATAAATCCGCTTTGCTTTGCTAATCATACAATAATCTATATTTTTATTAATCTCAAAAGAACCTCTTCTTGAAAATACTAAGGCTTCTAACAAAGAATTACTAGCAAGTCTATTTGCTCCATGAACCCCAGTACAGCTTACCTCTCCAAAGGCATATAAATTTTTCATAGATGTCTTACCATATAAATCCACCTCAATTCCTCCCATAAAATAGTGTTGAGCTGGGGCTACAGGTATTGGTTCTTTACTAATATCAATTCCTTCTTTTAAACATTCATTATATATATTAGGAAATCTATGTTTTAAAAAACTTTTTTTCATAAAAGAAACATCTAAAAATACATTTCTAGAGTTTGTTTTTCTCATCTCTTCATATATACGCTTAGTTACTACATCCCTAGGTAATAGTTCATCTACAAATCTTTCTCCATGACAATTAATTAATTTGCCTCCTTCTCCTCTAACAGATTCAGATATAAGAAACTTCTTCCGATTTCGCTTTCCACTTAAAAAGGCAGTTGGATGAAATTGAATATATCCTATATCCTTAACAGCTATGTCTTTTCTTAAAGCTATTCCAAGACTATCTCCAGTTAAAATTCTTTCATTTGTTGAATTCTTAAACAATCCTCCAATTCCTCCAGTAGCTAAAATAACTACTTTAGCATATATATTTATTCCTTTACCTTCTTTAATAAAAATTGCTCCATTGCACTTATTATTACTTTCAAATATATCAACCATTTCACAGTTTTCTATTATTTTAACATTGCTTTTTCTACGTATATTTTCTAAAAGAACTTCTTCAACTCGTTTTCCTGTTATATCCTTGTGGTAAACAATTCTGTTTATTGCATGAGCACCCTCTTTAGTAAAACATAATCCATTTTCATCTACTTCAAAATCAACACCTAATTTAATTAATTCTTCTACATTCTCCATTGATTCCTCAACTAAAATCTTAAGAGAACTCATTTTATTTTCATATCTTCCTGCTCTTAAAGTATCTTCAATAAATAGGTTAAAATCTTCTTCTCCTCTAGCCACAGCAATTCCTCCTTGAGCTAGAGAAGAGTTGCATTCATTAGCTCTCCCCTTAGAAACCATAACTATATTTAAATCTTCTCTTAAGTTAAGGGCTGCATATAAACCAGCAACCCCTGTTCCTACTATTAAAACATCAGTTAAAATCTCCATAGCTTACTCTCCAAGCTTATGCATATTTTCTAAGGAATTATATGCTTTTATTCTTAAATCTTCATCTATTTCAACTACATTTTTCATATTCAAAAGACTTTCATAAAGTTGTTCTAAAGTAGTTATTTTCATGCTTGGACAAATCATGCTTCCATAAGGAGTGTAAAACTCTTTTTCTGGATTATGCTTCTTAAGCTGATGAATTACGCCTTCTTCTGTTACTATAAGAAATTTTTTACCTTGTGAGTTATTAACAAAATTTATTATTTCACCAGTACTTCCTATAAAGTCTGCTTCCTCTCTTATTTCTTTATTACATTCTGGATGGACAACAATTATAATTTCTTCATGTTCTTTTCTAAATTTTGAGATTTCCTCTTTCTTTATCCTCTCATGAATTATACAAAAACCATCCCATAATATAATTTTCTTCTCTGGTATTTGTTCTTGAATATATGATCCTAAATTTTTATCAGGTAAAAATATAATTTCATCTTCTTTTATATTTTTTATAATATTTAAAGCATTAGATGAAGTACAACAAACATCTGATACAGCCTTAACCTCTGCAGAAGAATTTATATAACAAACTACTTTTGCCTTTGGATGTTTCTTCTTAAGTTCAGAAACTCCTTCAACGCTTGCCATGTCTGCCATTGTACATCCAGCTTCCATAACCGGTAATATAACTTTTTTCTCTGGAGAAAGAATTT
The DNA here is from genome assembly GCF_057782475.1 of Clostridium sp. LIBA-8841. Lineage (NCBI taxonomy): Bacteria > Bacillati > Bacillota > Clostridia > Eubacteriales > Clostridiaceae > Clostridium > Clostridium sp. LIBA-8841. The sequence goes on along the minus strand of NZ_CM173488.1, from coordinate 592,777 downwards.
TTGCACTTTCAGCCATAAACTTTACTCCACAAAAAACTATAGTATTTTCCCCACAATTTTTCGCTATTTTGCTTAAGTAATATGAATCTCCTACAGCATCGGCTATATCCTGAACCTCAGGAATTTGATAATAATGAGCCAATATAATAGCTCCCTTTTCCCTTTTTAACTTCAATATTTCATCCCTTATGCACATATTTAATCCCCCATTTTATACACAAACGTACTTTTATGTAATTTTTTACTATATATAATAGCATCATTAGAAATGTATTTCAATATATAGATTTTATTGGAATTTATAATTAATCATATTATTCTAAAAAATTTAGTTATTAAATAGTAAAATAGACTTCTTATATTTATATAAAATAAAAAGTCTGTATTAAAACAACTAAAAATTTTCTAACTTAAAGTTTTAATACAGACTTTTAAATATTATTTTTTATAATGTTTTATTAAGGCTTGAGTTCCTAAGTCCCCAAATCCTTCTTTTTCTAAGGCTTCATAATTTTCTAATGCTTTACTTAAAACCTCTAATTCTAATCCATTAGCTAAAGCCTCATCTCTAGCCAATTTCATATCTTTTATAAAGTGCTTTATGAAAAATCCTGGTGCAAAATCATTGTCTAAGATTTTAGGAGAAACTAATTCTAATTGCTTACTTCCTGCGGCACCCGTAGACACTGAATCTAACATCTTTTTAACATCTAACCCTTTTTCCTCAGCATAAGCCATAGCCTCACAAACTCCTGATATAGCTCCTGCTATCATTATTTGATTTGCTAATTTAGTATGTTGTCCAAAACCTGCTTTCCCCTCATAATGAATATTAGTTCCCATTGCATTAAAGATAGGCATACAAACCTTATAATCCTCTTCATCTCCGCCAACTAAAATAGTTAAAGTTCCATTTTTAGCTCCAATATCTCCTCCTGTGACAGGAGCATCTAAAGCTTTTATGCCTTTTGACTTTGCCTCTTCATATATTCTAACCGCAAGCTCTGGACTAGATGTAGTCATATCAATAACATAACTTCCCTTTTTAACATTTTCAAGTATTCCATTCTTTCCAAAATAAACTTCCTCAACATCCTTTGGAAATCCTACTATAGTTATTGTAGCATCACAATTTTTAACACATTCTGATATAGTTGAATGAAATTCTGCTCCTTCTGAAATAACATCTAAAACTTTCCCTTTATTTCTAGCAAAAATAGAAACCTCAAATCCATTTTTCATAAGATTACGAACCATTGATTTTCCCATTATACCTACACCAATAAAACCAATTTTCTTCATAAAAACTCTCCTCTCTAAATATAAATTCTATCTATACATTTAATTCTTAAAATCTTTACTTTTAAATTTAGTCTTATAATTATTTATAAATTAAGATTAATACCTCTTAAATTAACAGATTATTTATCAAATAATCCTCCACCATTATTTTTCTTTCTTCCAGCTTGAACAAAACCAATAGTTTTTTGAGCTTTCATATTAGATTTTGTATTTTTACCTTTATTTTTCTTTTCTTCTATAAGTTTTTTCATCATTTCCATATTCTTATTCATTTGTCATTTCTCCTTTTATATAATTAAAATATCAAATTCTTATTTTAAAACTAATTTTATCTTAATACTAAATAATATACTCTACATAATAAGCATCATATACCTTTTTCATTACATATCCTAGTTTCTCTGCTAAAGCTACAGATTCAAGATTTGCAGCATCCCAGTTAGGATAGATATTATTTTCTATACAATATAAAATTAATGCTGATGCCACACTTTTGGCTAATCCTCTTCTTCTATAACCTGGTAAAGTATCAATTTCTATTTCAATTCCATTGTTGTAAACATTATAAGATGATGCTCCCGAAACAATCTTTTCATTGTGAATAATACAATATCCTATGCCCTTTTGTAAATAATCCTTAATAGAATCAAATTGACTTGTAAAATCAACAGTTAACTCTTGTAAAGATTGACTATATGCAATTTCTTCATCTATTTTTCTAATTTCATAACCCTCTGGAAGTTTTTCTATATTCTTTCTTAACTCTTCCAACTTTAAATTTTTTAAATTTCTTTCAAAAGCAAACCTCTTTACTTTACACACATATCACTTATGAATATTTTCTATGAGATTCCTCCATCTATAATCCTCTACTATAATTAATGCTTCATTTGGTATATTTTTTATTAATTCATAAGCTTCCTCTTTATTATAATCTCCTGCAAAGAAAATAAAAACTCCCACTAAAATTTGTGCAACTGTTGGATTTTCAACATTATCTACCCAAGCTCTTCCCATGTATCCTTCAATATAAGACTGAATCATTGTATCTTCCATTTTACCAAACATCTTTGAAACTTTATGTCTTTCTTCAATACTTAACTCATAAATCATTCTACCCACTCACTTTTCAATAATTATTTATAAACACCCCTTATTGTATCGGTATATTTGCCATTTAAATTTCTTACGCTTAATATTTTATCTAACAGATAATGGTTATAAATTTTATAGTCAATTATATTATTTATATTTATAATATCCTAAATTCATTGTTGATTAAAACAAAAAATTTTATTACCACAATTTTAAACTAGGAGGTCTTTGAGAATGAGTAGAGAGGAAATTAATAAAAACTTAGCCCAAATGTTAAAAGGTGGCGTAATTATGGATGTAACCAACAAAGAAGAAGCTATAATTGCCGAGAAAGCTGGTGCCTGTGCCGTTATGGCTCTTGAAAGAGTTCCATCTGATATAAGAAAAGAAGGTGGAGTTGCTAGAATGTCTGATCCTAAAATGATTAAAGAAATTCAGGAGGCTGTTTCTATTCCTGTTATGGCCAAAGTTAGAATCGGACATTTTGTTGAAGCAGAAATACTAGAGGCTTTATCTGTTGATTTTATAGATGAAAGTGAAGTCCTAACTCCAGCAGATAATAAATATCATATTGATAAAAAGAGATTCAAAGTTCCATTTGTATGTGGTGCTAGAAACCTTGGAGAAGCTCTAAGAAGAATCGGTGAAGGAGCTTCTATGATTAGGACTAAAGGCGAAGCTGGAACCGGTGATATTGTACAAGCAGTAACTCATATGAGACAAATTATGAATGAAATAAACCAAGTAAAAATGGCTTCATCAGAAGAACTTATGAATATGGCTAAAAAGTTCAATGCTCCTTATGAATTAATACAATATGTTCATGAATATGGTAAATTGCCTGTGGTAAATTTTGCAGCTGGAGGAATAGCAACCCCTGCCGATACAGCCCTTATGATGAAATTAGGAAGTGAAGGTGTCTTTGTCGGCTCTGGAATATTTAAGTCTGAAAATCCAGAAAAAAGAGCTAGAGCAATAGTTTTAGCAACTACTTTTTATAATGATCCAATAAAACTAGCTGAAATTTCAGAGGGATTAGGTGATGCTATGAAAGGAACAGCTTGTGATGAACTAGAGATAAAATATGAAGAAAGAGGCTGGTAATATGAAAATAGGTGTATTATCTTTACAAGGAGGATTTATAGAGCATATTAAATCAATAGAATCTATAGGCCATGAAGCCATAGAAGTCAAAGAGGCTTACCAGCTTAATAAATTAGATGCCTTAATACTTCCTGGTGGTGAAAGCACAACCATTGGAAAACTCTTAAGAATAACAGGGCTAATGGAACCATTAAAAGAAAGAATTAAAGAGGGGTTACCTGTATGGGGAACCTGTGCTGGAATGATTCTTCTCGCAAAAGAAATCGAAGGAGAAGAGATTCCCCACCTAGCATTAATGGATATAAGTGTTAAAAGAAATGCCTTTGGAAGACAAATTGATAGTTTTGAAACTTTTGAAAAAGTTAAGGGATTAGATGAACCTATAGAATTAATTTTCATAAGAGCTCCATATATTTCTGAGTATGGAAATGATGTAGAAATTCTATGCACAGTAGATAATAAAATAGTGGCTGCAAGAGAAAGAAATATGCTAGTAACGTCTTTTCATCCAGAACTAACTGATAATACTAATTTTCTTAATTACTTTATCGAAAAATTATGTTGATTTTAAATAATATAAGTTGTATAAAAACTTAATTATAAATATATTCAGGTAATAACTAGATTTCAATAAGAATTAATAGAAAGGTTGAATAAAATTAGAATACAGCCTTTCTATTTTTATTCTTTACATTGACATTAACTTTTCAGATATGCACTTTATTTTCTTATATTGTAATTAAGGTAGCTATTAACTATTATTTTATTTTTACTTTTACAATTTCAGGTCTATTGAATAATCTTGTTATTCTAGCACTATTTCCAAGGCCTCTACTAATAATAAGTTTATTTTTATTTCCATGAATTCCCTCAGTATATTTAGGAAAAAAACCTTGCCCTGGTGCAATTAATCCTCTTTTAACTATAGGAATTCTAAATTGACCTCCATGTGCATGACCAGAAAACATTACATCAAAATTATATTTTGAATATTCATCTTCAAACTTTTCTGGATAATGACTTAAAACAATCTTTAATCCTTCTAAACTTTCTAATCTTTTAAAAAGCTTATCAGCACACCAATATATATAGCTTCCATTGATCTTTTTAAATGGAGAATGTAACTGCCCATTTGGCACTTCAAACATACCTAATATATTAACTTTAATTCCATTTAAATCTAAAGTTATAATTTCATTTTTTAAAACTATAACTCCCTTTGATTTTAATTTTTCAAATATAAATTTAGCTTTTTTACACCTTTGCTCATTATTTCCTGAGATAAAAATCACTTTCGTACTCTTATTTAAATCGCTTAAAAAGTTTATTATTCCTTCCATATTTTTAAGATTTGAATCTATCATATCTCCAGTTGCAACAACTAGATCTGGGTTCTCTCTTAATATTAACTTTTTAAGATTTTTATTATTTTTTCCATACTCCTTGCCATGAAGATCTGACAAGTGAACCACTCTTATATCTTTGCCAATTCCACAATTAACTTCATAATTTGTTGTGCTTATTCCATTGTTCTCATAATAAAAAAATCCGGCTATGGCTGTTATTCCTAACATACTTAGTAAAATCTCCATAATATCACACCTACCCTCTTGATTAATTTCAAATAATATTTTTTTATATTTACATAATTCATTTTTATCTAATTTAACCATTTATTATTTTTAAAATTCTAAAAGTATTCTCATATATATACTTATAATTATATAAAATACTCTTATTCTATCATAAATAACTACTTAAGTCTTTAAATATAATTAACTAAAATAAATATAAAACTTGCTCTATACCAATATAAAAACATATTATTTAAAAATCTTGATGATAACTATGAATCTATAAATTCATAATGTGAATAAAAAAATTCATAAAATAACAAGTTTTTTCCACTAATTTTTATTAACATTGTATACATTTAGTTCATTATTTGTTAATAATTTACCTTTCTGTATCATTCAATGTGCAATAAACAAAATTTAATAAGAAAATTTTCCTAATCTTTCAAATCTCAAATTTGCTGTAAATGTTTAAAATGATATAATTTTACATAAAGATATTTAAATAAATTATTTGGCCAAGTAATATATTTTAATTCTTAAAAATTAATAATTAAATTTATATTATTTAGGAGTGATTTAAAAATGAATAAAAACCTTGAAGAAAAGAGAAACAGAACACTTGCAATGGGAGAAAAGAAAGTTATAAAGGTTAGAGCACCTAAAATTGATAAAACAGCTATAAGCCCATATGATCGTTATTGCGATGGATACGGAGCTCCAGGTGCTTATGGTAATGGGTATGTATCAGTTCTTAAAGTTTCAGTTGGTACTGTTAAGAAAACTAATGATATATTATTAGACGGTATTGTTTCTTATGATAGAGCTGAAATAAATGATGCCTATGTTGGACAAATAAACATGCTTACAGCATCATCTTTCTGTGGGGTTGCAGGTCAAGTTTGGGGACATGATTTAGCAACACATGACTCAATAATTAATGATGAAATAACCCCATTATATGAAATAGAACAATTTGATGGAACACCATTAAAAGTTTATGATGCTAAACCATTATTAGAATCTGGTATAGAACTTTTTGGTACAGAAAAAGATAGACGTTTTACAACTGCTCCAGGTGCTCACGTTATATGTGCAAATAAGAGTACTACTGCCTATAGACCAAAAGAAGATAGACCTTTAAAAGAAGGAGAAGCTTATGGTGTATGGTCATTTATAGCCATATCATTATCAAATGATAGAGATCATTGTGCGGACTTATTTATAGAAGATGCTGGTCTTTGGACAAAAAATGATAACCCAGATGACTTAAAGAAATTCTTAGAAGAACATAGAAAAGCTGTAACTTGGTCTGTAGTTGAATGTGGTAGAGACTCTCATGTTCTTTTTGAAAGAACTTATGTAGGTTTTGCTTATGTAATAATGAAACCAGGCGAAATTGGAAATGCTTTAACTTGTGCTCCTTATGTAACATTAGCAAGAGATGCTGTTCCTTCAGAAGGATTCTCAAGCTTAAATAGAATTTCTCTTTCTGAATGGTTAGATGATATGAATTTCGATTCTCTAGTTAACCCGAGTAAAAAATAATCCATAATAATTTCTTAATAAATTTATTATAGGAGGAGTTATTATGAGTAAAAGTAAGAGTAATAATAATGATAGTAAAAAATTAGGCGTAATTGCTCTTGCTGGGGTAGTAATAAGTGCTATGTTAGGTGGAGGTGTTTACAACCTTCCCCAAAACATGGCTCAATCTGCCTCTGCTGGTGCAATATTAATAGCTTGGATAATAACAGGTATAGGTATGTGGTTCATAGCTAATACATTTAGGATTCTTGCTGCTGCAAGACCTGATGCTACAACCGGTATCTATACTTATGGGGAACTTGGATTTGGTAAATTCACAGGCTTCTTAATGGCATGGGGATATTGGATATGTAACTCATTTGCCAATGTTGGATATGCTGTACTTTTAATGGATTCACTAAACTACTTTTTCCCTCCTTATTTCAAAGGCGGTAATAACTGGCTTTCAATTGCATGCGGTTCTATAGTTCTTTGGATTATATTCTTTATAGTATTAGCTGGAGTTAAACAAGCTAGTGCTTTAAATTTAATTGGTACAGTAGGTAAATTATTACCTCTAGCAATCTTCTTGCTAGTTTTATTATTTTGCTTTAAATTTTCTACTTTCTTTACTGACTTTTGGGGATTAAAAACAGTAGCAAAAGTTCATGATACTGCCCTAGGAGGTCTATTACCTCAAGTTAAAAGTACAATGCTTGTAACACTATGGGTATTTACTGGTATTGAAGGTGCTGTTGTTGTTTCTGGCAGAGCTAAATCACAAAAAGATGTTAGTAAAGCTACACTTTTAGGATTTATTGGCTGTCTTTTATTATATACACTACTTTCTTTATTACCATTAGGTGTATTTCCTCAAGGAGAAGTTTCTAAAATGGCTCCCCCATCAACAGCCGCAGTTTTAATGGGCGTAATGGGAAAATGGGGTAGCATAATTATGAACCTTGGTGTAATTATAGCCATATTAAGTTCTTGGCTTATATGGACAGTAATGCTTTCTGAGCTTCCTTTTGCAGCAGCTAAAGGCGGAACATTCCCTAAAATATTTGCTAAGGAAAATAAAAATGAATCTCCATCATTTTCTTTATTAGCTTCAACAATAGTTATGCAAATTATATTAATCTTTGTTCACTTTGCAGGAAATGCATGGAACATGATGCTTAGTATAACAAGTGTTATGGCACTTCCTTGTTACCTTATATGTACCTTATACCTATTTAAGATAACATATAAACATAATTACCCAACTGATATATTTGCAAAAAGAAAATATGCTATGATCACAGGAATTTTAGGATCACTTTTCGGAGTTTGGCTTATATATGCTGCTGGAATAAAATATATGCTTATTGCTCTAGTTATATATGCTTTAGGAATTCCTGTATTTATGAAAGCTAGAAAAGAAACTAGTCCTAATGAAAAAGAATTTACTAAAATTGAACGTTATTTCGCTATAGGTTTAATAATACTAGCCGTAATTGGACTAGTATATCTATTTAAATTTATGTAAAATTAAATAATTTGATTCCTACCCTAAAAATATTAAGGCTTTGGTGATTTTTGAATTCCTTGCATTAAGTCAAGTTTCAAAACTTACCAAAGCCTTTTAAAGCAATACTTACTATATATCTTTAGCAAAATTAAATTCTTTAAACTCAATATTACTCATCTTTTATTATTCTTATATTATAATTATATTCTCCCAATTCTTTTCCACTTTTATAATCTAAAATTACTATATCACCACTGGATGTTTTAAAATTTATATCATCCTTAAAAACTATAGTTCCAATCTCATCGCCATGTGGTCCTATTTTCTCCTTTGAATATACAGCCTCTTGATCTTTCCCATCGGTAGTTACATTTTTAAGTTTTACTGTTATTCCTCTATCAATTCCATTATCAACTTTAAGTAAAAGTCCTCTTTTATGCGAAAAATCACTAAATGTTCCGACTATATATATTTTAAAATTATCCTGATCAACAACTTTTACGTTGTTCTTATCATCATATTTTTTATTTCCTAGGATTTCAACGTTAGAGACAACATTGCTATTTGATTCTAATTTATCCTTATTCCAATCACATCCTATAAAAATAGACCCTAATATAAATCCAGCTATAAGAAGAACTATTGCTTTTTTCATATATAAAAAACCTCCATGAAATTCTCTATAATCAAAAATATTAAAATTTAATTTAAGTGATCACCACCTTGTAAATTGATTCATTCCTTATTTCTCTAATAATGAACTTTTTAAATTTAATCAATAAAAGTTCTGATTATTATAAAATTATTTTGAATCAAAGCTTGTTTTAACTTTATATCACATCTTAATTTTATAAAAATCATCTAATACAAACAATCGAAATACATTTCATTAATCTTACAATTTTGCAACAAAAGGTTAAAAACACAAAAATAAGACTGTATCAAGTTATTTATTAAATAATTTGATACAGTCTAAATTTTTATAAAGAGTATTAAACTAATTTATCTAAAACTGATTCACCGATTGTTCCTTCTGGCATTTTTAATCCAAAGTTATCAGCAATTGTTGCTCCAATAGTAGCAAATGTTTTTGGAGTTTCTAATTGTCCATGATTTTTCATTGATGGTGAATATGCTAAGAATGGTACATACTCACGAGTATGGTCTGTTCCTGTATATGTTGGGTCGTTACCATGGTCAGCAGTTATGATTAATAAATCATCTTCTTTTAAGTTTTCTAATACTTTTCCTAAGTTAACATCGAATTTTTCTAATTCTTCTGCATAACCTTGAGGATTTCTTCTATGTCCCCATAAAGCATCAAAGTCAACTAGGTTAACGAAGCAGAATCCTGTGAAATCTCTATCCATTATTTCTAATGTTTGTTCCATTCCATGAACTGAACTCTTAGATTTATTTCCTTCAGTTATTCCTTCTCCATCGAATATATCTTTTATTTTACCAACTGATATAACATCAAAGTTATTATCCTTTAGTTCATTAAGAACTGTTCTTCCGTATGGTTTAAGAGCATAGTCATGTCTGTTACTAGTACGCTTAAATTCACCTTTTTTAGTTCCTAAGTAAGGTCTTGCTATAATTCTTCCAACTTTCCATTCATCTTTAAGAGTTAATTCTCTTGCTATTTCACAACATCTATATAATTCTTCTAATCCGAAAGTTTCTTCTTGACCACAGATTTGTAAAACTGAATCTGCTGATGTATAAACTATCATATCTCCAGTTGCTATTTGATGTTCTCCTAATTCATCTAGGATTTCAGTTCCACTAGCACTCTTATTTCCAACTATTTTATGACCAGTTTTTTCGCTTAATTCATCTAATAATTCCTTAGGGAATCCAGTATCTGTGAAAGTTTTAAATGGCTTAGTTATATGCAATCCCATCATTTCCCAGTGCCCTGTCATTGTATCTTTACCAACACTTGCTTCAGCCATTTTAGCTTGGTATCCTAATGGATTTGCCACTGGAGCTACATGTTTTATTGGATGTAAGTTTCCTATACCCATTTTTTGAAGATTAGGTATTTTAAATGTGTCTACTGATTCGGCAATATGACCTAATGTATCTACATTTACATCTCCATATTGTTTTGAATCATCCATTGCACCTATTCCTAATGAATCTATTACTATTGTAAAAATTCTTTTATACTTGCTCATCTTTAGACCCCCTATTTGTCTTTCTGTTACCTATAATGATTTTTAAGATTTTATATTTATACTACCTATATTTTATTCTAATAATTAGAAACTCTAAGACTCTAGCCTCATAAAACTGAAGCTAAGAGTTATCACATAAAAATTAAATATTTAAAACTTATAATTCTTTAAAAATTCTATGCGTTTTCTCTCATTTGGTCTTCTTTAATTAAGTTTCTTATTCCTTCTATTCCAGCTTTGATTGCAAGCTCTGTATCATGTACTTGAGGATTATCAAGACCTTCTTTTTGTCTTTCTTGGTTAGCTATAGTTAGAAAAACAGCTCCTACTCTTACTCTTAAGTAACTTCCTACTATAAATAATGCTGCTCCTTCCATTTCTGAACCTAAGCATCCACATCTTTTCCATGCTTCCCATTTATTTAATAAGTCATAGCTTACAGGTTTAGTTTCTGGTGAATGCTGTCCATAAAATGAATCTTTTGATTGAACTACTCCAGTATGATATGGAACCTTTAATTCTTTAGCTCCTTTAACTAATGCATTTATTACATCTAAGTTTGCTACTGCTGGGAATTCAATTGGAGCATACTCTCTTGAAGTACCTTCTGCTCTTATAGATCCTGTTGCTATTATAAGGTCTCCACCTTTAACATTTAAATCTATTCCACCACAAGTTCCTACTCTAATGAAAGTATCTGCTCCACATTTAACTAATTCTTCTAATGCGATTGCAGCTGATGGACCTCCAATACCTGTTGAAGTAACACTTACTTTAACCCCATCTAAATATCCTGTATATGTAACATATTCTCTTTTATCTGCTACTAATTGTGCATTGTCTAAGTATTTTGCTATTTTAGCACATCTTTTTGGATCTCCTGGCATGATTACATATCTTCCAACTTCTCCTGGTGCCACATCTATATGAAATTGTTTTTCTGAACCTTGTGAATAAATCATTTATATTTCCTCCTAATTACTTGTTTCTTATAACAATTTTAAACTTGTCTAATTAGTTGTCTATTTTATATTTATATAATACTACACATCTTAAAAATTATCAAACGTTTACAGAAGTTTTTTTAATTATTTATTGGTTATTAAGGCAAAATCTTTTATAATTTAAATAAATAACACTTTATCCTAGTACAACTTGTTTGTAACTTGTCTATTTTTTAGGAAGGTGATTATAAATGGAGATATTAACTGTAAATAAACCTAAAGAATTATTATATGTTACGGTATATGATAAACTTTTTAAAATGATTAATGAAGGAACTTTTCCTGAAAATAGTAGACTTCCTTCTGAACCAGAACTTGCTAAAAGCCTAGGTGTTAGTAGAAGCACACTTAGACAAGCTTTAGCCCTACTTCAAGATGATGGATTAATAAGAAACATTAGAGGCAAAGGAAATTACATACTTAAAGAAAGTAAAACTGATACGACGGGTTTAGAAAAAATAGGACATCCTGTTTATAAGTGTTTAGATTTAGAAACAAATGATGTTGAATTAGATTTTAAAATAGAACCCCCATCAGATTATTATAAGAAAATATTGGGAGATAAATCTGTGGCAACTGTTTGTGTTGATAGATGGTATTTAAATGATAATTCAACCTTAGCTTATACTTACACAATAATAGCCATAGAAGCTATATCAAAATTTAATATAGATTTATCAGATAAAAATAGTATTTTGCAATTTGTTGAAGAAGAAAGTTACAAAGAGTGTTCAAAAATAAAAAGCACTATTAAATTTACTACAGCGGGTAACTTTGTAACTAAAAATCATCCTATTCCAAATGAAACACAATTTTATCTTATTGATGAGGCTATATATTCAGACTCAAAATTCCCAATTATATTTAACAAACACTATCTTCCAATGAAGCATAGTACGTTAAAAATAAATCCTAATAAATAATAAAATAAAAAGGACTATATGGTAACTCAATAATAATCTTTTAACTTCTTAGTAAATCTTATTAACTATTGAAGCATAATTTTCTGAGTTATCTTTATATAGCCCTTTTATTTGTAAAACCTAAATATTTGCGATTATTTTTAAATTAAAATGCTGTAAAACCACCATCAACTGGCATAAATATTCCAGTGACATTGCTTGCTTCTGGTGAAGCTAAAAATAATATTACATCAGCAACCTCCTCTGCTTTTGCAACTCTGTTTTGAGGAGAATTAACTTTTCCTGATACTATTCCCCCCTCAACTTTAACTCCAGCTTTAGCCGCAGCCTCTCTTTTTCTTTTTAAGAAATCTAAAGCCTCATGATACATTGGTGTATCTGTAGTTCCTGGGTTAACTGCATTTACTCTTATACCGTATTTAGCATAATCTAATGCCATATTTCTAGTAAGTCCATTTAATCCATGTTTAGATGTTACGTAAGCTGAATGTCCTGGAAAGCCTGTTAATCCCGCAACAGAGGAAACATTAATAACAGCCCCACCTTTATTTTGCTTTATCATCTCTTGAATACCATAATGAGAACAATGGAATGCTGTAATTATATTACAATCTATAACATTTCTAAACATCTCTTCAGTCATCTCATGTACTGGTGCAGGCGTTCCTGTTATTCCTGCATTATTTACTAGTATATCAATGCCTCCAAATCTATTTATAGCTGTATCAACAATCTTCTTACAATTTTCACCTTCTCTTAAATCACATATTATGAATTCAACATTCGGAGTTATTTCTCTTATTTCGTCTAAAGTTTCTTTACTCATATCTTCTTTTCTATCTGCTAAAACTAATTTAGCACCTTCTTTGGCAGCTCTTAAGGCCACGGCCTTTCCTATTCCGCCTGCTGCACCTGTAACAATGATAACTTTATCTTTGAATCTTCCTGAAATTATTTCACTCATCTTTCTATTATTAAAGATTTAAACATTAACTGTAATCTCTAATAATAACTCACCTCCCCATAAATATTTTCCCTTAAAGCGCTTTATGTTATAAAGTACTATATCCCCCTTAAGAACTTATGTCAACATACTTTTTTAACCTTATTTTTCTATCAACCAACTGATTTTTAAATAATATTTGCCTCCTAGTAAATAATAAACATAGCTTGTACTTTATATTTCTTTTCCTAATGAATATTAGTATAAAATTTCTCTATATTAATTTGGCAAAAAAAATTTATAATAATCAAAAAAATATACTAAATTTCCAAGTCAAATACTACAACCTTAGGTATATTGAAAAATCTAAATTTAATCTATTTTGCTTCTTAGATACACCTTTATTATAAAATTTGTATCTCTATTTTCACTATATAAAAATAAATTTGTTATTTAAATTTAATTATTTTCATTTATTATGAGAATACTAAAAAAGATAATTCAAGTACAATTTATATCATAAATTGTAAAATTTTATCTAATATGTTAGACTTATTTAAAAACTACAAAAGAAAAATTTAATAAATTAACTTAAGCTAAAATTTTAAGAATAAAATAAAACTTGTATTTAAATACGGTCTAGAATTTAATTGATTAGGAGAAAATACCATGAAAAATTTTAAGAACAAAGGATTTATAGTTACTTTAATTTTAGCAGTTATTATAGTGTCTGCATTTGTTGTTTATAAAACAAATTTTTCAAAAAACAATTTAAAAGAAAATTCAGTTAAAGTTGAAGCTAAAACTAAAAAAGAAAATGATTCTAAAGAAGATTCTAAGAGTACAGTAAATAACACTAAAAATATCGAATCAAATACTGAATCAAAAGTTGAAAATAGATTTGAAGGAATAAAAACTACTTCGCAGGATATGAATATTCCTATATTGTGTTATCATGATGTAACTGCAAATAATCCAAATAACAATGGTCTTTTAATAAGTCCAGAAAAGTTTAAGGAACAGCTTCAATATTTAAAGGATAATAACTATACTCCAATAACTTTAGACGAGCTTTATGATTATTTAAGAAATAATAAAGAGATTCCAGAGAAACCAGTTGTTATAACTTTTGATGATGGATATAAAGGAAATTATGAATACGCTTATCCTATATTAAAAGAATTTAAATTTCCAGCAACAATGTTTGTAATCTCAAACTATGTTGGCGGATCTGATTTCATGACAACTGAGCAAATAAAAGAAATGTCTAACAATGGAATTCAAATAGAAAGTCACACATCCAAACATGACGATTTATCAAAATTAAATGAAACTGAACAAGTTGAAACCTTAAAAAACTCTAAAACTAGTCTAGAAAAAATTATTGAAAAGCCAGTAAATTTCGTTGCTTATCCTTTTGGTAGACATAATCCTAGCACAAGAATAGCAGCTGAAAAGGCTGGATATAAGTTAGGCTTTAATTTAAATGGCAACTTTGCTGATAGAAAAGATCATAATTTTAACATGGATAGAATTTATGTTAACGGCAATGATTCATTAAAGGAATTTGAAAATAAATTAACAGGAAAATAAAAAAATAAAGGGTTGTATCAAAACTAATTTATAAGTTTTATTATTTAAAGTTTTGATACATGCCCTTTTTATTTTTAAAAATATTACTCTAACATTACATCTTTTCTTTAAAGCCAACATAAAATATATAAATATTTTTAATCTTTAGCAATCTTTACATATTGAATATCAATAAATAATTGTTGATTATTCTCAAAATCGATGGTATACTAGGCGTAAATTTAAGAAGTAAGTTATTTGAAATAGTATTTTTCTTAATTAAAATACTTTTTAAATATTAAATTATATATATGATTAAAAAGGAAGGAAAATTTTATGGATATCATGTATGATGTTGCTATTATAGGCCTTGGCCCCGCCGGTTCTACCTTAGCAAGATTACTCTCTAAAGAATTTAAAATTATTGCTATAGATAAAAAAGACTCTCTTGAGAAAGGATTTCAAAAACCTTGTGGAGGATTACTTTCCTCTGATGCTCAAGAAGTATTTGCAAAGTTTGATATGACTTTGCCTAAGGATATTCTAGTTGATCCACAAATTTTTGCTGTTAAAACTATAGATTTAGATAGCAGCTTGACTCGTCATTATCAGAGATTCTATTTAAATCTTGACCGTCATAAGTTTGATTTATGGCTAGAATCATTAATTCCTAACAATGTTGAAATTCACAGTAATTCAGCTTGTTCTAAAATTGAAAAGATTGAGGAAGGTTATAAAGTAACATTCTTTGAAAATGGATTTGAAAAGGTAATAACAGCTAAATATCTAGTTGGAGCTGATGGTGCTAACTCCTTAGTACGTCGTACTATTTACCCAAATAAAAAAATAAGAACCTATATGTCTATTCAACAATGGTTTTCTGAAGAGCATGAAAATCCATTTTACTCTTGCATATTTGATGAAGAAAATACTGATTGTTGTTCCTGGTCTATTTCTAAGGATAATCAATTTATTTTTGGTGGTGCTTATCCTTTAGATAATTCAAGAGAAAGGTTTGAAAAACAAAAAAGTAAGTTAGAAAACCTTGGATTTAAATTTGGACAACCTCTTAAAACTGAAGCATGTCTAGTTTTAAGACCATCTAAGTATTCTGATTTTTGTTGTGGAAAAGATAATGCCTTTTTAATAGGTGAGTCTGCTGGATTCATTAGTCCAAGTTCCTTAGAAGGTATAAGCTCTGCTATAACTAGTGCTCAATACTTAAGTGAAATATTAAATTCACATAGCAAGAATCCTAATAAAAAATATAGATTTAAAACTTTTAAAATTAGACTTAAAATATTTTCAAAGCTATTTAAATGTCCTTTTATGTACAACAAATTTTTACGTAAGATAGTTCTAAAAAGTGGACTACAAAGCATAGGTATTATTCCAACTAAAAAATAAAATAGGCTGTATCATTTTGATACAGCCCTTTAAAAAATAGTTTATTTAATGTCATTCTTATCATTTAACTGTTTCAAAGCATTTCTCAAGACTTCAGGTATAGGCACTCCTAATGCTGCACAATTTTCTAATATACTTATCCCCTCGTTTGATATATAAAAATAACATATCAGTGTTCTAAACATCCAAACTTCATTACTTAAAAGTCTATCTAACATAACAGCAACTAAAAGAACTATTAGTATTGATCCCTTCTTAGCTATTCCTTTTAATCCTATATTTGAACATAGCTCTTTATTTATACACCCTTTAATTACACCTGTTAGATAATCTAAAAAAATAAATACTACTAAAGTGATTAGTGGAACATCCCATGCTCCAAATATCCAAGTGAATAAAGTTCCTAAAGACACAACTCCTAATTTTATATAACTTATTATATTTTTCATAAGAACCGTACTCCTTAAACTTAATTAAATTTATATTACACATTTAAATATATAATATAATATTTAGGAATTCCTTTAATTATACTTATTTTTCAAATATAATTTTAATAATAGTATTTATCTCATAATCATCAATTATATTATCACCATTCATATCATACTCTGATTTTTCTTGATTGTAGTACTTAGATGCTACAGCTAAATCACCTACATCTACTACTCCATCCTTATTTAAATCACCAATTATCTTTTCTTCTATTAAAACCTCTAAACTAACCTTTTCTGAAAGTTTTCCTTGTCTATTTTTAGATGTTACTTGAATATTATAAACTTTGTTTTTATCCAAGCTATCTAACTCATACTCTAAAACATCCTTACCTACTTCATCTAAAACTTTTCCATCTTTAAATAAGACATATCCTGTTATTCCATAATCATCTTCTGGTTTATCCCAAGCTATTTTAACAGCATCCTCTAGTTTTTCTATTTCTCTTAAATTATTTGGAGAATTTGGAGTAACTTCTTTTTCAAAGACATTTAACTCAGCTGCTGAAGCAAAGCCTCCTCCCCCTTGTAAGGCTACTAACTTAATATGAGTTGCAAGTTCTCCATCTAATTCTACTATCTTAGTACTTGAATCTTCTGCCCAAGTTCCTTCAGAAACCTTTTTAAAATTATCTCCATCAGTGCTTACATATAGTTCATACTGAGTAATAATTCCATTGACTCCTCCACTTTGTCTTGGTACATATTCAAATTTATCTACTAAATATTCTCCTCCTAAATTTAAAGTAATATCTTGTGGCAATTCATCTTTTGGTGAATATTTTGTATGCCATATAGTGTTTAAGTTATCATCAATAGCAAAGCTAGCTAATCCTTCTGTTCCTACATTAGGATGTTCACTACTTGCAGTTGCAGTCATTTGTGATTTATCTATTTGCAAGCTTGATTCTAAGCCTACATTTATTTTATATTCTTTTATCTCTCCATTTTCTGCTTGGACAGTAATCTTAATCACAGTATTATTTTCTTCAATATAGAAAATTGATTCTTCCATGTTAGAACCATACTGTATCTCTTCCCCATCTAATGTTATAGATACTTTCGCCTCATCTTCCATAGCCTTTGCTTTTATCTTAACAGTATTAACTCCTTCAGGACATTTAACTGAATAGTTTGTTATATCTGCATCGAATTCTGGATTTAACTTCATATCTCCATCTATTTCAATGCTTTCTAAGGCTGCATTTCCTTCGAACTTTCTATTTAAAGTTATTTTATAGTAATTTATTTTTGAATAATCTTCTGATGTTACTTTTACAATTATGCTGTTAACTCCTAAATCTAAAGAAATATCAACCTTTGATCCTTCAAATTTAGTATTTCCATTAAAGATTTCAACCTTTGACTTTGGATTATTCTGAACCGCCTCTATATTTATACTTTCAACATCCCTGTCTACAGAATAAGTATAATTTAAATTATCTGGAGTAAATCCATTTATTTCTTCCCCATTTACTTTTAAAGTTGAAAGAGAAACATCATTGTTTTCTCTTCTTATAACAGATACTCTATACATAGATTTAGACTTTCCATCCTCTGCTATAGAATATATTTGCACTGTATTATAACCAGAAACTAAATTTATTTCTCCACTAAATGAATTCCCATCTACTTTTTCATGAACTTCTCCATTCACTAAAACTACCAATTTACTATTTGGTGATTTTCCTTCTACAGAAATATTCATAGTATCACTTGTTGTAGAACCATTAGCAGTATAGAAATATCTATTTTCACTAAATTCTGGCATACCTTCAATACCAGTAACGCTTATATTATCTAGTTTAGATTCACTTTCCTTAAATTTTTCTAATTGAACAGTATAGATTTTAGTTTCTCCAGTTATAGAAGTTAATTTAATGCTTATATCTTTACTTTCGTCAACAGAAATAGGAATCTTAAAGTTTAATCCCCCTACTCCTTCTGCTATACTCTCTTCATCTAAAAGAACCTCTATACTAGTATCTTTAGTTAAAGTTTCTAAATTAAAATCAACTTCATTAACTGATGATGGAGCTTTTACACTATAATTTTCAATATTTGTATCGAAATTAGTAGTAAGTCCTGCTCCATTAATATCTAAAGTCGCTAAACCAAGGCCACTAGGAATTACTTCTTCTCCAAACTTAACTTCTTTATCATTAACCTTAAACTCACTAAATACAAATTCATGAGATTGATTAGGATTAGCTGTTAAAATTCCAACTTTTGCATTGTTTGAAACTCCATTATTAGTTAAGCTACTACCAACTTGAATCCAATCAACTCCATTTATAGAATAATAACCTTTTATTATGTTATCATTCTTTTCTAACTTGAAATATATTTCATTTTCATTTATATCAGCTGATACTCTACTTTCATTTGGTGAACCCGAATCTTCTGTAACTACATTGATAGTAGGATTACCATTATTATGCTTTCTCTGTATTGCCACATAGTTATCATCATCATTGTAAATTACAATACCAGCTTCTTCATATCCTGATTGAGTTTTACCTTTCATCTTACAAGTTAATGTATAATTATTTTGATCTTCTAAAACATCTGTTAAGAATATATTGTTAGCTGAATTACCTGTTGCCCATAGTGATCCTCCACTAGTCATTATGCTAATAGTATCTTCATCTAATAATCTCCATTTACTATAATCTTCTCTTACTATAGACCAATTATCAGAAAGCTCTAATGATGCTTTCGACTCTATTTCCTTTGTCTTATCTCCTTGAATATTAAATGTGATACTATTGGATTCATATGCCCTTGTGTCTGATACAACAAAAGCTTTAACCTCTGCCGTTCCCTCACCAACAGCAACTACTTCTCCATTCTCATCTACCCTAACAACATTTTCATCACTACTATAGTATTGAACTATACCCTGTCCATCTTTTTGATTACTAGCATTAATCTTTAAATCATCTCCTACAATATTAATATTATTAGCTGGATTACTCATATTTGAAGTATTTATCCTCATATTTAATCCATTATCATATTTATTGTTTTCAATATTAATATTGTTTGAACCTGAAAAATTAAACATAGGTGATCTAAAGGTTTCTCCTAAAGCGTCAACATTTAAAGTCGTAACTTCTCCTACTTTTAAATCCTCAACTTCAGATGATATTTTCACTTCAGCATTTGTATTATATCTATTTATTGTATTATTTTTAAAAGTTAAATTTCCTACACTTTTACCATCTAATACAGTGGTATCCTTTATATTAAAAATATTATCTTCTATAACTATATTATTGTGAATTGGGTTATTTTCATTAAACTGTTGATTTGTTGGTCCAAAGTAAATCACAGGTCCAGAAGATCTATCAAATATATTATTTCTTATTATTACATCATTTGTAGGGCCTGATTCATACCATTGGTGAGCATCACTTGATATGAATATACTAGACATTCCCATTCCATCAAAGTAGTTATTTTCTATTAAAACTGGCTTTCTTGTTGTAACTAATATACCTCTAGTTGGAGTTTCCATGAATCTATTATTAGTTATTTCAACCTCTGGTGTATAAGTTATATTTTCAACTACGTGGGTATTTCCAGCTAGAACATCATCTGGAATATCTCTATCTAAAGTCACTATTATGTCTGTTAAACTTCCTTCTGAACTTGTTCCTGATGGCCCTTCAACATCTATTACTTTAGCTATGGAATCTTCTACCGGTAACATAGTTGTCTTAGTAAAGAATTGCACCTCATCTCCTACATAAAATTGTGGAAATCCTGCTGTCTCATTATGCATATATCTTACTTTAACTTTATTTGGAGCTAGCTTTTCTTTTACTTCAAGATAAGTTCCATGGACATTTATAGGATCATCATGAGGATTAGAAAAGTCATTATTATTTATTTTTATTTTTCCCTTAGTACCTGACATCTGTATGAAATCTGCAAAACCGGCTGTAGCTCTACCTGAACCATCTCTACTTTTAAAATCAACACTATCTATAGTAATATTCTCTGAAAATTGTCCAACAATTCCAAAACCATGTAAATAATTTGCACCTATATTACTTATGGTTACATCTTTACTTTCCCAAATAAAGACTCCTGGAGTATCTCTAATAGTTTCTCTCATTTGATAAATTATGCCTGCATCCTCTGAAACAGCATTAGTATTATATGTTATCTTTACTCTATTATCTTCTAACTGTTCAATATTATTTACATTTGAGAATAATGGATTTCCCCCTCTTCTAGTTTCTCCAGTATTAGCATTGTAATATTGAGAGTAATTAAAAGAATTTCTACCAGTCCAATAATACTTTCCTGTAGTTGGACTCTTTTCACCGAACCAATTAATGCCATTGTTTTCTATCTTATAATCATAGGTTTCAGGAATATATACAATTCTATAACCTTTTCCATTTTCTACTCCTATTTCTTCTATGGTAACGTCTACAGTTTTAGGGTTAACATAATCAAAAGAAAAATTTTCAAACCTTACATTATTTGATCGTATTGATGCAAAAGCTGTTTGAAATCCATGATAACTAAAATGTGATCCACCACCATCAACTATGACATCATCCATATCTTCTATTAAGATACCAATATTCTTGTCCTTGTAATTTTGATTTGTTCCAACGGTATTTGAAACATATAATTCCCTCTTTGGTGTATTTTCCGGATAAAGAGTGTATTCCCCTTTAGGAAAATATATCCTCTTTGGTCCATCAATCTCCTTCGCATATTCTATAGCTTTATTAACAGCTTCGGCAGAATCAGTCCTTCCAGTTGGATCAGCCCCAAACATAGTAACATCAACAACGGTGCATTCTTCCTCATCTACATAAGTTGATATTTCCTTCTCATAAGCCTGTACATCGTACATGAATACATTAGATATACTACTTACAGAAACCGTCGTAGCTACTAACAATATTAACATCTTCATTTTGTTTCTACGCATACTAATCTCCCCCATTTATTTTAAATATATTTCATATAACATGCATTTAAATTTAATTTCCTTTATAATAACTTAATCATATAATCAAATACATATTTTACCATTTAAATACTAATATTAAACACTTTTACTTATATTCCTTTAACAAATAAAAATTTATTTTATTTAAACATAATAAAAAGATAGTGAGATATTAACTTTTAATCTCACTATCTTTTTATAATTATTCTAAATCTCTTAATCTTTCAACTATACTTTCTTTACTTACAAGATTATATCCAATTAGAGGTACTGTTATCATTAATATTGAAATTATAATTAATGCTACTAATATTGATATTAAGCATAATCCTAAATTAAACCCTTCACTTATTGGTGGTAATAACATTGGTGCAACAAAGGATACTATAAACCCTAAAGGTATTATTAGTATTGATATTAACCCAATATAATATATTCCTTCAAAAAGTATCATTTTCTTCAATTGCTTTTTAGTCATCCCTACAGACTCAAGCATTGCAAATTCAACTTTTCTTGCAAATATTGATGTTAACATTGTATTTATTATATTTATAGCTCCTATGATTCCTAAAATTAAGGATAATATTGATCCTATTATAAGAAATATAGCTTTCATTTCCTTTATTCCTTTAATATAATAATTCTTTGAAAGCAAGCCCAAAGTTCTATTTTCAGATTTAACAAGAATATCGGTTATTTTTTTATCCATATCCCCAATATCTACCCCATCATATAATTCTATATTTAATTGTTTTATATATTGATCTGGATTAGGAAATATAGTTTTTAGTGCTTCTTCTTCAATATTTAAATTTAATAAATTATTAACCCTTTTATCCTTTTTATTCTTTGAAACAATAGCCATAATTTCAAATTCTTTTTTTATCTCTTTACTATTCCCATTTTTATCCTTTACTCTAAATTTTAAAGGTAAAATATCACCTACTTTTAAATTTATAGGTCTTCCTGAATCTGTGTAGTAAATAAGGTAGTTTCCAGTTTTAAATTTTTCCTCATCTATTTTTCCATCTATAACATCTAAGCCTTCTAACTCTTTATCTAAGTTCTCTGACTTTAAACCAACCACTTCAGTTCTTATTAAGTCCTTAGCTAAATCAATTTTACTTAACCACATATAATTTTTTTCTGATTCCATTAAATCATTAATTTCTTCTTTAAACTTTCCATCTAAAATAATATCAACACCAAACCCAAATGTATTACCTTCGTCATCTTCTTCAATTACACTATAAAGAGGTGTAACTTCTTTTACTCCCTCTAAATCGCTTATCTTTTTAATAAGCTCTTGATTTATAGGCTTATATTCCTCTTCACCCCAGAAATGACCTATATTATTATTTACTTCAATATCTGAAACCATCTGATTTTCAGCATGTGCAATTGGATCCATTCCTAATGTAGCATTTACTGTAAATATTACTATAACTGAACTTAATGATATTGATATTATGGACAAAGTAACCCTTTTTTTATTTTTTAATATGCTACTCCAGGCCATCTTATGAAGTTTGCCTCCATTCATCCCACTTTTGTTTTTCTTTTTTGATTTAGAATCATCTAATGAGACGAATCTCACAGCTTCAATAGGTGAAACTTTTCCTGCTATTTTCCCTGGTTTTCTGCAACTTATTATTACAGTTAGGAGTGAAAATATTGTTGATAATAAAAATATTATTGGGTTCTTTGATATAACTACAATATTTCCAAAAGTAGTTACTTTCAATGCTAATGGTAATACGAAGCTAGCTATTAAATATCCCAGTATTAAACCTAAAGGGATTCCTATAATTGATAATTTTAAAGCCTGTTTTAAGATTATTTTTTTTAATTGTTTCGACGTTGTTCCAATAGTTTTTAATAATCCATAAAACCTTATATCCTTGCTTACTGATATATAAAAAATGTTGTATATTATTAAATACCCTGTAAAAACCATAAGTAATATTCCAACTGATATAGCTAAAATTTGTTCTATTTTATTGCTATCAAAGACTATTCCTTTATCCTCATACTTTGGATGGACCTTTCCCATTGTTGCTCCAATTTCATTTACTAAGTTTTCTATCTCACCTTTAGCTTCCTCAAAAGTTGAATTTTCATTTAAAGTTTTTACATTTACGTAAGCAACCTTAACTCCATCTACATTTTCTATGTCTTTACTATATTTATTTATAAAATCCTGTGATACAAATATTGATGTGCGTCCTGCTCCTCTTGAAACTAAAGATTCATAATACCCACTAAGTTTAAAATCAAAAGTTTTAACTTCTCCACCTATAACTAAGTCTAAACTTATTTTTTCTCCAACCTTATTAGTTACATCAAGAACATCTAATACCCAAGTTGGCACTAATACTTCATCTTCTTTCTTAGGATAATTTCCTTCTATAGGAATAATAGCCATCATATCATAAGTGTTTTTATCAGCTGATTGAAGAATTATATTTTCATTTAAGAATTCTTTATTTTTAGCTGTATCCATACTTGCTAATTGAGCTACTCCTATTTTGTCTACTCTATCAATCTCCTTTAACTTATCCAAACTTTCATCAGTAACATTTATATACCCATCTGAATCTACTCCATAATTACTAATCATATTAAAGGTTTTATATGAATTGTAGAATGTTATTCCTCCTGTTATCATGACAGTTATTAATAATGTGGTTAGGGCTATTGATAAGATTGTAAATATATTTCTCATCTTATTAGCCTTTAAAATTCTTCTACTTATTTTATTTGTTATCTTGCTATTATTATTTCCTAACATTAACTCCTATCCCCTTTTATTAACGATTCTTCCATCTTCAATTCTAATAATTCTATCAGCCATTTGAGCTATTTGTTCATTATGAGTAATCATTACTATTGTTTGATTAAATTCTCTACTAGTTACTTTTAATAATCCTAAAACCTCTTGTTCTGTTTTTGAATCTAAGTTTCCTGTTGGCTCATCAGCAAAAATTATTGATGGCTTTGTTGCTAATGACCTAGCAATTGCTACTCTTTGTTGTTGCCCTCCCGATAATTTACTTGGAAGTCTATTTTCTTTTTCTTCTAGCCCTAAAGTTTTTATTATATTATCAACATATTTCTCATCAACCTTATTTCCATCAAGCTCTATTGGTAAGACTATATTTTCATATACATTCAATATTGGGACTAAGTTATAACTCTGAAATACAAATCCTATGTTTCTACGTCTGAATACTGTAAGCTCATCATCATTCATAGAAAATATATCATTGCCCTCAACAAAAACTTTTCCTTCTGATGCTCTATCAAGACCTCCTAGCATATGAAGTAATGTACTTTTACCTGAACCAGATGTTCCAACTATTGCAACAAACTCACCTTTATTTATCTCAATGTTAACTCCATCTAAAGCCTTAACTAAGTTTTCCTCTTTTCCATAATATTTTTTTAAATTCTCAGTTTTTAATATACTCATATTCCCAATCTCCCTTTTCAAAACAATTTATTTTAAACCGAATTATTCTTCTTCCTTACAATAAAATCATATCATCTAGCATACCTTTAAATCCTCACAGCCTTGTTATATTTATCCTTTGAAAAATAACAATTTTGTGATTTTTTTAAATTACTATGTTTATATATTATTGATTTCTATCTATACCTTCAGACCAAACTTCAATTTTGACTATGTTTTAAATCAATATTGATATATGAACATAAAAAAAGCGGACAAATTAATTTGTCCACTTTAATTCTTAGTACGAATTAATATAATATTAATTTATCAAGGCTATTTCATTCTTTTTTCAAGTATAAAACTACCTTCTTCCAAATCCCTTAGATTTTCAATTCTCACAACATGAAAACCACATTTGTTAATATAAAAATTATGATTTCTATGAAAGAGAACTTAATTTTTAAGGAAAATTGAGAATGTACTTCCTTCATTTTTCTTTGAAACAACTTTCATGTATCCACCTTGTTTTGTAATTATTTCATTACTTAGATATAATCCAATTCCAACGCCTTCAACATCAGATACCTCTCTAGCTCTATAAAATCTTTTAAATATTTTATTTATTTCTTCTTCTGAAATTCCTATTCCATTATCACTAACATCTATCTTTGTAAAAATCTCAAAGCTTTTTATATTGACTTCAATCTTTCCATTAGGCTTTGTATATTTAACTGCATTATCTATAACATTAAATAAGGCTTCACTTGTCCATTTTTTATCGTGATTTAATTTTAAATTATCAGGACATTCTACTATTAATTCAATTTCTTTTTCTTCTGCTTTTAAATAAACATTACTTAATGCATTGGCTATGGTATCACTTATTAAGCTTTCTTTTTTATTTAACTTTATTATGTTACTCTCTAATCTAGACATTTTTATTAATGACTCAACTAGCCATTGAAGCTTAGAAACTTGAAACTGCATATTCCCTAGAAACATTTTTTGCTGATCTTTATTTAAATCTCTAGCTATTAAAGTTTCATTGTACATAGAAATATTAGCTATTGGAGTTTTTATTTGATGTGAAATATTAGCTATTAAGGATTGTATATTTTCCTTTTCAACTAATGCTTCTTTTCTATCATTCTCCATAATATCAAAAAGCCTCTTAAATTTATTTTGAACCTTTGATAATAAATTATCCTTGTATTTATATAGCTTAATATCTTCTTGATTACTCATAATTTTATCAATGGTATTACAAACATCTTCTGCAAAATTACTTACAGTAAATCTAGTTAAAACTATAAAGATCACTCCTATAGCTATCATTAATGAAATAAATATTCCTATTAAATTTATAACTCCATTTATTTCGATATAGATATTAGGCGATAATAAAACTATACCATCTAACTTTATTTTTAAAATAAAGAAAAATATAATTCCAACAAGCGAAAACAAAGAAAATATTATTAAGTATAAATAATTTAATATAAACGTCTTAACTTTTCTCAAAATTTTTCACCAGCCCATGCATATCCAATTCCATAAACAGTTTTTATATAATTAGATTTTGGATTTTTGTTTTCTATTTTATTTCTTAGCCTATTTATGTTTACTGTTAGTGCATGTTCCTCTATATACTCATCATTTTCCCAAATCTCTTCAAGTAAAGCTTGTCTTGTAAGAATTTCACCATTAGCTAAAACTAATTTTCTTAATATTTTATATTCCGTTGGAGCTAAAACAATATTTTCTCCATTCTTCTGAACTGACATTTTATCAAAATCAAATCTAAACTCACCAAGTTCTAAAATATTTGACTTATCTTCACTTTTTCCACATCTTCTTAGAACTGTTAAAACTCTTTCCCTTAAAATGTTCACATTAAATGGCTTTGTTATATAATCATCAGCCCCTATTCTAAGCCCCATTATTATATCAATATCCATATCACAGGCAGTTAAAAAAATTATTGGAGTAGAATATTTATTTTTTATACTTTTACAAAAATCAAAACCAGTTCCATCAGGCAAATTAACATCTAATAAAATTAAATCAACCGGCTCTTTTTTTAAAACATCTCCAGCCTCACTAAGATTAAAAGCTGAAAAGACTTCAAATCCATCCATCTGAAAATTAAATGCTATTCCCTGATTTAACATTTTATCATCTTCAACAAGTAATATACTATACATCCCCAATCCCCTTTTTCTTTATATTTATATATTTAAAATTTTACTACCTTTTAATTAGTCTATATTTTAAGTAAGTGTTGAATTTAGTCTTAAAACATTAACTAAAATCAACACTAATTTTTTCAACTTAAATTTTAATAATTGGCTCTGTTTTAAATCAATATTCACCTAAAACATATCTAATATTTATATTGTAAATAATATCATATAAAGAAATTTTTGTATTACAAAGGAAATATAAATTAACAATATGTCAATAAAACTATAATTATTTTTACATCAATAAAATACAATCTAAACTCAAAAAAATTTATCTTATAATTAAACTTTATATCAAAGTTTAATTATAGTTTATTTATTTATTATTTCATTAAGATTCTCTTTATCTTCATGTAATCTACTGAATATATTTTTCGAAGCAAGCGATATTATAATTGAGCAAATCATTGCTCCTAATAACACTTTCCAAGGAGTTGCTCCATATCTTTGAAATAAGAATCCATATAAAGCCTGACCTATTGGCATTGCACATAGAGATAATCCTAATAGACATGATATAACTTTTCCAACTATTTCAGGTGGTGTTTGTATTTGTATAAATGTCATCATTTGAATACTGAACATAGTTGCAAATGTCATAATTAAAAATCCCATTATTGAAATCACTAAATAACTTATAAATGGAGTCACTGGTACTAAAAATACAATAACCATAGGTAGTAATGCTATTGCAGCACATAGTACCAAGGCATTTGAATTTTTAATATTTAATTTTTGATGTAATACTCCTACTAATATTCCTCCTAAAACTGATCCAATAGCTAAAACTCCCTGTGATATTCCATATAAACTATCACTTAATTGTAAAGTTTGAGTTATTAATGCAGGCATTCCAACTACCATCATTGAACTTAAGAATAAGTTTAAAGCTGAGATTATTAGAATTGCTTTAAATAAAACTGGTTTTTCTTTTAAAATAAACTGCATGCTTATTTTAATGTCATCATATGCAAGTGAAAATAAATTTTTAGACGTGTTTATATTTTTTTGATTAGGTATGTTAATGAATATTTCCATTATTGCTGAAAATATAAAACAAATAATACTAACTACTAAGATTGGCTGAATTCCATAAAGTCCAAATAATATTCCTCCTATAGTTGGCCCTGTAAAGTTTGCTAAAGAACTTACCATATTTATAATGGCATTTCCCCTCATAATATTTTCTCTATCTACTAATAAAGGAATACTTGCTTGAACTGCTGGTTGATATGCTCCCTGTATTCCATACAAAGCCATTAAAACAACTATTAATAATACAACTAATGAATTAGTTTTGTAAGATAAAGTATAACCTATCATAATAATAGCCGTTAAAAAATCTAAAAATACCATGATATTTCTCTTGTTTACTCTATCAGCTATAACGCCTCCAACTAAAGATAAAAGTATCATTGGAATAAACGATGTTGCAGATACTAATCCAAAAAGTGCAACTGAATTGGTTTCTCTAAGTAAATATAGTGGCAATGCAAACCTAATAATAGCATTCCCAAACAAAGATATGATTTGCCCCAATACAACAATAGTAAAGTCCTTATTAAACAATTTTTTATTTTCCATATAACTCTCTCCTTTTTATTTTTAGTAAATTTTACTTTAAAATGCAACTCACTTTAATACCAACCGTTGGTATGTAAATTTGTTTTTTATAACTGCCCTATAGTAAGGCAGTTGTAAAATAATCTTATTTTATTATTTAACCCATTTTGAAATAAGACTATTATATACTTTTGTATAAGAAAGCTCTTATTATCGTTTAGATAAATTATCTAATTCAACAAGCTTATCATACATACTCTCATCAAAAACATTGATTCCCATTCCCTTTAAAAAAACATCATAAAACTTAATTTTATTTATCATATCTTGTGTTGAAACACTATAAACCAAAGGATTTAGCCAAATATTAGAAAGAATCAGCATAACTTCTGCAAGTTCTTTAGGATAATCAGTTTTTATTGACCCATCCTTTATTCCTTCTTCTATTATTGGCTGAATATAATTTGGTGCTATGATCTCTATACTGTCTTTAAGTTGCATAGCCAATAAGCTTGGATTATTGAGTAGCATTGGTGATGCTGTAAAGAATTTTTCTTGATTAGGGTTTTCAATAGAACTTTGAAATAATTTTCTTAACTTCTCTAATCCATTTAATGAGCTATCTTTCATAATACTTTTTACTTTTTCTTCTGTACTAGAATATATTTTATTTGCTACAGCTTCTAATATTTTTTCTTTTGATTTAAAGTGATGGTATATTGCGCCCTTAGTTAAGCCACCTAAGTTATCTATAATATCTTGAATAGAAGTATTTTCATATCCATTTCTAATGAATAAATCTAAAGAAACATCTAATATACGTTCTACCGTTTCTTCTGGATACTTATTGCGAGCCATAAATCTTCCTCCTTTCTTATACATACTAATAGTATGTATACAGAGTATCACCATAAAATTACATTGTCAATAAAAACCAAATAGTTTTTTAAATTTTTATAACTTAAACAAAGTTTTAGTTCCAATATTTTTAATAATGCCTTTATTAGGAACTTGTACTATTATTAAGAAGAAGTTTAATATATCTACAGATGATCCAGCTGAATTAATTATAGCTAATATTAATACTAAAATTGGACTCACTCCAATCCCAATTAATATAATTGGAAATATAAATGATAACATTATAAAGGGCATTATTGTAATAACTAAAAATCTAAATTTTGATAATTCTTCCTCAGTATAAACAAAACCACCCCACCATTTTAAAGATATAAATGTTGATTTTGACTTAATAAATTGTGGTATAAAAACTAAGTGTATTATTTCATGAAACAATATGTATAAATAGATTAAAATTATATATGATAATTTAATATTTATATTTATCTGATTACTACTAAAAATTCGACTTATTGAATCTGATAATTTTCCATTTACACTTATTAAAAACAATATGGATACTATTGCACTTATAAGTGATATTGGAATAGAAATTAAGGTCGCTTGTCTTAAGCTTTTAGGCTCTTTTAGAAATTGCCATCCTTCACTTACCATTTCATCATAAACTTCATTATTTTTTCTAGGAATTTTATTTATATATCTCATATACATCTCCTTTATAAATTAATTAAATCATAAATCACCCCAGTAAATTTTCACCTAATATAGCAGTATGTTTTCTTTACCATTTTGCTTAAATATTAATTCTATGTATGACTAATTTCAAGACTTTAAGAAAAACTGGTCATATTCCATGTGTACTAGGGTAAAATTCACAAAAAAATTAGGCTGTATAAGCAAAACTTTAATATAAGACTTATATGAGTCCTATATTAAATTTTCTATACAGCCTTTAAATATTATATCTTAGATACTTTAGTATAAATTAATACGCCTAAATTTTCTTAACAAACTCTGCCTTAACAAAACCTGTTACACCATATTTAGTAGTTATTCTATACCATCCAATATAGTCTGAATCTACCCAATCTATTCTAAATACTTCTCCTACATTTATAATTGCAACTACTTTTGAGTCTGTAGTTCCTTTTTCTCTAACATTTAAGAAAGTACTTACATTATTGGTAGTAGCCATTTGTAATTTCTCTACATAATTAGCATTTACATAGCCATTAATATTTTTATATTCAATATAATACCATCCTAAATAATTAGAATCCACCCATTTTATTATAAACCTATCTCCTGCTGGTATTTCTCCTACAATATTGGCATCTGATGTTCCTTTCGCTCTTATATTAAGATGAGTTGATACATTTTTAGTAGTAGCATTATCTAGCTTAAAATTATTTGTTACATCTAATATTTCTTCTTTAAACTCATCCATATCACAGCCACCATCTACTCCAGCTACAATTCCATTATCTGAATATTGGAACCCAATCCATCTATCCCAAATATCATTATTCTTTGGTGCATCTACACCATATTCAGCTATCCATAATGGATAAGCTCCTATCCTTTTATCTAAATTAGAATTAGCAAAACTTGTATAAGTGTAGACAACAACCTCTTTATTAGTTATTTTTCTTACCTCTTCTAAAAATTCTATGCACATAGTTGTTAACTCAGTAACTCCTACTCCCTCTGTAGTCTCAATATCCAATGCTAACTTACAATCATAATTAGTAGCACCTATTTCATTAAGATAATTTACGAAGTAATTAGCTTGTCCTTTTGCATCTTTATTGGCTCTAAAGAAATGATAAAAACCTACTTTTAATCCTTGAGCTTTTGCACCCTCATAATTTTGTTTAGCATAAGGATCCTTATAGTAATCTCCTTCTGTAGCCTTAATATAAACTACTTTAACTCCATCATTTTTTACACTTTGAAAATCTATATTTCCTTTCCAATTTGATACATCAATTCCTTTTAAATTATTACTATTTCTACTTTCCATGCTTAACTCCTTCTTTCGTATATTTTTTTATTATGTTACATTCTATGATTTTTGTACTTAAATTTACATAACATATATCATCCTTTCTAAATTTATATTTTTTAATAATTTAATTTTGAATTTTTGTTTTATTAATTTGTCCTTACGTATTATAAAAAGGAATTAAACTGTAATTTGTAACCCTAATATAAAAAAATTATTATTTTTTATATTATTTTCACACTAAAAAAGACCTAAAAACACCGAAGTATTTTTAGGTCTAATTAATTTTATCTATATAGTTTTTAAATTAAATTTATTCTAGACAGTTTTAATTTGCTTCTTCCTTGCTAGCAAACTGACTATTATAAAGGCTTTCATAGTAGCCACCTTGCTTCATTAATTCTTCATGGGTTCCTTGTTCAATTATATTTCCGTCATTCATTACTAATATTAAATCTGCACTTTTTATAGTTGAAAGTCTATGAGCAATAACAAAGCTAGTTCTATCCTTCATTACATTTCTCATTGCCTTTTGAAGTAACAATTCTAATCTAGTATCAACTGAACTTGTTGCCTCATCCAAAATTAATATCTCAGGATCCTTAAGTATAGCCCTTGCTATAGTTAAAAGTTGCTTTTCTCCTTGAGATATATTCGAAGCCTCTTCATTTAAAACCATATCATATCCACCAGGCAAAGTTTTAATAAAGTGATGGACATTAGCTATTTTAGCTGCTTCTATCACCTCATCCTTAGTTGCATTAAATCTACCATATTTGATGTTATCATAAATTGTTCCTTTAAATAACCAAGTATCCTGAAGAACCATACCAAACATGCTTCTTAAATCATCACGTTTCATATCTTTAATATCAACACCATCTATTTTTATTGATCCACCCTGAATATCATAGAATCTCATTAGAAGGTTAATAAGAGTAGTCTTACCTGCTCCAGTCTTTCCAACTATAGCAACCATTTGACCACTTTTTACATCTACATTTAAGTCTTTTATTAACTCTTTATCTTTGTTATATCCAAATTTAACATGTTCAAAAGTTACATTTCCCTTTGGATTTTTAAGGTTTAATGCATTCTCTGGATCTTTAATCTCTTCCTTCTCATCTAAAAATTCAAACACTCTATTAGCTGCAGCCACAGCTGATTGTATAGCTGAAGATAATTGAGTTACTTGAGATAAAGGTTGATTTATTTGCCAAATATAACGTATAAAAGCTTGTAAATTACCTACTGTGATTCCTCCAGCTATAGCTGTGATAGATCCCATTATAGCAATCACTGCTATTCCTAAATAAGTTACTAAACTTATTAAAGGTGACATTATACTTGATATAAATTGAGCCTTAAATCCAGTTTGACATAACTCTTCATTTACTTCCATAAAGTTTCCTAGAGCATCCTCTTCTTTTCCATATAGCTTTAATTCATTAAATCCAGTATAAAGCTCTTGTACTCTTCCATTTAAGTTTCCTAAAGCTTTTTGTTGCTTATCAAATAACTTTTGTGATTTTCCTACAATTATCTTAGTTATAATAATACTTGCTGGTATTATTAAAGTTGATATTAAAGCTAATTTTAAATTTATAGAATACATCATTATAAGTGCTAATGATACAGATAAAAAAGCATTTATTACTTGTACAAAACTTTGTTGTAATGCATTTGCTATGGTATCAACATCATTAGTAATTCTACTTAGGACATCTCCATAACTATTACTATCAAAATATCTTATAGGAAGTCTATTAATTTTATTTTCAACGGCATTCCTAATATCTTTCATTGTATTTTGAATTGCATTTGTTAATAAAAATCCTGCTATAAGTGTTGAACCTGCACTACCTGCATAAACTATAAATAATAAAATTAACACTTTTATAATATAATTAAAATTTACAGATGCTCCTACAACACCTCTTATTAATGCTTCGCAATCATTTGTTAATTGTGATATTATTAATCCCTCAGTTACTGGAGCTATAGCTGTGAAAACAGCTGCTGAAATTATAAATAAAATTGCTCCAAAGAAAGACCATTTATATTTACTAACAAAAGGAGAAATCTTTTTAACTACTAATTTAAATTTATTCATTTGATAACTCCTCCTCTGTAAGTTGTGATGTAGCTATTTCATGATAAATCTCACAAGTCTTTAATAATTCTTTATGAGTTCCCATTCCAACTACTTCACCTTCATTTAATACTACAATTTTATCTGCATCCATTATGGATCCAATTCTTTGAGCAACTATTAATACCACGGCATCTTTTGTTTCCGCTCTAAGTTGTTTTCTCAAAATAGCATCTGTTTTAAAGTCTAAAGCAGAAAAACTATCATCAAAAATATAAATATCTGGTTTTCTAACAATAGCTCTAGCTATTGAAAGTCTTTGCTTTTGACCTCCTGATACATTTGAACCCCCCTCTGTTATTGGCTCATCAAACTTATTAGGTTTTTCTGAAATAAACTCATAAGCTTGAGCAATTTTAGCTGAATGTTCTATGTCTTCAGTATTGGCATTTTTCTTACCAAATTTTATATTACTTGCTATGCTACCAGTAAATAATAGAGTTTTTTGAGGAATAAATCCTATTTTTTTACGTAAGTATTTTAAATCATAATCTCTTACATCTACCCCATCTATTTTTATGGTACCTTCAGTAACATCATAAAATCTTGGTATTAAATTTATTAATGTACTTTTACCACTTCCTGTACTTCCAATAAAAGCAATAACCTGTCCTTTTTCCCCTTTGAAAGATACATTCTTAATAACTGGTTCTTCTCCATCTGGATAAGTAAAAGATACATTATCAAATTCTATTGAACCTTCACTATTAGTTTCTTTTACTCCATTTTTAGGATTTTTTATTATTGGCTCTTCACTAAGTACTTCACTAATTCTATTAGCAGAAACTTGAGCTTTAGGATACATAACAAAAACCATTGAGAATAGCATTATTGAAAACATTGCATGGAATAAATATTCAATAAATGCAACTAGTTGTCCTACTTGAAGAGTCCCAACATTTATCATATTACTAGATATCCAGAATATAGCTATAATCGCTATATTAAGTAAGAAGAAGAAAAGTGGTTGAGAAATTAACATAAGTTTGTTTAATTTTTTAGATATACCAGTGTATTCCTCATTAGTTCCCTCAAATCTTTTACTTTCATACTTCTCGTTACAGAATGCTCTTATTACCCTTATACCAGTTAAATTTTCTCTAGATATTCTATTTAGTTTATCTAAAGCTTTTTGTAACTTTTCAGATAATGGTTCTGAAGTTTTGGCTATTATAATAACGCCTAAAATTATTATAGGAATTACTATAGCTAGTACAATTGATAATGAAAGACTTGTCTTAAGAATCATTATTAAACTTATAGTAAACATTACTGGAGTTATTAAGGCTATTCTTAGAAGTGTATTTGTAAATTGTAAAATAACAAATGGATCGTTTGTAGTTCTTGTAATCATAGAAGAAACTCCAAACTTATCATACTCTGTATGAGAAAATTCCTGTGCTTTTTTGAATATATCATTTCTAATATCTCTAGTTATTCCAGTTGAAATTTTAGAAGAACAATATCCTAATAGTATTGTTCCAAGCACACCTACTATAGAAATAGCTACCATAACTAATCCCATTTTTTTAATGTAACTAATATCGCTATTTATTATTCCAGTATCTATGACCTTTGCCATAATAGTTGGAATCCCTAGTTCTACTAAGGCAAATCCAAATACCGATATAACATTTAAGATAAGAATTAATTTGTAGTTCTTTAAATATTTTAGTATTAGTTTCATTGCTATATCTACCTTCCTTTCCTAAACTTTTATAATTTGAAGATGACTTTGTATCAAAATAAATATCAATAAATCTTTATACAAACTCATCTTATTCTTAGATCTTTAAATAAAAATTATGCAAATTTTAACACAACTGGAGAGAAAAATCCACAATCAATGAGGCTATTAAAAGCTTCAAATACCTATTTAATCACTATTTTTCTTGTTTAATATTTAAATCTCTCCAACTTTAAATATATTCCTTATGTATTTAATATGGTTCCAAGATTTTATATTATCATAAATTTCAAATTATTGATATTGATTTTCCTTATCTTTAAAATTTATTAAATTTTTATATTTAATTAGTAGAGCTAAAACATAAACCAGGAATTACCTCAAGGTTTAATACTATATATTATATTTAATTTAGAGTACACAAAAATAGATCACGACAAAGGTTCACACCTATTAAAAGTGATTACCATTTTATCGTGACCTATTAAATCTTTCTAATAAATCATATTATATTTATTATTTAATAAATAATAATCTGATTTTATATCTAAGTTTTATAGTCTTATATAATACCATATTCCTTTAGTAATTTTTCTATCTCAGTTCCTGATATTTGTTTCATAATCTTTCTCTTTGTTAAAGGTGGTAAATCAAGTTTTGGTTTTTCCCCATCTAATAAGCATACTCCAGCATTTAATAAATAACGAATATCATATCTTGATGCATATACTTCTGGTACACCTTTTTCAACACCAGTTAATACATATACTGCCTCCATAGCTGTACGTCCTGAATATTCAATAGTAAATACTGTATCTCTTCCTGGATCATCTAATGTTTCTGCAAATTGTCCAAGGAAAGCAAAGTTAACTGCATTCTTAGGAACAACATAAGGTCTATCACCAAATTCACGTGGCATAAATTGTGAAGTTATGAATGGCATCATTACTGGAATTGCTGTACATGATTCAGCAAGTTCTTCAATCTCATCAACTGGAACTCCTATATGAAATAACCATTCCTTTGTAATTTCCTTACCAGTACAATCTCTCATAGGTTTCTTAATATAATCACCATCAACATCAGAGAATAGTCCATATACCCAAACAACTACATCTTTTTCTGGTTGACCATAATATTGTTCTTGACGATTTATAGTCCAGCTCATTAACCATGAGGAATCTACAGCTGTAACTATACCTCCTGTTACAGTTTTTCCTCCATATGGTGAACGTTTTGTTATTTTTTCAATATACTTTGGTACACGTTCATCATGACAAGTTACTGTACAAGATTCCCAATTTGATCTTTCAGTATCAGTACAGAATTTATCTGGGTTTCCAAATTCCTCTGATTGTTTAGCTATATTTCTCCACAATTCCCAACATCCTTGTGGTTCTTTATTAAACGGAGCTGGAGTATTATCATCCCCATAGCCTGATCCTTCTGTAATAGATCCATTAGTTATAAATACTAAATCATTTTCTGTTAAATCAACAGAAATATCTTTTCCATTTTTATCTTTAGCGACTATTCTTTTAGCCACCTTTTTATCATCGCTTATATCAAATTCTACATTTTCAACATGTACTCCATATTCAAACTTAGCTCCATTTTCTTGTAAAAATTTCACCATAGGTTTTACAAAGGATGTATATTGATCATGTCTTGAAAATTGTAATGCTGTAAGTGTTGGCAAACCTCCAACATGATGTATAAATCTATTCATATATAATTTCATTTCTAGTGCACTATGCCAATTTTCAAAGGCAAACATTGTTCTCCATAATGTCCAAAAATCTGTGTTTAAAAGATCCTCAGAGAATATCTCATCAATTGCCTTATCTTGAAGTTCCTCATCTGGTATAAGAACAAACTCTGCTAATTCTTTAGCTAAATCTTGTCCAAGATTAAATTTAGCATCATCATATCTTTCTCCATTTTTATGAGTAATACGACAATTACTGTAGTTTGGATCATCGTAATTTGTGTAGAATAGATGATCTAACACAGTCATATTTGGATCCTCTGTAGATGGAAGTGAACTAAATAAGTCCCACAAAACTTCAAAGTGGTGTCCCATTTCACGTCCACCACGAGCAACATAACCTAAATTTTGAAGAACCTCTCCATCTAAAGAACCTCCTGGAATATCTAATTGTTCAAAAAATGTGATTTTACTGCCATCCATATGTGCATCTTTGATTAAAAAGCAACCTGCTGCTAACGCCCCTATTCCAGTACCAATCAAATATGCACTTTTATCTTCAATTCCTTTAGGTTTTCTAGCGTGTACTAATGAATGATAATTTCCATTTGTTAAAGTAAGCCTCTCATCATGTGTCTTAAGTTTCATAAAATCCCCTTCTTTCCCAAAACTAGATATAATTTTCTAAAATACTTTTATATTTAAAACCTAATACTGATTAATTAATCATAAGCTTCTAAATATAAGAGTTTTGTTAATTTATTTAAGTTTTAGAACTAACTTTAAGTTCTTTAAATCTATAATATAGCCTTTTACCAAATATTTCATTAGATAAATAAGCCAAGTGTTCAAAGTTCAAACACTCATATATATTTGTCTGAATTTTAGGCATTTCTTCTTTATTGCCTAAATTTTTTAGTATCTTATATCTAATTGAAAATGCTTTTGAGCTCACTTGTTAAGGGATTTAAGAATTAACTTTTTAGTTTTCTCTCATCATTTTTGGCCAATAGTATTAAACTTTTCACTACGTTTAAGTGATAATTTTATATTTCCATCAAATAATTCACCTATTCTTCTTATAATCGCATCAGGATCTTCTTTCATTCCAGAAGAAATCCATTGAATCACCATTTCTGTAAGTGCACATTGATAAAATGTTGCTATTAATTTCATGTCATATTCAGAAGCATTAATACCATAACTTATCTTTTTTACATATCTATTCATCATATTTCCTGAAACATTATAAATATAATTAACCAATTCCTCCCTTTGCATTGAATTATATACATGATAAATTACCTTCTTATTTCCCAATGCAAATCTTGTTGCTAACATAAAACTTTCTTCCCAAGACATAGTGTCATTATATTCATCTATAACAGTTTGAAGTTCAGTTTGAAATAATTCAGACAGAAGTTCATAAATATCTGAATAATAATAGTAGAAAGTATTTCGGTTAATTCCACAAGCTGATGCTATATCTTTTACTGTAATCTTATTTAATGGTCTTTCATTTAACAATTTTATAAATACACTGCGAATCATTTTTTTAGTATATTGCTGAGCCAAAAGAATCTCCCCCTTATAATTTCTATTTCTAAATTATACCACTCATTTCACTAATTTTTACATTTCACTTTTTACTAAAATAAAAAAGGAATCTATCTAAAGCTACATACTTAAGATAAATTCCTTCTTTTTTATTTTAGTCTCTGTTTTAACATATTATAAATGGTCCTACTTCTGTATAAACTATTTCAAGTTTACGCTCATATATGTCTTCCATTATTCTTATAAATCTTTTTTCATAATCTTCTTCACTACAGTCTATTGAATCCACTATTTTATTATTACTTAAAATTATTATTCTATCTCCATACCTTAATGCTAGGTTAATATCATGTAATGTAACCAAGGTAATTAAATTCTTTTCTTTTATTAAAGGCTTAATAAAACTAAAAAAATCATGTTGCTTTACATAGTCTAAAAATGTATTGGGTTCATCTAAAAGCAAAATACTACACTTTTGAATTAATATTCTCCCCAAATAAACTAATCTTCTCTCTCCACCACTCAGCTCTCCTATAAGCTTATTTTTCAAATGAGATATATTTAATTCATTTAAAATACTATCTACGAGTTTATAATGCTCCTTATTAGGCATTTCAAACATCCCTAGATATGGAGTTATTCCCATTAAAATTATATCCTCTACACTATAATTTTGATTTGTGTGAATATGCTGTGGAATATATGATATTAATTTTCCTCTTTCCTTATCTGACAAACTTATTAAATCAATATCTCCATATTTTATCTCTCCATTATCTATGGGATTTAAGCTAGCTATTGATTTAAGCAATGTGGTTTTCCCAGCTCCATTTAATCCTAAAAGCACTGTAAACTCACCAGGATTAATTTCAATATCTATCCCATTAAGTACTGTTTTTTCTCCATATGAGACATTTAAATTCCGTATTTCTAATGATTTATTCATCTCATAACAGCTCCTTTTTTATTAAGAAGATATACAAGGAAAGGGGCACCAAATAATGAAGTCAATATACTTATAGGTATTTCTGTTGTAGTAATACTTCTGGCCGCAGTATCTGCAATTAATAGTATGATAGCTCCAACAACCATTGTTAATGGAATAATTTTTGATATATCATCTCTAGCAAATGATTTAACTATATGAGGTGCAAGTATCCCTATCCAACTTATAAGTCCAGCAACTGATACCACAGAGGATACTAAAAGAGTTGCTGAAAATATTGCTATCGTCCTTACATGTTTAACATTGACTCCCAAAAGCTTAGCTTGATCATCTCCCATTGTTAAAACTTTTAACTTCCATCTAAACAATAATAAAACAATTGTTGATATGAAAACTAAAACAAAAACATTTATTACGCTTTTCCAATCACTATTATAAAAACCTCCCATAAGCCAAAAATCTATGGCAGGCAATTCCTTATAGGGATCCGCAAAATACTTTATTATCATAATAAAGGATGAAGTTAATGCTCCAGTTACTATTCCTGATATAACAAGTGCTAAAACCCTATTACTCCTCATCTTTTTAGATAAAATCAATGAAAATATAACTGAGCATATACCGAATAAAAAAGATAACCCTTGTATCATAAATGGTGATGCTGATAAGAATACTATTCCTATAGCAGCACCAAGTGAGCACCCAGAACTTACCCCTAGTACATCAGGTGATATTAATGGGTTTTGAAATATACTCTGAAAAACCATACCTGATAGTGCTAGAGCAGCTCCACTAACCATTACTAATAATACTCTTGGTAATCTTATATTTATTAATAGATTGGCCTCTTGTCCATTAATTGCATTTCCAACTAATATATTAAGTATTTCACTTATTTTAAGTCCATATCTTCCT
Source organism: Clostridium sp. LIBA-8841 (assembly GCF_057782475.1). NCBI lineage: Bacteria > Bacillati > Bacillota > Clostridia > Eubacteriales > Clostridiaceae > Clostridium > Clostridium sp. LIBA-8841. The sequence continues at coordinate 552,070 of NZ_CM173488.1, read as the reverse complement.
ATACATAATGATACTAAAGCTAAGATTAGTAAAATAACTGCATATGGTAGTATAGAGTATTTTTTCATCATAACCCGATTTCTCCATCAGTGACTTCTAAATTATAGAATCTTTTATAGAATTCCTTAGCATCCTTTTTAAAGTCCTCAGTACTATATTTTTCAGGATGAAGATTATTTACTATCCAAAGCATACCCAATATTGATGAAGGTGTTGGATAATCCCAAGGTTCCAATGTTGATGGGAATAAATATACCTTTTTATTTTCAATTGCATTTATACCCTTTAATTTGCTATCTTCTAATACATCATCTATAGTATATTTTGCATAACCTACCACATAAATAATATCTGGATTGTAGTCTATTAACTGCTCCACTGATATGTTTGTCCAATACCCATCATCAATATTTCCAGTAACATTTTTACCACCTGCTGTGTCAATCATATAGTTTTGGTACATCTTAGATGTACAAGTTTTAAGTATGCTATCACTTCCTGATAAATATACTGTTGGTTTATTCTCTATATCCTTTGTCATATCTTTTACCTTATTTATTGTGTCATCATAATATTTTAGAAGTTCCTTTGCTCTCTCTTCTGAACCTGAAACTTTTCCTAAAAGTTCTACACAGTTATTAAATCCTTCTAATGTTTCTGGTTCTATTGCTATAACTGGTATATTTAATTTTTCAAATTGTGGTATAAAACTTTTAAGCCTAGTAGGAATAATTACTACATCAGGATTTAGCTTCATACACTCTTCAACATTTATTTCTTTTCCTGTTCCAACTGCTGGCAAATCTAAAAACTCTTTTGCTACCTTCTTATACATCTCTCTATTTTTTGCCTTTGCCTCTATTCCAACTACTTTATCTTTAACATTTAAACTAATTAATATTGAAGTAGATATATAATAACTTGATATTATTCTATTTACATCTTTTTTAACTTCAACCTTCCTACCAAGTTGATCTTCAACAGTAATTGTTTTATTATCCGATTCTTTAACTTTAGCCTCACTAGAACATCCTATAAACAATGTCATGCTCATCATGACTAAAAGAATTATAGCTGTTAATTTTTTAATCCCCTTCATAATTTAATCATTCCCCTTTAATCTATGTAATTTTATATAATTTTCTATATCATCTTGTATTATTTTTCTATGATCATAACTTATATCTTCTATATTTATAATTAATGTATCAGTCCTAAGTTTTATGGAGTTTAGAAACTCACTATCTTTGTCCTTTAAAACACCTAAACAAAACTTTTCACTATCTAGGCAATTCTTTATCTCTAGTTTAAATTCTTCTGAATCATCTTCTAAAAATCCAATTTCATCTAATAATATAATCTTACAATCTTTTTGTTTTCTACTATTCTTTAATATTAAACATCCAATTGTATCAAAGGTTTCTGTAACCCTAATACATCTATTATTGCTAATTTTTATTGATATTGGACTATATAAACATTCCTTATCAATTTCATCTATATAACCATGCAAATAATATCCTTGCATGTACCCATTTATATAATAAGGAAGAGTTCTATATCCAGTGTATTCAATCCCCATATGATCTAATATTTTATTTATAAGTGTGCTTTTTCCACAATTCCTTCTACCAGTTAAAAGAATATTTTTATATTGCATATAAGTCCTCTCTAACCCTTTAACCTATATTAAGTAGGAAGTTTTATAAAACTCCCTACTTAATATAAATTTTTATTTAATCTTATAATTTAGCTATTACTTCAATTTCTATTGGTGCATCCATTGGTAGTTTAGCTACTTGTACACAACTTCTTGCTGGTGGGTTTTCATTGAAGTATGTTCCATATACTTCGTTAACTGCAGCAAAATCATTTAAATCTTTTACAAAAACAGTTGTTTTAAATACTTTATCAATTGATGCTCCTGCATTTTCTAATATAGCTTTACAATTTTCTAAGCTTTGCTTAGTTGCAGCCTTTATTTCAGTTTCTAAAACTTTAGTCTCTGGATTTAATGGTAATTGACCTGAAGTATATATTAAATCTCCTACTATTATTCCTTGTGAATATGGTCCTATTGCAGCTGGTGCATGTTCTGTGTTGATTATTTTTTTCATTTTAATTCCTTCTTTCTATTTTTTTGTTTTTTTATAAAATGTATTTTTAAGTGGAAGTTCTGTTCTGAACTCACCATCTAATTTGTAATATGCTCCTTGAGCAGCTGGTGCTGTTGGGATACAAGTTATTTCCCCAACTCCCTTTGCTCCAAAGGATAATTCTTGAGTATTTTTTTCTATTATTATAGGTTGTATTTCTGGGACCTGAGTTGCTCTTAGAAGACCAAGTGTACCAAATTTAACTTTTGGTATTGAATTCTCTATAGGATAATCTTCTGTTAAGCCATATCCAAGTCCCATGGCTACACCACCTTCAATTTGTCCTTCTACATTTTTAGGATTTATTGCTTTTCCTACATCATGAGCAGCAACTACCTTAGTAACCTTTCCTTGGTCATCTAAAATAACTACCTGTGTAGCAAAACCATAAGCAACGTGACTTACTGGATTTTCCTTTTTACTACCCATCTTGTCAGTAACACCTAAATATTCTCCATAAAACTCCTCGCCTTCTAATTCTTCTAATGACTTTTCTTTTAAAGCATCTCTAAGCTTCATAGCAGCGATTTTTGTTGCTTCTCCAGTAAATACAGTTTGTCTTGAAGCCGTTGTAGTCCCTGAATTCGGAGTAATTCTTGTATCTGGTGATTCATATACTATTTCTGATGCTGGTATTCCCAAAACTTGTCCAACAATCTGAACAACCACTGTTCCAAGACCTTGTCCAATACATGCCGCAGAAGTTCTTATATGAACTTTTCCATCAATAACCTTAACCTTACATCTTCCTGTATCAGGTATTCCTACTCCAACACCTGCATTTTTAAAAGCACATGCTATTCCTGCTCTATCTTTATTAGCATAGTAAACATCTCTTACTGCCTCCAAGGTTTCAATCAAAGCTGTTCCTTCATCAGCTATTTGTCCATTTGGCAATACTTCTCCTGGTTTTATTGCATTTCTTCTTCTTATTTCAAAAGGATCTATTCCAACTAACTCAGCAAGTTTATTTAAGTTACACTCTGTTGCAAAGGCTGACTGAGTAACTCCAAATCCTCTAAAGGCTCCCCCAGGTGTATTATTTGTATAAAGTGCCTTACCATCAATGTCCATATTTTGATAATTATAAGGACCTGCGGCATGAGTACATGCTCTTTGAAGAACAGGACCACCAAGTGATGCATAAGCTCCTGTATCTGCAAGTATCACAGCTTTCATTGCAGTCAACATTCCATTTTCATCACAAGCTGTTGTAAATTCCATATCCATTGCATGTCTCTTAGTATCAACTATAATGCTTTCTTGTCTTGGAAGTACCATTTTAACAGGTCTTTTAATAAGATAAGCAAGTAATGCTGTATGATGTTGGCAACTCATATCTTCTTTTCCTCCAAAGCCACCACCAACATATTTAGAAATTATTCTAACCTTGCTATCATCAAGACCTAAAAGTGATTCTATCTCACGAAGATCATCATATACACTTTGAGTTCCCGTATAAACTACTATCCCATCACCATCTGGAACCGCAACGGCACATTCTGGCTCTAAAAATGCATGTTCTGTAAAAGGAACCCTATAATTGTATGTAACAACATACTTAGAATTTTTTATGGCTTCATCAGCATTTCCTCTAACCAGATGTTCATGAGTTAATATATTTCCCTTCTCATGTATTTTAGGTGCATCTTCTGCTAAAGCCTCCTGAGGAGAAGTTACTGGTTTTAACTCTTCATATTCAACCTTTATATGCTTTAAAGCTTCCCTTGCTATCTCCTCAGTTTCTGCCGCAACTAAGGCCAATGCATCTCCAAGATATCTTGTTTCTTCACCAACTTTTACTAAAGCAGGAGTATCTTTTTGAATATGACCTAAATATCTTTCTCCAGGAATATCTTCTGCAGTAACAATCTTTATTACCCCTTCAATTTTCTCAGCTTCACTAATATCTATACTTTTTACTAAAGCTCTAGGATATTTACTTCTAAGTGCAACTCCATGTAACATTCCATCTATTCTTATATCATCAGTGTATTCAGCTATTCCTAAAGTCTTATCTCTAGCATCTACTCTACCCATTCTTTCTCCAACAAGACCTTTACAAACAACCTTTGGAACATCTTTTTCTTCTCTAAAAATTTCAGCTGCCATCATAATAGCTTTTTCTATCTTTACATAGCCTGTACATCTACATATGTTACCGATTAAAGCCTTCTTAACTTCTTCGCCTGTTGGATTTAATGTTCTATTAAAAAGTGCTTTTGCACTAATAACCATACCTGGTATACAAAATCCACATTGAACTGCCCCTGCTTCAGTAAATGCATATGCAAAGACATCTCTTTCTCTTTCTGTAAACCCTTCTATAGTTAATATTTCTTTTTCATTAACTTTTTCAGTTGTTAATATACATGCTTTTACTGCTTTTCCATCAACAATAACCATACATGTTCCACATGCTCCTTCTGAGCATCCATTTTTAACTGATGTTATATTACAATCTTCTCTTAAATACTTAAGAAGCTTTTTATTTTCTTCTACTAATTTTTTTTCACCGTTAAGAATAAATTCAAACATATATTATCTCCCCTCATAACTCCATTTCTTTCTTGAGATATATTGGCCAGTTGGCTCTTTTCCTATGAATTTTCCATCCTTAACCAATTCCTTACCTCTTAAAAACACCCTTTTTATTTTTCCATTACTTTTAAATCCTTCATAAGGAGTGTAATCAACTTCTTGTATGCTATCTTTACGGCTTATAACACCATCACAACCACTTTCTATTATTAATAAGTCAGCATCACTACCCTCTTTAATTTCACCTTTTTTAGGATATAGCCCAAATATTTTAGCTGGGTTAGTTGATGTCAATTGAACCATTTCATTTAAAGACATTTTCTTATCTCCTACTCCATAGCTAAAAATCAATTCCATTCTATGTTCAACACTAGGTATTCCATTAGGTATTTTAGAAAAATCAACCTTTGCATTTTTTCTTTTATCTTCATAATTAAATGAGCAATGATCTGTTGCAATTGTATCTATTTCTCCTAGTTTTATACCTCTCCATAATGCCTTATTATCTTCCTTACTTCTAAGAGGTGGTGACATAACATATTTAGCTCCCTCCAACCCCTCATCTTTTTCTAATTCATAATAAGATTTATCTAATAGAAGATAGTGAGGACATGTTTCCACAAATATCTTAACCCCTTCTTGTCTGGCCTTTCTTACAGCATCTAGTGACATTTTAGAACTTAGATGTACTATATATATTGGGTAATTAATTTTGGTAGCTATTTTTATCAAAGTATTTACTGCTTTATATTCAACCTCTGAGGATCTTGAGGTCTCATGATACTTTACATCGGACTTGTTTTCTTTTAGCAAGTTATTTACATTTTTTATGATTTCATCACCATTTTCACAATGGAATGAAATAAGAGCTCCAAGTTCTTTTGCCTTTCTTAATGCTTGTTCTATCTCTTCCTCATTTACTTGAAGAGTGTCTTTATATGCCATATACATCTTGAAGGATGTTATGCCTTGCTTTACCATATCCTCCATTTCAGATTCAACATCTTTATTCCACTCACATAATGTCATATGGAATCCATAATCTGAATAACATCTATCCTTTGTTTTTTCTTTATAAATCTCTAAGGCACTACTTAGTTTTTCTCCCCTATGACAATTTACAAAATCTATAATAGTTGTAGTACCACCTGCTATTGCTGCCTTCGTACCACTATTAAAATCATCAGATGTTTTTATATTAGGTAGTTCTAAATCAAAATGAGTATGGGCATCAATCCCACCAGGAAGTATATAGCTTCCTTTTAAGTCTATTATTTCATCTCCATCCTTTTCCAAAGATAACCCTATAGATTCAATTTTTTCTCCATAAATTCTTAAATCATTTCTCATTATTTCTTTACTTGTTACTATATAAGCTCCCTTTAGCACTGTTCCCATAACTCATTCTCCTTTTAACTATTTATATTGAATTGATAATGCATGTTTTGGACATCTTGTTACACATAATCCACATCCAAAGCATTTATCCTTGTCTATTAAAAGTTCTTCTCCAACTTCAATTGCATCATATACACAACTTACTTTACATTGTCCACATTTTATACAAGCATCTTGATTAACCTCTGGCGCAATGGCTTCTGTTCTAAATCTTCTATCTTCCATCTTCTTGTGAGCTAATCCTATTATTTCATTAACATCTTTATATCCATGACTATCTAAGAATTCATCTAATTCCTTAGCAATTTTTCCATATACTCCAGGTCCTTTTAAAATAGCCTCAGTACAAACTTCAACAGCTGTAGCCCCTGCCATTAACATTTCAGCAGCGTCTCTTCCACAAGTTACTCCTCCAACGCCTATTATTGGAATATTAACAGCTTGTGCTGCATCATATATATTTCTTATGGCAACTGGTCTTACTGGTGAACCTGATAACCAACCATATCCTGTTTTACTTCCCATTATTGGATATCCTGATTCAACATCTATTGCCATACATGGTCCTAGAGAGTTGATCATTACAAGGCCATCTGCCCCAGCTTCTTCTAAAGCTTTTGCTATTTTTTGAATGTCTGTATGTGGACTCATTTTCATGAATACTGGACAATCTAATGCAGCTTTTGCAGCTTTCATAGCCTCAACTATAGGTGTCACATCAGTTCCAACATAGTGAGTTGATAATTCAACTGCATCAGCATAAGGTTTAACAAGGGGAGCCACTATTTTTATTTGATCTGCTGTGTATCCCATACTTACTATCATAGGTACACCAGCTGATTTAGCTTTTTTATATTCTTCTTTTATCCATTGCTCCTTTGGTAGTTCTGACCAAAGCTCTGTATTTAAAAATCCTGAGTTTGTTTTTCCCATACATGGTCTTGGTACTGGAGCTGGATCTACTGAAATAGTTTTTGTAACTAAACCACCAGCACCACCTTTTACTGCTTCTATGCAAAGATCTCCATCTTTTGCTCCTGGACCTGCTGCCGTAAATATTGGATTATTAAATTTCATCCCTAAAATGTTAACGTTTAATTTTGACATAACAAACACTCTCCTCTAAATTTCAATCATATTATTTAAATTTTATTTATTGCTTTGTATAGCTAATTGTTCTTCATCTACTTCTTCTTCAATTTCTTCTATATCTGCCTCTAAAGTTTCTGGCATTGGTTCTTTACTTCCTAAAACATTAAAGAATATATTTAGTATCACAGCTGATAAACTTCCTGTTGTAATACCACTATCGAATATTGTTCCTACCCATGATGGGAAGTTATGATAAAATCCTGGATTTGCAAGTGGAATCATTGCAAGACCGACACTAACAGCTACTATTACACAGTTCTTGTTGCCATCAAATTGAACCTTTCCTAAAGTTCTTATTCCACCAACTAAAACCATCCCAAACATAGCAAACCCAACTCCACCAAGTACTTGCTTTGGTATAGCTCCTATGATTGCTGCAAATTTAGGTACAAAACTTAATGCTAAAAGTATTATTCCTGCATATACAGCAACGAATCTTGATTTAATACCTGTTAAACCTACTAATCCTGTATTTTGAGCAAATGGAGTAATTGGAAATGTATTGAAAAACCCTGCAAATAATGTTGATATACCGTCTGCTTTTAATCCTTTTTTTATATTCTCTTCAGTAACTTCTTTATCAGTCATTTCATGAATAGCAATCATATTTCCAACTGATTCAGTCATTAAAACTAACATTATTAGTATCATTGAAAGTACTGCTGATGGGTCAAAAGTTGGCATTCCAAACTCTAATGGGAAATTTACACTAAACCAATCTGCACCGCTTACAGCACTAAAATCAGCCATTCCAAAAACCATTGCAAGTATTGTACCAATAACTATTGCAAATAAAATAGCAGCGCTATTCCATATACCTTTTAAGTATTTAAACAATAATAATGTGATTACTAATACAGTCATTGAAAGAGCTAAATCTTTTGGATCTACCGCTTGTACTTTGCTATCAGTAATCCATTTTATACCTACAGGCATTATAGATATACCAATTACCAATACAACGGTACCTGTAACAACCTTTGGAAAAAACTTTATTAACTTCCCAAATACAGGGGCAATTATTAAACAGAATAATCCTGCCGCAATAACCGCTCCAAAGACATTGGTCATAGCTAATTCTTTCCCCCCAGATGTAGCCGCTATTATTGCTAAAATTCCTGAAACAGCCGCAAAGCTTGTACCTTCTATTATTGGTATCTTAGCTCCAGCAAAATTTTTAATTCCTATAGTCTGAATTAAAGTACCTATTCCAGCCATAAAAAGTCCTGCACTTATAAGAAATACTATTTCTACGTGATTAAGCCCTGCTGCTTCTCCTACCATAAGTGGTACAGCCACAGCTCCTGCACACATTGCCATAACATGTTGAAGTGAAAATATCCACGCCTTCGAAAAAGGTATCCTTTCATCAACTGGTGCTATATTTTCTTTTTCATTCTCCTCTCTCATAACAAACCCAAACCCTTTCACTAGATTCTATTCCATAACTTACTACAAACCTCTCTTGATTTAGCTAAGATTTCATCTTCATTAATATTTAAAAGCTTTCCATCTTTAACTAAAACCTTACCATTTACTATGGTAGTATCAACTGATTTTCCCATCATTCCAAATAAAATGTGAGAATTATAATTGCTTCCATTCATTGGTGTTAATGGATTATAATCTACTACTATAACATCTCCAACTGCACCCTCTTCAATGATTCCAAATGTTCCATTAAAGTGTCTCTCTGCAATTTTTCTGTTATTTTCAAATAACATCATAGGAACTTCTCCCCATGCTACTGATGGATCTTTTAAGTGATGCTTATGAATTATATTTGCAACTTTCATTGATTCAAACATGTCTGATGTATAGCCATCTGTTCCAATCCCAACGGTTATTCCTTTTGCTATTAAATTAATAGCAGGTGATACCCCTACTGCATTCCCCATATTAGATTCTGGATTATGAACAACTGTAGTCCCTGTTTCTAGAATTATCTCTTGTTCATTATCATCTGCATGAATACAGTGAACAGCTATTGTTTTCTCTCCCAATATATTGAATTTTTTTAATCTCTCTACTACCCTAATATGATGCTCTTCCATACATTTTTCTTCATCAGCTAAACCCTCTGCAACATGAATATGATATCCACAATCTAATCCTTTTGAAGCATTCATACATTTTTCTAATGATCTATCTGAAAGTGTAAAACTTGCATGCATTCCAAACATACCCGATCTCATATTGCTATTGCTTTCCTTGCAATGCTTTATGTAGTCTACATTTTCTTTTATACCTTCAATTAAAGCCTTTTCTCCATCTCTATCGGATACTTCATAACAAAGTGAGGTTCTTATTCCAAGCTCTTCTGCTACTTCTCCTATAGTAAATAGGCTTCCTTTAATTGCATTTGGACTTGCATGATGATCAAAAAATGTTGTAACTCCATATTTTAAGCTATCCATTAAAGTACTATATGCACTGTATTTTATATCTTCAAGAGATAAGCTTTTATCAAGTCTCCACCACAAATTATTTAATATATCTAAGAAATCTTTTGATGTAGGACCATCTAAATTCATTCCTCTTGCAAAGGCACTATAAATATGACCATGTGTATTTATAAGTCCAGGCATTATAACTTTGCCCTTTGCGTCTATATATTCACTATCTTTATATTTTTTTAGTATTTCTTCAGTGTTTCCATAGCCTAATATTTTTCCTTCTTCTATAACCACAGCACCATCTTCTATAAACGGATTTTCCTTGTTTTGAGTTATTAACCTTCCATTACCTACTACTAACACACGAATCCTCTCCCTATTTTTTTCTTAATACTTTACCTGCTTTTACCTTTTTATACTCTCCATTGTCTATTACAACCTGACCATTTATAATTACATAATTTATTCCTTCTGGGAATTTTATTGGATCCTCAAAAGTTCCAATATCCTTAACTTCTTCTTTATTAAATAAAACTATATCAGCAAAGTATCCTTCTTTAAGAAATCCTCTATCTTTTATACTGAATGCATTAGCTGCTTTGCTTGTCATTTTCATAACTCCCTCTTCAAGAGTTAACACGCCAAGTTCTCTTACAAATCTTCCAAGTATTCTTGGGAATGATCCATAAGCTCTAGGATGAGGTCTTCCAGCTAATAACCCATCAGTACATACATTTTGTTCAGCAAGTTTCATGAACTTGATTATATGCTCTTCCATGCCATAATAATCAACCATACCTACAGCATTTTCTTCTTCAAGTAAAAGATCAAAAGTTGCATTATAAGGATCTTTTCCTCTGAGTACTCCAAGTTCTACTAAGTTCTTTCCTATTGCATCTTCATTCTTTTTATTTCTAACTGAAGTTACATATATAGCATCAAGGCCAGCAAAATCAACAAAGTTATCCCAACCTTCTATACCATGCTCCATATCATAAATCATTTTTTCTCTCATCTCTTGTGAAGCAAGTCTTTCCATAAGCTTATCTGTTCCACCATCATGAGCCCATGGAGGTAATATAACTCCTAGCATTGTACTACCTGCTGCATATGGATATTGATCAAAAGTAACTCTTATTCCTTTTTTCTTAGCTTCATTGAATAATTCAATTACTTCATCAATGTATTTCCAGTTTTTCTTACCACATACTTTAAAATGTGAGAAGTGAACTCTTACCCCTGACTTTTCTCCAATCTCAATTATCTCTTTCATTGAATTTATAATAGTATCAGCCTCACTTCTTTGATGTACTACAAATACTCCATCAAATTCTGCAACGACTTTACACATCTCTATAAGCTCTTCAGTATGAGAATAAGCACAAGGCATATATATAAGACCTGTTGACAAGCCATATGCTCCAGCTTCCATTTCTCTCCTTGTTATTTCACACATTTTTCTTATATCATCCTTGGTTGCAGGCACATTTCCAAGCCCAACTACTTCCATTCTTACATTTCCATGTGGTACTAGATATGCTTCATTTAATCCTACTCCATTAATTTCCATCATTTTTAAGTAATTATCAGTTATTTCATATTCCCAATCAATTTCATCTGATTCACCATCTAAACCAGCTATATTCTTTCTCCAAGGAGAAATATATTCTTTTGGTAATGGTGCCATTGATATTCCATCTTGACCCAATACTTCGGTTGTAATCCCTTGTTTAATTTTTATTTCATTAAATGGATTTTCTAATATCTTAAGATCACTGTGTGAGTGAGTATCAATAAATCCTGGGGCTATAACTAAGCCCCTAGCATCTATTGTTCTATCTACATTATTTTCACAAAGTCCATGTCCTATTTTTTCAATTCTCTCATCACAGATTAAGATATCTCCGATATATCCTTTATTGCCACTTCCATCAGCTATAAAGCCATCTTTTATTAATATCTTCATCCTTAAAACCACCTTTTATTTGTTATAAACAGATTCTAATATTCCATAATATCCTTCAGCTCCAATGAATAATTGATCTAATTCTATATATTCATCAATTGTATGAGCTAAATTTTCTTTTGATGGTCCAAACCCAATTGTTCTTATTCCAGCTTCTCCAGCATAGTGTGAACCATTTGTACAGAATGAATATTGAGTTATTTCTGGATTTATACCTGCACGTTTTAATCCATTATAAGCAGCTTGTACAAACTCATCATCTTCGCTATATAACCAAGCTGGGAAGAATCTTTCACCTTCTATTACTTCTCCTGTATAGCAAGTTTCTCTACCTATTGCATATGAGACTTTAGCATTTAATTCCTTATCTTCTTTCATAAGATCATCTATAATCTTTTGGATTGGAGCTAAAACTTCTTCTTTAGTCTCTCCAACTAAAAGTCTTCTATCAAATGTAGCCTTACAGTAATCTGGAACTACAGATGCTCCTGGATATGGTGATGATTTAATATCAGTTAATACAAGAATTCCTTTTCCAAGTACATCGTGTACAGGAGTTTCTATTTCTTGAATTCTTTCAATTATTTTTGACATTTTATATACTGCATTTATCCCTTTTTCAGGGTTAGCTGAATGAGCTGGCTTTCCGAAAGTTTCAATAACTATTTCAGCTCTTCCTCTTTGTCCGATTTTTAAGTTTAATTCTGAAGACTCACCAATAACTACATAGTCTGGTTTAACAGCTTCACTTATTTTTCTAGCTGATACTCCTTCGAATATTTCTTCATGTACTACACCAGCCACAAAAATATCACCAGCAAAATCCTTTTTAAAATCCTCTGCAAAGTAAGCTGCAGCTGCTATCATAGCTGATGTTTGGCCTTTCATATCTGAAGCCCCTCTTCCATAGATTTTTCCATCAACTATTTCTCCACCGAATGGTGCATAGGTCCATTTTGAATCATCTGGTACTGGAACTGTATCAATGTGCCCATCAAAAAGTATTGTTTTTCCTGGTTTATTACCTTTTATATGTCCAATTACATTTCCATAACTATCTACAAAACATTCATCATATCCTAATTCTTTAAAGCCTTTTTTTATAGCTTCGACTACCTTACCTTCTTCTCCTGAAACTGATTGATTTCTTATTAACTCTTGGCATAACTTAGTTAGGGTTTCTTTTCTTTGATTAGTAAGCATTTCTATCTTCCTCCAATAAATTATTTAATCTATTAACATTCACTGTTCCAAACAATTTCTCTATATTTTTCTGGATCTGTATCTCCTTCAGTACTGAATAAAAGTACTCTTGAATTTTCATTTAATTCTAAAGCTTCTTTTAAGTCCTTATAATCTTCATTTGTCATGATTTCATATAAAAGGCCTGTTGTAACTGCACCTGATTCTCCTGATGTTACTTTTTCATCTCCTTTTAATGGGTTTCCAAGTATTCTCATACCTTTAGCTGATACCCAATCTGGACATGATACGAAAGCTGTTGAATGATTTTTTAGAACTTCCCATCCAATAGTGTTTGGTTCGCCACAAGCAAGTCCTGCCATTATTGTTTGCATATCTCCTCCAACAAATCTTGCTTCTCCATCATCTGCTATTGCTGATTTATAGAAACAATCTGCTAAGTTTGATTCAACAATAACTGTCTTTGGACACTCTTCTCCAAATTCTGATGCAAAGAATCCTTGAACAGCTCCTGCAAGCGATCCAACACCAGCTTGTACAAATATATGTGTTGGCTTAATAACTTTAATAGCATTTAATTGGTCTAAAGCTTCTAATGCCATAGTTCCATATCCTTGCATTATCCATGCTGGAATCTTTTCATATCCTTCCCAAGCAGTATCTTGTACCATTAATCCATTATGATCATCTGCATATTTTGCAGCTAATCTAACCGCATCATCATAATTTAAATCAGTTATGCTAGCATCTGCTCCTTCTGCTTTTATATTATTTAATCTTTGAAGTGATGATCCCTTTGGCATATAAACAACTGATTTTTGTTTTAATTTATTAGCTGTCCATGCTACTCCTCTTCCATGGTTTCCATCTGTTGCTGTAACAAATGTAATGTCTCCAAGTTTTTCTCTAACCTCATCTGATGTCAATTTTTCATAAGGTAAATCCTTTATGTCTTCTCCTAATTTATCTGCTAAGTATCTTCCCATAGCAAATGATCCACCAAGAACTTTAAAAGCATTTAATCCAAATCTATAAGATTCATCTTTTAGATATATTCCTTTAAGACCTACTCTTTCAGCTAAATTATCTAATTCAACTAATGGTGTTTTATCATATTCTGAAAAACTTTCATGAAAGTTCTTTGCTTTTGATACTTCTTCTCTACTTAAAAATTCTATACAACCTTCTTTATCTGTTTTTGGTAATGTGTTTAATTTCCATAGTATTTTTTCCATACTAGTTCCTCCCCACGATCTTTTTTATTTCATACTATTATTCAAAGCAACATCCATGCCAAGTTTTTCTATATTTTATATAAATTTTATCCTTTAATTTTGTATTATTTTATTTTAAACGCCATTTTTTGTATATGTTTACAGATAGTTATATAGCTATCTTATTGCCTTTTATCAAAATGATAAAAGGATTATCATTTTGATAATCCTTTTAATTTACTATATCTTAGTTATTTTATTAACAAAATAAGCAAGAGAAATTATCATTTTGATAACTCTTCTTGCTTATCTTTATTATTGTTCTCCAATTTTTCTGTATAATGTAGCAATACCTATTCCTAATTTTTTTGCAGCTTTTTTCTTGCCTGCTGTATCTCTACCATATAAATCTAATGCCTTATTTATATATTCGCTTTCTATATCCTTAAGCTCTCTTATTTCTTCTGAATCCTCTGAAGCCATAACGTTAGAACTTACCTTCTTTTCATCTTCATACTCTAATACTGTTTGAGGAAGCATTTCTAATGTAACTATTCCATCTTCTCCACTTAGGTTTACCATGAACTCAACTACATTTTCTAACTCTCTAACATTTCCCTTCCATTGATAAGCTTTTAACTTTTCTATTACATCTTCATTTACTGTATGAACATATTTGTTAAATATCTTATTATATTTTTTTATAAGCTCATTCATAATAAGTTCAATATCGCCATCTCTTTTCCTAAGAGGAGGAACTTCTATTGGTATAACATTTAATCTATAATATAAATCCTCTCTAAATTTACCTTCTTCTACAAGCTTTCTTAAATCTTTATTAGTTGCTGCTACAACTCTTATATCAAGCTCTATCAATTGATTAGAACCTATCTTAACTATTGTTCTTTCTTGTAGAACTCTAAGTAGTTTTACTTGAAGGTATAGAGGCATGTCCCCAATTTCATCTAAAAATATAACTCCCTTATTTGCAAGTTCAAATTTACCTACACGTCCACTTGAACTAGCACCAGAAAAGGCACCTTTAACATAACCAAACAACTCACTTTCAAGTAAGCTCTCTGGTATAGCTCCACAGTTTATAGCTATAAAAGGTTTATTTTTTCTACTACCTTCTGCATGTATAGCTCTTGCTACTAGCTCCTTCCCTGTTCCACTTTCCCCTGTTATTAAAACAGTTGATTTTGAATAGGATATTCTTTTTATCTTACTTTTAAGCTGTTTCATAGCCGCAGATTCACCAACTATTTCATCACAGTTTATTTTATTATTTCCATGAGTTAAGTTTACAACTTCATCTTTTAAATGTTTAAGTTCATTAAACACAACTATTTTTTCACAGTTACTTTTGTTTATATAATTATATATTATTTTTCCAACAACCTTATAAGAAATCCCTTTTATATATAATTCAAATATATTTCCTCCTGGAAAGTAATCATCAGTCTCTTTGATTTGTATATATTCTCCTACTATTTCAGGCTTTAAGTTTAACATTCTAAGAGCCTTATTATTTATTATTTTAATATTATTCAAACTGTCTATTGTAATGATTCCATCATCTACAGAATTTATAATTTCTTTAAAGAAATCTAAATTATTTTTATTTGCTAATATTTCATTCTGCTCTATTAATTTTATAGCTATAAATTCAGCTATTTGTTCTAAGAAACTCATAATTGTATCAAGATTTAAAAGTAAATGCTTTTTTTGTTTTTCTGTTGAGCATACAAGACCAATTATTCCAAATATAGAATTTTCATATTTTATAGGGACACATATCTCCATATGCTCCTTACATTTCCCCTTATTCATACAATCTCTACAGAGAAAATTTTCTCCTGGATCCTCTATTATTTTTGATTCTCCTGTATATAAAGCCGCTTTATATACATAACCTGCAGATTCAATATTTTCTCCTACTCCATCTTTATATATTCCTGTACCTGCTATCCTTTGCATATTGTAATCAACAATTTCTACATCTAATTTCAATATATTTGATAATAAGTTTGCATATTTATTTACTACATCTGAGATATCTATCAAATTTATCTGCATCATTATGGTGATTCTCCTTTTTTATTGATTTTGTAATTTTTTCATCTTTACATCTTGTAAATGAGCCAATCTACCATTATTTTTTACTAATAATATTTCTGATAAAATACTAAATGCTATTTCTTCTGGAGTTCCATCTGATATATCAAGTCCAATTGGAGCATGCATACTTTCAATTAACTCTTCAGAAACTCCTTTTTCTGATACAGCTTGTTTTAATTCAATAATTTTTTTTGTACTTCCAACTACACCAATGTAATTGTAATTTTTATTTATTAACTCTTGAGCCCAATAAGTATCACTTTTATGTCCTCTAGTTACAATAACTATATAACTATTTTCAAAGTTTATATGATCTAATTCTTCTATGCTTTCAGCTATAACAAAGTCTTCTACATTTTTAAAAGCATCATATTCTTTAAACTCTTCTCTATCTTCAATTACAGTTCTTCTAAAATTCATATTATCAGTTAGTCTACATATACTCTGAGATATATGGCCTCCTCCAAAAATAATTAGGTTTGGTTTTGGTTCAAATACCTTTATGTATCCTTCTACAGCACCACCACATGCCATTTTAACCCCATTTTCATTTAAGTTATAAGCAAACTTTTCTCCTTGTCCATATTCTATACAATTAACTGCACTTTCTATAACCACACACTCTATTTTACCACCACCTATGGAACCAACAATATTGCCCTTCTCATCTACACTCATTAATGATCCATTTTTTCTTGGAGTAGATCCATTAGAAGATGTTAAAGTAACCAATGCCATCCTCTTTCCATTTGCTAATCCCTCAATAATACTCTTCAATACCTTTTCATCCATTATTTATTCCTCCATTGTCTTAACATCATTATACTTTCTAAAACTGAACCACCTATACATCTAGCTTTATCTGAAATTAACTCACAATTTTTCTTTTGATTAATTCTAGGATCTATATCTGCTATTTTAAGGCCTTCCTTTACATAAAATCCGTTTCTTATCATTCCTCTTATTACCCCAGTTAGTGATGCTTTAACAGCTTTATCTCCAACTATGCATATAGTTTCACCCGCTTCTACAATGCTTCCAATATCCTTTATTATTTCAATATTTCCTTCACAAGGTGAATAAACTACTCTCTCAATTCCAAAGCCTTCTATTATTCCTGGAACCCCAGTATTTTTAGCAGCTGGTCCATTAAAAATTAATCTTCCTAAGTTATGCCCCCTATTAGTTTCAACTACTATATCAACATCTTCACCAGCTACATAACCTGGTCCTAAGGCTACAGTTATATCAGCCATATCTCTATTAGTCCCAATGTTTTTCTTACAAAGAGTGGCATCAACAACAGCCATAGGTCTAATCTTTTCTATTATCTCGCCTGAAGTATCCTTTACAATACAAACCTTATTCTCATCTAATATATTAAATATTTCATTATATGAATCGGCTCTTTTAGCAACTACATCCTCAACTTTAAATTCCTTTTCATACATAGCCTCACTTAAACAAACCCTTCTTCTTATAGAAGTTGGTTTTTCTATTTCTAAGGCTATTACTTTAAATCCAGCTCTATATAATTTTTGAATTGCTCCAGTGGCAATGTCTCCAGCACCTCTTACAACTACTATTTCATTCATTATATTTTCTCCTCACATATTCCAATTCCTCTTTGGTGTCAATATCAAAGAATTCAATATCTGAATGAAAATTCACAAAAAATACTTTGTCCAAATTATTTTTTATAACAGGCCTTCCTCCAATGTCTCCTTTCAAAGACATTAATTCATCTTTAAAATCACTTGAAAAAATTGTAGGACTCTTGTTTTGACCATTAATTTTCGGAACAATTATACCGCCATTATCATTAAACGTTTGCACTAATTTTATTATAGTCTCTCTTTTTAATAATGGTTGATCTCCAGTAAAAAACATATATCCATTGCTTAAATCTGATGATTTTTCTAAGGAAATTTTTATACTTTCACTTTGTCCATAATTAGCTTTTTCATTATATATAGTAGATATTCCATACTTTTGGGCAATTTCCTTTACTTTAGGATCCCTATAAACTAAAATAACCTCATTAAATCCTATAGAGCTAACAGTTTCTATTACCCACTGAACTAAAGGTTTACCACAAAAATCTAATAAAAGCTTATTTTCCCCCATTCGTTTACCAATTCCAGAGGCTAAAATTATAGCTAATATTTTAGCTCACCTCCAACTAAAATTTATAATATTGATTCTTCTTCAAATCTCCACCAATAATTTTTAAGGAATTTTTATTTTTTCTACTTAATATTTCAAGCAATTTCCATACCAATTCTTTACTTTTTTCACCATCAATCCTATTTAAAAACAATATTTTTTCTCCTATAGCATCTTTAAATAATCCCTTTGGATTTGTTATTATCTCTGCTATTACATCTAATGTTATTTCATCTTCAATTTTAGTTTTAAATATATTATTGAAAATTTCTATTCGATGTATATTTTCTTCTGTAATTCTCTCTCCAACAATATGTAAAGGAATTATTCCTATGGTTTTTGTAGTTTCATTTAATATTACTGGTTCAGTCTCATTCCATCCCTTAAGAGATTTTCTTTTTGATCCATCACATTCAAGTAATACATAATCAAAGCTACTCATATATTTTTTTATTAAGTATATATCTCCTGAAATCTTATTCTGATTCACTTTTTCTTCTGCAATAAATGTTCTTCCTTTTTTTATATTTAGTTTATTACGTTCAGATGAACAGAAAAAATAATCAACTTGATTTTCTTCAGGACATAGCATCTTTGTTGTTGTAGATATTAAAACTTTTTCTTTTCTAAGCTCTTTAGCTAAGTTATATATAAAAGTAGTTTTTCCACCAGAACCAACAACAGATATAATATCTCCATTTTTTATATCAATTAAGTCACTCAAACAACTTTCCAAAACTATCTCCTCTTTCATAATATTTACAAATATACTCCTATTTTATAGGTTCAATAAATATTTTTCAATTATTTCAAATTATTAACATAATCAAACTTATAAATATAAAAATAAAGAACGTAATAAATACGCTCTCTATTTTTATATCCTAATCATTTAATTTTAAATTAAACATTCAATATTAAACTATTAAATTACATTATTTTTTAATTAACTTCGCAACATTCTCAGCAGTAGGCTGCTTCCAATCAATCTCGCTTAAGCTCGATTTTTTGGACATCCATTGCATGGAACGTGCTAATTACTTATCTTCGTCGCTATCTCTCTTTGATAAGTAAAGCTACGTTCTCAATATGAGCAGTGTTAGGGAACATATCAACTGGTTGAACTTCTAAAGTTTTATAGCCATTCTCTTCTAATATTGCTAAATCTCTTCCTAAGGTACTTGGGTCACAGCTTACATACACTATTTTCTTGGCATCTATATTTGTTATAGCATCTAGTAACTTTTTGTCGCAACCTTTTCTTGGTGGGTCTACTACTACCACATCAGCTTTTACTCCATTGTTTATTAAATCTGGTATTATCACTTCTGATTCACCAACAAAGAATTCTACGTTTTCTACTTTGTTTTCTTTTGCATTTATCCAAGCGTTATCTATAGCCTGTGGAATTATTTCTACTCCATAAACTTTCTTAGCTTTTTGTGATAAAAATAGTGTTATTGTTCCAGTTCCACAATATGCATCAAAAACTTCTTCAGTTCCTGTAAGATCTGCATACTCTAAAGCCTTACCATATAAAACCTCTGTTTGAGTAGGATTTACTTGGAAGAATGATAGTGGAGATATATTGAATCTAAAGTCTCCTATGTAATCTGCTATTGTATCTTCTCCCCATAAAGTTTTACTTTCTAAACCTAATATTACATTAGTTTTCTTTGAGTTTATATTTTGTATAACACTCTTTATTCCTGGGATATTCTTAACCATTAAATCTACGAACTCTTCTTTATGAGGAAGTTTTTCTCCATTTGTAACTAAGACAACCATAACTTCATTAGTTGTAAAACCTCTTCTTATCATTATGTGTCTTACTATTCCATTTTCATCATATTGTCCATCAACATTATATGGTCTTATGTTAAATTTTTCTATCCACTCTCTAGTAAGCTTAACAACCTTATCTCCTATTTCATCTTGAATTAAGCAAGATTCCATATCAATAATATCGTGACTTCTTGGAGCAAAGAATCCTATTTTAACTTCTCCGTTAATTAACCCTATTGGAAGCTGAACCTTATTTCTATATCTCCAAGGCTCTTCCATTCCTAAAGGATACTTAACTATACTAGGATCAAGTTTTCCTATCTTACTAACGCAATCCTTAACTCTATCCCACTTAAAATCTAATTGAGCCTTATATGAAGCATGTTGAAGCTTACAACCTCCACATCTTTTATAAATAGCACATGCTGGGTTCACTCTTTCCTCAGAAGCTTCTAACACCTCAATAAGTTTTCCGTAAGCGAAGTTTTTATTAACCTTAACTATCTTAACTCTAACCTTCTCATCCTTTAAAGCACCTTCGATGAAAATTGGGTATCTATTATCAATTTTAGCTATTCCTTCTCCTTCATAACCTTGAGAAATTATATCCAAAATATATTCTTTATTCTTTTCAACCATTCACTAAAACTCCCTTATGTATATTTAAATCATCTATATATCTATGATTCATTTTATCCGTATATATTTAAACCTTAATTTACTTCAAATCTAAGTTGATAACTAACTTTTAAAGTTTATCACATGCAATAACCTTTTACAACGTATGGCTAATATACTATACATATTCAAAACAAAACATTAACCTTATTAACTTTTATATAGAATTAAATCTTTAATTTAGCTTGTTATTTATTTTTCATATAGAATTGGAAGAATATCTTAATGAGTAATTAGTATTGTATTATTTTGGAATAAATGATAGCAATACTTTACGAAATTAAGTAATTCTGAAAAGCTATATGAAAAATAAATCTAAAGCTAAATTAAAAGATCTTCAACCTCTTCTCCAATTACTTTTATTCCTCTTTCTATATCTTCTTTTGAAAGTCTAGTAAATCCAAGTCTTAAGGTATCTCTTTTTTGTTTACTTTCTTCTCCAATAATTAAACCTTCTTTAGTATTAACTATGTTTTCTTCTTCTAAATAAACTTCATTATCTATATAAAACAAGTCTCCAGGCATAAAGAGAACTCCTCTACCATAACACCTTTTTAAAAGCTCTCTTGTATCTATTCCATTTATCTTTAGAAACATGTGAAGTCCACCTTCACCCCAAATTTCAGCACTTGGAATGTACTTTTCTATAACATTCTTAGTAAACTTATATTTTTTCTTATAAACTTTTCTAACCTTTTTAATATATTTTTCAAAAGCTCCGCTTATCATGAAATCATATAATATTCCTTGATCTAAAAATGAAGTATGAATGTTCCTGCACCTTTTTACACTCTCTAATATATCTATTATTCTTTTATCTCCATAAATCCATCCTATTCTTAAACCTGGAAATAGTATTTTTGAAAAGCTGCCTATATATATTACTCCATTGCTTTCTCTATCTAAAGAAGCTAAAGGAATTGTTGGGGAACTTTCATATAAAAGTTCTTCATTAAATCCATCCTCTATAATAGGAATCTCCACATTTTTAAGAATATTATAAACCTCTTCTCTCTTCTTTATAGAAGCAACAACCCCTGTTGGATTATGATATGAAGGAATTAGGTATGCAAATTTAATCTTTGAACCAAATTTTTTTATCTTTTCCTTAAGATCATTTATATCCATTCCATCCTTTGTCATTTTAACTCCCACAATATTTAGTTTATGAGTTTTCATTATTTTTAAAGCTGTATTATGAGTTGGATTTTCACAAAGTATATAATCACCTTCTTCAGTAAAAGCAGATAGTAACATATCTAATCCTTCTGTGAATCCATTAGTTATTATTATTTCCTTTTCCTCTGAATAAGCCCCCTTCTCCTTCATATAATCTTTTAAATAATCTATAAAAGGCTTATATCCAACAGCGTAACCATAGTTTACTATTTTATGTTTTTCTAAAGCTATCCTATTAGAAAAAGCTCTTTTAAGCTCTTCAATATTAAAAAGATCTCCTGGTGGAGCTATACTTTTAAAAGAAATCATTCCTTTTTCCCACCTATATTCGCTTTTTTGAATATCTAATTTTTCAGCTAAAACTCCATATTCATTAGTTTTTTTATTCCAATCAATACTCCATTTTTTTTCTTCTTTATTTTTAGAATTTGCCTCTTCCCACATAGGATTACCATTTTTAAAACCATTAGAAATTTTTCCTTTAACAAAGGTTCCTTTTCCCTTTATAGTCTCTACAAAACCTTCAATTTCAAGAATTTCATAGGCAGAAATCACTGTATTTCTTCCTATTGATAAAATACTACTAATCTCTCTTGATGATGGAAGCTTATTTCCTTCAATTAAAACCTCTCTATTTATAAGGTCTTTAATATAATCAGCTATTTGTATATACTTTTTCTCATTTTCACTAAATGTTAAATTTTTAAACATAAATTCCTCCAAGGGTTTCTATTCTAAATCTCTTTGCATTTATCCAAACCCATTGATTTCTATATCCTTAATTAAACTAAGTAAATTTTATCATATATTAATTAATAAAAAAAAGCATCTTAACTAAGTGCTTATATATTATAAAATTACCTTTAAAAATTCTTAATATCAATTATTAAACTCTAAATACTTATATCCCCTATTACAAACTTTAAATTCCAGTATAAATAAATTCCTTTATACACATTATATATATTGTTGGTACTTCCAACAAAAAGGTTTAAGAGAAGGAGGAGTTTGTTATGGATCATAATTCTAGTATAGGATGTACAGTTCATGAATGTAAGCATCATTGTCATGATGACAACTATTGCACTTTAGACAAAATCCAAGTTGTAAAAAATAGTACTGATGCTGCTTCTATTGAATGTACTGACTGCGGAAGCTTTGAAAAAAAATAATATTTTTTCATTCTAACACCACAAAAAGGAGACTAAAATTTAGTCTCCTTTTTTAATTACATAAGAGGTGCAAATACTCTAATAACTGCTCTTAAAATTCTAGTTGGCATCTTAACATTAGCACAATCTTCTAAAGTTATTCTTTGACACTTTTTCAATGTTTCTAAGAAATCTTCTTTTATTTGCCCTACTGATTTAGTTTTATATAGCCATACTCCACACTCAAAGTGAAGATATAAACTTCTATAATCCATGTTAATTGAACCTACTGTACCAACCTCATCATCAGATACAAAAGTTTTTGAGTGAATAAATCCTGGAGTATATTCATATACCTTAACACCAGCTTCTATAAGCTGAGGATAATATGCTCTTGTCACTATATGAGCATACCATTTATCTTCAATATGAGGAGTAACCACTCTAACATCTACTCCACTTTTAGCTGCAAGAGTAAGTGCTGTTACAAGCTCATTATCAACAATAAAATATGGAGTATTTATATAAACATAATTCCTAGCTTTATTTATAATATTTAAATAAACATTTTCTCCAACAATCTCATCATCTAATGGACTATCTCCATATGGCTGAACATATCCATCACTTTCAAATTCATCTTCATGATGAAAATATGGATAATACTTTTCATATGCTTCTTTTCCTTCACTATAAAAATTCCATGTTTGAAGGAACATAACCGTTAAATTCCAAACAGCATCCCCTTTTAGCATTATAGAAGCATCTTTCCAGTGTCCAAATCTAACAATTTCATTTATATATTCATCTGCTAGGTTTATTCCTCCAGTAAAACCTGTATGTCCATCTATAACTGTTATTTTTCTATGATCACGATTGTTCATTCTTAAAGATAAAAGTGGTACGAAAGGATTAAAAACCATACACTTTATTCCCTTAGCCTCTAAAACCTCATTATACTTATATGGAAGAGTACCTAAACATCCCATATCATCATAAACAAATCTAACTTCTACGCCTTCTTTAACCTTTTCTTCTAATATTTCAAGAATACTATCCCACATAACCCCTTCATGAACTATGAAATACTCCATAAATATATAGTGTTTAGCCTTCTTAAGTTCTTCCTTTAACTTTTCAAAGAATACCTCTCCTGGTGATAAATATTCTGTAATTGTGTTTTTATACACTGGGAATTGAGAATAATTAGCTATGTATCTAGACTGATTAGCTATACTTTTATCTAGACTTTCTAATTCCGCTATTATTTTTCCATCATTATATAATAAATGCTTGGTTTCATCATGAGAGGCTTGAATTTGCTTTCTAAACCTCTTACTTGTCTTATTCCCACCAAATATTAGGTAAAATAATCCCCCAAAAACAGGTACCAATAACACCGGTACAGCCCATGCCAGCTTATAAGATGGATTATCTTTTCTACTTACAATATAAATAAAAACTACCACACTAATAAAAATAAATAAAAAATATAAATAAATGAAATCTTCACTTACCTTCCATATAGCAGCTATTAATATAACTAACTGTATGAATATGAGAAATCCAACTATAAATGTTCTACTTAATAATTTTTTTAAAAACTTCTCCATTCTATCCTCCTTAATCCTCTAAAAACCACTATACTTATTGGATCAAAACCTTATATAACCAAACCTTTTTCGTTAATCCATTAACTCCCACCCTTTTATAGCTACTTTATAATATAGCCATCTAGGCGTGAACTTACTAACAAAATAAAGAATCTTATTGCAAACTCCTGGTATAACAATAACCTTTAATTTTTTATCTATATTTTTTAAACTTATTTTCACTACCTCTTTAGTGCTCATCCACCTTACAAGACCTTTATTTTTAAGCTTATTTCCCTCCATATTTAACTTGCTATGAAAATCTGTTCTCGTAAATCCTGGACAAAGACATTGAACCTTAACATTGTTTCCTATAAGTTCCATTTCTAAGCATTGAGAAAAACTTATTAGAAAAGCCTTAGTGGAACAATACATAGCTGAACTTGGAAAAACATTAAACCCTGCCATAGAACTAACATTTATTATATATCCTTTATTGTTTTTTTTCATTTGCTTACTTATGCTATGACATAATTTCATAGTAACTAACATATGTACCTTGGCCATATCAAGCTGCTTATTATATTCATCTCTTGTAAATGAATCATCAGCTCCATATCCAGCATTATTTACTAAAAATTCTATATTTCCTTTTTCTTCTAACCTTTCAACAAAATCATTAAATTCAACATCATTAGTTAAATCTAAAATTTCAATTGAAACCTCTACCTTAAATTTATCCTTTACCTCTCTAGCAACCTCATTTATTTTTTCTATTCTTCTACCTACTATTATCAAATTATATCCTTCTTTTGCTAACTGAAAGGCATATTCTCTTCCAATCCCACTAGTTGCTCCAGTAATTACAGCAACTTTATTTACTTCTTTTATATTTCTCCCCCCCTTTATATAGATAAATAAAATATATTTTATTATATAATAAAATAGCTAGAATACAAAGGTTAACCTTTATATTCTAGCCTTTAATAATTATATTTTATAAAAAGTCTCGCACTCTGTTGAAGTGGATGTATTAGCCTCTGGTCCAAAAATTTGTATGTCAGTAGATGTACAAATCATACCAACATTATATGTACAATTCATGGCATAACATTTTATTTTATGATCTACGTCAGCCTGACTATCTAAAGCTTGTATTATTGTTCCTGCATAATTAGTGTTAAAAGCACTTTTAACAGCATTCATAAAAGTTCTTGGTGCAAAGGTCTCACAACAAGTTTCTTGTTTGCTTTCAGCAGACTGACCATCAACCTGAATAGTTAATGCTGAACACATGCCATTAACATAGTTAACACAATTATGAGCTGAACATGCTAATCTTGTCATATTCAATATCCTCCTCAAAATAATTATTTGAGGTTATTTTTTGTATTTATTTTAAATTTATACTATATACCTAAATTAACTTAATGAATTTAATATCTTAATATTAAAATTTATTATATTTAAAATACTTATTAAAGATGTATTTAAGAAATGTTATGAAGCAAGAACTCTTTAATTTATATGAATATTAGTTTTTGAATAAAAAAAGAAGCACTCGATGGTATCAGTCATCAAGTACTTTTCAAGTTTGGAATCAGTTGCCATTTGATTCTACTTATATTATTTCATAAGCACTATCTAATATACACTATTTTTATTTACTTGTCATAATAAATTTGTTAACTTTTTGTTAATTAATATATTTAATTATATTATTTTAATATTTAGGCTTTAAATTAAATATTTTCATTAAATTATTTTTAAATTTTGGATATAAATTTTAATTCATAATTTATTAACATTTGGTAAGAAGTTCTTTTAAATAAAAAAAATAGGTAGCTATTGCTACCTATTTCTTTATATATTTGTAAAATTATTTTACAACTTCAACTTTTACTATGTTAGTGTTTCCTTCGTTAGCTGGTACACCTGCAACAACTACAGCTGTATCTTCTGCTTTAACGAATCCAGCATTTTTAGCTATTTCAACAGCGTTTTCCATTGTAGCATTTTCAGCAACAACTGGGTAAACTCCGAAGCATAAAGCTATTTTCTTAGCAACTCTTTCACATGGAGTTACAGCAACTATTGGTGCATCTGGTCTGCATTGAGATATTCTCTTAGCAGTAGCTCCTGATTGAGTTAATGAAACTATAGCAGCTGATTTTAACTCGTGTGCAGCGTTACAAGCAGCTCTTGAGATAACTCCTGGTACAGCTGGTATGTGTTTTTTAGCTTTTGAAGCAGCTAACTCGTAGCTTAACATTTCTTCTGATTTAGTAGCTATTTTAACCATAGTCTCAACAGCTTCTACTGGCCAGCTTCCGTTAGCTGACTCACCACTTAACATGATAGCATCAGTACCATCTAAGATAGCGTTAGTTACGTCTGAAACCTCAGCTCTTGTTGGTCTTGGGTTTCTCATCATTGAGTCTAACATTTGAGTAGCTGTTATAACTGGTTTTCCAGCATTGTTACATTTTTCTATTATCATTTTTTGAACTGAAGGAACGTCTTCCATTGGTATTTCAACACCAAGGTCTCCTCTAGCTACCATGATACCATCTGAAGCTTCGATGATAGAATCTATGTTATCAACACCTTCTTGGTTTTCGATTTTTGAGAATATTTGTATATCAGCTCCACCATTAGCAACTAATACTTCTCTTATAGCTTTAACGTCTTCTGCTTTTCTTATGAATGAAGCAGCAACCATGTTAACGCCCATTTCACAACCAAATATTAAGTCAGCTCTGTCTTTATCAGTCATAGCTGGTAATTTTATTGATACTCCAGGAACGTTAACTCCTTTGTGAGTTCCAACTAAACCAGTGTTTCTTACGATACACTTAACAGCGTTACCTTCTACAGATACAACTTCTAATCCAACTAAACCGTCGTCTATTAAGATAGTATCTCCAGCTTTAACGTCTTTAGCTAATCCTTCATAAGTTACTGAACATTTAGTAGTATCACCTACTACGTCTCCTCCAGCATATATAGTAAATTCAGTTCCAGCAGTTAATTCAACTTTGCTTGGCTCGAATTTTCCTGTTCTTATTTCTGGTCCTTTAGTATCTAATAATATAGCTACTTCTTTACCTAATTTTTTTGATATTTCTCTTACTTTAACCATTCTTCCTTTATGTTCTTCATGGTCACCATGTGAGAAATTGTGTCTTGAAGCGTTCATACCTGCTTCGATTATTTTTGTTAAGATTTCTTCATTTTCACTAGCTGGTCCGATAGTGCATACTAATTTTGTTCTTCTCATTTAAAAAACACTCCCTCGTAAAAAAATTAACCCTAAGTTTAAAATATATAATAAATAATAAATTGAAAAATTTATTATGTCATTAACTCAATAAAATTATTTGTTTATAGCTTTAGCCATTTCATATAAATTTTCATCAAAGCTTCTTTCTATATCTAAAGCTTCATCTATATCCATATCGAATATTTTATTTTCTTTAATTCCTATAACTTTTGAAGTTTTTCCTTCTAATAAAACTTCTACAGCTTTAGCTCCCATTCTTGATGCTAATACTATATCATCAGCAGTTGGTGATCCACCTCTTTGAATATGTCCTAAAATTGTAGCTCTAGTTTCTATACCTGTTACAGATTCTATTTCTTTAGCTAACTCAGCTGATCCTCCAACTCCTTCAGCAACAACTATTATGCTGTGAGTTTTTCCATTTGCTCTACCTTCTAAGATAGTTTTGATTAATTCATCTTTATCAAATGGCATTTCTGGAACTATTATAGCTTCTGCTCCACCTGCTATACCAGCATATAAAGCAAGGTCTCCACAGTTTCTTCCCATAACTTCTACGATAGATACTCTTTCGTGTGAAGTTGATGTATCTCTTAATTTGTTTATAGCATCTACTACAGTGTTTAATGCAGTATCAAATCCTATAGTGTAATCAGTGTAAGATAAGTCATTATCGATTGTTCCTGGTAATCCAACAGTCTTAACTCCTAATTTTGAAAGAAGTTTAGCTCCCATGAATGATCCATCTCCACCGATAACTACTAAAGCTTCAACTCCATAAGCTTTTAATATTTGTGCAGCTTTTTCTCTTACTTCTTCTTGTTTGAACTCTAAACATCTAGCAGTTCTTAAGATTGTACCACCTCTGTTTATGATTTCTGAAACAGATTTTCTATCCATTTTGAATAGTTCTCCGTTTATTAATCCAGCGTATCCTCTTTGAACTCCCATCACTTCAAGTCCATTGTGTAAAGCCATTCTTGTAACTGCTCTTAATGCAGCATTCATTCCTGGTGCATCTCCACCACTTGTTAAAACAGCAATCTTTTTCATAATATTTTCCTCCTCTACACCACTCGGGACAACTTTAGTCCCAACAGTGCCAAATATTACCCACATTTTTAAGATATTATTTATATATGTTAAATGTTTATCAATTTTAAACTATGTAAAATCTTATCTCAAAATTTAAATACCCTACGTAACTTTTGTTAATACTATTCTACCACAATTAATTGTACTTAAAGTAGTGTCCATTTTCAACCTTTTTATGTAGAATTAAAGAAAAAAAACTCGATATTTGATAATTTTTTCAATAATTATTATGCTCTAATTTCATTTTTATATTTAAATAAATATTAAAAGTTATAATTCAAAATTTAACTATATTGTCCATTTAAAACTAAATTAACACTTTTTGCACAAAAAATTTAGTTAATTATACAAAAAGATTATATTTTTTTAATTTTAAGAAAATTTACAAATTAATTTTATCACTTTTTTAAAAAAAGTCCACTTTAAGAGGAGGTTTTACTAGTGCTTTTTCTAAAATATCTCTCTAAAACTCAATAAGTAATCGTTAATACTTATATATTCAAAAAATATTTTAAACTGGCAACTTCTCTCTTATAAGTGGACATTAATTTCCTATTTTGTTTATTTTTTCACTAATTTTCTAAGATTTAAGAGCTAGGTTTCAACCACTTTTACATTCTCTTCCCCAAATTTACTGATTAAAAAGTCTATTACATCAGTCTCTAGATTAACCCACATATCTCTATTAAGTCTGAAGGATGCTTTTTCTTTTTCAGCAAAAACATATATTGGAGAATCCCCTTTATATTGTGATAATAAAACTTTTAAAGGCTTAATTATCATATTAGCCTTTGCCTTATCCTCTACCTTTATATAAACCTTAGATGAATTCATCAATTCTAATGGTTGTATATCCTCACAAAGTATCTTTGGCTCTTCATCTTCTTTTAGAGAAACTCTTCCTCTTATTAAAACAAAAGAATCTTCATTCACTAGCGTATTGCACTTTTCTAAAGTTTTTGGGAATATAACACACTCTAAATATCCTGTTAAATCCTCAATTTTTGCAAATGCCATAAGTGTATTATTTCTAGTTACTTTTCTAGATACATTAGTAAGAATTCCTCCTACAATTACCCTTGTTCCATCACTTAAAGAGCTATCTATAACTAAATCTTCTAATTCAACATCCTTCTGTTCGCTTAAATTCTTTTGAGCTTCAACTATTTTTTCTATAGTTATCGAAGTTTGTTCCTTTAAAGGCTTTTCATAGTCATCAAGAGGATGGCCGCTCATATAAAGACCTGTCATCTCTTTTTCCATAGCAAGCATATACTTTTTATTAAACTCTTTTATATTAGGATAACTAATCTCTAAATTATTACTTTCCTCTTGTATAGCTCCAAATAGAGACATTTGACCATCTATATTCTTCTTTCTTTGCGAGTAAACTCCATCCATTATCTTTTCAAAAACAGATAATAATTGTGATCTATATACCTTTAAACTATCAAATGTTCCAGCCTTAATTAAACTCTCAACGGCTCTCTTATTAACAATACTTAAATCTACTTTATTACAAAAATCCATAAGAGATGTAAATTTACCTTTTTTATCTCTAGAAGAGGATATGTTAGCAACAACGTTAACTCCAACATTCTTTATAGCTCCCATACCAAACCTTATGGTATCTCCTTTAACAGTAAACTTAGTATAACTTTCATTTATATCTGGTGGTAATACTTGAATTCCAAGCTTTTCTGCACTTCTTATATACTCAGATACTTTATCACTGTTACCCATAACAGAGTTAAGCATAGCTGCTAAAAACTCTACTGGATAATATCTCATTAAGTATGCAGTTTGAAATCCTATTACGGCATAAGCAGCAGCATGACTTTTGTTAAATGCATAAGATGCAAAGTCCATCATGGAGTCAAATATTTTATTGGCTGCCTCAGCTGAAATCCCATTTCTTAAGCAACCTGGCACCTCAATATTTCCATTTTCATCTTCAACTCCATAAATGAAGTTCTTTCTTTCCTCTTCCATGACCTTATGCTTTTTCTTAGACATGGCTCTTCTAACAAGGTCACTTCTTCCCATAGAATAACCTGCTAGCTTTCTAACAATCTCCATAACCTGCTCTTGATAAACCATAACTCCATAAGTTACATTTAGTATGCTTTCAAGTTCAGGAACTATATATTCTACTGATTTAGGATCTCTTTTTCCATCAATATACCTTGGTATTTCTGCCATTGGACCTGGTCTGTAAAGAGAGATTCCCGCTATGATATCTTCTAAACAGTCTGGTTTCAACTCTTTCATGAAAGAAGTCATACCAGCTGATTCTAATTGGAATACACCTACTGTATTCCCCTCACCAATCATTTTATAAACTTCTTTATCATCAAAGTCTAGATTATCTAAGTCTACATCTACACCTCTGTTATATTTAATCATATCAACAGCATCACGCATAACAGTTAAGGTTCTAAGTCCAAGGAAATCCATCTTTAATAGTCCAAGTTCCTCAAGGGTTGTCATATCAAATTGAGTTACTATAGACTCATCATTTTTTTGAAGTGGAACATACTCAACCAAAGGCTGAGATGCTATAACAACACCAGCAGCATGAGTTGATGAGTGTCTTGGAAGTCCCTCTAGTCTTCTGCTGACATCTATAAGCTCCTTTACTCGCTCCTCACTATCATATATAGTTTTAAGCTCTGGATTTAAATCTAAAGCCTTATCTATGGTAACTCCTAATACTGTAGGTATTTGTTTAGCTATTCTATCAACCTCTGCATAAGTATAATTCATAGCTCTTCCTACATCTCTTATACAAGCTCTTGCAGCCATTGTTCCAAAGGTTATAATCTGAGATACATTATCATGTCCATACTTTTCAACAACATAGTCTATAACTTGCTGTCTTCCTTCATAGCAGAAGTCAGAATCTATATCGGGCATACTTACCCTTTCAGGATTTAAGAAACGCTCAAAAAGCAAGCTATATTTCATAGGGTCAATCTTTGTTATTCCTAAAGTATAGGCAACTAAAGCTCCAGCAGCTGACCCTCTTCCTGGGCCTGTTGGTATTCCATTATCATTAGCGTATTTAATAAAGTCCCAAACTATTAAGAAGTAATCTACATATCCCATCTGCTTAATTACTCCAAGCTCATATTCTAATCTTTCTATATCCTCTTTAACACGCTCATTGCTTTCCCCAATCTCATATACCTTATCTATATCATATTCTCCATTGTCCTTAAGCGGCTTAAGTTCTTCTAATCTATCTATAAGACCATCAAAACAAGTTTTTCTTAAATAGTCAAAAGGCTCCACCCCTTCTGGCAATGGGAACTTAGGTAGCTTTGATACATGGAACTCATAATCAAAATTACATTCTTCAGCAATCTTTAATGTATTTTCTAAAGCCTCTGGAACATAATCAAACATATCCCACATCTCTTCTGGTGATTTTAAATAGAATTGATCTGATGGGTATCTTCTTCTATTTTGGTCATCAACAGTTTTCCCAGTTTGAATGCACATAAGTATGTCATGAGCCTTTGAATCCTCTTGATTTATGTAGTGAACGTCATTAGTCGCTACTAATGGAATATTAAGTTCCTTAGCTAACTGTATATTTACTTCATTAACCTTCTTTTGTTCTTCCATACCATGGTTTTGAAGCTCTAAATAAAATCCATCTTTAAAAGTATCTCTATAGAATGTTGCGGCTTCTCTAGCTCTATCTATATTTCCATTTAAAATAGCCTTTTGAACCTCTCCTCCTAGACAAGCACTTAAGGCTATTATTCCTTCTGAATGTTCTTTTAAATATTCTCTATCAATTCTTGGTTTATAATAAAATCCCTCAATAGATGCTACAGAAACAATTTTCATAAGGTTCTCATATCCCTTTTCATTCTTAACAAGAAGAACTAAATGATATGTTTTATTATCTTCATCATTACTTTTTATCTTTCTAGACTTAGGCACAACATAAACTTCACAACCTAAAACAGGCTTTATGCCTTGTGCTTTAGCCTCTTTATATAAGTCGACACATCCATACATAACACCATGGTCAGTTAAAGCTATGCTTTCCATTCCAAGTTCCTTCGCCCTTTTAATAAGTGGCTTTATCTTTCCAGAACCATCTAACAAACTGTACCCTGAGTGCAGATGTAAGTGACAAAACTTTTTATCCCCCATTTCCTTCACATCCTTTCTTCTAATATTGTTTCTATTAAACATTTTTAATGATATATAAACTACTATTTTTCTAATTTTACTTTAAGTAAATAGTCATTTTTTTTATTAAAATTGCATACTAAAAGCTATGTTTTTATTTAAGTGTAATATATTAATTTTACCATATTAAATAGAAATACACTAAGAAAACTTTATTGTAGTAGTTCTAATTATTAACCTCTCAAACAAAAATAATCTTTTTATGAAAACATATCTAATTTATCATATTAATTTCATTTTTTTACTTTAACACACTTATTTATAAAGTAAAATTCTTAAATTATTAATTTATAATACTCCTAAAAATCAGTCAAGTTTTAAATAAACATTCAAAACTTTTTATTATTTGTAAATAAAATGAAAATACTCATTTTTTTATGGAACAATTATGTATAATTTACTCTCTAATAGTTGAAAAAGGAAGGATGATATTGGAACTAATAAGTTTTTTTAATAAAAATTCATTTAATAAAGTTTCATACAA
The DNA here is from genome assembly GCF_057782475.1 of Clostridium sp. LIBA-8841. NCBI lineage: Bacteria > Bacillati > Bacillota > Clostridia > Eubacteriales > Clostridiaceae > Clostridium > Clostridium sp. LIBA-8841. The sequence goes on along the minus strand of NZ_CM173488.1, from coordinate 518,301 downwards.
AAAATTAACTAAAGAGGACTTATCTCAAGACTTTGAACTATTAATAAAAGAAAATCTCACATCTATGTATAGAGTTGCTAAAGGTATCTTAAAGATTGAAGAGGATGTTGAAGATGCTATCCAAACTACTATTTTAATAGCCTTTAATAAGATTAATACATTAAAGGATGAAAGGTATTTTAAAACATGGTTAATAAGAATTTTAATAAATGAGTGTAATAAAATTTATAAAAAAAATAAAAACAACCAAAAAGAAATATCTGATGAGTTATATACAACTCAAAACTATGAAAATATAGAAACTAAAGATGGGCATATGTTATATCAGACTTTGATACTAACATTGATTATCTTTTAGAATATGAATATATTTCAAATGATGATACTGAAATATTATATGACCAAATAATAGAAATAAATTAAAGGGCTGTATCAAAACTCAATAATAAAACTTATAAATATATTTGGAGAGAATATCTGGATTTCACTAAGAGTTTATCTAGATATTCTCTCCATGCTATTTATAAGTTTTATTGCATTATTTTGATATACCCCTAAAATTACTTAAAGATATTTTTGACATCATCTATAGATTGTTGAAGTTTTACTCTAGCATCATATGCTGGCTTTTCAATATCTTTCATTGCATTAACAAATTGATCTGCAGGCATTGCCATTAACTTATCCTTATTAGCCTTTAACTCTTTTTCAACATTACTTATAGACATTTTTAAATTATCTATATTTTCTACTACTTTTTTGTTCACTTCACTAACTTTTGAATCTCCTTGAGTAACTTTGCTATTAAGTTCATTTCTTAAATTAGTAAGTTCAGTATCTAAGTTTGTATAATATTTCTTATAGGCCTCATAAGTTGCCTGCTTATTTTCCTCTGTTACACCTGAGAAATCATATTCTGCTGCCATCTTTATGTCGCCCATATAAGTTTTAATTTTTTCTTCCAACATTGTCATATACTCTTCCGGAGTAGTTGCTGTCACTCCAGATCCTCCTGGCATCTCAGTAGCTTTTTTTGTACATCCAATCATACCTATAAGGCCAAAAACCATGACACCTACTAGAAGCCAAATCATTTTTTTAAATTTCTTTACCATATCAATACCTCCATATGAAATAATATTATTTTCAAAACTAGTTTCTCCATTAGTAAAATTAATATTATCTCAACATTAGGTATATTTTTTAATAAGACTCTATTTTAGGTGAATGTTAATTTTTAGATAGAGCCGTAAGACCATCTTAATGAGCAATTAGAGTTTCATTATCTATGAAAGAATAATAGCGTTAAAAGGCTTCTTTTGTTCGACGCCAAGCTAGTTTAGAAGCCTTAGCTATTATTCTGGAATAGATAATAGAAACTCTTTGCGAAATTAAGCTAGATCTGAAGGACTATCTAAAAATCAACACCTCCTAAAAATATAGCCTTAACCAAAAAAAACTTTTAAGCTTTTCTAACAGCAAACATAGCATTTGCTGTTAAAATAATCACTTAAAAGATTTTAAAAATTCTGCTAGAAGTTACCTGTTCTAAGTTCTTCAGCTATTTTTTCGATTTTTCTTAATCTATGATTTACTCCCGATTTACCAACTGGAGGTTCAAGCATTTCCCCAAGTTCCTTTAATGATTCCTCAGGATAAGTTAATCTTAACTCTGCAACTTCCCTTAAATTTTTTGGAAGTCTTGCAAGACCAATTTCTCTCTCTATAAGTTTTATACTCTCAACCTGTCTAACTGCTGCATTTACAGTTTTGCTAAGGTTTGCAGTCTCACAGTTTACAAGTCTATTTACATTATTTCTCATTTCCTTCATGATTCTAATATTTTCAAGTTCTAGAAGTGCTGTATGAGCTCCTATTATATTTAATAAGTCAACTATCTGCTCTCCTTCTTTTATATAGACTATGTAACTATTTTTTCTTTGTATTACCTTTGATTTTAAACCAAATGTATTGATAAGTTTTCCTAAATCCTCTGCATATTCTTGTGAGTGAGTAACAAACTCTAGATGATAAGTTTTTTCAGGATTACTTATACTTCCACCACCGATAAAAGCTCCTCTAATATATGCCTTTTTCTTAGCTTCTGTATCAACTAAATCTTCATCTATATGATAGTCTAATGACATTATTCCTTCTATTTCTCTTAGAATTCCTGTTATTTCAAGTAACTTTTTTACTCCCATGTCTTCAGTTACAACAACCATATAAATATTATTTTTCTTTAAGGAATTACTTTTTTTAACCATAAGTTTTGCGTGTATATCAAAGTAATCCTTTAATATAGTAAACATCAATCTTGCAGATGCAGGATTTTCTGTTGTCATTTTGAAGCTTATTTGTCTACCACTAAAAGCAAGTGTTCCGCATACCTTCATGATAGCTGATATTTGAGCAAGAGCTTCTTCCTTTGATATATCAATATATCTACATATTTCTCCCTTTACTTTTGCTGAAAATGACATGATTGCTCCTTCCTATTTAAACGCTCTCTTTTCTTAATTCTTTGTGATAAATATATATACTCTAAAATTTTCTTTCTATCATATAATAAATGCTTTTCCATTACTGTTTCAATGAGAAGTTGTGCTAAGTACTCTGAATTATGTCTTATATAATCCCCATTTACTTTCATTAAATCACCTTCGATAACACACAATCCCATTTTCTTAAGCTTATTTATATCAAGTTCTACAAATTCAGAATTCTTTTCTAAATATTTTTGTTTTAGCTCTTCTGAAATATCTTTAGAGTTTGCAATTATACAATCTACCATATCTTTCCCACAATGATCTAGTATAACTTTAACATGATCAGAAACCTTAAATCCATCAGTTTCACCTGGTTGAGTCATTATATTACAATTATATATTTTAAATGCTTTACTCTTCTTTATAGCCTTAGTTATATCTTTTACCAAAAGATTAGGTAATACACTAGTATATAAACTTCCTGGTCCTAAAACTATAGCATCAGCATCCTCTATTGCTTCTAATGCTCTATCTAAAGCTTTAGCATCCTCTGGTATTATTTTTAATTTTTTTATTGGACTACTTTGGTCTATAACTTCCTCTCCTATTAAAGATTCCCCTCTTACCTTATGTCCATTCATAAGTTCAGCTTCTAAAATCATATTTTCTAAAGTTACAGGTAAAACTTCACCCTTAACCGCAAGGACAGAACTCATTTTCTGGACAGCATCCTCAAAATTTTCAGAGATTCCGTCCATAGCAGCTAAGAATAAATTACCAAAGCTCTGGCCCTTTAGTCTACCATCATTAAATCTATATTGCAATAATTCATTCATTAAAGGTTCTGTATTAGCTAATGCTAATATACAGTTTCTTATATCGCCTGGAGGAAGCATACCTAAATCTTCTCTAAGAATACCAGATCCACCACCGTCATCTCCAACTGTTACTACCGCAGTTATATTTGATGTATAGTGTTTAAGTCCTCTAAGCATTGTTGAAAGGCCTGTCCCGCCGCCTATAACAACTATTTTAGGACCTTTTATTAGAAGTCTGTCATCTTCTATTAAATCTTCTAATTCATCTTCTTCAATAGATAAATTTATATATCCTTTGTTTACTAGTGAAACTAAAGATTTAACACACCAAACTATGGATTTATAACCAACTAACCCCGAAAAAAATATAAGAATTATAAATATAGCCTTATCTTGAACATTAGTTACATGTCTCTCACCAATTAACTTTGCCATAGCAATCGACATAGTGATTATAGATGCTAAAGCCAAAAATATGTATCTTTTAACTTTGATACCAGGCTTAAGCATTTTTTTTGTCATCATAGTTTTCTATCCCCTCTATTTATATCCTCATTAATATCTCTATGCTCTAAACTAACACTAAGGTTTTTAGATAGTAATTCTTTATATAAAGCATTTGCTATTGCTACTGATCTATGTCTTCCCCCTGTACATCCTATAGATATAATAAGCTGTCTTTTTCCCTCTTTAATATAATTAGGAATTAAGAACTCTGCCATATCTGTAAGTCTTGATAAGAAACCTTTAGTTTCTTCTTGAGCAAGCACATAATTTTTAACTGGTTCATCTTCTCCTGAAAATGGCTTTAATTCTGGAATATAAAATGGATTTGGTATAAATCTAACATCAAAAACTAAATCTGAATCTGAAGGAATTCCATACTTAAATCCAAAAGATAAGATAGTTATTGAAAGATTTTGCTCTACTGGTTTACCATCTCCATATAAAAGGTTTATTTTTTCTCTTAAATTTCTTATAGGATAATTTGAAGTATCAATTATATTGTCAGCTCTATCCTTAAGCTCTCTAAGTCTCATTCTCTCTTCACTTATACCAGTTATTATTCTTCCATCTGGTGAAAGTGGATGACTTCTTCTCGTTTCTTTAAATCTCTTAACTAAAACTTCATCTGAAGCTTCTAAGAATAAAATTTCATAATTAAAATCATTTGTTTTTAAGTACTCTAAGCTTTCAAATAAATCATCGAAGAATATTCCTCCTCTTATATCTATTACTAAAGCTATTTTATCTATTTTACCTTCACTTTGTATGCATGCCTCTGCAAACTTCGGTATTAATTTTGGTGGTAAGTTGTCCACACAAAAGTATCCTAAATCTTCTAAACTTCTTGTTGCTTCTGTCTTTCCTGCACCTGAAAGACCAGTAACTATTACAAATCTCATATTATCATCTCCTAAACATATAATTCATTTTATTCGATAGCTTATAATTTTGAATTTCAAAAATTAAAAATACCTAACTACACCATGAATTTCAATAATATCTTACTGGGAATCGCTTCCCCCTTAACATTAAATCTAATTTTATCTTACAATAATAGAATCTAATAAAACAAATTAAAATATAAATTTATAAACTTAAAAAAATTTAATTAATTTTCAAAACATAAGAAATGCTTTAATCACTTAGTAATTAAAGCAAATCTAATAATTTTACAAATAAATTATAACATAAAACAAGGTAATTATTACTCATTTTATTAAGCTGTCTTTTTTTATAAGTTTTTCTCTAAATAGCTCTTCATAAGTCTAATTAATTCTTTATTTTCAGCTTCTTTCCCTATACTTATTCTCATCCACTGGGGACATCCTAATAAATAGCCTGGTCTAATTATATATCCATTTTGAAGTAAATAGTAAAAAAACTTTTTGTCATCACATTTAACATTTACCAGTATAAAGTTTGCATCAGATTTTACGTATTTTAATCCCATGTTTTCAAACTCTTTCTCTAAATAATCTCTTTGGTTTTTATTGAATATTTTAACATTATTTAAGAACTCTCTATCATTTAAAGCTTCTACTGCTGCTACTTGCGCATAGAGATTAACGTCAAATGAATTAACAACCCTATTAAAATACTCTACAAGTTTTTCATGTGCTATTCCATATCCAACTCTCAATGAAGCTAATCCATACGCCTTAGAAAAAGTTCTAAGAATAATAATATTTTTATATTCTTTTAAAAGCTCAATTGAATTTGGATAATCATCTCTTGAAACATACTCTACGTAAGCCTCATCCATTATTATATATACACTACTTGGTATTTTATTTAAAAGATCTTTTATATCATTAACCCCAAAGGTACTCCCTGTAGGATTATTGGGATTACAAAACCAAATTGTTTTTGTTTTTGGTGTAATCTCATTTACCATACCTTCTAAATCTAACTTCATTTCTTTCATAGGAACTTTAATAACCTTACCTCCCATAAGCTCTATATTAGTTTCATATCTTGGGAATGTTATCTCTCCTACTATATTTTCATCTTCAGGATTTATCAATGTATTACAAATAACTCTTATTAGGGAATCAGATCCAGCTCCACAAAAAATTTTTCTTTCATTTACACCTAAATATTTTGATAGTGTTCTTTTTAAATCAAAATTATTAGCATCTGGATACAAAAAAGTTTCTTCAACTACATTTCTAAGTGCTTCTTTAACCTTAGGTGAACACCCAAGAGGATTTTCATTAGATGCTAACTTAACCACCTTTTCAAGACCTAATTCTCTTTTCACCTCTGATATCGGTTTTCCTGCCACATAGGCCTCAATTCTTAAGACCTCATCTCTAACATTAAATTTCATTTTAAATAGCCTCCTTAAAATTATTGCTAAAAGTTAGTTTAATTTCCCCAAAACTAACTAATAAAATTACCAACAAAACCTTTTTAATTGAGTTTTGTTTTAGATAAACATTTAAACCAGAACCTTTAATTAAAATTCATAAAGTTTTATATCATTATACAAATCAAACTCACACTACTCTAGTTTTAAAATTATTTTAATGACAATATAAAAATTATCTCTAATTTTAATTTAAGCTTTTTAATAATTATTAACTAAAATAAAGTATGAAATTTAAAAATGTTACTCTACATTTCACAATAGCTATTCTCATACTAAGTTTAAATATGACTATGCTTTATGTTAATGTTGATTTTTAGCTAGCCTTTCAAGCTTAACTTGATGAGCAGTTCTATCTAAAAATCAGTATTAGTTTAAAACAGATTCCTAAATATAAATCAACAATGAATTATAAATAAAAAACTTATTTATTCTTGAAGCATTTTCTTTTTTATTACGAATTAATTAGTAGAAAGATTATTAAATATAAATATTTTAATTTCATCTATATAAATACTTTTTATTACAATTAACCAATTATTATGAAATTAACTATATAATTATTATTAAATCCATAAGGGGGTGAAGTTTAGAAAGTTTACCTTAACTTTCTAAGAGCAGTTATGAGAAAATTTGATTTAATTGATATAAATGAAGATATTCTACCTGACGTTGAACTTTCAGAAGATCAAAAGAAAAAGATTAAAAAACTTTTTAATAACTTAATCAAATCATATTTATCTTTAGATAAAAATCCTATTGATATTGACCTATCAAATTCTAACTTATCTAAGATTAGCAATACACTTAGTAAATCATCTGAGGAAGTTCTTAACCATGTTAAAGGTGGTGAGATTCTTAGAGATTTAGTAATAGACGCCTTAGATAAAGATTGTCCTATTGAAGAAAATGATATTTTATATAAAACATTATTATATATTCCAGTAGATTATTCATTTAAAACAGTTGGTGTTTTATATTCAAATTCAGTTTTTTCACACAGAATATACGTTACAAAGAATGAAGTCTTTATTTATAACTTGGATAATTACTTTAGAGTTATAAATACAACTAAATTGCCTTTAACATATATCAAGTCTGCTTTTATAAGCAAATATGATAAAAAAAATTATATCCCTTTTAGCTGTAATACTTTAATTATTAATTTAGATAAATCAACTGAAAATAACCTTTCACTTCCTAGTACTTATTACTTAGTTGGTGAAAAAGGAGAAAATGTTTCAGAACTTTATGAACTCTTGAACACACTTAATTCTTTAGGTGTTGATACTAATCCTTTAGAAGTTACTTCTAAAGAAAAAACTAGAAATCTGATAATCACTGTACTAGCAATTATTTTTTTTATCCTCTTGTTTATTTCTCAAATAGTCTTAAACTTACCAACTTAAGCTTTCAATAAAAAATTAGTTTGGAGAGGATACTATGGAAAATACATTTATAGAAGAATTAAAAAAAGGAAATCCAAATGCACTTGAGTATGTTTTAGATGCCTTTGGAAACTTAATATATAAATTAGCTTATATGCAACTTAATTCAAAAGAACTTAGTGAAGAATGTGTAAATGATGTACTTTTAAAAGTTTGGGAAAACATACACGGGTATGATTATGATAAAAGTAAATTCAAGAACTGGCTAGCTGCTATAACTAAATATAGTGCTATTGATATTCTTAGAAAAGAAAAAAAACATTTTGAAAATATAGAACTTAAAGAGGAAAGCAAAAATACTGATTCTATTGAAGAACAAGTTATGTCGAGAGCTGAGTTAGAAACTATAAAAAAAGAGATTAATAATTTTAAAGAATTAGATAGAAAAATATTTATTCAACGCTTTTTCTTAAATAAAAGTATTAAAGATATAGCTAAGGATCTTAATATGACACCCAAAGCTGTGAGTCTCAGGATTTTGCGAGGGCGTAAAAAGTTATCCATTACTAATAAAGAAAATTATTCTGATGAAAAAATTACTTAATGAATACTTATACTTATATATTCATTAAATTAAGGAGGACTTTTATATGATGAACACTTTTAATCTAGTTGAAATAAATGATAAAGAATTACCAGATATTAATCTCACTGAAGAACAAAAAAGAAGAATCAAAACAGTTATAAAATTTGCTATCAATCCATATTTAAAGAATAACTTTGATAATGTTAATGCAGACTTTTCTCTAAAAAATATTATAAGAGTAGTAAATAACCTTGGTGATGAAGCTGATGATACTCTTAATTATGTTAGGAATGGTAAAGTCTTGAGAGATATTGTCATAGAAGCTTTAGATAAAGACTGTCCTATTCCTAAAGATAAACTTATTTATAAGACTTTATTATATTCTTTTAATGATTATACTTTTAAAGTTTTATCAATAGGTTTCTCAAAACAGGCAGTTGCCTATAGAGTTTATGTTACCGAAGATAAGCTTTTATTTTATAATTTAGACAATTACTTTAGAGTTATAGATACAACAACAATTCCTCTTAACTATATAAAAACATCCTTTATATCAAATAAAAGTATAAGAGACTTCATGGAGTTTAGCAGAAATACTCTTTTCATAGAATTTAATAAACTTGGAGAGAATGATTTAAGTATTCCTAAAAGCTATATGTTGATAGGCTCCATAGAACACAATGATGATGATTTAAATAACTTTTTAGAAGTTTTGAAATCTTTAAAAGTAGAAAACCACAGAAAAACAAAATTTCCTTATGGTAAAATTTTATTTTGGATTTCTAATATTTTCTTTGGAGTAACATTTATATATGTATTGATAAATATATTTTTAGGGTCATATCGTTAATATTTTAAGCTATTAATATTGTTTTAATATACATGGAGTATGCCTCAAATATATGCATAAAAATAGAGCCTACATTTAATTTAAATGCAGACTCTATTTTTGTTTATTCTATTAATCTCTACCTATTATTCTAACTTCAGTGTGAAGATCAACACCAAAATTTTCTTTAACTGTTTTTTGAACATGCGCTATAACATCTAAAACATCTTTAGCTGTTGCTCCACCTTTATTGATTACAAATCCTGAATGCTTTTCTGATACAGCTGCTCCTCCTATTGAGAAACCTTTTAATCCTGAATCCTGAATAAGCTTACCTGCAAAATATCCTTCTGGTCTTTTAAAAGTACTACCTGCTGATGGATACTCTAAAGGTTGTTTACTCTCTCTTTTATTCGTAAGATCATCGATCTTATCTTTTATACTAGTATACTCTCCGCTTTCTAGTTCAACTGTAGCATCTATAACTACATATCCTTTTTTCATAACTAATGAACTTCTATAACCAAGTTCTAATTCTTCTTTAGTTAAATTCTTAATATTGCAATTTTCATCAATTACTCTAGCTGACTTTATTACATGTGCCATTTCTCCATCATAAGCTCCAGCGTTCATAAATACCGCTCCACCTATACTTCCTGGTATTCCACATGCAAATTCAAAACCTCTTAAGTTATTTTCCAAAGCGGCTTTTGATACATCTTTTAATAGTGCTCCACTTTGAGCTGTTACACAATTTCCTTCTGAAGTAACTTTATTTAATTTATTAAGCTTAATTACAACTCCAGAAATTCCACCATCTTTAACTAAAATATTAGAACCGTTACCTAATATAAAATAAGGTACATTATATTCCCTACAAAGTTTTAAAGTATTAACTACTTGTTCCTCATTAACAGGAGTTACTAGTATATCTGCTGGTCCTCCTACTCTGAAATAAATATGTTCACTCATTGGAGAATCTACAGTAATATCTTCTTCATTATAAAATTCACCTAATAATTTATAAAACTCCATGTATTGATTCATACCCAAACTCCTCAATTTTAAATTTAATATCCTAATTTAATAGTATAAATTAATTCTTGACATATTTTCAATATTTAGTACAAATTTTTTTATTTTCCTATGCTATAATATTATATATATTATCTCAAGTCAATTTTTGTTATTAAAAATTAACTTGAAAAATATTTTTTTATACTTTCAGCTGCTTTTTTATCTATGCCAGGGGTTTCTAATAAGTCTTCTATTGTTGCCTTCTTAATATTTTCTACACTTCCAAACTTAATAAGAAGATTCCTTCTTCTTTTTTCTCCAATTCTAGGTATATCTTCTAAAATTGAATGTAGTGTTCTTTTATCTCTTAAACTTCTATGATAGGTTATAGCATACCTATGAACTTCATCTTGTATTCTAGTTATTAAATTCATAAGCCCAGAACCTCTTTTAACGAGTATTTCTTCATTATTGAATATGATACCCCTAGTTCTATGCTTATCGTCTTTAACAAGCCCACAGACCGGAATTTCAACACCAAACTCATTTAGTACTTCTAAGGCTATGTTAACCTGTCCTTTTCCACCATCCATCATTATTAAATCTGGGAAAATACAGAACTTTCCCTTTGAATACTCTAAATTTCTCTCTTTTATTTTGTTTACCTCGTCCAATCCATGAGCAAATCTTCTGCTTAAAATTTCTCTCATGCTTTCATAATCATTAGGTCCTTGGACAGTTTTTATTTTAAATCTTCTATAATCAGAATTTTTAGCTTTTCCATTCTCGAAGACCACCATTGTTCCAACTGAGTCTACACCTTGAATATTCGATATATCATAGGCTTCTATTCTAACTGGTAAAGAATCTAATGCTAAAACATCTGCTAACTCAGTTAAGGCTGATTTATTTAATTCTTTTTCTTCTACCATTTTTTCTTTAAATTGCTCTAGCATTATTTTCGCATTATTTCTAACCATATCTAAAAGATTCTTTTTATCACCCTTTTTAGGGGTTTTTATCCAAACCTTAGATCCTCTCTTGTCTGTAAGAAACTTCTCTATTAATTCTTGATCCTCTATCTCCTCAGGAACATATATAGTTTTAGGTATTTGTGCTGTTCCACCATAAAATGATGCTATGAAAGAACTAATAATTTCTTTTACAGGTTCTTCACTTACATTCTCTAACATAAAATGTTCTCTTCCTGTAACTTTTCCTTCTCTAACAAAGAAAACTTGAGCACATCCATCCTTTTCATCAGTATATAAATCTATAAAGTCCTCATCGCCTTCTTTTACAGTAAACATCTTTTGTTTTTCACTAATCAACTCTATAGCCAAAATTCTATCTCTAACTTTAGCTGCCTTCTCAAATTCTAACTCCTCAGCAGCCTTTTCCATTTCAACTTTTAATTCTTTTATAATTGATGTATCTGTTCCATTTAAAATACTAATTATTTCATCTATCATCTTTCCATAATCATTTTTAGAAATATATCCAGCACAAGGAGCTTTACAAAGGTTAATGTGATAATTTAAACATGCTCTAGTTGGTTTTTCCCCTTCTACAATAGCCTTTTTACACGTTCTTAAAGGAAATAGCTTCTTAATAAGCCCCATAACTTCATAAACAGCAGTCCCATTTGTATATGGTCCAAAATATTTATTTCCGTCCTTTGCAAAATTCCTTGTAACATATACTCTTGGGAAATCCTCATTAGTAGTTATTTTTATAAAAGGATAAAACTTATCATCTTTTAAAGCTATATTATATCTTGGACTATATTTCTTAATAAGGTTACATTCTAAAATTAATGCCTCCATTTCAGAATCAGTAACTATGTACTCAAATTCAGCTATATTTTTAACCATAGCCCTTACTTTTTCAGTATGATTTTTAGAATTTTGGAAATATTGTCTTACTCTATTTTTTAATATTTTTGCTTTTCCAACATAAATTACCTCTCCAAGGGAATTTTTCATTATATAAACCCCTGGTTTATCAGGTAATATTTTTAATTGATGCTGAAAATCAAACATCTTACCACCTCTAATCTCTCATCTCAATGTTCATATTACATTTATCTTAAACTTGCCAAATCCTATTATTCTTATATTGCCTATTTATCTAAATATATTATCAAATTAAAAATAACATATAAATTCTTAATTAAAGCAACAGAATTATTACTATGTCTACATAAGCAATACGCCCTAACATACCATTGAAATACAGTAATATTAGGGCGATTAAATTTTCAAATCAATTCTATTATATTAAGTTTTATAATTTATAAGTTATCTATTTTCTAAGATAAAATCAAGAAATATTTTTTTACATTTCTTTTAATTTTGCTCTTATTTATTAAAATATGCTTGCATTACCTTAGCTGTAACCGGAGCTGCTACTCTTGATCCTGAACCACCATTTTCAACTATAGTTGCAACGGCTATTTGAGGGTCATTAGCTGGTGCAAAGGCTATTAACCATGCATGAGAATTTCCATCTGGAACCTGGGCTGTACCAGTTTTAGCTGCAACATTCATACCTCTAAAATATCCCCAGTTATCATTTATTCTATCATTTGTTACACCTTGCATATATTCATTTATTATTTGAGCATCCTCTTTAGACATTACAGTACTTTTCTTTTCAGGTTTAAATTCTTTTACTGAATCTCCATCTTTATCAACAATCTTACTAACCATATATGGTTGCATAAGAACCCCGTTATTAGCTACTGTTGATGCAACCATTGCCATTTCAAGTGGACTTGATAAAACATCTCCTTGACCTATAGCATCATAGGCTATAAGGCCTTTATCTACAGTTTTTCTATCAGGGAATTTTCCTGAAAAAGCCTTAAGATTACCTAAAGATAAATCTTGATTAAATCCATATTTTTCAGCAGTTTCTCTTAACTTTTTATTTCCAAGCTCTTCTCCAAGAATTCCTCCAAATACTACGTTACTTGAAACTGAAAGTGCTTTTCTTAAACTTATATCTCCATAAGCAGTTCCATTTTCATTTGGTAAATCCTTTGTTCCAACATTTATTGTACCTGTATCACTAAATGTTCTTTGTGTTATCCCTGGAATATTTTCTAAAGCAGATGTTAAAGTTACAACCTTAAATGTAGATCCTGGAGGATATTGACCATTAATAGCTCTGTCAACTAATATAGCGTCCTTTGGATTTCCATTAGGATTGTTAGCTATTTCATATGTTGCTTTCATATCATTAGGATTAAATCCTGGTTTTGATACACTTGCTAAAACCTCACCTGTTTTAGGATTCATAGCAACTACAGCCCCTCTATTAGCTCCTAAAGCTGCATATGCTGCCTTTTGTAAATCAGTATCTAAAGTTGTTACAACACTATTTCCAATCTTAGTGTCACTCTCATTTCTTTCTTTAAAATCTTTTTTGAAGTTAAATGATTTTAAGAAAGCTTTTAATGATATGTTCTCAGAAGTAGTTAGCTCTTTTGAATATGCTCCCTCTAATCCTGAGTTTCCATATATTCCACTAGCATACCCAATTGGATGTGAATATATTTCTCCATAAGGATATTCTCTCTTTTGAGTTAAATCACCGCTCTTAGTACTTTTAGCGAGAACATTGCCATTCTTATCCTTTATATCTCCTCTTATTACCTCATTCTGAGCTGCCATAACAGCAGTATTACTATCCATCTGAGCTATTTTTGGTACTTTTATTAATTGAAAATACGCGATATACGATATAAGCCCAACTAATAGCAATAGATAAACAACCATAACTTTTCTTATGCTACCTGATAAATCTTTTTTCTTAGCCATCTATCTTAGTCCCTCCTCTGAAATTTTCTGAAGTATTCCTAAGGCAATGAAGATTGTAAGCATAGATGTTCCTCCATAACTAACTAAAGGTAATGTTATACCTGTTAAAGGAATAACTGCAAAGACACCACCTATAATTACTAAAACTTGAGCAACTATAAGTGTACTAAATCCAACAGCATTTAACTGAGAAAATGGATCATCAGTGTTTAATGCTGCTCTTATCCCTCTATAAAACAATAGGAAATATATTAATAATAAACCTATACCAAATACAAGACCTAATTCTTGTGCTATTAAGGTAAATATAAAGTCTGTTTGTATAAATGGTACTAAACTAGGATAACCATTATAAAGTCCTGTTCCAAACATTCCTCCTAAGGACATAGCATAAAAACCTTGAACTATTTGAAAACTTTCATGACTAGCATATTTCCAAACATCTCGCCAAACCATTACTCTGCTTCTAACATGGCCAAATAAGAAATAACTTGCTGTTCCACCTACTGCAAATAATCCTAATCCAGTAGCAACATACTTCCAATTACAAGTAGCTATATAAAGCATAGTCACAGATACAAAGAAAAACATAAGAGCTGAACCTAAGTCTTTTTGTAAAACCATGAATCCTAAAGAATACATAACCACTAAAGCTGGTTGTAAAAGTTGTTTAAATTCATCTTTCAAGCTATTCTTTTTCTCATAGTTCATAAGTGCTGACGCTAAGTAAAGTATTAGGAATATCTTACCTATTTCCGAAGGTTGAAAAGTGAAACCACCTATTCTAACCCAGTTCTTAGAACCATTTATTGTAGTACCTATAATCATAGACATAGCCATGAATATTAAAGTTCCTCCCATATAAACATATTTATATTTTGCAAAACTCTTTAAATCCGGCATAACTATTACAATCCCCATATAAACAGCTATTCCTAAACTGAACCAAACTAATTGTTTCATTGCTGATTTAGGATCTACTCTATAAAGAATTGCTATTCCAACCACAGCTAAAACCGATGCAAAGATAAATATGTACTTATCTCCATCGGGATAGAATTTCCTTATAATGAAATGTGAAAATCCAATAATAACTATTAATATACCTGCTATTATAAAAGCCATCTTATCTATAGGTGTCTGCTTTACAGCTATATTCGTAAATAAGGCTAAGCATAAAAGATAGACTAATAGCAACATCCTTTTCTCATACTTTAAAGTAGTATTCATATTATCACCTCTTCTATCCTATAACCTTAAACACAGTGCTTCCCATTCTTATTTTATCATTTACTTTTAATCTTACTCTTCCCTCTATCTTTGATTCATTTATGAATGTACCATTTGTACTTGCTAAATCTTCTAAATAAAAATCATTGTTTTTAACATAAATTTTAGCATGATATGAGGATACAAACTGATCATTTAGCACTATTGAATTATCTTCTCTTCTACCAATGGATATGGTACTAGTCACTGGTATAACCGAGCCAACACCTAGCGTCCCATTTGATATTGTTTTTAAGACTTCTAATCCATGTGCTTTCTTTCCAGGGGCTTTTTTCTTTTTCCCGCCTTTAACATCTTTATACATTATCTTTAACGCATAATAAATTATGGAATATAGAATTATAATAAATATTATTCCAAAAACCCATGTCATTAGTTTCGAAAACATCACTTCACCTCTACATATTTTATATTTCTTTTATATTTTACTTTATTTAATAACTTGATTATACAATAAAAGATTACAATTTCATAATCAATAATTAGAAACTCTTAATTATTATATCATCTAAAAAAGACAATTTTATGATATTTATCTTTTAATTTTAGTACTTTTTTAACTTTCCTAAATTTCCTTAACAATAAATATAGCTATCAGAACTTCTAGCCATAAATTCTGATAGCTAATTAAATACTCTATTCTTAAATAATATATTTATTTTTTTAAATTATATTCCTATATTAAAGGTATTTTTTTAGATATTTACCTGTATATGATTCTTCAACCTCAGTTATCTTTTCAGGAGTTCCTGTAGCTACAATCATTCCACCTTTATCTCCACCTTCTGGTCCTAAATCAACAATATAATCTGCACATTTAATCATATCTAAATTATGCTCTATTACAATAACTGTATTTCCTCCATCAACTAATCTTTGAAGTATTTTAACAAGTCTGTTTACATCATGTATGTGCAGTCCTGTTGTAGGCTCATCTAAAATATATAATGTTTTTCCTGTACTTCTCTTAGATAGTTCATAAGCTAACTTAATTCTTTGTGCTTCTCCACCTGATAGCTGAGTTGAAGGTTGACCTAGTCTTATATAACCTAATCCAACATCCATTAAGGTTTGAAGTTTATTCTTTATTCTTGGAATATTTTCAAAGAATTCTAAAGCTTCTTCAACAGTCATATTTAGTACATCAGCTATATTCTTTCCTTTATATTTAACTTCTAAAGTCTCTCTATTATATCTCTTTCCTTTACAAACCTCACAAGGAACATAAACATCAGATAAAAATTGCATTTCTATCTTTATTATTCCATCTCCACTACAAGCTTCACATCTTCCACCTTTTACATTGAAAGAAAATCTTCCTGGTTTATATCCTCTCATTTTAGCTTCTTGAGTTTGTGAGAAAAGTTCTCTTATTATATCAAAAGTTCCAGTATATGTTGCTGGGTTACTCCTTGGAGTTCTTCCTATAGGACTTTGATCTATATCAATAATCTTATCAATATTTTCGTATCCTGTTATTTCCTTAAACTTACCTGGTAAATCCTTAGCTCTATTTACTATTTTATTTAATCCTTTATAAAGAATTTCATTAACTAAGGTACTCTTTCCTGATCCTGAAACTCCTGTAACCATAGTTAAAGTTCCTAGTGGGAATTTAGCATTAACGTTTTTAAGGTTATTTTCCTTTGCACCTTTAACTGTTATAAAGTTTCCATTTCCTTTTCTTCTTTCCTCTGGAAGTTCAACTTTCTTAGCTCCAGTTAAATATTGACCAGTTAAAGAATTTTCATTTTCTATGATTTCATCTAATGTTCCTGCAGCAACTATCTGTCCACCATGTTCTCCGGCTCTTGGTCCTATATCAACTATATAGTCTGCTTCTCTCATAGTATCTTCATCATGTTCAACTACTATAAGAGTGTTTCCAACATCTCTAAGTTGTTTTAAAGTAGCTATAAGTCTATCATTATCTCTTTGATGAAGTCCTATTGAAGGTTCATCTAGGATGTATAGAACCCCCATAAGCTGAGAACCTATTTGAGTCGCAAGTCTTATTCTCTGAGCTTCTCCACCAGATAATGTCCCTGCAGTTCTAGCTAAGTCTAAGTAATCTAACCCAACATTTATTAAGAAACTTAATCTAGCTTGAATCTCTTTTATAATTTGGCTACTTATTATCTTGTCTTTCTCTGAAAACTCTACTGAGTTTATAAAGTCTAACTCTTCTCTTATTGCCATGCTTGTAAACTCAAATATATTTTTTCCACCTACTGTAACGGCAAGAGCCTCAGGCTTAAGTCTTGCCCCCTTACACTTAGGACATGGATTATCACTCATATACTTTTCTATTTCAGCTTTCATGGCATCTGATCCAGTTTCCATATATCTTCTTCTTAAATTATTTATCTCCCCTTCAAAGGAATGATTATAAACAGCTTCTACATTTTCTTTTCTGTATGTAACCTTTAGTTTTTCTGAATCTCCATACATTAAGACTTCCCTAACCTTATTAGGTAAATCTTTGTAAGGAGTATCTAAATCAAATTTATACTTTTCCATTAAAGCTTTTAGAACACAAAAAGTCCAAGAATCTTCTTTCATTCTTGAATCTCCCCAAGTAGAAATAGCTCCACCTCTTATGCTTAAATCCTTATTAGGAACAACTAAATCCTCATCAATCTCCATTAAAGTTCCTAATCCATCACATCTCTCACATTTTCCAAAAGGTGAGTTAAATGAGAACATTCTTGGTGCAAGTTCATCTATACTTATACCACAATCAGCACAGGCAAAATGTTCACTATAAAGTCTATCTTCTTCACCAATTACATTAACTAATACTAAGCCTTCAGCCATTTTAAGAGAAGTTTCTATAGAATCTGTTAATCTTCCTTCAATTCCGTCCTTAACAATTATTCTGTCAACAACAGCTTCTATATTATGTTTTATATTCTTCTCAAGTTTTACTTCATCCTCTGTTAAGTCATAAATTTCTCCGTCTATTCTAGCTCTAACAAAACCTTGTTTCTTTATATTCTCAAGAACCTTTTCATGAGTTCCTTTTCTTCCTCTTATTATTGGAGCTAAAATCATTGTCTTACTTCTCTCTGGTAACTCCATAATTTGATCCACTATTTGATCCACAGATTGTTGAGTTATTTCTTTTCCGCACTTAGGACAATGAGGAACTCCAACCCTAGCATATAATAATCTTAAGTAATCATATATTTCTGTTACTGTACCTACTGTAGATCTTGGATTCCTAGAAGTTGTCTTCTGATCAATTGATATTGCAGGTGAAAGTCCTTCTATTGATTCAACATCTGGCTTATCCATTTGTCCTAAGAATTGTCTTGCATAAGCTGATAAAGACTCTACGTATCTTCTTTGTCCCTCTGCATAGATTGTATCGAAAGCTAAAGAACTTTTACCTGAACCTGAAAGCCCAGTAAAAACAATAAGCTTATCTCTAGGAATTTCTAAATTTACATTTTTTAAATTATGTACTTTTGCTCCTTTTACTATTATCTTATCCTTCATAAAAATCTCCTTAATAAATATATAAACTTTAGTAAGTTTCTAATCTCACTAATAACCCCTGTTTTTTAGTTAATATCATTCCATATATAATTTGTTGTATATTAAATTTATTTAAGTCATTTCATTATATTATTACCAGATTGGTCTCTTCTAAAACCAAACATAAGTTCGCATATTAATATTTTAATTCTCTCTCTTTTAGATGTCAAACTCTTTTTAATAATAATTATTATCTTTTTAATATTTTCTAAATTTTCAGATAATTCAGAA
The DNA here is from genome assembly GCF_057782475.1 of Clostridium sp. LIBA-8841. Taxonomy (NCBI): domain Bacteria; kingdom Bacillati; phylum Bacillota; class Clostridia; order Eubacteriales; family Clostridiaceae; genus Clostridium; species Clostridium sp. LIBA-8841. The sequence goes on along the minus strand of NZ_CM173488.1, from coordinate 499,414 downwards.
TAATACTAGATTTTTTTCATATTATTATACTAATCAAATATTTAAAAAGCCATCTCATTTAGGCATTAGTAGATACTTTCAATTTTATTTTAATAAAGTACTTCTCCAAAATAAAACCTATTAATGCCTAAATCAATATAAAACTTGATTTATATAAATTTATGGGAGGACTATTATGAAAGGATTCGGTAAATGTATGGTTAAAGTTCTTACAATAGATGATAACTTGGTAAATTGTAATATTATAAAATCTAATATACCTTTTAACATAAATGAAAAATTAATTGAACTTTATATAGATTGGGATTATAAAAAAGAACCTCTTTATGATTACATGAATACTCAGTGTGATACTTATCCTTTTATTACTCCTTATGTTGAAAACTACTTTAAAGATATAATTGAACTACTCAAAAACAATGAAATTAAAACACCTAAAAATATTTGCTGTGATTTATTAGAGGATTATTCTTCTTCAATAAGTTGTAAAAATATCAATGATATAAATAATTGGCATAATCCATTTTACTCATATAACTTCACTGAAGAAGATAATTTATTTTTTGAACTAAGTAGTATTTAAAACATAAAGAGTGATCAGTAAACATATATACTGATCACTCTTTTATATAGAATTTAAAGTATTAAGGCAATTTTACAGTGAATTTAGAAAACATTTTAATTATGTTTATTAAACAAATTTATTTTATCATGTATACTATATGTATAGTTATGACATATGTCTTATAACATTTGTTTTCATGGGAGGTAAGCCATTGATAGTAGTAAAAAATGAAGATAAATTGCTTGAATTAATAAATAAATACGAACTTAACTCCATATTTTCACAGGAAGTTATGCCTTTTTTAGAACTGCATATGTTTAAAAAAAATGAGCATATATGCTTTATGGATGAAGAACTTAAGTACTTTTACTTTTTTGTTGATGGTAAGGCCAAGGTCTATAAAACCCTACCCAATGGAAAATCTTTACTTCTGAAATTCTATGAGCCTATACAGCTAATAGGTGATTTAGAAGTAATATCAAAAATCAAAGCAAATTGTAGTGTTAAATCATTGAAATCAAGTCTTTGCATAGGTATTCCTATAAACAAAGTAAATTCATTATCTCTTAAAGATCCTAACTTTCTTATGTACATAACTAAAAGTCTTTCTAACAAACTTGCTAGTCAATCATTAACAAGTTCAATAACTATTGTTTATCCATTAGAAAACAAACTTGCTAATTATCTCCTAAGTGTAAACCATCGAAATATTGTCTTGGTAGATAATTATTCAAATTTAGCTGATTTATTAGGCACAAGCTACCGTCATTTAAGCCGTGTTTTAAATAAACTAGTTGAAAAGGAGATTATTTTAAAAGATAAAAATGAAATAAAAATAATTAATAAAAAAGAATTAAAGAATATTTCTGGAGATTTATATTAATAATAACTATCCTATTTTGAATTGCTATTACTTCCCCAAATATTTTTTGTTTTATATTTTTAAAATAAAGAAATCAACTATATTCTAAAAAGCACTAATTGTAAAATAAAAAAACCTATTATATTTAGATACTAATTAATTTATCTAAATATATAGGTTTTTTCTATATTGTTTTATTAATCTTCTTAATTTTAGTTTTTAATCTATATTTATTAAGTACAGAGCTTGCTATAAATAATATTATTGATACTATTAAAGTATTTAAAAATCCAGGTATATTAAATCCAAATGAAAATACATCAGTCATGTAAACTATAAAGGCGTTAACCATAAAAAGAAATATTCCAAAAGTAATTGCTGTAATTGGCAAAGATATAATCTGAAGAACTGGCCTTAAAGTAAAACTTAGTATAGTAAAAATTCCTGAAAATAAAACTATATTTAAGAAACTTTTAGCTTCCCCAAGATTAAAAAATTTAATTAATATCCATACAACAATAAGATTTATAAAAAAATTACTAATTATTCTCTTCATTTTTCCTCCTATATTAGTTTTATCATTATATTTATATTTTCTTTTCCTAAATTTAAATCAAGAATTTCACTTTCGCCACATTCTCTAAATTCCTTTAAGGCTTCTAAAGCTGTGTACATGTATTTAATATAATTCTCCATCTTTCTTAATCTAAACATCCATCTTAGGAAACCTAATAAATCTATGGTATCATTTAATATAAGATTAACTAAAGGGATAGGAATGCTGATTCTTAACCAATTAATTTTGGGTAATGTTATTTTTATATAAACAAAGTTTTTCTTAGTCAACATAAATTTTTACTATAACTTTTCCTTCATCTTTATTATTTATATCTACATCACAGATAGTCGGATCATCCAATTCACCATTTTCAATTTCTTCTATTATTTTTTTGAAATCAATATCTTTTATATTAACTCCACCCTTTTCAATATTATTCATAGCATCTTCAGGTATAAACTTAGTAAATTCACTTGCAACCTTTATTAAGCTTAAAGGGATACTTAAATTAACTTTTACTTGCTCATTTTCAACCTCTACTCTAACTTTTAATGTCTTATATATCTTTTTCTTTATAGCAACCTCTTCTTTACTTTCTCCTAAAGCATCAAGTAATTTCATTCCTTCTTCTGGACTTATTTTACCTTCACTTATCATCTCTAATATTTTTTTCTTTTCATCCATAAAAATTCTCCCCTTTTATTTTAATTTTTCTAATTCCTTTAAAGCTTCACTAGATGTTATTTCTCCCTTATCTAGCTTCCCAAGTATAATTTCTCTATTTCTCTTCTTATCTTTTTTTTCATCTTCTAACTCTTTATCTTCAAATCCTAATGCTGTTATAAGTTGATTTAATCTACTTTTCACAGTTGGATAGGATATATCTAGTTCTTTTTCTATTTCTTTTATACTTCCTTTACACTTAACAAATATCTTTAAAAAATATTGTTCTTCTGAAGTTAAATTACAAAAATCACAGCCTTTAAATTCACCTTCAATTTTAGTTCTGCATTTTTCACATTCTAATTTAACTATTTTTAATTCACTATTACATACAGGACATTTGCTTGGTCTTACGTATCTCAAGAAAGCACCTCCTTTTGTATACATTATACTCCCATAAATTAATAAAAATCAATATATAAATTAATTTTATTAATTTATATATTGATTTATTTAATAACTATATTAATTATTTTAATTTTCGACTTAATATTATTTAAGTGAGTTTTAATTTCTATTACAGTAATATTTCATAGCCTCACTTAAAAAATTAGCAAATCCCTCTCCATATTTATCTATGTTTTTTGTGAATCTTTCATCATAGATATACATATCTGCAAGGCCACTAAATATCTCAATACTACAATTATAGAAATTCTTAGTTATAAGCATTCTCCAGTTATGAACTAATTCTTGAACTTTTTCATCAGAAACATCTCTATCTTTTAATTCAGCTAATTCTCTATACACTCCATCTATTTCTTCCATTATATTATTCCAGTCTTCTTTTGAATATTTGCTTGTTTTTTTCTTTGACTCATTATAAGCATCACTTTCTCCATACTTTTTTTCTACTTCATCCTCATAAAGTTTATTGTGCTTTTCTATATCAAAACCTTCAAACATTCCCTTTTTCTCCATAATAATTTCTCCCTCCATATTCTTAATTGTATTTTCTATAGTATCAACAATCTTGTTTAGCTTATCTCGCTTGTCTATTATTAACTGTTTTTGTAACTTCAGAAGCTTCCTCAAATCTAGATTATTATTATTTAAAATATCTTTTATTTCTTTTAAAGAAAAATCTAACTCCCTATATATAAGAATTTGTTGAATTAATTCTAGATCTTTATCATCATACAATCTATATCCTGCGTTACTTATAGCTGTAGGTCTTAAAAGCCCTATCTTATCATAATGATGCAACATTCTAATAGATACTCCTGTTATCTCTGAGACTTCCTTAACCTTATACATATAACCACCTCCTAGACCTTATATTACTCCCTAACACGATGTTAGAGTCAAGTATAAAAAAGATTAATATTCCCACGAAATATATCCCAAAAGAAAAAGGCTACATTCACCTTAACATGACTGTAACCTCTTAATTCAACTAATATACTTTCTAACGCTCCTATAATTTTACTATTTTTATAAATCTTCTAAAAATGAAATGTTAGAAATTAAAGTATTGTTATCCACTTATCTCTATATCTTTAGTTAAATTAACTACCCAAACTTTTGATAAAACTCTAGGTAATCCAAATATGCATTTAACTATCTCTTCTGAATAAGTAAATAATACTAACATATATATTGGAAAGCCATTCACTGCTCCAAAGAATGTTAACGGTATTGATACAAGCCACATACATCCAAACTCTAATGCAAAGGCATACTTTGTATCTCCTCCACTTCTTAATATTCCTACAATAACCAGTATATTAAAGGCCTTTAATCCCATTAGAAGTCCCATTATTACAAAGATTTTGCTTAAATCACTCGCCATAGTTGAAGATGTACTATAAACTTTAAGTAATACTGGAATACTTAATATCAACATTCCGCCTAAAATACTTCCAACAATAAAAACTATTTTTGAGAATTTCTTAGCATAATCTACAGCTCTCTCAGTATTATCTGCTCCAAGCTCGTTTCCAAGCATAATGGCTGCTCCAGTAGCTATACACATAGCTAACATTATAAATAGATTAGCTGTACTAGTTGCAATCTGACTTGCTGCTATTGCAGATGTTCCAACCATTGCATAAGCTACAGAATATGAAACTGACCCAATGGCCCAAGCAAAATCATTTATAAATATAGGCATCCCCTTAGACATATATACTTTAAAGAAGTCTTTATTTATTCCTTTAATATCATTGATATCAAACTTGATTATATAATCTTTATCTTTTAATATAACATATCCAACTAATAATAGGCATTCTATTATTCTAGCAAATACAGTAGATATAGCTGCTCCCCTAACACCTAACTCTGGAAATATACCTATTCCAAATATTAAGCAATAGTTAAATATAATATTTATGATAAGCGAAGCTCCACTACAAAACATACCTAACTTAGGGTTTCTTACAGCCCTTGCTCCTGCACTTATTACCATACTTAAAGCTGTTAAAGGATATGAAAGAGCTATAACCACTAAATAACTTTTACAAAGTTCAACCACTTTAGGGTCAGTAGAAAAAATTCCTATTATAAGATCTGGAAAGAAAAGTGCTAAAACAAAGAATACTAAACTAAATCCTACACATAAAATAGTACTTAATCCCATAACTTTTTTTATGCTTTTTCTATCATTACTTCCATAAAATTGAGATATAAATAATCCAGTAGCTCCTGTTAATCCTATTAATCCCATATTAAATAAAAAGAATACCTGATTAGCTACCCCAACAGCTGCTATTGATTCCTCTCCTAAACTACTTATCATAACTGTATCAACTACATTTACAGAAGTTGATATAAAGTTTTGAACTATTATTGGAATACATAAAACTAATAATACCTTATAAAATTCCTTATCTTTACCTACTAACTTCTTTTTTAGAAATAAAGTTACTCCTAATATAATTAAAGCTGTAACAAAAAAATAGACGCCAAAATAAATTGGTGAAAGTCCAAACAAAAAATCTCCCCCTAATTCGTATATTTTATTTAAATAGCACAAGCTATTTTCCCTTAAAAATAAATTATCTGCTGACCAAAAAATCATCAGATAAAGACACTATATCATAATAACATCATTTCTAATAAGACATAAGTCTTATTAGAAATATAAAAATCATTCAGTATAAATAGGTAAAATGCTACAGGCAAATCCTCCTCCAGCTTTCAATATTTCTGAATACTCTAAGTAAAATACTTTAAATCCATTGTATTTTAGCATGTTAAATACAGTTTTATTTGAAGTTACTATCTTCTTGTCTCCTAATGATATAATATTAGTTCCAAGTTCTTCAGTAGTTTTTTCATCAATATAATAACAATTTTTCATTATTTTTTCTATTTCTTCTTTATCATACACGTAATTGCTAATTATACAATCATCCTTATCTAGAATATTAAAAACACAATCTAAATGAAGCATTTTTTCCTTATTAAAATTTATAGGTATAACTTTATATCTCATATTCTGTTCATTTATATAATTTTGAAGTTCATAAACGGCTTCAATATTAGTTCTTTTACTTAACCCAACGAAAATATAACAATCATGAATTATTACATCTCCACCCTCTATATTATTTTTCATATTATATATTTTAGAATGATGATCTTTTATATACTTTTCTAAGGCTTTAGTTTCTTCAATTCTATCTTGAGTACTCATTTTTGCAATAAACATCCTATCTTCTATAACAAAACCTATATCTCTCGTAAAAACTTGATTGGCCCCATATATAGGATCTAAAAATTGAATTATTACTCCCTCACTACTCATTAAATTTATAAACTTATTATATTGTTCATACATAAGAGAATAATTTATTTGAACATTACCACTAACCTTAAAATTACAAGGGTAACACATTATTAATGATCTAAGTTTTTCATATCTATTTTTATGACTAATTTTCATACTAATACCTCAACAAATTTAATTTTAATTTAAATATAGTATTCTTATAATCTCTTTAGTTAATACTTTTTTCATTTAATATTATTCTTCTTAAAAACTTAAACATAGTTAAAATTTCTAATACCAATTTAATTAATCACTTAAAATAAAAAAGGCATGACACAAAGTTAATTGTGGCACGCCTTTTATTCTATAATTAATTATTTATTTTTAATTTTCTTTACACTAGAAAATCCTACAAAGCTTAAAACTATCATAGGTATTACAAAGAATATATATGGTAAGAATAGTACTCCCCCAACAGAATAAAGAATTCCCGCCGTAAGGGCAAATCCTGCTTTATTCATCAAAGCTCCTACTAAGTTAAAAATTGCTGCTAAGACCACACAAATCATATGTGGAGTAACCATGGCAGTAGCTATAGCACCACCAACGGCCTCAGCACCTTGTCCATTTGTTAAAACGCTACCAAAGTAACTTAATAAATATATTGAATATATTATACCTAAAATTGCTGATATTATAAGACATTTACTTTTTTTCAAAATTATCATCCTTCCTTAAAATAATTGTATTTAAAAAACCTCATTTTAAAACTATCTCAATACTTTTTTATTTTTAATAAATCAAATTCCTGTTAATTCTTATTGAATATAACTTGATTTAACCCACTTATACTAATAACTTCACCTTTTTCTAACTTTAAAGTAACATTAGGTACTCCCATATTGCCTGATGCATCTAAAATTTCATTTACCGTTGGAAATCCATTTTTATATACTACAAAATTTCCTTGTCCATTATTAACTTCTGCCACATATTTTCCTGGCTCTATATCTAATCCAACAATCCAGCTACCTGCACTTAATTCATTTGAAACCTTAGTTTCTGCTGGAGTAAAATGAACATTTTTTATTCCACTTATTTCAATTTTTTCTCCATCCTTAAAATCTGCTGTAACTTTTAAAACTCCTAAATCATCATTTCCTAATATTTCATTTATTATTGGAAGACCGTTTTTATCTGTAACAATAAAATTACCTGATGAATCACTTGTACAAACATATCTACCTGACTGTATATCTTCTCCAACTATAAACTTTCCTGTTGATAAAGTTGTCTCCTTAGCTGATGAATTATCTCTTGTTTCACCTTCTTTTACTGGTTCTTCTTTTTTTATATTCTTATCTTCTGAAGGCTTTGCTGAACTTGTTTCATTCTTAACAACTTCACTATTACTAGTTGCCTTTTTTCCAGCTTCTCCAGCGCTACCTGCAACCCCTAATACAACAACTATAGCAATGGCCCAAACCCACCATTTTTTATAAAACTTTTTACTAACCAATTTAATTCCTCCTTTAAACACTGATTAAAAACATAAAGTTTATAATCCTTCTTTCTTGTTGTTATGCTTTTATTTTAAAACTTATAAAAATAAAAAGTGTACGCCTACCAGCATACACTTTTAAATTTATTTTTTTATATAATTTTCTCAAGGAATCATTGATTGTTATAGTTTTATAAGTTTGTTTTCTGTGTTGTTATGAGTTAAAATGTTTTATGTTCATTTTTAATTCCTTTTTACTATAATATAATGATTCCTTTTTTATTTTATAGGTGTTGTAGTGCCTATTAAGCCACCAAAGGCAATCATTATTAAAAGGGAATAAAGTAAATATCCACAGATTTTATTTGATAAGCCCTCTCTTTTTAATAAAGGTAACTTATTAGCTATTCCTAAGAAGTTAGAAAAAAGAGCTATATATAAAAGTAATATAATTCCTACAGCCAAATCACCTATTATAAGCTTATTATCTCCGCTGCTTAAATTCATAGTCATACCAAAAGCAATAAAGGCATAACCCAATATTGCTAAAGTCATTTTCCATCCCTTATCAGTTCTAAAACCCGGAATATTTTTTCTAAACCAACTTCTCTTATCTTCTATATGAATAGTTTCTAAACTTGAATCTCTATCGTCTTTATCCAAATTTAAAAATCCAGTTTTATTAAAGCTAGAATCTTTTTCAGCTTTATCTTTATTATTTAAAAGTAAATCAACTGTTGTTTTAAACTCTTTTTTAGAAAGATCAAGTGATTTCTTAGATATTTTATTTTGTATTTCACCATTTTCTTTTTCCAGTTCCTCTACTTTGATACTTTGTTTCTCTAGATTTCTTACTCTTTCAATCTCATCTTCTAAAACTCTCTTAAGCTCACCAACACTTTGATATCTATCCTCTGCTATAAGCATAGTACACTTAGCTACAATCTTTTTTAGTTCTCCTTGAACAGCCTCTTCTATAGGGTGTTTTCCAATAATCATTACATTTAAAAGTACTCCCATGGCATAAATATCAGTTCTTCCATCAGTCTGATCAAAACCCAGTTGCTCTGGTGATGCATATCCCACTGTTCCTAGAATAACTGTATCTTTTCTCTTATCTTCCTTATATATTCTAGATACATCATAGTCTATTAATTTCAATATTCCATCATTATTTATGATTACATTAGAAGGCTTTATGTCTCTATGAATTATTGCAGGTTTAAGACTATGTAGTAGTTCCAATACATCACATAGGTTTATCATAAACCCTAAAGCTGTTTCTTCATCAAGTACTTTTCCACTCTTTAATATGTCTTCTATAGTAGAACCATTTATAAACTCTTCAACAATAGTCAATCTTCCATCTTCTTCGAAAATTTCATATATCTTAGGTAAATTTACGCTCTTTAACTCTTTAAGCTTTTCATAAACCTCTCTATTATAAACCTTAAGAATTTTTTTTACATAAATCTTGTTATCTAAACTACTTTTAGCTAACAAAATTTCACTTTTTTTATTTGAACACAAAGTTGTTAATTCAACATAATTTGAAGGTATATTTTCAATATTACAATCATCCATCCTTACATCCCCCGCTATAATTACTACCTCAATTTTGAATTATATCACATACTTTATTCCCTATAAAATACTATTAACTCAACATTAACCAATATATAATTTTTTGATATAATTAATTTGAAGATTAATCACAAGGAGTTACAAATATGTTTGAACAAGAAACATCTAGTCTCTTAAATTTATTAGACAATATCGGTGATGATAGAGAATTGGATTCTGTTGTTAATAATGAACTTAAAAAGTTTGAGGATTTAAACTTAGCAAATTACTTTAAAAAAATTTGTGAAGAAAAAGGACTTACAAAAGGCAAATTAATAAAAGCTGCCGATTTAGATAGAAACTACGGCTATCAAATATTAGATGGCTCAAAAAAGCCAACTAAAGATAAAATACTTCGTCTTTGTTTTGGTGCCAAACTTAACTTCAAAGAAACACAAAGAGCTTTAAAAATTGGTAATTCAGGTGAGCTTTATGCTAAAAATCCTAGAGATTTCATAATTATTTATGCAATAAAAAATAATTTATCCTTATATCAAGTAAATGAAAAGCTATATGAAAACAACTTCGAAATACTTTAAAAAAGGACTACATCAAAAGTAACTTAAAATAAAACTTATAAATATATTTAGAAAATTAATAGATATTCTCTTCATACTATTTATAAGTTTTATTATTTGAAATTTTGATATAGTCCCTTTTATATTTTTTTATATACTACTTATTTTAATTTAATTCTTTATTTAAATTATTTATGGTTAATTTAGTCACAATAAATCTTATCTTTTCATAAGAAACATCTTCAGCTAAATTTTCTTTAATTGGCTTTAACTTACTATATCCTACTTTATCTATAGCATCTAAAACTAACTCTTCTTCTCTTTTTGAAAATAAAGAATCAAAGTCTATCTCAAAGTCTATTTTATTTCCTTCTTCTAAATATTGCTGAATATGCGATAATATCGTAGTAACTGAAATATCTCTTTCCTTAGCAATAGTATGGAATTTATCTCCCTCTTGTAACATATCTATTGTTATTTCAAAAGACTTTTTCTTTCCATTTTTTCCACTGCTTTTTTTAAACTTTTCTTCTACGTCTTCCTTATTAAGTTTTAGTCCTGATTCCCATTGAACTTCAATATTATTTACTTTAACATATTCTTTTATTACGCTTAAGAACTTATCTCCATATTTAAGTATTTTCTTTTCACCAACTCCACTTATTTCTGAAAGTTGATTTTCACTTATAGGTATTCTCATACTCATCTCTTTAAGAGTATTATCCCCAAATACTATGTATGGAGGAACTCCCTCTTCAGAAGCAATTTCTCTTCTAAGACTTCTTAATAAATCAAATAGTTCATTATCAACAGAAACTCTTTCAATTTTTCTTTTCTCCTTAAACATAACTTTTTCATTGCCCTTAAGAATATCTATAGAAACTTGATTTAACCTAACTACAGGATATTCTCCAACATAATCTATATATCTATGTGAAATAAGAGTATTTATAAAATCCTTAAGCCCATCTTTAGAATAATCTTTCATTATTCCATAAGTACTTAATTTATCTAATCCTAAATCAATTATCTTTTTATTCTTTGAGGCTCTTAAAACATCTATTATTACCCCAATTCCAAAAGGTCTTTTCATTCTATAAACACATGAAATAACTTTTTGAGCATCTATTGTTTTATCAACTAGTTCACCTTCCATTTCACAGTTACTACAGTTATTACAATCTTCTTCTAACTCTTCTCCAAAGTAGTTAAGTATAAATCTTCTATAACATCCATTAGAATAAACCAAATCCATCATAGTTTGTAGTTTACTTAACTCATTTATCTTTCTTTCAGGGTTTAAGGTTCCAGTTTCTATTATATATTTCTGTGTTTGAACATCTCCTGGTGAAAAAATAAGAATACACTCTGATTTCTCACCATCTCTTCCTGCTCTTCCTATCTCTTGATAATACCCCTCTATATTTTTAGGCATATTATTGTGAATTACATATCTTATATTTGGCTTATCTATCCCCATCCCAAAGGCATTTGTAGCAACCATTACATTAGCTTTATCAAAAACAAAATTCTCTTGATTTTCTTTTCTTTCAACATCTGAAAGTCCAGCATGGTATTTTGTACATTCTATTCCCCTTGAATTTATAAGCTCACATAAAGAATCTACTTCTTTTCTAGTTGCACAGTAAATAATTCCTGAAACATCCTTATTTTCTTTTAAATAATCTAAAATGTAATGAGCCTTATTAACTCCTTTTTCTATGATTATTTTAAGATTGTCTCTATCAAAACCAGAAATAAAAACCTTCGGATTATTAAGCTCAAGTAATTTTACTATATCTTCTCTAACTTCCTCTGTTGCAGTTGCTGTAAAAGCTGAAACCACGGGTCTTCTCTTTAAAAGATTTATAAATCTACCAATAAATTTATAACTACTTCTAAAATCATGTCCCCATTGAGAAACACAGTGTGCCTCATCTACAGCTACCTGTGAAATATCTATATTAGAAACTAAATTTAAGAAATCCATAGACTCAAGTCTTTCTGGCGCTACATATAATATTTTTATGTGTCCATTTTTAACATTTTCAAATATATCATTTATCTCTTGATTGCTAAGAGTTGAGTTTATATATGCTGACTCTATTCCCATACTATTTATAGCATCAACCTGGTCCTTCATAAGAGAAATAAGTGGAGAAATTACAACCGTAACTCCTTCTAAAATCAAAGCTGGAATTTGATAACAAATTGATTTACCACCACCAGTTGGCATTATAGCAACAACATCATTTCCACTTATAATCTCATTTATTATTTCTTCTTGTCCTTTTCTAAATTCACTATATCCATAAAAACTCTTTAAAATCTCTTTTGCTTTATTCAAAATCTCTCTCCTTTTTTCTTTCTATATCAAGCAAATACTCTTTTTTACTTAATCCATCAGCATATCCTGTTAAGGAGCCATTTTTCCCTATTACTCTATGACAAGGAACTATTATAGCAATAGGATTTTTATTATTTGCTCCTCCTACAGCTCTACTCCCCTTAGGATTTCCTATTTTCTCCGCTATATCTTTATATGAAACTGTCTCACCATAAGGAATTTTTCTTAATTCATTCCATACCAATTTCTGAAATTCCGTTCCTTTAGTGAAATTAATTTTTACTGTAAAATCTGTTCTTTTGCCCTCAAAATATTCTTCCAATTCTTTTTTACATTTTTTTATTTCTTCACTAATAGCTTCTTCTACACACTCTTCTTTTTGAACAAAGTTAATTTCTACTATAAATCCCTCTGATTCTATTATTTCTAGAACTCCTATAGAAGAATTATAATATCCTTTATTAATTGAATTCTCTTTCATAAACATCATATCCTTTTAAATTATTTACATATCTTCTATTAAAATTCGCTTTTAACATAGCAATTCTTAAAATTATTAATGTTTCATGGAATAAATATATAAATTTATTATACTATATATTTCTTATATAAGTTTTCATGTAAGAAATCTTCAAAAATTTAATATATCTTCAAAAATTACTAGACATTATAATATATCAAACTTATAAAGCAATTGAAAATCTTGTAATATGAGAGTATTATTTTTATTTACAAGGCTTGTTTACTTAAATAAAAAGCCTCTTTTGATGAAAGGATTGATTAAATATGAGCAAAAAAGCCATAATATCAAACACAGTTATATTTGTATTTATAGTTGCTTTTATAATTGCTTTTAAAAGTATTTTTGGAGATGATAATACACTTATTGGAGTAACGACAGCAACTGCTATGCTTATGATGTTACAAAAAGATTTAACCCTGTCTCCATTAAAAAATACATTATTATTAATTGTATTAAATTTATTTATAGGTGCTGCTGCAACTTTAGCAGGCATGAACATGTGGTTAGGAATACCTATAAACTTCATAGCAATGTTTATTTTAAGTTATTCTTTATGCTATAACCTAAAAAATCCTATGTACTTACCATTTTCACTTCAATATTTATTTATATTAGTAACCCCAGTAACTCCTGATAAACTTCCAATGAGGTTTATATCTTTAATTTCTGGCGCAGTAATAATAATGATAGTTCAATTAATCGCTAATAGAAATAATGTTCAGAAAAAAGGTAACAAACTATTAATTAAAACTTGTAATGATATAATAGAAAAAATTAAAAATCTAAATATAAATGAAGATACAACTTCATTAGATAACAATATAAGAAATAGCCTAAATAATTTTAGAACAATTATTTATAATAAGCGTGAGGAGAGATTCTATTTAACTGAGGAAAGCAAGATTAAATTAAATATTTCAGTTGCATTAGAAAAAACTTATTTATTACTAAATGAATTAGATTGCTCTCAGCATAAGGATTTAGTTTCTGTTTTAGAAAACTCTTTAACTGAAATAAAAGTTTTTTTAAGTAATGAAAGCACAATAAATGATGATGTTCTTAGTAAAATTAAGCATTACAAAGGTGAGTCTATAGAAAACTTAACTGTACTTAAGATTTTAAGCAATCTTGCCTTTATTTATGAATCATTAGTTAAGCTAAAAGAATTAGGTACTAAAAAATATAACTTAATAAATAAACTTGATGAAATTCCACATAATTTTAAAACAATATACATTATGCAATCTAACTTCAAGACAAGATCAGCTAAATTTTCATATGCTATACGTATATCTATTGGTATATCATTAGCCGCATTTATAATGGATTATTTCCACTTAGCTGAAGGAAGATGGCTTGTATTCACAATTTTATCTTTAGTGAATCCTATATATGAAGTATCAAAAACTAAAACTAAAGACAGAATTTTTGCTACAATAATTGGTGCAATAATAGTAGAAATTCTTTTCTTTGCATTTAAAGGTGTTTTAGCAAGGACTTTAATACTTATGTTAGCTGGATATATAAGTGGATTTATTAAAGATTATAAGTATAACATGATTTGCGTAACAGTATCCGCAATAGGTGCTGCTTCACTTTTAGGAAATATGGGCTTTACTAGTACAATGGTAATAAACAGACTATTATTCGTCGCACTAGGAGCTGTACTAGCTATATCAATAAATAAATTTATTTTACCTTATAACTTAAATAAAGATATATCAATCTTAAAGAAGATGTATGTTGATGTAGTTCAAGAAATGCTAACTACACTTGAAGAAGTATATATACATAAATCTAGTACAAAAATGAATAACTTATTCATAGTAACATCTTTTATCGAAGAAAGACTTAAAGCAAATAATATTCAAGAAGATGATAATTTAAATCAACTTATAACTAACGAAAGAATGCTTATTTGTAGTATTTATGAGTTATATATTCAATTATCTAACTATAGTTGTGAAAATCAACATTTAAAAAATGTATTTAATAATTTAAAAGAAGAGAAATCTAATAAAAAATGCGAACTTAAATTAAAAGACTATATTCATGACTCACATAGTCTTGAAGAAAAACTATTATTAAGTAACGTAATAGAAATTTCAAATAGTATAAATAGCTTAAAAACTTTATTAGCTTAATAAAATAGAGCCTATAAAAAAGACAAGCTTATCATAAGCTTGTCTTTTTTCAATCTATTTAAACAATAATCCTATAGCAAGTGGGCCCATAATTGTTATTAATATGTTACCCACAGCATAAGAAGGTGTATAACTTAAAGCAAATATACTACTTCCAGTATCTTCAACAATTGCATTTAAGGCAGCTGTTATTGTACCTGCACCACAAAGTGATCCGATTATATCTACTGGTTCTAATTTTAAAGCGTACTTACCAAAGTATAGTGATAAAACATGTGGTACTAAAGACACTACTATACCTATTAAAAGAACTACCCAACCCATAGATTTTAATGCAGGAATAAAGGCACTTCCTGCTTCTAATCCAACAACTGAGATAAATAAGTTTAAACCTACACTCTTTAAGAACCAACGTGTTGATGCTGGTATTTCTCCGAAACGAGGATGTTTATTTTGATACCATCCAAATAATAAACCTGAGAATAAAGCACCTCCACCACTACCAAGAGTTAATGGAACGTTATGTATAGTTAATGCGAATGTTCCTATTATTACACCAACTATAATACCAAATGTTAAATAACTAACATCTGTTTGTGAGCCTGTATCTTTTATATAACCAAATTCTTTGATTATATTTCCAATAGCATGTTGTGGTCCTATTATTTGTAAGAAATCACCATTTTTCATTTGAGTTTCATCTTCCAAAGCCTTACCGTTTCTACTAACTCCTAATAACATTATATTGTTATTATATAAATCTTGTAGATTTTTTAAATTAAATTCTTTTGTAAGGACTATTTCTGACTTCTTCAATGATATATTTAGATATTTTTCATCTGAAGTTTCTGTTAATCCAGAACTAGCAACTTGTAACATGTTTGTAAGGTCACCTATTAAAGTAATATAGTTTCTTGCTTCTATTTTAATATCTTGATTAAACTTAACATCATTGTCATTTTGAAAAATCTTTTCGAAAGTTACTTTATGCTTAAATTGTTTTTCAATATCTCCTACTGATTTTCCTATAAATGTACAATTATTATTTACAAGAAAAGAACGCATTTTTACATTCTTTAAAATAGCTGAGCTATTTGATGAATCACCTTTAAAGTTTATTTTTTCAATCATTCTTTTAGTTTCTTGTTTTAAATTTACATGTAAAAGCATTGGAGCTATATTCTTTAAGAAAATAAGTATTCCAACAGTACCAAATATATAAGTTATAGCATATGCTATTGCTACACTAGATTGCATAGCAGTTTTTTGAGCGGATGAAATATCTAGTGCATTAATTGCAGATGCCGAAGTACCTATAACCGCTGATTGAGTAAGTGAGCCGGCGATTATACCTGCACCTTCCCCTGGACCAACTTTAAATATTTTAAAGCATATCATAGCAGCAGCGAATGCAACTACACTGAAGAATACTGCGTGTATTACAAGCTTAACTCCTGATTTCTTTAAACTATTTATAAAAGCAGGTCCGACTTCATATCCTATTGTGAATATGAAGAAACTAAAGAATATATTTTTTACTACTGGAGAAATGTGGAATATTGCAAACTGTCCTAAAATAAGTCCAACAAGCAATGTCCCTACTGTTGATCCTAAACTAAATGACTTATATCTTAACTTACCTATCAAATATCCTAAAGCTAAACATAGAAATATAGCTACACTAGGATTCTTTTCTAAAAAATCTATTATGAATTTCATTTAAATCACCTTCTATACTATTTTTGTGATTTAAATTTATCATGATATTCAGAAAGTAACTCTAAAATTTGTTTAGCTATTTTCTTATAAGCATTATCTGGTAAGTTAGCTTGGGATACACGTAATGTTCCAGGAGTTGCGCCAAAGCCTACCCCTTCCATTAATACTACTCCATTCATTTCTGCTAAACGTAATAAGAAGTCAATTGGTTCAAAATTATCTTTTAAGTATGCTGTAAATTCTTCGCTATATAAATTAGTTGCTATTTTATAAATATCTATTAATGAATAATATTTGGCATTTTCTCTACTATTATCTTCTTTAATTCCTAAAGTAGTGAATAAATCATTATATCTTGATCCTACTAATTTTTTAGAGCTTTCAATATATGGATCTTTTCCTTCAGTAAGTAATGCACTTAAAGCAAATAAAGCCATTTGAATTTGTTGAGGAGTTGATAATCCTGAAGTATGATAAAGTCCTACTGAACGACTATCAGCAACAAGTCTATCAATGAATTTTAATTTTCTTGGTTCTAATGTTACAAGACCATATCTAGCATCTAATTCTTTTAATTTTTCTTCTGGTAACTTACTTATTAAATCATCAAAAACATTATTTTCATTAGCACCTATTAATCCTAATCTCCAACCAGTTGCTCCATATAATTTAGAGAATGAATAAACTAATAATGTATTATAAGGTGCTACTGCATATATAGTTTGAAAGCCGTCAACAAAAGTTCCATAAACATCATCAGTTAGTATTATTAAATCTTTACGTTCTTTCACTAAATTAGCTATATGATTTAAAACTTCTTCAGGTAAGGCTTTTGATCCTGGGTTTGAAGGATTTACAAAGAATAAAGCTTTAATCTCTTTATCATTTAACTTATCTAATTCAGCTGGATCTATAATCCAGTTATTTTCTTCTTTAGATCTTAAGTCAACTTCTATCAATTCATAATCTTGTAATTCTGGAATTTGTAAGTATGGTGTGAAAATTGGAGTATTTAGAGCTATTTTATCTCCTGGTTTTATTAAACCATTTTCCTTTAATGAGTTAAATATGTAGCATATTGCTGCTGTTCCCCCTTCTGTTGGGAATAAACTAGTTTCTTTATCAAGGTTTACGCCATTATAAAGTTCTTTTTGCAAATACATATTTAAAATCTTTTCTGTATTTACTAAGCATCTACTTGGAATTGGATAGTTATTAGCAATTGCTCCATCTACAAATTCCTTAACTAATACATCTTTATCAACATTTAAATTTCTAATACTATAAGCTATAGCCTCTCTTAAGAACTTATCAGCTTCATGACTATCATCTAAGAAAGCCACGAATCTATCATGTATACCATCTAGAGTTGTATATCCTGCTAAATTTCTATCGTTCATAGTTTTTCTTGATTCAATTACACCGAATTCTATTATTCTACTTAATCCCAATCTTCCTTGAGTATTTATCCAATTAGGATTTCCTCTTCCTGCATTTAGGAAAGGATTATGCTTTTCATTATTTTTAGCAAGTTGTAACATTTTACGGCTAACTTCAAAAGCTCCTAATCCTTCTAATTCTTTTTCAAATTCCTTTGTTATCATGACTAATCACTCCTTATAATAAATTATCCCGAAATATCTAATAGTTATATTCATTTTTCTCCGAATACATATATTAAACATCTCAGCTCATGTATACATTAACACTTTTTTAACATTTTTAAAGGCTCACAGTATACAATTTCTTCAAAAAACCGTGAAAACATTTTAAACGTTAAGCATTTTTTTTAGTTATATTAAAATAAACAAGCATTTTTTTGTATTATAATCTAAATTTTTATATTTTTAGTATGTTAATACTTTGTTTACTTTTAAATAATTTTACATTTAAAATATTCTATAAAAAAATGATGTATCAAATTTGATACATCATTTCTAATTTATTTTTTATTTAGGCTCTGTTCTAAGTAAATGTTGATTTTTAGCTATATCTTCAGACCTAAGAATCAACACTACTTTTAAAATAAAGCCTTTACTTAAATTAAGAACTAAAATAACACTATTCACCAGCTACAGATATTTCTTTGATCACAAGGCTCGGACTACCATAGCCTGATGTTACACCACTTTCTCTTAAATCATTTCCAACTTCCTCAATATCTTTTAATAAAGTAAAGAAGTTTCCTGCTATTGTTATTTGTTTTATAGCATTAGATAAAACTCCATTTTCTATCTTTATTCCTTGTGCTGCCAATGAAAAATCTCCAGTTACTGCATTAGCTCCTGAATGAAGGCCCTCTAAATCTATTATATATATTCCATCTCCCACAAATTTTAAAAGTTCATTGAAAGATTTATCTCCTTCTTTTATATAAAAATTCGTTGGACTAGCTTTAACAGTTGCCTTAAATCCTGCTTTAAATCCATTACCTGTTGGTTCAACTTTAGCCTTGTTTGCTGTTTTTAAACTGTGTAAAAATCCTTTAAACACACCATTTTCAATTATATTTTTAAGTTTTGTTGGTACTCCCTCATCATCAAAAGAACAGGTTGAGATTCCTCCCTTTAAGAAAGGATCATCAACAATAGTAACCTTGTCAGAAGCAATTTTTTCTCCTATTTTATCTTTCAAAAGTGTCTTATTTTCTTGAGCTATATCTCCTAAGAAGTTATCCTGCATAGTTCTAACCAAAGCTGCCATAACCTCTCCATCTATAATAACTTTATATTTGCCAGATTTAATAGAAGTTGCACCTTTTTTTCTTAAAGTTTTCTTTATTCCATCATCTATTAATTTATTTATATTTACATCACTTAATTTAGTTGAAACACTTGAAGCGCCATCAACAATCATATTCTCTCCATCCTTAGCTATTGGATAAACAGATGCCTGAACAATTGTACCTTCTTCTCTTAAATCTATTCCTTCTGAATTTACGATTATTCTTTCCACCTTAGAAGTATTGAAGCTTGTGTATTCACTTTTTATTATTTCTGAATTCCTTTTTGATGGCTCAACATTCAATTTAATCGCATTTTCTATCTGCTCTGTTGGAGTCATTTTAGTAATACTTTCATCATACGAATTGACTTCAGTGTATTCTAATCCTCCTTCAAAAATAAATTCTTCATCATTACTTTCAACTAATTCAGCACACTCTTTTGCTTTAAACACTAACATTTCAATTGATTCTTCATCTAATTTTTCAGTATAGGAATATCCCATTTTCCCATTATAAATCCCTCTAAACGAAACTCCTATAGTAGTACTTAATCCATATCTTTCAACTTCTCCCTCAGCTGAACTTATGCTAAGAGAATCACTTTTACCATAATATAATTCATATTTTTCAAAACCAACTTCTTTTGCCTTGCTAAACAATTTTTCTTTAAACTCTTTAAATTCCATAACACTCAACCCCTCCTATCTTCCACCAACTGTGATTTCTTTAACTCTTAGTAATGGCTGTCCTACATTAGTTGGAACTGATCCACTTAAGGATCCACAAACACCTTGCCCATGGTCTAAATTTTTTCCAACCATATCTATATCCATTAATATTTTAGCACCGTTACCTATTAAGCTAGCACCTCTTACGGCTCTATCAATAACACCATTTTTAACTAGATATCCTTCAAGAACATTGAAATTAAAATCACCAGTTATAGGGTTTACTGATCCTCCACCCATCTGTTTTGCATACAATCCATTTTCTATAGATTTTATAATTTCCTCATTATCATCTTCTCCATTTGCTATGAATGTATTTGTCATCCTTGAAGTAGGAGCATATTTATAAGACTCTCTTCTTCCACTTCCTGTAGAAGGCATACCCATTCTTCTGCTATTAAATTTATCAATCATATATGACTTAAGTATTCCATTCTCTATTAGAATTTTTCTTTGAGTTGGATTACCCTCATCATCTATATTTAATGAACCCCATGCATTAGCTATTGTTCCATCATCAATTGCAGTAACCTTTGATGAAGCAATTTGAGAACCAAGTTTATTACAGAAAACAGAATTTCCTTTAGCCACTGAAGTAGCCTCAAGTGAATGTCCACAAGCTTCGTGGAATATAACTCCTCCAAATCCACTTTCAATAGCAACAGTCATTTTTCCTGCTGGACAATAATCTGCATGAAGCATTGTAACAGCAGTTCTAGCAGCCTCATTTCCTACATTTCCTAAATCTATTGTATCGAAAAATTCAAATCCCATAGATGCTCCAGGAGCTCTCATTCCTGACTGATTATCCACTCCATTTGAAGCTATTGCATTAACAGATATCCTTGATCTTATTCTTCTATCTTCAGTGAATAATCCCTCACTATTAGCTATTAAAACTTTTTGATCCTCATCTACCATTGAAACTGTAGCCTGAGCTATCTCTTCACTATAACCTTTTGCTCCATTATAAGCTTCTTTCATCTTTTCAATTTTCTTAGTTGCACTTATGGATGAAGGCACATATAAAACAGGATGAATATTAGTATTTATTCTCTCAACTAAATTTAAATTAACTGTATGTCCATCTCTAACATCACCTAAAGCTAATGCAGCCCTATTAGCAGTATTAATTAGGCTTGTAATAGAATCATCATTTGTATATGCATATATACACTTCAATCCTTTAAAAATTCTTATTCCAATACCATAGTCTTTTCCAGAAATAATATCTTTAACAGACCCCGATGTCAAAACAATCTTATTATTTAACTTTTCTTCAACAAAAACTTCTGCAAAGTCTCCTCCTGTACTAAGTGCTACAGAAAGAACTTTTTTAATCTTTTCTTTACTTAACATAGAATCACTCCCCAACTTAATATAAATAATTATATTTTCTACAATCCTACTTAATTCTAAATATTTAATTCTATTGTAATTGCATAAGTAATATTTTCCTATAACTAAAATAAATATTATTATTATAAAAAATTTACTATTCATTAGATTTTTTATTTTGCATTAAAAATCATGTTATTTTAAGAGAATATTTCAAAAGTGACATATTATTCTAATTAACTTAAAATATAGATTATTGAACTTATTAAAATTATATGAAAAGAGGAATTACTGTGAAGATTACTAAAGACAGCTTTTTTAATGACTTTAAAAAAGACCAAGCTACATATGATGAAATTCACGACAATATATTAGACGGTGTTAATATACATGGTGCTAATTTTATCATCTTAATGTGTGCCATAATAATAGCTTCTGTTGGATTAAATATGAATGCTACAGCTGTAATTATAGGTGCAATGCTTATTTCCCCACTTATGGGCCCAATCATAGCCATAGGATACTCTGTAGGAATCTATAATTTAAAACTTTTAAAAAAATCTATTGTTATTTTAGTTATAGAAATACTTATAAGTGTTACTACTGCCACAATTTATTTTTACTTAAGTCCTATATCTAGTGCTGGAAGTGAAATTTTATCAAGAACATCTCCAAATATTTGGGATGTAATAATAGCCTTTGCCGGTGGAATTGCAGGTATAATAGGTATGACTCGTAAAAAATCTGGAAATATACTGCCTGGAGTTGCTATAGCTACGGCTCTAATGCCTCCACTTTGTACTAGTGGATATGGATTAGCTACTAAAAATATTCATATATTCTTAGGCGCAGGATATTTATTTTTTATAAACTCATTTTTTATAGCACTTTCAACTCTATTGGTTGTAAAATTTATGAGAATACCAACTAGAAACACGCTCTCTGAGATTAAACAAAAAAAATTAAAGAAAATAATAATAGTTTCTACAATTTTAGTTACTATACCAAGTTTAATTTCAGCAGCAACAATGGTTAATAGTTTTATGAATAATACTAATCTTAGTAACTTTATTCAAAAGGAACTTCCCTCTGAGTACATACTTAGTAAAGAAATAAACACTAAAACTAAAACAATAGAATTAGTTACAATAGGTAATACCCTAGATAATACCGAAGAAGCTGAGCTTCAAGAGAAATTAAAATATTATAATTTTAATGGGTATAAGCTTATAATTCAACAATCAACTGATAATTTTCCTGAATTAAAAATGTATTTAAATAAGATAAAAGAACAGGATTCAGGATTTATAGGTGACTTAGAAATAAATAAAGGAAAAAATAATTCTAATAATACTAACAGTGTTACAGCCAATTTAAATTCAGTTACTTCATCTTTGCCTAGCAAATTCAATGATATAATTAAAGTTTATAGCGGAGTTTTAGATAATGAATTGCCTGTATTTATTATAAATTACTCTGAGGATAGTATTGATAAAGATGCTATTAATGCATACATATTATCCAATCCTAATTTAAAAAATGCTAAAATTTACTTTGAAAAAGTAACTCCTGATAAAGAATAGCAGAAATACTTTTAAAATATAACACTTAAATAATAAGAAGAGCTATTTAAAAATCGTTTATATAGCTCTTCTTATTATTTTTTAAATTTATTGTCAAAAAGTTTTTTGTAATTTTTTCTAATTTATGCTTGTTTATGACGTAAGGTAATATGTTAGCATAAGATTAAAAGGGGGCAATAAATATGAAAAATTCTGATTTTTTTACTGTTGGTGAATTGGCAAAAGAAATGGATGTTACTGTTAGAACACTTCAGTATTATGATAAAGAAGGTCTATTGAAACCTTCAGCTAAAAGTGAAGGTGGAAGAAGACTTTATTCAAAAAAAGATATGGTTAAACTCCACCAAATACTTTCTTTAAAATATTTAGGCTTTTCTCTAGATGAAATTAAAGACAAATTATTTTCTTTAGATGATCCATTTGAAGTTTCTGAAATATTAGCTAAACAAGCTGATATCTTAAGGAAACAAATTAATCAACTAAAAGTAGCTCTTGATACTACAGAATCTCTTCACAAAGAAGTTTTAAAAATCAAAACTGTTAATTTTTCAAAATATGCTGATATAGTTACTATTCTAAAACAGCAAAATGAAAATTACTGGTTAATAAAGCTTTTTGATGACAAACTATCTTCTCATATACGTGAAAAATTTAATGCTAATCCTAGTGATGGCATAAAAATCTTTAATAAATACTCCGAACTACTCGATAAAACTTTAGAACTGAAAAATCAAGATAAATCACCTAGTAGTAAAGCAAGTCTTTCTCTAGCTGAAGAATGGTGGAATATGATAAGTGATTTTACTGGTGGTGATATGAGTCTCCTTCCTAATCTTATGGAATTTAATAATAATAAAGAAAATTGGAATGAAGAACTGGCAATAAAACAAAGTATTATTGATAGTTTCTTAGATGAATCATTAAACTACTATTTTCAATCGAAAAATATAAATATCTTAGGAATGGAGGATAATTAAATGAGTACTGCATTAAAAGTATCTAACCTTTACAAAAACTATGGTAATAATCAAGTCTTAAAAGGAATATCTTTTGAAGTTTCTAAAGGAGAGATATTCGCACTTCTTGGAACAAATGGAGCTGGTAAAACAACTACTTTAGAATGCATAGAAGGATTGAAAATTTATAATAGTGGAGAAATCTCTCTTTACGGTAAAATGGGTGTTCAACTTCAATCATCATCTCTTCCTGAAAATATAAGAATTTTAGAAGCATTAAGCTTATTTTCTAAGTGGAATAACTCTACAGTTGATAATAACCTTATAGAAAAATTAAATTTAACTCCTCTTTTAAAGAAACAATACAAAGAATTATCAATTGGACAGAAACGACGACTTCATTTAGCATTATCACTAATTGGAAATCCAGATATTATCTTTCTTGATGAACCTACAGCTGGATTAGATGTTGAAGGAAGATTTGCCTTACATGATGAAATAAAAAACTTGAAATCTAAAAGTAAAACTATAATAATCACAAGTCATGATATGGCTGAAATAGCCTCTCTTTGTGATAGATTGGCAATATTAAAAGATGGAAAAATTGTATTTATGGGTACCCCTCATGAACTTACTTCTACAACCTCAAAACTTTATAAAATAAAACTAAAGCTTTCCTCTCAATTACTACTAGAAAATAATTCTAAGATTTTATTTAAATCTATTGATCAAGGATATTATACCTTTGAAATTAATAAGATTGATGAAGAACTTCTAGAATTATTAACTTGTGCTAAAAGTCAAAATATAGAGGTATATGATGTAAAAATAGAACAAACAACCTTAGAGGAATGTTTTATAAATATAGCAAGAGGTGAAATTAATGAATAAATTTTTATATGGTATCACGCTCCAATGGAAACTAGATTTAAGAAATAGAGGCATATTATTAACTTATTATGTTGTTCCTATTGTTTTTTTCTTCTTTATGGGTGGAATTTTCACTTCAATTGATCCTGAATCTTATAAAACATTAATTCCTTCTATGACAATATTTGCTGTAACCATGGGATCAATTATAGGTTATCCTAGCCCTTTAGTAGACTTTTTCAATAGTGATATAAAGAAATCTTATATTGTTAGTAAAATCCCTATTTGGACTCCTATAATGAATAATTTCTTATCAGCTTTTATACACCTTTTTATTGTTTCACTTATTATCTTATTTATTTCATCTATTGCTTTTAGTGCAAATCTTCCAAGTAATATTCCAGTGTACTTTTTTACTCTCTCACTATTTATTATTTCCTCATTAAGTCTAGGAACTCTACTTGGAATTTTCATAAAAAGCACATCAAAATTAACAATGATATCTCAATTTATCTTTCTTCCTTCCATAATGCTTTCAGGTATAATGTTTCCTACTAATATGCTGCCATCCTTTTTGAAAAATGTCGGCAATCTCTTTCCTGCTACCTGGGCATTTGAAACAATGAGTTTAACAGATAATTTAGAGTTACTTAAAATACTTCCACTAATAATAATAATTCTAATTTCTTTATTGATAACTATATTTAAAATAAGAGCTAATAAAAAAGTTCAATAATTCAAGCTATGACTTAGCATTATAAATTGGTATTTATCAAAAATCACTTTTAAAATATATTAATTAAAAGCTAAATATAAAGTCATTCTTTTTACAAAGTAAAAAACTGTATCAAAACTCTAATCAATTATAAAAAAATTAGTAAGTATTTTGATACAGTTTTCTATTTAATTAATATTGTTTGATTTAACTAAAGAATGTTTTCTTCCATAAATTAAATAACTTATAATCAATAAAAATAAAACAACTATGAATATTTGCCATGTACTCTTTGATAAATTAGTCATTAAAAATAAACAACTAATAGCTCCCAATATTGGTATAAAAGGTACTAATGGTGTTTTGAATCCTCTTTTTACGTTTGGATATTTCTTTCTAAAGGTTATTAAAGATATACAAACTAAAGTATATGTTAATAAGAAAGCTATATTGGCGAAGTCTGCTAATTGTCCTAGGTTAAAAAATCCTGCTAAAAATGCACCTATTATACCAACTGTCCATAAAGCAGTATAAGGAACCTCTTTTTTATCAACTTTACTAAAGAATTTTGGTAATAATCCATCTCTACTCATAGCTAAAAGTATATGTGATGTTGTGAAATTTCCTGCAAATATTACAGCAAGAATCCCTATAACAGTTCCTAAGGATACTATAAAAGCAATTCCATTTTCTCCTGCTAATTTCAAAGCATAAGATAATGCATCCCCAACATTTAAATTAGTATATGATGTTATTCCTGTTAAAACTAATGACACTGCTATATATATAACTGTACATATTAATAAAGAAGTTATAAGCCCTAAAGGTAAAGATTTTTCAGGATTCTTTACATCTTCAGCTGCTGATGCTGTAGCATCAAATCCACAATAAGCAAAAAATAATGATGCAGTTCCTGTAACTACTCCCTTAACTCCAAAAGGTGCAAATGGATGCCAATTACTAAGGTCTACGTGGAATGCTCCCACTCCAATAAATAAAGCTATAACAGCAATCTTTATAAATACCATAAAATCATTTACCTTTTTACTTTCCTTAGTTCCTAATGATATTACAAAAACTATAAATAAAATTGATATCATTGCTGGTAAATTTACTATTCCACCTTCACTAGGAATTGCTGTAATCGATTTTGGTAATTTTATTCCTAAGGTATTTAGAATACTTAAAAGATATGCTCCCCATCCCGATGCAACTGTAGCCGTAGATAAAGTATATCCTATAACAATACATAATCCCGATATGTAAGCAATAATTTCTCCCAAAGAAACATAAGTGAATGAATAAGATCCTCCTGCACTAGGTATGCTAGAGCTAAATTCTGCATAGCATAAAACTATTATGGCAGCAGCTATTCCCCCTCCTATAAATGCTATTGATGTAGCTGGCCCAGATTGCTTTGCAGCAACAATCCCTGTTAAAACCATGACTCCTGTACCAATTACAGATCCAACACTCATTAAAGTTAAATCTAAGGTGCTAAGAGTTCTTTCTTTATTTTCATTTGCTTCGCTAAGTATTTTTTTTAAACTTTGCTTTCTAAAAATCTCCATAGATTAATCACCCTTTTAAATTATTAATTTTAAATGATATTACTTATTGTGAAACTCTAATATTTTTAATAAGTTTATTAAATTATTTCCTACACGATATATGTTAACACTTTATTCATTATTATCAAACAATTTTAATTACCTAAAAAAAGGTTGTATCCAAATCAGATACAACCTAATTAATAATTTATAATATTCATTTTAAGTCAGGGATTTTTAAAATTTATATTATAACTTATCAGCTTATTACTTTAGACTTTTTAAATTTAAATCTTAGTATATTATTCAGTCTTTCTCTATCTAAATTTAACTCTAATATTATTGCAGCTATTATTATTAATATAGCACCTAATATTTGTTTATTATTTAAAACTTCTCCAAATATAAAGAAAGCAAATATACTTGATAATACTGGCTCCATAGAAGCTAATATACTGGTAACACTAGCCTCTATATATTCTGTTGATTTTATATAAAAGGTATTAGAAATAAATGTACTTAAAATACCTATAGATAATATATTTAATATGACTATACCTATGTTAGGCGAATTTGCAATTATACTAACTGACTCCTTGAAATCTGTAAATAAACCTATAAATATACTTGCAAATATATAGCCATAAACGAGCATTGTATCTTTTTTGTAGGAACTAAAAAACTTAGGAAATATTATCTGAAAAGCAAACAAGAATCCTGTACCTAATCCAGCAGATAATCCTATTACACTCATATTAGAATGTCCTAAAGACATATTTGATACCATTATGCATCCTACTAAAGTTAATACTATAACAAAACCTTTTTTCAGATTAAATTTTTCATTAAAGAATAATACTCCGAATATTGTTACCCATATTGAGTTTGTAAACATCAATACAGTCGCCACTGATATAGGTATATACTCCACTGATAAATTGTATCCAATAAAACATAATGCAAAGGTTCCTATACCATATAAAGCTGAAACACATAATCCTTTAATATCTATTTTTAATACTTCTCTGTTTGTCACCATTACCCAAATGAAAAAACAAATAGCTGACAAAAAACTTCTACTAAAGGCTATAAACATTGTTTCTAGTCCAGATTCATATAAAGTTCTACTACTTATACCCATTATGCCCCAAAAAAATGTTGCTATTAAGACTAAACTTATTCCTTTCTTCTTACTATTCATAATAATTCCTCTTTTTCTAAGTTTTCAGCACAATTTATATTATATACTTATTAACAAATTTTAAAAGTTCCAAAAATGACATTTTAACATTATTAACTTTCATTTTCTGCACTATTATATTAATTTAGTTGCTATTTCTTATAATTCCTCTAATTAGCTTATATACTAATTTATGCTGCATTTAAAAACTTATTCAAATTTTAAAAGTTGTCAGTTTAAAAATATTTTTGAATAATTCATTTCAAAACTATGCAAAAATGAATTTCTAAAAGCAAAAATGGGAGTAATAATACTACTCTCATTTTTAATTTGATACGTCAAAAAGGTGCAAGTTTTTACTTGCACCTTAAAATAATATAATATTTATATCCTTAAACTCTTACTAAATGAATTCTCATTTAATACATTATAATTATTTAAAAGAAACCTTATTGTCCTCTAATTTTTCTATGATAGCAAGAGATTCAACTCTTACACCTAAGTCTTCTAAAACTTTTCTTCCTTCTTGGAATCCTTTTTCTATAACTATACCTATTCCAACTAATTCTGCACCAGCTTGCTCAACTAAATCTATCATTCCTTTAGTTGCGCATCCTTGAGCTAAAAAGTCATCAATAATTAAAACTCTTTCACCTTTATTTAAGAATTGTTTTCCAACTCTAACTTTATAATCTTTTTTCTTAGTGAATGAGTGTACATTTGATTCATAAACATCTTTGTCTAAGTTTAAACTTTCAGTTTTTTTAGCAAAAACTACAGGCACATAATCAAAATATTGAGATGTTATACCTGCAATAGCTATTCCTGATGCTTCTATTGTAAGTATTTTATCTATTTTTTCGTCTTTAAATCTTTTTTTAAATTCCTTACCAACTTCATTAAGAAATCTTATATCCATTTGGTGATTTAAGAAACAATCTACCTTTAGAATATTTCCATCTCTAACTTTTCCTTCTCTTAATATCTTTTCTTTTAATGCTTCCATCTTTCTTTTCCCCCTGTTATAAAAATTATTTCATCCTGATAAGTAACTCACTTAATAATTACTCTTAAAATTCTTACTTAACCTTAAAAAAGTTCCATATAGCCGATACTTTTCTACTAGAAAACAATTCCTATAAGCTTGTTTAAAAATTTAAAGCAATGAATTCAATTAAAATTGGCTGAATTAACTTCGATTTAAATACTATTAAAAAACAAAAATTCCTAAGCCTTAAAAGCCTAGGAATATATAATAATCTCACAAAAATATAGAAATCACCTATATATTCGTAGTTAGGATGTTTACGGCCTCCTAGTAGAAACACTCAACCCATATTGTCGAGCATATACGATATACTTATATAATTACATATTAAGTTATTAAGTAGTATTATAACTACTTATTCTCACGATGTAAAGTTTTATCGTTAAATTATTTTTAACATCGCTTAAAAAGTTTTAATAGCTTTATATTCATAAATTAAACTTCATCTTAAAAGCATCTTAATACTGTAGAAATTTAATATTTAGTCTTGAAATAATTTACCAAACTCTCCTAATACACTACCTTCCCCTACGTCACGAGAACCTGGAACTTGAGGAGCTGATGCAATAACTTTAGATGCAAGTCTACTAAATGGTAAACTTTGAATCCAAACTTCACCTGGTCCTACTAAACTTGCAAAGAAAATCCCTTCGCCACCAAAAACAGCATTTTTGATTCCTTTTACATATTCAATATCATAATTTACATCTCTTGTCATAGCAACTAAACATCCAGTATCAACCTTCAATTTTTGTCCTGGTAAAAGTTGTTTTCTAACAATAGTACCACCTGCATGAATAAATGCCATTCCATCCCCTTCAAGTTTTTGAAGTATAAACCCTTCTCCTCCGAAGAAGCCTGTTCCTAATTTCTTTCTAAAATCTATTCCTATACTTACACCTTTAGCAGCACATAAAAAAGCATCTTTTTGACATATAAGTTTTCCATTATATCTTCTTAAGTCTACAGGAATTATTTTCCCAGGATACGGGGATGCAAAAGCTACTTTTTCTTTTCCTACTCCAACGTTAGTAAATGCAGTCATAAACAAACTTTCACCCGTTAATACCCTCTTAGCCGCACCACCTAATTTACCAAAAAATCCGCTTGATCCTTTATTACTTCCATCTCCAAAAATAGTTTCCATTTCTATACTATTATCCATCATCATCATTGCTCCAGCTTCAGCAACAACAGTCTCTCTTGGATCTAATTCAATTTCAACAAACTGCATATCATCTCCATAAAGCTTAAAATCAATTTCATGTGAATTCATCATTTACTTCGTCCTCCTATAGACATCTTCCTCGTATTTCAGTCTAATTTTATTTTTCATATTATCATAAATTATATAATTGTCAAAAAAATTATATTCTAACCCTTCAAAAAAATAATATATTTTTTATATTTAGTTAATAAAAAACATCATTTTTCACTTATATAAAAAAATAATATTTTTTACTCACATTTATTTAAATATATTCATAATATTTAGTAAGTATTTTTGTTGGACTTAACAGAAAAAATTTATATTTAGAAAAAAGTTATTGACAGACAACTCAAAGAGATATAATATGATATTAAATCTAATATTTAGTATCTATTGTGTTAAGAGGGAGTAGTTACAAGTTATAATATCAACATCGCGGTTAACGAAAAGTTACCTGGTATTATACACCAATTTTGGTTACAAGACTTTTAATATAATCTAAGGGATTTAAGGTATTTTATATACTTTTCCTTAGATTATATTAGGAGTCTTATTTTTTTTAGACTTCTATACATAGATATTATTTGTTAGTAATTATCCCTAAACAATAATTTTTAAATAAGGAAGGAGATAATAATATGAAAAAAGTCTATTCAAAGTCTAAAGAAGAACTTTTTAAAGATCTTGGCGTAAACAAGGACGGTTTAAATGACGCTCAAGTTCAAAGCATGCGAGAAAAATATGGTAAAAACGAATTAGTTGAAGGTAAGAAAAAATCTACTTTCCAAGTATTTCTTGATCAATTTAAGGACATGCTTATAATAATTCTTCTATGTGCTGCTGCTATCTCAATGTTCCTAGGAGATATTGAAAGTGCCGCTGTTATCATATTCGTGTTAATAGTAAACGCTACTCTTGGAACAGTTCAACATGTTAAAGCTGAACAATCTTTAAGTAGTTTAAAAGCTTTATCATCACCATCTACTAAGGTTCTTAGAAATGGTGAAAGAATCGAAATAGATTCTAAAGACGTTGTTGTTGGAGATATTATCTTCCTTGAAGCTGGAGATTATGTTCCAGCTGATGGTAGAATTCTTGAAAACTATAGTTTACAAGTTAACGAAAGTTCATTAACAGGTGAATCTGAAAGTATTGTTAAAATGTCTGAAATAATAAGAGGTGAAGACATTCCTATTGGTGATAGAAAAAATATGGTCTTCTCTGGAAGCTTAGTAACTTATGGTAGAGCTACTGTATTAGCTACTGCTGTTGGTATGGATACTGAAATAGGTAAAATAGCTCAATTATTAAATGATACTAAAGAAAAGAAAACTCCTCTACAAATCAACTTAGATAACTTCGGTAAGAAACTTGCAATGGGAATACTTGTTATCTGTGCTATTGTATTCGCACTTAGCATGTACAGAGGTGAAGCTCTTATAGATGCCTTCATGTTTGCTGTTGCTTTAGCAGTTGCTGCTATCCCAGAAGCTTTAAGTTCTATAGTAACAATAGTTCTTTCTTTAGGAACTCAAAAAATGGCTAAAGAACATGCTATTATAAGAAAACTTCAAGCTGTTGAAGGATTGGGTAGTGTATCTATTATATGTTCAGATAAAACTGGTACATTAACTCAAAATAAAATGACTGTTAAAAAAATCTTTGTTGATGGCGAAATTGTAGATTCAAATGAATTAAATTTAAAAAATAAAATAGATAATGATTTACTTCTTATGAGTTTACTTTGTAATGATGCAATTACCGATGGTGAAAAAGAGCTTGGTGATCCTACAGAGGTTGCTCTTGTAAACTTAGGTGACTTATATGGAATGGATGAGCTTGTTCAAAGAGATAAATTTAAGAGACTTGGAGAAATTCCATTTGATTCAGATAGAAAACTTATGAGTGTTGTTTATAACATTCATGGTGAAAATATTATAGCTACTAAAGGTGCTGTTGATGTACTTCTTAAGAGAGCTACTAAAATTGAAACTTCAAAAGGAATTAGACCTATCACTAAAGAAGATATAGCTAAGATAGAAGAAGTTAACCAAAACTTCTCAAAAACTGGTCTTAGAGTATTATCTTTTGCTTATAGAAATATTGAAAGTAGAACTGATATAAAACTTGATGATGAAAATGACTTAACATTTATAGGTCTTATTTCAATGATGGATCCACCTAGAGAAGAATCTGCTGAGGCTGTTAGGGCTTGTATATCCGCTGGAATTAAGCCTGTAATGATAACTGGTGACCATAAAATAACTGCTTCTGCTATAGCTAGACAAATAGGCATATTAACTGACGGAAGTGAAGCTATTGACGGTTCTGCTTTAGATAAAGTTAGTGATGAAGAACTTAAGAACATGGTAGAACACATTTCAGTATATGCTAGGGTTTCACCTGAGCATAAAATAAGAATAGTTAGAGCATGGCAAGAAAAAGGTAATGTTGTTGCTATGACTGGTGATGGTGTTAATGACGCACCTGCTTTAAAACAAGCTGATATCGGTGTTGCCATGGGTATTACAGGTTCAGAAGTTGCAAAGGATGCTGCTTCAATGGTCTTAACTGATGATAACTTTGCTACAATAGTAAAAGCTATTGAAAATGGTAGAAATATTTATTCAAATATTAAGAATGCGATTAAATTCTTATTATCTGGTAATACTGCTGGTATATTATCAGTATTATATGCTTCCTTATTAGCATTACCTGTACCATTTGCAGCTGTACACTTACTATTCATAAACCTTTTAACTGATAGTTTACCTGCAATCGCTTTAGGTCTTGAACCTCATAAAAAAGATGTTATGAAAGAAAAACCTAGAAAAGCTAATGCTTCTATTTTAACAAAAGACTTTGTTACTGATGTTTTATTTGAAGGCATAATTATAACTATTGTTACTATGACAGCTTTCCATATTGGATTAAAACAAGGTGGAGCTGCATTAGCAAGTACAATGGCATTTGCTACTTTATGTTTATCAAGACTTGTTCATGGATTTAATAGTAAGTCTAAGAAACATGTTTTATCAAAAGAATTATTCTCTAATAAATATTTATGGGCTGCTTTTGGTATAGGATTCGTACTATTAAACTTAGTTCTTTTAGTACCTGCATTTGAAGGATTATTCCAAGTTGCTCCACTTACACTTAACAACTTATTAACTATATATGGCTTATCTCTATGTACATTCATAGTTATTCAAGCTGTTAAATTTATAAGAGAAAAACTTAATAAAAATAAAACAAATACTGCTTCTGAAGAATCAAACACTGAAGACAAAGCAGCTTAATAATTATATTTTTTCTGTAGACCATGTTAATGGTATATTAGCATGGTCTATATTTATATAATACTAATACCAATTAAGAATATACAGGAGGATTTTGCATGGAATTTTTAGGATCTCTATTAACATTTTTAATTGATATAGTTGGTTCTTTTGGATACCTTGGAATCTTATTAATAGTAGGATTGGAATATGCTTGTTTTCCACTTCCAAGTGAAGTTGTTTTAACCTTTTTCGGACTTAGTGCATCTCAAGGAGAATTTTCTCTTATAGGAGTCATAATATTCAGTATTATAGGAGGTTTACTAGGTTCACTAATATGCTATGCCATTGGTTATTACGGAGGTGTTCCCCTTCAAGAATGGATAGGTCATAAATTTCCAAGTAGTCAAAAAAGCATGGTATCACTAAATAAATGGTTTAAAAAATATGGAAAGCCTGCAGTACTACTAGCTAGAATTGTTCCGCTTACTCGTACATATGTATCTTTATTAGCTGGCGCTGAAAAGTTCAGTTTAAAGCATTTTATTTTATACTCTTCTTTAGGTATAAGTATTTGGAATATTTTCTTAGTATGCTTAGGATACTTTATAGGAGATAATTTACCTCTTATAAATTCAATTATGGAAAAATACACTTTCATAACACTAGCAATATTAGCTATTGTTATCATTAGTGTTATATACCTTAAATTCTTTAAAAAGAAGAAATCTACTTCTAAACAAAATTAAATATTAAAGGGTTGTATCAAAAACAACTTAAAATAAAGCTTATAAACCTATTCCGAGAATTGATAGTTTTTCTCTTCATAATATTTATAAGGTTTATTGTTTAAGTTTTGATACAACCCATTTTTTTGAATTGACT
This sequence comes from Clostridium sp. LIBA-8841, assembly GCF_057782475.1. Classification (NCBI taxonomy): domain Bacteria; kingdom Bacillati; phylum Bacillota; class Clostridia; order Eubacteriales; family Clostridiaceae; genus Clostridium; species Clostridium sp. LIBA-8841. The sequence goes on along the minus strand of NZ_CM173488.1, from coordinate 464,549 downwards.
CTGTTTTAAACATTCACATAAAACAGAGTCTTTAAATTAAATATATTATAAAAAGTACTATACACCTCTTTTTTACTAACTTATGAAAACTTTTTTATTCAATAGCTATGTTAGCATTTCTTATTCCTTTATAAAAAATATATACTGTAAGCATTATATATGGCTGTAGCCAAAAAGCACCTATTCCCAAAGTTAGTAATGCTAAAATCCCCCATCCAACAAAACTTAAAATCATAATAACGTATTTTAACTTATAATCTTTAGTTACTTCCCAACTCATATTTATTGCCTCTATAACTCCTATTTCATCATCTTCTGTTAATATAATTGGTATTGTGAATATACAGGCTTCTATAAAAAGCCCTAAAGTAAGCAATATTACAAAAAATATAAACATTAAAAATACACTTTCACTAATAAAAGATGCAGTTGTAAAAATCATAGTTAATACAAGCAATCCTATGCCTAAAACCACTCCAATTAAAATATTACATAAAAAAATCTTAATTGCAGCTTTAAAACTCACAAAACAATCTAAGTATTTTACTTTCTCATCTGTTTCAGTTAACTTAATACAATACTTAATGAATGCTCCATTCAAAAAGGAAGATACTACTGCAACTATAATCCACCCAAATATAGGTATTGGAGATAAGAAAAAACTTACTAGCATTGATGAAATAGTAACTACTAAACATGCACCTGCTGCATTTCCCCATCTTCCCCTTAATAATTCTTTAGCTTTTAATTTACATTCTACTCTATCCGTCAATAGATAGCGCCCCCTATAAATTGATTAATCAGATAAATCTAATTACTTCTATATACTATTCATATCAACTAATAATTAATACAAAAAATAAAAGGTTATACTTAGAACCTACTTACAAAACCAAAACATTTATTTTTAGTTAAGTACGGCTCTATATACAACCTTTTATTTTTGATTATATCTTATAGTCCAAAAATATCAATAATTTAAAATTATTGATATTCTCCTACCATATGCTTGTAAAATAAATATGTTGATAGAGTCATGTATGGTGTTAACCATAACCATCCTATCCCTAAAGTTATACAGGCTAATATAATCCACCCTATGAAGCTTAATAAAAATACAAAGTATTTCCACTTAAATCCTCTTGAAATATATATTGCCTTTCTTATTCCATCTATTATTCCTATCTCTTCATTTTCTATAAAGATAAATGGTAGTGTAAAGAATGTTAATGTATAATATATAGAAATTATAAACTCAATTATCACTCCAATTATAGCAATTATTGAACTTTTAGAAACTCCACCTATTGCAAAAATTATGATTGGAATTATTACAACAATTAACCCTACTATAAATTGTGCCACTGCAGCTTTAATTAATACTGATCCACTAACAAAACAATCATTATATTTAACCTTTTCATCTGTTTTAGTAAGCATAATACAATATTTATTAAATGATAGATTTAAATAATATCCTAAGATTGCTCCTAATATCCACCCTAATATAGGTATAATGTATAATATTACACTAGCTAAAGTTGCCAATACTAAGAATATAAATACTGCACCTACGGCATTTCCCCATCTTCCATTTAAAAGCTCTTTGGCTCTAATTTTACTTTCAGCTCTTTCCATAGAAAGACCTCCTTTATCTTGTTTTGTAATAATTACAATATTACATGCAATATATTACCTATATGTTAATATATTATATATTTTATCTATTATTTGTTAATATATAAATATTATTCTAAAGTCTGTTATAATTTACTCAACAATATTTTTTATTATAAATATATTGATTTTTATTGAAGAAAGGTATTAAATTTATGAGATTAAAATATTTTATTTTAACAATTTTGACCATGCTTTTAGGCCTATTATCTAGAAAATTCATGGCATACCTACCTGATTTAATAGCACCTTATTTAGGTGATATACTTTGGGCAACTATGGTTTACTTTGGTTTTAGATTCTTATTTCCCAAAACCAAAACTAAAATTTGTTTTCTTATTGCTATTATTTTCTCCTTTGGAATAGAAATTAGTCAACTATATCAAGCTCAGTGGATTAATAATCTAAGGGCTACAACATTAGGTGCCTTAATTCTTGGACACGGCTTTCTTTGGAGCGATTTAATATGTTATACCATAGGTGTTTTTATTGGCTGTTTTATAGATAACATTGCTCTAATAAAATCTCAATAAAAAAAGCCCTAAGGAGTAGCAAAAAACCTTAGGGCAAAATAGAGGTATCTACAATAGCAACCAAAATTTATAATGAATAGTTTAAAGCGGCAGACTTTAAACTATTATTATCTTATATTCACTTCTTAATTAAAGTATTCCTATTGCAAGTATTAATGATGCAAATACAATAGAAATCATAGACATTAATTTTATTAATATATCAATAGATGGTCCTGTAGTATCTTTAAATGGATCTCCTACAGTATCTCCTACAACCGCGGCTTTATGGCAGTCTGAGCCTTTTCCGCCTAATACTCCACTTTCAATATACTTCTTAGCATTATCCCAAGCTCCTCCTGAATTAGCCATCATTATAGCTAGTACAAATCCAGTTACAGTTGAGCCTGCTAAAAGCCCTGCCACTCCATTAGGTCCTAATAATAATCCAGTAATTATAGGAGTTAAAATAGCTACCAAAGCTATTGGTATTAATTCTCTTTGAGATGATTTTGTACATATATCAACACATTTTTCAAAATCAGCTTCTTCCTTTCCTTCCATAAGTCCTTTAATTTCTTTAAACTGCCTTCTAACCTCAACAACTATCTCAGAAGCTGCTCTTCCAACAGCATCCATAGTTAGTGCTGAGAATACAAAGGTAACCATTCCACCTAAAAATAGTCCTATTAAAACCTGTGGATTTATTATAGAAAGATTAAATGTAAAATCTAATCCTTGTGATTTAACTATATTTTCTACAGAATCTTTGTATGCTGCTATGAAAGCTAATGCTGTTAAAGCAGCTGAGCCTATAGCAAAGCCTTTTCCTGTAGCCGCTGTAGTATTTCCTAATGCATCTAAAGCATCTGTTCTCTTTCTAACCTCTGGGTCCTGTTCAGTCATTTCTGCTATCCCACCAGCATTGTCTGCCACTGGTCCATAAGCATCTGTAGCTAAGGTTATTCCCAATGTAGAAAGCATACCTACGGCTGAAATAGCTATTCCATAAAGACCTAAGCTAAAATCTTTTGATCCACCAGAAACTAAGAAACTAATAACTATAGAGATTGAAATTATTATTACAGGAAACGCTGTTGAAATCATTCCTAATGATAATCCACCTATTATAGTTGTGGCTGAACCTGTCTTAGTCATATCAGCCAATTTTCTAGTAGGTTTATAATTATCACTTGTATAATACTCAGTAAAGTACCCAATTAAAATTCCAGCAATTAATCCAGATAAAATACTAAAATAAATTCCTAAATTATTTTCTCCAAGTATTAATTTAACTATGAAGAAAGCTGAAATAGCAACTAGTATTGCTGCTATATATGTTCCTCTTCTCAAAGCTCCAAGAAGTGATTTTTGACTTGCATCCTCTTTTGCTTTAACAAAGAAAGTTCCAATTATACATGCAATTGCTCCCACTGATGCAATAGTTAAAGGAAGCACTACTCCCTCTAATCCTAAACCTGCTGACACTGCTAAGGCACAGGCTGAAACTAATGAACCTACATAGGATTCATAAAGGTCTGCTCCAAGACCAGCTACATCTCCAACATTGTCTCCAACGTTATCTGCTATAACAGCTGGGTTTCTATGATCATCCTCTGGAATACCAGCCTCAACCTTTCCAACTAAGTCAGCTCCTACGTCAGCAGCCTTTGTAAATATTCCTCCACCTACTCTAGCAAAAAGAGCCATAGATGAAGCTCCCATACCAAAGGTAAGCATAGCAGATGTTATTTGACCAACCTTTTCAACCTCAGGTAATGCAGCATAATACCAATCTAAAATATAATACCAAACACCTAAATGAAGAAGAGCTAAGCCAACAACTACTAGACCCATTATGGCCCCACTAGAGAAAGCTATTTTAAGAGCTCCATTTAAGCTTTTTTTAGCCGCCGTAGTTGTTCTTGAATTTGCATTGGTTGCAGTCTTCATTCCAAGATAACCACTTAAACCAGAGAATAATCCACCAGTCACAAAAGCAAAAGGAACAAACATTGATAAGTAACCCATAAAACTTAAAATCATTAAAAGTGCAAACATTCCTAAAAAGAATAATGAAACTCCTTTATACTGTCTTATTAAGAAAGCATTTGATCCTCTTTTGATTTTTTCTGCGACAGCTCTTATATCACTATCACCTTCATCACATTTCATTATTTTTCTTCCTAAGTAAGCAGCAAATAGAAGTGCTATGATTGAACATATTGGCACTAAAAGCATAAGGTCCATTTTCATCTCCCCCTATTTAATTAATCTTTTAAAATAAGCCTATTAAAAGTTAATAAAGACTTAAACATAAATATCAATAGAAATAATTCTTATCTAAACCAAATCTATAGCTATATATGATTAATTTAATCGACCTTAACAAACGTTTACATAATACTTGTGAAATTAAATAATTTGCTAATCTTACTTACAAATTTAATATACTTTAATTATAAACTAATTTGGTAAAATTTGTAATAAAGAAAAACTATTCTTTTTTTAATTTAACTATGGTTCTCTCTGCTTATCTAATACATACTAAATTTTATTAAGTTTTAATTTTGACTCTATTCTTAATGTATTTATTTACTTTCTAAAATATTACAACTTAATATGAATTAACTACTATATAATTTAATTCTTCTTACCAGTAAAATTTAATAGTAAAAGTTATTCTCTATAACTAAATTTTCAATATTGAGAGGGATTATAAATGAACAAAGATTCAAAACTTTTTAAGGAACTAAATAATTCTGAGTTAAGTATATTAATTGATAACTACTTCGGAATTAATACTAAATTCCAAGCAGATTTAATAACAGGAGGACTATTTAACACTACCTACTGTATTAAATTGTTAAATACTAATGAAAAGTTTATACTTAGAGTCGGTCCAGTAAACACAGATTTACTTCTTCCATTTGAAGTAAATTTAATGAAAGGTGAAGAATATGTTTACTCTCTTTGTGAAGCCAATAATATACCTAGTTCAAAAATTTTAAAATGTGATGTAAGTAAAAAATTGATACCTAGAGATTACATGATTATAGAATATATAGATAGTAAACCCTTTTCTGAATTAAAACTTGATAAAGAAACTGAAAGCTTTTTATACAATGAAACTGGTAAATATATTAGTAAATTACATCAAATAACTTCAAAAAAATTTGGAAGAGTTTATGATGTTTTTAATAATAATGGCTTTGATTCTTGGAGCGAATTCATATTTGATGAGTTCCAAAAGGTAAAAAGTAAACTTAAAGAATTTAATATTTTCACTGAGAAAGAACTAAACTCTTTTGAAGTTATTATAAAGGAAAACTTTAATTTATTAGACGAAATTAAAACACCACACCTTGTTCACTGTGATCTCTGGACAGGCAATATATTGATTGAATCTTATAATTCTAAACCTAAGGTAGCAGCAATTATAGATATAGATAGAGCTTTATTTGGAGATGCAGACTTTGACTTCGCAAATCCTTGGATTATAAATGAAGACTTTTTAAATGGTTATGGTATGACTTCAGATGATTCTCCTAATAAAACAACTAGGAAGAATATTTATAGATTAATGTATCATTTGATAGATGCTTATGTGTGGAAAATAGAATATAATAATCCTATTGCCTCTGAAAATGAGAAGCTTAATGCTATTAAATTGCTAAATGATATTGTTAAATAAAAATATTTGATATGAAAAGGTAGAGAGACTAAATATAGTACTCTCTACTTTTATTTAACTAAGATTTTTGGCACATCTATTAGTAATAACATATTAAAAGTATATAATAGAAACAAATATAGAAAGGAGGATTTAGTGAATAATCCTTTTAAATTTCACTAGAAAAATTATGATTACTTTAGAAAATGTATTTAAAACCTATAAAACTGGTGATGTGGAAACCCATGCCTTAAGAGGTGTTAGTCTTTCCATAAATGATGGCGAATTTATTGTTATTCTCGGTCCAAGTGGAAGTGGAAAAAGTACTTTATTAAATGTTATAAGTGGATTAGATAATATAACATCTGGAAGTATTAAATTTAATGGTGAAGAAATAAGTAAATATAAAGAAGATAAACTTACTGAATTCAGAAGAGATAATTTAGGTTTTATTTTTCAACAATATAATCTACTTCAAAATTTAACTGTTTATGAAAATATTCAAATGGGTGCTGATCTTAGTAAAAATCCATTAGATATTAATGAAACACTAAAACATGTTGGTTTAGAAAGTTCAAAGGATAAATATCCATCTCAACTTTCAGGTGGACAACAACAAAGGGTTTCCATAGCAAGAAGTGTTGTTAAGAACCCTAGCATAATGTTTTGTGATGAACCAACAGGTGCCTTAGATGAAGAAACAGCTAAGCAAGTATTAAATTTACTTCAAAAACTTAATAAAGAGTTAAAAACAACTACTGTAATAATAACTCATAATCCAAGTATAGCTAATATGGCTGACACAGTAATAAGAATGAATTCTGGAAAAATAGAAGAAATATACAAAAACAAAGAAAAACTTACTGCTAATGAGCTTAAATGGTCATAGGAGGATACTATGTTATATAAAAGTGTGTTTAAAACCTTCAAGAAAAAATGGGCTCAAATCTTAGCTATTGGATTAGTTATCTTTATAAGTTCATTTATTTATACAGTTATGGCATATGCCATAGATGGATTAAAAAAGCCTACAGAAGAATTTTTTAAAGAAAGCAAGCTAGAAGACTTCTCCATTGATATGTATACTGGACTAACTCAAAATGAAATGGAATATCTTCTTAAAAACAATCCTTCCCTTGTATCCGAACTAAGTGGGAGTTTTTACTTAAGTGATATAAAAAGATTAGATGAAAATCTATTTAATGAAATAATAGAAAATAGAAAAGAAGAATTTCTTTCTGACTATAATGGCTATGAATTAGAGCTTAGAGATTACAAAGACATCGACTATACTCTTAATGGAAAAGGAAATAAAGGAAGAGTTTTCAAAAATGGAATTACTATGAACCTTACTTATATCGAAGAAGGAAGGAAAGCTGAAAAAGATGATGAAATAACTATTGATAAGACCTATGCAAAAAATAATAATCTTAATATAGGTGATTATTTAGACTTAAATGGTAAGAAATATAAAATAGTTGGTTTCTCACTGCTTCCTGATTATAACTTACCTTTACTAGGTACAGATCTTATTATAGATAATAAAACTCAAAGCTTTATTATTATGACAGATAAAGCCTTTGATGAGTTAAAAGGTGACGAAAACTTTCATTTTTCTGGAGTTTCTAAAGGAGAATGGAATGAAAGTAAGTTTAAAACTGACATAGTTGATACTTATAAAGATAAAAGTAATCTAAATTTCATAACTAGCATTGTATCGACTCAAAATCAAATGAGAAGCGGTGGAATATATCTAGAACTTAAAGGTGGTAAAGCTATGAGTATGGGATTAAGTATAGTTATATCCTCCATAGCCATATTAATTGTTGCGATTCTTATTTATAAGATTTTAAGAGAAGAAAAAGGACAGATTGGTGTTCTTAAGGCCTTAGGATATAAAAACAAAAAAATAGCTAAGCCCTACATAGTGCTTATTCTATTAATGTCTTTACCTATGCTTATCTTAGGATATATAGGGGGATGGCTAGCTGCTGAACCACTAAAAAACATGTACCTAATGTTTTACCTATTACCATCAGTTCCTATAAGAGGTAATTTTGTAGTAGCTCTTACAGCTATTATTGTTCCATTAATCTTCTTCATAGGACTTTCTTCAATATTAATAATAAAAATGCTTTCTAAAAAGGCATTAGATTTACTTAGAAACTCTGAAACAAACAAGGTTTCGTTCTTAAATAAACTTACAAATAAAATACTTAAGAATGCTAAAGGTAAAACTAAATTTAAATACTCTTTTATCTTTAAGAATACAGCTAAATTCTTAGTATTCTTCTTTGGAGTGCTATTCTCAACTATCTTAATAGTTATGGCTTTAATGATGAGTAGCGTATTTAATAATCTTGGAACTAAGTATTATGAAAGAGTTGGTTATAATTATGAAGGCTTTATAGATAATACTAAGGAACTTCCTAAACTTAGTGCTGGAGAAGAAAAATTCCTACAGTATCCAAGTGCTTTGTATAAAGATGAAATGATAACCTTAATTGGATTATCTGAAGATAATAAACTTCATAAGCTTTATGATAAAGATAATAAGGATATTACTAAGGATTTAGATGATGGTATTGTAATGACTAGTAGCTTTGCTCTTAAAAATGGAATAAAGGTTGGAGATACAATAAAAGTTCAAATCAGAAATAAAGAAGATTCTTTAAAAATAGTTGGAGAAACTGATGAATATATTGGAGATAAGCTTTATATTTCTAGAAAAGAACTTAGTGAATTAATAAGTGATGAAAAAAATTCCGATCTTTATAATGGAGTTTTCTCAAAAGAAAAGTTAAATAGTAATGATTATGTAAGTGTTGTAAATAAAAACATAATACTTGAACAAAGTAAATCAATGCAAGGCTTTGTTAGAGTTTCAATATACTCAATGATAGCAAGTGCTGTATTTATAGCAGTAATAATAATGTTTGTCCTAACTTCACTAACTATTGAAGATAATACTTATAGTATCTCTCTACTAAAAGTTATGGGATATAATAAAAAAGAGGTTAACTCAATGATTCTAGATAGTTATAAGATATATACAATAATTGCTTACCTAATAGGACTACCATTAACCATAGTAAGCATGAACTTTGGAATGAAATATCTAGCCTCTGAATTTGGCATGATACTTCCTGTGAAACTTAGTCTACTACAAGCCATTTTAGGTTTTGTAATAGTTCTAATAATCTTCTATTTAGGAACATTTAGTGCTAAGAGAAAAATCAATAAAATCTCATTACAAGAAACATTAAAAAGAGAATAAACTAAAAGAATTATAAAAAATGTAAAACTCATCCTGTTAAATAGACATTATTAAAAATACTTTATTAAGTCTACTTAACAGGATTATTCTTATTCTAATTTCCACAGCTTATTCTCAAGCTTTTTTTCTTTTTTATTACATTTAACATAACTAACATTAAATTTAGTTTTTCTGGCTAGTTCTACTATTTCATCCCCTGTAAAATCGTTCTTTTTAAATTTAATACAATACTCATATTGACCCGACTCTTTTGGAAATAAGATAAATTACATTTTCTTCTTAAACTTCTTTAAAAAGACAATTTCTTTAAATATAAGTCAAATTAAACTTTATAAACTAACTATAAAACAATAAAAAATAATATTTTTAAACAAATTGTTAATAATTTTTCTCGTTATATCTATTAATTTTCTGTAAATATGTTATTATTAATATGAACCTAGTCCACAATCAAAGTTAGTAATTTTCATATATTAAAACAAACCAATAATATAAGATTTTTTTTAATATATGAAAACTTCAATTTAAGGACAGGCTATAAAATTTTATTCTAATTTAAGAAAGAAGGTTTTTTTATGCCTAAATTATTAATTCCCGCTATTATATTTATAACATTAGCATTAATATTTTACACAATCGGTGTTTGGAGTGAACACAGAGCAGGTATCTTAAAGAAAAAACATGTAATAATCTTCTGGTGTGGTTTAGTATGTGATACTCTTGGTACATATACAATGAGTAGAATCGTTGCATCCGGAACTGACACTAGCATTACTACAACAGACCTTTTAATACATCAATCAACAGGTATGCTTGCTATTATTTTAATGCTTATACATGCTGTTTGGGCAACAATTGTTCTAAACAAAGGTAGTGAAAAAGCAAAAGCTATATTCCACAAATTCAGTTTAGTAGTTTGGTTCATATGGCTTATCCCATACTTCGTAGGTATGTATATCGGAATGACATCATAAAAAATAAGAGCCTATTTATGGCTCTTTATTTTTTTATAAGGCTTCGTTTTAAACTAGTGTTGATTTTTAGATAGAACTGTAAGACCATCTTAATGAGCAGTTAGTATTGCATTATATGCGTAAGAATAATAGCGTTAAGAAGCTTTTTCTGTTTGAGCGTAGCGAGTTTAAAAGCTTTAGCTATTATTCTGAAGCAGTTGATAGTAATACTTTGCTAAATTAAGCTAGGTCTGAAGGGCTAGCTAAAAATCAACATTCACCTAAAACAGAGTCTTTTATTGCTAATTATAATCTTTATTACTCACAAACCTTACCTGGGTTTAAAATGTTATTAGGATCAAAGGCCAATTTTATTCCTCTCATAATATCAATTGTAGCTTTATTTAATGATTCATCTAAATATAGTTTTTTAGCTAATCCTATACCATGTTCTCCTGAAACTTGTCCATTAAGTTCTCTTTGTTTTCTATAAAGTATTTCCATAGCTTCACTAAGCTTTTTCTTCCATTCTTCTTCTGATAATTCATCTCTTAATATATAAATGTGTAAGTTTCCATCTCCGGCATGTCCAAAACTTCTTATTCTTATATTAAGGTCTTTTTCTACTTCATGAGTGAATTTTACAAACTCGGCTACCTTATTTCTTGGTACAACAACGTCTACCTCATCCATTTCACTTGTTGAAGCTTTTATAGCCTCTAAGAAAGCTCCTCTAGCTGACCATATTGATTCCTGTCTTTCCTCTGTATCTGATATAAATACATCTAAGGCTCCTTCTTTTAAACATATATCAGCCACTTTTTCATAGTAACCCTCAACCTCTTCTTTAGAGTTTCCATCAAAGCTTAATATTAAATAAGCATCTGCTGAGCTATCAGGAAATTTCTTCCCTAAGAATTCCTCTGCTGATATTATTACCTCTCTTTGCATAAACTCTATAGCTGTAGGTACATTCTTTGATTTTATTATTTTAGGAACTGTTTCTATTGCACTTTCTAAGTTCTTAAATGGAACTAATAAACTTATTACTTTTTTAGGTAGTGGTAAAAGTTTTAAAATTATCTTAGTTATTATTCCTAAAGTTCCTTCTGAACCAACCATTAAATCTTTCAAACTATATCCTGAGCTATTTTTAACAACCTTTCCACCTAGTTCTAAAACCTCTCCGTTTGGAAGGACAACTTCCATACCTCTTACATAGTCTCTTGTTACTCCGTATTTAACGGCTCTCATTCCTCCTGCATTTGTGCTAACATTACCACCTATAGTTGCTGTTTTTTCTCCTGGATCAGGTGGATAGAAGAAGTCATGCTCCTCAACAAACTTAGCTATTTCCATAAGAAGAACTCCTGGTTCAACTGTAAGAGTTAAGTTATTTTCATCTAATTCTAATATCTTATTCATTCCACTTAAATCTAAAAGGATTCCTCCGAATATTGGTACTGCAGCTCCAACAAGGCCTGTACCTGATCCTCTTACTGTTACAGGAATATTATTTTCATTGGCATACTTCATTATAGCTACAATCTCATCTCTATCCATTGCCTTAACAACAATATCCGGCATATGTCTTTCAGAACCTAATTCATCATGGGAATAATCTTCATTTATTTCTTCTCCAAGAAAAACTCTCTCATCATCATTTATTATTGCTTTTATAAATTCAATACCCTTGTTATTTATTTTATTGTAGTTCATATTAAAGCACTCCTTCCCCTTTTATCTTCTCAATAAGCTTAGGAACAACCTCATAAATGTCTCCAACTATTCCATAGTGAGCAACCTTAAATATAGGTGCTTTTTCATCTTTATTTATTGCAAATATATGATCTGAGTTATTCATTCCTGCTACAAATTGAATAGCTCCAGAAACGCCACAAGTTATTATAAGTTTTGGTCTTACTGTTCTTCCACTTAACCCAACTTGTTTATTTGCATCAGCCCATCCTGATTCTATAAGTGGTCTTGTAACTGCAAGCTCTCCTCCTACTAAATCAGCAAGTTCCTTTATCATTTCTAAATCTTTTTCTGATTTAACTCCTCTACCTGCCACAACTATTACCTCAGCATCTGATATGCTATGTTCTTTAGCCTTTTGTTTGATTTCTTTAACCTCTATATTTGATTCTAACTTATCTTTTTCTATTTCAAAGTATTTAATCTCTCCAGTACATTCTTCATTTCTTTCTGGAGCAGACATAACCTTATATCTAACTGTTGCCATTTGAGGTCTTGAATTTGGAGTTACTATTTGTGCCATAATATTACCACCAAAGGCAGGTCTTATTTGAACTAAATCTGTATTCTCTTTTATATCTAATATAGTACAGTCTGCTGTAAGACCTGTTCTACATCTTGCTGCAACTCTTGGAGCTAGTGATCTACCTAATGTTGTTGCACCAACTAATATTGAACATGGTTTAATCTTGTTTATAAAGTCATAAAAAACAGCTGTATATGGCTCTATTCTAAAGTTTTCAAGTTCTTTATAATCATATACAATAACTTCATCTACTCCATAATGTAAAAGCTCTCCAGCCTTGTCTTTTATTCCATTCCCCATGAATAAACAATATACTTTTTGATTAACCTTATCTGCAAGTTCTCTAGCTTTTCCTATAAGTTCTAAAGTTACTGGATGAATTTCTCCATTAACATGATCAACATAAACTGCTATACCATTCCATTCATCTTTGTTTACTAAAACCTTGTCCTCATCTTCTACGAACTCAAAAGCTCCTTTAGGTCCTTTTCTAACACAAACTTTACACATTCTACAACTTGCATTTATTTCAACTTTACCATCTACTATTTCCATAGCTCCAAAAGGACATATTTTTATTACACTATTTACATCATCTATTTTATCTTGATGAACTACTAATCTTCCCATGATTCTTACCTCCTAAATAAACTTAAGCTCTCTTAATTTATCTTCCATCTTTTCACTAAGCTCTGATGAATCACCTATCCAAATTTCATGTTTATCATTATTGCTTGGTGGAAATATTCTCTCAACCTGAGTTGGTGATCCATTTAATCCATATTTTTTCTCATCTTTATCTTCAAAATCACTTAAAGATATTACATTTATTTCTCTTTCATTGGTTTCAACTTTCTTTTTATAGGAAGGTAATCTAGGTTGAAAAATATCTTTATCCACAGTTAAAAGACAAGGATATTTAACTTCTAAAACTTCTATTGTATTAGGCATATCCATTTCAACTTTAATAAAATCATCATTAACATCTAAAATCCTTCTAACATTAGCTACATGAGGAATCCCTAAATATTCAGCCATTTCAGGACCAACCTGTGCTGTATCCCCATCAGTGGTTTGCTTACCACAAAGAATAATATCGAAGTCTCCACATTTTTTAACTCCTTGAGATAATGTATATGAAGTTGCTAATACATCGGCACCAGCAAATTTTCTATCTGAAACTAAAGTTCCTTCATCAGCCCCCATGGAATAGGCCTCTTTTATTACAGCCTTAGCTTGTGGTGGTCCCATACTTATAACTTTTATATCTCCACCTTTTTTCTCCTTTATCCTTAGCGCAGTCTCCAAGGCATATAAATCATATGGATTCATTTTAGAATCTACTCCATCTCTCTTTAAAACTCCTGTTTTTTCATCAACTTCAACCTTTGAAGTACCAGGAACTTGTTTGATACAAACCATAATCTTCATAAAAATCACTCCATTCCCTTTCTAACTCTATTTAATTGTTTATTAATTTAAAATAGAGACTTTAAATTATATAATTTTCTAATAAACGTTTTCAAAAAACTATGTGAAAATTAAGCTTCCTACATAACTTATTACACCTAATAAAATCACATATACTATACATACCTTTAATGTAGAGTTTAATATCTTTCCTTCTTTTCCAGCTAATCCTGTGGCAGCTGTTGCTACAGCTATGCTTTGAGGAGATATCATCTTACCAGCGGTGGCTCCACAAGTATTAGCAGCTGTTAACCATGCTGGACTTATTCCTAAAGAATTTGCAGCCTGTGCTTGAAGTTCACCAAATAAAACATTGGCAGAAGTATCACTTCCTGTAACAAAGGTTCCTAAAGCTCCAATAAAAGGTGCTATGAAAGCATAAAATGAACCAGTTACCATGACGAGAACAGTTGCTATGGATGCAACCATGCCACTATATCCCATTACTTTTGCTAAGGCTATTATTGAAAGTATTGTTATGGTGGACTTACCCATCTGTTTCATTGTCTTTCCCAAGATTTCAATCATTTCTTTAAAAGGAGCTCTTTGTATAAACCCTCCAATAAATGCGGCTATCAATATTAATACCCCTGGTGTTGTTATCCATACAAAGGTATATGGTTTAGCCCCTACTCCTGTATAAATATTGACTGAGGTCTTTATTTCATTTAATTTGTCATATAAGCTTGGAAATAATGGGCTAACTCCAATTATTATTACCAATATTAATATAAATGGTGAAAATGCTATTAGCACTTTTTTTAACTCAATTTTTTCTTCATTCTTCAAATTTTCACTTTTTTTATAGAATTTTTTTGCTATGAAAATTGTGACTAATAAAGAAACTATTGATCCCAAAACTGCTGGCAATTCAGGTCCTAAAAATTTTGCTACAATAACTTGTACAATACCAAAAGAAAGACCAGAAGCTAAGGTTATTCCAAATACCCCTTTTATGCCTTTCAAACTTTTCTCAGTTAAAGCAACCAATACAAAAGGAATTAACACCACAAAGAGAAATAATTGTATTACTACATAATAACTTAGTGGCTTTATAGGAATTCCTGATACATTAGATAACGTTATCACCGGAAGGCCAATCGCTCCAAAGGCAGTAGGAGTTGTATTAGCTACTAGGCAAATAACACATGCAAAAAAAGGATTAAATCCAAGGGCAGCCATTATTCCAACTGGAATTGCAACAGCTGTTCCAAAGCCAGCTACAGCTTCTAAAAATCCACCAAATCCCCATGCTAATATAAGAACCAGTATCCTTTTATCATCACTAACATCTGTTAGCATTGACTTTATAACATCCATAGCTTTTGTATGGACAACTAAGTTATAAGTAAATACTGCAGCTATAATAACTATCATTATTGGCCAAGTTCCCAAGGCAATGCCTTCTAAAGCCGCCGTTAAAGAATCTTGTATTGGCATTTTCCAAAAAAGTATGGAAAGTATTATGGTAATTATTAATGCTATTGGACATATTTTATGAGCTGGGATTTTAAGAGCTCCAAGACCTATAATTAGAATTATTATAGGTATAAGAGCAAGGAAAAACATAAGATACGTATTCAATTTTTTCACCTCTCATATAACCTTTATACCATTCAAGCAATTTGGTATGACCAATTTTATTTTATAAAATATAGCATATTAAAATAATATGCCATATTAAAATTTGTATACCAAACCTCTCTTTTATACCCTAAATTAACCATATACCTTTTAGATATTTTAGTCAATTTATCAAGTTATTATATAAGCTTATAATAGATTAAAAAATACTTTAATTTTAAATGAAGTTTGTATAACTAAATATTTTCCTTTATTAATTCAAAATGCTCCTGCATATGTTTATATGCAGAATAGGCATCTCTATTTTTTATAGCTAAATATATCTTTTCATGAAAATCTAATAATTTTCCCTTATTATTTTCATTGCTTAAAATAGCTCTTCTTCCTTCACTTATAAATTTGTCTACTAATTCAGAAACGCCTTCTAATAGATTTGTTATAAGCACATTATTTGCTCCCTTAACAATAATGCTATGAAATTCGCTATCAATTCTAACATTCTCTTCTTCATTAGTAGATGTTTTAAATCTCTCAACAAGTTCACCAAGTTTTTTCAAATCTTCTTCTGATATTCTCATTACAGATAAAAATATAGTTGATAACTCTAGAACTTCTCTTAGTTCAAATATATCTTTATTAGTTCCATTTTGAAGCATAAATACTATAGAAAGCGGCTCTAATAATACATCATCAAATTCTTCTCTTATATAATTTCCTGCACCCTGTCTACTTTCTATTAATCCAACAACCTCTAGTGCTCTCATAGCTTCTCTTATAGAAGTTCTACTTACTTGTAGTTCCTCTGCCATAACTCTCTCTGTAGGAAGTTTATCCCCTTTTTTTATTTGTCCTACTCTTACCATTTCTTTTATTTGATCAACAACCTGTTCATAAACTTTCGTGTTTTTAACTGGTTTAAACATCCTAACAATCCTTTCTAAATAAAACCTTCTAACTTTTCTGATCTTTCATATGCTTTCTTTATTATATCCTTTGGATATCCTATATAATCTAATAATTTTATAGCATTTCTAGTTTTAGAAACTCCTTTTTTAAGCTTATAATCAAAGCTTAAACCTTCTTTACTATTAACACTTTCACTAAAATAATAAAATTCATAATTATTCTTTAATATATCAACTAATTCTCTATCATGAGTAGCCACTATAGATATACTATTTTTCTTATTTATATAAGTAAGTATTTCAGCTGAAGCTGATATTCTCTCTATAGGATTTGTTCCTCTAAATATTTCGTCAATTGGACAGAATACTGGTAAGTCATTATCTAATGCCTTTATTATTCTTAAAATTGACTCTGCCTCTGCCATGTAAAAACTCTTACCACTACTTAAATCATCATTTGGACTTATTGAAGTTACTATATTTAATATAGGTGCTTCATATTTTTCTGCCAAAACAAAATCAAAGGTTTGAGCCAAGATCATATTTACTCCTAACATTCTTAAGAAAGTAGATTTACCTGACATATTAGTTCCTGTAAGAACAATTCCTCTCTTATTCATACCTATTGAGTTAGCTACTGGATTTTCTATAATTGGATGTATTCCATTTTTAATTCTTAATGTAGTCTCTTTTATAAATTTAGGTTTATTAATTCTATCTTTTTCTTCTACTTCATAGCTTCCAACAGATATTATAGCCTCAATATTGCCTAAATCTCTATAGAGATTTAAAATTGAAACTTTATTATTCTCTATAGCATCAGCAGTTTTATAATAAGCTGCCTCTTCTAATAAAAATAATAAAGATATAAATTCAAATACTCCCCCCCACATATTAGCGAAGCCTATTATTTGAGTATTTCTATCTATGGATTTTAACTTATTTAAATTTTCATTTATTTCTTCTTTAAAGCTATCTAAGCCTTTATCTTTAATGGCCATTATTTTTTTAGCTGATTTAATTACTTTTCTTAAATAAATTAATCCATTAGATTTAATATGTTCTCTTTCTTTACTATTTAAATACATATTAAAAAAACTTAAAAACATAAATATAAGCATTGCTCTTATATCTACGAATATAGCAGTAAGTATTAGTATTGCTGGTAACACCTTACCTAGTATTGTATATGCATAGTACTTAAATTGATTAGATTCTATTAATTTCTCATCTATCATATCTAGTAGACTATTTTTCTTATCCATTCCTAAATCAAAAAATATTCCTAAAATCTTAGTTCTTACTTTTTCATTTTCTTTAAAATACTCTATGGTATTATTTCTATCATTCAACTTTTTTTCATCATTCAAAGGATGTCTAAGCATTGAATAAAGTGCAGCTTCTCCTACACTGCTGTAGTTTCTATCTAACTTTGAATAAACCTTATCCAAATCTAAATCATGCCAAGTTTGTTCATCTATATGATATTCTCCTTTTTCGCTCATATCATATAATTTTCTTATGTTCTTAAAATTTCTTTTTTTATCCATTGGCTCTGCATAATCATATCTTATTAACCTTAACATTCTTTCTCTTGGAAAAATCTGCTCTTTTAAAGACATTAGTAAGGTTTTATCATTTTCATAACTCATCTTAAAGCTCCTCATTAACATAAAAAATTTATTGTCTTAATTATATAGTTTTTTCTAATAAAAGGGAAATTACTTGCAATTTAAAATTTGCTTTTATTATAGACATAATTAAATAAAGCCTAGAGTTGCTTACCCTAAGCCTTATTCTCTATTATTTTTTTAGAAACTTAGAACTTCGTATTAAAAAGTATGAAATTCAAAACTTTAAAGCCTAATTCAAACACTTCATTTACATCTACTTGTGAAAAGTCATGTCCACTATTTTCTAAAGTTAAGATTTGAACGTTATTTCCTTCAGCTTTACTCTTATTATATAAGTCAATAGAATTGCTGTAAGGAACTAACTTATCTTGGCGTCCATGAACTATTAATGTCCTAGGTAAATTAGGTTTAATATAATTTATTGGACTATATTTATTCATGTATTCTTCTATACTTTGATTTCCTCTTAATTGACTTTCTGTTTTTGCTATAGAATTATTTAAATCCCATGATGCCATCCCCATATCTAAAGTATCTAGTTCTGTTGGGCCAAAGAAATCTACTACATATTTAACCTTTGATGGATAATTAGCAAGTTCTTTGTCATCAACAAATTCATCCTCCTCACTATATGTTGCTAATAGAGATAAATGAGCTCCAGCAGAAGCCCCTATGACTCCTATTTCATTTGTATTAAATCCATAAGTATCCTTGTTTTTATAAACCCATCTTATAGCATCCTTAACATCTGATGCCTGTTTATCGAAATCAACCTTATTACTAGCAAGTTCATATCCTACGCTTATTATAGTATATCCTTCTTTTCTAAAAGAATCTAAAAGAGGTGCTATAACATCAGGAATTACCTTATCTCCATAAACCCAGCTCCCACCATGAACATATAGAATTACTGGTGAACCATGCTTTAACTTCTTTTCTGGCCCATAAATATCTAAAGCCTGTGGTTTTCCATTAGTATCTTTATAAACCACATCTTTAAAATCCATATCTTCACTCATTTTCATATTTTTTAACTCATCTATACTTGGTGGATTTTCTTTTAAAGCTACATATTCTTTTCCTATGTTTATATAAAATCCTATTTGTCCTCTAAAATAATAAGCTAAGGCTCCAACTACTATTATTAAACTTAAAAACAATACTCCTATCACCTTTAAAAATTTTTTCATCTTATTCCCCCAATACCTATTAATCTATAAATTTTAATTTATTTATTACTCAAAATCATATCAAAAGTTTCACTGTTAAATTTTATAAAAAAGTTACGTTTTAATAAGATATTTCTTTATTTTGAGAAGATTTTATAAATTTACTCCCCATACAAAGAGAAGTTTTAATATTTAAAATAACATAAATTAATAAAAATAGAAATAGAAAAACTCTGGACTTTTAACCAGAGTTTTTCTATTATCAAACTAAATCTTTTTTTTATATGCTTCTAAAGTTACTTTTACTTATATATTAAGATTCTCTAGCGTAAGCTATTCCTACACTTTTAACACCAACATGTACACCTATAACTGCACTAATTTCACCTATCATTGAATCTAAATCTAATTCATCTTTAAGTCTCTTAGCTAAATCCTTAGCCTCGTCTTCAGCTAATATATGACATACAACTGCTTTCTTTATTCCTTTTTCTTTTAAATCATGTCTAGCTACGTCTATAATCTTATCTATAGCTCTCTTCTTCGTTCTAACTTTATCCATTACTACAACAGCACCTTCTTTAACTGTTAATATTGGATTTATTTTTAGAACTTTTCCAAATAATGCGGCAGCTCCACCTATTCTTCCACCTTTTTTAAGATTATCTAAAGTACCTGGAATAAATATAATCTCTGATTCTTTTATAGTATTTCTAACTATTTTTGAAACTTCATCAAAATCTTTTCCTTCTTGAGCAGCCTTTGCTCCTTCTAATACACCGATTCCAAGTGCCATTACTGAAGTTTGAGAATCTATAAGATCAATCTTAACATCAGGATATTTTTCTAAAATCATATCTTTTATTATATGTGATGTTGTATATGTTCCACTTAATTTAGATGATATAAACGCTGCAACTATATCATGACCATCCTTAGCAAATTTCTCAAAAGCATTATAGAATTCATCTATTGATGGTTGAGATGAAGTTGGAAGTTTATCACATTTCGCTAGCTCGTCATAAAAAGCTTCACTATCTATGTCTACCTCCTTATAACTTTTTCCATTCATTATAACGCTTAAAGATACTATCTCTACTCCGTACTTTTCTGCTAAATCTTTTGGTATGCAGCTAGTACTATCTGTAATTACTTTAACAGCCATATATTCCTCCTAAAACTTAAACACATTCTTTTAGTTCTTTAGATTTAACCATAATATCAAAATTAAATCCTATTACTAATCACTATACATAGTGCTATTACTTATATATTTATGCTTTTTCTTTATATTATATTTTATCTTAGTTTATTAATTATATAGCTTATAAGTTTATATAAATCACTTAGATAAATTTAATCAAGAGAAGAATCTTACCTCTCTTAATTATCAACTCTTATACTAGTCCATAAGCTAGTTCCTATAAAATGTCATAGGAACTAACTTCTTGGTTCTAACAATCTATTATTCATTTTAACATTTAATTTAAATTTGTAAAACGTTTTTCACTATACTAATTATTTTATTAGATAAATTCAACGTAATTCCTTCGTGAAATATACTAATTAACTAATTGTTAGCAATTTCAATACTCACTTTTATAGATCTAATATCAAAATTACCACCTAAATAGACCTATGATTTACTTTACATGCAGTAAAATTTATTTTACTTAGTATTTTTCTTTAAGTCCTTTATTATATCTCTAAGCTCAGCGGCTCTTTCAAATTGAAGATTTTTAGCTGCTTCTTTCATTTCTTCTTCATATTGTTCTATAAGTTTTTCTATCGGAATATCTTTCTTACCGGCTTTTTTAACCTCAGTTTCATAGCTTTCTTTTTCTTCTGAAACCTTAGTAGCCTCTATTATATCCCTTACTCCCTTAATTACAGTAGTTGGAGTAATTCCATGTTCTTCATTATATTCCATTTGAATAACTCTTCTTCTTTCTGTTTCTTTAATAGACTTATTCATAGACTTAGTAATGTTATCAGCATACATTATTACTTTACTTTCAGAGTTTCTAGCCGCTCTTCCTATAGTCTGTATTAAAGATGTTTCAGATCTTAAGAATCCTTCCTTATCAGCATCTAATATAGCAACTAAAGCAACCTCTGGTATATCTAACCCCTCTCTTAAAAGGTTAATTCCTATTAATACATCAACTTCTCCAAGCCTAAGTTCTCTTATTATCTTCATTCTTTCTAATGTATCTATATCTGAATGCATATATGTAGCCTTAACATTTAAGTCTTTTAAATACTTAGTTAAATCCTCAGCCATTCTCTTTGTAAGAGTTGTTATAAGAACTCTAAAACCTCTTTGTACAGTTCTTTGGATTTCTCCATAAAGATCATCAATCTGTCCTTGAATAGGTCTTATCTCTATTACAGGATCTAAAAGTCCTGTAGGTCTTATTATTTGTTCTGCCACAGTCTTAGAATGATCTATTTCATAGTCTCCTGGAGTTGCACTTACGAAAACTACTTGGTTTATCTTACTCTCAAACTCAGTAAATTTAAGAGGTCTATTATCAAAAGCACAAGGTAATCTAAAACCAAAATCAACTAAAGATGTTTTTCTTGACCTATCCCCTGCGTACATAGCTCTAACTTGAGGTAATGTAACATGGCTTTCATCTATAAACATTAAGAAATCTTCAGGGAAATAATCAAGTAAGGTTTGAGGTGGAGTTCCAGGTGCTCTACCATCTAAAATTCTTGAGTAATTCTCTATTCCTTGACAATATCCCATCTCTCTAATCATTTCTATATCATAGTTTGTTCTCTGTTTAAGTCTTTGTGCCTCTAGTATTTTATCCTCAGCTGTAAGAACCTTTAATCTGTCTTCAAGTTCATCTTCTATTATACTTATTGATTTTTCTAGTGTTTCATGAGAAGCAGCAAAGTGAGATGCTGGAGTTATAAGCACATGTTGTCTTTCTCCAATTATATTTCCTGTTAAAACATCAAACTCTCTTATTCTATCTATTTCATCTCCAAAGAACTCAACCCTAATCCCCTTTGATGATGAAGAGGAAGGAATTACATCTAAATTATCTCCTCTTACTCTAAAGGTTCCTCTGGCAAAGTCTATATCGTTTCTTTCGTATTGTATTTCTATAAGTTTTTTAATAACTTCATCTCTATCCTTAACCATTCCGGGTCTTAATGAAAGAGTAAGTTTCTTATATTCTTCTGGGTTACCTAGTCCATATATACATGATACTGAGGCAACTATTATTACATCTCTTCTCTCTAAAAGTGCTGATGTAGCTGAGTGACGCAACTTATCAATTTCATCATTAATAGATGCATCTTTCTCTATAAAAGTATCTGTTTGAGGCACATATGCTTCTGGTTGATAATAATCATAATATGAAACAAAATATTCAACTATATTATCTGGAAAAAATTCTTTAAACTCAGCACAAAGTTGAGCTGCTAAAGTCTTATTGTGTGCCAATATAAGTGTTGGCTTTTGAGTTCTTTCTATGATATTTGCCATAGTAAAAGTCTTTCCTGATCCTGTGACTCCTAAAAGAGTCTGTCCTCTATTATCACTTTCTATAGATTTTACTAAAGTATCTATTGCCTTAGGTTGATCACCAGTAGGCTTAAACTTTGATTGTATTTTAAATTCTCCCATAACTTTCCCTCCTTGCTATAAAAGGGCTGTATCAAATTTACTTTTAATTAATTATGTAAATATTTGATACAGCCACATTAAACCATTATTTATTTTTTTGCCTCTTCATCATTATTAGCTTTTCTAAGTTTTTCTAACAACTCATCAATTTCCCTATCAAAAGATACTCCTTTTGGAACTAATACTACTCCAAATAACTTACCTCTATCTTCGCCTGTAATAATATGCTTCTCAATAGTTCCATTATTTTTTCTTATCTCAAGATCAACTCCATAAAAATTCTTTTTTATTGCCATAAAGACTTCTTTTTCATTTTTAGGAGTTTCACCATTAACCTTGATTATTTTATCTCCACTTCTCAATCCTTTTGTATATGCAATAGAATTTGGAAGTACATCTAAAATACATATCTCTTCACTATTTGAAAAATATAATGGTTCTCTCATAACTTCTAGTTTTCTTTCTATATTAAGTCTTAATTCATATAGTAAAGGAACTAAAACAATTAATATAATGGTAAAAACAAGATTTTCTCTTAATAAATAAGCTAATATTATAACTAATATACCATATACAATGTTAAATAATCCAGAACTCAAAGTCTTTCTTCTCTTACTTTGAGTAAATGTAGATGACTCATATGAAGTTACTCCATACGCTGCTATAGTTCCTAAGGCTGTTATACTCATTATAGTAAGAGCTTTTTCTCCATAAAAAAATGGTAACCATTGTGGAAAATCTTTAACTTCATTGATTATTGAAAGCCCACTATTAGTTCCTAATACAACTAAAAGACATACAGGTAATGCCCAAAATCGTCTAAAACTAAATCCACCAACAAGCTCTCCATCCTTTTGAGTAAATATAGGCAAGTATCCTTTATCTCCATCAATCATTGTTAGGATTCCTTCAACAATTGAAAATACTCCTATCAATGCAATTATTGATGTTAAATTAATAGAGAAACTAAAGCCATTCCCCAAATATTCAGCATTACTATTCAGTAAGACACCTATTACTCCTAATACCGGGGCTATATATGGTATTTTAATAAATCTATTTTTATACACAATAGAAAATACTGATACTGTTAAAATAATGTCTATTAAAGATCTATCTTCAAAAGTTACTCCTAAAAAACTTAGTAATAAACTTGCTATTACACCACCTAGTATTCCCATTAAGCTTTGTAATAAAGTCATCTCAAGAGGAGACTGTACGCTCCTCCCAAGCATTAACTTTTGCATAAATGCTATTTTCCTATTTTTAAAATAGAATAAGATAGCTATTACTATTAACATTAAAGATAAGGTAGGACTTATTAATGCGTATGATATTGCCCTTATATTTTCTATAAGTAAATTCATTTTAAGTCCTCCAAAATTTTATTATTTTACTTTTCCTTGTATGATTTCTAAAGCCTTTTCAAACTGTGGATCGGTACTTCTTGAATATGGACTTTCCTTAAGCTCTGCTGGATACTCTACTGTAACATCAGGTGCTATACCTTTTTTGTGGATATTCTCTCCATTTGGAGTATAATATTTTGAGATAGTTACCTTTAAAGCAGTTCCATCCTTTTCTTGCCCAATCTTATCTAAAACAACTTGAACTATTCCTTTTCCAAATGTTGTTGTTCCAACTAAAGTACCTAAATCATAATCTCTAATAGCTCCTGCAACAATCTCTGATGCAGAGGCAGTTCCTCCATCAATTAAAACAACTAATGGCATACCTTGTGCTATTCCACCTTTAGATACGCTTTCTTCTTTATTGCCATACTTATCTATTGTAGACACTATAACCTTATCCTTTGGAACAAAGTTTGATACTAGATCTACACATTCCTTCATAAACCCTCCTGGATTTCCTCTTAAATCAAGTATTAATCCCTTCATTCCTTTATCTTCTAAAGCTTTTAAATGATTCTCAAAATCTTTTGCTGTTCCTTCATCAAAAGCTAATACTTGAATATACCCAATATCTCCATCAATCATTTCACTTTTTACGTTAACTGTCTTGACTACATCTCTCATGACATCAACATCAAATTCGCCTTTACCTTCTCTATATAATGTTAATTTTATATTTTCTTTTGTAGTTCCTTTCATCATTGATACAGCTTTATCTAATTCTTCTCCTGAGACTGCTTCTCCATTAATCTTTAGTATAACATCTCCTGTTTTTACTCCTGCCTTTTCAGCTGGACCGCCTTCAATAGGTGAAGCAACTACTATTTTATTATCCTTAACTCTTACTTGAATTCCAACTCCCATATAGTTTCCTTGACTTTTTTCTTTAAAATCTGAAAACTCTTTTTCATTCATATAGTAAGTATATTGATCTCCTAAAGATGCAACCATACCTTTTATGGCACCTTCGGCTAATTTGCTATCATCTATTTGACCATCATACCATCTATAAAGCATTTCTCTTATCTCTAATACCTTTTTGAAATTTTCTGTATCATTCACATTTTCTAATGATGCCTGAACAGTATTAACATTAGTTATTGGTAAAACTCCAAAGGCAGTAAGCCGATTACCAGCATAAACAGAAATTCCAACTATAAGAGCTAAAGCTACACCCATGGCCACAACTCTCAATCTTTTTTTCATCTTATGATTTTTATTATTCTCATTTTCCTTTTTTTCATCGTCTTTATGACTCATAAAACCCACCCTTTCAAAAAAAAAGCTTAAAATACACTATATTTAAATAGTTTACGTATTTTAAGCTTTTTATATTCTATATTAAATATTAAACGTCTAAGAATTTTCTTAAAGCTATTATACTACCTACTGCACCGATAACAATACCAGCTAGTATGAACTGCCATGACATTGTTGTTAATACATACATTGGTGGTACAAATTGAGGCATATATAATGATGATGCTGAGACAACTTTTCCGTACAATAAGTTATATCCAGCAAATAATAAAAGCGTTGATAAAATACCACCAACAAGTCCTATTATAACCCCTTCAATTACGAAAGGCCATCTTATGAACCAGTCAGTTGCACCAACAAACTTCATTATTCCAACTTCTCTTCTTCTTGAGTAAACAGTTATCTTTATTGTATTTACTATTAAGAATAGTGATACACCTACGAATACTATACCTAAAACTAATCCAACTGTATTAATAACTTTTACAAATGAGTTTATAGTTCCTATAAGCTCTTCATCGTTACCTACATCTTCAACCCCATCCATATATTTATCATTAGTTTTCATAGCGCTTTCAACGCTACTAGCTACATCTGTATTTTCTAATCTTACTATGTATGAAGCTGGTAATGGGTTGTTTTCTTTGCTATATCCAGCTAATATTTCTTTATTGTAATCACTTGAACCTTCCATCTTAGCAAATGCTTGATCTTTAGATTCAAATACTACTTCTTTAACACCTTGGACAGTTTTGATTTTTGCCTCTATAGCTGCCTTTTGGTCTTGAGTTACATCATCTTTAAGGAAAACATTAATCTCAACCTTATCTTGAACATTTGTTACACCATTTTTAACATTTAAAGCAGTTAATAAAAATGCTCCAAATATAAATAATGTAGTAAGAACAGTTGCTATAGATGCTATACTTATTGTTCTATTTCTTTTTAAACTTTTGAAAGCATCTGATATGAAATATCCTATAGTACTAAACTTCATATTCATATCCTCCTTTCTGAACATCACTAACTACTTCACCTTTATCTATAGCTATAACCCTCTTTTTCATTGAGTTAACTATTTCTTTAGCATGAGTAGCCATAACTACTGTTGTGCCGGCCTTGTTTATGTCATCTATTAATTCCATAATCTCTTTAGCTGTATCTGGGTCTAAGTTTCCTGTTGGTTCGTCAGCTATTAAAACCTTAGGATTATTAACTATAGCTCTTGCTATTGAAACCCTTTGTTGCTCTCCTCCTGATAACTCATTTGGGAACATTTTATATTTATTAGATAATCCAACTAGTGATAATACCATTGGAACTCTTTTTCTTATTTCTTTTGGTGTAGCCCCTACTACTCTCATTGCGAAAGCAACATTTTCATAAACGTTAAGAGTTGGTATTAATCTGAAATCTTGGAATACCATCCCTATTTTTCTTCTGTGATAAGGTATTTGTCTTCTCTTTATTTGAGATAAATCCTCGTCCCCCATAACTATGTTTCCTGTTGTCGGCTCAACTTCCTTTAACAACATTTTAATAAAAGTTGATTTACCAGCACCACTAGGCCCTACTAAGAATACAAAATCACCCTTGTCTATGTTTATATTAACATTTGCCAACGCTTTTACATTCTTATTATAGACCTTGCTAACATTCTTAAATTCTATCATTGTTAACACTCCTTAATAACTTTTTCTAACTCAACAAAACAATTTTCTAAACTTAAGTTTAGACAAAATATATATATAAATTTACCCGATTGCTATCAACACTAATCTATTTTACTATTTTACTCTATTTTTCTACATTAATCTACTTAATTTTTGTTAAAATTTTATGTGTTAATGTAAAACAGCTTAATTATATCATAACAAACATCTATATTTCTACTAACTCAAGGAAACCTTCCCCGAATACCTCTTTAGCATCATTTACTGTTATAAATGCTTTTGGGTCTATTTCTTTTATCTTTTTCTTTAAACTTATAAATTGTCTTCTATTTACAACTGCATAAAGTATAGTTACAGTTTTTTTTGAATATGCTCCTGTTCCCTCTATTTTAGTACATCCTCTATCAATTTCCTTCATTATTACCTGGGAAATTTCTTCACTTTTTTCACTTATTATTAAAAGTTGTTTGCAAGAATTAAAACCTTCTATTATTTTGTCGATTAATGTTCCCATTATGAAAACACCAATTAACCCAAATAAAGCTTTATCAACTCCAAATACTAAAAGAGCACATACAACTACAACACAGTCAGCACATAGAAGTGATTTACCAATATCAATGTGTAAATACTTATTTAATATTTTAGCCACAATAGCAGTTCCACCAGTTGATGAGTTTTGGCTAAAAACTAATGCTATTCCAAAAGCTGCTACCACACTACCAAATATAGTAGCTAAAAGCATATTCTCTGTTACCGCAAAAGTTGGTAAAAAACTTTCTATTAAACTTATTGTTATTGATAATCCAAAAGCGGCATATATACTACGTCCTCCAAAGTTTCCACCAATAAGCCAAAATGCTAATGCAAAAAGTATTACGTTGGCAATATTCATGAACATACCTTGTGACATTCCAGTCACTTTATTTATAACTAATGCTAATCCTGATACTCCACCAGCGGCAATATCATTAGGATAATAAAAGTATTCTAATGATACAGCTAAAAGAATTACCCCTACAGTAATTATTCCATACTCCTTTAATGTCTTCATACTAATCTTCATTTTAAAGACCCCCTTTTTAAATAAATTTATATTTAATTTGTTCTCCCCATTTTAAATTAAGCATTAACTTATTACTCTCAATCTCTAATATTACCATTAATATTCATATTATGGCAATTAATTTCAATTCAATGCTATTTTATATTCTTATATAAAATAAAAAACAGCATGAGAAAAATTACTCATGCTGCATACTTACTATTTAAGATTATCTTTTTAAGCTTATTGCTTTTTTAGCAGCTTTAACTGCTTCCTCTGAAGTTAATCCGTAAGCTTTTAATAATTCGTCTGGTTTACCACTTTCTCCGAATGTATCTTTAACACCAACTCTAACTACTGGTACTGGATATTCTCCTCCAACAACCTCAGCTACAGCTGATCCTAATCCACCAATTATATTATGCTCTTCTAATGTAACTAGTGCTCCAGTTTCCTTAGCAGCTTTTAATATAAGCTCTGAATCTATTGGTTTAATAGTATGTATGTTTATTAATCTAGCATTTATGCCTTCTTTAGCTAAAGCTTCAACAGCTTCTATAGCTACATCAACCATTATACCTGTAGCAAATAATGTTACATCATTACCTTCTTTTAATTCTATACCTTTTCCAATTTCAAATTTGTAATCAGGTCTATCATTTATTACGTTAACTCCAGCTCTTCCTAATCTTACATAGCAAGGTCCGTTATACTCTGCAATTGCTCTTATTACAGCTTCTGTTTCAACAGCATCTGATGGGCATATTACTGTCATATTTGGTATACTTCTCATTAATGATAAGTCTTCTATAGCTTGATGTGATGCTCCATCTTCACCAACTGTTAATCCAGCATGAGTAGCACATATTTTTACATTTAATCTTGGGTAACATATTGAGTTTCTTATTTGCTCAAATGCTCTTCCAGCAGCAAACATAGCAAATGTACTAGCAAATGGAATTTTTCCACAAGTTGATAAACCTGCTGCTACTGACATCATATTTCCTTCTGCAATACCCATATTTATAAATCTTTCTGGGCATGCTTTTTTGAAATCAGCTGTTTTAGTTGATTTTGAAAGGTCTGCATCTAAAACTACTATGTTCTCATTCTCGTTAGCTAAAGCAGCTAATGCTTTTCCGTATGCTTCTCTAGTTGCTATTTTCTTTGCCATTAGTTGTCCCCTCCGATCTCTTCTATAGCTTGCTCACATTGCTCTTTAGTAGGAGCTGTTCCATGCCAAGCTGCCTCATTTTCCATGAATGAAACACCTTTACCTTTTACGGTATTACAAACTATGCAAGTTGGTGCTCCTTTTGTACTCTTAGCTTTTTGTATAGCATTTATTATTTCTTCATAGTCATGTCCATTTATAACTATTACATTCCATCCGAAAGCTTCGAATTTCTTGTCTATTGGACAAGGACTCATTACTTCTTTAATATCTCCATCTATTTGTAATCCATTAAAGTCAACGAAAGCTGTTAAATTATCTAGTCTGTAGTGAGCTGCTGACATAGCTGCTTCCCAAACTTGACCTTCTTCTAACTCGCCATCTCCTAAAATAGTGAATACTCTGTAATCTTTGTTGTCTAATTTACCAGCTAAAGCCATACCTACAGCTGCTGATATACCTTGACCTAAAGAACCAGTTGACATGTCGATTCCTGGTAAGTCGTTCATATTTGGATGTCCTTGAAGGTTTGAACCAAATTTTCTTAATGTTGTTAATTCTGCTGGATCAAAATATCCTCTTCTTGCTAAAGCACTATATAATACTGGTGCTGCATGTCCTTTTGATAGAACGAATCTATCTCTATTTGGGTCTTTTGGATTTTTTGGATCAATATTCATTTCATCAAAGTATAAAACTGTTACTATATCTGCGATTGATAAAGATCCACCTGGATGTCCTGATGCTGACTCAGTAAGCATAGTTACTATGTCTTTTCTTATAACCTTAGACATGCTTTTTAACTCTTGTATCTTGTTGCTCATAATGACCTCCTGTACATTTATGTAAACTTTTTTTTAAAATATTGTTTTACCTTTTTGCCAAGTTCATTCTATCACAAAAAATTAATTTTTCATATAGGATTTTTTTATTTATGCTAATCTTTTTCCCTAAATCACATCCATTAAGTATATCTTAATACCTAATTAGACTACTCTATTACTCTCTGATTTTAATAGCTTAAAGCTGTTTTTCTTAGTTTAAAGTCCATAATAGTATATCCTGGATAAAATTTTTTATGAAAAAGTTTTAAATAGAGTATCACATTTATAGCTTTAATACTATACAAAAGGTTATATCGATTACATTTATTTATTTTTTTAAATTATTTTTCTTATGCATTAAAAAATAATAAAAATCTTCTTTTTAATAGCTTTTTCAAAAAAAATTAAGGCTATGATTAAAAATTTAATCATAGCCTGACTTATCTTTTACTGTAAATTTAAACTTATCAATAGAGATTTATTAACTTTTTTCATATCATCTTCTGTCATATGTCCAATTTTTTCTTTTAATCTCTTCTTATCAAGAGTTCTTATTTGTTCTAAAAGAACAACTGAATCTCTATTTAATCCATATTCCTCAGAAGAAATCTCTACATGTGTAGGTAATTTTGCTTTATTTATTTGAGAAGTTATAGCCGCAACAATTACAGTTGGACTATATCTATTTCCTATATCATTTTGTATTATTATAACCGGTCTTATTCCACCTTGCTCTGATCCAACAACTGGGCTAAGATCAGCATAAAATATATCCCCTCTTTTTACATTTAAACTAGCCATTTATATCACACTCCGCAAAGCCATGTCTCATATTCTATTTGATCAAAGTATTCTACAGAAGTTCCTTCCTCAGCATATTGTGAATTTATTAAAGCCATAGCTTTATATCCTTCCTTCATTGCTTCATAAAAGTCATCTTCTTTTTTGTCCTCACTATATGTTATTAGCTTTTGTCCTTTTAATTGACTAAAATTCTCAATTTTTTTTTGTTTTTTTAAATTTTGTTTATTGATCTTTGATACTGACATGAACACCACTCCTAAATATAAAAAGAGTTCTAAAATTATGTATAAATTATATTACAAAATATGCCACCTTGTCAAAGATTTCGTCCTAAGCAAATGATATTTTTTGACATAATATTTACTTTTTAATTTGTTTTTTCCTATTTTATCCTCATTAAATATATTAAATATGTAAAATAACAATTCCTAATACTAATTTTCTATAAATAAATTAAATAAATACTGTGGTTGTTCAAATTTAAAACAACCACAAAAATAAATTTAATTTTTAACCTTACTAAAGTTGTTAAACCTTATAGAAACACTTTCTGAATCCTCTCTTCCGTAAATTATAGCCTCCTTGGGAACCTTTTTATTAGCATCTATAATAATTACTTCCCTTGCAAAATTCTCATTTCCATTTAAATCTTTAAGCTCTAATATTACTTCAGACTTCTCATTTTCATCATTCCATCTATAAGTAAAATTATGTTCTTCATTACATAAATTTTTTAATTCATTTATAAACATGAATCTATAAAACTGGTCATAATCCTTTCCAACTTCATAAGTCTTTTCATCTTTAAAGTAGTTTATTATTATTTTATCTTCTTTAAATAATTGTTCTCTATCATCTAAAACAATCTTTGTCCCAACTTCTTCATCATAATAAATTCTACCTTTTTCTTGGAACTGTCCTCTAGAATTTTTAACATCATATGTTACTTCTGTCTCATAAGACTCTATAGAAAACATATCTTCTAGTATATCTTCTGGTTTTAAATTATAAGTTTTTTGATAGATAGCTAGTCCACCTATAACTCCTAAGATTATAACTAATAGTATTATGAGTATGGTATTCCATTTGCCTCTCATGAAAATCCTCCTATTGAAACCTTATACCTTACATACTATTAATTAGTAATCTTATTTATTCTAAAAGCTAATTAATTCTTTTATTTTATTAGGAATATTCTTTATAATTTCCATAGCACTTACTGTGAAATTTTCCTTTGATAACTCTTCACCTATGTATCCATGTATATATGCTCCTAAAACAGCCGCATCAAAAACATCCAATCCTTGAGATATTAAGGAAGTAATAATTCCTGTTAAGGTATCCCCCATTCCACCTGATGACATAGCACTATTTCCAGTAGGATTTATAAATACCCTTTCACCATCTGTTATTACAGTGTTATATCCCTTTAATAAAACTATAATTCCATTTTCTTTTGCACATCTCTTAGCAATATCTATTCTGTTTTTCTCGACATCCTTAATTTCTATTCCTAGTAATCTTGCCATTTCACCTGGATGTGGGGTTATAACTATGTTTCCTTTATATTTTTTTAAAAGTGATTTTTCTCTACTTAATACATTTATTCCATCAGCATCTATAACAAGATTCCCATTATAAAATTCTGATATCTCTTTTAATTTATGGAAGGTAGTATCATTATTCCCCATACCCGGTCCAATAGCAACCACATTAGCGCCAATAAGTAAATCATTATAATCTTCTAAAGTATTATATTTACCTGTCATTCCTTCGTTTAACTTAATAGATAATTCACATTGAACATCTTCATGGGTTAATACTGTAACTAATCCAGCTCCAGTTTTTATTGTAGCTTTTCCTGTCATATAAGCAGCTCCAACAAACCCTTTATGCCCAGCAAATATCAAACACTTACCATATGTACCTTTATGTCCAAATTTATCTCTATAAGGAAACTTACTCCTTACATATTCTATATCTGTAAATCTAATGTTATCTGAATTTTTATCAATTATAACTTTAGGAATTCCTATATCTACAATTTTTAAATTTCCTACATACTCAAAACTCTTGTAATTTAAAAATCCCCTTTTATAAACCTGAAAGCTTATTGTCTCATTAGCCTTAATAGCTATTCCTAAAACTTCTCCAGTATCTGCATTAATACCTGATGGCACATCTATTGAAACAATAAAATTACTATTTTCATTTATGCATTTTATAGTTTCAAGGTATATTCCTGAAATGTTCTTATTAAGTCCAGTTCCAAATATACCATCAATAACAACATCACTATTTACTATGTTCTTTCTTAACTCTTCTATATTTTTTAATTCAGATATATCATTTATATGACATCCTAACTTTTCTAATATAGTAAGATTTGTTTTATAATCTTCAGATCCATGCTTTTCTTTTTCTAATATATGTACGTAAACTTTTTTACTCTTATTTAACAGATGTCTTGCAATACCTAAAGCATCACCACCATTATTACCTCTTCCAGAAATAATAGTAAAACTTTCTTTAGTTAAATCTATATTTTCTAAAAATTTAATTATGGCATTTTCCATTAAAACTATACTTGGCATATTAAATGCCTCAATATATTCTCTATCCATATTTCTTATACTATTAGAGCTATAAATTTCCATAATACTCACCTTCCAATACAGCATACGCAATAGCACTACTATTATTATGAGAAATACTTAAATGTACCTTTAGTGATTTATTATTTCCAACTAGCTCATTTCCTATCACCATTGCTCCATTATGCAAAGTAACTTCTGGCTTTCCTAATTCATTTCTAAGAATTTCAATATCTTTAAAAGAGAATCCCCTTATACCAGTCCCTAAAGCTTTACTAACAGCTTCTTTCGCAGCAAAATTTCCAGCTATAACCTCGCTATTCATATTTCTATCATTAAAATAATTTATTTCTTTTTCTGTAAATAACTTATTTATAAAATTCTTATTTTTTTGAATAGCTTCTTTAACTCTTTCTATTTCAATGATGTCAACACCAATACCTATTATCATAGAGATCCTCTCCCTTGTTTAATTAATATTCTACTATCTCCTATGATACTACTACCATCCAAAGTCAGCCACATAATTATCTACATCTTCACCTATAACATCTATTAGATGTATAGGTGAAACTTCATATTTATGTAACTTATCAATTAAACTTTCAACCTTATCCTTGTTAGGAGATATTTTTTCAATAGAATCTCTCTCTATATTGGTTAAAACTTCATCCATAAAATCTTTTCTTTCAACTTCTATGCCATATACCATGTTTCCCTTAAAACAGGTTTCTATTAATCTATAACAAAATTTGTAACACTTATCTTCTAATTTTACTTCTTTACACAAATTTTTTATGACTCTCATCGAATTTCCCCCTCATTTCCCTATGTTATATGCATGTACACATTAATCACCTTTATCTTATCATCTTTATTTGAAAAAACATGTCAAATCATGCATACTCTCCAGAATTTTTTATCGTTCTTTAACGACATAAGTCCCTTCATGAAAACCCAAAATTCATTTTTTTTGTATTTTTCTGAGAATATTTTATTTTTTTTATTTATATTTTTGTGTTTTTTCATAAATTCCTAATAAATTTTATGAAAACGATGTAATAACTGAAATTTATCCACTTTTTATATAATTAGTTATATTTATGAAAATTTATAACTATGTAATAATTCATCTGTAATCGTTATATAAAAAGTTAATATGAGGGGGATTTTTTTATGGCAAACAAACAAAAAATGCGTAAGCGTAGAAGGGCTTTACTTTGTGTTTTTGCAGCATTTGCATTTTCTTTTAACGCATTAGGAAAGGTAACTTACGCAACGCCTAAACAAGACAAAAATATTGTAAACTACGTACAAACTCAAGAAGAGACTTCAAACTCAATTCAGAATCAACCGATCTCATCTTATTGGTATCCAGAAGATTTATTAAAGTGGAGTGCTAGCACTGATAAAGATACAAACTTCAATAAAAGCACAGTTCCATTAGCAAAAAGAGTCGAAAAAGAGAAACTTGACACTATTAATGACA
This sequence comes from Clostridium sp. LIBA-8841, assembly GCF_057782475.1. Taxonomy (NCBI): domain Bacteria; kingdom Bacillati; phylum Bacillota; class Clostridia; order Eubacteriales; family Clostridiaceae; genus Clostridium; species Clostridium sp. LIBA-8841. The sequence goes on along the minus strand of NZ_CM173488.1, from coordinate 429,487 downwards.
CTCAAAACAAAGATGTTAAAGTTGTAGCAATTTCTATAATGAATTCAAACACTAGTGGTAACCCATCACAAGGTTCGAATAAATTTAGTGCTAACACATTCTCTTATTGGCAATACATAGATAAGTTAGTTTACTGGGGTGGCTCAGCTGGTGAAGGATTAATAGTTCCTCCAAGTCCAGATGTTACTGATTCAGCTCATAGAAATGGAGTTCCTGTTTTAGGTACTGTATTCTTCCCTATGACTGCTCATGGTGGAAAAATGGAATGGCTTGATCAATTCCTTCAAAAGGATGCAAATGGTAACTTCCCTATAGTAGATAAATTAATCGAAGTTGCTGAAACATATGGCTTTGATGGATGGTTCATAAATCAAGAGACTGAAGGAACTGAGCAAGAACCTTTAACTCCTGAACACGCACAACTTATGCAAGAATTAATAAAACAATTTAAAGCAAAATCCAATGGAAAACTTGAAATCATGTGGTATGATTCAATGACAAAAGATGGTGAAATGGATTGGCAAAATGCTTTAACTGATAAAAATGAATACTTCCTATTAGATGGAGATAAAAATAAAGTTGCTGATAGTATGTTCTTGAATTTCTGGTGGACATACAACAGTTTAAAAGATAAAGATTTATTAAGAGTATCTAATGAAAAAGCTAAGGACATAGGAATTAATCCTTATGATTTATATGCTGGTATAGATGTTCAAGCAAATGGTTATAAAACTCCACTTAGATGGACTCATTATCAAAGAGAAGATCAAGCTCCATTTACTTCATTAGGATTATATTGCCCAAGCTGGACTTACTTTGATGCTAAGACTCCAGAGGAGTTCCAATATAATGAAAGTAGATTATGGGTTAATGAGCATGGTGACCCATCAAAAGGAACTAACGCTGAAAACCTTGATTGGAGAGGAATCTCAACATACTCTGTTGAAAAGAGTGCTGTAACTACTCTTCCTTTCACAACTAACTTTAATATGGGTAATGGATATGACTTCTATGTTGATGGTGCTAAGGTATCTACTCAAGATTGGAATAATAGAAGTTTAAACGATATAATGCCAACTTATAGATGGGTTATTTCAAATGAAGAAAATAACAATGTAAAAGCTGATATAGATTATACTACTGCTTACTATGGAGGTAACTCAATTAAGCTTTCTGGATACCTAGCTGAGGGTAAATCTTCTACAATAAAACTTTATAGTGCTGATTTAGCTTTACCTGAAGGCGTTCAATTTACAACTACCGCTAAGGCTAATGGAAATACTGTAGATATGAACTTAGTTCTTACATTCCATGATGGTACAGAGGCTACTATTGCTGCCGATAAAAAACTTGGTACTGACTGGACTAAGCTTACTTACGATGTTTCACCATATGTAGGAAAATCAATTAAAACAATTTCTTATAAAGTATCAAGTCCTGTATGTGTTGAAAACTTCTCAGCTAACTTAGGCAACATAACAATTGAAACACCTAACTCAAGTTCTATTGTTAATGTATCTAATACTAATTTAAACGATGTAGACTTTAAGGATGGAATATATGCAGGTGCTAGACTTTCATGGACTCCAGAAGGAAATGCTTCCGTTGTACATCATTACGAAGTTTATAGAGTTATGAAAGATGGCACTAAAGTATTATTAGGTGCAACTCCTAACACAAGCTATTATGTTAGTGATTTAAGAAGAAATGACAAAGAAGCAAACACTACGTTTGAAGTTGTTGCTGTTAACAAAAACTATAATAGAGGAAATGGACAAACAATAAATATGGAATGGCCTGCTTATCCATCTCCAACAGCTTCATTTAAAGTTTCAAACACACTAATAGCACCAGGTCAATCAGTAACATTTACTAATACTAGCTCTGAAGTTACTGAAGAAATTGAATGGAAATTCCCAGGCGCTACAGTTGAGACTAGTACAGAGCAAAATCCAACTGTAACTTATGAAGAAGAAGGAGTTTATCCAGTAATACTTACTGCTAAAAACTCTTCTGGAGAAAATGTTGAAACTAAAACTGAGCTTATAACAGTTACAAATGCTGCAAAGGATGGTTTAGTAAACCTATCACTTAACAAACCTGCTACAGCATCAAGTTTTGTTAATGAAAACGAGTCACCTAAATTTGCTCTAGACGGAGATGTTAAAACTAAGTGGTGTGCTGTTGGCTCTGCTCCACATACATTAACTATAGATTTAGGGGATGTTAAAACTATAGGTGAATTAGAAATAAGCCATGCTGAAGCTGGTGGAGAAAGTAGCGGTATGAATACTAGAGCTTACTCTCTTGAAGTTAGTAACGACGGTGAAAACTTCACTCCTGTATTAAATGTAAATGATAATACAAAGGCTGTAAGTAATGATGCCTTCCCTGTTACTAAAGCTAGATATGTTAGATTAAATATTATTCAACCTACTCAAGGAGCTGACTCTGCAGCTAGAATATACGAAGTAGCAGTTAAAGGATTAGATGGAGATGTAGCATTACCTCCTGTTTTAAACCCAGATGAACCAAATAAACCTGTTGATCCAGATCAGCCTACTAACCCAGATAAACCTGAAAATCCTGATCAACCTGTTGACCCTGAAAAACCTGTTGATCCTGAAAAGCCAGTTGATCCTGATCAACCTGGTGATTCAGAGAAACCTGAAAATCCTGAAAAACCTGGCGATTCAGAGAAACCTGAAAATCCAGAAGAAAAGCCTGCTGCACCAGCCGATTTAGCTAGTAAAGAAGTTACTCACAATAGTGCTTTATTAAGCTGGAATGCTCCTGAAAAGGCAGAACCAATTCAAGAGTATGTTGTTTATCAAGATGGAAAGGAAATAGGCAGAGTTCCTACTGATAAGACTCCACTTGAATTCTTAGCTAAGGATTTAAATCCTAATACTAAGTATAAGTTCGAAGTATCTTCAATTGATAAAAACGGAAAAGAATCAGATAAGATAACCTTAGAAGTTACTACAAACAAAAAAGATAGCGGCAATCTTCCTAATACTGGTACTCCAATCAGTACAGGTGCTTTAGCTACTGCTGGTGTTGCTATATCAGCTGCTGGTGCTTATCTAACTTTAAAGAAAAAGAAAAAATAATTTTTTTAAATAAGATTTTAGTAAAAATAAAAAAAGAGAAATCATATCCTAGAATTTTAGGATGTGATTTCTTTTTTACTAAATTTCAATTAAAAGTCTGCTATTTTTTATGTAATCTTCTTTGTAATTTTCTGAAAATTCCTAATTATCTTTTAGTTTAAAATTGAGTTAATAATGCTCAATTTCTATTTACTTTTAATACTAAAAGTGTATAATTAATAATATCAAGTAATAAAATTTATTACTTGATATTATTAATTAATTAGAAAAATAAATGTACTTTTTATATTATTTTATCAAAAAAATATTCTGTTATTTGACATAGTAAAATAATTATTGGTAATTCTATATATAATAAGAATTTACTTTTTTAATTAATAGGACTAATATTTTTAGGTTTATGCATAATTTTTAATTTATAAAATATATTACATTTTGAAGGGAGGTAGCTGCATATTATTCTACAAAAAATATGTAGCGTATGTAGTGAAGCACTTAAATATTAAAGACGATTTATTTTGGGTAGGAGCATTAGATCCAAACCTTAGAGTATTTGACATAATAATGTACACACCTTATGGTACAACTTATAATTCATATGTTGTAAAAGGTAGTGAAAAAACAGCAGTTTTTGAAACTGTAAAAGCTGAATTCTTTGATCAATATATATCAAGATTAAAAGACTTAGGTGTTGAGCCTTCAGAAATTGACTACATAGTTGTAAGTCATACTGAACCTGACCATGCTGGTTCTATAGATAAATTATTAGAATTAGCTCCTAATGCTAAAGTAGTAGCATCACCTGTTGCTATTAATTATTTAAAAGAAATAGCAAACAGGGATTTTGAATCAATGCCTGTAAAAGATGGTGATTCAATTTCTTTAGGAAATAAAACTTTAAAATTCATGTCAGTACCATTCTTACATTGGCCTGACACAATCTACACTTATGTAGAAGAAGATAAAACTCTTATCACTTGTGATTCATTTGGAAGTCACTACTCTTGTGAAGAGATGTTTGACGATTTAATTCCAAATGAAGAAGAATATATGGAATCATTAAGATATTATTTTGATTGCATAATGGGACCATTTAAACCATATGTTTTAAAAGCACTTGATAAGATAAAAGATTTAGACATAGAAATTATATGTCCAGGTCATGGTCCAATTTTAAGAGCTAATCCATTTAAAATAGTTAACCTTTATAAAGAATGGAGTACTCCAGCTCCAGCTAATGAAATTAAAAAAGTTTCAATATTCTATGTTTCTGCATATGGATATACTAAACAAATAGCTGAAGAAATAATTGAAGGTATGAAATCAACTGGAAATTTAGAAATAAGCCTATATAATATAATAGAACATGATATGGCAGAATTAGTTGGTGAAGTTGGTTCATCAGATGCTATATTATTTGGTTCTCCAACAATAGTAAATGAACTTCTTGAGCCAGTAAGAGACTTAATGTCAAAACTTAACCCTGTAGTTCACGGTGGAAAAATAGCTGGTGCATTTGGTTCATACGGATGGAGCGGTGAAGCTGTTCCTAGAATTGAAACAAGATTAAAAGAATTAAAAATGAAAATGCCTGTTGAAGGATTAAAAATTAAATTTAAGCCATCAGAAGCAGAGTCACAAGAAGCTTTCAACTTTGGTGTTGAAATCGGAAATGCTTTAAAATAATTCTTAAATTATGATACTTAAATCACAATAAACTAAAAAAGTAGTAAGTAAAATTTACTTACTACTTTTTATTTTATATTAAAAATTATTATCTACTTTGTCATGATTGAAATTAACACACTTAAAATCTTCTACTGAAACCTCTACTATATATCTTCTCTTCCCTTCACTATCCTCAAAATTTCTCGTTATAAGTCTACCACTCACACTTAATAAATCACCTTTTTTTAGATATTTGCAAGCTATTTCGGCCTTTTTCTCCCACATTATTATTGGAATAAAATCCTTTTTTCTTTCTCCTGTAGAAGACTTAAAATTTCTTGATACAGCAATTGTGAACTTCGTATATACTTTTTCTCCACCCTCTACATATCTTAATTCTGGATTCTTTACTAAACGTCCTAATAATACTATTTTATTCATGCAATATTACCTCCTAAAAAATCGTTATCTACCATTTTAACCAAAAAAGTAAAATATATTCATATTTTATAGGAAAATCTATTTATTTTAGTAAAACTTTTACTTATAATAGTATATAATAATATTAGAATTATATTTATTGGAGGTATTAACATGGCAATTTTAGTTTGTGGTGGTGCAGGTTATATAGGAAGTCATATGGTTGCAGAACTACTTGAAAATAATAAGGAAGTTGTTATCTTGGACAACTTTGAAAAAGGACATGAAGATGCTATTCTTGGTGGAAAACTTTATAAAGGTGATTTAAGAGATAGAAAAATATTAGATAAGATTTTTACTGAAAACAATATAGAAGCTGTTATTGACTTTGCTGCCTACTCTCTTGTTGGTGAAAGCATGACAGAACCTTTAAAATACTTTAATAACAATGTTTCAGGAACTATAAGTCTATTAGAAGCCATGAGAGATCATAATGTAAAATATATAGTATTCTCTTCAACAGCAGCTACTTATGGGGAACCAGAAAATATTCCTATATTAGAAACTGATAAAAATATTCCAACAAATGCTTATGGAGAGTCTAAGCTTCTTGTTGAAAAGATTTTAAAATGGTGTGATACTTGCTATGGAATAAAATATACTGCCTTAAGATATTTTAATGCAGCTGGAGCTCATATAAACGGAAAGATTGGTGAAGATCACTCACCTGAAACTCACCTAATACCTTTAATATTACAAGTTGCTTTAGGAAAAAGAGACAAGATAATGATGTTTGGAGACGATTATAATACTAAGGATGGTACTTGTGTAAGAGACTATATACATGTATCAGATTTAGCATCAGCTCACTCACTAGCATTAGAGAGATTAATGAATGGCGGAGAAAGTAGAATATATAATCTTGGTAATGGTACAGGATTTACTGTAAAAGAGGTTGTGGAGGTTGCTAGAAAAGTAACTGGTCATCCAATTCCTGCTGAGGTAGCACCTAGAAGAGCTGGAGATCCAGCAACATTAATAGCATCATCAGATAAAGCTATTGAAGAATTAAACTGGAAACCAAAATTCAATTCATTAGAAACAATAATTGAAACAGCTTGGAACTGGCATAAAGATCATCCAAATGGTTATGAAAAATAATAAATTTAATTAATATAAAAAGAGGCTTTGAATTATAGTTCAAAGCCTCTTTTATATTACAAATCACCTAGTTTACCTTTCTCAGCTAAAACAGCATTTATTTCTCCACCTAGTATTAAAATCATTGAAGTTATAAACAGCCATGTCATAAACATAAATACAGCCCCTAAGCTTCCATACAACCTAGAATAATTACTAAAGTTATTAACATAATATGCAAATATATATGAAACTACTATCCACCCTATTGTTGTAGCAGCTGCTCCTGGAATTACTTCTAACCATCCTAGTCTTACACAAGGAGTGGCATTATATAAAAACATAAAAAATAATATCATTATTAAAATAACAACTATATACCTTAAGATATTCCATAAAGAATATATAAATTCTGGATGTTCTAATTCTCTTATTAAAAAATCACCTATTACATCTCCAAATACAAATAAAAACAAGGTAGCTATAATAACTAAAGCTAATAAAATTGTATATATAATTGAGAATGCCTTTAACTTTACATATGACCTTGTTTCTTTAACTCCATAAGCTTTATTTAATCCTTTTATTACAGCTTTAAATCCTGAAGAAGATACCCAGATAGCTAATCCAATACTTATCCATAATAATCCTGTTTGTTCTACATCCACTATTTCAATAACAGTATTTTGTATTAAAGTAAAAGCCTCTGTAGGCATTACATTACTTAATAGATTAAGCACAGAATCACTATTTAAATGGCTGAATCCTACCAAAGTCATTAAAAACATTAAAAAAGGAATAAATGATAATACCATATAATAAGCTAATTGAGCCCCTAAGGCAAAAATATCATCATCTCCTATTTTCTTTATAAACATAATAAGAAATATTATAGCTTTTCTCAAAAAACTTTTTGATTTCTTTTTCATACTCTACTCCTTATAATTCATGATAATAAGTATAATTAACTCTAACTATATTAATTATACATATTTATAATACATATGTATAATTAATAAAAATGTAACTTTTTTGTTAATGAATAGGAATAAAATTAAAATAGTTAAATATGTAAAATTTTAAAAAGGGTGAAGGTTGGTGAAATTAATGTCGCAAGGCAAACATACAAAAAACAATAATCCTAATAACAGTAATACACCTAAGAAAAAAAATAAACTTAAAGTGATAATATTGACTCTATTTTTCGTATTACTTGTAAGTATAGGATTAGGTGCTACATATGTATATTCAACATTAAATAAAATGGACATAAAAAAAATAGCTCAAGACGATGATTCTTTAGGTATTGATAAAGATAATAAGGACTTATTCCAAGATGGTATATTAAATATCGCTCTTTTTGGAGTAGATAGTAGAGATCATAATGATGTTGGACGTTCTGATGCAATAATGATAGCTACAATAGATACTAAACATAATAAAATAAAACTTACTTCTCTTATGAGAGATAGTTATGTTGAGGTTGATGGTCATGGAAAAACTAAATTAACACATGCTTATGCTTATGGCGGTCCTACTTTAGCATTAAAAACAATAAATGAAAACTTCGGACTTAATGTAAAAGATTATGTAACTGTTAACTTTGATAACTTAGCTAAGATAATAGATGATATCGGCGGAGTTTCAATCAATATAAAACCTTATGAAGTTAACGAAGTTAATAAATACGTTGAAAATGTTGCACAAATAACTGGCACAGAATATAAACCTGTTCATGAAGGTGAACAAGTATTAAATGGTACTCAAGCTGTTGGATACGCAAGAGTTCGTTATGTCGGTGATGGAGATTATGAAAGAACTGAAAGACAAAGAAATGTTCTTGACGGAATTATAAAGAAACTTTCAACTTTAAAGGTCACTGAATATCCTGAAACAATTAATAAGCTTTTACCTTATGTTGAAACAAACTTAACTCCATCTAAAATACTTAGCGTAGCTACATCAGTGGCTTCAACTGGTATTCCTCCAGTAGAAAATATGCGTTTCCCTCTAGATGGATATTGTAAAGGTGAAATGATTGATGGTGTTTGGTATCTAACATTTGATGAAACAAAAACAAAAGAACAAATACAGAACTACATCTACAAGGATGTTAATCCAAAATAATATGTTAACTAGCTGGAAAATAATCTTAAATGATTGTTTTCTAGCTTTTTTACTATACATAATTAGTGATATAATTATTTTAAAATATACTACTCTGAAAGGATGAGATTATGATTTATACTCTTGAAAACGAACACTTAAAAATCTCTTTAAGTAATCATGGTGGTGAATTACATAGCATAAGAGGGAAAAAAGGTAACACTGAATTTTTATGGTCTGGAGATGAAGCTTATTGGAAATATCATGCCCCAATACTTTTTCCTATAGTTGGTAAAGTATTTAATGGGAAATATATCGTGGATGGAAAAACTTATGAGCTTCCTCAACATGGACTAGCTAGAGTTCGTGATTTTGAAATGATAGAACAAACTAATAATTCAATTTCTTTTGAATTAAATTATTCTGAAGATACATTAAAGGTTTATCCTTTTAAATTTTCACTTATAATAAAATATACTTTAAATGACATAAATCTAAGTATTGATTATATAGTAAAAAATTTAGATGATAAGGAAATGTATTTCTCAATTGGAGCTCATCCAGCATTCATGTGTCCTATTGAAAATGATAACTTTGATGATTACTATTTTGAATTTAACAAAAAAGAAACTGCTAATATTATGCAATTAGTTGGAGCTGGCTATTTTTCTAAAGAAGAAAAACCTTTCTTACAAAACGAAAACATAATTCCACTTTCTTTTGATTTATTTAAAAATGATGCTTTAGTTTTTAAAAACTTAAATTCAGACAAGATTTCATTAAAATCTAAAAAGCATAATAAATACTTAGAATTTGACTTTGGTCAATTCCCTTATTTAGGTCTATGGACAAAAGATACTGGTGCTCCTTTCATCTGTATTGAACCTTGGTTTGGACATGCAGATTTTGATGGATTCACTGGTGAATTTAAAGATAAGGCTGCAATTGAATCACTTTTACCTGGAAAAGAATTTACTTGTAATTATAATATTTCTTTCTTTGAATAAACAAAAAAAGTTGAAGCTTCGCCTTCAACTTTTTTACTTTTCTTCCTTATGATATTCATTAACTATTTTTTGTACTACTTTCTTTACAACGCTTGCTTGTGCAATTAATGTCATAACTGTTAAGAAAGTTACTATATAGTCTCTATCTTCTTCTTTTATATCAGAAATTTTAATTATTTCTTCTATTTTGTCATTGTCTACTAATGGCATTTCTAAGAATCTTTTTATACTCTCTTCTTGTACTTCTCCAAACATCTTATAAGCCGTTTCCCAAGATATTATGTCATCGCTTCTATCATTAATATCATTAAATGCTAGAGCAAATACTTTTTTTATCTCATCGGTTTTTAGTAAGGGTCTCATATAACTTAATAAAACCAATTGAGCTAAGTGCACCTTAGTATATCCACGTTTTTTTCCATCTTCCGGCTTTGATATTACCTCACTTTTAATATAATTTTGAACTATATTATTAGTAAATTTATCTTCCGTAAACTTGTCATTTAAATAGTCTATAACTTGTGAAAGAAACAAATCATATTTTGGCAATTCATCATAAGAAACCATACTGCTCTTTGACATTTCTTCCGCTAAAATTTTTATTTGTTCAGAATTAAAATTATTAATATCCATAGCACACCTCAAATTTCGTTGTAAACCCTTATTATGTATTATATAGTATTTATAATCACATTACAAGTTAATACCTTCTATTTCATTCTTTCTTAACTTATTTTATAGATAAAGCATAAAAAATTATATAATAATCTATTTTAACCATATTTTACTTTTATATTTAATCCTATAAAAGTAAAATATATTCAAATTTTTTTATAAAAATTTAAATATATTTTACTTTTCAAATCCAACTCATTTTTATAATATTCTATTTTTTTATTTTAATTCTACTTTTTCTTTTTTATGTGAGTTTTTTTTATATTTTCTTAAATAATAATAAACAAAGTATTCACTTAATCATAGAATATTATATATAATGAATAATTTGTCATACGACATTTTTAATATTTTTTTCCAATTTTATTTTATAGGCTAATTTGATTGTATTAATTATTACTTTTTTTATAGAATTTTATATTAATATATCAAAATTTATCCTTTTATTTAACTTTTTGTTAAATCAAAGTTAGTTTATTTATGTAAAATAAATTAATCTTTACCTTGACTTTTCAAAAAAATGGTAGTATATTGAATATATAATTGATTGAGAATAAAAAAAATTGTAAACAAACATTTTTTTTGACAAAACATATTGACTTAATATGACAAGTTTGTTAATATTATAATGCGTTTTGTCGAAAGTTGTAAAATGCAAGGAGGAAGTATAATGAAATCAACAGGTGTAGTAAGAAGAGTAGACGAATTAGGAAGAATAGTTATTCCTATAGAGTTAAGAAGAACATTAGATATAGCAGAAAAAGATGCTTTAGAAATCTATGTAGATGGAGAGCAAATCATATTAAAGAAATATGAGCCAGCATGTATATTCTGCGGAGACGCTAGAGATGTTGTTAACTACAAAGGTAAAAACATCTGCCAAAAATGTTTAGATGAATTAAAAAAATAGTAATTAACTTATTTATATAAATAATTAATTAACCATTTTAACCCTAACCAATAATAATTTTTTAACACTATATCCCCTTATAGTGTTAAAGCACTTCATAATCCCCTATGAAGTGCTTTATTTTTTTATTTTATAATACTTATATATTTAACGAGAATTTATAGATTTCTGATTTTGCAACTCCTCTATCTTTTGCTACTTGCTTTATAGCATCCTTTTTCTTCATTCCCTCATTATCTATGTAGTGGATTATATGCTCCTCAATTGACATATTACTCCACTTAGCATTATTCTCTTCTTCAATTTCTTCATCTGATTTTCCTGATATTACACAAACAAATTCACCCTTAGGGGAATTCTCTTCAAAGTGAAATTTTGCTTCTTCCATAGTTCCTCTAAATATTTCTTCGTGAAGTTTAGTTAACTCTCTACACACTGCTATATTTCTATTTCCTAATCCTTCTTTTAAAGTATCTATTGTATCTAAAATTCTGTATGGTGATTCATATATTATTATTGTTTCAGTTCTATCCTTTATATCTTCAATGAAAGCCTTTTTCTCTTTATTCTCTCTAGGGAAAAATCCTTTGAACATAAATTTAGTTGTGTCTAATCCTGAGTATATTAAAGCTGTGGTAAAGGCAGTTGCTCCTGGTAATACCTCAAATTCTATCCCCTCAGCTATGCACTTTTCAACAACTACACTTCCTGGATCTGATATTCCTGGAGTTCCAGCATCACTTACTATAGCTACAGAAACACCTTCTTTAACTCTTCTAAGTATCTCATCACCTTTTCCTTGTTCATTATGCTTATGATAGCTCATTAAAGGCTTTTTTATTTCAAAATGATTTAAAAGCTTAAGTGTTTGTCTTGTATCTTCAGCTGCTATTAAATCAACATTTTTTAAAACTTCTAAAGCTCTTAAAGTTATATCTCCTAAATTCCCTATAGGAGTTGGTACTAAATAAATCTTACTCATTTTATTTGCTCTCCCTTCCATATATTCTGTCTATCTCTTCACTATATCCACCTTCATCTTTATAAACATATAAAGGTGGTTCCCATTTTAAGAAGGCTCCTCCATCTCTTTGTCCTTCTACTAATACAATATTAGCCGCTTTTTTAGTATTTGGATGAATCATTCTAACTCTCTTAGGCTCTATTTTATATTTTCTCATTAAACAGAATATATCTGCTAATCTTTCTGGTCTATGTACCATATAAAGTCTACCATTATCTTTTAAGAATCTTCTACTTGCCGCTATAACATCCTCTAAATTACACATTATTTCATGCCTAGCTATAGCAAGTTTATCTTCTGGATTAACAATTCCAGCATTACTTAATTTATATGGCGGATTGACAGTAACCACATCAAATTTAGGTAATGAATTACTTAAATTTTTATCTTTTAAATCTCCGCAGACAAAAGAAACCTTATCCTGTATATTATTTATAGTGGCACTTCTCCTAGCCATTTCTGCAAATTCTTCTTGAATTTCTATACCAACTACTTCTTTAGGATTTTTCTTACCATAAATAACAAAAGGAATGATTCCTGTTCCTGTACATAAATCTAATACTGAATGCTTTTTATTTACATTAGCAAAATTAGCTAACAAAACAGCATCTATTCCAAATCTAAATCCTTCTTTTTTCTGTATTATATGTAATCCATTTAACTGTAAATCATCAAGAGTTTCATCATTATTAACTAAAGTTAAATCCAACTCTCTAAAATTTTCATTCATTATTCTTCACACTCACCTTTACTATATTTAAAAGTATAAATAAACACTTATTTCAACTCATATTTATATCTTTTATATTATAGCATATAGTAGTTGTCACTAATAATTTTGTTTACTATTATGCTTTACTAAAATGAGTCTTTTAATTAAGTATTTTTTAATAATAACATTAATATTATCTCTAAACAGGGAAAATAATTTCTTAATACTGATTATTTAATTTCTTAAAAATTATATTCTATAATAATTTTTAATTCTTTCTTACACTAAAAATCAACTATAACCTTGATAAAGTTCTATAAAATAAAATATGCCAAACAGAAATTATCTGTTTGGCATAATAACTTACAATTATAATATTCTTCTTGCAGTTGAAAAATTATATATTGGTCCTACTACTACACCAACACCTGGTCTTGCAGCATGAATCATATTTCCATTTCCTACATATATTCCAACATGGCCTGGAGCTGATGCTGGTCCTTCAGTAAATACTAAATCACCCGGTTGTAATTGATCTCTTGAAACCTGCTTACCTTCATTTACTTGAGTATAAGTAGTTCTTGATAACCCAATACCTAAAGCATTTTTATATACATATTGAGTAAATCCTGAACAGTCAAATGAATCTGGACCTGTTGCTCCAAATACATAAGGTCTACCTATAAATTGATAAGCATATGATATTAATGATGATGCTGCCCCTTGACTTGGAGGTGCTACTACATTTCCACCGCCTGATGAACTTCCGCTACCTGATGAGCTTCCTCCACTAGCAGTATTTCCACCATTATTTACATTTCCACCTCTATTTGGAGTGTTTGCTGAGTTTCCTTCCGCTTGCTTTTCAGCGATTAAGTCTTTAGCTTTTTCTATAGCTTGGACTGCTTCAGCATCTACATCTGAAGTTTTTATTTGGTTTCTTAAACCTTGTAAAGCTGTCTTGGCTTGATTTAACTCATCTATAGAACTATTTGAATTAATTTTATTTACCCAAGGCTCAATTAATTGTCTTTCTAAAGGTGCTAATTCTCCAACAACCTTTTCTTGTTCAGACTTCATTTCTTGAATAATGCCTTCTTGTTCAGCTTTCATTTTATTTAAATCATCTATTTTTGTTTGAGTTTCTGTATTAAGCTTATTTAATTCAGCAGTTTTATCTTCTAATTCTTTAACTTGGTTATCAAGTTTCTCCTTTTCAGAAGTTAATTCATCGATAACTTGCTTATCCATACCCATTACTTTACTAATAGCTTGTGCTCTTGATAAGAAATCACTTATACCATTAGATTCTAATAAAGCACCTAAGTAGTTTGCTTGTCCACCACTTTTATAAGTTGCTCTAATTCTTTGTCCTAAAACTTCTTGCTGTTTTTCTATTTTTTTCTTTGATTCTTCAATTTGAACTTTAACCGTTGAAATTGATTCTTCTGTTTTAGCTATTTCATCCTTATTTTTTTCAACTTGGAAAAATAAAGGCTCTATTTTAGCTGATAATCCATCTATTTTATTTTCTAACTCTCTTATCTTACTATTTATATCTGCATATTTATCTTGATTTTGTTCCATTTGTTGCTTTTGACTATCCGTAAGTGGAGTTGCGAATACACTTTGTCCTACTCCGAATGTCATTGAAGCAGCAAGAACTATTGAAATTATTTTCTTCTTCATATCTACTTGCTCCCATTTAATGAAAATAGGAACTCATCCCTCCCCTATGTTAAAAGTTTTACACCTAACATTATAACATTTGAAACCTTTTTGTAACAACATAAAATTGACATTTCTTTGTTAAATAAACAGTTTTTTTTCACTTAATTTACAAAAAATTAACTTTAATTTACATTTATTACCTATTTTATAATTTTATTGGCAATTATTTTTTGTACTATTGACCCACCTATTATAACTACCACGAAAGCTATTTTTATTGAATTTCCACTAACAAAATTATCTACCGCTCCTAAAATAGTTCCTAAAAATCCAATAAAAATATTTCCTAAAGCATTAATTTGTATGTATTTAGCACTATATTTTCCTGTTTGATTTTCCCCATCAAATCTTTTTTTGTTTGCAAACAATACTATACCAACAACTATTAATAAGAAACTAGCTGCTAGCATAACAATTGAACTTATTTTCATTTGTTCCACCTCATTTTTTAATTATTAAATTACTACTTAACATTATAACATCCTTATGAAAATATCATATATATTAATAAAATATAATATTTTTTTATTTTTTTGTTGACAACCTTATTTTTTTCTCATATAATAGTAGATGTCGCCGGGGTGTGGCGCAGATGGGAGCGCGCGTGGTTTGGGACCATGAGGTCGCAGGTTCGATCCCTGTCACCCCGACCAAAAGGAATTGCAAAAGCAATTCCTTTTTATTTTATATAAAATATATAATACTCTACCTAAAATATTCTCTATCTTATATTTAAGATATAGTTAGTGTATAAAATATAGCAATATAAAATTCAGAGGGTATAAAATATCCCTCTGAAACAATCATAATTATATATAATAAATAAACTTATATTATTCTTTAAATTCAAAGTGAAATTTTATTTACTATCTACTAGATCATATATTGATTCTATTATCTTTTTATATTCCTCTAATTTATTTTTAAGATTTAAATTCTCTTCTTTTAATAAATCATTTTCTTTTGAGATCTTATCAATATATTCTTTATCATTATTGCTATTTCCTTTGATTGTTATAAATTCTTCCTTCAATCCTTTTAAAACATCATTTATATTCTCAAATTTTTTATCAACCTCTAATATGGCTTTATCTGATGTTATATTATTCTCATCTTCTTTATCTATATCACTCTCTTTAAAAGCATCTATTATTTCTGTGGATGATATATCATTTATAAGTTCTATTATTTTCATGCCATAATCTAATGATGGGACCCATTTTCCCCCTAAATCCTCAACATATTTACATATTCCCATTAAATATTGAAAATGCTTTGGATCTACGCTATTTAGTTTAGGATATCCACTAGCCCCAGCATATAAAGCTAAGTGATCTAAATGAGCTTGTACTCCTTTTATCCATGTATCAAATTTTGCATGAGCATCTGGTGAATTATCTGTTGATATAGAGGTTTTTAAACCACATGGATTTTTAAACTCCTCTTTAACAATTCCTCCGAATTTTCCGTATTCTGTTTCTAAAGCAGCTTGAGCATATGCCACTGTAGGATTAACTCCTCCACACTCCTTATATAACTTCCAATATAAATCAGCTAATCCTATAAACTTTGAAGTAGCACCTTTGTTTTTTGCCCATTGCTTAGCTTGATTTTTATCTTCTAACGGTTCATTTATTATATTGCTTTTAACATCAGTCATATTATATCCCCCACTAATAACATCACTTTTAACTTCTATAATATTATTTTCCTCTAAATACTTTAAAATCCCTTTAGCTAATCCTTGTGCTATTTTTTCTTTAAAACTATAATCCTTAAGTAATTTTTCTTCCTTTGGATTACTTAAATAACATACTTTTATTAGAATAGCTACACTTTCAATTTCCTCTAACTCTTTGTATTTATCACTTTCTATGCCTTTAATAGGTAATTCAGTTTCTTTATTTATACATTCTATTATATGCTGACCTATTTCTTTTCCACTTAAGGAATTGCCATCATAAAATACTTCTGTCCCAGATTCTATTAAATTATTACTACTATTAAAATGAACTGAAATAAAGCATTTAGGATTCAAACTTTTGGCTATTTTATTTCTTTCATTCTCAGTTAAATACGTATCATCTCTTCTTGTTAATTTAACACTAAGGTTATTACTTTTTAAAATTGACTCACAAGCCTTACATACATACAAAGTGCATTCCTTTTCTTTTATTCCACTTATACCAGTAGCACCAACATCATATCCACCATGTCCTGGATCTAGAAGTACATCAATCATTTATATCCCCTATTATAAAATGCTATCAATAAATTATATTCCTAAACATATTTTTTATTCTAAATTATCATTAACTTCCTCTTTAATACTTTTTGCAAGTTCCTCTTCTAGATATCTATCCGCTTTTGATGCTGCATTAAATAAAGCCATATAAAACATCCAAATTAGTACTACTACTCCAGTTAAAATAATATATTTCATTACATATCACCTTTTCCTATTATTGATTTATTGTTTGTTTAAAATACTCTCCAACTTGCAAAAATTTATACACTTTACTAATACGATTTAAATTTGTGCACATAATAATCTTATTAAATAGATTTTAGGAGGATTTATAATGAATAAAAAATATGACTCTTTATTCAAAGATCTTATTTCATCATATTATTCAGAAGATAATTTCGATGAAAAATTAAATAATATGATAAAAGATAATTTTAATAGTAAAGAAGAAGCAATAGAGGTTCTTTCTTCCCTATGTGGAGTTGATATAGATAAAAACTCTAATAATATTGCTTATGATATAAAAAAAGCTATCACATCACATAAAATAAAGAAAAATATAGTTGAAAAGGTATCTGTATGTACTGAAAACTGTTCTAAAGATACTAAAGGAAAATGTCAAAGTCTATGCCCTTTTGATGCAATATTAACTAATCCTTTAGATAACAGTAAATATATAGATCCTAACCTTTGTGAAAACTGTGGTATATGTGTTCAAGTATGTGAAAGTGGTCATTTCTTAGATAGAATAGAGCTTCTTCCAATTATTGATTTAATAAAAAATAATGAAAAAGTAATAGCTACTGTTGCTCCTGCCATAGCTGGGCAATTTGGCGAAAATGTAACATTAGATATGCTAAGAGAAGCTTTTATAAAAATAGGCTTTACTGATATGATTGAAGTTGCCTTTGCAGCTGATATGTTATCAATAAAGGAAGCTGTTGAATTTAATCACCATGTAGAAAAAACTGGAGATGTATTAATAACCTCTTGTTGTTGCCCTATGTGGGTTGGTATGTTAAGAAAATGTTATAACGACTTAGTAAAAGATGTATCTCCTTCTGTTTCTCCTATGATTGCAGCTGGAAGAGTAATTAAAAAATTAAATAAAGATGCTAAAGTTGTTTTTGTAGGTCCATGTATAGCTAAAAAAGCTGAAGCAAGAGAAAAAGATTTAGCTGGTACTATAGATTATGTTTTAACTTTTGAAGAACTTAAAGGGATATTCGAGGCTTTAAAAATAGATCCATCTAATATGAAAGGAGTTCCATCAATAGAATATACATCTAGAGGTGGAAGACTATACGCTAGAACTGGTGGTGTTTCTGAAGCTATAAATGATGTTGTTAAAGAATTATATCCAGATAAAGCTAAAATCTTCAAATCAGTTCAAGCAAGTGGTGTTAAGGAATGTAAAGAACTTCTAAACAAATTGCAAGATGGCGAATTAAAAGCAAGCTTTGTTGAAGGTATGGGATGTGTTGGAGGATGCGTTGGTGGTCCTAAAAGAATTGTTGACCCTAGTATAGGAAAAAAACATGTTGATGAAGTTGCCTATAGCGCTCCAATCAAAGTTGCTACCCATAGCCATACTATGGATGAAGTATTATCTAAACTAGGAATCACATCACTTGAATGTTTTGAAAACAAAGAAAAAATTTCTATCTTCGAAAGAGAATTTTAAAACTTATTTTTTAGAATCAATAAGCTTAAATTTCTTTTCAAAGAAGTATAAATATTTAATCTTACCTTCAATATAATTTATATGATAAACTGTATTGGGGGTGAGGCAACAATGCTTAACAATATAAAAGGTGTAATCTTTGATTTAGATGGAACTTTAGTTGATTCAATGGGAGTATGGGCTAAAATAGATGTTGATTATCTAAATGGTCTCGGCCATGAAGTTCCTAAGAACCTTAAAGAAGAAATCACTCATTTAGGCTTCAACGAAGTTGCTAAATATTTTAAAGAAAGATTTAATATAGCAGATTCAGAAGAAGAAATAATGAAAACATGGCATGACATGGCCTATATAGAATATAAAGAAAACATAAAACTTAAACCTGGTGCGAAAGAGTTCCTTAATCAGTTAAAACAATCTAATATAAAAATAGGATTAGCTACTAGTAACTCTTATCCATTATTAGAAGTTTCTCTAAAATCAAATGATATATTTGATTTATTTGATTCAATAACAATAACAGGAGAAGTTTCTAGAGGAAAAAATTTTCCTGATGTTTATTTATTAGCAGCTGAGAGATTAGGCTTAGATCCTAAAGACTGTGCAGTTTTTGAAGATATCCTACCTGCAGTTAAAGGTGCTCTTAGTGCTGGAATGAAAGTATTCGCTGTGGAAGACCATACTGTTTCTGATGAGGAAAGAGCTCAAATCAAAGAGCATGCACATGAATACATAGAATCTTTTAATGATTTACTTGTAAAATAACATTATGTTAATTAATAAAAAAAAGACTATATCATAACTTAATAATAAAACTTATAAATAGTATGAAAAGAATATCTCTAGGAACCTATTTATAAGTTTTTTAAGTTATATTTGATACAGTCTCTTTTGCTTCTATTCTAGCCCCTTAATTGACTTCTTTATTAATTCAGCTCTATTGTCCCAAGTATTTTCTTCCGCTTCCTTCTTTAAGATTTTAAAATATTTTCTATCTCTTAATCCTAATTTTAATGACCTATCAATATTTCTTATGAATTCATCATAATCCTTTGAAACCATACAAGAATTATAATTTTTACATTCATTTATATCCGTAGTTACTATTGGTTTTTCTAAAGCCATATATTCAAAGATTTTTAATGGAGAAGTAGAATCTGTTATGTCATTTTTTATGAATGGTACTATACAAACATCAAAGCATTTTGAATAATTAATTAAGTCCTTATAATCAATCATTCCTAGATAAGATACATTAGAATAATTTTTTAAATTACTTTGGCCATAAGAACCATCATAATCCATTCCTATTAAAATAATCTCATATTCTTCTCTCTCCTTAGCTAATTTTTCAATTAGCTTATAATCAAACCATTTTGCTAAAGCACCATAATATCCTATTATAGGTCTTCTTTTCTTAACTATAGGCTGAATTTCTTTTCCTATCTCACGTCCATGCTTTTTAAAATCTTCTAAATTAACTGCATTTGGAGCTAAAATATTATTTTCATTTTCACCTCTAAAACTATTTGCAATTTCTTTTAATTTTCTAGCTGTTGAAACAACCAATACATTATCCTTATCTCTTAAAAGTCTTTCATGATCCTCTATCATTTTAGGAGTTATCTCATATCCACTTATCTCGCTTGATAGCTCATCTACGAAATCATATATAACTTTAAAACCTTTATCCATATATGTTTTTATTTTTTCATAGTCAACTGAATTTAAACAAGTTGCATAAACATGTACAAATTTAGGTTTATTTATTGTTTTTATAGCTTCAAAAAAAGCTATATTTAAACTATACATATCTAAATTAAGAACATATAAATTATCTTTTATCTTTTCAATAGAATATATATTATCATTTTTTATATCACTTCTATATATATATAATATTTTTTTATTACTTAAAGCCTCCGCTAAATGTTGAGGTCTTTGTTTCATTTCTATGTTCCATCCGAATGAAGCATGAAATACAATAATTTCATCAAACTCTTCAGTTTCTAATATATTTTTTATTTTTTCATAAAAACAATTAAACTGCGCTTCAAATAATATAGAGCTTATTGCATCATCTATATATTTAGATGTTTTTGAACACACCTCATTTAATTTACCTGATAATATATCATCTTCAGTAATTTTATTTTCATAATGAGAAACATTATTTCCCTCATCATTAACATCTGTAGTAACCTCTAAATCAGAGTATATAAGTTCCTTTAACTTTAAATTTTTTATAAGCCAACTATTTAATTCTAGCTTCTGTTCATATGTAAAATCCCCAATATTTTTTTCTAACATAACTTCAAAAATATTCTTCATAAAAATTCTCCTTATTTAAAAGACTTTAATACTTTTACATTATTAACATCTTTTCATATAATTAGTACACAAAAGAGGATATTAACCATATAATTTATGGTTATATCCTCTCTCTTTTATGACCATGTAGAATCTAAAAATACAAAACCTTCAGTTTCAGCTTCATTTTGCACTTCAAATGAAACAACATTTTCTTGTGTTTCTAAAGCAACAAGATTTTGACTTTCTGAAAATATAACATCTAAGTAATAAATTCCTTCCTTAACATCTAGGGAATCTATTTTAAAAGTCATCTTATTTTTTCCTTTTTTCCAAGGTATAGTGAATTCATCAACATTACTATTTACTGAGAATATAAACTGATCTGCATTTTTGAACTCGCAAGGCTCTTTATAAGCTCTTCTCATTTCAATAGTAATACCAGCATTTTTAACTGATGGATTTAATACATCATATTCAATTAAAAATTCTATATCTTCGCCTTTTCTATAAGCTTTTTTCTTATTTATTATTTCTACATTATTAAGTTCAACAAATTTTCCTGTCTCAAGTTCTTCTTTAGAATCACTTTTCATAAGCTTATCATAGTATTTTTCAACTATATCGAAAGATGGACCTATATCCATAACCTTTCCCTTTTCAAGCCATATAGCTCTTTCACAGAAGGTTTGAACTGTTTCAAGTCCATGCGATACATAAAGAACTGTTTTACCAGCCTCTTTAAATTCATTAAACTTATCCATACATTTCTTTTGGAATCCAACGTCTCCGACGGATAAAATTTCATCTACAATAAGTATATCTGGATTAATATTTATAGCAACAGCAAAAGCTAATCTAGCATACATACCACTTGAATAACTTTTAACTGGTTGATTTATAAATTCTCCAATATCAGCAAATTCAATAATATTATCTTTTACATTATCTATTTCTTCTTTAGTCAATCCTACTAAGCTTCCATTGAAATATATATTTTCTTCTCCAGTAAGTTCTGGATTAAAGCCAGTTCCTAATTCTAAAAGAGAAGATACTCTTCCATTAACATTAACTTCTCCTGAAGATGGAAATGAAACTCCTGTTAATATCTTTAATAAAGTTGATTTTCCAGCACCATTATTACCAATAATACCAACTATTTCACCTCTATTTACATGAAAAGAAACATCCGTTAAGGCTTTAAATTCTTTAACTTCTCTTTTTCCAAAAGGATTTATTATATTTTTTATTCTACCTGATTTTGAATCGTAAACTCTGTAATTTTTACAAAGATTTTTTACTTCTATTGCCTTTTCCATGATTTCTCCCCCATTAAGAGTTTAATATAAGCTCCTTAATGTCTTTTGCCTTTTGTCTCCAAGTATTTTGATTTCCTTCTTTTCTAAGTAAATCTATATACTCCGTAGAATATTCTAATTCAGCAGCTTTTTTAATATTATTTATAAAATCTTCATGAGAATCACTTACTAGTGGTGATTCATACTTTCTACACTCTGGTAAAGCTGTTGTAACTATTGGTTTACCTAAAGCCATATATTCAAATAACTTTACTGGTGAAGTAGCTTCTGTTATCTCATTAACAACAAAAGGAATTATAGAAACATTAAAGAATTTAGAGTATGTTGGAAGTTCATTATAGTTAACAGTACCTAAATAATGAACATTATCTAATTTTAGTATTCCACTCTTTCCTAATGATTGATCATAATCTATTCCTATAAGAACTATTTCATAGTCATCCTTAAACTCTTCAGCAAGCTCTTTTATTAAATCATAATCAAACCAACTTGCTAAAGCTCCAAAATAACCAATCACCTTTTTCTTACTCTTAACAATCTTTTTCATCTTTTCAGGAACTTTTTTGCAATCAATATCTGCAAAATGCTCATATTGAACTCCATTAGTTACAAGAGCTAATTTATTTTCTCCTCTTAATTCCTTAGCCTCTTGATATAGTTTATCAGCTGTTGTTACAACATATACCTTTTCAGTATCTTCAAGCATTCTCTTATGACTTGCTTTTACTTCATCTGATATTTTATGTCCAGCAATCTCATCTGATAAATCATCAACATATTCATATATGATTTTAAAATCTCTATCAGTAAATTTCTTTAACCAACTATCATATTCAACAAATGAAGTTGAATAAATTTGTCCAAAAGCAGGTACTCCACTTTGAGATACTATGTCTATTAAGCACTCTTGAAGCCAGTATAAATCTGTATTTACTAAATAAAGATTATCAGCCATCTTTTTATATGTTTCTATATCTTTATCAACATATGGTGATGCTTTATAGAAATATAAAACATTTTCCTTAGCTAAGTTTAAAGCTATATGTTGAGGTCTTTGGAACATTTTAACCTCAAATCCAAAGTAAACATCAAATATAACTATAGCATCATAGTTTCCGTTCTTTATTGCTCCAGTTATTTCATCAAAGAATACTTGTTTTTGGTCTTCATGTCCTTTTTCTCTATACTTAAGTAACATTGGTTTCAATATAGGTCTTAATACATTTTTAATTTTTCTTTTTAAACTCATCCTATTAACCTCTCACTATTAAATATTTTTTTCAATTAATCTATCTAATATGGCAGCTTTTTCTCTCCATGTATTTGCTAGAGCTTCCTCTTTTAGATAGTCATAATACTTATCTTTTTTATCAAGAGTTAAAGCAAAATCTAATTTTTCTATAAAGTCTTCATGGCTCTTTCCTATTAATACTGATTTATATTTTCTACATTCTCTCATATCAGTAGTAACTATAGGATGACCCATAGCCATGTATTCGAAAAGCTTAACTGGACTTGTTGATTCAGTTATATCGTTTAATAAGAATGGTATAGTTGATATTGTAAAGTATTGAGAATATTTATTTAGTTCTTTATAATCAACAACACCTAAATAATGTACATTGTCAAATTCATCTACTTTACTATCTTTAAAGCTATTATCATATAAAAATCCTATTAATACTATTTCGTAGTTAGGTCTTTCTTTAGCTACTTTTTTAAGTAAATCATAATCAAACCATTTTGCTAAAGCTCCAAAATATCCTATTATAGGATTTCCTTTGCTTACTATATCTTTTAACTTCTCTGGAACCTCATCACTTCTATATTGCCAATGATCATATTGTACTCCATTTGTTATCATAGCAACATTCTCTGTGCCTCTTATCTCTTCTATCTCTTCTATAAGCTTATCAGCTGAACCTACAGCTATATTACTCTTATCTTCTATAATATGTTTATGTCTATCATATACAAAGTCAGGTAAATGTCCTGATATCTCGTCTGAAAGTTCATCTATATACTCATATATTATTTTAAATCCATTATCAGTATATTTCTCTTTTATATATTGTTCATCTAAATAAACATCTGTTGAGTAAAGAGATAAGAACTTATGTCCTTTATACTCCTTTAAGATATCAAACATAGCATTTTGTAAAGCAAAATTAGCCATATTAACTAGGTAAAGTCTATCCTTTAGCTTTTCAACAGTCTTTATATCTGGATCAAACTGTTCAGAAGTTCTATAAAAATAAAGATATCCATCATCAGTAAGTTCATTAGCCATATGCTGTGAACGCTGGAATAATGGAATATTCCACCCTACTCTTGAGTCAAAAACAACAACGGCTTTAAACTTCTCTTTATTTAATATTTCATGAAATATAGCATTAGCTTCTTCGTAGTTTTTTCTATAAACTAAGGCATTGTTATCCATCTTACCTTTAATACGTCTTTTTATATATCTTAAAATTCTCTTTATAACTTCTATTAAACCATCTTCTCTAAGTACTTCCGTTGCTCTCTTAGCAATTCTACCTATACTCATACTATTCCTCCGATTAATTACCCCAAGAATGTCCTAGTATTAAGAAACCTTCGCCTCTATACTTATCATTCAAAGTAAAACTATATGCATTTATTTTTCTATATACTTCCTCATCACCATCTCTTAAGACAAAGTCAATATAATAAACTCCTGCTACTAAGTTAACTTTGTTTAAAGATACATTTAATTTATTAACTCCTAAATTAAAAGGAATTCTCTTCATATTATCTTTACTATTTATACCACAGACAAACTGATCATTTCCTCTAGTCGTACCTGGCTCATAGTCAGTTTTTCTAAATTCTAAAACTATATTAGGGTCTTTTAAATCATTTGAAATAAGATCATACTCAACCTCTAAGTTTATAGTTTCGTGATATTCAACTTCCTTAACATTAGATTTAACTAATATACTATTTATTATGTCACTTTTGTGCTCTTTTAGTTGTTCTATATTAGCTGGATTGAAATTTAAATTGTAGTATCTCTCTACTACAATTACGGAATTCCCATCATCCACAACTTCACCTTTTTGAAGCCATATTGCTCTATCACAGAATTTTTTAACTGTACCAAGTCCATGAGAAACGTAAAGTATTGTCTTACCTTTTTTCTTAAACTCATTAAACTTTTCCATACATTTAACTTGAAAGCCAACATCACCAACTGATAATATTTCGTCAACTATTAATATATCAGGATCTACGTTTATAGCTACAGCAAAAGCTAACCTTGCAAACATACCACTTGAATAGTTTTTTACAGGTTGATCTATAAATTTACCTATATCAGCAAATTCTAATATATCCTTTAATCTTGAATCTATCTCTTCCTTTGTTAAACCATTTAAGCTACCATTAAAATAAATGTTTTCCATACCTGTAAGCTCTGGATTGAATCCAGAACCTAATTCTAGCATGGATGCTAATCTTCCATTTATCTCAATTTCTCCTGAAGTAGGAAATGCTACACCTGTTAGCAATTTTAAAAGTGTTGATTTACCGGCCCCATTATGACCGATAATACCAACACATTCGCCTTTGCCTATTTCAAAAGAAACTCCTTTTAGAGCATAAAATTCTTTTATATTCTTTTCTTTACCAAAAGCATTAGCTAATCTTTCAGCTCTCTTTTGATATAATTTATATTTTTTAGTTAAGTTTCTAACTCTTATAGCAACAGACATATTCTGTACCTCTCTTTTTATAAAACATCATCAAATTCTGGTCTAAATTTATTGAATACTTTAGAACCAAATATGAATAATATTATTGTTACTATCCAGAAATAAACTCCATATTTTATACCAACTGTATGTGTTCCTAAATATGCGTCTCTAAATAAAACCGCTAAATAATATAAAGGGTTTAATTTTAATATTGTTTCAATCCAAGGCATACTTCTAGCTACAGGCAATGATCCTGCTTGCCACATAACTGGACACATCCAGAATAAAAATTGCATAAATACAGATATTCCATGTAGTATATCAATTGACATTACTACCCATGCAGATAATAATCTTGATAACGCTGCTAAGAATATTATTGTTATTACAATAGCATAAATTAATTTAGGTATATTTATTAATCCTAAATCACCATTAGCTGCAAATATTATAAAGCTTATTACTAATAAAACTAAAAATGTGTAAAAACTAATTGCTATTCTTATAGTAGGTAATATTTCTACAGGGAATTTAACCTTTTTAACCAAAAAGGAGTTAACCCTTATTGAACTCGCTCCTGCCACAATTACGTCAGAAATAAATATCCATGGTATGTATGCTGAAACTAGCCAAACTAAGTAGCTTACTTCTACATTCTGAACTCTTTGCTTCAATCCAGTTGAAAATATCATCCAGAAAACAGTTATCATAGCTAATGGTCTTATTATAGCCCAAGCCATTCCTAACTTAGAGCCAGCAAACTCTTTTTTAAATTCTTTCTTGGATATGCTAAATATCATTCTCCAATGAGAAAAAATACTTTTCTCAATCTCAAGCCAATCCTTCAAGTTGTTCACCTCTGCTTATTATCTATTTTTTTGTAAAATAACTAAACCTAATTATACCACAAATACTTGAAAAAGATTTATACATTTATCTTACAAAGTAGTAAAATCTACTTATTATTTAATATACTCTCTTAAGTATTAACCTTTATAGATTTAACTACACATAAAAACAATAAAAAAAGAGTTAGATATAGGATAAAAAATCCCATATTTAACCCTTTTAAAAGAATTTAAATTAGAATTAAGCTAATTTAACACCGTACTTTTCTCTTAATTCTTTTATTAATTCTAAGTATTTCTTTTGTTGTCTTTCTTGAATTAACATGTTAACAACTTGATCTTTAACATCTTCAAAAGCTTTTGTTTTAGCTTCTGTTTTGTCTTCTACTTTTATTAAGTGATATCCAAATTGAGTTTTAACTGGAGCACTAACTACACCTAATTCTAGGTTGAATGCAGCCTCTTCGAATTCAGGAACCATCATTCCTTTTGAGAATGAACCTAAGTTACCACCTTGTTCTTTTGAAGGACAACTTGAATATTTGTTTGCAGCATCTTCAAAAGTAACTGCTCCTGAAGCTATTTCTTCTTCTACTTTCTTAGCTTCTTCTTCTGATTCAACTAATATATGCTTAGCTGTTACAGTTTCTAACTCAACAAAGTTATCTTTATGATCTTCATAGTAAGCCTTTGCTTCCTCATCAGTTACAGTAACTTGTGATAAAGTTTTTTGCATAACCATTTGAGCTAATAATTCTTTAGCAAATTTATTTAATTGATCTTTAAACTGTTCAGTTTTATCTAATCCAGTTTCTTTTGCAAATTCAGACATTAATTCAAATGCTATAGCTTGCTCTAAAACTTGTCTTCTACCTTCTTCACTAGCAAGCATAGCTTGTTGTTGAGCTGGGTATCTTGCTATTATCTCATCTATATAGTCTGAAGTTATTTCTGTATTTCCAACTGTTGCTAAAACTTTCTTTTCCATATATATTATCTCCTTTGCAATTAAAGTTTTATTTTCCTATACTTCATATATTAACATACATTTTATGAATTACAAAGGAATTCTGAGTATTTTTATAATCTATAAAATAACTTTGGATTTTAATACAATATGTTTAAAAATTATGTATTTATTACTTTTTAAGTTTAACAATCGTAGTTAAAATCAGATAAATTAATATTATAAATAGTTTAAAAAACCAATTTATTGATAATAAATAATAATTATTATATAATATAAACAATTAAAAGGAGGGATTCTTATGTCAATTGAAATAAATAAATTAGCTCCAGACTTTAAACTTATGGGTTCTGATGAAAAAGAGCATTCTCTAAGCGATTATAAAGGAAAAAACATAGTTTTATACTTCTATCCTAAAGATAATACGGCTGGTTGTACTACTGAAGCCTGCGATTTCAGAGATAATATACAAAACTTTAATGATCTAAATACAATTATTCTTGGAGTTTCTAGAGACTCTCTAGCATCTCATGATAAATTTATTACTAAATTATCACTTCCATTTGTATTACTTAGTGATCCTGATGAAACTGTATGTAAATTATATGATGTAATAAAAGAAAAAAATATGTATGGGAAAAAATATATGGGCATAGAAAGAAGTACCTTTATAATTGATAAAGAAGGTATATTAGTACAAGATTTTAGAAAAGTTAGAGTTAAAGGACACATAGATAAGGTATTAGAGACTTTAAAAAATTTAGATTAAAACAAAAAATGGTCTATAAATAGACCATTTTTTTAATATTTATAATATATAATATTAAAATCTACATAATAGTTTACTATATCTATAAAAAAAGCTTAGTGAATTTTCACTAAGCTTTTGGTGGCTCGAGCAGGAATCGAACCAGCGACACGAGGATTTTCAGTCCTCTGCTCTACCGACTGAGCTATCGAGCCATAAAATAAAAACCTGGCGACCACCTACTCTCCCACACAGTCTCCCGTGCAGTACCATTGGCTTCTAAAGGCTTAACCGTCGTGTTCGGAATGGGAACGGGTGTTACCCTAAAGAACATCATCACCAGATGTTTTAGAAAGATTTTTGTTCTTTCAAAATTGCACATATTTAATTTACTATATTTGGTCAAGCCCTCGATCTATTAGTATCGGTCAGCTGAACATGTTACCATGCTTACACCCCCGACCTATCAACCTTGTGTTCTTCAAGGGATCTTACTAGCTTACGCTATGGGAAATCTCATCTTGAGGTTGGCTTCACGCTTAGATGCTTTCAGCGTTTATCCATTCCCGACTTAGCTACCCAGCTGTGCTCTTGGCAGAACAACTGGTACACCAGAGGTCAGTCCATCCCGGTCCTCTCGTACTAAGGACAGCTCCTCTCAAATTTCCTACGCCCGCGACGGATAGGGACCGAACTGTCTCACGACGTTCTGAACCCAGCTCGCGTGCCGCTTTAATGGGCGAACAGCCCAACCCTTGGGACCTACTTCAGCCCCAGGATGCGACGAGCCGACATCGAGGTGCCAAACCTCCCCGTCGATGTGGACTCTTGGGGGAGATCAGCCTGTTATCCCCGAGGTAGCTTTTATCCGTTGAGCGATGGCCCTCCCACGAGGTACCACCGGATCACTAAGCCCGACTTTCGTCCCTGCTCCACTTGTGGGTGTCGCAGTCAGGCTCCCTTCTGCCTTTGCACTCTACGAACGATTTCCGACCGTTCTGAGGGAACCTTTGGGCGCCTCCGTTACTTTTTAGGAGGCGACCGCCCCAGTCAAACTGCCCACCTAACAATGTCCTGTGACCAGATTCATGGCCGCCAGTTAGAATTTCAGTACTGTCAGGGTGGTATCCCAAGGATGACTCCACCAAGGCTGACGCCCTGGTTTCCTAGTCTCCCACCTATCCTGTACAGACAATACCAAAACTCAATGCTAAGCTACAGTAAAGCTCTACGGGGTCTTTCCGTCCAATCGCGGGTAGCGAGCATCTTCACTCGCACTACAACTTCGCCGGATTTACAGTTGAGACAGTGCCCAAGTCATTACGCCATTCGTGCGGGTCAGAACTTACCTGACAAGGAATTTCGCTACCTTAGGACCGTTATAGTTACGGCCGCCGTTTACTGGGGCTTAAGTTCACACCTTCGCTTGCGCTAAGTGTTCCCCTTAACCTTCCAGCACCGGGCAGGCGTCAGCCCCTATACATCAGCTTACGCTTTAGCAGAGACCTGTGTTTTTGCTAAACAGTTGCTTGGGCCTATTCTCTGCGGCCTACTCTCGTAGGCACCCCTTCTCGCGAACTTACGGGGTCAATTTGCCGAGTTCCTTAACTGTAATTCTTCCGCCGGCCTTAGGATTCTCTCCTCACCTACCTGTGTCGGTTTGCGGTACGGGCACTACTTCTCTCTCTAGACGCTTTTCTTGGCAGCGTGGAATCATGTACTTCGGTTCCGTAGAACCTTCCCCATCACACCTCAGCATTATGAAAGCGGATTTGCCTACTTTCACTGCCTAAATGCTTAGACTAGCATCCAATAGCTAGCACACACTATCCTCCTGCGTCACGCCATCGATAATAACGATGGTAGTGGTACTGGAATATCAACCAGTTGTCCATCACCTACGCCTTTCGGCCTCGGCTTAGGTCCCGACTAACCCTCAGCGGACGAACCTTCCTGAGGAAACCTTAGGTTTTCGGCCTGTGGGATTCTCACCCACATCTCGCTACTGATGCCAACATTCTCACTCGTAACCAGTCCACCGCTCCTTACGGTACGACTTCAGCCCGGTTACGACGCTCTCCTACCGCTTGAACTAAGTTCAAGCCCGTAGCTTCGGTGGTAAGTTTAGCCCCGTTACATTTTCGGCGCAAGATCTCTCGACTAGTGAGCTATTACGCACTCTTTTAATGAGTGGCTGCTTCTAAGCCAACATCCTAGTTGTCTTAGAAATCTCACATCCTTTCCCACTTAACTTACACTTTGGGACCTTAGCTGACGATCTGGGCTGTTTCCCTTTTGACCACGGATCTTATCATTCGTAGTCTGACTGCCGAGCTCAAAGTATGTGGCATTCGGAGTTTGATAAGGTTCGGTAAGCGCTATGCCCCCTAGCCCATTCAGTGCTCTACCTCCACTACTCATACTCGACGCTAGCCCTAAAGCTATTTCGGAGAGAACCAGCTATCTCCGGGTTCGATTGGAATTTCTCCGCTATCCACAGCTCATCCCATGCTTTTTCAACAGCAACGTGGTTCGGTCCTCCACGAGGTTTTACCCTCGCTTCAACCTGGCCATGGATAGGTCACCCGGTTTCGGGTCTACGGCATGCAACTAGTCGCCCTATTCAGACTCGGTTTCCCTTCGGCTCCGTACCTTAAGTACTTAACCTTGCTACATACCGTAACTCGTTGGCTCGTTCTACAAAAAGCACCTCATCACCCTCATAAGGGGCTCTGAGCGGTTGTAGGCATACGGTTTCAGGTTCTATTTCACTCCCCTCCCGGGGTTCTTTTCACCTTTCCCTCACGGTACTGCTTCACTATCGGTCATCAGGTAGTATTTAGCCTTGGGAGGTGGTCCTCCCTGCTTCCCACAAGGTTTCACGTGTCTCGTGGTACTCTGGATCATAACTCGATTGTACTAGCTTTCACTTACAGGACTATTACCTTCTACGGTGGAGCTTTCCAGCTCTCCTCAGTTAGCCATTACTTCTCTTTATGTTATGTCCGCAACCCCGGAAACAAGTTTCCGGTTTGGGCTCTTTCCCTTTCGCTCGCCGCTACTAAGAAAATCGATTTTTCTTTCTCTTCCTCCAGGTACTTAGATGTTTCAGTTCCCTGGGTTACCTTCATTAAGCTATGTATTCACTTAACGATACATGGGGTTTCCCATGTGAGTTTCCTCATTCGGAGATCTTCGGATCTCAGGCTATGTGCGCCTACCCGAAGCTTATCGCAGCTTATCACGTCCTTCATCGGCTCCTGATGCCAAGGCATTCACCATACGCCCTTTGTAGCTTGACCTATATTAGTTATAGTTCTCATTTTACAAAGAATAGAAATTGGTTTGCCAATTTGGCTTGTTGTTTTCTATAAATTAAATTATGTGCAATTTTCAAAGAACAATTTTGAGAGATAGTCTCTCAAAATTAAACAGAGATATTATCCAGAATTCTATGTCATCTTAGTTATCCTAAGATGTATTCCTTAGAAAGGAGGTGATCCAGCCGCAGGTTCTCCTACGGCTACCTTGTTACGACTTCACCCCAATCGCTGACCCTACCTTCGGCCGCTGCCTCGCTTACGCGTTAGCTCACGGACTTCGGGTATTGCCAACTCTCATGGTGTGACGGGCGGTGTGTACAAGACCCGGGAACGTATTCACCGCGACATTCTGATTCGCGATTACTAGTAACTCCAGCTTCATGTAGGCGAGTTTCAGCCTACAATCCGAACTGAGACTGGTTTTAAAGTTTGGCTCCACCTCGCGGTATTGCGTCTCTCTGTACCAGCCATTGTAGCACGTGTGTAGCCCTACACATAAGGGGCATGATGATTTGACGTCATCCCCACCTTCCTCCTGGTTAACCCAGGCAGTCTCGCTAGAGTCCTCAACTTAATGGTAGTAACTAACGACAAGGGTTGCGCTCGTTGCGGGACTTAACCCAACATCTCACGACACGAGCTGACGACAACCATGCACCACCTGTCTCCTTGTCCCCGAAGGGATTTCCTCGATTAAGAGTAATGCAAGGGATGTCAAGTGTAGGTAAGGTTCTTCGCGTTGCTTCGAATTAAACCACATGCTCCGCTACTTGTGCGGGTCCCCGTCAATTCCTTTGAGTTTTAATCTTGCGACCGTACTCCCCAGGCGGAATACTTAATGCGTTAGCGGCGGCACGGAGGTGTTGAAACCCCCACACCTAGTATTCATCGTTTACGGCGTGGACTACCAGGGTATCTAATCCTGTTTGCTCCCCACGCTTTCGAGCCTCAGCGTCAGTTACAGTCCAGAGAGTCGCCTTCGCCACTGGTGTTCTTCCTAATCTCTACGCATTTCACCGCTACACTAGGAATTCCACTCTCCTCTCCTGCACTCTAGATAACCAGTTTGGAATGCAGCACCCAAGTTGAGCCCGGGTATTTCACATCCCACTTAATCATCCGCCTACGCTCCCTTTACGCCCAGTAAATCCGGATAACGCTCGCCACCTACGTATTACCGCGGCTGCTGGCACGTAGTTAGCCGTGGCTTCCTCCTTGGGTACCGTCATTATCTTCCCCAAAGACAGAGCTTTACGATCCGAAAACCTTCATCACTCACGCGGCGTTGCTGCATCAGGGTTTCCCCCATTGTGCAATATTCCCCACTGCTGCCTCCCGTAGGAGTCTGGGCCGTGTCTCAGTCCCAATGTGGCCGATCACCCTCTCAGGTCGGCTACGCATCGTCGCCTTGGTGGGCCGTTACCCCACCAACTAGCTAATGCGCCGCGGGTCCATCTCATAGCGGATTGCTCCTTTGGTTAAAAGATGATGCCATCTCTCAACATTATGCGGTATTAATCTCCCTTTCGGGAGGCTATTCCACTCTATGAGGCAGGTTACCCACGTGTTACTCACCCGTCCGCCGCTAATCCGTTTCCCGAAGGAAACTTCATCGCTCGACTTGCATGTGTTAAGCACGCCGCCAGCGTTCATCCTGAGCCAGGATCAAACTCTCAATTTAAAAGTTTAATCTATTACTCATATTACTTATAAAAGAATTGCTGGTTTATGTTAATATCTTCTGTTTAATTTTCAAAGACCATTTCTTTGTCGCCCTCAAGCGACTTTCTTAGTTTAACATCACTTTGAAACTCTGTCAACAACTTTTTTCAAAACTTTTAATTTGTTTTGTTGAGTTGTTTGTGTGTCTCTCAGCGACGAGATTTATCTTAACATGTATAGCATTATATCTATGTTTGTAATATGTAGTCTTTCAAATATTATTCCTATAATCCTTAATTTTTCTTCCTTATTCAACATGATTCATATATTGATACACTTGGATAAGTTTTCATGATAAAGAATGTATTTATATGTAAAAATAAAGGAATACTGTAAAAACAAGTATTCCTTTATTTTTAATTTATGCTATTTAACTTACTCTTTTCTTCTAAATCTTTTGCTTTTTAAGCCTAATCCTGCTAAAAGTGAAATTGAACCTAATCCCAAAATAAATCCTCTACCAACTCCATATCCAGTTTGTGGTAATTCATCTTCATTTTTATCTGCTTCTTCTTCATTATTATCTTCTTTGTCTTCATCTTCATCTGGATTTATAGGTTTATCTTCTTCATTTTCATTCTCTTTTATCCCAAACTCTATACTAACTCCTTTTTGATGAAACTTCCTATCCTTTATATCAATCAACTCTGAACTTATAACTTCTATATTAGTTGACTCTATTTCATCAACTGCTTTAAATTCTAATTGGAAATTTAAATCATTAGCTTTTAAATTATTATTTCCCATATTTATTATTAACTCTAAAGTATTACTATCTATAATATTAGTCTGTAATTCTCCCTCTTTATTAAGCTTACCTGAAATAAATTCTAAATCATCTCCATTAAATCTAATCTTAACCCTATATTCTTTTGCTATTATTTCATTAAAATCATCTAATTCAAATTTCACTTCAAAATTTTCCTTTGATTTTATTTCCTCATCAATGTCTATCTCAATCTTTCCTAAATCATATAAATTAGTAATTCCATGATCATAATTATAATAATTAACCTCTGTATTCATAGTTCCATCATCATTCAAATTTGGAATATCTACAGGTAATTTTCCTTTTGCCTCTGCATCTCCGAAAATAACTCCAATAGCTGCTGGTATGTTAGGTCCTGAAGATTTAGTTGGAAATAATGTATCACCTTCAGTTGGATCCATACCCTTGAATCCATATGCAATAACCTGCGCCCTTGCATTATCATAAGCTGCTACATCATAGGGATTTCTTAAACTTATAAGTACGGTATCTTTATCTAACCCATTTCCATAATCTATTACAGCTCTAGGTAAGTCTCTACTCCAATTGCCAGGTTTTAAATGGCTAGCATTACTTGCTAGGGAGGCTACTATTATATAATCAGCCTCCTCAATTTTCTCTTTTAACTTTTCATCTATAGAACCTATATTATTATATGCATAGGCATCTAAGTGCACATTTTTCAAACTATTTTCATATATAAGTCTGTTTATTCCAAATTTCATGCTATGAAGCTGACTTTCATTTGGTGCTATTAATAAAACTTTTTCTCCCTCTTTAGGATTTAATGGAAGTATATTATTTTCATTCTTAGTAACAGTAATAGCCTCTTCTGAAATTCTTCTTTCTATATCTCTATTTTCAATAGAGCCAACAACCTTCTTAGCTTTTTCGAGCTTTTCTTCTAAAGACATATCATCCTCTTTTAAATCAATTATCCCTCTATCTATTTTAAGTTTAACTATTCTTTCTGCAGAATCCGTTATTTCCTCTTCTTTGATTTCTCCACTGTTAACAGCATCTAAAACTCCACTTATTATATAATCTAACTTTTCAACATCAGTTTTATTTCTTAATATAGTAGGCATAAGAACAATATCTATACCTGCGTTT
The DNA here is from genome assembly GCF_057782475.1 of Clostridium sp. LIBA-8841. Classification (NCBI taxonomy): domain Bacteria; kingdom Bacillati; phylum Bacillota; class Clostridia; order Eubacteriales; family Clostridiaceae; genus Clostridium; species Clostridium sp. LIBA-8841. Next base: position 394,211 of record NZ_CM173488.1, on the reverse strand, counting down.
ATAGCCATCTTTGTTGATTCTAATTCTCCAAAATTATCTGCTATGGCCTTCATATTCATAGCATCAGTTATTACAACTCCGTCATATCCCATTTCTTCTCTTAAAACACCAGTTATAATATCATCTGATAAGGTAGCCGGAATTCCTATTTGACTTCCATCTTTTTTAGATGTAACAGTATCCTTCTCTACTTGAGGAAACTGTATGTGAGCTGTCATTATCATATCTATTCCATTTTCTATAGCCATTTTAAAGGGCTTAAGCTCTATTTTTCTCAACTCTTCAATAGGCTTATCTACTACAGGTAATCCATAATGTGAGTCAGTTGCAGTATCTCCATGTCCTGGGAAGTGTTTTGCCGTTGCAGCAACACCTTGGTCTTGGATACCTTTTGCAATATTCGCACCTAAATTACCTACAAGATCTGGATTGCTAGAAATAGACCTTACGCCTATAACTGGATTTTGAGGATTATTATTTGTATCTAAAACAGGAGCAAAATTTACATTTACTCCTAAAGCATTTAATTCTCTTCCAATTACATATCCTGCATCATATGAAGCCTTTTCGCTCCTAGTAGCCCCCAATGCCATATTTCCTGGTAAGTTAGTTCCTTCACCAAGTCTAGTTACTATTCCACCTTCTTGATCTAAGGTTATAAGCAATGGCAAATTACCATCCTTATCATTTATAGCTACCTCTTGTAAATCATGTATTAAAGTAGTTGTTTGAACTACCTCCTTAACATTTTCAGCAAAAAGTATTACACCACCTAAATCATATTTATCTATTATCTCAGCAATCTCATTATTAATTTCCGTTAAATCAGATTGTGATGTAGAACCTTCTTCTTGCCACATTCTAAAGTCAGGCATTATCATCTGACCAAGCTTTTCTTCTAAAGTCATATTAGAAACTATCTCCTTAGCTCTAGCATTTGAATCTACTGCCATAACATTTTTATTATTAATGAAAAAAGTAGTCGTAACTATTGAAGCTGCCATTAGTATTGCAGCTATCTTCTTTAATAACATAACCCTCTCCCCCTAAATTAACAATCATACCCATTTGTAAACATTATTTCCTAGTATATGTATACTAATCTTTTAATATAATTATTAATAAAAGATAAAAGATTCTTTATCAAAGTTATTCACTCAAATAAAACTGTTAAGCTTTCTTTAAATTACTCTAATAAAGCTTATTTTAAAGTAATATGCATTTTAATATTCTTTCCTATAGATACATTCATCTTAAATTTATAAAATATATGAAAATTCATATTCACCAAATCTTTTTAGCTAGATAAGTCTAATAGCTTTCATATATGTTGAAACTATTAATGTTATTATGTTAAAACCTGATTATATTTAACACCCTTGTTATAAAAAATTATTAAGTATAGAATTTAATTATACTTTAGTAAAATCTATTTTAATAAACGGAGGTAATTTAATGTCTGCTGAATTTAACAATGATTGGGATAATCTATTAAAAGATGAGTTTGAAAAAGAATATTATTTAAAACTTAGAAAGTTTTTGATAAATGAATATAAAACACAAATAATCCATCCAAGTATGTATGATCTATTTAATGCATTAAAATTTACACCTTATAATGAAGTTAAAGTTGTTATTTTAGGACAGGATCCATATCATGGCCCAAACCAAGCTCATGGCTTTAGTTTTTCTGTAAAGCCTGGAGTGCAAACCCCGCCTTCACTAAGAAATATATTTAAGGAATTAAACTCTGATCTTGGTTGTTATATACCTAATAATGGTTTCTTAGAATCTTGGGCAAAGCAAGGTATTCTTTTATTAAATACAGTTTTAACTGTTAGAGAAGGGCAAGCTAATTCTCATAAGGGTAAAGGTTGGGAAATATTCACTGACAAAGTAATCGAATTATTAAATAAAAGAGATGAACCTATAGTTTTTATTCTTTGGGGAAAAAATGCAATTTCAAAGGAAACTATAATAACTAATCCAATACATAAAATAATTAAGTCAGTACATCCAAGCCCACTATCTGCAAACCGTGGATTTTTCGGTTCAAAACCATTTTCTAAAACAAATGATTTTCTAGTTTCAATAAACAAAACTCCTATAGACTGGCAAATACCTAATATTTAAATTAATTATAAATTAAATTATTTAAGGAAACTTTATGCCCCTAATTTAATATACTCTATTATAAGATTAATTTAATTAGGAGTTATTTTTATGATAAATTATAGAGATGATGACGATGATTTAAAATTTGTTACTATGAATATGAAGAGCAATCAAGACTGTGCTTTTATGCCTATGGATCATAAGTCTAAAGAAAATAAAGCAAAACATAAAATGCATGATCATGATATGATGTGTAAGCCTGGTATGATGCATAAGGATGGTATGATGGGTAAGCCTCACATGATGCATAAATCTGATATGATGTGTGATCATTACATGATGCATAATCCTAGTATGATGCATAATCCTAGTATGATGCATAACCCTAGTATGATGGGTAATCCTATGATGATGATGTGTAATCCTATGATGATGTATAACCCTATGATGATGTGTAATCCTATGATGATGTGTAACCCTATGATGATGGGTAAGCATCATATGATGCATAGTCCTGATATGATGGGTAAGCATTGTATGATGGGTAAGCATCATATGAAGCATAAGGATGGTATGATGCATAAGTCTCATATGATGCATAATCCTATGATGATAATGTGTAATCCTATGATGATGTGTAATCCCATGATGATGCATAATCCTAGTATGATGTGTGATCATGATATGATGGTAAAAACCCCAATGACAACAAAAAAGAGATCAGAGTTATTAGATTAATCTATATGTAGTATTTAAATACTATATATAACAAGCTACTATTAGTATATTTTTAGGACTTATATACTAATAGTAGCTTTATTTGTTTCTATTTTATTACGATTATGGTAATTATCTATTCTTTTAAAAACTTCTATTATATAATCTACTTAAATTAGTATTAATTTAACCCTTAATATTGATTAATCTTAAATATATTTTAATAAAGGAGTGTTGTTTTTGTTGAAAAGGTTACCACAAGAATACCTTATACATTTAATTTTATATATTTCTTTTATTATACTTGCCTTTTTTTTAGAAAGCCCAAAAGAAATAGTAACTGGACTTCACAAAATAATTTTAAATTCAGACATATTAATAACAGATTATATAAGTATAGGTGGTTTTGGAGCAACCTTAATTAACAGTGCACTACTAGGCATAATATTTATATTTTTGTTTTATATAAACGATATTAAATCTACCGGAAGAAGTATCATGTCTTTGTGGTTTTTAACTGGTTTCGGTATGTTTGGAAAAAACATAGTAAATATATGGCCCATAATTTTAGGAACTTGGATATATTCTAAAGTGAAAAAAAAACCTTTCAAAGATTATTTAGTTGTAGCTTCCTTAGGAACTGCACTAGCCCCTACAGTTAGCCAATTTTCATTTTTCCCAGGAATCCATCCTATATCTGGAACAATTATGGGAACATTAGTTGGTATGATAATAGGATTTATTCTTCCTCCAATTGCACAAAACGCTTCAAGGATTCATTCTGGATTTTCTCTTTATAATGTAGGATTTGCGGGAGGTATTATTGCAATAGCAGTAATGTCTTTAATGAAAGCTGTCGGTCATAACTTTGAAACAAATTCAATTTGGCATAAAGGTAATAACAATTTATATATAGTGTTCTTATTGGTAATAAGTGCATATTTCATAATTTGTAGTCTAATTTTAGATAAATCTAAAAAAAGAGTATTAAAAGATCAAATAGGAATCAATAAGGAACATGGTATATTTCCTAGTGACTTCTTTTCAATCTATGGAAGTAGTTGTTATTTTAATATGGGTGTTCTTTGTATATTCTCAACACTTTTTGTATTACTTATAAATGGAGATTTAAATGGACCTACAATTGGAGCAATTTTTGCAATGGCTGGTTTTGGATGTTATGGAAAAAACTTAGCTAATTCTATTCCACTTATTATAGGTGCATCACTAGCCTCTCTTATTAGTATCTCTGATATAAATTCTCCAGTTACAGTGGTTTGTATTTTATTTAGTACAGGCTTAGCTCCTATTTCAGGATACTATGGTTGGCCTTATGGAATAATAGCTGGATTTTTGCATATATTCATAGTTTTCAATATTGGAGAATTACATGGAGGATTGAATTTATATAATAATGGTTTAGCAGGTGGTTTTGTTGCTGCAATTATTGTTCCTGTTATAGAATCCCTTCAAATTACTAATACAAAAAATACTATAAAAAGTTCTTTTAAAAATCCACCTATTAGTTTAGGAATAAAAAAAGAAGCAGATTAATCTGCTTCTTTTTTACATATATAAATTTTATATTAAAAGGGATTTATAGTTTAAGTAGGGGGGAATTAACACTATGTTAATTTTGTACTATAAACCCGAACAAACAATATTTATGTTAGTTTATAACCTTTTTACCTATTTTGCTTTTACTTCTCTTTACTAAAGTATAAATAAGTGAAGATACTATTCCTACTACTCCGCCTAAAGCAAATCCAAACTCAGGATTATTCATTATAGCTCCTAAAGCTAAACCAATTCCAACTCCACCAGCTATACTTTTAGTAAGATATTCACATTCTTTATCACTTAATATCATTTTCTCTAACACTTTTATCACTCCTAACAAATAATCCTTTAATTTAATTATACAAATTACTTATTACAAATTATTTACATTGCACTTAAGCATTAGTTACTTTTAAGAATCAAATTTATATCTTTTGTTAGAATTTAGTGTTACTATATATAATATATTAAGACATTTACTTTACTTTGTAAAGAGTTATTTTTTACCGTTTTAAAAGATTAACAATATATATAATGAGTTATTTCTAATTGCTTCAATCACTTTAATTATTTCTATAAATTCCCTACAATCTTACTTCCATGGAACTCCTTTGCATTAGTGTATTTTTTAAGCTCCAAAAAATTTTCTTTAGTAACTCCTCCACCTGGAAGTATTATTATTCTTTCTCCAGCATATTCAACTAACTTTTTTAAGGTATCTTTATTTTTAAAGGCATTATCATCTCCACCTTTTGTTAGAATCCTATCTACTCCTAATGATGCAAGTTTGTCTATTGCATCAAATTTGTCTTCAATATCATCAAAGGCCATATGGAATGTTATACCTAATGGTCTCGCTAACTGAACAAACTCTTTAGTAGTTTCAAAATCTAATATATTATCTTCATTTAAAAAACCAAATACAACTCCAGTTACTCCTATCTTTTTGCAAAGCTCTATATCATTTTTCATTATATTTAATTCTGCTTTAGAATAAACAAAATTTCCTCCTCTTGGACGAATTATTACATTAATGTCTATTTTCATATCATTCTTACATTGAAGTATTGTTCCATAACTTGGAGTTGTTCCCCCTTGAGATAAGTTATCGCAAAGTTCTATTCTATTTGCTCCTAACTCCTCTGCTCTTTTTCCTTCTATATAATTCCCAACACATGCTTCCAATATCATTGTCATACGCCTCTCTCCTCCTCAGTAATATTCTTTATTGATTCCAACTCAGTACTTTCAAAATTACAAGTGTCACCTCTTCTATCAAAACCTTTAAAATCAAAGTTCAAAAACATTAAATCCACACTTTCTTCCCTTAATATTTCTAAGATGTTTATATTTATTTCTTCTTTAAGCTTCTCATATTTTAAATATTCAAATTGATCTGTATAGAAATATATAAAAATTCTAAAGCCATAAGTTGAAAGTTCATTAAAGCTTACTATTATTAGATTTTTATCTATTTTATCATGTTCTCTTAGCATATTCTCTATTTTATTAACAGAATTTTTTATACTTTCTATAGATGTTTTACAATCCATAGTAAATTTAAAATGTATTCTTCTTAATTTTCTTTGAGTCCAATTTATTATGTTACTATTGGCAAGCTTTGAATTTGGAACAGTAGCCAAGGCCATAGAAAATGTTCTTATTTTCGTACTTCTAAATGTAATCTCTTCTACTAATCCTTCTACATCGCCTGCTTGTATCCAATCTCCAATAGAAAATGGCCTATCTAGAACTATAACCATCCCTCCAAATAAATTAGAAAATGTGTCCTGTGCAGCTAAAGCAAAAGCAACTCCACTTACTCCTAATCCTGCAATGAAACCAGTTAATCCAAATTCATTAGCAATTATAATTATTCCTACTAAGAGAATCACTAACCTTATAACTATAGATAAAAAAGGAAACACTATGGTATTTCCGCTATCATTTTTATGTAATTTAGAATAAAGCAATGAATTCTCCAAAGTTAAGTTATATGCAAAATAAATAAACGATGCTATTATTCCAACTCTTATAATCTTATATGTAGAAAAAAAATCTAACCCTAATAAATCAACATTTATCACCTTAAAGATTGAATATATGCCTATAAATGATACAAAGAGTTTCAGTGGATTTTCCAATGCTCTAACAATATTATTATCTAAGTAATTTTTAGTCTTTCTAGCGCCTTTCCTTAGCAATTTGAATAAATTAGTTATCAATATTTTGTTTGTTATTAAAACAATTAGCATAATAACAAGAATTATAATAATTTCATTTATATTAATAAGTGCTAACCTTTCAAAAAGACTCTCAATTTCTTTCATAGTTCACCTCTGAAAAAGATATTATCTACTTTTTATCTTTTCCTTAAATAACTATTTTATTTTTACTCTTTTAAATAACTTATCTAAATAGTAGATTGTGTTTTAAACTATGATTGATTTTTAGAAATTTCTTTATAGATAACTTAATTAAAACTTGCTAAAAACTCTCTTGCTTCTTTTCTATTCCTTAAAATAAAAGCATATAAAATACCATTTAAGTATTTCATATGCTTCTATTAATGTCTATTCTCACTATTTCAGTAAAGTGTTCACTAACTTCTTGATTATCTTTACCTATATTCTATTGATGTACATGACTTTTTATATATGATTTTACCTCTTCTGGACGAATATGAAGAATAGTTGCAAATTCCTCATTTAATAATTTCTCTGCAGTCTGCATAATCTCTTCATCGCCCTTACATACTTTTTTGCCATCTAATTTTCTCTTCTTTTTATCTAAATATATACTTCTTATCAAGGTAATTAAATCATCACAATTCCCGCTTTTAAGCATTGATTTAAATTGTTCATTCCTTTGCTTATCATCTTTTATCCATAAGGTTTCCTTATTAGGTATATCATTTATCAATGAATCTACATCATCCTTGGAAAGTATTTCTCTCATAGAAATCTTCTTATTATCAACAGGAATCTTAATTACTGTATTTTTAGAATAACTAGAATAAATAGGATTTAATACGTAATATTCTTTTTCTATATTATTAATAATAGCTTCTTTAGTAATATCTATAACTTTACAAACTCCAACAGTTCCATACATTATATAATCATTAATTTTAAACAATAAAATTTCACCTTCTTTAAATTAAAATTTTGCTCTCATTGCACCATTAACACATTGCACTTTTAATTCAAGTAGTTAGCAATTATACTTTTCTAAAATAAAAAAAGTAGTTTTAACAACTGGAATTACGTCATTAAAACTACACACTGTATAATTCTATTTTACCATATTAAAAATTTTTAGTGTAAGTAAATATTTTTATTTAATAATTTTTATATGGAAAATCTCTTATTCAATGTCAATTTTCATATATTTATAATAATACTTCATATCATTTTCATTGATTTCTCTTAAGACTCTACATGGATTTCCAACTGCAACTACATTGGCTGGAATATCTTTCGTAACCACACTCCCTGCTCCAATCACCGAATTATCACCAATATGAATTCCTGGAAGTATTACAGCACCTGCACCAATCCAAACATTATTTCCTATGTGAATAGAAACATTATATTGAGCTTGTTTACTTCTTAATTCTGGGTGTATAGGATGTGTTCCTGCTGATACAGTAACATTTGGACCAAATAAAACATTATTTCCAACGAATATATCACAATCATCAACCATTGTTAAATTGAAATTTGCATAAACATCATTACCAAAATGTACATTCTTACCACCCCAATTAGCATGAAAAGGAGGTTCTATATAACAGTTTTCTCCTATCTCAGCAAACATCTTCTTTAGCATTTTATTTCTTTTATCCTGTTCAGAAGGACGTGTTTGATTAAAATCATAAAGTAACTCTAAACATTTCATCTGTTCATTCATTAATTCCTCATCATTACAATAATAAAGCTTTTGACCGTACATTCTTTCCCTTATTTCTTTTAACCTCATAATGATTCTCCTTTTTCGATAATGCATAATATAATTCCCAATATTAATTATAGACTATATATAATTTCTAAATATATAAGCAATTATATTAGTTAATAAAATTTAATTAACTATTCTTACCTAAATTAATATATTTATATTATAACTTATTTGAGGTGATTAATATTTATATAAATTCAATAATGTATGATTATTCTAAGGAACAATTGACTTTTGAACTATTAAAATTTTATGAAGAATGGAAAAATCGTTATTTAATTACTGTTAAAGATTCTTCTCCTACTAAAGAATATCTTTTTTATACTCTTGATCAACCTACTACTAACAATGCAGTTACTTGCTCTGAAGCTATGGGATATGGAATGGTCATTTTCCCTATTATGTACAAGTTTGATAAATTCGCTAAAGAACATTTCACTAATATTTATAATTTCATAAAATCATATCCTAGTTTTTATAATAAAAATTTAATGGCGTGGCAACAAATTATGGACTCTAATGGCAATATAGTAAATAGCGAACCCGAAACTTCCTCTGCTACTGATGGAGATATGGATATAAGCTATGGATTATTAATTGCAGATAAATTATGGAGAAAACTTGATAAAATTGATTATAAATACGAGGCTGTTAAAAGAATTCAAGCCTTAATGGATAGCTGCGTTGATAAAGATGATTATATTTTAAACTTAGGTGATTGGGTTACTGGATTAACTAACAGTACATTTAAAGGTGTGACCAGAAGCTCTGATTTTATGCTTTATAGCCTTAGATCATTTGTTAAAGCTGATACTAAAAACTCAAAAAAATGGAATTTAGTAATTACTAGAATACAAAAAATTATTAACAGCCAAATGAAAAGAGAAAGCAAGGATAATGGACTTATGCCAGATTTTTTTATTAAAGAAAAAGGTGTTTTTATAGCTCCTAATACAAAAATATTAGAATCCATGCATGATGGGGATTATTATTTTAATAGTGCTAGAATACCTTGGAGGTATTCTATGGATTCAATCTTAAATAAAAAAATCTCTATTTCAAAACAATTATCTATCCTCAACAAATGGATAATAAAAACTACAAATACTACTCCTGAAAACATTGTTTCAGGATACTATTTAAGAAATGGTCCTCCTGGCCAACCTTTTGGTACCTCTAATGATTTATCATTTGTAGCACCATTTCTTGTATTATCACTCCTACAAAAGGATAATCCTAATTGGACAACTAATCTTTGGAACCATATATTATCTATACCCCTTGAATCCTCAACTTTCTTTGGTAATACTTTGAAACTTATGGCTATGATAGTTGCTACAGGAAATTGGATTTCTCCATAATAAATAAAAAAATCTCTATCTTAGATTTAATCTTTTTTTATGAGATAATAAGATTAAATAAAATCATTAAGGAAGGTGATTTATATGACAAAGATAGAACAGCTGGCTGAAATCCTAAAAAATAGTGATAATATCGTATTTTTTGGTGGGGCTGGTGTAAGTACAGAATCTGGAATTCCCGACTTTAGGAGCTCTAATGGATTATTCAATGAAAAGCTAAATATAACTTTTACTCCGGAACAATTAGTTTCACATAGCTTTTTTAAAAGATATCCTGAAGAATTTTTTAATTTTTATAAGGCTAAACTTATATATCCTGATGCTGAACCTAATGGAGCTCATATTGCCTTAGCTAAGCTTGAAGAAATGGGAAAATTAAAGGCTATAGTTACTCAAAACATAGATGGTCTTCATCAAAGGGCTGGAAGTAAAAATGTTTTTGAACTTCACGGATCAGTTCTTAGAAACTACTGTATGGATTGCCATGCTTTCTATGACGAAAATTTCATACTAGATTCAAAAGGAGTTCCTACTTGTACTAAGTGTGGAGGAATAGTTAAACCTGATGTGGTTTTATATGAAGAGCCTTTATATGATAATGTTATTAGAGGTGCTGTTGATGCTATTTCTAAGGCAGATACGCTTATAATAGGTGGAACTTCCCTAGTTGTTTATCCTGCAGCAGGACTTATTAACTATTTTAGAGGAAAGAATTTAGTTTTAATAAATAAAAGTTCTACTTCTGCAGACTCTAAGGCAGGTTTAGTTATTAATGACTCTATAGGTAATGTTTTAAATGAAGCCGTTAAAACTATAGAATAATTTCTTGGTTATATTTAAACATGTAACTTTTAGGTTTATAAATTCTTAATTTACTTATATTGATATATATTTAATTACAAATATTATTTAGAACTTAATTAAGACTGTGTTTTAAACTATTTTAAAATCAAGATATACTTAAAACATAGTCTTAATTCAAAGAAATATTATTAAGTATATTTTAGAAGTTGAGAATTTCATATGATTACTCAAAAAATTATAAGTCAGAAAAAAGTATTAAAGTTTAATTCTTATTAATAAAAAAGCGGACTATCATTAAAATAATAGTCCACTTAAATTCTATTCAATTAACTTCTATGTACTATTTCCAGTTACATAGTTTTTTTATTTCTATCCTTGAGAAACTTGTTGTTTTACAGTTGAAATCTCTTCTGGAGTTGCTGGTTGAGCTGGAATATAATATCCTTTTTCTTTTGCAACTTTGAAAAGAGCATATTGACGTACTTCATCTTGATTTCTCATGTTTTGTATTGTTTCTCTTAATTGTTGATTCTCACATTGAGCAATTACGCTTCCATATCCTGCTAAACTAGCATTTATTCCAGCGAGATAATCATTTATCACTTCTTTTTCTTGCATCTTAAATTCCTCCTATCCTAAAAATGTCATTAACTTTTCTTTACTTGCTTTTGCATCGTCAGCATCTTTGTTTAACATGTTTTTTAATTGTTGATCATTACATTGTTGTGAATAATCTCTAAGTTTCTTTTCAATTGTACAATGAGCTCCAATTAAATGACGAAGATTTTGTAATTCTAATTCATTTAGATTAGCCATAATAATTCCTCCTAACGTGTCAATTTTCCTTATTATTTTAAGCTCTTTTTTAAATTTTATTCCTTTTAATTATTTTATTTTTTTACAATAAATGTATTTTTGTTTTTTAAAAATTTATGTAATTAATCCTATCTACTTAAAATATATTATATTAAACACTATTTTAAGGAGATTTTAATGCTTACTTTTTTTTGTTTTCTTATAATCCTAGTAACTCTAGGTGCATTAGGATTTGTATTATATCAATGTAATATTAAATTTACTGAGTATAAAAGACAAATTTTAACCCTGAACAATCAAATTTCAAAATATAAATCAACTACCTATAACAAAACAAATAATGGAAACAAGAAAAACTTAATAATAAATTTTAGTCAACCTGAATTTAAATATGGTATTACACTTCCATATACATCAATTTTTATAGCTCCATCTACAGATTCTCTAGTAATAAATAGATTAAAAGAAAAATCTCATGTTAAAATTATAGATGAGGCTGAAATTAATAATGAAATCTGGTACTACTCTTTACTTAATACAGAGTCGAAAATAAATTGTAATGGCTGGATTAAAAAGACACAATTTTCTATGCTTATGGAAGATAGTAATACGTTCTTGTATGATAAGCATGACTAACTAAAAAAATACACTTAAAATCAACATCCACCTAAAATATTGCCAAATATAAAAGAGTAACATCAATTAAATTTTAAAACTTAATTGATGTTACTCTTTATTTCTAACTATCTTTTAAAAAAAGAAAAAAGTCCTCGTTTCTTTTTCTTAACTTTTTGTCCTTGAAACTCTACTTTTTCGTCATTCATCAAAGCAAGCCCAGTAGCTTCAAATCTTTTGCTTGCTCCTCTACTTATTCTATTAATCACTTCACAAGCTTCTCTTAAACTAGTATTTCTATTTCCATTACTATGAGCATCAGACCCTATAAAACTATATATGTTATTTTCCAAGAAAGTCTCTGCTGTTTTCTTTATTTCTTTTCCAAATAAACCTGTAATACTCCCGCCATTTAATTGAAATAAATATCCTTCATCAATAAATTGATTTATCTTTTCTGGATCATTTATAAAATCCATATATCTCTCTGGATGAGCAATTACTGGTGTTATTCCTTTTATCTTAAGTTCATATATTGTATCTATAGCCTTCTGAAAATTTATTTTATCCATAGGAAACTCTATAAGCATATATCTTGATTCTGCTAATGTTCCAATTTCATTAAGTTTATAATCCTCTAATATATAATTATTGAAAAATACCTCTTGTCCAGGATAAATTTCAATATTTAAATTATTTTCTTTAGCTAATCTATTTAACTCATTAACTTTATTTTTTATACTACTATAGCTTTCTGTCCAATAACCTTTAAAAAAATGAGGAGTTGCAATTATTTTTTTAGTTCCTGATTCTTCAGCTCTTTTTAACATTTCTAAAGACATCTCATAACTTTTAGATCCATCATCTATATTAGGTATTATATGTGAATGTATGTCTATCATGATTTTCCTCCTTAAAAGAAACACCTTAATTTTTCTATTGTTTTTCTTATTAACTTATTTTTCTTTTAAAAACTTAAATAAGGAATATAATCCTTCCTTAAATAAACTCACCCTTAGCTTCATTTTTACATGAATATTTTACCATAATATAAAATCAAATAACACCTCTATGTCACCCCAGTATTTTACATATTAAATATTGATAATACATATTTTAATTAAATAAGAAACAAGAATTAATAACTGTATGATTAATATGTAAAAGTTTCTATAAAGATGTCTTTTATTATTCAAATCTTTTACTTTTATTAATTATATAAAATATTAAAAGGACTTTTTTAAAAAAGTCCTTTTGTCTACAGAATAAATAACTTAAAATACTTAATTTCTATTATATTTAGTTTTAAATTTTGATACAGATTCGACTTAATCTAATTTATTCTCAAAAATATAGTTTTTAATTTCATCCTTTACAACTTCATTATCAAAATCCAAATAATATATTCCATTAACTTCTATGTTTTCTATATCCTTATCCCGTGGAAATCTAGCCTGCTCTAATCCATTAGGTATAAGTGTTGCAAAAGTGGTTGCCGTTGAAAGAACTTCACCAGTACCTAAACTAGTCTGTATATAAGGTAAAAACTCACCTATTATACTTGGATACTCTTCTAGAGGAGTTAACTTTAATTTCTCAAATATAGAATTTAGTATATTCCTTTGTCTCTCAGTTCTTCTAGCGTCCCCTCCATCTGTATATCTTATTCTTGCATAGGCTAAAGCTTGTTCTCCATTTAAATTATATACACCAGAAGAATCAACTCCATTAATAAAATCTACTTCATCTTCTTGTATGTTTATATCTACTCCACCTAATTTATCAACTATCACAGGTAATGATTCCATTTTTACAGCCATAAAATCCTTTATATTAAGTCCAAAATTTTGATTTAATGTCTTTATAGCTAACTCTGCTCCTCCGAAAGCATAAGCGTGATTTATCTTATCCTTACCTTCTCTACCTGGAATTTCAACATAAGAATCTCTCATAATTGATGTTAGCTTTAATTTTTTATGCAATTCATCTATTGTTAAAATCATTATAGAGTCAGAACGACCTTGTCCATCTTCATCATCTATACCAAATAAGGCTATATTAGTTATATTTTTATTAACCTCTTCATTTACACCTAAGTTTTTTTCATCTAGTTGTATTTTTTCCATCTTTCCTATAAAGTTAGAAACACCCCACATTCCTAAACCTACAATAGCTAAAAACACAAAAAATATAGTTATAAAAGTTATCTTTATTATTTTTCCCTTACTCATATCTTCACTCCTTTATTATTACATTTTATAAGAAATCTCTAAACGTATTTTTACAAAATTGGAAACTCTATGTTAAATAAAATAAATAAGCTGTATCAAACTCCACCATAAAATAAAGTTTCAAATTATAAACCTTATTTTAAAGTGAATCTAATACAGCTTTTTTGCTAAATATTATACTCTACATTTTCTTTTTTTAAGCTTTCAATCTCTAATCTGTTAAGTTCAACTTCCTTAAGAAGTTTACTTATTTCTTCATTCTTATAAGCTAACTCTTCTTCATAAAAAGAATTTATCTTATAATTCAAAATCATTATCAGATTTAAAACTACCTCAGAAAAAGTAAATTCTACTACTGGATCATTTTCTTTATAGTTATTACTTAATTTTTCTAAATCATTTTTTATTTCATAGTATATTGATTTTATCTTATAATTTGAATTATCACATTCTAAGGCGTTACTTATATTTTTAAAAGCTTTAGCATTATCATTTATTAGCATATAGAGCAAAGCTAATATTTCTTTTACTTCTATTAACTCTTTTCTTTTATCTCCTATATCCTCTAATAAATTTATTGCTTCTAAATAATTTTTATTTTCTACTAAACTTAAAGACTCTATATATTCTTCCTTTATTAAATTAAATTCTTCACTATTTATATCATTAATAAATTCTAACGCTCTATTATCCTCATATGAAATTTCTAAACTTTCACTCCAATACTTTTTAGCCTCATTAAAATTACAATATAGATAATTTATTATTCCCAAAACATTTAGAGTATCTATATTTACATTTCCAGTCTTATGAATTTTTTCTAATAACTCTTCACCATCTTTTAATCTTTTATTTGCTACTAAATCTAAAGCCTTGTTATAAATAACTTCTAAAGCTTCTTCACTATTATTCATATAAAATGCTCCCAATATTAATTAACAAAATCAAATAAGAAATCTGTAAGCTCTTCATCTAACTTCATAAGTGCCATTTTATCATTATCTACGATAGCTTCCTTCATATCATTCATAATATCTTGAAGTTTTTCTCTATCTGCACTCGGTAACATTGGAATCTTTCTCTCTGCTAACCTGAAATTAGGTTCTACTAATCTAAATAAGTTATCTGACTTCCAAGGAACTAAGTCTGCCTTATTATCATTTTTTGAAACAACTTCTCTAAGATCTTCAACTTCTTCTTTTGAAAGGCCTCTTGTAGACATTATTTTTGAAATCTCATCTCCAGTAGAAAGAATTTCTGCTGAAACATTTAAAATTCCATTTAAATCATACTCAAAAGTTATATCAATCTTTTCCTTTCCAGTATCAGCCTTAGGAATTCCTGACAATATAAATTCATCTATTAATGTGTTGTCGCTAACGTATCTACTTTCTCCTTCATAAACACTTACTAGCACCTCTGTTTGATCGTCCATAACTGTGCAATATCTCTTTGTTACATTTGAAGGTAATTTTGAGTCTCTATCAATTATAGGATCGAATATTCCACCTTTTAATGCTACTCCCAAGGTATAATTACAAGTATCTGTAACTATAATTGTTCCTGAATCTCCAACTGGAATATCATTCTTTATAGCAGCTTGTACTGAAGCTCCTAAAGCTACTGCCTCATCTGGGTTTACCCCTCTTGCTATCTTTCCTTTAAATCTCTTTTCAAGCATATTTCTTACATAAGGTATTCTACTTGAACCGCCAACTAATAAAACTATATCTATTTCATCATCTACAATCTTAGCATCCTCTAAGGCTTCATTTACTATATCTTCAGTTGAATCTATTATTTCTTTAACATTATTTTCAAACTCTTCTCTAGTTAATACCATTTCTAAATTTATTGGATTATTATCTTTATCTGCTCCAATATAAGGTAAAACTATTTCTGCCATTTTAGAGCTTGATAAAGTTTTCTTAGCCTCTTCAACTCCTTCTTTAAGTCTAGCTAAGGTTCTACTATCTGATGCATCTAACTTTATTCCTGTTGATTTTTCAAATTCACTTACTAAATAATCTATTAACTTATTATCAATGTCTTTTCCGCCTAAGTAATTATTACCTCTACTTACCTTAACATCTAAAACTCCATCAAACATTTCTAATATAGTTACATCAAAGGTTCCGCCACCAAAATCATAAACTAATATATTTCCATTTTTATCTATATTATCTACTCCATAAGCCATAGCTGCTGCAGTAGGTTCATTTATTATTCTTTCCACCTTAAATCCAGCTATTTCTCCTGCATTTTTAGTTGCTTTTCTTTGAATATCGTTAAAGTTAGCAGGAACAGTAATAACAGCCTCCTCTACCTCTTCCCCTAAAAAATATTCAGCTACTTCTTTTAACTTTTTTAAAATTAAAGCTGAAATCTCTTCTGGTCTATATTCTTTATCTTGAATTCTTATAATTTCATCTGTTCCCATAATTCTTTTTACTTCTGAAACTGTTAACTCGGGCTTTAATAAAAGTTGATTCTTAGCTTTCTTACCAACCTTTATCTCATCTCCATCTATTGATACTACTGATGGAATAACATGTTCATCTCCCTCTTCAACATTTCTTATAATACATGGCTTACCATCCTTAACATAAGCTATTTCTGAAGTGGTTGTCCCTAAATCAATTCCTATTATTTTTCCCATTATATATCCTCCTTATTTTTAACTACTACTACTTGAGCTACTCTCTCAACTTTTCCCTTATATATGTATCCTAATTTTAAAACTTCTGTTATCTCATAGTCTTTTCTATTGTTATCCCAAATAGTGCTAACACATTCATGTAAGCTTTCATCAAAAAAAGTTTCTTTTCCATCAATAAGAAGGATATCCACATTTATCATTATTTTTTTTACTATGTTGAATAAACTACTCATAGCTTCAACCAACATCTCATTATCAGATTTCAAACTAAAATCATAAATATATTTTATGTTATCTATTACGTTAATTAAGCTTTTAACGAACCTTTTCTCCCTTATTTCTAACTCTTTATTTATCTTTTTACTCCGCAACTCTTCTTCTTCACTTTTTTGTTTTATATAACTTGTAATTCCTTCAAGACTATTTCCTATTCTATAAATTTCTTCAATATAATCCTGGTTTATATTTTCATTTTGTATTGCTATTTTTTTTATGGAGTTTTTTATTTCTTTCAACCCTTTATCTTCTATAAATAATTCATTATATCTTTTTTCTTCGCAAATACTTTTTAATTCCTCTTCATAGTTCAAATTAGTACCCCCTTATCCTAATTGTCCTTAAAACTATTTATTACTTTTCTAAATAGCTTTTTCACATTACTAACTTCTTTCCTTTTAGAATAAAGCTCTTTAGGCACCTCAGTTTTCCCATTTATTTTTTGTATTTTACTATATATCTTTAAAACATCGTTGCAAATATTTCTAGTTCCTAAATACACTTTTTCATGCTCTTCCTTTAATCTTCCAATGGACTTTATTAGTTCATTATTTTCAAAATTAAACTTATTGAAAAAATCACTATTTATCTGTTTAAATTCTTCATTAAACTTAAGATCATCACCTAAGAATTCACTTACAACTTTATAATAAATAAGTTTCTTAAATTCACTATTTATTTCTCTATCATCATGGATTTTACAAAGATCTAAGAATAATCTCCTAAAATTCATTATCTTTTCTAAGGTTTCTATATCTTCTTTTTCATCTATTAAAACTAAAGCTGTAGATGTAAGTTTTACTCCATTTTTGAAGTGAAATTCTTTTAAAATCCTATATAATAAATCTAAAATTGAAGTTTTTATTTCCTTATAATTTTCCTTTAAAGTAACAGCACTTAATGAAGAGCAGGTTTCATTGAAATCATTTTTACAATCTAATCTATCAGATAAATCTAAAAGCTTTAGATATAATTTATATTTTTGAGATTCTATATTCTTATTTTCTAAGCCTTCTTTTAAAATTTTAATAGCCTTAGTATAGTCTCTTAATTCACTTACATTATAAATTTCAAATAGCTTTAAATAAAAATCCACCTCTACATTTTTTAATTTTAAACTCTTCCTTAAAACACTTTCTAAATTTTTCAAATCGTAACTTTCTGAATAAGAATTTATCAAAAGCTTATAATACTCTATATTGTTAGGATCCCTTATAACTAATTCTTTTAAAATCTTAGAGCTTTTTTTATAATTCCTTTCCTTCATTAAGCACAATGCCAAATCCTTTTTAACTTTTGTATTATCAGGATACTTCTGCAAAACTTTTTCAAAGTTTAAAATTGCTAAATCATATTTTTCATCCTTAGCTAAATCAACTCCTTCATTAAGAATTTTTTTAACCTCTGAATCAAATACCTCAGAAACATAAACATCTCTCTTTGATTTATCTATTAAAGTTTCATAAGCATCCCTTATAACCCTATATTCCTTAGGGAACTTTTCTGGTGGGTATTTTTTAGTCATATTAAAATAGGCATTTTTCACTTCACTATCAGAGGCATCTATCTCAACATTTAATTCTTTAAAATAATCGATCATACATATCCTCCTACCCTTATTAAATAAGTAATATATCTGTATACCATAACTTTATTTCAGTAACTTTAATAATATTCATTGGTAAGCTTAATTTATTTATAAAACTTAGTATGCTATTGATTATGATTATATTTTCACTTTTATTTAAACTTTCCTTATTTGACATAAATTATTTCTATTAATAAAATGTTAATGAATTATTTAATAAGATTAATTAATAATCTAAAAATATAGTTTAATAAGTCTTTGGAGGTTTCTATGTCGGAAAACCCTTTATATAAAATAAAACTCTTTTTTAAAGTCCAAATTATTTTTAGTTTCGTGGTTCTAGGAATAACATTATTTTCTGTATTTACCGACCCCCAAATATTACCTGACTATTTATTATGGGCTATCGCATTTTCATTTTGGATTTTTCAATGTGTAATTGGAGTATTTTTTTCTTTTAAATACAGACACTCTAAAAGCCATCTTAACACAATAAAATTAAGCTTTATACTTATTCAAAGTATTCAACTTTTAATGAACTTAATTGTGAATTTGTTAGGTATTTTAGATTTTCCAATTCACAAAATACTCTTACTAAAGAACATAAAGTTAGTTTTATTATCAGCAATTTTAATTTTCATGATTTATATTCTTATAAAGGACATGTTTCAATATAAGATTTTAAGAGACTACATAATTAGAGATTCATTTTTTACATTTATACCTTTTGCATTTATTATTTATGAGAACTCTAATTACTTCCTATCGTCTACATACTTCTTAGATGATTCAATTTATAGTTTATTTTTATTAAATCTTAATAGCTTATATATTTTCTTAGAAGGATTTCTTATAATCTTAATTTTTGTAAAAACAATTTATTTAAGAAATAATAAGAAAAGTAGTTTTCTTTTACTTATATATTTTTATATTTCAATCCTTAATTGTTATATAATCTCATATTTTAATAATGAAATTTTTTATTCTCATTATATATATCAAGGGGTAGCTATAGACTTCTTCAGCTCAATACTAGTACTGCTTAGCATCTATTATTCAACAATTGAAAAAGATACCCGCTTTAATATAGGATTACTAGATGATTCATATATGAATATAAATAATTCATGGATAAGTGTTACCATAGGAATTTTTCCTGTAACCTTTGCTGCAATATATATAGTTTCATCATCCATAATAAATAAAGACTTAAACGGACTTGAAAGTTTAATAATACTACTTCTTATTATGGTTTTATTACTATCTAGAGATGTAATCTTAAGAAGAGATAATTTAAGATTGATTGAAAGCGTTAAAAAAGCAAATGAAATTGATTTTTTAACTAATATGTATAGTAGAAACTATTTTTTAAAGCAACTTGAATCTAAGCATAATAACTATGCTCTCTTTTTTATAGATATAAAAAGCTTTAAAGATATAAATAATATTTTTGGTCATATTGCTGGAGATAAAGTTTTAGTTGAAGTTTCTAACAAACTTAAAGAACTTAAGTCTCTATTAGGAAAAGACATCCTATATTGTAGATATAGTGGAAATGATTTCGCTCTAATGTCTAGAATAGATCAAGTTGATTCTATTTTAAAATTTCTTCATAACTTTGAAGATATAAATGTAAAACATAATGCTGATATTATACATATCAATTTTAATGTTGGTTATTCACTAAATGAATCTAATGTTAATTTAGATTTATTAATTCAAGAAGCAGATTATGCTTTAATGAGAGCTAAAAAACTTAAAGTATCTAATAACGCAATACTTATGTATGATGATAACCTTAAAACAGATTTAGAGCATACAAACATACTAAAGAAGGATTTTAAAGATGATCTTCTATCAAATAAATTCCATTTAGTCTTTCAACCTAAAATTTCTGTAAAAACCTTAAAAGTTGTTGGTTTTGAAACATTACTAAGGTGGAAACACGATACCTTAGGATATATATCTCCTACTAAATTTATTCCTATTGCAGAGAATTTAGGAGAAATATCATCCCTTGATTTGTATGTATTTAAAAAAGCTTGTGAATTTCAAAGAAGTTTACTAAAACAAAATATTAAACTTAAGTGTAGTGTTAATCTTTCTTTAAACACATTAAAATCTTACGATAAAATTTGCCATATACTTCATATTTATAGAAAGCACCGTATTCCACCCAATTTAATAACAGCCGAAATTTTAGAAAATGTTTCATTAAATAATAATACTAGAACAATAGCCTATATAAATCAGCTTAGATCAAATGGAATTTGTATTTCAATAGATGACTTTGGAACAGGCTATTCTTCTCTTAGCCAAATATCAAGTTTATATTTTGATGAATTAAAAGTTCCTAGAGAGTTTGTTATTGATGCAAGAACTCCTAATAAAATAGCTGTTATTGAATTTATATCTATATTAGCAAAAAAATTAAATGTTACTTCAGTTATAGAAGGTGTAGAGACCTATGAAGATTTCAAATTATTTAGTAGATTAGGATTTGATGTTGTTCAAGGATATTATTTTTCTAAACCCTTAAATGAAAATGAATTTATGGAATATATAAATTCTACAAAATTAAATCTTGTTGTTAAAATTGATAAAAATATGGAGCCTACTAAATAAGTTAATAATTACTTATTCAAAAAAGGAGCTGTATCAAAAGTAACTTAAAATAAAACTTATAAATAGTATGAAGAGAATATCTAGATGAGCTTTAGAATTTAAGCTATTACGTAGAAAAATTTGCGTTAAGAAGCTGAGACTGTTTGACCGAAGGGAGTTTCGAAGCTTCAGCAAATTCTTCGTAATAATAGCTATAAATTCTTAGTGAAATCTAGTAATTCTCGGAATATATTTATAAGTTTTATTAAATAAAGTTTTAATACAACATATATATATTCATGATTATAACTATATTTTTTATTATAAAACTAATTTTCTTTTACTCATTTCTATCTCTTATTGCCTCTTCTAAATCTTCATTATTAAATACCATACGAACTTCAATACGTCTATCTTTTTTAGTCTCATTTATATCATACTCGTCATACCCTCTATCTCTTTCCTCTTTAGAAGAATAGTTTTCAAACTCAGACATACCTGATGCTTTAAATTTCTCTCCATGAAGATCTTCAAGTTTACTATCTTCTGGCATCATTTCATTTAAAAAGCTAATTGCTCTTTCAGTAGATAATTTTCTTCCGTGGATTGTTCCTCCAGCAAAATCAGTATGTCCAACAATTTCTATATAATCTATTTTTCTCTTTATTTCTTCCTTAGATAAAAGCTTATAAAATATCTCTCCTAGTTCAGCTGCTAATTTCTTTCCATCCTCTTTTAAAACTGCACTATCACTATCAAAAAAGGTTTCTGTTTTTATATCAATTTTTCCTTCTTCTCTGTTAAAATTCATTACTTCCTCATCAACAGCATACTGATTTAATTCCCCTTGAATTTTATCATAAACCGTTTCTCTTTCCGCAGCTATATTGTCTACAAAAATACTAGAAACCCCAATAGATGTAAGTAATATGAAGAAAAAAACTAAGGTAACAGTGGTCATTATATCAACAAAGGAAGGCCAATAAGAAGGAACTTCTTGTTCAGTTTTATATTTTCTTCTTCTAACCTTCATTTTTAACACCTACCAATCTCTTTGCCATCTTTTTGCCAATCTGAGTTTGATTTTCCCATCTCCCTTTTTCTATTTGTACTTCTACTTAATTCCTCAGTAGCTAAGCTTATATCTCTTAAAGGAACATTTAATTTATCAACTATATTAGATGAAAGTTCTTGTGTTTCTCTTTGAAGAGCATAGTATATTCCATTTGCTACTTCATTTTTCATATTTGAAACATTATCTGAAAACTTGTTTATTCCTCTCTCAAACTCTTTATAACCATCATTTAATCTTGCAATTTGATTAGATACAACCTGATTATTCTTATTTTGTTCTTCCTTTATGACTTTAAATGCATCATTAAAAGTATTGTACCCTCTCCTAACCTCATTACTTTGAACTTCTAACCTCATACAAAGTTTATTTATTTCCCTCTTGTTATCATTTATAGACTTAGATAGTTCAATAAAACTATCTTTAAGTTTTATTGTTTCAGTTGCAAACTTAGTATTTGTAGCACTTACTGAATTACAGAATTCAGTACTTATTCTATTAAACTTTTCCATGCTCTCTCCAAAACTCTTTATAGGAGTTTTTATTCCCATTACAGATATTCTAAAGTCGGCTACAATATTATCTAAGTCTTTCATATGCTTATTCATTCCATTAAAAGTATTTGTCATATCTAATGTATTTCTATTTATTCCTTGAACTAGATTGTTTATTCCTCTATTAAATAAGTCATCTAATTTTACTGAAAGTTCTCCTAAAACCCCCTTCATAAAATCAGAAATCATATCTTTCTCTGATTTCATATAAATAGAAAAAAGTATATTATCTAAGTAATCTTCAAAAACATCATAAAAATCTTCTTTGGCTCTCTTTAGATTAATATTAAGACAGTTTAATGTAACTGAACCTATAACCCCTACAATACTAGTCCAAAAAGCACTAGACATACTATCTAAAGGCATATTCATACTTCTTGAAAAATCAGCCATGCTTTGAGTTCCACTAGATAAAATCCCTGTTGTGGTCATAATAGCAATTGTAAGTCCCAAAAAAGTTCCTATAAGACCTAGAGCTATTGAAATAGCAGGTAATATATTAGCAATACTTTCTTCTTTTAATATTTTTCCTTCTATATTTTTTTGAATTATAACCTCTGTATTTATATTGTTAGTTCCTTTATTTGCACTTTTTCTAAATTCATCTGCCATTGATTTCAATTCACTATTAAAAAATTTAAGTTCTTTTTGATTATCTTTATTAGGTACATTTACCCATTCACTTTCTTGAAAATCCTTTAAGAGTCTTTCATATTTACCTTTAACTCTTATGTTATAAATAACCCCTAAAGATATAACTATTAAAATTAATCCAACACCAATATACCCCAAAATATTTTGAGTTAAAAATGATTGTAAGATATTGCTTATAATATCCATTATAAAAATACTCCTCCTAAAATTATTAATCTTTAATATGAAATATATGATGGCAATAGTATTTTTATAATGACTTTCCATAATAAAATTAGGCTATGTTTTAAGTAATTGTTGATTTCTAGATATATATTCAGACCTAACTTAATTTCGCAAAGAGTTTCTATTGTCTATTTCAGAATAATATCTAAGGCTTAGATGAAAGTCCAAATTTAAAATTTGGTATCTTGAACTTATGCAATCGAACTTTAGTGAGATTGTATTCCTTTTATAGAATACGCTCAAACAAAAAAGGAGCCATATCAATGATACAGCTCCCAACTTCTTTAGATATCTAACTAATAATTAATATATCCGAACTTCTAAATTATCTATATAAAGAATAAAGGCTGAAGAAAAATTTCTCCAACCAATTCCAAAATAAATACTAACACGCTATAAGTATTTACTATATGTAGACAGTATCACATTCTGGTTAAAAATTCAATAAAATCTACATATTTTTCTTTATTCTTTAAAAATTTTTATCAATTTATTGAATATATTTACTTTACTGTTATTTTAAACGACAAAAATAGCCATATTAATCAATTTTATATCTCTAAGAATTATATACTTTATAACTTTGAGTTTGCCATCTCCAAGAGTCCTCACACATCTCTTCTATTTCATATTTAGCTTGCCATCCTAACTCATTGTTAGCTTTGCTTGGATCAGCATAACACTCTGCCACATCCCCAGGTCTTCTTTCTATTATTTTATAGGCAATATCTTTTCCACTTATCTTTGAAAAAGCATTGACCAAATCCAAAACACTATATCCTCTTCCTGTTCCTAAGTTATAAATAACAAGACCAGGTTTCATTGTTAATTTCTCTAGTGCCTTAAGATGTCCAATTGCTAAATCAACTACATGGATATAATCTCTAACTCCAGTGCCATCATGTGTAGCATAGTCACTTCCAAAAATACTTAGCTCTTCAAGTTCTCCAATAGCAACCTTAGTTATATATGGCATTAAATTATTTGGAATTCCATTTGGCTCTTCCCCTATTAACCCACTTTTATGTGCGCCTACAGGATTGAAATATCTTAAAATACATATATCCCAAGTATCATCTGATTTATATAAGTCACTTAAAATTTCTTCTATCATAAGTTTAGTTCTTCCATATGGATTAGTAACTGATAAAGGACATTCTTCATGACACGGAACAATCTTACACTCTCCATAAACAGTAGCCGATGAACTAAACACCAATTTTTTAACATTATATTTTTTCATAGTTTCTAATAAAACTAATGTGCTAACTAAGTTATTTTTATAATACTCTAGTGGTATTACTGTAGATTCTCCAACAGCCTTTAATGCTGCAAAATGAATTACTGAATCTATTTCATTTTCTGAAAATACTCTCTCTAATCCATCACTATCAAGCAAATCCATTTTATAAAACTTTATATCACTTCCTGTGATTTCTTTTATTCTATCTTTAACCAACTCTTTACTATTGGATAGGTTGTCTATAACTACAATCTCAAGCCCTTTATTTATTAATTCAACGCATGTATGGCTTCCTATATAACCAAGCCCTCCTGTTACTAATATAGCCATTTTTCTCCACCCTTTATACCGTATTAAGTGTTTCTTTACAAACTTACAAATTAAAACCTAATTTACACTTTATTACATTTTAACACGGATTACTTGGGCAATTTTATATATTTTTGTAAATACAAACCACTTCTTATACACATAATTTATATTTCATTAAAATTTTCCTTCCAGAACTTTAATTCTTCTAAATGTTCATCAATTAAAGAATCTTTTATATACTTAACCTTTTTTCCATCTGTATTTCTATATCTAGTTTCACATACTTTTACTAAAAATACTGTTATTCCTTCATAGCACTTTAGAACATTTCCTATTCTATAGCTTCTCTTTTCTATGTTAGTATCTCCGTATATAAGCCTACTACTCTGTATCATAGGAATGAAATCTCTAAATCTTTGTTCTATAGCCTCACCTAAATTAGTAGCAGAACATAATAACTTGTAAATTCCTATTAATTTATTTTTATCATCTTTTGCTTGCTCTAAAATCTTCTTCATTTCATCTCTTGCGGCTTGTATTTCCATCATTTCTTCATCTAAATTTTTATTTATTTTGTTTATCTTAAAGACCTTAATAAAAGGACTCTTTATATTTTTTATAATAGACTTTTCATTACAATCTATCATTAAAAGTTCTTTAATAGGTCGTATATCATAATCATTTATTACATATTCACTACTAACTTCTTCTCCTAAAGTAGCTTTTATAGCTTTTCTTTCTAAAATACTCATATTTTTAGCATATTTAGGTACTAGTGTTTCTAATATATATATTTTTTCTTCGTTTATTTTGTTAACTAAATGCTTTATATCTCTGTTTTCATTTTTTAATTCTTCATAATATTTTTCTTTTTCATTAGAAAATAATTCTTGAAGTTCTAAAGCCCTACTATATGCTTCATCAAAACCTTTGGTAAACATTTCTCCTCCTGAACTACAAATTAAAACTATATACGTCCCCTATATATTTATTATATATCACAAAAGTAAAAGTTCTAAGCCTTTATACAATTTAAAATAAATATTTAAATTACTTGACTTTATTGATATGTTAACGTATAGTTAAAGAGTAGTAAATACAATTTAATGACGCGGGATGGAGCAGCTGGTAGCTCGTCGGGCTCATAACCCGAAGGTCGTAGGTTCAAGTCCTGCTCCCGCAACCACAAAAAAGGTTCTGTAAAACAGAACCTTTTTTTATTTGAATCCAATATTTATTTTAAAATAAAAATAGCTATATCAAAACAAGTTGTCTTGATATAGCTTGTATATTTCTATTTTTCTAATCTTTTTTCGTCTCTTCTAATATCTCTTTTTAGCTCTTTACATTCTTTTTTATATTCTATAGCTTCTTTATTTAATTCTCTAATCCATTTTTGAGCTATTTGTTCTTCATGAGCTTTAAAGTGTTCGTATTTTTTATATTCTCTTAAAGCGTCTTTAATCTTTTTATCTAATTCTTTAGTGTTTAGTAGTTCTCCACACTGTTCGCTTAATAAATCTTCATAATCTCTATAAACTTCGAAAAAGGCTTTCATAGCTTCTCTTTTATCTTTTCTACCTTTTAAATTATTTACTAATTTTTTTAAAATATGCTTATGTTCAGCAAGTTCTGGATCTTCTCCTTCTTCAGCTAGAACAACTAGATTTTCTAATTTTTTTCTAGTGTACTCTAATGTAGTATCTTCTAAAGCATCTTCTATTCCATATTGTCTAAGAAATTTTTTAAATTCTTCCACATCAGCTTCATCATTAAATGGTAGAAGTTCTTCTACTTCAATATCTATTGTTTCTTTATTCATTTGTATTACCTCCTAAGATAAATACAAATACTATAGTTTCAATGTAGAATTCATCTACACTCAAGCCTTAGTATTTATATAATTATTTATTAATTATATTAATACTAAGCTCTATCCTTTCAAAGGATTCCAATCACTAGTTGCTAATATTTTTACTATAATTATAAAAAAAAATCATTTTTTCTATTTTTTAATAGCTAAGCTTAAAATATTTTAATAATAATCAATTTTTTTAAATCATTTTTAAACTCTACATATTAACACTTACATTTTTAGATTTAGTGTTAAAGGCTATTTTTAATAAAATAGGTGTTACTATTGTTGTAACAACAACAACGATTATTATTGGAGCTAAAAATTCTGGTAACATTAACCCCATTGCAATTCCTTTATTAGCTACTATAAGTGCTACCTCTCCCCTTGATATCATCCCTGTTCCAATCTGAATGGCTTCACTATTACTATAATGACACAACTTAGCTCCTAGACCACATCCTACTATCTTACTAATTATAGCTATTAAAAGTAATAATATAGCAAATATAAAAATTGGTTTAGTCATAGTTGTCAACTCTACCTTTATTCCTATACTAGCAAAGAATATAGGTGATAATAACATATATGATAATGTTTCGAATCTGGAGTTTAAATATTTTGTTCTATTAGAATCAGATATTACTAATCCTGCTATAAATGCTCCAGTTATATCTGCTACTCCAAAGAACTCCTCCGCCACGAAAGATAATAATAAACAAAATACAAAGGCTATAATTACAAATCTTCTTAAATCCCTTTGATATCTTTCATCTAATTTTATGAATGCCCAGTGGAATAAGTATCCTGCTAATCCTGCGAAAATAAAGAACATTACTATTTTACCTAAAACTAATACTACATTAACTGATGGATCTGCTAAACTTGTTGTTATGGTTAAAGCCACAATACCTAAAATATCATCAATTATAGCAGCTCCTAGTATCGCATTCCCTGCTCTTGTGCTTAATTTTCCCATCTCTTTTAATGTTTCTACTGTAATACTAACTGAAGTGGCTGTTAATATTATTCCAATAAAGACATTTTGTAGAACAGCATTAGAATCTACTCCCTTATTAAATATACTTGCAATAAAAAATCCACCTATAAGTGGGATTATTACTCCAAGTACAGCTATTATAAATGATGCTTTACCTGTTTTCTTCAATTGATTAATATCTGTTTCCAATCCTGCAGTAAACATTAAAACTATTACTCCAAGCTCTGCAAGTTGCTGTATAAATTCTGTTTCTGATAAAACATTTAAGACTGCTGGTCCTAAGATAATCCCTGCAAGCAAAGCCCCAACAACTTGAGGCATTTTAACTCTTTTAGTTATTAGCCCAAAGATCTTAGTACTAATAAGAATAAGTGCCAAGTCAAATAAAAATTCATAAGATAACACTATAAACCCCTCCCTAATTTAAAAATATGCATTACTACCAATTATAATTTCTATTTCTAATTATTTCAATATATGTCATCATATTGAAATAATTTATTTAAATAACAGTCTATTTATCTATACTATTCACTTATTAACTACTTTAGTTTTTAACTGTAAAATGTGTACAACAATATATATTCTTATTAAATTTAATTTAATAGTTTAAAAATTTTTTAATGATTTTCTATTTAAAATAAAATCAAATATTAATTTCTTCTAAAATCTATTTTTAAAAAAAATAATTAACTTTCTTTTGTGAATGAAAGTTAAAATAGTCCAATTAAGAAGTAAATTTTATGCTAAAATTAAAGTTGCCGCTATATTCTAATAAAGGGGGATCCATATTTATGAAAATTTTAGTTGTAGATGATGAAGTGAGCATATTACAACTTATCAAAATGAACTTAGAAATAGAAGGTCACATTCCTATAACAGCTGAGAATGCCTTGGATGCATTAGAATTAGTAATAAAAGAAAAGCCAGACATAATAATTCTAGATGCTATGTTACCAGATATAAGTGGCTTTAATCTAATACCAAAAATAAAAAATATAGATGATATACCTATAATTATGTTAACAGCTAAAAATGATATAAATGATAAACTTTTAGGTCTTCAATTAGGTGCTGAAGATTATATAACTAAACCCTTTAATAGTACTGAATTAATGTTAAGAATAAACATAGTTAGCAGACATATTTCAAATTCTTGCGAAAAAAAAGTAAAGGATTTAATAGTTGGAGAGCTTATTCTATTATTAGATGAAAGAAAGGCTCTTATTAATTCTGAGTACATAAATCTAACCTTTAAAGAATTTGAAGTTTTAAGATGCCTTTGTCAAAATAAAAATAGAGTTTTTTCAAGAGAAGAACTACTAAATAAAGTTTGGGGATATGATTTTGAAGGAACAACTAGAGCTGTAGACATCCTAATTCAAAGACTTAGAAAGAAGTTAGGTCCATGTCAAAACTACATAAAAACCTTATATAAGGCTGGTTATAAGTTAGATGAAGAACAATAAAATGAAACTTAAATTAAATTTAAAGCAAAAAATTATTTTAACGAACTTATTGATATTAACGCCTATAATAATTTTTATATTCATAATAACTTATAATGCTTTGAATAAAAACTTAATAAATAACTCCATAGAATATCTACTTGATAAAAGTAGGACAACGGAATCTTACATACTTAATTTACTTTCATCAAATGATTCTGAAAATAAGGAAGATATTATTAGAGATAATGCACCATTTATAGCTTCAACACTTAGTGAAAAATATAATGTGAGAATTCAAATAATAAGTAATTCAGCTCAAATAATATATGATTCATCATCAGATGAGGTATCTTTATTTGGTTCTGATATAAATGAAGCTTTAAAAGGTCAAACAGCCTATATAGTAGAGAAAATAGATAATACTCCTACTATATTTCTTTCTAGTCCAATATTTTATGAAGGGAAAGAATATGGTGCCATAAGATTGATTTTAATAAACACAGAAGCTTATGAGATATTAAAAAATACATTAACAATATTTATTATTAGCGGATTAATTGCAATAGTAATTGCAATATTTTTAATAAACACCTTTGCCAAGGAATTGGTTAGTCCTTTAGTTGTTTTAAAACAAAAATCTAAAAATATTTCTGAAGGTAACTTTAAAGAAGAGCTCCACATAACAAGTGGTGATGAAGTTGAAGATTTAGCAAATACCTTTAACATAATGAGTGAAAACCTTGATAAATACATAAATGAAATAAAATCTTCTAAACTTCATCAAAAGAAATTTTTTGATAATGTATCTCATGAATTTAAAACACCATTAACTGCAATAATTGGATTTTCAGAAATCATTCCAAAATTAAATGATAAAGAAAAAATTATTCAAAGCTCCTCTCTTATAGAAAAAGAAGGTAAAAGACTTTTAAACTTAGTTGAGGAAATACTTTTGATTGCTAAAAGTAATAAAGATAATTTTCAGATTGAATATACGTATATAGATGTTAAGTCTCTAATAGATGATTGTTTAAAAATCCTAAAAATAAAACTTGATAATTATGATATTAAAGTTGAAAGAAATTATGAATCATTTTTTATATATGGAGACCATGATAAAACGAAGCAAGTCTTTATAAATATAATAGATAATGCAATAAAATATAGTGGATGTGAAACTCTCAAAATTTTTACTACGAAATCTACTAATAAAATAGATGTCATTATAGAAGATGATGGAACAGGTTTCTTAATTAAGGATGAGTACACAAATCCTAAGGGTAATGGACTTGGAATAAAGATTTGTAAAGATATAATGCAAAGCCAAAATTATGGTTTCAATATAGAAAGTGAATTAGATGTTGGAACTAAAGCTACACTCTCCTTCTTTATTCATAAAAAAAGTGAGAATAAGGAGGTTTCAGAAAATAATGAGTAAGAACTTTAAAAATACTCTTTTCATTTACTTATTTTTTATAATAATAATACTTGCTACATACATTTATTATTCTAATGATATATACGATTCTTTAACTGTAGTTAAAAGTTCTAAAGAAAATAAGGTTGATTTAAATATTAAGATACCTGATAAAATAACAATTTCAAACCCATATTTAGGTACTGCCGTAATTTCAAATAAATCTGAACTTAATGAATTACTACATTATTTCAATAAGATATGCGTAACTAATTCAAATAATGAAAATACGCTTCCTTTAAAAAATACATTATTTATCTCAGGTGAAATTTTTTATTTAAATGGTGATTCAACACCTTTTGAAATATCAAACGCATTAAAATTAAATGGAGAAAGTTTCTCAAACAACTCTTATTTAATAAATATGCTAAGAAATGATTTGAAAGATGCATTCTATACAGTTAGCAACTTTGAGTCTATATTATCAAGTCCTGATAACTTAATCACCTACAAAGAAGATGGTGTTGTTAAAAATCTTTCAAATGATTCTAAGGAATTTTTGTTAGAAGATTTTAAAACTTTAAGAATTATGAATGATAATAAGGATTTCTTAAAAACTGATTTAAGCGAACTTCCAAAGTACCATTTAACTCTATATAGATATGCTAAAGAAGGAGATGTATCTAATAATACTTTTTATATAGATGTTTATAAAGACTACGTAATTATACAATATCTAGGTGATGAAAATGGTAAAACTATTTATTTAAAGGGGAATTTAAATGAAGAAATTTTTAAATAAAAAAATTACCTTACTATTCATAATTATTATTATTATTTTACTAGCACATTTACATATTTTAAAAAAGGAAAAAGCCCTAAGCACTTCAAATATGAACCACATAGTTGTTTATGGTTCTTTAAGAGAAGAGGAAGGAAAATACCTTCTTGAGAAATTTAAAAGTGAGTATGATTGTACTTATGAATATATAAAGCTTCCAACAGAAGAAGCAGTACAAAGAATATTAGATACAAAGGATAATCCTCAAGGAGATATTTTTATAGGTGGAAGCTGTGATGCTTATGAAATTCTTAAGAAAAATAATGCCTTAGGAGATTATAACTCACCATCAGCTAATAATATTCCTACGAAATATAAAGATTTAAATGGATATTGGACTGGCTTTCAAATAACTCCTCTTGCAATAGGTATAAATGAATCACTATGGAAAAAAACTTTTGGAGATTCTGTTCCTTATCCTAATAAAATTGAGGACTTACTGAATCCAGAATTTAAAAATAAAATAATACTTCCTAACCCTCAAACTTCTGGTACCGGATACACCTTAATGGCATCACTTTATCAAGAACTGGGGAAAGAGAAATTTGAAGATTTCATAAAAAAACTTAATAATAATGTTGCCTCTTCAACTATAAGTGGATTTAATTCAATTCAAAGAGTTGCCTCTGGAGAGTACTTATTAACTGTTAATTTTCTAAGCGATCAACTTATAGCGGATAAATCTTCAGATAATATTATTAGCATAGTTCCAGAAAATGCGGGATGGAATGTGGATTCTATAGCCTTAATAAAGAATTCTAAACATAAAAAAATAGCAAAAAAATTTATAGATTTTGTATTATCAAATGAAACCTCAAAAAATCTTTCTAAATTTTCTAAGGCTATTTCAACTAAAAACTTTGACACAAATCAATTTAAAATATATGATAAATATAACTTCTACCTAGCGGCTGAAGATAGAAATGAAATTATGAAAATACTTTATACCAATAAAAATTAATTAAAATCTCTTAAATGTTACATTTGTGAAACATTTAAGAGATTTTCTTGTTTAATTCTTATCTTATTATTAATAAGTAAACTGTTTCTTGAAAACATTAACACAAATAGTAGGAGGATTATAGAATGTTTGGATTTTTTAGCCCAGCTCCAGCAATACCTAGACTTCCAAAAGATAAAATACCATCAGCATACAAAGCTTATCGTATTCGTATGTTTCTTATGATATTTATTGGATATACAGGTTACTACTTAGTTAGAAAAAACTTTGCTGTAGCATCACCATATTTAATTAATAACTATGGATTTTCAAAAACACAAATAGGACTTATAAGTATGGGACTTGCTGTATCTTATGGTTTAAGCAAGTTCGTTTTAGGTAATTTATCAGACAAATCAAATGTCAAAAAATTTATATGTTTCGGACTTATTGCATCATCTGTAATGAGTGTTTTAATGGGATTCGCTCGTACAGTTCCAATATTCTTAATACTTATGATACTTAACGGATTATTCCAAGGTATGGGAGCTCCACCATGTTCAATAGTATTAGGTAAATGGTTCTCTCAAAAAGAAAGAGGACTTAAAATGGGAATATGGAATACTTCCCATAATATAGGTGGGGGCTTAATAGCACCTATTGCAACTTTATGTTTATTAGTATTTGGACAAAATCATTTCCAATCAATATTTTTTGTTCCAGCAATAATATGTACAGTAATAGCTTTATTCTGTTACGTAATTGGAGCTGATACTCCAGCATCTGTTGGTTTACCTCCAATTGATGAATATAGAAATGATTATTCAGAAGTTAAAGACGATGTTAACCCAACAAATTTATCTTCAAAAGAAATAATGGTTAAATATGTTCTTAAAAATAAATATGTTTGGTACTTAGCAATGGCTAATATCTTTGTTTATTTAATAAGACAAGGTGTTGTCAACTGGATTCCTATATACTTACAAGAATCAAAAGGATTCTCAGCAGCTAATGCTAACTGGGCAATGTTCTTATTTGAATATGCTGCAATACCAGCATCAATATTACTTGGATGGCTTTCAGACGTTATTTTTAAAGGAAGACGTGCTCCACTTAGTATTCTATGTATGATAGGTGTTATATTTGCTACAGTAGCTTATTGGCAAACAAGTAGTACTTTAGTAACAATGATTGCTGTTGCATTCATAGGTTGCTTCATATATGGACCTCAATTATTAATAGGAATGAACTTAATCGATGTTGTACCTAACTTCGCTGTTGGATCTGCTACTGGTTTCTCAGGGCTTTGCGGATACCTTCTTGGTGAGTTCATGGCTGACTTCGTTTTAGGTATGATAGCTGATAACTTTGGATGGAACGGTGCATTCATATTTATCATAATAGGTGCATTCATAGCATTAATTCTTTTATCTTTAACTTTAAAAATAAAAACAAATGTAAAAGAAGAAAAAAAAGTAGCTTAATAATTAATTAGATATAAATAAATATATACATATATAAATCAAATAAAGGAAACTAGAAGGCTCCCCCCTTCCAGTTTCCTTTTTAAGTGAATCTATACTCTTAATTCTTTAAAATTAGCTTTTATACCATTTCCCCATCCCTCAGCAGTTTCAATATTAGACAGTGGATAGTATTTGCCTTTAACTAATATATAAATATTATTATCTACAGAATTTTTATCTTTGAAAAATTTAACGCCTTTTGGTATTCCATTTGAACTATTATTGGCAATAGGTTCAAATAATTTAGGTATCTTTTTCTTAACAACACCAACAAACTCCAAATTATTTATTTTTTCTTCATTATCCTCTGGTGAGTCAAGATTTAAAACATATAAAGTATCATTATATTTTAAATAAGTCCATCCATAGGATTTATTATATTTAGAATATTTGATTCCAACTAACCCAATAACTAAAACTAAAACTAAAATTAAAATAAACGAAGCAATAATTTTTTTAAGCACAACCATTCCCCCTTATTTATAACTCATTTTAAATTCAAAAAATTCAAATTAGTTATAATGTAATCTCTATAACTGATTGCTTTTATACAAATAGCTTAAAGTACTTACTGGATTTCCAACTAGTAGTTTAGCTCCATCACTATATCCTTCTTCTCTTCCCTCTAATTCCTTAATTAATATTTTTCTTAAGTAATCTATCCTCTCCTTATATTCCTTGTAATTTATAAGATTAGTAAGCTCATTAGGATCATTCTCTAAATCAAAATACTGTTCCTCACCTCTTTGAGAAAACCATAAAAATTTATCTTTCTTTGTTACAATATAATGGTTAGAGTCATCACCAAAGGAATGCTCTCCATGAATATATTCTCTCCATGTCTTGCCTTCCCCCTGAACTAAATCTTTTAGACTTAAACCTTCTACTGAGTCTGGTATCTCAATATCCGCAAAATCTAATAGAGTTGGCATAATGTCTCTTAACTCTAGAACTTCGTCAAATACTTTTCCCTTTTCTCCCTTTAATAAGTTTCCTGGATCATAGATGAAAAATGGAACTCTAGCGCTTCCCTCATAAGGAATAGCCTTTCTAAACCAATTATGATCTCCCATCATATCACCATGATCTGAAACAAATAAGAATATCGTATTATTTAACTCCCTGTATTCTGATAAAGCTATTAAAAATCTTCCTATTTGATGATCAATATGAGTTATTGATCCATAATAAGCAGCTTTAGCTCTTTTTAATGCTTTTTTATTTACTATTCCTTTTATACAATTTATATCTTTTCCTCTATTATCCTCATCAGTTCCAATTGCCCAATCTCCCATTAAAGGTTCGGGTAAATTTTCATCCTTATACATATCGAAATAGACCTTTGGTGGATCTAATGGTGAATGCGGTCTAACAAATGACATTTTTAAAAAGAATGGTTTACTTGGGTCCCTTCTTCTCAAGAAGTCTATGGATTCATTAACTACCCAATTAGTTGGATGTAAATTTTCCTCATATCCCCATGGTCTAGCTACCCATGAATTACAATCAAGACCTATATCTATTAAATCTGCATTATGTCCTTGTCTTTCTCTAAACCATTTTAAATAATCATCACATTGCTCTATTTGAGTAGCTGCCTTTCCCTCCTTATTTCTAGCAAAGTGTAAATAGCCATCATGTAACATAATATTATGAAATCCACAAAGATTTCTTTCTGGATAAACATGCATCTTTCCAATACATTGAGTATGATAACCAGCCTTTGAAAATTCTGAAGCTATGGTATTTTCATAATTCCATGCAACTCCATCTTGATATCCTACTCTTCCATGTGATTTCTGGCTCATACCTGTTAGCACAGCAGCTCTGGCTGCAATACAACTTGGAACCGCTGTGTATGCATTTTCAAAGTTATATCCTTGAGTAGCCATCATATCTAGATTAGGAGTTTCTATAAACTCATTACCATTAACCCCAAGGCAATCTCCTCTCATCTGATCAACCATCATTAAAACAACATTTGGTCTCATCTTCAATTCCCCCATTTCCCTTTTCATTATACCTATTTAAATATATTATAACCTTTTCATTAACTTATGTAGATTGGCTATTTTTACAGTTTTATTAAATATTTTTAACTCTTTTACTCAAACGAAAAAAAGGCTGTGCCAAAATAATTCTCCAATAAGACTTTTAAATAGTATAAACTTTATAAGCCTTACATTTTAGTTTTGATACAACCTCTTATTTTTAGAATAATGACTCTGTTATTATTTGTTTTCTTCTATTAATCTTTTTATTTCTAACCTACAGGCAAAACAACCATAGACATTAGCCCCTGTCTCCTTTTTAACTTTTTCATAAGTGTCTGCTCCATTTTTTATGGCTTCTATTATTGTTCTCTCAGATACTTTTTTACATCTACATACAATTTTATCATTATCTATATTACTCAAATTAAACATCTCCTTGACTTTAAAAATCTATTTTTAGCTTACCACATAAATTTCCCTTATTAAAATAAATTAGTAATACTAAAAGGCTGTGTTTTAAAATAGTGTTGATTATCAGCTAGTTCTTAAAGGCTAGCTAATAATCAATATTCACCTTAAACAAAGCCTAACAAAAAAGCTATGCAAATATTTTAACCTTTGCATAGCTTTTTATAAATTTATTTAAATATGTGTCTTATATATTCCTTGGGGTTATATAAGAGTATTCTAGGTCCTGAAAACTTCATTACCTCTTTAACCTTTTCTCTCATATCTTTCTTGTAACAATGAATAGGACACTTTTTACAAGAACTTTTTTCATTTCCAAACTTACAATAACTTAACCTTTTATGAGCATATTCCTCTAACTCTCTACATTCAGCACACAGTTCTCCATTTTGACTACCATGTTTTTTCTTACAATAAAGTTTTATCATCAATGTTATTATCTCTTTTTCTTTATCTATTCTGTTCAAAAACTTCACCCACTTTTACTGTTTTAATTCTAAATATAAAATAATAGAATTTAAAGATCATTAGTACTACTATAAATATTTTTAAATGAATACTATTTGATAATATTAGTGGAAATAAAAGCATTATGTCAGCCATAAGTAATATACTTACCTTTGTTTTTAAAGTCATAGCTCTATTTTTTTCAAAGCTTTCTAAGTGCTTTTTGTATATACTTGTTCCCTTAAACCATCTATCAAATTTATCTGACCCTTTAACAAAACAAAAGGCTGTTAATAATAAAAATGGTGTAGTAGGTAATATTGGTAGTATTATTCCTACTATCCCTAATCCTAATGAAAGAAACCCTAAAACCACATAAAATATTCTAAGCAAGCTCATGTTTCACCTCTTCACATTGAATTAAATTACCCTTGTTAATTCTAAATACTTTTTCACATACCCTAGTTGTAGACTTTCTGTGAGTTATAAGGATAAGAGTTTTATTTTTTAAGTGTGTTCTTATAGACTTAAGGATTATTCCCTCATTTAAAGTATCTAAATTACTTGTAGGCTCATCTAAAATTACAATTTCACTTTCTCTTAGGAAAACTCTAGCTAGTCCAATTCTTTGTTTTTCTCCTGAAGATAAGTTGCCACCTAATTCTCCTACCTTTGTTTTATATCCATCCTCTAAAGTCTCTATAAACTCATGTATTCCTGCTTTCTTAGCTGCTTCTTTTACCTCATCTAAAGTTGCATTTAGCTTTCCTATTTTGATATTGTCCTCAATACTCATATTAAATAGGCTTGTTTCTTGACCCATTAAGGACATTTTCTTTCTTAACTCTTTTGTCTGAATATCTTTTACATTTTTGCTTCCTAGGTTAATTTCTCCTTTTGTAACATCCCAAAATCTCATAAGTAATTTTACAAAGGTACTCTTTCCAGTTCCACTTTCTCCAATTACAGCAATTTTGTCTCCTAAGTTTATATCTATATTTATATCTTTTAATACATTTTCTTTTCCCATGTATGCAAAAGAAACATTCTTATAGCATATTTTGTTTTTAACTTTCATACCTTCACCTAAAACTTCTTCTACAGAAGGCTTTTCGTCTAATATGTTAAAAATTCTTTGAGCTGATGCAAAAGTTAAAAGAAGATTGTTAGATAAATTACTTAAAGCAACCACAGGACCAAAGGAAGATGCTATTAAGGTAACCATAATTATTAATTGACCTATTGTCATAGTTCCTTTTAAAACCTCTAAGTAAGAAACATATAAAGCTATAAGTATCGTTAACATTATGATTAAATCACTAAAAGCTCTTATTATTCCTTCATGCTTTTTTATAACCTTTTGCTTTTCATTTAATCCTTCAGATAATTTTTTTATGTTATCTCTTCTTTCAGTACCATTATTAAAAATTAAAACTTCTTTAATACCTCTAAGAGAATCTAGAATATAAGAATTTGTTTTTCCAAATGCTTCTCTATATTGAACACCAGC
Organism: Clostridium sp. LIBA-8841; assembly: GCF_057782475.1. NCBI lineage: Bacteria > Bacillati > Bacillota > Clostridia > Eubacteriales > Clostridiaceae > Clostridium > Clostridium sp. LIBA-8841. The sequence goes on along the minus strand of NZ_CM173488.1, from coordinate 355,396 downwards.
TTCTTTTCCAAAGCTACTACTAATATAAGGAACGCCAAAACCTATTAATATATAACCAATTATTCCAACTATCCCTACCTTTACGTTTATACTTAATAATATTAATCCCATTATAGAGTTAGTTATAATTGCTATACTTATTGGCGCTATAGTATGTGCATAAAATACTTCTAAAAGTTCAATGTCAGAAGTTATCATTGAGATTAGATTTCCCTTCTCCATACTTTCCAGCTTAGCTGGTGCCAGTTTTCTAAGGGCAGAAAATACTTTATCTCTTAATATAACCAATATTTTAAAGGCTATATAATGACCACTTAGCTGTTCTCCATATCTTAAAGGTCCTCTTAATATTCCAAGTACTATCATTAAAATAAGAGCTGTTTTAAATGAAAAACTTATAGTACTATCTATTAAGCTTGATATTGCTACACTCCCAAAGACAGTTATTCCTATAGCTGCTAAAAATCCTAAAACTCCCATAAATACTGTTATGAACATTACAGGAGCAAGAGGTTTAAGCTCTACTATAAGCCTTTTCATTATTGAAAAACCTGATTTTCTCATTTATATAACACCTCCTATTTCTAATTCATTTTGATAATTTACCATGCCATAATATTTATTTCTTCTTTCCATAAGATCTTTATGGCTTCCTTCTTCAACTAAACTTCCCTTATCTAACATATAGATTCTATCTGCATTTTTAACGTTAGCTAATCTATGAGATATAACTATTACTGTTTTCTCTTTTGCTATTTCATTTATAGATTTCCAAATCATATTTTCACTTTCAACATCAATATTTGAAGTTGCTTCATCAAATATTATTACTTCTCTATTAGCTAATATAGTTCTAGCTAAAGCAAGTCTTTGCTTTTGTCCTCCTGAAAGCTTTGATCCACCTTCACCAACTTCTAAATCTAATTTTTCCTTTTTAGAATTTACAAAGTCTAAAAGATTGGCTTTTTCTAAGGCATAATTTATTTCCTCTAAAGTTGCATCATTCTTAGCTATTAATAAGTTATCCTTTATTGTTCCATTAAATATATAACTATTAGTTGATATTATTGATACTCTATTATAAAGACCAGCAAAATCTATATTATTTATATCAGCTCCATTTAAAGTTATTTTTCCTTTTGATGCCTTATAGTTATTTAAGATTAGTGAAGCTATAGTACTTTTTCCACTTCCACTTTCACCAATTATTGCTACATATTCCCCTTTGCTTATTGATAAGGATATATCCTTTAAAACCTCTCTTTTGCCATCATAAGAAAAACTTACACTCTCAAGAGATATATTTGATATTTCATTAAGGTTATTATTTGATGAAATCTTGCTTTCATCAGCTTCTAAAACCCTAAAAATTCTATCTGCAGCCGCTATTCCATTCATAGCAATATGGAAATATGATCCTAATAATCTAAGAGGTATGAAAAACTCTGCTGATATTAATAAAATTACTATCATTCCTCCAAGGCTTACTGTTCCAGCTCTAAATTGTAATAAAGCTACTATACTTCCAAGAGCGGCTCCCCCAAAAGCTATTAAATCCATAACATTAATTGAGTTTAACTGCATACTTAAAACTTTCATTGTTATTTTTCTAAAGCTTTCAGCTTCTTCATTCATAAGTTCATGTCTTTCATTATCAACATCAAAAACCTTTAATGTTGTAAGCCCTTGAAGATTTTCTAAAAATGTATTTCCTAAATCTGAATACTGTCCCCAATAATCCTTTAATATTTTCTTTGCTATTTTCATTATTAATATTATTGAGATTGGTATTAACGGTAAGCAAAGTATAAATACTAAAGCTGCCTTAAATGAAATAAATGCTAAAGCACAAAATAAAGTCAAAGGAGCTAAAATAGAATATATTAACTGAGGTAAGTATTTACTAAAATAAACCTCTAGAGCCTCTACCCCTTCAACAGCCATTTGAACAATTGATGATGTAGAATCTACCTTATCATATCTCATTCCAAGCTTTAAAAGCTTCTCATATATCTTATCTCTAAGAGTAACCTTAACCATCTCCGAAGATTTATATGAGAAGTGTCCACTTAATAAGTTCACACAAAATCTTATTCCTAAAAGTCCAATTAAAATTAATATTTTTTTATTTAAATTTTCAATATTTCCTAAGCTAAAAAATTCCTGAATACTAAATCCAATAACTATTATTGTCATCAGATTACAAATTACAGAAATCCAATTCATTAAAACAGTTAAACCTATGTATTTCTTAGATTCCTTACACAAGTTTAAAAGTCTCTTGTCTATCATCATAATTCTTACACCATCTTTCTAAAGTTTATAAATTCACCTAACAAATAGTTTTTGGTATAAAATAAACCTCTCCAGTTTCATTACATTTGTTAATAACACCATGAACCTTATAAACTTCTTTTAATAAATTTTCATCTATTACATTCTCTGCTTTTCCCTCTTTTACAATTTCTCCATCTTTCATGACAACAATATTATGACTATATTTAATTGCTTGATTTATATCATGTAAAACCATAATCACAGTTAAACCATTCTCCTTATTTAATTTTTTTACAATCTCTAATATCTCTATTTGATGAAAAATATCTAAATAAGTTGTTGGCTCATCTAAAAATAAAATTTTAGGTTTTTGAGCCAAAGCCATTGATATAAATGCTCTTTGCCTTTCTCCTCCTGATAAATTCATAACTCCCTTATGTTTTAATTCATTAAGTCCTGTACACTCTAAAGCCCATTGAATTATATTTTTATCTTCATTATTACTACTCTTAAAATATCCTTTGTGAGGATATCTGCCATAAGCAACAAGCTCCTCAACCTTTATATCTTTAGGCACACTATTTTGTTGATGAACAGTGGCTAATACCTTTGCTATATCCTTATATTTAAGATTGTTCATATTTAAATTGTCTAAATAAACATACCCTGTTTTACTTTTATTTAAAGCACATAATAAACTTAACAAAGTTGACTTTCCACTTCCATTCGGCCCAATAATAGTGGTTATCTCTCCCTCTTTTATATATATATTTAAATCATTAATGATATTTTTTTCTCCCCTGTAATTGAATGATAATTTCTCTCCTCTAATCATCTACATATCACTCCTTCTTAGTAGGTATAAGAAGAATGGTGCTCCAATAACTGCCATAATTATTCCTGCAGGTATTTCATATGGTTTTACTAACATTCTTCCTATTGTATCTGCAAGTAAGACTAATGCTCCTCCAACAAATATTGAAAAAGGAATCAAGTATCTATGATCAGAGCCAATTAATATTCTACAAATATGTGGTACAACTAATCCAACAAAGGAAATAATACCAACAATGGCTGTTGACACACTTCCTAAAAATACAGCTACCACTGTTATTAAAATCATTTGTAAATCTGAATTAAACCCTAAACTTTTTGCATTTTTATTTCCTAAAACTATAACATTACATGACTTAGCTAAAACCAATGCAAATCCCATTCCTATTATTGAATAAACAAATAAAATTTTAACCTCATCCCATGAAGTGGCAGCTAAACTTCCACTTATCCAAGATTGTATATTTCCTGCACTAGGCCCACTCCCTATGGTTAATATTTGTGATAATCCTACTAAAAGGGCATTTATAGCAGCCCCTGCAAGTACAATTCTCATAGTATCTAACTCTTTTTTATAAGCCATTAAATACACAACTATGCATGAAACAAGTCCTCCAAAGAAACCTACTATTGGTCTTATTGCTCCTGAAGTTGGCATAAATATTATAAATACTAAAGATACTAAGCATGCTCCAGAAGATATTCCTGTTACTTGAGGATCTGCTAACGGATTTCTTATTACTGCTTGAAGCAATACCCCTGCTAAGGCAAGATTTCCTCCAACTAAAGCTGCTATAATTACTCTAGGCATCCTTAAATCTTTTATTATTCCTATATTTCCTTGAGTTTCTCCACTTAAAAGACCTGTTATTAATTCACTAAAACTTATATCAATACTTCCCAACTTTAAAGAAATAAGCATTAACCCGAAAACTATTATTATTGCTAATCCTATATATAAGCTTTTTAACTTATTATTTTTCACCATATATTATTTCACCTAACTTATCTAAAGCTTCTATTACCTTTAGGTTTGCACTCATACCAAAGTATCCATTTTCTAAGTAATAGACCTTTCCTTCTTTAACAGCTTCAATTCTGCTCCATGCTGGATCTGAAGCAAATTTTTCCTCAGCCATTTTCTTAGCTTGTTCAGGCATTCCATGAGTCATAACCAATACCATATCTGGATTTAACTTTACTATTTCCTCATTGCTATATGAAACAAATGGCCCTTTATCATCTTTAACTATATTATTTCCGCCAACCTTCTCAACTAAGTTTCCTATATACGATGAAGGAGTAGCAATCATCATACTTCCTGGTGCTGCAAATACTAATAAAACATCCTTTTTTTCTTCTTTAGATAAATTTGAAAACTCATCTTCCTTAACTTTAAGCTCATTTAATATTTCATTTGCTTTTTCTGTTTTATTGAATCTTTCACCTAAAGTTGATATACTTGTTTTTAATCCTTCTAATGTAGTTAAATCTATAAATTCACTAGGTATATTGTTATCAGTAAATAGTTTTTTATAATCTTCTCCTAAGGTATCTACAGATACTACAACATCTGGATTTAAAGATTTTATTATTTCTAAATCTGGATTCATTGGATTACCAACTTGCACAGCTCCCTTAGTATTTTCAGGTAACTCATAGGAACTAGTTGGAACTCCACTAATCTTTACTCCTAATTCATCTAATATTTCTGTTACCGCAACGGAAGTGGCTACAACAACCTCTTCTCCATTTTCTTTATTTAAACTTGTTTTTAATTCTTCAGAATTATTTGAACACCCAATAATTCCAAATCCTAAAAAACATACTAACCCTAAAGCTATCCCCTTTTTTAAAAACACTATTTTCCCTCCACTAATCTATTAATTTTCCCTTAACTATGTATCTATCTTTTCCTCTATTTGTACATGTAACTATAGTTATCACTTTTTCATTTAGATCCTGATTTAAAACATCAATATCACTAGGAGAAGTAATAAAAATATCATTAACCTCATACTGAAATACATTAGTTAAAGTTGTAATCTTTATTTTGTCTCCATTTTTAAGCTTGTCTATATTTCTAAAAACCTCATTGTTTATTGTATTTCTGTGTCCTGCAATGCTGAAGTTTCCTTCTTCCCCTGGCATAGCAGTGTTTTCAAAATGACCTATGTTGTTTTCTAAAACATCTAAAGTACTACCTTCAGCAATAACTGTATGCACATCTATTTTTTCTATATCTATTAAGGCCATTCCCTCTCCATTTTTTATTTCTTCTAAAGCATTTTTTTTCTCTTCTTCTGAATAATTAAACTTTACCTCAAAGTCTTTTAAAGTTTTTTTCTCAACATTGCTTCTATAAAATTTTCCTATAAGAACAGTAGAAACTAGAACTAGTCCTAAAACAAATAACCCTTTAGCTAGTTTATTTCTCATATTACTTCTTCCTTTTAGCTATGACTAAGCCAGCTACTACAGCGACTACTACTATTCCGCCTCCAATATAAATCCCAATATTTTTATTTTTTTCTACACTTGTTGCTGTACTTATAGTTTTTTCATCTTTATTGGTCTTATCAGAAGCATTTTCATTACTACTTTCATTGTTTTCTACTTTAGGCGCTTCTAATTTTTCAACAAGAGTTAAGGTATCAAACTTTGGAATCACCTTAAACTGAACATCTCTTTCCATAGGTCCTACATATATTTTTGCTTCTAGCTCTGAATCTTTATTAGGCACCTTAACTTTAAGCTTTATAGTTCCATTCTCTTTGTTTTCCTCAACAACTTCAGCATTCCCCTCATTACCATCTACTAAAACTCTGAAGTTTTCCATATATTCTGTTCCTGAAAAACCTATGGTATATTCCGTTTCATCCCCTAAAATTTTAAGTTGCATACTCTCATTCAAATAACTTCTGGCCATTGACATTCCTATACCTGAATCATGGTAAACATCATTTTTAACCTCATAAATTCCATTTTCTAATTCTCCATTTGCTAAAACATTACTATTTCCCCAACCTCCTGTTAAAGAAATAATCACTGTTAGCATTCCTAATAAAACAGATTTTAAAAGCCTCATCTAATTTCTCCTCCATTCGCTTAAAAATAGTTTGAGAGGAGATCCTCTCAAACTAAACTTCCCTTATTCTTCTCTTTTTTTAATAAACATAGAAGCTCCCATCATTGCCATTCCTAATAATGCAACTGAGTTTCCCCCTACTACTGAACCAGTTTGTGGTAATGTTGATACAGTAAAGTCTTTTACAAACTTCTTAGTATCTTTTAAAAGTTCAACTTTAAAATCAACGTTTCTACCCATTGGTATTACATATAAACTCACTCTAATATCTGCATCTAAATTAGGTATTTCAAATCTTAACTTAATTGAATCTCCATTTTTAGATACAACTTTATAATTGGCATCTTTACCATTAACAGTTATCTTATGATCTTTCATAAACTCTTGGCCTGTGAATGTTAATGTTAAGTAGTTCTTTCCATCAATTTCTTCTAAGTCAGATATCTTATTTAAATATTTTCTTGCCATATCAACTCCAGTTTGACTTTCATGAACAACTTTATTTTCTATTGTGTATAATTTACCCTTCTTAACTTTATTTTCTGTAACTGTAATACTATTTTCTTTGTTAGTTGAGTTTGCATTGTTAGAAGAGCTTGTGCTATCATTTTCCAATTTATTCTCTTCTTCTATAGCAGGTTTATCTTCCCCACTAACTAACTCTAAAGTTCCTTTATTAAGTATTGTTTTAAAACTTACATCTCTACCCATTATGCTTACAAAGGCTGTAACAATTATGTCTGCATCAAGATTTGGTATTTCAAAAGTCATTGTTCTATCACCCTCATTTGGTGTTGCTACCACATCTTTACCATTCACAGTTATTCTAAAATCCTTAAAGAATCCAAACTGTTCTTCATTAAACTTTAATGTAAGAATCTTTTTATCGTCTTTCACCTCTAATTTACTATTCTTAGATAGGGCCTTTCTTGCCATATCATTTCCTATCTCTTGATTTCCATCTCCAATATATGAAACATCATTTTTTATATTGTAGATACCATTCTTTAATTGATTTGCATCTACTATGCCACCTGTATTTTCTTCACTTCCATTTTCTTTATCTTCATTTACATTTCCATTGTTTCCTGAGCCACCCTGATTTTCACTATTCTCATTTCCACCAGGAATATTTTCATTTTCTCCAGCACCAGGTTTGTTATTTTCTTCTGAATTATCATCTAACTTCTTAGCTGTATCATAATTTAAAATAGTTTTGAAACTAACTTCTTTTTCCATCATGCTGACTAATGTAGATACAATAATATCTGAATTTAAATCAGGTATATTAAATTTTATTGTTCTATCTTCTTTATTTGTCTCTGTCTCTACTTTTTCTCCATTAACAGTTACATTAAAGTTTTTTAGAAAATCATATAAATTGCTATTAAAAGTTAATGTAACTGTATTTTTTCCCTTTGATATATCAATTCTTGAATCTTCTGATAGCACTTTTCTAGCCATAGAATTTCCTGTATCTACATTTCCTTGTCCAACATATTGAACTGTATTTTTAAGAGTATAACTACCATCTTCTAAGATTGCTTTTTTATTTACTGTAACTTTCACTGTTTTTTCATCAAATTGACCAGCTGAATCTGTAACTCTATATGTTATAGGATATACCCCTGGAATTTCTGCTTTTCCATCTTTTATAAATGATGTATCTCCACTTATTTCAACTTTTAGATTTGAATCTTCCTTATCTATTCCAATAACTCCAGATAATAAATCAATAGCATCTCCTTGAGTAACATTAATATCCTTAGCATTATTTATAGTAGGTGCCTCATCTAATAAGCTAACAGTATTCATATCATTAACTAGGAACAGTTCAACCTTTCTCCCCATTATTGTTATAAACACCCCTATTTTTACCTTAGTATCAGGTGATGGTACTTCAAATGTTATTGATTTATCATCTTTATTTTCTTCTAATTTTAAATTTTCTCCCCCAGCACTAACTTCAATGTTATTCATAAAACCATATAAATTGCTATTGAAATACACAGTCATTAGTGTTTTCCCATTTTCAATTTTAAATTTTGTTTTATCTTTCACAGCATTTCTTGCCATATTTTCACCAGTTGAATTTCCTTCTTCAACATATGAAGTTATGTTATTAGCTTCGTATATTCCATCTCTAAGTCCTTCTGACTGAACAATTGCAGTATTATTTCTATCATTCATATTTGTAGCTGCATACACTGTATCCGCTCCTGCACCAACTAACATAGATGTTACAAGTGCATATCCTAAAATTTTGTTAATTTTCTTTCTACCCAAAGTTAATCCCCCTTTTGATCTTCTTTTTCTATTGAAAATGATTATCATTAATGTTAATATACTTATATTATCATAGATTTTTATAATTGTTTTTCTCTATATTAGGATTTTTTTTAATATATTAATTTTAAAAAGGAGGATTTTTTGTGATTTTTATAAAATCAGCTCTTGTAGATTTTTATAATTGCTGTGAAGTGCCAATAAGAGTGGTAGATAATAATATGAATATTATTTCTGAAGTGGGCTACTCATCTTTTTATGATTATATATTTAATGATCTAAATTTAAATAGTAAATTTGATCGTTCCTATTTAAAACATAATCATAATGACTCCTTACTTATTACATTTGAGAATAATATATCTTTTTACTCATTATTTAATCATAAATTAATCGATAAAAACTTAATCTTTATAATAGGACCTTTATATCTAAAAGAAGACTTAAAAAATTCTAATGACGATTTAGAACTCTATAAAATACCTTTGAAGACTAAAAATTGTCTTAAGTACTATAATTCCTTGTTAAAAATAATCTTAGAGGAAAAACTTAAGGCTAACTCCTCAGTTTCATATTCTCCTTATGTGTGTAGAGCTATAGATTTTATAGAAAAAAACTATTCAAAAGATTTTAATATAGATTCTCTTTGCTCAGAATTCAAAATAAATAAGGGATACTTCTGTAGTATATTTAAAAATGAAACTGGTCAAACATTTATAAATTTTTTAAATAATTATAGAATTGAAAAAAGTAAAGAATTACTTAAAAACTTTGATTTATCACTTTTAGATATTGCACATAAGGTAGGATTCAGTAACCAAAGCTACTATTGTACCGTATTTAAAAAATTTACTAATCAAACCCCTTTAAAATATAGAGATTCATTATATAAAAAAGGTTTGTAAACTCTTACCCAAGTTTACAAACCTTTTTAATCTCAATATGACATTTTAAAATATTTATATATAATGCACTTTTAAATTAATATGCAATAATTTATTAGTCATAACTTCTGTATTAATTTTTTATTTTCACCAATAGAAGTTATTCCTTTATTAGCTCCACAGTTTCCTTAGCTATCATTAATTCCTCATTAGTTGGAACAACATAGGCTTTAATTTTTGAATCAATAGTTGATATTTCTGCAAGCTTTCCTCTAACTTTATTTTTTTCTCTATCTACAGCTAGTCCTAAAAATTCTAAGTTTTTCAAACATTCTTCTCTAGTTTCTGGAGAATTTTCACCTACACCAGCAGTAAATACTATTACATCTACTCCACCCATATTTACTATAAATGAACCTATTTCAGCTCTTATTCTATAGTGGAATATATCTAGTGCTAATTGTGCTCTCTTATCTCCTTCTAAAGCTGCATTTTCTATATCTCTAAAATCTGAACTAACGCCTGAAATTCCTAGAACTCCTGATTTTTTATTTAGAGATTCAGAAACTTCTTCTATTATATATCCACACTCTTCGATTAAAAATGGGATTATTGATGGATCTATGTTCCCTGATCTAGTACCCATTGGAATCCCTGCAAGTGGAGTAAATCCCATAGTTGTATCTATACATTGTCCACCTTTAATTGCTGATATACTAGCTCCATTTCCTAGGTGACAGCTGATTATTTTTAAATCTTTTATATCTTTTCCCATTGCTTCTGAAACTTTATTAGCTACATATTTATGTGAAGTTCCATGGAATCCATATTTTCTAATTTTATGTTTTTTATATAAATTGTAATCTATAGCATAGATATATGCTTTTTCTGGTAATGTTCCATGAAAGGCTGTATCAAATACAACTACCATTTTTTTATTTGGCATAAGACTTTGACATGCTCTTATTCCAATTATATTTGCTGGATTATGTAGTGGTGCTAGTTTGCTACATTCATTTAAATACTCTATAACATCTTCATCTACAATTACTGAAGAAGAATATTTTTCTCCACCATGAACCACTCTATGACCTACTGCCATAATTTCATCAACAGACTTAATAACTCCGACCTTTGAATCTGTTAAAGTACTTAGTACTATATCTATAGCATCTTTATGATCTTTTATTTCTTTTTCTACTATATATTTTTCGCCCATTTCATTTTTTTGAACTAACCTAGCTTGGTCAAGTCCTATTCTTTCAACTATACCGCTTATGATATCCTTTTCATTGACCATATCAATTAATTTATATTTTAATGATGAACTTCCGCAATTTATTATAAGTATTTTCATTTATATCATTCTCCTAACCTCAATTTAATTAATCTAAAACGTTTAAATACCAATCTTACAATAAATTTTATATTCTAATTAAATTGATTTCAACCGTAAACAAAAAAAATTTACAAAAATATTTTAAAAAATCTTTTTGTTACCAACTTACCAAAATATTTTTTACTTAACCACTAAAACTAACTTGAAAATACTTTTATAATAAGTGGTTTCCATTAACATTAAAATATTGTTAGAAATTATAAATTTCCAACAATATTAAACTGTGTATTAGTAAATAATATAAAATTATATATTTATTATTAACAATAAATTTTATCTTTTAACTTCTTTCTATTTTAACTTTACTTCCACCTATTCCTGCTTCTGCTGGTGTTAGTATTAACTTAACTGGGACTCTATTTTTTATGGATTCAACGTGGCTTATTATACCTACAGATAATCTTTCATTATGCAGTCTTTCTAGTGAACTCATAACCACATCTAAAAGATTATCATCTAATGTTCCAAAGCCCTCATCTAAGAAGAATAATTCTAAAGGTGCTGTTCCTTTTAACTGTATTTGTGATGAAAGTGATAATGCTAATGCTAAGGAAGCTAAGAAAGTTTCTCCCCCTGATAGAGTTGAGGAATCTCTTTCTGCTCCTCCATTTTTATAATCTCTTATTATGAATTTTCCATTTTCATCAACCTCTAATCCATAAACGCCATTAGTTATATCCTTAAGCTTTTTAGATGCCTCTATTGATATATACTTTAGCTGATTTGCTGCGATAAACTCTACAAATTTCTTTCCTTTAAATAATTTTTCTAAATCACTTAAAAGTGCTAGCTTATGTTCTTGCTTAGCTTTAATTTCAAGTATATCCTTCTGCTCCTCAAGTTTTTTCTTTATGGATTCCATTTCAGTAGTAAGTCTAACTTTTAATTCTTGTACTTCTTTCAATTCTTTTTCATTCTTATTTTTTTCCTCAAGAACTTTTATCCACTCTTCTTCAGTTAAACTCTTTCCATCTAATTTTTTTATTAATAATTCTATATTTGCTCTTACTTTAATTAAGTTCTTATCGTAGTCTTCAATAAGCACTTTTAACTTTTCTTTTTCATCCTTAGATAAAATACTTTCTTTAACCTCTAATATTGTTTTGAATCCTTCTTCTTCTAAAGATTTATTTACTTTTTTCTCTTCACTTTCTTTTCTTAGATTTAATGAGTTCAACCCTTCTTTGATAACGGCTACCTCTTGGCTCATATCAATAAATGATTTCTCTAACTTTTCTTTTTCTTCACTTAATCTTAAATAAGATTTTTCTATATCCTCAATTTCTAACTGTACACCCTTTAATAAGCCTTTAATATCTATTTTTTCAATAGACATGGAGTCATCAATTAAATCATTTAAAGCTTCTTTAATCATTCTTTCTTTTTCTCTATAAACTTGTACCTTACCATCTAACAAGGATTTTTGCTCTAAATAATCATCTTTTAATTTATCTCTTTTTTCTCTTAATTCATCCTTTAGCTTATTTGATTCATCTAATTGAGTTCTTATATTCTTAATCTCTTTCTCTAATAAACTTTTTTCTTTATCTTTTTTAGATATTAACTCATTTTCTAGCTTAATATCTTCAATTTTAAGTTCATCTTTTATAACATCTAATTCAGAAATTTTTAGCTTTAATTCCTTATCTAATTCTTTTACCTTTGAAGCTAATTCCTTCTCTCTAACTATTTTTTCACATAAAAGAACTTCTGCTTTATTAAAGATATTTTCTAAATTATTTTTTTCTTCTTTTAATTTTTCTAAATCTTTTTCTAAGCTTTCTTTCTTAACCTTAAAATCATCTACTTCTATTTTTAAAGTATTAAACTCTTCTTCTAACTCTTTTAAGGTTTCTTCTTTAAGTTCTCCTATTTCTTTAATGGTGTTATTTAATTCATTAATTTTCTTATTTTCATATTCTAAAGTAGCTTCTATTTTAGAGAATTCCAAAGTAAGTTCTTTTAGTACTTCTTCCTTACTTTCTAATAAGGTTCTTTTTTCATTTGATAACCCTAGATTGATTTTTTCAACATTATTAAGTTCATGATGTGTTGATCCACACACTGGACAACATTCTCCATCTACTAAACTTTCTCTAAGTTTATGAGCTAATTCTTCAATCTCAACCTTATTTATATAATCTCTAAGTTCTTTTACTTCCTTTTCTAATAATGATTTTTGATTTTCAAATTCTTTAAGTTTATCTTCAAAATTATTTTTTATCTTTAAGGACTCTTCTAGAGACTTTTTCATTTCTCTATATTTATTAAGTTTTTCTCTATATTCTCCAAGCCTTATTTGTTTTTCCAAAATATAATTACTATCTCCTGGAGATTCCTTTAAAAGTTTATCTAAATCATCACTTGTCTTATTTAAAACCTCTAGTTTCTCCTTTAAATCATACTCTGCCTTTTTTTTCTCTTCTGTAAGTTCTTTTATATATTTCTTTAATTCATTCTCTTCATTTTTTACTTCTCTAAATTGTTTAGATAAGTTTTCATAAGAATTTAAAATAAATAGTCCACCATTTATTTTATTTTTAACTTCTTCATCAACAAAAAGCTCTTCTTTTCTTTCTTCTTTTGCTTTTAATTCTTGATTTAATCTCTTTTCATTTTCTTCTATATCATTTAATTTAAGATCACACTTATTTCTCTCATCAAAAATTTTCTTACAAGCTTCTTTTAACTTAACTCCATCAGATTTTATTTGAAAAAGAATACCTCTTTCTCTTTCACTCTCTAATAACTTTTCTTTTTTTAATCTTAAATTAGGTAACTTCTCTTCCTTCCTTTTAGATACCTCTTCAAATTTCAAATTGTTTTCTTCTCTTAATTTTGCAAGTTCCTCTAATTTCTTATTTAACTCACTAAATTTTAATTCACCTTTACTTATTTCCTTTAGAATCTCTTCAAAATTATCTATAAATACTATTACCTTCTCAGCTTTATTTGCAACCTCAACTTTTTCTTTGGAAATTTTTATTTCATCACTTCTACTTACTAAATTTTCTTCCTCAATTTTCTTATCATAAAGTTCTTTTTGAGTATTCCAAACTTTTTCTAACTCCTCAAATTCTTTTTTTATCTTATTTAGTAATTCTTCTTTACTTTTAATACTTAAGTTAATCTCATTTATTTCTTCTTCTTTTTCCTTTAAAGCTTCTTCACTAATTCCTTCATATCCTTTTAGTTGTCCTTCTAAGACATTCATCTTATCCTTTTCTTTTCTTATTTCTAAACTAAGCTTGCTAGAAAGATCATCTCCATATTTTCTAAGATTAAATAATCTCTCAAGCATATTTCTTCTTTCTTTTCCCTCTAATTTAAGGAATTCACTAAACTTTCCTTGAGGTAAAACTACAGTTCTCATAAAGTCATCTAGCTTTAATCCTATGATTTCCTCACATTTAGAAGTAACAGCTTTTGCCTTGTCCTCTAAGACTTCTTCCTCTTCACCTGTTATATCTATTATTTTGGAACTTTTATTTCTTATTCCTCCACTTTTATTATCTCTTTTAAACTCTCTATCTACCCTATATCTTTTTATTTCTTTACCTGTTATTTGAAATTCATAACTTACATAAACACTATCACAGTTAGTGTTTATATAATTTGAACTTTTTCTAGAAATATCGCCATATAAAGCAAGGGTTATACCATCTAAAATAGTAGATTTACCACTTCCAGTTGGTCCAAAAATACCAAAAAGCCCTCTCTCTGTTAGCTTTTGAAAATCAACAACCTGCTTATCTATAAAACTGTTTAATCCCTTAACCTGAAGCTTAATTGGTTTCACTCTCTTCATCCCCTTCCTCTTTAACTATATTAAGTAATAGTTCTAATAAATCATTCTGAGGCTTGACCCCTCTTTCTTTTTCATAAAAATCAGTAAATAGTTCCTCAAAAGACTTTTCTGAGAAGTTTATTTCATCTACTTCCTCTTCATCTAATGTTATTTTAGGAATTATCTCAATAATGTCAGACTTAAGCTTCTTCATAATTTTTATTTCGTCTTCTCGTATATATCTATCTGTCTTTATTTCTAAGTAAACCCAACATTCTCTCTCTTTATTCTCCTCACATTTTTCAATAGCTTCATCAATACTATTACATTTCCAAACCTCTATAGGCTTATACACTTTAAACTTTATTTCATCTATTTTAGCATCTTCGCCAGCTTTAACATCCACAACAAAACACTTTTTTTCAAAGCTTATTTCTTTCTTGTTATACTGAAGTGGAGAGCCTGCATATCTTATTTTTTTATCAGTTCCTGGTAAAACCATAGGCTTGTGTATATGTCCTAAAGCCACATACTGAGCTTCCTTTGGAAAACATTCCTTATCAACTATGAAACTTCCACCAAGCTCTATATTCCTCTCTGAACCAGTATTTTCCGCTCCTGTTGCAAAAAGGTGGGATACTACTAAATTTATTGTATCCTCCTTAAAATTTCCCTTAAGAGAGTCAAATAAAGTTCTTATTCTATCACTATAGCTCTTTACTCTTTCCTCAGTTTCATCCATTGCTCCATATAAAACTTCATTTAATCTTTTTTCGCTTGGATATGGAACAGTTAATACTACAGCTTTCTCTCCAGCTATATCAAATTCAATAAAACCTTCCCCAGAACTTAAAATTTTATTATTTCCGTATTCACCAACTTCAACTACACTTTTAGGAGTACCAACCATTATAATTCCATGTTCTCTAGCTAATGGTCCTGCAGCAACTAATCTCTCTGGATTATCATGATTTCCTGATATAACTAAGGTCATTCTTTCTCCATTAGCTGAAATTTTCTTTAAAGTATCATAAAACATTTTTTCTGCTCTAGCAGGTGGATTACTAGAATCATATACATCTCCCGCTATAATAACTAAATCTATATTATTATCTTTTACTATATGGACAAAGTCCTCTAGAAATTGTTCTTGTTCATCCATACGACTTAATCCTTCTAAGTTCTTTCCTAAATGCCAATCAGCAGTGTGAAGTATTCTCATACCGACTCTCTCCTAACACTCTTAATTTTTATATTATTTAATCTTGACTATGTTTTAAATCAGTATTTACCTAAAACAAAGTCTAAACTTAAAAATTTGTTACTATTTTATTTATTATAAATATTATACTAAACCTAATTTACATTTAATAAACTTTTTATAAAAACTTATACTTTAATAATTTAGTATTATCATTTTAATCTTTATATTTTTTATTAAAATCATATCATTTTTGTTAATAACAATTATTTTTAAATAATTGTTAGTATAAATTTCAAAGAAATATATATTTTATTATTAAATTTTATAAAAATTATTATCTTATGAACATAATTCGCAAAACAATATATTTGATACCACTACCCCTAAAGAGTATATTAAAAGCATAAAGAAGGTTGCTATAACCTATTAAGTTTTACCTAATATCTTATAGGAGCCTTTAATAAAATTTACGAGGTGATATTTATGAATTCATTCATGATGGATATAAAAACTAATAGTAACGATTTACATACTGTAGCTGAAAAAACAGGTTTCTTAAAAAGATTATTAGAAGGTAAGGCTTCTACAGAAAGCTATGGTGAATATCTTTATAATCTTTACGAGGTATATAAAGCACTTGAAGCTAATTTAGAAAAAAACAAAGAAAATAAAGTTGTTAAAAACTTTGTAATTCCTGAAATTTATCGTGCTAGCGCAATACATAAAGACATATCATACTTCTTAGGAGAAAGATTAAATACTATTAAACCTATAGCTTCTACAAAAGCTTATGTAGATAAAATAAATGAATTAGGTGAAACTTCTCCTGAACTTTTAGTTGCTCATGCTTACACTAGATATCTTGCTGATTTATTTGGTGGAAGAACAATGTATGGAATCATGAAAACTCTATATAACGTAGATGAAGCAAGATTAAATTATTATAAATATGATAAGCTTAATGATGGCCCAGAAATGAAAAATTTTGTTATGAATTATCATAATACACTTAACAATATTGAATTAGATGATCAAATGAAAGAAAAATTCATAAATGAAGTTGCTAATTCTTATATATATAACATAGCAATTTCTAACGAAATAGATTTTATAAAATTTGGTAATTTAAAAAACTAAACATTTATATAATCAATTATATTCAACAAAACAAATCCTTTAAAATAAGCTAGATTTATCTAGCTTATTTTTTTATAAACAATAAGAGCTATGGTTAAACCATAGCTCTTCCCCTAGTAATGCCATTTCACCGATAATTTTGCCCGTAAAATATCGGTCTTTATGAGGTCTTTTCACTTTGTATACTTCCCTATTTTTTAAATTTATAATCATATTTTCTTTATATTTTATAAGTTTATCATTTACTCTCTACCTAATTCATATATATATCAATATTAAAATTTCTATTCAGATTTTTCCATAAATGCTATTCACTTTTTATGAACAATTATTGTTTTTAGTTGCTATTTATTCAAAGAATATTTATAATATATTTGCTTTGATAAAAAGTAATGATAAATAGGAGGTTTAATGATGAGTTTTAATGCTACTCAAATGTATGAAAAACTTTTGACTTGGATTACAACTAATGGATTTAAATTATTAATTAGTTTAATCTTACTTTACACTGGTTGGAAACTTATTAATAAGGTAATTAAAATTTTAGCTAACATACTTAGACAAAGAAATGTAGATGCTACATTAACATCATTTATGGAGGCTTTTACTGATATATCTCTAAAAATTCTTTTAGTTATAACTTTAATGAGTTATGTTGGATTTGATATAGCTGGTTTAGCAGCTCTTATAGCTTCTGCTGGTTTAGCAGTTGGACTTGCCCTACAAGGAAGTTTATCTAACTTTGCTGGTGGAGTAATAATCCTTTTATTAAGACCATTTAGGGTTGGTGATTTTATAGAAGCTGTTGGTTACTCAGGAACAGTTGAAAAAATAACTGTTTTCTATACACATTTAGCAACCCCAGATAATAAAGAAATATTAATTCCTAATGGTACACTGGCTAATGGAAGTCTTATTAACTATTCAGCTAAGGATACTAGAAGAGTTGATTTAGTATTTGGCGTCGGCTATGATGATGATATCATTAAAGTGAAAAATGTTCTTTGGGATATTATAAATAAAAATGATTTAATACTAAAAACACCTGAAGCCTTTGTCGGTATAAGTCAACATGCTGCAAGCTCTATTAATTTCACAGTTAGAGTTTGGGCCAAGCAAGAAGATTATTGGACAATCTATTTTGATTTATTAGAACAAGTTAAGTTAAGATTTGATGAAGAAAAGATAAGCATTCCATATCCTCAAATGGATGTACACTTAAATAAATAAAATAACAAAAAGCCTAAACTAAATGCATCGAGCCATGCATTTAATTTAGGCTTTTATCAATCCTACCACACTAAATCTTAAATGATTATCTTATCTATATAATAACGTTTTCAAAGAATTTTGTCAATATCTTTTTTCAAAATATTGACAATTGGTATATTTAACCTATTTTTATTAATATAAAAACTCATCTTCTATATAGTTAGTCAAATCATAATCTTCTAAGATCAGCTTATTGCTATCTAAAACCTCTCTATTATCCATATAGAACTTTAGATTTTCTTTACTTATTATATTAAAGTTTAAGTCTGCAAAATACCACGTTGATTCATTTCCATCGCCAAAATAACTACTTACAGGTATTTCAGTAAACTTATAATAAATATTATTATTTATATAATAAGGTCTTTCAGCATCAAATATTAAACATGTATCTTCGAAAAATCTTTTTGTTAACTTTATTGGTTTTAAAATATATCCTTTTTGATTATTGAATTCTCTCTCTTTATCATATGGAAGATTTTTGGCCTTTTTAAATTGTATATAATACTCTTTTCCTGCACTCCCAATACTACGCACATCTGGATCAACTTCATTATTCTCTAAATAAAGATTAAGCAGTTCTACATTTTTTTCTTCTTCACTTAAATTTTCTAAGTTTTTCTTAGGTTTAGAACTATAAGTGTTAAATCCCTTACTCATTTCAATACTATTTTCTATATTTATTACTTCTGCTTCAATATTTTTATTTTTTAACTTATCATTCTCTTCTTTTATTATATTAACCATAATTTCAGCATTACCTAAATCATCACGATTAATATATGTTTTAGCTTCAAAAACTTTAGATTCTAATTTTTTTACTTTCTTATGTTCAAACTCTTCTATCCCTACTATAGCTACACCTGTAACTAAAACACCTATCATCCCCAATATAAGGAATCTTTTCATCTTTATCCCTCGCTTATCTAAATTGTATATCTTTTAGTTTTTTGATTTTTCATCCTGTATTTCTTTTATTAATCCTATGTTATATCTCTCATATTCATTGATTTCAGCATTTGTCCCCTTAAATGTTACATCCTTTGAATACCAATCCTTATTCTCAAAATAATTTTTATACTTATCATCAGTAAAAACAAAACCATGTCTTGCTAGAATTTCCGCTTTAATTAATCCCAATGTATCATAATCATATTTTTCTAATTCATCTTTAGTAAGTTTTCTACTATAACTATCTGGGATTATATAACCAACTAATTGATTATATTTTGAATCATCTTTAAAACAAGCATCTTTAGAATTTCCGCTTCTATATTCACTAGCTAAAGTGTCTTGTCCACTTTCTTCTAAAGCTTGTTTTAACTCATTATAATTTTTGTACTCTTTTATATTATACCCATTATTCTCTGCTTGTCTCAAATAATAAGCACATTCATTGTATTTTTCCATTGAAAAGGCCTCTTCGGCTTTATCCTGATATACCTTGATTATTATATTATTTTTATCTTTCTCTTTAAGGTTACTTACTTTTGAAATTTCATCACTTACTTTATCATTACCTTCTAAACTATCATATATGTCATCTAATACAGCATTTGTATATTTAAAACTTAAGGCTTTATTATAATACTCTAATTGTTCACTTTCAATGTTAGAATTATTTGCTCTCATTACATAATAACTATACATTATATCCTTCCAGAAAGCTAAAGAAGTGGCAATTAATATTATTATAATTAATACTATAATTAATCTCCTTCTTTTTCTCTTAAGAGTTTTCTTGTTATTCATAGTTTTCCTCCATTTACTTTATCATTAGCTACAAATACTTTATTTTAAGGCTATGTTTTAAAGCAGAATTTATTTTTAAATAAGTCTTAAGGACTAACTAAAAATCAATATTCACCTAAAACAAAGCTTATATTAATAATTTTTGTTATATGTAAAAAAGTTATATTTTTTATAACTAATTTTATGTTATAATTAAGTAAAATTTATAGATAATGCTAATTACTACAACATTATTAATATAATTTGTTCTTTTTCACCCTTATGAGAATTGTAACAAAAACAAAAAATTTATTTGTCTGAAATAATAAATACATATATAAGTTAGCATTATTTATAAATTTAAAGCTGGTATGAATATACCAGCTTTTTTATTTAGCAAAATCGAAATTATCTTCTTTAAAGCTCTCCATAAGTTTATAATTATTCTTTATTAATTTATCTAATTTCTCACTCTTTAAAGTATTTTCTTTAAGATCGATTCGTATGTCTTCCAATCCACTTTCTTTGTCAGCTAATATTTCCTCAAGCTCTCTAATAGTTAGAAGTTCATTTTCAAAGACTCCAGATTCTTTGGCTTGCTCAATAAGTTTATCTTCTAACAATCTTATATTTTTATTTATCTCAAGCTTATTCAATTTATATTTCCATGTATCAAGGGAAAATAAATTCTTAACAAATCCTCTATCTTTAAGGCTATGTTCTTCTGATAGCTCTATAAGATTTTTTTGGTTAACAGCTCTACTGTATTCTTCATAAGAATCAAAGTTTTTTATTTCTTCAGATTCAAAAACTTTTTCTCTAAACATATTCCATTGAGCCTTTATAGCATTTTCAGTATTATCTTTTTCTGCTACAAACTTTCTTTCGTTCGTAATTAATAACTCTCTCTCATCTTGGACTTCTTTAAGGTTTTTTTCTAAGTTATTTTTTTCAGAAAGTATTTTATCATACTTTTCTTTTTCTTCTAACCAAGCCTCAACTAATTGGTTATAATATATTTTTTCTCTTCTTTCTTTTCTTAATATCTTATTTGATATGCTTATTTCCATTACAAATATAGGAACTAGAATTTCTCTAGAAATTTTAAATTCCTTTAACAAAATTACTAATAATAAAGGTCCTATATATGCTCTTAACATGTCATGCCTAGTTCTAAATTCATAAAAATCAAAATCTTTTTGAAAAGCTACATAAATTGAAAATATTGATCTTATAACGAATTCAGAGCTCTCACTTATTCCACAATCTAAAGCAGCATTTAAGAATTTAACCTGATTTAATCTTATGTTTTCTTTAATTGTATTCTCAGATATATCAGTGAAATTCATCTTGTTTAAGATTATCTTTCTCTCATCTAAAGGTATAGTTCTTAAGACTTCGTAGATTATGTCTGAAATCTTATCCTTATTCTGTTCATCCTTGTTTATCTCCGCTGAAAGGCTATTTATTATAACAATTAAATAATAATTAACTATAGCTTCTAACTTATCTACTTTTCCATTAAAAGCATCACGCTTTTCAATTATAAAATAAGCTTTTTCAACTATACTATCTAAAGATTTATCAAAAGTAGGTTTATCTGCCACTGAAGCTGAAGGTGTGTTAGTAAGCTTTAATAAAATATAATATAACTTTAATTTTAAAATATTATCAGGATATTTTTTTAGTTCTTCAACTTCTTTCTCAATAAACTTTATAAATTCTTTTCTTTGAGATTTTAAAAATATACCTCTAGATTTGTTTAGAAAAATACTTCCTAAGCTTAAACTCTTTAAAAAGGCATAAACAACTCTAAGTTCATATCCTTGTAAAGATAAGAACCCTTTATAAAAATCAGGATATTTACTATTACTTCCTTCAATAGATTCATCTTTTTCAACATAATTCATAAGCTTAACTTGAAGCTCTTTAAAGTTATTTAGTACCTCTTGTAATTCTACCTCTTTTTTTTCTAATTTTTCTGTAAGATCTTTCTTCTCTTCCTTCACACTTTTCAACAAAGCCTCAAGTTCCTCTTGTTTTTGTTCATCATCACTGTTTGTTTTTATTTGTTTTTCCAGACTTATAATAAATTTTTTCTTATTCTCAAGTACTTTTTTATCTATAGCTAAATCACATTCACTCTCTTTTAAGCTTTCTGGAGTAATAAAATTATAGTCTTCATCTATACTAATCTCTTTTGTTATGTTTTTTAAGTACCATATTAAAATCTCATGTACTTTTTTTAGTGCTAATAATGTACTGCTTTCATCTTCCAGATTACTATCTATTTCTTTATTTGCACTTTTATCTCCCTTAATTCTTAGGTATTCTCCTGATTCTATAACCCAGCTAGGAATATATTCTTTTAGATTATTTAAAGTCTTTCTAAAATTAACTTCTTTATTTTCTTCACTTCTTACCCCATATTTTTCTTCAAGCTTAACTAACAGGTCTTCAACAACCATTCTTGAAGCTATATACGTTAAAACTGCATGAGTTTCCCATGCCTTTTCAGCATTTTTTAATAAATCGTAATATCCTTCAATGCTTGTTTTCAATATAAAATCAAAATTTGTACTTCTTTTACTCTCCATACTTTCCCCTCTAAAGCATATATTTTTTATGTTAATGCTTGTTACCTTTGAATAGTTCGTAAACACCTTTTAAGAATACTTGAGTTTTTTTATCCTCAAGCTTTTTAAACTTATTATTAAAGTATTTTTTGTTAGATTCAACTTTAAGATTAACAAAATCTATATCTTTTTTAACATCTTCAATAAAAGTTTTATGTTTTATTATGTAAATATATTCTTCATAACATAAGTTTAAATTATAAAATGATTTTCTTATCATAAATATCAATGTTATTGCTATAAATACACCTAATACTGAAATTATTCTAGCTATAATATTATAATGTTGATTATAATTATTAACCATATCAACAACTACACTACTGGACATTATACTATTTATATTTTCTATAGCTATTAATATTACAAAAATTATAAAATATGTTATTCCTAAATATTTAACTCTTGTATATGCTAACTTTTCAAGGTTACTTTTTTCCTCAACATTAATATTAATATTATCTACTGATGATATAATATCACTTATTCCTGATAAAATTAAAACCATAGCAATTATACACATAATATATACATCTAATGATTTATTAAGTCCATATTCACTGCCAAAAAATTTATAGCTTATTATTCCTAAAATTGTATAACCTATTATAACTTTAAAATCTCCTAAGATAAATTTCTCTTTTATTACTTTTATCTTAGATACAATAAATATTACCGCTATTACTAATATAAATTTAACAATTAATTCTCTATATACAAAGACTTTATTAAATATAAATTCAAATAAATTTTTATTATTTATCTTTGAATTCATTCTTCCTAAGGTATCTATTAAAATAAATAACATAGGTATTAACATTATTAATATAGATACTTCTTTATAGTTATTAAAGTTTTTTCTTTCATCTATCATAGCAACACCTCCATCCATATCTATTTTATAAACATTCTGTAAACTCTATCTTTTATTATATACCTTTAATTTTTATGTTAAAATATCTTAAACACAAAAAAGTTATGAAATAATTACATACTTCATAACTTTTAAAATACTAATATGCTATATTATAATTCCTTAAAGTTCCAATTAATATACCATCTAAATAAATTTCTCCATTTCTTTTAATAAATCCTCTCTTACCTTCTATATATATAATTCCACCGGGTTTTAATATTCCTGCATATCTTCCGTCTAAATATATACATCCATCAGTACCTACTAAACCTCTTCTATTGTTTAGATAAAACTCTTTAATGCATGTTTCTTGTCTCCTTAGCATATATACCCCTCCATTATATATTTCTTGTTTTAAGATTATATTATTAATAAATATTAAATATTACATAAAAAGCATCTAGTTTTAAAAAACTAGATGCTTGAATTATCTTATCTATTTTCAACTATTATATCCTTAGGTTTTATCACATGACTTTCCCTAAAACGTCTATATAAAGTTAGATCTCCTTTAAATAAGAACCTACTAACTAAGCTCTTATCTATTAAAACCGTTATAAGCAATGGCACACTTACTCCAATTATAGTGAACATTATATAGTCAAAATGGAATATATCCATAAATAAAGTAGCAACTTGCTTATGTAGATACATTATTACAAGAGAATTTACTCCCATTATAGTAAATAACTTTTTATATTTTAACTTACTGATTTGATAACTTAAAGATAAAATAAATACTGTTATAGTTACTGGCATTATCAAATCAAATATTGGACTTTGGTAGAATGAGTATTTTATATTTAAATAATAATAAATCCCCATACTAGTATTCATTCTGAATAGTATAACAATAGCTATTCCAGATGCTATTAATGTATTTACTGATTCAAATATTTTTTGAATGTTTTTTTTGCTTATATAGTATCCTAGAGCGTAATATGGTAATGTTATTAAAACAGTATCTAAGTTCCAGAAAACAAACTGCTTACTAGTTATTTCTGTTATACTTGATGGTATAAAACTCATTGAATATATATGAGCTAAAACATAACTTAAAGCACACACTATAAATAATCTTCTAGGTTTTAATAATTTATTTAGCTGATCAAATATTACTTTAGTAACAAACATTACAGGAATAAACCAAAACACACCCCATGTTGCCTTCCCACCATATACATATTTAAGTATTTCATGTAGTAAATCACCAAAACCAAAATTTCCATGATAATACATCATATAATTGAAACTTATATCAACTAATGAGAACATTGCATATGGAATAAAAAATTTTATCGCCTGTTCCTTTATAGATATTCCTTTTTTATAAAGCATTCCACTTATTATAAAGAATGCAGGCATATGGAACCAATAAAGATACGGAGCTTTTTCAAAGGGAGCATGACATAGTACAACACTTATTATTAAAATCCCCTTGGCAATATCTAAGTAATCTAATCTTTTCTTTGGTAATACAGTATTCATATCATTTCTCCTACTCATTAATATAATATTGATATTACTCCCTATTTATTTTCCCCATAAATTATCTAAATATGAATATATATCAATAACTTATTTTTAATTAGTTAGATTTTTCAAATCTAGTTACTCCTAATATGATACTTTTATAATGAAACTTTAGTTTGAACTTTATATGAATTCGAAATTAAATATATATAAATTTTAACGTTAAAAAAAGCAAATTCTATTAAAATGAGTTTAAAATTCATTTATAACAGAATTTGCTTTATACTATCTTACTTTCTTTCTATTTACTAACACAGCTGCTACTAAACTAATTATTATTAACCCAAGTCCTAATATAAATATACTTCTTTCAGATAGGAATGAACCTGTCTTAGGAATCTCTTTTATATTTTCTTGTTTATTATCATTATTACCTTTTGGATTGTTATTGTTATTACTATTATTGTTATTGCCATTACTAATTTCTGTTTTATCTTCTGATTTATTTTCCTTAGTATTTTTAGCAACAAACTCTAATAACTTATTATTCTCAGCTATATCAAATTTAACTGGTGTTGAATCTAATACATATCCTTCTGGAGCTTTTACTTCTTCGTAAGTATAATTTCCATATGGTAAGTTATTAAACTCTACTATACCTTCTTTGTTTGTTGTTCCTGTCTGAACTACTTTTCCATCTAAATTCTTAACAACAAACTCTGCTCCTTCTAGTGGATTATTATTTTGTGAATCAATCTTTGTTATCTTAACTCCACCTTGTATCAGATTGTTCTTAGCTGTGAATTC
The DNA here is from genome assembly GCF_057782475.1 of Clostridium sp. LIBA-8841. Lineage (NCBI taxonomy): Bacteria > Bacillati > Bacillota > Clostridia > Eubacteriales > Clostridiaceae > Clostridium > Clostridium sp. LIBA-8841. The sequence goes on along the minus strand of NZ_CM173488.1, from coordinate 329,665 downwards.
TAATACTTTGTTATTTTCACTTATATCAAATTTCACTGATGTTGAATCTAATACATATCCTTCTGGAGCCTTTACTTCTTCGTAAGTATAACTTCCGTATGGTAAGTTATTAAACTCTACTATACCCTCTTTATTTGTTGTTCCTGTTTGAACTACTTTTCCATCAGAGTTCTTAACAACAAACTCTGCTCCCTCTAGTGGATTGTTATTTTGTGAATCAACCTTTGTTATCTTAACTCCACCGTGTATCATGTTGTTCTTAGCTGTGAATTCTAATACTTTGTTATTTTCACTTATATCAAATTTCATTGCTGTTGAATCTAATACATATCCTTCTGGTGCTTTTGTTTCTTCGTAAGTATAATTTCCATATGGTAAGTTATTGAACTCTACTATACCATCTTTATTTGTTGTTCCTGTTTGAACTACTTTTCCATCTGAGCTCTTAACAACGAACTCCGCTCCTTCTAATGGATTGTTATTTTGTGAGTCGATCTTAGTTATCTTAACTCCGCCTTGTATCATGTCGTTCTTAGCTATAAACTCTAGAGTCTTACCATGCTCTTCTACATTAAATTGTACTGGCTCTGAATTAAGTACATATCCCTTTGGTGCTTCAACTTCTTGGAATGTATATTGTCCATATCCTAATCCTAAAACTGTCGCAACACCTTGTTCATCAGTAACTACAGTTTGTACTACTTTGCCATTTGAATCTTTTATTTCAAACTTAGCTCCTGGTAAAGTGTTTCCTGTCTCTGAATCTACTTTTGTTATTTGTAAGTTTCCTTCTATTGGGTCATTTTTAGCTGAGAATTCTAATACTTTGTTATTTTCACTTATATCAAATTTCACTGATGTTGAATCTAACACATGTCCTTCTGGAGCTTTTACTTCTTCGTAAGTATAAATTCCGTATTGTAAATTATTAAACTCTACTATACCATCTTTATTTGTTGTCCCAGTTTGAACTACTTCTCCATCTGAGTTTTTAACAACAAACTCTGCTCCCTCTAGTGGATTATTATTTTGTGAGTCAATCTTTGTTATCTTAATTCCACCACTTATTTTTTTGTTTGTTACTTGTATATTTATTGGAGTACTATAACCTGACTTAACCGTAAACTCTTTTTCAATATTAGAGTTTACATATCCTGTTGGAGCCTCTATTTCTATTAATTTATATGTTCCTGGTGGTAATTTTAATGAAGCCACTCCATTTTCATTTGTGACTAAAATACCTTCAACATTGTTATTTAAAATATTTACTATTTTAAATTTAGCTCCACTTAACTTTATATTAATATTAGCTAAATCAATCTTTGTTATATTAACTTCACATTGATCTTTTTTATTATAGAAAGTTAAATCTATTTGGGTAGTCTGTCCTAGTTTAATTTCAAATTCTTGTTCTTCCCCAGAAAGTAAATATCCTGTTGGTGCTTTTATCTCAACTGCTTTATATTTTCCTGGTGCAAGATCAAGCCATGCTCTTCCACTATCATCTGTAGTAACCGTATCAACTATCTTATTGTTACTTAAATCAACTATATTGAAAGTTGCTCCTTTTAGTAACTTAAGCTTATCATCTAAGTCAGACTTTTTTATAGCAACATGAGTTTTAATTATATTATTCTTAGCTGTAAATTCTAATACTTTATTATTTTCATTTATATCAAATTTCACAGCTGTTGAATCTAACACATATCCTTCTGGTGCTTTTGTTTCCTCGTAAGTATAACTTCCATATGGTAGGTTATTAAACTCTACTATACCATCCTTATTTGTTGTCCCAGTTTGAACTACTTCTCCATCTGAGTTTTTAACAACAAACTCTGCTCCTTCTAATAGATTGTTATTTTGTGAATCAATCTTTGTTATCTTAATTCCACCTTGTACTATTTTGTTATTAGCTGTGAATTCTAATACCTTGTTATTTTCATTTATATTAAACTTTACTGCTGTTGAATCTAATACGTATCCTTCTGGCGCTTTTGTTTCTTCATAAGTATAACTTCCATATGGTAATTTATTAAATTCTACTATACCATCTTTATTTGTTGTTCCTGTTTGAACCACTTTTCCATCTGAGTCCTTAACAGTAAACTCTGCGCCCTCTAGTAGTTTATTATTTTGTGAGTCAACCTTTGTTATCTTAACTCCACCTTTTATAATGTTATTCTTAGCTGTAAACTCTAAAGTTTTTCCATGCTCTGTTACATTAAATTGCACTGGATTTGAATTAAGTATATATCCCTTTGGAGCCTCAATTTCTTGGAACGTATATTGTCCATATCCTAATCCTGAAATTGTCGCAACCCCTTGCTCATCAGTAACTACAGTTTGTACTACTTTGCCATTCGAATCTTTTATTTCAAACTTAGCTCCTGGTAAAGTATTTCCTGTCTCTGAATCTACTTTTGTTATTTGTAAGTTTCCTTGTATCGGATCATTTTTAGCCATAAACTCTAATATTTTATTATTTTCATTTATATCAAATTTCACCGATGTTGAATCTAACACATATCCTTCTGGTGCTTTAAGTTCTTCGTAAGTATAACTTCCATATGGTAAGTTATTAAACTCTACTATTCCATCTTTATTAGTTGACTCAGTTTGAACTACTTTTCCATCTGAGTTCTTAACAATAAACTCTGCTCCCTCTAATAGATTATTATTTTGAGAATCAACTTTTGTTATTTTAACTCCACCGTGTATCATATTATTCTTAGCAGTAAATTCTAATATTTTATTATTCTCAACTATATCAAACTTCACTGGTGTTGAATCTAATATATATCCTTCTGGAGCTTTTGTTTCTTTATAAGTGTAGCTTCCATATGGTAAATCATTAAACTCTACTATACCATCTTTATTTGTTGTTCCTGTTGAAACTACTTTTTCCTCTGAATTCTTAACAGTAAATTCTGCTCCTTCTAGTGGATTGTTGTTTTGTGAATCAACCTTTGTTATTTTAATTCCACCTTTAATCATAGAGTTATTTATATTACCTAAATCTAAAATAGTTCCTATATCAGTATCTAAAACTTCAAATTTTATTTCATTTGGATTTAAGTTATATCCCTTTGGAGCAACAATCTCTTTTAAATAATATGTACCAACATCATCAATATCATGAGTAATTTTCCCCTCTGAATCACTTGTTAAAATAATAGGACTTCCATCTTCATTAGTTAATTCCTTTTTATTGCTATCTAAAAGTTTAAATTTAGCACCTTCTAATGCTTTTCCAGTATTCTCATCTATTTTTTTAGCTTCAAAAGCAAATCCTTTTTTAGTTTCTACTTCATTACTAGGAGTTCCATTTATAGTTGCCACATTTTTCACTGTATTTCCATCAGGAACATTACTAAAGTCTGCTTTTATGTTTACTTTAAGATTTTCTCCGTACTCTACATCTTTTATATCATTAGTAACAGTTACTTTGTTATTTTCTATCTTATAACTAAAATGTTCTGGTGCCTCTACTCCTATAATTTTAACCCTTGGATCTAAACTATCTACTACATTTAAATATCCCTTATCAAAGAAACCATAACAATCAAAGTTAATAGTATAGTTAACTATGTTGTTATCTCCCTTTTTAATGGTTTCTTTATCTACTGTCTTTTGTGCATTTATTGCACCTGCATTTGTTTTATATTGAACAGTCTTGTCTATTGAAGCTGATGTATTATTGTAAGTTAATTTAGCACTATTATCATAAGTTTTATTAGGCTCAACAACCTTTAATGTATAATACAAATAATAATACTTATCTGTATTCCCAAAATTTATTGTCATAGTATTGTCTTTTACTGATACTAATCCCTCTTGGTTTAACCATTTAAAAGTTCCATCAGCAGACTTTTCACCTACAGATATACTACCGTCAACTAGTGTCATACCTTCTGGAAATTTATCTATAAACACTGCATTATTAAGTTGTTTGTTATTAGGGTTAATATCTAAAGCATATCTAACTTCTCTACCCATGCTAGTATACTCTATATCTGTTTGTGTAGTAGGATCAAGACTACGTTTTGTTAACATTGTTGAATCTTCTTTTGGTTTAACTATTGTACTACTTTCTAAAGAACCAACTGTTACTGTATTCTTGTAAGAAGGCATATCTTTAGTTATTTGCGTAGAATACTCAACTCTATATGCTGAATATGTATTTCCAAAATCTATTACAAGCGAATTTTGATAAGCCCATATTTTACCTTGAAATTTGCTTGTTACCTCTCTTTCAGCTTGGCCATATGGTGTTTCATATATTTTTACTGAATCAGTTTTCAATACCATTCCATCAGGCATATTATCTCTTAATACAGCATTATTCATTACTTTATATTTCCCATTAAAATAAATACTATAGTTTACTATTTTATTGACTACTGGCTTATTTATATTATTAACTAAAATACCATTCTCATAACCATCATAGCCACTAGCATTAGTTACACGCTTTAATAAATCCTCTTGCCCAGCTGGATCCGGTTTTGATGGATTATCTCCTGGAGTAACTTCTACATCTACATACTTAGTAGTTCCATTAAATTCAACTGTAACTCTTTCATTTGTAGGTTTTTCTATATTTTTAGGAGTTGCAAGAATATCTAAATAACCACCTATACCAGTACTTGACCCTTCACTAAATGTTAATATAACCTGAGTTTGTCCATTTACTTTTTTTGTTTCTACACTTGAAAAATGCTCTGGTGGATATTCAGGTATTATATTGGTAAAACACTCTGGCAAAGTAAATATAATTTTGTCACCAGGGTTAATTTTCCCTCCATTAACCACCTTATACTCTAACTTGAATTCCACCTGTTCTCCATCCTTTACAGTGCTTTTGTTGGATGTAATATTCATATCTACCCCTGGCGTGGCAGCTAATGCAGCCATGGCAGGAGATAAAATATTCATAAACATTGTTATGAACACAGTCATAGCCGTTATAAATATTTTCCTTTTCCTTTCTCTCACCCTAAATCGACTCCTTTGTAATTTTTTTAGATTAAAATAAAAAAACCGACTAACTTTATAAAAAAATTTATAAAGAATAGTCGGTTGCATCACTAACTCAATATATCCCAGATGCCCAAATACAGGATATATGTCATCATTACTATCTATACGTTAATTCAGTTATTTTTAATTCCCTTTAACTTTTAGAACTTATTAAAATTAAGTTTCAAATTAAAACTTATCTATAAACCTATTGTATAATATATCATGCATTTTGTTTTGTCAATTTAAATTTTAACATTTATTTTAAATTATTAATTTTCAACAGTAACAAATAATAGGTATTATATAGTATAACCTATCAATTTCTATGCTATTAATAAAAAAAGATTTTTTATTAATTTTAATGTTTTATTTCATAAAATTATCAATAATTTCAAATAAAAAAAGAGTGCTCCAGAAAAAAAATTGTATTGGTTAAATATAATACTTTTTTAACTTAGTGTAAAAATTTGTATCTAGGTATGATAAAATCTAAAATATACGATAAAATATAAGTTCGAAACTCTTATATTAAGGAGAGCAAAACATGGATAACAAAATATTTTTTCATATTTTTAATGATGATAAAAACAAGTTTGAAACAAGAAAAACAATAAAATTTTCTATTCTTATAGTTTTTTCTATGTTCTTTATATTTTTACTTGATTTAATATATAAAATTTTTAATGAACCTATTACTACAGTAACTCCTACTGCTACTATGCCAACTTTTTCTTTGCATTTAACTCTAATTTTAGGTGCTATGGCTTACATAAGTTCACTTATATATTATTCAAGTACGAAAAAAGATGATTTTTTTATAATTTCTCTAATATATATGAATTTATCTGTAGAACTTTTAATTACTAAAGGACACAATTTAATAATATTTGATAAATTCATCTTTATACATTCATTGTTTAGAATTTTTATATTATTTTATGTTGCTTTTAATAAACATGGTATTCCAAAGATTATTACCAAACATAAAATTATTACTTCTATCTCTGTGTTTATATTTTCAACTATAATACCAATGGTTAACTATAAAATTTTTTCTAACAATCCATTTATCAAAGATGTATATTTCTATATTATTTTCATGACAATAATAGTTATTTTATATTTTATAGCATGTATATTTATATCAATAAAAAGCTTAAAAGATGGTGAATTGATTTACTCATTTATAGTTGCTAGTATGCTTTTGATTTCTCTTAGAGGCATATATTGGATCTGTGAGGTTGTATTTCCAAATATAGCTTCATCAAAGTCAAATAATATAGTTCTTCTATTGACTATTTTATCTTTCTTATTAGCTATAAGTGGAGTATTTAATGAAATAACCACAAAAAATAGGAGAAGTTCTTTACTTCAAAAAGAACTACAAGTTTTTTATCACCTTGTAGAGTTTAATACTAGTAGTTCAATAATTTTGTATGATGATACAAAAAAAGTTATATACACTAATAAAGCATTACGTGAGCGATATTGTAAATCAACTAACTTAAAATCTCAACTTAAAGAAATAGAAAGACTATTTGATGATGCTGTATTTGTAGGAAATGATAATGAAAAAACAGCTATTGATTCTCTTTTTAATAAAGGTGATTGGGAAGGCAAACTTATTTTAAAAAACAACAAAATAGTAAGTCTTTATATACAAATACTTAATGTTGAAAATAAAAATTACTATGCCATTAACCTAAAAGATATAACTGACGAATATACATTAACTCAAGATATTCAGAGAAATGAACAGTTATTAAGCTGCATAAACAATAATATTCAAGACTTAATAATAAGCATAGATAATAATGGAATAATTACATATGTCAATGACTCAGTTTTAAATACATTAAACTATACATATGAAGAGATTTCTGGAGTTTCAATTAGAAATCTTTTAGGCAAAAATGATGAAATACTAAATCAATTAAAATTAGGAGAAGACGATAGTATTAAATGTAAACTTGTAGGTAAACATTCCTTTGTTTACGTTGAATCTACAATTCGTAATTTAATTGATAATGACGGTGTTCCTTATGGAAAAGTTATTGTAGCAAAAAACTTAACTTCTAAAAGAAGACTTGAAAACTTAGCTGTTAAATTTAAAGAAGCAAAAGCTTATGAGCAGGTAAAAAATGAGTTTTTCGCGAATATATCTCATGAACTTAGAACTCCACTTAATATCATCTATTCTACAGTACAATTATTAAACTCAAAGCACGAAAAAGAACCTGATGGCTTTAATAATTTCTATGAAAAATATAAGAGAGGATTAAAGATGAACTGCTATAGAATGCTTAGATTAATAAATAATCTTATTGACGTTAGCAAAATTGAAGTTGGCTTTTTAAAAGCTGACTTTACTAACAGAGATATTGTTTTATTAGTTGAAAATATAGTTTCATCAGTTATTCCTCATGCAGATAATAAAAATATAAACATAACTTTCGATACTAATGTTGAAGAAAATATAATTAAATGTGATTCTGTAAAAATAGAAAGATTGATTCTTAATCTACTTTCAAACTCAATAAAATTCACTTCTAGTAATGGTGAAATATTCGTGGATTTAAATGTATCAGAAGATTGGGTTAAAATAAGTGTTAAAGATAATGGAATGGGAATTCCAAAGGAAATGCAAGCATCTATATTTGATCGGTTTGTTCAAGCAGATAAATCTTTAAAACGAAGAAATGAAGGTAGTGGAATAGGTCTTAGTATTGTAAAATCAATTTCTGAACTCCATGATGGTAAGATTGAACTTATCAGTGACGGAGTATCTGGAACAGAGATTATAGTATGGCTTCCAAATAAAAAATTAGATTATACTGAAGAAAGCAATAATCTAATTGATTATATAACAGATGATAAAAATATCGAATTAGAACTTTCTGATATTTATGAAGTACATTAAGGAAAGTATATGAAAATACCTCAAAAAACTTATAAATAGATTTCGAGAATTACTAGATATTCTCTTCATGCTATTTATAAGTTTTATTATTGAGTTATGATACAAACTCTTTTATGCATTACAACTCTCTTTTATTTTAATTGAACTTACCTCATCTCTAGTTAAGGTTTTTAGGTTATTATAATTAATAAGATAAAAATAATTGTACAGTTTTCTAAGTTTATTTAAATATTCATAACTTCTTTCTGGAATATCAAAACTAATCTTTGTTTCTTCTTTTTCCGCTGCATATTCTACTTTAAAATCTTCTACTTGAGGAAATTTTAAAAGTCCTTTAAAAGTTATTTGTCCCCTAACAAATTGATGACCTGAACAAGAGTATAAAGTTTTTATATTCGGCTGAGTATTTAGGAATATTATTAAGTCTTTTAATTCTACATCTATAGCTAATCTACTATCAAATCCACATTTTTTTGTTTCTTCTTCACTTAAAAGAATTGATCCCCTTCTCAACTCTCTCATGTAATAGTTGTATGCTTGTATTAAATCAAAATCTTCTTCAGAAACTTCTGAAATTCTACCTCTAATAAATTCAGGCAAATTACCACGTTCTCTTTCTAGCTTTAGTTCAGTTATAATCTTAAGTGCTTTAAAGATTTCTTCGTTAGAATAATTTTCTAATAATTTCTCCATTTTAACTTCCCCCAATTCAATAACATAACTATATCTATGTAGATTTTTAATTACTTTTGTAAATATTTACCATATAATTAGTATATATGTTTTCCTTATAAAAAGAAAATCGCATTTTAGCCCATTTATTCAAATTAGAAAGATTTAAATCTTATTTTCTTTAATTTTGAATTTAATTGTAAATATTTTACAATTAAAACAAACAAAAAAGTTGCTAATCCTACTAGACTAGCAACTCCTTTATTTATTTAATCTTTTTATATATTATTGGATTAACACATCCAAATGTAACTTTTCCATTTTTCTCGAAAATTTCACTCACATAAAGAGTTCCATCTTCAGTTCTTTCTTTTAATTTAAATGTTGTTTCAGGTGTGAAATGACTTATGCTTTCACCTTCAAAACCATTATCTTTAAATGTATATGTCATAGGAGTAAATTTCTCTGAAATCTGTAGTTCATTATAATCCATCACTAAAGACTCATTATCATTTCTAAAATCTTCTTTAGATATTCCTTTTGGTAAATCATAAGAAGTTAAAACAACATTTCCCTCTTTATCCTCTGTAAATAAAAATAAGTGTGGCAATATATTTTTAAAATTACCTTGCTCATAATAGCTTTCTTCAATAACAAAGAAACCATGGAATCCCTTTGGAAGATTCTTTATTTTACCGTTACAAATTCCTGTTATATGCTTTGCCTTAGGATGAGTAACCTTTCCCTCTTCTAATTCTTTGTTTATTTGCTCAGCATTATTAAATTCACCACATAAATAACTTAAAAATAATTCTAAATTTTTCATAAGAACTCCTTCTTTCAGATTTATATTTTATCTTATTTATCTATTTAATTATTAAAACAAATAAATATATATATTACATTAATTATTAAGTGAAAGCTACATTACATGACCAAAACGTTTTATTAATATTAAAATTATTCCAAAGAATATTAAGAAAACCCCTGATACTTTATTTAATTTAGCATCATTAACCTTATTAGCAAATTTAGCTGCTAATCTTGAAGATATCAGAGCAAATATTCCACAAATAATAAGTCCTGATACATCAGTTCCTCCATGAACTATATGTGTGACAGCTCCTGTCAATGCAGTAAATGCCATTATAAAGACGCTTGTACCAACTGCTGTTTTTAAATCATAACCCAAAATACTTGTTAGAACAAGAAGTAACATTACTCCTCCACCTGCTCCTATGGCTCCACATATTATACCTACAAGGCCTCCCCATAGTATTGATAAAACTATTTGCTTCTTCTTACTTCTATGCTCAATCTTTGAATCATCCTTAGCCTTAATAGGTTTAAATATCAATTTTAATCCTAATAAAATTGTTGCATATACTGATATACCTCCTAAAATATCATTAGGTATATACTTACCAAAATAGCTGGCAATATAGGTGAATAACATTGTTGATGCCATCATTATTATACCATTTTTTATATCTATATTTTTATTTTTATAATAAGTATAAGCAGAAACACTAGCTGATATAACATCAGCGGCTAAAGCAATTCCTATAGCTTTATAAGCGTTAACACCTAAAATTACTACTAAAATAGGAGTTACTATAGATGCTGCTGATAGCCCAACGAGTCCGATACCTATACCTGCCAATATCCCTGCAATTATAAATACTATTATATTGACCATTAATACCCTCTCCTCTTCACAAAAACTATGGGAATTATATAAAACTTAACTTAATTAGAGTCTTATATAATCCCCACTACAATTATTTTATAGATGTTACATCGTATCCCATATCTTCTATTGCATCTTTTATCTCTTGGTCAGAAGCATCACCTTCAACAGTCGCTTTACCTACCTCTACATCAATTTTAGTTAACCCTTTTACATCTTCAAGTGCTGATTTAACGTGATTAACACAGTTTTGACATGACATTCCTTCAATTGTTATTATTTTACTCATTACCGTCACACTCCTAAAAATATATATTTTTATCACACTATAAATAATTAATAGTGTGATAATATTTCTAAGTTAATTATATTTAGGTTTAAAAGTTTTTAATCTTAGGGCATTTAATAATACTGATACAGAACTAAAGCTCATTGCTAATGCTGCAAGCATTGGGTTTAGTAGTGGACCACCAAATAAATGTAATCCTCCCATTGCTATTGGAATACCAATACCATTATAAATTAAAGCCCAGAATAAATTTTCTTTAATATTAATCATTGTTTTTTTACTTAATTGAATAGCTCCAACAACATCTAATATATCACTTCTCATAAGTACTATATCTGCTGATTCCATAGCTATATCAGTACCTGATCCTATTGCCATTCCTATATCAGCACAAGCAAGAGCTGGAGCATCATTTATTCCATCTCCGACCATTAATACTTTTTTACCTTCATTTTGAAGTTCTTTTACTTTTTCAGCTTTCTGATGTGGTAATACATCTGCCACAATTCTATCTATTCCAATATCTTTTGCTATAGCCTTTGCTGTTTTTTCATTATCACCAGTAACCATAACAACTTCTATTTCCATTTTATGAAGCTCTTTAATAGCCTTCTTGCTTGTTGGTTTTACAGTGTCTGCAACAGCTACTATTCCCTCTAAAATTCCATCTATAACTATAAACATTGGTGTTTTACCTTGTTCTGCTAATGATTGTGCTTTTTCTACTAAATTTCCAAATGCTATTTTCTTATCTTCTAAAAGAGCTTTATTTCCTAATAAAATATCTTTTTCTCCTACTTTAACTTCAATTCCTTTACCAGGAATAGCTAAGAAATCTTTAACTTCGAAAAGTTCTAACCATTTTTCTTCTGCAGCTTTTACTATTGCCTCACCTAAAGGATGTTCAGAGGCTTTTTCAGCTGACGCAGCTAAAGCCAAAATTTCATCCTTTGAATAATGATTAGATAAAACATCTGTAACTATAGGTTTTCCCTCTGTTAAAGTCCCTGTCTTATCAAAAATTACTGTATTTATACTAGCAGTGCCTTCTAACGCTTCACCACTTTTTATTAATACTCCATTTTCTGCACCTTTTCCAGTACCAACCATAATAGCAGTTGGAGTTGCTAGTCCTAATGCACAAGGACAAGCTATTACTAATACAGAAATAAATATTGTTAATGAAAATTCTAATCCTTCTCCACCTAAAAAGTGCCATGATAAAGCTGATAAAATTGCTAAAACTATTACTACTGGAACAAAGTATCCTGCTATTACATCGGCAGTTCTCGCAATAGGCGCCTTTGATCCTTGAGCATCTTTAACAAGTTTAACTATTTGAGAAATTACTGTGTCTTTTCCAACTTTAGTAGCTTTATAAATTATTCTACCGTTCTTATTTATACTAGCTCCATATACTGTATCCCCTGCTTTTTTCTCAACTGGAATACTTTCACCAGTTAACATACTTTCATCAACTGAGGTATATCCTTCTACAACCTCTCCATCAACCGGAAGTTTTTCACCTGGTTTTACAACTATTAAATCTCCAACCCTAACATCATCTATAGATACAACTTTTTCTTCTCCATTAACTATTATTGTTGCAGTTTTAGGAGCTAAACCCATAAGTTTTTTTATTGCATCTGATGTTTTTCCTTTAGTTATAGCCTCCAAGTATTTCCCAAGCATAACCAAAGTTATTATTGTAGCTGCTGACTCAAAATATAATTCATGGACATAATGAACTTGTCCTATTTCTATCTTATAAATAGCAAATATTCCATATAAATAAGCCGCACTAGCTCCAATGGCTATTAATGTATCCATATTAGGACTTCCTATAAAAAGACTTCTAAATCCAACAATAAAGAATTGCTTTCCACAAATAAATACTGCTGTTGTTAAAACTAATAAAATAAGAGCATAGCTCATTGGGCTAATATTAGGATCCATCCATGAAGGTAACTTCATTCCCATCATACTTCCCATTGCAATTATAAATACTGGTATTGTAAAGATAGCTGACCATATTAATTTACGCTTCATAGAACTTAATTCAGTATTTTTTGCATTTTCATGTTCGTCATTAACATTTGTTTCTGGATCTACAAGTTTATATCCTAACTTTTCAACCTTTGCTTTAATTTCTCTTGTTCCAACCTTGTCGGAATCATAATTAAAAGTAACTGTTTCGGCTGCAAAATTTACACTTACATTCTCTACACCATCCATTCTATTTAGTGCCTTTTCAATGGCTGCTGCACAGGATGCACATGTCATTCCTTCAACTTTATAAGTCAATTGTTTTTCATCGTCTTTAAGCTTATATCCCAGCTTATTAACTTTATTATTGATATCCTCAAAAGAAACCTTGTCTTTGTCAAACTCAACATTTAAAGTTTCTGTAGCAAAATTTACATTTGCATTTTCAACCCCATCAAGTCTACTTACACCTTTTTCGATGGCCGCTGCACAGGATGCACATGTCATTCCTTCAACTTTAAATATTTCTTTCTTAGTATTATCTTCTACAGAATAACCTAATTTTTCGACTTTTTGTCTTATTTGTTCTAAGTTAACCTTATTATTATCATAGATTACTTTTAATTCCTCTGTGGCATAATTAACATTAGAACTTTCGACTCCATCCATTTTACCTACAGCTTTTTCAATAGCTGCTGCACAGGATGCACAGGTCATTCCTTTTACCTTGAGTATTCGTTCCATACTTCTGCCTCCTTGGTTACTATTAATTTTTTTGTAAAATTAATAAAATAGCAGGTTAATCTTCATCCCATCCTAAGTTTGCTTTAAGCTACTCAAAACACAATATTTTGAACCTCTCAAAACAACAGATCCAAATAACTTTATATTTTCTATAAAATTAAATGCATCATTAGAATTCCGTTTATATTTTATTTTTCTATTAACATAACAGGTTTAATCCATAACTTATTCTAAATTTGCTTTAAGCTGCTCAAAATATAATATTTTGAACCTCCAAAAACAATAGATTTAAATAACTTTATATTTTCTATAAACTTGTTTAAACCATTAGAATTTATGTACTTAATTTATTACTTAAATAATAGATTAACTATTTAAATTTATTCTAAATTCGCTTTAAGCTACTCAAAATACAAATTTTGAACCTCCAAAAACAACAGATTTAAATAATTTTATATTTCTATAGAATTATTTAAATCATTAGAATTTATACAATTACTTTATTACTTAAATAATAAATCACCTATTTAAATTTATTATTTATTCTAGATTCACTTTAAGCTGCTCAAAATACAAATTTTGAACCTCCAAAAACAACAGATTTAAATAATTTTATATTTTATATAGAATTAAATAAATCATTAGAATTTATGTACTTACTTTATTAATTATTTCAATTTACTGTTTATTCCAAATTCGCTTTAAGCTGCTCAAACCATATGTTTTGAACCTCCAAAAACAACAGATCCAAATAATTTTATATTTTATATAAAATTAAATACATCATTAGAATATTATTAAATTTATTTATCTATTAGCTTATTTAATACACTTAATATTTCTTCTATCTTTTCTTCTTTAGATTCATTATTTTCAAAAGCACCTTTAACACAGTTATGCATATGTTGCTGTAATATTAGTTTATTGGCTTTTTTTAATAATGCTTGAGAAGCCATTATTTGATTAGAAATATCAATACAGTACCTCTCATCCTCAATCATTTTAATTATTCCTTCTACCTGTCCCTTTGCAGTTTTTAAACATTGTAATGCTTTCTTCTTTTCTGTATTCATTTGCATCACTCCCTATATATTTCACATATGACACCCCCTCTGGGTGACTGTAATTATATAATACTCCTCCCATTTTCTTCTGTCAATATATTTTTGAACATTTTGTTAACTATATTAACATTTAATTAATATGCATACTTCTATTATAACCTCTAAAGTATGTTAAAATTGTCTTATAACCTAATAAGGAGATAATTTAAACTTATGACTAAATTGTTAATAATTCCATTCACTTTAATTATATTATTCTTATTAATATTTGCTTTTAATAAAAATTATAAATATAAAAATCTTCTACTTTTATTTGGAATAATCATTATTTTTTCTCTCTCAATAGTGCTTATAAAACACCCATTTTCTCAATCAAACATTTTAAAAAGAGAAGAATCAAGTAATAATTTAAACTCAGATCTACCTTTAGATAATAAGGGAAATTTAGATAACTCCCTTAATAATAAAAATATTGGAGATAACGATAAAATTAGAATAATAATTTCTGATACCGTAAAAAAAGAATTCGGAGAAAATTTTAAATATACAAAAGATTTAATTGAAAATGGTACAAATTCCTACACTATTTCTCTTTTATTTGATGATACTAATTATAATAAAGAGCAATGTATTAATTTTATAAAGACTTTGAGTAGTAATCTAAAAAGCTTTGTTAGTATAAACAGAATAGAAGTTTTCTTTACTAATAATTTAAAAATAAAATATTCCTTAAGTATAGATAATTTTAATAAAGAACAAGAAAATATAAAAATAAAAGAAGATTCATTTTAATTGAATCTTCTTTTTTTAAGCTATATTCTAGTTGAATATTGATTTTTAAATAATCACTAAGATATTATTACATTCCTATCTAAAAAACATGCGTAATCAAAAAAACATCTATTTTTATACTCTTTAAATATTATTAATAGACTAAGCTTCCTGTTTTTATATATCTGTTCTTTTCTATATTGTTATTTGCTAAAACTGTTGTATTAGCTTCAATATAAGCACACTCATTAATATTAACATTACTATCAATATTACTGTTCAAAGCTATAAAAGAATAATCTCCTATTTTCACATTATTTCCTAAAGAACACTTTTGTTTTAAAATAACATGTTTTCCAATATTCAAATTTCCAATACTAATCAAACCTGGATATATAACAGATCCTTCCCCTATATTGCTTTCATTAATATATTTAGTATCAGGGTGAATAATAGTAGCAAACTTTATCTTATTATTTAATTTCTTTTCAATCTCTTTTTTTAGTTCACAGTTATCTACTGCTATAATTGTGAATAACTCATTCTTACTCTCTAATCTTTTTAAAAAATAAAATTTATCTCTTTTTCTATTTTCAAAATAATCACACATCGAATCTAAAGAACCTAAAACATTATAACCATCAATAATTTCTTTTTCCTCATCATTTTTAAGACTTATAAAGCCTAATATATTCCATGTATCCCTATTTAAATTTATGCATTCAATTATTTTAACAATTTCTGTCCCTATATTTTCAGTCCCAATTATAACGATATCCTTCATTTAAACACCCCATCAATCATTTAGAATATTTCTATCATATTAAAACTATTTTATTGAACAACTTTTAATATTAATTTATTTATTAAAGAGTATTAAAAGTAATATTTATTTATTCATAACTAAAATTATTTTACAATTTATGTATATTAATTATATATTTGTCCATAATTAAAATATCCACGATTAATAAGTAGAAAATTTCTTAGTTTTGTAGTAATTAATGATACTTCCCCCATAATATCTTTAATCACTTCCCCTTTTGTTTGTACAAACTAAGAATCTACTTATTGTGGATTTTCTAATTAATAAGGACTATTTAGAAGATTTATTTACATAATAAACTTTCTAAATAGTCCTTTTATAGTTCAATAATATATAATTTTCAAAATAAAAAAAGCTTAGTGAAAATTCACTAAGCTTTTGGTGGCTCGAGCAGGAATCGAACCAGCGACACGAGGATTTTCAGTCCTCTGCTCTACCGACTGAGCTATCGAGCCATAAAATAAAAACCTGGCGACCACCTACTCTCCCACACAGTCTCCCGTGCAGTACCATTGGCTTCTAAAGGCTTAACCGTCGTGTTCGGAATGGGAACGGGTGTTACCCTAAAGAACATCATCACCAGATGTTTTAGAAAGATTTTTGTTCTTTCAAAATTGCACATATTTAATTTACTATATTTGGTCAAGCCCTCGATCTATTAGTATCGGTCAGCTGAACATGTTACCATGCTTACACCCCCGACCTATCAACCTTGTGTTCTTCAAGGGATCTTACTAGCTTACGCTATGGGAAATCTCATCTTGAGGTTGGCTTCACGCTTAGATGCTTTCAGCGTTTATCCATTCCCGACTTAGCTACCCAGCTGTGCTCTTGGCAGAACAACTGGTACACCAGAGGTCAGTCCATCCCGGTCCTCTCGTACTAAGGACAGCTCCTCTCAAATTTCCTACGCCCGCGACGGATAGGGACCGAACTGTCTCACGACGTTCTGAACCCAGCTCGCGTGCCGCTTTAATGGGCGAACAGCCCAACCCTTGGGACCTACTTCAGCCCCAGGATGCGACGAGCCGACATCGAGGTGCCAAACCTCCCCGTCGATGTGGACTCTTGGGGGAGATCAGCCTGTTATCCCCGAGGTAGCTTTTATCCGTTGAGCGATGGCCCTCCCACGAGGTACCACCGGATCACTAAGCCCGACTTTCGTCCCTGCTCCACTTGTGGGTGTCGCAGTCAGGCTCCCTTCTGCCTTTGCACTCTACGAACGATTTCCGACCGTTCTGAGGGAACCTTTGGGCGCCTCCGTTACTTTTTAGGAGGCGACCGCCCCAGTCAAACTGCCCACCTAACAATGTCCTGTGACCAGATTCATGGCCGCCAGTTAGAATTTCAGTACTGTCAGGGTGGTATCCCAAGGATGACTCCACCAAGGCTGACGCCCTGGTTTCCTAGTCTCCCACCTATCCTGTACAGACAATACCAAAACTCAATGCTAAGCTACAGTAAAGCTCTACGGGGTCTTTCCGTCCAATCGCGGGTAGCGAGCATCTTCACTCGCACTACAACTTCGCCGGATTTACAGTTGAGACAGTGCCCAAGTCATTACGCCATTCGTGCGGGTCAGAACTTACCTGACAAGGAATTTCGCTACCTTAGGACCGTTATAGTTACGGCCGCCGTTTACTGGGGCTTAAGTTCACACCTTCGCTTGCGCTAAGTGTTCCCCTTAACCTTCCAGCACCGGGCAGGCGTCAGCCCCTATACATCAGCTTACGCTTTAGCAGAGACCTGTGTTTTTGCTAAACAGTTGCTTGGGCCTATTCTCTGCGGCCTACTCTCGTAGGCACCCCTTCTCGCGAACTTACGGGGTCAATTTGCCGAGTTCCTTAACTGTAATTCTTCCGCCGGCCTTAGGATTCTCTCCTCACCTACCTGTGTCGGTTTGCGGTACGGGCACTACTTCTCTCTCTAGACGCTTTTCTTGGCAGCGTGGAATCATGTACTTCGGTTCCGTAGAACCTTCCCCATCACACCTCAGCATTATGAAAGCGGATTTGCCTACTTTCACTGCCTAAATGCTTAGACTAGCATCCAATAGCTAGCACACACTATCCTCCTGCGTCACGCCATCGATAATAACGATGGTAGTGGTACTGGAATATCAACCAGTTGTCCATCACCTACGCCTTTCGGCCTCGGCTTAGGTCCCGACTAACCCTCAGCGGACGAACCTTCCTGAGGAAACCTTAGGTTTTCGGCCTGTGGGATTCTCACCCACATCTCGCTACTGATGCCAACATTCTCACTCGTAACCAGTCCACCGCTCCTTACGGTACGACTTCAGCCCGGTTACGACGCTCTCCTACCGCTTGAACTAAGTTCAAGCCCGTAGCTTCGGTGGTAAGTTTAGCCCCGTTACATTTTCGGCGCAAGATCTCTCGACTAGTGAGCTATTACGCACTCTTTTAATGAGTGGCTGCTTCTAAGCCAACATCCTAGTTGTCTTAGAAATCTCACATCCTTTCCCACTTAACTTACACTTTGGGACCTTAGCTGACGATCTGGGCTGTTTCCCTTTTGACCACGGATCTTATCATTCGTAGTCTGACTGCCGAGCTCAAAGTATGTGGCATTCGGAGTTTGATAAGGTTCGGTAAGCGCTATGCCCCCTAGCCCATTCAGTGCTCTACCTCCACTACTCATACTCGACGCTAGCCCTAAAGCTATTTCGGAGAGAACCAGCTATCTCCGGGTTCGATTGGAATTTCTCCGCTATCCACAGCTCATCCCATGCTTTTTCAACAGCAACGTGGTTCGGTCCTCCACGAGGTTTTACCCTCGCTTCAACCTGGCCATGGATAGGTCACCCGGTTTCGGGTCTACGGCATGCAACTAGTCGCCCTATTCAGACTCGGTTTCCCTTCGGCTCCGTACCTTAAGTACTTAACCTTGCTACATACCGTAACTCGTTGGCTCGTTCTACAAAAAGCACCTCATCACCCTCATAAGGGGCTCTGAGCGGTTGTAGGCATACGGTTTCAGGTTCTATTTCACTCCCCTCCCGGGGTTCTTTTCACCTTTCCCTCACGGTACTGCTTCACTATCGGTCATCAGGTAGTATTTAGCCTTGGGAGGTGGTCCTCCCTGCTTCCCACAAGGTTTCACGTGTCTCGTGGTACTCTGGATCATAACTCGTGGTCTTCTCGTTTCACTTACAGGACTATTACCTTCTACGGTGGAGCTTTCCAGCTCTCTTCAGTTACAATAGCCTCCACTTTTATGTTATGTCCACAACCCCGGAAACAAGTTTCCGGTTTGGGCTCTTTCCCTTTCGCTCGCCGCTACTAAGAAAATCGATTTTTCTTTCTCTTCCTCCAGGTACTTAGATGTTTCAGTTCCCTGGGTTACCTTCATTAAGCTATGTATTCACTTAACGATACATGGGGTTTCCCATGTGAGTTTCCTCATTCGGAGATCTTCGGATCTCAGGCTATGTGCGCCTACCCGAAGCTTATCGCAGCTTATCACGTCCTTCATCGGCTCCTGATGCCAAGGCATTCACCATACGCCCTTTGTAGCTTGACCTATATTAGTTATAGTTCTCATTTTACAAAGAATAGAAATTGGTTTGCCAATTTGGCTTGTTGTTTTCTATAAATTAAATTATGTGCAATTTTCAAAGAACAATTTTGAGAGATAGTCTCTCAAAATTAAACAGAGATA
>NZ_CM173488.1:127500-307500 GCF_057782475.1 Clostridium sp. LIBA-8841 | reverse complement strand
TAACAATATTAAAATAAAAATTTCCTGTAAGATCCTTTTTACTTAATATATAAGATGCTACTAATATATTTACAATTACTATTAATGTTATTCCTTTATAAGTTTCCAAAGTAAAGCTTCCAAAGAAATTTACAAGACTCTCTAAAAACATTCCTGCTGTGATATCTCCATTATAAATCCTAGCCTTTGATAACTCTTCAAATTCCATTCCAGATAGTTCACTCATGAAGTTTAAAACTACCATTCTCATTATTACCATGATTAAAACAAATAATATTATTTGTGCATTCACTTCTTTTAAATATTTTTTAGATCCTCTTCTTCCCATAAGAAATACCCCCTTTTTCTAACTTACCTAAATTATTGACAAGCTATCTTACTTTTAATCAAATAACTTTTATAAATTTAAATAAGTTATCTTAAAAAATAAAATAACTATGTTAAATTCCATAAATTCAATAATTCGTACTTAAAATCTATTAACTTAGAAAAGGTTCATCTTATAAAAATTATTTCTTCTATTTAAAACTCATACCTTTAGACTATCTTTTAAACTAGTTTTGATTTTTAGATAGAACTGTAAGACCATCTTAATGATCAGTTAGTATTAGTATTGCATCTCCTAATAGCTAGTAACTCTAAGATTTCAGCTTATCCAAGCTGTCATCAAGAGTTTCTACGCTTTAGATAAATTCGACTAAAATTCAGAGTTCTCATTATCTCTCTCTGAATTAAGTCTCATTTTATATACGTAAGAATAATAGCGTTAAGAAGCCTTTTCTGTTTGAGCGAAGGTAAAAGTAGATGATAGCAATACTTTGCGAAATTAAGTTAGGTCTGAAGGACTAACTAAAAATCAACATTTGCTTAAAAAAGATCCTAAAATAAAAAGAGTGTATTAAGATGAATTTAAATTCACCTTAATACACCTTGTATAAAATAAATTAATATGAGGTAGCTATTTAATATGCTGTTATATTAATAACAGTTTAATTACCTTTCTGTTCTAATAGTTAGCGATTCTTTACTTGAAATCTCTGCATTAGAATACTTTGCAGCAACTTTAAAGTTATAGATTGTATGTCTATTTAACCTTTTGAATGTATATTCAGTTTCATCTGCTGAAATTTCATCAACAATCTTACCATCTTTGTATAAAACATATCCTTCTAATCCATAAGTGTTTTCTGGTTCATCCCAACTTACGGTTACATGTTTCTTATCCTTCTCCACAACTTTGAAGTTCCTAATTGGTGAAACAACTATCTCCTCTTCACTTTGTGGATTTCCAACCTTTATCTTAATCTTATTTGAAGAAACCTTAGTTCCATCAAGAGTTACATCAACAACTAATTCACTTATTCCTTCTTTTAATCCTGTCATAGTATTATTTTCTATAATTAATACTTCTGGATTTGAAATATTATATTGTACTTTGGCCTCTTCTAAGTTTACT
Source organism: Clostridium sp. LIBA-8841 (assembly GCF_057782475.1). Classification (NCBI taxonomy): domain Bacteria; kingdom Bacillati; phylum Bacillota; class Clostridia; order Eubacteriales; family Clostridiaceae; genus Clostridium; species Clostridium sp. LIBA-8841. Next base: position 306,044 of record NZ_CM173488.1, on the reverse strand, counting down.
TTAGCTCCATTATTCATTAAAGCATTAACATTAAACTCAACGGCTTGACCAATCTCCAATTTGTTTAAACTTGTATTTAGATTTACATACTCTAAATTAGGATTTTCTATACTATTATCTATTTCCTTAATATATAAGTTATCTAATAATAATTCACTATAAACTTTGCCATTCTTCACTATAGAGATATAATAATCATCCTTATCTCCAGTAGCAAACTGAACACTCTTGTCTTTAGTTACAGTGAATACATCCTTGCTATAATCTGAGCCAGTAGCCTCTAAATTTATTGTTGCTACAGGTTCTTTTGAAGATTTAGACATTATATTAACAGAATAATTTGGGCCAGCATTAGCTAATGAATACAAGAATCCTAATTCATAAGTCTTATTAGGTTCTAAATTAAGTGTTCCACTATCAGTTACAAGTATTGTTCCTGTCTCTTCTTCCTTTTGATTTGATTTTAATGATAATCTTCCATCAAGAACCCAGTTCATTCTTTGCTTAGCATCAATAGATATATCTTTTTCTGCTAAATGAGTTCTATTTGAATTTCCTCTACCCGGAGCTAAGAACAATGGGTTAATTCCTTCATCTACATTTTCAAAATCTTCATATAAAACATATCCATCTTTATTAGTATGTCCTGGATTTTCCCATAACCTGAAATCATCAATATAAACTAAAGAGCCTTCTTCACCTTCTCCTACATTCAATTTAAGAGTTGCTGAATCCACTCCCTCTGGAACTTTAAATTCAACTTCTAATCTAGTAAAATTATCATTTCTAAATTTAACAGCCTGTCCTGATCTTTCAAAAGAATCTTTATTTACATAATTAGAATACTCTTCTTCTCCACTATTAACGCTTAAAGTTACCATTCTATTTTGATTATTTTTTACCCAAACAGATGCAGAATAAGTTTTTCCTGCCTCTAACCCTTCTAATTCTTGAGATATTGACACTTCTTTACTTCCTATTTCAACAATATCATTACCTGCTCTTCTCTCATGAGTTTCATTTATTATATTCACATGTTCAGTAGAACCCTCTTCTGACTCAACATTCCATTTATCAAAAGTTTGAGAATCAAATCCTGGATCTTTTATACCTGAACCCTCTCCCCAATCATCAATTCTTTCTTCTTCAACTTTTTCTTTTACAACTATATAAGGAGTATCTTGATCTACTTTTAAATTAACCTCTCCATTAACTATTGGAACTTCCTTAACAAAAGTTTTTCCTAAATCAGATAGTTCATATAGATATAATTTCTCTAAAGAAGACCATGACTCCGGTAATGTCCAAGTTGAACTTGTCCCTAATGGATTCCAATGATAAATCTTTTCGTCTTCCTCAACTGGATTCCATGGTAAGAATAACTGAGTATCACCAACCCCTCTTTCATCAATTGAAGACTCTGGAGTTGTAGCGACTAATCTACCACCTCTATAATAATTTATATTTGCACCTTCTCTAATAGCTTTTAATCCATTATCAAAGTTAATCTCATTTTCACTCATATCCATTATATTAAAGTGTTGCATATACTTAGTAGGTAATATCTGATTATAAAATACTTCCTCTGCATATTTACCCTCTATATTATGTCTATCACCCCAACCGCCAGATAACATATGCTTATTACCTTTTAATAATGGATCCGCTAAAAATGTATCTTGAGTTCCATTTTTCATAAATCTCATTATTTTACTTGCATTACCTTTGTTTGGATATGCAGGGTCTCCCCCCCAATGAGTCCAAACAGATTGTTGCTCTAATGGTCCATTCATTTCAGTTGCAAGAGTATAATCTAAATCATTTATCTTTCCTGCAAGTTCATGAGCATTCCATCCGTTACCCGTATAAACGTCAACATATACCCAACCTAGGTCTGGAGCATCTGCTTTTAGCATGTCTAATCTTCTAAATAATTCTCCAGTTGTTATATCTGCTCTTTGGTCAACATAATATGATTTATCCATCCATCCCCAACCTGGAGCATTTTCATTAACTATTTCAGCTGGATATTCAAAAGCATCCATCATATATTCAGTAGCATTTATGTGAACTCCTATTTCAGCACCATACTTTTTACCTTCTTCTATAAGAGTATTGAAATCCTCAATACCACCTTGTCTCATACCAATATGTCCACCGTAATCTGGATGTGAATCATCATGTCCTTCTGCTTGATATCCCTTATGAAGAACCAATTGACCAAAACCATCGGTCATATTGCTTACTTTTTTAACCATATCTAAAGATCTTAAAAATGGATTTTGAGTATATCCAATATTCATTGCTATATAGGAAAGTTGATTCTTTATTTTATCTCCCCCCTTAGCAATGTCCATATTCTTTCTATATAAAATAGCTGCATCTTGCCAATCAATGGATGAATCTTCATTTTCATCTCTAGCAATCATAACTTCAGCCCATGGTAATTCTTCTTCTACTGCTAACACATTTCCATCTAAATCTTTAGCATTCCAATCTAATACTTCCCTATATGTCCATGCACCACTACTAATACCTGTTTGTACATATCCAGCTCTGCTTGAAGTTGAAAAACTAACCCTATTTCCGCCTTCAATAACGTTATTATTAACTGTTATTGCAAAGTCATCATTTGAAATGAATCCATAAGTCTTACCAGCTATTCCTGGCTTCATCTCATCTACTGAAGTAAACTCTTCAATTATATTGTTCCAATCTCCAGTAGTTAACACTGAGGCAGCTTGTCCATTTTCAACATTTTTGACGGAAGCTAAATTATGATTTGGGAAATTTATTTTTTGAACTTTAAAGTCTCCCTCTTCTCTTATTTCCTTAAATTCCATTCTAACCTTGTTATCTTCTGCTATCATGTCTAGCACTAAAGTAATCTTTATTTCTGGAATTCTTATATTATAAGTTACCTTATCTCTACTAAATGAACTTCTTATTTCTGGAACATATTTATCTCCATTTATCTCTACTATATAAAGCTGTTCATCTTCTCCAGCTAAAATTTTTCCATCATCTTTCCACTCATACTGAAGTATTCTTGGATAATTGGCATCTAAAGTAACCCTCATCTTATCAGATTCTATAGTCTCAAATTTTTCATCAACAATAGGAGGTGTTGGAGGTGTTAATTCATTTACTTTAACATTATCTAAAGTTACAGTTTTATTACCATACCATCCTGTTAATCCTATTTTTCCAGCCTCTTGTGGTAAACTTGCAATTGTTTGACTTCCCTGCAATTCATTATTTACCCATAAAGAAACATTATTATCCTCAACCTTTACTTTTAATTTATATGTTTTATTTGCTTCTAATTTAAATGAACTTGGGAAACTTCCATATTGTTTAGCTCCAGTCTTCCAAATCCAAGCACCTGCATCATAACATATAGACCCCCATTCTGATGGTGATTTATACCTAAACATTAATCCAATTCTTCCATCATTATTACTAGTTGTAAACTCTGTTTCATAAATAAAGTTTTTAACCTCTGGTGCAGCTTCATCATAAGCTAAAGAAACACCATTCATTCCAACTTGAACCTTACCATCAACATAGTTAACTACTCCGCCACCACTTACAATTTGCCAATTTCCTTGTGTCTCTTGTGTGTTAAAATTAGTTTCATAGGAGATAGCTTCTCCTCTTACTGTTACATAAGCCTTTGCCTTAATATCAGTTCCTTCAACAGTACCTTCAACAATAAACTCACCTGGATTTTGATATTGCTCTTTATTTATTCCATCCCAAATAACATTGGCATTACCTGCTGCTCCATTAGTGTATTTAACTCTAACCTTAGAAGTTAATTCAGGTTTTAGCCTTGGAAAAGTTTCAACATGAATATCTTCAATACTTTCAACTATATATTCAGGTTTCTCCATATCACCTAATGAGCCAACAGGTCCATATTTTATATAGTCTATGGAACTTGTTTTATTACTAAACCAACTTCTATAGCCTATATGTCCAGCTTTAACTGGTATTGTATTATTTGTCGCATTATAATACTCTTCTCCATTAATATTTATAGTTAAGTGATTTCCTACAAAGGTTACCTTTAAAGTTACCCAATCGCCTGCTTGAATCTCTGGTCCATCAAATAATTCATAACCACCATTTTTATGTATTGTCCATTTAGTTTCCTTATCATAAGCAACACCAGCATGTCCATTTTCATCTGCTCTAAATAAAAGCCCAAATTGACCTGGTATCTCATCAGCATTTATTTGGAATCTTGCTTCAAGTTCTCCATCTTCTAAAACAGGAGATTCATTTTCATAAAATCTATAATCACCATTATTATTTACTCTTAAAAATCCATCAGAAACCTCTGGCGTTCCATTTCCACTTATACCAGTCCATGTTATTCCTTCAGGTCTATCATATTGCTGATCATAAATCTCCGCACTCTTTTCTATCCCCTCATTTTGAATGTCCTCAATCTTAGTCTTATTAGCATCCTTTTTAACCTCATCGGCCAATGCCATAGTAGGTAATTGTCCAATAGCTAAAACCGTAGCTATAATTAAAGCAATCTTCCTATTCATATATATTTCCCCCTCACAAAATCCACTCTAAAACCTTTACATAAATATTGTATTGTTTTATCAACCAATAAGACATATATTATTTCTACTTAATCATGTATTTATTTTACATTTATTGAATTTAATCTCAAAATATAGCCACATTTAACTATTTGTTAACCTTTTATTAAAAAAATAAAGCAAAGTTTTCAAAATGTTTGTGGTTACATATAAGGCTTTTACGATATAATACGGTATAATTTGATGAAATTAGAATAAAATTCTCGAAAAATATATTAAAGATAGGTGATTAAATGAACAAACTTAAAATAGTATCTTTGTTTATGAGTAGCTTTTTAATATTTAGTGCTGTTTCAGCACCATTAGTGGCTAAAGCTAATCCCGAAGTTAATAAATTGCAGGAAGAGAAAAGACAGATTACAGAAGAAAAAGAAGTTCAAAAGGGAAAGCTAGATCAAATTAAAGATAGTATAGATTCTAAACAAGCTGAAGTTAATTCAGCTCAAGCTAAAGTTGATGAATATGAAAATAAAATAGAAAGTTTAAATAATGAGATATCTTCAACTGACTCTGAAATAAACAAAGTAGAAAAATCAATTGAAGAAAACACTAAGGAAATTGAAAAAGCTAAAAAAGAACAAGAATTAAAAAAAGAAATTCTTGGAGAAAGACTTAGAAATGTTTATAAGTCTGACTTAAGTGATAGATTTTTATACATAATTCTTGAATCTAAAAGCTTTGGAGAATTAATGTCTAACATAGCTAATATAAGAACTCTTGTTAAAACAGATAACAAGCTTATTGATGAAATTGAAGCTCTACAAAAGGAGCTTGAAAGTAGACAAGCTGAACTTGAAAGTTCAAAATCAACACTAGATAGTAAGAAGGATGAACTTCTTTCTAAAGAAGAAAGCCTAAAGGAAGTTAAGGCTGAACATGAAAATACACTAAATAGTTATAAATCTCAATTAAGTGAGTTAGAAAATCTAGAAGATGAAAAGAATGCCGAATTAAAGGCTCTAGCTGAAAAAGAAGACGAAATAGAAAAAGAAATACAGTCTTATTTCACACCTGCTCCAGCTGCTGATAATGATAATTCTTCATCAGGGGGTTCAAGTACTATAATAGAAGGATCTTCAGGTGGATTTATAAGACCAGTATCTTCTTCATCAATAACAAGCTCATATGGTCCAAGAGTACACCCTGTTACTGGACAATACAAAGTTCACACTGGTGTAGACTTTGCAGCCTCAACTGGAACACCATTTGTTGCCGCAAAAGATGGTGTAGTAACAGCTGCTGAATATCATCCGGCTTATGGAAACATGGTTATTATAGATCATGGTGGTGGAGTTAGTACACTTTATGCTCATGCATCTCAGTTAAAAGTTTCTGCTGGACAAAGAGTAAAACAAGGACAAGTTGTATCTCTAGTTGGGTCTACAGGATATAGTACTGGTCCTCATGCTCACTTTGAAATTAGAATTAATGGACAACATGTAAATCCAATGAATTATATCTAAAACAAAAAGGATAGTCATAGGACTATCCTTTTTTAACTTCTCCAAAACTTATTATAAATATATCTTTTCAACTTATTAATCTGTATTTGAATTTTTATTCTACTATTTCTCTTAGATACTCAATAAATCCATCCTTTAACTCTGGTTTTCTTAAGGCATATTCAACTGTCGCTTTCAAAAAACCAAGCTTATCTCCTACATCATATCTTTTTCCCTTAAAGTTATAAGCGTATATGGCCTCATACTCTAATAGCTTTAAAAGAGCATCTGTAAGTTGTATCTCTCCACCCTTTCCAGGTTTTGTTTCATCAAGTATTTCAAATATTTTTGGAGTTAATATATATCTTCCTAAAATGGCTATATTTGAAGGCGCTTTATCTATATCTGGTTTTTCAACCAAATCAGTTACTTTATATACATCTCCTTCAATATGGATTCCATTAACTATTCCATACTTATTAACATCCTTTTCAGGAACCGCTTGCACGCCTAATATACTTGTATGATATTCGTTATAACAATCAATTAACTGTTTTAAACAAGGATACTCATCATTATAAACAACATCATCTCCTAGGAGAACAGCAAAAGGTTCATCTCCAACAAAAGTTCTAGCACAATTTATAGCATGTCCTAATCCCCTTGGCTCTTTCTGTCTTATATAATGTATATCAACCATATCAGTAATATCTTTAACTAAATCTAACAGTTCACTTTTCCCTGCTTTTTCAAGTTCATATTCAAGTTCAACTGATTTATCAAAGTGATCTTCTATACACTTTTTATTTCTTCCAGTTACTATTAATATCTCTTCTATTCCTGACTCTACAGCTTCCTCAATTATATATTGAATTGTTGGTTTATCTACTATTGGTAGCATCTCTTTAGGCTGTGCTTTAGTAGCTGGTAAAAATCTTGTTCCTAGCCCAGCTGCAGGAATAATTGCCTTTTTTATTGTTTCTCTTCTCATTTCATCCTCCTATAATACTCCATATTTTTCAAATAATACAATTAAAAATAAATATATTTCCTATTATACACTTCTTTTTTTAATTGATAAAATATCCATAATAAAATTTTTTTATATTATTTTTCCTTTAATACTTGATTTTAACAATGACATAAAATATAATGAAAGCGTTAACATAATAAGAACTAATTTAATTATTTATACATACTTAAGAAACAATTGAAAGGAAGATCTTATGAAAAACTCAAAAATCACTTCGATTATATTATCAGCAATAATAGGTATTGGTGTTGGAACTGGTGGAACTCTAGTCTATGAAAATCACCAGACAGCAAAGGAAGTAGCTCAAATAGAACAAATTACTGGAACCAATGCAACAAAGCAACTTGTTCAAGGAAATGTTTTAGCCACTTTATGGCAACAAAATTCAGGTGAGGTAAAAGCTTTAAGATATGAAGCATATAACTCTGGAAAAAGATATATTGATGAATTAGTAAAAGAACCTGCTGCTAAACCATATGCAGTTACTTTAGATATCGATGAAACAATAATCGATAACTCTCCTCATGCAGGATATGAAATAAAAAACAATGAACTATATTCTAAAGAAAACTTTGGTGAATGGGTTCAAATGGCTGATGCCGCTGCAATAGATGGAGCTAAAGACTTTACTGATTATGCCAAAAGTAAAGGCCTTGAAGTTTTCTATGTGTCTAATAGAAGTGAAGAAAAAGAGCTTGATGCTACAATAAAAAACATGGAAAAACTAGGCTTTGTAAATGCTGATAAAGATCATGTGCTTTTAAAAACAGATACAAATAGCAAAGATGCTAGATGGGATAAAATTAAAGAAAATTATAATCTTGCAATTTATTGTGGAGATAACTTAGGTGATTTCCCTAATGGATATGATAATAAATCAAATGAAGAAAGAAGAGAAATTGTAGATAAAGAAGCTCAATTCTTCGGAACAAAGTATATTGTACTTCCAAACCCAACTTATGGTGACTTTGAAAACGCAGTTTATGGATATGACTTTAAGAAATCTCCTGAACAAAAACAACAAGATAGATTAAATAGCATTAAATCATTTAAATAAAATTTCACTAATCATTTATAATATGTAGTTTTAAACCTTTAAGTTACATAATTTACAAATAACAAAAGAAAATCTATACTACTCTAAAGTGGAATAGATTTTCTTTTTATAATCATTATATATAATATAAAATCTAAATATCAACTTCTTTAAAATTAATTGCAGTGTCCATAGTCTAAGAAAATTATCCTTAAACATTAGAGTTAATAAGTATTATCTTGGTTTATTGCCTTTAAGATTAATATTCTATTTTCTTTCTTTATATTCTTTTAATCTTGCACTTTGTTCTTCAACTATAATTCTGTCTATTATATTGCTTAGCTTAAGAACTTCTTGAGTACAGCCATATTTTTGATATAAACCTGCTAATAAATCCTTTAACTCCTTTGTAAACATATTATCATACTCTCCCTTTTTTATTTTAATATCATCCCCCAATTAAAACTCTCCAATTTCTTTGATTATAGAAATCTCAATAAACCATAATAAATAATTAAAGTTACTTATGTTAAGAATCCATAATTAAACTGAATTTGTAATTTATTATTACTGTATGTAATAAATTATCATTAATTATATTTTAAAATCATTTAATAAATTAGTAAATAACATTCAAATTACAAAATTCGACCATGTTTATTTATCAATTTAGTATTACTTTTTATAATATTTATTCTTTTATAACAGTAACTTATTAATAAAATATTAAATTAACCTAATTCTATTTATTTATATTATCTATTTTTATAATTTTCATCCATATTTTATTTTTAATAAAATATTTAAATTAAAAATAAAACACTATAATGTAAGTAAATTACATTTTTATTTTAAATTAAATCTATTATTTTTATAATTATTAAACTTCGTATAAAAGTTTAATAATTATTTTTTAAATAATTTTGATAAATTAAGATTTTTCCTACTTAAATACTGTTATATAAGTAAAAACAACTCAATATTATACTTTAAATGAGAAAAGATGCTTAAATATATAAAGCATCTCATCTAGATTTCATATCTTAACTTGCATAAATTTAAAATTAAAAACTATTTTCTAAACTTATAATTAATAAACTCCTTTTAATATATTTTTATGTTCTAAGGTAGTTTATTTCCTGCTGCTCTATAAAGTTCGTACCATTCTTCTCTACTTAATACTACCTCTGAAGCTTTACATATAGCTTTAATTCTATCCTTATTAGTAGTTCCAACAATAGGTTGCATCTTAGCTGGATGTCTTAATATCCAAGCAATAGCAATAGCTTCTTTGGTAACATTATATTTTTTTGCAAATTCATCTATTTTATCATTAAGCTCCTTAAACTTAGGATTATTTAAGAATACACCTTCAAAGAATCCATATTGGAAAGGAGACCATGGTTGTATTGTTATATCATTTAAACGACAAAACTCTAATACACTTCCATCCCTATCTATTGAAGGAGCTATTTCCATGTTAACATTCAACCCTGAATCTATCATTCCAGTGTTAGTTAAGCTAAGTTGAAGTTGATTAGCTATTATCTTATCTTTTAAAAACTTATTAAGTAATTGTATTTGCATGGGGTTTTGATTACTAACTCCAAATTTTTTAACCTTACCACTATTACTTAAAATTTCAAAAGCTTCAGCAACCTCCTCAGGTTTCATCAATGTATCCGGTCTGTGTAAAAGCAAAATATCTAAATAGTCAGTTTTTAGTCTTTTTAAGATACCATCTACAGAATTTAATATATGCTCTTTAGAAAAATCAAAAAATCCAGGTCTTATTCCACACTTACTTTGAATTATAATTTTTTCTCTAATGCTTGGATTCATATCAATTGCATCTGCAAAAACTTCTTCTGATTTTCCTTGTCCATATATATCTGCATGATCAAAAAGGGTTATCCCCTCATCTAATGCAGTATTTATAAGTAAATTAGCCTCTTTCTTAGACATATCAGCAATTCTCATACATCCTAAAGAAATTTCAGAAGCTATTATCCCACTATTCCCTATGTTTATATTCTTCATAAAAAAACTCCTCCTAATACCAAATCTTTTTAAAGTCTATGTCTTAAACCAATGTTGATTTTTAGATAGAACTGTAATGCCATCTTAATGAGCAGTTAGTCTAAAGTTGATGATAGCAATACTTTATGTCTAAAAATCAACATTTACATAAAACATTTTCTCTACTTAACCTTTCTTTACTTAAGTAAAGGTTTAACTCTATTATACAAAAAAATATGAATTTATTATGTTAATTTTAATGCAAACTATGAAAATTTTTAATGCCAAATTATTTAAAAATCTAATATTTAAATCTATTTATAATTTAAAGTCATTAAAAAGGAGCAGCTTATTTAAGTAGTTAATATTAACAACCTTTAAGCCACTCCATTAAAGAATTTAAATCATTCTTTTAGTTAAAAACAGTCCTTCTGTACCTATTTAAAAATCAGTCTATTTTATATTTTCTCCATTTGTTTTTATAACATCTTTATACCAATAGAAGCTATCCTTCTTATATCTATTTAAAGTTCCATTATCAGTCTCATCTCTATCAATATATACAAAACCATATCTCTTTTGATATCCATTTAACCAACTTAAAAGATCTGTAAATGACCATGTACAATATCCTATTAAGTCTACCCCATCACTTATAGCTTCTCTACATGCTTTTACATGAGCTTGTAAATAATCAATTCTATATTGGTCATGTATTTCATCACCATTTTCTAAAGTATCAAAAGCACCTAATCCATTTTCAGTAATAAGTATAGGTAAATTATATCTATCTGTTATTCTTCTTAACCCTATTCTTAATCCTTCTGGATCTATAGTCCAATCCCAATCTGTCGCTTCTAAATACTTATTTTTAACAGTTTTATATACTCCTGGAATCCCACTATCTTGTGTAGTTCCTTTCTTACCACTGTTATTAAATGTTCCTTCACCAACTCCACCTTCTAGTGGATTTTCTTCATAAGTTGTTGTTTGATAGTAGTTAACTCCCATGAAGTCAGGTCTACCCTTCTTTAATAGTTCAATATCACCATCTTCTATAGTAGGTGCTAATCCTTCACTAGCTAAGTATTTCCATGCTCTAATAGGATATTCTCCATTACAATAGACTTCTAACCACCAATCATTATTTAAAAGTTCTGCATTTTCACCAGCTAATATATCTTCTGGTTTTGGTGAATTATAATATGAAGGTGAATAAGCAAAACTAGGTCCTATCATACCTTTTAAGTTAAGCTTTCTAAATGAATCTATTACCTTAGCATTAGCTAAATTAGCTATATGGTTGGCTTCATACATTCTCTTTAAGTCTTTAACTCCTGGAGGGTGAAGAGCTATAGCATATCCTAATTTTATAAATATGTTTTGTTCATTCAGTGTAACCCAATACTTTACTCTATCTCCAAAAGCCTTAAATAAAGTAACTGCATAGTTATTGAAGTCTTCAATTATCTCCCTAGATTCCCATCCATTGTACTCATCCATAAGAGCTTGAGGTAAATCCCAATGGTATAAAGTCACTATTGGTTCTATATCATTTTTAATTAACTCATCTATTAAGTTCCCGTAGAATTCTAATCCTTTTTGGTTTACCTCACCTTTTCCCTTTGGATATATTCTTGGCCAACTTACAGAAAATCTATATGCTTTTAAGCCCATCTCTTTCATTAAGGCTACATCTTCTTTATATCTATCGTAATGGTCAACTGCAACATCACCGTTAGTTCCTTTAAAAGTCGTTCCAGGTATTTTAGTGTAAATATCCCAAACTGAAGGCCCTTTCCCATCTTTATCCCAAGCACCTTCTACTTGATAAGCTGCTGATGCAGATCCCCATAAAAAATTCTCATTAAATTTATCAAGGTTTAAATACTTCATAAAAACACTCCCTTCATCTCTTAAGGAAATCATAACATAAAGAAAATTCAAAATGTTTAATATAAAAATAAGTGTTACAAGTAACATAAGAAAGTTACTTGTAACACTTTTAAAACACCTTGTTACTTCTGCAGTTTCTAGCCAACCTTTCAATTATATAAACTGTTGGAATATGTGATGTTACATCATTATACTCAAGAGAACTTCCCGCTTCATAATAATATCTTTCCTGGCTTATGTAATAATTTATTGTATAATCAGTTAACTTAGCTAAGGTATTACTTCTCTTATTTGTTATGCTTAAGGTCTCTACCCCTAATGACTTAAGCTTTTCAACCATTCCTATTATTGAAGAATTTTCTCCAGAAACAGATAAAATTATAGCCATGCTATTATTTAATGACTTTGTATTTATAGGATAAAAAGGATCATCAATATATATTGAGAACTTACCAAAATAAGACATATATTTAGCTGCATAAGATGCCATAGCTCCTGAGCTTCCTATTCCAATAAATAATATGGTGTCTTTATTTTTAATTACTTCCTTTAATTCATCAACTTGTTCATTTATACTTTCCATATTCTTAGAAAACTCATCAAAATAATCTATTTTTTCAAAGGCAGTAGAAACTTTTTCTTCTTTTAAATTGCTTTTAAGAAAAGATTTGAATTCACTAAAGCCACTAAAATTATTTTTCTTACAGAATCTTAATATAGTGGCTGTAGAAACATGAACTTCATCTGCCAACTCCCTTATTGTCATATAAACTACCTTTTCTTTATTTTCTAATATATACTTATAAACATCTAATTCTAAATCGTTTAAATCTGATATGTTAATATTAAATATTTTTCTCACCTCTAAGCACATTGTATAGTTTTAATCCACATTATAATTATAAACTAAACATATTATATGAGCCATTTTCTCTTTTGATTGTAAATAATTTAATTATCTTTATAAATCATAACTTCATTTACTAAAATATTATCAAAATACAAGTAATCTTCAAAAGTTAATTTATTAGGATAACTAAGAACAACAGAATTTATATCTTCTGATATACTCTTATATGCTGGATGCTTATGCAAGTATATATTCCTCTTAAATCCAAGTTCCTCATAAGATATAATTCTCATAATAGTTTCATCATCAACAACTTTATCTAACTCTATTATAGTTGGTCTATTATCTTCACAAAGCTTTGAAAGAATTTCACATTCATATCCTGAACACTTTAATTCCTTATCCCAACCTAAATGTTCCACATATCGAAAGTTATCTAAATCCCAATAAAAAATCATACCAATAACTCTCTTTTTTAGTATAGCTGCCAAACACTTAAAATCTTTGTTTTTCATAGCTTCCTCTTGCATCTTTAAGCTTCTTTGTTTATAAATTGGAAAGCTATTTTTATAGATTTTCCAAACATCGCCCCAATAATAATCATCTACACTTTCAACAATTCTAAAACGCATATTCCCTTCCCCCAAAAAAATTCCTATAATAAACATTGTACCATATAATGTAATATTTTACATATATATCATCAATTTTCATTGTTTTTCTTTGTAAAATAATACGTAAAATATAAAAAAACACTCGTTTTTTGTAAAACAAGTGTTTTTCTATTGTGGACTTTATATATATTTTAAAGAAATCATTTAACTATTTTAATTCTGGCCAGAAACCTTTATTAGCTTCTATTAAATCATCTAATATTTCTTTAGCAACTGTCGCACTTGGTACAGTTTTTGATAAAGTTAAAGCTTGCCATAATTTTTGATATGAATGTTCAGCCCAAGCTTCTACAACTAACTTTTCAACAGCTACTTGTTGTTCCATTAATCCCTTTTGGAATCTTGGAATATCTCCAATAACTAATGGTTCTGGTCCATTTGATCCAACTATACATGGTATTTCAACCATTGCAGTTTTATCAAAGTTTTCTATAGCTCCGTTATTTTCAACTATTAATAACATTCTTTCTTGAGTGTTAAATGCTATAGCTCTTGCTAAATCAACAATGTATGAAGCATGTTCATCAATGTGTAATCCTGATCCTTCAGCAGTACCATTTTCAGCAACTTTTCTACATTCTCCAAATACAAATTTTTCTCTTCCATCCATAACTTCATTTGCTCTAGTATATTCTTTGTCTGAATGGTTTACTACATAGTCTTGGAATAAGTAGTATTTTAAATAAGTATTTGGTAAGTGAGTTGGATCTACTGCTAGGATATCTTTAGCCTTAGCAAAAGTATCATTCCAACTTGCTTCTGAATGTTGGTTTTCATCTATATCAACAATATAACCATGTTTAGCCACATGTTCTTTTAATCTTGGCATTAAATCATTACCTTCTTTATCTCTGATGCTTGACCACCATCCGAAGTGATTTAATCCATAGTATTTAACTATCATATCTTTTCTTGATTCTAATCCTAAGATTTGAGCCATATGAGTTTCTATACCTATTGGCATATCACATATATTTAAAACTTTTGAATTTGGTTTTAATTTTCTTGTAGCTTCAGCAACTATAGCTGCTGGATTTGAATAGTTAAGCATCCATGCATTTGGTGAATATTTTTCCATGTAATCAATTATTTCTAATATTCCACCTATTGATCTCATACCATAAGCTATTCCTCCTGGTCCACAAGTTTCTTGTCCAACTACACCATGTCTTAGTGGAATTTTTTCATCTAATTCTCTCATAGCGTATTTACCAACTCTTATGTGGGCCATTACGAAATCTATATCAGTAAATGCTTCTTCTGGATCTATTGTTGCTAAGAACTCAATTTCTGGAGCTCTTTCTCTTAATAATATTTCACAAGCTTTTGCTATTGTTTCTTGTCTTGCAGCATCATTATCATAGAATTTAATCTTTCTTATTGGGAATTTGTCTAAGTTATCTAATAACATTAAAACTATTCCTGGAGTAAATGTACTTCCGCCACCTGCTATAACTATTGAAAATTTCTTCATAAAAATCTCCTCCTAAACTATACCCTTTATTTATTTCAAAATTTGTTAGTTCGTTTCTATGAGTTAATGATAACAAAGCTTTTTTCTATATACAACGTTTTCACACCCTTTAGGGAATAGTATCACATATACGAACATCCTCTCATTTGATGTGAAATTTCACAGGTCAATTAATAACTCTCGCAATTAGCTTATATTCTGGCTTTAGCTAGTGTTTTATATAATGAAAACTCCTCTTTTATAAATTTACATATTTTATTTTCACATGTCGCATAATTCATATAAAAACTTAATAAGCATACAATATAATTCTAACCCCTCATAAACCTCATCATAATTTTTATCTATTCTCTCTAAATCACCACTACAAACTGGAACCTTTTTCTCTTTATCTAAACCTATAAAAAATTTACTAACTTCTTCTTTTTCTAGTCTCTCTTTAATTTTATATAAATACTCCTCTGAATTCTCTAAAGAAATTATTATCATACAATCATCATCCCTTATTAAGCTTAAAACAGCATTAATTTCATCGCCTTTGTAGAAATCAAAAACATATTTTCCTAAGGCTGTAAAAGCTCTTTTTAACTCTTGTCCTAGTATTGTTGAACTTATTCCTTTTCCATAGATAAATATCCTATTACTTCTATTTATTTTTTCAATGAAATCTCCACAAGCTCCCTCTTCTATAAGTTCAAGTATTAATGCATTTTTAATCCTATTATCTTCTATTGTTTTTCTTAGTAAAGTTATATTTTCCATACAAATCATCTCCATATCTTATAATTTTATCTATAAAAAATTTCAGGGCTGTACCGTTTAATGTACAACCCTTACTTAATATAAATATTTTTAATTACTTATTAGTTTGAGTTAATAGACCTTCAAACTCCTCTCTAACACTTGGAACAGAAAGTCCAACTATAACCTGAATAGCCTTTCCTTTTTTAACCAAGCCATGTGCTCCAGCAGCTTTAAACACTGATTGATCCTGAACTTTATCTGGATCTTTAACAGAAATTCTTAATCTAGTAGCACAGTTAGTAACATCAACTATATTTTCACTACCACCTAAAGCTTCTAAGAATAATGCTGCTTTGCTTGATTCCTTTACTTCATCAGATTTCTTATTCTTATAATCAGCCTTGGTATATAACTTAGTTTCTTCATTATCATCTTCTCTACCTGGAGTTTTAAAGTTAAACTTAATTATTAGGAATCTAAATACAAAGAAATATATTCCTGTAAATATAAGCCCAATAATTATTTGAGTTATATAAGTATCAGCATGATATTTAAATAATGGTATCCAGTTTAATGCTACCCATTCTATAAGCCCACTTCCAAAGTTTCCAACAACCCCAAAGGCATAAGAAACCGCTGAAAGCGTTGCTGCCAATAATGAATGTACTAAAAATAAAGCCGGTGCTATAAATAAGAATGTAAATTCTAAAGGTTCTGTAATTCCTGCAACGACCGCTGTAAGTGTGGCTGGTATTAAAAGCCCTGCAACAAGCTTTTTCTTACTTGGCTTAGCAGTAAAATAAAGTGCTAATGCTATCCCTAAAGATCCAAATACCTTTGATAAACCATGAAGTGCAAATCCTCCTGCCGGGAACATTTCTTTTAAGCTTTGTGCAGAAGTAGCAAACTCACCTAAATGTGTTGCCCAATAAACATTTATTCCACCGTTAACTACAGCTGAGTCAAATATAAAAGGTGAATAAATAAAATGATGTAATCCTGTTGGTATTAAAAATCTTTCAAGGAATGTATAAACCCATACCCCTATAACTCCTGATGAAGTCAAGAATCCTTGCATTGAAGCAATTATTCCCTGTATTTTTGGCCAAATAAATGCCATTAAGAATGCAACAGGTATCATAACGAAAAATGCTATCATAACTACAAAGGAAGACCCTTTAAAAGTTCCTAGGAATTCAGGTAGTTTAACATCAAAGAACTTATCATGTAAATAAACAACTATACCTGCTATTAATATTGAACCAACCATACCAGTATCTAAAGTCTTTATTCCAGCTATTAAAGTTAAACCAGAACCGCCTCCTACTTCTTGTAAAAAATCGACCCCGAAAGTTGGTCCCCACATTGTAAGAATGGCATTTAGAAAATAATTAAAAGTTAAGTAAACAACCAAAGCCTCCATACATGCACGTGCCTGTTGTTTCTTAGCAAGACCAATAGGTAACCCAATAACAAACAATAGTGGTAACTGTCTAAAAACAGTCCATGCTCCCTCTTCTAACAATGTCCAAACCTGAACCCAAGTACTTCCCTCAGCTGCTATGCTTCCCATAATTTCTGGATTCTTAAACAAGATTGCTAATCCAACCATTATACCTGAGAAAGCAAACAACAGTACTGGCGTAAACATTGCGCCACCAAATCTTTGAATTTTTTGCATCATAAACCCTTATACCCCCAATTTCATATATACATTTTTTCCCTTAAATATTTCTGTAAGAGAATAATATCAATTTCCAAAAACGTTTTCAATGAAATTAGGTTCTTTAGGGACTTTTCTACCTTTATTGTTATTAGTAACATTTACTGTGAATTTTCCCACTATTAAATTTGTTAAAAAGGTATAGGATTCTAGTCTTCTTTTAATCAAATCATAATTTTAAAATATTAATTCAATAAAAATAAATGAGGTTATAACATACTAAAAACATAAATAATACGTTTTTATCCATATGATATAACCTCATAAAGCATATCAAATATTAGAGCACAACTTAAATAAAACTAAACCTCTTTTCTATTTAAGTACATATATCCAAAAGAAATTGATGCTATAATAGGCGCTACTGCAACTAAAAAATCTATTATGATCTCAAACATAAAAACTTCCCTTCTTTTATTTAATCTAATATTTTATTTGATATGCTTATGTTCTATATTTATTAATTTGTATCTTCCTTTTCTAGATCATTTTTATACATTGAATATTTCAAGAATATCATCTCTGCAAGAGTAAAGAATAATGCTGTTGATTCATATTCCTTTCCTCCCCCTAAATCATGCATTGATGTATTTATGTATAAATTCTCATCACTTAATCTAGCTAAGGCATTATTCTTCAATTTTGTTATAGATATTATAGGAACATTTCTTAACTTAAATTGCTTAGCTAAAGCTTTTATATGATTTGATTCTCCAGTTAATGATATTAAAATTATTAAATCTTCATCACTTATTGTATTTAAAATCATATCGGCCTCTGCTTCTCCTTGTATATTATATATACACTCTTGGCCTGATAAAAATATTCTTTTTAATTCAGCTGCAACTGCTGACTGTACGGCCCCAGTTCCATAAACAAATATTCTTTTAGCATTGTACATAAGACTACAGACACTAGAAAAATCTTTTTCTTGCATATCATTTATAAATTTTGTTATATCGTTACAAACAACCTTTAAATAATCTTGCTCTTCAACTTCTTTATCTTCACTTTCCCATTTTAAATATATTTTAAGTTCACTATATCCTTTTAATGAAAGTTTCTGCGCAAATCTTAAAACTGTTGTTCTAGACACATTACATCTATTTGCTAACTCATCAATGGTTAGATTACAACAATCCTTTTTATGATTGAACACATATTTCCAAATATGCAAATCACTATGATTTAATTTATCATAATGTTTATTTACAAGCTCTTCTAATCTCATACCAGCCCTCCAAATAATACGAATAACTTAAATGTCATACTTTATAAAATCCGTTTATATATGAATAAATTTTAGCTTTTTTTAATTAATTTACAATAAAATTACTTCTTGTTTTAATAATACCATAGATTTACTATTTTTGAACTACTCTACATTAATGCATTACTTATTTCATTAACTAAAATAAAATTATTTAACCAAACATTTTATTCTATAAAATTCTTTTAAATACCTGTTGATTTTTTAATAATACCATATTTTAAATCAGTATTAATTTTTAGATAGAACTGCATGGCCATCTTAATTATTATTTAATAAAAAAACACCATGGGAACCTTCTCCCCATGATGTTTTTAGGTATTTGAGTTAATTGTATGCTTGTGTTATAGAAGTTGTTCAAACTCTTCTCTTACTTGAGAAACAGATAATCCTATTATTACTTGAATAGCCTTTCCATTTCTAACAACTCCAAGAGCCCCAGCAGCTTTAAATGCTGCATCTGAGGCTAATTTACTTTCATCTTTTACACTTAAACGTAAACGAGTTGCACAGTTTGTAACATCTACTATGTTATCTTTTCCTCCTAAAGCTTCTAAAATCGCTTCAGCTTTTTGAGCTGTTTTACTTTTTCCTGATTTGTTTTCATTTCCTGATTCTTCGCCTTTTTTAGCCTTGTAATCAGCCTTAGTGTATAATTTAGTTTCTTCATCATCATCTTCTCTACCTGGAGTCTTAAGATTTAATTTAAGTATGAAGAATTTAAATACAAAGAAGTATATTGCTGTGAAACTTAAGCCTATAGCTATTTGAATTAAATATGTTTGCCAATGGTTATGAGCTAGAGGTATCCAGTTTTGAGCTGCCCATTCAATTATTCCTCCACCAAAGTTACCTGATACTCCAAAAGCATATTCTGTAGCTGCTAAAGTAGCTGCTAATATTGAGTGAATAACGAATAATATTGGTGCAACGAATAAGAAAGTAAACTCTAGTGGCTCTGTGATACCAGCTAATATGGCTGTTAATGTGGCTGGTATTAATAAACCTGCAACGATTTTCTTTTTATTAGGCTTAGCTGTTACATATAATGCTAAGGCTATACCTACAGAACCAAATATTTTAGAATGACCATGTAAAGCAAATCCACCAGCTGGGAATAATTCTGTTAAACTTTGAGATGACATAGCATATTGAGCTAAATGTTGAGGCCAATAAGTGGCTATTCCACCTTCTACAACGGCTGGTCCAAATATAAATGGTCCATATATAAAATGATGTAATCCTGTTGGTATTAATATACGTTCTAGGAATGTGTATATCCAAACTCCTACTATTCCTGATGAAGCTAGGAACCCTTGTAATGAATTAATTCCATTTTGAACTGCTGGCCATACTAAACAAATAATAAATGCTGTTGGAATCATTACGAAGAATCCTATCATAACTACGAAAGATGATCCTCTGAATATTCCTAAGTACTCTGGTAATTCTGTATCAAAGAAACGATTATGTAGCCAAACAGCTATACCAGCTATTAGGATTGCTCCTATCATACCAGTATCAAATGTTTTAATACCAGCTATGGTTGTTAATCCACTTACTCCACCAACCTCTTGTGAGAAGTCAACTCCGAAGAATCCACCCCATTGAGTTAGCATTGAATTAACAAAGTAGTTAAAAGTTAAATATGTAACTAAAGCTTCCATACATGCTCTTGCTTGAGCCTTTTTAGCTAATGCTATTGGTAAACCAACAACGAATAGTAATGGAAGTTGTCTAAATACTGTCCATCCACCTTCTTCAATAAGTGTCCAAATTTGATACCATAAAGTACCTTGGTTTGCAATTGGTCCTACTATGTCCGGATTTTTGAATAGAATACATAGTCCTACTGTTATACCTGCAAAAGCAAATAGTAAAACTGGTGTAAACATTGCAGCTCCAAAACGTTGAATTTTTTGCATCATCCTTTACCACCTCATTTTATAAATCCTATTATTACCCTTAACTTAAATATTCTAAGAAACCCATAATACTTAAGTTATATTTATAAGTCCAAGTACAGTTCATAATTTATTTATTGAAATGAACTTTTCTTGTACGATTTGTTAATTAAATAATAGCAATCAATGATAACATTTACAATAATATTCACTCACTCTGTTCCTAGTTTCATCATCATGTAACTTTTTCCCAAAAGCCGTGAAATTTCACAGCTATATTATATTGACGAAACTAGCTCTTATCTATAGATTATTACTATATGGTGTAATTTTAAAAGGTAAGGAGAAAATTTTATGATAGGTTCATTAGCTGCAATTTTAACAACAGCATCCTTTATTCCTCAAGCAATAAAGGTAATAAAAACTAAAGATACCTCAGGTATATCTCTTATAATGTATTCAATGTTCACAATAGGTGTTTTTCTTTGGATTATACATGGCTTTATAATAAATGATTTAGCTGTTATATTAGCTAATTCTTGTACTTTTATATTTGCCGTAATAATATTATTCTTTAAGATTAAATATAAAGATGGTGTTACTAAAGAAAATATAGTCAATTAATTTACTGTAATAAGTTTAAAATAGCATTTTTAATATAATATTTAACTTACCCAGTTTTTTAATTAATTCTTTAACCACTTAAAACGCGCTCAGAATACATTAATATTTATACCAATTTAAATATTAATATAAAAGGTTTGTATAAAGTATGATTATTTTGAAATCTTACTTTAATACAAACCTTTTTAAGTTAATTTCCCATATTTAATTTTGCTCTAATCTTTAAATAATTTAAATTTCCAAGAGTTTATTGTCTTTCTAGCCTGTCCGATAGTTAATGATAATTCGTCAAATACAAAGCCATCTTTTTCTTTCAATATCTCCATGAGATGTCCGATACGCGGTAATCTTAAATTTACTTTTCTTATAGTATCTTTTTGATCAAACACTTCCTTAGGACTTCCCTTTAATATCACTTTTCCCTCTTTCATTACAAAGACATTATCACAGTATAATGGAACAATATCTATATCATGAGTTGCTATTATTATGGTTATGCCAAGTTCCTTTTGCATTTCAATTAATAACTTCATTATCTCTGAAACACCCATTGGATCCAAACCAGCTGTTGGTTCATCTAGTATTAAAACCTTAGGTTCCATAACTAGTACTCCTGCAATTGCTACTCTTTTCTTTTGCCCAAAGCTTAAACAGTGAGTTGGTTTCTCCTTTAAATGCTCTATTCCTGTTCTTTTTAATGCCTTATTAACTCTTTCTCTTACCGCTTCAGTTGGAAGCTTCATATTAACAGCTCCGAAAGAAACATCCTGATACACACTAGCTGAAAAAAGCTGATTATCAGGGTCCTGAAAAACAATTCCTATAGATTCTCTAAGCTTCATGATTCCCTTCCTAGAATAATCAATAGGTTTATTCTCAAAAAGTATCCTTCCTGAAGAAGGCTTTAATATACCATTAAGATTTTGGAATAATGTTGATTTTCCTACACCATTTCCTCCTAATATAGCCGTTACTTCCCCTCTTTTTATATTCATATCTATACCCTTTAGAGCATGAGTTCCATCTGAATAATTATAATTAAGATCCTCTACTTTTAATATATAGTCTTCCATAAAATCCTCCTACTCTACTTTGTAAATATAGTTATTCCTATAAAAATCATATTAATAATTATAGCTAAAATATAAATATAGTTTCTTCTTTGAACTTCTTCTTCTAATACCTTAAGCTCTCCATTATATCCTCTAGATTCTAATGCAGTATATAAATCATTAGCTCTCTTAAATGAGCGTATAAACAGTGTTGATGCAAGAGCTCCTAAAGATTTATATGATGTCCTTATGTCTCTATACCCTAACCTAGATTTTTGAGATATAAACATCATTTCTGAAGTTTCTAAGATTATAAATATAAACCTATATACTAAGCTTATTAATTCTATTAAAAAGCTTGGTATTTTAAGCTTTGATAATACTGATATCACATCTATCATTGGTGTAGTTAAAGATATAAAATATAAGCAACTTAAAGATCCCATTACTTTTAGGAACATATTAACACCTTGAAAAATCCCCTCTTTAGAAACTCCGATCCATCCATTAAAGAACCTAAAGGATATTAAAAGATTTTCCTTATTCATAGAATAATTTATAACTATTGTTAGAATGCTAATTATTAAAAAAGCTATTGGTATCATCATTAACTTAATAAAAACATTTATTTTGGTCTTTCCTAATTTAGTTATTAAAAAAGTCATAAGACCTATTACAAGCATAGAAACAATAAAATTATTTGCCCATAAGCAAACACATAAAGTAATTAGAGCAAAAAATATCTTTTCTGCAGGATTGATATTTTTTAGTTTTGATGAATAAGCATATTTATCAATATTTATCATTTACTTCTTCATTCACTTTCTTTTTCCCCTTTAGATATCCTAGTCCAAACCCAATTACTCCTGCACCTATAGCTGCTTGAAGAGCAAATAATAGACTTTCTATCTCTCCACTTGCAGGTTCAAATATTGGTGAGAACCAAGGCTCGTAATTTTCATCTATTTGTGTTATTGCTTCTTCTGCTTGATCATCAGATCCACCGAACTCACCATTCTTAGCCACAAAGAAAGGTATGATTGTAATAAATACAACTAATAAAATTAATATCACATTAGTTAATGCTCTCTTATTTTTCATTATTTTACCTCCTCTGAAAGAATGTTAAGTTCCATTAAATCATCTTTTGCATAATTTTCTATAGTATTAAATATTATAACTGTTAATATTCCCTCACTTATAGCTAAAGGAATTTGAGTAATAGCAAATATACCCATGAATTTCATAACCGATGCCATAATTCCACCAACTTCTGCTGGGAAAGCTAGTCCTAATTGAATTGAAGTTACCATGTATGTTGCTAAGTCACCAAGGGCAGCTGCCAAAAATACTCCTAACCATGTTGGTCCATTAAGTTTTTTTACTAATTTATAAAGTCCATATGATACTAAAGGTCCAACAACAGCCATTGAAAAAGTATTAGCTCCAAGAGTTGTAAGTCCCCCATGTGCTAAAAGTAAAGCTTGGAATAAAAGAACAATAAGTCCTAAGACTGATGCTGCTGTAGGTCCGAATAATATTGCCGCAAGACCAACCCCCGTAGGGTGTGAACAACTACCAGTAACTGATGGAAGTTTCAAAGCTGAAAGAACAAAGGCATAAGCTCCTGCCATAGCTAATAGTATTTTTAATCTTGGATTATTCCCTACTTTTTTCTTAATAGAAAATACACCTAAAACCACAAAAGGTATTGTTATAACACCCCATGCTATACACCATTTGGGTTGCAAAAATCCCTCCATAATATGCATAGCTGAAACACTTTTTGGTATTAATAAGAACATTAACAAAAATCCTATAAATACTTGATTCTTTTTTGACATAATAATTCTACTCCTTAAATTATATTTTTATTTTGTATATCCACTTCATAAAATAGATTTTCTTTATTTCTTAGGTCTTAAAGTCTCTTTTAAATCTGTTAGTCTTTCCTATTTTCCCTCTGAGATTGTCCAAATTAAAATCAAATGCATTTTGCTTAAATTTAGGTTGACTCTAAGCTAACTTTAATCCTAAAAATAAAAACCTCTAGACATTGAGTCAAGAGGTTATAAAAATTCTAAAAAAATATAACTTACCAAAGCACAACACCTCCTATTTCCCGTAGGATCTGATGTTTTAAAAACAGGCAGGTCTTCTGGCTCAAGTATCAGCACCTTTTGTAACCTTCCCAAAATCTTATGTTTCAGTGGCTTACAATACAAAAAGCTCCTCTATTACAGCGGCGGGACCGCGTGGGATTCAAACCCAACTTCCCTTTTAATAAATAAATTTACTTAAATAACTATTTAACCTATTTTTAAATATTTAATTTTACATTCTATTAACATTATATATTATCTAGAATTGATTTACAATTAAACTATATTTAATAAATCATTATTAAAGCTAAACAATAAGCTTTTTAACTTAATATAAAAAGGATATAAAAATAAAAAGGGACTATCTTTGACGATACATTACTCTAATCTCAATATTAATCTTTTTAATGATTAATATTACAAAATTAGTTTAATATATCTTCATAGTCCCTTAAACTTAAAAATTTAATTTTATTCTAATAAATTACCTTAATTTAATATTCTATGATTTATGAAGCTTATTTCATATTCATCAACGACTCCATCTTTGTTTAAATCAAAAGAAGCATTCTCACTTCCATAGTTTTTAGAAACTATTGCTAAGTCACCTATGTCAATCTTTCCATTACTATTGAAGTCTCCTGTACTTTCCTCAATTATTAAAGAGTTGAATCTTTCTATTGCATTATTTAAAGCTTCTTTAGCTGAATTGATTTCTTCTTGAGTGACTTCTTCATTATTGAATATCTCTTCAGCCTTATTTATTTCACTTACTAAAGTATCTTTAGCCCCTTTATGATATTCACCAACTTCAAAACCTTCTACAGCCTCTTCTACTAAAGCTTTACCTTGGTTAATTAAAGCTTCTAAATCTGCTTTATCAACTTCTGGAGTCTCTTTAACTAAAGCTTTTATTGAAGCATCTAAATCAGATACTATTTGATTTATTTGCTCTTGAGTATAATCTGCTCTATTTTCATTAGCTTCATTAGCAAGGGCTAGTTTTTCACTGAATACAGCCCAAGACTCTGCTGTATACTCATCTTCTACTAAAGAATTTCCTAAAGCTAATACTTCATCAAAGGCTTCAAAATCAGTTGCTCTAAGAACTAACCCTTCTTCTGCCTTATTTAAATTATCTAAAGCCTTATCTATTTTCTTTTGAGAAGAATTAGAATTATCTAAAATAACTTTTGCATTGTCTAAAGCTTCTTTTAAGGCTTCATAACTGCTTAAAGTATATTCATCTCCACTTAAATCAATAAGCTCATCATACTTCACTTTTAATGCATCATTAACTGGGAATTCAAACTCTTGATTTAAAGTTATTATTTCATAAATATTTGGTGCCACATCTGTCCACTCAATCTTTATTTCATAAATGTTACTATAATCACGATTTATAAATTCATTTAAGCTATTACCTAATGTGCCTAATTGAACCCACTCATCAGTTACAGATTCGCTTCCATCACCAACTCTAGCCATAACCTTAGCATTTGAAATTGAGCTTCCATCTTGAACTATAGTAACCTTTCTAACATCAGTTTTTTCTGATAGACGATAAGTTATGCTACCTTCAGTTATCTCTCCATTATTAGTATTAGGTTTATATGAGCTAGTTAAATCTCCATCTCTTAAATTATTTGGAGTAAATCCTCTTTCTTCAATTGGATTTGAAACATAAGTTGGGTCATTTACTGTAGGAATATACTCCCCATTATTTATCATAAGCTCGTTTATAACAGTCCAACGATGTTTGTATGGAGCAGTAAATAATATTCTTACATATCTAGCTTTTTGATTTAAATTAGATCCTTCAACATATGCACTATCTATTGGAATAATTCCACCAGATTGATTTCCATGCTTATAACCATTTTCTAATGGTTTAGCATATATGTCATCTACACCATTTTCTATTCCATCCCCAATAGTAATAGCATCTGTCCAAGTTTCACCGTCTAAAGATAATTGAATTTTACCATCTCTTACGTGGTCAACTTCAGTATCTAATACAACATATTTTAAATTGTCTACTTGGATTTCTTGTCCTAAATCATAAACTATAGTATCGCCAAATTTAGGAGCTCCATTAAACTTAACGCTAGTTTTCAAGTCTCCATCTACAGCTTTTTTAGCTCCAGTATCACCAACATAAGCCTCAACTAATGATGGCTCATAAACCTCAGTTGAATTAACCTCAAATTTAGTTAAATTAAAGCTAGCAGTTTCATTTCCTGTATTTATTAATCTTACATATCTTCCATCCTCTAAAGTGTTAGTATCTGTTATCTCTGTCCATTCAACACCATTCATAGAGCTTTGAAGTTTTAAGCCTGTATCATTTGAAACCTCAAGGTTAATATTACTTAAATCCTTAATACGATCTAATTTAACACCAATATATTCCCCTGAATTTAAGCTTATATTATCTACTGGCATTAACTTAGTTACATCTTCCTTAGCTAAAGATAATAAATCTAGCTCTGTATTGGTATAAACATTCTCTCTGTTTCCTGTACTTTCTAATTCTTCACTCTTTATTCCGAACTCTGAGAAAGTAAGCCACTTATTGATGTTTTCCATATTAGTAAGTCTTACATATCTAGCTGAAATAGGAGCTTCAAAGGATTCTTCTATGACATCCTTACCAGCTGGAGCACCAGTCTTATTATACTCCTTAATAGTTGTCCAATTTTCATTGTCTAGTGAATATTCAAGTTTAAACTTATTCCACTTATCGGCACTTCCTCCACCATTTTTTCCTATTACGAATCTGATTCCATCAAGCTTAAGTTCTTTTCCTAAATCTAGACCTATAAACTCTCCTGCTAAAGATGTATCTCCATTAGCTGTTTTATACCAAACACCAGTATTATCATCACCATCTAAAAGACTTGATTCATTTCCCTCATAGACTTTCCAAGATTCACTTCTTATGAGACTTGGATTAAACTCTACACCTGAGTCTGAATCTTCTTTTTTATTTACGTTAATATCTCTAATACCTAACCAAGTATTACTTCTTGCCTCTGTAGCTATTAAACGAACTCCTCTAACTTTTAAGTCTAGGTTTTCTACCTTTACAGCTTTAGGCATTGTATATTCAACACCCTCTTCTAAATCAATCCACTCTTTTCCATCAATAGTGTATTGAATTTTAGCTTTTTGCATTGTATCATTTGGGTTTGAATTAGCTCCCATTAAGAACTCAACATTATTTAAAGTTATAGGATTACTATACTTAACCCCTACATAAGTTCCAACATCTACTCTGTTCGGATTCTTATATACTATTTCTGTACTAGCATTATTATCAAAAATATTATCTGGATTTCCTGCTGGTGCATCCTGTCTATTACTTATATAAGTTGCTATTATCTTATTTGGATCAACAATTGAGCCTATAACAGCTGATAGGTTCTGTCCCATATGCTTTATAAATGGAACAATATGTTGAACTCCAACCTCTGCATATTCAGTATGGTCTACATAATGGAACCCATATGTTTTTGATTTTTCAAAGGCAGTCTGAGCTTCTGAATAATTAACCCAAGCAGCCTCATCATCACCATCTTCTACTGCAATTGCTGATTTTAAATATCCAATAGCTGCATCCATAGTATCTTCCCAACAATTTAACCAATGTATTATTTGATCTCTTGTTCTCTCATTACCCGGATTATTCTTATAGTAATCTGCAGCCTTTTGAAGGTTTGTAAACTCTTCTATTAAATCTAATGCCTCTTCTTTAATACTTAATCCACTATCATATTTTTCTTTGAATGCCTCTAGTTTAGGTGCTAACTCAACAGACTCTTGTAGTGGCTTAACTCTTCCATCCATATTTTGATTTATCATGTGCTTACTAATTTCTCTTAAAGCCAGTGAAGAGTTTGTCTCCTCAGCAGTTCCATGGTCCATATACTTAAATGAATCATGCCAATTTTGATCTGCCTCATCTTTATTGTCCCATATATTCCAAGCATAATCTGCTACTGCAAATAAAGCTGATTTATTAGCCTCTGCCTGTTGCATTGGATTTAAAACTATACCATCAATCTTACTTGGGTCAACGCCTGGGTGTAAGAATGTATCATTTCCTCCCATTATTAAGTGTTGCTTTGAGTTATCTGAACAAGGCCAGTTAATCCAGAAGAAAGGTGCTCTTCCAGGGTTCCCCTCTGTAGCTATGTTATTCATGAAGTTATTTGCAAAGTTCTCATCTACTTCTCCCCAAATTTTACCTCCAGTCATAACAATACTTACATTATCTTCAGCCTTATTTAATTCCTTTAATTGAGTTGAACTTCCATTACCATAATAATCTGAAGGACAGAACATTAAATCAGTTTTTAAATCTGGATAATCAGCCTGTTGCTCTTCTAACCATCTTGTTAAATCCGTAAGAAGTTTAACATACATACTAGCTCCTTGAGCTGGTGCTGCAGCATCATCAGCCAATATAGCAAATTGTCTAACATCGTTTTCTAAAAGCTGAGTAAATTTTTCCTTTATTACTCCTAAGTCAGTTTGATAGTTTTCCTCTGTATCAAATCTAACTGGATTACTCATAAATGGGTGTAAAGCATATACATATCTATTTTTAGTTTCATTACCAACCTGAGCTAACTTTTTAATTTCTGATAACTTTTCTTCTGGATATAATTCTCTCCATTTACTGTTATGATAAGGATCATCTTTAGGAGCAAACACATATTGGTTTAACTTATAATCTCCTCCAAACTTCATAAGCTCTGCTCTATCCTCATTTGACCAAGGGTTTCCATAATAACCTTCTATAAAACCTCTATGAGCAACTTCTGCATAGTCATCTGCTCTGAAATTTTGAATCATTTTATCGTCTTCTATTTGATTAAATACGTGTTTTAAAGTAGTAACTCCATAGAAAGCACTGTCTGGATCTTCCCCAATTACACTAATTACTCCATCATCAACACTTACTATATGTGAATCCATTTTCTCATCAAAAAAGCTTTCTTCATGAGGCACATTCTCGTTAAAATAATTATCAACAAATCCTCCAGATTCATTAATACCTACTAATAAGTTTGTCTTTCCTGGTACTATTTCACCTGAAATAGTAGCTTCTAAATTGCTAGATTCTAAAACCTCATTAACACGATTTTTAGTGTAAATATCAATTCCTTCATCATATACGATATTTACTTCATCACTTAATTGAAATTCTCCCCCACTATAATTAATTTCTTGCGGCTTTGGATAAATTTCATAAAAATTTTTGCTTGTACCATCCGTTGCAAAAACTACTAAGTTAGATGGTAAAACACTAATTGTCATAGCAGCTAAAGCTGTAGATGCAACAATTTTTCGAATGCTTTTCTTCATAAATCTTCCCCCTTATACTTATTACAAATTAATCATTTTGTTTCATAATTTCCCATTTTATACTCATATTGTAATTGATTTCACTAAAAGAGTACATGTATTTTATTTACTTCTTATGTCTATTACTGATTTATTTACAAAAAAATAGGGCTGTATCAAAACTCAATAATACAACCCAATTTAAATTAAGTTTGTTTTCACTTAATTTAAAATATAAATCTATTTATTTTTCTTACTTAAAGCTTTATTTATTTTCTCTATCTTTTTTTTTTCAATAAAATAAAAGATACTCCAAATGGCAATAAATATAACTATACTCATTATCACTGTACCTAAGTTTATTGAAAACCATCCAGCATAAGAACCAACAAATAAATATACTACTATTCCTATAATAAAATGTATTGATATTTTCCCAAGCATACTAAGATTATCTAAAACATAAATTGCAGATAATCCAACTGGAACTCCTCCTGCTAGGCATGAAGCTAAAAATTGTTTAAATAGAATATCGAAATCAACACTAATAGTTCCTATATGCTTTAAAATTATGAGAAATATGATTTGGTTTACTAAAACTCCAAAGGCTGCTCCAACAAAAAATCTCTTTATAAATTGACATATAAAATTCTTCATACTACTTTCCTCCTATATTTAAATAATTTTTTATATTTTTTAAATATCTTCTAGAGACATATTCTTTTTTTCCATTATTAAAATTAACGACTAAATTTCCATTGAACATCTGTTCAAAATTTAATACCTTATCCATATTTATAATTACTCCTTTAGACGCTCTTATCATTGATGTTCCTTTTAATCTTTCTTCCAATTCTAAAAGTGTATGTTTAACAAAAAAGGATTCCTTTTCTGTAAGTAATAAGACCTTTCTTGATTCTGTATAAAAACAATAAACATCCTTTATGTCAATAAGATATATCTTTGAATTATTATAAGCTGTTATCTTCTCTAATTTATCTTCTTCTAAAATGTTCATAACTTCAGAAACCTTTCTATCAAGCTTAGGTGCTCTTATTGTTACAAATATCTCTTTTAATTTACTATCTATGTCTAAGCTTATCTTCATTACTTCTCAGCCCCTTTTATTTTTCTTTTCTACTAACAGTATATAGTCTTCCAATATTCCCTTAAACAGATTTTGACTATGTGGTTACTTTTCATGTCTAAGTGGCATATATGCATAACTTAAATATTTCTAAAGAATCTTTTCTTTTTCTTTAGAAATATTTATAGGAAATTTAAGGTCTTTGTAACTACGATGTCACTCTCTTCCTCTATTTAATTGTTAAAATTTTGTGTATAATCAATATTATAGTAAGATTTTAGGGGGGATTGTAGTGAAAAAAAGAAACATCCGTACTTTAGATGCTTTGGTTTACTTCTTATTTGTTTTAATGACTATGGTTACACTATTCATAATATATAAAGATGTTCCAAGTAGAAGTGCTCTTACATTTGTTACTGCTTATGCTATACTTGCAATACTAATTCCTTTTTATATATTAATAAGAGTGTTATTTACAGTAAAGCAATTTACTTTCGAAGAAGTAAAAAAAGAAGGGTTTAAATTTGTAATATTCTTTATATGTATTATGATGCTTGGATTAATAGGTAATTTTATTCTACCATTACCTGATTTAAGACTTAGCAAAATATTACCTTCATCACTTGCTTTTGCTTTTGGAATAACATGCTTTGATATAGCATTTTCAAAAAGAACAAAGTAAAAAGAGTTAGGCAATTTACCTAACTCTTTTTTGTTAACCAATTTTCTTTAACTATTAATTTAAATATACTTCTCATTTATTTTATCTAACTATAAACGTTTAATCCCTCAATAGCACTAGTAGTCTTAATTTTCTTTTCAACAGCTTCGCTAAACATCTCTTTAATTACCTCTGTGTACAATAAATCTAGTAAAAATATTTGAGGTATTTTTGAAGAAATAGATCCAGTTTCAAAAATTGTTTCAGCTGATGTATATGTAAGTTCATAATCAGCTAATTTTCTTAATGGATTATCACTATCTTCAGTTAATGTTATTATGTTAACTCCATTCTCTTTAGCCTGCTTAACTGTTTTTATTACCTCTTTAGTTGTACCTGAGTTTGATATGGCAACTATTACATCATCATTATTCATTATAGGTGACATAATAACCATTGTATGACTATCGGTTATAGGTACTGTAGTAAAACCTATTCTCATAAACTTATAGTTTATATCCATAGCTGCTATACCTGAATATCCGATTCCTATAAAGTAAACTCTTTTAGCATTCATTATTATATTTCTACACTTGCACATTAAGTCTACATCTATATGTTTAACAGTTTGTTCTAATATATTTATAGATGACTTTAACATTTTATTGGCGGTCTCTGTTACCCCTTCATCTCTGTGAACATGTAAGTTTATAATACTTGTGTTCTTCTTATTTGAAAGTTCCTTAGCTAAAGTAACCTTAAAATCTTGGAAACCATTAAATCCAAGCTTTTTTGTAAATCTTGTTATGGTAGCCTCTCCAACTCCAGACTCTTTTGCTATTACGGATATTGATTTATATATAATATTATCTAAGTCTGATTCTATATATTCAATTAATGTCTTTTCGGATTTAGTTGCTTTAAATTTTGGATTTTCTAATTGTTCTAATATCCCCATAAAATACCTCTTAATACTTTAATATTTTGGCTATGTTTTAAACTAATGTTGATTTTAGCTAGTTGTTAAGAGCTATCTAAAAATCATCACTAACTTAAAACAGAGCTAATATCTTATATTTTAAGTATATCATTCCTACCAATAAAATTACAAAGAAAGCCTATTTAATTAAATTTTGATTTAAAATTATAAAAAGCTCCTTTCATTCCAGCGGTATTTTTAAGTTGTGCAAAAGCTATATTAGTATTCTTATAAACTGATTCTATTAAATACTTTCTTAAACTATTCTCAATTAATGGTCTGAAAATTTCTTCTCTAGCCATTATTCCTCCACCTAAAACAACAACCTCAGGATTTATTAAATAAACAATATTTGAAATTCCTAAAGCTAGATTATCAGCTAATTTCTCAACCTCCTCCTTACATATTAAATCTCCATTTCCATAGCTATCTAATACATATCTTCCATCTATACTACTAACATCAATCTCCTTTCTCAAAGCTACATTCTTAACCAAAGCGCTTGCTGATGCGATATTTTGGATATGATCTCCATTAACCATCATATAACCTATTTCCCCAGCAGAATTACTAAATCCATGAAGTATTTTTCCATCTATGATTAAAGCTCCTCCAATTCCAGTTCCTATTGTTAAACAAGCCATTGAATTAGTACCTTTAGCCGCTCCACCAAAGAATTCTCCTAATGCTGCACAGTTTACATCATTTTCTACTGAGCAAGGTAAGTTAAATTCCTCTTCTAGAATCCTCTTAATCTCAACTCCAGTATAATTAGGTATTGTTGGACCAGCATAAACAATCTTTCCTTCCTTTGGACATACCATCCCTGCGGTTGAAATACATATTCCTTTTAAATCATTATTGATTTGAAGGCTTTTAACTATGTCCTTAACCTTATCTATTATACTTAATCCTCCTTTATACGCTTCTGTATCTCTACTATTTGTTTCTAATAATGTTCCTTCTTCATTTATAATTCCATACTTTATGCTAGTTCCACCTATATCTATAGCTACAAATAACTTCATACTTATCACCTCTACAAAAATTTATACCTTCTAGAAATTATTATAAACAACAAGGTTGCATCAAGATTAACTTAAAATAAAACTTATAAATCTCTTTCTATAATAACTTTTTTATTAAGACTTATAAGATTTATTATTTTAAGTTTCGATACAACCTCATAAAATAAACATACTATAAAATTACTTTATAAATAGCCTTTTTAACATCTGAAGGCTCATTATCAGCCTTTAAGCAAGTCATGTGTATATCCTCTGGATAACAAATAAGGAAATCTCCCTCTTCTAAAATAACTGATGCATCTGCATCCCCTTCAAAGGATAAGAAATCATCCTTTTCAACAAACTCTTTAAACTCTAAATTTTCTTTAAAGTTAAGATTTATTCTTTCCTTTCCACTGAAAACCACATGAACATCTATATATTTTTTATGACCTTCCCAAAAACGATCCTCTTTATTTTTTGTAGTGTAATTAACTCTATTAAAGAACAGCTCTTCACCTTTTATTTCATGAGTACCTGGATCAAATTCTATTACATTATTATTTTTCGCATGTAATAAAGCTTCTTTAACAAGCTTTGGTAGATAATCATAACTTTCTAAATTTATTAAATTGCCGAATATCATTTCATTCACCTCTAAATTAATCTTTTATAAATATAACTTTCAAATCATACCATACTTAAATAAAAAACTATATTTAATATTTCTAAATTCATATTATAAATTTTCATATAAATCAATTAATTTGCTTACATATTTTTTATTGTCTTCTAAATCTATTTCATATTTTAATTTAGGAGTTTCTTTTTTAAAATAAAACTTATAAATATTATTAGCTAAATCTTCTCCTAATTCATTTAAAGCGTCCTGTGAATAATGCACTTCATCAATTAAAAGTTCTCTTTCTCTAAATGATAATCCTAGATTTGAAGCTACAATTAAGTTTTCACATTCTTCAGATGTGATTATTTGTGTACTTGCAATATTGTGAACCCTCTTATCATCTACACCATCCCAGTAACCCGTAAGACTCAAAAACACATTTTCAACTCCTATATTCTTTAAATCATTTACTAACTGTTTTAACTTTTCTCTATAATATACGGGGTCTGTTCCGTACTTAGCATCACTTTCCCCTTGAATCCAAATAGCATTTTGACTATTTATTGAATATATTTTACTTATTTTTTCAATACCTCTTTTATATTTCTTCAAAGTATTTTCTAAATAATTATATCTGTCATGCCCCCAGTTTTTTATCATAGATCCATCTACTGCACTGTGTATAAAACACACATATCTATTAGTTAATTCATTCCACTTTACTGAGAAACTTTGTGCTATAGTTCCATTTCCTCTAGATACTTCTAAAAATTTTCTCATAGGTATAATTTCATCTAGTTCAATGTATTCAAAACATTTACTATTTGGAGTTACTGCATATTCTGTATTTCCAATTCCGAGAGCATTGCTTTGTCCTATTAATAAAAACACATCAATTAAAGGCTTATTCATTTTAAACTCGCTCCTTTTAACCTTATTAATGCATAGTTTATAAAAACATATAATTTTAAAGTAGTGCTGAACTTTAAATAGTTTATAAAAACATTTTAAAGTCAACACTTACCTTAATTAACCATTCATATTCTTTATTTTACACTATCCATTTGCAACTTCATTTTTATCATAGTATATTGTTGCTTCATCTATAGTCTTTTGATCAACTAATTGTGATTGAGTCATCATTGAAACTATCATTCCAACTATAACTGAAACACCTATTGATATGATTGAATATGACCATATGCTTACGTCGAATCCGCCGTATTTACATACTACAACAGCTATTGCTGATGCTATAAAACCAGCATATGCACCTGCTTTTGTAGCCTTCTTGAAGAATATTCCTAATACGAATATTCCAGCTAAAACTCCAAGAACAAGTCCCATAAATCCATTAAACCACTCATAAGCTGAGTTTACTCCACCATTTGCAAGTATTACAGCCATTACGATTGAAGCTATACCAACTCCTAAAGATATATATTGAGCAACTTTTGTTTGTTTTTCCATTGACATATCTTTTGTTATAAAGTTTTGAATATCTAAAGTCCAGCTTGTTGCAACTGAGTTTAATCCAGTTGAAAGTGTTGATTGTGCTGCTGCATATATAGCTGCAAGAACTATACCTGTTATACCTACTGGTAATTGGAATGCTATATATGATGCAAAAATTTGGTCTTGTTGAGCAGTTTGTAATAATTGTGGATTTTGATTATAGAAAACATATAAAGCTGTTCCTATTAAATAGAATATAGTTGCTACAAATAATGATAAAACTAAGTTACCATAAGTCATTTTCTTTAATTGTTTTATATCTGTAGTTGTAGTAAACCTTTGCACTATATCCTGACTTGAAATATATGATGAGAAAGTATTTAATCCTCCTCCAACTATTAATAAGAATACACTTGTCTTAAATATATTCGCATTAAATATCGGCTCTGTTGAAGCTAGGAATTTTCCGCCCTCAGTTAACTCACCCATGATAGCTCCAAATCCACCATTTATTGTTGAAATTAAGAATATTAATGAGAAAATAATACCTGCTATAAGTACACATCCTTGAATAAAGTCTGTCCATAATACTGACTTTAATCCACCTGTATATGAATAAATTATTGCTATTACGCCCATTGCTACGATAAGTAAATAAACATTTATGCCTGTAAGATTTGCTAATACCATTGATGGTAAATACATTATGATTGCCATACGTCCTATTTGATAAATGATGAACATTATAGCTCCAAGAATTCTAAGTCCTTTATCTTTATATCTTATTTCTAGATATTCATAAGCTGTATCTATATCTAGTCTACTATAAACTGGTAAGAAATATCTTATTGTAAGAGGTACTGCTATGAACATACCAAGTTGAGCAAACCACATTATCCAAGTTCCTTTGTAAGAGTTACCAGCTAATGATAAGAATGAAATTGGACTTAATAAAGTTGCAAATATAGAAACTGAAGTAACCCACCAAGGAATAGTTCCGTCACCTCTGAAGAACTCTTTTCCTTTCATTTCTTTCTTAGAAAACTTTAATCCTGCGTAAAGCACAGCTCCTAAGTAAAGAACTAGAACAACCAAATCAAATTTCGTAAATCCTTGCATACCAATTCTCCCCTTCTAATTTTTTTGTGTAGACTAACTTTAAAAAGTTAGTCTACATTTAATATCCTTAAAAATATTTTTTATTAATTTCTTTAGCTTTTTGAATCATTTCTTCAGTAGCTTCTTTCATAGGTTGTCTACAATATCCAGCGTCAACACCTTGTTCTTGAAGCATTAACTTAATTGTTTGGTAAAGACCATTGTTTAAGATATCAGTTATTAAATCATTAGTTACATGTTGAACTTCTAAAGCTGTTTGAATATCACCCTTTTGAGCAGCCTCAAATATTTGTCTTGCTCTAACACCATTTACGTTGAATGTTGATCCTATAGCTCCATCAACTCCAAGTACTGTAGCTGGTAACATCATTTCATCAAATCCAGCAAAGATTAATTTGTCTGGGAATGCTTTTCTCATACGTTCTAATAAGTAGAAGTCTGCTGCTGTGAACTTAACTCCTATAATCTTATCGTTTTCAAAAAGCTCAGCAAATTGATCTATTGACATATTTACTCCTGTTAAGAATGGAATTGAATAAATTATAAGTTTATTATCAACAGAATTTATTATTGTTTCATAATAGTGTTTTATTTCATTAAAATCGAATTTATAGTAGAATGGTGTAACTGCTGATATTGCATCATATCCTAAATCTGTAGTAAACTTAGCTAACTCTACAGCTTCTTTTAAATTAACTGATCCAACTTGAGCTATTAATTTAACTTGTCCTTTTGCTTCATCCATAGCAATTTCAAATATTCTTTTCTTTTCATCAGTTGCAAGCATGAAGTTCTCTCCAGTACTTCCTCCTACATAAAGACCATCTACTTTACATACATCAATATTGTGTCTAATTATTTCTCTTAATCCCTTTTCATTGATGTTTCCATCCTTATCAAATGAAACTAATAATGCTGAATAAATACCTTTCATTGTTCTTCTCCTCCCAAAATCCTTTAAATATTTAATTTATTTTAAAATATCAGTAAATCTCTTAGTTATTTGTTGTGGTCTTGTTATTGCTCCTCCAACCACCGCTGAATATGCACCTAAATCAAATGCCTTCTTTAGTTCTTCTGGAGTGTTTATCCTTCCCTCGCAAATAACTGGGATTTTTACCGTTTTTACTAACTCTTCTAAAAGTTCAAAGTCAACACTGTTGCTTTGCTTAGAATATGGTGTATATCCTGAAAGTGTTGTTGATATACAATCAAATCCTATCTTTTCTGCCTCAATACCTTCTTCTAAAGTTGATACATCAGCCATAGCCAACTTTCCTTTTGCATGGATAGCATCAACTAAATCCTTTACATTTTCGTTATTAGGTCTTCTTCTCTTTGTAGCATCTAATGCTATCATTTCACAACCTGTTTCTAGAAGCTCGTCCACTTCTTTTCTAGTTGGCGTTATATAAATTTCTGAATCATCGTAATTTCTCTTTATTATTCCAATGATAGGAAGCTTTGTAACCTCTTTTATTTCATTGATATCACTAACACCTTGTGACCTTATTGCTACTGCTCCACCTTCCTTAGCCGCGATTGCCATTCTTCCCATAATAAAAGAACTATGCAAAGGTTCATCTGCTAAAGCTTGGCAAGAAACTATTAAATTCCCTTTTACCCCATCTAACATTCTATCACCTTTTTCTGAAAATTATTTTCTTTATGTTTTTATTGTAATCCTTTTCTAATAAAAATTCAATACTTTTTGAAAATATTTTTCTATTTTATGGTTGTTTATTTTTCTTTTCTTGTGGAAAACCCTTATTTTTAGCCATTCTAATTCATATTTTTTTCATTTTTATACCCTTTAATTTATTTTTGAAAATTAATTTCAAAATAAAAAGAACTAAACTTTCGCTTAGTTCCTAACTTTGAATGGAATTTACCACTTTTCTTCTAATATCTCTTGCTTTTTTATTTGATACTCTAACTCACTTAACACTCCATCATCTCTTAGCTTTTTTAATTTTCTAAGCTTTTCATCAAAGTTATATTTTTCTTCGATTTTTTCCGCTTTAAAGCCATTAATACTGTCTAAATCATTTTCTGAGTTAAACTCAATAACCTCTGTTGCTACTCCTTTGTCACTAAATACATTCATTCCATGAGTAACAGTTATTACTATTGCAATAACAGTCCATACTATACCAAAAGCTCCCATTTGAGATATAGTGGTAATACCTATAAACACAAATATTAAACCAACTATTAATCCAAGTACAGACTGACTTTTACTAGGTTTTACTCTAATCTTTTTCTTCATAAATCCTCCTATAGAACCTAAATATATCTTAAATATTTACTATAAATTTAATCTCAAATCACTTTGATTATGCCATTTAATTCAAATTGTTATGCACTTAATCTACATATACAATAATGTTTTAAATATTCATTTTAATAAGATATTTTTATTTTCTAAAACTAATTAAATTTCATTTGTAATTTTACTTGAAAAGAACTAAAATATAATAGGCATCATGGGTTAATCGTATTCAAAAATTATTATTTTAACCAATATGCTAAGGGATATTATTGAGAAATTTTTAGGAGGTGATTTTATGATAAAAGTTGAAAACTTAACAAAGGAATTTAAGATTCAAAAGAAAGAAAGTGGTCTTAAAGGTGCTTTTAAGTCATTGTTTTCAAATGAGTTCGATTTAAAAACTGCAGTTTCCAATGTTTCATTTGAAATAGGAAGTGGAGAAATTGTTGGTTACATTGGCTCAAATGGTGCTGGTAAATCTACTACAATTAAGATGATGACAGGGATACTAACCCCTTCTTCTGGAGAAGTCTTAGTTAATGGAAGAATTCCTTACAAAGAAAGAGAAAAGAATGCTAAAGATATTGGAGTTGTTTTTGGACAAAGAACTCAACTTTGGTGGGATTTAGCTCTATCGGAGACCTTTACTATCTTAAAGGATATATACTCTATTCCAGATGAAGTGTTCGAAAAAAACATGAAATTCTTAAATGAAACTCTAGATTTAGATGAGTTTATGACTCGACCTGTTAGAACCCTTTCCCTAGGACAAAGAATGAGAGGAGATTTAGCTGCCTCATTAATACATAGTCCTAAAATATTATATCTAGATGAGCCAACTATTGGATTAGATGTAGTTGTAAAGGAAAAGGTTAGGACAGCCATAAAAGAGATAAACAAAGAATTCGGGACAACCATTATACTTACAACTCATGACTTAAGCGATATTGAGGAACTTTGTAAAAGAATAATCATTATAGACAAAGGAACCAAAATATATGATGGTAGTTTAGATGACATTAAAAAGAAATATGGCTATATGACTACATTAGAAATCCAAAGCAAAAATGATTTTAAAAACACTTTAAATCTAAAAGATTTATTTACCTCAGATAATAATGAAACTCTACGAAATTTGAAAGATGAAGATTTAAATGAATATATTGAAAATGGTATGCTTATTATAAACTTCAATAAAAACAAAATAAGCTCATCTAAAATCCTTTCAAAGGTTATGGAAAAGGTTGATGTTTTAGACTTCTTATTAAGAGAAAGTAGCATTGAAGATATAATCAAGAAAATCTATAGAAATGAGGTGTAACTATGGATTTCTTTAAAACAATACGAGTTTATAGTTCCTTTGCTAAAGGTGACTTTAAAAAACTCTCAGCTTACAAAGCCAACCTATTCATGGGATTAATAGGTCAATTAATTATGATAAGTGTTACTTATTTTCTTTGGATAGCTATTTATAGCAGTTCACAAGAAGGAGTTATGAAAGGTTTCACTCTAAAGGAAATGCTTACTTATATTATGATTACGCTTTTAATCGGAATCGTTACCAGTACTGATGTAAGCCGTGATATATCCTTTGAGGTTAGAGATGGTTCTATTGCTATGAATCTAATTAAGCCCATAAATTATAGACTAAGAATAATTTTTATTGGAATAGGAAACTTCATATTTTCCTTTTTGACCTTGTTTTTACCTGGTGCAATTTTAGTTAGTATTTATGCATTATATAATGGAATAAATATTAACCTAATTTCACTTTTAATATTTTTGATTAGTATTATTTTAGGTTTTTTAATCAATATTTATTATTCTTATATGTTTGGATTATTAGCTTTTAAATTTTACAACATATGGGGAATATCTCAAATTGCTCGTGCTATTATAATGCTTGTTTCAGGAGCTATGATTCCACTTACATTCTTCCCTGAAATAGTACAAAAGCTATTTAACTTTTTACCATTTAGCTCAATAATATATACTCCTGCTATGATTTATCTTAATAAATTAAGCTCTATTGAAATAGCTAAATCACTTGGATTACAACTTCTTTGGGTTATTATACTTATGGGCTTATCTAAGGTTATGTGGAATAGAATAATTGATAAATTAACTATTCAAGGGGGTTAAGAGCATGAAAAGATATTATAAAATTTATATACAATTTTTAAAGCAATACTTAAAAACCTTAATGGAATATAAAGAAGACTTTATTTATGGAATCTTTGGATTTTTGTTAGTACAAGCTACTTCCTTAATATTTATTTCTCTTATATTCAGCAACATCCCTACTCTAGCTGGATGGAGTTTTTACGAAATAATATTCATATATGGCTTTTCCCAAATTCCAAGAGGAATTGACCACATATTTACTGACTATCTTTGGATTTTTTGTTGGAAAAGTATAGTTCATGGAGAGTTTGACAGATATCTATTAAGACCTTTAAATCCATTATTTCAAGTAATAGCAGAAAGGTTTCAACCTGACGGCTTTGGAGAACTTATAGTTGGAATTATACTTGTTATTTATTCAGGAATAAAACTTGGAGTAAAAGTTACCCCTCTTTGGATTATAGGATTCATAATTGCTGTTATAGGAGGTACTTTCATATACACAGGAGTAAAACTTGCTGCAACATCAATATCCTTTTGGACTAAAACAAGCTTTAGACATGTTCAAATTGCTTATGGATTAAGTGATTTTGCTAAATATCCTATAAATATTTATCCAAGTGCAATAAAGTTTTTATTAACTTTTTTAATACCATTTGCTTTTACAGGATATTATCCCGGAACCTATCTTCTTGGAAAGGAAGGCTTTTTTATGGGAGTTATATTAACCTTAGTAGTAGGTGTTGCTACTATTCTTGTAGCTTATATGATATG
Source organism: Clostridium sp. LIBA-8841 (assembly GCF_057782475.1). Lineage (NCBI taxonomy): Bacteria > Bacillati > Bacillota > Clostridia > Eubacteriales > Clostridiaceae > Clostridium > Clostridium sp. LIBA-8841. The sequence continues at coordinate 264,124 of NZ_CM173488.1, read as the reverse complement.
GCTTAAAGGGGTTTCCTCTTATGAAAGTGCCGGAAACTAAACTTATAATAAATAGAATGTATTTTTATCAAATGTTTGTTCTTATAGTGAACCATAAGAACATCTTAATTAGCAGTTAATATTACATTCTCTAATAGTTAGCAACTCTAAGACCCTTATCTTTACAAGCTATAACCTTAGAGTTTCTCGCTACTAAATAAAATGAGACCATGTATTAGAGTTAAATTTAACTCTAATACATGGCCTTATTTTTTATGCTTTACTATTTTCTTTTAAGAAGTCAATCACACTCTTAAATGTTTCTTGAGCTTCTTGAAGAGAAAACTTAAATTGATATTCATGCCATAAATCCTTATTTTCAAAGAATTTTGAAGTAACTTTAACTCCCGAATCTCTTAATAAAGCTGCTAACTCTTTTCCTTGATTTACAAAAGGATCTATATCTCCAACAGTTATAAAGGTATTAGGATAATTAAGGGTTATGTTTTTAATTGTAGATAGCTCGTCTATTCTTTTATAATGCTCAAAATCTTTAACTCCAGTTAAACATTGCATATATGTTTGAATCCCAGGGAATTTTGTTGCTCTAACAGAATCCATATCATATAGTCCACAAAATAATATAACTCCCCTTAATACACTATTACATATACTTGGTTTTAAATTCATTCCTTCAGCTAATTTTTTATTACTTATAATAGCCCCTAACTGGCTCGCTATTTGAGCTCCTGCTGAATCTCCTCCAATGAATATACTCTCTCTATCTCCATTAAAGTTTTCTATGTTATTCCAAACATATTTTAAAGCTTCATTACATTGAGTAATCTGACTTGGATATTTATATGTTGGTGCTAAAGCATAATCTATATTAACTACAACAAAGCCTTCATTAGCTAGAGCCATCATATAACTTTTAACTGTCTCCTTACTATTAGCTATGTATCCTCCACCATGAATCCACATTATAACTGGCATCTTTTCATTAATGCTCTTTGGATAATATATATCTAATTTATTATTATTTAAAATTGATGATTTATAAGTAATATCATCTTTAATATTTAAGTTATTATATATCTCACTAAAATTCTTAGGCTTTGGATAAGCTCCCAATTGGAAAATAACCTTATAAATTTTAGCTGCTAAAGTATATTTAGTAACTTTCTCTACAACACTAGATGATAAATTTATGGCATCTATATATAAACTTTTAAAACTCATTTTACTCACCTTCTTAAGTTGCTTTTCATCCAAATAAGTATATCCCAAGTATTATTATATACTTCTATTTTAATAAGGTATATTATTCATTTAAATTTATTTTTTCCTACATACCCAATATTTATTTTATTAGCTTATTTAAGCTTGTTTTATTTTTTATCTTTTGTCATTTTATCCATAAAATAGCTTTAACTTATATATCAAACTCTTTAATTATCTTCAACTTAATCATAAAAAATTATCTTTAATCTAAATAATAATAAATTTAAAAAATATCCTTAAAATTTATTTATGTTATAATAATTTCATTGATTAAAACGTTTAAAAATAAACTAAACTAACCTCTCAAAGCTAATAATTAACTTGATTTTTAATTATAGATTCCATCTGTTATATGACATCTTAGAATTTACTTCAATGAAATTTATGATTTATATAAATATTTTATAGTATTAAACTATACGGATGTTACTCCTATATACCAAGAATAATATTATGTAATAGTCCTTATAGCTGCCCTAATAAACTAAATTTAAATAGCTTTCCATCAAATTTTAAAATATAAATAATCATCACTCCAATGTGCTTTTTTATATAAAAAGCATCATATACTCCTAAAGCCATGAATAGATTTATTTCTATTCATGGCTTTAATATATTTACAATCTCTATTCAAAATACTTTTTATAACACTATTTTCTTTTTACTCTACATAAAATTTATCACTTATTCCATTTTCTAAAACTTGTCTTGCATGATTTTTAGCCAATTCTAATGAATGTAACTTTGCACTTCCACATTGTAATTCATTGGCAGCAGGAATTTCTTCTTGTACTAAAACCTTATCTAGTGAATATTCTAATGCTTCTATAACCGCTTTAACTTCAACATCTCCAAAGCTTGTTAAATAAAAACCTGTTTTACATCCCATAGGTGATATATCTATAACATCTTCTAATTTTTCTCTCATAAACCCTGCTAGAAAATGTTCTAATGTGTGCATTCCCTTATCACTTAAAAGTTCCTTATTAGGTTGTACAAATCTTAAATCAAACTTTGAAACAATGTCTCCTTTAGGTCCAACCTTTATCCCAGCTTTTCTGACATAAGGTGCTTTAACCTTTGTGTGATCTAATTCAAAACTTTCAACTTTAACCATTTAACCCATCTCCTTTTAATATGTTCTATTAATATATTATTTTATATATATTTTTTTAGAATAATTCTGTACTAAAATATCTATCTCCTCTGTCAGGAAATATTGTTATTATATTACCTTTTTTTATCCTTTCAGCTAGTTTCAATGTAGCTGAAAGTGCTGCCCCCGATGATGAGCCTACTATTAATCCTTCTTTTTGTGCTAGTAGTTTCACTGCCTCAAAGGCTTCTTCATCATCTACTTTTATAACATCATCTACTAAGCCCATTTCCATAGTTTCAGGAATAAAGTTATTACCTATTCCCTCTATTTTGTAGCATCCACAAGTTCCCCCTCCTATAATGGAACCTACAGGATCTGCTAATACACCTTTTACTTCTCGTATATTCTCTTTTAAATATTTCAATACCCCTGAGAATGTTCCACCACTTCCTGCTCCAGCAACGAAATAATCAATTTCCCCATCTAGCCCCTCATATATCTCTTTTCCAGTAGTCTCATAGTGAGCCAATGGATTTGCTTCATTTGAGAATTGATTTAAGGATAAGGAATTAGGAATTTCACTTAATAATGAATTGGCTACCTTTATGGCACCTTCCATTCCATCTTCTTTAGGAGTATTTATTATAGCAGCCCCCAAAGCCTTCATTATTTTCTGTTTTTCTATAGAAAATTTATCTGGAACCACAAATATTATTTTATAGCCTTTATTAATAGCAGCTAAGGCAATGCCAATACCAGTATTACCTGCTGTTGCCTCTATAATAGTATCTCCCTCTTTAAGTTTGCCTTCTTTTTCTGCTTTAGCTACCATATACATTCCTACTCTATCTTTGCAACTTCCTCCTGGACTATTCCCCTCTATTTTTGCATATATATTTACTCCATCTTTAACTTTTATATTATTTAATTTTAATATTGGAGTATTTCCTATTAATTCTCTTATATCGTTATAGTACTTCATTTTCATCACCAGCCTTAACTAAAGCTTGTTTTATATCTTCCAATATATCTTCCCTATCTTCTATACCTACAGAAATTCTTATTAATCTATCTGTTATACCTATACGTTCTCTAAGTTCTATAGGCATAGCAGCATGAGTCATTGATGCTGGATGGCATGCTAAAGATTCAACACCGCCTAAGCTTTCCCCAAAGGTAATAAGTTTTAGATTATTTAAAAATTTCTTATAATCAATTTTGCTATCTAACGTAAATGAAATTACTCCTCCAAACCCAGAAGCTTGTTTCTTTTGTATCTCATGTCCTTTATGACTGTCTAAACCTGGATAATATATCTTTTCTATCCCGGATAATTTACTTAATTCTTTAGATATAAACTCAGCATTTAATTCGTGTCTATCCATTCTTACTGATAAAGTCTTAATTCCTCTAATCAATAAGAAACTATCAAAAGGTTGAAGTATTCCTCCAGTAGAGTTTTGAATAAAATGTATTCTTTCTCCAAGTTCTTCACCATTAACTACAACTAATCCTGCAACTAAATCACTATGTCCTCCAAGATACTTAGTAGCTGAATGAAGTACAATATCAGCTCCAAGATTTAATGGATTTTGGAAATATGGACTCATAAATGTGTTATCTACAATTGTTAATAATCCATATTTTTTAGCTTTGTTTGCTATCATTTTTATATCCATAACATCTAATAAAGGATTTGTTGGCGATTCTATATAAACAGCCTTAACATCTTCATCTACCTTTTCTTCAAGTTTTGTGAAGTCATCAACAACTTCATATTTTATTCCAAAGTTAGAGAATACTTTGTCTATTACTCTAAAAGTTCCTCCATAAACATTGTTAGTAATTAATATTTTGTCTCCACTCTTAAATAAGCTTAAAACTGCTGTAATGGCTGTAAGACCAGAGGCAAAGGCAAATCCTCTTTTTCCATATTCTATATCTGCAATCAACTTTTCTAAGGCTTCCCTTGTTGGATTACCTGTTCTTGAATACTCATAACCACTATTTTCCTCAAAATCCTTTTGCTTATATGTAGATGTTTGATATATAGGTATATTTACTGCCCCAGTTTTTTCATCTATACTTATGCCCCCATGTATTAATAAAGAATTCTTTTTCATAATTATCTCTCCTTTTTATTTTTGCTTTGCTTTAATTAACATCAATTTTAAGCTAGCTTTGAATAATTAGCTTAAAATCAACATACCCCTAAAAAAAGTTCTATTTTTTTGCTATTGCCATAAAAATACCTGGTTCTATTACTTCCCCAAGTAAAGACTCTCCTCTAGCAATTAATCCTGTATTTTCTACATGAATATTTTTAAAATATGCTTTTTCAAACCAATTTATTAATTGCTCATAATTAAATCCTAGCCAAATATCAAACATCTCCTCTCTTGCCCATTGTCCATTATGCTCTAATACATCAGTTATAATGACCTTTCCACCTGGTTTTAATATCCTATACATTTCCTTTATGGCCATGTCTGGATTTTCCACATGGTGTAATGCCATATTCATAAAAATTAAGTCAATGGAATCATCAAAAATTGGAAGATTTTCTACTTCCCCATTTATTGGATAGATATTATTTAACTCATTATCCTTAGCTGTTCTATAAAGCTCACTTAGCATATTCTTAGATGAATCTACTGAAAAAACTATATTAGCCTCTTTAGCTATTTCAAGACTTATAAATCCTGTTCCAGCTCCTAAATCTGCAATAACTTTATTTTTAATATCTACAGAGTTTATAGCCTTTTCTCTTAATTCATCTTTGAAATACTCTACTCTTATTCTGTTCCACTCCTTAGCTATGGAATTAAAATAGTTTACTGAATTCATGTTTTTAGCCCCCTAATTATAAAATTTACAATAAAAAAAACTCGCCTCTATAAAAATATAGAGACGAGGTAATTCGCGGTTCCACTCTAATTCAGATAAAATAAAATATATCTGCACTCAAAAAAATCAGCACTAATATGCCTAATCACTATAACGGGCGAACCCGGAGAACCCTACTAATAATTTCGGATTTCTGCTCCAAAGTGCACTTCACATTTTTTCTAAATAGAAAATTCTCACCATCATTTTCCTCTCTGTGATTTTCCAAAATGCTACTTTACTTTTTCAACGCATTTATACCCTAGTAATCTTATCTGAAAACTAGCAATTTTTATTAAATTCTAATACAATTCTTTTTAAAAATCAATACTTTTTTTGAATAAAATGAAAATAAAATTTATAATTTAGATTTATCTATTACAAAATAAACATACATATTCACTCACCAAGGTGTTTCTTTTCCTAACCATCCTTTTTGACTCCAGTATTCCTTATCTGCTTCAATTAGCTTTGTCTTTTATGCAAAAATAATATAGTATAAAACAATCCTTTAACTATTAATTTCACAGTTTTTTAAGTTATAAAAGTTTATTGTTTTAATAATAGGCTCTAAGGGAATGATAATATTTATATTATTTTACACTTATCTAAAACAAATATAGGTTTAAAATATAGCCTAATAATAAAAAATATAAATTATAGCTTGTAATTATATTTTGAAAGGAGAAATTAACATGTGGAAAGAATTCAAAGAATTTGCCATGAAAGGAAATGTAGTAGATTTAGCTGTCGGTGTTGTTATTGGTGGTGCTTTTGGTAAAATTGTAACTTCATTAGTAAATGATATTATAATGCCTTTAGTAGGAGGTTTAATAGGTAAAGTGGATTTTTCTAATCTATATATAAACTTAAGCGGTCAGCCCTTCAACTCTTTACAAGAAGCTCAAGCGGCTGGCGCAGCTACTATAAATTACGGACTATTTTTAAATAATTTACTTAATTTCTTAATTATTTCATTTTCTATATTTATAGTAATAAAGCAAATTAATAAAATTAAAGACTTCTCTATGAAAAAAGAAGAAGTTGAAGTTAAAGCTACAGAAAAAGATTGTCCTTATTGCTTTACAAAAATGGATATAAAAGCTACTAGATGTCCTAACTGTACTTCTACTTTAGAGAAATCAAATAGTTAATATACATATTGACTTTATCTTAAATATCGCATAAAACATAAAAGCTTTAAAACTATATTTTAACACTCTCACATAAAAATCAAGATTATGAATGGCAGAATTTCAAAATAAAATCCTGCCATTTTTTTATTATTGTTTTAGGTAAATATTGATTTTTAGCGACTTCTCCAAATCTAGCTTAATATGGCAAAAATCATATTAACTAAAGCATGAATTTACTCAGTAAATTTTTACCAATATTTTTACTAGAAAAACACTTACTTTATATAGTCATTTCATAACTATCTTCTTAAATCATATATTTTATTTTCACGAAATTTAATTTCAAAATAAATACTTTTATTGAAATATATGTATTAAATCTATGTTTACGAGTATAATTTTCTTTAAATTTAATATTAAAACAAATTTTATTACCATAATTATTTAGTAAAACTTTTTAGTAAAATTATTATTTTTTTACTAAAAATTCAAACTTTATACATTAATATCCAAGTCAAAAATGGTATTATATACTCACGGAAAACGTTTCCTTGATAAAAAATCAAATTAAAAAACTATGGAATATAAGGGGGAAATTTAAAATGAGTGAAAGAAAAAGGTCGCTTAGTTCAGGAGCTTTAATGCTTATGACATTTACGGCAGTATTTTCATTTGGAAACATAATTGATAGTAGTGTAAACATCGGACTTGCTACAGTACCATCTTACATTTTTGGTACAATATTTTATTTCTTACCATTTGCATTGATGATAGGTGAATTTGCAACAGCTAGTTCCGATTCTGAATCTGGAATCAACAGTTGGATAAAAAAATCCTTAGGTGCAAGATGGGCATTCTTAGGATCTTGGTCTTATTTCTTTGTTAATTTATTTTTCTTTACATCACTATTACCAAAGATATTAATTTACGCATCTTACACAGTAGTTGGTAGAAATGTCTTTGATGGAAGAACTGTTTTAATATCTGTTATATCAATAGCATTATTCTGGATAGTAACATTCTTATCTACAAAAGGGGTATCTTGGGTTGCTAAAGTAACAAATGTATCTGGTGTAGCTAGAATAGTTCTTGGATTAGGATTTATAGCATTATCTTTTGGAGTAATCTTATTCTTAGGGGAAGCTCCTGCTCAGGAATTCACTGCAGAAACTCTTGCTCCAAAGTTTGATTGGAAATTCTTCATGGTTTTAGCTTGGATATTACAAGCAGTAGGTGGAGCTGAAAGTATTGGAGTATATATTAAAGACGTAAAAGGTGGAAATAAAACTTTCATAAGAACAATGTTAATCTCAACTGGAATAGTTGGTGGCTTATATGCTCTTGGAGCTGTATCAGTAGGTTTAGTTGTACCATCTGAAACATTAAGCGGTAACTTCTCTAATGGATTATTTGACGCTTTCGCAATATTAGGTTCTCACTATGGAATAGGAAATATAGTAACAAACATAGTTGGATTTATAATGATGCTTGCTTCTTTAGGCTCATTAGTTTTATGGACAGCAGCACCAGTAAAAGTATTATTCTCTGAAATTCCAGAAGGAATATTTGGTAAGTGGATTTCTCAAACAGATAAAAAAGGTACTCCTGTAAATGCTTTATATGTTCAAGCAGCAGTTGTAACAGTATTATTATTAATACCTGCTTTAGGAATTGGATCAGTAGATAGCTTACTTGAAATGTTAATAAACATGACAGCATCAACTTCTCTAATCCCAGTATTATTCTTCTTAGTTGGATATATTGTTTTAAGAGCTAAGAAAGATGATATGGAAAGAAGCTTTAAAGTTGGACCAAGAGGTTTTGGTATAGCAATTGGTGTATTATTACTTGCACTATTCTCATTAGTATTTGTAATATCTTCAGTTCCAGCACCACAAGACTTTATGGCTTACTTCAATGGAACATTAGAAGCTGGAGCAACAAATCCTGTATTCATACTTGCATATAACGTAATAGGCTTAATAGTATTCCTAGGATTTGCTGAAATATGCTGGAGAAAATATGAGAAAAAAGTTGGAAAAGCTATTGCTAATGAATGGGTTGATGAATCTAACTCAGAAAAAATTGCTTAATTAAATCTGGTAATCTTTTAAGTTGAGACGTAAGGATTTAATACATCCTTATTTTCTCTCAACTTAAATTAATAAATAAATACTTAAAATTTTAAAACTTAAACAAACTTAAATAAAAATAATTTAATTAATATGGTATATGGAGGAGATTATTTTGAAAAACTTTGGACCAATAAGTTCTAAAATAACAAGAATGCTTCACGGAGCAGATTATAACCCAGAACAATGGATTGATATGCCTAATATATGGGGTGAAGATGTAAGATTAATGAAACTTTCACATACAAATGTTGTTGCTGTAGGAATTTTCTCATGGACAATGTTAGAGCCTGAAGAAGGAAAATTCAACTTTGAATGGTTAGACGAAATCATGGATTTAATGCACAAGAATGGTAACCAAGTTATACTTGCTACACCAAGTGGAGCTAAACCAGTTTGGATGGCTCATAAATATCCTGAAACTTTAAGAGTTATGCCAAACAGAGTAAGAAATTTATATGGTGAGCGTCATAATCACTGCTACACTTCTTCTATATATAGAGAAAAAATCGCTATAATAGATAGACTATTAGCAGAGAGATATAAAGACCATCCTGCTCTAATCATGTGGCACATTTCAAATGAATTTGAAGGACAATGTTACTGCCCTCTATGTGAAGAAGCATTTAGAGAATTTTTAAGAGAAAAATATGATAATGATATAAATAAATTAAACAATGCTTGGTGGGCTAAATTCTGGAGCCACACATATGCGAGCTTTGATGAAATAGAAGCACCAGCACCTCATGGGGAGCCTGCTCTTCATGGATTAAACCTAGATTGGATGAGGTTTGTTACTCACCAAACATTAGATTACTACAAGCATGAAAGAAGTATATTAAAGGAAATCACACCTGATATTCCTGTAACTACTAATTTCCATGACTATATATCACTTTACAGAGGTATAGATTACTGGAAATTTGCACCTTATTTAGATGTTGTATCATGGGATAACTATCCTTACTGGCATGGTGATGACAGAAATGATGCCCATGAAGGAAGTAGAATTGGCTTTGTTCATGATTTAAACAGAGCTATTTTAAATGGTAAACCATTTATGATGATGGAGAGTTCTCCAAGTTCAACAAACTGGCAATCAGTTGCAAAGCTTAGACGTCCTAACATGCACGTTCTATCTTCTCTTCAAGCTGTTGCTCATGGATCAGATACTGTTCAGTACTTCCAATGGAGAAAAAGTAGAGGATCATCTGAGAAATTCCATGGTGCTGTAGTTGACCATTGTGGACATGAAAATACAAGAGTATTTAGAGATGTAACTAAGGTTGGAGAAATTTTATCTAAGCTTAATGATGTAATTGGAACATCTGTAGAACCTGAAGTAGCAGTTATTTATGACTGGGAAAACTACTGGGCAATTAATGATGCTCAAGGTCCAAGAATAGAAAAGAAAGATTATCACGATACTTGTCAAAAACACTATAAAGCATTCTGGGATATGTCAATTCCAGTTGACGTTATAAACATGGATTGTGATTTCTCAAAATATAAAGTAGTTGTTGCACCAATGCTTTACTTATTAAGACCTGGTGTAGGTGAAAGACTTGAAGAGTTCGTTAATAATGGTGGTACTCTAGTTACAACTTACTGGAGCGGAATTGTTGATGAAAATGACCTATGCTTCTTAGGAGGATTCCCTGGTCCACTAAAAAAAGTTACAGGAATATGGGCTGAAGAGTTAGATGCTCTTTATGATAGCGATGTAAACTACGTAGCTATTGAAGAAGGAAATAGCCTTGGAATGAACGGTGAATATGAAGCTAGAATATTCTGTGACCTAATCCACTCTGAAGGTGCTGAAGTTCTTGCAACATACAAAACTGACTTCTATAAAGGCATGCCAGCTCTAACTTGTAATAAATTTGGACAAGGAGAAGCTTACTATATAGCATTTAGAAACAATGATGAATTCCTTGCTGATTTCTATGGAAACTTAGCTAAGAAAATCAACTTAAAGAAAGCTATAGAGCTTGATTTACCTGCTGGAGTTAACGCTCAAGTCCGTATGGATGAAAATAATGAGTTTGTATTCTTTATGAACTTCTCAGATGAATCTAAGTCTATCGATACTAAAGATCTTAATTTAACAGATATGTTAACAGGTGAAAAAGTAGAAAAAGTATTTGAAATGGAACCTTATGGAATAAGAATAGTTAGAAGATAATTTAAATAAAAGATACTAGGTAAAATTTTACCTAGTATCTTTTTAATTTATTTTTCATATATATCATATCCAAAGTTCTTTTTATTTCTTATTATCTCTTCCAAAGTACAAGGTTCTAAATTATTAACGTCAGCTCCAACGTTATAAACATTATCCATATTATACATTATTTTAGTTTCCGTATTGCAAATATCATGTACATGTCCATACAGATGTAGTGAACCATTATTTTTATACGCCCACTCAATTATTGGATAATGAAATAATACAATTTGTTTCCCACAATCCTTAATTATTTTATAATCTACTACTTCTAAAAATAGCTTTTTTAAATTTTCATTATTCTCTATCCATTGATCATGATTTCCCTTAATTAATATCTTTTTACCATTTAATCTATTTATTATCTTTTCATAATCTAACTTTATTCCATAAAACATATCTCCTAGAACATAGACCGTATCCTCATGGCTCACTTTATTATTCCAACGTTTTATTAATCCTTCTGTCATATCTTCTATAGATTTAAATGGTCTCTTTGAGTATTTTATAATGTTTTTATGACCAAAATGAGTATCACTAATATAAATTTTTTTTCCCATAGTAACCTCTCCTATTCATTTCTATTAATTAAATCAAAGCATTCTTAACTTTATTATTAATTATATTAATAAATTCACCATAAAATTTATTATAAATCTTACTCATATTATACTTATTATTTTTAAACTTTATATATAATCAAAACTATAAATTCATAAGAAAGTTATGTTTTCAGAATTACTTATTTTCTTTAATTACATAGTAAATTAATCCAATAACTATATAATCAATTACACAGGATATTAAACTAGAAATTGTAAATCCATTCTTAAAATTTGTTATTAAAGTTATCGTATTTAAAATTAAAGTTAAAATCAAAAGTATTTTAGTTATTTTTGTTAACCTAGATATTTTTTCTTGCATCTTAATCTCCTCTTATTCTAATCATATTAAATTAATTATAAAAAAATTATCCAAATACAGTTTATTATATTTAAATTATTATTAGTTTTAAATATAGTAATTTAAATATTAAACAAGGTTAAAATGTTTACTTTTCAGATATAAAAAATGTCACAGTCAAAGTTTATAAATTACAAACTTTGACTGTGACATTTTAATTTTATATTTAGGTAATTGTTTAGGATTTTAATTACTCAATTAAAACATTTTTTATTTTTTAATATTCTTAATTCTTAATAATAAAAATTGTTAATTTCTTTATGGTTTCTTGTATAATTTTTAAGTATAAAATGCAACATTTTTAAGGTGGTAAGATTTTAATTATAGTCTTAAAGAATCTAATTCTTTAAATATTTGTTGTGTAGCATTAAGGCTTCTACACAACACTAATATATGATTTTTTCTAGCTACAGTTCCAGCTATTCTATTATCTCCAAGCCTATCTATAAATTCTCCAACTAAACTAGCCATACCATTTAATGTATTAACTAATATAAAATACTCTTGAATAGCTATATCTACAACTGAGCTTTTAAATATGTTTTTATATTTTTTCACAAAAGCTCCTTCTTTTGTAACTACATATTTATGTTCTTTATTATCAAGTTTTTTTCTAATTATATTCATTTCATGTAAATCTCTTGATAGTGTAGCCTGTGTTACAATTATTCCACATGCTTTTAGTTCAATTATTAATTCTTCTTGTTTACCGATACATTTCTTTTCTATTATATCTAATATTGCCTGTTGTCTTAAAGATTTCTCTAAATTACTCATAGTTTCTCCTTTTCTACCATCTAACCCTTTATGTATGCTAATATAAACAATGAAATTAATATTTTTAGGTAATTATTTAACTATTTTAGTTCCAGATTCTCCTCTAAGAGCATCTCTAGCATTGCTTAAAGAAGCAATTATAGCCACTTTATCATCGCCACTTAATACGAATTTTTTACAAGCTTCTACTTTTGGAAGCATGCTTCCTGGAGCAAATTGTCCTTCTTCTATGTATCTATCTACTTTTTGTAAATTAATTTCTTTTAAAGCTTCTTGATTTGGCTTGTTGAAATTTACACAAACTCTATCTACTGCTGTTAATATTAATAATGCATCTGCATCTAATATTTCAGCTAATTTTTCAGCGGCAAAGTCTTTATCTATAACAGCTGGCACTCCTATAAGACTATCTCCTTCTTCTATTACAGGAATTCCACCGCCTCCGCAAGCGATTACAATAAAATCATTCTCTACCATAGTTTTTATAGCATCTTTTTCTACTATATCCAGTGGTTTTGGAGAAGCTACCACTCTTCTATACCCTCTACCAGCATCTTCTTTCATAACATAACCATTTTCTTTTTCTAATCTTTCAGCTTCTTCTTTTGAGTAAAAAGAACCTATTGGTTTAGTTGGATTTTTAAATCCAGGATCATCTTTATTAACAATTACTTGAGTTGTAATTGTATCCACTGATTTTTTAATTCCTCTTTTTAAAAGTTCTTCTCTTATTGTGTTTTGAAGATGATAGCCTATATAACCTTCTGAAAATGCATCAACTACATCAAATGGGAATAATGGATTTTTATCATCAATTTGATGAGCTAACTCAAGACTAGCTAATATTTGTCCAACTTGTGGTCCATTTCCATGTACTATTGATACTTCATGTCCATCTTCTATTAAATCAGCTACTGAAGCAGCTGTTTGTCTACATGCTTGTAATTGTCCTTCTGCACTTTTATCTGTTGAGTCTTTTTGTAATGCGTTTCCGCCTAATGCTAAAACAATTTTCATTGTCTTTTCCTCCTTTATTTCTCACAATTTAATCTTTAAGTAACCCTTTATATTTATACTTGTTTTTAATTTTATTCTTTGTCTTAAATCAACGTTTGCATAAAATATAGCCTTCTTTTAAAGCCACTATTTAAATAGTAATTGTTCCATTAGCTAGCATTACTACTGCTATGATTGCTATAACTAAAACTATTAAAGCTAGGACTTTTTCTTTTCCTTCAAAGACTTTATCTTTATTATTTTGTTTCTTACCAATGTAGAAGAATATAATACCTACTGCATATAATATAAAACATAATAATAAGTACTTAATTCCTGCAGCATAGCAAAGCCATATAGCATAAACGGTTGCTATTACACCAAAAATTTTATCTTTTGTTCTACCTGTAGGATCTTTATCGTAAGTTTCACCTGTTAAAGCTAATTTTAATCCATACATTGCACTTAAAAGATATGGAACTAAAATAGCTGTACTAGCTACTGAATATAAAGCTTGATAAGTACTACTTGCTACTAAAGTTAATATTAAGAATGCTTGTACTAATAAGTTAGTTATTATTAAAGAACCACTTGGTGTACCTTTTTTATTTAATTTAGCAAAAACCTTAGGTAATACCCCATCTTTTGCTGCTACATAAGGAATTTCGGCTGCAAGTAATGACCAACCAAGAAGTGATCCAAATAATGATATTATTAATCCTAAATTTATAAGAACTGCACCCCATTTACCCACAGCAAACTCTAAAACATATGCCATTGAAGGATTTTCAAGACCTGAAAGTTTAACTCTGTCCATAACGCCAAGTGCCATTAATGATATTAACATGTATATTACAAGTGTACCTACAAGACCAATTACTGTTGCCTTACCTACATCACTTTGCTTCTTAGCTCTTCCAGAAACAACTACGGCACCTTCAATACCTATAAAGCACCATAATGTTACTAGCATTGTGCTTTTAGCTTGTTGTACAATTCCACCTAAGTCAGTTGTACCCCAGAATTGGAATGTAAAGTTATGAAAATTAAACACAAATAATGAAATAACTATAAATAAAAATATTGGAACTAATTTAGCTATAGTAGTTATAAGATTTATAAGTGCCGCTCCACTTACACCATTTAATATTAGTAATGTAAATGCCCAAAGTAATATTGATGCACCAATAATAGCTGCTACATTATTCCCTTCTCCAAAGACTGGAAAGAAATAACCAATAGCTCCAAATAGAAGTACTGAATAAGATACGTTTCCAATCCATGCACTTAACCAATATCCCCAAGCTGAGTTAAATCCTATATATTCTCCAAAACCAGCTTTTGCATAACTATAAACCCCACCAGTAAGTTCAGGTTTTCTATTAGCTAATGATTGGTATACAAATGCTAATGCTATCATTCCAATACCTGTTATAACCCATCCTATTATAATTGCTCCAGTTCCAGCTCCTCTTGCCATATCTGATGGAAGATTGAAAGCTCCTCCTCCAATCATAGAACCAACTATTAATGCTGCTAACTGAGCAAACCCTAATTTTTTTGGTTCATTTTGTTGATCTGCCATATAACTCACCCACTTTCACATTAGTAAAAACAGGGCGGCATTTATAATATGATGAAAGGAAAACTCAGTTATTAAATTTAAATAATTTAAATGCTAATTATTTTCCTTAGATAATATTATAAATACAGCCCCTTAAGAAAATTTATTATTTACCAGCAGTTGCTACCATTACTGCCTTAATTGTATGCATTCTGTTTTCAGCTTCATCAAATACAACTGAATTTTTGCTTTTGAATACTTCATCCTCAACTTCTCTTATATCAAGGCCTAATCTATCAAGCATATCTCTGCATACTTCTGTATCTTCATCATGGAATGATGGTAAACAGTGCATGAATAATGTATGTTTATTACCTGTTTTATTCATCATTTCTTTAGTTACTTTGTATGGAGTTAATAATTTAACTCTTTCTGGATATAAGCTTTCATCTTCTCCCATTGATACCCAGATATCAGTGTATATAACGTCTGCATCTTTAACTGCTTCATCAACATTTGAACTAAATTCTATTGTTGCTCCAGTTTGTTTTGAGTATTCTTGCATTTCTTTAAGAATATCTTCATCTGGTTTTAAGCTTTCTGGTCCAAGAGCTACGAAGTGCATTCCCATTTTAGCTGCACCATACATTAATGCATAACTCATGTTATTTCTTGTATCTCCAGTGAATACTAATTTTATTTCACTTAATGGTTTATGTGCATGTTCTTCTATTGTTAAGAAATCTGCTAATATTTGAGTTGGGTGGTCAGCATCAGTTAATCCATTCCATACTGGAACTCCTGCATATTTAGCTAATTCTTCAACAGTAGATTGTTTGAATCCTCTAAATTCAATACCATCGTACATTCTTCCAAGAACTTTTGCAGTATCTTCTATTGATTCTTTTTTACCCATTTGTGAGTTAGTTAAGAATGTTACATGAGCACCTTCTTCAGCAGCTCCGCATTCAAAAGCACATCTTGTTCTAGTTGAAGTTTTTTCGAATAATAAAACTACATTTTTACCTTTTAAGTTATCTCCTAATATTCCTGCTCTTTTTTTAGCTTTTAGATCATGAGAAAGATCTAATAAGTATCTAATTTCTGCTGGTGTAAAGTCTTTTAATGTTAAGAAGCTTCTTCCTTTTAAGTTAACTGCCATTGTTAATTCCTCCTAATATTCAATATCTCTTAATTTATATACGTTTACAAAAAATCCGAAAGTTTTGTATTCTCTTAAATTCTCTAATATATTATGTTAAGTATATTCTATAAATCTTCTCTAATTAGAGGCATTGACATACATCTTGGGCCCCCTCTACCTCTTGATAACTCAGATGAAGGGATAACATGTAATTTGATTCCTTCTTTTTCTAATATTGCATTAGTTACGTAGTTTCTTGAGTAAACTACAACTTCACCTGGTGCAATAGCAAGCGTATTTGAACCATCATTCCATTGTTCTCTAGCAGCTATTATTTCATCTCCGCCACCACATTTTATTAATTTAATATCTCTATCTAGATATTTCTTTAATATATTTTCTAAAGTATCTGATTCTTCAGTTGCAAGTAATTGTCCATCATTATCAGGATCCTTAGTTAATGCATAAACTTCTAAAGGTCCTACGATACCAGGATGAACTGTAAATTTATCATAATCTACTTGAGTAAATACTGTATCTAAGTGCATAAATGCTCTTGATACTGGTATTTTAAATGCTAATACAGTTTTGAAAGTTGTATCTGGATAGTAAAGTAACTTTTTAGCTAGTTTTTCAACTGATTTTGAATCAGTTCTTTGAGATATACCAACTGCTAATATTTCTTTTGAAAGTATTAATTCATCTCCACCTTCAAGAGAAGTTTTGTCATCTCTGTTAAACCAGAATGGAATATCTTTTCCTTCAAATCTTGGATGATATTTGAATATGTATTTTGCAAATATTGTTTCTCTGTTTCTTGTAGCTGTTCTCATATGGTTTAATGTAATACCATTTCCAATTGTTGCAAATGGATCTCTAGTAAAATAAAGATTTGGCATTGGATCACATACAAATGGATATACATCATTTACTTGATCATATAATGATTCTCTGTGATAACCCTTAAGTTCTTCTTTTCTTACTCCAGCCATCATTACATCAATCATTCTTTTATTATCACTAAATGAAGTAAAGTATTCTATTAATGCTTCTTTTAATTTTTCACTTTCAACTCCAGCTTCATCTATAAACTCATTTATAAATTGTTCCTTAACTTCTTCACTAGTTCCTATTGCTTCAGCAGCAAGAACTTCTAGATAAAGCACCTCTACTCCCGCATCTCTTAAAGTTTGTGCAAAGGCGTCATGTTCTTCCCTTGCAACTTTTAAGTATGGAATGTCATCGAATAATAATCTATCTAATAAATCTGGTGTTAAATTTTCAATTTCTTCTCCAGGTCTATGTAGTAGAACTGTTTTTAATCTTCCAATTTCAGAAGTAACGTTTAATGCTCTGTCATCTCTCATAATATACACTTCCTCCCTTTATCTTTTAGTTTTTTTTGTAGGTCGTTGTCCTCCCCACACCTATGTTATACACCCTCTTAAAAACGATTTCAAACCCATATATTTGAAATTATTGTATATAAGTTTTCATTTTTATTCAAAATAAAAATTACTAAATAAACCGGTTAATCAAGAAATTTTTGTAAAAGTCAGATATTTCAATTACCGTGAATATTTTAAATTTTTTGAATATATTATGTATATTTATTGA
Organism: Clostridium sp. LIBA-8841; assembly: GCF_057782475.1. Classification (NCBI taxonomy): domain Bacteria; kingdom Bacillati; phylum Bacillota; class Clostridia; order Eubacteriales; family Clostridiaceae; genus Clostridium; species Clostridium sp. LIBA-8841. Next base: position 246,320 of record NZ_CM173488.1, on the reverse strand, counting down.
ATAATATTTTTAAAAAATTTAATGTTTTTTTATTTTTATCTTGAAATTAGGGTTAAACTTAGAAATTCTAAATAAAATCTTACACATATTTTTATCATTTTACTTTAAAAATAATCGAAATATATTTGCATCTATTTGATTAAGTTTCCATTTTAAATAGTTATTAATAAAATAAAAAAAGACAAGTCTACACTTGCCCTTTTTTAAAAAATATTCCTTATATTTAACTTAAAATATTATTTACTAAAGTACTAAAACTTAGAACTCTCTACTTTTCTTTCTCATCTTTTTTAGTATCCTAAAACTAAATGAACTATTATATGTTTTTAATTATAGACTAAACACACATAACTCCAAAATAATTATTTCTAACCATATTAAAATTCATCTTTATTTTTATAATTTCTTCCTAAATTTGATTCATTAATACCATTTTTCACAGCCAATTTTATTACAAAATAAATAGCAATTAGTACTATTATTGCAGTCCCACCGCTAATGCCTAATTCTTCCCACATAAAATCACTCCCTTATTTTAAGTAAATATTATTGTTATCTAGATAACTCTAAAAATCGCCATGCTTTTCTCTCATCTTCTTTAGTACCTTAAAGCTAAATTTATTAACATATTCATCATTCTTAACTATTAACTCATAAGCCTCCATCATAGAGGCAAAATATGCAACCATATACGCTCCAATTGAAATCATAAATGCACAAATAACATAATAGTCACTTGGTTTTCCATCTAAGTTAAATCCACTTTCTAATAAGAAAATAACTGTTCCACTTGCAATGATAAATCCTAAACCAGTTATTATTAAAGCAATATATTTTTTTCTTAAAATGTTATATTTACTTTTTAATTCTTTCAAAACATTTTCATCAAAGATAAGGGTTTCCCTTTTTAAAATCTTATAATCTTCCTCTCTAAAACTAGCTGCTATGATTAATCCAAATCCTAGAGCGACCATTATTGCTATGATTATAATTGCAAAAGAATCCTTTAAAAGCGCATAAGGGATATATGCTGCTATAATAGTACTGATTCCTAAAGAAGTATATTTTGAAATCTTATTGGCATTTATTAAAAAGCCTTCAATCATTTCTTTGCTCACATAATAACCTTTTTGAGTTTCAATATTCTCTTCCTTAGTTTCTTTAAGTAAATAATCAATAGACACATTAAAAAAATTACTAATCATAAGTAGTTTTTCAGTTTCAGGGAACCCCTGTCCATTTTCCCATTTACTTATCGCTTGTCTGCTTGTATTTAACCTTTCAGCTAATGCCTCTTGAGACATTCCTTTCTCTTTTCGTAGCTTTAATAATTTCTCACCAAATACCATATACATTCCTCCTATTTAACTTTGTACATGTATCTTATCAAAACAAGCTTTTTACTACTATCACTTTTAAAATGCACTTTGTCAACTTCAGGTTGCACTTGCGCAACTCCTGTAAAATAGCCATTTATATATATCAAAGCTTTCACTTAAGTTTGTATTCCTCAGCTTTTATTTTTTAGATTCTCTAATACTTATTTTCCTCCTTTTTTTGCCTATTGGTATTAATATATTAAACTTTTTATATTTAGCAAAAATACTGTTTTATAGATTTTAACATTTTTTACCTTATAACTTATTAATTTCAATAAAAGTTTAAAAAAACTTGATTCTAAATTAATATTCATATAGCTTAATTATTTATATAGGATTTTTTTTAATTACTACTTAACCATTTTTATTGTTGCTTAAATAAAAAGAAGAGGAATATATCCTCTCCTTTACCATATAAATATATTCTATTTTAATTTAGTACTTTCATAATTATAATCCACACTACTTCCAAGAAGCACATCTTCAATTTTCTCTACTATAAGCCAATCATCCATATTGTTTTGATGTTCAAAATCTAAAGGCTCTATTTTCTCTAAGTTATTAAACTCCACTAAACACAAACATTTTTTATTCCATCTTTTCATTTGCTTTTCAGATAGATTTAATTTATCTTGATTTTCTTGAATAACATTTAAAGAATCATCCTGAGAAAGTTTGACGTAATTTTTTACATTAATTATACTTGCTTTGGCACAAATTTTTTTAGATCCTTTTTTCATAAAATATAAGTCTTCACCTTTAAATACCCTACTATGAGGAATTTTTCTGCCTGCGGCTCCTCTAATGATCATTGTTTTTGTACCCTCAATTATCTTTTCTAACACCTTTTCTTTATCATCACAATAAACTACATGAACCATATTTCCCTCCATTTTCTCCCATTTATATCTATTAATTATACCCACTTACATAATATTATACAAACAAACTTTAATTTAATAATTATTATAAAAAATGATCTTTTTAAATTAGTATTGCTTTTTAGATATAACTGTAAGACCATCTTAATAAACCATTAATTTTAACAGGCTAGGTAAAAATCAACACTTATCTAAAGCATAGCCTAAAAAAAAAGACCAATATTCTATATAAATATAGAATATTAGCCTAACTTTACTCTAATCCCCTTACCCATCCTCACTTATTATTAACAGTCATATGGTTGTAAATTGTAAGTTGTAAATCGTACTCATGTAAATTGTTTGAGCATAAATTATAAAAAGAGTATCTGCTCCTAGATACATATGTACATTTAATTACCTTTTTCCTAGGTTAGGATTTATGACCTCTTTAATAAAAGCTACCAACTAAAAATACTTGTATTATTTAAAACTTACTCTATTAAGTCTATTGTCCAATTTAATCCTTGTAACTTTGTATCAAGTTCTCTATACTCCTTAGAGTATTTATTAATCTCTCTTTGTATCTCATCAACTTTCATTGTGGAAAATATTTTTATTTCAGTTTGAGAATATCTATTGACCTTTACTGTAGCCTCTTCCGCTATTTCTTTTAAAATATTTATTTTCTTTCCAATCATATCTCTTTTAACAATTAAGTCTGAAATACTTTCATTACTACTTGTAATATAGTCACTATTAGTCTTGTTAATCCTTAATATTAAATCTTCCAATTCATTTAATTTCAAAAATATTTCATCATATAAAATATAGGGATTTTCTGATGTTTCTTCTCCTTCTTGAACTAATAGATTCTGATTTATTCTGTTTTTTAAGTTCATTAATTGCTTTTGTAAGTCTGCTCTTAAAATTAATGCCTCAGCTAACTTCATCTTAATTCCTCCAATAAAAAAGCCTGTTAATATTAGTCTCTGTTTTAAAGCAACACTCAACTAAAATAAAGCCTAATATTAAGCTTCATAAATTCCTTTTAATGTGTATTCGTCTAATATATGTCCATCCATTTTCCTAAATAATTCATTTGCATAGAAGCCATTCTCTAAATCCACCATACAATCTAATGCATATACATGAATTTCATAAATATGAGCCTTATCTGGTGGTGCCATTCCCCCATAGTACATACATGCTTCTTTTGGTTTTTGTCCTCCTTGAATACTAATCCAGCTATTTAAGCCTTGTACAATATTCTTTAAAGTTCTACTTGCATTCTCAGGGATTTCTTTTTCTGTGATATTAGCAGCAACCCAATGAATCCATGAGAATCCTCCGCTTACTGGTATAGCATCCTTATCTTCAAGGAAAATAGCATATGATTTTGTCTTCTTTGGTGAATCTTTTATTTTTAAAGGAAGAGAGCACATTGGTATTCCATACTCATCTAAAGGTCCTCTTTTCCCAAATTCATCCTGAATAACTCCATCAATTATTCCCGTACTAGTTACCCTCACAAAATCATCTCCTAAAAATCTTATTTTTGATGCTTACCTCTTTTCTAAGCATCTCTGATTTATACTATGAGTTTATGATAAATCTAATATTTAGTAGACACAATTAATAACTTTTTTGTTTGTATTAAATAAATCGAGTAAATATAATAGGTATTTCCTTTTATCCTACTTAAAATTATTGATTTTATATTTATTCTATATAAAAAACTTATTTATTAAAATCTTTTACTTTGACTCTATTTAAAGTTGATTTTAATATAATTCCAAAAGAAAAAAGCTCTCCTTCCATTAAGAAGTAAAACTTTTTTCTTTACATATCATTATATATTCAATTTTGTTTTTTAATTATTTAATATCATATTTTATTAAATCTCTAACTTAAATTAAAGCAAATTCTAAAAGACTTTCATCTTTCTACTCTTTAGAATTAGTTATATTCCCACTAAATTAATTATAAGTGATACTAGATGCCGGATATAAAGTAGTCCCCCATATTGAAACATTTATATTATTTGTTAATGGTACATTATTCTCATTAATAACATTTCTCCACCATTCCCAAGCAAGTCCTGTACACTCTCTTGCCTTAATATTTATATTCTTTGTATTGGCTTCAAGTGGTATTACTGTAGAATAGTGAGCTGTTTTATCTTGGTAGTTTCCATCCCAAGTTTTATGAGTTAATACTTCATTTCCATTTTTATCGTATGAAACCTCATCCCATGATACATCAAACTGAGCAACATAAGCTCCACTATGATCAAGATTAATCTTTCCTTTAGAATATTCTGTAGAAGTTGTTTCTATATAATCTGTTTTATTATGTACAGCGGCAACTGAATTATCCTTTAAGAAAACACTAGTATATGAAATTGGATAAGCAGGATTTTTTGTACTAAATGTTGCATTATCTTTAATTACATTTCTTATTTCATCAAAGTCTTTAGTTACTACTTTGTTATGTTCCTGTGCATCTCCACCTAAAACAACCGCTGTAAATGAACTGTCTTCATAAATATCTTTATATTGTTCACTATTTTTTACATCAACATTTTTTATAAGGGCATTAAATGCAGCCTGTACATCTTTACTCTTAGATGTTGTTTCTAATTTAACATAAATAGTTCTACCATAAGCTACGTTTGAAACCATAAGTGGTGGTGCTTCGTTGCTTACTCCCTTTTGAGTTAATTCATTAAATGTAACACTATCATCAAAAAGTTCAGATGGATTATTAGGTAACTCTGCACTTACTGTATAAAATATTTGTTTATATGCTAAAACCATAACTTTTTTTTCATTGTTTGCTACGGCATTAAAATCTATTCCAAGTGAGTTCTCAAGAACCTTAGCATTAACATTAAGTGCACTTGCTATTTGAGATTTACTATAAACCATAGATTCTGAATATTGAGTTCTTGCAGGTAAGGTATGTGTTGATGAGTACTTATCACTCCAATTGGATACTAATTGGTCAATTGCTCCTGATACCTTTCCGTAAGTTGGATTGTCCACTTTTATAGTATTTTCATTTTTTAAGCCTGGTAAATCTATACTGATATTCATAGGTTTTCTTTTACACATTAAAAGTGTAGGTCTATTTTCAACAAAGGCATCATCTGCAAGTTGTAACGCCCCTGGATATGTACGATCATTTACAGAATCAACTATTGAGATATCTACTGGTGATGTAGTAAGTGATTTTTTCTGACGCTCTACTACTACAAATTTATCTCCTGTCTTTTTACCCTCTTTTGGAACAAAGCTTTCAATTGTATCTCCATTGTTTGCTAATACTTCGTTTCTATTATAATTTAAGCTTGCTATTCCTGAGTTAATCCCCTCTTGATTGTTAGTAGTATTTGTTGCTGCAAAAGTAGCTACTGGCTGTGTAAACAGACATAAAGCCATTGCAATACTTGCCATAAGTTTTGTTCTCTTAAATTTTATCATAATGTGAATCCCCCTCTTGTAATATAAGTTGATGGTTAATTATCCATTAAACCGTAACAAGTTCATTTTATTTTTCCAATTGTTTAAACAATTAAAAAATGCTTATTATTTTTAGCTTTTTCAGAAAATATTTTCAAACTTTACTTCTATAAGATGCTCAAATTATTGCCTACGCTCAAATAAGTAAACGTATTCTTAGAGTGTAAAAGGAGTCATCTAAAATTACTATTTTATTTAGGTGATTTATCTATTATTAATATGCTTATACACATACCATAATAGATAAATTCACAACCCATTAAATACTCCTAAAAAACTCTTTTTATTAAAATTTAATTAAGAAAATATTTACTAATTGTTCATTTGTAATAAGCAACTTCAATATAACAGACTAAATAATTGCTTTCAATACTCTGTGCATAACTGGCCCTTAAGCGTGAATAACTGGACTTCAAATTATAATTTATAATCACAAATAGAATTTCAAGGTGTTAAAATAAGTCCACAAAAACTTAAAAATAAATTCAAAAAACACTTATAAATATATTCCGAGAGATATTCCCTTCATACTATTTATAAGTGTTTTAGAAAAAGTTTTGATGCAACTCTTTTAATTACTCTATCTCTAGAGCATTCCCACGAATCTCATCAACTGTATGTATTTTATAATTTTTAAATAATAAATATCCTATGTATCCACTACCTGCACTTACAACTACACATCCTAAAGCAGTTAATAATACTTTGTAAGCTGGATTATAAGCAAACATTACAGCAAATCCTGCAATAGGGGTAGCTGTACCTGGAGACATGTTAGTAAGCCCCATTAAAACTATTATTATACCACATAAAGCTCCACCAATAAAATTAGTCACATAGATTGGAATAGGATTAGCTGTGATTATATCAGCCTGTGTTAAAGGCTCTATAGCTACTGATATTGTATCCTTCTTGCTTCCAAACTTCATCTTTTGGAATAAAACAAAATTTAAAAAAGATGATCCGAATACTGATAATGCTCCTATTGCCATTGGTGCTCCCGTTAGTCCAAGCATGGCTGTTAATGCCATTGAACTTAAAGGTGCTGTAGCAACTACTGTTATGATTCCACCAAGGATTATTCCCATTATTATTGGATTAGAATCTGCTGAAGCTATTAAAACTTGTCCAATTTTTAATAAAGTAGAATCAACTATTGGTGTTGTGAAATCACCTATGATTCTTGTAAGAGGTGTAGCTATAACTATTATTACAATTAAATCTAAACCACTTGGTAATTTTTCTTCTAAGAATTTCACTACAAATGACATTAAATAACCTGCTATAAATCCTGGTAATATTCCTAATCCTAAACAAGATAGTCCTATTAAAACTGAATAAACTGGTGAAACTCCTAAAGCTAGTGGTACAAGAATTGCCGCTGCAACTCCTCCTAGGCTTCCATTAGCATCTCCAACCTTCTTCAAAAACTCTATATTTAGAATATTTCCAAAGAATGATGAATGAAATGCCTCAACTAGAAAGCTCGCACAAGCAGCTCCTGCTAATGCTCCCATAGCCTTCATTCCATGTGGTGCTTTGTAACTAAATAAAGTAAACAATCCTAAAACCATTAATAAAAGTCCTGCCCCAATTAAAACTTGCATAAATTTTTTCCTCCTTAGTTTTTAAAAAACCTTTTCTTAAAAATGTTTATTGATTGATATTTATAATAAATTGTATTATTACCTATTAATTTTTTAATCTTCCATGGACTTGTATAATTTATTTTTTAATATTACTTTTATAAATATTAAATCCAACTTAATATTTATATTTTTTTAAGGTTATTTATCATTTTATACTAATTTTTAAAATAATTAAACATTTTTTTAATAAAATGAAAATTTTTAAATATAAAGGAGAAAATATTACAACTTTTCCCTGTTGCATATTTTCTCCTATTATTTGGTTGAAATATTTACTTATATGCTGTTTTATTTACTCCAACTAACAAAGTATAAAACTTCTCAATTAAATTTATATCTTTATAATAATATATATCCATATAATCTTGTGACATTAATAATTATTTTAGCACTTAAATTACACCCATATTTTTATACTTATAAAAATAAATATTAAAGTAATTATCATGCAAATTATCTTAGATAAAATTTTTACATCTTTTTCTTTCCAAGTTTCATAAATATCTTTTATTCCATCAACTAAATCCCATAAAAACATCAATTTCTCAAATAACCACATCTAAGTATCCCCTTAAACAAAGCTTTAATTTCTAATAAAATCTGAATTCATTTTTTGTTTTAGAAAAATCCACCATTGATTATGAAATCCATCATAAAAAACTTCTTCAAATTCATCATTATCTAGTAACCATGCTCTTACTATAGGTATTAAGTCCTCAAATATTTCTCTAGGATATCCTAAATCTAAATCTAGTTGAAACATATAATGACTTATGACTATAATTCCTTGTGGTTTTAGTACGGAATCTAAAGTTTTTAATAAATTTAAAAATGGTTCTTTTAAACTTTCATTAAAACTCTTATTTGCCACTTCCCTCTTAACTAATTCAATCATTTTAGGTAAACATTCCATCCAATCACAATTTACTGTATCAACATCATTTTTAGCACATAAGATTCCTTGAAGAACATCATTTACTCCATGCTGAAATGCTATTATATCAACTTCTCTTTCTTTTATATATTCATTTATAACCCCAGCATCATCATCGATGAGCTCTAAACTTATATTTAAATCTTTTGTTTTTCTAATAAGACTCTCATTTAAAGCCTTATTCATGTTTGCTGTTATATATTTTGAATTTGGATTTGAAACTGATAAACTTTGAGGAATCATATCAGCATCTCCAGATGCTACTTCTAAAAGACACACCTCATTTTTTCCATATAGCTTATTAAATAGTTCTGACCATTTCCACCTAAAATAAAGTTCATTTACTTCTGTAAATTCATTTATTGGTTTTTCTAATAAATTTCTTAATAACTCTTCTCTAACCTCAGTGTTAAATTTTATAAAATTCTCATATTCTTGTTCATTCAAAAACCTTTTTGCATTTTCTAAAGATATAATTTCACTCCTAAAATTATCTATCGCTCTCATATCCTCTTTCCCCTTTAAAATAAATTATAGAAGAAATAATATCATATATACTATTTATTTACGCATATCTAGTTTTGAATTATATATTTTTTCAACTATATGTATAATAATTTCAAATTTACAAATTTTACTTAATAAAAAAGCTATATCAAAATCAATTAACAAAACTCATAATTGAAATATATTATGAGTTTTATCACAGGCTTTGATATAGCATAATTTTTTATTATAAAATTCTAATGTAAGTTCCCGCTTTACATGTTTTTAGAGCATTTTCATTTAATGTTTCAACTTTTTCTGACTTTTCTGATGCTAAATAAACTTTATCTTCTATAACTAAACCTGGGTTAATAGTTCTTATCTTATTTACTTGATATATATCATAATTTTCACTATCTTCTACTACTTTAGCATCATAATTTAATTGATTAACAAAAGCCATTACCTCTTCATCTTTAGAACTTTTAAGTATATTAAACACGTAATTATCATCTTCTAATAAATCATCTAACGTAATCTCATTTACCTTTAAAGCAGCCTTTATTGCTTTAGACAATCTATCATTAGAATATATACTAAGAGGATTCATAAATAAGCCTATAACCTCTTTATAGTATAAATCAACAAACCATTCAGCACTTTCAATAGAACTAATAACAACTTCCCCATTAACTACTCTTAAACTATCTAAAAAGGGTTTAATTTCTTCCTTTGATATAACACCATAGCTAAACATATCTCTTAATGTATAATCAATTCTATCAGCACATAATTTTGGTGCTTTTCTTTCTAAGATAGTCCATTTTGATTCATCATAAAGTATTTCTTTTGGATCATAACCATATTTATTTAATATCTTAGGAATATCAGAATTCTCAATTACATTTTCGAATATTTTCTCATGATAATCTTCTTCTTTGTTGCCTACTACTAAGTCAACAACATGAGAAAATGCAGTATGAGATATATCATGTAATAATCCTGCTGCCTGCTCTGCTATACTTCCTCCCATAAGGCGTACAAATAACATTACTCCAACTGAATGCTCATATCTAGTAACATTCCACCCTGGATTAACAAGGTAGTTAGCTCCCCCTTGATGAATGTTCTTTAATCTCTGAACTTCCCTTGTGTTTACTAGTTCCTCTAATACTGGCTCAACAACAAACTCACCATATACTACATCTTTTATCTTCATGTTCCCCTCCTATTTCTCTTAATATAAAAACTTAAATCATAACATTTTACCATTCAAAGGTAGCTTATTTAAATCAATTATTGTTTTTAATTAATAAAATAATAACATAGCTTTTATTATTTTATTCTCAAATATATTTAAAATTAAAATAAAAAGCGAGCATACAATATACTTACTTTTTCTTTATTTAAAAATTCTATTATCAAACTTATTAATCCTTTTTTATTTTTTAGAGACATTAAAAATTTAAATAATACATATTTACTGATGCAACTACTGTTATATCAGTATTATTTAATTTAAAACTCACAATTGGCGAATAATTATATTTAATTTACTTCAAATACAAAAAGAGCTAGTTTTTAAACTAACTCTTATAATATTCTACTTAAAGATAAATTTCATTATTTAGTCTTCATAGCTTTCTAGTATTCTTACATAGTGATTTGCTTCTCTTAGTACATGGTCAGCAAGAAGTGGTACTATTATAGACCTTATCTCACAATCAAGTATTCCTTTTGTACCAGCCTTTTTAAAATCTCTTAACTTAATTGTTTCTGCTAATGTATCATCTGTAACACTAGGCATTGTCATTTCCATAGCATGACTTGCTTCTTCAATTAATTCGCTAAACTCATTTGCAAAATCATTTGCAGTACTTACTAATTTAGCTTCACTTGGATCAAGTAATCCTCTAATAAATAAAGAATGCTCCATCATAATTTGATTCCAAAATAGTTCAGTTTCTTTAACATTACCATTATCTATATCGTTATTACATTCAATCTCCTCTATATATGAACGATATAATTTAGCTTCTCGTATTATATGTTCAATAAGTAATGGATAATTTACTGTAAACAGCTTACAGCATAACATACCATCTAGAATTTTCATTTTAAATTCTATTAGTCCATCCAATAATTTCAAGGCTCTATTATTAATACTCTTTACACAGCTTATCACCTTAGAATCAATATTCTTTATAGTTGCGCATTCCAAATCTTCCTGCATTAATGTTATCTTAGAATTAATGTTTATTCCTGTATAATATTCTGTTTTCTTTTCTGCACTTAAAGTATACTCAGTAAAAACTTCTCCAGAATTTATTACTGATTGTCTAACCCTTCCTTGGCTTAATTTGACCACCTCTAGTAGAAGCTTTTCAAAACTCTCTTTATACCTATCAGCCTCTTTAGCAAGTTTTGAATTTTTAGGTGTAAATCCAGCCTCTAAAAATAGGGAGTGTTCCTTCATAATTCTCCCAAAAAAAAGATGTAATTCTAGTGATGATGTAACATACTTCTCTCTAGTTATCATAGCTCTCTCCAATACAAGTTTTCTATATTATACTCTTATAAGAACCATTATGTTCTTAATTATAAAACCTATATTTTTATATTATTTCTAATAAAATTGGATTGAAAGATTTAAGAATACTAAATAGATTTATATTTTATAACATAGTAGTTATAAGACTTTTAGTTTATCAATAGCTATTCCGTAATTCATAAATATTAGCCTTTAATATCCTAAAAAAATTACCCCTATTCTTCAGAAAGGGGTAATTTAAATAAAATAACTTTAAAGCTTTTCTATGTACTTAAAAACATCTTTTCTAAATATAACTCCTAAAACACAAGCTATTAGTGCTATTACACCAACAACTATCACAGTAACAATCTTACCTTGTGCTAAATTTGCTCCCATAAAAGATGAAACAGCTAAGGCTGGTATTCTTCCAAGCATAGAAAATATTATAAAATTTTTCATTGTTATGTTACTCAGAGCACAAACCATAATAAGTGAATCCTTAGGTGCACCTGGTACAAGGAATAATATTACTAAAATCAGTTTAAATTTAGGACTATTCAATACTTTTTCTAAGCCATCATACATATCTTTAGGTACAAATTTTTGTACTAACTTCTTTCCAAACTTCTTGCATATATAAAATAAAGCCGCTGATCCAACTGCAATTCCAAAGAATGAAAGCAAAGTTCCTTCTAATGTACCAAATATATATCCCCCAGCCGCTTGTATAACTTCTCCAGGGATAAAAAATATAACAACTTGCAATACCTGAAATATAAAAAATATTAAAGCTGCCCAAGCACCAAACCCTTCAATATAACTCTTTATAACCTCACCATTAGTAATCAATTTATAAAAAACTATTATCTGCTCTCGAGTTAAATAAAGAGTTATTCCTGTAAATATTAAAACTAATATACTTAAAATTATTAAAATCTTCTTTTTCATAAGTTAAATAAATCTTTGATTTTCCTCCTTAACTAGTTTATTTTAAATTTATGGCTTTAGTTTATGTTAATGTTCCCTATAATACTTTATATATAACCTAACTTTAACCACATTAACTCTTTTTATGTAAATCTATTGTAATTTTTTACATACATTATAACTTAATTTTATATGTTAGAGATTATAATAATATTAAATTTGAATTACATTTTAACTTTAAAAGTCTGGCATATAATTTAATCTATTCTTAATTCTTTTATATATTCTACAGGTACATAATCACAAAGCCATACATTGTTATTAGATAAATAAAATTTAATTTCTTTATTAAACATATCTTCTGCATTTACTTCTAAAATAACTAAATCTCCATGTCTCTTGCCAACAATACTTGCTGTTTCTAAATCCTTTGATAAATGAACATACTGTCTTTCCTTTTTTATAAGTCCATTTTTCAAAATAGAATCTAAATATTTTCTTCCAGTACCATGATATAGTTTATTAGGAGGTTTAATAGGCTTTAATTCTAAATTTACAGGAATTGAGTGACCTTGATTGGCTCTTATCTTACTTTTATCTTCATTAAAAGAATATCTTTGTTTTGAATCTCCTCTAACTATTCTTTCTAAGTCATCCATATTAAAATCTTTCCAAGATTTATTTAATCCATTTATTAAGTCTGAAACATTTAAATATCCATGCTCATCTAATTCTAATCCTATTTCTTCTGGTTTATGTCTTAATATTAAACTTATATATTTACTTATTTTTGTATCATTATTTTTCATCCTCAATTACCAACTTTCATCTATATAAATTGACTTTATTATAACTTAATCTAGTCGCGCTTACATAGAAATATTTATATTGATTTAAGCTTTCTTTTTAGATTTAAATTTCATGATTAAAAATACTAAGAAAATAAATAATATTATTGTAAGTAATATTATTACTATTAATATAAGATTTTGATTTGAATGATTAAAAGTGCTTATTTCTTTTGGAATATCATCTGCGTGATTTGAATTTAATTCAGTTCTTTCTCCTCTTACTAATAAACGTTCAGTATTAACACCATAAGGATAACAAGTTAGTAAAGTAACATAGTCTTTACCATTAACTATTTTTAAATCATCAATTTGGTTAGGATTTACCACTTTAATCTGATCTACTTTATAAGCAAGATCTTTTTTGAAAACATGTAAATAGAATATGTCTCCTTCTTTTAATTTATCTATATCTGTAAATAATTTTTGATTTGTCAGACCAGTATGAGCAGACAATACAGAATGAGTATTTACTCCACCAATTGGAATAGAAGTGCCTTCTAACACTCCAACCCCCTTTTTTAATGTATCTACTGAAGTTCCAAAATATATAGGTAAATTAATATTTATACTAGGAATTTCTATATATCCTAATACGCTCCCCTGCTCAATATTTAAATCTGAAGGTAGATTATTGTCTGCAGTTCCATTGAATAAATCTTGATTATATTTATTAATTTTTTTTATTAAACCACTAAGTTCTTCATCATTAACATTATTTATTTTTTTTGTATAATCGGAAATTGTGGAAACTGCCATTTTATTGTTTATGTAATTAGAAAAGCTAGGATATAGTAAGAATCCTAAGGCAATTAATGTAATTAAAATTAAAATAAAAAAATATAGTTTTCTTAGCTTTTTCAAATAATTTTTCATAGTAATAAAATTACTATGAAGTTCACCTCCTCAATTAAATATAATGCATCAAATATAAATATTATCTCATAAAAAAACTTCTTTTTAAGTAAAGGATTATATAGAATAAACTTTACATTATAAAAAGAAGTTTTTTATTTAGGCTATGTTTTAGGTGAATGTTAAGTTTTAGCTAGTTCTTCAGACTTAGCTTAAAACAAACCTTTTATTTAATATTTATTTTTAGTTTTTTTATTATTTTCTAATTTAATGTATCCAAGCCCTAATATAGCTAGAACGCAAACCACACTTAATAAGATAATAGCTATTTTTATGAATCCTGTTGTTCCAAATCCACCTGTGTTTGGAAGAGAGAATCCTTCATAGTTTTCTATTTGAACATTAAATAAAGTATTTCCATCTTTTTCTGAAATATCATCTATTATGCTAGAAGCCTCATTGATGTTAGAAATATTTATAGTGGCAGCACCATTATAATTACCTCTAATATCTTTGTTAGCTGTAATTCTTAAGTCTATCGGATCTTTTAATAGACTATATCCATTTGGAGCTTTTTCTTCTGTAATAATATAAGTTCCTTCTTCTAATCCTGTGAATGTTGTAACACCATTTGAGTCAGTTACTGCATTTCCTGTAAGAGGAACTACTTGTCCATCTTTATTGTATGTATATGATGCTAATACATTTCCTTTAGAATCTTTTATTGAGAATTCAGCACCAGCTAAAACTTTAGACTTATCATTTGAATCAACTTTTTTAATACCAAATCCCCAAGTATAAGAAGTAACTTTATCAGTTAAAGTTTTATAACTATTTTCAACATTTGGATTATTAGTATAATCTAATTCTATAGTATTGGGATTACCAGGATTTCCTACAGTACTAACAACTGCCTCATTATTTAAAGTAGCTTGGTAATTTAATGTTAAACCAGTATCTACATAAGTTTTTATATTATCATATACAAAATTAATTGTAATCACTGTTGAACCATCTGATTGTTTTTGTGAACTTAAAGTATAATCTTCTGGACTACTAAAAACTTTATCTCCTGAAGTTATTTTAAATCCAGTAGCCTCATCGTATGTTAACCCTTTGCTCATAGTATCTGTAAATTTATACATTATATTTTTCGCATTTGCTTCATATGTTGGTATAGTCGCATTTACTTGATATTTTATAACATCTCCAATATTATCAGAAGAAGTTTTAACTTTTTCATTATTTTCAATTATATTTTTTTCTAATGCAGGAGTATTATCTTTTGGATTAATAGTCACATTATAATTCCATGTATCTCCTGAAACTTCTGGAACTGAAACTAATATAGGTCCTGAAGCAACAGCAGCCCCCTCTGAATCACTTGAAGTTTCTGTTACTAAATAATATCCTAAATTAACAGTATTTTCTTGTCCCTCTAAAAGTTTTTGTCCTAATACATCATTATCAGTAACATATTTATGTAAATCAACGGCAAATTGTTTTGTTTGTTCTGCATCTAAATTTTGTATATCATTTTCAGAATAAGAACCATATTGTGAATTATTAAAAAATCCTTTAAACTCACTAGTTGGTGAATATTCATAAGCATCTCCACTCTGGGTTGCATCTAATAACTTATATGCATTAAAAGTTGCCCCATTTTTTGCTATTGTTATACTACCTGTAGTTGGTGCATTCTTAGAAATTGATGGTGTTGCTGCAAATACAGGGATTGATGTTGCAATAAAAATAAACATGAATGACATAAAGATACTAAGTTTTTTTAAAATATTGTTTTTCATTTATTAATTCTTCCTTTCTTTTAAAATAAATTTAGTGCTAACTAACAAGATTAATACCCCTGCTAATAATGTAATTCCAATTAAATAAAATTTAAAAGTTCCACTTCCGCCTGTTTCAGGTAATATTATTCTTGGGATATTTTTTACTGAAATACTATATCCATCTATTTCCGAGTTTTTATTTAAAATTATTTTTTCGCCTTGTTCTCCTATTTTATAAAAGCTTTCTTCAGAGTTTAAAGTTATATAAATATCTTCACTTAATTTATAACCATTAGGAGACTTTATTTCTTTTAATATGTAATTACCATAAGGTAAGTTATTAATTTTAAAAGATGCATCATTTCCTAAAGGTACTAAATTTATAGTTCCATTTTCATTTATTTCATAATTGTCTTGTTCAGAGCTAAATTTTAAAGCATTTTCAGGATCGTCTTGTTTTGCTAATTCAAATTCAGCACCTAAAATAGGATCATCTTTTTCATCTATTTTATTTATAACTAAGTTACAAGTAGTTGGGAGTGGATCATCTTTAGCAACTACTTTAACTACCTTACTTTGATTATTCACATTAAATTTAATAGGTATCTGACCAAGTTTATATCCATCTGGTGCTTTAGTTTCTTCTAATTTATAATCACCATAAGGTAATTCTAGTGTTATTGGTGATTCTGATGAACTTATAATATTGGTAATCTCTTTACCATAGACATCTTTAACAGGGTTGCCATCTTTAGTTGTTAGTTTAAAAATAGCTCCATCAAGTAAAGTGGCTTCTGCATCATTTTTAGATATTTTGATTATTTCTACTAAAGGATTTTTTTTAGTAGAAACTTCATTGGTAGGATTGCCATTTACATATGCAATATTTTTAACCTCATCTCCTGGCTTAACATTTTTCATACTTGCTTCTATAGTAATATAAGCATCATCATTAGGATCTATAGCCGCTTTATCATTTTTAATAGTCAGTTTTTTTGTTGTTTCATCAAAATTAGTAGTAAATTGATCAGTAGATGTTATTTTAATATCACTTAATCTAGAATCTAATGTATCAACAATATTTAAAGTATCTTTTAAAAAATGTCCATAAGAATCAAATTTAATTTGATATTTAATTTTTTGATCATTAGGATCATTGGTTACATTTGTTTTATCTACATGTTTGTAAACGTTTAGAGCACCTGCATCTTTGGATAATCTTGAATAATGACTAGAAGGTACATCTTTTGATTCACTGTCATAATATAAATTTGCATTATTTAAATATCCATCTTCAGTAGATGTAACAAGTGTATTATAACTAATAAAGTAATGGTCATATGGTATATCTCCAAAATCTACTTCCAAAGATTTAGTATCAGCTTTAAGTTTATTATTGTCCCAAAACTCTTGTGTGGCATCTGTGCTTTTCCCAGAAAAACTATCTCTCCTTATATGTATACTTGCTGTATCTAAAGCCATTCCTTTTGGAATATTATCAACAAATTTAGCATTATTTAAATATTGTCTAGTATGTGGATTTATACCATCACCTAAATTTATTTCTATATAATATGTTATAGGCTTGTTTCTATCAGTTATTTCTCCATAATATTGCTTTACCCCATCCTTATCTATAGCAGCGTTTGGTAAATTAGCTGTTTTGTACATAAGTGGATACTTACCAGAACCCCCACCTTGAGACTCGTTACCTGTTACATCTATTGTTTTAGTTTGTCCATTTAAATCAATGTTAACTGGATATTTTACACCTTGTCTAATATTGCTATTTCCAGTGACACGTATAGATAGATATCCTGTTACAGCTTTTTCTACATTTTCATTAAATATTAGAGTAACTACTCCATTTTTATTAGTACAACTGGTAAAATGTGCATCGGAATATACAGGTGTTATATCCTTAAAAATATCTGGAAATTCAATAACAATTTTATCGCCAGGTTTTAGTTTGCTTTTATCTAAAATCTTATAGTCAATTTGTAAAGTATTGATTATATCTTTTGAGACAGTATTACTTTGGAAAGTAGCACTTGTAATTTCAACACCACCATCACCTTGAAGTAATTTTGAATTTTCACCAAATACAAGAACTCCAGGTGAGATTATACTTAATAGCATAGAAATAAATGTTGCTAAGGCCGTAATAAAATACTTTTTCTTTCGCTTCACAGAACTCCTCCTTTCTTTAATAAAATTAAAAATAAAAAAACCGACTAATATTTATAAATTTTTATAAATATAGCCGGTTGCATCAATAACTCAATATATCCCAGATGCCCAGATACAGGATATATCTCAACGTTTCTATAATTTGTATTCATTTTATTTACTTTTTAATTGTTTTTAGGTCAATTGAATTCGTCTTGTATACTACATCATTTTGGGAAAACTGTCAAAATATATGTAAAATTTCCGAATACATATTATTAATATTAATCACAAATAATTAATATTAATAATTTATTCCTATATTTAGTTACCATATTTCTAAATAAACAACAAATTTCTTAACAAATTCATTTTATTTAATTTATTAAAGTTATTTTTAAAAATGAATTTTTAATCTATTACTAATTGAGTTGTTTTTCATAAATCTTTATTTAATTATTTACTATATCACTTTTTATAAGAATATAACAAAAAGTTATTCCCACAATTACTAACCCTATTAAAACTGACACAACAACTAAATTTCTTATATTAGAACTTATTCCTATTATTATTGGTATTAATATTGAAATTATTATTGAGGTGACCAAAGTTGCTACTGATGATTTTTTTATACTTCCAATAACAAATGGAAGTAATGATAATATACCTCCAATAATTATACTTATAAAAAGTACTACTATCATGAAATTTTCAAAGACGAATTCTCCATATATTACATGTGTAAAAGAATTTAAAATTATCATATAAGAAGAACAGACTAAATCTCCAATTAATATAGATATCATAGTAAATCCAACAACTATAAGCATTTTAGATATAATAATTTTTCTCCTACTTATTGGATATGTAAACATAACTAAAATAGTTTTATTCTTATATTCACTTATCATTATTTTTGCTGTTAGTACTGCTGAAAATATTATAAACGTTATTGTTACAATCATAATACTCATTCTTAAATTGCGTAACATTGTATTTCCTGTATCTATAGCTCTATTTGAATCTTTTACAAAATCACTTGTCATACTAGCCATTATTGCGACTATACATATAATAGCCGCTAATATATATCTTTGTAATTTATATTTCTTAAATTCTAACTTAATTAAATCAAACATATTTTTTATCCTTTCAAAATTTATCAGTCTCTAAACATTATTTCTTACCTATAATTATTTATCTCCTTTTTAAAAACATAAAACATTGATATAACTAAAATCATTAAAATTACAGCAATTTCAATAAATATAGCTTTTTCATTGATTATTAGATTTGTGTTTTTAGATATTATCTTAGGCATAAACGCAGCTATTATTACTGCTGTAACTATGGTAACTATACCCGACTTTTTCAAAATACCAATTACAAAAGGAAATAATGATAAAATTATTCCCATGATTACACTTATAATAGGGCCCACTATAATAAAATGTCTTAAATTAAAATTTCCCTTTATTCCTTGTGTAACTGATTCTAAAATTATCATATAACCTGTACATACTAAATTACCAATTAGTAAAACTATAATTGTAAATATAATAACTATTATTAATTTTGCCAAAATAACCTTTTTTCTGTTTATTGGATAAGTAAAAAGAATTAGAATGGTTCTATTCTTATATTCATCCATTATTATTTTTGTCATTAATACTGCTGAAAATATAACAAATGTTCCTATAACAATTACATCAACCATCCAAAAAATCATTTCGTATGTAGTATTTCTTTCTATAATTTTTTGTGTAAATAAATTAGTTATTGTTATATATGTCAAGATACCAATTATGCATATAAAAGCAAAAAATATGTATTTATATAATTTATATTTTTTTAATTCTAACTTAATCAAATGAAACATAGTTCTCCTCCTTGATAAGTAAAAAACTTCTAATCTCTCTATTAATTAGTTTATCAATAGAAAAATTCTTTTTTCTGTCTTAAAACTATCTTTTATATTAATTTTTAATTTCAACATTTTTTATATTCTTAGCAACTTATTAATCTATTTATTAATTTAAACTAAAAAAGAGAGTATAATTACTCTCTTAAAACTTATAACTTTCAAATTAAATATTTTCAAAAATATGTTTTTTATCTTCGTCATCTAAACGTAAATATAACTTAATTATTTCCTCATAAATTATTTTAGTAAAATTACAATTACGATAACTCGAAGTTTGAATATTACCTGTATTAACTAGATTTTCATTTGGACATCCACCTAGACATAAATTTTGCACCCAACAATTTTCGCATTGTTTATGGCTATAAACATTGAATTTTTTAATAAATTTATCTATGTTATTAAATTTTTTAAATATGCTTCCAACACAATATTCTTTGTTAGCTACAAATCTATGACAAGGAAATAAATTACCATATATATCTACAGCATATGTATTTCTACCCGCTCCACATCCCAAAGATCTTTTATTAGAAAATTCTATTTTCTCTAAAGCTGACTTTAACATTGGAAATTTATTTATTTCAAAATATTTCTTTTCTTTTATTAAATTTTCAAAATAATTTATAAATTTTACATATTCTTCAGTCGCTTTTTTATAATCATTATCATCTAGTAAATTTTGTGCTAAAGCAATTGGAATACATTTAAATCCTAATGAATTTAAGTGGTTAAATATTTCAATAAAATTCAAATTATTTTTTGTAGCTGTTGCTCTGGCAGTAATTTTATCATATTTTCTTATATTTTTAGTTTTGATTATTATTTCATCGTATGATTCTCTTTTATTACTAAAATATCTATTTTCATTATGTTTTTCTTTTACACCGTCAATACTTATTTGAATAGAAATATTATTTTCTACTAAGAATTCTTCTATTTCATCATTAATAACTGTTCCATTAGTTGTAATTGTGTAAGAAAATTTCTTATTGTATTTTTTCTCTTTTATTTTACAATAATTAACGACTTCTTTAATTAACTTAAAATTTAATAAAGGTTCTCCCCCTAAAAAAGCTATTAATAATTCTCTTTCATCTGTATTATCTATTAAGAAATCAATTGCCTTTAAAGCAACTTCCTTATTCATTTTACCTTTGTCACTATATTCGCCACCATCTCCATAACAATATTTACATCTCATGTTACATTCTTGAATAACCATTAATGTTAATGAAGATAATTTCTTATCTAAAAGATAAGTATCATTATTATATATTTTTTCAAATCCCTTTAAGAATTCTACCTGCTCCATTTGAATTAATACTTCTATAAATTCATTTTTAGAAAATAAATGTTTTAAATTATTATAAGCTTCCTTAATACTTTTCCCCTCATTTTCTATTAAAAGTAAAGTTCTATAATCTAATTCAAATAATCCATTTGAATTAATAGTATATAAATAAATTTTATTATTTTGTTTAAAAATTTTAAATGGATAAAATTCTAAAACTCTATCAAAGTTATTCATGTATAAACTCCTTATATTTTCTCATATAAAAAATCACTTTTTATTTATTAAATAAAAAGTGATTTTTTGTTAGATTTTTTTAGCTAAGTACATCCCATGACCATTCATCACAAAGCATACAAGGCCAACGATTCTCTTTTTTAGCATTTTGATTTACTTGTTTAAACATTAATATCTCTCCCTTGTTGTTTATTTTTTGTATATATAACAATAACTAGTATATCAATTAAATATTTCTTTTTTATATTGTAAAACTGTCTAAAAACTTTCTTTTTTATTAATTTTTCAATTTATATTTTGTATTCAGCCATCAACTTACATATAATTTTATTATCTTGCAAAAAATTTTTATTGTTCTCACAAATATAAAAAACCATCAGATAATCTGATGGTTATATATTAAATCTTTATATAAAATCACTATTATTTTTAATCTACATAATTATTTTCTATTTTATTTATTTGATTTTTTAAAACATAGAAACTTATACCCCAAACTATTATTAATACTATTATTAACTTAATAAGTGTACTTAATAAACTAGAGTTGCCTATTATTATAGGTTGTAATACTACTGCTATTATTACTGAAGTAATTAAAGTAGCCACCCCCGATTTTTTTAATATAATACCAATTGAAAAAGGAATTAATGATAAAATTCCTCCCATAGCTACGCTTGTAAGAAGTACTCCTATAAGAAAATATTTTAAATCAAAATTTCCACTTACTACATTTACAAATGAATCTAAAATCATTACATAAGCTGTACATATTAAATCACCAATTAATATAGCTATCATTGTGAATAATATAATTACTAATAGTTTTGCTATAATAATCTTCTTTCTATTTATTGGATAAGTAAACATATTTAAAATAGTTCTATTTTTATACTCATCCATTATTATTTTTGTCGTTAATACTGCTGAAAATATTATAAATATTTGTGTCATAATCACTTGTATCATTCTTAAAGTGTTTTCATATGTATCCATAGCTTGTCTTGAATCAACTAAAGTAGTTATAAAAGACATTGTTAAAAAAGCTATAACGCCAATAATACAAATAACAGCTGGTAAAACATATCTATATAATTTATATTTTTTTATTTCTAGCTTAATCAAATGAAACATAGTTTGCCTCCTGAATAAGCTTTAAAAAATATTCTTCTAAGGTGCTTTCCTTTTTACTTATACTTTCTAATTCAATATTATTATTAATCATTAATTTTGAAATTTCATTTTTGGATACTGTTAAATCATAGATTCTAATTTTATTTTCAGAAATTATTTTATAATTTTTAATACCAAATTCTTCTTCAATTAAGTATCCAGTCTTTTCTAGATTATTAACTTCTAATTCTATGTAATTTGAGTTATATTTTTGCATATCTTTCATAGAAATTTCTTCTAAAATTCTACCATTTTTTATAACCCCAATAGTATCTGCTATCAATTCAATTTCTGATAGAATATGACTTGAAATAAGTATTGTTGTTCCATACTTCTCATTTAACTCCCTTATTATCAACCTCATTTCTTTTATTCCCTCTGGATCTAATCCATTAATAGGCTCATCTAATATAAGAAATTCAGGTTGTGTAATTATAGCTCTAGCTATTGCTAGTCTCTGTTTCATTCCTAATGAAAAATCACAAACACGTTTTTTTTCGATATTATGTAAACCAACAAAATCTAAAACTTCTTTAATTCTTTCTTTATTGTGATATCCCATATACTCACAATGTAAATTTAAATTTTCTCTTGCCGTTAACTTATCGTAAAAATATGGACTTTCTATGAGAGAACCAATTCTTTTTAAAATATCAAAATTATCTCTATTAGAATCTTTATCAAATACTAAAACTTCACCTTCAGTTGGCTTTACTAGATTAAGAATTATTTTCATAATAGTACTTTTCCCTGCTCCATTCGGACCTAGAAAACCATATATTTCACCTTTTTTTATCCTCATATTTACATTATCAATAACCTTATTATTGTTATATATTTTAGTTAAATTATTTATCTTTAACATATCATCCATGAAGTTCTCTCCTTTCAATGAAAAGTATAGCAAAGTAAAAATTCTTTTTTCTGTCTTAAAACTGTCTTTTATATTAACTTTTAATTAGCTAATGGAAATAGTATTTTAAATACCGTTTTTTCATTAGGTATACTAAACAAACTAATTTTACCATTCATCTTTTCAACAAGTTCTTTTGTTATAGTTAAACCTAGCCCACTTCCTTGATATTCCATACTTCTTGAATCTTCTAATGTATATAATCTTTCAAAAATTAGTTCTTTTTCTTTTTCTATTATCCCCTTACCATGATCCTCAACCTCTACACAGGTATATTCTTTATTTTTATAAAGCTTTATCCCTAAATATTGCCCATCACTACCATATTTAATAGCATTATCTATCAAATTTTTTAGTATTCTTCCAAGCGCTTCTTCATCACCACTTATAAAAATAGGTTCTTCTGGTATTTTTATTTTTACTTCAAGTTTTTTTCTAGAAATAACATTATAGAACTCAAACATATTTTTCCTACATACTTCACATAAGTTTATCTTCTTTAACTTAAGAATTTTATCTCCTGACTCAAGTTTTGCTAAATCAAAAAATTTATTTATCAGTTGTAAAATTTCATCAATTCTAGATTCTACTTTAATGATCATTTTGTCCTCATTAAATTTCATTTTTAGCATTTCTACGTACCCTTTTAAAGTTGTTAATGGTGTTTTCAAATCATGTGAAATATTAGATATCATCCTCATCATTGATAATTTAGAATGCTCATATGCTACTTTATTATTAGTACTATAATCCAACAATCTGTTTATACCAGAAATTAAACTTATTAACTCTTTACTATCAGTAAATAATAAAATTTTTTCATTTGTTCTATTTTCCAAAATATCATTAAGTTTGTCGCTTATATAATTTATTTCATTTGTTTGTTTTTTATATTTTTTAAATTCATATAAATAACCTAATATTAAAAAAATTATTACTAGTAACATTAGTATTTTCATCAGTTATTCCTCCTCTATACAGTACCCAATGCCCCATAGAGTTTTAATATAACTATTTTCCTTTTTATCTTCTATCTTTTTTCTTATCCTTCTTATATGTAAATTTATCACGTTTTCTTCACCATAATATGGTTCATTCCATACATGGTTATATATCATTTCCTTTGAAAAAACTTTCCCTTTATTTGAAGCCAATAATTTTAAAATTCCAAACTCTGTCTGAGTGAAATTTAAATTTTCTCCATTTTTAGTTACTGAATATCTATCTAAATCTATTTCTAAGTCCTTCACAAAAATTATATTATTTTTCTTTTCTATATATTGAGTAACCCTTCTTATATTTGCTTTAATTCTTGCAGAAAGCTCAACTAAAGAAAATGGTTTAGTTATATAATCATCAGCTCCTAACCCTAATCCTATGGCCTTATCATTATCATCATCTTTAGCAGTAATAATGATTATAGGAACTGTACTAGTCTTTCTAATTTTTCTTAAAACATCTATTCCATTTATTTTTGGTATCATTAAATCCAATAAAATCAAATCATATTTTTCTGTATTGAAATAATTAATAGCATCTTCTCCATTGAAGCATGTGTTAATAATATATGATTCACTGGTCAAATAATCTGTAATCATCTCACTTATGTTCTTATCATCTTCCACTAATAGTATTTTAAACATTTTATCGCTCCTCTTAAGTTTATGTATCTAACATATATATTAGTTTAAAATTCCTTTTAAATCAAAAATTTCTAAAATAAACTATTTATTCAATGAATTCATATTAAAATAAAAAGCTATATTTAAGTCAAAGTATTTTAAAACATAAGAAAAAGTGCTTAACATTTTAAATGTTAAGCACTTATTTTTGCATCATTATCTTTCATCCTCAATTACAAACTTTCATTCTTCATAAATTAAGCTTATTTTAATTTCTATTTATTCATTCATCAATAATCACTATACTATATTTTAATTTTTTACTTTTAATGATGTAAATATAAAAAAATATATACTTAATATATCTAAAAAGAGTTAGCAAAAATCAGCTAACTCTTTTCTAACTTATTTACACAATTTTAGTCGTCCACTCTTCGCAATTCCATACATCTGTTACTACATCTCTATAGAATTCAGGTTCATGGCAAACTAAAAGTATGCTTCCTTTATATTCTTTTAATGCTCTCTTTAATTCATCCTTAGCTTCAACATCTAAGTGGTTTGTAGGCTCGTCTAGGATAAGTATGTTTGTTTCATTGTTTATTAGTTTACAAAGTCTTACCTTAGCTTGTTCTCCCCCACTTAATACTGCTACTGAGCTTTCTATGTGTTTTGTTGTTAGTCCACATTTAGCTAAGGCGCTTCTTACCTCGTATTGAGTGTATCCTGGGAACTCTTGCCATACTTCTTCTATACATGAATTGTAATTAGCTTCTTTTATTTCTTGCTCGAAGTATCCTATGCTTTGGTAATCTCCTGTTTCAACTTCTCCACTTATAGGTTTAATTATTCCCATTAAACTTTTTAGAAGAGTTGATTTTCCAAGACCGTTAGCTCCAACTAAAGCTATTTTTTGGCCTCTTTCCATTCTTATGTTAAGTGGCTTACTTAATGGCTCATCATATCCTATAACTAAGTCTCTTGCTTCAAATATTAATTTACCTGAAGTTCTTCCTTGCTTGAAGTTGAACTCTGGTTTTGGTTTTTCTCCTACAAGTTCTATTCTATCCATCTTATCTAATTTCTTTTGTCTAGCTCTTGCCATACCTGTTGTGGCAACTCTCGCCTTATTTCTAGCAACGAAATCCTCAAGCTTAGCAATCTCAGCCTGTTGTCTTTCGTAAGCGGCCTCTAATTGCTTCTTATTAGCTTCATATACTCTCATGAAGTTGTCGTAATCTCCTGTGTATCTAGTTAATGCTCTATTTTCAACATGGTAGATTACATTTACTACGCTATTTAAGAATGGAATATCATGTGATATTAATATAAATGCATTTTCATATCCTATTAAGTAGTTCTTAAGCCAAGCTATATGTTCCTCATCAAGATAGTTTGTAGGCTCGTCTAGAAGTAATATATCCGGTGTTTCTAATAAAAGTTTAGCTAATAAAACCTTAGTTCTTTGTCCTCCACTTAAATCAGTAACGTCTTTGTCTAATCCTACATCTCTAAGACCTAAACCAGCTGCAACTTCTTCAACCTTTGCATCTATCATATAAAATCCGTTATGATCTAGCATATCTTGAATTGTAGCTGTTCTTTCTAAGGCTTTAGTCATTTCATCCTCTGACATTTCACCCATTCTCTCATAAAGACCATTCATTTCAATTTCCATATCAAAAAGATATTGGAATGCTTCTCTTAAAACTTCTCTTATACTCTTACCTTTTTCAAGTTGAGCATGCTGATCCATGTAACCAACTCTAACCTTGTTACTCCATTGAACATCTCCCTCATCTGGCATAAGTTTACCTGTGATTATGTTCATGAAAGTTGATTTACCTTCTCCATTAGCTCCTATAAGACCTACGTGCTCCCCCTTTAAAAGTCTAAAGGACACATCTTCAAATATGGCTCTATCTCCAAAGCCATGATTCATATTCTTAACTATTAAAATACTCATTTAACTTATATCTCTCCTTATCTACAAATCTAAAAAAATTTCTATAAAAATCATTAATCTTATATTATAAACTCAAAATAGTATATCTTAGTAAATTAAACCTGCACTTCAATACTAAGTGAAATTTTCATATCAAAACTTATATATTATGTAACATATAAAATATTTTAAGCTGGAATTTATATTTACCGAATAGTTATTCGTGCAAATAAACTCCAACTAAGTAATCAATTCTTAAAGAAACATTTGGCTACCAATAAACAAAATTAGAGCTAAGAAACAAACTCCAATTATATTATATAGAACTGATCCCTTAGATGCTTTTTTCTTATTTAATCTACTTACTCTGCTCTCTACCATTTCCCTATTCCACCTTTCAAACTAAAATTTTTATATAAAAATCTATATTACTGTTTTTCATACTATGTTTTAAACTATTATTTATTTTTAGCTAAATCTGAAAGTCTATCTAAAAATAAATATTAACTTTAAAATTCTTTAATACACATCATATATAGTATATTATCTAAGTTTGATTTTTCAAATATATTTTTATTTCCTCCCCATAAAATTCAAACCTTATTTACTCTTAATTTACTGAAAAAAATTTTTACTTCCATGATAAATTCCCTCAATAAACTAATATATACATTTTAAAGAAAATTGTTCTAAAAATTTTACTTTAAAATAAAAAATTCTTTTTATCAATACTAATTAAATAAAAAACTATATTTTAAATTAACCTTTACTTAAATCAAAAAAAGAAACTCTTACTCTAACTCTGTATATAATATAATCAAGATGTTCTATTATAGTATTAATAGGTTTCAATATGCTATAATAAACTAAATACTTGGTATAAATTTGTACATTTAGTAAGAAAGGGGTTTATTATGCTATATTATTTAGTTGCATTATTTGACAAGGCTTCCTATGCAATAATAAAGCCACTGCAAGAATCAATTTCAAATGAATATAAGCTTTATGAGAATCTCCCAATGCTTCATATTACTCTAGATGTAATTGAAGATCCTGATATGGATAAATTAAATGAGGTAGTAAAAAACACTTTAAAATCATATAAAAAATTTGAAGTGCACATAAACGGGCTTATTAAGTTTGGAGAACCATATAGGTCTGTAAATTTAAAAGTAGATGAGAAAAGTGGCGTAATTAAAAAACTTTCTATAGAGCTTTATGAAAACCTATTAAAAGCAGGATTTAAGCTAACATCTAATCCAAATACATGGAAACTTCATGTATCCTTAGCTAATCCATATTTTGCTCAAAGGGTATGGGGAAAGGACGAGTTTGAATCAGCTTATACTAAACTTCAAGACTATAATTTTAATAGAGAACTTCTAATTGATGAAATTCAATTTTGGAGACCAATTAATGATGAAAGTAAAATGGTGGTGTTTAAATACTCATTATCCTAATAAAAAGTTTATATTAAAGATTATATAGATATTAATAAAAACTTACACAGATACTAAACAAAATAGTATTTATGTAAGTTTTTTTAGAAAGTAATTTTAATACAACAATTTTTATTTTGTCCATAAACATACTAATTTAATATAATAAAAAGGACTATCTCTAAGCTTAAAATAAAGAACTTTTAATTGGCGCAAGGGTAATGTACCAATTAATTTATAAGTATTTTAAGCTATTTTTGATGCAGTCCTCTTAAAGTGTGCTAAATAATATTATGGTAATCGTAAAAAAAATTCAGAGAGAGTTTAGGCTCCCTCTGAAATAAGTTTAGTTTTATCAAATTCACATTCAATCCATAATAAAATGGTACGAGTTAAGCGTAAATAAAATTTATATTTTAATAAGTTTCTTTAAAAACTTCAAAGTAACCTTGTGGATGATGACATGAAGGACATTTTAATGGAGCTTCTTTACCTTCCCAAATGAATCCACAGTTATCACATTTCCAAAGAACAACTTCATCTTTTTTGAACACTTGTCCTTCTTCAATGTTTTTAGCTAATTTAGTATATCTATTAAAATGAGCTGTTTCAGCTTTAGCTATCATTCTAAAAGAAGCAGCTACTTCTGGGAATCCTTCCTTATCCGCAACCTCTGCAAATGATGGATAAAGATTACTTAATTCATCATATTCTCCTGCAGCAGCAAATTTTAAATTAGTTAATGTATTTGTAGGTAATTCTACTGGATAAGCAGCATCAATTTCTACCATTTCTCCTTGTAAATCATTTTGTAAATGCTTAAAAAATACTTTAGCATGTTCTTTTTCATTTTCTGCAGTTTCTAAGAAGATATTTGATATTTGAATATATCCTTCTTTTCTAGCTGTACTTGAAAAATAAGTATATCTAGTTCTTGCTTGGCATTCACCAGCGAATGATTTCATTAGATTTTCAGCAGTTTTAGTTCCTTTTAAACTTTTCATTATAAAAACCTCCTACAAATCACTTATTTGAAGAAACATTACATTGTCTATTTTTCCAAATAAATAATTTCTAAATTGTATTAATTAATAATAATTATTTCTTACATATTTATAATAACACTTTCCTATGAAAATTCAAGTGCTTTTTAAACATTTTATGAATAAATTTTATTTTTGTTCATAATTTTATGCATACTATTCTTTTATGCATATTTTTTATTATATTCAATATAGAATAAAGTTGACTATTATTTTTATAAAAGGCTATGTTTTAAACAAACAATATAATAGATTCTTTTTTAATCTGAGTATATAATCTAAGTCATAAAGTTAAATTAATTATATAAAATCTTTAACATTAATTTTATGGAAGGAGTTTTATTATGAAGATTAAGATACATCCAAACTCAATTGACAAAGTTAAAGATATGCTTGCCAACAGTGATAAAGATGCTATTAGAATAGAAGCTTGTTCCTCTGGCTGAGCAGGCTTAAATATCAAGGTTGTTCTGGATGAACAACATGAAAATGACGATGTGGTTATAGATAATGGTATTAAAATAGTTGCAGATAAAAAAATATCTCACTTTTTTACTGACGCAACCTTAGAATATAAAAAGACTATTCTTGGTAAAAAATTTAAAGTTTATTAAGATGTATAAATTTTAATTTATTAGTTAATAATATTAGTAACTTAATACACTCTTAAGTTAACCACACAATTTAATAGAAAAAGGAACTGTTATCCCAAAACAGTTCCTTTTTTGTATTCTAAAATTACTAAATGGCTATAAAGAAGGTGTAAATTATAAATATTATTACACTTAATACAAATGGTACATTTATTACTTTCTCTTCTTTGTAAGAAACTCTTGTTGCAACATCTAGTTCATCTAAAGTAATATTTAGATTTCTCTTTTCCATTTTTCTTATTAAATAACTAATTAAAAATCCACAAATTATTGCTAATACTAAATAATAGAATAATAATTGTATTTTAACCTCAATAGGTACATTTTGTACCGCATCCATTTGATGTACTAGATCCTCTGTTGTTATTCCTTGGCTAGTTATTCTCTGCATAATTAAATTCCATGAGTTAATTAAAAAGTGAATTAACATTGATAAGAATATGCTTCCAGTTGCTCTTACTACATAAGCTAAGATTATTCCCATAACTGCAGCATATAAAAATTGCTGAGCATTTAAATGAAGGATACCAAACATTATACCTGTCATTATTGCTGCTACATGCTTACTTTTAAATTCAAATCCTGATAGAACAATCCCTCTCATAGTTATCTCTTCTGTTATGGCTGGTGTAACCCCTATAACTAAAACCATTAACCATAATGGGAATGAATTCATTTGACCTAAAAGTAATGCTACATCATTTGTATAAAAGAAGCTTGATAAATATGAAAAAAACATCATAACTGGATTTGCTAAAGCTGCTATTAATATAGCAAAAAACACATCTTTTCCCTTTGGCTTCTTAAAGCTAAAAACTTTCTTGTAATTACTTTTAGTTACTATAATATATATTATTGCTGGTATTATAAAAAATACTATGTGCGTTGCCATTAAAACTAATGGTGGCGTTAATCCTATGCTATATAGAGCTGGTGATAAAAAATATGGCCCTATTATTGATAAAACTAATACTATAAGAAAATATAAACTTACTTTAAATATAGGCTTCATCTTATTTCTCCCTTCTAAAACATAAAATTTAAAATATCGCATAAACCTAAGTTTAATACATTAAAGCATATTTACTCAACTTAAAATATAACATATTTATTAATTAGCTAATATTACTAATTAATTACTTTTTTGTTTAATTACTATCTTAGTGTAGTAATTTTGCAAGGTATAAATTCACTAAAAAAATTCTATAAAATATTAAAATATTTTGTTTATAACTGTATAAAAAAATTAATACTGTTAATACTATTTACTGAGGCAATAAGCTTCAATCTTATAATAGCCTCTCCCCCATTTTATTTATACTGACAGTTTCGTTAATGTACGGAATAACGAAACTGTCTCCCCCTTAAAACCCTTATAATGTAATAAATTTTCTTCATGTTTTTCTAGTAGAGAGTATTTAAATACTCTCTTACTTTTTAAAAATTTAATTAAGACATATATTTATAAGTTTTATTTTAGGTTATTTTTGATTTTTAGATAGAACTGTAAGACCATCTTAATGAGCAATTAGAGTTTCATTATATATGAAAGAATAATAGCGTTAAGAGGCTTCTTCTGTTCGACGCGAAGCTAGTTTAGAAGCCTTAGCTATTATTCTGGAATAGATAATAGACACTCTTTGCGAAATTAAGCTAGGTCTGAAAGTCTAGCTAAAAATCAATATTAACTAAAACAAAGCTTTTAAAATAAATTATTAGCTAGTCTAAGCACATATGAATACCCATTAAGTAAACTTAATGGGTATTTCCATTTTTATCTTTAGTTTCTCTTTTCGAGCTCTCTTCTTATCCAATCTAATGCATTCATCATGGTTCTAGTTCTAACTCTTTGTCTTTCTGCTTTAAAGTTAAATTTCTTAACCTTTGTAACACCATCTATACATAAACCAACATAAACAAGTCCTACAGGCTTCTCCTCAGTTCCACCACCAGGACCTGCTATTCCTGTTACAGAAACTCCAATTCTTGTGCTAGCATTCTTGGCTATTCCTTCTGCCATTTCCCTAGCACACTCTTCACTAACTGCACCAAACTTATCTAATGTTTCTTTTTTAACACCAAGTCTTTTCATTTTTGCTTCATTAGAATAAGTAACAGCACCTTCCATAAATACCTCGGATATTCCTGGGTAGTTTATTAAGGTACTTGCAATCATTCCGCCAGTACAAGATTCAGCTGTTGAAATTGTCATCTTCTTATCTACTAGTAACTTTCCAACAACCTCTTCTAAGGTTACTTCACCTTCTCCGTAAATATTATCTCCAAGTCTCTTTCTAATTTCTTTTTCCATTGGAGCAATAAGTTTCTCAGCCTCTTCTTTGCTCTTACCATTGGCAGTTACTCTTAAGATAACATCAATATTCTTTGCATAAGGAGCTACTGTAGGATTCTCACTGTCTAAAAGATCAGAAACTAAGTCCTCCATCTTGCTTTCTCCAATACCAAAAACTCTTAAAATTTTAGAAACTAATACTCTGTCAGTAAATTTACTTAAATATGGTACCACGTGATTTGTAAACATTGGTTCCATTTCTCTTGGTGGTCCTGGAAGAAGTATTATTCTTTTATTATTTTCTCCCTCTAAAATAGCTCCTGGAGCAGTTCCATTAGGATTTGGAAGTATTATTGCCTCCTTTGGAAAATAACATTGCTTTTTATTATTCTCTGTCATTTCAAGGTTATTTTTCTTAAAATAATCCTCCAAATCACAAAGCAGATCTTCTCTTAAACACATTTCCACATTGAAATATTTTGCTGCAAGTTCCTTACTTAAATCATCCTTAGTAGGTCCTAAACCACCAGTTGTGATTATAGTGTCACAATTCTTAAAAGCATTATCAAAAGCTTCTAAAATCCTGTCTGAGTTATCCCCAACTACTGATTGGTGATACACACCTACACCTAAATTGGCTAGCTCTCTAGCTAAAAATTGTGCATTTGTGTTTACTATATCACCTAAAAGTATTTCTGTTCCTATTGCCATTATTTCAGCTTTCAAAAAATCACCTTCTTAAATTTAATATGTAAAATATCTTTTCTATATAAATTCTTATAAAAGTTATTATTCTCTAATAAATAATTTTACTCCACTTTTCTCTATATGTCCTAGTTTTTATTTATATTCTTTTCATTATTCATAATTTATTTGTATATTCAAAACTTTTCTCGACTAATTTTATATAATATCCTAAATTATAAATAATTATCCCAACTCATAAAAATAATTTACTTAATTATCTTTTTATAAACATATTCTTTTATTTCAAACTTCAATACATTTTTTTGTACCAAATTAATAACTTTGCTATGTTTAAAGCTTGATAAAATTTTAAAGTTTAATTCATCTTTTTTACCTATTTTTTGATTTGACCTCTCTTTTTCTTACACCTATAATAGTCTTTGTTTATATAAATACAATAAACATCTAAATTTTTTATAGTAGAATATGTTTTAAAATAGTATTTATTTAAGGAATACAACCTCACTATGTTCCATGGTATAAGTTCAAGATACCAAATTGAAAATTTGGACTTTCACTTAAATTCAACGCATTATGGATAAAAATATATTAAGGAGAAGAAAATGAACTCAAAAACTAAAGGAATTATTTTTATGATACTTTCTTCAGCAGCCTTTGCTACTATGAACTTGCTTAGTAAGCTTGCTGAAGGTGTTAACCCTTACCAAAAAACCTTTCTAACAAATGTTGTAGCAACCATAATAGTTTGCTTCATCATAGGATATAAAAAAGGTTCTTTCTTTGGTAAAAAAGGAAGTAGAAAATATCTATTTGCTAGAGGTGTTGCTGGAACTTTAGCAATACTAACAAATTATTATGCTCTAGATAAAATGTTTTTATCTGATGCAACAATACTTTCTAAATTAGCTCCATTTTTCACAATAATTTTTTCTTACTTATTAATTAGCGAAAAAATTACTAAAAAACAAGCTACTCTTTTATTTGTAGCCTTTGGAGGAAGTTTATTTGTTATAAAACCTCAATTTAGCACTGCTGTTATTCCTGCTCTTATAGGTGTTGCTTCTGCTGGTTTTGCTGGTTTCGCATATACAATGATAAGGGTATTAGGAAACAAAGAAGATTTCTGGACAATCATATTATCATTTACAGGTATTGCTACAATTGTTATGCTACCTTCAATGTTTATGAATACAGAGAATTTAACAATGATGAATGTGGTTCTACTTGTAAGTGCTGGTGTGGCATTCACATTAGGACAAGTTGCTTTGACTGTGGCTTATAAAAATGCTCCTGCATCTGAAATTTCAATGTACGATTACATAGGTCTTATAATAGCTGCTATGTATGGATTTATGTTTTTTAAAGAAATTCCAGACTTCTTATCATTCCTAGGATATGTAATAATAATTGGAGCTTCAATTTTTAATATTTTAGGTGGTAAAAAACCTTCTCAGGATGAAATAACAGATGAAGACTCTGCTATTTCTACTAATTAAAAAAGCTGTGAGAATCTCACAGCTTCCTTTTTTGTCGAAATGTAAAATTATTATCTTATAATGAAATCAATTAATTATAAATTGTTATTAAGTAAAAATCAATATAAGATATTACCAGATACTATGATACAGAATATATATCTAATTATTTTTTTGTATTTATGATATTACATATTAGCCCCCTTACAATTAATATATAAAATGTAATATATTGTAACATTCTGCAATTATAAAAATACTATATTTATATAGAATATAATCGTAGACATAGGAGGATAATAATATGTCTAAACTTGACTTTAATAATAAAGTAAAGATAAAACAACAAACAACTTATCCAATAGTTGGATCTAATAATGCTGAAGTAAATGTTATGCCTGAACTAAGACTTTTTAGATATAAATATTCATATCAAGAAAATGACCCTAATCCAGCAGGCAATGGTGATGACATTGGCTTCTCTCTAGTATTTGGTAACTATGGTGAGCTAAGCTGGGAAACTGATAACAGAACCCCAACTCTAGAAGATACTTTAGTAATAGAAAAGCCTGTAAACTTAAAATTAATGCATTTATGCCTTCCTTGTGGTTTTAAACTATATATGTATAGTGATGATATGGATGCTGCTACTGAATTACAAACAGGAATGCCACTAATCCCTGGAACTTATACACTTCAATTAAGAAAATGTGAAATGAGTGAAGAAGACCTTAGTGAGGAAGAATGCACACCTTACTTTGATGTTCCTTGCCACTTTATATGCTGTATATCAATGCTATTCCAAGTAGAATTCCCTCCTTGTTCTCCAGACTCAGATTCAGGAGACTGTTCAACTAGTCCTATATCAAATGGGGATTTTGAAGAATCACCTCATGGAGTAGATAAGATACCAGACTGGGAAGTATCTTCAGATGATGGTAAAACTAAAACCGTGAAAAAAGCTAAATTAAAAAATATTAGTAAGGAATTCCAACACGAATATACTGCTCCTCTAAATAATTATTTTGCACTTTTAAGTGCAGATAGTTCAAAAAATTATGATTATATATCTCAAAGCTTTGAAGTTTGTGCTGGTGATAAAATAGAAGGACATGCATTCTTCTTTAATGAAGGTTCCTCTGATAATGGCTCTAGTGCTGAAATCAATATATTGGATAATGAATCTAACATTGCTTATAATCTTTTTACAGGAGAATCTAACAATAGTGATCCAGGATACGGTTCAACTTATTGGGAAGATTGGTCTTATACATTTGAAGAAGGCGGATCCTATACTATAAGATGTGAAGTTGATAATGGTGAAAATGAATACTCTTCTTATTTAGGTGTAGATGCAGTTAATATTATCACTGAATAATTCTTTTCATTTCTAGTAGTTAATGATCTTCATTAGCTACTAGAAATACTATTTAAAAATTTATTATATATTAATAATTAAATTTTTAGGAGGATTTATATATGGCACTATTTACATTCAATAGCAATGTAGGATCTCCATCAAATATAATTGAACCAATTCCTAAAAATGCTAATCTTCATAAGCCAACTGATTTTGTAGAAAATGATATTGGCTCTTCTAACTCTAAAAAAAACAAAAAACATTCTATTAAGAACTCTTATCCTATATGCGGGAATGTTTGGTGTGACTTAGATGGTAATGGCATTAAAGACTCTACAGATACCCTTTTAAGTGATGTTAGAATTGAGTTATATAATTTAGATAATTTTAATTCTCCAATATTGACAACCTTCACAGATGTTAATGGTAATTATGAATTTAAAAATATTCCTCTTGGTTATTACTTTGTACGAGCTAGACTGCCTAATAATTATACTGTTATAAAAAAATGTACCGATTCACTTATAAATGATAGAACATTATTATCAGATAAGATATATAACGATAAAAGTGGAATTCATATACCTATTGGTCTAACAAAACAGTTTAAAGTAAGCGGTATTGTTTTTTCTGATAGTGATAAAAATGGTATATATAACGAATCTAAATTAGGAATAAATGATTTAACTCTACAGTTGTATAATAGCGATAATATTCTTATGGCTTCAATCCAAACCTCTGATTTTATGAAATTTAAAGGTTATTATGAGTTCATAAATATTACTCCTGGTTTTTATAATTTAAAAATACTTATTTCAGACTCCATAAAACTTTCAAACTCTAAAATTAATGAGTATTATGGCTCTAAAATTAATTCATCTACAGCTACTATGAACTTTAAGGTTATTGATGGAGACATACAGAATATTTTTATTGGAATAATTAAATAAAAACCTACCTAATTTAAAAGGTAGGTTTTTTTATTTTACTCTTCTTTACATTCTAAATCATTTTTAACTCGTACTATAATAAATCCTAGTATTCCAAGGTAAATAACTAATCCTTCTAATGCACCAAAGCCAATTGTATAGCCAAGTTTAACGCATTGATTATAACCAAAACTTAAGAAGTTTTCTAACATCTTAATCCTCCTAATAAAGTCTTTCATTAAACATATATGAATAAAAACCATATAAATAGAAGAGGTTATACAAAACTTAAAAACAATTATTTTGTACAACCTCTTTAATGATGATTTTTATTTTATAAATATGCTAATCAATGATATAGCGAATATGATTTGGCAAACTCCTACAAGGCCTCCATAAAGCATTGATTTTGGACCTTCTTTTACTAAGTCCCCAATTTTTACTCTCATACCTATGCCTGCTAAGGCTATGATTTCAAAATTAGAGCTTATCCACTTAAATGTACTTCCAACAATACCTGGAACCATTCCAAGAGTATTTAGAATACATACTATAAAAAAACCTATTATAAACCATGGTATATGTACCTTATGTGTTGGTTTATGGTGATGGGCTATTTCTTCTTTATTTTCTTCATTAACTTCTATTTTGGCAAAAACTAAAACTACTAAAACTAAGAATATTATTCTTATTATCTTAAATACAGTAGCAAGTTCTACAACTGGATCACCAATAAATTTAGCGGAACCAATAACTTGTCCTACAGACTGAAGTATTCCTCCCATTAGTGCAGAGGTCTGTAAAACATCATTGTTATAAAGTATAGCTGTAAGTACTGGTAAAAGAATCATTAATATAGTTCCAGTAACGTTAACTATTGTTATGGCAATTACTTTATCTGAATCCTTAGCTTTTATTACTGGAGATACTGATCCTATAGCCGATGATCCACATACAGCATTTCCTGCTGACATTAAAAGTGAATACTTTTCTCCAAAGCCTAGTTTTCTTCCTATAAAATAAGTTATGGCTATTGTTAATGTCATTAAAATAGCTATATATATTACTCCATTAAATCCTAGAGCTATTATGTCTGTCATATTCAAAGAAGCTCCCATTAAAACAATTGAATAGTTTAAAAGATCTTTCTCTGAAAATTTAGTTCCTTCATCATATTTATCACTTTTTAGAAATGTATTTCCAGCAAAAATCCCCATAAATATTGCAAAGGTAGCTGCCCCTATAGTAGGAAATTTATTTCCTAAAACTTCAGCAATAATGCCAATTATTAAACATATAATAAGACCTGGTATTATTGATTTAATTTTTATTCCTAATTTCTTTGTCATATGTTACCTTTCTTATTTTCATATTAAGTAAATGCCATAAAAGATTATTTTATGTTGGCTTTACGAAATTATTATACATATGTATATATATAATTAAAAATACTAAAAATTTATATATAAGATAAGTTTTTAGTTATATAAAATAAAGGAAATGAATTTTAGATTCATTTCCTTTATCTTTTCAATTTCTACAAATAAGAAATTACAGCATGACATATTATTTTGGAAGTATTTTATAAAAAGATTATGAGTAGAGACTAGTTTATAAATTTATTAGTTGATAAAGTCGGTGGGAGTTTAACTTACTATAAATGTAATTACCCATAATCTTTGTTATAAAACACTGTGAAATGATTGATATTTTATTATGTTGTTTGATTAAAAGTTTTTCTTATAGCCCTTAAGAGCCAAAAGAATTTTTATCCCTAGAAGTTTGACCCCATTCTAGAAATATTCGACTAAAATTCAATTGTGAATCAAGTCTAAATTTATGTTAACTCCATTCAATTATTTTGAATAAAGAGCTCCACCAATTAATTCTTCTTCCTCTTCTACATATTCTCCAAGCTTTGGATTTATAGCTTTGAAGAACATATTTAAGAAGTTTAATAACATAAAGAATATTACATATGTTGCTATAAATATTTCAACATCACCTAAGAATTTAAATAAGGTTGCCATTCCTGTATAGCCTAAACCAGTAAAATAAGTTGTTAACTTAAATGCTGATAAAGTAGCTATTGCTAATGGGAATGTAAATGCTGCATATGATGGTTTAAAACCTTCTTTAAATAGTTTTAAAATATATCCATAAACAACTACAAGTAATATTAAACCTGTTACTATTAACCAAGCTAACATATATGGGTTAGGGTTTGGTTCTATTGTTAATATACCAACTACTCCAAGTGGAGCTGGTGAACAAATTATACCTACTGTTGGTAATTTATGATCATCTAATATCTCGCTTTTAAATACTATATATAAAACCACTGGTAGAAGAATTGTATAGAATATAAATCCGAACATAAGCATAAAATGTGCTATTTGTGGGATTTGAGAAATTACTCCATCCATACCTTTACTTGCTACACTACCTGTTATCATACCTGTATAAACTATGAAACAAGTTGGCATTATGTTTTCAAATTTTCTTTCTTTAAATCTAATTACTGTATAAAAAATCACTATTCCATAATGATATATTACTGCTGCTATCCAAAGCCAACTACATACTACTGGGAAGTAAGGATAGAAGAATCCAGATACTAGCCAAAGTACCATTCCCATTGTAGGATAGAAAGTTCCTGTTACTGGGTTCTTAAGTTCTTCATACATAAGCTTTGGAAATTTTACAAATCTTAAAAACATTAAGAATAACATGCAAACAGCTAAAAATATCGCTATTGGTTTAAAATAATTTATTCCTTTTAATTGCCAAGAATTGCTTAATGTTATAAAAGCTAAACAAGTTCCGCTAATTCCTATTGGCATATTTTTAAGTTTATCTAAATATTTTCCCATCTATCTAATCACCACTTCCTACTCACTTTATGTCTTTATTATACTTCCATTTACTTATAAGTAAAAATACTTATTTTGCATATATACAATAAGTATTTACTTATATATGATTTTAGTATATCTCCACAATGCCAAAACCTCTTATTCCTTTATTTCAAAGGCTTCTAAATATCTATCCCTTATTTTTGTAAATATTTTTATAAAATACTCAAGAAAAAAGCTTACTATGATTCACAACTAAAATTTCCAATTATTTTTAACATAAAAAGTTCTTTAAAGAAGTCATTATGATAACTTGTAGAATAGTAAATAGTTTAATCTATTGACACTCAAATATTTAAAAAGTATTGTATATATAGACCAATCGTTATAATTATTAGGAGAAATAATATGGGAAATAAAATAGATACTAGAGAAAAAATACTAATGACATCATCACAAATGTTTTTTTCAAATGGATATCATGCAACAGGCCTAAATGCAATTTTAAAAAAAAGTGAGTCTCCAAAAGGGTCACTTTATTATTACTTTCCAAATGGAAAAGAAGAATTAGCATTAGAAGCTATAAAAGTAGTAAGAGAATCTATTAAAAAAGATATAAAAGAAAAATTATATTCATGTAATAATCCAATAGAAGGAATACAAAAAGTAATTTTAAATATTGCTGATATAATAGGGCGAAATGAAATAGAAAAGGGGACAACGGTTAGCCTTTTAGCATTAGAGGCATCTCAAACTAATGAAAATTTAAGAAAAGCATGTGCAGAAACATTTGGAACTTGGGAAAACTTATATGAGGATAGATTATTAGAACTAAATATAGAAAAAGAAGATGCCATAGAAATTAGTAGGATGATTCAAATAATGATTGAAGGAGCTATTGTAATGTCTTTAACAAAAAAGGACACTAGTTCACTTATACTAGTTAAAGATAATATAACTAGTATTATAAATAAGTATATAAAATAGATTTGTTTTAATAAAGGATATTTTATATAATACCCTTTATTATTTTTAAGATAATTATATAGACTGGTCTAATTATAGAAAGAGGTTAAAAAGATGAACACGAAAGAAAAAATATTTAAGATTATGGGAGTATTACTATTTGGTGGATTTATGGCTCTTTTCAATGAAACAATAGTAAACGTTGCGCTTCCAAAACTTATGGAAGAACTTAATGTAACGGCTCAAACAATACAATGGCTAAGTACTGGATATCTTTTAGTTATAGGAATATTAGTCCCTGTAACTGCATTTTTGATACAAAAATTTACTCTTAAACAACTTTACATAGTTGCAATGAGTTTATGTTTACTTGGAACTATCATAGCAGCAAGTGCACCAAGCTTTTCTTTTTTACTATGTGGTAGATTAATACAAGCTTCAGGTACAGGAATGTTAGTACCAATAATGATGAATACAATAGTTGTAATAAGTCCTCCAGAAAAAAGAGGAGCAGCAGTAGGTCTTGGACTTTTTGTTATATTATTTGCACCATCAATAGCACCAAGTATATCAGGATTTATACTTGAAATGTTATCATGGCGTTATTTATTTATAATAGAAATACCTTTAATAATTATTGCAATATTAGTTGGATACAAATACTTAGAAAAAGTTACTGAAGTAACCAATCCCCAAATTGATATACTATCAATAATTTTATCAACATTAGGTTTTGGCGGAATTATAATGGGCTTTAGTTTACTTGGAAATAGCAAAGCAATTATCGCATTTATAGTAGGAATAATATCACTTATTCTTTTCTCAATTAGACAATTAAAATTAGAAGAACCAATGCTAGATTTAAAAGTTTTTAAATCTCCAATATATACTTTAGGTGTAATATTTGTAATGATATCTATGATGACTTTATTTGAAACTTTAGTTGTTATGCCAATGTATTTAGAGGGAGCATATCATTTAACACCACTTCAAGTTGGATTTGCAATACTTCCAGCCGGATTAATAAATGCGGTAACTTCAATCATAACAGGTAATATATATGATAGATTAGGGGCTAAAAAAGTAGTTCCTTTTGGATTTGTTATATTAGTTGTATGTTTTTATTTATTATCAAGAGTTGAAGTTAGTACAAGTTATAGCACAATAATAATATTACTTTGTATATTAAATGTAGGAATGCCACTTGTTATGACTTCATCACAAACAAATAGTTTAAACCAATTGAAACCAAAGGAATATCCACACGGAACAGCAATAATTAATACAGTACAACAAATTTCAGCTGCAATGGGATCATCTTTATTTGTTAGTTTAATGACTACTCATAAAAATTCTTATTTAGAATCTATTTCTGGAGCTATAAGTAAAGAACAATCAGCTTTAGCATTTACAAAAGGTTTTAATTTCACATTCTTAGTTGGATCTATTATCCTTTTAATAGGATTAATTGGTTCATTAAGTTTATTTATAAATAAGAAAGATATAAGAGAAAAGCAAAACTTAGAATACTTAAGCGAATAAATTTATATTAGTGGTAGCACCAACATTTCCGCCCCCGTTACTGAAAATAGTATAATAAATTATATAGAAAAATATAAAAATCCACTCAAAAATTCTTAAAACCTATATGAGGGAGCTTACTCAGTATGATGGCTCCCCTTTTAGGTTGTAGACCCAACACAATTCTGCATTGCGTCTTAAGACGCTTAAATCGCTCCGTCAGCCTATTTCAAAGACTTCTAAATATCACCTCCCTTGTTTTCGTAAATATTTTTATAAAATACTCAAGAAAAAAACTTACTATTTCTATATTAAGTTTTGATTTTATATTTAAGCGAGTTATTTTTAGTGCAACTTTATGGGGAATTCCTATGTATATTGCATTTAGTTTTATGATTAAAATTTCAGAAAAGAATG
Source organism: Clostridium sp. LIBA-8841 (assembly GCF_057782475.1). Classification (NCBI taxonomy): domain Bacteria; kingdom Bacillati; phylum Bacillota; class Clostridia; order Eubacteriales; family Clostridiaceae; genus Clostridium; species Clostridium sp. LIBA-8841. The sequence goes on along the minus strand of NZ_CM173488.1, from coordinate 203,599 downwards.
TCAATAAAGGTGCAAAGTCTTAAAACTCTCTGAAATAAATTTTCAAAGTTTACATTTTTTAAGAATTTTGATACAATATTAACAATAATTACATAATATTTACTATTTATAAATATTTTAGTTTTATATAAAATAGGTATGTTTTAAGTAAGTTTTAGATTTTAGCCAGACTTTAATATTTATTTAATTTATCAAAGTATTAACCATGAAGTTATTCTTATAGTTACATCTAAAAATCAACACTAATTTAAACATATCTTAAAAGCAAAATATTTTGAAAAAAAGGAGGTCAAAATATATGAAAAAAGCCTTTAAAACATTAGGATTCGTAATAGGATTACCTCTACTTTATTACTTTATATCCAGTTTAGTTTCAGGATTTTTTATTGGATTTTATTTTGTCGTTAATCAGGTAGGATCAGATTCCTTCAATGTACTAGAAGTTTTAACGCCTGTTATGTATCACCTATCTTTGGTTTCTGATTTAATAATGCTTCTTGTACTATTTTTAATATATTTAGGAGCAAAAGAAAAACTATTTAAAAGTTGTAGATTTAATAGAATTCAAGGTAATACTATACCGTATATTATTATTTTTTCTATTGGTTTAACAATGCTTATATTATTCTTAATGGGTGTTTTTAGTAGCTTGTTACCTAGTATATTTGAAAGTTATTCAATTGTTGGTAACGCAATGCTTGCTACTCACAATTCAGTATTATCACTTATAATAGTTATAGTTTTAATACCAATCTTTGAAGAGATATTTTTTAGGGGAGTAATTTTTGGTTTTTTAAGAGATAATTATAAGTTTCCAATAGCTTTAATAGTACAAGCTTTAGTCTTTGGTATACTTCATGGTAACTTAGTTCAAAGTGTTTATGCATTTATATTAGGATTATTCTTAGGTGCAATTTTTTACTACACAAACTCCTTATATGCATCAATACTATCTCATATAACTTATAATTTATTTGGTATTTTAATACTTCCATTAATAGTGTCTTCATTACAAGGATTCTCACCAATATTAGTTAATATAATTTTTGTAGCAATTGCATTAATCTTATTAATCTTCGGAAGTATAAAACTTATTAATACATTAAAAAAACAGACTATGTTTTAAAACTAAAATTAAAATTCTAGATAAACTAATACTTCATAAATTATAAAATATACCAAAACAAAAGTTCCTTATGAAGTTTAGGAACTTTTGTTTTTTTAATATATTTGAATTTTAAACTCAAGGAGATGGTTTGATGTCTAAATTAAAATTAATCCTAAAGGCAGCTTTAGGACTTCCATTCTTTTATTTTATTAACTGTGGTATTTCTTATTTTATAGTACTTACTATATTATCCCTAACTTCAGGATATACATCTGATCAATTACACTCATCACCACATTATATAGGACTTGTATCTAACTTATCATATATATTAGGGGCCATCCTAACTCTTGTAATGTATAAGATTATTTGTGAACCAAGTAATTCTCAGATTATGAAAATGTGTAAATTTAATAAGATTTCATCTAATAAAATTACCTATATAATCTTATTTTCTTTAAGCTCATCAATCTTAGTAAATTTAATAAGTTGTATAGTATATCCCCTTTTTCCTAACCTATTTAAAAGCTATGAACATATTTCTAGAACATTAGTATACTCATCCAGTACATTTTTTGGAATTTTTACAACTGTTGTTATAGCTCCTATTTTTGAAGAAATATTTTGTAGAGGTCTGGTTTTTGGATATCTAAGAAGAGACTGTAAGTTAATTACTGCTTTAATTCTTCAGGCTTTTGTTTTTGCCTTTATGCACGGAAATTTATTTCAAGGTTTTTATACCTTTCTTCTTGGTATATTACTCGGATTATTAGTTTATTATACAAATTCAATTTATTCATCTATGATTGGTCATATAATATTTAATACATTAGGTTCTGGAGTACTATCTTATTTAAGTGATTACTCAATCTTATCTAATATAATTATTGTAATTTCAATTCCTTTAGCTATATTTACTGGAATTAAATTGTTTAGAAATAGTGGTCAATTAATACCTGAAAAGCAAATTGATACAAGCAGAATTTAGATTATTATTAAAATTTATATTAATATTTATGAATTTCTCAATATAACCAATTAACCCTACTTGAATTAAAGTGCTATAGTTAAAGAAATGGCTTATCTATTAAATTTTAACTTAAGAAAAGGAGAATAAAAAATGGAGTCTCAAGTAAATAAGGTAAACTTATCTTTAAGAATATTTAAGTTTTTTATAACTTTATTTTTAGCCGTTATAATATACAAAGCACTCCTTACACCTATACTAACAAAAAAACTTAGTATAATGTTTTATTTGTTTTTTTGGTTAGTTATATCTTATTTTGTTTTGCCTATTTTAACTAGATTAATTACCAAACTTTATCTACCTAATTATTATATTGGTAGAACAAAAACAAGTGATGGATTATTAGGTGACCCTATTAACCTAGCTTTTTATGGTACAAGAGAAAATATTATTAAGGCCTTTGAAGCTAGTGGATGGCATGTAGCTGATGACCTTAATATTAAATCTTCCTTTAAAATTGCCTTAGCAAGTGTTCTTGCAAAATCTTATCCTACAGCTCCTGTTAGCTCATTATTTTTATTTTCAAATAAACAGGATTTAGCCTTTGAAAGAGAGATTCATGGAAATCCTAGAAAAAGACATCATATTAGACTTTGGAAAACTCCTGAAGACTGGTACTTGCCTGGTGGGTTTAAAGCAGATTGGCTAGCCGCAGCAACTTATGATAGAAATGTTGGTTTATCTCTTTTCACTTGGCAAATAACACATAAAATAGATGCTAATATAGATAAGGAAAGAGATTTTGTTATAGACTCATTAAATACTAAAAAAACTATTGAAAATGTTAATGTTATTGAGCATTTTACTAACAGTTATAACGGACGTAATGGTGGAGGAGATAAAATCTTTACAGATGGTTCTCTTCCATTTGTAACAGTAAAAAAGAATGCTTAACAAAATAAGATTAAGATAAATATCTTAATCTTATTTTGTTATATAAATTATATCAAACTTATTAATCTATTATACAGTTATACTTTATGTTATTTAGTTACTCTATACTTTACAACTTTTATAATCACAAAATAGAAACTAAATAAAAGTTTCACTTAACAGTTTTTCTTAATTATTTTCAACTAATTTTTTTAACTTAATACTATAAGGTATATATAAAATTAAGCCTATTAAAAATGTTATAAATTCTGCTATTGTCATAGACCAAACTAATCCATGTAAACCATAAAACTTATGAAGTACTATTACCACAGGTATATATAAACACCCTTGGCTTATAGCCATAATACCTGTTGATATTCCTTCCCCAGAAGCTTGATATATTGTCATAAATAGAGTTGTTAATCCATTAAACAAAGCTGATATAAGCATTGCCATTAATACATATGCACCTATAGATAAAACTGCAGGATCACTTGAAAATGCTTGAACAACTTGATTTCTAAATATAAATACAACTCCAACAAATACTACCGAAATTGAAATTATAAATAAAGCAGAGTATTTTATTCCATCTTTTAATCTATGTAAGTTTTTATTAGAAAAATTGTAAGCTATAAGTGGCATTACGCCTAAAACTATCCCCATAGTAAAAAACTCAGGTAACTGAACTATTCTAAGTGCTATACCGACCCCCGCAACTACACTATCTCCATATTGCATAGAATAATTATTCAATAATAAAGTAGTTACAATTAAGAATGCACATTGAATTAACTCAGATACACCAATTTTATATATTTCAATCTGATCACTTATATTAATTTTAAAATGATGTAAAAATCCTCTTAGATTTTCACTTCTTTTATCTAAATACCATACGTAATACGCACTTGATGCAATATTAGCAATTACCATTGATAAGGCGGCTCCATAAACATGCATATCAAGAATTAATATAAATAACACATCTAATAAAATACTAACTGCAACACTAACAAACATACCGTACATTGATTCCTTTGATGCACCTTCTGCTCTTACAACTTGCTCTAGTCCAAAGTTTAATATAATTGCAAATCCACCTGCAAACAATGTAGTTGCATATTGTCTTGTATAGTCTAGTGTAATTGAATCTGTACCTAATAAATTAACTATTGGCTCCATAAATAAATAAGCAATAAATCCTAATAATAAACCTGCAATAATACTTCCATAAAAAATATATCCAACTACTTTTTTAGCCTTATCTCCTTCATTTTTAGCAATCAATCTTGTTGTAAAACTTCCTCCCCCTACACCAAACATATTCCCAAATGCCATTAAAACTGTAAATATAGGTAAACCTAATGTAATTGCACTAAGCATTGCAGTATCATGAACTAAACCTATAAAATAAGCATTTATTATATTGTAAATAGTCCCTACAGACATACCTATCATCATAGGTATAGATAGATGAGCTATAGCCTTTTTTATAGGCTCATCCCTTAAATATTTAATATTTGATTCATTATTTTCCATCTTAACCTCCTTAATAAATATTCTAATAATTAGAATTCTAACTATTTACTTAAAAATTTTTAAATAAATAATCTTGATCATTCTAATTATTGGAACTCTAATAATTAGAATTCTATGTTTTATTATATTCTCCATATAATTACCTGTCAATCATCAGTTCAATTATTTTATTAAACTTAATTAAATTATATAAATAAAATAAGAATGGTGATTTCAACGTATATCACCATTCTTATCTTGTATTATTATCAATTTTAATAAGCATATCTAAAAACATATTTTTTTCATCATAAGTTAGTGAAGAAGTAATCTCTTCTTCTATTTCCATAAAAATTTTCTTGAACGTCTCTATTAATTCTATTCCTTTAGGTTCTACATAAATATTTTTCTGTCTTTCATTGTTTGAAGGTATCTCTCTTCTTATATAACCATTTTTCTCTAATCCTTTAAGCATACTAGTTATACTTGCTGTTGTTCTTCCAAATACATCAGCTAAATCTTTCTGAATCAATCCATCATCTTGATGTTCATAAATATATTGTATTACTCTACCTTGTTGAGAGTTTAATCCTAATTTTTTTATTTTTTTATCTGCTTTAAACATTAAATTTCTTGATATCATGGCAATAAGATTTGTGTAAATTGTATCTTCATTCACTTTAACCACCTCATTTCATACTAACAATTTGAATTCTAATTGTCAATTTGTTTGATTTCATAACTTCCTAATAAGTTGTTTACTTTAAATTTTTTATCTTTTCGTTTATAAGTTTTAATAATTCTTTTCTTTCTTCTTCATTTTCAAATGCACCACTAGGAATAATTATTGCGCTTAAATCATCAACATATACATATATATGAGTATCTACATCCTCTACTTTCTCTATTTCATTCCATGAAAATTTCGCAAATCCATCTTTACTTTCATTTCTAATTCCATATTGATCTATTATTAAAATTTTTTCAGAACAAATACGTTTTGATTTACTAAAGGTTCTTTTTAGTTGAGTATTATATCTAAATTCTATAATTTTTGGGTAAAAAACAACCCATAATAAAATTATTGTTATGCAAACTATCAAAGATGTACTATCTATTTTATGACTTTTATCAATTAAAACAACCAAAGTAAATGTAAAAACAATAATAATAGGAATTATTATACGCAGTAAATTTATTCTTTTCTGGATAGATAAATCTTTTTTGAATAAATACATACCCCATTTTATAAAATCATCTATACTATTTTTATATTTTATTCTCATGTTAATACAACTCCTATTGTAGTAATAAATAACCCAGTATATAAGTTAAATTATTTTAATTTTATCTATAACATTTTTAGCTATAAATTATTTACTATTACTATATAAATTAGTTAATTTATATTCTTTTATCTTCTTTACTTCATTTACTAATTCTCTAGCTACAATAATCCCAACGTTAATAATGTGTATTCTATTAAAATTTATTGTATTAATAAATTCCTTTAATATATTAATACAAAAACTCTAATTACTTATGTCATAAAAAAGTAAATCATTATTATTAATTTAAGCAATATATTTTTATTTATTATCTAGTTCATCATCCTTAAATTTCTTTAATTTTAATAATGATACTCCAGTTATATTGCTAATAGTATCTATAGAGATTCCCTACTCAATAGCTTTTAAAGAAATTTTTATATCTTGACTCTCTAAACTATTGATATACCTATCCAACACATTAAAATATGTATTAAATAATTCTGAATTATCCTTACTATATTCAATATAGTTATTTTCATCTAACTTTGTAGTATATTCTTTTAATTTAAAATAATTTATTAATAAAAAATAAGCACTACTTTCTAATTTACTATCTTCAGAAATTTCATTTATATTTCTAACTTTTTCAATAATCTAATATTCATTTAATATTGCTATATTTCTAAATTTAAATCCCCTTATATTGATTTTTTTGTAATACTACTATTTATTTCTAGTAAATTTAGTTCATCATCAATATAACTATAAGAATTATACTTAGTATATATACTATTAGATTCACAGACTACGGATTCTAATAAATAATTCATTTGAATATCTTTTAGCTTATACTTATATTTGTATTCATCTAAACTTTCACTAATATCATTAGAATTTACTGCATTGATAAATTCCTTTGACATATTAACATAAGAACTTTGATTGTTATTTATATCCTTAAAAATCAACTTATTTATATCTATGTACTTTCTTCTATCTTTTGCTAAAAACTCAACTTCAAAAACTTTTCGACTTAATGCAATTACTTGTATAACTTCAAATAACACGAAAAATAATATAAGCATTGTTTGATTAGCTAAAATACAGATAATTAAAAGAATTAATGTTCCTACTGGACCTATTATTATTGTCCTAACTTCATAATTTCCCCCAATATATTCTCCTTTTTCAACTAATCATTTTAATTTTATACATAATATTAGACTTATTAAATTTAATACTACACATAACCCCTCTATTAATATCACAAATTTATCCCACTTTATTACTTAAAATAACTATTATAAAGTAATTATACTAATTATATTAGAGATTTTGAATGAATATCATAATATAAATTCTATTTATTATAATAAGTAAATTAATATATACATTGGATTTTCTAAATTTTATTTATAAATAATTTATATTTTTATACATATATGTTAAAATATTTTATAACTTTATATGAAATGAGTTAATGATTTTATGGTTAAAGAAAAAGATTTAGAGTCTAATCGTCCACTTATATTAGCAGTAATTTTTTTTGTAGACTTTTTTTATATTTATTTTATTTATACATAACTTTAATATTTTTATATAGCCATATTTAATATTTTTTTTTGATAAATTTAATATTATTTATGAAAAAACTATATAGTTTCATAGATTTGTACACTGCTATCTCAATGTCATCTTTTTCACTATTTTTATTTTTAGCTGGTTTATGTAAATTAAATGAAATGCTTTCTACAGCTAATTTTATTAATTTATCTATTTTATTCACAATAATATATATTTTAATAATTATTCTATCAATAAATCATATGAAAAAGTTTTATACTTATAAAAGTTATCAAAGTAAAATTTTAAGACATTCCCCTAAATATGATTTAATAGTTATTGGTAGTGTATTAGGCCTGCTTTTATCTAAACTAAATTTGAACCAAGATTTGATTATTACTTTAGGCATGTTATTACTTAGTTGTAGATTTGCAGTATGTTATTAACATTTTTATAATTTAATCCAATAGCTTTTACCACTATGTGTATTAGTCTTAGTTTTATCAAAAAAATACCATGTAACTCTAGAAGCTCAATTTTACATTACTCTACTAACATACTGTATTAAATGACTTATCTATCTAACTCTTAACTATTACAACCTAAAAAATAATTTAAATTTTAAAAAACTATATTTATTATTTCTATATCTAGTTTTTTATTTATTTCTTGTTCAACTTAAAATATTGAAACAGTTAATATCCCATGCGAAGCTGATTATAATAATTTTAAGGTAAATGTTGAATATACTAAATATTATCCTAATTATTTAATTACAAAATACTATTTAGCTCTTCCGGAAAATAATTCTACATATATAAATAACATATTTAATATATTTCTATATTTAATTTTATTAAAATTCTTTCTTACTTTAAAATACAATTATATCTATATATATTAAATATATCATAAAAATGTCAAAAGGACTGATTTTTTGAATAATAACTTTTTAAAAGAATTTACTAAATACCCATCAAAGGAAATAGCCGATAAGATATTTAAGTGCTGTTTTTTATTAAACTTCTTTTTTGTTCCATTAATTTTTTTCTGGTATAAAATAAAGAGTAGTTTATAAATTTTAATAAAATTTTTAACTACTCTTTATTTTAAAAATTATTTATTTATATCTAGTATTTCAATATATTTTGAATCTATATAATTAGATAACCATACATTATCTTTTCCTATATAAAAATCAATTCCATCATTCCAAGCAGCTAATGAATTTATCTTCAGTATTACTGGTTTCTTATCATATCTTAATCCTACTTCATATGCCTCATTAATATTAGTTGTTAAATGCACATATTGTCTCTGCATAGATTTTAAACCAAATTTAAATATATTATTAATTGCCTTATTACTTGTTCCATGAAATAAATATTCAGGTGGTTTACTTTTATCTTTCTTTATTTTTTTTATAAACGAATGTCCATATACTGCTCTTATCTTATCATTGGCTACTTCAAACCTTTTTTTATCTGAAGTTTTAATTATATGTTTAATTTCATTCTCAGTTATTTTTTCAGGATTAATTAAATTTAAAATAGAAATTAATTCCTTTAATTCTACCCACCCAAATTCATCAACTATTAAATCATATTCAATAGCTTTATGTCTTAAAATATATGAAATGATTTTACTTACTTTTTCATAATCCATAAAAATCATCTTATTCTAATTCAATCTTATTAAATTCTATTAATTCGTCTATAGCATCTTTAAACCATAACCAAAAATTATTATATATTGATACTTGCTCAAATCCTTCTGATGCGAAGTCATGTATTAATTGAACTTGTCCTTCAATATCACCAACTTCAAAACATGCTACATCATCATTATCAGCTCTTTTAGCAAATGGTATTAATTTTCTTTTTGGATATCTTTTCTTTAATCCATTTAACTTATTTAAGAATTCATCTCCACTAAGTATATACCATACATCAAAATCTATTAAATTAAGTTCTAAAATTTTAATAAATTCCTTTGGATAGCTAAACTCTTTATAATCTATATTTTTTTCTAAATCTTTTATGTTCATTTTACATACCAATCCTTTCAATTTCATAATTTCCTAATGGGTTATTCTCTCTAAATTTTTTATTTTGCTTACCAATTCTAAATCTTATTGCATCTCCCCAAGTTTTTGGCACTTTATCTTTAACAGTAAATCTTTCAATCATCTCTTTATCTACTAATTCTTCAGTTTCTTCATGTATATTAGCTAAAACATTAGTTTTAGTTTTTCTAGCTGCAACAACTCTAGTATTATCTATCGTAGTTAATTTTCCATCTTCCATTTTTATAACATCAATAGGATCACCTTTCCATCCATTTTTCTTCATACTTTCAATTATTTCTCCAGCTCCATTTACAGATGATTGACTAAACCTAATTCTTTCTGGATCTAATTTTATTGTTTTTCTAGAAGCTTGTTTTAATGTTGATATTATTCCATCAGTATCTCTAAATGAATTATGAAAAATTACTGAACTTAAATTAAGTATTAATGATGTTCCCCTACTAATTTCTTCACCTGTTATTATATCTTTTCCAACTATAAAATCAACTACCTCTTTTGCAAGCCCAACTCCTGGAACAAAACCTATTCCAAATGATAAAATTTTATTTATTATAGGATTTACTGCATATGCATGATGATATTTTTCTAAATCCTCATAAATAGGCATTAACATATATTTACCTGATATATACTGCCATCTAAAACGTATATCATATCCGTTTATATTAGATGTAATTATTCCAAATAATTCATTTGGTTCCACATTAAATCTAGCATCTTCATTTCCAGAGTTTAATTTTATTATATAATCTGAATGTACATAACCATATCCAGAACCATATTTTATTTTAAACCAAACAACTCCATTATTGACTAATTGTACTACATCTCCATCTTTTAAACTTCCAATTACTTCATAATTTGTTCCTGGTCCCTTTCTTACATTAAGTGATGTTTCAATACCAGTTACCATACCTTTAGCATACACTTCTGTTTTATTAGGTGCTAAATCATCTATATCGCTTCCACCTGATGAACTACCACCAGAACCACCGATTAGGTTTGTTACTGCATTTGTTATTTTTTGTAGATATCTTCCATTAACTACATCACTATGACTCTTAGTTGATCCTGGTAATTCTATTAAGGCTGCTTTTGCTCCTATGGATTTTGCCCATCCTATCATGAATCCTCTATCATCACCATATCCATATCTTTGTTCAAATCCAAATTGATTTCTAAAATACTGACCTATCTCTGGATTTCCTATTGCTGCGCCTTCCCATCCGTGTAAGTCTATTACACACATTTCTCCTGATGTTCTATTTTTAATACCTTGAATAAAGTTACGTAACCCTCTTGACTCTGGTACACTTAATGGTTCATTTCCTGAATGGTATCTTGGTACTCCACCTTTTGAAAATCCTAATGGGAAATCTCTATTACAATCTACTGCGCCTACTATAGTACATCTTCCTGGTCCATTATTAGTAAAACCTTCTGATAATCCATCTGGATTTGCTACTGGAATTATATATAGTGACCAGTTATTTGTTGATGCATTTTGGAAATGCTCTATAAGCCCATTACCTATTCTAGTTAATTCAATACCATCTGCTGGCCAATTATCTTCCCATCCATGTATTGCACATACAAATACTAATGAATTTGAGCCATTACCAACCTTATAAGCTGCCAACTCTCTACCTCTACCACTTGTTCCATATACTATTTTTTGTGCATTTGTTATGCTAGGATAAGGTATGTCTACTCTAGTAGCTGCTGATCCTTCATACTTTACATACCCTGATTTTGTGTTAGGTCCTTTATCTGTATCATATACAACATGTTTCATTCCATTTTTCTCATATAATGGTGTTGCTGCTTCATATGGATTTAATGATCCTAAGTGTCCACCATTTTCATCTAATACTTCTTCTGGTGTACTTCCATTGTGCCATGAATATTGATTAAAGTATCTTATTAAGTTAGTTGCATTTGTTACATAACCTTGTCTTACTACATTTCCAGCTGGATATTGTACTAATGCTAATTGTTTAGTATATCCTACATCTAAAACTGTTATCTTATCTCCTACACTTACACTTCTACCTGGTATTAAGTTACCATTTGCATCTCTAAGATATAGCTCATCTCCAACTACTTCTGCATTGTTATCATATGTGAATCCACCTGGTACAACTTCTCCTGGTGCTACTCCATTAAAGCTGCCACCTCCAGTAGAACTTCCTGAACCTTCATAATGAACTAATCCTGACTTTGTAAGTTTACCTTTTCCTGTATCGTAAGCAACATATGTCATACCACCTACTTTATAAAGAACTACTGCTCTTTCTCTTGGATCTAATGTTCCTATTTGAGTTGTTTTATCAAAGTCATATACTGGCTCAGGTGTTGAACCATTTACCCATGAATAATCATCTTTGTATTTTATTATGCTTGTTGCATTAGTTACATATCCTTGTCTATATCCTGAACCTGTTGGATATTGAACTAACACTATATTTTTTTCATTACTTATAAATAAAACAGTAATCTCATCTCCATCACTTACTGTTCTACCTGGAATTTGATTTCCATTAACATCTCTTAAATATAAGAAATCTCCTCTTACTACTGCATTTGTTGGAAATGTAGGGGTACTTCCTACTAAATCTCCTGAACCAACATTTGGAATTATATTATTTGCCATTTTAAGCCCCTCTTTTCATTTATTCTTTTGCTTTTTATCTTTTATCTTTTATCTTTTATCTTTTGTTCTTATAATTTTTTATCTTTTGTTTATTGTTTTTACAAAAATCAAGCTTGAATTTGTCTTACATAATATAAAAAGTAATTTTCTTTTATTTTGTAACCCTACAAAATAATTTTTTTTGCTAACTTGTGATTTAAACTTCAAAATAACATTCTCAGTATTAAATCCATTTAGTATTTCACCTCCTTCAAATTAGCTTCTAAAATTAGCTTTCATAAATAAAGAAGTAATTTTATTTAAAAATGTAACCCTAAAAAATAAAAAAAGCCGATATTTTCATATCGACTTTTTATAATTTATTTCTAAATCTACTTATAACCTACTTTCAATCAATTAAGTTTAATTTTAATTTTTTGTATAATAAAACTAAATAACATCTTTAAGCTTTTTTAAAGCTCTATTTTTAGTCTTATTCACAGCTTGTCTAGATATATCTAACATTTCTCCTATTTCTACATCACTTCTTCCTTTAATAAACTTATATTGTATTACTTTCTTTTCTTTTTCAGTAAGAGTTTTTAACAAATCATTTATTAAAATATTGGAATCTACCAATAAAATATTAGAATCATCCTTAAATTCATTTAAATCAAATTCATATGTACATATTAAATCATCTAATTTTCTTCTTTTATTTATAGACATGTCTTTTTTTCTATGTACTATAGCTTTATTTATATATTTAACTATACTTCCATCATTCTCAAAACCATCATTCATAATAGGAATTTTTTTACTACTTTTAAAAGAGTAATTATTAAATCATGTTCATTATCTTCTATATCATGCTTGTTATAAAATTTACTCCTATCAAAAGATACCTTATTAGAGTTTATCAATCTTCTAAATTTATTGACTATATACTCCATTGCAGTTTTATCTCCATTCTGACATAATATAATATTTTCGTATAATTCACTCATAAAAAATCTCCTTTTAATTTCTTTTACTAAGTAAAAACAAGTTAAAAGAAAAATTGTAAACCAATTATGTATAAAATATTATATTTATTTACATTAAATCCATTTGTATACTTTTTGTAACTAAGTTCACTTTAGATCCTTACTTTTATGTATATACGTATTAAATATCTCAGAATAAAAAAACCGTACTCCTATTAAATATAGGTGCACGGCTTAAAACTAACTATTATATGCTTCTTCAATTAAAAAACTTTTTTCATTACTTATCATTTAATTTATTTTTAATATCTTCTACATCTTTTTTTATGGTTGGTAACAGCTCCGTAAGTTCTTGTATTATACTTTGATAATTACCTTCTCTTTTACTATTTTCTTTTAAAACATAAAATAACAAATAAGAAAATAATACAGCAAATCCACCTTGAGTAACTATTAATTTAAATACCTCATTCTCCATATAAATTAATCCTCCAATCTATTTTTAAATTAGGCCCTCTTTATGTGCATACTAATTCTTTAGTTTACTTCCTATTTATCTAAAGCTATGTTTTAAAATAATCCTAATTTTACTCAGAATTTAATCTTCTTTAAAATATTTAAAGTTATTACGAATTTAAAACATATTTTTATCTAAAAAATGAGCATGCTCAAATTTATAACCTAAACAAATTCAAGCTCACTTCTATGTAACAATAAAAATAGATTTTCAAATTAACATAACTAAAGAACTTCTTTAAGTTTCTTTAAAGCTCTGTTCTTAGTTTTGTTTACAGATTGTCTAGATATTCTAAGCATTTCACTTATTTCTCTCTCACTTTTTCCTTCTAAAAATTCATATTCTATTATAAGTTTTTCTTTTTCTGTAAGAACCTCTAATAAATCTCTTATAAAAATTTCTGATTCTATATCTGGCGTATAATATTCATCTCCAAACTCTACCATGCTAGATAAATACTTATTCATAATAAAATCTTTCTGTATGTTTTTATTGGCATACATATACCTTCTACTGTTTTTAATTGATTTATAAATATAGTTAACTAAACACCCTTCATTCCTAAAACCAGGATTTTCAATTGGTATTCTTTTAACTATATTTAAAAGGTTCATTACTAAATCTTGTTTATTATCTTCAATATCATAATTATTGAAAAATCTATTTTGGTCAAAAGACATTTTAGAAGAATTTATTAATCCTTCAAATTTATTTATGATATATTCCATAGCATTTTTATCACCTTTTTGGCACAATACAATATTTTCATATAATTCACTCATACAAACTCTCCCCTAACTACATTGCTTATAAAAGCAAAATAAAATTATATCTGATTATTTATTAGGCTATGTTTTAGGTGAGTGTTGATTTTTAGCTGGTTCTTCAAATCTAACTTACAGTTCTATCTAAAAATCAACACTAGTTTAAAACAACGCCATTTATTAAAATTAATAGTATTTTTAACATGGTAGAGTTTGCATTTGATTAAGAAAATTATTGTTATTTGCACTTTGTTCTAATTCTATGCGAACATGTGTTCGTATTAAATGTTAAAACTTTTCCATGGAAATGTCAAGAAAAACATTTATTAACATAAATTTTAAGCTCATTCCAAATAAGTATTAATTTTCAACTAGCCATGAAAATGGTCTTACAGTTTAATCAGAAAATCAAAATAATTGAAACATACAAAGTTTGTCCTTTATTTTAGATAAATGTTCACCTTAAGTCAGTTTTTTACGAACCTCTTAAATCATAACTAAATAAAAATGCTATTATGTAATATAAAAAGATTACTTTATTCATTCTGTAAACCTAAATAAAAAAGTTTATTTATAAGCCTCTGTTTAGGCTCATATTGATTTAATATTGACTTAAAGTTCTCTCTAAATACCAACACTAATTTTAAATAGAGCCCTTAACAAAAAAAACTGTATCAAAACTTTAAATAATAAAGTTTTGATACAGTCTATTAAAATCGCTCTATATTCAATAATTTATTCTACGCTCTTTCATTTATGTTTTTCTTAGCTCCTAAATATGTTGCTAAGAAATAGCCTCCATAAATTATAACAAGAACTATTGCTGTCATAATTATATTTGGCATTATACTAGCACTTCCAAACATCTCTACAATATGAGATGAAACTTTTAGTCCAACTATTGCATGTACTATAGCTAAAGATAATGGAAGCATAAAATATATTCCTACTTGAGTGAATACAGACTTATTTATCATCTTTTGATCCACACCTATTTCTTTCAATAATTTATATCTCTCTATATTATCTGTAGACTCTGTAAGTTGTTGAATAGCAAGTACAACTGCTGATGTTATTATAAAGATTAAACCTAGGTATATTCCTAAGTAAGCTGCTGTAGCCCCTAGACCAGCCGCATTACTATATATTTCTTCATTTGTTATTGAATATACTTCATTATCTAC
This sequence comes from Clostridium sp. LIBA-8841, assembly GCF_057782475.1. NCBI lineage: Bacteria > Bacillati > Bacillota > Clostridia > Eubacteriales > Clostridiaceae > Clostridium > Clostridium sp. LIBA-8841. The sequence goes on along the minus strand of NZ_CM173488.1, from coordinate 188,061 downwards.
TAACTCATCTCTTATACTTTCTAACTCTGTCTTTGTAGTAGAGTTATTATTTAACATAATATTAAATCTACTATATATAGGTTTTAATCCATCAAGTAAAGAATCATTAACAACAAAAAGTAAAATATCAGCCTTCATAGTATAATTATATAAAGTTACATCTTCATACTTTTTATTTGCTGGTTCTAAAATTTTTCCTGAAATATTTATTTTCTTTCCTACTTCTAAACTATTGTTAACCCATTTTTGCATATCTAATATATTCCCAACTGCTAAATATTGATTTTCTTTTAAATTAACAGGTTCTTTTCCAAGCATTTTTAATGTATTATTATATCCCTTTTCTCCAATAACCATTATATTATCATCATGCGCTATTGGAAAATAATTTCTCATAGCATACATTCCTTCTTCTGATAAGAAATTACTATATTTAACGCCACTATCATACATAATTATATTTGAATCCTCTTTTGCCACAGAAGATATATCAATATTTTTTTCTTTTAATAAATTTTCTATATTTTCACCACTATTGCTCCAACAGCTAACATCAAACTTAGTTAAATCCTTTAAATCAGCATTTAAAGCTTTATTTATTCCTAAGCCACCTGAGAATGTACAAATAGCTAAGAATAACATTAAACATATAAATGATAATGATACAAATGCTGTGTTTATTTTACTACTTATTTGTTTCATAACAAACATATTTAAATCTCTTAAATAGAATTTTTTATTTCCTTGAATCACCTTTAAAAAGAATCCTGTTAACGAATAAAAGAATAGAAATGTCCCAACACAACCAAATACTATTGGTAACCCAAGAACATTAAAACTAGCAACAGCAATACCATCATTTATAACCTTATAATAAGCTATTCCTAACATTCCTACACTAATTAAAAATAGTATTACTGATACCCATAAGTTTTTAATAGTAGGCTTTTCATTTCTTCTTGAAGCTGTTAATAAATCTATTAATTTAATCTTTCTAATACTTATAAAATTAAAAATTAACACAACAAGATATATTACTGAAAAACATAATACTGTTTTCTTAAATCCACTTGGAGAGAATACAAATTGAAACTTAGTAAGGTCAACTTGGAACATATAAGCTGTTAATACTGAAAGTGCTTGAGATAGCATTATTCCTAAGATTAATCCTATACCTAATGATATAGCCCCTATAAGTAAAGTCTCTAGGAATATCATTCTTGATAATGTTCCATTCTCCATTCCAAGAGTCATATAAACACCAAACTCTTTTTTTCTTCTCTTTATTAAATAGTTATTTGCATAAATTATTAGAAATCCTAAAACAAAGGCTATGAAAACTGAGAAATATCCCATGAAAGTTTCTGCCATATCAAAAGCTACTTTCTTTTGTTCATTAAGATCCATCATAATACTTTGTGATTCTATTGAGTTAAAAGTGTAGAATATACAAACTCCAAATATCAAAGTTAAAAAGTATATTACATAATTCTTATAACTCTTTTTTATATTCTTAAAGGCTAATTTAAAGTACATTATTGCTGTCACCTCCAAGAAGAGTTATGACCTCAATTATTCTATTAAAAAACTCTTTCCTTGAATCAGTTCCTTTTATAAGTTCATTAAATATCTTACCGTCTTTAATAAATAAAATCCTGTTTGCATAGCTTGCTGTAAACGCATCATGAGTTACCATCATAATTGTGGCATTTAATTTCTTATTTAAATTTTCTAAGCTTTCAAGAAGCATAGTTGCTGCCTTTGAATCAAGTGCTCCTGTTGGTTCATCAGCTAATACTAAAGATGGATTAGTAACTATTGCTCTTGCCGATGCTACCCTTTGCTTTTGTCCACCTGACATTTCATAAGGATATTTATTAAGTTCATTACTAATATTTAAAGCTTCTGCCACTTCTCTTACCCTTCTATCTATTTCCTTGTTATTAACTCTTTGAATTGTAAGAGCCAAAGCTATATTTTCATAAGCTGTTAAAGTATCTAAAAGGTTAAAATCTTGAAATATAAACCCTATTTTCTCTCTTCTAAACTTAGCTAACTTTTTAGAATTAAAAGTTGTAACATCTTCCCCTTCTAAATATATATGCCCACTAGTTACCTTATCTATAGTTGATATACAGTTTAAAAGTGTTGTCTTACCACTTCCTGAAGCTCCCATTATTCCAACAAATTCGCCATCTGAAACAGTAAAACTAATATCATTAATAGCCTTTGTAACGTTGCCCTTTTTACCATAATATTTTTCTATATTACTTACTTTCAAAATATCTTTACCCATAATCCTTCTCCTTTAATATACTTCTATTTAACCCGCGGTATCTCATCTCTATAATTTAATTCTAAGTTATATTAAAATTTCAATCCATAGAAGTATATAACACCAAACGAACAAAACTGTCACATTATAGTTTTTAAGTAATTTCTAACTTAAAAGAAAAAGTAGGTCAATGCAACCTACTCAAAAATCATCATTCTGTTTATTGGAAAAACAATTGAAACCTTAGTGTATTTTCCTTCTTCAGAAGTTAAGGAAATATCTAAACCAAGCTTTTTACAAAGTTTTTTACAAAGATATAACCCTATGCCAGTAGACTTTCCAAATTTACGTCCATTCTCTCCAGTAAAGCCTTTATCAAAGACCCTTGGTACATCTTTCTCACTTATTCCAACACCATTATCCTCAATATTTAAAACTATATATTTACTGCTTTCCCCGCAATATATTTTAAGTTCTTTTTCTTCTTTATTCATATATTTAATAGAGTTTGAAATTAGTTGTCCTAAAATAAATTGAACCCACTTACTATCTGAATAAACAGTTTTATCTACATCTCCAATATTAATTTTAACTCTCTTTTTTATTAATATATCTGCATTATTGTTTAGTGCCTTGTTTATACTCTCTCTTAGGTTCATTTCCTTTATAATATAATCCTTCTCAAGAGTGTTACTTCTAGTATAGAAAAGAGCTTGATCAATGTAATTATCAAGCTTACCGACCTCTTCTCCTATACTTTTAGTTAAAGGTGATTCATTATTTTCTATTAATAATCTACAGGTTGCTATAGGAGTCTTTATTTCGTGAACCCACAGTTCTATATACTCTTTATATTCATTTAAATTTCTCTTAAAGTTTCCTATTTCATCATTCATAGCCTTATTACTTTTATTTATTACATCATATATTAATTTACTCTCAGTAAAATTTTCTTCCTCAATAACTTCTGATATCAAATATTTTTTATCTAAAGATTCCATATTTTCTTTTATCTCATCATAATATTGTTTTTTTCTTAAGTAATCATATATGTGGAATGAAAGAATACCTAATACATTTATAATAACAATAAAAATAATAGCAAATCCTCCAACATGTAAGAAATATAATAAGACAGCTGTAAAAAGTAATATTAATAAATTTATTATAATAAAAATAATTCTTTCTTTAATAAAATCACTTAAACTCATGCTAATATATACCCCTGCCCCCTCTTAGTTTGTAAATATCCTTCCGCTCCAATTCCTTCAATTTTTCTTCTAAGTCTATTTACATTAACAGTTAAGGTATTGTCATCTATAAACTCATTTGTTTGCCATAAAGCTTTAATAATCTCATCCCTAGACACTATTTTCCCTTTATTTTTAATCAATACATATAGTATTTTACTTTCATTCTTAGTTAATTCCATTACTTCTCTATTAAATGAAACCTCACTTGTGGACATGTTATACTTTAAACCTCTATGCTCAAAACATTCTCCTTCACCTTCTGAATCAGAATAAGTTCTTTTTAAAATTGATGCCATTCTCGCTAAAAGTATTTGAGTGTTATATGGTTTAGTAACAAAATCGTCTGCTCCTAAGTTCATACTCATAAGCTCATCCATCTCACCCTGCCTACTAGTAACAACTATAATAGGAACTTCACTTCTCTTTCTTATCTCTCTGCAAATATAATAACCATCATAATAAGGAAGATTTATATCTAACAAAATTATGCTAGGTTCATATTCTAAAGATATATCAACTATATTTTCAAAATCATTTGATGACCTTACAATATAGCCATACTTCTCTAAAAATTTAGTAAGCTCTTCTCTTATCTTTTCCTCATCCTCTATAATAAAAACTTTTTTACTATTCATAAAATACTACTCTCCTTATAAAACTAAAGCCGTACACCAAATTGTACGGCAATAAATCCTTTTGTATAATTATACCATATATAATATTATTAAGAATAATATATATGGTTTTGCATTTAACTCCAAATAACTATTTAAATTATTACTATGTACTATTAAACTATTTTTAACTAATATAAAAGGTATAAGAATTAAATTCTTATACCTCAAAATTTTACATATTAAGCCATTTCAAAGATCTCAGTTGTCTTTTCAACTATTTGTCCTCTCACCTTTGAAACCAAATCTCCACCAGTTGAAAGAAATATATTTGATGTTAGTATTTTTTCCATAGCGTTTTGAACTTCTTCTTCAGTTACATCCTCTCTTATATGCTTAAGTGTTATTGTTGTTGTTTTCCCCTCTGCATTTTTAAAAGACATAGCAAGATATAATTCTCTCTCCATTTTATCTTCCCCCTTATTTATATTGATAGTTAGGTTCTCTCTAAGAGTTATGAAGTCATTAACATTTAATTTATTAGGTTAAGTCTTTTGTGTTTCTACCCCTTTATCCTAAGTACTTATTAATCTTTCGATCTTCATTAATAAGCTAAAATTATAGCTCTTTATCTTAAGTATTTACTTATAATCTCTAGTAATTTTCTTAAAGTAGTAATTCCCTTTTCTATTCTTTTGATTGTTATTAATGTAGAATTTAAAAGACTTTTTAGATTTTTAAATGCTACTAAGTCGGCTAATCACCTCTCTAAATTTATTAGATTTCTGGTGCTGCTTCCTCAAACTTAAAGTCATCCTCTTTTAATACAAAATTAACATCAGATGCTAAAAGTGCTGTTAATGCTTCTCCCACCTCATAAAGTTTTGAATCCTCTGCATCAACTCTTATTTTAGAAAACTTTTGTGTTGAGAACTTAGGGTCTCCATTATTATCTACCCCCTTTTGATACTTTAATACTAAGCTTTTCTTTGTTAAGATTGCCTTTGCCATATCTATCAACTCCTTTCACTATATAAATATGATTTACTTCTTCTTTCAGTTGTAAAATTATAAAAAAAACTGCAATAAAAACATATTTTTTTATTATCTATGTTTCTATTGCAATTAATTTATATATTCTAGGGTAAAGTTATTTGCTTAATATTAATATCCCTAATTATTTAAATATTATAATCTAAAACTTAATTTTCAGGATTAGAATCTCCATATCCACCTGTTTCAGGATTATATTCTTGTCCCTGTGCATTGTGTAATGGTACCTTTTTACCATCAACTATTATATAACCATTATTTTGATCTGAATCTTTTCCAGCATCTTCAGTCTCTTTTATATGTCCGTATCCACCAGTAACAGGATTATATTCCTCACCCTTTGAATTATATCTAGGAACTACAGTACCATCTTGAAGTGTTATGGTCTCCTTACTCTTATCTGTTGAATTATTATTGCTTCCACTATTATTTTTGTTTGGACTATTTTCTGATGAACTTTCACTATTTTTAGAGCTGTTATTTTGAGCTCCTCCATTACTTTGAGTACTATTATTTTGAGTACTATTATTCTTATTTTGCTCTCCACTATTGTTGCTATCACTTTGCTCTTTATTATTAGATTGAACATTTGATTGCTCATTAGAATCACTTGATTGTGATTTTCCATTAGCATTATTTGGAGTTCCATCAGTATTATTTGGAGCTTGTTCATCTATTGAAGTTCCTTCATTGTCTATTTGCTCCTTATTTACCATGTTACCATTTTTGTCATATGTAACTCCATTTATAGTGACTTCACCACTTCCAAAATATGATACAAACCAATTTTTTATATCAGTACAAGTATCTAAAATTTTATTTAATATTCTATCTAAAGTTCCACTTTCTTTTAGTTCTTGTCCATTTTGCTTTAAAACTTCTTGTATATTATTAGACATATTATCTAGTTCTCCTTTTAGGCTAGAATAATCTAATCCTAAAGAGTTTATATTAGCCATAAGTCCAACTAATTCTTGCTCCTGTTCTGGAGTTAACTGAATATTATAGTTATTTGTAACGTTATTTACTATTTCTCCAACCTCTTTATCATTTTTAGGCTTATCCTTTATAACCTCTTCTTTAGCTTGGTTTACAATGGCACTAGCTCCATTTTGTCCAATATCTTGCCCATCACTATTTTTAGCATTAGCTAAGTTATTTGTTATACTTAATTCCTGTCTAGCCACCTCTTTATTTTCAACAGGTATATTCTTTCCTGTAGCCTTTTCAAAGGCTTGTAAAACACCTGCTAAAGCTGATGTTCCAGTTACAGGGAATGGAGATGTAGCAATAACATCTGCATCAGTAACTCCTGATGTTAGTAGTGCATTACTTAACATAGTAGGTGTGACAGCTGTTAAATTATTTGTTTTAACCTTTATTCCATATCCAGGTTGTTCTATCTTAACAAAAGCACTTGAATATGCATTTCCTTTAACATCTCCTGATATTGGAGGTAATCCAAGCTGCTCTCTTATTTCTTTAACATTCATGGTTATAACCTTAACATCACTAGGCTTAACTCCAAATTCATTAAACATTTCTTGTTTTTGGCTCGAATTTAGGTTAGCTCCCAAAGTTACAACCTCATTTGTACTAGCAAAAACCGTTGTAAATGAACTAATACTTATTGCTCCTGCTAGTATTATTGTAGTTATCAATTTATTTCTCTTCATTTTTCGTCTCCCTTTCTAAAAGTTACTTTTTCTAATAACTCATTAAAGTAAAACTTCCCTTTTTCCTAAAAAGCTAATAAATCTAAAGCTTTAATCTAAATTATACCAAAATAAAATCATCAATGTTTACAAATTGTTTTAATTCAATATAAATTTATCTATTTTTTCACCATAGAAAATTAAGCTATATTTTTAAAAATTTTGTAGTATAATTATAATAAGTCTTCTTTGTTGCGAGATGTTATTAAAAAGGTAAATTCTTTCAACCGAGAAGCTAAGTCAAAAATAATATAAATATACTTTAGTCCTAATTGTAAGGAATTCTCTGAACAAAAAGGTAAGAAAAACTATGAACTTTAGAAAGGTTTGATGACAATATGAGTACTAGAATTGCCGTTGTTGGCATTGTTATTGAAAGCCTTGATGATATAAAAGAAGTAAATTCTATTTTAAGCGAATACGACAGAATAATTGTCGGCAGAATGGGTCTACCATACAAAGAGAAAAACGTTAGAGTTATCTCCATTGTTGTTGATGGAACCACTGATGAAATCTCAGCTATAACAGGAAAAATCGGAAAACTTAGAGGTGTTTCTGTTAAGGCTGCCATATCTAAAAATAGCTTCTAGCCATAGTGCTATAAGCATCTTAATCACTGAATTCCCATGAGTATATTTTAGTTATTTATATTATTTTTTGGCAAACTCTAAAAGTAATTTTAAAGGAGATTTGTTATGCTAAAAGATAACGAAAAGTACAATGCTTTAGATTTTATTAAAGATGATGAAATTAATAGTCTTATAGCAAAAGGAAAAGAACTTGCTTCTGATAAGGAGTTAGTTAGAGAAATCATCGAAAGAAGTAAAAGTGCTGAAGGTTTAACACCTGAAGAAACTTCTGTTCTTCTTAACCTTGAAGATAAAGAGCTTATTGAAGAAATGTTCAAAGCTGCTAGAGAGGTTAAAGAAAAATTATATGGTAAAAGACTTGTTGTATTTGCACCTTTATATGTAAGTAACTACTGTGTAAATAACTGTCAATACTGTGGATATAAGCATTGTAATGATGAGCTTAAGAGAAAGAAACTTAATAAGGAACAACTTATTGAGGAGGTTAAAGTTCTTGAAAGCTTAGGTCATAAGAGAATAGCATTTGAAGCTGGTGAAGACCCTATTAATGCTCCTCTTGACTATGTTTTAGATTGTATAAAAACAATATACTCAATTAAATTTGATAATGGAGCTATAAGAAGAATCAACGTAAACATAGCTGCAACAACAGTTGAAGACTATAAGAGACTTAAAGATGCTGATATTGGAACATATATTTTATTCCAAGAAACTTATCACAAACCAACTTATGAAAGATTACATGTAAGTGGTCCAAAACATAACTATAACTATCATACAACAGCTATGCATAGAGCTAGAGAAGCTGGTATAGATGATATTGGTATGGGTGTTTTATATGGTCTTTATGATTACAAATATGAAACTCTAGCAATGCTTATGCATGCAATGGATTTAGAAGCAACTACAGGGGTTGGTCCTCATACATTATCAGTTCCAAGATTAAGACCTGCTGAAAATGTTAGCTTAGAAAACTATCCTCACTTAGTTGGTGATGAAGACTTCAAGAAAATTGTTGCTATCTTAAGATTAGCTGTACCATATGCTGGTCTTATTCTTTCAACAAGAGAAGAACCTACATTAAGAGATGAAATAATAGCTCTTGGTGTATCTCAAGTAAGTACCGGTTCATGTACTGGTGTTGGTGGCTATTCAGAAACTTATCATGATCCAGAAGAAAAACCTCAATTCGAAGTTGGAGATCACAGATCACCAGTTGAAATGATAGAAAGCCTTATGGAAGCTGGATATATTCCAAGTTACTGTACAGCTTGCTACAGAGAAGGTAGAACTGGCGAAAGATTCATGGAAATAGTTAAAAGTGGAGAACTTTACAAAGTATGTGAAGCTAACGCTTTAATTACATTAAAAGAATTCGTAGATGACTATGGTACAGATAGAACAAGAGAAATCGGTGACGCTTTAATTAAAAAATCTTTAGATGAAATCGAAAATGAAGGATTTAGAAAATCTGTTGCTGAAAAAATCGAAAAAATAAGCAAAGGAACTAGAGATTTAAGATTCTAATATAAAAATTGCTTATTAAGTAATTTAAGATTAAAATAGTTATAAAGCTATTTTTACTTAATTTAAAACCAAAATCTATGAGAAATAAATTAATTATTCATGCAATATCATTTTAAGTTTTACAAAAATACCTACTCCACAATCAGGTATTTTATGAAGGAAAATGATAAAACTAACTTTTAAATACTAAACACTTATTTAAAATATAAGGACTTGCACCAAGTTTACTAATAAAACTTTAAAATGCTTTATTAGTTTTGGTACAAGTCCTTTTTATTATTTTCCTTATAGCACATCTCTTTTAACTTTTTCAATTCCTCTTACTCTATTACATACGTATATAGAAAATATTAATGCTGGTATAAGTAAAATCCATGTCATCTCATTATTTATAAAATCTAAGTAAGACATAATCATAACTATAACCATATATATAATAGAAATAATTCTCGGTATTAATAAAAACTCTTTCTCCCTCATAAACACTTCACCCCTTTCATAAATTTTACCACTTATGAGATTCCATTTAAATAATTAAAATCTCTAAACTATTCTTTATAACTTAACTATATTTAATTAAACATTACCAACAATCATAAATTTCTTAATTAATATAAGCAAATTTGCTTTTTCTCTCCCCCATCTATTTGCCAAGCTATGATACTATTAAAATAACTATGGTAAAAATTAAATTTATTTTTTATTTGAGAGGAGACTTTTTTGAAATGACAGGAGTTATGTCTAATGTAGTTCCGATAATATTACTTATTTTATTGGGCTACATTATAAGAATCAAAGGATTATTAAAAGAAGAAACTATGACGGGTATAAAGAAACTTGTCCTAGATATATCTTTACCTGCAATCTTATTTTCAACATTTCTTAATATGGACTTTGAAAAAGGATATTTATCTGTTATCTTTATATCCTTTATCATGCTCTGCATATTTTTCTTAATAGGTTCATTAATAAATAAAATCAAGCCTTTATACCATCCAATGGATCCATTTATTTCTTCAGCCTTTTGTTTTGGATTATTAGGTGTTCCACTTTTCGGAACAGTTTTTGGCACAGAAAACCTTGGAAAAATTTCTATACTTGGAGCTGGTAATGAGCTTTTTTGCTGGCTTGTTTATTATAATGCTCTAGAGCTTAGATTTAATGAAAAGAAATTTTCCATTCATTTATTAAAGGAATTATTTAAATCTCCACTTTTAGTAGGTATGTTTATAGGAATACTTTTCAATCTTTTAGGATTTAAAGATTTATTTAAAACAAATGCTCTATTGTCAGGTGTTTATACCACAATTCAATATATTGCAAATTTAGGTACTCCATTAATATTACTTATTATTGGATTCACATTAAAGGTTAATAAGGAATATACTAAACAAAGCATTAAATTTGTAATAACTAGAATGGCTATAATTCTTGTTATTGGATATTTAATCAAATTCCTAATAATAGACAAGCTCATAATTAGTGATACTTTATTTAATTATGCATACTTTACTTTTTTAATACTCCCATTACCATTTTCACTGCCAATATTCGCTGGAAAACATTGTCCTGAGTATGAGGAGCTTATAAATAATACTGTTATATTATCTACAATGTTATGCATATTAACCTTTATTATATTCATATTATTAATATAGGAACTTTAAGTAAAAATAATAATTTCTTCAAATATCTCTTAATTTCTTTAATTATTCACATAATTTTAGTTATTATTATCATCTTAAAGTGCGCCATAGATTGTTAAAAATTTGACTATTCAATGTAAAGGTTGTAAAATATAGTTGAACATTATGTAAATATTAGGAATAATTTGAGAGTTTTATTTATTATGAGGGAGGTTTTTTTTATGGCAGTAAATCAAAATTCAACAGAAAGAAAAGCTTGTTGCTGTGCTTTATACAAAATAGTTCTTACTTTAGAAAATGGTTTTTCTTCAATGGAAGCTTTAAAAGATGCAGTTATAACGCGCCTTCAAAATGAAGGATATAGGTGTAAAGATACAAAAAATAATATAGGGGATTATCCTTTATTAAATATAAATGCTAATGATTTTTTATTAACTTTAAAAGATGTAGATGAAAGCACCGTAAACTTCGAAGAATGTAATGAAGTAGTTTTAATTCCACAATGTTAATTTGTAGACAAACATTAATAAAGAGAGACGATAAAGATAGTTGTTATAACTAACTTTTATCATCTCTCTTTTATTTTACTACTCTATCATCCTAAAAAAGTCTTTAAAATACAAATTAACTTTCTAAAAACTTATTAATAAAATCCCTTATATTTTAAAATTACTTCTAATAAGACTCTATAACTTGTATAATAATAATTATTAATTGGCTTTATATTCTACTAGTTTTTGATTATAAAGCTAACATAATCACAGCTTTCATAATAAGTTTGAGTAAAATTATAGTTAGAGTTTATTTATATTTATTATGAAATAGGGGGAAATCCTTAATATTTTAGAATCACATTTAATTTCATTCAAATAGACAATCTAACTCTATATAGGAAATATTATCCTATAGTGTATATATAAAAGTTTTATAACACTTGCTAAAAGGTATTGTTTATATATGAATACATAATATATTTAGATTACAAATTTAGGATATTTCAATATTTAGTGTGTATACAAATATACCACAACTATATGTTGTGAATAACTACCGAGTTATCCACAGGCTAATGTGGATAACTAGAAATCTTCTATGTAAATAGGTATGTATTTTTATAATTTTCCAATGAAAATTTATAAAGGAAAAGTAAATTTTTTGAAAAGGTGAAAACTCTTATAAACGGCTTGGTATAGCCATTTGTAGTTGTAATTTTTTTACTTTTTTCGTTGCTTATTTGCATGATTTGACTTTAATTTTGACATGAAAATTCATTAAAAAAGTTATCCACAGATTTATTCACAATTGAAAATATTTTCACTAAAGATTTAATATAAGGAGGTGAAATTCTACTATTCATTTCTTGCAATAGTAGAAAAATTTATGAGTAATTTTAATGAAACTCCTAGAGGAAGTAGAATACATATTTCTCTTTTTGGTAAAACAAACTCTGGAAAATCTAGTATAATAAATGCTTTAACAGGACAAAATATATCCCTAGTTTCTGATGTTAGAGGGACAACAACTGACCCAGTTTATAAAGCAATGGAACTTTTACCTTTAGGCCCTGTTGTTTTTGTTGATACGGCAGGATTTGATGATGAAGGGGAAATAGGTAAACTTAGGGTTGAAAGAACTGAGGAAGTTGTAGGGAAAACAGATGTTGCCCTTATAACACTTTCACTATGCGAAATATTAGATGCCATAAAATCAAATACTTCATTCAAGGACATGCTTTCTAAGGAAATCTTATGGCTAGAGAAATTAAAAAAAGCTAATAAACCAGCTATCCTAGTTATCAATAAATGTGATTTAGTTCCTAACAATCTTATTGAATCTAAGATTGACTTAAAAAATATAGATGAAACATCTAATTCTAATAAGGACTATTTTGGTGATAACCAACTAAACTCTACATTAAAAGCTATTGGTGAACTATTAGCTATTCCTTATGTTGCAATAAGTGCTAAAGAAAATCTTAATATAGCAGAATTAAAGAAGGAACTTGTAAAAGTATCTCCTGCTTCAATTACCGAAAGTGCAATAATAGGAGATAAAATAAAACCTGGTGATAATGTTCTTTTAGTTGCTCCACAAGATATTCAAGCTCCTAAAGGAAGACTTATACTTCCACAGGTTCAAGTCTTAAGAGATATATTAGATCACGGTGGAATACCTACTATGGTTACATTAGATAAATTAGAGGATGGACTTAAAATATTTAATGGTAAGCCTGATTTAGTAATAACAGACTCTCAAGTATTTAAGCAAGTTAATGCTAAATTAGATAGGGATGTTCCCCTTACTTCATTTTCAATACTTATGGCTAGATACAAAGGAGATTTAGACAAATTCTATGCAGGTGCTAAGGCCATAAAAAATCTTAAAGCAGGAGATAAAGTTTTAATATCCGAAGCATGTACTCATCACCAACTAAAAGGTGATATAGCAAGAGAAAAATTACCTACTTGGTTAGAAGAAATTTGTCCTGGCATAATTGTAGATAATTGCTCTGGTAAGGATTTTCCTAAGAATCTCAGTGAATATGCTCTTGTAGTTCATTGTGGTGGCTGTATGTTTAACAAGGCTGAAATAATGAATAGAATCGGAATATGTGATGATGCCTTCGTTCCTATAACGAACTTTGGTACATCAATAGCTGAAATTAATAATATATTAGATAGGGTTATGGAACCTCTTAAATAATATTAATCTCGCTATGTTCTATTGCATAAGTTCAAGATACCAAATTTAAATTTGGACTTTCACTTAAAATAAAAATGCCTAAGATTTCATTTAATAATACGCTTTTATATGTTTATTAAATGTATTTCTTAGGCATTTAAATTAAATATTAGATTTCAAAATCATCGTCCTCAACCTCTACAGATATGTTAGGTTGATCTTTTTTTAGATTTAAATTTTCTTCTGAATTTGCTTCTTTTTCTAAGTCTGATTCTTTCTCTTGATCTAATTTTTCTTCTATAACTACTTTATTATCTAATATTGAAAGATAATAAACTCTATATACTGTATTAGCATAACAATAGAACCATAATAATCCTATTCCAAAAGGAGCTATTAAAAGCATATTCCAACCCATTAAAGCAATTAATACACTTCCTATTATTATAGGTAATATGGCAAGTATTCCCCAACCAATTAAGCTTAATTGTAATATAAAAAGTTGCCATTTATGGCCTTTCATTATCTTAAATCCTTTTCCAACCGCTTCCCATATTCCAACTTCAGGTTTATCAACTATGATATATTTAACTGGGAAAAGTAATAAACTAATAACTACATTATAAATAGTTGCCAAAATTAATGTTATAATTAAAATTCCTAAGAAACGCTGTATTACTACAGTATAATCCATATAGTTTGCAGTATAATTCATATAATTTGAAAGTAATGAACCATAAAAATTTGTATAAACATTCATAAATGCTACAGCTATCATAATACCACTTAATATTATCGCTGGAAGAGTAAATAATATTAAAACAAATAATTTTTTAATAAAGTTTATCCAAATTCTACGTGATGGAATTGCTTCCTTTAAAGGTAATATTTCATCGCTATTAACTAATTTAACTACATATACTATTAATACAGCTCCTAGAAAAGGTGTTAATAAAATACTGTCACATAAGTTTAATATTGAATGTAGTACTCCTTCATTCATATTAAACAATATAGTTGTAACAACTATTTCTACTATAGAAACTATAAGCATAAGTAAAACAAAATTTTTCCATCTTCCTTTCAACTTACTTTCAGCTAAATCTTTTACTTCTTTTCTTGTCATCTTATTTCACCCCTTTTATTTTTAATAAAATGTTAACACCCGCATAATACAATGTCAATATTATCCACTAAAATAGTTCTTTTTATTGTATAAATCATAAAAAAACCAGCCTTAATACTAATTAAAGCTGGTTTTGATATTTAAATTGAAAGAAAATTTTGAAGTAAAATCAGCTACTTAATTATTTGACTTCAAAATCTTCCTCAAGTTCGAATTTAACAGTTTTTCCTAACTCTCTATCAGAAATTGAAAGATAGTATATTCTCATTGTTGTTTGAATATATGGTATTAACCATAAAAATCCGATTCCTAAAGTTAATATTGAAAGTATTCCCCATCCAATGAAGCTTAATTCTAAAACAAAAAGCTCCCATTTATGACCTTTCATAATTTTAAAAGATTTACCTACACCTTCCCAAACTCCTAACTCTTGTTCTTCTGTCATTATGTATGAAAGTGGGAATAAGAAAAGTGATATTATTATACAGTAGATTAATGATATAATGATAGCTACTACAATAATTCCAGTAAATGTAGTTATTGTATCACTGTCAATAAACATTGATGGAGAATATGCTATTACTTGTGATACTGTTGCTGTTAGTATTGATATTATTTGTGAGACAAATACAATCAACATAGCTGGTAGTATAAATAAAGTAGACGCTAAAATGATCTTAATAAAATTAATCCAAACTTTCTTTGTTGGTACTGCTTCTTTCATTGATAATTTTTCATCACTATGAACAAATTTAATAACATAAACTATTCCTGCTGCACTTAAAGCTGGTGCTAATAATAAATAATTACATATATCTAATACAAAAAACATTCCTAGTGAATCTATCCTATTAATTAAAAGTGTAACTATTAGTTCTATAGCAATTATTATAAGAGTAAGTAATACAAAATTCGTCCATCTTCCTTTTAACTTATCCTTAGCTAAACTTTTCATTTCTCTTCTTGTCATCATGATACTCACCTCTTTCTATCTATCTAAATGTTAACACTTTATTAATTTTATGTCAATTTTGTAAACTTTATTTTGTACTTAAAACTTCTCTTATTCCACCAAATGTAGTGTGTTATTAACTATTTTCAATATTTATCTATTAATACCTAAACTTTTTAATAAAAAAAGGCCATATCATACGATACAACCTTTTTTCTATTAATTTATTTCATTTTCTCTACCTGTAATTGAAAGATAGTAAATTCTTAGAGTAACTTGTATATATGGTAATAACCATAATAAACCTATTCCAAGAGTTAATAATGATAATACTATCCATCCTAAAAAGCTAAGTCCCATAACAAATAGTTTCCATCTATGCCCATTCATTATACTGAAACTTTTTTTAACAGCTTCCCATATTCCGCAATCCTCTTCAGCCATTAGGTATGGTAATGGGAATAAAAGAATTCCTAATATAATAGCTAATAATGCTACAAATATTATCATTACTAAAATAATTCCCCAAAGTGCTATTACAGGATTTATTGCTGACTGTCCCATAAGCATAGCATTATGTAAAGATGTTATCGACAAAACTAAAATTATGTTTGCTATAAATACAAATATCCATATTGGTATGCTAAATATCATTGTAACTAACATAGCCATTATAAATCTTCCCCAAGTATTAGCTGTTGGTATTGCCTCACCTAAAGGTATAACTTCATCACTTTTAACAAACTTAATAGTGTATATAATCCCTGCTGCAGTTATAGCTGGCATTAATAAAAAGTTATTTACTAGACTTAGAACAGTTGATACTATTCCATCAGCTCTTCCTATAATTTCATTAGCACCCAATTCTATTAAAGCTATTATTAGGGTTAATAGAACTATATTAAACCATCTACCTTTTAGCTTTGACTTGGCAATGCTTTTTATTTCCTTTCTTGTCATTATTCCTTCCACTCCCTTCTTCTGCTAATAAGATAGTAACCTGTTGAAGCTTTTACTGTCAAACACTTCAATTTCTACTAAATAAAAAAAGTTCAAGCTAGGTCTGAAGAACTAGCTAAAAATCAATATTCACCTAAAACAAAGCTATATTAATAAATTGGGGCTATATCAAAACTTAGTTAATTTTGATATAGCCCCTTAAAATATACTATTCTTTACACAGTAGAAAATCTATAGCCTCTTTAAGCTCTTTTTTTAATGTCCATATAAAGTAATATTTATTCTCTTTTTCATCATATTTCTTTGATCCATTAAACATAATAAGCCAATGTCTAAATTTGTGTCTCCAGCTTCCTATTTCTTTTTCTTCTAATTTTATTCCTACTTCAGACTCTATTCTCTTGCCCATTTTTTGAATTCTAGTTCCAATATCACTAAATTCTAAATGCTCTCCTATTAAAGCAGTCTTAAGGGGTTGTCCGTTATTACCATATAAATTAAGTAGTATCTTCATATCTCTTAGCCCAATTAAATCTCCATTTTTTAATATATCAACCCACTGTTCCTTAGTTAGATTATTCTTGAAAACATTTTCATTTAATTGTTCTTTTTTTTGCTCCACTTAAATCACCCCATAAATTAATATTCTACATAAAAATATACTAAGAACTGAATATCTATAATTCTGTCCTTAGTATACTTATATTCTACTGAATATATCATTATGATTTTTTTAATGTTAATTTACATAAAATTTAAAGCTTTATCTAAGGTATTAATATTTTTTATTCCTTTTATACCTTCTTTTTTCTACATTTTTTCCTCTTTCAAGTTTCATTAAATTACTTCTCATGTAGGGATTTAAAACTCCTTCATATACCTTTATAGAACTTGCACCTTCAACAGATACAATCCTATATATAGGTATTTGATTATATAAATACACATAAAATACAGGTTTATTAGTTGTCTTATCATTAAAAATAAGTTTTTTCTTTTCTTCTATTAACTTATTAACTTCATTCTCTGGCTCATTAACCTCTATCATATTTTCTTTCTTCATCTCAGAAAATAAATTTTCACCAATTTCTTGAATAGCTTGTTCATCTTCAATATTACTATTTTCCTGTAAGTTATTTACTAAAACCAAATTATCACTATTATATTTATCTAAATCCATATCCTTATTATCGAACTTAACAAAAATACTTGCAGCGACGATACATATTATTACAGTCCCTCCAACATACTTTAATAAATTAGATTTATTCTCTATAATAAATTCTAATAAAATCCCTACAATAGCTATATTTATCAATATTTCATGTTTTACACTTATAATCGACAAATAACATATGTATGTTCCTATTAAGAGAACTAGAATATTAATTACATTCTTCTCAAACCTATTCCTTTTTCTAATGAATGATGAGCTTGCCATTATTATTGTTAAAAAAATAATTGCAAGTACATATGGAGAAAATCTCTTAACTATTAATTTAAAGGTATATTTATTTTCAATAATTTTTATTTCTCTCTTGACCTGCTCATATAAATCTTTTCTATCTGCTTTAGATAGATTGTGTTTATCTATGTATGGTCTTATATATGGTTCTAAATATCTATTTTCATCTTGTCCAAAATAGATTATGTTTATTGCCATTAACTTATCTACTGAGATATTATGCTTATTTGAATAGTCATCATATATATCTCCGAGACTTTTATCATTATTCTTTATTTCATACTGAAAAAATTCACTATAATCATTTCTAACTATTTCTACAATTACTTTTCTCGTTTCCCCTGAATTTATTAAATTACTTACAGTAAATATGCAAGAAAAAAGAACAAGTAAAACCAAACCCAAGTATCTATAAAATTTAAATTCGTACTTTTTTTCAGCATCTTTTTTAACACTCTTTTTATCTAACTTTTCCAAAGATGCTCACCCCTTAAAATTGTAATAAATAGACATATTCATATAATTTTAATTATATACTATTTTTCCCAAAATATCACTTTATGATTATATATATTTTATCTTAAATCTTTCTTAAAGCAGAAAAAAAAATTAAGGCTATATAAATTCTATCCATGATTTTTGAAATATAATATCTAAAATTTATAACTATCATTTTTTATATAAATTTTTGGCAATTATATTTTAAAAGCATAAACTAAATTTTATATAACCTTAACTTAAACTTTTAAGAATTAACTTAAAGTACTCACTCCCCCATTGGAGACTCCAAATCAACTCTCTACTCCCATTAATAGTTTTAATAAAACATATATTTGAGTATTAAAAGATTTATAATTTATCCTGAATAGCCCACTAAATTATTGCTTATTAAATGTGTTAAATCTTTTTACTCATAAGATATATTTCTCTCGCAAGTATAAATATCCTTCTAATTTGAGAAAATATTTTTATAAACTTTCTTTAAATAATTATATTGGCTATTATTTTCTTTTTATATGGTTCTATATGGTTAAATTAGAATAATATTAAAAACTACTTGATAACAATTATTATTTGTTATATAATAAATTTATAATTCAGAGTAATTAACTAGGAATTAAATTAGGAGATGATATATATGATAAAAGAAAAAACTAATAAAATCTCAATAATAGGTGCAGGATTTGTTGGCTCAACAACAGCTTTTGCATTAATGCAAGATGGATTAGCATCTGAAATAGTAATAGTTGATATAAATAAAGATAAGGCACATGCTGAAGCTATGGATTTAGCACAAGGCGCAGCATTTGTTAAATCTGTTGATATACGATCTGGTGATTATGCCGATACAAAAGATTCTGATGTAGTTATAATCACTGCTGGAGTTGGTCCAAAACCTGGTGAAACAAGATTAGATATTATAAATAAAAACTTAAAAATATTCAAAAGCATTGTTCCTGAGGTTGTTAAATACAGTCCAAATTCAATACTTTTAGTAGTATCAAATCCAGTTGATATTTTAACTTACATCACTTATAAACTTTCTGGATTCCCTAAAGAACGTGTTATTGGATCAGGAACTGTTCTAGATACTTCAAGATTAAAATATATGCTTTCAGAACATTTTGATATAGACGCTAGAAATGTTCACACATATATAATCGGAGAACATGGTGATTCAGAAATAACAGCTTGGAGCTTAACTAACATAGCCGGAGCAAATGTTGATGAATATTGCAAAACTGTTTGCTCTAAATGTGATGGCTCATTCAAAAAACAACTTCCTGAAAAAGTTAAAAATGCCGCTTACGAAATAATAAATAGCAAAGGATATACAAACTATGCTGTAGCTCTTGCCGTTACTAGAATAGTTGAAGCAATTCTTCGTGATGAAAACTCAATCTTAACTATTTCTTCTCTATTTGAAGGACAATACGGAATTGATAATGTTTATTTAGCAATGCCTACTATAGTTGATAGAAGTGGAGCTAGAAAGATTCTAGATGTTCCCCTATCATCTCAAGAAAAAGAAGACTTAGTTAAATCAGCTAACATTTTAAAAGGTCATATTACTAATTCTGAATTAGATTAGTAATTAAATTCAGATGTGGTTATAAACTTTAATCCACATCTGAATAAAAAATATTAACTTTATTTTGTAAAAACTGCCAAACTTGAAACTAATTAATATTCAAACTATTGTTTGAATATTAATTAGCATCAAAAGCTAACACAAACTATATTCCTTAATTACATGATCCTTTTACATTTAAAGACACCATACAAGATTTTGCCTAAGATTATTCTTGTATGGTGTCCTTTTTCTTTAAAATCTTTTAAAAGTCTAACTTGTTCCTTATATTTTTAATATTCTCTATGTCATACTCTTCTTTTATAGTACTATCATTTATTGGTATAATTTAAATAATTATATTTATCTAATAGCTACTAATTCTAAGATTCTAAATTAAAAAATTAGAATTTTAGAAATACTAAGCTCCTAGATAAATTTGTTTAAAAAAAATTTAATATAAAATAAGTATCATTTTATTGATTGGAGTTCTTGTTATGAATTACATAGCTTTAATAAAAATGTTTATACTTAAATATGGAGCAATCAGTATATTTTTCACTAGCTTGCTTGAATATTTATCAATGCCCATTCCAAGCGAAGTTGTCCTCCCTTTTGTTGGAGCTGTAGCAAAAAGTAATAACCAAAATATTTACTTTTTAACACTGGTAGCTGTTTTAGGTGGTTCTGTTGGTTCATTAATAATGTTTTTACTTGGAAAATATTTAATTAAAAATTTTATAGATGACTTAAGAGCAAAACACCCTAAACTAAATAAATCTGTAGAAAAGTCACAAAAACTACTTTTCAAATATAGATATATTGGAGTGTTTCTATCTAGAGTAATCCCGATGGCCAGAGCCGTTATCTCTATTGTATCTGGAATAATAGGAATGAAACTTCATAGATTTTTATTTTTTTCAGCACTAGGTATGATTCTCTGGGATTTTACATTAATTAAATTAGGTACAATATACACCCAAAATTATACTGTAATAGATTCTGTAGTAAAAAAATATTCATGGGTACTAGGTGGAGCATTAATATTACTTATTATTTTCTACTTTATATTTAAGTACATAAAATCAAAAAGGAAAAATAAGGTATAGGTGAAAATAACTTTAAATAGGAATTATAATTATGAATCCTATTTAAAGTTATTTTTATTTATAGAAAGTCTCTAAAAAGTAAAATAAAAAGACTATATGCACATACGGGAATTATTTCATTGCATACAGTCTTTTTACATCAAAAGTAATGTGAAAATTTTTTTATTTAATTATATAATAAAATATTATTATTCTCTTGATTCTATATCAGCTTTTAATTCTTTAGCAAATTCTTTAGCATTTTCAGCTTCTTCTTTTATTTCTCTATCTAATTCTTTATTTATAGCTCTTCCTAATTTACCAGCCTCTTTTTCATCTTCTTTGTAAGCTGGACTATTTTCGTCAAGAACTTTTATATCTTCTTCCATTTTATTAATCATATCAGCTTTTATATCTTCTACACAAGATCCTTCTATATCAGCCATAACTTCATTTTTTAATTCTTCTACTTTTCTAGTCATTTTAAAAACCTCCTTAAAAATGAACATAATTAATGAACATTTTGTTAATTTTATTTACAAACTAATTATATCACCCTCTTATTTATAAATAAATACTTCTCTATAATAATTATTATTTTATCAATTCAAAGGTATATTCCTTAAAAATTATCACTATTTTCCACTATAAAATTAAACAAAATAAAAGAATCAATATCTAAATATTAATTCTTATAATATATTCTATATTTAACTAAATATATTAAATAAAATAGCAGGGATAAAATCTCCCCGCTACTAAATATTTATCTTATTTTGTTAATGCAATTTCTGCTTCAACTTCTTCAATTTCTTGTTCTTTTTTATCTCTGATTTTTCCTGATTTTAATCTTCTTTCATAAACAGCAGCTAATATATATCCTATTAATCCAAATGCAATTGGACCCGCTACTATCCATATTCCTTTTTGTATATCTCCTTGTAAAAAAGGTTCAATTATTGAAAATACTGTAGCAAATATTATTGTTATTAAAGTTATTGATGCAAAAATAACTCCACATTTTTTATTAAAAAATTCATATTCTTTTTTGATATTATCATTTAGTTTAAATCTTATGTACGCATAAACTATAAATGCCCATGGTATTGATGTTGCTATAGTAACCATAAATGTTAAGTTATTATATATTGTATTTGCTGTATCTCCGCCAAATCCTATAGCTAACATTACAATAATTATTATACTTGCTTGTATCATTAAAGCATTTCCTGTAAATCCATGTTTATTTTTCTTAGTTATAAACTTAGGTAACATCCCCTCTGGCATTCCTTCAAACATTTGCTTGATTGGAGAATAAAGTATTAATGGTAGATTAAGCTTCGCTATAAATCCAATCCAAGTTGTAAGTCTATTTACCCATTCTCCTAAGGCTATTGAAGCACTTTGGGATAATCCTAAGTATTGTCCTAAGTTATAAAATTGAGCTTGTACTAAATATATTCCATAGTTATATAAGTTAACTCCTGGTTTATTAAAGGCGTCTGACCAACTAACAGACATACCACATATAACAACTATGACTATATATAAAACAGCTATTATAATTCCTGATAAAATCATAGCTCTTGGAACATTCTTTTTAGGATTCTTAACCTTATCTACAAGTCCTCCACTACTTTCCATTCCACCTAATATAAATATAGCAAACACTAAAAATCCAACTGCTGCTAAGGGATTATTATAGGCTTCATTAGGTCCCATGAAAAATGATTGAACCCCTGTAAAGTTTAATGGTTGTTGAAATTTAAATCCAGATAAGAAAAATACTAAAAGGCCACCCCCAAGTATTAAAACATGCATTATTATTGTTATAAGCATTGAAATATTGGCTAACATTGTTACTGATTTAACACCTTTACGACAAAAGAATACTATTAACAAGAACCATGCAATCCCTATTAAAGTTGTTGTAGCTGTATTGCTTAAACCAAAGAGATGCCAACTTTGTGAAAGGTCTCTCCCATAAATCATATTAGAAAAAGTAATTGATATTGAACTTATACTAAACCACCATATTATGGCTGATATGTACCATATAAACGCTCCAACAGTACTAAACTTTGTACCTACAGATTTTCTCATCCAAGAAAATATTCCACCTTTTTCCTCACTAAACGCTGAACTCATTTCTGATACTATAAAAGTATATGGAACAAAGAATAAAATAACCCCGATTATTACATATGTTATGGATGCATACCCCATTTGATAATATATTTGTTGCCCATTTGCTAATCCATAAACAGTCATGAAGATCATAGCTACAAATGACCAAAAACCTATTTTATAGTTCTTACCATTTCTTGCTTCTTCACCGTCAATAAGTTCTTCAACTTCTACTAAATCTTCATCATGTATTTGACTGCTTTCTTTCATATAGTTTTCCTCCCCAATTTATAATTTTAAATATTTTATATGTTTTTACATCAATTTTGAATATTTATTCATTTGTCATTTCATATATATCTAATTATCTCTAAAGATAATTAATAATATTATTATTTTTTTCTTGAATTAATTTATAAAATATATTACTCAATTCAAAATTGTATTTTTTAATTAAATTAACCACTTATTAACACTTAATTCATTATTTCTTTGTATTTTATGCTAATTTTTAGTAAATGTCAAAGGTTTTTTCATGTTAAATCATTTTTTATGTACATATGTCTCTGTATAAAATACACTTGATGTTAAAGTCCTTGTACAGAAAACACTCTTTTATTCAAGAAATTTAATTATCAATTGTATTTTAACAAAACTAAAATTTTCTTTTTTATTTTAAAACTCACTTTAATATTTATTCATAAATATGTATTTTATGAAATATCCTCTTTTCTTCTCTTTACTCTCTATTAAAATTTTTAACTATGATAATTTATAAATATTATTTAATTTCACTTCTAAATAAATATATTGTTTTCTACAAAACTTTTAATTTTAGATAAGATTTGCTTAAAGAAAGATTTTTAAATGAAAAAACTAAAAAAAATAGCTAAAGTATAGACTGATGACAAGTATTTTTATCTTTAATCAGTCTATACTTTAGCTAAGAAACTGTAATTTCTATTAAATTTTTTTATTTTTATATCTAATGAAAGCTACTATAGTTGCAAGGAAACAAATTATTGTAGCTGAGAAAAATGCACAATCTAATCCATATAAGAATGCAGATTCATGCCCTGGTACATAATTTGAAACCCTATATCCAAGTTTGTAACTCATTCTTCCATATAATATAGTTGTTGCAAAAGTAAACCCATAGGACATTGCTAAATTTGTAACTAGAGAGTTTACACTTCCTGCAATTCCAAGTCTATCTTTTTCAACTTTTTCCATTACAAGAGCGTTATTAGCTGATTTAAACATTCCATTACCAATCCCCATGATAACACAACATATCCCAAGATAAACTAGAGAACTTTCTATATTAATTCTTGCCATAAAGAAAAGTCCTACTGTTAATAAAGTTATACCAATTAATGAAATTAATCTTCCATTGAATTTATCAGAAAGGGAACCGCTAAGTGGTGCTACTATTGATAAACATAATGGGTAAATTATTAAGAATAAGCCTGCCTGTAAAGAACTCATTTGTAAGGCTTGTTCTAAATATAATGGAATTACTATATTCATACAACTTATAGCTAAAAATGAAAGTGCTGAACAAACTATACTTAATGAAAATAATTTATTTTTAAATAGTTTTAAATCTAAAACAGGAGACTCTAATGTCTTCTGTAAATATATGAATACTATAAAAGATACTATTGCTATTATAAATCCAAGTATTACATATTTATCTGTATACCCTAAGACTTCACCTTTAGTTATTGATAAAGTACTAGATACTATAGATATTGCAAATACTATTGTTCCTCTAATATCTATCTTTTCCTTTGAGTTTGTTCTCATCTTAGGTAAATATCTTATTGAAAGTAAGAAAGCAAGTATTCCAATAGGCACATTAATCCAAAATATAAGATCCCACCTAATAGAAACTAAAATACCACCAAGTGCTGGTCCAACCATTACTCCTAAAGCTACAGCACTAGCTGATATCCCCATAGCCTTTCCTCTCTGTTTTTTATCAAAAATAGCCGTTATTATGCCCATTCCAGTTGCCATGGCACAAGCGCCTCCAACCCCTTGAATAGTTCTAGATAAGACTAATAAAGGTAATGTTTTTGATAGTCCACTAAAAAATGAACCAATAGTAAAAATTAATACTCCAACTTTAAAGACATTACATTTTCCTTTAATATCACCTAATCTTCCACATAGTAACACTAAAGACGATATTACCATGAGATAACTGGTTACAATCCATTGTGTATCTAAAATTGGTTTATTTAAATCAGATGATATTTTAGGTAAAGCAACATTTACTATACTACCATCTATACAGGCCATAAAAGTCATTATAACTACACATATCAATATGGCCCATTTGTTCTGATTATCTCCAGATATAACTCTCTTATTATTTTCTATATCTTCCATATCAAAGTTCTCCTCTCGTAAATTTTATCTACATTATACACCTTTGTTAACTTTTTGTTAACAAATCAATTTATCTATGAAAATTTTGATTTTTATTGATACTATTTTAGCCATTAATTCTTTAATAAAATCTAATGATTATACTTATTTCCATAAAAACTCGATGTTTTAATAAATAATCGTTAAATTCATTTCTTTAGAATAATTTACAATACAAAAAAGAATGTATTAAGAACAGGTGTGAGATGCTTATTATGACAAGCATTACTGTTCTTTAATACATTCCCTTAATCTATAAAACTATTTGAACTATCTATTAAAATTTTTATTTTATTAAACTATTTTATATCATTTGATATTTCAGTGAATATTACACCTAGTCCATACGCACCTGCATCTGGATAACCAATACTTCTTTCACCTACTGTACCAGCTCTTCCCATACGAGCTACTATTTCTTCTGTTTTCTTAGCTCCTAAAACTGCTGCCTCTGCACCATTTTTAAATGCTTCCTTGAATTTTAATCCTTCTTTTGCATTATTTGTCCATGAATCTGCACAAGGGACTAAAGCATCTATTAATGTTTTGTCTCCCACTACAGCGCCTCTTCCAAATGAACGCTCTCCAGTCTTTTGAATTCCTAATACAGCGGCTTGCATCATTTCAGCAAAATCTTCTACTGTTAACTCATTTTTATTTATAACACTTTTGCTTGCTGCTCTGAAAGCTGATCCCCATATTGGACCTGATGCTCCACCACAGTGTTCCATTATAACTAATGAACAAGCATTTAAGAACTCAGATATATTTAAGTTTTCTATATTTAATATATCTTTCCACTCTTTTTTAAGCATTCTAAATCCTTTAGCAACACTCATTCCAAAATCTCCATCTCCTGCATGAGAATCTAATTCACAGAATGGAACTTCATTATCAATTATTACTTCACTCATTTTATCTAATATGTAAATCATATTATTAAGTGATATTTTTTCACCTTTTATTTCATTAAATGATTCACAAGTTTCAACTTTATATGATACTGGAACCTCTTTTTCTTCTATTACTACTTCTTCATATTCTTTTACATCCATATGATTAGAAACTTTAAATGCTGGAGTATCACACTGATCTTTCATCAATTCTTTTAATTCATCGTCAAGTTTCATTATTGATACTGAAGCTCCAGCCATATCTATACTTGTCATGTAGTTACCAACGAAGTTTTTACATACTTTAATTTCTCTTTTATGTAATTCTCTAAATACTGAGTTATTTAATAAATATAACTCTTGAAGTGGTGTAGCTCCAAATCCATTTATAAGAACAACTACCTCTTCATCCTTATAGTCTAATTCATTTATAAGTTGATTAACCATTCTTTCAGCTAATTCATCTGCTGTAGCTATTTTTTCTCTACGAATTCCAGGTTCTCCATGTATTCCAACTCCATATTCCATTTCATCTTCACCTAATTCAAATGTTGGAGTTCCCTTAGCTGGAACAGTACAAGATGTGAATGCAAATCCTATACTTTTAACACTACTAGCAGCTTTCTCAGCTATTCTTTTAACTTCTTCTAAACTGTTTCCTCTCTCAGAAGCAGCACCTGCTATTTTATGTACTAAAACAGTACCTGCAACCCCTCTACGTCCTACAGTATAAAGACTATCTTCAACAGCTATATCATCATCAACCTTTATATAATCAACTTTTATTCCATCTTCTGTAGCAAGGTGAGCTGCATTCTTGAAGTTCATCATATCCCCACTATAATTCTTGATTATAAGAAGTGTACCTTTATTACTCTTAGATGCTTTTATAGCTTGGTAAACTTGTATTTGTGAAGGTGAAGCAAATACATCTCCACATACTGCTACATCTAACATACCTTTTCCTATAAACCCTGCATGTGCTGGCTCATGACCGCTTCCCCCACCACTTATAAGTGTTACTTTATCTTCATTAATGTTTTTCTTTTTAACAACCTTATATTTATTTAAAAATTCTAACTCTGGGTGTGCCATAACCATTCCGTTACACATTTCTCTTACTAGTGTTTCTGCTGAATTCATTATTTTCTTCATGTTAAACTCTCCCTTGCTATTAAAATTACTTTCTATTTTTGTACTCTCTACCTATCTTATCTGCTAATTTAATTGCTGAAACTACTTCTGAAATTTCTATTCCAAATGGCATTGAGTATATTGATTCTTCTGGTATACAAGCCTTTTCAGCAACCTCAAATAACTCTTCATCTGAAACCTCTGTTACTCCTATATCTTCAAGACATACAGGAAGACCTATTTCTAAACAGAAATCTAATACTTCATATAACTCCTCTTTTGGTGCATTCTCAAGAACTAATTGAGCTATTGTTCCAAAAGCAACCTTTTCTCCATGGAAGTATCCATGTGTTCCTTCTAATATTGTTAAACCATCATGTATTGCATGAGCTGCAGCTAATCCACCACTCTCAAATCCTAATCCTGATAATAATATGTTTGTTTCTACTATATTTTCTAAAGATTTAGTAACACAGTTACATTCACAAGCATCTTTAGCTTTCTTTCCATCTTCTAATAATGTTTCATAGCAAAGCTTAGCGAGTGCTAATGAAGCATTTGTTCCGATTGCTGGTCTACACTTTTCTTCTCTTACCCCACATGGTAATCCCGCATTGACTTTAGTAAATGAACTTGATGTTGCTCTTGCTTCAAAGTAAGTTGATAAGGCATCTCCCATACCTGCTACTAAGAAACGTGTAGGTGCTTTTGCTATTACCTCTGTATCTACTAAAACAACGCTTGGGCTTGCTTTGAAGTACGCATAATCATCAAATGATCCATCTTCTGTGTATAAAACTGCTGAGTGGCTAGTTGGAGCATCTGTAGCCGCTATTGTTGGCACTACTATAAGCTTTTCACCTTCAGCTACACACTTAGCTGTATCTAAAGCTTTTCCTCCACCAAGACCTACTGTGCAATCACATTTCTTTTCTTTTGCAAGTTCTTGAAGTCTTTTAACTTCTTGACGTGAACATTCACCTTTAAATCCGCCTTCTATAAATTCAATATTGAATTTCTTTGCTGTTGCATCTAATTTGTCTTTAATTCTCTTTATATCCTCCGGATGAGCTATTAAAAGTGCTGACTTTCCGTAAGTCTCTACAAAGTAACCTAAATTAAGTAACTCATTTTCTCCTTGAACATATTTTGTTGGACATATAAATGCCTTTCTCATAAAATCATCTCCTCAATAAAATCGTTTACCAAATGTTATGATGTTATTATAAACCTCACTGCAAACTATTACATTGAAGTTTATTGATATAATATTGGACTATTTCAACCTTTTCATACATCTTTTTCATAAAAAATAGGACTTTTGACACATTTAAAGCAAACGTATTCAAAAAGTCCAATTATTTTTATTATTTAAGTTATTCTCCTTTAAAATATGTATTAAAAAAATATACATATTAAAGTTTTGAATTACTATTTTTGAAAAATATCAGGATAAAATCGTAATAAATCTAAACATTGTCAAAATAAACTATTTATTTTATAAATCTTATTTTTATGTAATTTGCTTATTCATTTTTAAAGGTTTATATTAAGGACAAGGTTGTTGATGTTAGAAATTTTGTTCAGAGTATTGTTAAAAATTCGCTTAGTAAATTTAGACAAAATAATCTATTTACTAAGAAGTAGTACACTTCTGTAAGTGGTTATAGAACAAAGAAATAACATCAGCAACTTTACTATATAATGCTGTATAAATATATTTATATGTCTTTAAAAATCAATATAAGGTTTGGAAGTGGTTAAGATGAAAATTATATTTCATATTGATGAACCTGGTAAATGGCCTATTGTTTTAGAGAATCTAAAGAATGTATTAAACAATGCTAAAGAAACTAATAGAACATATGAATTAGAAGTATTAGCAAATTCTATGGCTGTTTTTCAGTTAAAAGAAGTAATAGCTAGAAATACTAATTTAATAGACAAAATTATTGAACCTGCTGAACAAGGTGTTGTTTTTGCAGTGTGCAATAACTCATTAAAAAAATTTAACATAGCTAAAAATGAATTGTTTTCTTTCTGCAAAGTAGTTCCCACTGGAATTATTGAGCTTGCTGAAAAGCAATCAGAAGGATATTTATACATCAAACCATAAAATTTAACATAACCCACTACCCTTTAAAATTATTTAATAAAAACTCTATGTTCTACCGACATAGAGTTTTTTTTATTAAATATTATTCAAATTTATCTACTAAAACAGATGGAATAGTTATATTTCCTCCCATAGTAGATTTATATGTTAATAACCCTGCAGATTTTCCCATTATAGTAATTTCATCATTCTCTAAAATTCTATTATTACCAGTTAAAGTCTTAGGTACTCCTAAATATAAAATATTATCATAATTATCATTAACAGCTAACCTTATTTGAGTTTCATCATCATCTTCCATTACTTGTACAACTTTTCCACTAAATTTTACTTTTTTCCCTAAATAATCATCTGGAGTTCTAGCTAAATTTTCATAAGTTACGCCTGTATCATATCCCTTTTTTTCTTCTTCCTCTTTAGCCTTTTTCTCAGCTGCCGCCTTTTCAGCTGCCGCTTTCTCTTCTGCCTCTTTTTGCTTTTTCAATTCTTCTTCTTTAGCTTTCTTTTGAGCATCACTCATTTCAAACCATGGTTTAGCTTCATCAAGTTTACTATTTAATTCTTCATTCTTTTTATTTAATAAATCTATTTGAGAATTATATTTATTCTCTATATCTTTAATTCTTTTATCAGTATTTGATTTTTCTATGCTTCCCCCTAAAATTAAACAAACAATAGCTACTACTATACAAAGTCCTTTTTTTGATTTAAAAAATTCCGTCAATTTTTGTTTATTCATAATCCTACTCCTTAAATTTAATTTAACATTATTATTTTTTTACTGGAATATTATAGCATACAATTCATAATAAGTTAATAATTTACTTTATAGTAATTTAATATACTATAGTATATTTTTATATTCAGTACCTTGTAATATATAGTAGTGTATGATATATTATAGTCAAGATTTACAAATTATTGTTAATAATACAATTGAAACTCCGCATATTGCAAGGGTTTTAAGAAGATTTATATAAATGAGAAAGCAGGTGAATAGATGAATTCTCAATTTAAAAAAGGGGTTTTAGAACTTTGTGTTCTCTCTCTACTCTCAAAAAAAGACTACTATGGATATGAACTTATAAGTAAAATCTCAGAGAGAATATATATTTCAGATGGAACAATATACCCTATCCTAAGAAAACTTAGCAAAGAAGGTTTTTTTACAACCTACTTAAGAGAATCTCAGGAAGGTCCCCCAAGAAAGTATTATAAAATCACAGACTTAGGACTTCAGCGTAAAGAACTTTTAAAACGTGAATGGTTTGATCTATTAGATGGTATAAATTATTTATTAGAGGAGGGTGATGAGAATGACTAAACAAGAATATCTTAATGAATTAAGAAGAAATTTAAGAGGTTTTTCCCAAGAAGAGATTGATGATATTTTATATGATTATGAAGAGCACTTCTCTATTGGATTATCCTCAGGTAAAACTGAAGAAGAAATAGCTGAAGATCTTGGAGATCCCAAAGATATAGCTGAGCAATATAAAAAGGCTAAGGGTAATCCAACAATTGAAGAAACAGCAAGATATTATAAAGAAAAAGCAAAAGAAAAAACTAGAGCATTCAGTAAAAGTATATCTGAAAGTTCAAATAAAACAGATAAACTTATGAAAATAGTTTTATTCATTGTATTAGCTATTATTTTATCTCCTATAATTTTAGGAATCGCAGGATCAATTATCGGCATATTTATAGGTGGAATAAGTCTTATATTTAGTTGTTTAATCGGCATGATATCATGTATAGCTTTAGCTGCTACAAGTACAGGCGGACTTACATCTCTATTCTTTGGAGTTATTTGGATATTAATCTCTTTAATATTCCTAGGAATTCTTATGACTACACTGGGATATTATGGAATTAAAGCATGTATAGTTTTAATAAAGAAAGCTATTGAGTATTTAACAGAGCCTAAATTAAAAGATAAGAAGCCCTTCTGGAATAAGAAGGCTGTTGTTGGTATGATAGTTTCTCTAGTGATATTCATAGCAACATTTTCAGTGGGATTATTTCAAACTATTTCATCAGGACTTTCTATAGGAAAAGATTTAGCTCCTCAGATTTCTAATTACTTAGGTGAATTTGATTATGGTCAATTTAATTTTGATTTATTTGGTACTAGTCATACTATAAATGATAGTGAATCTCGTAGCATAGAGTCTGTAAACAAAATTACTATAAAATCAAGTATTGCAGATGTTAATATACTTAAGTCTGATACTGATGAGTTAAAAACCGAGCTTAAAGGAAAATACAACTCTAATGATAACAACACACTAAAACTTAGTGTAACAGAAAATAATGATAATTTAATTATAGAAACTCAAAACTCTCCTCATAATATATTTTCAAGAGATTTAACATTAAATATTTATATTCCAGAAAGTTATAAAGGCGATATATCAATAACAAATGTATCTGGAGACATTAAATCTGAAAGAGTTTTAGAACTTAACTCTCTTAGAATGGAAACTGTAAGCGGTGATATAGAATTCAACTCTGTATCAGCTCCAACAGTAACAGCTAACACAACTTCTGGTGATATAGAATTTAATAAACTAAATACAAATACCTCTTCACTAAAAACAGTTTCTGGAGATATTAAGGCTAGCTCCTATGTAGGAACGCTAACTGTAGATTCAACTTCTGGATCTATAGATATAAACTTAGCCGAGGTTAAAGGTGCTTCAACAATAAACTCTGTTTCTGGAGATGTAGAACTAGGAGTTGAAGTTTCAAACAATCTAGCTTTAGAAGGGAAAACAACATCTGGCTCTATAGAAGTTGCTGATGGTGTAAATACATCAAATATAGAAAAAGGTGATAAACTTTTAAAAGCAACATTTAATTCTGGAGATAATAAATTAAATATTACAACAGCAAGTGGAGATATTAAATTAGATAATTTCTAAATTAAAAGCACCCCGTGGGTAAAGCGGGGTGCTTTATTAATTAGTTGTTGTTTATTTTTGTTGTTAGTTATTAGTTGTTGTTTTTATTTGAGCTTACAAACTCAATGGTTGTCCATTTTGGATTTAAATAAAATTGTTTAAGGGTTAATTGGAGTTTATTAACTCCTAAAGTATTAATACATTTTTATCACTTGGTTAACTCTCATTATAAGAGCTAAGCATTCATTTTTAATTTTGACTTTTAGTTAATATGTTGTGTGTGTTTAATTTTCAATTAACTTCAAACTGCAGATAGTGTATAGTCTATTTTATTATCTAAATAAACTTCCACTTATTATTAATTTTTGAATTTCATTTGTACCTTCATAAATTTGAGTTATTTTAGCATCTCTCATCATTCTTTCTAATTGGTACTCTCTCATGTATCCATTACCACCAAGCATTTGAATAGCTTCAGTAGTAACATGCATTGCTGCATCTGTACAAACTAATTTAGCCTTTGCAGCTGACAATGAATAAGGTTTTCCTTCTTGCTTGTCCATAGCTGCCTTATATAACATATATTTAGCTTGTTCAATTTCAACAGCTAATTCAGCCATTTTAAATGCTAAATATTGTTGTTTAAATAAAGGCTTACCAAATTGTTTTCTTTCCTTCATGTATTCCTTAGCAATTTCGAAAGCTCCTTCTGCTATTCCTAAACCTTGGGCTGCAACCCCGATTCTTCCTCCATCTAGAGTTTTCATAGCTATCTTGAAGCCATCACCTTCCTTACCAACTAAATTGCTAGCTGGCACAACACAGTCATTAAATAAAACTTCTGAAACTTGTGCTGATCTAATACCACATTTATCTTCTATTTTTCCTATTGATACTCCTGGAAAATCTTTTTCAACGATAAATGCAGATAATCCTTTAGGTCCTTTTGTTCTATCTGTTAATGCAAAAACTATGAATGTTCCTGCTAAAGGTGCATTTGTTATGAAGCATTTAGCTCCATTTAATATATAATTATCGCCTTTTTTCTCAGCTACAGTTATAACTCCACTAGCATCTGAACCAGCATTTGGCTCTGTTAATCCAAATGATCCAAGTTTTTTACCTGAAAGTATGTCAGGTAAATACTTTTTCTTAAGCTCCTCTGAAGCGTTACTAATTCCTCCTGCACATAATGAAGTGGTTACTGAGACTGCTATCCCCATAGATGCATCAACCTTTGAAATCTCTTCAACAGCTATAACATATGAAAGATAGTCTCCCCCAGTTCCGCCATATTCAGTTGAATATGGAAGACCTATAACTCCTAATTCACCTAACTTTTTATAAGCTTCCATTGGAAATGTACTATTTTCATCATTTTCAATAGCAAATGGTTTTAGTTCTCTTTCAGCAAATTCTCTTACCATTCTTTGAACGTCTAATTGTTTCTGTGTTAAACTGAAATCCATACCTTAATTCCTCCCAAAATTCTGTAATTATATCTAAAGCTAAAAAGCTATTTAAACATCTAATATTAAGTTAAAATTATTCTTTGCCACTATAAATGTGACTAAGTATTATCTTTTAATATATTTTTCAATTTCAAAGATTACCTAATACTACTTATACCAACTTATCCTTATTTAATTCCCATAAGTTTATCGTGGAATATTCTTTCATCCATTAACTTAAGAGGCTCGTCTATCTTAGGAACAAAGTCCATATAAGCTAAAATATCATTTTCAAGATCAACTCCTGGAGCAATCTCTGTTAAGTGTAATCCATCATCTCTTAATTCAAATACAGCTCTTTCAGTTATATACATAACTGTCTGATTAGTTTTGTTGGCATATTCTCCACTAAAAGTAATTTGCTCAACATCTTCAAGAAACTTACTACACTTTCCTTCTTGAACTATATGAAGTTTGCCATCTCCTATCTCTACCTTTAATCCTGAAGCCGTGAAAGTACCACAGAAAATAACCTTTTTAGCATTTTGAGTTATGTTTATAAATCCACCACAGCCTGCTATACGAGGTCCAAATTTACTTACATTTATATTTCCATTTTTATCAGCCTGAGCTAATCCTAAGAATGCTATATCAACTCCACCACCATCATAGAAATCAAATTGATAAGGTTGATCTAAAATAGCATCTGGATTTATACAGGCACCAAAGGCTGCTCCCCCTTGAGGTACTCCTCCAACAGGGCCAGATTCAACTGTAAGTGTCATATAATCTCCAATACCTTCTTCATTAGCAACTAATGATATAACCTCTGGTATACCAATTCCTAAGTTAACTATAGTATCTTTTTTTAGTTCCATAGCGCCTCTTCTTGCAATTACCTTCCTTGCATTTAAAGGTGCCTTTTCTATGCTACTTAATGGAACTCTTACTTCTCCTGTATATGCCGGATTAAATTTCATTCCTAAACATTGTTCATGATCACAGGGTTCTGCTAGAACTATTCCATCAACATATATTCCCGGAATTTTAACAAGTCTAGGGTCTAAACATCCACTTGCTACCACTCTCTCAACCTGTACAAAAACTTTTCCGCCGTTATTCTTACAAGCTTGCGCAATTGAAGTAACGTCTAGTGTGGCAACTTCTCTATCTAAAGTTATATTTCCACACTCATCAGCTGAAGAGCCTCTTAAAAAGCAAATATCTATTGGAAAAGATTTATAAAGAAGCTTTTCTTCTCCTTCTATTTCAATAAGTTTAACTATATCCTCTTTAGTGACGTCATTTAACTTTCCTCCACTAATTCTTGGATCAACAAATGTATTTAACCCTACATGAGTTATAGTTCCAACTCTCTTACCAGCTATATCTCTAAATAACTGAGCTAAAGTTCCTTGAGGCAAGTTATATGCCTCTATTTTATTTTCAACAGCCATCTTTCCTAGCTTCGGAGCCATATTCCAATGACCTGCTATTACTCTCTTTGTCATTCCTTCATGAGCAAAGTGGTCAGCACCACTTCCATCTCTATTTCCTTGAGCTGCAGAATACATTAAAGTTAAATTCTTTGGATGACCAGTTTCCAAAAAACGCTTTTCTAAAGCCTTAGTCAAAGACTCTGGACAACAGCTAGCAACAAATCCTTCTGTTACTATAGTATCTCCATCTTTAACAAATTCCGCGACCTCACATGGTTTCAAAAAACTAACCCTTACCATACATAACAATCCTTTCATGGGTAGATTAATATAAGTTACATAAACTTAATTGCTGTTTTATTTTTTATAAACTTATTTAGATTTTATATATTCAAAGTAGTTTTATTTATCCTGGAAATCAGCTTTTCTCTTTCCAACAAAGGCATTCATTCCTTCTAATTGATCTTCTGTTGAGAAACATAAAGCAAATAAATCTGCTTCATAGTTATATGCTGATTCAGTATCCATGTTTAATCCGTTGTTTATTGCAGCCTTAGCTAATCTTACTCCTACTGGGCTCTTGCTCATTATCTTATTAGCTAACTCTCTTGCTTTATCCATTAACTCTTCTTGCTCATAAACCTTATTAGCAAGTCCTATTCTATGTGCTTCTTCAGCATCAATCATATCTGTTGAGAATATAAGTTCTTTAGCTACTCCCTTTCCAACTAATCTTGGAAGTCTTTGAGTTCCTGCAAACCCTGGAAGAATTCCCAAGTTAACTTCTGGTTGTCCAAATTTAGCTTTTTTAGAAGCTAATCTTATATCACAAGCCATTGAAAGTTCACATCCACCGCCTAATGCGTATCCATTAACAGCAGCTATAACAATTTGTGGCATATTTTCTATGTCTGAAAATACCTTTTGAGCAAGTCTTGAGAAATCTCTTGCCTCCATTGAATTTAAATCTTTCATCTCAACAATGTCTGCTCCTGCTACAAAAGCCTTTTCTCCTGATCCTGTTATAATTACAGTTTTAATATCTTTTCTTTTTGAGATTTCGTTTATAACGTCACCAAGTTCAGTTATAGTTTGATTGTTTAAGGCATTTAATGCTTTAGGTCTGTTTATAATAACCTCTGCAATCCCATTTGCTTCATTAAAAATAATATTTTCCATAATACTCTACTCCCTTTCAACCTTTAAATAATTTTAAAATTTGCCTGTTACTATAAATTCTTTAGTTTTTATATATTAATAAAATTTGAGATATTTATTTTTTAGTGTAGTAAAATTTATCAAAATCAATAATTTTAAAAGGTGGTAATTTTTAAAAATCATTGTTTTTAGGTGCTAAATAAAATTTATAATTAACAGATAAGGAAGTTAGTTAATTCATAAAAAGTTATTCCATGTCCATGCTCATAAATTTAAGTGGTAATGCTAACAGAACTCCTCCCCCAACCATATTTCCTAAAGTAACCCAAAATAGATTACGAAAAATAAGTGGTAAACCTAAACTTCCAGAAGAAAAATAAGTTATTGAGAATATTCCCATATTAGCAATACTGTGTTCAAAACCAGCGATAACAAATGCAAATATACACCAGAACATAATTATTAATTTTCCTGTTTCAGATTTCATTTTTATTGTGCTTAGGAATGCTATACAAACCATGAAGTTACAAAGCATACCTCTTAGAAAGAGCTCTATAGCCGGCAAAGTAAGTTTTATATCAACTATACTTTTGGCATAATCACTGATTAAATCAATGGATGCTCCACTTTTCACAAATAAAAACGCTAATAATATAGATCCTATAAAATTACCTAAATAACTCATGAACCATACTTTTAAAGCCATGGTTAAAGTACAATCTTTGTTGTATATTCCCATTGCCATTACTAAGTTGTTTCCTGTGAAAAGTTCTCCTCCAATGAAGGCAATAAGCCCTAATGCTAAAGAGAATGTAGCAGCCACCATTATTCTAGCTATTTCTGGATAGGAATTATTTAATACCGCTCCAGTGGTATATGAAAGAATTATAGCCACTACTAGGAAAAACCCAGCAACTACTGCTCTGAAAAAATACTTTATAGGAGCTCTATCTGCAAATTCAAACTTATTAACTGCCATGTCTGAAATCAATTTTATGTCTTTCTTTTGCATTCATTCTCCTTTATTTATATATATTATGTTTTTATTTGGCTGATTTTATATTTTTAATTTATTAATTTAAATCACTAAAGTGCTAAGTAAAACTTAACTTCCTCAATGATAAATAACCATCTTTTAATTTTAAAGTTATTAGATTTTTAATTTATATAAAACTACTCTTTTAATTAAATAATCTTATATTGGGCGAAGCCCAAAAATTTATTGAAAAACTTATCAAAATCCAATCTTTTCCATAGCTTTCCCAATATAAAGATATTTAATTGAGTATTAGGCGGCTATTTTACTAACTCATCGTAACCTTCGTAATTAACTTTAACTAATTCTCCAGTTTCGAAAGATTCTTTACAAGCGTATCCAACGATAGTAGATAATACACCATCTTCAACAGTTACATCTGGCTTTCTATTTTCTAATACACAGTCAACAAACTCTTTAACTTCTGCTAAGTATGCATCTTCAAATCTCTCTAAGAATCCACCAGCACATTCTTTATTAATTCCTCTATCATCAAATACTGTAACTATGTTCTTATCTGGAGTTGTTCCAATTCTTAATGTACCTTCAGTTCCTATGATCTCAGTTTCTATATGATAACCATGAGCACAGTTTCTTCCAGCAACAAGTAATGCCATTGTTCCATTTTTGAATTTAACCATAGCTGCTCCAGTTTCAGCATCATTTATCTCATCAAACTCTTTATGTCCATAAGCTCCACCTATAGCCCATAATTCATCTGCTTCTGACTCTAAATACCATCTAGCTAAATCTATATCATGAATTGCCATATCTAAGAATAATCCACCACTGTAGCTATCTTTAGCAAATTTTAAGAAGCTTGGTAAAGCTTTAGCTGGATCTAATCCATAACATCTAACTAATACTGGTTTACCTATAGCACCTTCTTCAATTTTTTGTTTAGCATAAGCATATGATTTATCATATCTTCTCATAAATCCAAGCATGAATATTTTTTCTGGATGAGAATTTACAGCTTTCATAGCTTCTACTGCATCTTCTAAATATAATCCAAGTGGTTTTTCACTAAACACATGGAATCCAGCATCTAAAGCTTTCTTGATTTGTTCACAATGATACCCTGATGGTGATGCTATAAATATTGCATCTAACTCTTTGTTAGTTAACATTTCATCGAAATCAGTATATCCATATGGAATGTTCCATGCTTTTTGAACCTCATCAACTTGAGATTGATCTATTGAACAAACAGCTAAAAGATTTGCATTTGGAATTTTAAATGCTAAATTTTCAGCATGAGCTCTTCCTAATCTTCCTAAGCCTACAATACCAAAGTTTACTTTTTTCATGATTAATTCCTCCCAAAAATTTATCTTGATACATTAAGTTATATACTCATAAACTCTTATAATTTACACTGCTATTCCTAAAGGTGAGAAAGTTAAATAAACTACTATCATAATAAGAACTACAGCTATTGATGCTGATTTTGCATATTTCCAAGGAGTCATATCTATTAATGCATGGTCAGCTTGAACAAAATCTGTTTCTCTTGGTTTAATCTTACCTATAATTAACATTACAACTATAGCTACTGGTAGTAATACACCTAATACGTATAAGAAATGTACATCTGATAAGAAGAATTTTGATAACGTATACAAAATAATGTGAACTATGAATACTACTTTAGCAGCTAAACTTGGAACTCTCTTTGTAAAGAATCCAACTATTACACAGGCTAATATTGGTACGTTAAAGTATCCATTACATTCTTGTAAGAAGTTATATAATCCTGATGGAGCATATAAAATGAATGGAGCAACAACAACTGATACAATTGATACTACTATAACAAATTTTTGTCCTACTCTTACAAGATGCTTTTCTGAAGCCTCTGGATTTATCATAGGCTTGTATAAATCTAATGTAAATAGTGTTGATGAACTGTTCATAGCACCATTTAATGAACTCATAGCGGCTCCAAATAATACTGCTGCAAATATTCCTAATAAAGGTTTTGGTAGTACATCAAGTAATAATGTTGGGTAAGCCATATCTGCATTTGGTAATCCATTTCCATATTTTGCGAATGCTATAATTCCTGGGAATACAAGTATTGCTGGAGTTAAAACCTTGATCAAGCCTGCAAGTATAGCTCCTTTTTGAGCTTCTTTTAAGCTACTAGCTCCTAATGCTTTTTGTACTATTGACTGGTTTGTACACCAATAGAATAAGTTATTAAATAATAATCCTGTAAATAATACTGGCCATGGAATTAATGGTGCTTGTGCATTTGCTGGGTTAATAGCGTTAAGCTTTTCTGGGTTTCCAAGGATTATTTCAAATCCTCCAATAAAATCTCCATTTCCAAGTAATAATAGACCTAATATAGGTACTAAAAGACCTCCAATTAATAATCCAAGTCCGTTTATAGTATCAGAGAATGCTGATAATTTCATACCTCCAAGTACTGTGTAGATAGCACCTACTACCCCTAGTAAGAATCCAGTTAATGCAACTGCTTGGAATGTAGTTATTCCAAACATTTCTGATATACCAAAAATCTGATTTAAAACTAAACCACCAGAGTATAAAACTGTAGGTATGTAAGTTATAACATAACTAACTAAGAATAAAATTGAAACTATTCTCTTTGTTGTACTATCGAATCTTTCTTCTAAATAATCTGGGATTGTTGTTATTCCACCTTTTAGATATCTTGGTAAGAATATAAGTGCTAATGTTATAAGGGATATACATGAGGTTACTTCCCATGCCATTGGTCCCATATTAGTGGCATAACTTTGACCGTTAAGGCCTATGATCTGTTCCGTTGAAAGGTTTGTAAGTATCATTGTTGCAGCGATTACAGGACCACTTAATCCTCTACCTGCTAAGAAGTATCCTGTTGCTGTTTCAGTGTTATCTGTTCCTTTAGCTTTATACCATGCAATAGCGAATACACCTACTAAAAAAACTGCAAAACTCAAAAATATGAACATAAAATTTCCCCCTACCCTACTTA
Source organism: Clostridium sp. LIBA-8841 (assembly GCF_057782475.1). Classification (NCBI taxonomy): domain Bacteria; kingdom Bacillati; phylum Bacillota; class Clostridia; order Eubacteriales; family Clostridiaceae; genus Clostridium; species Clostridium sp. LIBA-8841. Next base: position 147,362 of record NZ_CM173488.1, on the reverse strand, counting down.
GTGGTGGTAACAGCATTTTTAATGCTGTTACCTAAAATTCATTATTAACCAATTTAGTTATTAAAGATTAGTTTTTTCTTTTATATATTCTCTAGCTTTTATTGCATATTCTAATGGGTTTGCTATTGCTGGATCTTGTTCAGCTTCAACTAATAAATATCCTTCATAGTTATTATCGTCAAGTACTTTGAATATTGGTTCAAAGTCTATACATCCGTCTCCAGGAACTGTGAACGCTCCTTTTCTTACTCCTTGTAAGAAACTTAATTTATCTTTCTTAACTTCTTCAACTACATCTTTTCTTATATCTTTTAAGTGAACATGTTTTATTCTATTTACATATTTCTTTAATACTTCTAAAGCATCTTCACCTGAGTAAACTAAGTGACCTGAATCAAATAGTAAGTACACTAAATTTTCGTCTGTTAAATCCATTAATTTATCTATTTCTTCAGTTGTTTGTACCCCAGTACCCATATGATGATGGTAAACAACTTTCATACCTTTTTCCTTTGCTAACTCTCCTAATTTATTTAAACCTTCAGCTAGCTTTTTCCATTCTTCTTCATTGAAAACATACTTTCCATCGAATATTGGTGTTTCCATTTGTCCTTGGATACTATGTCCTTGTTCTGAAACTACGATTACCTTTGCTCCCATAGCATTAAGGAAATCTCTATGTTCTATAAATGCTTTTTCAGTTTCTTCATATGGTTTAGTTGTTAAGAATGAACTAAACCAAGCACTTGCTATTTCCATATCTCTTAACTCTAAAGCTTTTTTAAGAACTTCTACATCTCTTGGATATTTGTTTCCAACTTCTGATCCTTTAAATCCTGCTAAAGCCATCTCACTTACACATTGTTCAAAAGTATTTTCTTTTCCTAAGTCTGGCATGTCATCATTTGTCCATGCTATTGGTGCTATTCCTAATTTTACATTTGAATTAAACATTCTCTCTTCCCCCATTACCTTTTTATTTGTCAGAAAAGCTAACTCCCATTTAGCTTTTCTGACCAAACCTCATTTATACCTTTTAAATTTTTATACCGTTCTAATTTATCATTTTAATATTCTATTTTAACTGGCTTACCTTCTTTTAATGATTTAGTAGCAGCTAGTCCAACTAAAACTGAATATAAACCTTCATTAGCTCCAACTGGAACTTCTGTATTGTTTTCTAAGCAGTTTATAAATTGTTGCATCTCGTTTACATAAGCGTCCATATATCTTTCTAAGAAGAAATATTTTGGTTTTTCTCCAACAATACCATCTACTGAAGCTATTGTAACAGTTGTATCAGAATCATTGTCAGCCATTACATATCCTTTTCCACCAAATACTTCAACACGTTGGTCATATCCATAAGCAGCTTCTCTACTGTTATCTATTACCCCTATGCATCCATTTTCAAATTTTAAAGATATGATTGCTGTATCAACATCTCCAACTTCTCCAATTTCAGGATTTACCATACATGCACCTTGTACATATACTTCTGAAATTCTGCTTCCACTTAAGAATGCAGCCATGTCAAAATCATGAATTGTCATATCTAAGAACATACCACCTGAAACTTTCACGTATTCTATTGGTGGAGCTTGTGGATCTCTTGAAGTAATTTTTATTATATGTGGATTTCCTATTTTACCTTCTTCTATAAGATCTTTTAGTTTAGCAAAGTTATGGTCGAATCTTCTGTTGAAACCAACTTGATATTTTACTCCGGCTTTTTTAACAGCTTCTAAAGTTGCTTCAATTTTAGCAACATCGTAATCTATTGGTTTTTCACAGAATATGTGTTTACCTCTTTCAGCAGCTTCAATTGATATTTTTGAGTGAGTATCTGTTGATGAACATATTATTACTGCATCAATTTCTGGATCATTTAAAATTTCCATATAATCTCCTGTATAATTTGGAATTTTAAACTCCTCAGCAGCTTTTTTAGCTGACTCTTCAAATACGTCTGCTATAGTTTTAACTTGAGCTCCCTTTACCTTTTCTTGAATAGATTGAGCATGGATTCTACCTATTCTTCCTGCTCCAATAACACCAATATTAATCATGACCAAATTCCTCCCTATTATTTAAAACTTAGATTTATTTTTAAAATACTTTAAAGTCAAATAGCTTTAAATATTTTAATATCTTCTTGCGTTCTTTAAATTTTTCTCTTTGTTCTCAAATGCTTTATTTACATCCTCAATCTCTGACTCTCCAGCTATTCCAACATGCCACCATGCATCATAACCATCTGTCATAGTTTTTGGTAATACTTTTATATCTATTAAAGTTGATACTTTTTGCTTTTTAGAATCTTCTAATGCCTCTTTTAATTCTGATAAGGTCTTAACTGTATATGTTTTCAAACCATACCCACTTGCAGATTTAGCAAAATCTATTGGAATTAATCCACCTTCTAATTTGCCCTCTTCATCTCTATATCTAAACTCTGTTGCAAGGCTTCCTATACCATTTGACATCTGTAAGTTGTTTATACATCCAAATCCACAGTTATCAAATAAAAGTATATTTATCTTTTTATGCTCTTGCATAGCTGTTGCTATCTCTGAATGAAGCATTAAGTAGCTTCCATCACCAACCATTGAGTAAACTTCTCTCTCTGGTTCAGCTAACTTAACTCCTAATGTAGCTGCTATTTCATATCCCATACATGAATATCCATATTCCATGTGATATGAATCCCTAGCATCTGTTTCCCACATTCTTTGAAGATCCCCTGGTAAACTTCCAGCAGCTCCAACTACTATGGCATCATCATCTATTGTTTCTCTAATAACCCCTAAAGCAGCTGTTTGAGTTATTAAGCCACCTGTTAATACGCTAAACTCTTCTATGCAACCTTTTCTCTTAGGTTTTATTAAAGCTTCAAAATTTTCATCATATTTAATGCCTGTTAATCTCTTCATTTCTTTTTTCCAAGCTTTTTTAGCCTCTACTATCTCATCTTCATATGATGATTCATAGTTATTAGCTTCTAACATAGCTTGTAACTCTTCTATACAAACTTTTGCATCACCTATTATTTTGTGAGCATCCATTTTTCCACCATGGAATTTTGATACGTTTATTGTTACAAAATCAACATTTGGATTTTTAAACAATGATTTTGATGAAGTCGTGAAGTCTGAGAATCTTGTTCCAACACCAATTACTAAATCAGCATCTTTAGCAATCATATTTGCAGCAAGGTTACCAGTAACCCCTATACCACCTAAATTTAATGGATGACTTGATTTTATAGCACTCTTTCCAGCTTGTGTTTCACATATTGGAATATTAAATTCTTCTGCGAAATCAGCTAAGGCTTCACCAGCTTCTGAGTATCTAACTCCACCACCACAGATTATTATAGGTTTCTTTTTAGTCATTATTACATCTAATGCCTCTTCAAATTCTTCTTGTACAGCTAAAGGTCTTGTTATTCTATGAACTCTCTTTTTAAAGAAATATTCTGGGAAGTCATAAGCCTCTCCTTGAACATCCTGTGGTAATGCTATGCAAACAGCCCCTGTTTCTGCTGAATCAGTTAATACTCTCATAGCATTTATCATTGCTGACATAAGTTGTTCTGGTCTATTTATTCTATCCCAATATTTACATACTGGTTTAAAGGCATCATTTGTTGTTATTCCTAAGTTATAGGATTGTTCTACCTGTTGAAGTACAGGATCTGGTTGTCTTGTAGCAAAGGAATCCCCAGGCAATAATAATAATGGAATATTATTAACTGTAGCCGTTGCAGCCGCTGTAACCATATTGGCAGCTCCTGGCCCTACCGAACTTGAACAAGCTATTATTTTTCTACGATTGTTTTGTTTTGCGAAAGCTGTTGCAACATGAGCCATACCTTGCTCATTTCTTCCATGATAAACTCTTAGATTACCTGGTTCTTCATACAAAGCTTCTCCCAAACCAACTACAATACCATGTCCAAATATAGTGAATATACCATCAACAAATTTTTCTTCTTTGCCATCAAAGGAAACGTATTGATTATCTAAAAATTTTACTAGCGCTTGGCCTGTAGTCATTCTCATAAACTTCTCATCCTTCCTATTTTTCATCTAATAACCAAATATGAGCTGGATCATCAATTCTATCTGTCCAAGGGTTTCCATCTAAATGTCTTATCATCCAACAATAATACATTCTATAACCTGGTGCAGTAGCTTGTGGATGTGTATATCCACCTTCTATAATCGCATATCCACCATCTTTAACTTTATAAGCCTCATCACCTATAAAGCAAGCTCCAAAGCCTTGTGGCTTATCAAATTTATAATAATAAACCTCTGGTTGTGGATGTTCATGTGGAATATAGCTTGACCATCTTCCTGGGTAAGAAACTATTTCTCCGTTAACCATATTAGAATATGGCGCATTACTATAATCAAAGAATGTTTTAATCTTACGAGCTGCTGTTCCATCCCATCTATCTAAAGATGATTCTTGAATTATTACATCTTCTGGTCTATAAAGTTTAGCTAAGAACTCTTTATCATTCTCAGTTTTTTGAATTAATATTTCAGTATCTTCTAAAGCTTCAATCTTAACCTCTACATTTTTGCAAACATGTAGGCAAAAACCTTCTTCTTCAAACACATTCTTTCTACTAGCTTCAACCTCTTTGTTTTCCCAAAGGTATTTTATTTTACCTTCCATAAGAAGTACTGCAACCTCTTTTTTAGGCTCTAAAATTGTTATTTCATCACCTTTTTTAATTTTTATAACTTCTATATCCATTAGCATATCGCTATGTTTACCATCAATTTCTGTTACAATCTTTTTCCCATCTTCTGAAAAACCTATATTTTCTACCATAGTTATGACCTCCCTAGCATCTAGCTACCATTTCTCCATACTCTTCTTTTTCTTTCTTTATGAACTCTTTAATAGCTTCTACTGTTGGCATGTCCTCTGAGCAACTATGACTTGCAACTAACATTGCTGCTGATGCACTTCCAAACTCTAGGGCATCCATCATATCCCATCCTTCTAGTACTCCATATATGAATGCTGATGCGTAAGCATCTCCACCACCAAAGGATTTTAAAAGTTTTACTGGGAAAGGTTTTATTTTATATGATTTTCCGTCTCCAGTATAAGCTGTAGAGCCTTCTTTACCATGTTTAATTACTACAATTTTATTACCATAGTTTAACCATCTTTTTGCTGTCTCTTCATCAGTGCTATCTTTAGTTATTAAACCTTCCATTAGATCAAACTCTTCTCTTGATCCCATTATGATATCACTTTCTTTTCCTACTATTGAATAATAAATTGCAATCTCATCTTTATTTTTCCAGTTATATTCTCTATAATCTACATCGAATATAACCACTGTTCCATTCTTTTTAGCAAGTCTTAATGCCTTTAATGAAGCTTCTCTTGAAGGACTCATTGCTAAGGCTGTTCCTGAAATAACTATTGCCTTTGTATTCTTTATATAGTCCTCGTCTATCTCATCTACATCTAACTGTAAATCAGCTATGCCATTTCTATACATTAAGATACTACTTTCTGTAGGACTTAATATTTCTGTAAATGTTAATCCTAAAGATTCACCATTTTTTGCTTTACTTATTTCAGATACATCTATTCCTTCCTTTTTGAAGTAATTTACTACGAACTCTCCAAATCTATCATCTGAAACTTTTCCTATAAACCCAACTTTTTTTCCTAACCTAGCAAGTCCAACTGCTATATTTGCAGGGGAACCACCTAGGTATTTATTAAAATTCCTACTTTCTGATAATGGTTTATGAATATCTGTAGGATTGAAATCTATTGCTACCCTTCCTATTGGAACAATATCAAACTTTCTATTCTCATCAAATTCTATATATCTCATACTAACCCATCTCCTAAGCCTTATTTACACTCTCAAAAATATCCATATGCTTCTTTACATTCTCATAAGCTCCCTGAACCTCTGTAGCTTGAAGTGTGAAGTAATCTTTCTTCTCATTATCTGCATATAATCCCCTTACAGCCTCTTCAACAGAATTGAAGGTTGCAGTCGCAATGTTTATTTTTCTTATACCTTTATTTTTACACTCTTTAAAGCCCTCTGGTGTTATTCCTGATCCACCATGTAGAACTAGTGGTGTTTCTATGTTTTCTCTCAATTCTTCTAATACATCAAATCTAAGTTTTGGAGTACCTTTATACACTCCATGAGCATTTCCTATTGCTACTGCTAAAGCATCAACCCTAGTTTCTTGAACAAATCTCTTAGCGTCTTTTAAGTTGGTTACTTTCATCTCTATATTTTCACTTCCATCCTCACTTCCGCCAACTTGTCCAATTTCAGCCTCTACAGCAGCACTATATTTATCAGCTAATTCTTTTACCCTCTTAGTTATTTTAACGTTTTCATCAAAGCTTAAATGAGACCCATCTATCATCACTGATGTAAATCCAATCTCTAAAGCCTTTTCTATATTTTCTAAGGTTAAGCCATGATCGAAATGAACCGCCACAGGAACCTTAGCATTCTTTGCAGCACTTACCATTAAAGGTCCGATTAATTCTAACGGGGAGTTAGTTAATCTAACCTCTGCAATCTGAAGAATCATCGGGGAATGCATTTCTTCAGCTGCCTTTAAAGCACCCATAACCATTTCCATATTTGATATACTGAAGCTTCCAACTGCATAGTTCTTTTCTTTTGCTGCCTTTAAAAGCTCAGTCATTTTTACTAATGCCATTTTTTATTACCTCCAAAGATTATTGTAGATTTTTATTACATCTTCAATTTCAATAATCTTACGAGTATTGCTTGGGCTTCCACTTTCCATAGCATCAGCCGCCATTTTTTCTATATTATCAAAGAACTTAGTTTTATCTACTCCAAACTCTTCTAAAGTTGGTATTTCTAATTTAACCATTAATTTAACTATTTCTTCTATAAATAATCTTGAAGCTTCTTCATCACTAGTATTATCAGTTGCCACATTTATTTCTCTAGCTAACTGAGCGAATTTATCATAAGCTCCATCAACTACATATGTGAAACAAGCTTCTAAAAGCATTGCATTTGATAATCCATGTGGTACATGAAATAAAGCACCTATTGGTCTACTCATTCCATGAACTATTGTAACTGAAGAGTTATTGAATGCTATACCAGCTTCTAAAGCTGCTATTGACATTTCTTCTCTTGCTCTTAAATCTTTCGGAGTATCAAAAGCTATAGGCAAATATTTAAATATTCTTTTAACCGCTGAAACTGCAAAACCATCTGAAAGTGGTTGAGCTTTTCTAGAAGTATAAGCTTCTATTGCATGTGTTAAGGCATCTAATCCTGTAGCCGCTGTTATTTTAGCTGGTGCTGTCATTGTAAATCTAGGATCTACTATAGCCAATGTTGGTAATAAGTTAGCACCTTTTAAAAGCATCTTAACATCATTTTTTGTATCAGTTATTATTGTAAACTGTGTTGCCTCTGAACCAGTACCAGCTGTAGTTGGTATTACTGCAAATGGTGGAAGTTCTTTTTCTATCTCTCTACCCATGTAATCTGCTATGTTTCCTTCATTAGTTATCATAGCACCTATAGCCTTAGTAGAATCTATTGGACTTCCTCCACCTAACCCAATTAGGAAATCACAATTATTTTCCTTATAAAGCTTTACCCCTTTTTCTATCATAACATCTGTCGGTTCGCTGTTTATTTCATTATACAAAACATGCTCAATATTCTCACTATCTAGGATATCGGTTAAAACCTTTACATTACCTAGATCAGTCATTACTTTATCAGTAACAATTAATACCCTTTTACCAAAACTCTTTAAGTAAGATTTACTTTCTTTTAAAGCATCCTCACCTGATAGAATACGCTTTGGCATAATAAATTGGTTTGCCATATAATCACCTCTCATGAGTTAACGTTTTCTTTATGTTTACTATTTGTTTTCCTTATGTCTCAATAATATCAACTTAACCACTACATGTCAATAACCTTTTCACAACTTTACCATAAATATAATCAATTTTTATAAAAAATATAACCAAAAGTTACTCATTTATTTTCGAAAATACCCTTCCTTTTATTTTAAAATTCGTTTATAATAAAAACAAAAAGCCTATGAAAGGAGATGAACACTTGTTGTAGTAGGTCTCATGACAATAACTTGCTGTATTAAATCCAGATTATACACATAATATTTTGAGTTAAATTTAGTTTATATAGATTACTTTCTTGGGGTTTTTATTGGTTAATCATAAAATTAAAGTGATACCTTTAGTATAAACTCTCTATATTATAAAAGGTTACAAACATAACAATTAATTATCTATATTTATATTGTTGATAGTAGATTGCGAGCAACAAGGAAAGATATGCGTTCAAAAAGAATAGATCTAGTAGAGAATTACATTATTAACCACAAAACCGTATCGCTTGACAAACTATGTGAAGTATTCGATGTATCAAAAAATACTATAAGAAGGGACTTAAGTGTTCTAGTTGAAAAAGGAACCATAAAAAAAGTCTATGGTGGAGTAACTGTTAATGAAAACCAAGAATTAGTATCTTTTGAAGAAAGAAATATTAAAAATAGTAATGCAAAGTTAGCTATAGGTAAAGCGGCTGCTGAATTTATTGAAGATGGAGATAGTATCTTCTTAGATTCTGGTACAACTACAGTTAATATAATTGACTTCTTGAAAGATAAAAAAGATATAACAATTTTCACAAATAACGTTACTGCTATATGTAAAGCTGTGCATTATAATAACTTAAACATAATTTGTTTATCAGGTATCCTTAATAGAAAAACTCAATCATTTACAGGCCTACATAGCACAGATATATTAAAAACTTATAATATAAATAAGTGCTTTATGGCTTGTACCGGTATCTCTTTAAAAAGAGGAGTTACAAATTCTACAAAAGAAGAATTTAAAATAAAGAAAATTGCTATAGCTAGAAGTGCTGAATGTTTTCTTCTAGCAGATCAATCAAAATTTGATCACGTTTCTTTAATGACATTCTGTGAGATTAATGATTTAGATTGCATAATAACTGATTCAGAACCTAATGATACCTATGTGAAATATTTTAATGATAATAATGTAAACCTAAAAATCTGCGAAAAATTAATTTATTAAAAGAAAAATAGAGGTACAATAATGTACCCCTATTTTTTTTATGTGCTTATAGATTATCTAAAAGTATAATTTTCCATAACTTTTTTGCTACTATTTAGCTATAGTCTACTAAGTTTAATCGATTAATATTAGATAATAAAATCTACTATTTTTCATTTAATACTAACTTTTAGATTTAGGAGGTGCTAATTAAAGCACCTCAATATTTAAAAATCTTATTTCTAAAATTTATTACCTTCTCCCCATTATCGAAGAAGATAGATTTTTGTAAATCGCTAAATTTTAGACTTAAGATTTGTAGCACAAATCTATTATTAAATTGTGTAGTTTCTAAATTTTTATTCATTAAATAATTTGCTATTTAAAAATTTAAAAACTTCTATATTACTTATCATATTCATAATGGTCAATATTGTTCAAAGTAACTACATCAAATTTTTCTCCATTCCAGTTAACCTCATTATAACTAACTTGGTGAAATATAGGATAATCTACTATCTTACTTTCTTCAAATTCATTTTTAAAATATCCTATTAAGTATCTAACACACATTCCATGAGTTACTATTAAGATATCCTTATCCTCATTACTTTTAATTATATCATCTACAGTTTTAAACAATCTTTCTGTAAATTCCTTTATATTTTCTCCTTCGAAACTCTTATAAGAGAAAGGTTTATTAAATAGGTTGTCTAATTCTTTAACATATTCCTCATAGCTTTTTATTTCTTCAGTAGTCATTCCTTCCCACTTACCAAAGCTAATTTCTTTTAATCCTTCAACCTCTTCAACTTCAATATCCTTATTTCCTTTTATTAAGTGAGCTGTTCTCTTAGCTCTTTTTATAGGACTTGTAAATATCTTATCTATTTTAACATCCTCTAATCTTTTTCCTAATAACTCTGCCCTCTTAACTCCTGCTTCTGTAAGTTCAGAATCTTTCCATCCTTGAAATCTATGTTCAAGATTCCATAAAGTCTCTCCATGTCTAGTAAAATATATCTTCATACTACAAATTATGCTCCCTTCCATCTATTTATCTATCTATAAGCTTTAGTGTTTCCTCTTCACTTAAAGGCTTTGAAAAATAATATCCCTGTATTTTATCAATTTGTATATCTTTAAGTATATCTAATTCCTCTTTACACTCAACGCCCTCCGCCATAGTTTGCATACCTAATTTAGTTCCTATATCTTTTATTATCTTTACAACAACTTGCTTCTTATTATTTTTATGTATATCTGTTATAAAGGCTTTATCTATTTTAATAGCATTTATAGGCATATGTATTAAATAAGATAATGATGAAAATCCAGTACCAAAATCATCTAGATTTATCGCTATTCCTAATACATTGTTTATATAATTTATTTTTTCTAAATTCTGTTTAGTATTTTTGAAAAATGCAGTTTCCGTTATTTCTATACATATATATTTATTACAAACTTTAGTTTCCTCTAATAATCTTTCTAAATCATCTATAAAATCATTCTCTATGATTTGAAGTGCAGATATATTTATAGATACAACTAATTTATTCTTTCTATTTCTATTTATCTTTTTTGCAAATAAAAAGGCTTCTTTCATTATATAATTATTGAATTTATTTAAATATTCACTATGTTCTATAATTTCTATTATCTTATCAGTTGGAATTTTATCATATTTAGGTGTATTCCATCTAGTTAGAGCTTCAAATCCAGTTAATTTCTTATCTATAGTATACTGTGGTTGATAAAAAAGGACTATTTCTTTTTCTTCTATTGCCTTTAATATATCTCTTTTAACATTTAATATAAGATTAAACTTTTTGTTTAATTCTTCTGAATAAAAAATATATGAACTTCTGTTTTTACGTTTAGCTTCTACCAAGGTTAAATCTACTTTTTTTAATAACATGTCCAAACTATTTTCTTGAAGATTATCAATTAATATTCCAGTACTAACTGATATTATTTCTTCTGAATCACGCTCATATTTCTTAAGTTCTATCTTAAAATCATCTATTTTTTCTGCTAATTTTTCCTTATCAATTAAATCATTAAAAACAATTATAAATTCATCTCCAGCTATCCTTGCTATGAATTGATTTTTAAAACATTTTTTTAAATTATTTGAGAATTCAATGAGCAATTGATTTCCGCGAGTATGCCCAACACTATCATTTATTAATTTAAAATTATCTATATCCATTAAGAAAATTCCAATTTCCTCTATTCCATCCTCTCTTAATTGATTTAAATAACTTGTTAAGAATCTTCTATTTTTTAATTTAGTTAAAGGATCTATTTCTGTTAGCCTTTTTATTTCTTCTAATTTTTTTATCTTTTCAGTTATATTCATATATATACATAATAATAATTCAACTATCCCATTTTTATTTTTTAAAGGAATTTTATATACTTCAAAAATATATCTTTGCCCATTATAATAGTATACATTATTAAATGTTAATATTGTCCTTCTCTGTATAACTAATTTATCTTCCTCTGTAACTCTCTTTAACTCTTTTTCATTAAGCAAATCATTATTATCAACATTCATAATAATCTTAAATTCTATATGTTCGTCATTAAGAGCCTTATTATTTGATTTTAAAACAGTTCCATCTAAATCCTTTAAAAAAAATTGAAATGGGAATTCATTCATTATTGAATTAAAATCTATATCCTTCTTATATACATATTTCAATACTTTTTCTTTTGCCTTATATTCAATAAAATCAATAATTAATAAATCTCGACTAAAGCTATCACTATACTCAAAAGCATAATATTCTATTCCCAACTCTTCAATAACACTCTTATTCAAAGTAGTAATAAGAAAAATTTTATCTTTTTTTCTTAGATTTTTTAGTATATCATAATCATTACATTGCAATATAAGTACATCAAAATCTAAATCTACTAATTCTTTTACTCTTTCTATTTGCAAATGTTTATAGTTAACTTTATCTACTAAATCTAATAATTCATTATATATATTATCATCTAAATACGCTTTTATCTTCAATTTATATAAATTGCTCATCTTTTCTATCTACCATTAAACTATTAAAGCATTGTCTGATTAGTTTTAAATTACTATTATTAAATGCTAAAGTATAAAATAGTATTTCCTCCCATTTTTTTCTTACGAAATAAATTATATACCTTTTTTTTGCTTAAGAGTATTCACATATAAATTTTTTTATTTATATTGTTATATTAACTTAATGATTATTTTGAAGTAGAATATTAAGAATTTCAAATTTAATCTGTGTAAATACTTAAAAATAACCCTATATCTAAAGTAAATAATAATTTATATAAGAAAAGAGATACCTAAAAAGGTATCTCTTTTAAATAAGGAAGTAATTAAATCCTTTAATTTATAAAGCGTGTAATTTTTATATATTATTTTTGGAAATATCTGTTTAATAATCCAGCGAAAGCTTTTCCATGTCTAGCTTCATCTTTACACATTTCGTGAACTGTGTCGTGGATTGCATCTAAGTTTAATTGTTTAGCTAAAGTAGCTAAGTCTTTTTTACCTTGGCAAGCTCCGTGCTCTGCATTTACTCTTGCTTGTAAGTTAGCTTTTGTATCAGCTTCTACAACTTCTCCTAACATTTCCGCGAATTTAGCAGCGTGCTCTGCTTCTTCGAAAGCTATTCTCTTATAAGCTTCTGCAACTTCTGGGAATCCTTCTCTATCAGCTTGTCTTGACATTGCTAGGTACATTCCTACTTCTGTACATTCTCCCATGAAGTTAGCTTGTAATCCTTCGATTATTCTTTCATCTACACCTTTAGCAACTCCGATTCTGTGCTCGTCAGCGAATGCTAAATCTTCTCCTTGCTCTATGAACTTGTCAGCTCCAACTCCACATACTGGGCATTTTTCTGGTGCTTTTTCTCCTTCATAAACATATCCACATACTGTACAAACAAATTTTTTCATAATATTAGTCCTCCTACAAACAAACATTTATTTAATTTCAATTTATAATCATAATTTAAAAGTCTTTATTATTAAGTCATTTCTTGTTGATGTTTTTTCTTCATCAACCCTATGACATTATTATATAATAATAATTATTATTTAGCAATAGTTATTTTCAGTTTTTAAAAAAAATTTTTAAAGAAACTTTTAAGACTTAAATTTCTAAAGTTTAATACATAAAATATTCTTACTTAATCACATCAATTATATACTCTTATTAGAGATATTATATTTATCATAACTTAAAATTATATTATAATTTTTATTATATTGTTTTATACATATATTGTCACTACATTTTATTTTTAAAATAAAAAAGGTTCTATATAATTTTAATTATATAGAACCTTCTTATAAGTAATCACAATATGTGGTTATGACCTAACATTCAAACTAAATTTTCCCATTTTTAATATAGTTTTATCACAAAATTATCTTTTTTTCTAGTCTTTATCCCTTTAATTCTTTCTAGTTCATAAATTTATAATATTTTACTATCTTAAACCTATATTTGTCTAGTATAATCTTTCATAAAAAAATAAAGTTAGAAGCTTAAAAAGCTTCTAACTTATTATATAAAAATATTATTTACACTCTAATAATGCTAATGCTACTGCTCCAACGACACCTGCATCAGTTCCTAAACCAGCAGGAACTATTTTACAATGTTCAGACATAGATTTAAAGCATCTTTCATTAACAACTTCTTGAACTATTTCAAAAACTATCTCTCCAGCTTTTGAAACTCCTCCACCTATAACAACCATATCTGGGTCGAAAGTTGCTATTGCATTTGCAACACCAATTCCTAAATAATTTAAAGCTTCATCTATGATTGACTTTGCAACTTTATCGCCTTTAGCAGCTTCAACGAATACTTCATATGAAGTTACGTTGTCATAGTCTTTTAAGCTTGTTTCTACGTTTGTAGCAACAGCTTCTCTTCCTCTTTTACCAATAGCTGTTCCTGATGATACAGCCTCTAAACATCCCATGTTACCACAGTTACATCTTACTGTTCCTGGTGCAACAGTTGCATGGCCAATTTCTAAAGCATTTGAAGTACTTCCTCTGTATATTTTACCGTTAAGGATTGCTCCTCCACCTACACCAGTACTTACAGTGATATAAATCATGTTTTCAGTACCTTTACCAGCACCTAACATAAATTCACCAATAGCAGCTACGTTAGCATCGTTATCTAAGTAAACAGGTATGTTAAACTTAGCTTTTAATGGTGCAACTAAGTTGAAGTTCTTGAAAGGTAAGTTTGGAGTTGTTATTATTATACCAGTTCTAGCATCTAGTGGTCCTGGTGATCCAATCCCTATAGCTTCTACTTCATCAATAGTTACCTTTCCTTCACATATTACAGTTTCAACACAACCTATTATTCTATCTAAAACTGCTTGCTCTCCTTCATGAGCATTAGTTGGAGTTGTATGTTGAGCTATAACATTTCCTTCTAGATCAGCAAGAGCACAGCTTATTTTTGTTCCTCCTAGATCTATTCCAACAACGTAATTCTTCATTTAAAAAATCCTCCCCCATGTTTCTTATGGATTAATTCAACTATAAGTGCTTCTTACAAGTTGCCCTTTAGAATTCACTTTGTTAAATTATTATATGACAACTTAAATTATAGCTTATTAATAATTAATTATTTAACACAAAGTACATTATAACACAAATGTACGTACCTTTACACAGTTAAAGTTATACCCTTTTTAAATTATATACTTTTACAATTATTTATATAAAAAATACTATTAAAAGTTAGTCATTTTAGCCTATTTTTTTAGCATTTATATAGTAAATTCCTTGATTATCATACCCTTGGTTTTTTATGTTAAAATTGTTATCTTCAAGCATAGAACAAATAATACCTATATTATCATCATCTAATGATTCCATATAAATCATAAATCTATCACATACACCAACAATGTTTATATAATCAAAGATATTACTGTAATCACTTAAACCTATTTTACCCTTTATATCCATTCTATAATTACACATGAATTGCACCTCATTTAAGATATTATCTCTAAATATATAATTAGATATGTAAATATAAAAATCCTTTTATTTCTATTAAAAATCTAAAAATTTTATAATTGTTTTTAATAATTTAAATTAATTTGCTTTAAATTAAGGTAATTTTTAGAAATAAATAATTTAAGTTAAAGTAAATTCATATTACTAAATAATAATTTTTAATTTTTTTAATTATGGCCATAAATAAAATATTTCTAAAAGATTTATATTCCACTATCTAAAGTTTTATTCCTTCTTTTTTATAAATACTATTTTCTTTAATTTTTGAACTTTATCCAAAATTTCTAAAATAATACCTTGAACATTATTAATTTAACCACATTATTTTCCTAGTATACATAAAAAGTACCATCTTTTTAAAATTTAAGATGATACTTTTAAAAATTTCTATATTTTTATTATTTAAGCTTCCTTAGCTTCTTTAATCTTTCTAGCAACTTCTATTATTTTCTCTGTTTCATTACTTGGAACCTCTTCATATTTTTCAAAAGTCATACTAAAACTTCCTCTAGCTTGAGTCATTGAACGTAAATCAGTAGCATATTTAAACATCTCTGATAAAGGAATCTCAGCTATAACCCTTTGATTCTTTCCATCTGGTTCCATTCCAATTACTCTACCTCTCTTTTTATTTATATCACCAATTATATCTCCCATATATTCATCAGGAATAACTATTTCTGCTCTCATAATAGGCTCTAATATTACAGGTTTTGCACCCTCTATACCTTTCTTATATGCTAAAGATGCAGCGACCTTAAATGCCATTTCTGAGGAATCTACAGGATGATATGAACCATCATATAAAGTAGCCTTAATTCCAATCACAGGGTATCCTGCTAAAACACCTTTCTTTAAACAATCTCTTAATCCTTTTTCAACTGCTGGTATATAGTTTCTAGGTACAACTCCACCAACAACCTTATCTACAAACTCTAAATCACTTTCTCCATCTCTTCTTGGCTCAAATTTGATCTTTACATCACCATATTGTCCATGACCACCAGATTGCTTTTTGTGCTTTCCTTGTACATCAGAATTGCCCTTAATAGTTTCTCTATAAGGAATTTTAGGTTCTTGAAGTATTACATCAATACCAAATTTACTCTTTAATTTGCTCGCTAAAACCTCAATATGAGTTTCACCAATACCAGATACTAAAGTCTCTGCATTTTCTTTGTCTCTAGAAATCTTAAATGTTGGATCTTCATCTAAAAGCTTAGCAAGACCTTGAGATATTTTTTCCTCATCACCTTTACTCTTTGGCAATACTGCCATAGTCATAACCGGCTCTGGAAAGTCAAATCTTTCATATGAAACCTTAAAATTACTTTCACAAAGGGTATCCCCTGTAACAGTATATTGAAGCTTTGTAACAGCCCCTATATCTCCTGCGCTAATTTTCTTTGTTTGCATTTGGTTTTTACCTCTTAAGAAGCATAAAGCACCAATTTTTTCTGATTTATCATTTTTAGAATTTATAATAATTTTATCATTAGTAAGCTCACCTGTTTGAACCTTAAACATAGAGAGTTTACCTACAAATGGATCTGCGATTGTTTTAAACACAAATGCAGAGAATGGCATTTCATTACTTGCCTTAATAGCTATTTCCTCATCATTACTATCTGTAGCAATTTTAGCCTTACTTTTATTTGGTGATGGAAAATATTCTTTAATTGAAGATAAAAGACTTTGCATACCAACAATTGATGCTGAACTTCCACACATAACTGGTGCTATATCTCCACTTTCAAAACCAATAGAGAAACCTTTATATATTTCATCAACTGTAAGTTCTCCATCAGATAAATATTTATCAAGTAATTCCTCATCAGTCTCTGCTACAGCTTCTATTAAATAAGTTCTATATTCTTCAACTTTATCTTTAATACTTTCTGGAATTTCTATTTTATTTATTGTTCCTGTATTAGCTTCATATTGAAAAGCTTCTTCAGTTATTAGGTTAACAATACCTTTAAAATTCTTCTCTGTTCCTATTGGATAATGAGTAGGTATTGCTCCACTTCCAAATGTATTTCTTATGTTTTCTAAAGTTTTATCAAAATTTGAATTTTCTCTATCTAATTTATTTATAAAAAATGCTCTTGGTAAATTTTCTTTTTTACAACATTCCCATGCTTTTTCTGTTCCAACCTGTACTCCAGTAACTCCACAAACAGTTATAATAGCTGAATCAGCAGCCTTAATTCCCTCTATTTGCTCTCCAACAAAATCAAAATAACCTGGAGTATCTAATAAGTTAATCTTAATTCCATTCCACTCAAAAGGAACAACAGATAATGATAATGATATTTTTCTTTTCTTTTCTTCTTGATCATAATCACTTACTGTATTGCAATCTTCACAAGTTCCTAATCTATCAGTAGTTTTTGTATAGTAAAGTAATGCTTCTGTTAATGCAGTTTTACCTGAATCACTATGTCCTATAATCCCTACATTTCTTAAATTCTCAATCTTATACTCTTTCATAAAACTCTGCTACACCATTGATATTGTTTACATAACAATATATAAGTAGCACCCACCACCTTTCTAGAAAAAATTAGTATTAGTAATCTGTTTAAAGTATGCATTAAATTCATATTTAATAACTTAATTTATATTAAATTCCCTTATGCATTAACTTAAATAAATAAGACCTTATATTAAATAGACTTCTTGATTCTATTTAACCCCAGTCAAGTTATCAAAAACAATAGAACCTATTTGAGGCTTTATTCCTATAGCTCTATATTTAAGATAAATTTAAAATCACTTTATACTCATTTGCTTTCTACCAGTGTCTTTAAATCTAGTCTAAAAATTTATTTTTATAACAATTTAAATTTGAATAAGCAGCTTATATAACTAAATATATTCTGCTGAACTAAAAATTATTATATTTATTATTTAGTACTTTTGTATAATAAGATTAAGCATTTTAACTTTTCTAAATTCACCTATACTTTTTATATAATATAATTCTTATCTTCTTATAATTTTTATCTGATTAAAATTAATAATTAGCTTAAAAATATAAGTTAAAAATTTTTTATTTTATTTAAGCTAAAATAAATTGAAATATTTTATTTTATATTTTTTTAATTCAACAAAAATTTAAAAATCCCTTTTAAAACAATAAAAAGAGTTATTAAAAAAGACAATGCTATCTTCTTTAATAACTCTTTTTAGACAAAAAAAATGGCTCCTCGGAGAGGACTCGAACCTCCAACCTATCGGTTAACAGCCGAGTGCTCCACCATTGAGCTACCGAGGAACATTTTGGACCTGGCGACCACCTACTCTCCCACACAGTCTCCCGTGCAGTACCATCGGCTTCTAAAGGCTTAACCGTCGTGTTCGGAATGGGAACGGGTGTTACCCTAAAGAACATCATCACCAGATGTTTTAGAAAGATTTTTGTTCTTTCAAAATTGCACATATTTAATTTACTATATTTGGTCAAGCCCTCGATCTATTAGTATCGGTCAGCTGAACATGTTACCATGCTTACACCCCCGACCTATCAACCTTGTGTTCTTCAAGGGATCTTACTAGCTTACGCTATGGGAAATCTCATCTTGAGGTTGGCTTCACGCTTAGATGCTTTCAGCGTTTATCCATTCCCGACTTAGCTACCCAGCTGTGCTCTTGGCAGAACAACTGGTACACCAGAGGTCAGTCCATCCCGGTCCTCTCGTACTAAGGACAGCTCCTCTCAAATTTCCTACGCCCGCGACGGATAGGGACCGAACTGTCTCACGACGTTCTGAACCCAGCTCGCGTGCCGCTTTAATGGGCGAACAGCCCAACCCTTGGGACCTACTTCAGCCCCAGGATGCGACGAGCCGACATCGAGGTGCCAAACCTCCCCGTCGATGTGGACTCTTGGGGGAGATCAGCCTGTTATCCCCGAGGTAGCTTTTATCCGTTGAGCGATGGCCCTCCCACGAGGTACCACCGGATCACTAAGCCCGACTTTCGTCCCTGCTCCACTTGTGGGTGTCGCAGTCAGGCTCCCTTCTGCCTTTGCACTCTACGAACGATTTCCGACCGTTCTGAGGGAACCTTTGGGCGCCTCCGTTACTTTTTAGGAGGCGACCGCCCCAGTCAAACTGCCCACCTAACAATGTCCTGTGACCAGATTCATGGCCGCCAGTTAGAATTTCAGTACTGTCAGGGTGGTATCCCAAGGATGACTCCACCAAGGCTGACGCCCTGGTTTCCTAGTCTCCCACCTATCCTGTACAGACAATACCAAAACTCAATGCTAAGCTACAGTAAAGCTCTACGGGGTCTTTCCGTCCAATCGCGGGTAGCGAGCATCTTCACTCGCACTACAACTTCGCCGGATTTACAGTTGAGACAGTGCCCAAGTCATTACGCCATTCGTGCGGGTCAGAACTTACCTGACAAGGAATTTCGCTACCTTAGGACCGTTATAGTTACGGCCGCCGTTTACTGGGGCTTAAGTTCACACCTTCGCTTGCGCTAAGTGTTCCCCTTAACCTTCCAGCACCGGGCAGGCGTCAGCCCCTATACATCAGCTTACGCTTTAGCAGAGACCTGTGTTTTTGCTAAACAGTTGCTTGGGCCTATTCTCTGCGGCCTACTCTCGTAGGCACCCCTTCTCGCGAACTTACGGGGTCAATTTGCCGAGTTCCTTAACT
>NZ_CM173488.1:115000-122500 GCF_057782475.1 Clostridium sp. LIBA-8841 | reverse complement strand
TTAATAAAGAATACAAATAAGAAGTAGTAAATTATAAAGGCAACAACACCCATTGCTAATAGATATAATTGATTATGTCCTTTACCAAAATATAATACGTAGTCAATCAATCCACCTGAGAAACTAAATGCCAGATGGACATTTAGAGCGTAGGCCACTGCCAATGATATACCTGTTAATATTGCATGTATTACATAAAGTATCGGTGATAAGAACATGAATGCAAATTCTATTGGTTCTGTTATACCAGTTATTATTGCTGTTAATGCTAATGATAAGAACATACCACCAACAACGGCTTTATTTTTCTTCTTAGCACAAACATACATCGCTAAACACGCTGCTGGTAAACCAAACATCATTATTGGATAGAAACCTGCTGTGTAAACCCCTGCTGTTGGATCCCCTGCTAAGTATCTTGAAATATCTCCAGTTGCTAATTGACCTGTAACTGGATTTGTAAAGCTTCCTAATTGGAACCATATTACTGTATTCATTACGTGATGTAATCCAATTGGTATTAATAATCTGTTTAAGAATCCATATATTCCTGCACCAAGAGCACCTGCTGCAACCATTATGTTAGCGAAGCCATCTAAACCGGCTTGGAATGTTGGCCAAGTATATCCAAAGAATACACCTAAAGCAACACATACTGCTGATGTTATTATTGGAACAAATCTTTTTCCACCAAAGAATCCTAAGAATTGAGGGACCTTAATATCTTTAAATTTATTATATAAAAGCCCTCCAACAACTCCGGCTACAACTCCACCAAAAGCACCCATTTTTATAGATGGATCAAATGATGTAGCAACATTTGTCATAACTAAGTATCCTAAAAGACCTGCTAACCCTCCAACTCCATTATTATCTTCTGAAAGGCCAAATCCAATACCAACTGCAAAAAGCATTGCCATATTATCACCAAAGGCAGCATTACCAGCAGCTTTAAGCCAAGGTATGTTAAGTACATCAGTATCTCCAAGTCTTAGTAATAAGCCTAATGCAGGCATTACTGCTATAGGAACCATTAAAGATTTACCTATTCTTTGAAGAAATCCTAAAACTTTTGAACCTTTTTTACTCATTCGTTCATTCCTCCTTGTAAGTTTTTACTTAAGTTTAAATTATGTCTTGTCTTTAAAGTATAATTTCTTTAAAAACATTAAGGCATTCTTATTTTTAAAGTCTTATAAATAAAAAAATGTATTTATTCCTTTTGAATACCTATATAAAAGTTTTATAATTTGTATTAAATTATTTTTTATTTATAAAACTCTTATACAGATATTCAAGACTTAAAGTTTCTCTAAACTAAATGATTTAATAAACTCACATTTAAAAATTTCCACACCTTACACAAAATTACCTATATTTTTACGTAAAAAAAGCTGAAAAGAACAAGTAATTCTTTTCAGCTAATGCCCAAAATCTATGGTTACACGCTTACAATAATTTCTTAACATTCTGTTTATATTGTTTACATTTAAATATTACTATATCTTTTTTAGAGTGTCAACTTCAAATTCAACATATTTTTAAGATGTATTTTTTCATTTATAACAATATTATTTTGTTCATTCAGCCTTAATTTTATTACATAAAAATACAGTTTTTGAAATGATATTGTATAACTATAGTATTGACTTATAAAATCAAAAAATATATAATATAAACATAACATGTTACTGTTAAATCAGGCATAAGTTCTACTAAACTTATGCCTGTTTTTTTATATTTGATTCTATATATAGAAAGGATGTGAATTTCTTAACTTACATGATAAGTTGAGAAAATAAATATGTTTGGATTTTTTAAGAAAGATTTAAAATTAGTTGCTCCTGCAACTGGAAAAACTATCGATTTAGCACAAGTACCTGATCAGGTTTTCGCTGAAAAAATGGCTGGAGATGGAGTTGCAATAGAAGTAACTGGAGATACTATAGTTGCTCCTGCTGATGGAGAATTATCATTAGTATTCAAAACTAACCACGCTTTTGCTATGACTTTAAGTAATGGTATTGAATTATTAGTTCACGTTGGAATAGACACAGTTTCTCTTGAAGGAGAAGGTTTCGAAAGATTAACTGAGCCAGGACAACAAGTTAAAGCTGGTACTCCAATCTTAAAAATAGACAGAGACTTCATATTAGGAAAAGGATTAAAATTACATACGCCTGTATTAATAACAAATCCTGATATAGTAAAAGAAATGAAACCTGTTATAGGTGAAACAGTTACTGCTGGAAATGATACTGTTTTAACTTATAAACTTAAATAATTAAAAGCTGACTTTGTAGTCAGCTTTTTTATTTTCTATTCTTCTTTTCTTATTCTTTCAATATGCAATGCTAAGTAGCCAATTTCATCTTCTGTAACATTTAATCCAAAATCATCATTTATAGCTTTTGCTATTTCTTCTGCAACCTTAAAAGATTCCCTATATTTTAATTTTATAATATAAAGTAACTCATTCTTTATTGGAGTATTATTAATAAGTCTTTCAATTGCAAATCTTAAATGGCCAACAAACCTTGCATAAGATAAAGACGTTCTATCAACTTCAATATCAAAAGCATCTTCAATATATTCTACAGATGTATTAGCTATATAAGTATATTTTATTGTATGAGAAACTTCACCAGTTGTTCTAGCTGAATGTATATGCATAGCAATAAATCCAATCTCATCATCTACTATATCAACACCTGTGAATTCCTCAAGTTTTTTGACCATTTTACTTGCAGCTTCAAAATCCTTTGGATATAAAGTTTCTATTTCAACTAAGAATGGGTTTCTTAGAATCTCTCCCTTTTTCATTCTTTCAATGGCAAAAGAGACATGATCTATTAATCCTATATGTATGCTTTCATTTAAATCCTCATCAAATTCTTTTGAAACTTCTAATATTAATTCCTCACAAAAAGCAATAAATTTTTCATCATTACTTCCAACTACTCTTCTAAAGTTAGCAATATTATTTTCATCTTGTATAGTAAATATTTTTTCTATATAAGTATTTTCTGGTATCACCGAACCTCTTTTGTAATTGAAGCCTATACCTTTTGCAAATAATATAATTTCTTTTTCATCATCATTAACTAAAACTATATTATTATTAAAAGCTTTATTTACTTCATAAGCCTTTTCTGTCTTTTTAATCATAATAATCTCCTTTATACCATTAGATTATTCTAAGCTAATTTATATTAGTTTTCTATTTAAAATAATACTATATTCATTAGAGGTAAATATTAAGATAAATAAATTAACTATTTCTGCTTAATCACACAATAATTATAGCTTAAAATCCTTTTTTTTACTAATATAAAATTCGACTAGAATCGAGATATACTTTTCTCTGAATTCTAGCCGAAATTATACAAAACTATTTAACTATGATTAATTGTAATAATATAGTCAATTGAATCTAAATTAATTATATTTTTATATACAAAAAAACCTCTCTAATTAAGAGAGGTTTTGGTGATCTGCCAGGGAATCGAACCCTGGACACCGTGATTAAAAGTCACGTGCTCTACCGACTGAGCTAGCAAATCATAAGACCTGGCGACCACCTACTCTCCCACACAGTCTCCCGTGCAGTACCATCGGCTTCTAAAGGCTTAACCGTCGTGTTCGGAATGGGAACGGGTGTTACCCTAAAGAACATCATCACCAGATGTTTTAGAAAGATTTTTGTTCTTTCAAAATTGCACATATTTAATTTACTATATTTGGTCAAGCCCTCGATCTATTAGTATCGGTCAGCTGAACATGTTACCATGCTTACACCCCCGACCTATCAACCTTGTGTTCTTCAAGGGATCTTACTAGCTTACGCTATGGGAAATCTCATCTTGAGGTTGGCTTCACGCTTAGATGCTTTCAGCGTTTATCCATTCCCGACTTAGCTACCCAGCTGTGCTCTTGGCAGAACAACTGGTACACCAGAGGTCAGTCCATCCCGGTCCTCTCGTACTAAGGACAGCTCCTCTCAAATTTCCTACGCCCGCGACGGATAGGGACCGAACTGTCTCACGACGTTCTGAACCCAGCTCGCGTGCCGCTTTAATGGGCGAACAGCCCAACCCTTGGGACCTACTTCAGCCCCAGGATGCGACGAGCCGACATCGAGGTGCCAAACCTCCCCGTCGATGTGGACTCTTGGGGGAGATCAGCCTGTTATCCCCGAGGTAGCTTTTATCCGTTGAGCGATGGCCCTCCCACGAGGTACCACCGGATCACTAAGCCCGACTTTCGTCCCTGCTCCACTTGTGGGTGTCGCAGTCAGGCTCCCTTCTGCCTTTGCACTCTACGAACGATTTCCGACCGTTCTGAGGGAACCTTTGGGCGCCTCCGTTACTTTTTAGGAGGCGACCGCCCCAGTCAAACTGCCCACCTAACAATGTCCTGTGACCAGATTCATGGCCGCCAGTTAGAATTTCAGTACTGTCAGGGTGGTATCCCAAGGATGACTCCACCAAGGCTGACGCCCTGGTTTCCTAGTCTCCCACCTATCCTGTACAGACAATACCAAAACTCAATGCTAAGCTACAGTAAAGCTCTACGGGGTCTTTCCGTCCAATCGCGGGTAGCGAGCATCTTCACTCGCACTACAACTTCGCCGGATTTACAGTTGAGACAGTGCCCAAGTCATTACGCCATTCGTGCGGGTCAGAACTTACCTGACAAGGAATTTCGCTACCTTAGGACCGTTATAGTTACGGCCGCCGTTTACTGGGGCTTAAGTTCACACCTTCGCTTGCGCTAAGTGTTCCCCTTAACCTTCCAGCACCGGGCAGGCGTCAGCCCCTATACATCAGCTTACGCTTTAGCAGAGACCTGTGTTTTTGCTAAACAGTTGCTTGGGCCTATTCTCTGCGGCCTACTCTCGTAGGCACCCCTTCTCGCGAACTTACGGGGTCAATTTGCCGAGTTCCTTAACTGTAATTCTTCCGCCGGCCTTAGGATTCTCTCCTCACCTACCTGTGTCGGTTTGCGGTACGGGCACTACTTCTCTCTCTAGACGCTTTTCTTGGCAGCGTGGAATCATGTACTTCGGTTCCGTGGAACCTTCCCCATCACGCCTCAGCATTATGAAAGCGGATTTGCCTACTTTCACTGCCTAAACGCTTAGACTAGCATCCAATAGCTAGCACACACTATCCTCCTGCGTCACGCCATCGATAATAACGATGGTAGTGGTACTGGAATATCAACCAGTTGTCCATCACCTACGCCTTTCGGCCTCGGCTTAGGTCCCGACTAACCCTCAGCGGACGAACCTTCCTGAGGAAACCTTAGGTTTTCGGCCTGTGGGATTCTCACCCACATCTCGCTACTTATGCCAACATTCTCACTCGTAACCAGTCCACCGCTCCTTACGGTACGACTTCAGCCCGGTTACGACGCTCTCCTACCGCTTGAACTAAGTTCAAGCCCGTAGCTTCGGTGGTAAGTTTAGCCCCGTTACATTTTCGGCGCAAGATCTCTCGACTAGTGAGCTATTACGCACTCTTTTAATGAGTGGCTGCTTCTAAGCCAACATCCTAGTTGTCTTAGAAATCTCACATCCTTTCCCACTTAACTTACACTTTGGGACCTTAGCTGACGATCTGGGCTGTTTCCCTTTTGACCACGGATCTTATCATTCGTAGTCTGACTGCCGAGCTCAAAGTATGTGGCATTCGGAGTTTGATAAGGTTCGGTAAGCGCTATGCCCCCTAGCCCATTCAGTGCTCTACCTCCACTACTCATACTCGACGCTAGCCCTAAAGCTATTTCGGAGAGAACCAGCTATCTCCGGGTTCGATTGGAATTTCTCCGCTATCCACAGCTCATCCCATGCTTTTTCAACAGCAACGTGGTTCGGTCCTCCACGAGGTTTTACCCTCGCTTCAACCTGGCCATGGATAGGTCACCCGGTTTCGGGTCTACGGCATGCAACTAGTCGCCCTATTCAGACTCGGTTTCCCTTCGGCTCCGTACCTTAAGTACTTAACCTTGCTACATACCGTAACTCGTTGGCTCGTTCTACAAAAAGCACCTCATCACCCTCATAAGGGGCTCTGAGCGGTTGTAGGCATACGGTTTCAGGTTCTATTTCACTCCCCTCCCGGGGTTCTTTTCACCTTTCCCTCACGGTACTGCTTCACTATCGGTCATCAGGTAGTATTTAGCCTTGGGAGGTGGTCCTCCCTGCTTCCCACAAGGTTTCACGTGTCTCGTGGTACTCTGGATCATAACTCGTGGTCTTCTCGTTTCACTTACAGGACTATTACCTTCTACGGTGGAGCTTTCCAGCTCTCTTCAGTTACAATAGCCTCCACTTTTATGTTATGTCCACAACCCCGGAAACAAGTTTCCGGTTTGGGCTCTTTCCCTTTCGCTCGCCGCTACTAAGAAAATCGATTTTTCTTTCTCTTCCTCCAGGTACTTAGATGTTTCAGTTCCCTGGGTTACCTTCATTAAGCTATGTATTCACTTAACGATACATGGGGTTTCCCATGTGAGTTTCCTCATTCGGAGATCTTCGGATCTCAGGCTATGTGCGCCTACCCGAAGCTTATCGCAGCTTATCACGTCCTTCATCGGCTCCTGATGCCAAGGCATTCACCATACGCCCTTTGTAGCTTGACCTATATTAGTTATAGTTCTCATTTTACAAAGAATAGAAATTGGTTTGCCAATTTGGCTTGTTGTTTTCTATAAATTAAATTATGTGCAATTTTCAAAGAACAATTTTGAGAGATAGTCTCTCAAAATTAAACAGAGATATTATCCAGAATTCTATGTCATCTTAGTTATCCTAAGATGTATTCCTTAGAAAGGAGGTGATCCAGCCGCAGGTTCTCCTACGGCTACCTTGTTACGACTTCACCCCAATCGCTGACCCTACCTTCGGCCGCTGCCTCGCTTACGCGTTAGCTCACGGACTTCGGGTATTGCCAACTCTCATGGTGTGACGGGCGGTGTGTACAAGACCCGGGAACGTATTCACCGCGACATTCTGATTCGCGATTACTAGTAACTCCAGCTTCATGTAGGCGAGTTTCAGCCTACAATCCGAACTGAGACTGGTTTTAAAGTTTGGCTCCACCTCGCGGTATTGCGTCTCTCTGTACCAGCCATTGTAGCACGTGTGTAGCCCTACACATAAGGGGCATGATGATTTGACGTCATCCCCACCTTCCTCCTGGTTAACCCAGGCAGTCTCGCTAGAGTCCTCAACTTAATGGTAGTAACTAACGACAAGGGTTGCGCTCGTTGCGGGACTTAACCCAACATCTCACGACACGAGCTGACGACAACCATGCACCACCTGTCTCCTTGTCCCCGAAGGGATTTCCTCGATTAAGAGTAATGCAAGGGATGTCAAGTGTAGGTAAGGTTCTTCGCGTTGCTTCGAATTAAACCACATGCTCCGCTACTTGTGCGGGTCCCCGTCAATTCCTTTGAGTTTTAATCTTGCGACCGTACTCCCCAGGCGGAATA
>NZ_CM173488.1:110000-112500 GCF_057782475.1 Clostridium sp. LIBA-8841 | reverse complement strand
AGGTACCACCGGATCACTAAGCCCGACTTTCGTCCCTGCTCCACTTGTGGGTGTCGCAGTCAGGCTCCCTTCTGCCTTTGCACTCTACGAACGATTTCCGACCGTTCTGAGGGAACCTTTGGGCGCCTCCGTTACTTTTTAGGAGGCGACCGCCCCAGTCAAACTGCCCACCTAACAATGTCCTGTGACCAGATTCATGGCCGCCAGTTAGAATTTCAGTACTGTCAGGGTGGTATCCCAAGGATGACTCCACCAAGGCTGACGCCCTGGTTTCCTAGTCTCCCACCTATCCTGTACAGACAATACCAAAACTCAATGCTAAGCTACAGTAAAGCTCTACGGGGTCTTTCCGTCCAATCGCGGGTAGCGAGCATCTTCACTCGCACTACAACTTCGCCGGATTTACAGTTGAGACAGTGCCCAAGTCATTACGCCATTCGTGCGGGTCAGAACTTACCTGACAAGGAATTTCGCTACCTTAGGACCGTTATAGTTACGGCCGCCGTTTACTGGGGCTTAAGTTCACACCTTCGCTTGCGCTAAGTGTTCCCCTTAACCTTCCAGCACCGGGCAGGCGTCAGCCCCTATACATCAGCTTACGCTTTAGCAGAGACCTGTGTTTTTGCTAAACAGTTGCTTGGGCCTATTCTCTGCGGCCTACTCTCGTAGGCACCCCTTCTCGCGAACTTACGGGGTCAATTTGCCGAGTTCCTTAACTGTAATTCTTCCGCCGGCCTTAGGATTCTCTCCTCACCTACCTGTGTCGGTTTGCGGTACGGGCACTACTTCTCTCTCTAGACGCTTTTCTTGGCAGCGTGGAATCATGTACTTCGGTTCCGTGGAACCTTCCCCATCACGCCTCAGCATTATGAAAGCGGATTTGCCTACTTTCACTGCCTAAACGCTTAGACTAGCATCCAATAGCTAGCACACACTATCCTCCTGCGTCACGCCATCGATAATAACGATGGTAGTGGTACTGGAATATCAACCAGTTGTCCATCACCTACGCCTTTCGGCCTCGGCTTAGGTCCCGACTAACCCTCAGCGGACGAACCTTCCTGAGGAAACCTTAGGTTTTCGGCCTGTGGGATTCTCACCCACATCTCGCTACTGATGCCAACATTCTCACTCGTAACCAGTCCACCGCTCCTTACGGTACGACTTCAGCCCGGTTACGACGCTCTCCTACCGCTTGAACTAAGTTCAAGCCCGTAGCTTCGGTGGTAAGTTTAGCCCCGTTACATTTTCGGCGCAAGATCTCTCGACTAGTGAGCTATTACGCACTCTTTTAATGAGTGGCTGCTTCTAAGCCAACATCCTAGTTGTCTTAGAAATCTCACATCCTTTCCCACTTAACTTACACTTTGGGACCTTAGCTGACGATCTGGGCTGTTTCCCTTTTGACCACGGATCTTATCATTCGTAGTCTGACTGCCGAGCTCAAAGTATGTGGCATTCGGAGTTTGATAAGGTTCGGTAAGCGCTATGCCCCCTAGCCCATTCAGTGCTCTACCTCCACTACTCATACTCGACGCTAGCCCTAAAGCTATTTCGGAGAGAACCAGCTATCTCCGGGTTCGATTGGAATTTCTCCGCTATCCACAGCTCATCCCATGCTTTTTCAACAGCAACGTGGTTCGGTCCTCCACGAGGTTTTACCCTCGCTTCAACCTGGCCATGGATAGGTCACCCGGTTTCGGGTCTACGGCATGCAACTAGTCGCCCTATTCAGACTCGGTTTCCCTTCGGCTCCGTACCTTAAGTACTTAACCTTGCTACATACCGTAACTCGTTGGCTCGTTCTACAAAAAGCACCTCATCACCCTCATAAGGGGCTCTGAGCGGTTGTAGGCATACGGTTTCAGGTTCTATTTCACTCCCCTCCCGGGGTTCTTTTCACCTTTCCCTCACGGTACTGCTTCACTATCGGTCATCAGGTAGTATTTAGCCTTGGGAGGTGGTCCTCCCTGCTTCCCACAAGGTTTCACGTGTCTCGTGGTACTCTGGATCATAACTCGTGGTCTTCTCGTTTCACTTACAGGACTATTACCTTCTACGGTGGAGCTTTCCAGCTCTCTTCAGTTACAATAGCCTCCACTTTTATGTTATGTCCACAACCCCGGAAACAAGTTTCCGGTTTGGGCTCTTTCCCTTTCGCTCGCCGCTACTAAGAAAATCGATTTTTCTTTCTCTTCCTCCAGGTACTTAGATGTTTCAGTTCCCTGGGTTACCTTCATTAAGCTATGTATTCACTTAACGATACATGGGATTTCCCATGTGAGTTTCCTCATTCGGAGATCTTCGGATCTCAGGCTATGTGCGCCTACCCGAAGCTTATCGCAGCTTATCACGTCCTTCATCGGCTCCTGATGCCAAGGCATTCACCATACGCCCTTTGTAGCTTGACCTATATTAGTTATAGTTCTCATTTTACAAAGAATAGAAATTGGTTTGCCAATTTGGCTTGTTGTTTTCTATAAATTAAATTATGTGCAAT
>NZ_CM173488.1:77500-107500 GCF_057782475.1 Clostridium sp. LIBA-8841 | reverse complement strand
AAAGTAAGTCATAAGTGGAGATATGATATTTGTTGTTGAGTCACCTATTCTGTATGCCATTTGAGTCATTTCCGGACTTATACCAACACCCATTAGCATTGGAACAAATATCGGAGCCATAATTGCCCACTTAGCTGAAGCTGATCCCATGAATAAGTTTATAAATGCTGTTACAATTACAAATCCTATTAATAGAGGTATACCTTGTATTCCTGTTGATCCCAAGAAGTCCGCTCCCTTAACAGCTATTACAGTACCCAAGTTTGATTTTCCAAAGTAAGCTACGAATTGAGCCGCAAAGAATACTAACACTATATATGATCCCATTGTAGACATTGTCTTACTCATTTCAGAAACTATATCTTTATCACTCTTTATCTTTCCTGCACCTATTCCATATCCAACACCTGCTAGTAAGAATACGAATGCTATAGAAACAACTATTGAGTTCATGAATGGTGAGCTTAAGATTTCTCCTGTTTCAGGATTTCTTAATATACCATTAGCTGGGACAACTAAAGCGCCTATTATTATAATACCCACTAGAGCGAATAAACCTGCGAATTTTAATCCTCTTTTTTCTTTCTTATCAAGAGGCTTCATAGCATCTTCATCGCCTTCTATTAATGCACCTTTATATTTACCTAACCTAGGTTCAACTATTTTTTCAGTAACTAAAGTACCTATTAAAGTTATTACAAATGTTGAAGCTATTATGAAATACCAGTTTCCTACTGGTGATACTGAGTAAGTTGGATCAATCATACGAGCACCCTCAGTAGTCATACCACCTAATAATGCATCAACTGGTCCTGGGAAAAGGTTGGCACTGAATCCACCTGATACCCCTGCGAAGGCAGCTGCTATACCAGCTATTGGATGTCTTCCACAACTCATAAATATTACTGCACCTAATGGTACAAGAACAACGTAACCTGCATCAGAAGCTATACTTGACATAACCCCTGCAAATACTACAACCACTGTAACTAAGCTCTTTGGAGTTTTTAAAACTAATCTTCTTAAAGCTGTACCTATAAGACCAGTTCCTTCTGCAACTCCAACCCCTAACATTGCAACTAAAACCGTTCCTAAAGCCGCGAAGCTTGTGAAGTTAGTTATCAATGATTCAAATATATATCTTATTCCTTCTGGAGTTAATAAACTCTGTACTGAAACTGTTATCTCTTTTATTTCGTTTGTAGCTCTATCTATTCCTTCATAAGTAACAGATACCCCTTGTGATGCTAAAACATGAGATAAAATTATTACACCAGCACATAATATTACGAATATAGTAGCTGGATGAGGTAATTTATTACCTACAGTTTCTATGAAACCTAAAATTCCGCCTTTTTTCTGTTTTATTTCCTTTGTAGCTTTCATATCTATATGCCCCCCTTTTTTAATAAATTAATACTTTTCACTTTTTATTATTATAATTCCATCAACAATAAAATTACTTTTTTATTTATCTTGTAATTTATTATATCATTTATTATTAATATTTCAATAAAGTTATACTTATATAACATAATATTAATAATTTAGCTATATTTTCAAAAACTTTCCCACTTCATTGTAGTGAAGTATTTTCAATGGTTTAAAGATAAAATACTCTTTAAATAACATACCTTCATTATTAAAACTTTATTAATATATTTTTGTTATCAATAATATTTCTTAATAATTAAGCTTACCTATTAAAATATGTTATTTTCACTTTGATAAGGTATCTCTAACTATATTTTTATAAAAACTGTTTAGAAAGTATTAGTTATTGAGATAATTAATGTTACAATAAGATTTAGTATGAGATTCATAAAGGAGGGATTATTATAAACTACTCAACTACAATTCTATTTATAGCATTTATACTAAATGTAATCTTATCCGTTATAATTGTTGTACTAGAAAGAAAACAGCCTGAGAAGACAATAGCATGGCTATTAATATTAACATTATTGCCTCCAATCGGATTAATACTTTATATCTTTTTAGGTCGTAACTGGAAAAGGCACAAACTTAATGATAGAATCAATCCTCAAGTTAAGGATTTAATAAGTCCAATCTTAGATGAATATCCTGAAAAACAATATGTTCCTTTAATGGAACTCTTGGCTTTTAATAGTGATTCTCCTATCTTTATAAATAATGATATAAAAATATATAAAGATGGTACTGAAAAGTTTAAAGATTTAAAGGAAGAACTTCTTAAGGCTAAACATCATATTCACCTTGAATACTACATAGTAAATAGTGATGAAATAGGCAATGAAATTAAGGATATTTTAATTAAGAAATCTCTAGAGGGTGTTAAGGTTAGATTTATAATTGATAAAGTAGGAGCAAGCAAATTAAAGAAAAGCTATGTTAAAGAACTAAAAAGAGCAGGAGTCTCTGTTGTTATGTATTCATACTTTTTAGCTCCTCTTCTTAAAATGATAAATACTCAAATTAACTATAGAAATCATAGAAAAATAGTTGTTATAGATGGGCAAGTTGGCTTTTTAGGTGGAATAAACATAGGTGACGAGTATTTAGGTAAAAATAAAAAATTCGGTTATTGGAGAGATACTCACCTAATGGTTAAAGGTGATTTTGTATTAGCACTTCAAGCCGTATTTTTAGATGATTTTATAACCATAGAAAAGGCTAATAATAGTTATACTTTTTATGATAAGGAATTTTCTAAATACTTTCCAGAAAATACAGTTGCTGATGAAAGAGTCCTAATGCAATTAGTTAAGAGTGGTCCCGACTCAACATTCCCAGCAATAATGCAAAGTATATTAAAAATGATTATGATAGCAAGAAAAAATATTTATATAACAACACCATATTTCGTACCACCTC
This sequence comes from Clostridium sp. LIBA-8841, assembly GCF_057782475.1. Taxonomy (NCBI): domain Bacteria; kingdom Bacillati; phylum Bacillota; class Clostridia; order Eubacteriales; family Clostridiaceae; genus Clostridium; species Clostridium sp. LIBA-8841. The sequence goes on along the minus strand of NZ_CM173488.1, from coordinate 104,644 downwards.
CAAGTATAATAGAAGCTCTTAGAATAGCTTCCTTAAGTGGAGTTGATGTAAAAATTATTTTTCCTGAAAAATCAGATCACTTTGTGGTTAATAAAGCTTCTAAAAGTTACTTAACTGAACTTATGGATTGTGGAATAGAAGTTTATTTCTATGATAATAATTCATTTATTCATGCTAAAACAATGACAATAGATGGTGAAATCTGCACTTTAGGAACAGCTAACATGGATATTCGTAGTTTTGAACTTAACTACGAAATAAATACTGTTATATATGATGAAGGAATTACTTCTAAATTAGATGACTTATTCTTTGAAGATTTACTTAAGTGTAGACGCTTTAAGATTGATGAATATGAAAAAGCAACTAAGTTTGATAAGTTTGTTGAAGGAGTTACTAGAATTTTTTCAGCCTTACTTTAATAAAACTATCATTACTATCTTAAATACAATATAAAAAAAGTTTCTTTATATGTTTATTACATAAAGAAACTTTTTATATTTAAAAGATATATTTGAGGCTTTTTAAGTTTAAGCTTTTTTTGTGCAAAACTTATTTTTTAAATAAATTAACACCATGCCAAAGGCTCCTCCTGATGTATCTATCAGCACATCTTTAAACTGACCACTTCTTCCCTCTATAAATAATTGATGGAATTCATCAGTACAAGCATACCCAAATACTATGAATAATGAACAAATATATGCTTTTTTCTTGCTTATATATAATCTTAAAAGATTAAAAGCTAAGAAATAAAGTATCATATATTCAGTAAAATGAGCACCCTTTCTTATGATTAATGTTGATAAATCACCGAAACGACTATTTAAATCTATTCCTAGCATGTCTAATAAAACTACTACAAAATCGCTTTGTTTAGAAGAAACATCTCCTGGTTGATTAGACATGAAGAATATAAAAGCCATCCAAAATACCATTAAACTCCATGCAATTATTTTCTTTTTCTTATAATCCATAGCATCTCCTCTTCTTATTTCTAATATAAGTTAAATTTAAATGATGCTATGATTTATTGCAAGTTTATATTATATTGGGTTTACTTAAAACCATAGGACAGTACTCAAGACCTACTATTTTTTCGTCATCTTTTACCACTGCTGCTTTATCTGTTATTATCTTATCTAGGTGAGCATTTTCCCCTATAACAGTTTCTTGCATTATAATACAATTCTTAATAACTGCATCAGGTCCTACGTATACTCTTCTTCCTACTATACAATTTTCTATTTTACCTTCAATATAAGAGCCATTAGCTATTATTGAATTAGTTACATCACTATTTTTAGTATAATGAGTCGGTCCTTCGTCTCTAGACTTAGTATATATAGGAGCATTATTTATAAATAACTCTCTATATACCCCTCCATCTAATAAGTCCATATTAGCTTTATAATAAGCTTTCAATGAATTAACACAACTTAAATAACCCTTAAATTCAAATCCACTAACCTTTAATTCATCTAAGGAATCATTAACATAACTCTTGAACTTTCTATGTGATCCTTGTCTTATACATTCATATATTATTTCTATTAGAAGATCAGTTCTTAATATATACATTCCCATGCTTATATTAGCTTCTTCTTCTCTCCCTAAATTTTTTCCTACACTTTTTACAAATCCACTTTTATCTAAATTTAAAACATCACAATCAATAAAATTTGAATCAGCATCATTAACTCTTTTATATATTACAGTTACATCATTATCATTTTTCTTGTGATATTCTAAAGCTTCTTTCAAATCTATATTACAAATCATATATGATGGTGATATAAAAACATATTCTCTTCTACTCTTAGTTAAGAAGTCTAAGTTCTCATAAAGGTTTGTTATATCATCATAATATGGTTCTCTTTCACCAAAATTAAATACTCTTAATCCATCTCTTTTTCTGTGTAAATCCCATGGTCTACCATTGGTTAAATGATCAACTAATGAACGTGATTTATTTTTGCTTAAAATACCTAAAGATTCTATACCTGCATTTGTCATATTAGAAAGTATAAAATCAATAACTCTATATCTACCAGCAATAGGTACAGCCGCTAAAGGTCTATTTTTAACTAACTCTCCCATTCTGCTTTCATTCTCATCTAAGTTTATTATCCCTATGCAATTATTCATAAACTCGTTCCCCCTCTCATATATTTCTACTTACTTTACCATAGCACATTCTTCGATTACTTCTTTGTTTCCTATAACAACTTCCTTTGACGCTATAACTGCAATCTCATCCCCATTACCTACTTTACAATTCTTGCCTACTACAGCTTCGCTACCTATAATAGCTTTCTCTATTAAAACTCCATCATCAATTACGGTATTTGGCATTATTACAGCATCCTTAATTACTGCACCCTTACCTACATAAACACCTTGGAATAAAACTGAGTTTTCTACTTTACCATGAACTATGCATCCCTCAACTGTTAAAGATGATTTTATTTCTGCATCTTTTCCAATATATTGAGCCGGTCTAACAGGATTAGCTGAATATATTCTCCATTCACTATCATAAAGACTTAATTCATCTTCATGTTTTAATAAGTCCATATTAGCTTCCCATAGACTATCTATAGTTCCAACATCCTTCCAATACCCTTTAAATGGATATGCTATAAGTCTCTTACCTGAGTTTAACATCTTAGGAATTATGTTTTTACCAAAGTCATTACTTGAATTTGGATCTAATTCATCCTCTTCTAAGAACTTCTTTAAAACCTTCCAATTGAAAATATATATTCCCATTGAAGCATTTGTACTCTTTGGATGTTCTGGTTTCTCTTCAAATTCATAAATTGATAAATCCTCATTTGTATTCATTATTCCAAATCTACTAGCTTCATGCATAGGAACATTTATTACAGCAATTGTTGCATCAGCTTCTTTCTGTTTATGCATTTGTAACATTTTATCATAATCCATTTTATAAATATGGTCTCCTGATAGAATAAGCACATATTCTGGATTATATCTCTCAATAAATTCAATATTTTGGTAGATTGCATTGGCTGTCCCCTTATACCAATCTCCACCTTTTTCTTTTTGATATGGAGGCAAAATGCTTACTCCTCCATCTCTTCTGTCTAAATCCCATGTGTCCCCAATACCAATGTGTTCATTTAATTCTAAAGGTTTGTACTGTGTTAAAACCCCAACAGTATAAATCCCTGAATTTGAGCAGTTACTTAATGGAAAATCTATTATTCTATATTTTCCTCCAAAAGGTACTGCTGGTTTCGCTAAATTCTTAGTTAGCACGCCTAACCTGGAGCCTTGACCTCCAGCCAATATCATTGCAACTATTTCTTTCTTTGACATAAGCTATTTCCTCCCAATATATCCCCTTTTATACCATTAAATGGATATTTAAATTATAACACACTTTTACTTTAACTTTAATAGTTAAATAAAGGAAATTTATAATTATTTAATCTAAAATGTTAATTATTTTAAATTATTCAAATATTTTTTAAAAAATAAATTTAATCTACATAAAGTTTTATTAAATATTTTAATAACAAAGAGTACTAGAAATCTTATAAATCTCTAGTACTCAAAAAAAAACTCAAATTAATTAGACAAGTTTTTCCTTAATGTAAATTTTTCTAGTAAATTATTAACTTTATTAATAACTTAAAATATTAAATTACTTTATTAAAATTATTATTTAACCTCTGATAAAAATTGATTTATATATGCTACAGACTGTTCAATTAAAACTTGACCACTTCCTAGATTTTCAACCTCTCTTTCAAGATTGTTTATTCTTTGCTCAACTCTATAAACAATATCCTTTACATCATTTAAAACTTTAGTTTCATAAGATATCTGATTTCCGTCAGCATCAACAAAAATATTTTCTGGTGGATTTCCACAAACCATGCACTTAGCATATATATTATTACTCTCCGTATCTTTAAAAACCTTAAAAGTATCATTATTACAACTTGAACAATTAGAAAGCATTAAAAGTGAATTGTTTTCTATTTCATACTTATATTCACTATTACACTCTCTGCATACAATACTCATTTCCCCATCATGACTATTTATATAAAAAGCATTTCCATTACATCCTTCTCTTTGGCATACTATTGTCCTTATCATATTATCCACCCCCATATATGGATTAATATGATTTTTCTCTCTAGAAAATACCTCTAATTGGTTAAAATTTTATAACTTTCTCCTTCTATCTCTACAATAATATTTCCATTGCTGTAAAATACCTCATCAGAGAATTTATTTTTATACTCACCCTCTTTAGTATTCAAGGTAATCCTTTTATTATATATATCTCTATTTATAATAATTATCATTTCCTTATTTTCATAAAATCTTTTAAATGCAATAATCTCATCTGGAGTATCCTTGTAAATATAAAACTCTCCTTTTTTAAGAACCTCTTCATTCTTTCTAAAATTACCAAAGAAGCTATAATGTCTTAATGTTTCTTTGTTCTCTCTTCCCCATGGATATGTCTTTCTATTTTCAGGATCTTTATGCCCTAAAAGTCCAGCCTCATCCCCATAATATATTAATGGAACACCTGGTAAAGTCATTTGAATACATATAGCTAATTTTAGCTTTTTTATATTTTCATTTAACACTGTAAATACTCTTTCTGTATCATGATTTCCTAAAAGATTCATATTTGCATAAAAGTTCTCTCTTGGATAATTTTCTTTTATGCTCATTATTACTTTATAAAAATCCTTTGAGGTTATATATCCATTTAAAAAGTCTGAAATTATATTCTTATAAGGGTAATTAGTAACAGAGTCTAATTCATTTCCTAATAAATATTTTCTTCTTTTAGAATAACTAACTTTATTAGATGCATCCTCCCAAACTTCTCCTATTAATACGCTTTCTTTTTTTACATTCTTCATTTTATTCTTAATCATTTGGATAAATTCATCTGGCAACTCATCTGCTACATCCAATCTCCACCCACTAGCTCCTAATTTAAGCCACTTTTCCACTATTGAGTTATCATTATTTACTATATAATCTAAATATGTCTTTTCTAATTCCTCTACATTAGGTTGATTCTCAAATCCCCACCAACACTCATAATTATTGGGATAATCATAGAATCTATACCATTTATAGTACTTAGAATATTTAGATTCATATGCTCCAAGATCACTATAGTTACCATACTTATTAAAATATCTACTATCTGATCCAGTATGACTAAAAACTCCATCCAATATTATTCTTATTCCCTTTTCACTTGCCTTTTGGCATAATTCTATAAAATCTTCAGTACTTCCATACATTCGGTCTATTGCCTCATAATCTCCTGTATCATATTTATGGCAACTTGCAGCGTCAAAAATTGGATTCATATATATAATGTTTGCACCTAATGATTTTATATAATCTAATTTCTTAATTACTCCTCTTAAATTTCCTCCGTAAAAATCCCATCTCTCAATATTTCCGTTATTGTCTCTTATATACATGGGTTCATCATACCAACTACCATATATGAAAATATTCTTCTTTTTATCTAATATCTCATTATCCTTATTACCATTAAAAAACCTATCAACAAATATTTGATAAATAATCCCCTCTTTATACCAATTAGGAATCTCATTCTTATTGTAAACTGTTATTTGATAATACTTTGGAAATTCATAATATATCTTTCCCTCTCCTCCTAGATTTTCATCATTATTTCCATAATATTGAGTAAAACCGTCTTTAATGTACTTAAAATAATAATTTAAAATTCCTAAAGAATCTGTAGTGTCTATAATTCCCTTATAAAGAGTACATCCCTCTTTAGATTTTTCAATCATCATAGGTATTGAATAACTAAAACCATCAAATTTTATTACTTCTATAGAAACTTCTCCTTGCTCCTTGCACTCTAAACAAATTTTAACCTTTGTCCCTATAGAAACGGCTCCAAAAGGTTCTCTATAAAAGGTATTTTGAGAATCATGATAAATATAGCTTTTTCCCATAGCAATACCCCTTTCTTACTTAATAAAACAAAGCACTCATATTAATATAGTATTAATATAAGTGCTTTATGGATTATAATTTATGCTAAATTCTATAAATTTTTATATATAACTTTTGACCCCCATATGCCTGTAGCATATTCTGTTATGGTTCTGTCTGAAGAAAATATGCCTGAATGTGCTATATTCACTCCGCATTTTCTTTGCCATGACTTACTATCTCTATAAAGTAAATCCACCTTGTCCTGAGCTTTTAAATATGAATCAAAGTCTTTCAATACGAAAAACTCATCATTATAAGTTAATAAGTTATCATATACACTTCTGAATTTATCTATATTATTAGAATAAACTCCATTTATCAAGTCATTTGTGACTCTGATTAATCTACTATCATTATTTCTTATATCCCAAGCTGAATATCCACCTCTAGAGTAATAGTCAAGAACCTGATTTTCTGTTAATCCGAAAATAACAATATTATCATCTCCGACCTCATCTCTTATTTCTATATTAGCTCCATCTAAAGTTGCTATGGTAACAGCACCATTCATCATAAACTTCATATTAGAAGTACCTGAAGCTTCTTTAGTTGTAGTTGAGATTTGTTCACTTAAATCCGTAGCTGGAATTATCTTTTCGGCTAGAGAAACTCTATAATTTTCTAAGAAAATTACTTTTATCTTATCATTAATTCTTTTATCATTATTAATTCTCCTTGCAACAGCATTTATAAGCTCAATAGTATTCTTAGCTAAATAATATGCTGGTGCAGCTTTACCTGCAAAAATAAAAGTTCTTGGAACTATATCTAAATCAGGATTTTCTAATAACTTATTGTACAAGTCCATTATCCTTAAACAATTTAAAGTTTGCCGTTTATAGGCATGTATCCTCTTAACTTGTACATCAAAAATTGAGTTTGGATCTACTTTAATTCCCTGATTATCAAGAATTATTTTAGCTAACTGCTCCTTATTTCTCCTTTTTATTTCTCCTAATTTTTTTAAAACATAATCATCATCAACATACTTTTCAAAATTCTCCATATCTATAGGATGCTTTATAAAGCTGTCTCCAATAGTTTCTTTTAAAAGATTAGTAAGTTCAGGATTAGTCTTAAGGAGCCATCTTCTATGAGCTATACCATTGGTTTTATTATTAAATTTACTTGGATAAAGATAATAAAAATCGCTCATTTCTTTTTTCTTAAGTATTTCAGTATGAAGTTTTGCAACTCCATTTACACTATGACTTCCAACTATTGCAAGGTTGGCCATCCTAACAAAACCATCTCCTATTATGGCCATCTTAGCTATCTTATCCCATTGACCAGTATACTTATGCCAAAGTTCAGCACAATATCTCTCATTCATTTCCTCAACAATCATATATATTCTAGGCAGTAATTCCTTAAACATATTTATTGGCCATTTCTCTAAAGCTTCTGCTAAAATTGTATGGTTTGTATAAGATATTGTATTTGTAGTTATTCTGATGGATGTTTCCCATGAAAGTCCTTCCTCATCTAGGAGAATTCTCATAAGTTCTGGTATTGCTAAAGTTGGATGAGTATCATTTATATGAATTGCAATATACTCATCTAATTCCTCTATTTTTCCACCATTTTTCTTATAATGTCTAATTATACTTTGAAGGCCTGCTGATACAAAGAAATATTGTTGTTTTAATCTAAGAAGTTTTCCCTCATACATTGAGTCATCTGGATACAAAACTTGTGAAATTGCCTCAATAGAATTTCTATATTCTATTGCCTTTAAATATTGACCTCTGTTAAAGTAACAAAAGTCAAACTCATTATCTACAGGTTCTGCACTCCACAACCTCAAATTATTTACAACATTATTTTCATATCCAACAATAGGTGTATCATAAGGAACTGCTAAAATTGGCTCATAATTCACATGGGTGAAAGTTAATCTTCCATTTATATTTTCACATTTAATATTGCCACCAAACTTAACTATTTCTACTTTATCTGGTTTCTTAAATTCCCATACGTTTCCGTTCTTAAGCCAAATATCCGGTGCCTCAACTTGTGATCCATCAATTATCTTTTGTTTAAAAAAGCCGTATTTGTATCTTATTCCACAACCATGTCCTGCTATATTTAAAGAAGCCATAGAATCTAGAAAACATGCTGCCAATCTTCCTAGACCACCATTACCTAACCCCTGGTCACTTTCAAGCTCTTCTAATTCATTTAAATCAATGTTTAACTCTTCAAGAGCTTCTTTACAGGTTTCTCTTATGCCTAGATTTAAAAGAGCATCTCCCAAAAGTCTTCCTAATAAGAACTCCATAGAAAAATAATAAACTTGTTTTTGCTTAGATTCCTCATAATTTCTTTTAGTTTTTACCCAATCTTCTGCAATATAGTCTCTAACTAGACTTCCTAAAGCTTCATATTTATGAAAGTTTTGTCCATCTTCAAGATCTATTCCATGAAGTTCTAAAAACTTTTTCTTATAATCTCTTTTAAAATTCTCCTTATTTATTAATAGCATACACTCGCCTCCTACGGACTTGATAAAACTACTGGATTAATTCTTCATATAATTCTTTATACTTTTCTGCAGACTTATTCCAACTATTATCAGAATTCATCGCTTGGACAATTAGTGATTTCCAAATCTCCTTATTATCATATGTTTCTAAAGCTAATTCCATAACATGCATTAAATCATTATGATTATAATTTGTGAAACTAAAGCCATTTCCTACTCCAGTATATTTATTATAAGGATTAATTGTGTCCTTTAATCCACCAGTCTCCCTAACTATAGGAATAGTTCCATATCTTAAGGCTATAAGCTGTCCTAATCCACAAGGTTCAAATAATGAAGGCATTAAGAACATGTCTGAAGCTGCATATATTCTATGAGCTAATCCATTATCAAATCTTATATTAGCTGAAACCTTTGATGGATAAAGCTCTTGTAATCCTCTAAAATGATTTTCATAGTTATAGTCACCTGTTCCTAATATAACTAACTGAACATTTCTTTGAAGCAATCTATGTGCAATATTAACTATTAAATCACATCCCTTTTGATTAGTAAGTCTAGACACTATACTTATCATTGGTATATCCTCGTTAACTGGTAATCCTAACTCCTTTTGAAGAGCTAATTTATTTTCAACTTTATCTTCTATATTTTCTACAGAGAAATTTTTAGTTATAAAAACATCTTCCTCTGGATTGAACTCATCGTAATCTATACCATTTACGATTCCTTTTAAGGCATATCCTCTTTCTCTTAATAATCCATCTAAATTTTCTCCAAAGTAAGGTGTTTGAATTTCGTTAGCATAAGTTTCACTTACAGTAAGAACTCTGTCACTATAATTTATAGCTCCTTTCATAAAACTCATACCACCATAAAACTCTAAACTACCATTTCTTACAGGTTCATAATCATATCCAAAAAGCTCTGGTAAAACATCTGATGAAAAATTTCCCTGGAATAAAAGATTGTGTATTGAAGTAACTGTCTTAATATCCTTATAAAATGGATCTTTAGCATACTCCAATTTATGAAGAACTGGAATCATTCCTGTTTGCCAGTCATTACAATGAATTATATCTGGACACCAATCAATCTCTTTTAATGTTTCTAAAACTGCTCTATCAAAGAAGGCAAATCTCTCTCCATCGTCTCCTTCTCCATATAATCCACTTCTATGAAAATAGAATTCACTATCTAATAAATAATATACAACCCCATCACATTCGCACTCATATATTCCACAATATTGATTTCTCCAACCAACAGGAACCATAAACCATTTTATAAAATTAAGTTTTTCTAAAAATTCACTTTTTATTGAACTATACTTAGGTAAAATTACTCTAACCTCTACACCCTTTCTTGTAAGCTCTTTAGGTAATGCTCCCATTACATCACCTAATCCTCCAGTCTTTATAAATGGATTTGCTTCTGATGTTGCAAATAAAACTTTTATCATTTTAAAACCTCCCAATAAACCACTTTCTCTCTTATCTTTTATTTACTGTGTACTCTCTTCTCCCTCTTCTTTTGTTTTATTATCTACTATCCTTTCAAAAACAGATACTGCCATTGGTGGAATCTTTATAGTTAAAGTATATGGTTGATTATGACACCATCCCTCTTTTGAGAACAATGTATCTTCAACAACTTGTCCAGAACCACCATACTCCTCCCTATCTGTATTGAATATTTCTCTATAAGAACCATCTTCTGGAACTCCTATATTAAAATCATAATAAACCATAGGAGTAAAATTGCATACAAATATTTTATAATTATCTATATTTTTACTTCTTCTTATAAAAATATATATGCTTTGTTCATTATTATCAGCATCTATCCATTGAAACCCTTCTTGATAATAATCTAATTCCCAAAGTTCAGGAGTATTTTTATAAAAATGATTTATATCCTTAAAGAACTTGTGAGTTTTTCTGTGCATATCAAAATCCTGCATTAACTTCCATTCAAGTTCTTCATACTCTCTCCACTCTATGAATTGACCAAATTCACATCCCATAAATATAAGTTTCTTTCCTGGATGGCCATACATATATCCCATATAAGCTCTTAAATTAGAAAATTTATTCCAGTAATCCCCATGCATCTTATCTAAAAGAGATTTTTTGCCATGAACAACCTCATCATGAGATATAGGTAATATAAATTTTTCTGAATGGTGGTACATCATAGGGAAAGTTAATTTATTATGATGATACTTTCTATATATAGGATCTAATTCATTGTATTCTAAAGTATCATTCATCCATCCCATATTCCACTTAAAATCAAAGCCTAATCCACCATATTCAACAGCATTAGTTACATTCGGCCAAGATGTTGACTCTTCTGCAATTGTAAAAACACCCTTATTATATAATTTTATTGCTTCATTAAATTCTTTTATGAACTGAATTGCCTCTAAATTTTCATTTCCTCCATATATATTTGGAATCCATTCTCCATGATTTCTTCCATAATTTAAATAAATCATATTAGAAACTGCATCAACTCTTAATCCATCAATATGAAATTCATTTATCCAATAAAAAGCATTAGAAATTAAGAAACTTTTTACTTCTGGTTTTCCTAAATCAAAGTTAAAAGTACCCCATCCCTTGTTGTCTGCCTTCCAACCTTCTTCATATTCATAAGTAGGTGTACCATCAAACATATATAACCCTTGTTCATCCTTACAAAAATGCCCTGGTACCCAATCTAAAATAATTCCTATATCTTCTTTATGAAGAGCATTTATTAACTTTTTTAATCCTTTTACATCTCCATATCTACTTGTTACTGAGTAATAACCAGTTCCTTGATATCCCCAAGAAGCATCTAATGGATGTTCATTTAAAGGCATAAGCTCTACATGAGTGTATCCCATATCCTTAACATACTTAGGCAAAATATTGCTTAGTTCTTCATAAGACATGAATTTATTATCTTCTTTTCTCTTCCATGAACCAAGATGTAATTCATATATATTTATAGGACTTTCAAAACAATTAGTTTTTTCCCTTCTATTTAACCATTTTTTATCTGTCCATCTTATTTTAGTCTTTTCACATAAAACAGAAGCTGTATTAGGTCTAACTTCTGAATATACTCCATAAGGATCTGATTTTAATACTATTTTCCCATCGGCTTGCTCAACATAATATTTATACTTAAAACCTTCTTTTAATCTAGGAATAAATAGACTCCAAAGGCCTGTATAATTTATCTTTTCAAGTCTATTTTCTTCTTTAGCTTCCCAATTTGAAAAATCTCCAACTAAAAATATATTCTTAGCTTTTGGAGCCCATACCGTAAATCTCACTCCACGCTTTCTATTTTCACTAGTAAAATGAGCTCCCATAAACTTATATGCATTATAATGTTTTCCTTCATGAAATAAATATAAATCTTCCTCACTAAAGATTTCATTTTTCATTGTAGATTTATGCTTATCTCTCTCCTTAAAATCAACAGATTTTATCTCTAATTTTTCATTTTCTAACTCTAATATAGTCATCATAAATCCCCTACCCTTTTGTAATATCTAAATTTAAAAAAATGATATTATTTATAAAACTATGAAAGTAATTATTTAATTAAATTATTCTAAAATAGTCATTTTCGAAAAATTAACCTATTACTATATTAAATGTATTTTTTTACCAAAACAATATTTAAAAAATTCGTAACGTTATAGTAATTTTTATAAAAAAAGCTACAAAAGAGATTTTACTCTTTTGTAGCTCCTAAATATTACTTATTTAATTTAATTCTCATAATTTCTTCTTCTAAATTCTTTATAAGATTATCAATATCTTCTGTATCTTTATTGGCTAAAATGAAATTTCTTTTTTTAAGCTTTAATTCAACTAATTTTTCTTCTAAAGATTCTACTTTTGCCATCTCAATACACTCCCCATTCAAATTTCTGCACCGTACATACTTTAGCCTCAATTTTAAAACTTATATTTATTATATAATAAATTAGTCAGTAGTACATAACAAAATTGTTAAATATAAAAATTCAATTTATCGAAAGTGTTTCTTTATGCTCATATATCCATAAACAGGGACTCCTAAAAGTATTAGAATAAATCCATACATTACAATCTCAGCTCCTGAAGCGTATATCGCCCAAGTTGCGAAAGCAAAACCTAATAAACATCTTATGATTAAACCTAAATGCTTTTTAAAAGTAGGTTTTTTATCTTCTTTAACCATTAATATTATTTCAGCAATAGTTGAAAAAGCGTATATTGGTAGATAACTTAAAGTAGCTAATACAACTATAAAGTTATATGCACCTGCTAACCCTTTAGTAAAGTTCATTAAGAATATAATATTAATAAATATACTTCCTATTATTAAAGCTACATATGGAGTATCGTACTTAGGATGTACTTTAGCAAATGTCCTAGGGAAAATTCCATCTTCTCCAGCAGCATAAGCAACCCTAGCCGTTGATAATAACCATCCCATACCAGTTCCTAAAATACTAATAGCTATAGCTACATTTAAAATATTTAAACTCTTTAAATTTAAAACTTTAACTATTATATCTGATATAGGTGCAGTACTTGTAGCTAATTCATTTTGACTCATAGCTCCCATAGCCACAATACTTATTAATATGTATAATATTGTGCTAATTAACATTCCCATAATAGTACTTCTCTTTATATTCTTTTCAGGATCTTTTATTTCTCCACCTGCAACAGATGCAGTTTCTAGCCCCATGAATGCCCATAAAGTTAATGCAGCTGCCGCAGGAATAGTAGATATACCTTTTTCTGCTGGGAACATTGGTGTTAAGTTTGCAGGATTAAAATACATTAATCCAACAATAATGAAGAATACAAATAATAAAACTTTAAAGACCGTTATTACAGAAGCAACTGTACCAGCTAACTTTGTTCCTCTTATATTTATATAAGTACAAATCCATAAAATTGCTGAGCAAAATAAAAATCCTGCTATTGGCGAATTAGTTAAGGAAGTCACTACTTCACCTAAATAAGTTGCAACAACTATAAAAATAGTAGCATTTCCAATCCATGAACCATTCCAATAAAGCCATGCTGTCATAAATCCCATAAAGTTCCCATAAGCTAATCTAGAATACTCATATGTTCCTCCAGTCTTAGGAATCTTTGATCCTAAGTTAGCAAATGTTAAGGCTAATATTAAAGATCCTAGTCCTGTTAATATCCAGGCCATTATTGTAGCACCTGGACCAGAAACACCTGCTAAACTGGCTGGAAGCATAAATATTCCCGATCCCATCATATTTCCAACTACAAGTGCAGTAGCTGTAAATAATCCTATTTCCTTTTTTAATTTAGGTTTTCCCATCTTTTAATCCTCCTAAAAGTGAATAAATCAAAAAACATCGATTTTTAACTATATATTTCTCCTTTAAATAGTTTCTTCTGTAATTTATTTATAACTATAATTAAATTGCTACATCTTCTAATCTATTCTTACAATATAAGTTTTACATAAAATTGCTATAAATAAAAATCTGATCACTTAAAGAAAATTCTAATTTTCATGACTACACAACTTTAAATCACTAAAGTTAAAATTTTGATACATGCTTTATAAAAACATTATAAATTTAAGTTTAAAAATTTATTTATAAAATTATATTCTATTTTATTTTTCCACTTTATCTTAAACCTATTATTATATATTAGTTTTCTCAATATAAAACTTATAATAATAATTAAAATTTAACCATCATAATAATTATAAATAAAAACATAAATATTTTCTATAAAATATAAGTATTTATGTGTTAATTTTTGTAAAAAATACTTTAAACACAGTTAATATATGTTTTTATTTATAAAACAAAACTAAAACATAGCTTTATATACACTTGATAAAAGTTAAAACCACCTTTATTTAAAAGGTGGTTCTAAAGTTAATATACAACAGCACCTGGCTTTTAATAAACAAACATTAAAAACTTTATCCTATGCTTATACTATGTCATTCAATATAAAAATAAGATTAATTTCTGTTACTATTTAAATAAATTAGATTAATTAAAACTTATATTATTTTACATAATAAAAAAGCTATGAACTTCGTTCATAGCTTTAATGGTGGAGATAAAGAGATTCGAACTCTTGACCCCCTGCGTGCAAGGCAGGTGCTCTCCCAACTGAGCTATACCCCCAAAAATGGTGGACCTTCAGGGACTCGAACCCCGGACCTACCGGTTATGAGCCGGTTGCTCTAACCAACTGAGCTAAAGATCCATATTACCTGGCAACCACCTACTCTCCCACACAGTCTCCCGTGCAGTACCATCGGCCTCAATAGGCTTAACCTTCGTGTTCGGAATGGAAAACGGGTGTTACCCTAAAGAGCATCATCACCAGATGACATGTATATGTTATCAAATCTCTAACAATTTGTCAACATATTTTTGAAAGATTTTGTTCTTTCAAAATTGCACATATTTAATTTACTATATTTGGTCAAGCCCTCGATCTATTAGTATCGGTCAGCTGAACATGTTACCATGCTTACACCCCCGACCTATCAACCTTGTGTTCTTCAAGGGATCTTACTAGCTTACGCTATGGGAAATCTCATCTTGAGGTTGGCTTCACGCTTAGATGCTTTCAGCGTTTATCCATTCCCGACTTAGCTACCCAGCTGTGCTCTTGGCAGAACAACTGGTACACCAGAGGTCAGTCCATCCCGGTCCTCTCGTACTAAGGACAGCTCCTCTCAAATTTCCTACGCCCGCGACGGATAGGGACCGAACTGTCTCACGACGTTCTGAACCCAGCTCGCGTGCCGCTTTAATGGGCGAACAGCCCAACCCTTGGGACCTACTTCAGCCCCAGGATGCGACGAGCCGACATCGAGGTGCCAAACCTCCCCGTCGATGTGGACTCTTGGGGGAGATCAGCCTGTTATCCCCGAGGTAGCTTTTATCCGTTGAGCGATGGCCCTCCCACGAGGTACCACCGGATCACTAAGCCCGACTTTCGTCCCTGCTCCACTTGTGGGTGTCGCAGTCAGGCTCCCTTCTGCCTTTGCACTCTACGAACGATTTCCGACCGTTCTGAGGGAACCTTTGGGCGCCTCCGTTACTTTTTAGGAGGCGACCGCCCCAGTCAAACTGCCCACCTAACAATGTCCTGTGACCAGATTCATGGCCGCCAGTTAGAATTTCAGTACTGTCAGGGTGGTATCCCAAGGATGACTCCACCAAGGCTGACGCCCTGGTTTCCTAGTCTCCCACCTATCCTGTACAGACAATACCAAAACTCAATGCTAAGCTACAGTAAAGCTCTACGGGGTCTTTCCGTCCAATCGCGGGTAGCGAGCATCTTCACTCGCACTACAACTTCGCCGGATTTACAGTTGAGACAGTGCCCAAGTCATTACGCCATTCGTGCGGGTCAGAACTTACCTGACAAGGAATTTCGCTACCTTAGGACCGTTATAGTTACGGCCGCCGTTTACTGGGGCTTAAGTTCACACCTTCGCTTGCGCTAAGTGTTCCCCTTAACCTTCCAGCACCGGGCAGGCGTCAGCCCCTATACATCAGCTTACGCTTTAGCAGAGACCTGTGTTTTTGCTAAACAGTTGCTTGGGCCTATTCTCTGCGGCCTACTCTCGTAGGCACCCCTTCTCGCGAACTTACGGGGTCAATTTGCCGAGTTCCTTAACTGTAATTCTTCCGCCGGCCTTAGGATTCTCTCCTCACCTACCTGTGTCGGTTTGCGGTACGGGCACTACTTCTCTCTCTAGACGCTTTTCTTGGCAGCGTGGAATCATGTACTTCGGTTCCGTAGAACCTTCCCCATCACACCTCAGCATTATGAAAGCGGATTTGCCTACTTTCACTGCCTAAATGCTTAGACTAGCATCCAATAGCTAGCACACACTATCCTCCTGCGTCACGCCATCGATAATAACGATGGTAGTGGTACTGGAATATCAACCAGTTGTCCATCACCTACGCCTTTCGGCCTCGGCTTAGGTCCCGACTAACCCTCAGCGGACGAACCTTCCTGAGGAAACCTTAGGTTTTCGGCCTGTGGGATTCTCACCCACATCTCGCTACTGATGCCAACATTCTCACTCGTAACCAGTCCACCGCTCCTTACGGTACGACTTCAGCCCGGTTACGACGCTCTCCTACCGCTTGAACTAAGTTCAAGCCCGTAGCTTCGGTGGTAAGTTTAGCCCCGTTACATTTTCGGCGCAAGATCTCTCGACTAGTGAGCTATTACGCACTCTTTTAATGAGTGGCTGCTTCTAAGCCAACATCCTAGTTGTCTTAGAAATCTCACATCCTTTCCCACTTAACTTACACTTTGGGACCTTAGCTGACGATCTGGGCTGTTTCCCTTTTGACCACGGATCTTATCATTCGTAGTCTGACTGCCGAGCTCAAAGTATGTGGCATTCGGAGTTTGATAAGGTTCGGTAAGCGCTATGCCCCCTAGCCCATTCAGTGCTCTACCTCCACTACTCATACTCGACGCTAGCCCTAAAGCTATTTCGGAGAGAACCAGCTATCTCCGGGTTCGATTGGAATTTCTCCGCTATCCACAGCTCATCCCATGCTTTTTCAACAGCAACGTGGTTCGGTCCTCCACGAGGTTTTACCCTCGCTTCAACCTGGCCATGGATAGGTCACCCGGTTTCGGGTCTACGGCATGCAACTAGTCGCCCTATTCAGACTCGGTTTCCCTTCGGCTCCGTACCTTAAGTACTTAACCTTGCTACATACCGTAACTCGTTGGCTCGTTCTACAAAAAGCACCTCATCACCCTCATAAGGGGCTCTGAGCGGTTGTAGGCATACGGTTTCAGGTTCTATTTCACTCCCCTCCCGGGGTTCTTTTCACCTTTCCCTCACGGTACTGCTTCACTATCGGTCATCAGGTAGTATTTAGCCTTGGGAGGTGGTCCTCCCTGCTTCCCACAAGGTTTCACGTGTCTCGTGGTACTCTGGATCATAACTCGTGGTCTTCTCGTTTCACTTACAGGACTATTACCTTCTACGGTGGAGCTTTCCAGCTCTCTTCAGTTACAATAGCCTCCACTTTTATGTTATGTCCACAACCCCGGAAACAAGTTTCCGGTTTGGGCTCTTTCCCTTTCGCTCGCCGCTACTAAGAAAATCGATTTTTCTTTCTCTTCCTCCAGGTACTTAGATGTTTCAGTTCCCTGGGTTACCTTCATTAAGCTATGTATTCACTTAACGATACATGGGGTTTCCCATGTGAGTTTCCTCATTCGGAGATCTTCGGATCTCAGGCTATGTGCGCCTACCCGAAGCTTATCGCAGCTTATCACGTCCTTCATCGGCTCCTGATGCCAAGGCATTCACCATACGCCCTTTGTAGCTTGACCTATATTAGTTATAGTTCTCATTTTACAAAGAATAGAAATTGGTTTGCCAATTTGGCTTGTTGTTTTCTATAAATTAAATTATGTGCAATTTTCAAAGAACAATTTTGAGAGATAGTCTCTCAAAATTAAACAGAGATATTATCCAGAATTCTATGTCATCTTAGTTATCCTAAGATGTATTCCTTAGAAAGGAGGTGATCCAGCCGCAGGTTCTCCTACGGCTACCTTGTTACGACTTCACCCCAATCGCTGACCCTACCTTCGGCCGCTGCCTCGCTTACGCGTTAGCTCACGGACTTCGGGTATTGCCAACTCTCATGGTGTGACGGGCGGTGTGTACAAGACCCGGGAACGTATTCACCGCGACATTCTGATTCGCGATTACTAGTAACTCCAGCTTCATGTAGGCGAGTTTCAGCCTACAATCCGAACTGAGACTGGTTTTAAAGTTTGGCTCCACCTCGCGGTATTGCGTCTCTCTGTACCAGCCATTGTAGCACGTGTGTAGCCCTACACATAAGGGGCATGATGATTTGACGTCATCCCCACCTTCCTCCTGGTTAACCCAGGCAGTCTCGCTAGAGTCCTCAACTTAATGGTAGTAACTAACGACAAGGGTTGCGCTCGTTGCGGGACTTAACCCAACATCTCACGACACGAGCTGACGACAACCATGCACCACCTGTCTCCTTGTCCCCGAAGGGATTTCCTCGATTAAGAGTAATGCAAGGGATGTCAAGTGTAGGTAAGGTTCTTCGCGTTGCTTCGAATTAAACCACATGCTCCGCTACTTGTGCGGGTCCCCGTCAATTCCTTTGAGTTTTAATCTTGCGACCGTACTCCCCAGGCGGAATACTTAATGCGTTAGCGGCGGCACGGAGGTGTTGAAACCCCCACACCTAGTATTCATCGTTTACGGCGTGGACTACCAGGGTATCTAATCCTGTTTGCTCCCCACGCTTTCGAGCCTCAGCGTCAGTTACAGTCCAGAGAGTCGCCTTCGCCACTGGTGTTCTTCCTAATCTCTACGCATTTCACCGCTACACTAGGAATTCCACTCTCCTCTCCTGCACTCTAGATAACCAGTTTGGAATGCAGCACCCAAGTTGAGCCCGGGTATTTCACATCCCACTTAATCATCCGCCTACGCTCCCTTTACGCCCAGTAAATCCGGATAACGCTCGCCACCTACGTATTACCGCGGCTGCTGGCACGTAGTTAGCCGTGGCTTCCTCCTTGGGTACCGTCATTATCTTCCCCAAAGACAGAGCTTTACGATCCGAAAACCTTCATCACTCACGCGGCGTTGCTGCATCAGGGTTTCCCCCATTGTGCAATATTCCCCACTGCTGCCTCCCGTAGGAGTCTGGGCCGTGTCTCAGTCCCAATGTGGCCGATCACCCTCTCAGGTCGGCTACGCATCGTCGCCTTGGTGGGCCGTTACCCCACCAACTAGCTAATGCGCCGCGGGTCCATCTCATAGCGGATTGCTCCTTTGGTTAAAAGATGATGCCATCTCTCAACATTATGCGGTATTAATCTCCCTTTCGGGAGGCTATTCCACTCTATGAGGCAGGTTACCCACGTGTTACTCACCCGTCCGCCGCTAATCCGTTTCCCGAAGGAAACTTCATCGCTCGACTTGCATGTGTTAAGCACGCCGCCAGCGTTCATCCTGAGCCAGGATCAAACTCTCAATTTAAAAGTTTAATCTATTACTCATATTACTTATAAAAGAATTGCTGGTTTATGTTAATATCTTCTGTTTAATTTTCAAAGACCATTTCTTTGTCGCCCTCAAGCGACTTTCTTAGTTTAACATCACTTCGAAACTTTGTCAACAACTTTTTTTCAAAACTTTTAATTTATTTTGTTAAGTTGTTTGTGTGTCTCTTAGCGACGAGATTTATCTTACCATATAGTATACCACTCTACAATTTATTAATATTAATATTTTAAAATTAAATTTATTTTTCTTTTATTTTCTAAAAATTTCTTAATATTTCTTATATTGATACACCAGGATTAGTATATATACCTTACATTTACAATCCAATATAATTTATTCAAATTTATTCCAATTAATAAAATAATTAAACTGCTAATAAATTTTAATATGCCATTTATATATATGTAATCTTTATTTAAGCTTTTCTTAATTTAGATATTTCATATAAAAATTAGTTCTTTAGAATTATTAGCAGTTATAAAATTGATTATAAATTATTCTTTTATTTTACTCCTAGCTTTTCCATTATGATTAAAGCAGTATCTTCTATGGCTCTTTGAGTTACATCTATAGTTCTACATCCTATTTTTCTCATTATTCTATCGGCAAAGTCAAACTCTTCTAATATTCTTGAATCAGAAGCATATTCTATATCTGCTGATATTCTATGAAACTTATCTAGCCTTCTTTTTCTTATTTCTATAAGTTGAAGTGGATTTATTGTAAGGCCAAATATTTTTTTCTTATCTATTTCATATAATTCATCTGGTACACCTACTTCTGGAACCAAAGGTATATTTATTGCCTTTATTCCCTTATTAGCAAGATACATACATAATGGTGTTTTAGATGTTCTAGATAATCCTACAAGTACCACATCAGCATTTTTTAATCCTCTATAGTCTTTACTATCATCATATTGCATAGCAAATTCCATAGCCTCTATTCTTTTATAATAAGCTTCATCAGTATTCCACATAGCACCTGGATTATAATCTGGATATTGATTTAATATTGTTGAAGCTACATTTATTATTGGACCAAGTACGTTTATTATGTTTATATTCTTTTCAATACATTTTTGTGTTAGATATTCTCTAACGTTAACAGTTATTATAGTAGATACGATCATACAAGCTTCACAATCCTCTATTGTTTTCATTAAGTCTTCTACATCTTCTAAGCCTTTAACATAGGGGATTCTCTTAACCTCAGCATTATCTTTAAATTGACTAGCAGCAGCTACAGCTACCTGTTGAGCTGTTTCTCCTATTGAATCTGAAACTGCAAAAATTGTTAACATAAAAATTGCTCCTCTCTTTCATCTAAAAACAACTATGTTATTAGTGTTGTTTTTTTAATGTAATTTACTCTCTTTTCCCTTTTAGTTTTTATATTTTATAGCTATTAAAGCTTTTTAAGCACAAATATTTTCAATTTAAATTTTAATAGTTACTATTTATTTTCTAGCAACTATAAGTAAATGTTCTGTTGAATCTCTAAACCTTTCATCCTCACATTTTTCAGTTGCGACCTTTAATAAATTAAAATATATTTCCTTATCTTCTAAGTAATATTTAGTCATATAAAATGCTTGTCCACTTAAAAAACTTTCAGCACCAGCTCTACTTAATATATTGAACCCAGCTTCATTAACTTCTTCAATTGCTTTTTCTGGCACAGTGAAATATGTTTCAGTAAAAGATTCCTCCTTACTAAATGATTTTTCATCAAATAGCTCATATATTTTATCTATATTTTTAAAATCTTGAGGAAAATCTGAAAGTCCCACTTTTAAAACTCCTAATGAATTTATGTAAGTTATTAATATAACACCATCTGGTTTTAATATTCTCTTACAGCTTTCTAATATTTTAATTCTATCTTCTTTAGACTGTATGTGATACATAGGCCCCATTAAAAGTACCCCATCATAAGAATTATCTTCTAAGAAGTTTAAATATAATGCATCACCACAAATATAATTATCTGCCTCTAACCCTAAACTTTCTATATTTTTTTTAGCCATGTCTATAGATTTATCTGATATGTCCATTAATGTGACGTCGTATCCTCTCTTTAATAACTCTATTGAATATCTTCCTGGTCCTGAGCCTATATCTAATATTTTACCCTCATTAGGAAAATATTCTTTTATCATGTACATAGTACTAAATAATTCTAATCTATTGTAAGGATCATTTAATCTAAGCCACTCATTTTTACTGTTTTCATTATAATAGTCTCTAATAATATCTGTCATAAAACACCTCATTATTTAATATGTGTGATAATTTATATATTCTTTTAAAATTCTATTTATCCTCTTTAATTATAATAATTAACTATGTTAAAATTGATTTAGTTTAATTAATTTCAATATTATAAACCTAAAATTAATTTAATTAAATATAATAATGGTATATTTTATAGGGAGGTAATCATGAATAAGAAAAAGTGGGTAACTATTGGAATACTACCTATAATGTGGTTAATTTATTTCTTATTTGAATTCTTAACTGGAAGAGTTGAAAATAATTCAGAAACTTTTATGATGTTATTTCTAGCACTTCCCTTTGCATTAGTAGGATATTTAGTTTATGCTTTATGGAATAAACATAAAAATGGCTTTAGTAATAAAACTTTATTATGGTTATTTGCATTTTTAATGATTTTAGACCAAGGAGTAAAATTTATAATATATAAATGGTTCTTTAATACTCATTTTGATATTATAGGTAACTTTTTATCATTCCAACCAATAATAAATACAGATGGTTCTTGGCTAAATGTAAGATTTGGAGCAGGAATAAACTTTGGATTTCTTATAATATTAAACTTAATAGCTTTATTTATATTCTTTGAAGCCTATAGATATTATGTACATAATGGACATAAAGATTTTAATGCTGATATGTGTATAATCTTTATAATGGCAGGGGCTTTATGTTCTTTAATAGACAAGGTCTTTTACGGAGGAAGCTTAGATTTCATAGGAATAAGTAATTTATTTATAGCTGATTTTAAGGATATATATATAAACCTAGCTATATTATTCTTCTTACTATGTATTTATTTCAATGATTATTGGAAAGATGACAAGCCTAGTACTTTAAAAGACGATTTTGCTTCAATAAAAAAATTCTTTATTTTTACTAAAAATGATTTTTTAAAGAATATTCTTAGAATAAAAAAATAGGATATTTGTAGGATATTACAAAATTAATATAATTCCCTATTTAGCATAGACAAAGCTTCTCATTATGATATATTTAAGTTGTAGAGAATTTACTATTTATGAGAGGAGAGTAGCTATGCTAGTAAGATGTATAGATAATTCATTATGCTCAAGCCTAACTTTTGGTAAAGAGTATGTTGTAATTGAAGAAGGAGATAAATACTACGTTGTAGTTGACGACAGAAACAAGGAAATTACAACTAAAAAACAAAGATTTGAAGTTATCGAAGATAGTGATTTAGCTAAAAAAGCCAAAGCTACTATAAATGAACTTAACTTCCAACTTAATAACGAATTTAAAGATATTAAAGACTTTAAAGTTAGAACTAACTCTAAAGGAGTTATCAAAGAAGTTATCATTAAATTCAAATACGAATAAGCTATTTACAATTCACACTTTAAATATAAAAGAGATATTATGTGCAAACATAATATCTCTTTTTTAATTTAATTATATACTAAGATTTTTTTCCATTAGCCGCTGGCTTGGTAGGTGCTTCCGGTTTTACTACACCATTAAAATATTGAACCCATTTATTTTCATTATCAAAAATAACATTATTATCAATATCTAAAGTTTTAAAATCTTTAATCCAATCTGGAGAATATTTTATTGCTACAGGTAATGAAGGCATTATATTAAACTTTTGTGCTAATTCTAATTGAATCTTTGGTCCAGCGACAAACTCCATAAATAATTCTGATGCATTAGGATTTGGTGCTGTTTTTAAAATCCCTGCACATTCTGTTACCACAGGTGCCCCATCTGGAAAATCAACCTTCGTAATATTAGCATCATTTTTATATTTTTTATTAAACACATCTAAAGGAAGGATTCCTATTGGAGTTTCTTTTGTATTTAAAGCCGTTGTCAATTCATCATAGCTATTAAAGAATGTAGCCACATTTAATTTTAAACCTTGTAAAAATGTATTTCCTACATTTTCATCATTATTTGCAGCCTTACTTAAATATGATGCTGTAGCAGAGATAAAGTATTTTGTATAATCATTATTAGAGTTTACCATAATTAATTTATTAGTTAACTTTCCATTTCCTAAATCAACTAAATTCTTTGGTACAAGATTATCTGGTAGATTTGTTTTATTATAAGCAACAACTATAGGATTTCTATAAATTGAATACCAATATCCATCCTTATCCCTATAGTTTTCATCTACGTCTCCAAACCAACTTGTTTTATATTCTTGTAAAAGATTATCTGAAGCTACCTTTTTATATAATTCACTATTTCCACCTAAAACAACATCAATATTTGAATTTTTAAAATCATCTTCTTTGATTTCATCTTTAACTTCATATTTAACAGTTATTCCAGTTTCTTTTTTAAATTCATCAGCAATATACTTCATAACTTCATCAGGATATTTACTTGTTACAACTACAGTATTTTCTAAAGTTTTTCCCTTTGATCCTCCACAGGATACCATTGAAAATGAAAATATCAGAAGTAAACCCAATGATAAAATTTTCTTTATCCCTTTCATTACTTTCCTCCCAAATGTTATTAAATATAACCATAAAATCTTTTTATATTTACTGCTTATTTAAATCATTTACTATTTAAGTATAAATTATTTTCCAAGTAATTTATATAATATATTTTTATATACAAAAAAACCTCTCTAATTAAGAGAGGTTTTGGTGATCTGCCAGGGAATCGAACCCTGGACACCGTGATTAAAAGTCACGTGCTCTACCGACTGAGCTAGCAAATCATAAGACCTGGCGACCACCTACTCTCCCACACAGTCTCCCGTGCAGTACCATCGGCTTCTAAAGGCTTAACCGTCGTGTTCGGAATGGGAACGGGTGTTACCCTAAAGAACATCATCACCAGATGTTTTAGAAAGATTTTTGTTCTTTCAAAATTGCACATATTTAATTTACTATATTTGGTCAAGCCCTCGATCTATTAGTATCGGTCAGCTGAACATGTTACCATGCTTACACCCCCGACCTATCAACCTTGTGTTCTTCAAGGGATCTTACTAGCTTACGCTATGGGAAATCTCATCTTGAGGTTGGCTTCACGCTTAGATGCTTTCAGCGTTTATCCATTCCCGACTTAGCTACCCAGCTGTGCTCTTGGCAGAACAACTGGTACACCAGAGGTCAGTCCATCCCGGTCCTCTCGTACTAAGGACAGCTCCTCTCAAATTTCCTACGCCCGCGACGGATAGGGACCGAACTGTCTCACGACGTTCTGAACCCAGCTCGCGTGCCGCTTTAATGGGCGAACAGCCCAACCCTTGGGACCTACTTCAGCCCCAGGATGCGACGAGCCGACATCGAGGTGCCAAACCTCCCCGTCGATGTGGACTCTTGGGGGAGATCAGCCTGTTATCCCCGAGGTAGCTTTTATCCGTTGAGCGATGGCCCTCCCACGAGGTACCACCGGATCACTAAGCCCGACTTTCGTCCCTGCTCCACTTGTGGGTGTCGCAGTCAGGCTCCCTTCTGCCTTTGCACTCTACGAACGATTTCCGACCGTTCTGAGGGAACCTTTGGGCGCCTCCGTTACTTTTTAGGAGGCGACCGCCCCAGTCAAACTGCCCACCTAACAATGTCCTGTGACCAGATTCATGGCCGCCAGTTAGAATTTCAGTACTGTCAGGGTGGTATCCCAAGGATGACTCCACCAAGGCTGACGCCCTGGTTTCCTAGTCTCCCACCTATCCTGTACAGACAATACCAAAACTCAATGCTAAGCTACAGTAAAGCTCTACGGGGTCTTTCCGTCCAATCGCGGGTAGCGAGCATCTTCACTCGCACTACAACTTCGCCGGATTTACAGTTGAGACAGTGCCCAAGTCATTACGCCATTCGTGCGGGTCAGAACTTACCTGACAAGGAATTTCGCTACCTTAGGACCGTTATAGTTACGGCCGCCGTTTACTGGGGCTTAAGTTCACACCTTCGCTTGCGCTAAGTGTTCCCCTTAACCTTCCAGCACCGGGCAGGCGTCAGCCCCTATACATCAGCTTACGCTTTAGCAGAGACCTGTGTTTTTGCTAAACAGTTGCTTGGGCCTATTCTCTGCGGCCTACTCTCGTAGGCACCCCTTCTCGCGAACTTACGGGGTCAATTTGCCGAGTTCCTTAACTGTAATTCTTCCGCCGGCCTTAGGATTCTCTCCTCACCTACCTGTGTCGGTTTGCGGTACGGGCACTACTTCTCTCTCTAGACGCTTTTCTTGGCAGCGTGGAATCATGTACTTCGGTTCCGTAGAACCTTCCCCATCACACCTCAGCATTATGAAAGCGGATTTGCCTACTTTCACTGCCTAAATGCTTAGACTAGCATCCAATAGCTAGCACACACTATCCTCCTGCGTCACGCCATCGATAATAACGATGGTAGTGGTACTGGAATATCAACCAGTTGTCCATCACCTACGCCTTTCGGCCTCGGCTTAGGTCCCGACTAACCCTCAGCGGACGAACCTTCCTGAGGAAACCTTAGGTTTTCGGCCTGTGGGATTCTCACCCACATCTCGCTACTGATGCCAACATTCTCACTCGTAACCAGTCCACCGCTCCTTACGGTACGACTTCAGCCCGGTTACGACGCTCTCCTACCGCTTGAACTAAGTTCAAGCCCGTAGCTTCGGTGGTAAGTTTAGCCCCGTTACATTTTCGGCGCAAGATCTCTCGACTAGTGAGCTATTACGCACTCTTTTAATGAGTGGCTGCTTCTAAGCCAACATCCTAGTTGTCTTAGAAATCTCACATCCTTTCCCACTTAACTTACACTTTGGGACCTTAGCTGACGATCTGGGCTGTTTCCCTTTTGACCACGGATCTTATCATTCGTAGTCTGACTGCCGAGCTCAAAGTATGTGGCATTCGGAGTTTGATAAGGTTCGGTAAGCGCTATGCCCCCTAGCCCATTCAGTGCTCTACCTCCACTACTCATACTCGACGCTAGCCCTAAAGCTATTTCGGAGAGAACCAGCTATCTCCGGGTTCGATTGGAATTTCTCCGCTATCCACAGCTCATCCCATGCTTTTTCAACAGCAACGTGGTTCGGTCCTCCACGAGGTTTTACCCTCGCTTCAACCTGGCCATGGATAGGTCACCCGGTTTCGGGTCTACGGCATGCAACTAGTCGCCCTATTCAGACTCGGTTTCCCTTCGGCTCCGTACCTTAAGTACTTAACCTTGCTACATACCGTAACTCGTTGGCTCGTTCTACAAAAAGCACCTCATCACCCTCATAAGG
>NZ_CM173488.1:0-72500 GCF_057782475.1 Clostridium sp. LIBA-8841 | reverse complement strand
TATACCTGCCTTTTGTTCATTCATGTTGTATCCATATTTCATGTAATTTACGAACCAGTTTGAAATACCTTGTTCAGTAAATACATATAATCCTAATGCAAGCATGTATGCAATTATTAATTTATTAGACAAAGCTTCAAATATAGTCATTTTATCTTTTTCTTTAACTACCTCTGTTCTAGGAATCTTAACGAATATAAAACATATAAATACTATTAAATAAATTATACCCACTGCAAAATATATAGTTCTCCAGTTTATTCCCCTAGCAGTTAATGCACCGAAAAGCCCTTGACCAACAGATGAGCCTAACCCGTAACAAGCATGCATAACATTCATTATTACATTTTGGGCCGTCAATGCTAGTATAGGAAGAACAGTATTACATGATATTGCAACCATTGCTATTCCCGCACTACTTATTACCATTCCTGTATATAACATTGTATAATTTTTTGTAAAAAACAAAAATATAAGTGATAAAAATATCACCATTAATCCACCTAAAAATACTTTTTTCTGTCCTAACTTTTCGCAAAGCATTCCACCTATAAATGTTAATACCATATATGCAGCTGAAGTAGATATAAGTAAATTACTTATAGTATTATCGTTAACTCCAAATTCTTGTTTAAATACAGGTATGAATATACCTTTTGTATTTTCAACTATAGCCGCTAATATCATCATTATAAATAGGAAAGCTAATGCAACATAATTTTTTTTCTTACTGTTCATCATTATTTCTCCTTATTATTTTTTACGATAAATAAAATTAGACCTTAATTCAAATCGAGCTTAACATGCTTAATTTGAAATTTAATCAAATCTATATTATTACTACCTTGACATACTTTTAAAAATATAGATTTAAAGTAGCTAACCATCAAATAAAAACATAAAAATTATACCATAAAAAAGTTAAATAGTACTTAATAATATCCCCATAATACAATAATTAAAAAGTTCTTTATATTTATGAAATATAGAATATTTCTAATATTAAACAAAAATCCATACTTTAAGCGGATGTTGATTTTTATATAATTCTTCAGACCTATCTAAAAATCAATTATAGTTTAAAATATAGCCAAATAAAAAAAGAAAAACATCTAAGAAAACTTAGATGTTTTTTCTTTATATTAAAGATATTCTTTTATTAAGTCTTTAACTACCTCTGATGCTATTATCATACCTGCTACTGGAGGTACAAAAGATATACTTCCTGGTATTTGTCTCTTTGAAGCACATTTTTTAGTTCCACCAGTACAAACACATCCTGTTTTACAAGTAACTACATCTTCAACCTTTGGTTTTCTAGGCATTTCTTCTGAATAAACAACCTTTAACTTCTTAACGCCTCTTTTTCTTAGCTCATATCTCATTACCTTAGCTAAAGGACATACCTTTGTCTTATATATATCAGTTACTTTAAATTCAGCAGGATTTAATTTGTTTCCTGTTCCCATTGAACTCATAAGTTTTATTCCTTTTTGCTCACAATAAACAGCAAGAGCTATTTTAGCTGAAACTGTATCTATAGCATCTACTACGTAATCTACATCATCAGGAATTATTTCTTCTAAGTTATCTGGAGTAACAAAAACTTGTATAGTCTCCACATTACATTTTCTATTTACTGAAAGAACTCTTTCTTTCATAACTTCTACCTTATCTTTACTTACAGTTTTATATGTAGCATGTATTTGTCTGTTTAAGTTTGTTAAACAAACAGTATCGTCATCAACTAATATTAAATTTCCTACTCCTGCTCTAGCTAATGCCTCTACAGTGAAACTTCCTACTCCACCTACTCCAAATACCATAACTTTGCTATTTGCTAATTTATCTAAAGCATCTTTACCTATAAGTAATTCTGTTCTTGACAATGAATGTTGTAACATAAAACTTCTCTCCTTCTTAAGTTAATAAAATTTCCCCTATGTTAATCTTCCAATAATACTCTAAAAGTAAGTATCTAAAGAACTATATATTCCCTAGAATCTTATTTGATAATACACAAATTCATTAATATTATATACATTATAGTGATTATAAATAAAGTTTTTTCATGTATATTAACACAGAATTCTTTAATATATCAATGTATCTACAAAATTTACTTAAAATAATTCCAATATTTAAATTTCTATGATATCATCTTTTTTTAATATATAATAACTTTATGAATTTATTTTAAGGAGGAGTTAGAAATGACTTTAGGAATCATAGCTGCTATGAGCGAAGAATTAGAAATTCTTTTAAAAGATATGGAAGTAAAATCTAAAGATACTAAAGCTAACATGACTTTTCACCAAGGAACTCTTTGGGGTCAAGAAGTTGTAGCTGTTGTATGTGGTATAGGTAAGGTTAACGCTGCCGTTTGTACTCAAATATTAATAAGTGAATACAAAGTTAATAAAGTTATAAATGTTGGTGTTGCTGGTGGTATAGGAATGGAAATATACCCAGGTGATGTTGTTATAGCTAACTCACTAGTACAATACGATATGGATACTTCTGCTTTTGGAGATCCTATAGGACAAATCCCAAGATTAGATACATTTGATTTCAAATGTTCAAAAGAATTAGTTGAGCTTTGTGAAGAAGCTTGCAAAGAAAATGAAGATATAAAGAGCTTCACTGGAAGAATCGTTACTGGAGACCAATTCGTTGCTAGCGTTGAAAAAGTTAGATGGTTAGGAGAGGAATTCGGAGCTTCTGCTTGCGAAATGGAAGGTGGAAGTATAGCTCACGTTTGTTACTTAAATAATATTCCATTCGTTGTTATAAGATCAATATCTGATAACGCAAATAATGGAGCACATATGGACTTTGCTGAATTCACAGCAATCGGAGTTAAAAACTCTACTTCAATATTAAAATCAATGATTTTAAAAATGGCTTAATCTTTAAAGTTTGTTTAGGAGCTTTATAGCTAATAAAATTGATAAATATATTCCGAGAATTAATTGTATTTCATCAAGAATTTATGCAAATATTCTCTTTATAAATTTTATTAGTTTTGCTCTCTTAACAAACTTTTTTATTATATTTCGTGAATGAATATACCACTTCTTAGTTTTGGTTCAAACCAGGTTGATTTTGGTGGCATTATTAGTTCTTGATCTGAGATTTCCATTACTTCTTCTAAGCTTGTTGGATAAAGAGCAAAAGCAATCTTCATATCTTTATATACTCTTTTTTCTAATTCTTTAAGTCCTCTTATTCCACCAACAAAATCTATTCTTTCATCATTTCTTACATCTCTTATTCCCAAAATAGGCTCTAAAATATTATTTTGAAGTATTGATACATCTAAATTCTTAACAACATCATCCTCTTTGCTAAGATATTTTAATTTGAACCATTGATTATTTAAATACATTCCAAATTCACCTTTATTTTGTGGTTTAAACTGTTCTCCCTCATTAACTTTAGTAACCTGAAACTTATCTTCTATTTTTGATATGAATTCTTCTTCACTTAAACCATTTAAATCTCTAACTACTCTGTTATAATCCATTATTGACAGTTGAGTTTTAGGAAATAATACTCCTAGGAAATAATTACACTCATCCTCCAGTAAACATTGACCATCTTCTCTTCTTTCTAAACATACTTTAACGGCAGCCTCAGACCTATGGTGTCCATCTGCTATATATACTGAGTTAACCTCTTTGAAATCACTTATTACTTCATTTATTATATCTTCATCATCTATTTTCCAAACTCTATGAAAAACTCCATCATCAGCAATAAAATCATATAAAGGTTTTTCTGAACATATCTGTGAAACCTTATTATTTATTTTTTCTGAATCCCTATAAGTTAAAAAAATAGGTCCAGTTTGAGCATTACACGCCTTTATATGATTAATCCTATCTGCTTCTTTTTTAGCTCTTGTAAACTCATGCTTCTTTATAGTGTTATTTAAATAATCATCAACAGCTAGGCATGAAACAATTCCTTTTTGAGATTGCCCATTTAAACTTAATTCATAAACATATAAACAGTCCTTTTCTTCTTTTATAAATACCTTATTCTTAATAAAGTTTTCTAAATTTTCACCTGCTTTTTTATAAACTTCTTCTGAATATTCACTAACATTTCCTGGGAAATAAACCTCAGCTTTATCAACATTCAAAAATGAAAACTCGTTATTTTTAACTATTTCTCTTGCTTCCTCTCTATCTAAAACATCATAAGGTAATGCCGCAACCTTTTCTACCAAATCACACTTTGGTCTTAAAGCTCTAAAAGCTTTTATATTAACCATTTTACTCACTCTCCCTTTTATACCTGGCTCTGCTTTAAGTAAATATTGAAATTAATATATTCTTACAATTCTACTTAAAAATCAACAATAGCTTAAAATAGAGCCTATACTTCAATTTTTATTTATCTAGAACCTCTTTTATTATTTCAACAACTTCTTCTCCTATTTTTCCTTGAGCTTCCTTCGTTGAAGCCCCAATATGAGGAGTAACACTTACTTTAGGATGGTTTATTAATTCAAAATTCTTACTTGGCTCCTCACAAAAAACATCTAATCCAACTCCACCTAAAGTTCCATTATTCAAATTATCCAATATGGCTTTCTCATCTAGTGCCTTACCCCTAGAACTATTTATTATAAATACACCATTTTTAACTTTCTTTAATTCTTCACTTCCAATTATACAATTGGTTCCTGAAATATTTATAGAAATAAAATCTGATTCTTTTAATAGTTCATCAAATTCTACTTGCTTATAATTTTTATTTGAACAATCGACCTTTATTAAATCAAAATATATTATTTTCATTCCTAAGGCTGTACACTTTTTAGCTAACTCTATTCCTATTCTCCCCATTCCTATTATCCCTAAAGTTTTTCCTCCTAATTCAGTTCCAACATAACTTTTTTTATTCCAAAGACCTGATTTCATTGTTATATTAGATTGATTTAAAAATCTCGCTAGTGAAAACATATGAGCTAATATTAATTCTGCAACTGATGATGAACTAGCATTAGGAGTATTTCTTACCTCTATACCCTTTTCTTCAGCATATTTAACATCTATATTGTCAATTCCAACGCCACCTCTTATAATTAATTTTAAATTTCCTCCCTTAACAGCCTCGTCTATCAAATCTTTTCTTATTTTAGTAGCAGATCTTATTACTATGCAATCTACATCTTTTATTTTTTCTTTCAATATTTCTAAATCATAGTGATTAGTATCAACTTCATAACCTAAGCTTTTCAATTTATTGATAGCTTCTTTATCTAAACCATCATTTAAAAGTATTTTTAACATCCTCAAACAGCCCCCTGTAAATTATTTTTTATTAGAAAAGCCCACACTAACCAGTGTGGGCTTAAATTTATTTTAATCCTAAAATATCATTTATATTAGTTAACAATTCTTTTATATCCTTAACCTGGCAGTCAGCCATATGCGCTATTCTAAATGTCTCATCTTTTAGCTTTCCATACCCATTAGATATCTGAAATCCTCTTTTCCCAAGTTCTTTATTTAATGCCCCAACATCTATATTCCTATTATTTTTTATGGTTGTAAGAGTATTTGAATAGTATCCTTTCTCAGGATAAATTTCAAAATATTTTTCTGCCCATTCTCTAACTATCTTAGCCATCTCAATGTGTCTATTGAATCTATTTTCTAATCCTTCTACATTTAATATATAGTCTAATTGATAATCTAAAGCATACATGTGTGAAATAGAAGGTGTTGATGGATACTGATAATCTTTCTTTTTAATATATTTATATAAAGCTAATAAATCTAAATATGTCCCTCTAAACTTAACTTTTTCTGCTCTTTCCTTAGCCTTTTCTGAAAATGTACATATTGCCATTCCTGGAGGAAGTCCTAGAGCTTTTTGTGAAGAAGTAATACATATATCTATGTTAAACTTATCAACTTCAATCTTACTTCCACCTGCAGAACTAACTGCATCAACGCAGAATATAACATCTGGATATTTTTTAAGAACTTTACTTATCGCTTCTAAATCATTCATAACTCCTGTAGATGTTTCATTATGAGTCACGGTTATTAAGTCATATTCACCAATTTTAAGAACTGAATCAACTAACTTTGCATCCAGTCCCTTCCCCCAAGGAACTTCAAACTTATCCACAGGAACATTATTACTTATCCCCATTTCATACCATCTATCCCCAAAAGCACCCACAGAAAAAACGGCTGCTTTCTTTAGTGTACAACTTCTTATAGCTCCCTCCATTAATCCACTGCCTGAAGTTGTTGATAGTAATATTTCATTGTTAGTAAAAAATAACTTTCTTAAATTATCGCTTATTCTCCTTTGCAATTGAGATGCCTCTTTACTTCTATGACCAATCATAGGAGTAGCCATTTTTTCTAGAACCTCATCTCTTACCTCGACAGGTCCTGGTATAAATAACTTCTTATGCATCTAATCCCCTCCCTTTGTTTATTCAACGATTATTTTATTTAATAGTATATTACAAATTTTCCTCATTGGTGATAATAAAATTTTTATATTACGTGAAATTAAGCAAATCTGAAAGACCTGCTAAAAATCAACATTCACTTAAAAAATTTTATAAATAAAAAGAGTTTTATTATTTAAATAATAAAACTCTTTAAAGTATTCTTAAATCATATCCTGTAAAATGTTGAATTTATTCTCCATTTCTTTTTCGCAAGTTCCACTATGAAACTTACTACAATTTAAACAGCTTTTACAAGAATTCATTGAAGATACAGCTTCTCTATGTCTAGCTGAATAATCAACGCAATTTTCAGCTATATCTATAAATTCTTCACTAATAGCCATACAAATTCTCCTT
Organism: Clostridium sp. LIBA-8841; assembly: GCF_057782475.1. NCBI lineage: Bacteria > Bacillati > Bacillota > Clostridia > Eubacteriales > Clostridiaceae > Clostridium > Clostridium sp. LIBA-8841. Next base: position 65,656 of record NZ_CM173488.1, on the reverse strand, counting down.
TCTCAGAACAATACTATATTTTTAGTATTTTCTAAGAAAGATTTTTTTATACTAATTTATTCCTCTTCATCATTCCAAAACAAAACTGATTCTGTTTCTCTACAATACTTTACACATATACATTGACCTAAGTTTCTAGGACAAAGTCTACAAAGACAATTTTCCTCAGTTCCATCACATCTATTATTCTTAAAATCTATACAATACTTACAATTTATACTTGTTCCAACAGCCATAATAACCCTCCTGCCTATATCTTACATATAGTTAAGTATATCACTTTTAATTAATTCTTTAAAATAAAGTTTTTAATCAATAAATTTATATATAAGGTTAATTATTTAGCTGTTTTTTTTAATATAGTATAAAAATTAAAACTAATTTTAATTTGATTATTGCTATTCTTTATTAGTCTCATTTTCTATCTCATCATAAACAAAGTTTTTTAGCATATCATCAACATCATCAATGTATAAATCCTCTTCTAAGATTTTATTTTCTTGAATATGGTCTATTTTTTCAGATTCCATATTCTTAAATGTCTTATTAAATTCATCCTTTAATATTTCCTCTTCCTCTACATCAAAATTGCTTATTTTTTCTAAGATTTTATTTTTATTATGAGAGTTTTCTTCCTCTTGGAAGATTTCTTTTTCTTTTATATCTTTACCCTCTTCTAAAAGCCCAGTAGTTTCATCAAACTCAATAAATTCTTCTCTATAGGGTTGTATTTCATTAGATTCTTCCTGAGCATATGCCTCTATTTCTTCTACCAATACTTTTTTTCTATATAAAGCTTCTAAGAAAATAAATATACCAACCATAGAAACAACAGAGAGTATATTAACTATAAATGTTCCATTAACATAACTTATACTTGGAATAAACATTATAAAGAAATATCCTATACCTGTCATAACTGTAAAACCAACTAACATGCTCATAAATACATATATAACATACCTTGGTATTTCAAAAAAATATGGTCTTTTTAGATATTCAACATTTACTATTTTCATAAGTAAATATGAAAGATAAACCAACAGTGCTGATATTGATAATAAAATTATTAAAAGTAAAGATTGCCTCAAAGCTGAAAATGTACTAGGCTCAAAATCTAAAAACAATAACTTAAATACTAATAATACTTGTTCTCCAATCATATTTAAAAAGTTTCTTATCCAACTAAGCCTATCACTAATCAAAATTCTACTTATAGCAAAAAATATAATCATTCCATCCGCCAAAAATATTGGTAATATTCCTGCTAATAGTTTATCCTTAACAATTAAATTCATAGTAAAAATTATAGAAGTAAATAGTATTCCGATTGTAAGAAAATAAAATGAACTTATAAATAACTTATCAATACTAAAAATATCTTTATAAGGAAAATAACAAATCATTTTGATTAATATGTTGATTAATATAGCGCCTAAAGAAACACCATAAATAAGTATAGCTTTAGAGATAAAATATTTTTTTATATTATCTCCTCCTATAGAAATATTTTCTCTTATTTCATCCTCTTTATCTTTAAATAAAAATCCAACTACCCACACTAAAAATAAAAAGAATATAAATTTATTTATATGACTCATAGAAAAACATGTATTTATTATAGTTCTATCAATATTTCCTCCATCTATTTGAGAAAAATATTTTATAGTATGATAGTTTCCCATTAAAAAGAAAGAAGAAACTCCTAAAATTATTAGGGCTATAATTCCTCTTACTCTATATTTCTTTAGTAATAAATCATCTAATAAAACTCTCATATAAATCTCCATTCGCAAAAGTATAAACTCTCTATATTTATACTTTTAAATAAATATTTTTATGATTTTTTTTATTGATTTAAGTAGCAAATTTTATTTCATAACATATATTGATATAAAGAATGATTAATTGCTTCTTCATTTTTTTGACTACTCCTCTCCTTAGAAAAGGAAGAAGTACTTAATGCATTCCTTGCTTACTTTGCAAGTTTCCTCCCATCTAAAAAAATAAAAAAACAGGTGATTTCACCTGTTTTTTTATTTCTATAATATAAATTTTCGTAAAATTACTTTTCAATTATCTAACAAAATATCGGAATAATACCATTAAAATTACTCCCGGTATTCCTAAAATTCCTGCTATTAAAGCTGTTAATAAATTTATTCCAATAGTTATACCAAAATAAGCTCCAAAATAATTAACAATCATAAGCAGTATAGCACCAAAAATACTGTTAATAACTAATCCTATTATCTTTTTCATTGATCCAAATATTAATTTTAAAATTAATACTGCAACAAGCACACCTATAATCAGAAGAATTATATCATCTAACGATAAAGCTCCCATATCCATAAACATACCACCTTTTTAAATTATACTTATCTTGGCATTCTTAAATATATGTTCTAAACTAACTTTTATACCTCTTTTTTTAGCTTCTCTTAAGAGGTATTCATATCTAGCATTAATGTCTTGCTCTTTATATATTAAAGAATCTATAAGTTTATCATCATAAGCATTTTGAAAAGCTGACCTAGCAACCTGCATTTCTAATATGGTTTGCTCAATAGCTTTCAATATCTCTTCATCCTCATTTGAGTAATCTATTTTTTTTATTAAGTAATCAGAAATTTTCTTTTTATCCATACCAACACCTCCAACTTATTCTTTTGAAATTATATCCAAAATGTCCAAGTTATATTCCGGTGTTATAAAATTTTGACTTTTACTTAAATAACTGTTCTACCCTCTAATGCTTTAGATAAAGTTACTTCATCTGCATACTCTAAATCTCCACCAACAGGTATTCCAGCTGCAATTCTAGTAACCTTAACATCTAATGGTTTTAATATTTTTGAAATATACATAGCAGTAGCTTCTCCTTCAATAGTAGGATTTGTTGCTACTATAACTTCCTTTACATCTCCACTCATTCTCGCTACTAATTCTCTTATTCTTATATCTTGTGGACCTCTTCCTTGCATTGGAGAAATAGTTCCATGTAAAACATGATATAATCCATTAAACTCCTTAACCTTTTCCATTGTCATTATATCCTTAGGTTGCTCCACAACACATATTATATCCTTTTCTCTATTAGGATTTGAGCATATGGCACAAGGATCTGTATCTGTAAAGTTTCCACAAACTGAACAATATTTTATAGTTCCTCTTGCTTTTATTAAAGCATTGGCAAATTCCTCAACCTCATCCTTTGGTAAATTTAAAATATGTAAAGTTAATCTTTGAGCTGATTTTTTCCCTATACTAGGTAGTTTAGCAAACTCTTCAATTAACTTTTCTATAGCTACTGGATAAAATTCCATCCTTTTTCCTCCTTAAATTAATTCTCTCTATTTATAAAAAACTCTGCTGAGAAATTTCAGCAGAGTTTTGAAATTTAATAAGTATCTCTATTAGAATAATCCTGGCATTCCCATTCCACCAGTTAATTTACCCATCTTTTCTGAAGTTTCTTCAGAAGCTTTTTGTAAAGCTTGCTTAACAGCTGAGAAAACTAGATCTTCTAACATTTCAACATCATCTGGATCTACAACTTCTGGCTCTATATTAAGTGCAATTAATTCTTTCTTTCCGTTAACTTTTGCAACAACTGCACCACCGCCAGCTGAACCTTCGAATTCTGTTGATTCGATTTCCTCTTGCATTGATTGCATTTGCTTTTGAAGCATTTGTGCTTGCTTCATTAGATTATTCATATTTCCCATTCCGCCTGGAAATCCACCTCTTGCCATACTTACATCCTCCTTAAAAATTAACTCTTTAATATTATATAGTATTTTTGAATAATTTACTATATTATTAGATTATATGATTATGTGTTCTTTTGTTACTATTTTTTTATGCTATTCTTCGACTATTTCTAGTCCATCACCCATTATTCCTGAAAGTCTAGCTTCTAAATCTGCTTCTTCAGCTTTTTCTTGTTCTGTGCCTCGTTCAACACTATAAACAACCCTTACAGGCTCTTTTAAAACTTCTGAAAAGACATCATTTACTATTTTAGAGAAATCATGCTTTTCAAGTCTTTCTTTATTATGTCTATATTCATAAGTGTATCTAAACTCAACGACTCCTTTGTTACAAGAAACATTGCTTATTCCTTTTGCTAAAGCTATGTACACCATATACTTTCCTCTACTCTTAAAAGCTTCAAGAATATCTTTCCAAACCTTTCTTAAGTATTCAGGAGTTAATGTTGAATTTTCATTCACAGCTTCATAATTATTTGAACTTTGAGAAGCAACTTGTTGTCTAAGGTTATTATTAGTATTTTTATTAATAGTTTCATTAGAAACTTCTGATTTAACAGCCTCTAAATTAGTATTAACTTTTATATTGCCACTCTTTATCATTTGCTCTAATTTATTTATCCTAGCAAGCATAACTTCCTTAGAAGTATCATACTCGATTTTACACATTTTTATTACAGCAAGTTCTAAATAAACTCTAGCCTGCTTACTAAGCTTAGCATCTTCATCACATTCTTGCACAATCCTTATGCATCTCATGATTTCTTCAACCTTTAACTTAGCACCTTGCACTTTAAGCTTTTCGATATTTTCTTCTGCAGTATCTAAAACTTCTTCTGGGTTTGAAGTTACCTTTATCATAAGCAAGTTTCTATAATGTACTATTAAATCTTTTATGAAAAGAGTCATATCCTTTCCTGTAAGAACTAATTCTTCTATGATTTCCATAGCACTCTCTATGTCTCTCTTTATTATAGAATCTACTATTTTAAATAAATTATCATTAGTTACAAGACCCAGCATAGAAACTAATTCATCATAGTCTACCTTACCATCCCCTATGGAAATAGCTTGATCTAATATGCTTAGGGAATCTCTCATAGCTCCATCAGATACTCTTGCCACAAGGTCTAAACTTTTATCATCACAGAATATTCCTTGCTCTGTAACTATTTTTCTAAGTCTTCCTGTTATATCTTTTCTACTAATTCTCTTAAAGTCAAATCTCTGACATCTTGATAGTATAGTTATAGGTAGTTTTTGAGGATCTGTTGTTGCTAGTATAAATACTACATTCTTTGGTGGTTCTTCTAAAGTTTTTAAAAATGCATTAACTGCACCAATAGAAAGCATGTGAACCTCATCCATTATATAAACCTTAAATTTAGCTTCTTGAGGTGGATATTGAACATCGTCAATTATATCTCTTATGTTATCTACCCCGTTGTTTGAAGCTGCATCAAGTTCTGTTATATCTATTGCTAACCCTTCATTTATTTTTTTACACATCTCACACTGATTACAAGGCTCTCCGTCTTTTAAATCTAGACAGTTCAAAGCCTTAGCCATTACCTTAGCTGTAGAAGTTTTACCGGTTCCTCTAGTACCACAAAATAAATATGCATGAGCTGTTCTTTCATTTATTATCTGATTTTTTAATGTAGTGGTTATATGTTCTTGACCTACAACATCATGAAAAGTTTGTGGTCTCCACTCTCTATACAAAGCTTTATATGCCAAATTATTCACCTCTCTAAGCCTGCATTAACATATAATTATTATACATCAAAACAAACCATAATACCTATTATACTTGATTTATATTTTTTCTCAGTTAAACTATTATATCATGATTAATATTTTCTTTTTTTAAAATATTATATAATTAACTTAGTAATATAATTAAGTTAACCTTGAAAGGATTTTTATATGTTTTCTATAATTGTTGCCAAAAGTATTAATAATATCATTGGGGTTAATAATTCCATGCCCTGGAATATTCCTTCTGATTTAAAAAGATTCAAGGAACTTACTATGGGCAAAAAAATATTAATGGGAAGAAAAACTTTTGAATCTCTTCCTTGTGTATTGCCTGGAAGAACCCATTTAGTATTAACTACAAATAAAGATTTTTCTTATGACCATAAAGATGTAATTATTTATAATGATTTAGAAAAATTAATTAAAGAGTATGAAAATAGTAAAGAAGAAGTTTTTATAATAGGTGGCGGTAAAATATATTCTGAGCTTTTAAAATATTCCTCAAAATTATATATAACTGAAGTCTTAAAAGAATTTAAAGGGGATACTTATTTTCCAGAAATAAATTATTCTAATTGTATAAAGACTTATGAAAGCCCTATTTATGAAGAGAATAACATTGAGTTTAAATTCTTAAATTACAAAAAAAATAAATATATTTAGTCATCATTTATTTAGAGGTGATCATAAATGCTTATTCCTTATGACTTAATAAAAAAATTCAATTCAAGTTGTGATAAAAACATAAATAAATTAGATAAGAAAAAAATTTTTTTACTAAAAGCTATTTTTGTTATTTTATTAATTTTATTTTTAATATTAATTATTAAAAATCAGAATGAAATATTAGCTTAAAGTACATTATTCTAATATTAAACAATAATAATCTACATTACTTTAGGAGGAATCATGATAAGAGAGATCCAAGAAAAGGATAATAAACAAGTAGAAGAACTTATACGAACATGTCTAATTGAATTTGGAGCTAATAAACCTGGGTGTGCTTGGTCTGATCCTAATTTAGGTTGTTTTTTTCAAGTTTATCAAGAAGATAAATCTAAATATTGGGTTGTAGAAGAAAATAATAAAATAATTGCTGGTTGCGGTATTGGTCCTTTACATGGAGTTGACAATGTATGTGAACTACAAAAAATGTATTGTCTAAAAGAATCTAGAGGCAATGGAATTGCAAATGAACTATTAAAGTTAGCTTTAGAATTTGCAAAAAAACACTATAAAGAATGCTATCTTGAAACTTTTAGTAATATGACTGCAGCAAATAAATTTTATAAAAAACATGGTTTTGTACAACTTGATAAACCATTAATAGAAACAGAACACTATGCTTGTGATGTATGGTATAAATGTAAATTATAAAATAAAAAACTAGGTAAATTTATATTACCTAGTTTTTTATATACTTTATATTTAATTACTTAACAAGCTTCTTCTAAAGCTACAATTTCTCTTTTCTTAAATATTAAACCTGCTACTAATCCTCCAACTATAGCTGGAACAACCCAGTTAAATCCTAAGTTTGCAAGAGGCAATTTATGAACAAATGCAATTTTCATTCCTAAACTATCAATTACAGTAAATAAACTTATTAAAAGAGTTACATAAGTTGCACCCTTTATGACCGCATTATTTGAAATGAAATTTCCAAATATACTCATTATCACTAATAATATAGAAACTGGATAAATTAAACTTAATATAGGTACTGCTATTTGTATTATTTTATCTACTCCTAAATTAGAAGCTAATGCACTAAATATACATATTGCTATTACTATATGCTTATATTTTAACTTTTTATTAGTAACATCTTCAAAGTACTTAGCAGTAACAGAAGTTAATCCTACAGCGGTTGTAAGACATGCAAGTCCTATCACTATTGCTAACATGATAGTACCTGTAGAACCTAATACTCTGTTAGTTATATTCATAAGTAAAGTTGTTTGAGAAATACCACTATCATATAAAGCTGAAGCTGTAGCTCCTAAATATGTCAATCCACCATAAACCATAGCAAGTCCAATACATGCAATTAAAGCAGATTTTATTGTAAGTCTTCTCTTTTCACCTTTATCCTTATATCCTTTACTAGCAAACGAAGCCATAACAAGAGCTACAATTCCACCAGTTCCTAAGGCATCCATTGTTTGATATCCTTGAGTGATTCCATTCATAAATGACTTCCCTGAATTAACTTTTTCTAATTCTCCAATAGGATTAGTAATTCCTTTTATTATTAATACTGCTAATGCTAATAATAATAAAGGTGTTAGAACTTTTCCTATTATGTCCATAACCTTATTAGGTTTTATTGTTAATATAATTACTATTAAAAAGAATACTATAGAGAATAAATACGGATTAATGTTACTAAGTAAAGGTGATATACTCATTTCAAATGTTGTTGCAGCAGTTCTTGGAACTACCAGTATAGGACCTAAACAAAGCATCATTAAAACTTCTAAGGTAATTCCAAACTTTTTACCAGCCTTTCCTGCTACCCCTTGGAATGATCCTGTTTTAGAAATAGCAACAATTGATAAAAATATTATTCCTACATCGGATATTATGAATCCTAAAAAACTAACTAACCATTCACTTCCTGAAGTTAATCCTATGTATGGAGGGAATATTAAATTTCCTGCTCCAAAGAATATAGAGAATAAAGCGAATCCTATTATTAATATATCTTTCTTTTTATTCATGTCTTTTGTACAACCCCAATCTAATTAATTTATATTTTTCATATAAAAAAGCCACATAGTGTAAAACTATGTGGCCTTAGTTGCCTAGGATTAAAAAAAGCCACATAGTGTTTATCTATGTGACTCTACATGCATTGTAAACTTAGCCATCATAGATACAAACTTTTAGTTTGCATCTATGATTCCGTATGTATCATAAACACAAACTTAACTATAATAGCTAAAGTAAAAGGTATTTAATTGTAAAGCCTTAGTTAAGTTTAAATTATTCATCTTACCATACTCTCCAAAAATTTTAATTTGTTATGTTAATAGTATTTTAATTGCTTAAATGCAAAAAGTCAATAAAAAATAATGAGATAATATCAAAATAATTCAACAAATTCTATAAATAATATAAAAACATATTTATAAATTTAGTTGTTAGAGTTTGATACAACCTAATTATCTAAGTTTAATATATAAACTTTTAGCATCCAGCATAATATAATAAAACCTTATCTATTATATGAGATATTTCTTTATTAGATTGAATAAATTTATTTGCATTATTTTTTATATCTTCTTTGTTTTCAGAATTTTTTAATACCTCTAAAGATGATTTAGCATCATTTAAACTATTTAATATATCATCATTATAGGAAACAAATTCCTCTGGAACATTTAAACTTGTGAAATCATCAACTAAAGACTGAAAAAAGTTGTTTGATTTATTTAACTCTTCAATCATAATATCATTTAATTCTCCTGTTTCAGATATAGTTCTCATATTATTTATTGAGCCATCTACACTTATATTAACAATAGTTGATGAAAGCTTGTCTATATATTCTTCTTTACTTTTCTGTTTTTCTTCTTCGCTTCTTTTTTCTACGGGACTATTTGTTACATTCTTTTCAACGCCTACACTTCCACATCCAAGGATGAATAATGATAAAGTCGCTGATAATATTCCTACCAAAATTTTTTTTCCCATAAACTCCTCCGTAAAATTACATTTTTATCGTAAGTTGACGTATATAATTATACCAATAAGTCTAAAGTTTATTTATTAACTATTTGTAAATATATAGAAAACATAATTTTACAAATAAAAAAAACTTTTAACTAAATAAGTTAAAAGTTTAAAAACATAATAAAACCGTGCACCTCACTTCGACAATAGCTTATGAACGTTACCTATGCAGTTAGCTCAAGCCAGACTGATCCACGGCACATGAAAATGACTGCTTATCGCTGCTTCCTTCCGGACCTGACGAGGTTCACAGGTTTTCATTGCGTGGGGCCCAACTCTCAACACCACTTACATAGGGCAGACTCCACAAGCTAGAGCCTCTATGAGGACTTCGATCCTGCTGTAGCGGATTGCAGGTTACAGGGCACCGCTAACTCCCCATCTAGCACGGCATGGCGGAGAGAGAGGGATTTGAACCCTCGGTAGAGTTTCCCCTACACACGCGTTCCAGGCGTGCTCCTTCGACCACTCGGACATCTCTCCATAATAAATATTAATTTATGATACTTTTTCATTCTAACATATAAATCTAACCAATTCAATACTGAAAATTTAATTATAATTATTCCATTTTTATAACAAATTTTCCTTCAAATAAAAATTTTTAATAAAAAACCAATATGTATAAGTAAGAGCTCATACATATTAGTCTATATTAAAATCTAATTTATAACTATTCTTATTCTTTTTTCCTTGCTTTTATGATAATAAATATTATAGCTCCTACTCCAACTATAATCCCTAATAAGCTTATTAGCTGAGCAACTCTAATATTCATAAAATATAAGCTATCTGTTCTTAATCCTTCAATGAAAAATCTTCCTAATGAATATAAGGCTATATAAGATGAAATAACTACACCTTTATATTTATTTGTAATATTGTATAAGATTATCATTAAGATAATAGCAACAAATATATCCCATATGCTCTCATATAAAAACGTAGGATGATAATAAGTTCCGTTTATGTGCATTCCTTTTTGAATAAACTCTGGAAACTTACTTATAAATTCACTACTAACAGGCCCCCCATGAGCTTCCTGATTAAAAAAGTTTCCCCATCTTCCTATTCCTTGAGCTAATATAAAAGCTGGTGCTACAATATCTGCATAAGCTAAAAAATCTATTTTTTTAACTTTACAATAAATAAATGCAGTTAAGAAAGCTCCTATTATTCCCCCATGAATAGCTAGTCCACCTTGTCTTATATTTATCATTTCCCAAAAGCTATGATAATTTTCAAGCTCAAAAAGCACATAATATGCTCTAGCTCCTATAATAGCAAAAGGAAAACACCATAAAAACAAATCAAGTATAACATCAAAGTTTAAATTCTTTTTCTTAGCATTAATGCTTATTAATGCCATTGCTATTAGAATTCCTAAGGCAATTATTATCCCATACCATCTAACCTCAAAACTCCCAATTGAAAATGCCACTGGATTCATCTAATCCCTCCAATTCCTTTTTAGTTTTTATAATAATATTACAGAAAAATTGTTAAGTAAATATGTATCTCAAAACCTTTAAAAATAAAAAATCTAAAAAGTAATTAAAATATTAGTTACTTTTTAGATCTTATATAAAATAAACCTACTAAAATATTTTCTTTATAATCTTTTTTTATGTGAACCTTTATTTAAAACTTCTTATTGCAAAGTATCAGTATAGAATGCATTTATTAGTGGTATTTTTATCTCTTCTCCAGCATTATTCCTAATTGTTTTAGATTCAACTATTCCTTTAATTTTTATTTCACTTCCATTATTTAAATCAGGCAAATCTCCTTTACATAATACCCCTAAATAAGTTGAATCAACTATACAACAGGTCATTTCTATTTGTGTTATTGCAAATTCACCCTTTTCATATAAATCACTGACATATAAAAGTCCTTCTATAGAAATTTCTTTTCCTATGTAGTCATCTAAGTGAATTATTAGTTCCTCTACAGAGTTATGAAAATTTTCTTCTGTAAAAACTAAAGCCTCTTCAATATTTACAGCATCATGAGAGTGACTATGATTATGACTTAAATCCTTATGTCTATCATGATATAATTTAACTCCTTTTAAACTTAAAGAAACTTGATTAATATTTAGTCCATTAGCTATATTTAAAATTACTAAAGCAAAAATAAATATAATATATCCTGTTTTAAGAAATTTTCTAGTAGATACCTTGAAAATATTAAAAAACTGAATAATTAAAAGTAAAAATAATATTATTGTAGATAAAATCATATATGCTTTCATATCTCTTGATATAATCAAAAAAATTTTTTCATTTAACAACATTTTTATAATTATAAATTCAAAACAAACTAATATAAGAAACCATATGAATTCACTAAAATTAAATTTTCTCATATAATTTCCTCCTTAAAACACCAAAGCTGAAGCTATAAAACAAAGTGAAAAGACTACAAATAAAAGCTTAATTACAAAGGATTTTTTAAATACTGAAAATAACATTATTGTGTTTTTTAAATCTATCATTGGTCCTATAATTAAAAATCCAGTTATTGATCCTAAAGAAAATCTATTCATAAAAGTACTAGCAACAAAAGCATCAGCTTCTGAACATAAGGAAATTAAGAATGAAAATACCATTAGTATTATTATTGATAATACTGTACTATTTTCAAAGTAAAAAATACTCTCCCTTGGCACAAAAGTCTGAAATAATGATGCCAAGGTAGCACCAATTATAAAATACTTACCTATTTCATAAAATTCAATGGAGGTATGCTTTAAAAGCCTTATTGGCTTACTAGAATCATCATCTATTTCTGAACAGCCACAAAGACATCTGCCCTCTAAATCTAAGACCTTATCTTCTCTTAAAATATTATTTCCTTCACTTAAACAAAGCATAATTAGCCCAGCTATAACTGCTACTCCAAACCCAATCCCTACTCTCAACAATACTACTTTTATGTTTCCATCAAAGGCATAATATGTTGATAAAATAACTAATGGATTAACTATAGGTGCAGCTAACATATAAGTTATTGCTACATTTATAGGAACATTCTTACCTAATAACCCCTTTGTTATAGGTACAGTTGCACACTCACAAACAGGTAAAAAAACACCTATTATACCAGCTTGAATTGAACCTAATAATTTATTTTTAGATATTATTTTATTAAATATATTATTTGAAATATAAACTTGCATAAAGGAAGATAGCACTGCCCCTATAAGTATAAAAGGCAGCGCTTCTATTACTATACTAGAAAAAATTATAGAAAATTTATTTAAAAGCTCCATACTTATCCCATCATCCTATTTATAAGTCTATCTTTATTAAAATTCATATTTCTCTCTTCCTTGCCTATGCAATTAATTATATGTGCATTAGGGTTAAATCTTCCTATCATTTCTTTATATTCTTTTAAAGAAGCTGGACTTATTTCATTACATTTATTTAAAACAATAAGATTGCTTAATGATATGTTCGGTATTATCATTGATGGTATGTTCTTTAAAAACATATTAAAGGTTGTCATATCTATTAAATTAACTATAAGCCCAATTTTTAAATATTCTTTAAGCTTTCCATCCTTAATTTTCTCTATAAATACTTTTGTTTCTGCAGCACCATTACATTCAATTAAAATTCTCCTAGGCGCATAAAATTTTATACTTCTTATTAAATCTTCTTCATTCATTTCATCCATGCTAGAAAAATATTTTACATTAACATTTCTATTAAATTTATTTGTAAATAAGGATTCTTTTCCTGATTCACATTGTATTATCAATATTTCTTCTTTAGAAAAGTCATTTAAAATATGATTTATAAAAGATGTTTTTCCAGATGATAAAAAACCTGTAATCAAATCAATAGAACACTTTTTCACCTAACCCCTCCCCCTTATTATTATGAAAATAATTTATCTATACTATCTTTATTTAAATTTCTTCCTATGACACAAACTCTTCCTGTATAATCACTTTTATAATCAACTATGGAAATATCATTTGGAACAAAATCAAATTTAAACCATTTATCATTCTTTGATTTAATTATTCCCTTTGCCCTTAGAACTTCACCATGTTTATTATTTTGAAATTCATTCAGGATTTTTAATAACTCAGAATACTCAAAAGTTTTCGGTGTTTCTACTCCCCAATTTTCAAAGAACTCTGGTGCAGATACTCTTCTTAATCCAATAATCCTAGGCTTTTTAATAGTTGTACTACTTATTAATTCCTCAACTTTTCTCTCAGATACCTGAATTATTCTCTCTGCACTTAACTTGTCCAATTCAGTTGTTATAATATTAGCTTTACTATTTATACTTTTTATTTTATTACACACCTCTGTAATTTCGTCGTTAGAAAGTTTTTCTACTCTGGTTAGTATTATTGTGTTCGCATTAACTAACTGACTCCTATAAAAATCACCAAAGTTTCTCATATACATATCAACATTTTGAGCATCAACCATAGTAATTTTCATATTTATTCTTAACCCGTCTATTCCAGCTTCATTTATAGACTCAAGCACCTGAGAAAAATTAGCTACTCCTGAAGGTTCCACTATAATTCTGTCAGGTCTATAATTCGAGATTATATCTAATATATTCTGCTTAAAATCACCTTTTATTGTGCAGCATATGCAACCTGAATTAATTTCTTTCACCTCAATCTTTCTATCTTGAAGTAATGCTCCATCAATTCCAACTTCTCCATATTCATTTTCCACAATAGCTACCTTCTCATTATCTACTAAAGTATCTAAAAGCTTTTTTATTAAAGTAGTTTTACCAGCTCCTAAGAATCCAGAAATTATATCTACTTTCATTTGAATCCTCCCAATATAGCAACAATATTCTTATTGATTATATTCTTAAAATAAAAGGATTATTACTTTAAGTACTAATCCTATAAAAGCTATTTAAATATATGTTTTAAACTATTACGATTTTCAGATAAAGTAAAAAAAGCCTAAACAAGATTTTTATCTTGCTTAAGCTTCTTTAATACTACCAAAACCTATTATTTTATATTATATGTTGTATTTCCAATCCATTCATTTATATCCTTATCCACTACAACATTTCCATTTGATATTATCTTTATATTTGCAGGTTTATAGTCATCTGCAAATTCTGTAAATTTACTTTTTCTAATCCACATATTTTGTATATCATCAATTTTTAAATTTTCATCTTTTAACTTAAATGTATAAGTATCTTGACTTCCACTCATAAAGTCATCTCCAGGGTTGTCCATTTTCCACTCTTGAGTTTGTCCATCCTTTGTTTTTATTCCAAAATACATATAGTCATTTGTTCCAGAATAATCTTCATTACAAGTTGTTATGTAAGCCACTAATTCATTTACATTTTTGTTGTTTGATGAAGTATTTTCATTTGATACATCATGTAAAAATCTATATATGTACCCTGCTGTTCCTTTTTGAGAGTTTGCTAAAGCTACTTTTGCTGCATAATCCCAATCTTCCCAACTACAATTCATATTAGCACGACTATAATATAAATCCTTTGCTGTTTTAGCATAACCTCTAACAAATTCTTTTGACCATGAATTGAAATCTTCATTAGTCAATATATTAGCATAAAAAGCTTCATCAGTTTTACTTCCTGTTGTATTTATTTTATAATGATCTTTTTTCTCTTCTGCGAAAGTCTCAAATTTAACGTGTCCTGGACTATCAACTGCAGTTACATTAGCAGCATGATATGGAGTATCTGCATCTCCAAAGTAATGCATTGCTTCCCCAAGATAAAAAGTACCTTGTTTATAATTTCCTTTTTCCCACTCATATCTAGCTAAGGCTGAAAATTTCCTTATTTGAGATTCTGCTGTATCTGGTATTGAATAAGATAAATACCAATTATTGTCCTTTGAAAAATTATTTTCTGTATCAGGATCCCAAAAATGATCTTGATATAAATCATAAGCATTTTTATCATAATCAGGATAAGTAGATCCTAATTGAAAATCATGCATGTTCTGTTTCAAAATTTGTAAATTATCTCTTATACTTGCTGATTCACTATTTGATAAATCGTTTTCTAAAATTTCAACACCCTGAGTTGCAATCATAGCATGAGTCCCAGTTCCATCAGCCTTTCCATCCCAAGCATAAACTTTAGTTGTACGCACAGACCATAATCCAGCTGCTAAAGTTGCACAAATAAGTACTTTAAAAATTTTTCTTTTCATTTTTATCCCCCGTTATTCTTTTAAGCTTAAATATCCCCTTTGTTTAATAACCATTAATACTTGTATTTACATTATACCATAAAATTACCAGCAACTCACTAAAAAATTGAATATTTTTTAAATGAATTTTAAATACAATTCAAATTGTGATAATAATTAATTCATTTCTTTTATGAAAATCATTATTTTTAGTTATATATACTATAAAAACTTATATTTAATAGTGTTATAATGAGGTAAATATTGTTTTTAATTTAATATAAGAATTTTACACATAATAATAGGGATGGAATAAAATTTGAAATAAATTATAAAACAAAGGATTTGAAAAATATGAATGATAAAAATTTAGAATTAAAGGCAGGATTTAATTTAGAAAATAGTTATTCAACTCTTCCAAGTATATTTTTTAGTGAACAAAATCCTAAGGGTTCAAAAAATCCAAAACTTATTAAATTTAATTCCTCTCTTGCAAAGGAACTTGGACTTAATGAAGAAGTTTTAAATAGTGATTTTGGGCTTAATATATTTGCAGGAAATAAAACTTTTGAAGAAATTAAGCCAATTGCTCAAGCCTATGCTGGCCATCAATTTGGTCATTTTACAATGTTAGGTGATGGTAGAGCGGTTCTATTAGGTGAACATATATCTAAAGATGGAAAAAGATTTGATATTCAGCTTAAAGGTTCAGGAAGAACTATATATTCAAGAGGTGGAGATGGAAAAGCAGCTCTTGCTCCTATGCTTAGAGAATATATCATAAGTGAAGGAATGTATGGCCTTGGAATTCCTACTACTAGAAGTCTCGCTGTTGTTGATACTGGCGAGGAAATAATAAGACAAAAATTTGAAACTGGTGCTATATTAACTAGAATAGCATCTAGTCATATTAGAGTAGGTACCTTTGCTTATGCGGCACAGTGGGGAACTCCAGAAGATATTAAAGCTCTTACCGACTACACTATTAGAAGACATTTTCCTAACATAGAGAATAGTGAAAATAAATATATATTATTCCTTGAAGAAGTAATAAATCTTCAAGCAAGGCTTATATCACAATGGCAAAGCGTTGGATTTATTCATGGAGTAATGAATACTGATAACGTAGCTATTTCTGGTGAAACTATAGACTATGGTCCATGTGCATTTATGGATACCTATAATACTAATACAGTATTTAGTTCTATTGATGTTGCTGGAAGATATGCCTATGGAAATCAACCTAGTATAGCTATGTGGAATTTAGCTAGATTTGCAGAAACCTTGCTTCCTCTTTTCAGTGATAATTTAGAAGATGCAATTGAAATTGCAGGAAAATCAGTATCAAACTTTTCCAAAATATATAAAGAGTATTGGTTTGATAAGATGAGAGCTAAACTTGGTTTATTTAATAAGAAGCCTGAAGATGAAGCCTTAATTGAAGACCTTTTAAGTACAATGCAAAAATATGCTGCTGATTATACTAATACTTTTGTTGCTTTAACTCTTAACAAAATTGAAAATGAACCAATTTTTAATACTGATGAATTTAAGACTTGGTATACTCTTTGGAAGAATAGATTGAAAGAAGAAAATAAATCAAATGAGGATGTTAAAAACTTAATGATGAAAAATAATCCTTACGTAATTCCTAGAAATCATAGAGTAGAAGAAGCTTTAAAAAGTGCTGAAAAAGGAGATTATACTGTTATGAATAATCTTTTAGAAGTATTAAAGAACCCTTATGATTATTCTCAAGCTTTTGAGTGTTATACTGAGTTACCTGAAAAAAATAATATTCCTTATGTAACATACTGCGGAACTTAAAATTTTTTGCTATAAATAAAAAGGCTATATCAAAATTAATAAAAAACTTATAAATTTATTTCAAGAATTGCTAAATTACAGTAAGAATTTATAAAGTTTTATTATTTAAAGTTTTGATATAGCCCAATTTTTTTATTTATTAAAATATATTTATTACCTCTATATCTTGATTTCCTGCACTTTCAAGCATTTCATTGTACATAGCAAGAATCTCTTCTCCATAAGTTTCACTTGGAGCCCAACTTTTACTTAAATCAACTACTGATTCAGCCTTTCCAAGTATTGAAGGAAAATGTCTAGGGTCATTAGTCTCAACTTTCGGATATCCTTCAGCACCTGCATATAAAGCTAAATGATCTAAATGAGCTTTTACTCCTTCATTCCAACTTTTAAACCTCATGTGAGCATTAGGATCTTTATCACTCCCACCTTTGTTAGTTTTTAACCCACAAGGATTATGATACGAAGCATCTAAAACTCCACCAAAATTACCATACGCAGTTTCTTTTGCGGCTTGTACATAAGCTAAAGCTGGATTTACATCACCATGTTCACCTGAATATTTCCAATATAAATCAGCTAATTCAATAAACTCACTAGTAGCTCCTTTTCCCTCTGCCCATCTTTTAGCATCATTAGCTGTTATAAAAGCATTTGAAACTATAGGAACATCCTCTTCTGTTTCTATCTCTATATTTATATTTTGAGCTTCAGTTATATGAATCACATCTATATTTATAAGTGTCAACATTATAAGTATTGATACTAATAATGTATCTATACTAAATTGATCTTCATTCACAAGAAGTCCTCCTAATACTATTACATAATATTCTCTCTAAAATAATATGCCCTCATCTCTTCATTTATGTAAAAAAAGTGAACTCAAAATTTGAGTCCACTTTAAATAATTAATTTTTATTTATAAATTCCCAGAAAACTAAAATTAAACATCCAACTAAATAACATAAAATATCTTTTATATCAAAGGACGTTCCTATAAGTATTGTGAAGAACTTACTATTTTGAAGATTTAATAATTCAACAATTTTAAAGTATTGTAAAACTTCAACTAAAACACCAAATAAGAAGATATAAAGAGGTAAAAATTTTATTTTCCTTCCTACTACTCCTCTTATGAATGTATATATTACTATTACAACTAAAACATCACCAATATATGGTCTAATAAAATTATCTTTAACAAAAAGCGCAATAAAAACTTCAACTATTAGCAATACAAAAAATGTAAATAAATATTTTTTATTTATTTTCATAAAAACACTTCTTTCACACTATCTTATGTAATTAGTTCTAAAAACCTTTTAATTTTATCTATTAATATTTTCTAAGTTTTAAAACTGTTTATTAATTATATAATATAAACAAAATCAGTAAGTAAAGCTTTACTTACTGATTTAAAAAACATTATTATGAAACCTTTAATGATCTTACTTTACATTCTTTTTGTAAGTAGTTATCCTTAATGTAGTCGAAAACTTCCTTGTAGTCTTCTTCACCATATTTTTTAACTAACATAACATTTAAACTTGTACCAAACCATACTCTACAGAAAGAAGGATCTATCATTAATTTTGCCCCTTCTTTACCACTTATTTTTACATTCTTATCTTCTAATAATTTGTTAAAGTGGTTTATAAGTCCCATCATTATTCTGTCACCCATTTTAGGATCTTCATCAGCTATCGTAACAAAATAATATGACCAAGCATATAAAAGATTCTCTTCAATAGCTATTCCAGCAACTTTTTCCCCTATAGTTTCATTAAAACATCTATGCATATAGTAAGATAATTTCTTTACATTTTCATCAAATTTCTTTTCATAGAAATTTATTTCATATCCTACCATCATGTCTAATTTGTTCATAATGCACCCCCCACCAATATTTGTATTTTCAGTATAACATAAAATGGGTAAGTAAATCATTACTTACCCACGTCTATCTTTGAAAAATTTTGTTAATATTTTACTACAATTCTCGTCATTTTCCCACTTAACCTCAAGAAAATGATTAAGATTAGGATTTTGAAGAATATTTACTATGGAACCAGCTGCTCCAGTTGTTTCATCAAAGGTTCCTATATGAATTTTAGAGATTCTACTTTGGAGAATTGCACCAGCACACATGGGACAAGGCTCTAAAGTCACATACATCTCACATCCTTGAAGTCTCCAGTTATTAATTTTATTACAAGCTTCTCTTATAGCAAGAATTTCTGCATGAGCTGTTGGATCATTTAAACTTTCTTTTAAATTATGGGCTTTTGCAATGACTTTCCCATCTTTGACGATTACAGCACCTACAGGAACTTCTCCTTTTTTTCTAGCTTCTTCTGCCTCTTCCAAAGCTAAACTAAGCACTATTAACTCTCCTCTTGTTCTCTTTTATATGTGTAAACTCTAACTTTTTTTACTCTGTTTCTATCTAATTCTTCAACAATAATTCTAAGATTATTTGTTTTTATTTCTTCTCCAACCTCAGGCATTCTTCCTAAATGCCCTATGACATAACCTCCAATAGAGTCAAACTCTTCAGACTCTATATCAAAGCCTATCATATCACTTAAATCTGAAAGTCTTGTGCTTCCATCTACTACAAATTCATTTGCTTTGATAACTTCTATATCCTTATCTCTCTCATCGTATTCATCTTCAATATCTCCTACGATTTCTTCTATTAAGTCCTCAATAGTAACTATACCAACTGTTCCACCATATTCATCTAATACTACTGATATATGGTTTCTAGTTGTTTTCATTTCTGAGAATAACTCTGTTATCTTCTTAAATTCAAATGTTCTAAACGGCTCTCTCATGTACTTAGTTACATCAAAGTTTTCCTCATAACTATCTAAAAGAATTAAATCTTTAATATATAATATACCAACTATATCATCTATTGATTCATTATAAACTGGTATTCTTGAAAACTGTTCTTCCTTTATAACTTTTATTACCTCTTCATAAGTAGCTGTTACATTAACTGCAACAACATTTACTCTTTGAACCATTATATCTTTTACCTGAAGGTCTCCGAATTCAAAAACATTAAATATCATTTCTTTTTCTTCAACTTCAAGAACACCTTCTTCTTCACTTACATCGACCATTGTTTTTAATTCTTCTTCAGTTATAAATGGCTGACTCTTATTTAAATCACCACCTAACACTTTTACTATTAATGATGATATTAAAGAGAATAACCAAACAAATGGTTTAAAAACTATAACAACTATATTTATTACAGGTGCCACAAATAAAGAAACTTTTTCTGCATTTTGTTTAGCTAATGACTTAGGTGTTATTTCTCCAAAAATTAAAATAAGAATAGTCATAACACCAGTTGCTAAAGCAACTCCACCATCACCAAAAATTCTATAAGCAAGTGTTGATGCTAATGATGATGCCCCTATATTAACTATATTATTTCCTATCAATATTCCACCTAATAATTTATTAGGATCTTCTAATAGCTTTTCTAATAATTTAGCTCCCTTTACTCCCTCATCAACCATATGTCTTATCCTAATTTTACTTAAAGACATTAATGCAGTTTCTGATGCTGAGAAAAATCCAGATAGTATTATTAATACTATCAAGAGCAAAATTTGAGACGTATATTGGTCCAACTAAACCACTCCCATTATTTTATATATTTTCTTCATTTTTATTTTTCTTATATAATATTATATTATACAAAATTTTCTTATTAAATATATTTTTATAAATATTCAAAAAAAACTCCATATATATATGGAGTTCTTTCTTCACAGTTAAAACCGTGGTATCCCCAGTAGGAATCGAACCTACATTTATCCCTTAGGAGGGGATTGTTCTATCCATTGAACTATGGAGACTTATTAGAATTTTATAATAATTTTAACTCTTTAACAAATATATGTCAACACAACTTATTTTATTACAATACCATTTAAAGTGTTTTCTGTAAGTTCCTCTATAACATTATTAACATCTATTATTTTATCTATACTTAATTCATATAACGATGCAGATATAAGGCTTCCAAATAAGCTATGAGCTAATAGAGAAACATCACACTCTCTTATTTGCTTTTTCACCATTGCTTCTCTTAGTATTCTTTCTACCCCTTATATATATTCTTTAATCTTACTTCTTAACCCATCTTGTCTTGTTTCCTTACCCCATAATTGACTTATTACAAGTTTAAAAAATGCTCTATTATCATATAGTAATTTAAATTGCATTCTAAAAAGAGCTTTTAATTTATCTATAGGTTCATCATTGGAAATTTCTATTTCAGCTAATTTAGCATTCCAAATCTCTAAACCATTTTCTACTACAAAATTAAAAATTTCCTCTTTACTTTTAAAATTGTAATAAAGAGTTCCTTTAGCAACATTTGCCTTAGCTGCAATCTCATCAACTCTTGATCCATTATAACCTGAAGTAGCAAAAACCTGTATAGCTGCTTCAAAAATAGCATTCTTAGTTCTACTCATACTACTCACTCCAACATTTATTTATAAAACAATTTAATGATATACCACTTATTTTATTTAATCAATAATATATAATTTTGTAATTTATTTGTTTACAATTTGATTTTATATATATAATAATATAAGATATGTATTTAACATAATTTTTTTAGGAGAGATATAATTTATGATAAAGGTTTATAATAGGAAAACTAAAACTTATGACATCGAGCAAGTAGCTGGTCTTAAATATATAAATTGGTCTTATTCATCTCCTGTAGGAAAAAGCTTCGTTGAATTATTTGTAAAAAAGAAGATATTCTCTAAGGTTTACGGAAATTATTGTGATTCTTCTTTAAGTAAGAAAAAAATTCAACCATTTATTGATGAGTTCAATATTGATATGTCTCTTTGTAATAAAAACATAAATGAATTTGAAAATTTCAATGATTTCTTTGCAAGAACATTAACAAATGAAGCTAGACCTATTGATTTTAGCGAGGATATTTTAATTTCTCCTGGAGATGGTAGATTATCTGCATTTGAAAACATAGATCTTGATAATGTTGTACAAATTAAAGGATTTACATATTCTTTAAGGGAATTAATAGATGATCCTAAGGTTGCAGAAGAATTTAAAGGTGGAACTTGCCTTATACTAAGATTATGTCCTACAGACTACCACAGATTTCATTTTGTAGATAACGGAACTTGTGGTGAAACAAAGAAAATTTCAGGTTTTTATTACTCAGTTAACCCAATAGCTCTTAATAATATCTCTGAACTTTTCTGTAAGAATAAAAGAGAATGGTCTCTTTTTAACTCTGATAATTTTGGTGAAATTCTTCATGTAGAAGTTGGTGCTACTTGTGTTGGTACAATTCTTCAAACATATACTCCTGGTAAAAGAGTTACTAAAGGAGAAGAAAAAGGATACTTTAAATTTGGTGGTTCAACTACTATACTATTCTTTAAAAAAGGTATGGTAAAAGTAGATTCAGATATAGTTGAACAAACAAAATTAGGGTTTGAAACTAAAGTTAATATGGGTGAAACTATTGGACACAAATAGTTAAACAGGAGCTTAATTATTGAAAAATAATTAAGCTCCTGTTTTTTATAAAATAAGATTATAGGAGAATTTATATTTATTTTCTCCTTATTTTTTTTATTTATCCTAGAAATAAATTTTATTTTATATAAAATAAAGTTTTAAAATAAAATTTATTTTATTATTTTTTCTAACTCTTCCTTAAATGCTTTTTTGTCTCCATCAAAAATTACTAAATTTATATTCATCTCCTTAGCTCTCTTTGAAGTAGATGATTTAATAGGAGGTTTAGTAGCTACTAATATTTTTATTACATTTTCTCCTCCTAATTGTTCTGAATAAACATTTAATTCATTTAAAGCAACTTCATCATATTTTTTTGAGTCTTTACAAGAAACACATATAAGAACTGAATCTTTTATAGCAACAACATCTAGCTCATTTTTAACTCTAACTTCTTTATCATTCCAGAGAAATAAAACTCCACTTTTTATATCATCAACACTTTTTATTTCTTCAATAATATTTTTTGTTAAAACTTCAAGCCAAGTTCCACTTTTAAAAATAAATCCTTTTATAAATTCATTTTGAAATATTACTTTTAAACATTGATCTGTATTTTTTATTCTTATTTGATTATTTTTTTCTAAGAACTCAAGTATCTTGTCTAAAAGTATTACCTCTTCTCTATTCAACAACTCTTTATCTATCTTTATGCATCTTGGATTTGAAACATCATGAATAAACACACTGTTGTCGCTAAGCCTTGTCTTGTAATTTTCCCATAATAATAAATTATCTGCTATGTAATTAGTCATACTCTCTATGATATTAATCTCAGAAATTTCTGTTGAGTCTATAACAATAGATGCTCCAATACTATTTATAATATCCTCAACATCTAAATCTACAAAACTACACTTTTCACATTGTATATTTTCTAAATTAAATTTTAAAAGTTCTTCCTTTGGTATATCTATAAAAAAACCATCTATATTATGCTTTAGAGCTAAAGTATACATTATTAAGATGTCCTTTTTATTTCCCTGATTTACACATATTGCTACTTTTCTATCCTTAATTTTTTTTATGGCTCCTTCAATAGAAATTAATTTATTCCCACCTAATTTTTCATCGTTAAAAACACAATTAGGAAATTTATTTAAATAAAATTGTCTTAAAGGATTTAAAATTTTTAATTCATCATCACTTTCATATAAATAAAGTATTTCTTTAGGATTTAATTTTTCAGTTAATAAAATACTGGATTCATTATGTTCATCTAAAATCGTAATTATAAAATCATAATTCATACTATTTCACCTTTAGCATATTATTTTATCTTTCTTTAAACTTAGATAATTTGACTAAAATTCTTAATGAATTAAGCGCTTCATTTTATAATTATTTTCACCTAAGAAAACTTTTTTATTCTAAATTCCAATTATATCTAAAATATAAAGAGGATATTTATAAAGTTTTTAGAATATATTAATGGGTATAAAAAAAAAGCTTGTAACCTTAAGTTACAAGCTTTTGGTGCGGCGAAGAGGATTCGAACCCCCGACCAATCGGTTCGTAGCCGACTACTCTATCCAGCTGAGCTACCACCGCATATTAACAGACTTATAATATCATATATTAATTAATAAATCAAGATATTACATATTATTCCCAAAGCTTAATTTATTATTAAATATATTATTAATGTCTAATACAATATTCTATTAACTAGATATTTTTTATATTAAATATTATACTTAGTTAGTAATATTATATTAAAAAAGGAGGAAAAAGTGCATTGAAAAATTTTGTTATATTCGCTGACTCAGCAGCAGACCTTCCAAAGAGCATGGTTAAAGATTTAGATATTAATTATTTAGGACTTATATGTAATATTAATAATAAAGAATATGTTGATAATTTTGACGGAAAATTAACTCATAAAGATTTTTATAATAAAATAAGAGAAGGTGCTATGCCATCAACAAGTCAAGTAAATTCATTTAGATTTGTTGAAGCTTTTGAAGAGTATGTAAAACAAGGAATCTCAGTGCTATATTTAGCATTTTCATCAGCTTTAAGTGGAACACACAATAGTTCACTTATGGCTCGCGAAGAACTTTTGGAAAAATATCCTGATGCAGATATAAGAATAATTGACACTAAAGCAGCTTGCTTAGGTGAAGGATTAATTGTTTATTATGCTGGTTTAATGAAAAAAGATGGAAAATCTATAGATGAAATTTCTTCTTGGGTTGAAGAAAATAAAAACAAAGTATGCCACTATTTCACAGTAGATAGTTTAGATCATTTAAAAAGAGGTGGTAGAATTTCTTCTACAGCCGCAACTATTGGTAGCTTACTAAACATAAAGCCAATGTTATATGTAAATGATGCAGGTGAACTTCATAATTTCGCAAAAGCTAAAGGAAGAAAAAAATCTATAAAAGCTCTTTTCCAAGGACTTGAAAAACACATTGTAAATCCAGAAGAGCAAACAATATTTATAGCTCATAGTGATTGTATTGAAGATGCAGAAATTTTAGCTAATATGATTAGAGAAAAATATAATGTTAAAAACATAATTATAGATTATATAGGAATAGTTATAGGTTCCCATACCGGAGTAGGAACTTTAGCATTATTCTTCTTAGGCGATACAAAAGAACCTTAAAAAATAGAACCTATAAATATATTAAGAGAAGAATTCAAAATATATTTATAGGTTCATTCTTTAATCTAAAAATCTACTTTTCAGCATAAAGTTTTATTATGTTTAGTATTACTTCAACAGCTTTTTCCATTGAATTTATTGAGATATATTCATATCTTCCATGGAAGTTTTCACCACCAGTAAATATGTTTGGTGTTGGTAATCCCATAAATGATAATCTAGCACCATCAGTACCACCTCTTATAGGGTTCTTGATTGGTTCAATTCCACATTCCTTCATAGCTTTTTCAGCGGTTTCAACAATGTGCATTCTAGGTTCTATCATTTCTTTCATATTCATATATTGGTCTTTTAAAGTTACAGTAACTGTACCTTCACCATATTTTTTATTTAATTCATCAGCGATTTCATTAAATTTAGCTTTTCTATTTTTGAATCCTTCTTTGTCAAAGTCTCTTATTATGAATGATAATGTAGTTTTTTCTACTTCTCCTTTTATATCTAATAAGAATGAGAATCCTTCATATCCTTCAGTTTTTTCTGGAACTTCATCTAAAGGAAGCATAGAAATAAACTCATGAGCAACTAAAATAGAGTTAATCATCTTTCCTTTAGCACTTCCTGGGTGAACATTTTTACCTATTGTTTCAACCTTAGCGCCTGCAGCATTAAAGTTTTCATACTCTAATTCACCTATTCTACCACCATCCATTGTGTAAGCAAAATCTGCTCCAAATCCTTTAACATCAAAGTGATCTGCACCTTCTCCAATTTCCTCGTCTGGAGTGAATGCTATTTTAATATCACCATGTTTAATCTCTGGATTATTTACTAAGTATTCAATAGCAGTTATTATTTCAGCTACACCAGCTTTATCATCAGCTCCTAAAAGGGTTGTTCCATCTGTAGTTATTAAAGTCTGTCCTTTATACATAGGAAGTTCTGGTGAAAACTTTGGTGATAATACATAACCATTTCCTAATTCTATATCTTTACCATCATAGTTTTCAACAATTTTAGGATTTACATTTTTTCCACTCATATCTGGTGCAGTATCCATGTGTGAAATAAATCCTATTTTAGGAATATCTTTGTCACAATTGCTGTTTAAAGAAGCATATACATATCCCTCTTCGCTTATTCTTACTTCATCTACTCCAATTGCCTTTAATTCCTCTGCAAGCATTTTTCCTAGTTCTAGCTGGCCTTTTGTACTAGGAGTCACTCCTGTTGTTTCATCTGATTTAGTATCTACTTTTACATATTCTAAAAATCTTTCATGAACTTTTTTCATACTCAACACCACCTTATTACAAAATAAATTGTTAACGTTTTATTTAAGCGATTACTTTATATTAATATTATGACTGTTTAATACTAAAAATACAATAGTCCTTATTTAAAGGACAAAAATGTAATATAATGATTAAGGTTAATATTTTTTTGATATTATGATAATTATTGTCTATTATTTAAATTATTGTCTATTATTTAAATATAAATATTAAATTTTTTAGGAGTACATAAATGAAAAAACAAAAACTTTTAATCACAATCTGCTCAACATTATTAATATCATTAGTATTAGTTGCAGCTTATTTTACAATATCATTTAAAAATAATTTAAATGAATTCAATGAAGCTTTAGAATCAAATAATTATGAAGCAGCTTCAAATTATTTTAACAAGGGAACAAAAAATATTTTATTAAAAAAATCATTTCTTAATTCATCAGATGACATAATAATAAAAAAGTTCTCAGATATAAAAGCTGATTTTTCTTCTGGAGATATATCAGAAGAAGTAGCAGTAGAACAATTAAATCACTTACTTTCTTTCAATGTATTAAATGAAGAAATATCAAACTTTAAATATACAGTTCCCATAATTAAAAATTCAAAGGAATATTTTGATATTGGAGTTTCTAAGTTAAATGAATATAACTATTTAGAAGCTTTAAACTATTTTAAAAGTGTACATAATCTTTCTGATTTTAAATCAAAAGCTTCAGACTATGAAGAAGTATGTTTAAATGAAATAAGAGAACCTATCTTAGAAACTGTAGATGAATATATTTCAAATGAAAAATATTCAAAAGGAATAGAATATTTAGATTCTCAGCTTGAAACTTTACCAGAAGATTCAACATTACAAGCCAAAAAAGATGAATTAGAAAAACTTAGATTAGAGCATCTTGAAAATTATAGTCAAAAAAATATAGATAAGGCTACAGAAAGAACTGCTCCCGTTATGGAATATTATAAAAAATTAAATTCAGATACAATAAATCAATTTGATATTAGTAGTAAAACTGATCATTTAGTTTTCGTTAATATTGCTGAACAAAAGACTTATGTATATGAAGGCTCAGAAAATAATTGGTCTTTAGAAAAATCTTTCCTTTGTTCAACAGGTATTGAAGGAAAAGAAACGCCAGTTGGAGTATTCACTGTTCAATCTAGAGCACCATGGTTTTTCTCACCTAAATACGGTCAGGGTGGAAAATACTATGTTCAATTCATGGGAAATTATTTATTTCATTCAATTCCTTTTGATGCAGACCAAACAACAGTATCTGATTCAACCTTAGGTGTTCCTTCCTCTCATGGATGCATAAGATTAGCTGTTGAAGATTCTAAATGGCTTTATGATAATGTTAAAAACGGCTCAAAAATAATAATATATTAAATAAAAAACAGCTCTAAAAGAGCTGTTTTTTTAATTATTTTTTTTACTTATTCCATGGTTATATATTCTTCTGCTATCTAAAGACCAAATTCTTTCTGAGAATTCATTTACTTTAGTTTCACTAATTGCCTTCTTCATATCATACATTCTAGCATCCATTACATCTAAATAGTGTAACATTTCTGCCTCTGGTATAAGAGGCTTAATAGGACTTCCGTATTCAGGTTCATAATGATGAGATAGAACCATATGTTGAAGTAACATTATAATCTTGCTATCTGCATTCACTTCTTTTCCTATTACCTCAATTTCTTTTATTCCTTGAGTAATATGCCCAAGTAAAGTTCCCTCTAAAGTATATTCATCAACTATTCCCATTTCATTAGAAGACATTTCCTTTATTTTAGCCATGTCATGAAGTATTACCCCTGCATAAACTAAATCTTTATTTAAGAAATCATATATACCACAAATATTCTCTGCTAACTTTAACATAGTTGTTATGTGATATAATAAGCCTCCCTTTATTGAATGATGATTAGATTTCGCTGCTGGATAATATTTAAGCTTATCCTCATTAATTTCTAAAATTCTATTAAGAATATTCTTTACATCTATATCATTCATATTATCAACAACACATTTTATAGTGTTAATCATTTCATCGCTAGTATATGGTGCACATTGAACATAATCATCTAAATTTATGTTATCTTCCTCATTAGTTTCTCTAACATGTTCTACTTTAAACTGAAGCGTTCCTTGCCAACTATTTATAGTTCCTCGCATCTTAACAACAGTATTGCATTTTAACTCTTCATGCTCAGGTTTAATCTCCCATACTTTGCCTAATATATCCCCAGTTTTATCACTTAGAACTAAATCTAAATACTTTTTACCACCTGAATTAGTAGTCTTTAAAGTAATTGATTTTAAAAGAAAAAAACCTTCGACTCTTTCTCCTTTAACGAATTCACCTATTTTTTTTACCGGTATTTCCATAAGTCTATCCTTTCTTTCATTTTAATAATCTCTATTTTAATTATTACATATTATTAAATTTTGTAAACAAATAAACTTCTTATTTATAGCTAAAATTTATATTAATTGATAAAATAACTTATATGGAGGTGGCTAGTTAATGAATTTACCCAATAATGTTCAATATATCTTAGATAAGTTTAACACCAATAATTTTGAAGCCTTTATCGTTGGTGGTTGCGTAAGAGACTCATTATTGAATAAACATCCACAAGATTATGATATTACAACTAATGCATTGCCTGAAAAAATAGAAGAACTTTTTGATAAGACAATTCCTACTGGTATAAAGCATGGAACTGTAACAGTTTTAATAGATAAAACTCCTTATGAGATAACTACATATAGAGTCGATGGTGAATATCTAGACAATAGAAAACCTAAGGATGTAAAGTTCGTTTCTAATATAGAAGAAGATTTATCTAGAAGAGATTTTACTATAAACGCAATGGCATATAGTCCCTATTTAGGATTCAAAGATTATTTTGATGGAAAAGGCGATTTAAAAAAGAGATTAATAAAGTGTGTAGGAGATCCTGACAAACGTTTCTCTGAAGATGCTTTAAGAATGCTTAGAGCTATTAGATTTAGCTGTCAATTAAACTTTAAAATAGAAAAAGAAACTGCTGAATCAATAAAAAGAAATTTTAAATTAATAAAAAATATAAGTATGGAAAGAATTCAAAGTGAATTCACTAAAATCATCCTAAGTAATAATCCCGACAGAGGACTTATGCTTCTTAGAAAACTTGGTTTTGCTGATTTATTAATTAAAGAATTTAATGATTTAAAACTAATAAATTGTTATGATGCATATGATGATATTCATGATACTTATGGATTATTAAATTCACTTCCTAAAAAACTTCATGTAAGATTAGCAGGTTTATTTCATAAAGTTTATAATTCTGAAAATGCAGTTGATAAATGCAAAATAATTTTAAAGAAGCTTAAATATGATAATAACACCATAAATAGTACATGTAATTTAGTAGAAAATATAAATAAGATTTCATCCAATATGACAAGAAAAAAACTTAAGCTACTTATAAACTCAGTAGGAGCTGAAAATATTTTTGATCTACTAGAGTTAATAAAAGCTTATTTAACTTATATGGATGAGTATGATACTGAGTATATAGATATTTTAAAAGATAGAATTTCTGATATACTGGCTTCAAAGGAACCTATATTTATCAAGGATTTAGCCATAACAGGTAATGATTTAATTACTGAACTTAACTATACACCTGGAAAGAATATAGGCATTACATTAAATTTTCTTCTTGAAAATGTACTAGAAACCCCAGAATTAAATACAAAAGAAAATTTACTAAACCTTAGTAAACAATATTCTTCTTATAGATAATGAAAATGGATTGTATCAAAACTTAAAAT
This sequence comes from Clostridium sp. LIBA-8841, assembly GCF_057782475.1. Classification (NCBI taxonomy): domain Bacteria; kingdom Bacillati; phylum Bacillota; class Clostridia; order Eubacteriales; family Clostridiaceae; genus Clostridium; species Clostridium sp. LIBA-8841. The sequence continues at coordinate 35,031 of NZ_CM173488.1, read as the reverse complement.
AATAAAACTTATAAATAACATGAATAGTATATTAGAATAAGTTTTATTTTTAGCTACTTTTGATACAATCTCTTCTCTATTTAAATGCAAACCATATTTTTCCCTTTATTTTTAGCCTCATATAAATTTTTATCAGCCTTTTTTAAAGTTTCTAAATATCCACTTTTCTTTCTAAAATTATGTTTAGCAACTCCAATACTAATAGTTAATTTAGCACCATTTTTCCACCTTAAATTTTCTATACTTGTCCTAATACGTTCTGTGCTTCTAACAACATAATCAAGTCTCTTATTTTTATAAACTACAATAAACTCTTCCCCTCCAAATCGTCCTAGAAAGTCACCTTCTCTAAGTTCATTTTGGATACTCCAAGCCACATCTTTCAAAACATTATCTCCAAATAAATGACCATATTTATCATTTATTTTTTTATAATTATCTAAATCAAGCATAGCTATGAAAAATTCATTTTCATTATTCTCTATTTCATTTATTTTTTCTATTATATATTCCTTGTTATAAACTCCCGTCATAGAATCTCTGCTTAATCTTTCAGCAATAACTTTTATCGTTTTATTTTTTTCATTAATTTGATTTTGAACACTATTTAATTCATCAACTGTGGTTATTAGTTTATATGCTAGTTTTTCAATATCCTTGTTATAAGCTAACTTTTGCGCACTTAATACCTTTTCTTTTTCAATATTTAATCTTTCCATATGAAACTTGCTTACGCATTCTAATAGCATATAATCTTCCTCTACAGTGTTTACCTTACTATTAAACTTCATGAATAATTTTCTAAACTTTAATTCATTAAGTACATCTTCCTTTTCTTCATAATAATCTATTATTTTTTTTAATGAACGTAAAGCCTCAGAATATCTTTCATCTTTTTCATACATCTTATATGCTATAATATAATATTCATTTGCTCTTCTCTTTTCTCCCTTGGCTTCGTATATTTTACCATACAAAAAATAAATATATCCCCTATTAAAATTTAATTTTTCTTCAATAACAAATAAATTTTTTAAAGCTAAATCTAAATTTCCAAGCTTTATATCACATTTAACTATAGGTATTAAGCATTCCATTAATCCCTTTTCTGGCGTTCTGTTCTTTGTGTTTTTCATTAAATTAAAACATTTCTCTGCATTTTCTTTTGCTAACTCAAAATTTGAATTCATGTAATAACAAGTATATAAATTATAAAAAATATCACTTCTAGTAATTTCTCTAAGATCAAGTACATCTACAACTTCATTAAGATAAAAGTTTCCCATACTTGTTACACCTAATTTAAAACAAGTACTTGCCATGAATAAATTTATAGCTATAAGTTCATCTTGACATTCTTTATCTCCAGTTTTATCATAAAGCTCCTGAGCTATTTTCAACCCTTTGTAGGCATACTTAAACGTCATTTTATAGTAACCTTTTTTATTATGAAAAGTGGCTACTATACCATATAGATCTAGTAAAAGTTCATCATATGATAGCTTTATAAGTAATTTTTCAGCCTTTTCAACATACTCAGTTGTTTTTTTATAATTAAGTACATGTGAATTTAGATAACTTAAAACAAAATAAATCATACCTAAAGATTCTAGATCGTCCACTTCTACAATCTCAGATATTAAATATTCACAGTAATCAATGGCTTTCTCCCAATCATTATGAAACCTCTCTAGAATATAAATTCTAAAATCCTCACATAAAACTTTATACCTACTCATAACTTCACCTTTTTATAGTATTTTTAACTTTATTTTACAATATTTTAGCATAAAATGTCTTGTTCTATGTTGATTTTTAAACTTTTTTAACAATTTAAGCACAAAAATGAAATAAGCAAAGATTTAATTCTTTGCTTATTTTAATTAAATTATTTTATTTTCAATTCTTTTTCAAGATAGAATGAGTAAAGATAAGACTCCTTAACCTCTTCTCCTAAAATTTTATTTAAAGTATTTTTATATAAATCAACTTGTATTTTATATTTATTTATAAACTCCTCCTCTTCTCCTTCTTTAATATAATCAGTTTTGTAATCTAGAAGAACATAGCCATCCTCTTCTTCAAAGAAAGCATCTATAATACCTTGTAATCTAACTTTTTCATTTCCATAAACTTTAGTATCAAGACTTTTTTCTACAATGGAACTTGGAATTTCAGTTATAAATGGTAGCTCTCTATAAACCTTTTTACCTGATTTATATGAACTCAACATTCTCTGTCCTAAATCGCTTTTAAAGAATTTTTGTATTTTAAAAACATTTACTACTTTTCCTTCTTCTTCTGTTAAAAGCTCTTTTTGAACCATCTTTTGAACTTCTTCTTTTATTTCATTTATATAAATTACCTTATCTAAATCAATGTGTTGCATTACAAAGTGAGTTATAGTTCCTTTTTTAGCCGCTGAAAATTCTTCTTGTTTTTCTTCCATGAACTTTGGCTTTCTTTTTATTTTTTCTTTTTTATTTTCTTCATTACTGTCATTATCAATAATGTTATAACTTTCTTCCATAAAATCTTCTTCTTGATGAGCTCTCTTTAATTCAGTTACAGAAATATTTGAAGGAGTATTACATGACTCTATATATTTATATTTAAACCCTAGTCTATTTCTTATTTCTATAACTTCTTTTATATCTTTTTTAGATTCAATCCAATTACTACTTTCAAAAGCATCAATATTATTTTTTTCTTGCTTATTTTCATTAGTACTTAAAAGTTCACTTTTTTCCCAACTTTTAAAACTCCAGTTTGAATTATCATCTAAGTTTAAATTTATATCTCCATCACCAATGTTTCTTATAGCATCTCCATCCTTATGTTTAGTTAATGCCATACCAATCCAATCTAAATAACTCTTTCCTTTTAAAACGCTACCAGGACTTATTCTATTGTTTTCAGAAGAAGCTCCCGCCTTGCACCAATTTTCACAAGATTTTTCTAAATCTGATACAGCACCAGTTATGATCAATTTCTCCTTAGCTCTTGTGAATGCAACATATAAAATTCTCATTTCTTCTGATAAAACTTCTAATTCACATTTTTTCTTTATAGCATGTTTTTGAAGTGTATCATACTTTATTCTCTTCTTAACATCTATACAATTCGTTCCTATTCCTAAAGTCTCATGAAGAAGTATATCTTCTCTTAGATCCATCTTATTAAATTGTTTTCCTGTTCCACCTAATATAACAACTGGGAATTCTAGCCCCTTACTTTTATGGATACTCATTATTCTTACAACATCTTCATTTTCTCCAAGTATTTTTGCACTTCCCATATCCCCTGAAGATTTTTTAAGTTTATTTATGAAGTTTATAAAATTAAATAACCCTTTGAAACTTGTTGATTCATATTGTTTTGCTCTTTGGAATAATATTCTTAAATTAGCTTGCCTTTGAATTCCATTTGGCATTGTTCCAACATATCCATAGTAAGATGTATCAGAATATAAGAACCAAATAAACTCATCTATTGGCATATAAGCAGATTTTTCTCTCCACTTATTTAAATACTCTAAGAAATAGTTGCACTTACCCTTTAACTCATCAGAGATAGTTCCGTCATAAGTACCCTCAACAACTTCCTTTATTATTTCAAAGAAATATTTATCATTATTTAATAACCTTAAATCTGCAAATTCTTCAGATGTAAATGAAAATATAGGTGAACGTAATGCAGATAATATATAAATATCTTGCATTGGGTTATCTATTATGTGAAGTAATGCCATTATTGTTCTAATCTCAATAGTTTGAAAATATCCTGTACCAGTGTCAGCATAAACAGGAATGCCCTCAGTTCCTAATTCATCAACAAAGGTTTCAGCCCAGTTTTTAGTTGCTCTAAGCAAAATTACAATATCCTTATATTTAATTTTTCTATACTTTCCTAAATCCTTATCAAAAACCATATAGGTGCTTCCATCTTCAGGATTCATTAACTCCTTAATTTTTTTACCAACTATTCGTGCTTCTAATTGTATGCTATCTAAATCTTCCTCTTCTTCACTTTGCCCATCATCATCACCATAATCTTTATTATCATCTTTACTACCTGCCTTATTTAATATATTTAATTCTATATCACCAGCAACTTTTAAATTCGGTATTTCATCAATATAATAAATCTCTACATTTTCTTCATTTATCTCGCCATAGTTAGCACCTAAGTTTAATGCTTCTTTTTCATCATACTCAAGTTCTCCAACAGTATTACTCATTAAAGTTTGGAAGATGTAGTTTACTCCATTTATAACCTCTTCCCTACTTCTAAAGTTTTTATAAAGCATTATTTTTCTATTTGAATCTTCAAACTCTCTATAATTAATATATTTATCTAAGAAAAGTTCTGGATTCGCTTGTCTAAACTTATATATACTCTGTTTAACATCACCAACCATAAATACATTAGAATTTTCTACATCTCTTCTTGATACCATTCCAACTATAGTTTCTTGAATTGTATTACTATCCTGATATTCATCAACTAAAACTTCTTCAAATTTTTCTCTAAATTCTAAAGCAACCTGTGAAGGCTTTATATTACCATCTTCATCTTTATCTATTAAAATTTCTAAACAAAGATGCTCTAAGTCATTAAAATCTAAAATATCTTTTTCTCTTTTCTTATCTCTATACCTATTAGAAAATTCAATTACTAAACCACTTAAGCATTTCATTAAAGGATACATTTTTTGCATTCCTAAAACTGCTTCTTCTAGAGATGTTTCAAAAACTTTATCCCTTAAATTTTCTATTATTTTTTTACTGTCATCTCTAAGATTTTTAGTTTTTACTAATGCTTTTTCATCATCTACACTAGTTTTTCTAACTGATTTTAGCCTTCCAAAACTTGCTTCCATAAGCTTATTATAAAATGGAACTATTCCTTCTTTTAAAGCAAGTTTAAGCTCTTCAACTTGGATTATTTCAGGATATATATTTACTAAATACGGGTCAAGTCCTACTCCCATTTCAGCTATATCTCTAGCCTGAGCAAGCATTGAATAAGCATTATTTAAATCTAAGCTTATACTTTCTTTTAAAACTTCTATCCACTTTTTACTTTCAAGTTCATTTACGGAATTTATGTTAAACTCCTCTACTTTCTCATTTAACCAATTTTCTGGCCAAGGACCACTCATTATGAAATTATAAAATTTTAATATTATACTATTTAAATTATCATCACTTTTACTTCCACCATAAGCTTCAACTAAATCTTTAAAACATTCATCATCTTTAGCATACATATCTTCAAAAAGGTCCGCTAAAATATCTTGCTTTATAAGCTCACATTCTGTTTGATCCCCTATTCTAAAGCCAGGATCTAAATCTATTAAGTGAAAATTATTTTTTATAACTTCTAAACAAAAAGAATGCATAGTCGTTATACTAGCTCTATTTAAAAGTGCTAATTGTCTCTGAAGTATTTCAGAACTAGGATCCTTCTCTAAAGCTTTAGATATGGCATCTCCTATTCTCTCTCTCATTTCAGAAGCAGCAGCATTAGTAAATGTAACAACCAATAACTTATCTATATCAATAGGATTTTCTCCTTCTGTTATCATCTTTATTATTCTTTCAACTAGTACAGCCGTTTTTCCAGAGCCAGCCGCAGCAGCAACTAAAAGGTTGCATTTTCTAGTATTTATAGCTAATTCTTGTTCTTTAGTCCATTTAGTCCCCATTTACTTCACCGCCTACTTTTTCGTTTATACTCTTCCATATCTCTTCTTCTTTTTTCTTTGCAATAACCTTATATCTATTATCCTCTAAGCTAGAATCAAATTGACATATGTGTGAGTAATTACAATAATCACATACTATATTTTTATTTTCCTTACATGGCTCTATATCAATTTTACCCTCTATCATGTTTTGGCATATCTCAACCATTTTTTCATTAACATATTTTCTTAATAACTCAAATTGTTCCATAGTTATTAATGCCTTATTTTTTCCTAAATCTCCTGCCTTTTTCATATTTGCAGGTATTATAAGTGAGTGCATTCCAGGCTCTAAGCTATTATCCATAGCCTTAATAACTTTTACATCATCAAGTAAAAGCCCCTCTAATTTTAACTCTTTTAAAACCTCTTCTTTTATTTCTTCCTCTGTTAAGTCTCCTTTAGATTTTAATATAGGGTCATCTATTCTAAAATAAAGGATAGCCCCTGGCATAGCCTGATTTTCAACTATATTTTCTGAATTATTTATAAGAGCATCTAAGTAAACTAAAAGTTGTATTTGAAGACCATTATAAAATTTATTTAAGTCAAATTTTTTTGAACCAGTTTTATAATCTATAACTCTTAAATATGTTTCACCATCTAAATTTAATTTATCAACTCTATCTATTCTTCCATTTAAATAAAAACTCTCTCCTGAAGAAAGATCAAGCTTTATAGAATTAACATCTTTCGAAAATCCAAACGCTAACTCATTTTTGTAGATTTCAAAGTCACTTCTCTTCATTTGTTCACTGATTACCATAACTGATTTTGTAAGAATTCTCTTAAATCTATCTGTGAAATAAGAATATCTCTTTGAACTATTTAATATGGATGATTTATTATTTTTAACTTGATTATCAACTAATGAATTTATTATATTTCTACAGTTTTCATGGCTTAAATCACTCCACTTTAAATCTTTCTCCTTAACTTCATTAGTAAATTCATCTAATATTTCATGCATAAAGCTACCTAAATCAGGTGCTGTAAACTCATATATTTTTCTATCTTTAGCCTTTAATCCATATTGTATATAGTAAGCAAAAGGACACTGAGCATATCTTTCTAGTCTTGAAACACTTAAAGAAATTTTATTTTTATTATCTTCATAAAGTCTTTTAGCCTTCTCTTTTGAAATATTATTAGTTAGGTTAGTATATTCAAGTCCTTTCTTGACATATTCTATTTTTTCTTTCCATTTAGGTTCACCTAAATACCAATCGTAAACATACTTCCAATAATCCTCTATTTCAATATCCTCATAATTTTTCCTAATTGCTATCATAAGTTCATTTAAAGTAGGAATCTTAGCAGAAATCTTTTCATACTTATCATTTATTAATTTAAATCCTTCACTTTCTTCTTTTACATTAGGAAGTATCTTCTTTAATCTATGAACTATAATAGATGGTCTTTGAGATTTCCCTTCAAAATCTGCTAAAGGATAAGTTACAACTAAATATTCCTCAGCTATAGTAAAGGCTGTATAAACTAAAAACTGTTCTTCAAACATTTTTGTTCTTGTATCAGAAGCTAATGACACACCTTTTTCAAATAAGATTTCTCTATCATTATCTGATAAGATTCCTTCTTCTTTATTAGCAGAAGGGAGTACCCCATCATTTACTCCAATAATATATAAGGCCTTTGCACCTCTACTTTTTATTCTAGTTATATCTCCTATATTTACTTGGTCTAATGCCACAGGAATTAATCCCATTTCATATTGAGATAATCCAATATTTAATACTTTCATAAATTCATTTAAATCCATAACTTCATTTCCTAGAACATCAACTGCCTGTTCTAAGACATCTATGAAAATATCTCTTACCTCTGAATACTCTTTTGCCTTAATTGCCATATCATTTTCTTTGAAATATTCAACATATTGGTCTATAGTGTCCATGATTTCTAATTTAGAATCTATAAATTCATATAAATTTATAGCAAATTCTTTTAAAGTTTTCTTTCCCTTACATTGCTTATTAAATTCTTCTAGAGGATGAACTATGTTTTCTCTAATGTCATTTAATCTACTTAATCTTTGTTTATTTTCTTCAGATATTTCTTCTTCTTTTAAAATGCTAGAACTATAATTAACCCACTCTTCCATCCACTTCTTTCCCTTTATTCCATAGGCCAATACATAGTTTTCTAATTCATCAATAAACTCCGCACCCTCAATACCTCTAAACTCTTTTATCAATCCAGTTTTAAGATATTTAAACACACTTTCATAAGTCCAATTTTTACTTATTATATCTATTGCTGAGTTTATAAAAACAATAAGTGGGTTACTAGCTATATCTATTTTCTTATCTATATAATAGGGAATCTCATATTCAGTAAAAATAGCTGATACAACCTTCTCGTAATTATCAACATCTCTACATATTATTGAAATATCCTTAAATCTATATTTCTTTTCTCTAACAAGCCTTAATATATCTTTAGCAACGAACTCAACTTCATCATAATTATTATTTGCTCTATAAAGTCTTAAACTTTCATTTTTTCCTCTATACTGTTTAAAAGGATAAGCATAAAGCTGTCTTTCTATATGCTCTAATTCTTTATTTTCTTTGAATCTATATGGGACATCTTCATTCAAATTAATATATCCACTAAAAGCTATTCCCTCTTCTTGAATTAAATTCATTAACCTTTTTTCTGTATTTTTTGTAGCAACAAAAAGGTCACTTTCACCTTTAGCTGAATTTACCTCATCAATAGATAAAGTTATGTTAACGCTCTTAGCTCGCTTTAATAACTTTCCTATCACACTTAACTGATTTGGAGTAAATGAAGTAAACTCATCTATCCAAATTTCAGCTCCATCATATAAAGAACATCCATCTAGTTTTTCATTTAACAGAAGTAACTGATCTTCTCCATCAATATGTCCCTCGTGTAATTTTGAGTTAAATTCATTAAAAACATCCTTTAATTCTTCCATCTTCATTTTAAGATTTTCATCTTCTATTTGATCTATAGTTAAATCCAAAATTTCATTATTTACGTTATATTTTTTAAACTCAGTTATTGTTTTGGAAGCTATATCTATAAATCCTTTTTGTCTAGAAGCATTTTTAAAAACTGTCATATCATCAGATAAATCTTCTAGTACTTTAAAAATAAGCATGCTTTTACCAGCATCACTCATAATTGTTCTTGTTGCCCCTCCACAATCATTAAAAACTTTGTGTGCAAGTCTTTTAAAACTAAGCACCTCAGCATTTAACACATACTTTTCTCCTATAGCTTCTAGCATTCTATTCTCAGTCTGAAAAGTAAATTGCTCTGGAACAATTAAAATTAATTTATTATCAGGTGAATTATTTATCTTCTTTTTTATTTGATTTATACAAAAAGTACTCTTACCAGTACCAGCTCTTCCATATATGATTCTTAATCCCATGTTTACACCTCAAAAATTTATTTATACATTTCAAAATTATTACCTATTATAATAACATTTTATACTTATTTCTTTCTTTTAAATAGCAATATCACAAAAAAAATATATCGTGTATTTTACTATAGAAATTGTTTACAATACGGTATATAATAATGATGAAATCTATAAATTTTATAAAAAGAACTAATATTTTTATTTATTCAAAAGGGGTGTTTTAAATGAACATAAGTAATACTTTCAAAAAAATAATGGATGCTACAGCTGAGATTGAAACCAACCTTGGTAATCCAATGGCATGCTTTCTTGAAAAACAAGAAAGAGAAGAAAAACAAAGAAAAGCACACCGTAATGAAGTAAAAGCTAAGGGAGAAAAAAAGAATTAAAAGATTAACTTATTCACATAAAAATTTTAATTATCAACAAATAATCTAAAAACTCTAATGTTTTTGTGTATAACATTAGAGTTTTCTTTTTAATAGTTCTGTATTTTAGTAGGTCCACCAATAATATCTCTTCCAACAAACAATGAACCTTTTTCATCAACTTTTATTGTCCATTTTATTAGAGCAATTTCTCCTCTTTCAATCTCAATAGCCGTAACAGTTCTAGGAAGCACACAACATCCTATATTGAAATATGTTGAATCATTCCTACTTCTTGGAAATAAAGTTTTATGAGTATGTCCAAGAACAACTCTTGTATCATTTTCTTCAGCCCAATTAATTATTTTTTCATCAAATTTATCTCTTTTATTATTACTCTTAGCAGGACTTATAGGATCTTTAAATCCCATAAAAGCCTCTAAAATAGCCCATACATATCTAACTAAAAATTTTGATAGAAAAGCCAATTCATTATTTAAAAAATCTACTTGATGTCCATGTAATATAAAGAAATCTCTCTTGCTCTCCTCATGTACTAGAACTAATGATTCATATATTTCTAATGTACTATAAAAATCACAAGCAGAATGATTTCGCCTATTTCTTCTTTTATTTTTTCTTAAAAATTTTATTTTACTTTTATCTTTATCATGATTTCCATATATCATATAAAGCCTATTTTTTTCTTTGAAATCATCTAAAACTTCATATACATCATGATTCATATCATATATTTCTTGTAAATTCTTAAACTTCCAAAGTTCATCTCCGTCTCCAACTTCTATATAAGTAAATTTATTTTTATGATAATACCTAAGTGCCGTTAGATATATGTTAATATTAGGAGCCAAGCTATCCTTATATGTTCCATCCCCTCTATGACAGTCACTAAAAAAAACTATTTTAGAATCATTGTTAAAAACAATTCTTTTAGAATTATTTTTTAATTCATTTAATTTTTCAACTCTCATTAATAACTCCATATAATATTACTTCATATATATCTTATGTTTCTTTTTAAGTAATAGATACCAATTGATTAATAAGTAATTTATCACAAATAAAAAAACAATATCTGATCTATGTTATAAAAAGATTTTATAATCCTTTTAATTCCTATTACAGAAAATAATAGTATAATATTAAGAGTTAAAGGAGGAAATTTATATGGATATATTTTTTTACTTAGTATTTTTTATTTGTATCTTCTATATTCTATTGAAAGTATTCTTTAAAAAAGTTTTAAAAGAAATATTTATTGAACTGTTAGATGATGATAATGAAAAGCTTAAATTATTGATTAAAGAATGTCTTAGAGAACATGATTTTTCTAAAAGAAATAAAGATTAAGTAAAATAAAAAAAGCATCTAGTAAAACTAGATGCTTTGGCGGAGAATCCGGGATTTGAACCCGGGCGCCGCTTAACACGACCTACTCCCTTAGCAGGGGAGCCTCTTCAGCCACTTGAGTAATTCTCCACTTGTGGCGGAGAGAATGGGATTCGAACCCATGGTACGCTCACACGCACGCCGGTTTTCAAGACCGGTGCCTTAAACCAACTCGACCATCTCTCCATACTTGACACATTTATTATTATATCATTTTTGATTTATATGTCAACTATTTTTTTTAAAAAAGATACTAATTTTATTATTATAGTATCTCTTTATTACGTAATTAATTATTGTAAAGGTATTTTCATAAATAATATCCAAGTGAATACTGTTAATACAAACCCTATTATATTTAATATTAAAGGAAACTTACTTTCATTGTGCTTTTTAAAAGCTATGTACCCAGCAATAATTCCTGGAATTGAAAAAGGTAATCCAAGCATGAAAAAGTATAATGCTGCAAAAATACTACTCCATCCTAAATATATAGATAGTGTATACGCTGTTGACTTTTTAGGTTTTTTAGCTCTAACTGGTCCTGATGATCCTTTCAAAATATCTCCTCCCAATAAAAATTCATATACTTAAATTATACATTTTAAATTAATAAAAAAATTATATTATGTATAAATTTTATATTAATAATTTTAATAGTTGTAATAAAAATTATTGATAGACTCATTTATTATTGACTAATATTTAATCTTAAAATATAAAATAAAAATTTTGTTACCATAAGAAAGTTTATCTAAAATTCAACGTAAAGTAAATTATATTTTAACATAATATCATATTTTTTATATAAACATAAATAAAAGCATCTAGTAAAACTAGATGCTTTGGCGGAGAATCCGGGATTTGAACCCGGGCGCCGGTTGCCCGACCTACTCCCTTAGCAGGGGAGCCTCTTCAGCCACTTGAGTAATTCTCCACAATATTCCATTTTTATTTTTTGTAAAAAAAATGGCGGAGAGAATGGGATTCGAACCCATGGTACGCTCACACGCACGCCGGTTTTCAAGACCGGTGCCTTAAACCAACTCGACCATCTCTCCGCGGTACGTTAATTATTATATCAACTGTTTAAATTTATGTCAACACTTTTTATAAAAAAATAAGAGATACTATATTATAGTATCTCTATCATAATATCTCTTATTCGATTTAATTAATCTTCATAATCTCTTTCTTTTTTGCATTTACAGCAACATTTACAACAGCACTCTTTGTCTTTATCTTTATCCTTACAATTTTTATAACAATCAATTGTAGCATACAAATACTTAAATGCCTCATAAACTGTTCTTTCTAATAATTCATCTAATTCCATCGCTTCGCATAATAAAGCCTTTTCTTTTCTCATTAAGCATTCTAATTCTTCTTTTAATTCATCAATTTCTTTTTTAACTTCTTTTGCTTTTTTAACTTTTTCTTTAACAGCTTTATTAATCTTAGTAGCTTCTTTAGTTAAATCTTCAGATTTTTTCTCTAACCATTTACATTTATCACAGTCTTTTTTACACTTATCGTCTTCCTTTTCACACTCTGACTCTTTGCATTTGCAACAGTCTTCTTTACATTTGCAACATTCTTTTTCACAGCATTTGCGACATTCTTCTTTACATTTATCCCATTCTTTTTCACAACGTTTGCGACATTCATCTTTACATTTATCGCATTCTTTTTCACAGCATTTGCACCATTCATCTTTACATTTATCGCATTTTTTTTCACAGCATTTGCAACATTCTTCTTTACGTTTTTCGCATTCTTTTTCGCATTTTGACTTTTTGCATTTGCAACAGTCTTCTTTACACTTATCCCATTCTTTTTCACAGCATCTGCAACATTCTTCTTTACATTTATCGCATTCTTTTTCGCATTTTGACTTTTTGCATTTGCGCCAGTCTTCTTTGCATCTGTCATCTTCCTTTTCATATTCTGACTTTTTATATTTGCGATATCCTTTTTCATATCTATCGTATTCATTTTCATAATCATATCCATAGTTATCCATAATAGTACACCTCACTTTAATTTAAACCTAATTTATAATATGTTAATTAAGATTTTTTTGATACTATAAAAATAAAAACGGTATTTTAAATACCGTTTTTATAATTTTGATATTATAGATTTAAATCATATAATATGACATCTATTATGTTTTATATAAATTTATTCAAATTACTTTAGTCTTCTAAATAATAAATATTACTTTAACAAGTCACATCTCATATATTCTTTTAAAGCTTCTGGTATAACTACTGAACCATCTTCTTGTTGGTAGTTTTCTAATATAGCAGCTACAGTTCTTCCGATAGCAACTCCTGATCCGTTTAATGTATGAACAAATTGTGGTTTTTCTTTTGGAGAGTTTTTGAATTTTATGTTAGCTCTTCTAGCTTGGAAATCTTCAAAGTTTGAACAACTTGAAATTTCAACATATCTATTGTAGCTTGGCATCCAAACTTCTATGTCATATTTTAATGCAGCTGTAAATCCTAAGTCACCTTTGCATATTCTAACTATTCTATATGGTAATCCTAAAGCTTGTAATACAGATTCAGCGTCTTGAACTAATTTATCTAATTCCTTATAGCTATCTTCTGGCTTACAGAACTTAACTAACTCAACTTTATTGAATTGGTGTTGTCTTATAAGACCTCTTGTATCTCTTCCTGCAGATCCAGCTTCTGCTCTGAAGCAAGCACTGTATGCAGCGTGTTTTATTGGAAGTTTATCTCCTTCTAAAGTTTCGTTTCTGTACATGTTTGTTACAGGAACCTCAGCTGTTGGTATTAAGAAATATCCATTGTTTTCTACTTTAAAAGCATCTTCTTCGAATTTTGGAAGTTGACCTGTACCAGTCATACTATCTCTGTTTACCATGTATGGAGGTAATACTTCAGTATATCCATTTTCAAATGTGTGTTTATCTAAGAAGAAGTTTATTATAGATCTTTCTAATCTAGCACCCATTCCTTTATAAACTGTGAATCTTGATCCAGCAACTTTTCCACCTCTTTCGAAGTCTAAAAGATCTAAATCTGTTCCTAAATCCCAGTGAGCTTTCGGTTCAAAGTTGAATTTAGTAGGTTCTCCCCATCTTTTTATTTCAACATTATCCTCATCAGTTTCTCCTTCTGGAACAGATGGGTTTGGTATGTTAGGGATTCTTAACATGATATAGTTGATTTTATCATTTAACTCAGCAACTCTAGCATCATCAGCTTTGATTTTATCTCCTATTTCTCTCATTTCAGCCATTACTTCAGTAACGTCTTCTCCAGCTTTCTTTCTCTTTGGAATTTCAGCTGATACTTCATTTCTTTGCTTTTTTAAAGCCTCAACATCAACTAATATTTTTCTTCTTTCTTCATCTAAAGCTATAACTTCGTCTATAACATTTACGTCGAAATCTTCTCCTCTATTAGATAAAGCATTTTTTACTTCTTCAGTATTACTTCTTAACTTTTTTAAATCTAACATTTCCATTCTCCTTTCAGAACTTTATTTATATTAAAAATTTTATTAACTAAAAAAATATATAAAAAAGGAGCCTTCGTTCCCTATAAAAAGGGACGAAAAGACTCCGCGTTGCCACCCTAATTGATAAAACATAAAATATTTTATCCTCTTAAAAACTTTAACGGTTAATTCCGTACTGCTCATCACAGTCCCTCACAGGTGGATTCATGAAAATATTGTACTAGTTCACACCAACCACTAGCTCTCTGAAAGCAATATATAACATTACTAGCCTGCTCACAGGTTTAATATTAACTTAAACTTAATATATAAAAAATATACTTTAATATTTGTCTTTTGTCAATTCTTAACTATCTTTTGGTAGATTTTTTGTGCATATAATGTCTACTCCTGTATTCATTATATTCTTACAGACCACATTTCCACTTTTAGTAGGTACTCCAACATATAATCTACTTAAAACACTTGAAAAATCAATCCATTTAGACATTTCAACTGGTTTGTTGCTTTTCACAGGCACTACATTATATTTTTTAGACCCTCTAACTCTAACAACACTAGTAAATATATCTTTATGCATTAAAAACACCCCTTTAGACTCTATTAAACTCCTTAATTCTAGATGCTAAAACCTTAGAATTTTTAGAATCCTCAACTATTTCTGTTGGCTTTTTATCAAGCTCTCTCGCTAATATATTTATTATTTTACTTATGCAATAAGCTCCATGGCAAGTTCCAAAGGTAGCACCTGTTCTTCTTTTTACGCCTTCAACGGTTCTTGCCCCTAAAGGACGTCTAATACAATCTACTATTTCTCCTTCACTAATACCATTACAAAGACATACTATTTTTCCATATCTCTTATCTAAGGATATAAGCTCATTTCTTTCTTCATCTGATAATTCTCTAAAACGATAAAATTCTCTTCTTTTATCTACAAAATTTTTATTTAAACTACAATTTAATTTTTCAATTATTTCATCACATATTATTTTTGATACAGCAGGAGCTATGGTAACTTCTCCGTAATGTTTTCCCATAACCTTTATATATCCATTATTCTTTCTACTATCATCTATAATCATTCTATCGTTACTATGATCATCATAAAAAATATCTTTAACATTTTTTCTACTAATGCTATTTATCATTTCTTTAGCTAATTTTAAGGATTTCATAAATCCTAATGACTGATTTGAATTTATACCAATTAACGTATCTCCATTAACAGTATTTTTTTGGATTATAAATTCTTCCTTATTTTTTAGTTTGACAACTATATTTGATGTTTTTTCTTTTATTTCATCATTTAATAATAAATAATAAGTTTTTAAAGCATTTTTTTGCTCATAATCTTTATCTTGATCTATGGTATAATGCTCACCTGGCGTTGTATTAATAACAAATCTGCAAGTAAACTTATTTTTATTTGTAGTTACTCTAAATCCTTTTGCTATACCTTGAATATCTAAAACTATTTCCTCTAGTCTGAAGCTTACTCCATTATCATAAGCTATTTCTGCAAACCCTATTGCCAAATCATATGGACTTGTAACTGCTATATTTTCTGAGTATATAGCTTTTTTTATTTCACCCTTATAGTTAGGTTCTATTTCTCTTGCTCTTTTCTCATCAACTAAGTAAATATTATTTATTCCTCTAGATTTAGCTCTTCTATAGTTCTCTTCAATTATTCTAACCGTCTCATCATTTTCAGCTATAGTTAAATGGCCTACTCTTTTAAATGGAACATTTAATTTTTTAGTTATTTCAGGTAACATCGTGTTTCCCATATTTTCTAAATAACCCATTAAATTATCCTTACATTCAGAACCATCATATACAATTGCTGTATTAACAAAGGAAACATCATCTGCAATATCAAAATCTTTCTCTATAAGAGCTATGTTTAAGTTATATTTTGATAACTCATATGCAACAGAGCATCCTATGATTCCTCCACCTAATATCAACACATCATAATCCATATGTTTCACCCCTAGCTCTTAGATATCTTCCACTAAAAATTATATCATAAATTCCAAAAACTATTATAAATATTAGTAAAATTATAAACATATAAAAAGGAGTGTTTAAACACTCCTTAGAATTTTAATATAAAAATTCTAAAAAATATTTAATACACTCATATTATTTTTATTATTCTTGTGATATTTTATTTAAAATATCTCCTAATTGATTTATAAATTCACCATATGAAGCCCAATCACCATTCTTTTGCGCCTCTATAGCCTTATTAAATAAATCAGCAGCCTCTTTTACTCCGCCATTATTTACTGGTGCTTCATTCGTAGTATTTCCATTTATATTAGAATTTTCTCCCTCTCCTGGTGAACTATAATTAAATAATTTTAGTAATGCCTTTTCAACATTTTCTTCTATAACTATTTTATCACCATTAGAAAGTATAACTCTCTTCATTTCAGGCATACCATTTCCTGAATCAGCTTTTAAATAAATTGTATTCAAATATAATAAAGAGTCATCTATAGGAACAATAATTATATCACCATATATAACCTCTGATCCTTTTCCAGTCCAAAGACTTATTTCCTTAGATATATTAGGATCTTGTTGTATTCTATTCTTAAATAGAATTGGACTATATATAGTTCTTTGAGGAGGGAACTTGTACATTACTAATTCACCATAGTTATCTCCATCCATTCTTGCTCCAAGAAGAGCCACCATACTTTGTTTGCCTCTCATATTAAAATAATCTAAAAGCATCATTTCAACATTCTCTTCTCCAGGTAACTTTGTCATAAGATAAAGTCCTTCATTTTCAGATTCATTATTTTTAGATTCTCTTACACTACCGAAAATTGACTTTCCATTTCCTTCATCTTCCTGACTTGAACTTTCTCCTCCATGTTTAAGAACCTCTAAAGATCTATCCCATAAATCTTCTTCAGTGAATAATTTAATAGGATCATCTAAATGGTACTTTGTTAAAACCTTACTTTGTAGTTCAAATAAGTTTTGAGGATATCTGAAATGTTCCTTTAAATCCTGAGGCATTTCAGACATAGGTTTAAATAAACCTTTATATATTTTTGAGTAACACTCAATTATAGGATCATTTTCATCTGCTATATAGAAATTAACATCTCCATTAAAAGCATCTACAACAACCTTAACAGAGTTTCTTATATAGTTTATTCCTTCATGAGGCTCTGATAAAGGATATTTATCTGTTGTTGTATATGCATCCATCATCCAAACTAACCTTCCATCATGAATTACCACATATGGATCACTATCATAAGTTAAGAAAGGCGCTATTGCTTGAACTCTATCAACTATATTACGGTTAAGAATTATTCTACTTTCTGATGTTATAGAACTAGACATTATTATTTTAGGACTCTTTTCGTAAATACTAAATAATAATCTATTAAAAGGTGTCATTTTTATTCCACCAGTTCCATTATAATTAAATGTATTTTCAGTATCTCCTGTTGGATAATCAAATTCACCACCTTCAGTATTTACAATAACATAATCATTATCCCCTTCACCAAAATATATTCTTGGATTCTCAAGATTGATATCTGTATTGTTAACTGTTGGTATATCTTTCATAACGAAATCAGGTTGTCCAGCTTCTGTTACACTATTAACCCTACTCATAGCTACTCCATACCCATGAGTATATCTAAGATGTTTATTTTGCCATGTAGTCATAGCTTCTCTATTTATTTCTCTTGGTGAAATAAATACTTGAGTATATTTTCCATTTATATCATATCTATCTGTATCAGTATCATTAAATTGATAGTAATTTTTTATAAGTTGAACTTGTTGATAGAAACTTAGTAGAGGGCCTGTTGAATTAACCTTCAAGTTTTCAATTATATCCTTATTATCTTCTAACTCTTGGCTAGTTATATTCTCATTAGGCTCCATTTCTTTTACTGCAATATTATCAATATTAAAAGCCTTCTTAGTCGCCTCAATATTATAAGAAATATACGGTTTTTCTAACTCCATTTCATTTGGTTTAACAAAAAACTGTTGAGTAAGAATCGCTACTACAGGCTCTAAAACAATAAGTACAGCAATTGCCGCAATTGATATTATTATTGGTCTAAATTTTGTCCTTAATATTGAAACAAAAACTATTATTGAAGATATTACGCAGGCTACAGCTATAACCTTATAAAATAATAATGTTATCTTAACATCTGTATAGCTTGCTCCATAGACTACTCCCCTAGTACTATAAACTAAATTATATGATTTTAATAAGTAACCACCAGCTATAAGTAATGCTAATATTGATGCTAACACTGCTAGTTGTTTTCCCGCAAATTTTCTTATACCATCAACCCTATTATTTATACTTATAACATTATCTTGGTTTTGATAGAATTTATCTTTAAGACCTAACGCTAAATAGATTAAAACTGTTATAATAGCTAATATAACTATTAATGATATAGTAGCATTAAAAATAGATTGTACTAATGGAAGTTTAAAAACATAAAAAGATATATCTTTGTTAAATATAGGATCTACTTCTCCAAAAGGAACTGCATTAGTAAATTGAAGAATTTTATACCACTGAGTTGCTGCAGTAGCTCCAGCTCCTAATACTGATATTCCTAAATTTAATAACAAGAAATATTTTTTAATTGATTTAAACTTAGATTCCCCCACTAAATTATTTATACTTTTTCTCAAAGAAAAAAGATATATAGCTATAACAGCAAAATATACTATAAATATAGGTATAAATAATTTGCATATAGCCACTAATTTAGTAAAAAACACATCTAAATATCCTACTTCTTTAAACCATTGAACATTAATAATAAAGTTAGTTGAAACTAATAAAATTACAACTAGAAGTAAGACACTCATAAGAACTATATTTAGTATCTTATTTTTCAAAATTTCCCCTCCTTAAATTTTTAATATTTCATATATATACTTAAAATAAAACTTTATTAAAATTCAGATATATATTAATAACCTCTGAACTTTAATAAAATCTATATAGAAAATTATATTTATAAATTCTATAAAAAATATTTTTTTAAATTAATTCATATCATCTGCTTCTTTTAATATATCTAGCAATATATTATTCCCACTCTTCATAGAATGATGTCCCTTAATTGCTTCTATAAAATCTGGATCATAATCATTTTCTCTTAGATAATTAAATGCTTTATCTCCATGATTATAGTAAATATATATAGCTTTTATATTTTGAAACTTTCTTATTTCATTATTAGATAATCTTTTTCCCAAAATTAAAAAAGATTTAGTCATCACATTTAATGGATAATATAGTTTTCCTATATCATGTAATAATCCTAATTTAGAAACTTTTCTTAATTGTATATCTGAGTTAATTCCTTTAGCTCTAGCTAATCTAACACAATCCCTAGAAACTTTTATACAATGTAGCTGCTCACCTTTTTTAAGTTTTTTAAAAAGGTGTAACTCGTACTCAGTTAAAAAGCATTCTACATAAGCATAATCTAGCTCTTTAAAATTAGCTGAAATAGCCCAAAAGAATTGCTTTATTCTGTAAGTCATATTAGGTATTCACCTTCTGTTCTTATTAAAGATATTAATATTGTAAATTATAACATATAAAGATAATTATTATATATTATCTTTCCGTTAATATATTTATCCACTAACTAAATGTTTATATGTATATAACTCACATATTTCCTGTGGATAACTTGTTAGTTTTTTATAATTTATGTGGAAAATTTTTAAGATTATTTTGAACATTTTAGATTCTTTAGAATTGTATATGTATTTAAGACAATAAAAAAACTCTAAACAAATGTTTAGAGTTTTTGGTGGAGATAAAGAGATTCGAACTCTTGACCCCCTGCGTGCAAGGCAGGTGCTCTCCCAACTGAGCTATACCCCCAAAAATGGTGGACCTTCAGGGACTCGAACCCCGGACCTACCGGTTATGAGCCGGTTGCTCTAACCAACTGAGCTAAAGATCCATATTACCTGGCAACCACCTACTCTCCCACACAGTCTCCCGTGCAGTACCATCGGCCTCAATAGGCTTAACCTTCGTGTTCGGAATGGAAAACGGGTGTTACCCTAAAGAGCATCATCACCAGATGACATGTATATGTTATCAAATCTCTAATAATTTGTCAACATATTTTTGAAAGATTTTGTTCTTTCAAAATTGCACATATTTAATTTACTATATTTGGTCAAGCCCTCGATCTATTAGTATCGGTCAGCTGAACATGTTACCATGCTTACACCCCCGACCTATCAACCTTGTGTTCTTCAAGGGATCTTACTAGCTTACGCTATGGGAAATCTCATCTTGAGGTTGGCTTCACGCTTAGATGCTTTCAGCGTTTATCCATTCCCGACTTAGCTACCCAGCTGTGCTCTTGGCAGAACAACTGGTACACCAGAGGTCAGTCCATCCCGGTCCTCTCGTACTAAGGACAGCTCCTCTCAAATTTCCTACGCCCGCGACGGATAGGGACCGAACTGTCTCACGACGTTCTGAACCCAGCTCGCGTGCCGCTTTAATGGGCGAACAGCCCAACCCTTGGGACCTACTTCAGCCCCAGGATGCGACGAGCCGACATCGAGGTGCCAAACCTCCCCGTCGATGTGGACTCTTGGGGGAGATCAGCCTGTTATCCCCGAGGTAGCTTTTATCCGTTGAGCGATGGCCCTCCCACGAGGTACCACCGGATCACTAAGCCCGACTTTCGTCCCTGCTCCACTTGTGGGTGTCGCAGTCAGGCTCCCTTCTGCCTTTGCACTCTACGAACGATTTCCGACCGTTCTGAGGGAACCTTTGGGCGCCTCCGTTACTTTTTAGGAGGCGACCGCCCCAGTCAAACTGCCCACCTAACAATGTCCTGTGACCAGATTCATGGCCGCCAGTTAGAATTTCAGTACTGTCAGGGTGGTATCCCAAGGATGACTCCACCAAGGCTGACGCCCTGGTTTCCTAGTCTCCCACCTATCCTGTACAGACAATACCAAAACTCAATGCTAAGCTACAGTAAAGCTCTACGGGGTCTTTCCGTCCAATCGCGGGTAGCGAGCATCTTCACTCGCACTACAACTTCGCCGGATTTACAGTTGAGACAGTGCCCAAGTCATTACGCCATTCGTGCGGGTCAGAACTTACCTGACAAGGAATTTCGCTACCTTAGGACCGTTATAGTTACGGCCGCCGTTTACTGGGGCTTAAGTTCACACCTTCGCTTGCGCTAAGTGTTCCCCTTAACCTTCCAGCACCGGGCAGGCGTCAGCCCCTATACATCAGCTTACGCTTTAGCAGAGACCTGTGTTTTTGCTAAACAGTTGCTTGGGCCTATTCTCTGCGGCCTACTCTCGTAGGCACCCCTTCTCGCGAACTTACGGGGTCAATTTGCCGAGTTCCTTAACTGTAATTCTTCCGCCGGCCTTAGGATTCTCTCCTCACCTACCTGTGTCGGTTTGCGGTACGGGCACTACTTCTCTCTCTAGACGCTTTTCTTGGCAGCGTGGAATCATGTACTTCGGTTCCGTAGAACCTTCCCCATCACACCTCAGCATTATGAAAGCGGATTTGCCTACTTTCACTGCCTAAATGCTTAGACTAGCATCCAATAGCTAGCACACACTATCCTCCTGCGTCACGCCATCGATAATAACGATGGTAGTGGTACTGGAATATCAACCAGTTGTCCATCACCTACGCCTTTCGGCCTCGGCTTAGGTCCCGACTAACCCTCAGCGGACGAACCTTCCTGAGGAAACCTTAGGTTTTCGGCCTGTGGGATTCTCACCCACATCTCGCTACTGATGCCAACATTCTCACTCGTAACCAGTCCACCGCTCCTTACGGTACGACTTCAGCCCGGTTACGACGCTCTCCTACCGCTTGAACTAAGTTCAAGCCCGTAGCTTCGGTGGTAAGTTTAGCCCCGTTACATTTTCGGCGCAAGATCTCTCGACTAGTGAGCTATTACGCACTCTTTTAATGAGTGGCTGCTTCTAAGCCAACATCCTAGTTGTCTTAGAAATCTCACATCCTTTCCCACTTAACTTACACTTTGGGACCTTAGCTGACGATCTGGGCTGTTTCCCTTTTGACCACGGATCTTATCATTCGTAGTCTGACTGCCGAGCTCAAAGTATGTGGCATTCGGAGTTTGATAAGGTTCGGTAAGCGCTATGCCCCCTAGCCCATTCAGTGCTCTACCTCCACTACTCATACTCGACGCTAGCCCTAAAGCTATTTCGGAGAGAACCAGCTATCTCCGGGTTCGATTGGAATTTCTCCGCTATCCACAGCTCATCCCATGCTTTTTCAACAGCAACGTGGTTCGGTCCTCCACGAGGTTTTACCCTCGCTTCAACCTGGCCATGGATAGGTCACCCGGTTTCGGGTCTACGGCATGCAACTAGTCGCCCTATTCAGACTCGGTTTCCCTTCGGCTCCGTACCTTAAGTACTTAACCTTGCTACATACCGTAACTCGTTGGCTCGTTCTACAAAAAGCACCTCATCACCCTCATATGGGGCTCTGAGCGGTTGTAGGCATACGGTTTCAGGTTCTATTTCACTCCCCTCCCGGGGTTCTTTTCACCTTTCCCTCACGGTACTGCTTCACTATCGGTCATCAGGTAGTATTTAGCCTTGGGAGGTGGTCCTCCCTGCTTCCCACAAGGTTTCACGTGTCTCGTGGTACTCTGGATCATAACTCGTGGTCTTCTCGTTTCACTTACGGGACTATTACCCTCTACGGTGGAGCTTTCCAGCTCTCTTCAGTTACAATAGCCTCCACTTTTATGTTATGTCCGCAACCCCGGAAACAAGTTTCCGGTTTGGGCTCTTTCCCTTTCGCTCGCCGCTACTAAGAAAATCGATTTTTCTTTCTCTTCCTCCAGGTACTTAGATGTTTCAGTTCCCTGGGTTACCTTCATTAAGCTATGTATTCACTTAACGATACATGGGGTTTCCCATGTGAGTTTCCTCATTCGGAGATCTTCGGATCTCAGGCTATGTGCGCCTACCCGAAGCTTATCGCAGCTTATCACGTCCTTCATCGGCTCCTGATGCCAAGGCATTCACCATACGCCCTTTGTAGCTTGACCTATATTAGTTATAGTTCTCATTTTACAAAGAATAGAAATTGGTTTGCCAATTTGGCTTGTTGTTTTCTATAAATTAAATTATGTGCAATTTTCAAAGAACAATTTTGAGAGATAGTCTCTCAAAATTAAACAGAGATATTATCCAGAATTCTATGTCATCTTAGTTATCCTAAGATGTATTCCTTAGAAAGGAGGTGATCCAGCCGCAGGTTCTCCTACGGCTACCTTGTTACGACTTCACCCCAATCGCTGACCCTACCTTCGGCCGCTGCCTCGCTTACGCGTTAGCTCACGGACTTCGGGTATTGCCAACTCTCATGGTGTGACGGGCGGTGTGTACAAGACCCGGGAACGTATTCACCGCGACATTCTGATTCGCGATTACTAGTAACTCCAGCTTCATGTAGGCGAGTTTCAGCCTACAATCCGAACTGAGACTGGTTTTAAAGTTTGGCTCCACCTCGCGGTATTGCGTCTCTCTGTACCAGCCATTGTAGCACGTGTGTAGCCCTACACATAAGGGGCATGATGATTTGACGTCATCCCCACCTTCCTCCTGGTTAACCCAGGCAGTCTCGCTAGAGTCCTCAACTTAATGGTAGTAACTAACGACAAGGGTTGCGCTCGTTGCGGGACTTAACCCAACATCTCACGACACGAGCTGACGACAACCATGCACCACCTGTCTCCTTGTCCCCGAAGGGATTTCCTCGATTAAGAGTAATGCAAGGGATGTCAAGTGTAGGTAAGGTTCTTCGCGTTGCTTCGAATTAAACCACATGCTCCGCTACTTGTGCGGGTCCCCGTCAATTCCTTTGAGTTTTAATCTTGCGACCGTACTCCCCAGGCGGAATACTTAATGCGTTAGCGGCGGCACGGAGGTGTTGAAACCCCCACACCTAGTATTCATCGTTTACGGCGTGGACTACCAGGGTATCTAATCCTGTTTGCTCCCCACGCTTTCGAGCCTCAGCGTCAGTTACAGTCCAGAGAGTCGCCTTCGCCACTGGTGTTCTTCCTAATCTCTACGCATTTCACCGCTACACTAGGAATTCCACTCTCCTCTCCTGCACTCTAGATAACCAGTTTGGAATGCAGCACCCAAGTTGAGCCCGGGTATTTCACATCCCACTTAATCATCCGCCTACGCTCCCTTTACGCCCAGTAAATCCGGATAACGCTCGCCACCTACGTATTACCGCGGCTGCTGGCACGTAGTTAGCCGTGGCTTCCTCCTTGGGTACCGTCATTATCTTCCCCAAAGACAGAGCTTTACGATCCGAAAACCTTCATCACTCACGCGGCGTTGCTGCATCAGGGTTTCCCCCATTGTGCAATATTCCCCACTGCTGCCTCCCGTAGGAGTCTGGGCCGTGTCTCAGTCCCAATGTGGCCGATCACCCTCTCAGGTCGGCTACGCATCGTCGCCTTGGTGGGCCGTTACCCCACCAACTAGCTAATGCGCCGCGGGTCCATCTCATAGCGGATTGCTCCTTTGGTTAAAAGATGATGCCATCTCTCAACATTATGCGGTATTAATCTCCCTTTCGGGAGGCTATTCCACTCTATGAGGCAGGTTACCCACGTGTTACTCACCCGTCCGCCGCTAATCCGTTTCCCGAAGGAAACTTCATCGCTCGACTTGCATGTGTTAAGCACGCCGCCAGCGTTCATCCTGAGCCAGGATCAAACTCTCAATTTAAAAGTTTAATCTATTACTCATATTACTTATAAAAGAATTGCTGGTTTATGTTAATATCTTCTGTTTAATTTTCAAAGACCATTTCTTCGTCGCCCTCAAGCGACTTCTTTAGTTTATCACCACTTTCGAACTTTGTCAACATTTTTCTTCAAAAAACTTTTTTAACTTGTTTCCCAAGTTTTGTTTTTTGTTTGTTGCTGTTCGTCAGCGACAAGTAATATCTTATCACATACCTTCTAATCCACATTTTTATTTCACTTCATTTTAATAAATTAAGCTGTATTTTCTCTTATTTTCTTTATTTTACTCATATATTTAATTATTGATACACTAGGTAAAGTTTATATCTTAATTTCTCTTTTATCTATGCTTATAGCCTATTTTTCTTACTTTAATCTCAAATATCTTCAACAAATTCTATTTTATTAATATTATATTTTTCTTTTAATTCAACTCATTTTTTATTATTTAATTTAATAAACATATAAATTTCTATAAAAAAAAGCTCTGATGCTATAAAAACATCAGAGCTAATTTAAAACTATATTAGTTTTCCTCTTCTTTAACCTCTGTAGCTACTTCTTCTGCAATTTCATTTGTGCTTTCTAGTTGGTCTAATAAAGTTGATTCTTCTTCCTCTTCTCCATTATCCCCAGATATTTTTGCAATAGTTACTACTGCTTCATCTTCTAGAGTTCTCATAAGTTTAACACCCATTGCAGATCTACTTGTAACTGAAACTCCACTTACATTTATTCTTATAGCTACCCCTTGGTTATTTATAAGCATAAGTTCATCATCTTCTTTACATACAGTAGCTCCAACAACTTTACCAGTCTTTTCTGATACTTTATATGTTATAAGACCTACTCCACCTCTATTTTGTACCTTATACTCATCTAGGTTAGTTCTCTTACCATAACCATTTTCACTTACAACTAACAGTTTTTCACCTTCTACAGCGATATCCATACAAACAGCAACATCGCCTTCTCTTAAGCTGATAGCTTTAACACCAGATGCACTTCTACCCATAGGTCTAACATCTGTTTCGTTAAATCTTATAGCATTACCATCTTGAGTTACAAACATTATATCTGCATCTCCGTATGTTATTTTAGCTTTTAGAAGTTCATCACCTTCTCTAAGGTTTAAGGCTATTAATCCATTCTTTCTTATGTTCTTGAAGTCTCCTAATCGAGTTTTCTTAACTATTCCTAGTTTAGTTCCCATGAATAAGTATCCATCTTCTTGAACATCCTTAACTGAAAGAACTGTTTGTATTTTTTCATCAGCTTCTAAAGGTAGTATATTTACAAGATTTGTTCCCTTAGCAGTTCTTCCTGCATCAGGTACTTCATATGCCTTAATCTTATATACCTTCCCTCTATTAGTGAAGAATAATAAGTTTGCATGTGTTGATGTTACAAGTATATTTTCAACAAAATCATCCTCTTTTGTTGTCATTGCTTGTATTCCCTTACCACCTCTCTTTTGAGCTGAATAAACATCTGAAGAAATTCTCTTGATGTATCCAGTGTGTGTAAGAGTTATTACAACATCCTCTTCTTGTATTAAGTCTTCTATATCTATTTCATTTTCTTGTTTCTCTATTTGAGTTCTTCTGTCATCTGAGTACTTAGCTTTGATTTCTAGAAGCTCTTCTTTTATAACTTCTAATAATCTTTCTTCACTAGCTAAGATTGCATTTAAGTAGTCTATTAACTTCATAAGCTCATTATACTCATTTTCAATCTTATCTCTTTCAAGACCAGTAAGTCTTCTAAGTCTCATTTCTAAGATTGCATTAGCTTGCTTTTCACTTAAACCAAATCTTTCTATAAGTGTAGTTCTAGCTATATCTGTAGTCTTAGATCCTCTTATTATTCTTATAACTTCATCAATATTATCAAGAGCTATTATTAATCCTTCTAATATGTGAGCTCTTTCCTTTGCTTTATTAAGCTCGAATTGAGTTCTTCTAGTTATAACATCTTTTTGGAAATTTATATAATGAGTTAGCACTTGTTTTAAATTTAAAATTTGTGGCTCATTATCAACTAAAGCAAGCATTATAACACCAAATGTATCTTGCATCTTTGTATGCTTATATAGCATGTTTAAGGTAACACTTGGATTTGCATCTCTCTTAAGTTCTATAACAATTCTCATACCTTCTCTATCAGACTCATCTCTTAAATCTGATATTCCAGTAATCTTTTTATCCTTAACAAGATCTGCAATGTATTCTATAAGCTTAGCCTTATTAACTTGGTATGGAAGTTCAGTAACTATGATTCTATGTCTTCCATTCTCCTCTTCAATTTCAGCCTTAGCTCTTACTACTATTCTACCTTTTCCAGTTTCATAAGCTGCTCTTATACCTGATTTACCCATTATTATTCCAGCTGTAGGGAAATCTGGTCCTTTGATGTATGTCATTAATTCTAAGCTTGTTAACTCTGGATTGTCTATAAGAGCTATAGTTCCATCAATAACTTCACCTAAGTTGTGTGGTGGGATATTAGTAGCCATACCAACTGCGATACCTGATGAACCATTAACTAAAAGGTTTGGATATCTTGAAGGTAATACAACTGGTTCTTTTTCCTCACCATCAAAATTTGGTGCAAAATCAACAGTATTTTTATTTATATCTCTAAGCATTTCAGAAGCTATTTTATTCATTTTAGCTTCTGTATATCTCATTGCCGCTGCTGAGTCCCCATCAACAGAACCGAAGTTACCGTGTCCATCAACAAGCATATATCTTAAAGAGAAATCCTGTGCCATTCTAACTAAAGCATCATAAACTGATGTATCACCGTGTGGATGGTACTTACCTAAAACTTCCCCAACGATTCTGGCACATTTTCTATATCCTTTCTCAGGATATAGTCCTAATTCTTGCATTGAATATAAAATTCTTCTGTGAACTGGTTTTAAACCATCTCTAACATCTGGTAATGCTCTACCAACAATAACGCTCATAGCATAATCTATGTAGCATTTTTTCATTTCTTTATTTATATCTATGGGTATTACTTTTCCCTCATTAAAGCTCATGTACTTCACCTCATATTAGTACTATATATCTAAATTGCTAACCTTTTTAGCATTCTTCTGAATAAATTCTCTTCTCGGCTCTACTTTATCGCCCATAAGAATTGTAAATATCTCATCAGCTGCCATAGCATCTTCTATATCTGCTCTTAACAATACTCTTGATTCTGGATCCATAGTAGTTTCCCAAAGTTGGTTTGCGTTCATTTCTCCAAGACCTTTGTATCTTTGAACATTAACGCTACTATCTTTTCCACCAAACTCAGCTATTATTTCATCTGCAGCAGAATCTGTGTAAGCATATCTTTCTTGTTTACCTTTAGAAATTTTATATAGTGGTGGTTGTGCTATATAAACGTGTCCTTGCTCAACTAAGTCTCTCATATATCTATAAAAGAATGTTAATAATAGAGTTCTTATGTGAGCACCATCAACGTCAGCATCTGTCATGATTATTATTCTATTATATCTTATTTTCTCTATATCAAACTCAGGTCCTATACCTGCCCCTAAAGCAGTTACCACTGATCTTATAGTATCTGAACCTAAAATTTTATCTAATCTTTGCTTTTCTACGTTCATTATCTTACCTCTTAAAGGTAATATAGCCTGGAATTTTCTATCTCTTCCTTGCTTTGCAGATCCACCCGCTGAGTCTCCCTCAACTATATAGATTTCACATTCCTTTGGATCTTTTGATGAACAGTCAGCAAGTTTACCCGGTAGTGAACTTCTTTCAAGAACTGATTTTCTTGTAAGTTCTCTCGCTCTTCTTGCTGCTTCTCTAGCTCTTGATGCTAATAAAGCTTTTTCTATTATTACTTTACCAACTTCAGGATTTTCCTCTAAGAAAGTAGATATTCCTTCCCCTGAAATTGAATCAACAGCACTTCTAACCTCACTGTTCCCTAATTTTGTTTTTGTTTGCCCTTCAAATTGAGGTTCAGATATTTTAACAGAAATAACAGCAGTTAGACCTTCTCTGATATCATCTCCTGATAAATTCTTATCTGCATCTTTTAAATGGCCAAATCTTCTAGCGTAATCATTCATTACTCTAGTTAATGCTGTTTTAAATCCTGCTAAGTGAGTTCCTCCCTCAACAGTATCTATATTATTAGCAAAAGTAAAGATATTTTCATTGAATCCATCATGATATTGTAATGAAACCTCTACTGAAATACCATCTTTAAGACCTTCTACATAAATTGGTTCTTTATGTAAAACCTCTTTGTTTCTATTTAAATAACTTACAAAAGATTTTATACCACCTTCATAGTGATATACTTCTTCTTTGATTTCCTCTCCTCTTTCATCAATAAGAGTTATGTTTATTCCTTTATTTAAGAATGCTAACTCTCTAAGTCTTTGTGATAAAATTTCGAAATCATATTCAGTTTCTTCAAATATTTCAACATCTGGTTTAAAGTGAACTTTAGTTCCACTTCCTTCAGCTTCTCCTATTTTCTCTAAACCAGTAAGTACAGCACCTCTTTTATATATTTGTTTCCAAACATATCCATCTCTAGTTACAATTACTTCACATAATTCTGAAAGAGCATTAACTACAGATGCACCAACACCATGTAATCCACCAGATACTTTGTATCCGCCTCCTCCGAATTTACCTCCTGCGTGTAGAACTGTCATGATAACTTCTACAGTTGGTTTTCCCATCTTTGGATGGATTCCTACTGGCATACCTCTTCCGTCATCAACTACAGTAATTGAATTATCCTTGTGTATGTAAACTTTTATATTCTTACAGTATCCTGCTAATGCTTCATCAATACTGTTATCAACAATTTCGTAAACTAGATGATGAAGACCTCTAGAACTAGTACTACCAATGTACATTCCTGGTCTTTTTCTTACAGCTTCTAATCCTTCTAAGACTTGAATCTGACTAGCATCATAATTTTGATTGTTTTGCTCCAACATATAACTCCTCCTATATAGCAGCAATTTAACTTTTATAGGGTCTTCCGTGAATAATTTCAAACAACTTAGTTGAAATTCCTTCGATCCTCACACTTAACGTAAACATTATTTAAGATCTATTAATTTAAAGGATATGGGTTAACCCTTCCCAAATAATGTGGCAATCCTATATTTCTAAAAACTTTTTAAAAATAAATAAATCTTTAGTTAATAAACTTAAATTTATCTTTATTCAAAAATTTAAGGATTATAATTAATATCTGTACGCTTTGTTAATGTAGATGATGAAATAGGTGAAAGATATACTTTACTCATTTTATCTATCTCAGCTATAACAAAAGATTTTGGCTTTTCATCTGTAATTCTTTCAACGAATCCATCCTCTTCAGCCATTCTTAAGAATTGTATAGTATCTGAACTATACATAGCAGTTTGAATATCAAATATTCCTATAACATCTTTAACTGGAACTACTACATTCTCTCCTAAGTGTAAAAACACAAATACTCCTCCTTTAACATTGAATACGTCCATTTATAACTCTGAATACTTTTGAGTTTTCATCTAAATAACTGGTTAAATCCTCTATTCCTGTACATGTTATTACTGTTTGTATGTTTTTTATAGATGTTAAAACATATCTTTTTCTATTAAAATCTAATTCTGACAATACATCATCTAATAATAACACAGGATATTCACCTGTTATTTCTTTTATTATTTTTAAAGATGCAAATTTTATTGTTAATACACTAGTTCTTTGTTGACCTTGTGAACCATAAATCTTTGCATCTATATTATTTAAATATATATTAAAATCATCTCTATGTGGGCCTATAGATGTTGCTCTTTTATCTATATCCTTTTTTCTATTTTGTTCTAATAGCTTTATCATAGAATCTTTAATATTATCTAAATCTTTTACAGTTGAAATATATTTAAATTCAATCTCTTCTTTTCCTGAAGTTATTTCTTTGTGAATTTCTTTAGAATATTTGTTTAACTGTTCTATATACTTTAATCTTGTCTTAATAATATTCTCTCCATATTGTGCCAATTGTATATCATATATATCTAACATTTCCTCATTTACATTTTTATTTTTAAGAACTAAGTTTCTTTCATGTAAAACTTTATTGTATTGAACTAAATTATGATAATACCTTTTATTTAATTGGCTAAGTTCCATATCAAGAAATTTTCTTCTTATTCCAGGAGATTCTTTTACTATTTTTAAATCTTCTGGAGAGAACATAACAACGTTAAACGTTCCAATTAATTCTCCAATTTTACTTATCTTTATTGAATTTATGCTAATAGCTTTTTTTCCATCTTTTAAAATATTCACATCTATGATTTTATCTAATCTATCTTTATGAACATCTAACCTTATAAAAGCTCTGTCCTTATTCCACTCTATTAGCTCCCTGTCTTTATTAGTTCTATGGGACTTAGCAAATCCACAATAATATATTGCTTCTATTACATTAGTTTTTCCCTGTGCATTATCACCTATAAAGACATTTACATTCGGACAAAGCTTGATTGATAAATTTTCATAATTTCTATAATTAATTAATTGCAAACTTTTTATATACATAAAAACACCTATATTTAATTATACCATATTCTTATGTTCTTTAGGCTATGTATCTTTAAATTAACTTATAAATTTCACCATTGAACTCTACAGTATCATCAACTCTTAATTTTTTTCCTCTTTGAGTACATACTTCTCCATTAACTAAAACTTCTCCATCCATTATGAACATTTTAGCTTCTGATCCTAAGCTAACTGCTCCACACCATTTTAAAAATGAATCTAATTTTATAAATTCTGTATTGATCTTTACTTCTTGCATAATTATTCACCCAATGTATATTAAAAATAAATACATTGTTTCTCCTTTCAAAAATAAAATAAAAAATAGTCTATGGTGAGTTTAGTAATACTAAACTCACCATAGTTATAAAATAAGTTTAAATTATCTTGCTATTCTTACTGGTAAAACTAGATATTCGCATAAATCATTGTTTTTATTTCTAATAATACAAGGAGATATACTACTTGTCATTCTTAATTCTATTTTATCCTCTTCCATATTTTTTAAAACGTCTAAAAGATATTTTGAGTTAAATGCAATTTGTATTTCATCTCCTTGCAATTTTATAGTAACCTCTTCCCTAACTTTTCCTAATTGAGAATTAGATGTGATTACTATGTTTTCATCAGTTATATCAAACTTAACTAAGTTACTATTTCCTTCTTTAGCCATAAGTGATGCTCTTTCAATACCATTTTGAAGTGTTTGTTTATCTACTTCAATTTGTAACTTATGTTCTTTTGGTAATAAAGCATCGTATTTTATAAATTCACCTTCTAATAATCTAGAAATTACTTTTGTATCTCCCATATTAAATAATATATGATTTGGAGTAAATGTAATATTAACTATTTCATCAGAGTCATCTAATATCTTAGCAACTTCATTTAAAGTTTTTCCTGGTATAACAGCATTAATTGTATTGTTAGTATCTATATCTTCCGTTCTTATTGCTAGTCTATATCCATCTAAAGCTACTAAGTTTAATTTAGAATCTTTAATTTCGAATAATATACCTTGAAGAATAGGTCTTGTTTCATCTTGAGCTATAGCAAAAGATGTTCCTTTTATCATATTCTTAAGAATTCCTTGGTTTATTGAGAAGATCATGTTCTCATTTATTTTAGGTAAACTTGGGAAGTCTTCTGCATTCATGTGTAATAAATCAAAAACAGACTTTTGACATGTTATTCTTATAGCTTCTTCTGAAACTGTTTCTATTTTAATTTTATCATTAGGTAACTTTCTTATTATTTCTCCAAAGATTTTGGCATCAACAACTAATTTACCTGGTTCATTAACTTCTGCTTCAAATTTAGTTTCTATACTAACATCCTTGTCTGATCCTATTATAGTTACTATATTTTCTGAAGCTTCTATGTATAGACCTTCTAATATAGGCATTGTTGATTTTCCTGTTATAGCTTTTTGAGCTATAGCTATAGATTCTTGTAGTTTATTTTTATCACATGTAAATATCAAAATTAAAACCCTCCTTCTAGGACTTATTCACATAAGTTATACACAGTGTGAATTTTTGTATAATAGATATATTAATAGATAATATATATAATAATAATAGTAATAGTACCTGTGGATTTGTGGATAAACCTCTGAGCCTCTTATATATCAATGCTTACAGAGATTTTTTGCTTGTGGATAACCTGTAGATTACTGTGAACAATTATCCACAACAAAATAACAGGTAAAAAATAATAAACATAATAATTAACAGGTTATCCACAGATATTATACAGTTATTATGTACTTTGTTAATTACTTTTGAGTAAGCTTTTTAGTAATGTCGTTTATCATACTTTGTAGACCTTCATCAGTCTTTAAATTCTCAGAAATTTTTTCGTAAGCATGAATTACTGTAGTATGGTCTCTACCACCAAATTCTTCACCTATTTTAGGTAAAGACATATCTGTAAGCTTTCTACTTAAATACATAGCAATCTGACGAGGATAAGCTATATTTCTAGTTCTTCTTTGTGATTTTAAATCATCTATTCTTAAATTATAATAATTTGCTACAGATTCTTGAATAGTTTTTATTGTAACTGGAGCACTTTCTTTATTAGATATTATATCTTTAAGTGCTTCAGAAGCTAAATCAACGCTTACATCTCTATTAGTTAAAGATGAATACGCTATTATTCTTATAAGTGCGCCTTCTAATTCTCTTATGTTTGATTTGATTTTAGTAGCTATATACACCATAACTTCATTTGGTACATTTAGCCCTTCAACATCAGCTTTTTTCTTTAGTATTGCCATTCTAGTTTCGAAATCGGGTGCTTGAATATCTGCAATTAGACCCCATTCGAATCTAGATCTTAATCTATCTTCTAATGTAGGAATTTCTTTTGGTGGTCTATCTGATGATAGAATTATTTGTTTATTCTCTTCATGTAATGCATTAAAAGTATGGAAGAATTCTTCTTGAGTACGTTCCTTACCAGCTATGAATTGAATATCATCTATTAATAAAACGTCGACTTTTCTATATTTATTTCTAAACTCTTCGTTTTTATCATCCTTAATAGCATTTATAAGCTCATTAGTAAATTTTTCAGATGACACATAAACTACTTTTGCTTTAGGATTTTCTTGAAGAATATAGTGTCCTATAGCGTGCATTAAGTGAGTCTTTCCAAGGCCAACTCCTCCATATATAAATAAAGGATTATAGGCTTTGGCTGGTGACTCAGCAACAGCTAAAGATGCTGCATGAGCGAAACGGTTACTATTACCGATGACAAAAGATTGAAATGTGTATTTAGGATTTAGTGTAGCTGACATTTCATCGCTTACAACTATAGAGCCATCGACATCATTTGTATTCTCTTTTTTTTCTTCTTTTTGTTTTTCCTCATTCTCTTTCTCTTCTTCTAAATCAGATTCAAGGTAGAACTCTATTTTAAATCTTCTAGATGTAACTATCTTTAAAGCTTGAATTAATAAGTCCTTATATCTTGTATCTAGAATCCCTTTAGTGAATTCATTAGGAACAGAAAGTTTCAATGTATTGTCTGACATTGATATAGGAGTACAGCTCTTAATCCAAGTATTAAAGCTTATTTCAGAGATTTCTCCTTTTATTATATTCAACGCTTGTTCCCATAGATTGTTTAGTTGGGCATCCAT